>NZ_BAAAOB010000002.1:0-510358 GCF_039530105.1 Leucobacter iarius | reverse complement strand
AGTTACGGCGGTTATAGCGTCAGGGAAACGCCCGGTTACATTCCGAACCCGGAAGCTAAGGCTGACTGCGCCGATGGTACTGCACTCGGGAGGGTGTGGGAGAGTAGGACACCGCCGGACCCCTTTTCGAACGGGGCCAGACTGATCTGGGGGAGCGTGATGCTTCCCCGGGTCGGACTGGCCCCGTTTTTGTTGTACCCGGAAGCGCCGCCGCGTCCTTCGGCGTGAACCGCCCGGATGTTCGCCGACAGCGTCCGACCCCCTCCGTGCCCGATAGACTGGGCTGAGCCGAAACAGGGGGAGGATGCCTATGCCGGTAACGAGCGTGAGTCTCGGACTCGTGGCACTCGCCGCGCTGATCGCTCATCCCGGCCTTCGCCGATTCGGCCCCCGATTCTTCTACGTGCTCGCGCTCGCCCCGCTCGCGGCCTGCGCGCTGTACGCCGCGCAGCTGCCCAGCATCCTCGACGGGGCTGCGCTCACCGAGTACGTCAGCTGGGTGCCGCTCTTCGGCCTCGACTGGTCGTTCCGCGTCGACCTGCTCGCCGAACTCTTCGCGCTGCTCGTCACCGGTGCCGGCGGCCTCATCCTGATCTACTGCCGCTGGTACTTCAGCGACTCCGAAGACGGACTCGCGAGATTCGGCGCCACCTTCGTCGCGTTCGCTGGCGCGATGCTCGGCCTCGTTGTCGCCGACAACGTGTACCTCATGTTCATCTTCTGGGAAGCGACCACGGTGCTGTCCTTCCTGCTCATCGGACACGCGTCCAAACGCTGGACCAGCCGCTCCGCGGCGCTGCAGGCGCTCATCGTCACCACTCTGGGCGGCCTCGCCATGCTCGCCGGCCTCGTCGCGCTCGTCGCGCTCTCCGGCACCACCAGCCTTCACGGCATCCTCCAGCACCCGCCGACGGGCGGAGCCGCGGTCGCGGCCGTCTACCTGGTTCTGCTCGGCGCGCTCAGCAAGTCCGCGATCATTCCGTTCCAGTTCTGGTTGCCGGGCGCGATGGCCGCGCCCACGCCCGTCAGCGCCTACCTGCATGCTGCGGCGATGGTGAAGGCCGGCATCCTGATCCTGGCGCGCTTCGGCCCGTCGTTCGGCGATATGCCCGGCTACCGCACCACGCTCGTCGTGCTCGGCGGGGCGACCATGCTGCACGGTGCGCTGCGCGCCCTCCGGCAGTACGACCTCAAGCTGGTGCTCGCGTTCGGCACGGTCAGCCAGCTGGGCATGCTCACCATGCTCTACGGGCTCGCGGATCCGCGCACCGACGCCGCCGCGACCGTGCTCCTGTTCGCGCACGCTCTGGGCAAGGCCCCGCTGTTCCTCGCGGTCGGCATCATCGACCACCGCGTCGGTACGCGAGACCTCCGCAAGATCAGCGGGCTCGGACGCCAAGCACCCGTGCTGGCCGCCACCGCCGCGCTCGCGGGCGCCTCGATGGTGGGCCTTCCGCCCATGCTCGGCTTCGTCGGCAAGGAAGCCGCACTGACCGAACTCCTCGTCATGCTGCCCGAGGGCGACACCTCGAGCCCCGTGCTCGGCTGGTTCGCGCTCATCGTCATGATCCTCGGCAGCATCTGCACGACCGGCTACGTGCTGCGGTTCCTGTGGGGAGCGTTCTCGCGCAAGACCGGCGTCATCGGCTGCTCCATCGTGCATCGACAGCACCCCAGCATTCTGTTCGCGCCGATCGTGTTCGTCGTCACGGCCATCGCGGCCGGTATCGGCGCGACCGCGCTCGATCCCTTCATCCAGGAGCTCGCGAAGCAGGCCGGCCCGGAGGGGGTCGAGTCCCTCGACCCCGCGCACCTCGCGCTCTGGCACGGGCTGACGCTCGCGCTGCTCATCTCGGTGTTCATCATCGCGCTCGGCGTACTGCTCTTCTTCGTCACGCGCAGGCTCGTCGACCGCCTGCCGGTCTGGCCCGAACGCTTCACCGCGTCCCACGCCTACTTCTCGATCACCCGTGCCGTCGACGAGCTCGCGCTCCGCGTCACCGGCTTCACCCAGCGCGGTTCCCTGCCGTACTACCTGGCCGTGATCCTCTGCGTCACCGTCGTCGCGATGACGGGGACCCTGCTCACGAGCGGGCAGAAGCCGGTCGACACCACGCTCGCGACCAACGCGGTGCAGCCCGTGCTCGCCGTGCTCATGATCGCCGCGGCCATCGCGACACTGCGCGCGACGAAGCGCTTCCAGGCGCTCATCCTCGTGGGCTTCACGGGTTACGGCATGGCCGCCCTGTATGCGTTCCACGGCGCCCCCGACCTGGCGCTCACGCAGGTCCTCGTCGAAACCGTCACGCTCATCGCCTTCGTGCTCGTGATCCGACGTCTGCCGCAGCGCATGCAGCGCCGGAGTACGCGCAAGATCCGCATCGGCCGGGTCGTGCTCGGCACGGCGCTCGGCACCCTGTTCGGAGCCGCGGTGCTGTTCGCGCTCGGGGCCCGCGTCGCCGATCCGATCTCGCTCGAGCTGCCCAGGCTCGCGGTCGAGGGCGGGCACGGCATCAACGTGGTCAACGTGATGCTCGTCGACATCCGCGGCTGGGACACGCTCGGCGAGCTCTCCGTCGTGCTCTCGGCGGCGACCGGCGTCGCCTCGCTCGTGTTCCTGCGCAACCGCAGCGGCTCCCTGCCGCGCCTCAGCCGTCGCGACGCGCGGAGCCGGGTGCGCGAGCACCTGCAGCGCGTCGCCGATCCGCAGGACCGCACCGAGCGCGGCACCTGGATCCTGGCCGGCCGGCGCCTCGACCCCGCGAACCGCTCCATCATCCTGGAGGTCGTGGTCCGCCTGGTGTTCCACGCCCTCATCATCCTGTCGATCTACCTGCTGCTCGCGGGCCACAACGCGCCCGGCGGCGGGTTCGCCGGCGGCCTCGTGGCCGGCATCGCGCTGGTCGCCCGGTACCTGGCGGGCGGACGCCACGAGCTGGGGGCGACGGTGCCCTTCGACGCGGGCAGGATCCTCGGCACCGGCCTCGCGATCTCGGTCGCGACCGCCGCCGTGCCGCTGCTCTTCGGCGAGGCCGCGCTCAGCTCGAGCTGGTTCGACCTCGACCTCGGCCCGTTCGGACACCTCTCCTTCGTCACCTCGACGCTGTTCGACATCGGCGTCTACATGGTGGTCTTCGGTCTGGTGCTCGACGTGCTGCGCAGCTTGGGATCGCAGGTCGACGTCTACGAGGAAGGCGAGGAGATCGAGGAGATCGCGAACACCGACGACCACGACGAGGAGCAGACCGGACCCCACGCGGGCCGCGTCGAGCGGGGAGGATCGCTGTGACCGTCCCGCTGATCCTCGTCATCGCCATGGTGGTGCTGTTCGCCTGCGGCTTCACCCTCATGCTCGATCGGGGCCTCACCCGGATCCTGCTCGGGTTCCTGCTCGTCGGCAACGGCGCCAACCTGATGATCTTCCTGATGTCGGGCACCTTCGGGCACGCGCCGATCGCGGGGGAGAGCGCCCCGGATGAGATGAGCGACCCGCTGCCGCAGGCGTTCATCCTCACCTCCATCGTGATCACCTTCGGAGTGAGCGCGTTCCTGCTCGCCCTGATCTACCGCTCCTGGCGCCTCGACCGCGAAGAGGTCGACGTGGTCTCCGACGACGCGCACGACCTGGAGCTCGCGCAGACCGCCGGTCTCCCGCTCGAGGAGTTCACCGACGCCGAGCTCACCGAGAGCTCCGACTTCGACGACGACGACGGCGACGGCTCCGCCTCGGCACCCGTGCCGCACGACGGGCCGCAGCAGGACGGGGGCCGCCGATGAACCCGTCAGCCCTGATCCCGCTCATCGTCCTCGTGCCGCTCGCGGGCGCCGCGTTCGCGCTCGCCGTGCCGCACAAGGCCCGTGCGCAGCGCGGCATCACGCTCGGCACCCTCGGCCTGATGGTGCTCATCGCCGCCACCCTCGTCTGGGCGAGCGACGTCCACGGCACGCTCGTCATGGAAGTCGGCGGCTGGGCCGCGCCCTTCGGCATCGCGCTCGTGGTCGACCGCTTCGCGGCGCTGCTCCTGCTCGTCAGCGCGATCGTGCTGTTCGCGGTCCTCACCTTCTCGATCGGTCAAGGCCTCGCGGACGGCGACGAGGAGACCCCGGTCTCGATCTTCTTCCCGACCTACCTGGTGCTCGCCGCCGGCGTCTCGGAAGCGTTCATCGCGGGCGACCTCTTCAACCTCTACGTCGGGTTCGAGATCCTGCTCGTGGCGAGCTACGTGCTGCTCACCCTCGGCGGAACCGGTCCGCGCATCCGCGCGGGCGTCACCTACATCGTGGTGTCGCTCGTGTCGTCGGTGCTCTTCCTGGTCTCCATCGCGCTGGTCTACGGGGCCACCGGCACCGTCAACATGGCGCAGCTCTCCGAACGCATCGGCGATCTGAGCGCGGGCATGCAGCTGTTCCTGAACGTCGCGCTGCTGGTCGCCTTCGGCATCAAGGCCGCGATCTTCCCGCTCTCGTTCTGGCTGCCCGATTCATACCCGACCGCCCCGGCCCCGGTCACGGCGGTGTTCGCCGGTCTGCTCACGAAGGTGGGCATCTACGCGATCGCGCGCACGCAGACCCTCATCTTCCCCCACTCGAGCGTCAACGACCTGCTGCTCTGGCTGGCCGGCCTCACGCTCGTCGTCGGCATCCTCGGCGCCATCGCGCAGCTCGACATCAAGCGCCTGCTCTCGTTCACGCTGGTGAGCCACATCGGATACCTGCTGTTCGGCATCGCGCTGAACACACCGCTGGGCTACGCGGCGACCACCTACTACATCGTCCACCACATCATCGTGCAGACGACGCTGTTCCTCGTGGTGGGCCTCATCGAACGGCACGGTGGCACCACCTCGCTCGCGCGCCTCGGAGGCATGCTCAGGACGGCGCCGCTCGTCGCGGTGCTGTTCTTCATCCCGATGCTCAACCTCGGCGGCATCCCGCCGTTCTCCGGGTTCATCGGCAAGCTCGGCCTGTTCACCGCTGCGGCGGAGCTCGGCACACCCGGCGCCTGGTGGCTGATCGGCATCGGCGCACTCGTGTCGCTGCTCACGCTGTACGCGCTCGCGCGCGCCTGGAGCCTGGCGTTCTGGCGTCCCCGAGGCGAGGACGCGACGCCGACGGGTGTGCTCGCACGGCTGCAGGACGCCCCCGAGGCCGCGCCCCAGCGCGAGTCGCGCGGCATGCCGAAGCTGATGGTCGGATCCACCGCAGGCATGGTCGTGATCAGCGTGCTGCTGACCGTGTTCGCGGGACCGCTCGTCGCGTACTCCGAGCGCGCCGGGGTGGTCCTGGAGGACGCCGAGAAGCAGACCTCCTGGTACGACGAGCACCGGGTCGATCGGGAGATCACCGGCGACGATTCGAAGGGCGACCACGGCGCCGCTTCCTCGGAGCCGGCTCAGGCACCCGAGCCGGCACGGGCCCGCGGAACGGAGGATCCCTCATGAGCCCCGCACCCGGTCGCCGCGTCGAACGGCGCTTCCGCCTCTACGAGCTCCCGCTGCTGCTCGGGCTCGTGCTGCTCTGGATGATGCTCTGGGGCGAGATCAGCTGGATGTCGTTCGGCAGCGGGATCCTCATCGCGCTGCTCGCGACCCGCCTCTATTACCTGCCCCCGGTGGAGCTCGCCGGGCGGTTCAACGTGTGGTGGGCGATCCGGTACCTCTGGTACTTCTTCACCCACCTCGCGCTCGCGTCGCTGCAGGTCGCCTGGCAGGCCCTCGGGCCCGTGCCCAGGCCCGTGCCCGCGGTCATCGAGGTGCGGCTGCGCACCCGATCCGACTTCATCCTGACGATGACGAGCCTCACGCTGTCGCTGATCCCCGGATCCCTCGTGGCGGAAGTGGATCGCTTCGGATCGACCCTCTACCTGCACGTGCTGAACGCGCCGACCCACGAGGCCATCGAGCGCGTCCGCTGGGACGCGCACCACGTCGAAGAACTTCTGATCCGGACCATCGGCAGCCGCGAGGAGGTGGCCAAGCTCCCATGACGACCCTCCAGTGGATCCTGGTGATCGGCGGCGGCACCGCGCTGACGATCACGCTCATCGCCGCGCTCATCCGCGCGATCATCGGGCCGACCGTGCTCGACCGCATGATCGCCTCGGACGTCTTCCTGACCACCGTCGTGCTCGGGCTCGGCGGCGACATGGTGATCCGGCAGCACACCGATTCGATCACGCTCATGACGGCGATCGCGGCGACCGCCGTGTTCGGCACGATCACGGTCGCGCGGCACGTGCACCGCACCGACGGCCCCGAGTCCGTCGGCCCGATCACCCAGCCGGGCGAACCCGGACCCGAAGACGCTGCGCACGCGACGGAGGAGGCCCGATGAACCTGCCCGAATGGGTCGACACGGCCTGCGATATCGCCGCTGCGGTCTGCGTGCTGGGTGCGGCCGTGCTCGCCGTCGCCGCGGGCGTCGGCCTGCTGCGCTTCTCGGATCCGCTCTCGCGACTGCACGCGGCGACCAAGCCGCAGATCCTCGGTCTCCTGCTCATCATCGCTGCGGTCGCGCTCTCGGACCGCTCGCTCCTGACCCTGTTCGCGCTGGTGCCGACCTTCATCATGCAGACCCTGACGGCTCCGGTCGCCGCGCACATGATCGGCCGCGCGGCGTATCGCGCGGGACACATCGACACCGAGCACCTGTCGGTCGACGAGCTCGCCCCCGCGGTCGAGCAGTCCGATCACTCCTGAGCAGCACCGCTGACCGGCATCCGTATCGCCAGGACCCCCGCCCGGGGGTCATTTCCCGGGAGTCCGCCGAGACCGACCCTCCCGACTGTCACCCTGAGAAGAAGCTGTGTCTTCGCGGCACCGCTGATTCGACCGGTTCAGGAAGGGAAAACCGTGGCTTCAACGAAATCCAGGCCCGCGCGGCGGCTCGCCGCACTGGTGGGCGGCACCGCCGTACTGCTGGGAATGGGGGTGATCGCGCCCTCGGCCGCGGTCGCGGCTCCCGCTCCGGCGCCCGCAGATCCGACCGTGCTCTTCCAGGAGGGCTTCGAGAACGGTACCGGCTCGGAGATCATCGGCCTGCCGGCGTACACCGGGAGCCAGGGGGCTTCCTACACCGCTGATCCGTTCTGGCTCAGCGCGGCCGCGTGCAACGGCCTGGTGCTCCAGGGCGGCGGCGACTGGAGCGGATCGGGAGCCCCGTGCGCGACGCCCGAGTCGCGCGCCCGCCTCATGGATCTCGCAGGGGTCCTCGGCGGCGGCGATACGAAGAACCACATCGTCGCGGCCTACACCGATTCGAACGGGCCCGCGGGGCAGACCCTGCTCGCTCGTTCCGACCACAGCGGGATCCAGCTCACCAAGGGCCGCTTCTACGTGGCGGGCATCGACATCGCCGAGGTGAACTGCTTCGCGGCGGCCGACTCGACGATCTCCTTCGGGCTCGTGCTGCCGAGCGGCGAGGTCATGATCGACGGCGCACCCGCCGTGGCCTGCAGCACCGGCCAGACGACCACCGTGAACGGGCACGAGATCAAGTACGGCTCCTTCCGGAGCGCCGGTTTCAAGGCACCCGAGACGGGTGCCGGCGAGTACGTCGTGCGCAACCTCCAGACCTCGGGCGGCGGCAACGACTTCGCCTACGACAACCTCGTGCTGATGGACGCGACCCCCACGCTGCACAAGTCCTTCTCGCAGGACGCGGTCGAGGTCGGGCAGTCGGTCACGATGCAGCTGACCGTGGTGAACACGAGCGAGCTCTCCGAGAAGACCGGCTGGGGCTTCTCCGATGCGATGCCCGCGGGCATGAAGGTGGCATCGACGCCGAACATCGCCTCGACCTGCGCCGCCGGCGACGTCACCGCGGCCGCAGGTTCCTCCGCGCTCTCGGTCGAGAACGGTTCGCTCGCGAGCGGCGCCGAGAGCTGCACGATCTCGGTCGACGTCGTCCTCGACAAGGGCGGCGACTTCACGAACGTGATCACCAGCATGGACGGTCTCGGCGGCACGCCGAGCGCCGCGGTCCGCGCGCTCGTCCCCTCGCTGTCGCTGACCAAGACCGTCGCTCCCGAGACGCTGACCGCCGACCAGCGCGAGGCCACCTACACCTTCACCGTGCGCAACGACGGCGACGTCGACCTGCACGATGTGGCGGTGACCGATCCCGGTCCGATCGGCGGCACGGGCACGATGGGCCCCATCGACTGCGGCGGCGTCACCGACCTCGCCGTCGACGAGCAGATCGTCTGCACGGCCGTCTACACCGCCGGGCTCGATGATCTCGACGGCACCGCGCTGAAGAACGAGGCCAAGGCGTCCGGCGTCAGCCCCGCCGGCACCCGCGTCGACGCCGACGCCTCGGCCCAGCTGCCGACCGTCGCCCCGAAGCCGGAGCTCACCCTGGTGAAGTCCGCCGACACGGACGTCGCGACCCGCGCCGGCCAGAAGATCGTCTACTCGTTCCTCGTGACGAACACCGGGAACGTGACCGTCACCGACGTCGCGGTGGCCGAGGGCGACTTCTCGGGCAAGGGCGAGCTCGGAGACATCGTCTGCCCGGCAGCGGCCGAGTCTCTCGCGCCCCAGGCGAAGGTGACCTGCACCGCCGACTACACCGTCGTGGCTGCGGATCTCACGGGCAAGGCGATCACCAACACTGCGACGGCATCGGGCACCGGCCCGAACGGTGCGGTCGTGTCGAAGGCGGCAGCCGCGCAGGTGAAGACCCAGGCACCCGCTGAGCTCGCGGTCACGGGTTCGGCGTCCGGCTTCGTTCCGGCCGCCGGCGCGCTGGCGCTGCTGCTCATCGCCGGTGGCGCGACCGTCGTCGCGACCCGTCGCCTGAACGCTCGTTCCTGAGCCGGGAGCGTCGCCTGATCCGATCCGGCGGCGGTAGCGCGAAGGGCCCGGTCCTCCTCGAGGAGGACCGGGCCCTTCGTCGTGCGTCGGCCTAGAGGTCGACCAGGTACCGGCTGTAGGCGGGCACCGTGAGGAACGTCGGGAAGTTGTCGCCGAGCGACACGTCCTCGAACAGCTCCGTCGCGTCGTCGTAGCGGTCGCCCGGGAAGCGGTCGAAGCCGGCGACGGTCTCGCGCACGAGCTCCTGCACCCACTCCCGGGTGATGCGGGTGCCCTCGGCGGTCGACTGATCCTGGTGGATCCACTGCCAGATCTGCGAGCGGCTGATCTCGGCGGTCGCGGCGTCCTCCATCAGGTTGTCGATCGCCGCGGCGCCGATGCCGCGCAGCCACGCCTCGATGTAGCGGATGCCGATCGAGATGTTCTCGCGCACGCCGGCCTCGGTGACGTCGCGGCCGATGTGCACATCGAGCAGCTGGGCCGCGGTGACCTCGACGTCGTCGCGCTGGCGGTCGACCTGGTTGGGGCGGTCGCCCAGCACGGCGTCGAACTCGGCGCGAGCGACCGGGATCAGGTCGGGGTGCGCCACCCAGGTGCCGTCGAAGCCGTCGTTCGCCTCGCGGTTCTTATCGGCGCGGACCTTCTCCTCGGCACGACGGGTGATCTCGGGGTCGCGACGGTTCGGGATGAACGCGCTCATACCGCCGATGGCGTGCGCTCCGCGCTTGTGCGCGGTCTTGACCAGCAGCTCGGTGTAGGCCCGCATGAACGGCACCGTCATGGTGACCTCGCTGCGGTCGGGGAGCACGAAGCGGGCGCCGCGGCCGCGGTAGTTCTTGATGATCGAGAAGATGTAGTCCCAGCGACCGGCGTTCAGGCCGGCGATGTGGTCCCGCATCACGTAGAGGATCTCCTCCATCTCGAACGCGGCGGGCAGGGTCTCGATCAGCACCGTGGCGCGGATCGTGCCGTGCTCGAGGCCGAGGGCCTGCTCCGTGTAGGTGAAGATGTCGTCCCAGAGCTTCGCCTCTTCGCTCGACTCGAGCTTCGCGATGTAGAAGTAGGGCCCGCGTCCGCGGGCGACGAGCTCGCGCGCGTTGTGGAACGCGTAGAGGCCGAAGTCGACCAGGCTGCCCGAGGCCGCACCGGACTGGCCGTGCGCGTCGACGTAGCGGATGTGCTTCTCGACGAGGTGCCAGCCGCGGGGGCGCATCACGATCGTGGGGGTCTGCTCGGCGGTGACGCGGTACTCCTTGCCCTCGGGGCTCGTGTACTGCAGCTGATCACGGATCGCGTCGAACAGCGACAGCTGGCCGCCGATGACGTTGTGCCAGGTGGGACTCGTCGCGTCCTCCTGATCGGCGAGCCACACCTTGGCGCCCGAGTTGAGCGCGTTGACGGTCATCTTCGGGTCGGTGGGGCCGGTGATCTCCACGCGGCGATCCTCGAGGCCCGGGCCGGGGCCAGCGACCCGCCACTCCGCGTCCTCGCGGATGTGCCGGGTGTCGGCGCGGAACTTCGGGTCGCGGCCGTTGCCGATCTCGTACCGGCGGCGCTGCCGGTCTGCGAGACGCTCGTGGCGGATCCCGGCGAAGCGCCGGTGCAGCTCGGTCAGGAACTCGAGCGCCTCGGGGGTGAGGATCTCCGCGGAGCGGGGGATGGCGGGGCCGAAGACCTCGATGCGCGGGCCGATGGTCGCGGGGGTGGCGGTCTGCTGCTGCGGGGCCGCCTGCGTGGTGGTCATGATCTGTTCCTTCCGAGGGAGCCGATGATCGAGGTGGAGAACCGGTGCCGAGCGATGCGCGGGATCGGAGGATCCCGGATGTTCGGCGGTGATTCCATCTTGAACGGCGGTGACGGGCCCGGACCGGCGATTCGCCGGGTGAAGTTCCGGGGAATTTCTGCTTGGCGGAATTTTCCGGATCTGGCACCATGGGCGTATGACGCTCACCGCAGCCCCGCGCACCCCGGCCGCCGAACCCGCCGAGGACGACACCGCCGACGCGCTCACCCTCGGCCGCCGCATCCGCGAGCGGCGGGCGCAGCTCGGACTCACCCTCGAGCAGCTCGCGACCGCGATCGACCGGGCGCCCTCCCAGCTCTCGGCCATCGAGAACGGCAAGCGCGAGCCCCGGCTGCCGATCCTGCGCGCGCTCGCCGCAGCGCTCGACTGCACCGTCGACGAGCTGCTCGCCGACGAGGCGCCCAGCGAGCGGGCGGCGCTCGAGATCTCGGTCGAGCGGGCGCAGCGCGGCTCGGTGTTCCGCTCGCTCGGTATTCCGGCGATCCGCGTGTCGAAGGCGACGTCCGACGACACGCTGAAGGCGATCCTCGGGCTCCACCAGGAGGTCGAACGGCTGCACCGCGAACGCGCGGCGACGCCCGAGGAGGCCCGCCGGGCGAACACCGAGCTCCGCGCCGAGATGCGGGTCCGGGGCAACTACTTCGCGGAGCTCGAGGCCGAGGCCCAGCGCCTGCTCGGGGCGGTCGGCTACAGCGGCGGCCCCGTGTCGCAGCGCACCATCGCGCAGGTCGCCGAGAAGCTCGGCTTCAGCCTGCACTACGTGACCGATCTGCCGCACTCCACCCGCTCGGTGATCGACCGTCGCAACGGCCGGATCTACCTCGGCGCGAACCTGCCCTCGCGGGACGCCCGGGCTCCGATCCTGCGGGCGCTCGCCAGCCTCGTGTGCCGGCACGAGGAGCCGCGCAACTACGGCGACTTCCTCCGTCAGCGCGTCGAGGCCAACTACCTCGCGGGTGCGGTGCTGCTGCCGGAGGACGCGACGGTGGAACTGCTGAGCGCGGCGAAGCGCGAGCGGCAGATCTCGATGGAGGATCTGCGCGACGCGTTCGCGGTCTCCTACGAGATGGCGGCGCACCGCTTCACGAACCTCGCGACCGAGCGGCTGGACCTCGAGGTGCACTTCATGAAGGCGCACGAGTCCGGCACGCTGATCAAGGCCTACGAGAACGACGGGGTGCGCTTCCCCTCGGACGCCCTGGGCAATCTCGAGGGGGCGACCGTCTGCCGCAACTGGACCGCGCGCACCGTGTTCGCGCAGCCCGACCGCTTCAACCCCTGGTATCAGTACACCGACATGGCTGCGGGCGGCACCTACTGGTGCACCTCGCGCGTCGAGAAGGCGAAAGAGGGGGAGTACTCGGTCAGCGTGGGCGTGCCCTTCGACTCGGTGAAGTGGTTCCGCGGACGCGAGACCTCGCACCGCAGCACCTCCGACTGCCCCGATGAGCGCTGCTGCCGGCGGGCGAGCGACGGCCTGACCCGCAAATGGGAGAGCGCAGCCTGGCCGGAGGCCGCGACGCCGACGAGCCTGCTGGCGGCGCTGCCGACCGGTACCTTCCCCGGGGTCGACGCGCACGAGGTCTACGAGTTCCTCGAGGCCAACGAGGTGCGCTGAGCTATGGGTCCGCTGAGCATCTGCGTGCGGCACCCCGTCACGGGATGCGCCGGGCCGAGCGCTGCGATAGCGTAGAAGGACGACCCCAGAAGCACGCACCGCACGTCGCGGTACCGGAGGTGAGAGACGACATGAACGCCGAGAATCTCCAGCATCGCCCGGATGACACCGAGGCCCGCTCCACGCAGCAGTTCCGCGAGGATCTCAATGCGATGATCCGTTCGCGCGCGACCGACCTCACGGTCGACGAGCAGGAGGCCGTGCAGGCGCTCCCCTCAGGTGCAGCGCTGCTGGTGGTGCGCCGCGGTCCCGACCTGGGCGCCCGATTCCTGCTCGACCAGAAGGTCACCGTCGCCGGTCGTCACCCCGAGGTCGACATCTTCCTCGACGACGTCACGGTCTCCCGCAAGCACGCCGAGTTCCGGCGCGAGGGCACCCGCTTCTTCGCGCGCGACCTCGGGTCGCTCAACGGTACCTTCTGGGACGGCCAGCGCATCGACGGCGAAGTCGCCCTCGAGGACGGCTCCGAGGTGCAGGTGGGCAAGTTCAAGTTCACCTTCTTCGCCTCGCGCTTCGATCTCGCGGACCTCGCCTGACATGGCGGCGTCGGCCGCAGCGGTTCCCGCCGCATCGAATCCGGCCGGTGCCGGCGCACGGTTGAGCATCGGGCAGGTGCTGTCGCACCTGCAGGGCGAGTTCGGGGACCTCACTCCCTCGAAGCTGCGATTCCTGGAGGAGCAGGGGCTCGTGACCCCGGAGCGCACACGCTCGGGGTACCGCAAGTTCTCGCAGGCCCACGTCGAGCGGCTGCGCCTGATCCTGACCCTGCAGCGCGACCACTACCTGCCGCTGAAGGTCATCGCCGAGGTGCTCGACGAGGTCGATCAGGGCCGCGACCCGGTCATCCCCGGTGCCGCCCCGCGGAGCGCCTCGAGCATCCTCATGCCGCGACGGCTGCTCGGCCGCGAGGAGCTGCAGCAGCTCACGGGCGCGAGCTCCCGGTTCCTCGGCGAAGCGATCGCCGCCGGCCTGCTGCCCGCCGCCGAGGTGTTCCCGCACGACGCGGTCGCTGAGGTCACCGCGCTCTTGCGCCTCGCGGAGCAGGGGATCACGCCCCGTCATCTGCGCGCCGTGCGCGTCGCGGCGGAGCGCGAGGCCGAGCTCATCGAGCACGCGGTCTCGAGCCGGGGCGTGCGCGGCGGAACCCCGCACTCCACGGAGGACGCGCTGGCCATCGCTGCCGAGCTCGAAACCGTGCGGAGCGGCGTGCTGAAGCGCCGCCTCACCGGCCGCTGAGTCGACTTCTTCGGGCCCGTTCGACGGGCGCTCCGCGTGTTTCCGCGGATCCGTCGACGACGCGCGCGACTCGCCCCCCGAAGGTCGTTGCACCGGGGTCGAGTGCTCGATACCTTTGAAAGGTCCGGATAGGCCGGAGCAGACGACAGGGGACCAGCATATGGAGCAACTCAGCCAGGCGCCGGGCGACTCCGCGGAACTCAATATGCTGTTCGCCGACGGACTTCCGAAGCCCGACGCCGATGGCGGGTACAAGGGTGCGATCGCCGCTCGCGCGGCCGGCATCACCTACCGTCAGCTCGACTACTGGGCCCGCACGGGGCTCGTCGAGCCCACCGTCCGCGGTGCCAAGGGCTCCGGGTCGCAGCGTCTCTACGGCTTCCGCGACATCCTCGTGCTCAAGCTCGTCAAGCGCCTGCTCGACACGGGCATCTCGCTGCAGCAGATCCGCACCGCGGTCGAGCAGCTGCACGAGGCCGGCGTGCACGACCTGGCGCAGACCACTCTCATGAGCGATGGCGCGAGCGTCTATCTCTGCACTTCCAACGACGAGGTGATCGACCTCGTCAGCCGCGGGCAGGGCGTGTTCGGCATCGCCGTCGGCAAGGTGCTCCGCGAGGTCGAGGTCACTCTGGTCGACATGGACGAGCACCGCGCCGAGGCCGAGTCGGCCGTCGATGAGCTCGCGGTGCGCCGCCGCGCCCGCAAGATCTCCTAAGCGCGCCCAGCGCCCTCAGCGCCGCCGCTCGTCGGCGTCGTGCTCGGAACTCGATAGCCGAGTCGCTCCTGCACGGTTGCCCGATTGGGAGCCGTGCGACCGGCGGGTTTGGCGGGAGCGATCAGCGCGAAGCGCCGATCGCGGATGGATCGTCGCGCGGGCCCAATCGGGCGACCGCGCAGGGGCGTCAGTTCGCCGCGGGATCCGAGACGACGTCCGAGTCGTCGCCCTCGTTCTCGACGACCGCCGTGGCCTGCGTCGCCTGGCGGGCCAGGGGAGCGCTCGCTGCGCCTTCGAGCTTGGCGGAGCGGAGCACCCGGTCGAGGATCTGGTCGAAGTAGCCGGCCATTTCTTGCGCGGCTTCGCCCGGCCACATGTGCACGGGCTTCGCCGCGCCCTGGGCCTGCTGCAGGGAGGTGCGCTCGGGGAGCTGCGGGCTGAGCACGAGGGGGCCGAACATCTCGCGCAGCTCGCGGGTGCGGAACTGGTGCTCCATCGACTGCGGGCGGGTGCGGTTGATCACGATGCCGAGGGGCTGCAGTCGCGGGCTGATGCCGCGGCGGATCTCCTCGATGGCGCGGAGCGCACGGTCGGCGGCGGCGACGGCGAAGAGGCCGGGCTCGGTGACGACGAGCACGCGGTCGCTCGCGGCCCACGCGGTGCGCGTGAGCGCGTTCAGCGAGGGCGCGCAGTCGATGAGGACGAGGTCGTAGTCGGCCTCGACGCTGGCGAGCGCCTCCTCGAGCTTCCAGATGTCGCGCACCGACGGGTGGGGTCCGTCGAAGTTGATGGCCGAGGGGCTGCCGATGAGCAGGTCGATGGCGCCCTCGTGGTGCTGGTTCCAGCCGCTCGCGGCGATCGCCGAGCGGACCGTCTTCTCTTTCGGGTTCTCGAGCACGTCGGCGATGTTGCCGTGCCCCTCGGGGTTGACGTCCATGCCGGTGGAGACGTCGGACTGCGGGTCGAGGTCGACCACGAGGGTCCGGAGCCCGCGGGAGAACGCCGCCGAGGCCAGGCCGAGGGTGACGGTCGTCTTGCCGACGCCGCCCTTGAGGGAACTCACACTCAGAACATGCACGGCATCAAGCTTAGGGGAAGAAGCCTGAACGGAACATCTCCCAGTGCGGTTCGCGGGGATCCCGCAGGGCGATTCCGCGGCGCCGGTAGACTCGATTCCCATGGCTGTACGTGAGATTCGAAAGTTCGGCGACCCGGTGCTGCGCACCGTCTGCGAGCCCATCACCGAGATCGACGAGGGTGTGCGCGCCCTGGTCGCCGACCTGTGCGACACGGTCGCGTTCGACGGTCGCGCGGGGCTCGCGTCGACGCAGATCGGTCACACGCTGCGCGCGTTCAGCCTGCACATCGACGGCGAGATCAGCTACGTGCTCAACCCCGAGATCGTCGAGCTCGCGGGGGAGCCGACCCCCACCGGCGAGGGGTGCCTGTCGGTGCCGGAGCTCTGGTTCCCGGTGATGCGCTACCCCCGGGCCACCGTCCGCGGTATCGATCTCGACGGCGCGGAGGTCGTGATCTCGGGCGAGGGGCTCATGGCGCAGGCGCTGCAGCACGAGTGCGACCACCTCGACGGCAAGCTCTACCTGAACCGGCTGGATCGCGAGAACCGCGGCGAGGCGATGCGGCAGATCCGCACCTCGGACTGGTTCTGATCGATCCCGCGTCGGCTGCGGCCGCGCGGTGAACGCCGAGGGCCCCGATCCATCAGGATCGGGGCCCTCGGCGTTGCGGGCGGTGCCCGGGAGACGCGTGCGCGGTCAGCGCGGGGTCGAGATCGCCGCGGTCTGCGGGTTGTCGCCGTAGAGCGCCGCGATCTCGGAGGCGTAGTCGCGCAGAATGTTGTCGCGCTTGATACTGAGCTTCGGCGTCAGGTGCCCGTTCGCTTCGGTGAACTCGACGGGCAGGATCACGAACTTGCGGATCGACTCGGCGCGCGAGACGAACTCGTTGCCGTGGTCGATGGCGCGCTGGACCTCGGCGAGGACCTTCGGGTTCACCGCGGCCTCCTCGAGGCTGAGGCTCGGGTTCTCCCCGTTGTTCTTCAGCCAGGTGCCGAGCATCTCGCCGTCGAGCGTGACGAGCGCGGCGATGAACGGCTTCTGCTCGCCCACGACGACGACCTGGCCGACGACGGGGTTGGAGCGGATCGGATCCTCGAGCACCGCGGGGGCGACGTTCTTGCCGCCGGCGGTGACGATGATCTCCTTCTTGCGACCGGTGATCGCCAGGTATCCGTCGTCGTCGATGGAGCCGAGGTCGCCCGTCTTGAAGAAGCCGTCCTCGGTGAACGCCGCGGCCGTGGCCGCGGGGTTGTTCCAGTACTCCTTGAAGATGTCGATGCCCTTGATCTCGATCTCGCCGTCCTCGGCGATGCGGATCGTGTGGCCGGGCAGCGCCGGGCCGACGGTGCCGATCTTGAACTTCTCGGGCAGGTTGACGGTGGCGGGCGCCGTCGTCTCGGTGAGGCCGTAGCCCTCGAGGATCTTGATGCCGAGCGAGTGGTAGAAATGGCCGAGGTATCGGCTGAGGGGTGCGGAGCCCGAGACGGCGTAGCGCACGCGGCCGCCGAGCGCTGCGCGAAGCTTCGAGTAGACGAGCTTGTCGAAGAGGCGGAAGCGGAGCTCGAGCATCAGCGGGACGCGACCCGTCTCCTGCGCTTCGGAGTAGGCGACCGCGACGCGCGCGGCGGCGCGGAAGATCTTGCCCTTGCCCTCGCCCTCGGCCTTCTGCTCGGACGAGTTGTAGACCTTCTCGAACACGCGCGGCACGGCGAGCAGGAACGAGGGCTTGAACGTGTTCAGCGCCGGCAGCAGCTGGGAGGTGTCGGCCTGGTGGCCGACGCGCACACCCGCGTGCACGGCGAGGGTCGAGATGAACCGGGCGAAGACGTGCGCGAGGGTGATGAAGAGCAGCGTCGAGGCGCCCTCCTCCTGCACGACCTGCGAGAGCGCGGCGCCGGCGTTGCGCGAGAGGTCGACGAAGTTGGCGTGGGTGAGCACGCAGCCCTTGGGGCGCCCGGTGGATCCCGAGGTGTAGATGAGGGTCGCCGGGTCGGAACCGACCGCGATCGAGCGGCGGCGCTCGATCTCCTCGTCGGGGATCTCGTCGCCCGCGGCACGGAGCGCGTCGAGCGCGCCCTCGTCGAGGCGCCAGGTCAGGTCCAGGTTGGAGAGGTCGCCTCGGACCTCCTCGAGCCGCTCCGCGTGATCCCGCGTCTCGGTGATGATGCCGCGCGCGCCGGAGTCCTCGAGGATCCAGTGCATCTGCAGCGGGGAGGAGGTCTCGTAGACCGGCACCATGATCGCGCCCGTATAGAAGAGGGCGAAGTCGACCAGCGTCCACTCGTAGCTGGTCTTGCACATGAAGCCGATGCGGTCGCCGGGCTGCACGCCCCCGGCCACGAACCCCTTCGCGACCCGGATCACCTCGTCGCGGAACTGCGCGGCGGTGATGTCGCGCCAGCCCGACCCCTCGGGGACCGCGAAGAGCGGTCGATCGGGCGTGGCGGCCACCCGCTGCTCGAGCAGGTCGGTCACGTTGTCCTCGGGGACGTGCGGGATGACGATCGGCGTCTCGGTCTGATTCACGGCAGCTCCTTCGGCACCAGGGCGAGGTCTCTGGGCGGCTTCTTCGCCGCCGGTTTCTGCCTGCCACCCTATTGCATGCGACCATGCGACGCCCGGCTCCAGTATCCTGTTTCGAGTCGAAGGGACGTCTCCGCCGTGTTCTACTGGATTCTCAAGCACCTGGTCATCGGACCGCTGCTGAAGACGATCTACCGACCCTGGGTCGAGGGCGCCGAGAACATCCCCTCGTCGGGTCCGGTCATCATCGTCGGCAACCATCTGTCGGTCATCGATTCGTTCATCATGCCGATCATGGTCGATCGGCGGGTCTACTTCCTCGCGAAGAGCGACTACTTCACCGGGACCGGCCTCAAGGGCTGGTTCGTGCGCGGCTTCATGCTGTCCGTCGGGCAGCTGCCGATCGACCGCTCGGGCGGCAAGGCCTCCGAGGCGTCGCTGAACACCGGGCTCGGCGTGCTCGATCGCGGCGACGTGCTCGGCATCTACCCCGAGGGCACTCGCAGCCCGGACGCGCGGCTCTACCGCGGACGCACGGGCGTCGCCCGCCTCGTGCTCGAGTCCGGCGCGGTCGTGGTCCCTGCGATCATGGTCGACACCGAGAAAGCCATGCCGATCGGGGCGAAGCTCCCGCGGATCCGCCGCATCGGCACCGTCATCGGCAAGCCGCTCGACTTCAGCCGCTTCGCGGGAATGAGCGCGGATCGTTTCGTGTTGCGCAGTGTGACGGACGAGATCATGCTCGAGATCCAGAAGCTCAGCGGTCAGGAGTACGTCGACGTCTACGCGTCGAGCGTTCGGGCGGCCAAACGCCCCTGAGCGATCGCAGCAGCGGCCTCGGCGACCTCCGCCGGGTTCGCTCGTGATCCCGCCCGTCGAGTACCCTGGAAAAGTTGCGGCGAACGGCCGCGGCATGCGGGTTCGTCCCGCAGATTTCGAGAAACGGCGGAGACCAATGGGCGGTCAGACTGAGACGGCAGTGAAGCGGGACGTGTTGGCGGAGCTCGACACGTATCGCACTCGCGAGGCGAAGCAGCAGCCGACCTGGCCCGACGCGGCAGCCGTCGAAGCGGCTTCGGCGAATCTCGCCTCCCAGCCCCCGCTCGTCTTCGCCGGCGAGGCGGACCAGCTGAAGCAGCGGCTCGCTGCGGCCGCACGCGGTGAGGCCTTCCTGCTGCAGGGCGGCGATTGCGCCGAGACCTTCGAGGCCGCGACCGCCGACAAGATCCGCGACCGCGTCAAGACGCTGCTGCAGATGGCGGTCGTGCTGACCTACGGCGCGTCCATGCCGGTGATCAAGCTGGGCCGTATGGCCGGCCAGTTCGCCAAGCCCCGCTCGAGCGACACCGAGACCCGCGACGGAGTGACGCTCCCGGCGTTCCGCGGCGATCTCGTGAACGGCTACGACTTCACCCCCGAGTCGCGCGCGGCGGACCCGTCGCGGCTGGTGCAGGGCTACCACGTCTCGGCTTCAACGCTGAACCTGATCCGCGCCTTCACGCAGGGCGGCTTCGCCGACCTCCGTCAGGTGCACGCCTGGAACCAGGGCTTCGTGTCGAACCCGGCCAACCGCCGCTACGAGTCGCTGGCGGCCGAGATCGACCGGGCGCTCAAGTTCATGGAGGCGTGCGGCGTAGAGAGCGCCGCGCTGACCCAGACCGAGTTCTACGTGAGCCACGAGGCGCTGCTGCTCGACTACGAGCGTCCTCTGACCCGCATCGACTCGCGCACCGGCGAGCTCTACGACACCTCGGGGCACATGCTCTGGATCGGCGAGCGCACCCGCGAGCTCGACGGCGCGCACGTCGAGTTCCTGTCGCACGTGCGCAACCCGATCGGGGTCAAGCTCGGCCCGACCGCTTCGGTGGACGACGCCATGCGCCTCATCGACAAGCTCGATCCCGAGCGCGAGCCCGGCCGCCTCACGTTCATCACGCGCATGGGCGCGGGCAAGATCCGTGAGGCGCTCCCGCCGCTGCTCGAGGGCGTCAAGGCCGCGGGCGCTCAGCCGCTGTGGGTCACCGATCCGATGCACGGCAACGGGATCACCACGGCGACCGGGTACAAGACCCGCCGCTTCGACGACGTCATGGACGAGCTCCGCGGCTTCTTCGAGGCGCACCGCGCCGCCGGCACGGTCCCCGGCGGCATCCACGTCGAGCTCACGGGCGACGACGTGACCGAGTGCCTCGGCGGATCCGAGAACATCGACGAGGAGACGCTGGCGACCCGCTACGAGTCGCTCTGCGATCCCCGACTGAACCACATGCAGTCGCTCGAGCTCGCCTTCCTCGTGGCGGAGGAGCTCAAGCAGATCGCGCACTGAGGCGCACCGCGCCGGTGACGTGAACGGCCCGGATCCCGCAGGGGATCCGGGCCGTTCACGTTTCGCGGAGCGACGTCAGAGCTCGAAGTTGAGCGTGATCTTGGTGCCCTTCGGCACCATCTCGCCGGCGGCGGGCTCAGTGCTCTCGACCTTGACCGCGTTCCAGAGCAGCTCGGGCACCGCCGTCTGCGGATCGAAGCCGGCGTCCTTGAGCGTCTGCACGCCCTTGCGCATCTTCTGGCCCGAGACATCGGGCACCGCGAACAGCTCGGGGCCCTTGGAGACGGTGAGGCCGACGGAGTCGCCGGGCCGCACCGGGTCGGTCGAGTAGATCACACCGATGACCTTGCCCTTGGCGATGTCGTCGCTGAACTCCTCGACGTTCTTGCCGGAGTCGACCGTCAGCTCCTTGTCGGCCAGCGCCGAGGTCGCGGCGTCGACGGTGCTGCCGGTCACATCGGGGACCGTGCCGACCGAGACGACGAGGTCGACCTTCGCCTGCTCGGGGTACTGCTCGCCGAGACCCTTGCCGTCGGAACCGAGGGCCGCGATTACCGTGCCGTTCTTCGCGTCCGAGCTGAACTGGCGACCCGTGACCTTGCCGAAGGTGAACCCGGCCTTCGCGATCGCGGCCTCGGCCTGATCCTGCGGGAGACCGACGAGCGTCGGCACGGGCAGGATGCGCGGACCGGTGGACTCGCAGAGCTCGACCGCGGTCTTGCGATCGACCCGGGAACCGGCTCCGGGCTTGGTGCTGACCGCTTTCCCCTTGGGGATCTCGACGCTCGAGCACTCGGTGCGCGTCGCGGTGAGCGTGAGACCGCTGAGCTCGGCCTTCGCCTCGGCGAAGGGGAGCCCGGCGACGTCCGGGACCGTGACCTGGGAACCGGGGCCCTGCCCGAACCACCAGCCGGCACCGGCCGAGGCGGCGACGGCGAGCGTCACGAGGAGGGCGATGATCCCGCCGCGGCGCTTGCGGCGGCGGGCCGTCGCGGCGGCGAGGCCGACCGCGCCGGCATCCGCCGGTTCGGGGATCTCGGGAGCGGGCTCCGGAGCGCCGTCGGTGGGGGCCTCGGCCACGGGATCGAGCACCGTGGTCGACGGCAGCACCGAGGTCGCATCGAGCCCGAGGTCGCTCGGGAGCACCCGGGTCGCGTGGAGCGGGGAGCCCGAACGGATCCGTTGCAGCTCGGCGAGCGCCTCCGAGGCGTCGGCGGGGCGGTTCGCGGGGTCCCGCTGCGTCAGCCAACGCACGAGCGCGTCGAACTCGGGGCTCGACTCGGACGAGATCGTCGACGGGACGGGAACCTCGCCGTGGGCGTGCTGGTATGCGATCTGCACCGGCTGCTCGCCCGTGAACGGATGCGTTCCGGTGAGCATCTCGAAGAGCATGATCCCGAACGCGTAGAGATCGCTGCGGGCGTCGGCGACGCCGCGGGTGACGAGTTCGGGGGAGAGGTACGCGATCGTGCCGAGCAGGGCCTGGCCCGTCGTGGTGTTCGCGCTGACGGCGCGCGCCAGCCCGAAATCGCCGATCTTGATCCGGCCGTCGTCGGCGAGCAGCACGTTCTCGGGCTTGAGGTCGCGATGGACGATGCCGGCGCGGTGCGCGGCGGCGAGCCCGGCGAGCACCGCCTCGCCGATCTCGAGGGTCTGCTCGGAGGTCAGGCGCTGCTGCTGCTTGAGCAGCTCGCGGAGCGTGATGCCCGGCAGATACTCCATGACCAGATAGGGATGCCCGGCATCGTTGCCCTGGTCGAACACGTTGACCACGTTGGGGTGCGCGAGTCGGGCCGCGCTGCGCGCCTCCTGCTCGAAGCGACGGGTGAAGTTCTCGTCGTCGGCGAGGTGCGCGTGCATCACCTTCACGGCGACGCGGCGCTCGAGCCGCAGGTCGTTCGCGACATAGACCATCGCCATACCGCCGCGCGCGATGCGCGAGCGGATCACGTAGCGCTCGTCGAGGGTTCGTCCCACGAGCGGATCGGAGGGGGCAGAGGTCACCCGCAAATTCTACGGACCCGAGGGTTCCCCAGTCTGGATCCTCACCGGCGTTGCCCGGAACCGCGCCGCGGATCGGGATCCGCGACGGCTCTCCCGCCCGGTGCTCCGGGCGCGTCCGCCGCTGAGCGGCATCGCCCGGCGGGAATCACCCGATCCGAATCGCCCGGCTGGAACCGCTCGCGGCTTCGTGGCAGAGTTGAGGCGTGGCCGAGAATTTCCTCACTGGTATCCAGACCCTCACCGTCCCCGAGCTGACCGAGCGACTCGGACTCGCTCCGAGCAAGGTTCGGCGACTCATCGAGGATCAGCACCTCGCAGCCGTGCGCATCGGCGGTGTGCTCCGTGTTCCCGCAGCGTTCCTGCAGGGCGACGAGCCGCTGAGCTCGCTGCGCGGCACTCTGCTGGTGCTGCGCGACGCCGGCTACTCGGAGGAGCAGTCGATCGAGTGGCTGTTCACCGAGAACGCGGAGGTCGGCGGGATCCCCATCGAGGAGCTGCAGAACGGACGCAAGAGCGCGGTTCGCCGCGCCACGCAGTCGCTGGCGTTCTGACGGGACGCTGACGGGCCGGGGTCGGGAGAGCCGGAGCCGGCCGCTCAGAAGGCGCGTCGACCCGAACGGTCGGCGAGGGACCCGAGACGCGCCTTGGCTTCGGCATTGATCGGCGCGGCGGCGAGCGACTGCGTCGCCCGGTCCAGGTTGCGCGTGATCATCTCCTCGACCCGGTCGAGCGCGCCGCTGTCGCGGATGGTCCGCTGCAGCATCTCCACCTGCTCGTCGTCCAGCTCGGGATCGCCGAACATATCGTCGAACACCCGGCGCTGAGTGTTCGGCAGGGCCTCGCGCGCGAGCGTCACGAGCACGGTGCGCTTGCCCTCGGCGAGATCGTCGCCCGCAGGCTTGCCGGTGACCTCCGCGTCGCCGAACACGCCGAGCACGTCGTCGCGCAGCTGGAAGGCGACCCCGACGGGCAGCCCGAACTCGGCGAGCGACTGCTCCTGCTCCTCGTCGGCACCGAACAGCGCGGCGCCGATCAGCAGGGGAGCCTCGACGCTGTACTTCGCCGACTTGTAGACGAGCACGCGCGTGGAGCGCTCGAGCTGCTCGGCTTCGGGCGCGGCGGCGGGACGCTGCTCCTCGAGCACGTCGAGGTACTGGCCGACGGCGACCTCGCTGCGCATGCGGTTGAAGTGCTCGCGCGCTGCCCGCGCCGCGGCGCGATCCCCGGTCGCGTCGCAGGCGCGCTGCATCAGCTCGTCGGACCAGGACTGCAGCAGATCGCCGAGCAGGATCGCGCCGGCGAGACCGAAATGGTCCGCGTCGCCGCGGTAATCGGCGTCCTCGTGCAGGCCCGCGAAGTGGCGGTGCGCCGACGGGCGACCGCGGCGCGTATCGGACCGGTCGATGACGTCGTCGTGGATCAGCGCGGCGGCGTGGAACAGCTCCAACGCACAGGCGGCGTCCAGGATACGGTCGGCATCGGGGCCGAGTGCAGGGCTCGCCGCGCCCGGGGCGACGCCGTCCGTCTCGGATTCGTCGGCGTCGTCGAAGTCGACACGACCGACGGATCGGGCACCGAGCACGCAGAACTGGGCGCGCAGACGCTTGCCGCCGGCCAGGTAATCGGCGGCTTCGTCGAGCAGCGGGATCGCGTCGGGGCCGAGGGCCTCGAGCTGCTGACGGTGATCGGCGAGCACATCGCCGATCCGCTCCTGTACGAGGCCTGCAAGTCGGATGGTTTCGTGCACGCAGCTAGCCTAGCCGTCCGCGTGCGGCGTAGAATCGAGGGAAGAATTCCGGATCGATCGAGGAGGCGGACGTGGCACTGTCCGAGCATGAGCAGCGGCTGCTCGACGAGATGGAGCGGCGGCTGTACCAGAGCGAAGCCGACGTGATGTCGGCTTCCACGGGTGAGCGTCGTCGGGTCGACCTGCGGTCGTTGGTGCTCGGCATCATCGTCGTGCTCGTCGGGGTCGGCGTGCTCATCGGCGCCGTCGCAGGATCGCAGCTGTGGCTGGGCCTCGTCGGCTTCGTCGTGATGCTGGGCGGCGCGGTTCTCGCTCTGACCCGACGCACCCCGGCCGAGCCGGGCGAGGTGCACGAGCCGGTCGCGGCCGGTGGTCGCGCTCACTCCGGCGGGCGCCGATCGAACATGAATGAGCGCCTCGAGCGCCGCTGGGACGAGCGCATGGAGGGCGAGCGCTAGCTCGCGACGCGCAGCGTCGGCCCACGGCGTAGGCCGAAGCGGATAGAGAAGACCGCGGTCAGGTGACCGCGGTCTTTTGCTGCGCCCGGGCGGGGTTCGCGTTCGGACGGACATCCGGGTTCGGAAGGAACGCTGCGCCGGAATCGTCCTTCTGAACGCGGATCTCCTTCGATGGGCGCCGACTCGGCTCCGGAGTCGTGTCGCCGCTGACGCACAGTCCACCCCGCGGAGATCTGCGAGATTTCGGATCGGTTCCGTCTGGTGGATCCGAATCGGTGCAGATCTCCGAGGCCGAGGAGGGCCGGCTCGACCGACCCCGCGTCCGGGCGGGGTTCGCGTTCGGAAGGACATCCGGGTTCGGAAGGAACGCTGAGCCGGAATCGTCCTTCTGAACGCGGATCTCCTTCGACGGACGGACGGACGGGCGCCCCGCCGCGAGCCACTCCACCGCGCTCCACCCTGCACTCCTCCATCCGCTCCACTTCGCTCCACTCCGACTTCGCGGCGAACTTGAGGCGGAACCGAAGCGACGGAGAATCCGCGTGTTTCCGCGGATCTGGGGAACACGCTCGCGACGGGAGCGCGCCCCGGGTCGACGGAGCTCGGGCCGGAACCGTGCGGGCGGCGGCGCGACCTCCTCGGCTCAGGACCGCCATGATCCCAACGATCTCGCCGAACTTCGCACAGAAACCTGGGGAACTCGGGAATAAAACTGAGGGAAGTGGAGGAAAGTGGAGTACTGTGGGAGCACCCGGACCCCGCAGGGAGGAGGTGACCCCCATGTTCCTCGGTACTTTCACACCGAAACTGGACGACAAGGGCCGCCTCATCCTGCCCGCGAAGTTCCGCACGGAGCTCGCGGACGGTCTGGTGATCACCCGTGGTCAGGAGCACTGCCTCTACGTGTTCAGCGAGCAGGAGTTCGCCGACATGCACGATCGGATCCGTCAGGCGCCGATCACCTCGAAGCAGGGCCGCGACTACCTGCGCGTCTTCCTCTCGGGAGCGCACGCGGAAACGCCCGACAAGCAGAACCGCGTGACGATCCCGCAGGCGCTGCGCGAGTACGCCGGTCTCGACCGCGACCTCGCCGTGATCGGAGCGGGCAGCCGCGCCGAGATCTGGGACGCCGAGGCCTGGCAGCGATACCTGGCCGAGCAGGAGTCCGCCTTCTCGCAGATCGAGGAGGAGGTGATCCCGGGCATGTTCTGACCCGGTGCCCGCGGCTCTTCGTCTACCGCCCTGTCGCACTTCCCCGGCGACAGGTGGGCTGACGGAGAACCGGGGGTCCCGGACCGGCCCGAGCACCATGAACGCAGCAGACTTCCGCGCGAACCACGACCCGTCCGACCACACCGAAGCCACACGTGAGGCCACCGCCATGAACGACACCGCACGCGACGCGTCCGCAGATCCCCGGGATCCCGGCGCGCTGCACACCCCGGTGCTGCTCGATCGCTGCCTCGAACTGCTGGCGCCGGCCATCGAGCGCCCGGGCGCCGTGGTCGTCGACGCCACGCTCGGCATGGGCGGTCACAGCGAGGCGATGCTCGAGGCGCACCCCGAGCTGACGCTGATCGGGCTCGACCGCGACACCGAGGCGCTCGCGCTCGCAGGGCGCCGACTGGAGCGCTTCGGCGACCGCGCGATCCTGGTCCACGCGGTCTACGACGAGATCGCGGAGGCGGTGCGCGGCGCCGGCTTCGACCGGATCGACGGCGTGCTGTTCGATCTGGGCGTCTCGTCGCTGCAGCTCGACGATGCCGATCGCGGCTTCGCCTACGCGCAGGACGCACCGCTCGACATGCGCATGGATCAGGAACGCGGGGTGACCGCGTTCGAGATCCTCGCGACCGCGTCGGAGGGGCGCCTGCGAGCGATCTTCGAGCGCTACGGCGAGGAACCGCTCGCCGCGCGCTACGCCCGGGCGATCGTCGCGGCCCGCGCGAACGGCCCGATCATGCGCAGCGGGGAGCTCGTCGACGTGCTGCAGGAAGCGACTCCGGCGGCGGTCCGCAACCAGCGGCACCCGGCGAAGCGCGTCTTCCAGGCGCTGCGCATCGAGGTGAACGGCGAACTCTCGGTGCTCGAGCGGGCGATCCCCGCCGCGCTCGACCTGCTCGCCGTCGGCGGCCGCGCCGTGATCATGTCGTACCAGTCCCTCGAGGACCGCCTGGTGAAACGCGAGCTTGTGCGTCGCAGCCGATCCACGGCGCCGGCCGGCCTGCCGGTCGAACTGCCCGAGCACCGTCCCGAGTTCCGCCTGCTGACCCGCGGCGCCGAACTCGCCGACACCGAAGAACGCGAGCGCAATCCGCGCGCCATCCCCGTGCGCCTCCGTGCTGCCGAACGAGCCAGGGAGATCTGATGAACTCGACGGTCCCTCTCGACCGCGACGAGCTGCTGAGCGGCTTCGCCGCGCCAGCCCCCGCGCGCCCGGCACCGGTCCGGCCCCTGCGTCCCGCGGAGGCGCCCCGTCCCGCCGCTCGGCGCAGGCCGCGCGTCATGGCCGGCGCGCTCACCGCGGTCGGGGTGATCCTCGCGATCATGGCGGCGCAGCTCGGCCTGAGCATCCTGGTCTCCCAGGGGGCCTACGAGGTGCGCGCGCTGCAGGTCGAGGAGCGCGATCTGGGCCGCGTGCAGAGCGTGCTCAAGCAGAACCTCGAGAAGCTGTCGTCCCCGCAGAACCTCGCCGAGAACGCCACGGCGCTCGGCATGGTGCAGAACTCGCAGCCGGCCACCCTGCGGCTCAGCAGCGGCGCGGTGCTCGGCTCGCTCGAGACCCGCACCAGCGAGCCGCTGAAGAACACGGTGCCGAACGCGACGCTCGAGTCGATGCCGGTCGTCGATGCGAAGGGTCTGCTCGTCTCGCGCAATGCCGCCCAGCCCGGAGCGGCCTCAGGGAACTTCGCGACCACGCCGGTAGCGTGGAAGGGCAAGCTGCCCGCGCCGGATACTCACTAGTCGTCTCGCGGGCGAACGAGGAGGGTCCATGCGGAACGGGCGGATCCGCGTGAGGCGGCGCGCGTTGGCGCTGCTGATCGTGGGAGTGGTCGCGGTGGTGTTCGCCGTGCGGCTCTTCGACCTGCAGGTGGTGCAGGCGCCGAAGCTGAACGCCGACGCGAAGGACAAGCGGGCCGTGCCGGTCTCGATCCCGAGCGTGCGCGGCGACATCGTCGACCGCAACGGCGATGTCTTCGCGACGACGGACGAGCGCTACGACGTGCAGCTGTCGCCGAAGAACACGGTGCTGAACGGCGGCCGCTTCTACCGTCCGGTCTCGCCGGGCAGCGCGGCGACGGTGGAGGTCACCTCGAAGGAGGCCTTCGCCGAGATCGGCGCGATCACCGGGCAGAAGCCGGAAGAGATCCAGAAGATCGTCGACGACGCGCTCGCGAAGAACAAGAAGTCCGACTTCGCCTACGTGAAGCGCTCGGTCGATCTCGTCGCGCTCAAGAAGCTGAAGGATCTCGGCATCCCGTGGCTGACCTTCGACACGGCCTACTCGCGGGTCTACCCGAGCGGCGCCGTTGCGGGCAACATCGTCGGTTTCTCCGGCTCCGACGGCAAGCCGCAGGCGGGGATCGAGATCTCGCAGAACTCCTGCCTCACCGGTAAGGACGGCTCGGAGGTCTACGAGCGCGGGGCCGACGGCGTCGCGCTGCCCGGCAGCGTGGTGGTGACCCAGCAGGCCGTCAACGGCGGAACGGTCAAGCTGACCCTCGACCGCGACCTGAGCTGGCAGGCGCAGGAGATCATCAACAAGCAGGTCGCCGACGTCGGGGCAGAGTCGGGCTACCTCGTCATCATGAACGCCAAGACCGGCGAGCTGGTCGCGGTGGCCGAGAACAACTCGGTCGATCCCAACAACGTCGACGGTTCGCCGAACCGCGAGGCGCGCTCGTTCACCTCGCCCTACGAGCCCGGCTCTACGTTCAAGAGCATCACGGCCGCGGCCCTCATCGACCAGGGCAAGGCGACGCCGGTCACCCCGAACCTCACGCCCTCGCACTGGGAACCCGAGCCCAACGTGCAGTTCGGCGACTCCTTCGTGCACCCGCCCGAGCAGTGGACCCTGAACGGGATCATGGTGCACTCCTCGAACGTGGGCATCTCGATGCTCGGCAACCAGTTGAGCCCGGCGGTGCGCTACAGCTACCTGCAGAAGTTCGGCATCGGGCAGTCGACCAAAGCCGGCATGCCGCTCGAGGATTCCGGGCGCCTGGACCAGCCCGACAAGTGGGACCGCCAGACGGCCTACAACACGATGTTCGGCCAGGGCCTCTCGTCGACCATCGTGCAGACGGCGGGCGTCTACCAGGCGCTCGCGAACGGCGGCGTGCGGATCCCGCCCACGCTCGTGCAGAGCTGCACCTCGGCGAACGGCGACGTGAAGAAGCCGGATCACGGCAAGCCCGTGCGCGCGGTCTCGGAGAAGACGGCGAGCACGATGATGGGCATGCTCGAATCGGTCGTGCAGGAGGGCTGGATCAAGCCGTACCTCGAGATCCCCGGCTACCGGATCGCGGGCAAGACGGGCACCGCCGAGGAGGTGGACCCGGCGACGGGTCGCTACCGCACCGACTACGTGCACTCGTTCGCGGGCATCTTCCCGGCCGACGACCCGCAGTACGTCGCGGTAGCATCGGTGGCGTTCCCCTCGTCGGGAGACGGCGGCATCGCAGCGATGACCGCCTTCCGGAACGCCGCCGAAGCGACGATCCGTACGTTCCACATTCCGCCGTCGAAGGGCGCATACAAGCCCATTCCGACCGACTACTGATCCGCGCGACCCGCGGCAGAGATGGAGACCCAGTGACGACCGACGGTGCGATGAGCATCCGACCCGCGCATCCGACCGAGATGCCGCTCGAGCGACTCGCCGAGCGCTTCGGTCTGGAGCACGACGGCGAACTCGGGGGCCGTGCCGTCACGGGCGTCTCGATCGACTCGCGCGACGTGCAGCCGGGGGATCTCTACGTCGGTCTGCCGGGGGCCAAGCACCACGGCGCGGACTTCGCCGCGACGGCCGCCGAGCGCGGCGCCGTCGCGGTGCTCACCGACGACGCGGGCGCCGAGCGCGCCGCGGCGGCGGGCCTGCCCGTGCTCCGCTCGGCCGGGCACCCGCGCGAGATCCTCGGCGAGGTCTCCGCCGCGGTCTACGGGACCGAGAACCTGGGCGACGGCGCCGACGGGGCGAAGATCTTCGGCATCACCGGCACCAACGGCAAGACCAGCGTGGTCTACCTGATCGCCGAGCTGCTGCGCGCCGCGGGGATCACCGCGGGCCTCAGCTCCACCGCGGAGCGCCGCGTGGGCGACGCGGTGATGACGAGCGGGCTCACGAGCCCCGAGGCGTCCGAGCTCCATGGACTGCTGGCGCGCATGGTAGAGGAGGACGCCCGCGGGATCGCGCTCGAGGTCTCGGCGCACGCGGTCGAGCGCCGTCGCATCGACGGCGTCCGCTTCGACGTCGTGGCCTTCAACAACTTCTCGCAGGATCACCTCGACGACTTCGGCGACATGGAGTCCTACTTCGCGGCGAAGCTCGCGCTGTTCGCCCCCGAGCACGCCGCCCGCGGCGTGGTCGTCGTCGATTCGCCCTACGGTGTGCGCGTCTCGCGCGAGTCGGAGATCCCGGTCACCACGCTCGCGACCGAGTACGGGGTCGAGGCCGATTGGCACCTCGCGGTGACGCGTCAGGACCTCGACGGCGTCAGCTTCGTGCTCCAGGGCCCCGAGGGCGCGCGGTTCCGCGGCCGCGTGCCGGTGTTCGGCCGCTTCATGGCCGAGAACGCCGCGCTCGCGCTGATCATGCTGCACGAGGCCGGGATCCCCATCGCGCAGGTCGAGGCCGGGCTCGAGAACGGCCTCATCCCGGTGTACATCCCGGGCCGTCTCGAAGCGATCAACCCGGCAGGCCCCGGCCCCCGCTTCTACGTCGACTACGGCCACACGCCCGGCGCGTTCCAGACCATGCTGGACGGACTCGCCGAGGTCGCCCCCGGCCGCATCATCTTCATGTTCGGCGCCGACGGCGACCGCGACACCACGAAGCGCGAAGAGATGGGCCGGATCGCCGCCGCGGGCAGCGACGTGCTCATCGTCTGCGACTACCACCCGCGCACCGAGGATCCCGCCGCGATCCGCGCCCAGCTCATCGCCGGGGCGCGCGAGGCGAACCACGCCGAGATCATCGAGGTCGCGGATCCGCGCGAGGCCGTGCGCCGCGCCATTTCGATCGCGGGTCCCGAAGACGTTATTCTGTATGCCGGTCCCGGGCACGAGGACTATCAGGAAGTAGCCGGGCAGCACCTCCCGTACTCGGCTCGAGACGAAGTACGCGGAGCGCTCCGCGAGGCAGGACTGCTCCAGTGATCGAACTCACGCTCGACGAGATCGCCGCTGCGGTCGACGGACGCCTGGTGCCCGGTGCATCGGGCGCGACCGGCGCCACGGCGGTGACGGGGGAGTCCCAGACCGATTCCCGCGAGGTCGCCGAGGGGCAGATCTTCTTCGCCCGGCGCGGCGAGGAGACCGACGGGCACCGCTTCGCGGCGAAGGCCGTCGACTCCGGTGCCGCGCTGCTGGTGGTGGAGCGCGAGGTCGATGACCGCGTGCCCCAGATCGTCGTCGCCGACAGCACCGATGCGCTCGGGGCGCTCGCGACCGAGGTCGTGCGCCGCGTGCGCGGTGCCGGCGGCCTCCGCATCGTCGGGATCACCGGTTCCAACGGCAAGACCACCACGAAGAACCTCGTCGCAGCGATGGCCGACCGGCTCGGACCGACGGTCGCGTCGGCGAAGTCGTTCAACAACGAGGTCGGCGGCCCGCTCACGATGCTCCGCGTCGAGGCCGGCACCGAGACGCTCGTCGCCGAGATGGGGGCGAGCGCCGAGGGCGAGATCACGCGCCTCACCGACATGGCGCAGCCGCACATCGGCGTCGTGCTGACCGTCGGGCTCGCCCACGCGGGCGGTTTCGGCGGGATCGAGACCACGTTCCGCACCAAGAGCGAGATGGTGCGCGCGCTCGACGCGACCGGCGTCGCGGTGCTCAACCGCGACGACCCGCGGGTCGCCCGCATGGCCGAGCTGACCGAGGCGCGCGTGCGCTGGTTCGGCCAGTCCGAGGCCGCCGACGTGCGCGCGAGCGACATCGTCGGGGACGCGAGCGGCACCCGCTTCACCCTCCACGCCGACGGCGCATCGCGCCCGGTGCGTTTCCGCGTGCTCGGTGAGCACCACGTCATGAACGCCCTCGCCGCGGCGACGGTCGGGCTCGAGCTCGGTCTCGACCTCGATGCCGTCGTCGAGACGCTCGAGGCCGCGGTCGTCGCGGCTCCCGGCCGCATGGAGGTGCTCGGCGGGCGCGACGGCATCACGATCATCAACGACGCCTACAACGCGAGCCCCGACTCGATGAGCGCAGCGCTGCGCACGCTCGCGCAGGTGCGGCGTCCCGACGCGCGCTCGGTCGCGGTGCTCGGCGCCATGAGCGAGCTCGGCGAGCTCGCGGGCGACGAGCACGATCGCATCGGCCTCCAGGTCGTGCGCCTCGGCATCTCCGAGCTCGTGGTGGTGGGCGCCGATGCGCGCCGCCTGCACATCTCGGCCATCAACGAGGGCTCCTGGGACGGCGAGAGCGTGCTCTTCGACTCCGCCGACGACGCATTCGACTACCTGAAGTCCGGCCTGCGGCCGGGCGACACGGTGCTCGTGAAGTCCTCCAACGCCGCCGGCCTCCAGGCGCTCGGCGACCGGCTCGGTGCGGAGTTCGCGCCCGCCTCCGACGCCACGACCGAGGAGGTCACTGCATGATCGCCCTGCTCATCGCCGGCGGGTTCTCCCTGCTCTACTCGCTGCTGCTGACCCCGCTCTTCGTGCGGGTCTTCAACCGCCTCCGCTGGGGCCAGCCGATCCGCGTCGACGGCCCGAAGGAGCACGAGGTCAAGCGGGGTACGCCCACCATGGGCGGGCTCATCTTCCTGTCGGGCTCCGTCATCGCCTACTTCCTCGGCAAGTTCATCATGGGGGAGACGCCGACCCCGTCGGCGATGCTCGTGATCCTCATGGCCGTGGGCGCCGGCCTCGTCGGCTTCGTCGACGACTTCATGAAGGCCCGCATGCAGAACTCGGCCGGCCTGAACGGCTGGGCGAAGATCGTCGGCCAGATCCTCGTCGCGGTCGCGTTCGCGCTGCTCGGCCTGCAGTTCGCGAACCAGGCGGGCGTCACCCCGGTGTCCACGCACATCTCGATCTTCCGCGACCTCCCGTTCGACTTCATGGCGCTCGGCTCGGTGCTCGGCATCATCGTGATCGTCATCTGGATCATCCTGATCGTCACCTCCGCCACCAACTCGGTGAACGTGACCGACGGCCTCGACGGCCTCGCCGCGGGCGCCGCGCTGTTCGCCTTCGCCGCCTACCTCGGCATCGGCTTCTGGCAGTCGGCGCAGAACTGCGCGACGACGGCGGGCAAGGCCGGCTGCTACGAGGTGCGCGATCCCATGGATCTCGCGGTCATCGCCGCGGCGTTCCTCGGCGGCCTCGCCGGCTTCCTCTGGTGGAACACCAACCCGGCGCACGTGTTCATGGGCGACACCGGCTCGATGGGCATCGGCGGCGCGATCGCCGCGCTCGCGATCCTCACCCGCACCGAGCTGCTGCTCGTGCTCATCGGCGGCCTGTTCATCATCGAGACCGGCTCGGTCATCGTGCAGCGCCTCTACTTCAAGGTGACGAAGGGCAAGCGCATCTTCCTGATGAGCCCGATCCACCACCACTTCGAGCTCAAGGGCTGGGCCGAGGTCACGGTCGTCGTCCGCTTCTGGATCATCGCGGGACTCTTCGTGGTGGCCGGCGTGGGCGCGTTCTACGGAGAATGGTTGCTGCAGCAATGACCATCGATGTCCGCGAGCGCGTGCTCGCACTGTCCAGCTGGCACCACGACTGGTCGGGACTGCGCGTCGCCGTGCTCGGCCTCGGCGTCACCGGGTTCTCGGTCGCCGACACCCTCGTCGAGCTCGGGTCCCGCGTCCGCGTCATCTTCGCGGGCGAGGATCCCGAGCGCGAGCAGCTGCTGCGCGTCATCGGCGCGGAGCAGGCCCGGATCGCCGGTGACGAGGCGCAGCTCGCCGACCTCGCCGCGTTCGATCCCGACCTCGTCATCGTCTCGCCCGGCTACCGGCCCGATCACCCGCTGACCGAGTGGGCGATCGCCCGCGGCACCGTGGTGTGGGGCGACATCGAGCTCGGCTGGCGCCTGCGCGACAAGACCGATCGGGTGGCCGACTGGATCTGCATCACCGGTACCAACGGCAAGACCACGACCTCGCAGCTCACGGCGCACATGCTGCTCGCCGGGGGACTGCGCGCGGCCCCCGTGGGCAACATCGGCGTGCCGATCCTCGACGCGCTGCGCGACCCGCAGGGGTACGACGCGCTCGTGGTCGAGCTGTCGAGCTTCCAGCTGGAGCGGCTCGGCGAGATCTCGCCGTACGCGAGCGTCTGCCTGAACATCGCGGACGACCACCTCGACTGGCACGGCTCCGCCGAGGCGTACCGCGCGGCGAAGGCCAAGGTCTACGCGCACACGCAAGTCGCCTGCGTCTACAACCGCGCCGACGCGGCCACCGAGCGCATGGTCGAGGAGGCCGACGTGGTCGAGGGCGCCCGCGCGATCAGCTTCGGCCTCGACGCCCCGCCGCCCAGCGGCTTCGGGATCGTCGACGGACTCCTCATCGACCGCGGCTTCCACGCCGAGCGCCGCAGCTCGGCGTACGAGCTCGTCACGATCGAAGAGCTGCAGGAGCGCCACCTGGGCGCGCCGCACCTGGTGCAGAACATCCTCGCGGCGGCGGCCCTGGCCCGCTCGCGCGGGGTCGAGCCCGAGGAGATCGCGACCGCGATCCTGAACTTCGAGCTGGACGCCCATCGCGCTCAGCATCTCGGCGTGCTCGACGGCGTCACCTGGATCGACGATTCGAAGGCCACCAACGGGCATGCCGCGGCCGCATCGCTGCGCGCGCTCGAGCGCGTGGTGTGGGTGGTCGGAGGCCTGCTCAAGGGAACCGACATCGGCGAGCTCGTCGAGACCCACGCGGAGCGCCTGCGCGGCGCGGTCGTGATCGGGGCCGAGCGCGAGGCCGTGCTCGCCGCGTTCGCCGAGCACGCGCCCGGCGTCGCCGTGAGCGAAATCGTGCCCGAGGGCTCCGACTTCGACGTCGCACGCGCTGCGGTCGATGCGGCGGCGGCGCTCGCTGACGAGGGCGACACCGTGCTCTTCGCACCGGCCGCGGCCTCGATGGACCAGTTCACCGACTACGCCGATCGCGGACGGCGCTTCCAGGCGGCCCTTCGCGCACTCGCCGAGGGCCGCTGACGTGAGCGAGCAGGCGGCGTCGACCCCGGGGCGCGGCGCGTTCGGCCGTGCGCGGATCCGCCTGGGCGGCGCGATCCCGACCCCGGGCGACCCGACGGTGGTGGCGCTCTACGCGATCACCTTCCTCCTGGTCGGCATCGGGCTGATCATGGTGCTCTCGGCGTCGTCGATCACCTCCTACCTCGACGATCAGGGCTTCCTCGGCGGATTCTGGCGCCAGGCGACCTACGCGCTCATCGGCATCCCGCTGATGATCTTCGCGGCGACCCGCACCATCGAGTTCTGGCGGCGCTGGGCCTGGTGGCTGTTCGGTCTCGGGATCTTCCTGCAGCTCCTCGTGTTCACGCCGCTCGGCGTCGACGTCTACGGCAACCGCAACTGGATCCAGATCGGTTCCTTCTCGGCGCAGCCGTCCGAGGCGCTGAAGCTCGCGCTCATCGTCTGGATCGGCGCGGTGCTGATGTCGAAGGAGCGACTGCTCACGCAGACCAAGCACGAGCTGATCCCGATCGTGCTGCCGGGTGCGCTCATCGCCCTCGGCACGGTCATGCTGGGCAAGGATCTCGGCACCACGATCATCATGGGCGCCTCGGTGCTCGGCGCGATGTACTTCGGCGGCGTCAGTTGGAAGGCCCTCGGCTACACCTTCGCGGGGGCCGCGCTCGCGGCGTTCTTCTTCGTCGTGACGAGCCAGAACCGCATGGATCGCCTGTTCGGCCACGCGGGCGGCAACAGCGACTACAGCGGCCTCGCCTGGCAGCCGCTGCACGGCCTGTGGGCGCTCGCCGGCGGCGGGCTCTTCGGCGTCGGCCTCGGCGGGTCGAAGGCGAAGTGGAAGTGGCTGCCGGCGGCCGACAACGACTACATCTTCGCGATCATCGGCGAGGAGCTCGGCATGATCGGCGCGGTCCTCGTGATCGTGCTCTTCATCGTGCTGACCGTGTTCATGCTGCGCGTGATCGGCAACGCGCGGGACCGCTTCGGCAAGGCCGTCGTCGGCGGGATCCTCGTCTGGATCGTCGGCCAGGCCTTCGTGAACATCGCGGTGGTGATCGGCATCCTGCCGGTGCTCGGGGTGCCGCTGCCCCTCATCAGCGCCGGCGGCACCGCGCTCATCGCGTGCCTGGTCGCCATGGGCGTGGTCATATCGATCGCGCGCGACAACGCGAAGCACCGAGACGAGATCACCACCACGGAGGCGACACGATGACCACCTACCTGCTGGCCGGAGGCGGAACCGCCGGGCACGTCAACCCGCTGCTCGCGCTCGCCGATCTGATCCGGACGGAGGAGCCGGACGCGGAGATCGTGGTGCTCGGCACGAAGGAGGGGCTCGAAGCCCGCCTGGTGCCGGAGCGCGGGTACGAACTGGTGACCATCGAGCGCCTGCCGTTCCCGCGGAAGCCGAGCGCCTACGCGCTGAAGTTCCCCGCGAAGTACCGCCGGGCCATCGCCCGGGTGCGCGAGCTGATCCGCGAGCGCGGCGTCGACGTCGTGGTCGGCTTCGGCGGCTACGCCTCGGCGCCCGCCTACCGGGCCGGCGCGAAGGAGGGCGTGCCCGTGGTGATCCACGAGGCGAACGCGAAGCCCGGCATGGCGAACAAGCTCGGCGCGCGCTCGACGCCCTACGTCGCGGTCACCTTCCCCGGCACCCCGATCCCGAACGCTCGGGTCACCGGGATGCCCCTCCGCCCCGAGATCACGGGGCTCGACCGCGCGGCGCTCCGCGCCTCGGCGCGCGAGCACTTCGGTCTCGACCCCGAGCGGCGCACGCTGCTGGTGACGGGCGGCTCGCTGGGCGCCCGCGCGATCAACCGCGGCATCTCGAGCGAGGCCGCGGCGATCACCGCGGCCGGGATCCAGGTGCTGCACGTCTGGGGCGGGCTCACCGAGCTCGAGGATCCGGGCGTCGCGGGCTACGAGGTGCTGCCGTACTGCGACCGCATGGACCTCGCATTCGCCGCCTGCGACCTCGCGGTCTCGCGGGCCGGATCCACGACCGTGAGCGAGCTCGCCGGACTCGGCATCCCCGCCGTGTTCGTGCCCTACGGACACGGCAACGGCGAGCAGCGCTTCAACGCCGCCGCCGACGTCGAAGCCGGCGGTGCGCTGCTCGTGGACGACGCCGAGCTGACTCCTGAGTGGGTGCGCGGCACTCTGATCCCGCTGGTCGGCGACGACGCGCGGCTCGGCGAGATGTCGGAGCGGGCCCGCGGGGTCGGCGCCCTCGACGGGACCGAGCGCCTGCTCGCGCTCGTGCGCGAGGCGCTGGCGGCGCGCTGACCGCGCTCTGACGCGATAGGATCGCCCCATGTCTCGCAGCCTCCTCCTTCGGAGCCGCAGCAGGGTGTGAATCGATCGGCGCCCTGCCAGCGGCGCCGTTCGTCGTGCCGGTCAACGCTTCGCTGATCGGAGAGTCCTCCCGTGCCCATTCGTCCTAGACCCTGGCTGATGCTCGCCGTCATGGTGTTCGGCCAGGCCTCGACCACCGTGGTGGTCGCGACCCCCGCGTTCCTCATCCCGTATTTCACGCAGGAGCGGGGCATGAGCCTCGCGGGCGCCGGCCTGCTCGCGGGCATGCCCAATCTGGGCCTCGTGCTCGCGCTCTTCCTCTGGGGCGCGCTCGCCGACCGGGTGGGCGAGCGCCGGGTGCTGATCATCGGTCTCAGCCTGAGCGTGCTGGCGGTGGCGCTGTCGATGCTGGCGGGCGACGGCTTCTGGCTCGGCGCGGCGTTCGTGCTGGGCGGCGCGATGACCGCCTGCATCAACAACACGAGCGGGCGCCTGATCACCGGATGGTTCCCGGTCGGCCGCCGCGGGTTCGTGATGGGGATCCGGCAGACCTGCCAGCCGTTGGGGATGGCGGTCGCGGCCGTCGCGGTGCCGCCCATCGCGGCGGGTGCGGGCGTCGTCGCCGCGCTCGGCTTCGGCGGGATCCTGCTGCTCGTCAGCCTGATCGCCTGCGTCTGCGCCGTGGTGGATTCGCCGTCGTCCGCCGTGGCCGGAGCGGCCGGGGCCGCGGGAGCGGCCGGGGCCGCGGGCGAGAGCCGGCCGGAGTCCAATCCGTACCGGGGCTCCGCGACGCTCGTGCGCATCCACGCGGTCTCGATGCTGCTCGTGGTCCCGCAGTTCGCGCTCTCGACCTTCGGTCTCGTGTGGTTCACCGTCGGGTTCGGGTGGAGTGCCCTCGCCGCGGGTGCGCTCGTGGCGGTCTCCCAGTTCGCGGGCGCCGCCGGGCGCATCGCGGTGGGGCTGTGGAGCGATCGCGTGCGCTCGCGCCTGCGCCCGCTGCTGCAGGTCGCCGTGATCGGCGTGGTCGTGCTGGTCCTCGCCGCGGTCTTCGGGTGGGCCGGGTGGGCCGTTCCTGCCGCCGTGGCCTACGTCATCGCGAGCTGCGTGAGCGTCGCCGACAACGGGCTCGCCTTCACCGCGGTCGCCGAGACCGCGGGGCGGGGCTGGGCCGGGCGCGCGCTCGGGATCCAGAACACCGGGCAGTTCCTCGCCGCGGCAGCGGTCGGCCCGGTCGTCGGCGGGCTCATCACCCTCGTCGGCGTGCCGACGGCGCTCGCCCTCATCGCCCTGGCGCCCGCCGCGGCGATCCCGCTCGTCCCGCGGGAGGGCCGCCGGGCCCGGGAGTCGAAGGCTCCGGTGGGAGCGCGCTGAGACCCGCGCCACACCGGGCATCCGCGCCGCGGGAACGCGGGCGCGGAACGGTAGTCTTGTCGGGCACGACCTGAGGAGGCGCCCAGATGATCTATCCCGATCTCGACATGCAGATTCCCGACGAGCTCGGGAAGGTGCACTTCGTCGGCATCGGCGGTTCCGGCATGAGCGGAATCGCGCGCATGATGCACGCCGCCGGCGTGCGGGTCTCGGGCTCCGATCGCAGCGCCAACTACAACACGAAGGCGCTCGCCGAGCTCGGCATCGACGTCAGCATCGGGCACGACGCCGCGAACGTCGGCGACGCCGACACGCTCGTCGTGACGGGTGCGCTCTGGCAGGACAACCCCGAGTACCAGCTCGCGCTCGCGAAGGGCCTCCCGGTGCTGCACCGTTCGCAGGCCCTCGCGTGGCTCGCGCGCGGCAAGCGCCTCGTCTCGATCGCCGGCGCGCACGGGAAGACCACCTCGACCGGCATGGTCGTGACCGGGCTGCTCGGCCTCGGCGCCGACCCGTCCTTCGTCAACGGCGGCATCATCGAGTCCCTCGGTACCTCGTCGGGCCCGGGATCCGACGACCTCTTCGTGATCGAGGCCGACGAGAGCGACAAGTCGTTCCTGCTCTACGACACGGCGATCGCGCTGATCACCAACGTGGATCCCGAGCACCTCGACTTCTACGGCTCCCGCGAGAACTTCATGCAGGCGTTCGTCGACTTCGCTCGCGGCGCGCGGGAGCAGATCGTCGTCTCGGCCGACGACTCCGGAGCGCTCGAAGTGCTCGCTTCCCTGCGCGAGCAGGCCGCGGGCGGCGAGCTGCCCGCCGTCCGCACTTTCGGCGAGGCCGAGGGCGCCGACGTGCGCCTCGTCTCGCTCGACGACTCCGGCCCCGTGGCCTTCGAGGTCGAGCTGATCGGCGCCGACGGGGCGGTCGAACGGCACCGGGCCCAGCTCAGCGTCTTCGGCCGGCACAACGCGGTCAACGCGGTCGGCGCGCTGGCCGTGCTCACCGGGCTCGGCTTCGACGCGGCCGCTTCGCTCCGCGCGATCAGCGAGTTCGGCGGCACCAAGCGCCGCTTCGAGTTCCACGCCGAGGTGGGCGGCGTGCGCGTGTACGACGACTACGCGCACCACCCGACCGAGGTCGCGGCGCTGCTCGATTCGGCGCGCGCCGTCGTGGGGGAGGGCCGCCTCATCGCGATCCACCAGCCCCACCTCTACAGCCGCACCAGCCTGTTCCACCGCGAGTTCGCGGAGGTGCTCGAGCAGGGCGCCGATCGCACCGTGGTGCTCTCCGTCGACGGCGCGCGCGAGGATCCCGTGGCCGGTGTCACCGGTGCGCTCGTGGCCGACGACTTCTCGGACCAGAGCCGGGTCGCATACATCGACGACTGGCAGCGCGCGGCCGACTATCTCGCCGAGATCGCCGAACCCGGCGACGTGATGGTGACCATGAGCTGCGGTACCGTCTACCAGATCATCCCGCAGGTGGTCGAGGCGCTGCACGGCCGGTTCGACGCCGACGGCGAGTGAGTTCGTCGTGCCGATGAGACGGCGGTGCGCGTGAAGCGCCCGAGCGGGTTCGATCGCGAGCCCGAGCCGGAGCGCGATGCACCCGTCGCGCCGGAGACGTCGGCGAGCGACCGCCGAGGCGGATCCGACGGTGGTTGGCTGCTCCGGCGACGCGGTTCGGGCGGGGCCGCCGAGACGCCGCCGTCCGATGCCGAGGCGACCGTCGCCGAGGTCATCCCTGAACGGGCCGAGGAGGCTCAGCGCGACCCGAGCGATCTCGCCGACGTGCTCGGCGATGCGCGGTTCGGCACGGCCGATGCAGGCAGAGCGGCTCCTCCGGAGCGCGGCGCCTTCTCGGCTCCCGCCGGAGCATCCGCGGACGAACTGGCGACGACCGACCTGAGCGACGCCGCGCTCGATGCGCGGAGGGCCGACGGCGGCCTCATCGCGAAGCTGCGTGCGCGCTCCGACCGTGAACCCGATCCGATCCGGGTCGCCGAACGCGATCTGCGGACGGCCACGCGACTGCGCCGCCGGCGCGAGCGTCGCGAGCAGCGCCGGTTCACCGTGCACACCCGACGCCGCCGCCGGTACTGGCTGATCGCCGCCGGCGCGGTGGCGGCGCTCGCGCTCTTCGTCGCGATCGGGGTGCTCAGCCCGCTCATGGCGGTGCGCGACATCCGCGTGACGGGGGCGTCGAGCGTGGACGCGGCGAAGGTGAAGGACGCGCTCGGCCGGTTCGACGGCGTGCCGCTGGCGCTGGTCGATGACGGCGAGGTGCATCGCGTCCTCGCGGAGTTCCCGCTGATCCAGCGCTACGCGATCGAGCGGATCCCGCCGGGCACGCTGGTGGTGCAGGTCGAGGAGCGCATTCCCGCCATCACGGTGGCGAAGGGGAAGAAGCTCGAGACCTACGACCCCGCGGGCGTGCTCGTGGGGACCGCCGACAAGCGTCCCGCGGGGGTGCCGCTGGCGACCGGCGCGGCGTCGTCGCCGGGCTCTCCGGCATTCGCGGCTTCGGCGAAGATCGTGCGCGACATGCCCGACGCGCTGCGGAAGCAGCTCGCCTCGGTGACGGCGTCGAGCGGGCAGGACGTCCGTTTCACCCTCACGAACGGACTCGAGGTGCTGTGGGGCGAGGCCACCGAGACGCAGAAGAAGTCGGCGGTGCTGCAGGCGCTGCTCACGGGACTCAAGGGGCGCTCGGTGCAGAAGATCGACGTCTCGGCGCCGAACGCGCCCGTCTACAACTGAGCTCCGAGCGGGGATCGGGCCGGTTTTTCGCGGAGATTGCGCCGCGCCGGTGTGTCGCCGGTGTCGTTCCGGGCTGTCACCGTACCTTGGGAACCGCCCGAAATGTATACCCGGATACTAACTTTCACCTTGAGGTAGAGGTTGAAGGTTGAGGGGGAGGACCCACAGTGTCAACGAACCAGAACTACCTGGCCGTCATCAAGGTCGTCGGTGTCGGCGGCGGCGGCGTCAATGCGGTGAACCGCATGATCGAGCTCGGCCTGAAGGGCGTCGAGTTCATCGCGGTGAACACCGATGCCCAGGCGCTTCTGCTCAGCGACGCTGACGTCAAGCTCGACGTGGGCCGCGAGCTCACCCGCGGCCTCGGCGCGGGCGCCGATCCCGAGGTCGGGCGTCGCGCCGCCGAGGATCACGCCGACGAGATCGAGGAGGCGCTGACCGGCGCCGACATGGTCTTCGTCACCGCAGGCGAGGGCGGCGGTACCGGAACCGGTGCGGCTCCCGTCGTGGCGCGCATCGCCAAGTCGATCGGCGCGCTCACCATCGGCGTCGTGACCCGTCCCTTCAGCTTCGAGGGCCGCCGCCGCGCCGCCCAGGCGGATTCGGGCGTCAACGCCCTCCGCGAGGCCGTGGACACCCTCATCGTGGTGCCCAACGATCGCCTGCTCGAGATCAGCGAGCCCGGCATCAGCATGATCGAGGCGTTCGCCGCCGCGGATCAGGTGCTGCTCGCCGGTGTCCAGGGCATCACCGACCTCATCACCACCCCGGGCCTCATCAACCTCGACTTCGCCGACGTGAAGTCGGTCATGCAGGGTGCCGGTTCCGCGCTCATGGGCATCGGCTCCGCACGCGGCGCCGACCGCGCCATCAAGGCCGCGGAGCTCGCGGTGGCCTCCCCGCTGCTCGAAGCTTCGATCGAGGGCGCGCACGGCGTGCTGCTGTCGATCCAGGGCTCCTCCAACCTCGCGCTCAGCGAGATCTACGAGGCGTCCTCGCTCGTGCAGGACGTGGTCCACGCCGAGGCCAACATCATCTTCGGTACGGTCATCGACGACACGCTCGGCGACGAGGTCCGTGTCACCGTGATCGCCGCGGGCTTCGACTCCGAGCCCGCCGCCGCGCAGCAGAACCCGCCGCGCCGCTCGGAGCGCTCGCGTCGCGCGGCTCGCGCCGAGGCCAACGATGAGAGCTCGCGTCCGCTCGCGGCGGTCGAGTCGCCCTCCGTCGAGCCCGCCACCGTGGGCGCCGCAGCGTCCGCCGGTGAAGGAGAGTTCGGCGAGGCCATCTCGAACCCGCCCCTCGAGGCGCGCATGGTCGATCCCGCCTTCGACGGTGTCGACGACGACGATCTCGACATCCCCGAGTTCCTGCGCTGAGCATGGACGCGGAAGCTGTCGAAGCGAGCCGGACCGCACTCGCGGCCCGGCTCGCCGGCATTACCGAGCGGATCGGCGATGCGGCGCGCGCGGTCGGCCGCTCGCCAGAGGAGCTCACGCTCATCGTCGTCACCAAGTTCCATCCGGCGAGCCTCGTCACTGACCTGGCCGCCCTCGGTGTGCGGGACGTTGGCGAGAACCGGCATCAGGAGGCGCAGGACAAGGCGGCGGAGCTCGCCGATCTCGATCTGCGCTGGCACTTCATCGGGCAGCTACAGACGAAGAAGGCGCGGCAGGCCGCGCGCTACGCGCACGCGATCCACTCGATCGACCGGGAGCGCCTCGTCGACGCGCTCTCCGGGATCGATCGCACGGTGGACGCGTTCCTGCAGGTCAACCTCACGGACGACCCGAGCCGCGGAGGCGCCGCACCCGACGAGCTGGACCGGCTCGCCGAGCGGGTGCTCGAGACGCCCAGCCTGCGTCTCCGCGGAGTCATGGCCGTCGCGCCTCTGCCCGAAGAGGAGGAAGCGGCTCGCGCGTTCGAACGCCTCCGCCGGTATTCGGAACGGGTTCAGGCCCTGGCGCCCGATGCCACCGCGATCTCCGCGGGGATGACCCACGATTTCGCCGAGGCGATCGCCGCCGGCGCGACACACCTTCGCATCGGCAGCGCAATCACCGGAAACCGGCCGGTGGCCGGTTAGCCTCGAAGTAACCGCGCAAGCGTGTAGGGAGTAGAACATGAGCAACCCGCTGAAGAAGACCATGGTGTTCCTCGGACTCGCCGAGGACGAGCTGGAGGAGACCGGCGAACGTCCGGCCCCGGCGCCCGCCGCCGAGACCGCCGCGCCTGCCGCAGCCCCGCGCCCCGCCGCGCAGAAGGCTCCGGTCACCCCGCTGCGCAAGGTCACCCCGACCCGCGCGCCCGCGGCACCCGCGATGAACGAGATCCTCACGGTGCACCCCAGCGAGTACCGCGATGCGGCCGCGATCGCCGAGAGCTTCCGCGACGGCATCCCGGTGATCCTCAATCTCTCGCGCATGAACGATGCGGACGCGAAGCGACTGATCGATTTCGCGAGCGGTCTCTCCATGGGACTCCGCGGACGCATCGAGCGCGTCACGAGCAAGGTCTTCCTGCTGTCGCCCGAGCACATCGCGACGGCCAGCGACGAGGATTCGGGGTCGGAGACCGGCTCCTTCTTCGTGAGCCCCTCCGCCTAGCGCGTTGGCGATCCTCGCGATCCTCAGCCTCGTGCTGAGGATCCTGTTGCAGACGTACGTCTTCATCCTCTGGGCACGATTCGTCCTCGACTGGGTGCGGGTGCTCAACCCCCGCTTCCGGCCGCGCGGCGTCTGGCTCGCGGTGGTGGAGGCCGTCTACACGGTCACCGATCCGCCCATCCGGATGTTCCGGAAGATCCTGCCGCCGATCCGCCTCGGGGCCGTCGCGCTCGACCTCGGCTGGATGCTGACAATGCTGAGCTGCTGGATCCTTCTCGCGATCCTCCCCTGATTTCCTGTCCCGAACCTCCGTCCCGCGCACGCACCCGTGAGGCGACGCCCTGCGAACTCCCTGGGCGAAGCCGAGCGATTGTTTGCTACCGTGGTTCCCATCCCACCGAAGTGGAACCGAAGCGAAAGAGATCCACGAATGTCACTGACACCCGAAGACCTTCTGAATCACGAGTTCTCCATCACCAAATTCCGTGATGGCTACGAGGTTGACCAGGTCGACGATTTCCTGGATCAGATCGCGGCAGAACTGCGCCAGCACGAAGAAGAGAAGGCCGAGCTGCGCAAGCAGATCGAAGAGCTGACCGCGAAGCTCGCCGAGGCCGAGGCCGGCAAGTCCGAGCCGCAGGTCGAGGCGTCCGAGCAGACCATCGTGGTCGATGCGCCGGCCCCGGCCGCAGCTCCCGTCTCCGCACCGAGCTTCGGCGAGGGCGACGCGGTCAAGTCGAGCGCCATGCTGCAGCTCGCGCTCGAGCTGCACGACAAGCACGTCAGCGAGGGCGAGTCCAAGCGCGACCAGCTCATCCGCGACGCCGAGGCGACCTCGGCCCAGCTCGTGCAGGAAGCGCAGAAGCAGCGCGCCGAAGAACTGCGCCTGCTCGGCGAGGAGCGCATCGACTTCCGCAACAAGATCAAGGAGCTCCGCGAGTTCGAGGGCGAGTACCGCAACACGCTCCGCTCGTACATCCAGTCGCAGCTCCGCGGCCTCGAGGGCTCGCCCGAGCCCGGTGGGGCTCCCGAGGGCCTGCAGTAGTCCGGGGCGTGAACGACGCATCCGAACGGGCGGCGCGAATTCGCGCCGCCCGTCCTGCTTCGCGACGACGACTGGTGCCCGTGCTCCTGTTCGTCGTCGCGATCGTCGTGTTCGCGACCGATCAGCTCGTCAAGAACTGGGTCGTCGACACGCTGCCCGAGGGCCAGACCGTTCCGGTCCTCGGCGATTTCCTCCAGTGGCACTTCGTGCGCAACCCGGGGGCGGCGTTCTCGCTCGCGAGCGGCTCCACCTGGATCTTCACGATCCTCGCCACGGTCGTCGTCTGCGTGATCCTGTGGCAGATCCGCCGGCTCGGCTCGCTGCTGTGGGCGGCCTTCTTCGGGCTCCTGCTCGGCGGCGTGCTCGGCAATCTGACCGACCGCCTTACGCGTCCGCCCGGGTTCCCGGTCGGGCACGTCATCGATTTCATCTCCACGCCGTGGATGATCCCAGCGATCTACAACATCGCCGACATCGCGATCTGCACCGGCATGGCGCTGTTCGTGCTGGTCACGCTGTTCGGGCTCCCGCTCGACGGATCGCCGCGCCGCAAGCGAGGCGAGGAGGAGCCCGAGAGCTCCGACGCACCCGCGGCCGACGCCGACCCGGAGCCGGAGACCCGCTGATGGAGCACCGTTCCCTTCCCGTTCCCGATGGTCTCGCGGGCGAACGCGCCGACAGCGCCATCGCGAAGCTGCTCGGCTTCTCGCGCAGCTTCGCGGCGACCGTGGTCGAAGCCGGCGGCGTCGAACTCGACGGTCGCGTGCTCGGCAAGTCGGACCGGCTCGCGGCCGGAGGCTGGCTCCAGGTGAGCTGGACCGAGAAGCGCGAGCCCGAGATCGTCCCCGTCCACCTCCCCGAGCTGGGCATCGTGCACGACGACGACGACATCGTGGTGGTCGACAAGCCCGCGGGCGTCGCGGCGCACCCGTCGCTCGGCTGGCAGGGTCCGACCGTGCTCGGCGCACTCGCCGGGGCAGGCTTCCGCATCGCCACCTCAGGTCCCGCGGAACGCCAGGGCGTCGTCCACCGGCTCGACGCGGGCACGAGCGGGCTGATGGTGGTCGCCAAGAGCGAGCACGCCTACCGCGAGCTCAAGCGCGCGTTCAAGGAGCGCGAGGTCGAGAAGATCTACCACGCGGTCGTGCAGGGGCATCCGGATCCGTTCGCGGGAACCATCGAGGGGCCCATCGGTCGGCACCCGAACCACGAGTGGAAGTTCGCCGTGACGCGCGACGGCAAGCCGTCGATCACTCACTACGAGACGATCGAAGCGTTCCCGTACGCCTCGCTGCTCGAGATCCACCTCGAGACGGGCCGCACGCACCAGATCCGCGTGCACATGTCGGCTCAGCGGCACCCGTGCGTCGGCGACGCGATGTACGGCGCCGACCCGAAGCTCTCGGAGCGCCTGGGGCTGACCCGGCAGTGGCTGCACGCCATGCGCCTCGGGTTCCGGCACCCCGCGACGGGCGAGCCGGTGGAGTTCGCGTCGAGCTACCCCGAGGATCTGCAACACGCGCTCGATGTGCTCTCGGCCTGACCCCGTCCTCGATGTCGGCGGTGCCGCCTAGGATTCCCGCATGGGAATCGAGATCCGGCCCGCCGACGTCTACGCGGACGTCCGTGCGGTCATCGGGCCGAAGCGGCCCGAGTCGAACGTCTGCTTCTGCCTGAGCTATCGCATCGGCTCCGCCGAGAACACGCGGCTCCGCGAGCCCGAGCGCAGCGAACGGGTGCGGGGTCTGTGCGCCGAGGATCCTCCTCCGGGGGTGCTCGCATATCTCGACGGCGAGCCCGTCGGCTGGGCCGCGGTGCATCCGCGGGCCGGCACGAGCTTCGCCCGCAACCGCAAGATCCCGCACATCGACGATCTCGACGTCTGGTCGCTCTGGTGCTTCCGGGTGCGCCCCGGGCACCGCGGTGCGGGCGTCGTTCACGCGCTCGCGACCGGCGCGGTCGAGTTCGCGCGCGCCAATGGAGCGCCGGCGATCGAGGGCTACCCGGTCGACAACACCGGTGAGTCGGTGCATCAGACGATGGCCTACGTCGGCACGCGATCCGTGTTCGAGCGCGCGGGGTTCTCCTGGGCGGCCGACACCGACTCGGTGTTGGCCGGATTCCGTCGCGTGGTCATGCGCCTCGACCTCCGGGGCGCGCCGTGAGCGCCCGCGGGCACGGCACCGCCGAGCTGCGCGGCCTGCTCGACGAGCTGCGGGCGCGGATCGAGGCCCGGATCGCGCGGGTCTCGGCCGAGCTGGACGAACTCGCGCGGGCTCGACGGAGCGAGAGCGACGACGACGAGCACGACCCCGAGGGCGTGCCGCTGTCGGCCGAGTGGTCGCGGCTCTCGGGCCGGCTCGACGCGGCGCGCGCCGAGCTGAGCGGCGTCGAGGAATCCGAACGGCGTCTGGCGGCGGGGGAGTACGGGGTCTGCACGGCGTGCGGCCGCGCGATCCCGATCGCCCGGCTCCGGGCGCGCCCGGCCGCCCTCACCTGCGTGCCCTGCGGGGAGCGCCTCGCCAGATAGCGCCGGGGCCTCCCCGAGCGCCAGAAGCGCGCCCGTTGTCAGCGGTGCGCGGTACCCTGGGACGGCCGACGAAAGGGGTCTGATTCGTGTCAGCGAACGACGGGTTCGTGCACCTGCACGTGCACAGCGAGTACTCGATGCTCGACGGGGCCGCACGCGTCGGGCCGCTCATGGATGCGGCCGCCGCTCAGGGCATGCCCGCCATCGCGGTCACCGACCACGGCAACACCTTCGGCGCATTCGATTTCTGGCGTCAGGCGAAGGACCGCGGTCTCAATCCGATCATCGGCATCGAGGCCTACCTCACCCCGGGCACCCACCGCACCGACAAGACCCGTGTGCGCTGGGGCAGCGGTGGCGGCGACGACGTGTCGGGCGCCGGCGCCTACACCCACATGACCATGCTCTCGGAGACGACCGAGGGCATGCACAACCTCTTCCGGCTGTCGAGCTACGCCTCCATGCAGGGCTACTACTTCAAGCCCCGCATGGACCGCGAGCTGCTGCAGACCTACGGCAAGGGGCTCATCACCACGACGGGCTGCCCTTCGGGCGAGATCCAGACCCGCCTGCGTCTCGGGCAGTACGACGAGGCCCGGCAGGCGGCGGCCGAGTTCCAGGACATCTTCGGCAAGGAGAACTTCTTCTGCGAGCTCATGGATCACGGGCTCGACATCGAACGCCGGGTCCAGTCCGACCTCATCAAGATCGCGCGCGACCTCAAGATCCCGCTCGTCGCCACGAACGACCTCCACTACGTGCACGAAGCCGACGCCGAGGCCCACTCGGCACTGCTCTGCGTGCAGTCGGGTTCCCGCCTCGACGACCCGAACCGCTTCAAGTTCGACGGCTCGGGCTACTACCTCAAGACCGCGGCCGAGATGCGGCACATCTTCCGCGACTTCCCCGACGCGTGCGACAACACGCTGCTCATCGCCGAGCGCTGCAACGTCGAGTTCAACACGTCGGCCAACTACATGCCGCGCTATCCGGTGCCCGACGGCGAGACCGAGGACAGCTGGTTCATCAAGGAGGTCGAGAAGGGGCTGCACTACCGCTACCCGAGCGGCATCCCCGATTCGGTGCGCAAGCAGGCCGAGTACGAGATCGGCGTCATCACGCAGATGGGCTTCCCCGGGTACTTCCTCGTGGTCGCCGACTTCATCAACTGGTCGAAGGACCACGGCATCCGCGTGGGCCCCGGTCGTGGCTCGGGTGCGGGATCCATGGTCGCCTACGCGATGCGCATCACCGATCTCGATCCGCTGCAGCACGGCCTCATCTTCGAGCGATTCCTCAACCCCGACCGCGTCTCGATGCCCGACTTCGACGTCGACTTCGATGATCGCCGTCGCGGCGAGGTCATCAAGTACGTCACCGAGAAGTACGGCGACGAGCGCGTGGCGCAGATCGTCACCTACGGCACGATCAAGTCGAAGCAGGCGCTAAAGGACGCGTCGCGCGTGCTCGGCTTCCCGTTCGGCATGGGCGAGAAGCTCACGAAGGCGATGCCGCCCGCCGTCATGGCGAAGGACATCCCGCTCTCGGGCATCACCGACCCGGAGCACCCCCGCTACAAGGAGGCGGCGGAGTTCCGCGCCGTGCTCACCGAGGATCCCGAGGCGAAGCTCGTCTACGACACGGCGCTCGGCCTCGAAGGCCTGAAGCGGCAGTGGGGCGTGCACGCCGCGGGCGTCATCATGTCGAGCGACCCGCTGATCGACATCATCCCGCTGCAGAAGCGCGAGCAGGACGGCCAGATCGTCACGCAGTTCGACTACCCGACCTGCGAGGGCCTCGGCCTGATCAAGATGGACTTCCTGGGGCTGCGCAACCTCACGATCATCTCGGACGCGCTCGAGAACATCCGCCTCAACCGCGGCGAGGAACTCGACCTCGAACGCCTGGAGCTCGACGACGCGCCCTCCTACGAGCTGCTCGCCCGCGGCGACACGCTCGGCGTGTTCCAGCTCGACGGCGGCCCCATGCGCGGCCTGCTGCGCCTCATGAAGCCCGACAACTTCGAGGACATCTCGGCAGTGCTCGCGCTGTACCGTCCGGGCCCCATGGGCGCCGACTCCCACACCAACTACGCGCTGCGCAAGAACGGCCTGCAGCCGATCACACCGATCCACCCCGAGCTCGAGGAACCGCTGAAGGACATCCTCGAGACGACCTACGGCCTGATCATCTATCAGGAGCAGGTCATGTCGATCGCTCAGCGGGTGGCAGGCTTCTCGCTCGGCCAGGCGGACATCCTCCGCCGCGCGATGGGCAAGAAGAAGAAGTCCGAGCTCGACAAGCAGTACGAGGGCTTCTCCGGCGGCATGAAGGAACGCGGCTTCTCCGAAGCCGCGATCAAGGCGCTCTGGGACATCCTGCTCCCGTTCTCGGACTATGCCTTCAACAAGGCGCACTCGGCCGCGTACGGCGTCGTCAGCTACTGGACCGCCTACCTGAAGGAGCACTATCCGGCCGAGTACATGGCCGCGCTGCTCACGAGCGTCGGCGACTCGAAGGACAAGCTCGCGCTCTACCTCAACGAGTGCCGTCGCATGGGCATCAAGGTGCTGCCGCCCGCCGTCAACGACTCCTTCGCGAACTTCTCGGCCGTCGGCGACGACATCCGGTTCGGCCTCGGCGCGATCCGCAACGTCGGCACGAACGTGGTCGAGGGCATCCGCGAGGCGCGCGAGGGCAAGGGGCGCTTCGAGACCTTCCACGACTTCCTCAAGAAGTCGTCCATCACGGTGCTGAACAAGCGCACGGTGGAATCGCTCATCAAGGCGGGCGCGTTCGACGGCCTCGGCGGGACCCGCCGCGCGCTGGTCGAGATCCACGAGCAGTCGATCGAGAGCGCCGTCAAAGAGAAGCGCGACGCCGAGCACGGCAACGTCGGGTTCGACTTCGACAGCCTCTTCGCCGAGGCTGCCGAGGAGCACGGCGACGCGGGCGAGACCGTCTCGCAGGTGCCCGACCGACCCGAGTGGACCAAGAAGGACAAGCTCGCGTTCGAGCGCGAGATGCTGGGCCTCTACGTCTCCGACCACCCGCTGCGCGGCCTCGAGGCCGCGCTCGCGAAGGAGGCGAGCGATTCGATCGAGCGCGTCACCAACCCGGAGTCCCACCTCGACGGCGAGATCGTCACCGTCGCGGGGCTGCTCACGAGCGTGCAGCACCGCACGGCGAAGTCGGGCAACCTCTACGGCATGGTCACCATCGAGGACTTCACGGGCGAGGTGCAGGCGCTCTTCATGGGCAAGTCGTACCAGGAGTTCGGCAGCCTGCTGCAGCCGGACTCGATCGTCGCGCTGCGCGGCAAGGTGAACGCCCGCGATGACGGCATGTCGATGCACGCCTACGGCGTCAAGCCGATCGACGCGGCCGTGCAGGACGACGCGAGCACGCTCATGCTGACGCTGCCCGACCAGCGGGCGACGGAGGACCTCATGCACGAGCTGAAGGGCACGCTCAAACGGCACCGCGGCGAGAGCGAGGTCCGGCTGCACCTGCTGACCTCGACGAGCGTGCGCGTCTTCGACCTTCCCTTCCCGGTGCGCATCACCTCCGATCTGTACGGGGAGCTGAAGGGCTTGCTGGGGCCGCGCTGCCTGTCGGAGCCCGGGGCGTAGGCTGGCGTCATGCGTGAACTTCAGCAGCGGATCCAGGCGGCGCTCGGTGCGCACGCGGAGGTCGACCCGGGGGTCGAGATCGAACGTCGAGTGAGTTTCCTCGTCGAGTACGCCCGCGCCGTGCCGGGAGTGCGCGGTTTCGTGCTGGGCATTTCCGGTGGGCAGGACTCGTCGCTGGCCGGTCGCCTGGCGCAGCTCGCGGTCGAGCGGCTGCGCAGCGAGGGCGCCGAGGCCGAGTTCGTCGCGGTCCGCCTGCCCTACGGGGTGCAGCACGACGAGGACGACGCGCAGCTGGCGCTGTCGTTCATCCGTCCCGACCGCGCGGTCGCTGTGGACATCGCGCCGGGCGTCGACGGGATCGTGGCCTCGGTCGACGCCGCGCTGGGCGAGGCGACCACCGACTTCACCAAGGGCAACGTGAAGGCGCGCATGCGCATGATCGCGCAGTACGCGATCGCGGGCGACCGCGGTCTCCTCGTTATCGGAACGGACCACGCGGCCGAGGCGATCACGGGCTTCTTCACCAAGTTCGGCGACGGCGCGGCCGATGTCGTTCCGCTCGCAGGGCTCACCAAGGGGCAGGGCGCGGCCATGCTGCAGCACCTCGACGCTCCGGATCGGCTCTGGCAGAAGGTGCCCACCGCCGACCTGCTCGACGGCGAACCCGGTCAGTCCGACGAAGCGAGCCTCGGCGTCAGCTACCCGGTGATCGACGCGTATCTGCGCGGCGAAAGCGTCCCCGAGTCCGCCGCCGAGAACCTCGAGCGCCGCTACCGCGGCACCGAGCACAAGCGGCGCCAGCCGGTCGGTCCCGACGACGACTGGTGGCGCGCGACCGGGGGAGCCGCGCGATGACCACGAGCTACGTGCTGGCCGGCGGCTGCTACTGGTGCCTCGACGCCGCCTACCGCGCGTTGCGCGGCGTGACGGACGTCGCCTCCGTGTTCACGGGCGGCCGCACCGAGCACCCGAGCTACGCCGAGGTCTGCACCGGCAGCACCGGCCACGCCGAGGCGGTCGTGGTGACCTTCGACGAGTCGGTGCTGCCGGCCGAGGTCGTGCTCGACGCCTTCTTCACGATGCACGACCCCACGCAGCTGAACCGGCAGGGCGCCGATGTCGGCACCCAGTACCGCTCGGCGATGTTCCCGCGCAACGACGAGCAGCGTGCCCGCTTCGTCGCCGCGCGGGATCGAGCGGCCGAGTGGTGGCCGGGCGAGATCGTGACCGCGATCGAGCCGTTCGGGCCCATCTATCCGGGGCCCGAGGAGCACCAGGACTTCTTCGCGAAGAACCCGACGCAGGGCTACTGCCTCGCCGTCGCCGCGCCCAAGGTGAGCAAGATCCGCGCCTCCTTCAGCGCGTATCTCGCCTGAACCGGCCGTCGGGCATGTTCGGCGCTGCTCGACGAGGCTTGGCCCGGAGCGGTCACGACGCGAGCGGAAGCTCCTCCCCGTCGTCCTCGTCGGTGCGCCCGAACGCCGCCTGAACCGGCGTCCCGGCCGGTTCTTCGGGTTCCTCCGTGGCCGTCGGATCTTCCGCCGTCGTCGATTCCATCGCCTCGAACGCGGACGCCGGGACACCGGCTCCGGGGACCGTCCATGCGGAGGCTCCGGACACGTCGGGCGCGCCGGAGGCGCCGAACGATTCGGCGCCGGCTGACGTGCCGGGAGCGCCGGCCTGGTCAGGCTGATCAGCCTGGTCGGTCTGGCTGGTCTGGCCGGTCTGGTCGGTCTGGCCGGTTCCGACGCGATCGTGGCCTTCCGCATCGGAAGCGGGGGAACCGGTCGAGCCGGCGGAGCTCAGGCCGGGGGCCGGGAACGACGTGACGGTCGCGCCGTCGCGCTGGCCCGACGTCTGCCTCGCGAACCGGGAGGTGCCCCAGCGCAGTTCGTGGCCGAGCGCATCCGCCTCGATCTCGACCGAGGTGCCGCTGCGCTCCTTGTTCTCCCAGTTGCGGATCCGGAGCTTGCCGCTGACGAACACGCGGTCGCCCTTCTGGAACGAGTAGTGCGAGTGCTCGGCCAGCGAGCGAAATGCGGTGACCGAGTACCAATTGGTCCCGCCCTCCACCCAGTCGCCGCGCTCCCGGTCGTAGCGGCGCTCGCTGCTCGCGAGCCGGAACGAGCACAGCGGAACGCCGGCGCCCGTGCGGATCAGCTTCGGAACCGTCGCGATGGTTCCGACGACGGAAATGGGGGTGCTCATGAGGGTCCTCCTCTGCGGTTGCGCCCGGCGCCTGACGCCCGGGCTGCTCGATGGGGTGAGGCGGGCGGTGCGCTGGAGGCGACCGATCCCACCGGCCTCCAGTGTGGAACCCGATCGGGGCCCGGCACCCCGCGAAGCGAGAACTGTGCACGCGATCCGCAGGGGGTCCCGCTCCGATGCGCCCTGTGCGCGGAGAACGACAGATGCGGGGGCTCGGACCGGCGGCCGCGGCGGATGCGCCGTGCCGGATCCTTTCACCACGACCCCGTACACTGAGCCGGGTGAGCAGTGCTTCCCCCCGTCGCCCCCGTCGATTCCGCGCGACCGCATCCGTCGCGCTCGCCGCAGGACTGCTCGTCGGCGTCCCGGCGCTGAGCGGGTGCGCGATCTTCGAGGGCCCGACGCCCGAGACCCCGGTGCGCACGACCCCTGCCCCGCCCAAGGAAGCGCCGAAGCTGATCCCCGATGGCACCGCCGAGCAGAACGAGCCCTTTTTCACCGAGGTGATCCGGACGTTCTCGGCGGGCAAGGAGGCGGTGCAGGGCGAACCGGTCGTGCAGGCCGTCGCCAAGGCCGGCTTCGACAAGCAGGCGATGCAGGTCAGCTTCGACAAGACCAAGACCGACCTCGTCGCCGACTACATCTACGTCTCCGTGCGAATCGGGCAGGGCTGCCTCATCGGCCAGATCTCGACGACCGACCGCAGCTTCTCGGTGGATCAGGTCGCCGCGCTCGGCCCGAACAAAGACGTGTGCCTGATCGGCAAGACCCGACCGATCGACTTCTGATCCGCCCTAGCTGAGGTCCCAGAGCAGCCGGTAGTAGGCGATCCGCTCGGGATCCGGCTCGATCCCGTATCCGGCGTAGACCGCGGCTTCGTACCCCGGACCGTAGTTCCAGACCGTGCTCCAGGATGCGATCGCGAGGTCTGCCCAGCGGTCGGCTGTGCCGAGCGCGCCCAGATCGACGTGAGCGAGGAACGCGCCGGACTCGTCGAGCAGCGTGTTCGGCGCGCAGGCGTCCCCGTGGCAGACGACGGGTTCGTCGACCGGGGGAGCGTCGCGCAGCAGGTCCCGCGCCTGTCGGATCGAGAGAGCGCGATGCTCGGGCGACCAGTCCGCGGGCCCGATCCCGCGTGACAACCGTTCCTCGGCCTGCTCGAGGCGCCGCTCGATCGACCAGTCGAAGGGGCAGACCGAGGCGTCCAGCCGGTCGTGCAGCTCCCGCAGACCGGCGCCGATGGCGCGGGCAGCGGTCCCGGGTTCGGCGATCCAGCGCGGGGCGACCGCCGAATCGCCTCGGAGCGCGGCCGTGACGAGCCAGGATCCGCTCCGATCCGAGCCCGCCTCGACGACCGAGGGCACCCGCGCGCCCTGCGCGGCGGCCCACCGCAGCCGAGCGGCCTCCGCATCGAGATCGAGCTCCGGGGTGCCTGCGGCGACCCACTTGAGGTAGCGGCCCGCCGTGCGGTCTCGGAAGGTCAGGCCGCCGAGCTCGTTCTCCCAGACCGTCTCGAGCGGACCGGCCGCTCGATCGAGGATCGCGCCCGGCGTTTCGACCGGTTCTTCGGGGGCGCCCGCGAGTGCTCGTTCCGTCATCCCTCCATGCTGTCAGCTGTTCACGGAGGATGTCGGTGCGGGCGGCTAGAGTAGAGGCGATTCTCATCAGACCAGAGCACAAGGAGTTCGGGGCGTCCTCGCCCGGAAAACATATGGCCGAGTACATTTACCAGATGGTTCGCGCCCGCAAGGCGGTCGGCGAAAAGCTCATCCTCGACGACGTGACCATGGCGTTCCTGCCCGGAGCGAAGATCGGCATGGTCGGCCCCAACGGCGCCGGTAAGTCGACCATCCTCAAGATCATGGCGGGCCTCGACACCCCGTCCAACGGCGACGCCGCGCTCGCGCCGGGCTTCTCGGTCGGCATCCTCATGCAGGAGCCCGAGCTCGACGAGTCGAAGACCGTGCTCGAGAACATCCAGGACGGCATCGAGATCAAGGCCAAGGTCGACCGGTTCAACGAGATCTCGGCGCTGATGGCCGAGCCCGATGCCGACTTCGACGCGCTGCTCGCCGAGATGGGCACGCTGCAGGAAGAGATCGACGCGGCCGACGGCTGGGATCTCGACAACCAGCTCGAGCAGGCCATGGACGCGCTGCGCACGCCTCCCGGCGATGCACAGATCGGCCCGCTCTCGGGCGGTGAGCGACGCCGCGTCGCCCTCACCAAGCTGCTGTTGCAGAAGCCCGACCTGCTGCTGCTCGACGAGCCCACCAACCACCTCGACGCCGAGAGCGTGCTCTGGCTCGAGCAGCACCTGCAGAAGTACCCCGGCGCGGTCATCGCGATCACGCACGATCGGTACTTCCTCGACAACGTCGCGGAGTGGATCGCCGAGGTCGACCGCGGTCGCCTCTACCCCTACGAGGGCAACTACTCGACCTACCTCGAGAAGAAGGCCGAGCGCCTCGACGTCCAGGGCAAGAAGGACGCGAAGCTCGCGAAGCGCCTGAAGGAAGAGCTCGAGTGGGTCCGCTCGAACACCAAGGGCCGCCAGGCCAAGTCGAAGGCGCGTCTGGCGCGCTACGAGGAGATGGCGACGGAGGCCGAGCGCACCCGGAAGCTGGACTTCGAAGAGATCCAGATCCCCGCGGGTCCGCGTCTCGGCAACATCGTCATCGAGGCGAAGAAGCTCGAGAAGGGCTTCGGCGACCGCAAGCTCATCGACGGCCTCTCGTTCTCGCTGCCGCCGAACGGCATCGTCGGCGTCATCGGACCGAACGGCGTCGGCAAGACCACGCTGTTCAAGACCATCGTGGGCCTCGAGCCTCTCGACGGCGGCGACCTGAAGGTCGGCGAGACGGTCAAGATCAGCTACGTCGATCAGAACCGCGCCAACATCGATCCGGAGAAGACGCTGTGGGAGGTCGTGTCCGACGGGCTCGACATCATCACGGTCGGCAAGACCGAGATCCCCTCGCGCGCCTACGTGTCGAAGTTCGGGTTCAAGGGTCCAGACCAGCAGAAGAAGGCCGGCGTGCTCTCGGGCGGTGAGCGCAACCGTCTGAACCTCGCGCTGACGCTCAAGCAGGGCGGCAACCTCCTGCTCCTCGACGAGCCGACCAACGACCTCGACGTCGAGACTCTGCAGTCGCTCGAGAACGCGCTGCTCGAGTTTCCCGGTTGCGCCGTGGTCATCACCCACGACCGGTGGTTCCTCGACCGCATCGCGACGCACATCCTCGCCTACGAGGGCACCGAGGAGGAGCCCGCGAACTGGCACTGGTTCGAGGGCAACTTCGAGGCGTACGAGGCGAACAAGCTCGACCGGCTGGGCCCCGACGCGGCGAACCCGTCGCGCAGCCACTACCGCAAGCTCACGCGCAACTGACGCTCGTCGGGAACGGGGTGCAACCGCAACGGTTGCGCCCCGTTCCCGTTTCGGGCCGGCACAGACTCCCACAGACCGGAAGGATCCCCGCATGGCGCGCACCCATGTCGACCTCGAGCTCCGCTGGGGCGACCAGGACGCATACGGGCACGTGAACAACGTCGCCTACGCCCGCTACCTCGAAGAGGCGCGCGTGCGCACCTTCTGGCTGGGCAGCGGACGTGAGCGCACCGGCATGGAACGGCACTTCCGCGGAGACGATCCCGACGGGCCGAAGATGCTGGTCGCGAGCCAGCAGATCGAGTTCCTGCGCGTGCTCGAATACGCGGAGCAGTCGATCACCGTCGAGCTGTGGATCGGAAAGCTCGGCGGGTCATCGCTCGAGGTGCACTACGAGGTCATCGACGGCTCCCAGCCGGAACGCACCGTGGTCGCGCGTGCCATCACCGTCGTCGTGATCGTCGACGGGAAGACCCTGCGGCCGATGCGGCTCTCGGGCGAGGGACGCGAGTCGGTCGAAGCCTGGATGGACGAACCGCTGCAGCTCGGACGTCGCTGACGCCGCCCCCGTCCCTGGGCCACCGGGCTTCAGCAGGAGATCCGGCTTCAGAAGGACGAAATCCTCCAAAGGGATCCTTCTGACGCCGAATCTCCTTCCGATGGCGGATCTTGGGTTCCAGACGGCTGGGCACCGGAGAACGGCGCCGCGCCCCGACTACCCTCGCGGGAGCCGGACCGTGACCTCCTGCGAGACCGATGCGACGAGCGCGCCCGATCGGTCGTAGAAGCGCCCGGTGGAGAGTCCGCGCCCACCCTGCGCGGTGGGGGATTCGAGCTCGTAGAGCAGCCAGTCGTCGACGCGGAACGGCCGGTGGAACCACATCGCGTGGTCGAGGCTCGCCGCACGCATCCCGGGCGTCGCCCAGGGGATCCCATGGCGCCGGGCGACGGGCTCGACCAGCAGGTAGTCGCTCGCGAAGGCCAACGCGGCGCAGTGCTGCAGCGATCCGCCTTCGAAGGTGTCGCGGCTGCGCATCCAGACCCGCTGCTTCGAGGTGCGCTCGGGCACCTCGAGCAGGATGTCGGACTCGACGTAGCGGAAGTCGAACGGACGGTTGAGGATCCAGGACGCGCGCCCGCCGTCGGCGAGGTGCCCGTACTTCTCCCACACCGCGGGCAGCTCCTCGGGCCGCACGACGCCGCTCAGGTCGACGGGGTCCTGGTGCTCGAGCCCGTCGTCGTCGGACTGGAACGAGGCGATCATCGACATGAGCACCTCGCCGCCCTGGTAGGCCTGCGTGCGCCGCGTCGAGAAGGATCGCCCGTCGTGCAGGCGGGCGACCTCGAAGGTCATGCGCTCGATGCTGTCGCCCGGCCGGAGGAAGTAGGCGTGCATCGAGTGGATCTCGCGGTCCTCGGGTACGGTGGCCCCCGCGGCCGAGATGGCCTGGCCGAGCACCTGGCCGCCGAACGAGCGTCCGTGCGGCGTCGGCAGCGCGGGACCGGTGAAGATGTCGTCCTGGGTGCGGGCGCCCGCGTCGAGCACCGAGATCATCGTCATGAGATCGGGATCTGTGGGCATCGGAACCTCCTGGCGGCGCGGAACGGCTGTCCGCCTCAGTCTATGACCGGCGGCGGCTCCGTCCGGGGAAGGCGGCGCGGTGTCCGTCCGGATGCCGCGACTAGGCTGGAGCCGATGTCCGCACCGCTCCGCCTCGCCGATCACGCCACCCGCGACGACCTCCGCATCTTCCTCGAACGTCTGGAACGCGCCGGGCGCGCGGAGGTGCGCATGGTGACCCGCGGGTCGACCCTCGCGGTGTTCGGCTGCACCCAGGCGCCCGCGGGTCTGCTGGATCCGCTCCCGGTCGTGCTCGCGGCCCGTGCTTTCGCGCTGGCCGAGCCGCCGACGGACGCGGTCGACGCCACGGTCGCGAGCCGGGCGCTGCTCGATCGGATCGCGCGGATGGGCGTGCTCGGCCGGGACCTCGACGTGCCCGACGCGACGCTCGCCGCGGCGTGGGCCGGCGTGCTGCCGCCGACGAGCGGCTGGGAGGCCGCGGGATCGATCGACGCGGCATCGCTCGCGGCGGTCGCCGCCGAGGGCGTGCAGCGGGTCGCCGCCGCACTGCCCGATCAGCCGGGCGAGGCCGCGGTGCAGAAGGTGCGTGCGCAGGTCTGGGGTGCGCCCATCGCCGACGGAGTGCCCGCGGCGGCCGCGTTCGCGGCCGACGCGCTCGGGTTCCTCCGCGATGAGCAGGTGCTCAGGATCAGCCGCTCGCGCAGCTGGACCCGGCTCTCGGGCTCCCGCGGGGACGTGCTGGTGCGCGGGAGTCTCGGCTGACGGTGACCCGTGACGGCCGATCCTCGGCTACACTAGGACGGTCAACCCGAGGAGTGTATTCATGGCCAACGTCAACGGCATCATCGACCCGCCCATCGACGAGCTGCTCGCCAAGGTGGATTCGAAGTACGCCCTGGTCGTCTTCGCGTCGCAGCGCGCCCGTCAGATCAACGACTACTACACCGATCTGCACGACGGCAACCTCTTCGACAACGTGGGCCCGCTCGTCGAGTCCTCCGTCGACGACAAGCCGCTGTCGATCGCGCTGCACGAGATCGTCGAGGGCAAGCTGACCATGACCAAGCGCGCCGCGGTCGAGGAGCTTCCCGCTGAGCCCGACTCGGCCGAGGAGCTGTCGGAGTAACCCGCAGCAACGATGTCGGCGGCGTCGGATAGCCTTGGGGCTGTTCCGGCGCCGCTGTCGTTTTTCCGAGCGCCGACCCCGCTCGGTGCCGACCGCGAGCCGCAGCGTTCGCCCGTGCACCAGTCCGCACTCAGCCATTTCCCACAGAGGAGCCCATCGTGTCCCTTCGCCAGTTCACCTCGGAGTCCGTCACCGAGGGGCACCCCGACAAGATCTGCGATCGCATCTCCGATTCGATCCTCGATGCGCTGCTCGAACAGGATCCGGGCGCGCGCGTCGCGGTCGAGACCCTGGTGACCACCGGGCTCGTGCACGTCGCGGGCGAGGTATCGACCACGGGCTACGTCGAGATTCCGCAGATCGTGCGCGACGCGGTGCGCAAGGTGGGCTACACGAGCTCCGATATGGGCTTCGACGCGGGCTCGTGCGGCGTGTCCGTGTCCATCGGGCAGCAGTCTCCCGACATCGCGAACGGCGTCGACGCCTCGCTCGAGGTGCGCGAGGGCGCGACGGCGGACGACGCGCTCAACCAGCAGGGCGCCGGCGACCAGGGCATCATGTTCGGCTACGCGACCGACGAGACCCCCGAGCTCCACCCGCTGCCGAGCTGGATCGCCCATCGTATGGCCGAGCGTCTCACCGAGGTGCGCAAGAGCGGGATCCTGCCCGAGCTGCGCCCCGACGGCAAGACCCAGGTGACCATCGGCTACGACGGCGATCGCCCGGTCAGCGTCGAGGCTGTCGTGGTCTCGACCCAGCACTCGGCCGACATCTCGCAGCCGGCGCTGCGGGAGGCGATCGAGCGCGAGGTCATCCGCCCCGTGCTCGGGCGCGTCGAGCTCGCGAGCGGCGACGCCGAGCTGTTCATCAACCCGGCCGGTCCGTTCGTCATCGGCGGCCCCATGGGCGATGCAGGCCTCACCGGCCGCAAGATCATCATCGACACCTACGGCGGGGCGAGCCGCCACGGCGGCGGCGCGTTCAGCGGCAAGGATCCGTCGAAGGTCGACCGCTCGGCCGCGTACGCCATGCGCTGGGTGGCGAAGCACGTGGTGCGTGCCGGACTCGCGAAGCGCGCCGAGCTCCAGGTCGCGTACGCGATCGGCCGCGCCCACCCGGTCGGCCTCTACGTCGAGACCTTCGGCACCGAGACCGTTCCGCGTGAGCGCATCGAGGCGGCGGTCCGCCAGGTCTTCGACCTGCGTCCGCTCGCCATCATCCGCGATCTCGAACTGATCCGCCCGATCTACGCGCAGACGAGCGCCTACGGGCACTTCGGCCGCGAGCTGCCCGACTTCACCTGGGAGGCGACACCCCGCGTCGCCGAGCTGCGAGCGGCCGCAGGGATCGACGCGGCGTGACCGCCGAGGGTGCTGCCGGCCGCAGGGTCGCCAGGATCCTGCTCGACACGAGCCTGCCGCAGCTCGACCACCTGTTCGACTACGCGATCCCGGGCGAGCTCGCCGACGAGATCCGGGCGGGACAGCGCGTGCGGGTCCCGTTCCGCTCGCAGAACCGCAAGAGCTTCGGCACGGTCATCGAATTCACCGAGCAGAGCGACTTCGGCGGCGAGCTGGCGCAGATCGCCGAGATCGTCAGCCCGCTGCCGACGCTCACCCCCGAGGTGTGGCGGCTGGCGCGCGCCGTGGCCGATCGCGCCGCGGGCAGCGCCGGCGACATCCTGCGGCTCGCGATCCCGACGCGCCAGGTGCGGGTCGAGAAGCAGCACCTGGCGGGCACCGTGCCCGATCCCGGGGAGCACGACACGCCCTTCGAGGCCGAAGAAGCCGATACCGAGCTCGCCGGCCTGCTGACGGGCGGGGCGCGCCTCGCGATCGATGCTTCGCACGGGCCGGTCCGGCTGGGCACGGGCGAGTGGGTCGGCGGGTGGAGCCTGCAGCTCGCGCGCGCCGCGCTCGCCGTGCACGCGGAGGGCCGCAGCGCGATCGTCGTGCTGCCCGACTACCGCGATCTCGATCAGCTGCGCGACGCGCTCGCGTCGCTCGGGCACGCGGGCGTCGTGCGGCTCGACGCCCGGCAGTCGAAGGGCGAGCGATACGCGGCGTTCCTGCGCGCGCTCGATCCGGAGCCCCGCATCATCATCGGCAACCGATCGGCGGTCTACGCGCCGGCCCACGAGCTCGGGGCGATCCTCATCTGGGACGACGGCGATCCCGTGCTGGCCGAACCGCTGGCGCCCTACGTCCACGCGCGCGATGCCGCGCTCGTGCGGGCGGGGCAATCGGGGGCGGGGCTCCTGTTCGCCGCGCACTCCCGCAGCGCCGAGGTCCAGCGCCTCGTCGAGATCGGCTACGTGCAGGCGCAGCGGCACCCGCCGCGCCGCACGCGCGTGGTGCACGCCGACGCGTCGATGACCCCCGACGCATTCGCCGGTCGTGTGCCCGAGTTCGCCGCCCGCATCATCCGTCAGGAGTCCCGCCGGGGCCCCGTGCTCGTGCAGGTGGCCACCCCCGGATACGCGCCCGTCGCGGTCTGCGCGTCGTGCGGCGATGCTGCGCGCTGCCGCGCCTGCGCCGGACCCATCGGCTTCCGTTCAGCAGGTGTCGCCGCCTGCCGATGGTGCGGCGAACCCGCGCGCCCCTGGCAGTGCGGCACGTGCGACGGGACCGCGCTCACCGAGCGCGGCATGGGGTCCCAGCGCACCGTCGAGCAGTTCGAGCGGCAGTTCTCCGACGCCCGGGTGCTGCTCAGCGATGGGGAGCATCCGCGCGAGCGCGTCGATGCGCGCCCGGCGCTCGTCGTGGCGACGCGCGGCGCCGAGCCGATCGCCGCGGGCGGTTACCGCGCGGTCGTGCTGCTCGATGCCGAACGGCTGCTCGGCATCGAATCGCTGCGCGCGGCCGAGGACTGCCTGCGCTGGTGGGAGAACGCCGCCGCACTCGCGGCCCCCGACGGGCAGTGCGTCATGGCGTCGGGCGGCGGTCCGACCGTGCAGGCCTTCGTCACCGGACGCACCGAGGAATGGCGCTCGGCCGAGCTGCACGACCGGCACGCGCTCCGGTACCCGCCCGCGGTGCGCGTCGCGAGCGTCACGGGCGGAGCCGCCGAGGTCGAGCGCGCGCTCGCATCCATCCGGGACCTCGGCGCGCAGGACCCGGCCGTGCCCGGTATCGACGTGCTCGGGCAGGTTCCCGCTCGCGGGCCGAGCGGATACGAGCAGGTGCCCGGGATCGTGCGCCTCATCGTTCGTTTCGACTACGGGCTCGGCGCCGAGATCGCGCGCCGGCTGCGCGGCGTGCTCGTCGCCGACGCCGCGGGCTCCTCCGCGCGCACCCGCGGTCGCCCGCCCGGTCGCGCGCGCCCGGAGGCCCTGAGGCTGCGCTTCGACGACCGCGGCGTCTTCGACGGCTAGCGTCGGCGGGCTACGCTGAGGCCATGAGCATCGAAGACTGGTTCGGGGGAGTCGTCACCGTCGTCGAGGTGCTCGGCGTGGTCGCCATGATCGCCGGCTTCGCGATCGCGCTGGTGCTGTCCGCGCGAGCGCTGTTCGCCGGTCGGGGAGGCCGCGCCGCGTTCCAGACGCTGCGCACGTCGATCGGCGGATCGATCCTGCTCGGCCTCGAGATCTTCGTCGCGGCGGACATCATCCGCACCATCTCGACGCCGTCGCTCGAGGACGCGGCGGTGCTCGGCCTGATCGTGCTGATCCGCACCGTGCTCAGCATGTCGATCCAGATCGAGATCGACGGCGTCGCGCCCTGGAGGCGAGCGGCGCTCACGAGCGGTGCCGAGGTGCTGGCCGCGGAGGTCGCGCGGGGCCGGCGGTCGGCCGACCCCGCGTCGTAGTTCACGCCTGCGCGAGCCGCTCCGCGACGAAGTCCACGTCCTTGTCGCCGCGACCCGAGAGGTTCGCGATGATGATCGCGTCGGGGCCGAGCTCCGGGGCGAGCTTCACGACGTGCGCCAGGGCGTGCGACGACTCGAGCGCCGGGATGATGCCCTCGGTGCGGGTCAGCAGCTGGAACGCGTCGAGCGCTTCGGCGTCGGTCACGGTCACGTACTCGCCGCGCCCGAGCTGCTCGAGGTGGGCGTGCTGCGGTCCGACGCCCGGGTAGTCGATGCCGGAGCCGATCGAATGCACGGGTGCGGGCTCGCCGTTCTCGTCGAGCAGCACCTTCGTGTGCATGCCGTGCAGGTCGCCGACGACGCCGAGGGTCATGGTCGCCGCGTGCCGGTCGGTGTCGAGGCCCTCGCCGGCGGGCTCGACGCCGATGACCCGCACCGATTCGTCGGTGAGGAACGCGTCGAACAGCCCCATGGCGTTCGAGCCGCCGCCGACGCAGGCGACGAGCGCGTCCGGCAGGCGGCCCTCGGCCTCGAGGATCTGGGCCCGGGCCTCGCGACCCACGACGGACTGGAAGTCGCGCACCATCGACGGGAACGGGTGCGGGCCGACGACGGAGCCGATGGCGAAGAGGTACTCGTCGGGGGACGCGGCGTAGACCTCGAACGCCGAGTCCACGGCCTCCTTCAGCGAGCGACCGCCGCGCTCCACCGGCACTACCTTGGCGCCGAGCAGCTCCATGCGGACCACGTTGGGGTGCTGCTTGGCAACGTCGATGGCGCCCATGTGGATCTCGCACTCGAGGCCGACGAGCGCGGCGGCCGTCGCGAGCGCGACGCCGTGCTGACCGGCCCCCGTCTCGGCGATCACCTTGGTCTTGCCCATCCGCTTCGCGAGCAGCGCCTCACCGAGCGTGTGGTTGATCTTGTGCGCACCCGTGTGGTTGAGGTCCTCGCGCTTCAGATAGACCTTCGCGCCGCCGAGCCGGTTCGTCAGGTTCTCGGCGAAGTACAGCAGCGAGGGCCGACCGACGTACTTCGACAGCAGGTCCTGGTACTGCCGCTGGAACTCGGGATCCTGCCGGGCGGCCTCGTAGGCCTCGGCGACCTCGGCCATGGGGCCCGCGAGGAACGGGGGCAGGATCGCGCCGCCGAACTCGCCGAAGTAGCCGGAACCGTCGGCGCGGTACGGGGAGGGCGCGGCGTCGGGAGAAGTCGTGGTGGGGTGTGTCATTGGAGAGGTCCTTTGCGTCATTGCGCCACTCGAGAGACGAAAAAACACCGCCTACGAGAGACGGTGTCGGAAGTGCATGCAGATGCGCGAGATCGAGACCGCCTAGGCGGTCCACCACTGATTCGCGATATGCATGGGGCGATCGTAGAGCACTCCGATGCCGTCGGGCAAGCCCGAGCGGCCGGGCCGAGCGCCCGCGCGCGGGCTCGCCGCCCACCGGGGTGCGAGAATGGGGGGATGCGCATCCTCTTCGCCGGAACTCCCGAGTTCGCCGTGCCCAGTCTTCGAGCGGTCGTCGCCGCAGGCCACGAGGTCGTCGGCGTGATCACCCGGGAGGACGCGCCCCTGGGGCGCAAGCGTGTGCTGACCCCCTCGCCCGTGGCGCTCGCCGCCGAGGAGCTCGGCCTGCCCGTGCGGAAGGCCAACCGATTGGGGGCGGAGGCCACCGAGTGGGCCGCATCGCTCGAGGCGGATCTCGGCGTGATCGTCGCGTACGGCGGACTGGTGCGCGAACCGCTGCTCTCGCTGCCCGCGCAGGGATGGATCAACCTCCACTTCTCGGAGCTGCCCCGCTGGCGCGGCGCGGCGCCGGTGCAGCGCGCGCTCGAAGCGGGGGAGCAGAACCTCGGCGTGACCGTGTTCCGCCTGGTCGAGGCGCTCGACGCCGGCGACGTGCTGACCCGTGATGCGCGCGAGTTCCCCGCGGGCACCCCCGCGGGCGCCGCGCTCACCGATCTTGCCGAGTTCGGCACCGGCGCGCTCGTCGCGGCGATCGCCGGCCTCGCCGACGGAACCCTCAGCGGCGAACCGCAGGCGGGCGAGGCGAGCTACGCGCACAAGCTCGGCCGCGAGGACGGCCGCCTCGACCTCTCGCGCCCCACTCGGGAGGTCCTCGCCAAGTGGGCGGGCATGACCCCCGAGCCGGGCGCCTACGCCCACTACGACGGGCAGCCGCTGAAGCTGCACGAGGTGCGCCGAGCCGCCGACGACGCGGCTGCGGGAGCCGACGGCTTCGGTGCCGTCGAGCTCCTCGACGGACGTGCGATCCTGCGCCTCGCCGACGGATCCCTCGAACTCGTGCGCGTGCAGCCCGCGGGCAAGGCCGCGATGGACGGTGCCGCCTGGTTGCGCGGCCGCGGGGGATCGGCGGTGCTCGCATGAGCGCGGAGCACGCGAACCAGGGCGGCCGCGGCAGCCGCGGGAACCGCGGAGGCCGGCACCGGAACGCCGGACGCCCGAACGGAGGCGGTGGCGGACGGGGCCGCGGGAACCCCGGAGGCGATCGCGGACGATCCGGCCCGCGGGAGCATCGGCCCGCCGGCCGGGTGTCGGCCGCCCGCCTCGCCGCCTACGACGTGCTCCGCGACGTCGACGAGCGGGAGGCCTACGCCAACCTGGCCCTGCCCGCCCGCATCCGCGAGGCCGGCCTGAACCCCCGCGACGCGGCGTTCGTCACCGAGCTCGTCTCGGGAACCCTGCGCGGTCGCGGCCGCTACGACCGCATCATCGAGATCGCCTCCTCGCGCGAGATGGATCGCATCGACCCGCGCACCCGCAACGTGCTCCGCCTCGGCGCCCACCAGCTGCTCGCGATGCGCACCGCCGACCACGCCGCCCTCAACGAGAGCGTCGAACTGCAGCGCCTGGTCGCGAACGCCGCCGGCGCCGGATTCGTCAACGGGGTCCTGCGCACCATCAGCCGATCCACCGACGCCGAATGGAACGACCGGATCGCGGCCGAAGCTCCTTCCGCCGACGCCGCGCTCGCCGCGCGCACCTCCCACCCGAGCTGGATCCTGCGCGCGCTGCGCGATGCGCTCGCCGCCGAGGGGCGCGTCGACGAACTGGACGATCTGCTCGCCGCCGACAACCGTGCGCCCCGGGTCAGCCTCGCGCTGCTTCCGGGATCGGGTATCGACGTCGACACCGCGGAGGCGCTCGGCGGCGAGGCAGGGATCGCGGTCGCGGGCCCGTCGCCCCTCGGCCTCGAACTCGCCGGCGGGGATCCCGGGCGCGCGATCGACGGCCTCGACCTCCCCGAGGGCACGCTCCGCGTGCAGGATCAGGGTTCGCAGCTCGCGGCGCTGGCGCTGCTGCGCGCGAGCGAGATCCGTGCGGGGGAGCAGTGGTTGGACCTGTGCGCGGGGCCGGGCGGCAAGACCGCGGTGCTCGCGGCCGAGGCCGAGCTGATGGGCGCCGAGCTGCGCGCCAACGAGGTGGCCGAGCACCGTGCCGAGCTCGTGCGCCGGGCGGTCGTGGCATCCTCCGATGCGGTTCGCGTGGTGTCGCACGACGGCCGGGAGCCCGAGGCGTTCGGCGACGGCGGACCCGCGAACGGCGGCACCCGCCGCTACGACCGGATCCTGGTCGACGCGCCCTGTTCCGGGCTCGGCGCGCTGCGTCGACGCCCCGAAGCGCGCTGGCGGAAGGCGCCGAGCGACCTGCCCGAGCTGACCCGGCTCCAGGCCGAGCTGCTCGACGCCGCGGCGGATCACCTCGCGGAGGACGGCCTGCTCGCGTACGTGACCTGCTCGCCGCACCTCGCCGAGACCCGGGTCGTGCTCGACCGGCTGCTGACGAAGCGCTCCGATCTGGAGGAGCTCGACACGAAGGCGGTGCTGAACCGCGTCGCGCGCGAACCCCTGGATCTCGCGGGTGACGCGCTGAGCGCGCAGCTCTGGCCGCACCGCAACGGCACCGACGCGATGTTCGTCGCGCTGCTGCGCCGGCGGGCCTGAAGGCGCCGGGCGGTGGCGCACCCGGTGTTCGCTCGCCGCGCGACGCCTCGCCGAGATGACCCGAGTGCGGGTTTTGGAGGCTCATAACCCGCACTCGGGTCATCTCGGCGACCTCCGATGCGTGCACCCCTGACCGGACGCGAGAAGTCCCCATACGCTGGAGGCATGGACGCACAGGACTACGCCGACGCACTGCGGCCGCTGCTCGCCGCGCGCACGGAAGACGCGGCCGAGCGGCTCGAACGCTTCCGCCGCGCCGCCGAGGAAGCGGGACCGGGCATCGACGGCGTCCTGATCGACGTGTTCGTCGACCAGGACGCCGAAGGTCCGTTCGACGTCTGGGTCCGGTTCGAGGGAGACGGTGCGTTCGCCCTCGACCGCCGCTTCGACGCCGACCGGCACCTCTTCGGCGTCGAGTGGGGCGAGGACGGCTGGGAGCCGGACGTGCCGCCGCGCCCGCGCGGGTGGACGCGCGACGATCTCGAACGGGCCGTGCTCGACGCCGTCGCCGAGTGGCTCTCGCCGCTCCTCCCGCCGGGGTCGCCCGGATCGCCCGGGTCGCCCGGGTCGCCCGACGGATTCTGGCGGATCGGCCTCCCCGACGGGGCGGACGCGTGACGGCCGCGCAGCACGGCCGGCTTTCGTTCCGGAGTCCGAGGCCGACGCGGATCGAGCGCTCGTCTCCCGACTGCGCGACGGTGGACCGGCGGCACGAACCCTGTCAGGATGACGTCATGGGCGTCATCAACACGTACTTCATCGCGAGCGACGATGCTGCGGCCGCGTCGGTGGTCGAAACGGGACCCGACGCGGCGCACGGGCCCGTGCTCGACGCGGTGGACCCGACCGTGCAGGCGGGCACGCTGCAGGAGCTCCTCACCGGCGAACCGTACGACACCATCACCGGCGAACGATCCTGGGCGCGCCTGGTGAGCGAGCCGGACCACGACTCCGCGTGGGTCGTCTCGCTGCCGGGCACTTTCACCGAGGCGCTCGCGGGTGCCAGCGACGAACGCCTGGCCGAGGTCGTGGACCCCTGGTCCGAGACCGAGGAGTTCTGGGGCGCGGGCGATCCGCAGCAACTCCTGCCGATGCTCCGCGACTGGCGGGCGCTCGCCCGCACCGCGCGGGAGCGCGGCGCGGGGCTGTACTGCTGGAACTCCCTGTAGCTCCGGGGATCCTCAGATTCTGGGGGTCCTGCGTACAGTGGATCCATGCGCACGTTCCTGCACCTGCTGGTGAACACCGCGGTGGCGAACCTCACCTCCAACTTCCTCTGGTTCGCCCTGGTGTTCTGGGTGTATGTGGAGACGCAGAGCATCCTCGTGAACGGCCTGCTCGGCGGCGCGTACATGCTCATCATCGCGGCGTGCTCGATGTACTTCGGCAGCCTCGTCGACCGCTACCGCAAGCTCTTCGTCATGCGTCTCTCGGGCTGGGCCTCGCTGAGCGCGTTCCTCATCGTCTGCGCCATGTTCTTCAGCATCCCGCGCGCGACCCTGCTCGATTTCGGCGCCCCGTGGTTCTGGGTGTTCTCGACGATCCTGCTGGCCGGATGCGTGGTCGAGGTGCTCCGCAATCTCGCCCTCTCGACCACGGTCACGCTGCTCGTCGCCCCCGAACGGCACGCGAACGCGAACGGCCTGGTCGGGACCGTGCAGGGGCTCGCGTTCATCGCCACGAGCGTGTTCAGCGGACTCTCCGTGGGGTTCCTCGGTATGGGTCCGACCATCCTCATCGCGACCGCGTGCACCGCGATCCCGCTGCTGCACCTGCACCTGCTGCGCGTCTCTGAGCCCGAGATCCAGCGGGATCCCGAGCGGCGGGCGGTCGACTTCGGCGGCGGATTCCGAGCGGTGCGCGCGGTACCGGGACTGCTGGCGCTGATCATCTTCACGACCTTCAACAACCTCGCGAGCGGGGTGTTCATGGCGCTGCTCGACCCCTACGGGCTCACCCTCTTCAGCGTCGAGGCCTGGGGGATCCTGTTCGGGCTCGCCTCGACCGGCTTCCTCGTCGGCGGCGCGCTGGTCGCCGCGCGCGGCCTCGGTGCGAACCCGATCCGCACGATGCTGATCCTCGTGGCGGTGAGCGGCGTGCTCGGCGCGGTGTTCACGATTCGCGACGCGCCCTGGCTGTTCGTGCTCGGGCTCTGGCTCTTCGGGATCCTGATGCCCGCGATCGAGGCCGCCGAGCAGACGGTGATCCAGCGCGTCGTCCCGTTCGCCTCCCAGGGGCGCGCATTCGGGTTCGCGATGACCTTCGAGGCGGGCACCGCGCCGATCACCTCCTTCGCGATCGCCCCGGTCGCCGCGCTGTGGATCGTCCCCGCGCTCGAGACGCCGCAGGGGCAGGCTGACTGGAGCTGGCTCCTCGGCACCGGGGACGCACGGGGGATCGCCCTCATCTTCGTGGCGACCGGGCTCGTCACGGTCCTGCTGGCGGGCGGTGCCGCGCTGACCCGGTCGTATCGACGGCTCTCGCGCAGCTACGCCGAGGCGCCCGCGGTCGGGCCGTTCGTCGCCGAAGGGGCGTGATCCGAAACGGATCGCCTAGGCGGCGTCGGGCTCGGTCCAGTCGAGCTGCACCGGCCCGGGAGCCAGGTAGGCGCTCGGCCGGAGCGAGGAGACCGGATCGCGCAGGTGCCCGTCGCGGACCGTGCCGTCCGCAGTGCTGCGGATGCTCAGCTCGATGTTCGCGCTGAACTCCGCGGGAAGCACGATCTTGCCGGTCAGACGCCCGTCGACGCGCTCGAGCTCCGGCGGATGCGCCGCGAGCACGGCGTCGAACCCCTGCGGCAGGGAGCGGGTCAGCTCGCCCTCGAATGCGTAGCCGTCGGGGAGATCCTCCTCCGGCACGTCCATGCCGCAGTCGGTGGTCGGGGTGCCCGCGGCGAGGCAGTCGTCGAGCTCGGATCGGAGCGCCTCGGTGAACCGCCTGGTGCCCGCCTCGGTGAGCTGCGGGGTCGCCTCGATCCGCGAGAGGACCTCGGCGTCCGAGAGCCGGATCACGATCGTGCGCTCATCATCGGGCAGCGAGAAGTCGCTCGTCTCGAACCCGAGCTCGTAGGCGCCGGGCATCAGAGCCGGGGTCGCTCCGCCGATCGGCTCGCCGTTGAGCGTCGTCGGGAACCCCGCGAGCACCTGCCCCTCGGGGAATACGGTGCCGCCCTCGGTGATGAACCAGCCGTCGCCGGTGCGCTCCACCTGCATGGCCGTCGACACCGTTTCGCCGCCCATCGTGTACCGGACCGAGACGCTTCCCGAGTCACCCTCCTGCACGGTGGCGTCCGCCTCGACATCGTCGATCCGGCTCTCGGGATGCTCGGACGGATCGAGCGGAGGATGCTCGAAGACTCCGGGATCCGGGGAGCTGAGCAGCTCGGCGGCACGGACGGTGTCGCCGTCGCGGAGCGCCTCCAGGTACTCCTGCACCGCGCCTTCGGGCGTGTCCGCCCCGATGGCGGTGTACGAATCATCGGCGCCGGGATCCCCGTCGTCGTTCGTCAGGCTGCCGATCAGCGACATCGCGCCGATGGCGAGGACGCCGATACCGACCCAGCCCACGATCTTCATCGGGTTCGCTGTCGCTGCGGGTTTCGGCCCGCCTTCGGGGGTCCGCGCCCGAGCGGGCGCGGGGCCGGGCATTGCGGTCGCCGAGGCCGCCGATACCGGGGTCGCCGCCACCGGAGCGGGCGGCACCGAGGGTGCGGTCGGCACCGGGGGCGCGGTCGGGGCAGGCGGTGCCGTTGACGGAGGAACCGGGGCCGCGGCCGCGGGAACAGGCGCCGCCGGCATCTCGGCCGCGGGGATCTGCATCGGCGGGGCGGCGGGTGCCGCCGGAACCGGTGCCGGCTGCGCCGGCTGCGCCGGCGGCGCCGGTGGCGCCGCCGGGTCCGTGGGAACCTCAGCACTCGGCTCGGGTGCTGCGGGGACGTCGTCGACGCCGAGCGCCTCGTGCACCTGCTCGGCGGCGTCGGCCGCGAGCGCGTCGGCCGCGTCCGCGGGTTCGTACCCCGTCCAGTCGCTCAGCTGGGGTTCGGGCAGCCCGCCCGGGGGAGCGATGCCGGGCGAGGGCCGGAGGCCCTGCGGCGCGCCGAGACCGGTCGGGATGCGCCAGGGCTCCGGGTCCTGCTCCTCTGCCATGGCGCCAGCATAGCGAGCGCACTGCGCCGCGCACGGGCCGCATCGCGGCTCCGGCCCGCGGATAGGATCGATCCGTGACCGTGCAGCGCATCCACCCGAGCATCCTGTCCGCCGACTTCGTCAACCTCGAGCGCGAGCTCGAACGGATCCGCACCGCGGACTTCGTGCACGTCGACGTGATGGACAACCACTTCGTCCCGAACCTCACCATGGGCCCGCCGATCGTGGAGCGGATCCAGGCGGTCTCGCCGATCCCGCTCGACGTGCACCTCATGATCTCGGACGCCGACCGCTGGGCCCCGGGGTACGCCGAGCTCGGCGCCGCCTCGGTCACCTTCCACGCCGAGGCCGCGCAGGATCCGGTGGCGCTGGCGCGCCGCCTGCGCGAGATCGGCGCCATGGCCGGCATCGCGCTGAAGCCCGGCACCGATCCGGAGCCCTACCTGGAGCTGCTGCCCGAGTTCGACATGGTGCTCGTGATGACGGTGGAGCCCGGTTTCGGCGGCCAGTCCTTCATGCCCGACATGATGCCGAAGCTCGGACGCCTCGCCGAAGCGCGCGCGAAGCACGGCATCGAGCTGCGCCTGCAGGTCGACGGCGGCATCTCGGCGAGCACGATCGGCGTCGCTGCCGAAGCCGGTGCCGACACCTTCGTCGCGGGCTCGGCGGTCTACGGCGGGGTGCCCGAGGACCGGATCGCGGAGCTGCGCGCAGTCGCGGCGGCGCACGCGCACTGACCGCGAAGTTCTGACCGGAGTCCCGGACACGCTAGGCTGGTCTCGTGAAGTCGTTCGAATCGCTCTTCGCTGAACTCAGCGAGAAGGCCGCCGCCCGTCCGGAAGGCAGCGACACCGTCGCGCGCCTGGACGCCGGCGTGCATGCGATCGGCAAGAAGGTCGTCGAAGAGGCGGCCGAGGTGTGGATGGCCGCGGAGTACGAATCCGACGACGCCTGCGCCGAAGAGATCAGCCAGCTGCTGTACCACCTGCAGGTCCTCATGCTCGCCAAGGGCCTGAGCCTGCAGGACGTGTACCGGCATCTGTAGCGTCGGCGCCTCACGGCACTCCCGTGACGCCGCGCTGACGCTCGCCGCCCGAATCTGATTCAGACTCCCGGCCGCGCAATGGCCGACACGGAAGGAACTTCACTCATGCTCCGCATCGCGGTGCCCAACAAGGGCTCCCTCTCAGAGATCGCCGCCGAGATGCTCGCGGAGGCCGGATACTCCGGCCGACGCGACAGCCGGCAGCTCGTCCACACCGACGCTCGCAACGGCGTCGAGTTCTTCTATCTCCGCCCGCGAGACATCGCCACCTACGTGGGATCCGGTGCGCTCGACATCGGTATCACCGGCCGGGATCTGCTGCTCGATTCGGGGTCCGCGGCGCACGAGATCGCGCACCTCGACTTCGGCGACTCGACCTTCCGCTTCGCGGCTCCCACGAACGAGATCAGCGACATCGCGGATCTCGCCGGCAAGCGGGTCGCGACGAGCTATCCGAAGCTCGTCGACGACTTCCTCCGCGCTCGGGGGATCGAAGCGATCCTCGTGAAGCTCGACGGCGCGGTCGAATCGGCGGTGCGCCTCGGCGTCGCCGATGCCGTCGCCGACGTGGTCTCCACGGGCGCCACGCTCCGCGCGGCCGGGCTCGAGATCTTCGGACCGGTGATCCTCGAATCGACCGCGGTGCTGATCGGCGGGGCGAAGCGCCCCGAGGGCGTCGACCGCCTGCTGCGTCGGCTGCGCGGTGTGCTCGTCGCACGCAAGTTCGTGATCATGGACTACGACCTGCGCGAGAGCGATCTCGACGCGGCCGTCGCGATCGCCGGCGGCATCGAGTCGCCCACGGTCTCGCCGCTGAAGGACGAGGGCTGGGTGGCGGTCCGCGTCATGGTGTCGGCCGACGAGGCGAACGACGTCATGGATCGCCTCGCCGATCTCGGCGCCCGCGCGATCCTCGTGACCGCGATCCACGCCGCCCGCCTGTAGGAGGGGACCCGCAGATGAGCATCGCGACCCGCGTGATCCCCTGCCTCGATGTGGCCGCGGGCCGCGTCGTGAAGGGCGTCAACTTCCTGAACCTGCGCGACGCCGGCGACCCGGTCGAGCTGGCGGCGAAGTACGCCGAGCAGGGCGCCGACGAGCTGACCTTCCTCGACGTGACCGCGACCGTCGACGACCGATCGACCACCTACGACGTGGTGCGCCGCACTGCCGAGCAGGTGTTCATCCCGCTAACCGTCGGGGGCGGCGTGCGCAGCGCCGACGACGTCGCGCGACTGCTGGGCGTCGGCGCCGACAAGGTCGGCGTGAACAGCGCGGCGATCGCCCGTCCGGAGCTGATCGGCGAGATCGCCGACCGTTTCGGCTCCCAGGTGCTCGTGCTCTCGCTCGACGTGAAGCGCTCGCCCCGCACGCCGAGCGGGTTCGTGGTGACGACCCACGGCGGCAAGAAGGAGACCGACCGCGACGCGCTCGAGTGGTGCCGCGAGGTCGTCGATCGGGGCGCGGGCGAGCTGCTCGTGAACTCGATGGATGCCGACGGTACGCTCGCGGGCTTCGACCTGGAGCTCACCCGAGCGGTGCGGGAGCTGGCCTCGGTCCCGGTCATCGCATCGGGCGGTGCCGGGCGTCTCGAGCACTTCGCCCCGGCGGTCGATGCGGGCGCCGATGCGGTGCTCGCCGCGTCGGTGTTCCACGACGGAACGTTCACCATCGGCGAGGTCAAGCGCGCGCTCGCGGACGCCGGGCACCTGGTTCGGCTGGTCGAGCACGGCGACGAGGAGGCGCGGGCATGACCGCGAACGATCCCACCGCGGTCGAGCAGCGGCTCGATGCGCTGACCTTCGGCCCCGACGGGCTGCTTCCGGCCATCGTGCAGGACGACGCCTCCGGCGATGTGCTCATGCTGGCCTGGATGGACCGTGAGGCGGCGCGGCGCACGCTCACCACGGGGCGGGTCACCTACTGGTCCCGCTCCCGGCAGGAGTACTGGCGCAAGGGCGATACCTCGGGGCATCGGCAGTACGTGCGCTCCGTCGCGATGGACTGCGACGGCGACACGTTGCTCGTGCGCGCGATCCAGATCGGCGCGGCCTGCCACACCGGATCCCGGACCTGCTTCGACGGGCGCGACCTCGGGGCCGTCGTCGGCGATCCCGAATAGGGGCGAGCGCGCAGGAGCGCACCGGTAAGCTGGGGCGGTGAGCCTGACGACGACGCGCGAGGCCTTCGACGCCGCCCGCACCACCCACACCGTCATCCCCGTGTGCCGCGAGGTATTCGCGGACGCGGAGACCCCGGTCGGCATCTACCGCAAGGTCGCGGCTTCGCGACCCGGTACGTTCCTGCTGGAATCCGCGGAGCAGGGCGGTGTCTGGACCCGGTTCAGCTTCGTGGGGGCGGGCTCGTTCGGCTCGCTCAGCGAGCGCGACGGGCGGGCCCGCTGGGTGCCGTCCGAGGGTGGCATCTCCGAGGACCGCCTGCTGCCGGGCGGTGTCTCGCACCTCGCCCCGGTCGAGGCGCTGCGCGCGGCGGCCGAGCACTGGCGCACGCCGCAGGTCGCCCAGCTGCCGCCCCTCGTGAGCGGCTTCGTGGGCTACCTCGGCTGGGAGACCGTGCGGCAGTTCGAGCGGCTCGAGCACGGGCCGACCGAGGGCCCGGGCATCCCGAGCCAGTCGCTCAGCTTCGCCTCCGAGGTGGTCGTGATCGATCACCGCGAGGGCAGCGTGATCCTCGTCGTCAACGTGCTGAACGATCAGCACTCCGACGACGCCGATGCGCAGTGGGCGGAGGGCCAGCGGCGCCTCGACGCGCTGCAGGAGACCCTCGCGGCTCCGGCGGCGTCGCCGCTCGGCGAGCTCGACCGCACGGCGATGCCCACGGCGCGCCGGCTGACGAACGAGGCCGACTACCTGGCCGGCGTCGAGCGCTCCAAGCAGTACATCGTCGACGGCGACATCTTCCAGGTGGTGCTCTCGCAGCGCTTCGACCAGGAGTGCACCGCCGATCCGCTCGACGTCTACCGGGTGCTGCGGCACCTGAACCCGAGCCCCTACCTCTACCTGCTCACGGTCGAGGACGCCGACGGCGAGCCGTTCTCGGTCGTCGGATCCAGCCCCGAGGCTCTCGTCACCGTGCAGAACGACGGCCACGTCATCACGCACCCGATCGCCGGGTCCCGCCCGCGCGGTGCGACCATCGACGAGGACCACCAGCACGAGCGCGAGCTGCTCGCCGACGAGAAGGAGCGGGCCGAGCACCTCATGCTCGTCGACCTCGCCCGGAACGACCTGCTGCGGGTGTGCGACCCGCCGAGCGTCGAGGTGACCGAGTTCATGCGGATCGAGCGCTTCAGCCACATCATGCACATCGTCTCGACCGTCGAGGGCGAGCTGGGCGAGGGACGCAACGCCATCGATGCGCTGCGCGCGACGTTCCCCGCGGGTACTCTGAGCGGCGCCCCGAAGCCGCGCGCCCTGCAGATCATCGACGAGCTGGAGCCCGTGCAGCGCGGCGTCTACGGGGGAGTGGTCGGCTACTTCGGCCTCTCGGGCTCCGCCGACCTCGCGATCGCGATCCGCACGGCCACGATCCGCGACGGCGTCGCGATGGTGCAGGCGGGCGGCGGGATCGTCGCCGACTCCGTCCCCGAGATGGAGGATCAGGAGTCCCGCAACAAGGCGGCTGCGCCGCTGCGGGCGGTCGCCGTGGCGAACACCCTGCGCTCGATCGGAGATCGCTCGTGAAGCGGATGCGGCTCCTCCTGATCGCCGGCCTGGGGCTCGTCGGCGCGCTCGCGCTGCTCTCGGCGACCCAGCCGTGGGCCTCGTTCAAGCTCGAACTGGGCGCGGCGGCTCAGGACCATCTCTCGGTCACCGGGCAGGAGTTCAACCAGTCGCTCTCGCCGCTCGCGCTGGCCGTCCTGGCGGGTGCGCTGGCACTGACCATCGCGGGCAAGATCTTCCGACGCGTGCTCGGCGTCGTACTCGCCCTGCTCGGTGCGGGGATCTCGGCGGTGGCGATCACCGTCCTGATCGATCCGTCGGCGGCTTCGCTGGCGCGCGTGACCAAGCTCACCGGCCTGGCCGGCGGCTCCGCGCAGGACGCGATCGCCGGTACTTCGCTCACGGTGTGGCCGATCGTCACTGCGGCGCTCGGCGTGCTCGTCGCGCTGCTCGGCGTGCTCGTGCTGGCGGTCAGCGGCCGATGGGCCACCGCCGGTCGCAAGTACGAGACGAGCACGAAGCGGGTCGAGAGCGACGAGCCCGACCGCATCGCCGACTGGGACGCGCTGAGCGACGGCGACGATCCTTCGGATGCCGATCCGGACGCCGACGAAGATGCGGAGAGTCCCGCGGCCGGGGCGGCCGATCCCGAGGCGCCGCGCGCATAAGCGGCCGTCCGCCTGCCTGTCGTGCTCCGGATGCTCCGCGGACGCGCTAGGCTGGTACGGACACATTTTCGGAACGAGGAGATTCATGTCGAACCCCCACGGAGACCCCGGACACGGCGATTCGCCCGCTGCATGGACGGCGGTGATCGTCATGCTGCTCGGTATCGCGGCCGGCACGGTGTTCTTCTTCCTGAACATCCCCGCCCTCGTGTGGGCGAGCGTCGGTGTCGTCGTCGTCGGCGCGCTGCTCGGCTGGATCCTCTCGAAGGCCGGCTTCGGCGTGAACGGACCGAAGTACGCCGTCAAGTCGCACGACTGAGGTGCTAGAGCAACTGCTCGCCGGCTCCCTGGAAGACGCGCGAGCCCGACGAGAGACCCGATCCACGGCGCAGGTCGAGGCGGAGGCGCTCGCGCGCCCCACAGCGCTCGACGCGCTCGAGGCCCTCGCCCCCGCTGATCACATCCGTGTGATCGCCGAGGTCAAGCGCGCGAGCCCCTCGCGCGGCGATCTCGCCGACATCCCCGAGCCGCAGGCGCTCGCCGCTCAGTACGAGTCCGGCGGGGCCAGCGTAGTGAGCGTGCTCACCGAGCAGCGCCGGTTCAAGGGCTCGCTCGACGACCTCGAGGCGGTGCGCAAGGCCGTCAGCATCCCGGTGCTGCGCAAGGAGTTCATCGGCGAGGAGTACCAGATCCTCGAGGCCCGCGCCGCGGGCGCCGATCTCGTGCTGCTGATCGTCGCGGCGCTGCCGCAGCAGACGCTCGAGCGACTGCACGAGTTCACGCTGCAGCTCGGCATGACCCCGCTGGTCGAGGCGCACACCGCCGACGAGGTGGCGCGCGCCGTCGACCTCGGATCCCAGCTCGTCGGCGTCAACGCCCGCAACCTCAGCACCTTCGAGCTCGACCGCGACCTGTTCGGCCGCGTGGCCGACCAGATTCCGGCGGGCGTCATCCGCGTCGCCGAGTCGGCGGTGCTCGACGTCGCCGACGTGGTGCGCTACCGCGAGGCGGGCGCCGACGCCGTGCTCGTCGGCGAGGCCCTCGTGACCAACGATCCCATCGCGACGCTCGCCAGCTACCTGAGCGTCTGACCCACCGCCGGGAGGCACAGATGTCGAAGCCGTTGCGCGATCAGAGCGGTCCGTTCTTCGGCGAGTTCGGCGGCCGGTTCATGCCGGAGTCGCTCATCGCCGCGATCGACGAGCTTACCCTCGCCTACGACGAGGCGAAGGCCGACCCGGCCTTCCAGACCGAGCTCACGGATCTGCTGCGCGACTACGCCGGCCGTCCGTCCCCCATCACGGAGGTGCCCCGCTTCGCGGCGCACGCCGGGGGCGCGCGCATCTTCCTGAAGCGCGAGGACCTGAACCACACCGGTTCGCACAAGATCAACAACGTGCTCGGCCAGGCGCTCCTCACCAAGCGCCTCGGCAAGCAGCGCGTGATCGCCGAGACCGGAGCGGGCCAGCACGGCGTCGCCACGGCGACCGCCGCCGCGCTCTTCGGCCTCGAGTGCACCGTCTACATGGGCGAGGTCGACACCGAGCGCCAGGCGCTGAACGTGGCGCGCATGCGCCTCCTCGGCGCCGAGGTGATCCCCGTGACCGCCGGATCGCGCACGCTGAAGGACGCGATCAACGAGGCCTACCGCGACTGGGTCGCGAGCGTCGACCGCACCAACTACATCTTCGGCACCGCCGCCGGGCCGCACCCGTTCCCCGCGATGGTCCGCGACTTCCAGAAGATCATCTCCGAGGAGGCCCGGGCTCAGCTGCTCGAGAAGGCCGGCCGTCTGCCCGACGCGGTCGTGGCCTGCGTCGGCGGCGGATCGAACGCGATCGGCATGTTCGACGCCTTCATCGACGACGCCGACGTCAAGCTGTACGGAGTCGAGGCGGCAGGTGCCGGTGTCGACACCGATCAGCACGCGGCCTCGATCGAGCGCGGTCGCCCCGGGATCCTGCACGGCTCCCGCACCTACGTGCTGCAGGACGAGGACGGCCAGACCATCGAGTCGCACTCGATCTCGGCGGGCCTCGACTACCCGGGCGTCGGACCCGAGCACGCGTGGCTCGCCGACATCGGACGTGCCGACTACATCCCGGCCACGGACGACGAGGCGATGCAGGCCCTGCGCCTGCTGAGCCGCACCGAGGGGATCATCCCGGCGATCGAGTCGGCGCACGCGCTCGCGGGTGCGATCCGCATCGGCAAGGAGCTGGGCCCCGACGGGCTCATCGCCGTGAACCTCTCGGGTCGCGGCGACAAGGACATGGCGACGGCGGGCCGGTACTTCGGCCTGCTCGGCGAGAACGATGCGGAGATGGACGGATGAGCGCCCACGAATCCCAGGTGGCTCGGGCGATCCGCGCCGCGAAGCAGGAGCGCAGGGGCGCGCTCGTCGGGTATCTCCCCGTCGGCTTCCCCGACCTCGACACGAGCGTCGCCGCGGCGATCGCGATGGCCCGCAGCGGCGCCGACGTGCTCGAACTCGGCCTGCCCTATTCCGATCCGGTGATGGACGGCGCGATCATCCAGGAGGCGACGCAGACCGCGCTGGCCGACGGATTCCGGGTGGCGCACGTCTTCGAGGCGATCCGCCGGGTGCGCGAGGCGGTCGACGTGCCCATCCTCGTGATGACCTACTGGAACCCGGTCGTGCAGTACGGCGTGGAGCGCTTCGCGCAGGATCTGCTCGCAGCGGGCGGTGCCGGGCTCATTACGCCCGACATCACGCCGGATTCGGCGGCCGAGTGGATCGAGATCAGCGAGCGCCTCGGCCTCGACCGTGTGTTCCTCGCGGCCCCCAGCTCGACCGACGAGCGCCTCGCGCTCGTCACCCGCTCGACCACCGGCTTCGTCTACACCGTGTCGACCATGGGGATCACGGGCGAGCGCGCCCAGCTCGACGCCGCGGCGCGCGAGCTCACGGCCCGTCTGCGGGCGCAGGGCGCCGACCTCGCCTGCGTCGGCATCGGCATCTCGACCGCAGAACAGGTCGCCGCCGCCCTCGACTACGCCGACGGCGCGATCGTCGGCACCGCCTTCGTCCGCGCGCTGCGCGACGGGGGCGTCGACCGGCTCTCCGAGGTGGTCCGCGACATCGCTGCGGGCACGGCGCGAAGCTGAGCGCACCGTCCGGGTGCGCACCCGGCGTCCGCGACGCCGACTAGGATGAAATTCGAATGCGACCGGGCCTCTCGGGCCGGGTCGCGACAGGCGGGGCGAGGCTCCGCACCAGTTCCGTGAAAGAGGAGTGAATGATTCACCCGCTGAGCATCCCGAGCCCCGACCTGCAGTTCGTGCAGATCTGGTCGCTGCAGATCCGCTTCTACGCACTGTGCATCCTCGTGGGCATCGTGCTCGCGGGCATCTGGACCGCGCGCCGCCTCGGCCGTCGCGGGGGCGAGCGCGGCGCGGTCATCGACTTCCTCGTGTGGTCGGTCGTGCTCGGCATCGTCGGCGCCCGCGCCTACCACGTGCTCACGCACTGGGGCGACTACTTCGGTCCTGGCAAGAACTTCCTCGACGTCTTCGCGTTCTGGAACGGCGGCATCGCGATCTTCGGCGCCCTGATCGGCGGCGGCATCGGCGTGCTCATCGCCTCCCGCCTCACCGGGATCCGCTTCTGGTCCTTCGCTGACGCCCTCGTCCCCGGCCTGTTGCTCGCGCAGGCGGCCGGCCGCCTCGGCAACTGGTTCAACCACGAGCTCTTCGGCGGGCCGACCACGCTTCCGTGGGGTCTGCAGATCGAGTCGAGCAACCCGGCGTTCCCCATCGGCCTGCCCGAGGGCACGCTGTTCCACCCGACCTTCCTCTACGAGATCGTCTGGAACCTGATCGGCATCGGCGTGCTGCTGCTCATCGAGCGTCGATTCAAGCCGCGCTGGGGCATGTTCTTCGGCTGCTACCTCATCTGGTACGGCATCGGGCGCGCCTTCGTCGAGTCGATCCGCGTCGATCCGAGCCTCGTGATCCTCGGCCTGCGCACCAACGTCTTCGCGGCGCTCGTCGCGGTCGTCATCGGCATCGTGATCATCCTCGTGCAGCGCAAGCGCCACGTCGGTCTCGAGTCGTCCGTCTACCTGCCCGGGCGTCGCAACCCGCAGGACTCGATCGACGAGCTCACGAGCGATCCCGAGGCGTTCTATCACGTTCTCGACCGCAAGCGGCAGCCCGCCGCGGCGTCGAGTGACACCGTCTGACGCGGGGCAGCGCGGGCGGACCACCCACGAATACAGAGGAGCACGCATGCGCCATGCCAAGATCGTCGCCACGTGGGGGCCGGCGGTATCGAGTTACGACCACACGCTGTCGCTGATCCGAGCCGGGGTGAACGTCGCCCGGCTCAACATGTCGCACGGCACGCACAACGTGCACGAGGGCGTATACCGCAACATCCGCCGCGCCGAGGCCGAGGTCGGTCGCCCGATCGCGGTGCTCGCCGACCTGCAGGGGCCGAAGATCCGTCTGGGCGTCTTCGCCGACGGCCCCTACGAACTCGCGGAGGGTGACGAGTTCGCCATCACCACGCGCGACATCGTCGGCGATCGAACCATCTGCGGCACCACGCACAAGGGTCTGCCCGGCGACGTGAAGCCGGGGGACCCGCTGCTCGTCGACGATGGCAAGGTCGGCCTGCGCGCCGTGCGCGTCACGGAGGACACGGTCTACACGGTCGTCGAGATCCCCGGTGCGGTCTCGAACAACAAGGGCATCAACCTGCCGGGCGTCGCGGTCAACGTGCCCGCCCTCTCCGACAAGGACGAGGACGATCTGCGCTGGTCCCTCAAGCTCGGGGTCGACTACATCGCCCTGTCCTTCGTGCGCGACGCGGCCGACATCGTCCGCGTGCACGAGATCATGGACGAGGAGGGCATCCGCCTTCCGGTCGTCGCCAAGATCGAGAAGCCGCAGGCCGTCGAGCACCTCGAAGAGATCGTCGACGCCTTCGACGGCATCATGGTCGCCCGCGGCGACCTCGGTGTCGAGCTCCCGCTCGAGCAGGTGCCGCTCGTGCAGACCGAGGCGGTCGCGCTCGCGCGTCGCAACGCGAAGCCCGTCATCGTGGCGACCCAGGTGCTCGAGTCGATGATCGAGAACCCGCGCCCCACCCGCGCCGAGGCCTCGGACTGCGCGAACGCGATCCTCGACGGCGCCGATGCGGTCATGCTGTCGGGCGAGACCAGCGTGGGCGCATTCCCGCGCGAAGCGGTCGCGACCATGGCCCGCATCATCGAGGCCACCGAGGATCACGCGCTCGACCGGATCGACCCGCTGGGCACCAAGCCCCGCACCCAGGGCGGCGCGCTGACGCTCGCCGCTGCGGAGGTCGCGGACTTCATCGGCGCCAAGTTCATCTGCGTCTTCACCGAGTCGGGCGACACCGTGCGCCGCATGTCGCGGCTGCGCAAGCCGATCCCGATCCTCGGCTTCACGCCGAGCCCGGCGATCCGCCGTCGCATGGAGCTCACCTGGGGCGCGGACAGCTACGACGTGCCGCGCGTCGGCTCGACGGACGAGATGTTCGCCCAGGTCGACGAGGTGCTGCTCGGCACCGGCCGCGTCGAGGTCGGCGACAAGGTGCTCGTCATCGCCGGATCCCCTCCCGGGGTGATCGGCAGCACGAACACCCTCCGTGTGCACCGCATGGGCGAGACGGTGGGCCTGCTGCCCGAGGCCGGACCGCGCAAGCACCTCGGCGACGCCTGAGTCGAGGGCCCGAACGAACGCCCCGCGAACCGATGGTTCGCGGGGCGTTCGTCGTCCGCGGTCTGGCAGACTGGGCCCAACGAGGCGAAGGAGACCGCATGGACGAGGACGACTTCCTCCAGGTGATCGCGCAGGAGGTCGAGGCGGACCCGCAGAATCTCGCGCTGCGGGAGGACTTCATCACGCTGCTGCTGCAGCGGGATCCGGATCGCGCTTCGCGCGAGCTCGCCGTGTTCGAAGCCTCGGGCGGCGACCCGGCGCGGTCGCGCCTCATGCGGGCCCGGATCATGGCCGCGCGGCTGCGCTCCGGCGGCGCGATGGGGCCGGCGGTCGCGGCGATCCCCGATGCCGCCGCCGCCACGGAGCCGTCCGCCGTACCGCACGAGCCTCCGGCTCCGGCAGCGGCCTCGAGGGCCGTCCCCGCGCCGACGAACGAGGACTCCGGGATCGGCGGCCCCCGCGCCTCGGCCGGGCTCTGGGACGCGGAGCGCCCGAGCGTGACCCTCGCCGACGTGGCGGGTCTCGCCGAGGTGAAGCAGCACCTCGACGCGACCTTCCTCGCGCCGCTGCGCAACCCCGAGCTCGCGGCCGCCTTCGGCCAGCGGCCGGGCGGATCCCTGCTCATGTACGGCCCGCCCGGGTGCGGCAAGACGTTCATCGCGAAGGCCATCGCGGGCGATCTCGGCGCGTCCTTCATCCACGTGACGCTCGCCGACCTGCTGAGCAAGTGGATCGGCGACAGCGAGAAGGCGATCCAGAGCGTGTTCGAGGACGCGCGCGCCGCGGCGCCCTGCGTGATCTTCTTCGACGAGTTCGATGCCCTCGGCGGCAGGCGGGCCTCCGGGGGCGGCGGAGCGCACTCGATGCGCATGATCGTCACCCAGCTGCTCGAGGAGCTCGACGGCGTCGCCAGCGACAACGACGGTGTGTACTTCCTGGCCGCCACGAACCGGCCGTGGGACATCGATCCCGCGCTGCGACGGCCCGGGCGCATCGACAAGACGGTGGTGGTGCTCCCGCCCGACGCGGTGGCCCGAGCGGCGATCCTGCAGGGGGAGCTGCGGGGGAAGCCCGCCGACGGGGTCGACACGATCGCGGTCGCCGCGGCCACCGAGGGCTTCTCGGGCGCCGATATCACCCAGGTGGCGCGGGTCGGGCTGCAGCAGTCCATGTCGGCCTCCATGAGCGCGGGGGCGATCGTCCCGGTGACCACGCAGGTCCTGCTGTCCGCCGCGGCCGCGGTCACGCCGTCGACGGGGGCCTGGTTCGAACAGGTCGCCCCGGTGCTCGACTACGGCACGGACGACGGCACCTTCGAGCAGCTGCGCGCCTACCGGGTCAAGCGGGGGCGGCGATGATCCGGTGGAACCCGGGCGGGCAGGGCGCCTTCCCGGTACCCGATGCGGACGACGCGCTGCGCGCGGCGATCGAGCACGACCGCGACCTCGCCTGGGAACTCTACGACGTGCGTCCCGAGCACCCGCGCATCGCCGAGCTCGCCCGGAGCGTGCTCGAACGGGAGCCGCAGTTCACCGGCATGATCATCCTGCTCGCCCTGCATCGCGAGGCGTGCGGCGAGATCGACGCGGCCCGGGAGCTGCTGCAGGATCTCGTGGCGCGGCGGGACCGCCAGCACCTGAACGCGGTCAAGAAGCTGCGCGACCTCGAGTTCTCGGACCGGCGGTTCGCGGAGGCGCGCGGACTCGCCGAGCTCGCCCTGCGCGAGGATCCCGAGCCCGGCTGGCTCGACGTGATGGAGCTCGGTAGCGCCCAGGTCTTCACGGGGGACCCGCTCGGCGGCTGGGACCGGATCGACGAAGCAGTCGAGATGGCGGCCCGGCAGGATCCCGAGCGCTACGCCGATGCGCTCGGGCAGCGGGCGACCCGACTGCTCGGTTCGGGCGCGCATCCGTCGCGCTTCCTGCCCGCCGCGCAGGAGGCGCTGGCCGCGGATCCCGGCGAGCCCCTGCTCGCCACGACCCTGGCGTACGCCTACCTCTACGACTACCGGCCGGCCGAGGCGGAGCAGCTGCTGCGCGGCGTGCTGAGCGAGGATCCGACGGACGAGATCGCCCAGGGCGGCCTCACGGTCGCGCGCGCCTTCCTGAACCCCGTGGAACGGGGCGACGCGACCATGGAGGTGCTGCGGGCCTCCGGAATGGGGGAGATCGCCTGGCGGATCCTGCGCGACCAGATGTTCGGCACCGGCCTCGAGGAGGCGCTCAGCGCTCTCGACGGCGTCATGCCGCCGGCGCTCGCCGAGTCGATGCGGGCGCCCCTCGACGGCGAGGCCGCGGGTGAGAGCCGCGGCGAGGGGAGGATCCTCGCCTGGCACGACGGGCAGCGCCCCGGCAGCGGACACGCCTGGGGGATCGCGGACGGATTCCGCCTCATGACGTCGGCCGAGGTCGCCGACATGGAGGAGCGGATCGAACGATCGCCGGCGGACTGGCCGCAGTGGAGGACCGAGGAGGAGTACTTCACGCTGATCCTCACGGACGACGCGGGCGGCTACCTCATCGAGGGGCCGGGCGGTCGGCTCCTGCAGCGGAGCGCCGGCGCGCCCGACCGGGAGGCGGCGCCGAGCATCGCCGACTGGCTGTGGGATCGCGTCGCGGCCTTCGGGGGCGAGGATCCGCGCCCCGTGGGGCACGTCGCGGGCGACGCCTCCGGGCGCGCGGAGGGCGGAACGCCCGTCCGCTGAGAAGTGCCGGATGGGGGACTCGAACCCCCACACCTTTCGGCAGCGCATTTTGAGTGCGCCGTGTCTGCCAATTCCACCAATCCGGCTGGTGCCGCATGCCCGGGGCGGAGTCCGACTCGCGTCGGGTTCCCGCAGGCAGCGTGGTTCAGAATACCGTAGGCTGGTGGTGTGAATGACCAGAGCAGCACGAGCACCGCGCGACGCGTCGTCGTCGCCGAAGACGAATCCCTGATCCGTCTCGACATCGTCGAGACGCTGCGAGACAACGGATACGACGTCGTCGGCGAGGCCGGCGACGGCGAGGAGGCGGTCCGCCTCGTCGAGGAGCTGCGCCCCGACCTCGTGGTTATGGACGTGAAGATGCCGAAGCTCGACGGGATCTCCGCGGCCGAGCGCATCAACAAGGACCACATCGCCCCCGTCGTGCTGCTGACCGCGTTCAGCCAGCGCGAGCTCGTGGAGCGCGCGAGCGAGGCCGGCGCCCTGGCCTACGTCGTGAAGCCCTTCACTCCGGCCGACCTCATCCCGGCCATCGAGATCGCGCTGTCGCGCTTCCAGCAGATCGTGACCCTCGAGTCCGAGGTCGCCGACCTGGCCGAGCGCTTCGAGACCCGCAAGCTCGTCGACCGCGCCAAGGGCATCCTCAACGACAAGATGGGGCTCAGCGAGCCCGAGGCGTTCCGGTGGATCCAGAAGGCCTCGATGGATCGCCGCCTCACCATGCAGGACGTCGCGAAGACCATCATCGATCAGCTCGGGCCCAAGAAGGACTGAGCGATCGCTGAAACGAGGAACGCCCCGGCCGACGGCCGGGGCGTTCCTCGTTTCAGCGCGGATCCGCTCAGCGCAGCTGCTTGGTGAAGTTCGTGATGCGCACCGTCGAGCAGCGGCGGCCGCGCTCGTCGGTGATGACGATCTCGTGCACCGACATGCTGCGCCCCAGGTGGATCGGCGTGCAGACCCCCGTCACGATGCCCTCCGCGGCCGATCCGGTGTGGGTCGCGTTGATGTCGACGCCGACGGCGACGGTGCCCTCGGCCGCGACGAAGTTCGCGTGCATCGAGCCGAGCGTCTCGCCGAGCACCACGTAGGCGCCTCCGTGCATGATGCCGAACGGCTGCGTGTTGCCCTCGACCGGCATGGTGGCGACCGCCCGCTCGCGCGAGAACTCGGTCATGCGCACGCCCATGCGCTGCGCGAGCACGCCGAGGCCGTGCTGCTCGATGTAGGCGAGCCCCTCGTCGGTACCGGTCGGGATCTGGTCGAAGCTCGCTCCGCTGGTCGTCTCGGGCATGCGTTTCCTCTGCTCGGGGTGGCCGCGCCGCACCGTCCGCCGAACGCCCCTGCCGATGTCGGAGGCGGCTTGTAGGCTGGGCACGTGTCGAATACGCCTCAGCCTACTCTCATGATCATCGACGGCCACTCGCTGGCCTTCCGTGCGTTCTACGCGCTGCCGGTCGACAGCTTCCAGACCGCATCGGGCCAGCACACCAACGCCATCCACGGCTTCATCTCCATGCTCATCAATCTGCTGAGCAACGAGAACCCTGATTCGTTGGCCATCGCCTTCGACATCTCGCGGCACTCGTTCCGCACCGAGGAGTACCCGGAATACAAGGGCACCCGCGGCGAGACCCCGCCCGAATTCAAGGGCCAGGTCCCGCTCCTGCAGGAGGCGCTGCACGCGATGGGCATCCGCACCATCGAGAAGGAGAACTACGAGGCGGACGACATCCTGGCGACGCTCTCCCTGCAGGGCGCGCAGGCCGGCTACCGGGTGCTCGTGGTCTCGGGCGACCGCGACACGATCCAGCTGGTCGACGACAACGTGACCCTGCTCTACCCGTCGAAGCAGGGCGTGAGCGAGCTGACGCGCTACGACGCCGAGAAGGTCATGGAACGCTACGGGATCCGCCCCGAGCAGTACCCCGAGATCGCGGCGCTCGTGGGCGAGACGAGCGACAACCTGCCCGGCATCCCGCGCGTCGGCGAGAAGACCGCGGTCAAGTGGATCAACCAGTTCGGCTCCCTCGAGGAGGTGCTGCGCCGCCAGGACGAGATCGGCGGCAAGGTCGGCGAGAGCCTGCGCGAGAACGCGCACCTCGCCGAGCGCAACCGACGCCTCAACCGGCTCGTGCGCGACGTGGAACTCGACGTCACGCTCGACGAGCTCGAGCGCGGCGACATCGACATGGCCGCGGTGCAGCAGGTCTTCGCGAAGCTCGAGTTCCGCACGCTGCTGCAGCGCGTCGGCAAGCTCGCCGGCGCCGAGGTGCCGAGCGGCGGTGCGACCACCGCGGCGGCGATCGCCCCGGTGCCCACGGCGCCCGAGGCGAAGCTGCTGCTCGACGAAGAACTGGACGACTGGTTGCGCAAGGCCGAGCGACCCGCGGTGAGCATCACCGCGGTGGGCGAGGGCTACGACGTCGGCCTCGCCACGCTCGAGAGCTCGGTCGAGCTGCACTGGATCCCCGGTGGGCGCGACTACGCGCTCTTCGAGACCTGGCTCGCGAGCGACGCGCCCAAGGTGTTCTTCGACGCGAAGTCGCAGATCCGAGCGATCGCGAGCACGGGAGTCGGCATCGGCGGCATCGTGGGCGACACCCTGCTCGCGGCCTGGCTCGTCTGGCCGCTCGCAGCCGAGAAGTCGCTCGCCAGCACGGTGCGCAAGTACCTGGGCGAGGACATGCCCGAGCCGGACCCCAACCAGCTCGTGCCCGACGAGGACGCGGCGGCGGGGCCGGGCACCGTCGCCTGGTACATCCTCCGGGCGCACGACGCCGTCGTCTCGAAGTTCCCCGAGCGCACGGGCGAGGTCTACACCGACATCGAGCTGCCCCTGCTCCCGGTGCTCGCGGTGCTCGAGCAGCGCGGCGTCGAGATCGACCTGCCGCTGCTGCAGTCGCACGAGGCCGAACTGCGCGACCGGGTCGCCGCGCTCGCGCAGCAGGCCTTCGACGCGATCGGGCACGAGGTCAACCTCTCGTCGCCCAAGCAGCTGCAGCAGGTGCTCTTCGAAGAGCTCGACATGCCCAAGACCCGCAAGACCCAGACGGGGTACACGACCGACGCCGCCGCGCTCGCGGACCTGCAGGTCAAGAACCCGCACCCGTTCCTCGACGCGCTGCTCGCGCACCGCGACGCGAACAAGCTGCGCCAGATCATCGAGACGCTGGTCAAGGCGGTGCAGGCCGACGGCCGCATCCACACCACGCTCGTGCAGATCGGGGCGAGCACGGGGCGCCTCGCCTCGACCGATCCCAACCTGCAGAACATCCCGGTGCGCACCGAGGAGGGCCGCCGCATCCGCGAGGGCTTCACCCACGCGGGCGAGTTCGAGACGCTGATGACGGCCGACTACTCGCAGATCGAGATGCGGATCATGGCGCACCTCTCGGGCGACGCCGGACTCATCGAGGCGTTCAACGCCGGCGAGGACCTGCACCGCTTCGTGGGCTCCCGCATCTTCGGCGTCGAGCCCGCCGAGGTCACGAGCGAGATGCGCGCGAAGGTCAAGGCGATGTCCTACGGCCTCGCCTACGGCCTGTCGGCGTTCGGGCTCTCGAAGCAGCTCGGCATCTCGGGCGCCGAGGCGAAGCAGCTCATGCTCGACTACTTCGAGCGCTTCGGCGGCGTGCGCGACTACCTGCGCTCGGTGGTGGAGCAGGCCAAGGCCGACGGCTACACCGAGACCATCTTCGGTCGCCGGCGCCCGTTCCCCGACCTCACGAGCCCGCACCGCGCCCTGCGCGAGAACGCGGAGCGCGCGGCGCTCAACTCGCCCATCCAGGGCAGCGCGGCAGACATCATCAAGCGCGCGATGATCCAGGTGGAGCAGCGCATGCGCGCAGCGGACATGAGCTCGCGCATGCTGCTCCAGATCCACGACGAACTCATGTTCGAGGTCGCCGCGGGGGAGTGGGACGCACTCGAGGCCATCGTCCGCGAGGAGATGGCGGGCGCTGCAGACCTCTCGGTGCCGCTCGACGTGCAGGTCGGCGGCGGCGCGAACTGGAACGCTGCGGCGCACTGATCCGACGCACCGCCGGGCTCCTGCTCGGCGGTGCGCACCCCGCGGCGCGCCGAGCGCCGCGGGGGTTGATCTCGGGCGTGTCGCCTGAGTAAGATGATGTGGTCACAACTGTGGCGACTCAACCATGCCAATCGCGGGCGTGCACTTCGGGCCTTCGGGCTCGCAAGATGTTTCGCACGTCCGCCCGACTTCCTGTCCATTCTGGAGATCATTTACATGACGAACGCAACGACCGAGAGCAAGCAGGTCGCGATCAACGACATCGGCTCGGCCGAAGACTTCCTTGCAGCGGTCGAAAAGACCCTCAAGTTCTTCAACGACGGCGACCTCATCGAGGGCACCGTGGTGAAGATCGACCGCGACGAGGTCCTCCTCGACGTGGGGTACAAGACCGAGGGTGTCATCCCCTCGCGCGAGCTGTCCATCAAGCACGACGTCGACCCCGGTGAGGTCGTCGAGGTCGGCGACTCCGTCGAGGCACTCGTGCTCCAGAAGGAGGACAAGGAAGGCCGCCTGATCCTGTCGAAGAAGCGTGCTCAGTACGAGCGCGCTTGGGGCGACGTGGAGAAGATCAAGGAGAACGAGGGTGTCGTCACCGGCACCGTCATCGAGGTCGTCAAGGGCGGCCTCATCGTTGACATCGGGCTCCGTGGCTTCCTCCCCGCTTCGCTCATCGAGCTGCGCCGCGTGCGCGACCTGACCCCGTACCTGGGCCAGGAGCTCGAGGCGAAGATCCTCGAACTCGACAAGAACCGCAACAACGTGGTGCTGTCGCGCCGTGCGCTCCTCGAGGAGACGCAGTCGGCCAGCCGCTCGTCGTTCCTCGCCGAGCTCAAGCCCGGCCAGGTCCGCAAGGGCGTCATCTCGTCGATCGTCAACTTCGGTGCGTTCGTCGATCTCGGCGGCGTCGACGGCCTCGTGCACGTCTCGGAGCTGTCGTGGAAGCACATCGAGCACGCGTCCGACGTGGTCGAGGTCGGCCAGGAAGTCACCGTCGAGGTGCTCTCGGTCGAGCTGGATCGCGAGCGCGTCTCGCTGTCGCTGAAGGCGACCCAGGAGGATCCGTGGCAGGTCTTCGCCCGTACCCACGCGATCGGTCAGATCGCCCCGGGCGTCGTCACCAAGCTCGTCCCCTTCGGCGCGTTCGTTCGCGTCGCGGACGGCATCGAGGGCCTCGTGCACATCTCGGAGCTGTCGGGTCAGCACGTCGAGCTCGCTGAGCAGGTCGTCTCGGCCGGCCAGGAGGTCTTCGTCAAGATCATCGACATCGATCTCGATCGCCGCCGCATCTCGCTCAGCCTCAAGCAGGCCAACGAGGGCGTCGACCCCGAGGGCACCGAGTTCGATCCGGCTCTGTACGGCATGACCACGGAGTACGACGAGAACGGCGAGTACAAGTACCCCGAGGGCTTCGATCCCGAGACCCAGGAGTGGAAGGAAGGCTTCGAGTCGCAGCGCGAGAAGTGGGAGCAGGAGTACGCTGCTGCCCAGGAGCGCTGGGAGGCTCACAAGAAGCAGGTCGCCGCTTCGATCGCCGAGGCTGCTGCAGCTCCCGCCGTCGACGCCCCGTCCTCGAGCTTCTCGAGCGAGTCGTCCTCGACCGGTGCACTCGCCGATGACGCGGCTCTCGCCGCGCTGAAGGCGCAGCTCGAGGGCAACTAAGCCCGACTTCGCGTAAGCGAAGCGAGTCCTCACGAAGGCCCGGCTCCCCATTGCGGGGGCCGGGCCTTCGGCGTTCCCGGGCGGCGGGTGGTGGCCGGCGGGTGCGGCGTGCTGATGGGTGGATCCCGTGTTGGCGAGTGGATACCTTGCCGACGAGTGGACGGTGTGCCGACGAGTGGACGGCGTGTCGGACGGAGATAGGGCATCCGGAGGTCGGGAACGCGTCCACTCGTCGGGCACGATCTGGCCGGGTGCCACGGGTGCCACGGGTGCCACGGGTGCCACGGGTGCCAGGGGTGCCACAGGTGCCACGGGTGCATACGAACCCGAGCGCCGGGCACACGCCGATGCGTCGGGAGGCGCCCGTCAGCACGCGATCGGATCAGGCGGCGGAGCGAGGGGGCCGGGGCCGGGCGCCGGCATCATGCGTCCGGGGTCAGACGGCCGGGATCGCGTCACCGGTGTGAGGCGACCGGTATCGTGTCAACGCGGCCAGACAGCCGCCCCGCGCGACCGCGACCGCGCCTACGCGACCGCGACGGCTCTGCGCGCCGCGCGCTCGCGCAGCGCCCGCCGGAGGCGTCGGACCAGCCACCACATGATCAGCACGACGCAGACGAGCGCGAGCACGGGCACCAGGATCGCGAGCACGGCGAGCAGCACCGCCCCGATGTCCTCCAGGGTGCTCGTCACGGGTGCCGCGAGGCCGGCGCTGAGCGCGTTCAGCACGGGCCGCGCGATCGCCTTCAGCAGGTGGGGGATCAGCGCGATGACGACGCCCAGCACGAACGGCCACACCTGGCCGCTCTCCACCCACTGCGCCGGATCCGTCACCGCGACCGTGTCGGCCTTTGCGCCGGCCGAGAAGACGAGCCCGCCGGACGCGGGCCGGATCACAGTGTGCAGCACGTCGTTGGCGGTGTCGAGGACGGGGAACTTGTCGACCAGGATCTCGATCACGAGCAGTACTCCCACGATGCCGAGCGTCCACTCGTTCTCGAGCCAGGTCCACCCGGAGGGGAGTTGGACCAGATCGGTGAAGCGGGAGAGCAGGCCGAGCACCAGCAGCGGAATGTACGCGTTCAGTCCCGCGGAGACGGCGAGGACGCCGCCGGTGATCAGCTCGAGCATGGCTCCAGCCTATGCGGCTCCGCATTCCGTGCATCGTGCGGCCCTAGACTGCATGGCGTGCAACTCATCGCGCTCACGGGCGGCATCGCCGCAGGCAAATCGACCGTCGGCCGCCGTCTGGCGGAGCTCGGGGCATTCCGGATCGACGCGGACCAGCTCGCCCGGGACGTCGTGGAGCCCGGCACGCCCGGGCTGCGCGCCATCCGAGATCGTTTCGGCGCCGAGGTGATCCGTGCGGATGGCGCTCTCGACCGGGCGGCGCTCGGCGCCCGCGTCTTCGGCGACGCCGAGGCGCTCGCAGATCTGAACGCGATCGTGCACCCCGCGGTGCGCGAGCTCGCGGAGCGACGGATCGGCGAAGCGGCCGCGCTGGATCCGGACGCGATCGTGGTGTACGAGATCCCCCTGCTCGTCGAGACCGGCGGACGCACCGCGAGCTCGGTGCCCTGGGACCTCGTGTTGGTCGCGGACGCGCCTGCGGAGCTCCGGGCGGATCGTCTGGTCGCGCTGCGAGGCATGGAACGCGCCGAGGCCGAGCGGCGGATCGGGAGTCAGGCGAACGACGCCGACCGTCGCGCGATCGCCGATGTGCTCATCGACACGAGCGGCACGGAGCAGGAGACCCTGGACCAGGTGGATGCGCTCTGGACGCGCCTCACAGCGCGAGAGACGACCGGCTGAACCGGGCTCCCCGGCCGAGCTCCGGGATCGATCAGCGGCTGAACTCGGCCAGCCAGTTGAGCTGGAACTGGGCCACCGCGGCGATGATCACGTAGCAGAACAGAACGATCACCCAGGTCCACGAGTAGAGCGAGCGGAAGATCTTCGCGGGGCGCTGCGCCAGCACGACGTCTCCGACCGCGTACGGCCGCAGGAGCGTGGTCCAGAACAGCGGGATCATGACCGTCCAGACGACCATGCACCAGGGGCACAGCGTACCGAGGACGAAGATGCTCTGGACCGCCAGCCAGCAGATGAAGACGAATCCACCGAGCAGGCCGATCTGGTAGATGGTCCAGAACCACCGCGAGAAGCGTGCACCGGCGAGCAGCGCGACGCCGACGGCGATCGGCGCGACGAACGCGCTGACCCCGATGATGGTGTTGCTGAACCCGAAGAGCGAGCCCTGCCACGAACCCATGTTCGGGCCGCAGGTGACGAGGATGCTGACGCTGCAGTTTGGCACGTAGTCGGGATTCTGCAGCGTCTTGATGTACTCGGTCAGGAGCTCGAACGCGGCGAACCAGCCGATCGCGCCGAGCACGATCGTGAACACGGCGAAGCCGATCGGACGGGGAGCGCGCACCGGCGTAGTGGTCATAATTCGAATCCTAGTGACCATTTCTGCGGTGCGTATTCAGCTGACGTGCCATAATGGACACCGTATCGGCGCCGAACAGGCGAGATGCGCACAGTCTTTTGGCCGCCCTGCGGCGGTCACCGGTCGATGCACTGACCGAGCGCGGAGCGAACGCCCCGCGGAGAACAGGATTTGCGGCGGTGAGCCGCCGCACCGAGGAGATTCCCGGAGGGGCGAGTATCCTCCGGGCCAGAGGAGTACACCAGAGATGGTGAATCAGCCCGACAACGAAACTTCACAGAACGTCGAACCCGTCACCGCGGAGCCGACGAGCAGCGACGCGCCCGAGACGATCCTCGACGCGGTCGAGGCGGTTCTCGACGCGCAGGTCGAGGCGGTCCCGGTCGACGCGGCCGCGGTCGAATCTGCGACAGCTGAGGCGGCGCCCGAGAGCGACCCCGCCGCGGAGCCGTCCGACGCGCCCGCAGGCGAGGCGGCGGACCCCGCCCCCGAGGCGGACCCCGCAGAGGCAGAGGCAGAGGCAGAGGCCGAGCCCACCGAGGCCGCGCCCGAGCCCGAGGCCGCACCCGCCAAGACCCACCCCGAGCTCGTGCTGCCGCTCGCGGACATGACGCCGGAGGAGCGCTTCCGCGCCACGACGCGCCTCATCTTCCTGGCGCCCGACGTGCCGCCGGTGGCACCCCGTCCCCGCCGCGGCGGGACCGAGCTGCGCCAGCTCGACGATCTGCTCGACCAGCAGTTCTCGCGCGACGACGCCGAGGACCGCGAGGCGGGATCCGCTCGTCGTCGCAGCCGTCGCCGCACCGGCGGTCAGGAGCTCCCTCCCGAGGAGGAGCCGCAGCCGCGTCGCCAGCCGCGTCAGGCCCCGGTGATCACCGAGCCGCAGAAGGTCAAGGGATCCACCCGCCTGGAGGCGAAGAAGCAGCGCCGTCGGGACGGCCGTGACGCGGGTCGTCGCCGTCGCATGGTCATCACCGAGTCCGAGTTCCTCGCCCGCCGTGAGGCCGTGGATCGCGAGATGGTCGTGCGCACGACCGCCGACCGCATTCAGATCGGCGTTCTCGAGGACAAGGTCCTCGTCGAGCACTACGTCGCCCGTTCCAGCGAGAGCTCGCTGATCGGCAACGTCTACCTGGGACGCGTTCAGAACGTGCTGCCGAGCATGGAAGCGGCGTTCGTCGACATCGGGCGCGGCCGCAACGCAGTGCTCTACTCGGGCGAGGTCGACTGGTCGGAGTTCGAGGGCAGCAACACCGCGCGCCGCATCGAGAACGCGCTCAAGCCGGGCGACCAGATTCTGGTGCAGGTCACCAAGGATCCCGTGGGCCACAAGGGTGCTCGCCTCACGAGCCAGATCTCGCTCCCGGGCCGCTTCCTCGTGTACGTGCCCGGCGGCGCGATGAACGGCATCTCGCGCAAGCTGCCCGATACCGAGCGTGCGCGCCTGAAGAAGATCCTGAAGGCCGTGCTGCCGTCCGGCGCCGGCGTGATCGTGCGCACGGCCGCGGAGGGCGCCAGCGAGGATCAGCTCACGCACGACGTGCAGCGTCTGACCCGCCAGTGGGAGTCGATCCAGAAGCGCGTCGAGAAGGGCGGGGCCCCGGTCCTGCTGCACTCCGAGCCGGACATGCTCATCAAGATCATCCGGGACGTCTTCAACGAGGACTTCCACCGCCTCGTGATCTCGGGCGCCGACACGTTCAGCACCATCTCGAACTACCTCGATCAGGTCGCCCCCGATCTGCTGCAGCGCGTGGAGCGCTTCGAGGGGGAGCGGGACGTCTTCGACGAGTACCGCATCTCCGAGCAGATCGTGAAGGCGCTCGACCGCAAGGTCTGGCTGCCCTCGGGTGGATCCCTCGTGATCGACCGCACCGAGGCCATGACGGTCGTCGACGTCAACACGGGCAAGTTCGTCGGTTCCGGCGGCAACCTCGAAGAGACCGTCACCAAGAACAACCTGGAGGCCGCGGAGGAGATCGTCCGGCAGCTCCGGCTCCGCGACATCGGCGGGATCATCGTCGTCGACTTCATCGACATGGTGCTCGAGTCCAACCGCGACCTCGTGCTGCGCCGCCTGGTGGAGTGCCTGAGCCGCGATCGCACGAAGCACCAGGTCGCCGAGGTGACCTCCCTCGGCCTCGTGCAGATGACGCGCAAGAAGCTGGGGCTCGGCCTGCTCGAGTCGTTCAGCGAGCCCTGCGAGGTCTGCGCGGGTCGTGGCGTGATCGTGCACCACGAGCCGGTCGCCAAGCACCGCAGCGTCGACTCGGCGCCGTCGCGCGGCAAGCGGAAGTCGAACGGCGGTCAGGGCGGCGGCCAGAACGGCAACGGTTCGAACCACTCGAACGGATCGACCCACTCGAACGGCAACGGCGGGCAGAACGGCGGGCAGCAGCAGCCCCACGCGGCCTCGCAGACCCACGCGATCAGCGACGGGGCGAAGAACATGCTCGCCCAGGTCGCGGCCTCGACGATCCCCGGCTCCGCAAAGCACGAGGACGAGGCTCCTCGTGCCGAAGCTGCGGCTCCGGCCGCCGAGTCGCCGAAGCGCGAGTCCGGGCAGCGGAACCGCGCGCAGCGCGGCGCACGCTCCGCCTGGGAGAACGCGCAGGCCGAGCCCGCCGCCGCACCCGCAGCCGCTCCCGCGGGCGGTCTGCTCGACTCGGTGCTCGAAGCGCTGCCCGACGCGCCCGCTGCAGGGCGCGGCCGGTCCCGAGGGCGCCGCGTGTCGGTCGCCTCGGGGCGTGCCGCCGAGGGGCGCGAGACCGAGACGCGCAGCGACGAGTCGGTGCGCGCAGCGCAGGCCGCGCTCGCCGAGGCGCTCGACGCGACCGTGTCCGGTCGCGACACGGAGTAGCGGGACACGCCAGGCATTTGACCGGTCGGCGATCGGGAGATATGCTTGATCGCTGGTGCCACTCTTTTTGAGTGGCGATCCGGTGAACAGGGCGCGGTTCCACAGTGCGGAGCAGCGAGAACGTTCGCCCCGCAGACCACGAACGGCGATTTCAGCGTCGCGGTTCGGATACGTAAGACGATCCTCAGGAAAAGGGTGACAAGTGGTTTACGCAGTAGTGCGCACCAGCGGACGGCAGGAGAAGGTCGAGGTTGGCTCGATCATCACGGTGAACCGTCTTTCGGCTGACGCCAAGGACAAGATCGAGCTGCCCGCCGTGCTGCTCGTCGACGGCGACCAGGTGACCACCGACGCCGCCAAGCTCGCCAAGGTCAAGGTGACTGCAGAGGTCCTCGAGGACCTCCGCGGCCCCAAGATCGTGATCCAGCGGTACAAGAACAAGACCGGCTACAAGTCGCGTCAGGGTCACCGCCAGGACCTCACCCGCATCAAGGTCACGGGCATCAAGTAGCCCCCGGCTTCCCGAAACAAGGAGACTAGAGACTCATGGCACATAAGAAGGGCGCGAGCTCGACCCGTAACGGTCGCGACTCGAACGCACAGCGTCTTGGCGTGAAGCGCTTCGGCGGTCAGCAGGTGAACGCCGGCGAGATCATCGTGCGTCAGCGCGGCACCCACTTCCACCCGGGCGCCAACGTCGGCCGCGGTGGCGACGACACCCTCTTCGCTCTCGCCGCAGGCGCGGTGGAGTTCGGCGCGAAGGGCGGCCGCAAGGTCGTCAACATCGTGACCGCAGCCGCCTAACACTCGGCAGCACTTGGCAAGGGCGGGCTTCGGCTCGCCCTTTGCCGTATTTTCGGGCTTTTGAATCTGACGTGAGGAACGCAGCATGGTGACGTTTGTTGACCGGGTGCAGGTGCACCTGCAGGCCGGGCGGGGCGGCAACGGCTGCGTATCGATCCGACGGGAGAAGTTCAAGCCACTGGCGGGCCCCGACGGAGGCAACGGCGGGCACGGCGGCGACATCGTACTGCTGGCGGACCCCCAGGTCACCACGCTGCTCGACTACCATCGCCGGCCCCACCGCAGCGCCGAGAACGGCGGCTACGGCGCCGGCGACTATCGCGCGGGCACCAACGGCGCCGAGATGACCCTCTCGGTCCCGATCGGCACCGTCGTGAAGGACGACGCAGGGGAGACCCTCATCGACCTCACCGAGCCCGGCACTCGCTACGTCGTCGCCCACGGCGGCATCGGCGGCCTCGGCAACCACTCGCTCGCCAGCACCAAGCGCAAGGCTCCCGGCTTCGCGCTGCTCGGCACCGAGGGGTGGGCCGGCAGCATCACCCTCGAGCTCAAGACCATCGCGGACGTCGCCCTCGTCGGCTACCCCTCCGCGGGCAAGTCGAGCCTGATCGCGGCGCTCAGCGCGGCGAAGCCGAAGATCGCGGACTATCCGTTCACCACGCTGCACCCCAACCTGGGCGTCGTGCAGGTGGGGGATCACCGCTTCACCGTCGCGGACGTTCCCGGCCTCATCGAGGGCGCGAGCGAGGGCAAGGGCCTCGGCCTCGACTTCCTCCGCCACGTCGAGCGCTGCAGCGCCCTGCTGCACGTGCTCGACTGCGCGACGCTCGAGCCGGGCCGCGATCCGCTCTCCGATCTCGAGGTGATCAAGGCCGAGCTGGCCGCCTACCCGGTCCCCGAGGGCCAGGTGCCGCTGCTGGATCGGCCGCAGCTGATCGCGCTCAACAAGGTCGACGTGCCCGAGGCCCGTGAGCTCGCCGAGTTCGTGCGTCCCGAGCTGGAGGCCATGGGCTACCGCGTGTTCGAGATCTCGGCCGCGTCGCACGCCGGTCTGCGCGAGCTCTCGTTCGCCATGGCCGAGCTGGTCGAGACCGCTCGCGCCGAGGCGCTGCAGGACGAGATCGATCAGCCCCGGATCGTGCTGCAGCCGAAGCCCGTCAACGAGGGCGGCTTCACCGTGCGCGCCGAGGGCGGCAGCTACGGCACGCTCTACCGCATCCTGGGTACGAAGCCCGAGCGCTGGGTCGCGCAGACCGACTTCACGAACGACGAGGCCGTCGGCTACCTGGCGGATCGCCTCAACAAGCTCGGCATCGAAGACGGGCTGGTCAAGGCCGGCGCGGTCGCCGGATCGACCGTGGTGATCGGTCCGGGCTCCGGCGTAATCTTCGACTGGGAGCCCACGCTCACGAGCGCGGCCGAGGTGCAGATGGGTGCCCGCGGCACCGATCTGCGCGTGGAGCAGAACAAGCGCCGCACCAACAACGAGCGTCGTGAGGAATACCACACGCTCATGGATGCCAAGGCCGAGGCCCGCGCGGAACTCGAGCGCGAGCGCAAGGCCGGCATGTGGAGCGAAGAGGCATGAGCCGCGCCGAGTGGCTGCTGACCGGGCGGCGCGTCGTCGTCAAGGTCGGCTCCTCCTCGGTCAGCGGCGACAACGCCGCCCAGATCCCGCACCTGGTCGACTCGCTGGCCCGGCTGCACGCCGCGGGCGCCGAGGTGATCCTCGTCTCCAGCGGTGCGATCGCGACCGGTGTGCCGTTCCTCAAACTGGAGGAGCGTCCCGACGATCTCGCGACCCAGCAGGCCGCCGCCGCGGTCGGGCAGAACATCCTGGTGAACCGCTACCAGCGGGCGCTCACGACGCACGAGATCGTCGCTGGGCAGGTGCTGCTCACCGCGCACGACCTCGACAACCCGACCCACCGCGGCAACGCCAAGCGGGCGCTCGAGCGCCTGCTGCAGCTCGGGATCCTCCCGATCATCAACGAGAACGACACCGTGGCGACGCACGAGATCCGCTTCGGCGACAACGACCGGCTGGCCGCGCTGGTGGCGCGCCTCATCGGCGCCGACCGCCTCGTCCTGCTCTCCGACGTGGACGCGCTCTACACCGCCCCGCCCGCGGTGGCCGGGGCGACCCGCATCGCGGAGGTCGCCTACGGCGACCGGCTCGAGGGCGTCGAGATCGGTGAGACCCAGTCGGGCTGGGGCACGGGAGGCGCCGCGACCAAGGTGCAGGCGGCCCGGCTCGCCGCGGACGCGGGGACCGAGGTGCTGCTGACCGAGACGCGGCTGCTGCCCGCCGTGCTCGACGGTGCGGATCACGGGACCTGGTTCGGCGCCCGCGAGCCCGAACCGACCGCGTAACCGCACGGCATCGGCGGCCCGTCGCCCGTCGAGGCGCGATAGTCTGGCTCGATGAGCGTGCTGAACGACCCCTTCATCGACCGACTCGAGCGCGCGCGTTCGGGTGCGAAGCGTCTCGCCACCGCGACGACCGCGTCGAAGGACGCGGCGCTGGAGGCGATCGCCGTCGGCATCGAGCAGGCGATCCCGGGCATCGTCGCGGCCAACGCCGAGGATCTGCGGCGCGGACGCGAGAACGGCCTGGACGCCGGTCTGCTGGATCGTCTCCTGCTCGACGAGACCCGCCTGCGGGGTCTCGCCGCAGCGGTACGCGAGGTCATCGCCCTGCCCGACCCGGTCGGCCAGGTGGTGCGGGGCAGCACGCTGGCGAACGGGATCCGGATCAGCCAGGTCCGCGTGCCCTTCGGCGTGATCGGTGCGATCTACGAAGCCCGGCCCAACGTGACCGTCGACATCGCGGCGCTCTCGCTCAAGAGCGGCAACGGCGTCGTGCTCCGCGGCGGCAGCGCTGCGGAGAGCTCCAACGCGGTCCTGGTCGACGTGATCCAGCGCGCGGTGACGTCCGTCGGACTCGACGGCGACGCCGTGCAGACGATCGACGAGTTCGGGCGCGAGGGCGCATCCCGCCTCATGCGGGCCCGCGGCTACGTCGACGTGCTGATCCCGCGCGGCAGCGCCGGGCTCATCTCGACCGTGGTCCAGGAGTCGACGGTACCGGTCATCGAGACCGGCGCTGGGATCGTGCACGTGTTCGTGGACGCGAGCGCGGACGAGGAGATGGCCGCGGCCATCGTGCGGAACGCGAAGACCCACCGCCCGAGCGTCTGCAACGCCGCGGAGACCCTGCTGGTGCACCGGGACGCCGCGGAACGCCTCCTGCCGCGCCTCGCCGCCGATCTGATCGCGGCGGGCGTCACGCTGAACGGCGACGAGGCGGCACGCGGATTCTCCGAGGAGATCCTGCCGGCGGGGGAGGCCGAGTGGAGCACCGAGCACCTGGCCCTCGTCATGGGCGTCCGCGTCGTGGATTCCCTCGACGAGGCGCTCGCGCACATCGAGCGCTATTCGACTCGGCATACGGAGTCGATCGTCACGCAGGACTACGCGAACGCGGAGCGCTTCCTCGCGGAGGTCGATTCGGCCGCAGTGATGGTCAACGCCTCGACGCGGTTCACCGACGGCGGCGAGTTCGGCTTCGGGGCCGAGGTGGGGATCTCGACGCAGAAGCTGCACGCGCGCGGACCGATGGGCCTGCCCGAACTCACCAGCACGAAGTGGCTCGTCCGCGGGTCCGGTCAGATCCGCTGAGCGGAAACCGATAGACTGTTTGCCAACTATCCATTTGCTCGCACAGTAGAGGACGTCAGATGTCACTTCTCGCCACGGTCGCCGCAGCAGCCGAGGGTTCTTCGCACGTTGTCAACGAGCTGCCCATGCCGGCACCGCTCTTCGGGGTCATCGTCTTCGGCATCTTCACGGCGCTCGCCATCGTGACCTTCAGCTTCCGCGACGTCGCGAACCGCCACGCCGAGAAGGCGGAGGCGTACGCTCGCGAGCATGGTGATGCCCAGCATCACTGATCCGGTGGAGCACCGAAGCCGCCGCATCGGGGTGATGGGCGGCACGTTCGATCCGATTCACCACGGTCACCTCGTGGCTGCGAGCGAGGTCGCGCAGAGCTTCGACCTCGATGAGGTCGTGTTCGTGCCGACCGGGCGCCCGTGGCAGAAGACCCGGGTGACCGAGAGCGAGCACCGCTACCTGATGACGGTGATCGCTACGGCGTCGAATCCGCGGTTCCGCGTGAGCCGCGTCGATGTCGACCGCGAGGGGCCGACCTACACGGTCGATACGCTCCGCGATCTGCGTGCGATCTATCCCGACGCCGAGCTGTTCTTCATCTCGGGGGCCGACGCGGTCGAGCAGATCCTGAGCTGGAAGGACGTCGACCGACTCTGGGAACTCGCTCACTTCATTGCGGTTTCACGGCCCGGTCACGAGCTCTCGCTTTCCGGTTTGTCGGGCGAGCACGTAAGCTTGCTAGAAGTCCCTGCGCTGGCGATCTCGTCGACCGACTGCAGAAGTCGAGTCGCGCGCGGCTATCCGGTGTGGTACCTCGTGCCCGACGGAGTCGTGCAATACATTGCCAAGCACGAACTGTACACCGATGGAAGCGACTGACCGATGAGCGAGCACGACGAGACACCCGCCCTGACCCGGCGCGAGCGTCGGCTGCAGGCCCTGGGCGAGACCGGCTCCATGCCGACCGTCGACGCCCCTGCGGCCGCCGCGGAAGCGGCTGCGGTCGCGGCCGAGCAGCAGGCGACCGACGCCACCGACCCCGCGGACGAGATCGAGATCTCTCCGACGGACCCGGACGGGCGCCCGCGAAGCCGACGCGAGATCCGTGAACTGCGCGATCAAGCGCGCGCGGAGATGGAGGCTGCGGCCGCCGAGCACGCTGCTGCGGCCGAGGTCGCCGATGCCGAACCCGCCGCCCCCGAGGCGACGGCTGCCGAGCACGTCGCGTCGGAGCAGGCCGAGCCGGAGCACGTCGCCCCTGAGCCCGCTGCTCCGGTGCCGACCGAGATCCCCGTGACCGAGGCGCCGGCCGAGCCGACGCTCGAGACCGTCGCAGCGGAGATCATCGAGTCCGAGATCCCCGACGCGACTCCCGCCGCTCCCGCGACGATCGTGATGGATTCCGTCGAGGTCGAGCCGCAGCCGGCCGAAGAGTCACCCGCCGACGCGGATGAGGCTCCCGAGGAGGCCGCCGAGGCTCCTGCAGAGGCGCCCGCGGCTCCCGAAGCGGCGGTCCGCGCCGAGCAGGAACCGGTCGATCCGGCGGCGACCCAGGCGTTCTCGATTGCCGAGATCGCCGAGGCCTCGGGCAGCTGGTCCGAGGAGCGCGCTCCCGAGACCGCCGGACTCGATTTCGATGCGATGGTCGGACAGGCCACCGCGCAGGTCGCCGAGGAGACCGCTCAGGCGGCCGACGCCGAGGCGGCGGAGCCCGCTGCCGAGCAGGCCGCGCCCGCGAAGCCCAAGAAGCGCAAGCTCGGCTGGAAGAAGAAGCAGGACGGCGTCGCCGAGGAGGCAGCCGCTCCGGCTGCGGACGAGGCCGCGTCGCAGGACGCCGCTCCGGCCATGCCCGCCGCGTTCGCGCCCCCGGCTTTCACCGCACCCGAGCCCGTGCCCGCTGCGGCCCCTGCCGCACCGGCGCCGGTGGAGCAGCAGGCGCAGCCCGAGTCGGCGCCCGTGCCCGAGGCTGCTCCCGAGCCCGAGCCCGAGCCCGAGGCTCGTCCCGCCGAGCCGGCCCCGGCGACGCCCGCGGCGCCGCAGTCGGCGCGCACCGCCTACTCGTTCCCCGACATCGTCCCGCTCGACGACGGCATGTCGGTCTTCGACGATCCGGCCGTCCACCGCGCCCGCATGGGCCAGGCGGGGCAGGGAACGGGTGACTTCGAGGACCTCATCTCCCGCGCCGTGGCGCAGGAGGGTGCGGCCAGCACGACCAACACGTCGGCGCTGATCCTGCCCTCGATGCCCGAGACCAGCGAGCTCACCGGTCCGCTCGGCGCGACCGGCGATCTGTTCCTCACCGGGTCCATCGAGCTGCCGAAGTCGCTGGGCGAGACCGGCGGCCACGCGGCGATGCACGACTCGATCGACGTCGATGCGGCCGAGGAGGTCAGCCGCGAGGCGGCCCCGAGCGACCCGCATGGCGCCTCTCCGGTGTCGGCGGCCCGCGCCGTCAGCGCCCGTTCCGCCCACTCGGTGGCCGTGGTCAACGAGAACAAGCGCGGAACCAAGACGCTGCCGATCGTTCTCATGTCGGCCGGCGGCGTGCTGCTGATCGGCGTCGTCGGGCTCCTGATCTGGGGCGCGAGTAACGGGATGTTCGGCTGATCGCCGACGTTCCCTCAGTTTTTCCAACCACACCCATTGAAAGGGACGCGTGAGCGACACCACTGACGTTCTCAACACTCTCGAGACCGCGGTCCTCGCGGCCGACGCGAAGGGCGCGACCGAGCCTGTCGCACTCGACGTGGGGGAGTTCTTCCCCTACGCCGATGCCTTCCTGCTCCTGACGGGCAGCGTCGAGCGCAACGTGCAGGCGATCTCCGACGCGATCGAGGACGCGCTGAACGAGTCCGGCGTGCGCACCTTGCGACGCGAGGGGCGCGAGGGTGGACGCTGGGTGCTGCTCGACTTCGGCGGCCTCATCGTGCATGTCTTCCACCAGGAGGAGCGCGAGTTCTACCAGCTCGAGCGTCTGTGGAGCGACTGCCCGGTGATCGACACGCGCGGGATCCTGGAACGGGCTGCCGATTTGCGTTCGACCCCCGAGGGTGATGTAAAGTAGAAGAGTTGTCGGGGGAGAATTCGTCCGACTTCCACGGGTCTGTGGCGCAGCTGGTAGCGCACCTGCATGGCATGCAGGGGGTCAGGGGTTCGAGTCCCCTCAGATCCACTCAAGAACAGAAGGTCCGGCGAAAGCCGGGCCTTTTGTCGTTTCCGGGCCTGAAGAATGCGTTCCCGCGGCGCGAAGGAACCGGCGTGACCCGACTGCGGCCCGAGCGCTCGCCCACGGGTCGAAAGCGCCGCAGATCCGTGCCGGCATACGCTGGTCGGCGGAATCGCGCGGCTGATACTGTCGCTCCGTGGAACGACAGAGCGCGCCGAGGATCGAGGGCCTGCCCGACCGATCCATTACCCGCTTCGGAGAGCGCGAGCTCGGCGACGAAGGGGTGCGCGGCGTCGACGGACCGCTCGGCATGACCGCGAAGGCGCGGGCGTTCGGCCCCGTGCTCATCGTCGAGGCCGAAGGAACGGGATCCGAGTTCGAACGGCGGCCGATCCGGCCGGATCTCCCGACGATCGATCTGCTCTTCGTGCAGCAGGGCGAGTTCGAGTATCTCGACGGCGGCGTCTGGTGCGCGTCGCGGGGGCCGCTCATGATCGCGCCGAGCGGCCTGCCGAACCGGGTCCGCCTGGCCGGTCCCTGGCGGATCGTCGTCGCGCGGATCCCGCGCCAGGCACTGCTCGTGCACACGCCGACGCTCGATGACCGGGTCAGCATCCATGAGGAGCTGACGCTCTCGGAGCGCTCGCTCGCCGTGCTGCTCTCACAGTCGGTACGGAGCGAGCAGGAGGCGTCCGAGGCCGATGCGCGGCTGATCGCCCGAACGGTGCTCGAGATGGCCGGGGCCGTGCTGCGCCATCGGCAGGGCGGCGGATGGGAGCTGGAGGATCGGCAGACCGGGATCCGGGATCGCGCTCTCGCCCTGATCCGGAGCGACGGTGCGGACCCGCGACTGGATCCGGAACGGATCGCGAGCGGGGTCGGGGTGTCGCTGCGCTACCTGCAGGAGATCTTCGCGGCGGGCGGGAGCTCGGTGGCCGCGGAGCTGCGGAAGGAGCGGGCTCGGGTGGCGCGTTCGCTGCTGCAGGATCCGGGGTTCGGCGGTCTCGGCGCGACCGAGATCGCGCTGCGCGCCGGGTTCGGGTCCAGCGCCAGCATGCGCCGCGCGCTCGCAGTGTTCTACCGTCTGGGGCCCGCGGAGCTCCGGCAGGGCCGTACGCCGGGACGGGATTCTGCGGAGGTGGACGCTCCGGCGTCGAAACTGGAGTAATGTGACCGCGTGACTACGCACACTCCGCTCGAGGAGCCCTCCAAACCGGCCGACGGCACCGGGTCCCGTCTGCGCCGTTGGCTGCTGACCGATACCGCTGAGAAGGCCGGAGAGCACACCGGCCCCCACGGCAAGGCCGTCGGGCGCGGAGCGCCCTGGTGGCGGGTCATGTGCCTCACCGGGCTGGACTACTTCTCGACGCTCGGCTACCAGCCGGCGATCGCGGCGCTCGCGGCGGGCCTGATCGCCCCGCTCGCGACCCTGCTGCTCGTGGCGATCACTCTGTTCGGCGCGCTCCCCGTGTACCGTCGGGTGGCGCGCGAGAGCCCGAACGGTGCCGGATCGATCGCGATGCTCTCGAAGCTGCTGCCCAAGTGGGGCGGCAAGCTCGCGGTGCTCGCGCTGCTCGGCTTCGCCGCGACCGACTTCATGATCACCATGACCCTGTCGGCCGCGGATGCGACGGCGCACGCGATCGAGAACCCGTTCGCCCCCGACTTCCTGCAGGGGCAGCAGGTCATCATCACGCTCGCGCTGCTCGCCGGACTCGGCGTCGTGTTCCTGCGCGGCTTCACCGAGGCGATCCGCATCGCGACGGTGCTCGTCGGCGCCTTCCTGCTCATCAACGCGGTCGTGCTCGTCGTCGCCCTCGCGCACATCATCGACACCCCGCTGAAGGTGGGGGACTGGTGGACCGCGCTCACGACGCAGCACGGCGATCCGTGGATGATCATCGCGATCGCGCTCATCGTGTTCCCGAAGCTCGCGCTGGGTCTCTCGGGCTTCGAGACCGGTGTCGCCGTCATGCCGCAGATCCGCGGCGAGCAGGGCGACCCCGAAGCGACCCTGCGCGCACGCGTCAAGGGCGCCCACCGCCTGCTGACCACCTCGGCGCTCATCATGAGCGCGTTCCTCGTGACCTCGTCGATCGCGACGGTCGTGCTGATCCCGCAGGAGGAGTTCCAGCCCGGCGGCAAGGCGAACGGCCGAGCGCTCGCGTACCTCGCGCACCAGTTCCTGGGCGACGGGTTCGGCACGGTCTACGACGTGATCACCATCGCGATCCTGTGGTTCGCGGGCGCCTCGGCGATGGCCGGCCTGCTGAACCTGGTGCCGCGCTACCTGCCGCACTACGGCATGGCGCCGCGCTGGGCCCGCGCGATCCGTCCGCTCGTGATCGTGTTCACGTGCGTCGCGTTCCTCATCACGATCATCTTCCAGGCCAGCGTCGACGATCAGGGCGGAGCCTACGCCACCGGCGTGCTGGTGCTGATGACCTCGGCGGCGGTCGCGGTGACGCTCTCGGCGCGGGGCAAGCGCGAGCGCGGCAAGACCATCGGCTTCGGGATCGTGACCCTGGTGTTCCTGTACACGACGATCGCGAACATCATCGAGCGCCCCGACGGTATCAAGATCGCGGCGTGCTTCATCCTCGGGATCCTCGTGGTCAGCTTCGTCTCCCGCGTGGTCCGGTCGATCGAGCTGCGGGCGACGACGGTGCAGCTCGATCCGCTGGTCGAATCCTGGGTGCGCGAGGCCGTCGATTCGGGCCGGCCGATCCAGCTGATCGCGCACGATCCGAAGCACGCCAGGCCCGAGCGCTACGCCGAGAAGCTCAAGCACGCGCAGGCGGCGCACCGCTTCGTAGGGGAGGACGCCTGGTTCATCGAGGTGACCATCGGTGACAGCTCCGACTTCGAGGACGAGATCTACGTCGTCGGCGACGAGCGCTACGGTCACCGCGTGCTGTCGCTGCGCGGCAGCTCGGTGCCGAACAGCCTCGCCTCGGTGCTCATCGATCTGCGCGATCGTACCGGGCAGGCCCCGCACATCTACTTCCGCTGGACCGAGGGCAACCCGGCCTCGAACTTCGCGCGCTTCCTGCTCTTCGGCGAGGGCGAGATCGCTCCGATGACCCGCGAGGTGCTGCGCATCGCGGTGCCCGAGGTGACGCAGCGGCCCTGGGTGCACGTGGGATGAGCGCGGGCCGCTACGCGCCGAGCCCGTCGGGCGACCTGCACCTGGGCAATCTGCGCACCGCGCTGCTCGCCTGGCTGTTCGCGCGGTCGAGCGGGCGCGGATTCCTCATGCGGATCGAGGACCTCGACCGGGGTCGCGATGCGGGCGCGGCGGATCGCCAGCTGGAGGACCTCGCCGAGCTCGGCATCGACTGGGACGGGCCCGCGGTGCTGCAGACCGAGCGCGGCGACGACCACGATGCAGCGATCGCGGAGCTGGCGGAGCGGGGCCTGGTCTACGAGTGCAGCTGCACGCGGCGGGACATCCTCGCCGCGCCGACCGCACCGCACGCGCCGCCCGGCGCGTACCCGGGGACCTGTCGCGATCGGAACGAGGCCGAGCGCGCCGCCGCGCGCGAGCGGATCCTGCCGCGGCTGCCGGCGCTCCGCCTCCGGGTTCCGGAGGGCGCGGAGCAGCTCGCGTTCGAGGATCGGCTCATGGGCCGGGTGACCGGTGTCGTGGACGATCTCGTGCTGCGCCGTGGAGACGGCGCCGTGGCGTACAACCTGGCGGTCGTGGTCGACGATGCCTCGATGGGGGTGGACCAGGTCGTGCGCGGGGACGACCTCGCGTCCTCGACGCCGCGGCAGATCGTGCTGCAGCGCCTGCTGGGCCTGCCGGCGCCGCCCGCGGTGGAATACGCGCACGTGCCGCTCGTGCTGGGGCCGAGCGGTGCGCGCCTCGCGAAGCGGGACGGCGCGGTGACGCTGCGCGAGCTGCAGGCGCACGGCATCGGGGTGGAGCGCGTGCGCTCGCGTCTGGCCGAATCGCTGGGGCTCGCGGCGCCGGGGGAGTCGGTCTGCATCGAGCAGATCCTCGCCCGTTTCGATCCCGGGCTCCTGCCGAGGGAGCCGTGGGTGTGGACGCCGGATCCCACATAAGCAACATAAAACCAATGTGGTTTTAGTTGCATATCCTCCCGTTCGTGTGGCACTGTTGGGTGAACACCACGCAACGACGGGAGGAGCGTTTCGTGTACGCCGCAGAACGCCAGCAGCTGATCCTGACCTCGGCGCGAGCCGCCGGACGCGCCGAAGTGGGCGCGCTCGCCGAGCAGCTCGACGTCTCCACCGAGACGATCCGCCGGGATCTCACGGCACTCGAGCGCCGCGGGCTGCTGCAGCGGGTCCACGGCGGTGCGATCCCCGTCGACCGGGTCGAGCCAGAGGTCGGTCTCGACGTGCGGATCGGCCGACGTGCCGCGGTCAAGCAGCGGATCGCGCTTCGCGCTCTCGAAGAGATTCCGACGGGCGGCACCGTGCTGCTCGACTCCGGGACGAGTACGCTCGCCATCGCGCAGGCGCTCCCCGCCGACGCCGAGTGCACGGTCATCACCAACAGCCTCATGATCGGCGCCGCACTGTCCGCGAAGCCCGGCATCGAACTGATGCAGCTCGGCGGGCGGGTGCGGCCGGTCACCGGAGCCGCCGTCGGGCGATGGACCTGCGAGGCGCTCGCCGAACTCACCGTCGACGTCGGCTTCTTCGGGGCCAACGGCTTCGATGCGCAGCGAGGACTCACCACTCCGGATCAGGAAGAGGCGGCGGTGAAGCGGGCGATGGTGCTGGCATCGCGCACGACCGTTCTGGTCGCCGACTCCAGCAAGGCGGGTCGCGCGCACCTCACCCGCTTCGCAGCGCTCGACGAGATCGACCTGGTGATCACCGATACCGACCTCGACGGCGACCTCGCCGAGGAGCTCCGGGCCGCGGGCCCGACGGTGGTGACGGCGTGATCGTCGCGCTGACGCCGAACCCGAGCGTGGATCGGGCGGTGACGGTCGAGACGCTGGAACGCGGCCAGGTGCTGCGCGCCGATTCGTCACGGGTGGATCCCGGCGGCAAGGGCGTCAACGTCGGGCGCGCTCTGACCGCGATGGGCGGGGACGCCCTCATCGTGGTCCCGTCCGGCGGGCCGGAGGGCGCGCTCTTCGAAGTCCTCCTCGCACGCACCGGCGCGGCGAGCCGGATCGTGCCGATCACGGGGAGCACGCGCATGAACGTCAGCGTGCTCGAGCCCGACGGCACCACGACGAAGCTCAACGAGGCCGGTCCGGCGCTCGAGCCGGCCGATGTCGATGCGCTGCTCGAAGCGGCGCTCGGCGACCTCGAATCCGGTGCGTGGATCGCCGGATGCGGCAGCCTGCCGCCGGGGGCGCCGGACTCCCTCTACGCCGTGCTCGTGCGTGAAGCGCGAGCGCGAGGGGCACGGGTCGCCATCGATTCCTCAGGTGCGGCGTTCGCCGCCGCGGTCGCCGCGGTGCCGACGCTCATCAAGCCCAACCGCGAGGAGCTCGCGGAGCTCGTGGGCCGGCCCCTCGATACGCTCGGCGCCGTCGTCGATACCGGCCGGGAGCTGGTCGCCTCAGGCATCGAGTTCGTGGCGGTCAGCCTCGGGCGGGACGGTGCGGTGCTGATCACCGCCGACGAAGCCGTGCACGCGCGGGCGATCATCTCCGACCCGGTCTCGACCGTCGGTGCGGGGGACTGCATGCTCGCCGGGCTCCTGCTCGGCCTCGACCGCGGAAAGGCTGCGGCTGATGCGCTCTCGACGGGGGTCCGCTGGGGCGCTGCCGCGGTGCGGCTCCCCGGAACCGAGGTCCCCGGCCCGGTGGATCTGCTCGACATCGAGGTCGAACGAAGCCGCACCCTGCAGCGCGAGCTGCCCCTGAACGACTGAACCGGCGACGCGCCGGACCCGAACCGAATCCCGAAAGGAATCGACATGCCACTCATCAGTGACGAGCAGGTGGTGCTCGACCTCACCGGTGCCGACCGGCACGAAGCGACCCGTGCGCTCGCGGAACGCCTCGTGGCGACCGGTCGCTGCACCGACCTCGAGGTCTTCATCGCGGACGTGCGCGAGCGCGAGTCGAAGATGGCGACCGGGCTCCCGGGAGGTATCGGGATCCCGCACGCGCGCAGCGCGGCGATCACCGAGCCCTCGCTCGTGTTCGGCCGGATCGCCGAGGACGGGATCGACTGGGGCGCGAAGGACGGCCCGGCTCGGCTCGTGTTCCTCATCGCCGCGCCCGCCGACGGGGGCGACGCGCACATGCAGGTGCTGCCGCAGCTGGCTCGCGCCCTGATGCGCGAGGACTTCCGCGCGGCGCTGCTCGCGGCGGAGAGCCCCGCCGAGGTCGTGGCCATCGTCGACGAGCACGTGCGGCTCGATCCGGCTCCGACCCCCGCCGAGAACGCTCCGGATCCCGCATCCGTCGCGGATCCCGCTCCGGCGGAGCGCGCAGCCGAGCGTCCCCTGCGCTTCGTCGCGGTCACCTCGTGCCCCACGGGTATCGCCCACACCTACATGGCGGCAGAGGCGCTCGAGAACGCCGCGCGCGAGGCCGGACACGAGATCGAGGTCGAGACCCAGGGCTCCGCGGGGTCGACCCCGCTCACCGCCGGGCAGATCGCCGCGGCCGATGCGGTCGTGTTCGCGCACGACGTCGAGGTGAAGGATCGCGCGCGGTTCGCGGGCAAGCCCACCGTCGACGTCGGGGTGAAGCAGGCGATCTCCGACGGGCCCCGACTGCTCGAGCAGGCAGCCGAACTGGCGGCAGCGTGGGCGGCGGATCCCGAGCGCGCCCAGCGGGCCGCGGGAGAGGCCGCCGCCGGCGCGGCTCCCGACGCCGATGCCGAGCAGAAGGTCGGTGCGGGAACCCGGCTGCGTCAGTGGCTCATGACGGGCGTCTCGTACATGATCCCGTTCGTGGCAGCCGGCGGCATCCTCATCGCCCTCTCGTTCATGCTCGCCCAGATCGCTCTGGGGGAGCGCGGTGCGATCGAGATCGTCAAGTACGGCCTGACGAGCTCCGACGAGTTCAACATCGCCCAGCACTTCGACGCGACGAGCCTCACCTCGTGGGCGGCGCTCTGCTTCGTGATCGGCTCGGCATCCTTCGGATTCCTCGTCCCGATCCTCTCGGGCTACATCGCCTTCGCGATCGCCGACCGGCCGGGCCTCGTGCCCGGCATCGTGGGCGGTGCGATCGCCACGAGCATGAACGCTGGATTCCTCGGCGGCATCGTCACGGGCCTGCTCGCGGGCGCGCTCGCCAGGTGGATCTCGAGCTGGAAGGTGCACAAGGGCGTGCGGGGCGTCATGCCCGTCGTCGTCATCCCGCTGTTGTCGACCCTGCTCACCGCCGGCCTCTTCATCACGGTGCTCGGTCGCCCCATCGTGGGACTCATGACCGCCATGAACGACGGACTGAACGGCCTCACCGGCGCGGGCGTGCTCGTGCTCGGACTGATCCTCGGAGCGATGATGGGCTTCGACCTCGGCGGCCCCGTGAACAAGGTGGCCTACGGCTTCGCAACGGCCGGGCTCTCGGCCGCGGGCGCCGCGATGGACGCACCGCAGCTGAAGATCATGGCCGCGGTCATGGCCGCGGGCATGGTGGCGCCCCTCGCTCTCGCACTCGCCACGGCCGTGCGACCCCGACTGTTCTCCGCTCCCGAGCGTGAGAACGGCAAGGCGGCCTGGCTGCTCGGAGCCTCCTTCATCTCGGAGGGCGCGATCCCGTTCGCCGCGGCCGATCCCATCCGCATCATCGTCGCCTCGACCATCGGGTCCGCCGTGACCGGCGGCCTCGTCATGCTCTTCGGCGCGACGCTCCGCGCACCGCACGGCGGCATCTGGGTGCTGCCGCTCATCGGCCAACCGCTGCTGTTCGTCGCGGCGCTCGCCGCCGGCGTCCTCGTGACGGCCGCCCTCGTGATCGTCCTGAAGGGCGCGGCAGCTCGCCGAGCCAACGCCAGGACCGCGGCAACCGTGCCGATCGCGGCCTGAACCGAACCATCGCACGGCCGTCGCAGGGCGGCCGTCCCACCCGAACACCCCGTACAGAGGAGTCATCATGGCAACCCGTTCCGTCACCATCGCTTCGTCCGTCGGTCTGCATGCCCGACCCGCCTCGCTGTTCGTCGAGGCCGTCGGCGAGTCCGGGCTCGAGGTCGAGATCGGTCGTCCCGGCGAGGCCGCCGTGGACGCCGGGAGCATCCTCGGTGTCATGGCGCTGGGCGCGAAGCACGGCGAAGAGGTCGTGCTCACCGCGGAGGGCGCCGACGCCGAAGCCGTGCTCGACCGTCTCGTCGAGCTGCTGTCCACTGACCTGGACGCCCAGTGACCTCCGCCGGCGACGCGAGCGGGTCGACCGCAGCGGGACAGGCTTCGGAGACCCGACAGGGCATCGGCGTGAGCCACGGCTCCGCCGCCGGCCCCGTCGTGCAGGTCGCGTCGCCGGTGGAGCCGCCGCTGAACGAAGCGGCGGCGTCGGATCCGACCGCGGCCGCCGAACAGGCGGTCGCTGCGTTCATGCGCGTAGCCGGGGCGCTCGACGCGAAGGCGATGAACGCCGACGCCACCGCGCGCGACGTGCTGAAGGCCACCGCCATGATCGCGCGCGACCGATCCCTGCATCGCGCGGTCGCGAAGCACCTCGGCTCCGGGCAGGGGGTCGCGACCTCCATCGCGCTCTCGATCGACGAGTTCGCCGCGCAGTTCGAAGCGCTCGGCGGCTACTTCGCCGAGCGGGTCACCGACCTGCGCGACGTGGGCTCGCGCGCGATCGCCGAGGTGCTCGGCGTACCGGCCCCCGGAGTGCCGGAGTTCACCGAGCCGAGCATCGTCGTCGCCGAGGACCTCGCGCCCGCCGAGACCGCGACGCTCGATCGATCCCTCGTGCTGGGCATCGTGACCCGCGCGGGCGGACGCACCAGCCACACCGCCATCCTCGCGGCTCAGATGGGGATCCCCGCCGTGGTGCAGCTGCCGGACGCGACCGCGATCCCGAACGGCACCCCGATCGCGATCGACGGCGACAGCGGTACCGTCGTGCTGCACCCCGACCCGGGTGCCGTCGATGCGCAGCGGCGCATGCGCGAACGGCGCGACGCCGCGCTCGCCGAGGTCCGCGGGCCCGGCGCGACCGCCGACGGCCACCCCGTCGCACTGCTCGCCAACATCGGGGGCGTCGAGGACGCCGAACTCGCTGCGGCGCAGGATGTCGAGGGAGTCGGTCTCTTCCGCACCGAATTCGTCTTCCTCTCGGCCGGCGCAGCGCCGACGGTCGAAGAGCAGACCGAGATCTACCGGCGGGTCTTCGCGCCGTTCGGTGCGCGGCGGGTGGTGGTCCGCACCCTCGATGCCGGCGCTGACAAACCGCTCGCCTTCGCCGACCTGGGGGAGGAGGAGAACCCCGCGCTCGGACGACGCGGTCTCCGCCTCTCGCAGGCACGCCCCGAACTGCTCGACGCGCAGCTCGAAGCGCTCGCGGCGGCGGCCGAGGCGACCGGAGCCGACGTGCGGGTCATGGCCCCGATGGTGGCGACGGCGGCGGAAGCACGCTGGTTCGCCGAACGGGTCGGCTCCGCAGGACTCGGTTCTGCCGGGGTGATGATCGAGGTCCCGGCCGCCGCGCTGCGCGCCGAGCAGGTGCTCGGCGCGGTCGATTTCGGCAGCCTCGGCACCAACGACCTCGCCCAGTACACGATGGCTGCGGATCGCATGCAGGGAGAGCTCTCCGACCTGCTCGACCCCTGGCAGCCCGCCGTGCTCGACGTGATCGCCGCGGCCGCCTCAGGAGCGCGCGCGGCCGGGAAACCGCTCGGCGTGTGCGGGGAATCCGCCGGCGATCCGCTGCTCGCGCTCGTGCTCACGGGCCTCGGCGTCGGCAGCCTCTCGATGGCGTCGAGCAAGGTGCCCGCGGTACGCCTCGCGCTCTCGGCGCACGCGCTGGAGGAGTGCGAGCGGCTCGCCGAACTCGCGCTCATCGCGGAGGGCCCGGAGGAGGCCCGCGAAACCGTGCGGGCGGCGATCGCTCCGGAGCTCGCCGAACTGCTCTGACCGGCGGCGCATCGCCGCCGGTCCGGTCCGGCCCGGTCCGGCTCAGTTCGCGGGCGGCTTCCAGCCCGCGAGCTCGAGCCGCAGCTCCGTGACGCGCGTCGCGGCATCGGTCAGCCGCGTCTCGGGCACGGTCTTCGCGGCGACCGCGGCGACGATCCCGTCGATCGCGCCGGTCGCCGTCGCCTGATCCGAGCCGATCACCATGAGCAGCAGGTCGTTGCCCGCGGCGAGGGCGTCCACGGCGTTCTTCGTCGGGTCGGTGTACGCAGGATCGCCCGACGACAGCAGCATGCCGAGGTCGTCGGTCACGGCGACGCCGGTGAAGCCGAGCTCCTCGCGCGCGATCCGATGCCAGACCGGCGAGAGGGAGGCGGGCTTCGCATCGACCGCGGTGTAGGCGAGGTGCCCGAACATGAGCAGCTGCGCGCCGGCCCTGATGCCGTCGGTGAAGGGCGGGGCCTCGTCGCGCTGCCAGCTCGCGCGGTCGAGGTCGGTCTGCGGGATCCCGCTGTGCGAGTCGCCTGGGGCGGCCCCGTGCCCGGGGAAGTGCTTGAGCGTCGAGGCCACGAGTCCGCGCTCGCCCGCGACGGCGGCCGCGACGCGGGGGCCGGACTCGGCGGCGTTCTCGCCGAGCACGCGCCCGAAGATGAAGCTGTTCGGGTCCGAGGTGACGTCGGCGACGATCCCGAAGTTGACCGTCACGCCGCCGTCGTGGAGCAGGCCGGCGCGCGAGCGGAAGGCGGCGGTGGTCTGCGCGGGCGGCTGCGATCGGAGTTCGCCGGCGCCGGGCAGGTCGTCCCACGGCAGGCGTGTGACCTCGCCGCCCTCCTCGTCGATGCCGGTCAGCACGGGGAGTGTCGGGTCCGGGCTCAGGCCCGCGGTCAGGGCGCGCAGTTCCTCCGGAGTGCCCGGGACGTTGCCGCCCATGAGGATGAGCCCGCCGAGGTGCTGCTGCGCGGCGAATGCGCGCACCGGCGCCGGGTCCGTCCCCTCGAACCCGGCCATCACGATGGATCCGGCGCGCTCGCGCGGGGTCCACGAGGCCACGAGGCGCTGGGCTTTGGCGTGCCGGAGCTCCTCGAGAGTGGGCGGGGGCGGGGTCGTCTTCGTCGGCTTCGGGGCGCTGGAGCTCGGGCGGGCCGGCGCCGGCTCGGGCGCGCAGCCGGACGCGCCGAGCAGCAGCGCCGCCGTGCCGATCGCGGCCAGCGCGACGGCGAGGCGTCCGCGCGCAGTCCGTGCTCTGCCGCGGCTCATCGGCGCGACCGCTGTTCGACGGCGCGGCTGAGCCACGCGCAGAGGAACCCGACGAGGCCCAGCAGTGCGCCGGCCCAGAGCGGCGAGACGAAGCCCCAGCCCGACGAGATGAGCGCGCCGGCGACGGCCGCGCCGATGGCGTTGCCGATGTTCAGGGCCGAGTGGTTGAGCGCGGCGGCGAGAGTGTGCGCGTCGCCCGCCACGTCCATGAGCCTCACCTGCACCGACGGCACCATCACGGAGCCGACCGTGCCGATGAGGAACAGCCCGATGGTGAGGGGGATCGGGAACGGCGCCAGCAGCGCGGTACCGGCGAGCAGCACGGAGAAGACGGGCATGAGGCCGATGAGGGTGCGGATCGCGCCCCCGTCGGCGAGCCGCCCGCCCAGCAGGTTGCCCGCGGTCATGCCGAGCCCGACCACCGCGAGCAGCCACGGCACCGCGGTCGCGGGCAGCCCGGCGACCTCCGTGGTCAGCGAAGCGACGGTGCTGTAGACCGCGAAGAACCCGGCGAAGCCGATGGAGCCGATCGCGACGGCGATCCACACGCCCGGCCGGCGCAGCGCCGACAGCTCGGTGCGGATGGAGGTGCCGGGACCGTGCTCGCCGCGCGGCAGGGTCAGCGCGATGGCGACGGTCGCGACCGCGAAGATCGCGGCGATCGTGAGCACGGCGACGCGCCAGCTCGTCGCGTGGCCGATCGCGGTGATGAGGGGCACGCCGAGCACGTTCGACACGGCGAGACCGAGCAGCACCGACGCCGCTCCGCGGCCGCGCATGCCCGGCCCCATGAGGTCGGCCGCGGCGAGCCCGGCGATGCCGAAGTACGCGCCGTGCGGCAGCCCCGAGACGAAGCGTGCGAGCACCGCGAGCTCGAAGGTGGGTGCGGCGGCGGTCGCGATGGAGGCGAGCGCGAACGCGCCGGCCAGCGCGATCAGCACGGGACGGCGGGGGAACCGGGCGAGCCAGGCCGCGAGCGTCGGGGCGCCCACGACGACGCCGATCGCGTAGGCCGAGACGAGCATCGCCGCGCGCCCGAGCGCCGCGTCGGGATCGCTGCGGTGCAGTTCGGGCAGCAGATCGGCCGCGAGCTCGGGCAGCAGCCCCATCGCGGCGAACTCGGTCGCGCCGATGCCGAAGCCGCCGATGGCGAGCGCGAAGAGCGCCGGCCGGATGCTGCGGCCGGGGGAGGATCCCGGTGCCGTGCTCGGGTCCGGGGTCACGCGAGGTCCGCGTCGTGCCGCGGCGGGTGCACGGCACCGGGCTGCGGCCGCTTGGGCTCGATGTGGTCGCCGGACGAGACGTGCTTGATGCGTCGGATGACCCAGGGCACGAGGTGCTCGCGCGCCCAGACCACGTCCTCCTTGCGCGCCTCGCGCCAGGTGCGCACCGGCAGCGGCGGCGGATCGAGCGGGGCGAGGCTGTTCGGCACGTTCAGCGCGGCGAGCGCGGCCCGGGCGATCGTGTGGTGGCCCAGGGCGTTCAGGTGCAGGCGGTCGCCCGCCCAGTACCGGCTGTCCTGCAGCTCCTCGAGGGCCCACTGGTCGACGACGACGCAGTCGTGGCGCTGGGCGACCTTGCGCACGTTCTCGTTGAAGATCGCGACCTTGCCGCGGATCGACCGGAAGACGGGCTGGAACCCGGTGTCCACACCGGTGAAGACGAGTACGGTGGCGCCGGTGGCGCGCAGGCGCGACAGGATCGACTCGAGCTGCTCGGCCACCGCGTCGGGATCGGTGCCGGGGCGGATCACGTCGTTGCCGCCGGCGCAGACGCTCACGAGGTCGGGGCGCAGGTCGAGGGCGATGTCGAGCTGCTCGTCGGTGATCTGGCCGATCAGCTTGCCGCGCACCGCGAGGTTCGCGTAGGCGAACTCGGGATCGTGCTCCGCGAGCACCTCCGCGAAGCGATCGGCCCAGCCGCGCAGACCGCCGGGGCTCTCGGGATCCGGATCGCCGAGGCCCTCGGTGAACGAGTCGCCGATCGCGACGAATCGCGACCAGGGCAGTTCCAGCGGAATCGCATCGTTCGCCAGTTCGTCGGACATCGCGGGGATCCTCTCGGTCGGCGGGGAACGACCGCGCAACGGCGCCGAACTCGGGGGGTCGGACGTCTGCCGGTCGCGAACCCGGGCACGTCGCCCGGGCGCACCGGCTAGTCTAGAACGTTGTGACTGACTCGGACCACGGCCTCCACCTGCCGGGCACGAGCGCAGCCGAACACCTGCCCCCGGCATATCCGGAGCGCGCCGCGCACGGCACCGCAGGAACCCTGCGGGCCTGGCAGGAAGAGGCGATTCGCCAGTACCTGGAACGCGAACCGCTCGACTTCCTCGCCTCCGCGACGCCGGGAGCAGGTAAGACGACGTTCGCGCTCCGCCTGGCGTCGATCCTGCGCGCGAACCGCACCGTCTCGCAGGTGATCGTCGTCGCGCCCACCGAGCACCTCAAGACCCAGTGGGCCGACGCCGCGGCGCGCGCCGGGATCCGGCTCAACCCCTACTACTCCAACGGCGACGGCCTCGGCTACGGCTCGCACTACCACGGCATCGTCGTCACCTACGCCCAGGTCGCCATGAAGCCGGTGCAGCACCGGCTCATCACCGAGAACGCCGACACGCTCGTGATCCTCGACGAGGTGCACCACGGCGGCGACGCGCTGAGCTGGGGCGACGGGATCCGCGAGGCCTACGCGACCGCCAAGCGGCGGCTCTCGCTCACGGGCACCCCGTTCCGATCCGACGACGCGCCGATCCCGTTCGTCGCGTACGCGCCGCAGGGCGACGGTTCGAAGGTCTCGGTCACCGACTACGACTACGGCTACGGTCGCGCGCTCGCCGACGGCGTCGTTCGTCCCGTGGTGTTCATGGTCTACGCGGGAAAGATGCGCTGGCAGACCTCCGCGGGAGAGGAGATGGAGGCGCGGCTCGGCGAGGGCAACACCAAGGACGTCACCTCGCAGGCCTGGCGCACCGCGCTCGATCCCGCCGGCGACTGGATCTCGCAGGTGCTGCGCGCTGCCGACCGCCGCCTGAGCGAGGTGCGGCGCTCGATCCCCGATGCGGGTGCGCTCGTGATCGCGACCGACCACGCGGCGGCGAAGGCGTACGCGAAGCAGCTCCGCGAGATCACCGGCGAGCAGGTCGCGCTCATCCTGTCCGACGACGCGGGCGCTTCGGATCGCATCGACGAGTTCTCGAAGGGCGAATCCCGCTGGATGGTCGCGGTGCGCATGGTGTCCGAGGGCGTCGACGTGCCCCGTCTCGCCGTCGGCGTGTACGCCACCAGCTCGTCCACCCCACTCTTCTTCGCCCAGGCGATCGGTCGCTTCGTGCGTTCGCGCAGGCGCGGCGAGGTCGCTTCGGTCTTCATCCCCAACGTGCCGGCGCTCATGCAACTCGCGCAGGAGATGGAGAAGGAGCGCGGGCACGTGCTCGAGGGGCCGAAGAGCGCTGAGGAGATGTGGGATGCCGAAGCGGCGCTCATGGCCGAGGCCGAGCGCGAGGACAAGGCGTCCTCGGAGCTCGCCGACGGCGAGGGCTTCGTCTACCAGGCGCTCGGGTCCGACGCGCACTTCGACCGCGCCGTGTTCGACGGCGCCGAGTTCGGCGGCTACGCCGAAGTCGAGAGCGAGGAGGAGCTCGAGTTCCTCGGGTTCCCCGGCCTGCTCGAACCGCACGAGGTGAAGGCGGTGCTGCAGCAGCGGCAGGCCCGGCAGGCGCGCAGCAGCGCGACGAAGCAGGGGATCCTCGAGCACGCGCCCGAGAAGGCGGAGGCCCCCGGGGCGCTGCACCGCACCCTGGGGGAGCAGCGCAAGCTCCTCAACAGTCTCGTCGGCATGTACTCGAAGGTGTCGGGGGATCCGCACCCCGCGGTGCACACCGAGCTGCGGCGCATCTGCGGCGGACCCGCGGTCGCGCAGGCGAGCGTGTCGCAGCTGCAGAAGCGGATCGAGCTGCTGCGTCGGCGCCTCAGCCCGTAGCGCTCGGGAAGCGGTGCCGGGGCTGATGCGGGGCTGATGCGGGGCGGATCGACTCGTGAGAATCCGCTCCACGGGCCGCGACGCGCGCGGGCGACGAGCCCGGTTCGTCGGGTCTCGGGAACCGTGCTAGAGTTTATCTCTGTTGCCGGAACAAACCGCGAGGTTCGATCTGGAAGCAGTGTTCGCGCGGGTGGCGGAATGGCAGACGCGCTAGCTTGAGGTGCTAGTGCCCGTATTAGGGCGTGGGGGTTCAAGTCCCCCTCCGCGCACGCGAACGAAAAGGCCCCGGCCGAGAATCTTCTCGGCCGGGGCCTTTTGCATGCCCGGCCGTTCGTGCGTTCGTGCGGCCGGCCGTGCGGCCGGGAGAGGCGCTGCGGGCGTCCGGTCGGCGCGCGCCTGCGTGTCCGGCGGAAGTGACGCGGCCGGCAGGCGCCGTGCGGGCGGCGGGTATGGCCCGAGTGGCTCGGGCAGCACCGTTGGACGCCTTCGCGACATGTGGACGGCGTGTCGGTCGTAGATTCGGCGTCCAAACGTCGGGCTGGTGTCCACTTGTCGCGCAGGCGTCCGGTCGCCGGGTTGGCATCCAAGCGTCGGCCCGGCGTCCGATCGTCGGGCTCGTGTCCATTCGTCGGGTTGGCGTCCGATCGTCGGCCCGGCGTCCGATCGTCGAAGCGCTGATCCGGATGTCCGCCTGCGCGCCACCGCATCGGGGACCCGTTCGCCAGCGCACACGGCGCGCGAATATCGGTGATCCCGCTCTCGATGTCTCCGAGGGCGGTTCGGATATCCGTTCCGCGGCCGCGATACCGTTGACCCCGTGGCCGCGGAGTGGGTGCGACGGGTGCTGGTCGTCGAGGATCAGGGGGCGTTGCGCGCGCTCGTGCACGACCTGTTCGCGCGCAGCGGCTTCGCCGTCGAGAGCCGCGCGACCGCGGTCGACGCGCTCGCCGCCTTCGCCGAGTTCGATCCCGATGCGCTCGTCGCCGACATCGACCTCGGTTCCCGCCCGGACGGCATCGAACTCGCGACGGCGCTGCGCCGCATCGCCCCGCACCTCGGGGTCGTGTTCCTGACCAACTATCCGCGCCGAGCCGCAGGCGCCGAAGTGTTCGGGCTGCCCGGCGCCGTGTTCGTCGGCAAAGCCGAACTCGATTCGCCGGAGCAGATCCTCACCGCTCTGGAGCGTGCGCTACGGCCCACCGCCCCCGCGGACCCGATCGACGCTGCCGCCGTGTCCGGTTCGGAAGATCCCTCGGCGCCGATGGCCGCGGGCGGGAGAACCGACGGGGGAGTGACCGCCCTCACCCGGCACCAGCTCGCCGTGCTCGGCATGGTCGCCCAGGGCTGGTCCAACGAGCAGATCGCACAGCACTCCGGTGCGACCGTGCGCGCCGTCGAACGTTCCATCAGTCGCATCTTCGACCGGCTCGGCGTCTCCGGGGATCCGGCCACGAACCCGCGAGTGGCCGCGGCCGCCCGCTACCTCGCCGAGTTCGGCCCGCAGCGGTGACCCGCTTCGTCCGGGCGTCGCGCACCGCTCTCGAACGGGGTCCGCTGCTCAGCCGATGGTCGGCGCTCGGCACCCTGCCCGTCGCCCTCACCGTGATGGGCCCGTACCTCGGGCCGGACGCCCCGCAGCAGCTCCCCGAACTGCTGCTCGCCGCGTCGGCGTCCTGGATGATCATCGCCGCGATCCTCTGCGTGCCGGCGCGCATCGCTCGTGCGGTCCTCTCGCCTCGGGGACGCGCGGTCCTGGTCGGGGTCCCGGTGCTCGCGCTCGCCGCGGCGCGTCCGGTGCTCACCGACCTCTGCGCCGAGGCGTTCGGCGCCGATCCCGCGCCCGAGCGGTGGCTCCCGTTCCGCATCGCGACGAATCTCGTCGTCTGGCCGGTGCTGCTGCTCGCCATCGCCGTGCTCGTGGCATCTTTCCGGGCGCTGCGCGTCGCGAACCGGCGGCTCGCGGCCGCGATCGCGCTGGGGAGCGCCGATGCGGATCGGCTCCGCGCCCGTGAGGCCCGGGCCCGCTCCGCGACCGCGGCGTGCGCGGCGGAACTCCGTGACCGCCTGGCCGGGCTCGAGGCGACTCCCGAGGCCGTGCGCGCGTTCGGGGCCGGGCCCGTGCGCGACTGGTCCCACCGGCTCGCGGATCTCGCAGATGTCGGCGGTCTCTCCGGTGTCGCGGCGGCCGCACCCGCGGCCGCACCCGCGGCTGCTCCGGCGACCCCGCGGTTCCGCCTGCCGCCCGTCGGCACGGTCTCGATCGCGTACGCGTTCGCCGTGCTCCCGTACGCGGTGCACACGGTTCCCCCGCTCCCGTTCGCGGCGGGCGCGCTCGCGATCCTTCTCGGCGGCGTCGCCATCGACCTGCTCGCTCGGAGACTCAGGAGCGGCACGGCGCTGTTCGCGGCGCTCTGGGGCGTCGCCGGTCTCGCGCTCGCCGCGGCGCAGCTCGTGGATCCCGCGCTGCCCGCGCACTACGCGTGGGTGCCGGTCGTCGCGCTCCCCGCGATCGCCCTGGCCGCCGAACGGATCTCCGCACTGGTGCACGGCCTGCGCAGCGAGGAACGTCGGCTCGAGGCCGCGCTGCTCGCGCGTCGCCGCCGACTGGCCGAGGAGGACGCGGGCACCGCTCGCACGCTGCGCGCCGCGGCCGGGATCCTGCACCGGGACCTGCAGGGCGCGTGCGTGCACTTCGCGGCCGCGAGGACGCACGAGAACCCCAACACCGAGGCCGCCGACCGGGACGCGAACGCGTTGCGCGCCGAATGCGGCGCAGCGCTCGATCGGGTGGCCCGGGCCTTCGAATCCGATCCGGATCCGATCCCCGGCGGCGAACGGCTCGATGCGACGCTGCGTTCCTGGAGTCTCGTGCTCGCACTGGACGTGCGCATCGACATCGGCGCCCGGCAGGAGCTGGAGCGCTCGGACGCGCTCGCCGAGCGGGCGCTCGAGATCGTGACCGAGGGCCTCGTGAACGCCGTCAAGCACGCCGACGGTCGCACCGCATCGGTGCGCGCGACCCGCATCCCGACCGGCGCCGGACCGGTGCTGCAGGTGGAGGTCATCGCGCCCGGCGCCCTCCCGCCCGCCGCCGCGCTCCGCCGGAACGCCCCCGCAGCCGCACTGGGAGCCGAACTGCTGCAGCACGGCGCCGACACGGTGCTCCGCGCCCGGCTCCGCGCGCCCGCTGTCGTGCCACCCGAACATCGGGCCGAAGCGCCGAACTCCCCGGAATAGAGTCGCGATCGCCCCGCGCGGAACGTCTCAGGAGGACCAGCGTGAACGATCTCACCCAGCTCATCCCGCTCGCCGTCGGCGCGGTGATCTCGCCGTTCCCGATCGTGGCGACGGTCGCGATCCTGCTCTCCGCCCGGGGCCGCACGAACGGCCCCGCCTTCGCCGCATCCGCCGCGCTCACCGCGTTCGCCCTCACGCTCGTCGCCGCCCTCACCTCTTCGCGCGCCGGAGCCCACCGTTCCGACGGCGACGACCTCGTCGTCATGATCATCACCTCGGTCCTCGTGCTCGGCTTCGCCGTGCTCGCCGTGATCAGCTGGCTGACCCGGCCCCGCGACGGCAGGCCCGCCAAGACCCCCGGCTGGCTCGCCGCAGTCGACACCATCACACCGCTCCGAGCCGCCGGCCTCGGCCTCGTCATGGGGCTCACCAACGCGAAGAACCTGCCCATCGAGCTCAAGGCGGGCGCGCTCATCGGCGCCCACGACCTGCCGCTGCTCGGCGTGATCGGACTCGCGGCGCTCTTCGCGCTCGGGGCGACGAGCGGAGTGCTCGCGCTGACGGCTCTCGCCGCAACCGGATCGGAGCGGATCGCGCGGGCACTCGCCCGGCTCAAGGCGGAGATGATCGCCCACAACGCGGTGATCATGACCGTGCTCTTCGCGATCCTGGCCGCCTCCGAGGCCGGCCACCTGATCCGCATGCTCCTGCACTGACCACCCCGACCCGGACCACGAGCCCGAGACCGCACCCGAGAGAGGACCGAAGATGACTTCCGAACACCGCGTCGCTGAGGCGCCGGCCGGCCGTTTCCACGGAGAGGACCTCGACGGGGTCCACCGCTGGCGGGGGATCCGCTATGCGCTCGCTCCGACCGGAGCGCTGCGCTGGCGGGATCCGGTCGCGGCTCCCGATGGGGGCGCCGCCGCGGTCCCCGCCCGGTCGTACGGGCCCGCCGCTCCGCAGCAGTCGAACCCCGCGGTGCCGCTCGGCCCGGACACGGCCACGGACGAGGACTGCCTGTTCCTGAACGTGTGGGCTCCCGAGTCCGCGTCCGCGAGCGACTCCGCGGACGCCCGCCCGGTGATGGTCTGGATCCACGGCGGCGCGTACACCTTCGGTTCCGCGTCGCAGCCGCTGTTCGACGGCGCGGCGCTCGTCCGGGCGGGCGACGTCGTGCTCGTCACGATCAACTACCGGCTCGGTGCGCTCGGCTTCCTCGATCTCTCGGGAGTCGCGTCCGGCGAGTTCGACGGCAACCTCGCGCTCAAGGACGTGCTGCTCGCGCTGCGGTGGGTGCAGCGCAACATCGCCGCGTTCGGCGGGGATCCGGGCCGGGTCACGGTCTTCGGCGAGTCGGCGGGCGGCGGGCTCGTGACGACGCTGCTCGCGACGCCGTCGGCCGAGGGGCTGTTCCACCGCGCGATCGCGCAGTCCTCGCCCGTCTCCAGCGTCTACGGGCCGGAGCGGGCGCTGAGCGTCGCCGAGCGGTTCCTCGCCGAGGCCGGCGGATCCGGCGGATCCGGCGGGCCCGCTGAGACCGGCACCGCAATCGCGGCCCGGCTCCGCGAGCTCCCGATCGACGAGATCGTGCGGGCCGGAACCGCCGTGTACGCGAGCGTGCCCGACGACGCCCCGGGTACGCTCGCCTTCGCCCCGGTGGTCGACGGCGCGCTCGTGCCCGAGGCCCCGGTGACGGTGCTCAGCGAGGGACGCGGGATCCCGGTCCCGCTCATCATCGGCACGAACCGCGACGAGGCGTCGCTGTTCAAGTTCATGAAATCGCCGCTGATCCCGATCACGGGGGACCGCCTGGAGCGGATGTTCGACGACATGCGCGCCGAGCTCCCGGGTGCCGACCTCCCCTCCGAGTCCCAGGTGCTGGGCGCCTACGAGGGGGCCCGGCACCGCGCGCTCGGACTCGGCATCGCACGGGACATCGGGTTCCGCATGCCGAGCCTCTGGGCCGCCGAGGGGCACGCCCGGGTCGCGCCGGTGTGGTTCTACCGCTTCGATCACAGCAGCCCGTTCCTGCACCTCATCGGGCTCGGCGCGACGCACGCGACCGAACTGCCGTACCTCTGGGGCAATCTCGACGGGGGCCCGAAGGACCCCACGTTCCGGCTCGGCGGGCGGCGGATCGCGCGTCGGATCTCGGCCCGGATGCAGCAGCGGTGGACCGGGTTCGCCCACGGCCGCGATCCCGAAGCGGACGGTGCCGCGCAGTGGCTGCCGTACACCGCGGACGCCCGCGACACCCTCGTGATCGACGGCATCGACCGGAGCGCGCCGGACCTCGACCGTGCGCTCCGCCTCGGCTGGGGCGACCGCGTGCTGACCTTCGAGTGAGCGGATCGCCGCGACTGTGACCCCGGGTTGCGGGGTTCTGCCGAGAACCGCCCACCCCGGAGCCGGGTCCGGATAGCCTGGACCCATGAGTCAGGAGCGCACCGAGACCACCGAACCGCACCTCTCCGAGACGGCCCGCATCGCGCGGGATCTGATCCGGTTCGACACGTCGAACCGGGGGAACGGCGACGCCAACCGGGAGGCGGACGCGGCGGCCTACGTCGCCGCCTATCTCGCCGAGCTGGGGCTCGAGCCGACGACCATCGAGTCGGAGCCCGGCCGGGCGAGCGTGGTCGCCCGCGTCGCCGGCCGCGAACCGGAGCTGCCCGCGCTCGTGCTGCACGGCCACCTCGACGTCGTACCGGCCGATCCCGCCAACTGGAGCGTCGACCCGTTCGCGGGCGAGATCCGCGACGGCATGCTGTGGGGGCGCGGGGCCGTCGACATGAAGGACATGGACGCCATGATCCTCACCGCGATCGCCGAGCTGCTGCGCGCGGGGGAGCGGCCGCGGCGCGACGTCGTCGTCGCGTTCTTCGCCGACGAGGAGAACGGCGGGATCTACGGCTCCCACCACCTCGTCGACCACCACCCCGAGCTGTTCGCGGGTGCGGGCGCGGCGATCAGCGAGGTCGGCGGCTACTCGGTCGACATCGCCGGCACCCGCGCCTACCTGATCCAGACCGGCGAGAAGTCGCTCGACTGGATCCGCCTGCGGGCCCGGGGCACGGCGGCCCACGGATCGCGCGTCTGGCGCGACAACGCGGTGACCCGGCTCGCCGAGGCCGTGGCCGCGCTCGGGCGCCACGAGTGGCCCGTCGCGCTCTGCGATACGACCCGCGAGCTCGTCGACGCGATCGCCGAGATCTTCGGCGAGGACCCGCACGAGGTCGATCCCGAGCAGCTCGTGCTGCGGACCGGGGCGGGCGGCGGCTTCATCCACGCGAGCCTGCGCACCACCACGAACCCCACCGTGCTGCAGGCCGGCTACAAGCACAACGTGATCCCCGACACCGCCGAGGCGCTCGTCGACGTCCGCACCCTCCCCACCAGCCAGGCGGGGATCCTCGACGAGGTGCAGCGGATCGTCGGCGACGACATCGAGATCGAGGCGCTGCACTCCGACATCGGCCTCGAGGTGCCGTTCGGCGGCGAACTGGTCGACGCGATGACCGCGAGCCTGCGGAAGCACGATCCCGAGGCGCGCGTGCTGCCGTACCTGCTCTCGGGTGGAACCGACAACAAGGCGCTCTCGAAGCTCGGCATCACGGGCTACGGATTCGCTCCGCTCCGCCTGCCCGCCGACCTCGACTTCCCGGGCATGTTCCACGGCGTCGACGAGCGCGTGCCGCTCGACGCGCTCGACTTCGGGCACCGGGTGCTCGTCGACCTGCTGCGCGACTACTGAGCCGCGCTCGGCGCGCCGTGGCGCGCTGGGAATCTTGAGAGAACCGACCCACCCGTCGTACTAGGGTGGACGCTGGTCCGTGCTGGGGCGCGGACCTTCCTGCGCCAGAAAGGGCGGTCATGGACTTCATTCAGGCGATCCTGCTCGGGATCATCCAGGGGCTCACCGAGTTCCTCCCGATCTCCTCGAGCGCGCACCTGCGCATCGCGAGCGAGCTCATGGGCATCGGCGACGCCGGTGCGGCGTTCACCGCCATCACCCAGCTCGGGACCGAGGCGGCGGTCATCGTCTTCTTCTGGAAGGACATCGTGCGGATCATCGGGCGCTGGTTCCGTTCGCTCGCGGGCCGCACCGTGCCCCGCAACGACCCCGACGCCCTCATGGGCTGGTGGATCATCCTCGGCTCGATCCCGATCGTCGTGCTCGGCCTGCTCTTCCAGGACCAGATCGACACGACCTTCCGATCGCTCTGGGTGGTCGCGACGATGCTCATCGTCTTCGGCATCCTGCTCGGCATCGCCGATCGCGTGGGCAAGCGCGTGCACACGCTCGATCAGCTCGGTTGGAAGCACGGCCTCATCTTCGGTCTCGCCCAGGCGCTCGCGCTGATCCCCGGCGTCTCCCGCTCGGGCGGCACCATCACCGCGGGCCTCCTCATGGGTTACAAGCGCGAGGCCGCGGCCCGCTACTCGTTCCTGCTCGCGATCCCCGCCGTCTTCGGCTCGGGCTTCTACAAGCTGTTCAAGGCGCTGAAGGAGCCTGCAGGCGAGACCCCGATGGGCATGACGCTCATCGCGACGGTCATCGCGTTCGTGGTCGCGATCTTCGTGATCGGCCTGTTCATGCGCTACATCTCGAAGGGCAGCTTCCTGCCCTTCGTGATCTACCGTGTGCTGCTCGGCGTCGTCCTCATGGTGCTGCTCGCCACCGGCGTGCTCGCGGCCGACGCGGGTTCCGCGAACGCGGCGGGCCAGATCGCGCAGACCGCGGCGGTCGGAGCCGCGCTGTGAGGACCTGGACCAGACCCGAGCTGCCCGAGCTGCCCGGTGAGGGCACCGCGCCGCGCGTCTTCAACACGGCCACCGGCCGCCTCGAGCACCCGCCCATCGAGGGCGGACGCGCGACCCTCTACGTGTGCGGCATCACCCCGTACGACGCCACGCACCTCGGCCACGCGGCCACCTACCTCGCGTTCGACCTGCTGCAGCGGTCCTGGATCGACGCCGGCATCGAGGCCGTCTACGCGCAGAACATCACCGACGTGGACGACCCGCTGCTCGAGCGCGCGAACGCGACGGGCGTCGACTGGCGCGAACTCGCTGAGTCGCAGGTCGCGCTCTTCCGCTCCGACATGCACCGCCTCGGCATGCTGCCGCCCGAGCACTTCGTCGCCGTCACGGAGTGCATCGACGAGATCGCCGATGCCGTGCAGCGATTGCGCGAGCGCGGTCTCGCCTACACGGTGCCGAGCCCGGACGCCACCGGCGAGGATCTCTACTTCGATACGGCTGCGGCCTCCGAGCAGACCCAGTGGCGGCTCGGCGACGTCGCCCCCTACGATCGCGAGCTCATGTCGCTCCTCAGCGCCGAGCGGGGCGGGGACCCCGACCGCGCCGGCAAGCGCGACCCGCTCGACCCGCTGCTCTGGCGCGCGGCCCGCGAGGGCGAGCCGAGCTGGGGTACGGTGCTGGGGCTCGGGCGCCCGGGCTGGCACATCGAGTGCGCCGTGATCGCGGCCCGCGCTCTCGGCAACGCGTTCACGGTGCAGGGCGGCGGCGAGGACCTGGTGTTCCCGCACCACGAGTTCACCGCCGCGCACGCCACGGCGCTCTCGGGCACCCCGCTCGCGCACGCCTACTGCCACGTCGGTCTGGTCTCGTACAAGGGCCACAAGATGTCGAAGTCGCGGGGCAACCTCGTGTTCGTCTCGAAGCTGCTCGACGGTGGCGCCGATCCCTCGGCGATCCGCCTCGGGATCCTCGCGCACCACTACCGCTCCGAGTGGGAGTGGCACGACGCCGACCTCGAGGTCGCCGCGCGCCGTCTCGCCGCATGGCGGGCGGGTCTCGAACGCACCGGCGAGGAGCCCGCGGCGACCGTGCTGCAGCGCCTGCGCGCCGCACTGGCCAACGACCTCGACACCCCGGTCATGCTGGCGACGCTCGACGCCGCGTTCGACGGCGGGGTCGACGAACCGCAGCTGCTCGCCGATGCGGCGGAGGCGCTGCTCGGCGTCAAGCTGTAGGGGGCGTCCCGCCCTCGTCGTCCGGCTCGTCGTCGCGCAGGAACTTCTCGAACTCGTACGCGAGCGCGTCGCCGGTGGCCTCGGGCGACGCGCTCGCGTCCCGGGCCTCCTCCAGACGGCGGATGTAGCTCGCCATGTCCTCGTCGTCGGCGGCGATGCGGTTGATGCTCGCCTCCCAGTCGTTCGACTCGGTGAGCAGCTCGCCCCGGGGGATCACGACGTCGAGCAGCTCCTCGAGCTTGTCGAGGATCGCCAGCGTCGCCTTGGGCGAGGGCACGCTGTGGACGTAGTGCGGCACCTGCGCCCAGAGCGACACCGAGCTGATGCCCGCGTCAGCGAGCGCGAACGCGAGGATCGATGCGATGCCGACCGGTCCCTCGTAGTCGCTGCGCTGCGCGCCGGTGCGGGCGCGCTGATCGGGGTCGTCGCTCGAGAGCGAGACCGCGATGGGGCGGGAGTGCGGGGCGTCCGAGAACATCGCGCCGAGCAGGATCACGGTGTCGATGCCCCAGGCCTGGATCACGTCGACGACCTCGTCGGCGAACGAGGTCCAGTCGCGCGCGGGCTCGACGCCCGCGAGCAGGAACAGGTCGGTGACGGGGGTGCCGTCGATCCGGTGCACGGTCTCGGCCGCGGGGTCCTTCGGTTCGCCGGGGCGCTGCACCGTGCCGTAGAGCCGGGTCTCGGGCCACTCGAGCACGCGGTGCCCCTGATCGTCGAACCGCACCCGAGGGCGATGCACCTGGAAGTCGACGAAGCCGTCGGCGCCGATCGTGTGCAGCACCTCCGCGCCGATCAGTTCTCCGATGTGCTGCAGCGCCGTGGTGGTGGCCGAGCCGGCGTCGCTCCAGCCCTCGAAGGCGGCGATGAGCACCCGAGCGGGATCGGGATGCGGCTGTCGGGTCACGGGGCTGGGCTCCTTCGCGTCGGTGCCGGGGGAGGCGGCTGGCCCGGGATCGGGATGCCAACCAGGATAGTCCCCGGTCGCTCGATAGACTGGGCGGCGATGAATACCGCGCAACCAGCTGCCGTGCTGTGGGACATGGACGGCACCATCATCGATTCCGAACCGCTCTGGATCGTCGCGGAGGACGCGATGCTCTCCCGATACGGGGTCGAGCTCGATGCCGAACTGCGCGAGCAGCTCATCGGCTCCGGCCTCTGGGACGCCGCCGAGCTGTTCCGCGCGCGCGGTGTCGACCTCAGCGCCGACGAGATCGTGGCGGAACTGGCCGGCGAGGTGCAGGCGCAGCTCGCCGCGGGGGAGCCTGCCTGGCGCCCCGGCGCGGTCGAGCTGCTCGCCGCACTCCGTGAGGCCGGAGTGCCGTGCGCCCTCGTGACGATGTCGATCCGCTCGCTCGCCGACCAGGTCGCCGAACTGCTGCCCCCGGGCACCTTCGGCGCCGTCGTCGCGGGCGACGAGGTCGCGCACGAGAAGCCGCACCCCGACCCCTATCTGCGCGGCGCCGCCGCGCTCGGCGTGCCCATCGAGGCGTGCCTGGCGTTCGAGGACTCGCCGACGGGGCTCCGCTCCGCCGCGGCATCCGGCGCCGTCGCGATCGGCCTGCCGCACCTCGTCGAGCTGGGCGACGCGCCCGCGCACGCGCTGTGGGCCTCGCTCGAGGGCGCGGACGTCGCGGCCGTGGCGCGCGCATTCACCGAACTCCGCGGGACCGCTCCCGGTCCCCGAACCATCACCGAGCCCGCGGCCCGCGAAGCGCTCGTGTCCGACCCGAAGGGAAGCCGCGCATGAGCCGCGACGACGAACGCTCCGAGACCGAGAACGCCAGCCCGGCGCTGAGCGGCCCGTTCCGCTACGGCGATCGCGTGCAGCTGACCGGACCGAAGGGGCGCCTGAACACGATCACGCTCATCGACGGCGGCGAGTTCCACAGCCACCGCGGCATGATCCGCCACTCCGAGCTGGTCGGGCTGCCCGACGGTTCGGTGCTGCGCAACAGCAACGACGAGGAGTACCTGGCACTGCGCCCGCTGCTCTCCGACTTCGTCATGTCGATGCCGCGCGGGGCCGCGATCGTCTACCCGAAGGACGCGGCGCAGATCCTGTCCCTCGCCGACATCTTCCCCGGCGCACGCGTCGTCGAGGCCGGCGTCGGCTCCGGCGCGCTGTCGCTGCACCTGCTGCGCGGCATCGGCAGCGAGGGCCGCCTGTTCTCGTTCGAACGGCGCGACGAGTTCGCCGAGATCGCGAGCTCGAACATCGAGGCGTTCAGCGGATCCGTTCCCGACAACTGGTCGGTGACCGTCGGCGATCTGCAGGAGGTGCTGCCCGCGACCTGCGAGGCCGGGAGCATCGACCGGGTCGTGCTCGACATGCTCGCCCCCTGGGAGTGCGTCGGCGTCGCCGCCGAGGCGCTGAAGCCCGGCGGCGTGATCATCTGCTACGTCGCGACCGTGACCCAGCTGTCGCGCGTGGCCGAGGAGCTGCGCCGCAGCGGCCTCTACACGCACCCGCAGGCCTCCGAGACGATGGTGCGCGGCTGGCACGTCGAGGGGCTCGCCGTGCGCCCCGACCACCGCATGGTCGCGCACACGGGCTTCCTCATCACCGCGCGCCGGCTCGCGCCGGGTACGCAGCTGCCCCAGCTCAAGCGTCGCGCGTCGAAGGGCGAGTTCACCGACGAGGACATGGCGGCGTGGATGCCCGATCTCGTCGAGGGCGGCGAGAGCGAGTGGACCCCCGAATCGATCGGTCAGTGGAGCAAGAGCGACAAGGTGCTCCGCAAGAAGGCGCGCGAGGCGCAGAAGCTCGCCGCGCAGCGGGCGAGCGGGTCCGAGGACTCCGCCGCCGGCGCTGCGGCCGAGGACGGCGCGCCCACCGCCGAGTGATCGGCTGACAGTATCCGAAGCCCCGCACCGGATAGGATGACGGGGTTCGACAGAAACGCTTCGAGAGGTCTCCATGCGCCGTCACATCCTTCCCGCCACCGCTGCGCTGGCGCTGCTGCTCGTCGGTGCGACCACCGGGTGCAGCTCCGCGCCGCAGCTCGACCGCACCGACTGCGGCCCGGCGCTCCACGAGGGGTCGCTGAGCAACAGCGTCAAGGTCGAGGGCAAGGCCGGTTCGGTTCCGAAGGTGACCGTTCCGAAGGGCGTCTCGATCGACGACTCGCAGCGCACCATCGCGTCGCACACGGGCGACTCGACCACCGTCGCCCGCGACGGCGCGCTGCTCTCGATCAACATGCAGGCGATCGACGCCGAGACCGGCCAGACGGTGCACCAGAGCCAGCGCATGGGCACCGAGAACCCGAGCGAGTTCGTGCTGCTGAAGAAGGGGAGCGGCATTCCGGCGCTCACCGACGGTCTCCGCTGCACCGCACCGGGCGACCGCGTCGTGGTCGCGATGGAGCCGAAGGAGAGCGCGCAGCTGCTCGAGCAGTCGGGCGCCAAGTCCGGCGGTTCGGTCGTGTTCATCGTCGACGTGCTCGCGGTGCGCAACACCGGCAACGTCGCGTCCCCCGGCACGCTGCCCTCGGGATTCCCCGCGGTGACCAACCTCGACTCGGGCCGTCCCGGCATCGTGCTGCCCCCGCAGGCCGCACCGAAGTCGACCAAGGTCGCCACCCGCATCGAGGGCGACGGCCTGCGCGTGACCGCCGACAACAACGTGATCGCCCAGGTGCTCACCGTCGACTGGGACGGCCAGGAGCAGAACAACACCTGGACCACCGGCCCCGTCGGTCTCGGCAACGAGGCGCAGATGAGCCAGTCGGGCGTGACCTTCCGCAAGGAGCTCACGGGGCTGCGCGTCGGGTCCCAGGTCGTCATCATGGAGCCCCAGGCGAGCGGCAAGGCCACGGTCAGCGTGGTCGACATCCTCGCCGCAGGGTAGGTCGTGGCCGCAGCAGCATCGCAGCGTTCGGGCGCGCCCCGCTCGTCGGTCCCCGGCGAGCAGCGCGTCTTCAGCCTCGTGCTCGCGCTCGTCGCGAGCCCGCAGGGCGCGACCAAGCGCGAGCTGCTGTCGAGCGTCTACGGCTACGCCGACCGCTACCAGCACGGTGAGCGCTCCGACGCGCTCGAGCGGCAGTTCGAGCGCGACAAGGATCAGCTGCGCGCCATCGGGATCCCGATCGACACGATCGACTCCCCGGAGGAGCCCGGCAACACTCAGCTCACGCGCTACCGCATCTCGAAGGAGCTGCTCCAGGTGCCGCGCGATCTGCGGTTCTCGGAGCGCGAGCTGACCCTGCTGCGCCTCGCCGCGATGGCCTGGCGCGAGGGGAGCCTCACCGCCGAGTCCCGGCGCGCCGCGATGAAGCTGGAATCGCTCGGCGCGGGCCTCGACGTGCAGCACCTCGGGGTCTCCCTGCGTCTCGGCATCCCCGAGCCGGCGGCCCCGGCGTTGCAGAGCGCCATCGACGCGGGCCGGGTGGTGGGCTTCGACTACCAGCTGCCGCATCGCGATGCTCCGCTCGGACGCCGCGTCGCGCCGCTGCGACTGCACCGGGCCGATGGGCGGTGGCACCTCATCGCGCACGACCTGGACCGCGACGACGAGCGCGTGTTCCTGCTCTCCCGCATCGTCGGCGGTGTGCGCACCGAGCGCGAGTCCTTCGATCCCGCGCTGCGCGATCGGGTCGACGCCGAGATCGAGGAGCTGCTGCGGCTCGAGCGCGTGCAGCGTGCGATCCTCGAGGTGCGCCGCGGCAGCGTGGCGGAGGCCCGTCTCAGCCCTCGCGCCGCATCGCACGATGACGCGGTCGAGCCCGGGTGCGAGGCGACCGTGCGCCTCGAGCTCGGCACCCTCGACTACCGCGCCTTCGCCGAAGAGCTCGCGGCGTTCGGTGCCGACGTCGCGGTCGTGGAACCGCCCGAGCTGCGCAGCGCGGTGATCGCCGAACTGCGCGGGATCGCCGGGCGGCACACGGTGCCCGCGGCCGGCTCCGCAGAACGGGGGACCGCCTGATGCGCAGCCAGCTCCAGACGCCCGACCGCGTGGTGCTCCTGCTCGCGCTCGTGCCCTACCTGCGCGAGCACGGGCCGACGCCCGTCGCCGAACTCGCCGAGACCTTCGACGTCGAGCCCGCGCTGCTGCGCAAGCTCGTCCGCTTCCTCGGCACCGCCGGCGTTCCCGGCGAGACGCAGAGCTACCAGCACGAGGACCTGTTCGACATCGATTGGACCGCCCTCGAAGACGAGGACCTGGTGAGCCTCACGCACGTCGTCGCCGTCGACGACACGCCCCGGTTCTCGGCGGCGGAGCGCGCGGCGCTCATCGCCGGTCTGCAGATGCTGACCGGCATGCTGCCGGCCGAGGAGCGCGAGCGCGCCGAGCGGACCGCGGCGAAACTCGCCGGTGCGTTCGGCGACACCGCTCCGCCGAGCGCGCTATCGGTCACCGCGGATCCCCAGGACGCGCGCATCCCGCTGCTCGTCGGCGCGATCGGCAACGGGCATCGGGTGGCCTTCGCCTACCGCGATGCGCGGGGCAGCGAGAGCGCGCGCTCCGTCGAACCGCTGCAGCTGCGGCAGTCCTCGGGCGCCTGGTACCTGCGGGCCTTCTGCCTGGAACGCGGCGAGGAGCGCACGTTCCGCATCGACCGCATGCGCGATCTGCGGGAGCTCGACGAGGACGCCAGCCGGACCGCCTCGGCGACGCCTCGCCCACGGCCCTTCGCTGGCTCCGCATCGAGCCCCGCCGCGCAGCGCGGCCGGATCCGCGTGCGCGTCGACGCCGCACCGCGCCTCGCCGATTTCGGGCTCGAGACCGGTCCGGTCGGCGACGACGGCTGGGCCGATGCCACGGTCGACCTCTGGTATCCGGGCACCGCGGTGGCCCTCGTGCAGGCGGCGCCCGGCGCGGTCGAGATCGTCTCGCCCGAGAGCGCCCGCGCCGCCGTGCGCGCCTGGGCCGAGCAGGCTCTCGGGCTCTACGACGACGAGCAGGATTAGACTGTCGTGGTGCCCGTGAAGACCCGCCGCAAACGCAATCCCGAGGGGCGTATGAGCCTCGGCGACCACCTCGTCGAGTTCCGCAAGCGGCTCATGATCGCCGGTATCGCGATCGTGCTCGGCATGGTCGTGGGCTGGCTGCTCTCGAATCAAGTGCTGAACCTCCTGCGGGGTCCGATCATCGCCATCGCCAAGACCGGCCGCAACGCGCAGCTCAACTACGGCGACATCTCCGGCGCGTTCGACCTCCGGCTGCAGATCGCCTTCTTCATCGCGATCATCATTTCCTCACCGATCTGGCTGTACCAGATCTGGGCGTTCCTGGCCCCCGGCCTCACCGGCAAGGAGAAGCGCTGGGGCATCGCGTTCCTGGGGGCTGCGGTGCCGCTGTTCCTCGGCGGCGCCTACGCGGGCTGGATCGTGTTCCCGAACATCGTGCGGCTGCTCACGAGCTTCGCACCCTCCGAGGACGCGGCGTACGTCGCGGCGCGCACCTACTTCGACTTCGTGCTCAAGCTGATGATCGCGATGGGCATCGGATTCGTGATGCCGGTGTTCCTCGTGCTGCTCAACTTCATCGGGGTGCTGCGCGGGCAGTCGATCCTCAAGAGCTGGCGGATCGCGATCCTCTGCATCATGCTGTTCACCGCGCTGGCCACCCCCGCGGCCGATGTGTGGAGCATGTTCCTGCTCGCTGTCCCCATGGTCGTCCTCTATATGGGCGCCGCGCTCATCGCCGTGCTCCACGACCGGCGCGTCGACAAGCGGCGCGCCGCGGAGTTCGCCGAATACGGCCTCGACGAACCGAACGGCGGAACCGCGTGAGCGAATCGATCCCGAGCGCGGAGACGCCGGCGCAGCCCGAATCGTTCCCCGCGCTCGACGCGTTCGCCGCGTCGCTCGGCTTCCCCCTCGACGGCTTCCAGCGCACCGCGTGCGAGCGGCTCGAATCGGGCCGCAGCGTGCTCGTCGCGGCGCCGACGGGCTCGGGCAAGACCACCGTCGCCGAGTTCGCCGTCGCCCTCGCGCGGCGGGAGCGCGACGCGCGCATCTTCTACACCGCCCCCATCAAGGCGCTCTCGAACCAGAAGTTCCGCGAGCTCTGCGACGCCTACGGCGAGGATCAGGTCGGCCTGCTGACGGGCGACGTGAATCTGCGCGGCGATGCGCCCATCGTGGTCATGACGACCGAGGTGCTGCGCAACATGATCTACGCCGAGTCGGCGGCGCTGACGGAGCTCGCCTTCGTCGTGCTCGACGAGGTGCACTACCTCGGCGATCGCTTCCGCGGTGCGGTCTGGGAGGAGATCATCCTGCACCTGCCGCGGCACGTGCGCCTGGTCTCGCTCTCCGCGACGGTGTCCAACGCCGAGGAGTTCGGCGACTGGATGCACGCCGTGCGGGGCGACACGGACGTGATCCTCTCGGAGCACCGCCCGGTGCCGCTCTACCAGCACGTCCTCACGACCCGGGCGCTCATGCCGCTGCTCGTCGATCGCGACGGTGAGCTCGCCGCGCGCGGCCGGCTCAACCCCGAGCTGCTGCGGCTCGACGGCGGCCGCCCGGGCGGCCGCGGACACGAGCGGAGCCGAGGCCGACCGCCGCAGCGGCGCTCGCCCCGGATCTCGCGCGGCGACATCGCCCGCGCGCTCGACGAGACGGGACTGCTGCCCGGCATCGTCTTCATCTTCAGCCGCAATGGCTGCGACCAGGCGGTCCGGCAGTGCCTGTTCGAGGGCATCCGGCTCACGACGCGCGAGGAGCGCGACGAGATCCGGCGCATCGTGGATCGCGAACTCGACGGGCTCGATCCCGAAGACCTCCGCGTGCTCGGCGTCAGCGAGTGGCGCTCCGCGCTCGAGCGCGGGGTCGCGGCGCACCACGCCGGCCTGCTCCCCGTCTTCAAATCGATCGTCGAGAAGCTGTTCCAAGCCCGCCTCGTCAAGCTCGTGTTCGCGACGGAGACGCTCGCGCTCGGCATCAACATGCCGGCCCGCTCGGTCGTGATCGAGCGGCTCGACAAGTACAACGGCGAGCAGCGCGTGCCGCTGACCTCGGGGGAGTACACGCAGCTGACCGGCCGCGCCGGCCGCCGCGGCATCGACGTCGAGGGGCACGCGGTCGTCGTCTGGAACGACGGCACCGACCTCGAAGCGGTCGCGCACCTGGCATCGACGCGATCGTTCCCGGTGAAGTCGAGCTTCCGTCCGACGCCGAACATGGCCGTGAACCTGCTGCAGCGCATGAGCTTCGAGCGGGCTCGCGAGACGCTCGAGCTCTCGTTCGCCCAGTTCCAGGCCGACCGCGCCGTGGTCGACGACGCGCGCGAGCTCCGCGCCGAGCAGGATTCGCTCGCCGGCTACGACGCCGCCGCGAAGCGAGCCCACGGCAAGGATCGCGTCCGCTGGGAGGAACGCGCCCGCAAGCTGCGCCGCGAGATCGAGCGGGGCCGCCGCCGCATCACCGCGCGGACGGGCACGATCGCCCGCACCTTCGACCGCGTGGTCGACATGCTCGCCGAGCTCGAGTACCTGGCGCCGGAATCCGCGCAGAGCGACGATCTGGTCGTGACCGACTGGGGCACGATCCTGTGCCGGATCTACGGCGACCGGGATCTGCTCGTCGCCGAGTGCCTGCGACGCGATGCCTGGCGCGGTCTCGATGCCTCGGGCGTCGTGGCGATGTGCTGCGCGCTGAGCTACGAGCCCCGGCGCGACGACGAGCCCGAGGGGCGCCTGCCCTCCGGAGCGTTCCGCGGTGCGTTCGAGCGCACGATCCAGCTCTGGGAGGAGCTGGACGAGCTCGCCGAGCGCAACCGGCTTCCGCGCACCGCGCAACCGCACGCCGGCCTCGCCTGGTCGATGTTCGCCTGGGCGAACGGGCAGTCCCTCACCCGCATCCTGGAAGACGGGATGATGAGCGCGGGCGACTTCGTGCGCTGGGCGAAGCAGACCATCGACCTGCTCGATCAGGTGGCGCAGGCCGCCGAATCGGAAGCCGGAGCGGCTGCGGGCCTCACCGAGCTGGGCGCGCTCGCGCGCGAGGGCAAGAAGCGGATCCGGCGCGGCATCGTCGAAGCGTCGAGCACCTCGTGAGGATCCTGATCGGCGCGGGCGTCGCGGTGCGCCTGCGCTTCTGGGCCGCGATCCCGCTCGCCGCGCTCGGCGGTTGGCTGCTCGGCCTCGCCACCCCGCAGCTCGCCTGGTGGCCGATGCTGTTCGTCGGCGTGGCGTTCGTGCTCGCGTCCGTCTGGCGGCAGCGGCTCGGCGTCGCCGCCTTGGCCGGTGCCGCCGCGGGGGCCGGGTTCTGGTTCCCCGTGCTCTCCTGGCTCACCCTCTATCTCGGTCCGGTGCCGTGGCTCGGCCTCGGGGTCGTGATGGCGGCCTGGTACCTGCTCATGGGCCTCGCGATCGCGGCCGCCACGCGCGGGCTCGCGCTGCTGCCCGCGCGCCCCTGGCTGCGCATCTCCGTCGTCGCGCTGGCCGTCGCCGGGCTCTGGACGTTGCGCGAGCAGCTGCAGGGCTTCGTGCCGTACGGCGGGTTCCCGTGGGGGCGCCTCGCGCACTTCGTCGCGGAGACGCCGCTCGCCTCGCTCGTGTCCTGGCTCGGATTCTCGGGGCTCAGCGCGGTCATCGCGCTGGCCTGCGCGGTGCCGGTCGCGGTGCTGTTCGAACGGCTCGGCGCGAAGCGCGCGAGCGCGGAGGCGTCGGAGGCCCCGGAACGCGAGTCCGCGCCCGCGGGTCTCGTCTCCCGCGCCCGGGTCGTCGCGATCCCGACCGCGTTCGCCGTGCTCGGGACCGCGCTCGCGCTCGCGCTCCTCGCCGTCGTGCCCGTGGCGCCGGTCGAGCGGACGGGATCGCTGCGCGTCGTCGCCGTGCAGGGGAACGCGAAGGCCGGGATCTTCGACGACCGCGAGTCCGGCGACGTGCTGCGCGCCCACCTGGACGCCACCCAGCAGGTCGTCGACCGCCTGCGCGCCGAGGGCGAGCGCGTCGACGTGATCGTCTGGCCCGAGAACAGCGCCGAGTTCAACCTGCCGCGCAATCCGCTCGCCGAGGTGCAGATCGCCGCGCTCGCACGCGAGACCGGGGCGCCCATCGTGCTCGGATCGGTGCTGCAGGATCCGGACGGCAGCTACACCAACAGCTCGCTCGTGTGGACGGGGGAGGGCGACGCCGGCGTCCGTTACGACAAGATGCACCCCGTGCCCTTCGCGGAGTACATGCCGAACCGGGAGTTCTTCCGCGCCCTCGCACCCGACCTCGTCGACCTCGTGCAGCTCGACTATCGGACGGGTACGCGGTCGCCCGCGATCGAGGTGCCCGTCGGCGAGACCGCCGAGCGGATCCGCGCGGGGATCGCGATCTGCTTCGACATCATCTTCGACGACCAGGCGGAGCGCATGGTCGACGACGGCGCGCAGGTCATCTTCGCGCAGACCAACAACGCCGATTTCGGCCGTACCGCCGAGAGCGCGCAGCAGCTGCAGATCGCGCGGCTGCGCGCGATCGAGACGGGACGCGCGGTCGTCAACATCTCCACGGTGGGCACCAGCGCGATCGTCGCGCCCGACGGCCGCGACCTCGCGCGGCTGGAACCGTTCACCGCGGATGCGATGGTCGCCGACGTGCCGCTCATGCGCGGCGAGACGCCCGCGATCCGCTTCGGCGCCTGGATCTGCGGCGTCTGGATCGCGCTGGGCGCGGCCGGCCTCGTGGGAGGCTCGGCGCTGAGCATCCTCGCGCGTCGCTGTGCGCGCGAGGGGGCGTAGCAGCCCCGATCTGCCGGGCGGCGGCTACGCGCCGCCGGCGCGCCGCGAGCGCAGCAGTTCGAGCCGCTCCTCGAGCAGCACTTCGAGCTCCTCGCGCGTGCGCCGCTCGAGCAGCATGTCCCAGTGGGTCCGCTGCGACGAGCCCTTCTCCTCGAACTCGGCGCGGGCGGCACGGCCAGCCTCGTCGTCGAGGAACCCCACCTCGCCGCTGCGCTGATCGGCCCATTCCGCGGGTGGTTCCGCGTCCGCGTCGAACATGACCGTGAATCGGGTGCCCTTGTCGGTGAGGTACTCGATCCGCTGGCGTGGAGCCAGCTCGATCCCCTCCTCGCCCTGCAGGCTCGTCGAACCGATCCTCGCTCCGCGGAGTGTGCGCTCGGCCATGGGATCCTCCCCTCGTGCGGGGACCCCGGCTGTTCGAGGCCCCGTCGATCGTGTCTCCTCGGTTGCAGAGTACATGCCGTGCCTTGGCGGCGATAGAGTCTCGCCGGATTCGCTCGTATCCCGGCCGCGCGGGCGGCTTCGACTACAGTGGAAACCTCATCACCGCCCCGTTTCCCACGCAAGGAGCACCCGTGTCACAGCCACTCGAACCGCAGAGCCTCACCGGACGCCGAGCCCTGGTGACGGGATCGTCGCGGGGCGTCGGCGCCGACACCGTCCGCTACTTCGCAGAAGCCGGCGCCGACGTCGTCATCAACTTCCGCAACAAGGCGCCGCGCGCCGAGAAGCTGGCGGGCGAGCTCCGCGAGCTGGGCGTCCGCGCGCTCGTTCAGGGTGCCGACCTGACCGACGCGTCGTCGGTGGATCAGCTCATGGCCGCCGTGCGCGAGGAGTTCGGCGGACTCGACATCCTCGTGCTCAACGCCTCGGGCGGCATGGAGAGCGGCATGGCGGAGGACTACGCGCTGCAGCTCAACCGCGACGCGCAGCTCCGCGTGCTCGACGCCGCGCTGCCGCTGCTCGGCGAGGGATCCCGGGTGGTGTTCGTGACCAGCCACCAGGCGCACTTCATCAACACCACGCCGACCATGCCCGAGTACGAGCCGGTCGCCCGCTCGAAGCGCGCCGGCGAGGACGCGCTGCGCGAGCGGATCCCGGCGCTCGCCGAGCGCGGCATCGAGTTCGTCGTCGTCTCCGGCGACATGATCGAGGGCACCGTCACGGCCACCCTCCTCAACCGTCTGAACCCCGGAGCGATCGAGGAGCGCCGCGAGCAGGCGGGCAAGCTCTACAACGTGGCCGAGTTCGCCGCAGAGGTCGCTCTCGCCGCGGTCGAGCCGGTTCCCGCCGACCACACCCGCCTCGTCGGCGACACCTCGAGCTTCGGCGGCGAGTAGTCTCCGCGCAGCGCGAGCCGGAACGGCCGCGCGGTCCCGTCCATGACGGGACCGCGCGGCCGTTCCGTTTTCCGGCGTGTCGTGGGAGGATTCCCGCACCGAAGATCTCGCGCGCCGACGGGGGTCATCGCCTCGCGAAGCTGCGGCCCAGATCATATATTTTCGCAGAAATCACGGTCGAGCTTCGAGTGTGACCGCGTGTTGCGCAGAAAGTTCGCCGCCGAATTGCATTCGCCGAAGAAGTCGCTGCTATTCTCAAAGCTCCCACTCCGCTCACGGCGGCACGGCAATGATGCCGACCGGTGCACCCGTCGAGCGAGTCTCCACGCGGGCCGCCGACGTCCCGATGATCGAGAGGACGTCGATGCGAACGACTCCTGCGACCCCGAACCCGGCCGTGACGAGCGGATTCCCCGCTGCGACCGGCCTCTACCGCCCGGAGGACGAGCGCGACGCGTGCGGCCTCGCCGCGATCGTGGCCCTGACGGGAGCGCCCGGACACGAGGTCATCTCGCAGGCGCTCGAAGCGCTCGAGCACCTCGAGCACCGCGGCGCGGTCGGTTCCGACGCGGGCACCGGCGACGGCGCCGGGATCCTGAGCGATCTGCCCGACGCGCTGATCCGCGCCGAGCTGGCCGAGCACGATCCCGACGCGGTGCTGCCGGAGCCCGGTCGCTATGCGGCGGGCCTCGCGTTCCTGCCGCAGTCCTCCACCGAGCGGCGTGCGGTGCGCTACCGCATCGCGGCGATCGCCGCGGAGGAATCGCTCGACGTGATCGCCTGGCGTCCCGTCTCGGTACGTCCGGAGGTGCTCGGCGAGAGCGCGCGCGAGGCGGCTCCGCGGATCGAGCAGCTGATCCTCGCACCGCGCGTCGACGAGGCCGGGGGAGCCGCGCTGCTCGGGCAGGTGCGCCCCATCGACACCGACGAGCTCGAACGCCGCGCTTTCCGCACCCGGAAGCGGGTCCAGAACGAGACGGGCGTCTACCTGCCCTCGCTCAGTGCGCGCACCATCGTCTACAAGGGCATGGTCACCACCCTGCAGCTCTCCGGCTTCTATCCGGAGCTGTCCGACGAGCGCTTCGCGAGCCGCTTCGCGATCGTGCACTCGCGCTACTCGACGAACACCTTCCCGTCCTGGCACCTCGCCCAGCCGCTGCGCCTCGTCGCGCACAACGGCGAGATCAACACGGTGCGCGGCAACCGGAACTGGATGCGGGCGCGCGAGGCGCAGCTCGAGAGCGACCGCCTCGGCGACGTGCGGCAGCTCGCGCCCATCTGCTCCGACGGCGGCAGCGACTCGGCCAGTTTCGACGAGGTGCTCGAACTCCTGGTGATGGCGGGACGCAGCCTGCCGCACGCGCTCGCGATGATGGTGCCCGAGGCGTGGGAATCCGAGCGGGGTCTCAGCCCCGAGCTCGTCGAATTCCTCGAGTACCACTCGCTGCTCATGGAGCCGTGGGACGGCCCCGCCGCCATGATCGCGACCGACGGCACCGAGCTCGTGGCGCTGCTCGACCGCAACGGCCTGCGGCCGGGACGCTATCTCGTGACGAGCGACGGCACCATGGTGATCGCCAGCGAGACGGGCGTGCTCGACATCGCCCCGGAGCGCGTGGTCAAGCGCGGGCGCCTGCAGCCCGGCCGCATGCTCGCGGTGAACCTCGCGACCGGCGAGATCCGTGACGACGAGACCGTGAAGAACGAGCTGGCCGGTCTCGCGCCCTGGGGCGAGTGGCTCGACGAGGGGCGGATCCGCCTGTCGGACCAGCCCGAGCGCGAGCACCTGATGCACCCGCCGGCCTCGATCACCCGGCGCCAGCGCACCTTCGGATACACCGACGAGGAGCTGCGGCTGCTGCTCACTCCCATGGCGCGCGAGGGCATCGAGCCGATCGCGGCGATGGGCACGGACACCCCGATCGCGGTGCTGAGCGAGCGGCCGCGGCTCATCTTCGACTACTTCGTGCAGCAGTTCGCGCAGGTCACCAACCCGCCGCTCGACGCGCTGCGCGAGGAGCTGATCACGAGCCTGCGCGCGGGCATGGGGCCGCAGGAGAACCTGCTCACCCAGTCCGCGGCGCACGCCCGGCAGGTGATCCTCGACTTCCCGGTCATCGACAACGACGCCCTCGCGCGGATCCAGCACTTCGGCGAGGACTTCGAGCGCGAGCGCGCGGTCGCGCTGCGCGGGCTCTACCCGGTCGACTTCGGCGCGAAGGGCCTCGCCGACCGGCTCGAATCGCTCTGCTGGGAGGCCAGCGCGGCGGTCGACGCCGGCGCCGAGTTCCTGATCATCTCGGATCGCGACTCCACCAAGGACCTCGCGCCCGTGCCGTCGCTGCTCGCCGTCTCCGCCGTGCACCACCACCTCATCCGCGAGGGGCAGCGCATGCGCGTCGCGCTCATCGCCGAGGCCGGCGACGTGCGCGAGGTGCACCACGTGGCGGCGCTCATCGGCTACGGCGCGGCGGCGGTGAACCCGTACCTCGCCATGGAGACCGTCGGCCTGCTCGTGCGCGACGGCTCGATCGGCGGTGTGACCGAGGAGCAGGCGATCGCCCGGCTGATCAAGGGCCTCGGCAAGGGCATGCTCAAGGTGATGAGCAAGATGGGCATCTCGACCGTCGCCTCCTACTGCGGCGCGCAGACCTTCGAGGCGGTCGGGCTCGCGCAGGACGTGGTCGACCGGTACTTCACCGGGACCGCGTCGCGACTCGGCGGGGTCGGGCTCGACGTGATCGCGGCGGAGGTCGCCGCGCGCCACCGCTCGGCCTACCCGGACGACGCGGCGACGCTCGCGCACCAGCGGCTCGCCACCGGCGGGGAGTACCGGTGGCGGCGCGGCGAGGAACCGCACCTCTTCGACCCCGAGACGATCTACAAGCTGCAGCACGCCACCCGCACCGGACGCCGCGAGATCTTCTCGGAGTACACGCGGCGGGTGAACGAGCAGCAGGAACGGCTCATGACGCTGCGCGGTCTGTTCCGGTTCTCCGCGCAACGGCCGCCCGTCCCGCTCGGCGAGGTCGAGCCGGTGAGCGAGATCGTGAAGCGCTTCGCGACGGGAGCCATGAGCTACGGCTCCATCTCGCCCGAGGCGCACCAGACGCTGGCGATCGCCATGAACCGGCTGGGCGGCAAGTCGAACACGGGCGAGGGCGGCGAGAGCGACGAACGGCTCACCGATCCCGAGCGCCGGAGCGCGATCAAGCAGGTCGCCTCGGGGCGGTTCGGGGTCACCTCGATGTACCTCACGAACGCCGACGAGATCCAGATCAAGCTCGCGCAGGGCGCGAAGCCCGGCGAGGGCGGCCAGCTGCCGCCCGCGAAGATGTACCCCTGGATCGCGCGCACCCGGCACGCGACGCCCGGGGTCGGCCTCATCTCGCCGCCGCCGCACCACGACATCTACTCGATCGAGGACCTCAAGCAGCTGATCTTCGACCTCAAGCGGGCGAACCCCTCGGCGCGCATCTCGACGAAGCTCGTCGCGCAGTCGGGCATCGGTCCGGTGGCCGCGGGCGTCGCGAAGGCGCTCTCCGACGTGATCCTCGTCTCGGGGCACGACGGCGGCACGGGCGCGAGCCCCATGAACTCGCTCAAGCACGCGGGATCCCCGTGGGAGCTCGGCCTCGCCGAGGCGCAGCAGACCCTCATGCTCAACGGCCTGCGCGAGCGCGTGGTGCTGCAGGCGGACGGACAGCTGAAGACGGGCCGCGACGTCGTGATCGCGGCGCTGCTCGGCGCCGAGGAGTTCGGCTTCGCGACGGCCCCGCTCGTGGTGTCCGGCTGCATCATGATGCGTGTCTGCCACCTCGACACCTGCCCCGTCGGCGTCGCGACGCAGAACCCGGAGCTGCGCGAGCGCTTCACCGGGCAGGCGGAGCACGTCGTCAATTTCTTCCGCTTCATCGCGGAGGAGGTGCGCGAGATCCTGGCCTCGCTCGGCTACCGCACGCTCGACGAAGCGGTGGGCGACACCGCGGCGCTCGACGTCGACGATGCGATCCGGCACTGGAAGGCCGACGGACTCGATCTCTCGCCGATCCTGCGGGGCCCGGACTTCGACGGGTCGGCGCCGCGGCGCAGCGGCCGGGATCAGGATCACGAGCTCGCCGAGCACTTCGACGCCGGCCTCATCGAGATCTCGACCGACGCGCTCGAACGGCGCGAGCCGGTGATCATCGACCTTCCGATCAGCAACATCGACCGCGCGGTCGGCACGATGCTGGGGCACGAGGTGACGCGCCGCTTCGGCGCGGAGGGGCTCGCCCCCGCGACGATCGACGTCACGCTGACGGGGTCCGCGGGCCAGTCGCTGGGGGCCTTCCTCCCGACCGGCATCGCCCTGCGCCTCGTGGGCGACGCCAACGACTACGTCGGCAAGGGCCTCTCGGGCGGCGAGATCTCGATCCGCCCCGATCCGAACGCCGGGCACCCGGCCGCGGACAACGTGATCGCGGGCAACGTGATCGGCTACGGCGCGACGAGCGGATCGCTCTGGATCGCCGGCGTCGTGGGGGAGCGGTTCATGGTGCGCGGCTCCGGCGCGACCGCGGTCGTCGAGGGCACGGGCGATCACGCGCTCGAGTACTTCACCGGCGGTTTCGCGCTGATCCTCGGTCCGACGGGGCGCAACATCGGCGCCGGTATGTCGGGCGGCGAGGCCGTGCTGCTCGACCTCGACCCGGCCGACGTCAACGCGGCGGAGCTCGGTTCGGGCGACCTGCTGCTGACCCCCGTCCCGCAGGAGCAGCGCGAACGGATCGTCGGCCTGCTCGGGCGGCACGTCGAGCAGACCGGATCGGAGCTGGCGGAGACGCTGCTCGGCGACATCGAGACGGATCCCGAGACCGCGTTCGCGCGCTTCACGCGGATCATCCCGAAGAACTACTCGCGCGTGCTCGAGATCCGCGAGCGCGCCGGAGCGACCGGGGCGGACCCCGACGGCGAACAGGTGTGGAACGAGATTCTGGAGGCGACCCATGGCTGATCCGCGCGGATTCCTGAAGACCCGCGAGCGCGAGCTCGCGCCCAAGCGCCCGGTCGCGCTGCGCCTCATGGACTGGCGGGAGGTCGTCGACCCGGCGAACCCCGGTATGGTGCAGCGCCAGGCCTCGCGCTGCATGGACTGCGGCGTCGCGTTCTGCCATCAGGGCTGCCCGCTCGGCAACCTGATCCCCGAGTGGAACGATCTGATGTACCGGGGTCGCGAGCGCGAGGCGATCGAGCGGCTGCACGCGACGAACAACTTCCCCGAGTTCACGGGGCGCGCGTGCCCGGCGCCGTGCGAGTCGGCCTGCGTGCTCGGCATCAACCAGCCGGCGGTCACGATCAAGCAGATCGAGAACAGCATCATCGACCAGGCGTTCTCGAACGGCTGGGTGCAGCCGCAGCCGCCCGAGCGGCTCTCGGGCAAGACGGTCGCGGTCGTCGGGTCGGGTCCCGCCGGTCTCGCCGCGGCCCAGCAGCTCACCCGCGCGGGGCACACCGTGGTCGTCTACGAGCGGGACGAGGAGCCGGGCGGCCTGCTGCGCTTCGGGATCCCCGACTTCAAGCTCGAGAAGGAGCTGGTGAGCCGCCGGGTCGAGCAGCTCCGGGCCGAGGGCACCCGGTTCCGCTGCGGGATCGAGATCGGCGGCGACATGAGCTGGGCCGAGCTGCGGCGCCGCTTCGACGCGGTCGTCGTCGCCACGGGATCGACGATCCCGCGGCCGCTGCCGATCGACGGCCGCGACCTCGCGGGCGTGCACTACGCGATGGAGTACCTGACCGCGCAGAACCGCATGGGCGGGCTCCCCGGCGCCCCGATCGACGCGGCCGGCAAGCACGTGATCGTGATCGGCGGCGGCGACACCGGCGCGGACTGCGTGGGCACCGCCCACCGCCAGGGCGCCGCGTCGGTGACGAGTCTCGCGATCGGGCGTCGTCCCGCCGAGAGCCGCACCGACGCGCAGCCCTGGCCCGTGCATCCGACGCTGTTCGAGGTGTCGAGCTCGCACGAGGAGGGCGGAGAGCGGAAGTACCTGGCCTCGACGGTCGAGTTCGTCGGCGACGACGCCGGCCGCGTGACGGGCCTGCGGGTCGCCGAGACGGGGTTCACCGAGGAGGGCCGCGTGCCGATCCCCGGGACCGAGCACCTGCTCGAGGCCGACCTGGTGCTCATCGCGATGGGCTTCACCGGACCCGAGACGATCGACGAAGCCGGCTTCGCGCTGCCCGTCGCGCGCCGGGGGGCGTTCGCCCGCGCGGCCGACTTCTCGACCGAGCTGCCCGGCGTCTACGTCGCGGGCGACGCCGGCCGCGGGCAGTCGCTGATCGTCTGGGCGATCGCCGAGGGCCGGGCCGCGGCGGCCGCGGTCGACCGGCACCTGACCGGCTCGACGGAGCTCCCGGCGCCCGTCGGCGCGAACGACCGCGCGTTCGCCTGATCCGGAGAAACGCCGGATACGGTCGGAATAGGCCCCGGCCGATTCCGGTTGTGGCCCACGACCCCAACACTCGGTGAAAGGACGGAACATGACTCGTGTGACAGTGATCGGCGGCAGCGGATACGCGGGCTCCCACATCGTGGAGGCCGCGGCGGTGCGCGGGCTCGAGGTGACGAGCGTGACCCGCAAGGAGGCGCCGAACCAGATCGCGAACGTGCGCTACACCACCGGATCCATCACCGACCCGGCCGACCGCGCGCGCGTGCTCGCCGAGTCCGACGTGGTCGTCGTCGCGGCGTCGCCGCGCGGGGACATGGTCGACGCGCTGCGTCCCGCCATCGCCGAGTTCGCCGCCGAGGCGGACGCCGCGGGCGTGCGGTTCGGCGTGGTCGGCGGGGCGGGCTCCCTGCTGGTCCGCGAGGGCGGCCCGATGGCCGCCGAGACGCCCGAGTTCGGCGACGAGTACCGGCCCGAGGCGCTCACCATGGCCGGTGTGCTCGAGGATCTGCGGGGGACCCCCGAGAGCCTCGACTGGTTCGTCATCTCGCCTCCCGGCGACTTCGGCCCCTGGATCGCCGGCGAGTTCCGCGGCGAGTACCGGGTGGGCGGCGACCTCCCCGTCGTCGCTGCCGACGGAAGCTCGACCATCGGCGGTGCCGACTTCGGCGTGGCCGTGGCCGACGAGATCGAGCAGCCGGCACACCGCCGGGCCCGGTTCACCGTCGCCTACTGAGCCACTCCGCCCGTTCCAGCTTCGGGCGTGCCCGGGACCTCCGGGCACGCCCTACGCTGGAACGGTGCATCTCGAACCCGAACTGATCGACCGGCTCGCCGCCGACCTCGCCGCCGCCGACTACCGCGTCCCCGCGGTGCGGGAACGCCTCGGCGCCGCCGCCGATGACGCGCGGCAGCGCGGGGTCTTCGCGGCTGCGACCGCCGTGCTCGACGCAGCCGAGGCCGAAGCGGGCGCGGACCCGCTCGGCACCCTGATCCGGCTGCTGCTGCTCGGCGAACCGCTGCGGCCCGAACGGATCGACGCCGCGCTGCCCGAGCTCGGCGCGGCGGGCGCACGCGCGCTCGGCGTGCTCGTCCCGAGCGGCGACGAACTCTCGATCGCGCTGTCGCTGAGCCCCGTGCTCGCGAACGACGCGATCGCCGACGATCCCCGGCACTGGTGGATCCTCTCCGACCTCGACGACCAGCTGCGCTGCGGCCCCGCACGCAGCGATCACGTCATGGGCGTCGGGGGAGCCACGCGCTCCCTCATCTCGCAGGCCCCCGCCGAGCCGGTCGGAAGCTCGCTCGACCTCGGCACGGGATGCGGCATCGTGGCGCTGCACCTCGCGCTCCGCGGCCCGGTCGTCGCCACCGACATCTCGGAGCGGGCGCTCGCGCTGGCGCGCGCGAACGCACGGCTCAACGGGCTCGCCGATCGGATCGAGTTCCGCCGGGGCGACCTGTTCGACCCGGTCGCGGGCGACCGCTTCGACCTGATCCTCTCGAACCCGCCCTTCGTGATCACGCCGAGGGAGCCGGGCGCGGCCGTCTACGAGTACCGCGACGGCGGGCGCACGGGCGACGAGCTCGCCGCGGACGTCGTTCGTGCGGCGCCCGAACACCTGCGGACCGGGGGCACGATGCTGTGCCTCGCCAACTGGGAATCGCCGTGGGGCGAGAACGGGCTCGAGCGGGTGCGCGGCTGGATCGAGGACGCCGCGGGCCGTCTGAGCGACGATTCGCTCGCCGCGTGGGTGATCGAGCGGGATCGCGTGCTCCCGGTGCAGTACGCCGAGACCTGGGCGCGCGACGGCGGCGCCCGGCCCGGCGACCCCGCGTTCGACGCGCTCGTCGCCTCCTGGCTGCGCGATTTCGCCGCCCGGCGCGTCGTGTCCATCGGGCTGGGCGCGATCCGGATCCGCCGGCTCGCCGCAGTCGCGGCCTCCGCGGCCCTCGGCGCCGCGGAATCGCGCGCCGGTGCACCGCTGATCCACCTGGAGCAGGCCACCGGAGCCTTCGCGCCGGAGCGGCTCGGAACGCTGCTCGAATCGGCCTTCGACGCCGGGCTCGCCGCAGCGGCGAAGCGCAGCGCGGACGCGCTCGATACCCACTGGCTGCTCGACCGGGCCGTGGTCGAGGAGCGCGAGCACGTGCCCGGACAGGAGGCCCCGAGCTCGATCGTGCTGCGCACCGATCGGCCGATCGCGCGCCGGGTCGCCGCGGATCCGCTGCTGGCCGCCGCGGTGGGCGCCTGCGACGGCGACCTCACGCTCGGGCAGATCGCGGACGCGCTCGCGACCCTGCTCGAGGTCGATGCGTCGGCGGCTCGGGAAGCGCTGGTCGCCGGTGCCCGGGAGCTCGCGTGGTTCGGAATGCTGCAGCCGATAGACTGAGCGCAATATGATGCGCACGATCGACCTCCGCGGCCGCGAGCTGAGCCGCGCCGAACTGCTGCAATTGGTCCCCAGGGCCGCCGTCGACACCGGCATCGCCGTCGAGCGGGTCCGCCCGCTCGTCGACGCGGTCCGCGATCGGGGCGAGGCCGCGCTGCGCGAGCAGGCGCGCGATTTCGACGGGGTCGAGGGGCACGCGCTCCGGGTGCCCGAGGCCGAGATCGCGGCATCGCTCGCGAGTTGCCCGCCCGAGATCGAACAGGCGCTCCGCCTGCTGGCCGAGCGGCTGCGCGTCGCCTCGGCCGCCCAGGTGCCCGAGCCGCGCACCACGCGCTTCGGCGACGGCGCCGTCATCCGGCAGCGCTGGCAGCCGGTGTCGCGGGTGGGGCTCTACGCGCCCGGCGGCAAGGCCGCGTACCCGTCCTCGGTGCTCATGAACGCCGTCTCGGCCCAGGCCGCCGGCGTGCCGAGCCTCGCGCTCGCCTCGCCCGCGCAGCGGGAGCACGGGGGAGGCGTGCACCCCGCGGTGCTCTGGGCCGCGGCGATCGTGGGCGTCACCGAGGTCTACGCCATCGGCGGCGCCGGCGCCATCGCGGCCTTCGCGCACGGAGTGCCGAGCATCGGGCTCGATCCGGTCGACGTGGTCACCGGTCCGGGCAACGTCTTCGTGGCCGCCGCCAAACGGGTGGTCAACGGACTCGTCGGCATCGACTCCGAGGCCGGAACGACCGAGATCCTCGTGATCGCCGACAGCACCGCCGAGCCGGGCTTCGTCGCCGCGGACCTCATCAGCCAGGCCGAGCACGACGAGGCGGCCGCCTCGGTGCTCGTGACCGACTCGCCCGAACTCGCGGAGCGCGTCGGAGCCGAGGTCGAGCGCCGTGCCGCGCGCACCCGGCACGCGGAGCGCGTGCGTCAGGCGCTCGGCGGCCCGCAGTCCGCGGTGATCCTGGTCGACGACCTCGCCACGGCGGCGCGCGTGAGCGACGCGTACGGCCCCGAGCACCTCGAAGTGCAGACCGCCGATCCCGAAGCGCTGCTCGGCTCGCTGTCCAACGCGGGTGCCATCTTCCTGGGCGGGCACACGCCCGTGAGCCTCGGCGATTACCTCGCCGGCTCGAACCACGTGCTGCCCACCGGCGGCACCGCCCGTTTCGCGGCCGGGCTCGGCGCGCACACCTTCCTGCGCCCGCAGCAGGTCATCTCCTACGAGCGCGACGCGCTGTCGGAGGTGCACGAGCCGCTGCTCGCCATCGCCGGCGCCGAGGGGCTGCCCGCGCACGGCGAGGCGGTCACCGCCCGCTTCGAATCCGAGACCGAGGGGACCGTCTGATGCACTGCCCGTTCTGCCGCCACCCCGATTCCCGGGTCATCGACTCCCGCACCTCCGACGACGGCCTGTCGATCCGCCGCCGGCGCCAGTGCCCCGAATGCGGCCGCCGCTTCAGCACCACCGAGACCGCGAGCCTCACCGTGATCAAGCGCTCCGGCGTGGTCGAGCCGTTCAGCCGCGAGAAGGTCATGAGCGGGGTCCGCAAGGCCTGCCAGGGCCGCCCGGTCACCGAGGCCGACCTCGCGATCCTCGCCCAGCGCGTCGAGGAATCGGTCCGCTCCGCGGGCATCGCGCAGTTCGAAGCCAACGAGATCGGTCTCGCGATCCTGCCCCACCTCCGCGAGCTCGACGAGGTGGCGTACCTGCGCTTCGCGAGCGTCTACCAGGCCTTCGAGTCGCTCTCCGACTTCGATTCGGCGATCGCCGAGCTGCGGGCGCACCCGCGCACGGGGTCCATGCCGAGCATCGACGAGCCCGCTTCGATCCAGAACCCCCAGGAGTAGCCGCACCATGCGTCTGTACCCCCAGCTCTTCAATACGCTGCTGCGCCGCATGGACCCCGAGCAGGCCCACCACCTGGCGTTCGGCGTCATCAAGGGAGCCCCGGCGGCCGGAGCGGCGCTCCGCGCTCTCTGCGCTCCCGATCCCTCGCTGCGCGTCCGCGCGCTCGGCCTCGACTTCCCGAGCCCCTTCGGGCTCGCCGCGGGCTTCGACAAGAACGCCGAGGGCATCCTCGGCCTCGGCGCCTTCGGCTTCGGCCACGTCGAGGTCGGCACCCTGACCAGGCACGCGCAGCCCGGCAACCCGAAGCCGCGCATGCATCGTCTGGTCGACGACCGCGGGCTCATCAACCGCATGGGCTTCAACAACGGAGGATCCGCGGCCGCGGTCGCCCGAATCGAGCGCGCCCGGCTGTCGCGGCACCGCCCGATCATCGGCGTGAACATCGGCAAGAGCCGGGTCACCGAGGTCGATGACGCGGTGCAGGACTACGTGTGGAGCGCGCAGCGCCTCGCGCCCGTCGCCGACTACCTCGCCGTCAACGTGAGCTCACCGAACACGCCCGGGCTGCGCGGACTGCAGGAACTCTCCATGCTCCGTCCGCTGCTCGCCGAGGTGCGCGATGCGGCCCAGGGCACGCCGCTCCTCGTCAAGATCGCCCCCGATCTCGACGACCCGCAGATCGACGGCATCGTCGATCTGGTGGGGGAGCTGGGTCTCGACGGCATCATCGCCACCAACACCACCATCTCGCGCGAGGGCCTTACCGCCCCGGCGTCGGAGGTCGAGGCGATGGGCGCGGGCGGACTGTCCGGCGCACCGCTCAAGCAGCGCTCGCTGGAGGTTCTGCACCGGATCCGCGCGGCAGCGCCCGCCGATCTCTGCGTCGTCTCGGTCGGGGGGATCACCACGGCCGCCGACGTGCGCGAGCGGCTGGACGCCGGCGCGACCCTCGTGCAGGGCTTCACCGCCTACATCTACGAAGGGCCGTTCTGGGCCCGCGAGGTCAACCGGGGGCTCGCCGCCTCCGGCTGGCGGCAGAACGCATAGGAACGCACAGAAAAGGGAGCGGAGGCGATGCCTCCGCTCCCTTTCTCGTCGTCCCGATCAGTTCGGGTACTGGCGGCGCTTGACCTGCGGCTTCGGCATCCGCAGGAAACGCATCTGGAATGCACGCATGGCGGCGTACCAGCGGAAGCCCTTCTGGACGTTCTCCTTGCCGAACTTCGCAGCGAGCTTGCCGTTCAGGCGCACGCCGAGGAGCACCGAGTCGAGCACCGCGAGGGCGACGAAGCCCCAGACGATGAAGACGCTGTAGACGCCGGCCATGCCGGGCAGGAACGTGCCGAGCAGCATGAGCAGCATGAGGGGGATGAGGATCTCGCCCATGCTGAAGCGCGCATCGACGAAATCGCGCACGTAGCGGCGCTGCGGGCCGCGGTCGCGGGCGGTGAGGTAGCGCTCCTCGCCGTTCATCATGCCGAGGCGCGCGCGATCGCGGTCGGCCGTCTGGCGCTGACGCGCGGCCTTCATCGAGGCCTTGTCGCGGCTGCCGACGAGCGGCTGCGCGTTCGCAGCCTGCGCGGCCTTGCGGCTCGGCGTGGGGCGCCCCTTGCCGACGACCGGTTCCGTCGCTCCGCCCTCAACGCTCGGCTTCGACGAATCTTCGGTCCGCTTCGGTGCCACGCCCGACTCCTTGACTGCTTCTGGGCGCCGCGTCGATCGCGACGCCGCCCTCGTGCGCCCGACGATTGTGCGGGCCGTCCTCCAGGATACCCGGTGCGCATGTGAGCGACGCGCGCGGGCGTAGACTTGATTCAGATATGTTCATCGCGAGCAAGGAGTCGGTGTGAGCACTGATACCCAGACCCCCGAGGTCGAGGCCCCGGCGCACGGCGTCAAGCTGTCCGAGACGGCACAGGACAAGGTCCGCAGCCTGCTCTCGCAGGAGGGTCGTGACGACCTCCGCCTGCGCATCGCAGTGCAGCCCGGAGGCTGCTCCGGCCTCATCTACCAGCTCTACTTCGACGAGCGCGTGCTTGACAACGACGCCGTCGTCGACTTCTCCGGCGTCGAGGTGATCGTCGACCAGATGAGCAAGCCCTACCTGGACGGCTCGACCATCGAGTTCGAGGACACGATCCAGAAGCAGGGCTTCACCATCGACAACCCCAACGCCCAGGGCAGCTGCGCCTGCGGCGACAGCTTCAGCTGAACCGAAGATCCTGCGACGCACCGGCCCGTGTCCTGGGCGCTTGCCGGATCGCGCTAAGCTGTCAGGGAGTCATCAGTTTCGCCTGCCCGCCGGGTGGCGAACATCACGTTTCGAAAGGTATGCGGTGCGTTCCAATCGTCGAATGAAATGGGTCGCGACCCCACTCGCGCTGGCTGCAGCGCTGGTGCTCGCAGGCTGCACCTCCGAGCAGCAGCGGGGCTTCCTCCCCGCTGGCTCCGAAGGCGCGACGAACCATACGGACGGCATCACCAGCCTCTGGGTCAACTCCTGGATCGTGCTGCTCGCCGTCGGTGTGATCACCTGGGGTCTGATCATCTGGGCGGCGATCGCATACCGCCGTCGCAAGGGCCAGACCGGCATGCCGGTGCAGCTGCGCTACAACATGCCCATCGAGACCTTCTTCACGATCGTCCCGGTCATCCTGGTCATCGGCTTCTTCGCCTTCACCGCGCAGGAGCAGTCCAAGATCGAGGCACGGGATCCCAACCCCGAGAACGTCGTCGAGGTCTTCGGCAAGCGCTGGGCGTGGGACTTCAACTACGTGAAGGACGACGTCCACTTCCAGGGCGTGCAGGTCCAGACCGACAAGAAGGGCTCGGCGAAGCCCGAGACCATGCCGGTGCTCTACCTGCCCGTCAACAAGACGACCGAGATCCGTCTCGAGTCGCGCGACGTCATCCACTCGTTCTGGGTCGTGGACTTCCTCTACAAGAAGGACATGATCCCGGGCAAGACCAACTACATGACCTTCACGCCCACCAAGACGGGCACCTTCATGGGCAAGTGCGCCGAGCTCTGCGGCGAGTACCACTCGATGATGCTGTTCGAGGTCAAGGTCGTGAACCAGGACGAGTACGACGCATACGTCAAGTCGCTGCGCGAGCAGGGCAAGACGGGTCTGGTCGGCAACGATCAGAACCCGAACCAGGATCTGTTCGCCGCTCCGGCCGCCGCCGGTGAAAAGCACGAGGGATAAGGCACATGAAGAAGGGCAACGTATTCGTCACGTGGATCACGTCCACGGACCACAAGGTGATCGGATACATGTATCTGATCAGCTCCTTCGTGTGGTTCCTGATCGGTGGCCTCATGGCCCTCGTGATCCGCGCCCAGCTGTTCGCTCCCGGCCTCGAGATCGTCGCCACCAAGGAGCAGTACAACCAGCTGTTCACCATGCACGGCACGATCATGCTGCTCATGTTCGCGACGCCGCTGTTCGCCGGCTTCGCCAACGTGATCATGCCCCTGCAGATCGGCGCCCCTGACGTCGCCTTCCCGCGACTGAACGCCTTCGCCTTCTGGCTCTACACCTTCGGCTCGCTCATGGCGGTCGGCGGCTTCCTCACCCCGCAGGGCGCGGCCTCCTTCGGCTGGTTCGCCTACTCGCCCCTCTCCGGTATGACCTTCTCGCCGGGCGTGGGCGGCAACCTCTGGGTGCTCGGCCTCGGCGTCAGCGGCTTCGGCACGATCATGGGCGGCGTGAACTTCATCACCACGATCATCACCATGCGCGCTCCGGGCATGACCATGTGGCGCATGTCCGTGTTCACCTGGAACACGCTCATCACCTCGATCCTGGTGCTCCTCGTCTTCCCCGTGCTCGCCGCGGCGTTCTTCGGCCTCGCGGCCGACCGCATCTTCGGTGCGCACATCTACGATGGCCAGGGCGGCGCCATTCTCTGGCAACACCTCTTCTGGTTCTTCGGACACCCCGAGGTCTACATCATCGCGCTGCCGTTCTTCGGCATCGTCTCCGAGATCTTCCCGGTGTTCAGCCGCAAGCCGATCTTCGGCTACAAGACCCTGATCTACGCGACCATCTCGATCGCGGCCCTGTCGATGACCGTGTGGGCGCACCACATGTACGTCACCGGCTCGGTGCTCCTGCCGTTCTTCGCCCTGATGACCATGCTCATCGCGGTTCCGACCGGCGTGAAGATCTTCAACTGGCTCGGCACCATGTGGCGCGGCTCGATCACCTTCGAGACGCCGATGCTCTGGTCGATCGGCTTCCTCGTGACCTTCGTCTTCGGCGGTCTCACGGGTGTCATCCTCGCCTCGCCGGCGCTCGACTTCCACCTGTCCGATACCTACTTCGTGGTGGCGCACTTCCACTACGTCGTGTTCGGTACCGTCGTGTTCGCGATGTTCGCGGGCTTCTACTTCTGGTGGCCGAAGTGGACCGGCAAGATGCTCAACGAGCGTCTCGGCAAGATCCACTTCTGGGTGCTCTTCATCGGCTTCCACACGACCTTCCTCATCCAGCACTGGCTGGGCGTCATGGCCATGCCGCGTCGCTACTACACCTACCTCCCCGAGGATGGTGTCACCTGGATGAACCAGCTCTCGACCGTGGGCGCGATGATCCTCGGCGCTTCGATGATCCCGTTCCTCCTGAACGTGTACATCACCTCGCGCCGCGCACCGAAGGTGACCGTGAACGACCCGTGGGGCTTCGGCCGCTCGCTCGAGTGGGCGACCTCCTGCCCGCCGCCGCGTCACAACTTCACCTCGATCCCGCGTATCCGCACCGAGTCGCCCGCCTTCGACCTCAACCACCCCGAGGTCAGCGGCATCCAGCAGGTCGGCCAGGAGAGCGAGCAGCACGAGCTCGCCCCCAAGAAGTGACGACTGAGAGGCAACGAACGACATGAAGTCCAACATCGTCATCTTCTGGATCCTGACCGCGTACCTGGTGCTCCTGGCAGCCGTCTACACCGTCTGGAACCTCATCGACCACGGCGGCGTCGAGTGGGTCGGATCCACCGCGATCCTGCTCTCGGGCGGCCTCACCGGCTTCATCGCCTTCTACCTGCAGCTCACGCGCAGCAAGCAGGGCGGCGAGCTGATCGAGGACCTCGAGGACTCGGACATCGACGACGGCGACCCCGAGCTGGGCGAGTTCAGCCCGTGGAGCTGGTGGCCGATCGTCCTCGCCTTCGGTGCGTCGCTGGTCGTCCTCGGCCTGTGCATCGGATTCGAGTTCTGGCTCGCGTTCCTCGCAGCACCGATCGTGCTCGTGGGCGTGGTCGGCTGGGTCTACGAGTACTACCGCGGCAACTTCGCCCGCTAAGGAACTCGCGTGGGAATCACGATTCGACGGGGCCAGATCGAAGACGCTGCGGCGCTCTTCGATCTGGCTCGCCAGTATCAGACCGGCCGTGAGCCGATCGGCCGCGACGAGTTCCTCGTCGGTCTCGACAACGTGCTCCGGCGCCGCGACCACGAGACCAACGTGCTCTTCGTCGCCGAGCTCGACGAGAAGGTCGTCGGCTACTCGCTGACGACCGTCTCCCGGTTGCTGCACGCACCGGGCCTGACGGCCCACCTGCAGGAGATCGTCGTCGATTCGAACTCTCGCGGGCACGGCATCGGCGATCGCCTGATGCAGGCCAACGAGCACTACTGCATGGGGCGCGGCGTGCGTCAGCTGTCCGCGTCGACCGCTCGCATCGGTTCGTTCTACAACCACCGAGGGTTCGAGGCGGTCGGGGAGCACTACCGGAAGATCCTTGACCTCGGATAGCCAGTTTTCTGCTCCCGCCCGTCCCCGGCGTCGTCCGGGCGAGAACCGGGAGCGCCTGATCGAGGCCGGACTCATCGAGTTCGGCCTCTTCGGCTATCACGGAGCATCGACCGCGGGCATCGCCGCCCGGGCCGAAGTTCCACAGCCGCACGTCTACGCGAGTTTCCCGTCCAAGGGGGAGCTCTTCCTCGCGGTCGTGCGTCGCGTTGCGGAGCGGCTTGCGGGGCCGACCGCATTGGCTCCCGCCGGCACCGGCGAAGGCCTTCTCGGCGGGGCGCCCGATGAAGTTCCTGCTGGTGGTGCGCCTGCTGGCGCCCACGGATCCGGTCTCGACGCGGACGGTGAGGGCGGCGAGGGCGGCGAGGGCTCGGATGCGCGCGACAGCGCGAGCGACCGCGCTGATGAGCGTGAGGGCGACGGCGCTGCCGCGGCGCGAGTGCTGCTACAGGCGATCGCTCTTGCCGCCGACACTCAGCTGGGACCGGAGCTCCACCTCGAGCTCTCGACGCTGCGCACCCGGATCGGCGCGTCCGCGTTCGACGAGCTGGTGCTGCATGGTGCGCAGCTGCTGCTCACCGGGCCGGAGGCCTAACCGGCTGCTGGCTTGACGGGGCGCGGCCGCCACGGCTGGACAGCCGCCTCGCTGAGACACTGCGCTCCCCGTTGCGCAGAAGCGGGTTCTGAGCCGGCGCCGGCGTGCACTCGCCGTCCCGGGCTCGCGCATCTCACCCGGCCGCTTGGCGGTGCGGGCATACGTTCAGAAGGAGATTCGCGTTCAGAAGGAGACGAACAGCGAAGTTCGTCCGGAAGAACGCGAATCTCCTTCCGACGGTAGGGCGTGAATGGATCCTCTGAGCTCGACGTCGACCCTGGGACGCGTTGGCACAGGGGAGCGGGCCCGGCTGAGGAGGGCGAGGGCCTCGTCGACGTGGGCCGTCGCATCCACGGCGTCCAAGGCCTGCACGGCATGCACGGCGTCGACCGAGGTCTCGGAACCCGCAACGCGTGGCGTCGCAGGCCCTCGGGCGGGGCACCCGGGCGCGCACGCTTGCGCGGACCGACGCATGCGCGCCCGGGTGTCTTTCGGGCGGACACGCGCGGGTCCGCGCGACCGCCGGGCATCGAAGCGAGGTCTGAGGGTGTCGAGATGCCCGCCCGCCTGCGCCGAATGGCGGCAAACGCATCGAATGCGGGGCTCACGAGAGCGTTTTGGCGCCACTCGGCATCAGCGCCGGTGCGTCGGGGCGGAAGGAGAGCGAATGCTAGTCACGGTGCGCACGTGGCAGTCTCCCCAGTGCCAGCGCCAGCGCCAGTGCCAGCGCCAGCGCGAGAGCGAGAGCGAGAGCGAGAGCGAGAGCGAGAGCCAGGCCTTGGGTTTGGACGCAGGGCTCAGGCCGAGCCGGTGCGACAGCCAGGGCCAGGACCACGGGTCAGGACCACGGGTCAGTATGTAGGCGAAGGGCGAAGGGCGAAGGGCGAAAGGCGAAAGGCGAAGGACGAAAGGCGAAGGACGAAAGGCGAGCGGCGAAGGGCGAGCGGCGAAAGGCGAAAGGCGGGAGGCGAGAGGAGCTGCCTCCCGAACTTGGCGAGCAGCAGACGAATCGCGGAGAAGCAGCGACGCCCTGCAGTGGATCTGGCACGGACCTCTCGAGCCCGCGCGCATCTACGCTTCGGGTATCGAGCATGGGATCGGATCCGCGGACTCCGGTGCACAGGGTCCTGGTGACATCGCCGGGCTCTGGAGACCTGGTGAAGTTGCCGGGTAGGGGAGCCGCGATGCAGCCGCCGAGCGGAGAGCGCCGCGTGAGCGGAGTCTCACGTGAGCGGAGGCCGCACGCGGGGGAGCGATCATTCCCCTACAACAGCATCTTCGCCCGCGAGATTCTCAGCACCAAGACTTGCCCGCTCAAGTGCCCAGCCCGACGGCCCAGCCCGACGGCCCAGCCCGACGGCCCAGTCCCACGAAGCCCAACCAGCGCCGGCACTCAGCACGCAAAAAAACGGGTGGGCCTCCGCAGGAACGAATCCTGCGGAGGCCCACCCGTTGTTCAGCCCGAGGGTCAGTGACCCTCGTGGTGGCCCTGCTCGATCTCACCCTTGGTCGGGGGAACGATGCGGTCCTCGAAGAACCAGCGGCTGACGCCGGCGCGCAGACGACGCGAGAAGGGAATCTTGCCCTCGTCGTTCGGGCGCAGCATGAGCGGTGCGTAGTCGTGGTAGCTGACGAGCTTCCAGGACTCGTAGTCGCTGAGCGGCTTGTGCACCTCGATGAACTCGCCACCGGGCATGCGCACGATGCGTCCCGACTCGTAGCCGTGCAGAGCGATCGAACGATCCTTCTTCTGCAGGCCGATGCAGATGCGCTTCGTGACCTGGTAGGCGACGATCGGGCCGAGGATCAGGAGAGCCTGCAGTGCGTGGATCACACCCTCCATGGAGAGCTGGAAGTGCGTGGCCATGAGGTCCGAGCTCGCACCGGCCCACATCACGGCGTAGAAGGTCACGCCGGCGGCGCCGATCGCGGTACGCGTGGGAGCGTTGCGGGGGCGGTCCAGGATGTGGTGCTCTCGCTTGTCGCCGGTGACCCACGCCTCGATGAAGGGGTAGATCATGACGAGCACGATGAACAGACCGATGATGATCAGCGGCAGGAGCATGTTGAACGACCAGGTGTAGCCGAACCACTCCGCCTCGAGCCCCGGCGGGACCAGACGCAGCATGCCGTCCGCGAAGCCGATGTACCAGTCGGGCTGGGTACCGGCGGACACGGGGGATGGGTCGTACGGTCCGTAGTTCCAGATCGGGTTGATTCCGACGAACGATGCGATGAGCACGATGACGCCGAACACGATGAAGAAGAAGCCGCCGGCCTTGGCCGCGTACACGGGGAGGACGGGGAAGCCGACCACGTTCTGCTGGGTCTTGCCCGGGCCCGCGTACTGCGTGTGCTTGTGGATGACCACGAACGCGAGGTGCAGCGCGACGAACAGGATCACGAGTGCGGGGAGCACCATGATGTGCAGCATGTAGAGGCGTCCGACGATCGCGGTGCCCGGGAACTCTCCGCCGAAGAAGAAGAAGGAGAGGTAGGTGCCGATGACCGGGATGGCCTTGATGATGCCGTCGATGATGCGGAGGCCGTTGCCCGAGAGCACGTCGTCGGGGAGCGAGTAGCCGGTGAAGCCCTCGGCCATCGCGAGGATGAAGAGGACGAAGCCGATCACCCAGTTGAGCTCGCGCGGCTTGCGGAACGCACCGGTGAAGAAGATGCGCAGCATGTGCAGGCCGATGGACGCGACGAACAGCAGCGCGGCCCAGTGGTGGACGTGACGCATGAGCAGGCCGCCGCGCACCGAGAAGGAGATGTCGAGCGTCGACGCCATGGCGGCGGACATCTCGAGGCCCTTCATGGGCACGTAGGGACCGGTGTAGTGGGTCTCGACCATCGACGCCTGGAAGAACAGGGTCAGGAAGGTGCCCGACAGCAGGATCACGACGAAGCTGTAGAGCGCGACCTCACCGAGCAGGAACGACCAGTGGTCGGGGAACACCTTGCGGCCGAACTCCTTGACGGCGACACCGATCTTGGTGCGCTCGTCGATGTAGTTCGCCGCGGCGGCGGTGAATCGGCTCGATCCGCTCGCGGTCGAGGTGGTGGTGGCGGTGCTGCTCACTTGAGACGCTCCCAGAAGCTCGGGCCGACGGGTTCATGGAAATCGCTCTGCGCGACGAGGTAGCCCTCTTCGTCCACCGTGATGGGGAGCTGGGGAAGGGGGCGCTTCGCCGGGCCGAAGATGACCTTGGCGTGCTCGGACACATCGAACTGCGACTGGTGGCAGGGGCAGAGCAGGTGGTGGGTGCGCTGCTCGTAGAGCGCCACCGGGCAACCGACGTGGGTGCAGACCTTCGAGTACGCGACGATGCCGTTGTACGACCAGGTCTTGCGCTCGGGGAGCTCCTTGAGGTCCGCCGGATCGAGACGCATGAGCAGGACGATGGCCTTGGCCTTCTCGTCGAGCACGTGCTCGGCCTCGTGCAGGTTCTCGGGGATCACGTGGAAGGCCGAGCCGATGGTGACGTCGGAGGCCTTGATCGGGACGCCGGAGGGATCACGGGCGAGACGGATGCCCTTGTCCCACATGGTGTGCTTCAGCAGCTCCACCGGATCCTTGTCCTGCGGAGCGAGACCGCGGAGCAGGGTGATGCCGGGGAGGGGGAACGCGACCAGGGCGCCGATGAGGCTGTTGCGCACGAGCGAACGGCGCGAGAAGCCCGACTCCTTGTCGGCGAGCTCGAACACCTCGGCCGAGGCCTCGCGGGTCGCGGTGTCGCTGGCGACCGGGTGGCGCTCGTCGATCGACTCGTGGTCGGCCATGAGGGCCTTGCCCCAGTGGACGGCACCGATGCCGACGGCGAGCAGCGCGAGCGCCATGCCCAGACCCACGAACAGGGTGTTCAGGCGGATGGCCATGAGATCCCCGGTCTCGATGGGGAAGAACATGTAGGCGAGGACCGAGCCGAGGCTGCCCGCGATCGACAGGTAGAAGAGGGTGAAGACGATGCGCTCGGCTCGCTTCTCCTTCTTCGGATCGGTGTCGGTGACACGCTTCCGGTGCGCAGGAAGGCCCGGGTTCTGAACGGCGTCGTCGGAGACGACCGCGGTACCGACCGCGACGTCACCTGCTGCGCCGTGGCTGCGGGCTGCGACAGCGGCGCTATCGCTGCCGCTGTTCATCGCTTCCTCTGCCATGTTGCTCCTTGATTCGTGATGTTTCACTGCTGATCCGCGTCCGTCGTCAGTTCGACTTCGCGGTGACCCAAACGGTGAAGGCGATGACGATGCCGAGGCCGATCACCCAGATGAAGAGGCCCTCGGCCACGGGGCCGATCGAACCGAGCGTGATACCGCCGACGGCGGGCTTGTTCTCGATGTACTTCAGGTAGGTGATGATGTCGGCCTTCTCCTGGGGGGAGATGTTCGCATCGTTGAAGACGGGCATGTTCTGCGGGCCGGTGATCATGGCCTCGTAGATGTGCGAGGGTGCGACGCCGGTCAGCTTCGGCGCGAACTTGCCCTGGGTGAGCGCACCGCCGGCCGCGGCCACGTTGTGGCACATGGCGCAGTTGATGCGGAAGATCTCGCCGCCCTTGGCCGCGTCGCCGTCGGCCTGGAGGTACTTCGAGTCGGGGATCGAGGGCCCGGGAGCCAGCGACGCGACGTACGCGGCGAGCTCGAGGGTCTGCTCCTCGGTGAACTGCTTCGGCTTGACCATGCCCTGCGGGCCCTGGAAGGCGAGGGGCATGCGGCCCGTGCCGACCTGGAAGTGCACGGCGGCGGCGCCCACACCCACGAGGGTGGGGCCGTCCTTGGTGCCCTGTGCGTTCATGCCGTGGCAAGTGGCGCAGTTGGCGCCGAACAGCTTCTGACCGGCCTCGATGGTCGAGGGAGCCTTCATATCGACCTCGGCGGTCGCGGAGGTCTGGCTGAACCCGGCGTACGCGCCGCCGGTGACGAGCAGACCGATGGCGACGAGGGCCACGGTCGCGAGCGGGTGCCGACGGCCGGACTTGCGGAGGTGCTTCTTGGCGCGAGCCATGTGACGAGTGCTCCTGACCTTACTTGAGGACGTAGATGACGAGGAAGAGGATGATCCAGACGATGTCGACGAAGTGCCAGTAGTAGGACACGACGACGGCCGTGGTCTCTTCCTTGTGCGTGAAGTTCTTGACCGCGTAGATGCGGCCGATCACGAGGAGGAAGGCGATGAGGCCGAGGGACACGTGGATTCCGTGGAAGCCGGTGGTCATGTAGAAGGCCGCACCGTAGGGGTCAGCGCCTTCGCCGCCGAGGGTCACGCCCTCCGAGACGAACGTCGCGTACTCCCAGGCCTGGCCCGCCACGAAGATGGCGCCCATGAAGAACGTGAGGTAGAACCACTCCACTGCGCCCCACTTGAGCGGGCTCTTGCCCGTGGCGCGAGGCTGCATGCGCTCGGCGGCGAAGACGCCGGCCTGGCACGTGAACGAGGAGGCAACCAGGATCAGCGTGTTGATGAGCGCGAAGGTGAAGTTGTGCTTTTCGGTCTGCTCGGCCCACAGCTCCGGGTTCATTGCCCGCAGCGTGAAGTAGATCGCGAAGAGGCCCGCGAAGAACATGACCTCGCTGCCGAGCCACACGATCGTGCCGACAGCGACGATATTTGGTCGCTTCACCGTGGGCACGGCTGACTTCGTATTCATAGTGGTCGTAGTCACCTCTCCATTATGGCTGAAAGTTCGGTGTGGAAATCGCACACGAGCGCGGCGTGCCGAACTTTCGGCGAGACCTCTCGAAAGCCTACCGCGGTTCGGAGCCGTTCTTGGCCGCTCAGTGCCGCCCATGCCCGAAGATCCTGCGCACCAGCCGGACGCGGTCCGGCGCGTCCCGTGCCGTTCGGGCTCCCGCGCCGCTTCGGGGCGCGGGTTTTCGCGCCGATAGGATTGCCGCATGATCGACGAACGCACCTGGCCGACCGTGCTCACTTCCCTCCTCTCGGGGGACGACCTCAGCGTGTCGCAGGCCGAGTGGGCCATGGCCGAGTTCATGGCCGGTACCGCGACGGAGGGGCAGATGGGCGCGTTCCTGGTCGCGCTGCAGTCGAAGGGCGTCACGGTCGACGAGATCGTCGGCTTCCGCGACGCGATCCTCGACGCGGCCCAGCCGATCGACCTGCCCGCGATGTCGCTCGACATCGTCGGCACGGGCGGCGACCGCTTCGGGACCGTCAACGTGTCGACCATGGCCTCCCTGATCGCCGCGTCCGCCGGCGTGCCCGTGGTGAAGCACGGGAACCGCGCCGCGAGCAGCAAGTCCGGTTCCTCCGATGTACTGGGCGCCCTGGGCGTCCAGCTGATGCTCGAGCCCGAGCAGCTGCGCGCGGCGTTCGACCGCGCCGGGATCGCGTTCGTGCACGCGGCGAAGTTCCACACCGGGTTCCGGCACGTGGCGCCGGTCCGTGCCGAGATCGGGATCCCCACCGTCTTCAACTTCCTCGGACCGCTGTGCAACCCCGTGCGCCCGGAAGCCTCGGCGGTCGGCGTGGCGGACGTGGAGCGCGCTCCGCTGATCGCCGGCGTCTTCCAGATCCGCGGCGCCTCTGCCCTCGTGTTCCGCGGCGACGACGGGCTCGACGAGCTCACGACGACGGGGCACTCCCGGATCTGGGAGGTGAGCCGCGGCAGCATGACCGAGCACGACCTCGACCCGCGCGACCTCGGGATCGCGCGTGCGCGCATCGAGGACCTGGTCGGCGGCACTCCTGAGGAGAACGCCGACACGGTGCGGCGCGTCCTCGCGGGCGAGCGCGGACCGGTCCGCGACATCGCGGTGCTCAACGCCGCGGCGGGGCTCGTCGCATTCGACCTTGCGAAGACTCCCGAGTCCGTCGATCGTCCGATCCTCGAGCGGCTCGCCGAGCAGATCGGCAACGCCGAGCGCGCGATCGACTCGGGCGCCGCCGCGGCGAAGCTCGACGCCTGGGCGAGCGCGACCAGCGAGGCCGCCGCCTGACGGCGGCTCCGTCGACGCACCGCGGAGGACCCCGTGGCCAGATCGAACCGCGTGCCCGCGACTCCGGCGACCCGCGCGCTGCAGAGCGCGGGGGTCGCGTTCGAGTCGCGGGTCTACGCGCACGACCCGCGCACGACCGACTACGGGGCGGAGGCGGTCGAACTGCTCGGAGTGCAGGCGGAGCGGGTGTTCAAGACGCTCATCGTGCGGTTCGCGCCGTCCGAGCGGAACCGCAGCGGCGCCGCCTGCGCGGTGATCCCGGTGGAGCGACGGCTGTCCACTCACGAACTGGGCGCGGTGCTCGGTGAGAAGGGGATCGAGCTCGCGGATCCCGCGTTCGCCGAGCGGCGCACGGGGTACGTGGTCGGCGGGATCAGTCCGATCGGGCAGCGAACGCCCGTGCCGACGGTGATCGACGAGAGCGCGTGGGATCACGGGACCGTGCTCGTCTCGGGTGGGCGGCGGGGCTTCGACCTCGAACTCGCCCCCGAAGATTTGCGTCGAGTGCTCGACGCGCGCTCGGCGGCGATCACGGCCTGAGCGACCCCGGCGTGCAGGACCTGCGACGGGCAGGAGCCCCGCGGCCCCGCACGGGCGCGGTCAGCGCAGGCGCTGCGCGGTGAAGGACGCGGTCGGGGCGACGTACTCCTCCTGAGACTCGACCAGCTGCAGCTCGCGCTGACCCGACTCGAGCGTGTTCTTGAGGAGGCCGTAGACGCTCGCGGCCGAGCGCTCGAGCGCGAACGCCAGGTTGCCGGTGCGCTGGAAGTGCGCGGAGAACAGCGCCGCGGTCACGTCGCCGGAGCCGTTGGCGTGGAAGGGCAGGTGCGGCGTCTGCACGATCCATGCGCCGGACTCGCCGACGGCGAGCATCTCGATCGTGTCGGCGGGACGGTCGGGTCGCTCGACGCTCGTGACGAGGACCGTGCGGGGGCCCTGCGCGCGCAGCAGCTCGACGGCGTCGAGCGTCTCGTCGATCGCCCGCGGGTCGGTCCCGGTGAGGAAGCCGAGCTCGAACTGGTTCGGGGTGAGCAGGTCCGCGTGCGGAACGACCCGATCCCGGATCAGCTCCTGCACCTCGGGCTTCACGAAGCAGCCCGAGGTCGCGTTGCCGAGCACGGGATCGCAGGCGTAGACGGCCGCGGGGTTGCGGCGCTTCACACGGTCGACGGCATCGAGGATCGCATCGCCGATGTCGTCGGCTCCCTGGTAGCCCGAGAGCACGATGTCGACGTCGTCGAGACCGCCCCGCTCCTCGATCCCGGTGACGACCTCGCGAACGTCGGCCCCGCTGAGCAGCGGGCCGCGCCAGGCGCCGTAGCCGGTGTGGTTCGAGAAATGCACCGTGTACACCGGCATCACCTCGATCCCCATGCGCTGCAGGGGGAAGACCGCGGCCGAGTTGCCGACGTGGCCGTATGCGACGGAGGACTGGATGGAGAGGACCTTCATAGTCCTCGATCCTGGCACTGGTCCAGGTCGTGGTCCAGTCCGCGCGTTTCGCGATGGACCACGGATCGGATCGCGAAGCCCGCCGCGCGGCTCAGGCGTCGCGCGCGGCGCGCACGAAGCGCTCGATCGCGTCGAGATCCTTGACCCCGGGAGCGGACTCGACGCCGCTCGAGACGTCGACGCCCCACGGCGCGACCTCGTGGATCGCGGCCGCGACGTTTTCGGGGACGAGGCCGCCCGCGAGGATCCAGCGCTCGCCGAGGCGCTCGCGATCGATAGCGCCGAGATCCCAGGTCTCGCCGGAGCCCGCGCGCGCGCCGTCGAGCAGCACGAGTTCCTCGCCGTGCTCGCCGGCCCGGAGCTCGGGTTCGCGGGCGAGGGACGTCGCGCGCCAGACGCGCGGGAGTCGCGCGACCGCCAGTGCGAAGTCGTCGTCGGAATAGCGGCCGTGCAGCTGCAGCACGTCGAAGCCGAGCGCCTCGACCGTCTCGACGGCCTGCCCGACCGGCATCTCGCGAACGACGAGGACGGTGTCGACGGGGCGACCCGCGACCGCGTCGAGCACGGCGCGCGCCTGTTCGGGAGAGGCGTGCCGCGGACTCGGCTCGCTCATCACCACGCCCACGGCGTCCGCGCCGAGGTCGGCCGCGCGCGTCGCGGCTTCGGCGGTGGTGAGTCCGCAGATCTTGACGTACACGCTCGAATCCTCCCGAAGTCCCGATGCTGCTGCCATGGTAGTCCGCCGATCCGGGCGCCGACCGCGGCCCGGCCGGCTCGCGCTCAGGCGGTCGGGGTCGCGGGGTCGCCGAGCTCGAGCACCCGCTCGAGCTCGACGCTGACGTCGGCGACGTAGTCGTCGAACTCGAGGCGGCTCGGCGGCACCTCGCCGCGCAGATAGGCGAGCATGCCGTCGCGCAGCGCCGCGTCGTCGGTGTCGACGACGCGGATCGTCGGCTCCGGCAGCGCGTCCTCGACCGAGGCGAACGCGGTGGACACGATCGGGAGCCCGCACAGGGCGGCCTCGAGGAGCACCATCGGCTGGCCCTCGTAGTTGCTCGAGAGGACGAAGCAGTCGGCCGCGACGAGGAGCGAGACGGGCTGGTTCCGTCGACCGGCGAGGAACGCGGCGTCCTGCAGGCCGGCCTCGACGATCTGCGCGGCGAGGGCTGACTGCAGCGGGCCGCCGCCCACGATGAGCAGGCGGGCCGAGGGATCCTCGGCGTGGACCTCGGCGAACGAGCGGATCAGCCGGGCGTGGTTCTTCTCGGGCGAGAGACGCCCGACCGAGATGAACCACTTCGTGGTGCGCTCCGCGTTCTCGAGCTCCCGCATCCACACCGGCGGCTCCTCGTCCTCCCAGAGCAGGTCGGAGATGCGGTGCTCGGGCGAGGGCATCGCCGAGGTCGCGGGGAAGTTGCGCACGGTGGTGAAGTGCGACGGCGGGGCGAACTCCGCGAGCTCGCGGCGGTTGACCTCCGTGAGTCGCGGGGAGACCGAGACGAGCGCGTCGAACCCGCGGTAGAGGCGGAACACCAGACCGAGGGAGCGCTGCATGGGGCGGCGACCGCCGACGGTCCGCATGCGGTCGGAAGCCATCTCGTTGTGCAGCCAGATGGCGCGGGGCGTGTCGGGGGCCTGCAGGAGCAGGTTCGCCCAGAACGGGCTGTATCCGCTGAAGTCCGCGACCCAGTCGAACCGCGAGGAACCGAAGATCCGGTGCCACTCGTCCTTCCAGAGCGAGTCGTGCCACTGCTCGTTGCCGGGCAGGAGCGGGATCGAGGCGAGGTCGCGCACGCGGCGGCGGAGCTGGAAGAACTTCGAGCCGTTCATGCCGCCCATGCGCATGACCAGACGCACGCGGGGATCGATCCGATCCTGGTTGGCGCGCGGCGTCGCGGCCTTGAAGTAGGGCGTGAGCGCCGTCACGTCGTAACGGTCGTGGTCGATGCGGCTCAGCATGTTCATGGCCGAGCTCGTGATGCCGTTCGAGCGCATGCCGCCCAGGTAGAACATCAGGCGCTTGCGTCCGTCGGTGCGAGCGCGGCGCACGCGGTACCCCTCGCGCTCCCCGCCGAAGACGATGTCGATGACCCGTCGGGTCGCCTCGCCGTCCTCGAACGGGGTGAAGCGCTCGGCCCACTCGGCGTAGCGCTCGTGGGACTCCGGTGCGGAGCCGTCGGCCGGCCCGAGCAGGCGAGCGACGTGCGCGACGGCCTCGGCGGGGTCCGCGGTGACGGGCCCCGGCAGCTCGTCGAGCGGCATGTAGGTGCCGCGGGTGTCGGCGTAGTCGTCGGCATCGGGGGTGAAGAAGACGATGGGGCGACCGGTCGCCAGGAAGTCGAAGAAGATCGAGGAGTAGTCGGTGACGAGCGCGTCGGCCGCTCCCAGCATGACGTTCGTCGGGATGCTGTTCGGGACCAGCATGCGGCGCAGCTCCGGACGATCCTCGGCGAAGCCGTGCACGACCTGATGGGTCTTGAGCAGCAGGACCTCGTCGTCCCCGAGCGCGGCCTGCATGGCGGTCGCGTCCGCGACGAGCGCATCGATGTTGTCCTCGGGGGATCCGAAGGAGGCGCCGCGCCAGGTGGGCGCGTAGAGCACGACCCGGCGCTCGCCGATGTCGAGACCGGAACGGCGGAGCTCCGCGCGGACCTCGGCCAGCTGCTCGGGGTTCAGGCGCTGACGGTCGATGCGCGGGTAGCCCTCTTCGATCAGCTCGCCGCCGTAGACGTTGGTGAGGCGGTAGGACTGCTCGTACATGCGCTCGGCCATGAACGGGTTCGCGGCGAGGAGGAAGTCGGCGCTGAGGAAGTTGCGCAGCGTGTTCGCCGACTGGTGGGCTCCGTCGGGCATTTCGAAGCCCATGAGCTTCAGCGGGGTGCCGTGCCAGGTGTTGAGGTAGACCTGGCCGGTGCGCTTGCCGAACGCCGGCGGGAACGTGGCGTTGTTCACGAGGAAGCCGGACGTCGACAGGGCGCGCCAGTACTCGACGCCGCCGCGGCGCACGGCGGACACCCGGGGGTGGTCGCCGAACTCGGCCTCGAAGCGGGCGAGCACGGTCGGGTCGGAGATCGCCCAGACGTGCGAGAGGCGGGCGTGCTCCGGATCGTCGAGCAGCTCGCGGAAGATCGCCTCCGGGTTGCAGAGGACCCCGTTGCCGGCGAAGGACTCGTAGAGCACCACGTCGGGCTGGATGGGGCGGCGTCGCTGGAGGGCGATCCGCTCAGCGGTCACCGCCATCTTGGCTCGCCGAGCGTACCGACGGATCTTCTTCACAGGCCTGCGCACATCAGAAGATTATTCCGCAGGCCGCCTTGGAACTCCCCATGCGGCGGGGCGCGCCGCCGGATCGCCGTGCCACGATGGGGGAATGACCGCACTGACGCTCCGCCCGATGACCGACGCCGAGTACTCGGCCTGGCAGATCGCTCTCGCCCGCGACTACGCCGCGGAGAAGGTCGAAGCGGGCCAGTGGCCGGAGGAAGGCTCGGTCGAACGCGCGCGGCGCGAGAACGCAGAACTCCTGCCCGAAGGGCGTTCGACGCGGAGAATGCTCCTGCTCACCGCGGTGATCCCCACGGGCGAAGCCGTCGGCCGGGTCTGGATCGGCCTGGACCACCCTCGCGGTGTGCAAGGCGTCGCCTTCCTGTACGACATCGAGGTGCACGCGGATCGGCGAGGCGCCGGGATGGGACGCGCCCTCCTCGAGGCCGCCGAGGGCGAAGCCCGGGCGGAGGGTGCCACGGCGCTCGAGCTCAACGTGTTCGGGAGCAACGAAACCGCGAGGGCACTCTACGACTCGGCGGGCTACGCGGTGATGGCGCAGCAGATGCGCAAACCCCTCTGAACCGCGCACGCTAGCGCGCGAGCAGCGATCCGAGCCGCCGCACCCCCTCCGCGATCTGGGCGGGCGTCGCCGCGCCGTAGGAGAGCCGGACGAACGGCGCCGGCGGCTCGTCCACGAAGAAGTGCCGCCCGTCGCCGACGAGCACACCGGCGGCGCCGGCCCGTTCGGCGAGGTCGCGGCTGTCGACGCCCGCGGCGAGGCGGACCCAGAGGTGCAGTCCGCCGTCCGGGATCCGGGCGATCCGGGCGTCGGGCAGCGTGGTGCGCACCGCGGAGACGAGGGCGTCCCTGCGCGTCGTGAGCTCGGCGCGCAGCCGCTTCAGGTGGCGCGGCCAGGCCGGCGAGGTGAGGAGGTCGGTCGCGATCTCCTGCAGCAGGGGAGCGACGCCGAGGTCGTCGGCGGTGCGCGACGCGCGGATCCGCTGGCCGGCAGGACCCCGGGCGACCACCGCGCCGATCCGCAGCCCGGGCGAAGCGGGCTTGGCGAGCGTGGTCACCGTGACGACGTGCCCGTGCGGATCCTCGGCGAAGAGCGGCGGCGGGGTGGTCCGCTCCAGTCCGAGGTGCCGCGCCCAGTCGTCCTCGATCACGAAGGCGCCGTGCTGGGCGGCGAGTTCGAGCACGCGCGCCCGCCGTTCGGGACTGAGCACGGCGCCGCTCGGGTTCGCGAAGCTCGGCTGCAGGTAGACGACGCGCGCACGCGTCCGCTCGAGCTCGACGGCGAGGCGGTCGACCAGGATCCCGTCGGCGTCCGCGGGGACGGCGGCGAGCGCGAGTCCGGCGCTCTGCGCGGCGAGGATCGCTCCGGGGTAGCTGGGGCTCTCGGTGATGACGGTGGATCCGGGCTCGGCGAGCGTGCGCATCGCGAAGATGAGGCCCTGCTGGCCGCCGGGCACGATGAGCACGTCGCCCGGGTCGGCTCGGTAGTCGGCGGCGATGACGCGGCGGAGCTCGGGGGAGCCGGCCGGGGGCGTGAGCTGCCAGGCCCGCGAGCCGCGTGCGGCTCGGGCGCCGATCCGCTGGAGTTCTTCGGCGGGGAGGAGTTCGGCGGCGAGGTAGCCCCAGGAGAGGGGGATCTGCTCGGGGGAGCCGTGGCCGCCGAGGCGGGAGGCCCGGTCGGGGTCGACGCGGGTGCGGCCGAGGGTCTGCGATTGCCAGGCGAAGTCGGGGTCGCGTCGGTGCGCGCGTTCGGCGACGAAGGTGCCTCTGCCGGGTTCGGCTCGGACGAGGCCGAGGGCGCCGAGTTCGGCGAGCGCGGCGGAGACGGTGGCGGCGCTCGCGCGGAACTCGCGCGAGAGTTCGCGCACGCCGGGCAGTTTCGAGCCCGGGGTGGCGGAGTCGATGCGGCCGCGCAGTTCGGCGGCGAGGACTGCCGATCTGTTATCGTTGTTCATGAAGCCATTAGATAACGTTACCCAGTTTTGGGCAAGAGTGTTTCTCTCTGTGCCGCTGGCGGCTTCTTCGACCCCCGACTCGGGCGCGCGAGCGCGCTGCGGCGAGAGGGGTGCGCCATGAGCGGCTAGTCGCCGTGCGGCCGCGATCCCGCGCGAGCCGCCTTCCGGCCGGGCCGCGGGCCCGGCACCCCCTGCCCTTCAGAGACGAAACCGGAGCATTTCCCATGACGCAGCACACCACCACGACCGCCCCCACGATCCGCGCACTCGCGCCCGCCGATGAGACGCGGTGGCGCGAGCTGTTCCGCGCATATCGCGAGTTCTACCGGCTCGCGGAGTCCGAGGAGGTCGTCTCGCGGGCCTGGGCCTGGATGATGGATCCCGCTCACGAGTGCCGCGCGCTGGTGGCCGAGGCGGACGGATCCGTCGTCGGCTTCGCGCACCATCGCCGTTTCTCGTCGCCCTACACGGGGAGCAGCGGCATCTTCCTCGACGATCTGTTCACCGACCCCGAGGCGCGCGGCCGCGGGGTCGGCCGGGCCCTCATCGGACGTCTCACCGAGATGGCCGACGACGAGGGGCGGAGCGTCGTGCAGTGGGTGACCGCGGACGACAACCACCGGGCGCAGGCGCTCTACGACACCCTGGCCGAGCGGACCCGATGGGTCACCTACGAGGCGGATCCCACCGCCCGGGCCTGATGGACCCGCGGCTCGCGGGTCGGCGGTGGCGAAGCACCGGCCGGCTCGCGAGCCGCGCTCGTGCATGCCCCGATCCCGATGCGGCGGGGAGTAGCGTGCGGGCGTGAAGATTTTCGAGATGCGCGGCTCGCGCCTGCTGGGCCTCGGGCACTTCCAGCCCGAGCGGATCGTGACCAACGACGACATCGCGGCGATGGTCGAGACGAACGACGAGTGGATCCGCAGTCGCACGGGCATCCGCGAGCGCCGCATCATCGGGGAGAGCGACTCGGTGCTGTCGATGGCGGTCGCCGCCGCCCGCATGGCGATGGATGATGCCGGCGTCGCGCGCGTCGACCTGGTGGTGCTCGCGTCGACCACGTCCGAGCATCGGAGCCCGAACGCGGCCGGTCGCGTGGTCGCGGAGCTCGGACTCGACGGTGCAGCCGCCGTCGACATCAACACCGCGTGCTCGGGCTTCGAATACGCGCTCGGCATCGCGGAGCAGGCCGTCCGCACCGGCAGCGCGGACACGGCGCTCGTGATCGGCGCCGAGGCGCTCAGCGCCTTCACCGACTGGACGGACCGCAGCACCTGCGTGCTGACCGCGGACGGCGCCGGGGCGGTCGTCGTCGGAGTCTCGGACGAGCCGCGGATCTCCCCGGTCGTCTGGGGCACGGTGCCGGGCCTCACCGAGGCCGTGCGGATCGACGGAGCGCCGCAGCTCTTCTCGCAGGACGGACGCAAGATCATGCGCTGGGCGCTCACCGGGGCCGCGCCGATCGCCGAGCGGATCCTCGACACCGCGGGGGTGAACGCCCGCGAGATCGACGTGTTCGCCCTGCACCAGGCGAACCTGCGGATCATCGAGCCGCTGACGGACGCGCTGGGAGCCTCGGCGCAGCAGATCGTGATCCGCGACATCGAGGAGTCGGGCAACACCTCCGCGGCGTCCGTGCCGCTCGGGCTCTCGAAGGCCTGGCATCGCGGCGAGCTGCCGCGCGGCGGAACGGTGCTGCTCTTCGGCTTCGGCGGCGGCTTCGCCTACGCCGGCCAGGTCGCCGAACTGCCCGAGTAGCGGCCAGGCGGCCCGGATCAGGCGGCGTCGGCGTGCAGCCGGCCCTCACCCCACTCGCGGAGCAGCGTGAGCAGCGCCGCGAGCTGCGGCTCCGTGAACCGAGTCGGAATCTCGTGCGCCTCGCCCGGACCCAGCAGGATCCGGTGCGCGTTGTCGGGTGCGAGCCGGATCTGATCAGGGACGAACTGCTCGGTCGGCGTGAATACCGGATCCTCGCCGAGGTCTTTCGAACGTGCGCCGCGGTCGGTGAGGAGGAACCCGTACGCGCCGATCAGCGTGCTGTCGGTACAGGCGATCAGGATCCGTTCCCCGGCGTCGAGGGGCAGCTTCTTCGCGAGCTTCGCGAAGTGCTTCGCGTGCTTCGGATCGTCGGGCAGCTTCACCGCGCTCCCGAGCCCCAGCTCGCGGACGCGTCCGAGCAGCTCGGCCGAGGTCGGGGGTTCGGGAGCGAGCTCCGCGCCGAGGCGCTGCAGCGTCTCCATCGCGGTGACGAGGAGCTCGGAGAGCAGGAGGCCGAGACCGGACGCGGTGTCCGTGTCGATGAGCGAGCGCGCGAACTCCCAGTCGTAGGAGGAGGTGGCGGAGGACGCGATCTCGGACGCGGATCCCGCGATGCCCGCGCTGCCGACGAACAGCGGGTACTGGCGGGGAGCCGCGGTGCCGAACACCCCGTCGACCTGATCCTTGACCACGAGCCGGCGGTCGGTGAGCAGGAACCCCTGCGCCTCCCGGCGTCCGGTGAAGCGGTTGACGACGTCGTAGCCGATCCAGGCGAGCGGGAGCTCGTCCGCGCCCGCGGGCTCCGCGAGCATCAGCTGCTCGACGGCGTGCCAGAAGCGATCTGCGCCGTCCTCGTACTCCGGATGCGCGTGGCCCGCGATGAATAGCAGCTCCTGCTCCCGCGGGGCGGTCGCAGCGCGATCGGCGATCGCCGCTGCGACGACCGCGTGGGTGCGGACGCGCGCTTCGGGGAGCGCGGCGAGGTACTGGGCGAGCGATCCGGTGGGGTCGGCGGGCATGGCGGCTCCTCGAAGGGGTCGTGCACTGACGGGGCGTCGGGTGATTCCTGACTAGAGTACGGGAAGCCGGGTGCGCTCCGAGCTGAATGCGGGCGCACAGGGCCGCGGGTTACCATCGAAGCACTGTGACCGCATTCGCCCAGACCGCCCGCACCGGATCCGTCCGGTGGTCGCGCGTACGCGGAATCGGGGCCGTCGCCGGTGTCGCGGTGCTGCTCGGCTCGGCCGCGCTGGCACCGCTCTCCATGCCGAACGCCTTCGCGAGCGACGGATCCGGCGGGGCCGCCGACGCTCGGACGCAGAGCTTCGCCGCGGCCGACAGCGCGGAACCGGCCGTCGACCTCGGCGTCTCCGACATCGAGCGCATCGGTGCGACGAACGCGGCCGTGAAATCGCCCAGCAAGCAGCTCGTCGGCGCGCCCCTCTACACGCTCGCGCAGTTCATGTTCAGCGGCGCGGTCGAGTGGGGCGGCTACAAGTTCACCTACTACAGCCAGCAGGTGCTGCCGGGTCAGGGACTCGAGGTGCCCGGACGGCACGTCAACGAGGACGGCTACGTGAGCGACGGCGACGGCTTCATCGTGCTCGCGGGTTCGGCGCCGAAGGGCACCGTGTTCCCGACCCCGTTCGGGTACCAGGGCAAGATCTACGACCGCGGCACCGTCGGCAACCACCTCGACGTCTACATCCGCTGACCGGTCGGACCCGGACTACCTCGGTTCCGCGTCCAGCCGCCGCATCCTCTGCTCCAACCGCGTCCGCTCGGCGGCGTCCTCGGCGAGCAGCAGCGCTTCTTCGAACGCCGTGCGCGCCTCGTCCCGGCGGCCCAGCTGCACGAGGAGGTCGGCGCGGGCCGCGGCGAGGCCCTCAGCCGCGGCGAGCTCCGGATCCCCTGCGAGCCGATCGAGCTCGGTCAGTCCGGCGGCGGGGCCTCGCAGGAAGCCGAGCGCGATGGCGCGGTGCAGCAGGATCGTGGGGGACGGCCGAGCCTCGGCGAGCACCTCGTACAGGCCGTGGATCTGCGCCCAGTCGGTGTCCGCGAACGTCTCGGCGTCGTCGTGCACCGCCGCGATGGCGGCCGTGAGCGCGAATCGGCCCGGCGCGCCGCCGCCGAGCTCGCTCAGCGCGCGATCGAGGAGGCGGGTGCCCTCCGCGATCCGGGAACGATCCCACCGGCGGCGATCCTGCGCATCGAGCGGGACCGGAAGCCCCTCGTGGTCGGTGCGGGCCGGGCGCCGCGCATCGATCAGCAGCAGGAGCGCCAGCAGGGCCACGGCCTCGGACTCGCCGGGCAGCAGCTCGACGAGCATCCGTGCCAGGTCGATCCCGCGCTCGGCGAGCTCGGGCCGGACCTGTTCCGCATCGAGGGGCGCCGTGCGCCCGGACGTGAAGACGAGATGCACGACCGCGAGGACCGGTTCGAGCCGATCCTGCAGCTCGGTCGGATCCGGATCCCGTTCGGGGAGCCCGGTCTCCGCGATCCGCTGAGCGGCGCGCGTGATCCGATCGGCCATCGTCGTCTCGGAGACCCGCAGCGAATCCGCGATCTCGGAAACGGGAAGACCGCAGACGAGACGCAGCGTCAGGGCGAGCTGCTCCTCCTCCGACAGGGTGGGATCGCAGCAGGCGAAGAGGAGCCGCAGGCGGTCGTCCACGCTCAGCCCCACTTCGCCGGGGGCGGCGTCCACTCCGAGAGTCGGCGCAGCAGCGCTTCCGGGTCGCTCTCGACGATCAGCGAGTCGAGGTACCGCTGGGCGAGGAACCCGCGCTCGACCATGTCGCCGAGCGCCGTGAGCATCGGCTGCCAGTATCTGTCGACGTCGACGAGCGCGACGGGACGGTTGTGCAGCCCGAGGTTCATCCAGGTGAAAGCCTCGAAGAACTCCTCCAGGGTTCCCGGTCCGCCCGGGAGCGCGACCAGCGCGTCGGCGAGTGCGATCATGCGCCGCTTGCGCGCGTGCATGTCGGGGACCACCTCGAGCCGGGTGAGCCCGGCATGACCGATCTCGCCGTCGACGAGCCGCTGCGGGATCACCCCGAACGCCTCGCCGCCGTCCGCCAGCACCGCATCGGCGACCACACCCATCAGACCGACCTTGCCGCCGCCGTACACCAGGTCGATGCCCCGAGCGGCGAGCACTGCCCCGAACTCCTCGGCGGCTCGCGCGAAGCGGGGATCCGCGCCCATCGCCGATCCCGTGTACACGGCGATCCGCTGCGGTGCGAGACGCGCGAGCGGTGTGCGATCGATCAGGCCGGGGAAGACGTGCTCGGAGTTGAGCGGAGCCATGCTCCCGCGCGCTGCCGAGGGATCCACCCACTCCAGGTGCTCGATCTCGGCGCGGGGCGCATCCACCGCCCGGAACGGATGCTCGAACACATCGGCCACCAGGGAGTGCCCCGGCTCGTTCGCCGCCGCCGTCGTGAACCGGCCGATCCCGCGCAGCAGGAGCGGATCCAGCTCGACACCCAGCTCCTCGGCGAACTCCCGCACTGCCGTGTCGCGGGGATCCTCGCCGACCTCCGGCTTGCCGCCGGGCAGCATCAGCATCGAGGTGCCGCGCTTGCGCACGTTCAGCACCCGCCCCGACTCGTCCCGCATCACGACCGCACCGACCCGAATGGTTCTGCTCACCGCAGCAGCCTATCGAGCCGCACCCGCGCGACCCCCGATTGGAAGCGGCGTCGCACGGCACCTAGGCTGGCCCCATGCCCCAGCAGCCCCCGATCCGCGTCGCCCTCCTCGGGCTCGGCGCGATCGGCGCGCGCGTGGCCGACGGACTGCGGAACGGGGCAGCGCCCGGCGCCGTCCTGGCCGGCGCGGTCGTCCGCACCCCGGGAGCCGCGACCGCGCGGGGGATCGCCGAACTCGATCTCGACGACGCCATCGCCTCCAGCGGCCTGGTCGTCGAGTGCGCGGGAGTCCCCGCCGCCCGCGAACTCGGTCCGCGGGTCATCGCCGCGGGGCGCGACCTGCTGCTCGTCTCGATCGGCGCCCTCGCCGACCCCGCGGATCGTGCCCGGTTGCTCGACGGCCCCGGCGTCTGCCGTCTCTCCTCCGGAGCGATCGGCGGCCTCGACCTCCTGCGCGCCGCGACGCGCGACGGCGGACTCGCCCGGGCCTCGCTCACCACCACCAAGCGTCCCGCAGCCCTCGTGCAGCCCTGGATGACCGAGACCGAGCGGGCCGCCCTGCTCGGCCTCACCGAACCGACCCGGATCCTCACCGGCACCGTGCAGGACGCGATCGCACGGTTCCCGAGCTCGCTCAACGTCGCCGTGGCGCTCGCCGCCGCCACCGGACTCTGGCACGAGACCGAGGTGCGACTGGTCGCGGACCCCCGTGCCCCGCGTACCGAGCACGTGATCGAAGCCTCGGGCCCCGCAGGGGAGTACCGCTTCGCCGCTGCGAACGCTCCGCTGCCCGAACGGCCCGCATCGAGCGGGATCGTGTCGCAGGCGGTGCTGTGCGGCATCGCGGACCTCGCACGGCCCGGGGGCGCGTTCGTCTAGCCGCCGCCGATGCGGCGCCGCTACGCGTTCGCCGCGGCGATCGACTCGCGATCCTGGAACGCGGTGCGCGGGACGAAGCACAGCAGCACGGCCGAGCAGAGCGCGCTCGCACCGCACACGATCCAGACGATCATGTACCCGGACAGCGACCCCGCCGTAGCCGTCTCGCCAGCCGCCGCACCCGTCGCACCGTGCAGCAGCGCGATCCCGAACACGCAGGAAGCCAGCGCCCCGCCGACGGTCTTCACCGAATTGGTGAGACCCGTCGCGACGCCCGTCTGCGTCTCGGGCGCCGCCGACGCCGCGGCCGCAGGGAGCGCCGCGACGAGCGCCCCGGACCCGAGCCCCGCGACGACCATGTTCGCGACCACCTGGCCGTACCCGTCGTGGAAGGGCAGGAAGAGCAGGTACCCCACGCCGATGCAGGTCGACGCCACCACGAGCGCCAACCGCGGCGTGATCCGACGCGCCAGCTTCGGGAACAGCAGCGCCCCCGTGATCATCGCGATCAGGTAGAAGCCGATCAGGAGCGACGCGCCGAACCCCGACGCACCGAGCCCGTAGCCGTAGCGCTCGGGATCGGTGCGCGCGAAGGTCGACAGCGGAGCCTGCGCCCCCAGCACGCTCATCCCGAAGAGGCCGGCGGTCAGGAAGATCGGCAGCAGCGCCGGCGACCGGAACATGCGCACATCGATCAGCGGATCCGGATGACGCAGCTCCCACAGGGCGAAGGGAACGATGAGCAGGAGGCCGAGCCCCAGCGCCACCCAGGGCAGCGGTTCACCCGCACCCTGCAGACGGAGCAGACTGAAACCGCCCGTCAGCGCCAGCAGCGCGAGGGAGATGAGCGACGCACCGACCCAGTCGAACTCGCCCCGGTTCGGGATCCCGACGTCGGACACCCCGAACCGGACGACGAAGAAGCAGATCACCACGCACACCGCGGGGACCGAGAGCACGACGGGCAGGGGCAGCACATCGATGAGCGCCCCACCGCCCAACGCACCCAGGATCGCGCCCAGCTCGAGCGCCGCCACCAGGATGCCCGCGGCGCGCGTCGTCAGCACCGAACGCCCATCGCTGCCCCGGGTCCGCGACCAGATGATCGCGATCTCGAGGGGGAGCCAGACCACGTAGAAGCCCTGCAACGCCCACGCCGCCAGGAACACCCCGAAGTTGTCGGTGAACGGCAGCACCGCGCTCGCCGCAGCGGTCACCGCGGTCGAGACGAGCAGGATCCGCTTGTGCCCGATCATGTCGCCGAGCTTCGCGAGCGCGGGCACGATGAGCGCGGACAGCATCAGCTGCGATCCCTCGAGCCAGTTCACGTCGGCGTCGCGCACGTCGAGGTGGCGCGCGATGTCGGTGAGCATCGGCGTGTAGTAGCCCTGCAGGATCCCGCTCGTGAACTCCACGAAGGCGAGCAGGCCCACGATTCCCGCGACGCTGCGGAGCGTGATGCGCGACACGGTCACAGCCCCATCAGCAGTGCACGGTGGAAGCGCTCGCCGCGTTCCAGCTCGGAGACGGAGACGCGCTCGTCGACGCCGTGGATCGTGGCGCGGAGCTCGGCCGACATGGCGAGCGGAGCGAAGCGGTAGACCGCCGGACAGAATCGATGGAAGTACCGGGAGTCGGTCGCGGCCATCATCACGTAGGGGACCGTCGCCGCCTCGGGGTGGGACGTTCCGACCGAGCGGGCGATGAGCGCGAACTGCGCGTTGTCGGTGCGCGACTCGGCCGAGGGCTCGCTGCCCTCGAGCAGCTCGACCCGTACCCCGCGATCCCCGATCCGGCGCGTCACCCGACGGGTCGCCGAGGCGACGCTCTCTCCCAGCGCGATACGCAGGTTCAGAGTCGCAGTCGCCTGCGACGGCAGCACGTTCGCCGCGGTGCCGCCCGACTGCATGGTCGCGGCGATCGTGGTGCGCACGAGTGCCGCGGGCTCGCCGCCGAGCCGCGCGAAGAGCCGCGCGGTGACCGGAGGCATCGCCGCGAGCGCGCGGAGCAGGAGGCCTGCGGGGCGGTTCGCGCGCGCGGAGAAGAGCCGCAGCATGCGCGAGATCCCGGCGGGCGTGCGCGGGCGGAACGTCGTGGGACCGAGCCGGTCGACCGCCCGGGCGATCCGGCCGACCGCGGTGCGGGTCGGCGGAGCGGACGCGTGGCCGCCGTCGCCGCGGGCGCTGAGCTGCAGGGTCGCGATGCCCTTCTCGCCGACGCCGACCATGGCGGCGGCGCCTCGGACGAAGGGCAGCGGCGCGTCGACGACGGCGCCGCCCTCGTCGATCACCATCCAGGGCACGATGCCCCGCTGCCGCAGGGCCTGCGCGATCGCCTCCGCCGCGTCGCCGAACGTCTCCTCGTTCCCGCCGAACGAGAGGTAGACCTCGCGGGCCGGTGCGAAGCCCGCGGCGAGCAGGTTCTCGACGGCCTCCAGCACCACCAGCAGCGGCCCCTTGTCGTCGAGCGCGCCGCGCCCGAAGACGAAGCCGTCGGCCACGACGCCGGCGAACGGCGGATGCGTCCAGTCGTCGCTCTCGTCGACGGGGACGACGTCGAAGTGCGCCATCAGCACGAGCGGCTCGCGCTCGTGCGCCGCGCCGTGCCAGCGGTAGAGCAGGCCGAGCGTGCCGACGCGCTCCAGCTCGAGGCGCTCGTGCACGAGCGGGTAGAGCTCGCGCAACAGCTCGACGAAGGCCTCGAAGGGGGCATCACCGCGCGTCTCGTGCTCGGCCGAGACGGTGGGCAGCTGGATCATGCGCGAGAGGCGCTCGGCCGCGCCGCCGCGCGCCGCAACATCGATGTCACTGGGCATGGCAAAACCCTAGTGGGTCGGACTCCTGTTTCCTTACTCGTATCGCGATATGATCGCTCCGACCATGGTGCGACGCACCGTGCGCGAAGGAGCGAGGGGATCCGATGCCGCGAACGACCGACCTCACACGAACCGGGATCGCGCTCGCGATCGGAACCGCGGCCTGCGCGGTCGCGGCGCTCTCCGCCTGCGCACCGGCTTCCACGACCTCGACGCCGAGCTCCTCGCCGAGCGTCTCGCAGTCGCCCCGGGCGAGCACGGACCCCATCGAGCACGAGGCGCCCGTCGATCCGACGGTGGTCGGAACCGGCCTGTCCGTCGTCTCGCTGGCCGAAGCCGACACCGCGGGAACGCACGAGGCGTCGCCCTGGTCCGCAGGGGATCCGCTGCCGGACTACCTGGAGCGAGCGCTGAGTCACGAGGCCCCGGTCGTCGATCCCGCGTCGCTGTCCCGGATCGTCGCGACGCACGGAGTCGAAGCCTGGATCGGTACCGGCGTCGAGCAGCTCGCCGGGAAGACCTGCATCGTCGAGGCCCAGTCGCAGATCCCCGTGGTCGAGACCAGCTGCGTCGATCCGGCCGAGTTCGAAGCGAAGGGCGCTGCGGCGCTGCTGCGGCTTCCGAATGGCACGCAGGCGCTCGAGGCGCGCGTGCTCCCGGAGCGGGCGCGCGGGACCGGGATCGTCGCGGGGATGTGGGAGGCACCGAACGATCGGATCCTGCTGCTCGCGAAGCCGCCGACGGTGGACAGCCCGGAGGTCCGCGTCCCCACCGGGGACGGTTCGGCGCCGATCATCGTCGGGACGATGGGCTGAGCAGCGGCGCCACGCCGGTCGGCGAAGCTGAACGCGCGGGTCAGGCGAAGGATTCGCGCAGCGCCGGTTCGAGCTGCGGGTAGGCGAAGCGGAATCCCGCCTCCTGGAGTCGCTCGGGCAGGACCCAGCGGCTCTTCAGCACGAGCTCGGTCTCGGTGCGGATCGCGGCGGCCCCGATCTCGAGCATCCACCGCGGCATCGGCACGCCGAACGGGATCCCCAGCACGCGGCGCACGGTCGCCTGCAGCTCCCGATTGGTCGACGGGTTCGGCGAAGCGACGTTGATCGGTCCGTCGAGCTCCGGACGGGACTCGATGAACCCGACGATGCGCGCGACGTCCTCGACGTGGATCCAGCTGAAACGCTGCGCGCCCCAACGGGCGCCGAAGCGGTGCGCGGTGCCCGCCCTGCGGCGGCTCGCGGGGATCGGCCAGCGGCCGTCCCACTGCGCTCCGCCGAGGCCCAGGCGGGCCAGCGCGCCGATGGGACCGAGCACTCCACCGTGGCCGAGCACGATCGCCGTGCGCAGCGCGACGCGGCGGGTGCCGGGCAGTTCGCCCGAGAAGAACTCGCGCTCCCAAGCGCGGGCGATGCCGACCGAGAACCCCTCGCCGAGCTCGCCCGCGCGCTCCGTCATGGGGCGGTCCTCCGCGTGCCGGTAGATGGTCGCGGTGGACGCGTTGATCCACAGCGGGGGCGGTGCATCCGCGGCGCGGATCGCGCGTCCCAGCGCTGCGGTGGTGCCGACGCGCGAGCGGAGGATCTCGGCGCGGTTCGCGGGGGTGTAGCGGCAGTTGACGCTCTTGCCGGCGAGGCCGAGCACCAGCGACGCGCCGTCGACGGCGCGGGCGAGGCCCGCATCGTCGTCCCAGCGCAGATCGGCTCCGCGTCGGCCGACCGTGAGGACCTGCCGACCGGACTCGCGCAGACGCTGCACGAGCACGCCGCCCATGAAACCCCCGGCTCCACCGACGACCACGCGGCCGGTCGGCTGAGCCGGGGACTCCGAGGAACCGGTGGTCACTCGGCGCGGGTCACGAGGGTCGGGCAGGGCAGTTCCTGCAGCACGCCGTGGCTGACCGAGCCGAGCAGCAGGCGGGAGAATCCGCCGTGACCGCGGCTGCCGACCACGAGCAGGTCGGCGCCCGTCGCGGCCTCGACCAGAGCGGTCACCGGGGGAGCCTGCACGAGCTTGCGCTGCAGCTCGAGATCGGGGTAGCGCTCGGCGAGGCCGGCGGTGCCGATCGCGATGGCCTCCTCGGCCGCCGAACGCTGCGCGGCGATGAGGTCCTCGCTCCAGAGGTACTCGAGGCCGGGCGTGAGGGGCGGCATCCAGGCATAGACCGCGATGAGCGGCACGCCGGCCCGGGACGCCTCGGCTGCGGCGACGGCAATCGCGCGCTTCGAGGGCTCGGATCCGTCGACGCCGACCACGATGCCGGGGACGCGCTCGACCTCCTCCGCGGTGCGCGGCTTCGGGATCACGGCGACCGGGCAGTGCGCAACCGCGGCGACCTTGACGGCGCGAGTGCCGAAGAAGGTGCCGGCGAAGCGGCTGCCCGAGTGGGCGCCCAGCACGAGGAGATCCGCGCGCTTCGACGCCTGCTCGAGCTCGGTGACGGGGTGGCCCACCACGGCGGTGCCGGTGACCGAGCCCGCGAAGCCGCTGCGCTTGGCGTAGGCGCACTCGGCGGCCAGCATCTCGTCGGATGCCTTCTGCGCCTCGGAGACGAAGGCGACGCTCTCGGAGAGGAAGGTGTCGTCGGTGACGTACATCAACTCCACCGACGCGCCGCGTTCGCCGGCCCGCCTCAACCCCCAATCGAGCGCTGCTCGACTCTGCTCGGAACCGTCTACTCCGATGATGAACTTCTCGGACATGGTGCTCCTTTCGGGGGCTGAGGCGGGTGGGGCCGGGCCGGGCTGCTAGGCCTCCAGCGCCGGGAGGTGAGCCGGGTGGCTGCCGGCGAGCTGCTCGATGATGCGGACCACCTGGCAGCTGTAGCCGTACTCGTTGTCGTACCAGACGTAGACCACGGCGCTGTCGCCGGTCACGATGGTCGCGAGGCCGTCCACGATGCCGGCGCGGTTCGAACCGACGAAGTCGGTCGAGACGATCTCGGCGGACTCGACGTAGTCGATCTGCGTGCGCAGCGCGCCCGTGAGCGAGACCTGCTCGAGGAGCGAGTTGAGCTCCTCGCGGGTGGTCTCGCGCTCGAGCTGCAGGTTGAGCACGGCCATCGAGACGTCGGGGGTGGGAACGCGGATCGCGTTGCCGGTGAGCTTGCCCTCGAACTCGGGGAGCGCCTTCGACACGGCCTTCGCGGCACCGGTCTCGGTCAGCACCATGTTGAGCGCCGCCGAGCGGCCGCGACGGTCGCCCTTGTGGAAGTTGTCGATCAGGTTCTGATCGTTGGTGTACGAGTGCACGGTCTCGACGTGCCCGCGCTTGACGCCGAAGTGGTCGTTCATGACCTTGAGCACCGGCGTGATGGCGTTCGTGGTGCAGGAGGCCGCGCTGAGGATGGTGTGCTCGTCGGTGATCTTCGAGCTGTTCACGCCGTACACGACGTTGAGCATGTCGCCCTTGCCGGGAGCGGTGAGCAGCACGCGCGAGATGCCCTGGTTCTGCAGGTGCTGGCCCAGGCCCTCGGCATCGCGCCAGCGGCCCGTGTTGTCGACGAGGATCGCGTCCTCGATGCCGTACTGCGTGTAGTCGACGCTCGCGGGGTCGTTCGAGTAGATGACCTGGATGCGCACGCCGTTGGCGAGGATCGCGTCCTCGTCCTCGAGCACCTTGATGGTGCCGTTGAAGGGGCCGTGCACCGAATCGCGCTTGAGCAGGTTGGCGCGCTTCGCGAGATCGTTCTCGGAGCCCTTGCGCACGACGATCGCGCGCAGGTTCAGGCCGTTGCCGCTGCCCGAGTGATCGATGATGATGCGGGCGAGCAGGCGGCCGATGCGGCCGAAGCCGTAGAGCACGACGTCGGTGCCGTTGCCACGCTCGGCCTCGAGCGCGGGAGCGAGCTCGGCGCGCAGGTAGGCCTCGAGGTCGTTCTGGCCCGACGCGCGGAAGCCGTTGGCGAGCAGCGCGAGGTCGACCGAGACGGGGCCGGGCTGGATCTTCGCCAGCGCTTCGACGACCGCCGACGACTCGTCGAGCGGCAGCTCGACGTCGTCGATCTTGCGCGCGAAGCTGTGCGCCCGGATGATGTCGATCGGGGAGCGGCCCACCAGGCTGCGCCCGTGCACCGACATGACCACGTCGTGATCCCGATACAGCTGACCGATGAGCGGGATCATCCGCTCGGCGAGCTCCTGCTTGGCCTTCCAAGCTTCGAGGTGTGCATCCGCGCGCTGGATCATGTGAACGGTGGGTTCCTTCCGTGGAATGTCGAGGACTCCCGGCCTGCCCGCCGGCGCCGTCTGAGGCGTCGTACCTCAGTATCCCATGCGCGTGCCCGCCGCGCGTCCGCGGCGCTCCGATTTCGCAGGATCCTCGGCTCCGTCATGAAACGTCACGCAGTTCGCGTCGGCCCCGCGGCATCGCCCAGACTCGTGGGGACCGAGCCAGATCGTCACGAAACGAGGAATCCATGGCACTCAGCAAGAAGCGCGGCATCATCGCCGCTTCGATCACCGCCCTGGCGCTCGTGGCTACCACCGCGCTCGCCGGCTGCGCGACCTCGAACGACTCCGCGGACTCCGGGTCGTCCGATGCGAAGCACGTCAAGATCGGCGTGGTGGGCGCCAGCGACCCGTACTGGAAGACCTTCGTCGATGCCGCCAAGAAGGAGGGCATCGACGTCGAGCTGAAGGACTTCACCGACTACAACCAGCCGAACCCCGCGCTCAGCGCCGGTGAGCTCGACCTGAACCAGTTCCAGCACATCGTCTACCTCGCGGACTACAACGTGCAGAACAACGACGACCTCGTGCCGGTGGGCTCGACGGCGATCTACCCGCTCGCCGTGTTCTCGACCAAGCACAAGAAGCTCGACGAGATCCCCAAGGGCGGCACCGTCGCGATCCCGTCGGATCCGACGAACCGCGCCCGCGGCCTGAACGTGCTGCAGTCGGCGGGTCTGCTGAAGCTCAAGGACGGCGGCACGCTGTTCTCGACCCCGAAGGACATCGACGAGGGCGCCTCGAAGGTGAAGGTCAAGGAGATGGACGCGTCGTTCACCGCGACCTCGCTCGCCGACGTCGACGGCGCGGTCGTGAACAACGACTTCGTCACGAAGGCCGGCCTGAAGTTCTCGGACGCCCTCTACCAGGACGACCCCAAGGACGCCGGCGCGAAGTACTTCATCAACATCTTCGCCGCGAAGAAGAAGGACGCCGACAACCCGACCTTCAAGAAGCTCATCGACCTCTACCAGAGCGACGAGGCCGTGCAGAAGGGCGTGCTCGAGAACTCGGGCGGCAGCGCGATCCTGCTGAAGACCCCCGTGTCGGAGCTGCAGGATATTCTGAAGGACGCCGAGAAGCAGGTGAAGGAGCACAAGTAAGCGCTCCCGCCGTTCGAACGATCGAGCGAGCGCGACGAGTCGGAACCGAGGATCTCGTGATTCCGATGCGTCGCGCTCGCTCGATCGGCGTTTCCGGCACCACCATCCACTCAGAAGTGAGGGAACGATGACCCGTGTCCAACTGATCGGGGTCGGCAAGCAGTACCCCGGCCGAGGCAAGGCGAGCGACCCGATCGTCGCCGTCGACGACGTCTCGATCGACGTCGCCTCCGGCGAGATCCACGCCGTCATCGGCTACTCCGGTGCGGGCAAGAGCACGCTGCTCCGGCTCGTGAACGGACTCGAGCGCGCCACCAGCGGCACGATCCTGGTGGGCGACGACGAGATCACCGCACTGCCCGAGCGGGCGCTCCGCGGGGTGCGCGAGCGCATCGGCATGATCTTCCAGCAGTTCAACCTGTTCCACTCGCGCACCGTCGCGAAGAACGTCGAGTACCCGCTCGTCGTCGCGGGCGTCCCGGCAGAGGAGCGCCGCGCGCGCGTCGCCGAGCTGCTCGACTTCGTCGGCCTCGGCGACCGGGCGGGCGCCTACGTCGAACAGCTCTCGGGCGGGCAGAAGCAGCGCGTCGGCATCGCACGCGCCCTCGCCACCAACCCGGGCGTGATCCTGGCCGACGAGGCCACGAGCGCGCTCGACCCCGAGACCTCGCAGGAGGTGCTCGCGCTGCTCCGCCGCATCAACCAGGAGCTCGGCGTCACGATCCTGCTGATCACCCACGAGATGGACGTCGTGCGCGAGCTCGCGCACCGCGTCACCGTCATGGACGGCGGCCGCGCCGTCGAGCAGGGCGGCGTCTTCGAAGTCTTCTCGAGCCCGAAGACCGAGACCACGCGCCGCTTCGTGTCGACCGCGCTGCCGACCGAACCGAATCCCGAGCACCTCGCCGAGCTGCGCGAGCGGCACCGCGGCACGCTCGTCACCCTCACGCTCAAGGACGGCGGCGTCGACCAGCCCGTCGTGTTCCAGACCCTCGCCGATCGCGGCGTCGGCGTCAGCATCATCCACGGCGGCATCACCGACGTCGGCGGCCGCAGCTTCGGCCGCCTCACCCTCGAACTCATCGGCAACGACCTGCAGGTCGAGCACGCGGTCGCGGCGCTCGGGCAGCAGGCCGAACTGGAGGTGCTCCGCTGATGGACGGACTGATCAGACTCATCCAGGACGGCTCGTTCATCGAGGCGACGCTTCAGACCTTGCTCTACGTTGTCGTCGCCCTGGCGATCGGCGGCGTGCTCGGGCTCGTCATCGGGGTCGCGCTCACCGTGACCCGGGCGGGCGGGCTGCTCGAGAGCCGGCCGGTGTTCGTCGTCCTGAACTTCCTCGTGAACTTCTTCCGGCCGATCCCCTTCATCCTGCTCGCCTTCGCGCTGCAGCCGCTCGCGCGAGTGGTCGTGGGCACGGGAATCGGGGACCCGGCCTTCATGTTCGCACTCTCCTTCGCGGCGACCTTCGGCATCGCCCGACTCGTCGAGCAGAACCTCCTCACCGTGTCCCCGGGAGTGATCGAAGCGGCCCGTGCGATGGGCGCGGGACCGATCCGCACGATCATCACCGTCCTCATCCCCGAGGGCGCTGGTCCCGTGATCCTCGGCTACACCTTCGCGTTCATCGCGGTCGTCGACATGACGGCGATGGCCGGCATGATCGCCGGCGGCGGTCTCGGCAACCTCGCGCTCCAGTACGGATACCGCCAGTTCAACCCGTGGGTCACCTGGTCGGCGGTGCTCATCATCATCCTGATCGTGCAGCTCGTGCAGCTGCTCGGCAACGGCATCGCCCGCAAGCTGCTCCGGAGGTAGTCATGACGCAGGACGCACCGCGCACCCTCGGCGATCTGCGCCGCACGGCCGAGCGCTTCTGGCCCGAGGCCACCGCCGAGAGCTGGGATCGCGTCGGCCTCGTCACCGGCCGCGCAGCGGCTCCGCTGCGGCGGGTGTTGCTCGCGGTTGACGCGGTCGACGCCACGGTCGAGGAGGCGCTCGACTGGGACGCCGACGCGCTGCTCACGCACCACCCCCTGCTGCTGCGCGGCATCAACTCGATCGCCGAGGACACCGCCAAGGGATCGCTGCTCGCGCGTCTGATCCGCGGCGAGTGCGCGCTGCTCGCCGCGCACACCAACGCCGATCAGCCCGAGGGCGGGGTCTCCGACGTGATCGCACGACGGCTCGGCCTGGCGGATGCGCAGCCCATCGTGCCGATGGCGAGCGATCCGAGCGCCGGGATCGGCCGGGTGGGGGAGCTGCCCGCACCCGAAACGCTCCGCGCGTTCGCGGAGCGGGTCGCCGGGATCATGCCGGCCACGGTCAGCGGAGTCCGCGTCGCGGGGGATCCGGAGCGGCCGGTCCAGCGCATCGCGCTGCTCGGCGGTGCCGGTGACAGCCTGCTCGACCACCCGCTCGTGCGCGGAGCGGACGTCTACCTCACCTCCGACCTGCGGCACCACCCCGCGCAGGAGTCGCTCGAGCAGTCGGCGGTCGCCGGCGGCCCGGCGCTCGTCGACGTGGCGCACTGGGCGAGCGAATCGCTCTGGCTCGAGGGCGCCGCCGAGCGCCTCGCCGCCGAACTGCCCGGCGTCGAGTTCCGGGTGAGCGCGCGCCGCACCGATCCGTGGGCCTTCTCGGTCGGCGCGAACGACGGCCGCGCATCCGGTGCGGGCTCCGGGCGCTAGTCTTGGGTGCTATGAAGGCCAGTCCCCGCCAGCAGCGACTGCTGCTCGACCTGCAAGAGCTCGATACGACCGCGGCTCGGCTGCGGCGCAAACGCGAGCAGATCCCGCAGCGCGCCGAGCTGGCGTCGCTGCAGGGCGAGCTGTCTGCGGCGAAGGAGCGCTTCATGGGGCTCCAGCGCGAACTCGACGGCCAGCAGGCCGAGATCGATCGCCTCGAGTCCGACACCCAGATGGTGCGGGACCGCAAGGCGCGCGACGAGCAGCTGATCGCCGCGAGCACCTCGCCCAAGGAAGCGCAAGCCCTGCAGAACGAGCTCGACACCCTGGCGCGCCGCACCGGCGAGCTCGAGGAGCGCGAACTCGAGCTCATGGAGGTCGCTGAGCAGACGAAGGCGCGCTTCGACGAGGCGGCCGCCGCGCTCAGCGGTGTCGATGGTCGTCGCGCGGCCCTCGAGGCCGCGATCGGCGAGGCCGAAGCTGCCATCGCCCGCGAGGCCGCCGCCGCTGCCGAGGAGCGTACCGGTGTGGCCGCCGAGATCCAGCGCGACCTGCTCGGTCTCTACGAGGAGACCCGCTCCCGCAACGGCATCGGCGCAGCTCGCCTGCGGGGCAACGTCTCCGAGGGATCCAACATGGCTCTCGCGCCGGCCGAGCTCATGACGATCCGCGAGACCGCACCCGACGAGATCGTGTTCTGCCCGGGCAGTGGCGCGATCCTCGTGCGCGTCGACGAGGCGTAGGCTCCGCTCAATCGAAGAGGCCGAGCCGACGAGCCAGTTCGGCGCGGCCCTGTTCGGTGACGCGCACCGCTCGGGGTACCGAACCGCGAGCCAGCCATCCGAGAACCAGGAACCGCTCGAATACGGCGGCGCCGAGGCTCCCCGCCAGGTGGTCCCGGCGTTCGGTCCAGTCCAGGCAGCGCCGGACGAGCGGGCGGCGCGACCGTTCAGCGGACTCGAGTTCGATACCGAGTTCGACGCACCACCGCTCGCCGGCGGGCGTGAGCCCGGTTCCCGGACCGATCAGTTCCCGCTCCTCCATCGTCCGCAGCAGCGCCACCCCTGCGGCGCCCGCGAGGTGGTCGTAGCAGCTGCGCGCTTCCCGAAGCGCCCGGTCCGCCGCGATCCCGCGGAGCGACGGCTTCGGCGGAGACGGCGCCGTCGACAGCGAGAGGCTCTCGACCAGTGTGGCCGCGCGCGAATCGGCGAGGCTCAGGTAGCGGTGGCGTCCGGCCCGACGCTCCACGACCAGTCCGCTGTCGACGAGCACGTGCAGGTGCTCGGAGGCGGTCGAGCGGGCGATCCCGGCATGCGCGGCGAGCTCGGTCGCGGTCCAGGCGCGACCGTCGAGCAGGATGAGCAGCATGGTGGCTCGGCTGGTGTCCGAGAGCACCGAGGCTGCCCGCGCCAGAGCGGCTCCGTTTTCGCGCGCGTCCATGCGGCTATTCTTCCCGATCGATGCTTCGGCGCGCGCCGAAACGTCACGCGATCACACTGTTCCGCATGCTCGAAACGAATCCCTCGACCATCGATCCCTCCGGCGTGCATCGCACCATCACTCCATCCGTGCTCTACTTCGGGACGCCGGTCGGGGTGCTGTCCACGGCGAACGCGGACGGCACATCGAACCTCGCGCCGATCTCCTCCTACTGGGCGCTCGACGATCTCCTGGTGATCGGGCTGGGCGCGTCGGGGCACAGCATCGCCAACCTGCGGAGGAGGCCCGAGCTGGTGCTGAACCTCGTCGACGAGGGCCGATGGGAGCCCGTCGAACGGCTCGGGCGGACGACCGGTGCTGACCCGATTCCCGAGGGCAAGCGCGAGGGCACCCGCTTCGTCGCGGACAAGTTCCGCATGGTGGGCTGGCATCCGTTGCGCTCGAGCTCCGTCGCGCCCGATCGGGTCGCCGAGCTCCCCGTCCACCTGGAGGCTCGGGTCACCGGGATCCACGAGGAGCCGGACGGGATCGCCAGCGTGCACGCGCGGGTGCGCGCGGTGCACGTCGCGGACGAACTCACCGTTCCGGGAACCTCGCACGTGAACCCGGAGCGATGGCGGCCCCTGATCTACAACTTCCGGCACTACTACGGGCTGGGCGACCGTCGCGGCATCGCCGGCATCGCCGAAGTTCAGTAGACTGTTCACCGAGAATGGGTCGGTGAGACGGTCGCGTCGCGTTCGCTTCGGCGGGCGCGCCGAGGAACGTCCGGGCTGCACAGAGGAGAACGGTGGGTAACGCCCACCCGGGGCAACCCGCGAGAAAGTGCAACAGAAAGCAGACCGACCGCTGCGGGCGACCGCGGCGGCACGGGTGAAACGGTGGTGTAAGAGACCACCGGCGTCCGTGGTGACACGGGCGGCCAGGTAAACCTCGTTCGCAGCAAGGCCAGACAGCAGGCGTTGAAGCTCCTCGCCGAGTCTGCGGGTAGGCCGCTAGAGGGTGTCGGCGACGGCACTCCGAGAGAGATGACCGTCACCGCCGGTTTCGGCCGGCGGGACAGAACCCGGCGTATGATCCGGCCCATTCTCCTTTTGCCCCTGTCTGCCGCATGATCATGCGGTCGGCGGGGGCATCTTGCTGCCGCGGGTCGGGTCCAGATGGGCTTCCACCGTTGGACCGCTTATCCGCCGGTGGACGGCGTGTCGGGCGCAACCGAGACGTCCAATCGTCGGTTCGACGTCCACTGGTCGATGCTGGGAGGCGCGAACGCGGACGCGCGCCTCAGTCGTCCGACAGCGTGAGGATCTCGACGCCCTGCTCGCGCACCACGAGCGTGTGCTCGAACTGCGCGGTCAGCGAGCGGTCGCGGGTGGTCACGGTCCAGCCGTCCTCCCACTGATCCCACTCGTGGGTGCCGAGCGTCAGCATCGGCTCGATCGTGAACACCATGCCGGGCACGATCACATCGTCGAACCGGGGTGCCGAGTCGTAGTGGGGGATGATGAGCCCCGTGTGGAACGCGGCGCCGACGCCGTGCCCGGTGAAGTCGCGCACCACGCCGTAGCCGAAGCGCTTCGCGTAGGTCTCGATGACCCGGCCGATCACGTTCACCTCGCGGCCGGGCGCGACCGCCTTGATCCCGCGCATGAGCGCCTGCTCGGTGCGCTGGATCAGCAGGTCGGCCTCCTCGGAGACCTCGCCGACGCGGAACGTGCGGTTGAGGTCGCCGTGGTAGCCGTCGAGGTACGCGGTGACGTCGATGTTGACGAGGTCGCCCTCGCGCAGCACGGTGTCGTCGGGGATGCCGTGGCAAATGACCTCGTTGACCGAGGTGCAGCTCGACTTCGGGAACCCGCGGTAGCCGAGCGTCGACGGGTAGGCGCCGTGCGAGACCACGTACTCGTGCGCGATCCGGTCGAGCTCCTCGGTGGTGACGCCCGGGCGGATCGCCGCCGCGGCCGCGTCGATGGATCGCGACGCGATGCGGCCCGCGGCGCGGATCTTCGCGATCTCGTCCTCGGTGTAGGTGTTGTCGCCCGTGTAGGGCGGCGGCGCGTCGAGTCCGACGTACGGCGGTCGCTGGATCTGCTTGGGGACGACCCGCACGGGGCTGACACGACCGGGGACCAGGTGACCTGCGGAATCGAACGGCATGCGTCTAGTCTATGGAACATGAGCAAGCGGGATTGGGGGATCGACGATCCCCAGGAGACGTACTGGTACAACACGCGCACCGGCGAGGTCGAGGACGGGCCGCAGTCGCTCTCGGTCGACCGCATCGGTCCGTTCGCGACGCGCGAGGAGGCCGCCCGAGGCCCCGAGATCGTCGCGGAACGCGCCAGGAAGTGGGCCGAGGAAGACGCGCAGGACGACTGAGCCGCGCGGGGGCTCCGCGCCGGTAGTCTGAGAGCAGTCCTCGCGCAGCGCGGGGAGGATCATCGACCCGATCGGAGCCGGCGTGAGCAAGCAGCGGGATTTCGTCCTCCGCACCATCGAGGAGCGCGGCGTCAAGTTCGTGCGCCTCTGGTTCACCGACGTCGCGGGGACGCTCAAATCGGTGGCGCTCGCGCCCGCCGAGGTCGAGGGCGCCTTCGGCGAGGGCATCGGTTTCGACGGGTCCGCGATCGAGGGCCTGACGCGCGCCTACGAGTCGGACCTGCTCGCGGTCCCGGATCCCTCGACGTTCCAGCTGCTGCCGTGGCGCAGCGAGACCGACCCGACGGCGCGCATGTTCTGCGACATCCGCACGCCCAACGGCGAGCCGGCGGTCGCCGACCCGCGCAACGTGCTGAAGCGCGGTCTCGCCCGCGCGGCGGAGCGCGGCTTCACGTTCTACACGCACCCCGAGATCGAGTTCTATCTGCTGAAGTCGAAGGAGTTCGGCGCCGAGGGCCCCGTCCCTGTCGACCGTGCGGGCTACTTCGACAACGTCCCCGGGGGCACCGCGCACGACTTCCGGCGCGACAGCGTCAACATGCTCGAGGATCTCGGCATCTCGGTCGAGTTCAGCCACCACGAGGCGGGTCCGGGGCAGAACGAGATCGACCTGCGGTACGCCGACGCGCTCACCATGGCCGACAACATCATGACCTTCCGCACGGTCGTGAAGGAGGTCGCCATCGCCCAGGGCGTGCACGCGACCTTCATGCCGAAGCCGCTCGCCGGGCAGCCGGGATCGGGCATGCATACGCACCTCTCGCTGTTCGAGGGCGACGCCAACGCGTTCTACGACCCGGCGGCGAAGTACCAGCTCTCGCAGACGGGCCGCCGGTTCGTCGCGGGCCTGCTGCGGCACGCGCCCGAAATCACGGCGATCACCAACCAGTACATCAACTCGTACAAGCGGCTGTGGGGCGGCGACGAGGCGCCCTCGTTCGTGAGCTGGGGCCACAACAACCGCTCCGCCCTCGTGCGCGTGCCGAGCTACAAGCCGAGCAAGGGCGGCAGCGCCCGCGTCGAGTACCGCGCGCTCGACAGCGCGGCCAACCCCTACCTCGCCTTCTCGGTGCTGCTGGCAGCCGGCCTCAAGGGCATCGAGGAGGAGTACGAGCTCCCGCCCGAGGCGGAGGAGAACCTGTGGGCGCTGAGCGACGGCGAGCGTCGTGCGCTCGGCTTCGATCCGCTGCCCACCAGCCTGGATCATGCGCTCGCGGTGATGGAGCGCTCCGAGCTCGTCGCGGAGGCGCTGGGCGAGCAGGTGTTCGCCTACCTGATCCGCGAGAAGCGTCGCGAGGTCGACGAGTACCGCAGCCAGGTGACGCCGTTCGAGCTGTCCTCGATGCTCGGCACGATCTGATCGGCCGATGGCTCCGGGATCCCGCCCTTCCACGCTCGGCCGCGTCGCGCGCGCCGGGTTCCAAGAGCTGAGCGAAGCTCGTGACCGCATCGACGGTCTCGCGGCGCTGCTCGTCGAGCAGGCGGGCGGCGCCGCGAACGCGGGCGTCGCACCGGTCGACGCCGAGACCCTGCTCGACGCCTTCGCCGGGGCGGCCGATCCCGACACCGCGCTCGCGCGGCTGAGCGAGCTCGCCGAGCGGTGTCCGGATCTCTGCGCGGGTCTCGGCGCGAGCGAGTGGGCGCGGCTGTGCCGCCTCGCGGGCGCCTCGCCCGCGCTCGCCGAGTTCTTCACGCGGAACCCCCGCGACCTCGCGCGCCTGCTGCGGGACGGCGGGCGCGTGCCCGATGCTGCGGAGGCGCGGCACGAGCTGCTCGCCGCGGTCGGGGCTGCGGATCCGATCCCGGGGACGGTGGTCGCGGATCCGGCCGTCGCCGACGACCCGGCCGTCGCCGCGGGTCAGCGCGTGCCGATCGCGTCGTCGTCCGACGAGTCCGCCTGGAACGCGCTCCGGACGCGCTACCGCGAACTGCTCGCCGAGCTGATGGTCGCGGACCTCGAACGCGGCGCGGCCGCGGGGGAGCCCGCGCCATTCGCCGAGGTCGCGGCCGCGCTCTCCGACCTGGCCTCGGCCGCGCTCGAGGCCGGTCTCGCGGTCGCGCGACGGCGCCTGCTCGACGGCGAGGGCGGACCCGCGGTCCCCGTCGAACGCGTCGCGGCCGCGCGCCTCGCCGTGGTGGCGATGGGCAAGTGCGGCGCTCGCGAACTGAACGTCGTCTCGGACGTCGATGTCGTGTTCGTCGTCGGCAGCACCGACGACGACGTGCTCGACGGGGACGCGCTCATCCGCGTGACCACCCGGCTCGCCGGCGAGCTCATGCGCGCGATCCACGATCCCGCGCATGAGCCCCCGCTCTGGCAGGTCGACGCGAACCTGCGGCCCGAAGGGCGCCAGGGCGCACTGGTGCGCAGCCTCGCGTCGATGCTCAGCTACTACGAGCGCTGGGCCAAGGCCTGGGAGTTCCAGGCGCTGCTGAAGGCGCGGCCCGTCGCCGGTGACCTCGCGCTCGGCGAGGAGTTCGTCGAGCGCACCCGGCCGATGGTCTGGGCGAGCGGGTCGCGCGAGGACTTCGTCGGCTCCGTGCAGCGGATGCGCCGGCGCGTGACCGAGCACATCGCCGAGGAGGACATCCACCACCAGCTCAAGCTCGGCCCGGGCGGGCTGCGCGACATCGAGTTCAGCGTGCAGCTGCTGCAGCTCGTGCACGGGCAGTACGACGAACGGCTGCGGCTCCGCGGCACGCTCGAGTCCCTCGACGCGCTGGTCGCCGGCGGATACGTCGCCCGCGAGGACGGCGAGCGCCTCGAAGCGGACTACGCGCGGCTCCGGCTGCTCGAACACCGGCTGCAGCTACGGGAGCTGCGGCGCACGGCGCTGATGCCGCGCGATCCCGACGGGCTGCGGGTGCTCGCGCGGGCCTCGGGGCTCGCCGCGACCGCCGAGGAGCTGCGGCGCCGGTGGGAGGCGATCAAGCACGAGGTGCGCGAACTGCACCTGAAGATCTTCTACGCGCCGCTGCTCAGCGCGGTCGCCGCGCTGCCCGACGCCGAGTTCGTGCTGGGCGGCGACGAGGCGCGGGCTCGGCTCGTCGGTATCGGCTTCCGCGATCCCGACGGCGCGATGCGGCACCTGACGGCCCTCACCTCGGGCGGGTCCCGCCGCGCGCGGATCCAGCGCAACCTGCTGCCGGTGCTGCTGCAGTGGCTCTCCTCAGGCACCGATCCCGATGCCGGGCTGCTCGCGTTCCGTCGGGTGAGCGAAGCGAACCGCGACACGCCCTGGTATCTGCGGCTGCTGCGCGACGGATCGGAGGCCGCCGAGCGGCTCACGCACGTGCTGTCGACCTCGCGCTTCGCCGCCGAACTGCTGGAGTCGATCCCCGAGGCCGTCGCCTGGCTGGAGCGCGACGAGCTGATGATGCCGACCTCCTTCGGTACGCTCCGCGCCGAGATGCGAGCGATGGCGTCGCGCCGAGCGACGGTCGACGACGCCGCGGTCGCGCTGCGCGCCGCTCACCGACGAGAGATCCTGCGGCTCGCCCTCGGGCGGCTCGTCGGCGTGATCGACGATGAGGAGGTGGCCGGCGGGCTCGACGCCGCGCACGGCGCCCTGCTCGACGCGCTGCTGCTCGCCCTGCGCGAGAGCGCGCCCGAGACCGGGATCGAGCTCGCCCTGATCGGCATGGGGCGCTACGGCGGGCGGGAGCTCGGCTTCGCCTCAGACATCGACCTCGTCGCCGTGCACCGGGCGCTGCCCGGCACCGCTCCGGACGCCGCGACGCGCGAGGCGCTGCGCCTCGTGACGGAGCTGCGCCGGCTCGTCTCGGATCCGCGCTTCCCGGTCGACCTCGACTTCGACCTGCGCCCCGAGGGCAAGAACGGCCCGCTCGTGCGCAGCCTCGACGCCTATCGCGCTTACTACGAACGCTGGTCGCTCGCCTGGGAGGCGCAGGCGCTGCTGCGGGCCCGCGCCGTCGCGGGCGACGTGGATCTCGGCCGCGACTTCCTCGCGCTGGCCGACGAGATCCGCTTCCCGGAGCAGTTCGGCGAGAACGAGGTGCGCGAGGTGCGGCGGCTCAAGGCGCGCGTCGAGGCGGAACGGCTGCCGCGCGGCGCCGATCCCCGGCGGCACCTCAAGCTCGGTCCGGGCGGGCTCAGCGACGTCGAGTGGCTCGTGCAGCTGCTGCAGCTCGAGCACGGCGCGGGCATTCCCGCGTTCCGCACGGTGTCGACGCGCGAAGCCCTGCGCGCGGCCGTCGAGGCCGAACTCATCGACGGCGAGTCCGAGGAATCGCTCATGGACTCCTGGACGCTGGCGAGCACGCTGCGTTCGGCGCTGACCCTCTGGTCGGGACGCAGATCGGACAGCCTGCCGAACGACCGCACCGATCTCGAAGGCATCGCCGGCGTGCTCGGACTGCCGAGCGGCAGCACGGGCGAGATCGAGGAACGCTGGTTCGGCGCCGCGCGCCGCGCGCGGGCCGTGTTCGAACGCGAGTTCTTCGGCTACGAGGACGGCCCGGGCGTCTCGATGTTCCGACCGTAGGCCGCGACCGGCCGCTCCGGATCGGCCGTGGCTCAGCCGAGCATCAGCGCGTGCGGATCCGTCGGCGAGACCCGGAACGGCAGGACCTTGCCTGGCTGCCAGTTGTGCAGCGCGCCCGCCGCGATCACCGTCTGATACGTGGTGCGGTAGACCGGCGCCCCGTCCCGCTGCACGTCGAGCTCGACCGCGTAGATCGGCACATCGCCGAGCACCTGCCCGGTGGGCGCGAGCGCGACGACGGTGCCCGCCACGGGGATCGCCTGGCGCAAGAACTCGAGGTTGGTGAAGGGGTTCGCCGCGGCGGCGCCGTGGGTGCCCGCGGGCGCGGCGGGATCCGCACCGGCCATCGCCTCGGCGAGATCGGCGGACTGCCGCAGCGCCTCGGCGTAGTCGGTTCGCGCGCTCTCGCGTCCGCCGGCCTTGATCAGACGCCAGACGTCGTTCAGGACGCCCATGGCGACCCCAACGGGCGCGAACGCATCAGCTCGCCAGCGCGATCTTCTGCGGATCGGCGGGATCCACGCGAACCTCGTGCAGCGATCCGACCGCGTAGTTCGCCAGGGCGACGTCGGGCACCATCTCGATCTTCGAGACCCGGTAGGCGGCCTGCCCGGGAAGGGTGATGTCGTACTCCATCTGGAACCACGGCTGGCCGGCCGTGCGATCTCCGGTGTCGACGGCCGAGACGATGACGCAGGTGCCGGGCGCGCCGATCTGCAGGATCCGGTTCAGCTCCTGCCCGTAGGCGTTCAGCACGTCGTGGTCGGCCTGCATCTGCGCGCCGACCTCGGCGGCGTTCGCCATCGTCGGCATGCTGCCGTCGGTGTAGCCCGCCTGTCGGAGCTGCTCGGAGGCGAGCTGCTGCGCGGCCTGCGCCTGCGCGGCCCAGTCGCCACCCGCGGCTCCTGCGGCCCCGGCCGCCTTCTTCGCTCGGTCGAACAGTCCCATGGTCGCCTCCAGCCGGATCGGAGCACTCGCGCGATCGGTTCGACCGGCGGTGTCGGGCCCATCCCATCAGAAGCGGACGGCAGAACGCAAGGAAGCGCGAACCGACAACCAATCCAGTGGAATGGATGCCGATCCGCGCTTCGCGTGCGGCCCGCGGTCAGCGGGTTGTGCGGTGTGATATCGAGCAGGATTGGCGCCGCAACGCGTCCCATGCACGCAGGCGCCCCTTTCGCTCAGCGAACCCGGATCGATATCCTGGCGCCATGAACACTCCCGTCATGCCCGACACGACCCTCGGCTGGGTTCTCGGGATCGCCGTCTGGCTCTTTGTCACCATCATCTGGCTCTGGATCCTGTGGGCGATCATTCGTGGAGCAGTGCTCTCCGCGCTGCGGAAGCACTCGGACGAGATTGCGGAGCGTACGCGAAACTGAGCCGCAGGTCGCCTTCGGCCGACATCGGAGTACCGACCGCCCAAGACAGAAGGAAACCCACCCCGTGCCGCATTCGCGAGGGCGAATCGGGTCCGGGAGGCTTCTTCGGAAGTTGCACGGGGCCCGGAGCTGTGTTCGGCTCGCGATGCCTCGGCTCGGATCAGACCCCGTAATACAGTCGGATACCGCGTGGCGGGGGCCGAGGGTGGCGAAAAACACGAGGTAGAGCGCGAGCTGAATACTTGCAAGGTCGACCGACCGATCTTCGTCGATCGCGGAGTCACGGTCGCTGTGCTCATACGAGCGAATATGAACGCTACCGTTGGGACTATACAAGAGCGGGTCGCCACTCTTTTCGGCCGCTCACAGCGTCGGTCCATGAACGTGCTTCAGATGGGGGAGGCGGGTCGAAGTGGCCTAGTGTCGCAGACCGGACTCACGCGACCCCAGGTAGAATGCGCGCTGAAGAAGCTCATCAAACAGAACAAAGTCGTGATGCGTGGTGGTCGGGGCGGCCGCACGACACAATATCTAATTGCTGACGAGAAGGAGTGGTTATGCAGAACCTCGAATCCACCAAGCTGAGGGAAGCGGCGTAGAGAATGTCGGAACCAAAATCGACAGACAGTCCAATTGAGGCATCCTCAGAAGATCGTTTCGGGCGCGCAGTGCTCGCGCACGATTTTGCTACTGCCATACGTCAGCTGGACCCTTCAAGGGGCGTAGTTGTCAGTGTCTTGGGGCCTTGGGGGCATGGTAAAAGCTCTTTCATTAATCTAATGCGTGAACAGTTTGCGACCCAACCGACTATTCCGGTCGTTGACTTTAACCCCTGGATGTTCTCGGGAACCGAACAACTTGTTGACCACTTCTTCGCCGAGCTTGCATCTCAGTTCAAGGAGCTGCAAGATGATCGCTTAACGAAAGCCGCGGGGCTTCTCGAGAAGTATGGCGATTCGATCGGTTCGGTCGCGGGGAACTTCGGGTTGTGGGGAGGTTTGTTCAACGGTGGCCTTGCGCTAGCGCGTAGCGGAGCAAAGCGGCGAGTGGGACAGCGGGGAAGTGCTGGCGCGCGACGCGACCGAGTAGCGCAGAAGCTTGCTTTGCTTGAGCGGCCTGTCGTTGTGGTGATCGACGATCTAGACCGACTTACCACGGCAGAGATACGCGAAATCTTCAAGTTGGTGAGGCTTACGGCAAGTTTCCCGAACATCGTCTATCTGCTTGCATTCGATCGAAACCGAGTTGAGGCTGCACTTGAGGAAACGAACGTGCCGGGGCGCGAATACCTGGAGAAGATTATTCAGGTTTCATATGATCTGCCCGCAGTGCCAGATCAGATGCTGCAATCGGAGCTCTTGCGCGAGCTGGAGCCATTGGTTGATGGGATCGATGGACTACGGTTCGATGAGGCGCGCTGGGGGGACATCTTTGTTGAGGTGATCCGTCCTCTCGTTGGAAACATGCGCGATATTGTCCGTTACGTGCTGTCTGCCAGAGTAACTATGGATGCTCTGGCACGAGACATCGATGTCTCAGATTTGCTCGCCATGGAAGCTGTACGTGTGTTCCGGCCAGAGCTATTTCTGCAGCTGCGGGACATGAAGCTGGCCTTGACCGAGACCTCTTCGGATTTTGGTTCTTCGCGTAAGAATCCGGCGTATCAGGCTCAAATCGATGAGCTTATTCGCATCTCAGGTCCGGATGAATCGGTCGTTCGAGCGCTCCTAGGTCGGGTCTTCCCCGCGTCGATTAAGTACGTTGAGAATACGAGCTATGGAAGTTCATGGGTTGACTCCTGGAAGAAGCAACATCTCCTTGCAAGCAAGGATTTCCTTAGCAACTACTTCGATCGTGTGGCTCCTGCAGGGCTGCTGAGTTTTCGATTTGCCGAAGAACTCGTCCCAAAGATCGATACGCCAACAGACTTCGCGAAGGCACTGGCCACTGTGCCGATTGAGCTTCTCCCGGATGTGCTCGGGAGTATGGAAACTTTCAAGGGAGAATTCCCGGAGTCGGGCATGTCTAGCGCGATTGCTGCATTGCTCAATCTCATCCCAAGAGTGCCGGAGAGCGCTTCTCTTCTTGGTGGACTTATGGTTATGCGGCCGCAGATCATCGTTGCTCGTGTCATTCTGAGGATGCTCGAGCAACGCGAAGAACTTGAGCGAGCTGATGTGGTCCGAACAGCCCTGCCGCTCGTGCGCTCGTACTCATCAAAACTTGAGCTGCTGCACATGGTTGGCCATCGTGAAAACATCGGCTCGAAAGTTGTACCCGAGTCGGATGTGCAGCCTCTGGAGCGCGAACTTGCCGATGAGATCCTCCGTTTAGGGGTGACAGAACGGTTCGCTGAAGAGTGGGACCTCGCGCGTGTTTTTGGCTTTGCGCAGGAACTGAATGCTGGTGAGTCGGTCGTAGGGGAAGAACGTTCCCCTGACGTTACGCGTGCGGTCCTTGAGTCAGTTCACGGGGAGAATCGTGCACATTCGGGCAACTCTCGACACGTTCGAGTGACGCCGGTACTAGCTTGGGACTGGCTCGTGGATATCTATGGAGGAGAGGTGAACCTCCGGGAATCCTTCGAAGCGTTACGCGAAGCGGACGGTGACACTGACCTTGTGCTGCTGGCCTCCAAATATGCGCGAGGTTGGAGGCCAGAACAAGAAGATAGGTGGGGTTGAGAATGAGTCTCAGGCGCATTACGTGCGAGTTTGATGCCAGATAGTCGCTCGGTGAAGGCTGAAATGCTCCGCTAGGTGTTTCACACTGAGCCTGATCGCGCGCAGAGTTCTTGTTGAGGTCGGCTCCGTCTTCGTGGTGAAGACCTTCTTCGAACGCTTCTCCCCGCGGACCCCGGCCAGCCGCATAAGCTGGCCAGTCTGGTCACGGCCAAGGATCCAGTCTTGCCGGCGCAGCAGCGCATACATCTTCCGGACACCGTAGACGCAGGACTCCTCCGAATGCAGCCGACGAATCTCCGGGATCAGCAGCTCGTGCCACGACCGCTGCACAGATGCCGGGCGCTCTTTCGCGGCTCCGTATCCGCGGGCGGTGAGGAACCCCACCTAGGCTTGCCGCATCACACGGCAGACGAGCTCGACCCCTAAACGATCACGCATTATATCGACGAACGCGATCATCTCAACGAGGGGCGGCCGAGCTCCGTTGCGAGAAACATGGTCGCAGACCTCAGGATCTCGTTCGCCTTTTCCAACTCAGTGACCTACATCCTCAAGCGTTTGATCTTGGCCTGCGCCTCACTCGAGGTTCCCGGCTGATGGCCCTCGTCGACATCGAGGCGCTTCTTCCACAGCCGAAGCGTCTCGGGGTTAATGCCGAGATTCGCGGCGACGTGCTTGATCGCGGCGTGATCGGTCTTGTGATCGGGGTGAGCCTCGCTCAGCATTCGCAGCGCGCGCTGGCGGAACTCGTCCGGATACGGTCCTGGCATACCCCGATCCTCCAAAGGGAAAGGGCGGAACGAAACCCAGAACGAATCACGCGGAGCTGACCCTGACTGTGGCAGGGGCCCGAAGACAAGCCCCGGGAGCGGAGCCGTGCGAAACGGTCATTGAGGTCGCCTGGAAGCGTCCGAATTTCCGTCCGTTTACTCCCAGTAGACGTCCCTAAACGTCCGAATATTGACTGAGTCCCAGACGGCATTCGCCGTCTGGGACTCAGTCAATCACTGGGTTCACAGGCCACGAGACCGGCGCCGGAGAACTTCCCGGAATCAGACCCCGTAGTAGAGCTCGAACTCGTACGGGTGCGGGCGCACCGACATCGGACGGATCTCCAGGTCGTGCTTGAGGTCGATCCAGGTCTGGATCAGCTCCTCGGTGAACACGCCGCCCTCGAGCAGGTAGGCGTGGTCGGCCTCGAGGGCCTCGAGCGCTGCCTCGAGCGAGGTCGGCACCTGGGGGATGTTCTTGGCCTCCTCCGGGGGCAGCTCGTAGAGGTCCTTGTCGATCGGCGCGAGCGGCTCGATGCGGTTGCGGATCCCGTCGAGGCCCGCCATGAGCTGCGCGGCGAACGCGAGGTAGGGGTTGCCCGAGGCGTCGGGTGCGCGGAACTCGATGCGCTTCGCCTTCGGGTTCGAGCCGGTCAGCGGGATGCGCACGGCCGCCGAGCGGTTGCCCGCCGAGTAGGCGAGGTTGATCGGAGCCTCGTACCCCTTGACCAGGCGGCGGTAGCTGTTGATGGTCGGGTTCGTGAACGCGAGCAGCGACGGCGCGTGGTGCAGGATGCCGCCGATGTACCAGCGGGCGATGTCCGACAGACCCGCATAGCCGGCCTCGTCGTAGAACAGCGGCTCGCCGCCGCTCCAGAGCGACATGTGGGTGTGCATGCCCGAACCGTTGTCGCCGAAGACGGGCTTCGGCATGAAGGTCGCGGTCTTGCCCCAGAGCTCGGCCGTGTTCTTCACGATGTACTTGAACTTCAGCACGTCGTCGGCAGCGGAGACGAGGGTGTTGAAGCGGTAGTTGATCTCGGCCTGGCCGGGTGCGCCGACCTCGTGGTGGGAGCGCTCGAGCTGCAGGCCGGCGTCGATGAGGCGCAGCGAGATGTCGTCGCGCAGGTCGGCCTGCTTGTCGACGGGGGAGACGGGGAAGTAGCCGCCCTTGAGCGCGGTCGTGTTGCCGAGGTTGCCGCCCTCGACCTTGCGACCCGAGTTCCAGTGTGCCTCTTCCGAATCGATCTCGTAGAAGGTGCGCTGCGGGGTCGTCTCGTAGCGCACCGAGTCGAGGATGTAGAACTCGGCCTCCGGCGCGAAGAACGCGGTGTCGGCGATGCCGGTCGATGCGAGGTAGCGCTCGGCCTTCTTCGCGACCTGGCGGGGATCCTTCGAGTAGATCTCGCCCGTGCGCGGGTTGAAGATGTCGAACAGCATGATCAGCGTGCGCTCGGCGCGGAACTGATCGATGTACGAGGTGGTGACGTCGGGGATCAGCTGCAGATCGGATTCGGCGATGCCGGCGAACCCGCGGATCGAGGAGCCGTCGAACATCTGGCCGACCTCGAAGAAGTCGAGATCCACGGTCGCCGCGGGGATGTTGAAGTGCTGCTGCACCCCGGGGAGGTCGGTGAACCGGATGTCCAGGAATTTGACGTCCGTGTCTCGAATGAAGTCGATGACTTCCTGCGGGGTCTGAAACATGCTGCTCCTCAGAGTCGTGGCGGGCCGACGCCGTGCGGTCGGTCCGCGCTTCGCACGCGCGTTCTGCACCGTGCTCCCTCCACTTTAGAAGAGCATCGTTTCCGAAACATGTGTCCAATGTTTCCTGCGTGTTACGGTTCGGCGGCTCGATAGACTGGATCCCATGCCCGCTCCCACCGCCCCGCAACGTTTCGGCGACCTCGAACCGAGCAAGTGGCCGGGGGAGCGTCTCGGCCTTCCCGCCGAGGGGCAGCGCTCCGTCGGACGCATCGGTCGGCGCTTCGCCGCGATCGCCATCGATTGGGCCATCGCGACGCTGATCTCGCTGCTCTTCCCGCAGGGGCCCGCGACCTCCTTCATCACGCTCGGCATCTTCGGGCTCATGCAGATCCTGTTCATCCCCACCATCGGCGGGTCGATCGGGCACCGGATCATGGGGCTCCGCGTCGTACCGCTGACGGGCGGCTGGATCGGCGCATGGCGCCCGGTCGTGCGCACCGTCCTGCTGCTCCTCGTCATCCCCGTGCTCGTGTGGGATTCGGACCAGCGCGGCTTCCACGACAAGATCGCCGGAACGGTGCTCATCCGGGCGTAGCGGGTCATCCTGCTCCGCCCTGCGCCTCGGCGTGCGCGGTGGTGTCTCCGATTCCAAAGGAGATCCGGCGTCAGAAGGACGAATCCCGGCGGTCTCTCCTATTGAAGGCGGATCTCCTTCTGAACACCGGGCACCGTGCCCCGAATACGCGAATGGCGGCCCCGACCGAAGTCGGAGCCGCCATGCGAGAAGCGGTGGATCAGCGCGGACGCTGCGCGCGCACCTTGTTCGGATCGATGCCCTTCGGGATGCCGACGGGAGTGCCCTGCAGCGAGGAGAGGCGGTTGAACACGGCCTGCACCTCGTTGCGACGCAGGGTCGGCTTGATCTTGGCGAGCGACCGGTTCAGCTTCGACACGGGGATGCCGCCCTCGTCGGTACCGACGTAGAGCTGGGTGATCTTGACGTTGGGAAGCACGCGCTTCACCTTGCGCTCCTCGTCGATGAGGAGGCGCTTGGTGCGCTGAGCGGAGCCCTCGGCGATGAGCACGACGCCGCCGCGACCGATGACGCGATAGATCGCGTCCTGGCTGCGGGTGATCGCGATCGGCACCTCGGATCCACGCCACGAGCGACGCAGTGCGCCCTGCACGACCGCGCCGACCGCACCGGGCTTGCCCTCGATCTGACGGTAGGCGACCGCTTCGGCGCGGCGGCCCAGCACGATCATCGCGATCAGGAGGCCGACCAGGATGCCGGTGAGCGGCCACATGATCCAGCCGAAGATGCTGTTGTTCAGGAGGAACGCGAGCAGCACCGCGACGAGGATCGGCGCGATGAAGCAGAGCAGCATGATGTAGGGCAGGTTGCGATCCTGCACCTTGGTGGTGCGATAGATCTGCACCATCTGCCGGATGCGACCGGGCTCCTTCTTCGCTGGAGTTTTCTGCTCTTTGGCCATACCTCCCAGGATACCGTGCGCGGGCGTGTCCGATTCACCCCTCACAGCGTGCATTCACGGCCGAGTTACGCCCTGGGCGATCCGGGCACGGTGCGAAGCGCTTCGGAGCGTCCCGGCGCGCGGGATGATGAGCGTTCTTCACCGGCAGCGCCGGTCCGATTCCTCAGGAGGCACGCACATGGATCGTCCGTCGTCCCACTCGTCGTTCTCGGTGTTCCCGGAACAGCTGCTCCGCAGGTTTCGCGGCCGCGGGCGCCCTTCCGGCCCGCCGATTCGAGCTGCCGAGACGGCCTGGCGGGTGCTCCGCCTCTGCGCGGTGGCGATCGAGTCCCGAGCGGCGGGGTGGTGCCTCGGGCCGATCGGGCCGGCGGACCTGGAGTTCGTCGGGAGCGAGTGCCGGCGACTTCCGGCACGAGGAGCGCGGGCGCATCGTCGCGCGGTGCGGGCCGGCCTGCAGCACGAACGGGCCGGGCACGGAGCCTACTGCTCCCTGATCGGTATTCCGGAGCAGTCTCTGCGCAGCCTCATCGAGCAGTGGAGTCCGCCGGGGTGCGCCGAGTACCTCGCCGAGGCGGTTTCCGACGCGGTGACCGCGCTGCGGGAGTCGACCCGCACCTCGGGCTGGAGCCGGGCGATGGCGCGCGAAGCGGTCGAGAGCGCGCTCTCCGAGCGGATCAGTATCCGTCCACCGGCTCCGCCTGAAAGGGCGAGGCCGTGATTCCGGCGAAGGCGATGGCCGGGGTTCGGGCGTTGTGGAGCGGGATCGTTCGGGCTGCGCGGACAGCGCGGGAGCCGCGAGACCGCGCCGGAACGACTTCGGGCCGCGGCCTCCGAGGAGTGCCGCGGCCCGAAGCCGGTCATCGCGATGGGATCAGCCGGAGCGGATTTCGCGATGCGGGATCAGATCCCGAGGTTGCCCACGAAGTCGGCTGCCTCGAGGCGCTGCTTCATCTGGGTGAGGAAGCGGGCGGCGTCGGCGCCATCGATGGTGCGGTGATCGTAGGACAGCGCCAGGTAGACCGTCGAGCGGATCGCGATCGCGTCGCCCTCGGGGCCCGAGACCACCGCGGGCTTCTTGACGACCGCGCCGGTGCCGAGGATCGCCGACTGGGGCAGGAACACGAGCGGGGTGTCGAAGAGCGCTCCGCGCGAACCGGTGTTGGTCAGCGTGAAGGTGCCGCCCGAGAGCTCGTCCGGCGTCAGCTTGTTGTCGCGGGTACGCGCAGCAAGATCGGCGATGTCGAGAGCGAGCTGGGCGATGTTCTTCTCGCCGGCGTCGCGCACGACCGGGGTCAGCAGACCGCGCTCGGTGTCGACGGCGATGCTGATGTTCTCGTGGTCGGGGTAGACGATGCTGTCACCGTCGACCGTCGAGTTGACGATCGGGTAGGTGCGCAGCGCCTCGGCCGCGGCCAGGGCGAAGAACGGCAGGAAGGAGAGCTTCGCGCCGGTCTTGGCGAGGAACTCGTCCTTCTTGGCCTGGCGCAGCTGCGCCACACGGGTCACATCCACCTCGACCACGGTGGTCAGCTGAGCCGTCGACTGGAGCGAAGCGACCGCACGATCGGCGATCACCTTGCGCAGGCGGCTCATCTTCTGCGTGGTACCGCGCAGCGGGGACACCTCGGCGACCGGAGCCTGAACCGCGGGTGCGGCCTGCGCGGCGGGTGCCGCGGCAGCAGGCTTCGCAGCGGCGAGCACGTCCTCCTTGCGGATGCGTCCGCCCACGCCGGTGCCCGCGATCGTCGCGAGGTCGACACCGTGCTGGTGCGCGAGCTTGCGGACGATGGGGGTGACGTAGCCGGCCGCGGCGGGGTCAACCGCGGGTGCGGCCGGTGCTGCGGGAGCCGCCGGAGCCGGAGCTGCCGCCGGAGCGGCTGCGGGAGCGGGAGCGGCTGCGGGAGCGGGAGCCGCTGCGGGAGCGGGAGCCGCTGCGGGAGCGGGTGCCGCTGCGGGAGCGGGTGCGGGTGCGGCCGGAGCAGCAGCCGGAGCCGGTGCAGCCGCGGGAGCGGCCGGGGCCGCCGCGCCGGAGCCGATGCGCGCGAGCGCGCCGCCGACCTCCACGGTCTCGTCCTCCTGCACCAGGATCGCCTGCAGCACACCGGCCACGGGCGACGGGACCTCGGTGTCGACCTTGTCGGTGGAGACCTCGAGCAGCGGCTCGTCGACCTCGACCGAATCGCCGACGCTCTTCAGCCAGCGGGTCACGGTGCCCTCGGTGATGCTCTCGCCGAGCGAGGGGAGCACGACCTCCTGGCCATCGGCGGGCGCGGTGGGGGTCGAAGGAACCGCGACGTGCTCAGGGGCCGCCACGGGCTCGGCCGGAGCGGCGGGCGCCGCCACGGGCTCCGGAGCTGCGGGCGCCGCGACGGGCTCGGCCGCCGGGGCGGCCGGAGCCGCAGCGGAACCGCTCCCGTCTCCGATGCGTGCGAGCACCGCGCCGACCTCGGCCGTCTCGTCCTCCTGCACGAGGATCTCCTCGAGCACCCCCGCGATGGGGGAGGGGACCTCGGTGTCGACCTTGTCGGTGGACACCTCCAGCAGCGGCTCGTCGACTGCGACGGTGTCACCGACGTTCTTCAGCCAGCGGGTCACCGTCCCCTCGGTGACGCTCTCGCCCAGTGCGGGGAGGACGACCGATTCACTCATGACGTTGTCTCCGTTTCGTTCGTAATTCTCGTGCCGCGCTCAGATGGCGTGCAGCGGCTTGCCGGCGAGCTTCAGCATGGTCTCGCCGATGGTCTCGTTCTGCGTGGGGTGGCCGTGGATGAAGGGAGCGACATCCTCGGGGTAGGCCTCCCAGTTCACGATCAGCTGGGCCTCGCCGACGAGTTCGCCGACACGGGCGCCGATCATGTGCACGCCGACCACGGGGCCGTCGTTCACCCGGACCGCCTTGACGGTGCCGGCGGTGCCGAGGATCGAGCTCTTGGCGTTCCCGGCCAGGTTGTACTCGTACGCGGTGACGTTGTCGTCGCCGTACTGCTCCTTGGCCTTCGCCTCGGTGAGGCCGACCGATGCGATCTCGGGATCGCAGTAGGTGACCTTGGGGATGTTGACGTCCTGGACCACGACGGGGTTGAGACCCGCGATCTCCTCCGCGACGAAGATGCCCTGCTGGTAGCCGCGGTGCGCGAGCTGCAGGCCGGGCACGATGTCGCCGACGGCGTAGACGCCGGGCACGTTCGTCGCGAGACGCTCGTCGGTCAGGACGAAGCCGCGATCCATCGAGATGCCGACCTCTTCGTAGCCGATGCCCTGCGTGACGGGACCGCGGCCGACCGCGACCAGCAGGTAGTCGGCGGGGATGGTCGTGCCGTCCTCGAGGGTGACGGTGACGCCGTTCGCGTCCTGGGTGACGCCCTGGAAGCGGACGCCGAGCTTGAAATCGATGCCGCGCTTGCGGAATGCGCGCTCGAGCTGCTTCGAGACCGACTCCTCCTCGTTGGGAACGAGGTGGGGCAGGCCTTCCACGATGGTGACGTCGGCGCCGAACGAGCGCCAGACGCTCGCGAACTCGACGCCGATCACGCCGCCGCCGAGGATGACGACGCGCTTCGGGACCTCGGTGAGCTCGAGCGCCTGCTCGCTGGTGATCACACGGCCCGAGATCTCGAGGCCGGGGAGGCTCCGCGAGTAGGAGCCGGTCGCGAGCACGACGTTCTTGCCGATGATGCGGTCGGCGCCCACCTGCACGGTGTTCGCGGCGACCAGACGGCCCTCGCCCTCGATGACGGTGATGCCGTTGGCCTTGAGCAGGCCCTGCAGGCCCTTGTGCTTTCCGGCGACCAGGTTGGTGCGGAACTTCGTCACGCCGGCCATATCGATGCCGGCGACGCTCGACAGCACGCCGTACGCCTCGCCCTCGCGCGCCACATCGGCGATCTCGGCGGAGTGCAGCAGCGCCTTGGTCGGGACGCAGCCGCGATGGAGGCAGGTGCCGCCCAGCTTGTCCTTCTCGATGACTGCGGCGGTGAAGCCGAGCTGTCTCGCTCGGATGGCTGCAGCGTACCCGGCGCTGCCGCCTCCGAGAACGACGATGTCAAACTGCTGATCGGCCAAGTGGGATCTCCCTCGGGTCGCATTCGAAAGAGCGGGCCGACGCGTGATCGGTCCACGGCTCACCAGCCTACTACTCCTCCGTGCCCACCAGGCCATTCGGTGACGCCCGGGGACGTTCGCTCTGGGCATGCGCTCGGCCCGCCCGTCGCGGGGGCCCGCTCCGTAGGATGGAGCCGTGACCGATTCGATCTTCTCCGCAGAGTACGCAGAGCGCCGCGCGACCGTCCCCAAGGGCCTCCCGCTCCTGGTCGCCCTGCGCGGCATCAGCGACGCCGGGGGCGTGGTCGCGCAGCTCGAGGAGTACCTCTGGGAGCGCACCGAGCCGCAGGAGATCGTGCGCTTCGACGCCGACCTGCTGCTCGACTACCGCGCGCGCCGACCGGTCATCACCTTCGTCGAGGACCACCTGGTCGACTACGCGCCCGAGGAGCTCTCGCTCGCGCTCGCGCACGACGAGCTCGGCGCACCGTTCCTGCTGCTCAGCGGCTACGAGCCCGACTTCCGTTGGGAGCAGTTCATCGACGCCGTGCTCATGCTGGTGCACGAGTTCGAGGTCTCGACCACGGTCTGGACGCACGCGATCCCCATGCCCGTGCCTCACACCCGCCCGATCCGAGCCACCGTGAGCGGCAGCCGCGACGACCTGATCGAGGCGCGATCCGTCTGGAAGCCGACGACCAAGCTCGCCGCCTCGGCCGGCCACGTGCTCGAATACCGACTGCACTCGCTCGGCGAGGACGTCGTCGGATTCGCCTTCCTGGTACCGCACTACCTCGCGAACACCGAGAACCCCGACGTGCTGCTCGCCGCGCTCGACGGGATCATGGCCGCCAGCGGGCTGATCCTGCCGACCGACGAGGTCCGCGAGGCGGCCCGTGCGTTCAACATCCAGGTCGACACGCAGATCGCCGAGAACGAGGAGTCGACCGAGATGGTGCGGAACCTCGAGGTGCGCTACGACGAGTACATGGAGGATCAGACCACCCGCTCGCCGCTCGTGAGCGAGGACGGATCCCTCCCGACCGCGGACCAGCTCGCGAGCGAGCTGGAGCGGTTCCTGCGCGAGCAGCGGGATCCCGGAACCGGCGGAGCCCCGGGAGGCGGCGCTCCGGGAGGCCCCGGCCTCGTCTGAGCGGTCCCCGACACGGCGCGATGATTTCGCTGGGCGCTGAACTCGATCGGAATGGTCAGGAACCTGCCCGCGCGCGTGCAATAATTGCAGCACAGCCCATTCAATCCGGCTCTCGCGCGTGCGCGGGAATACGCCGGGCTTGACATGGGTTTTCACGCTGTGTGCATGTTTTGCGAAAATCGCACGATTCGCACACGGAGGATCTCGACACAGAGAGGCGGCTGCGTGGCCACTGCACCCACCACCAAGACTCGTGCCACTTCGGCTGAGGACGCGACCGAGACGGAAGCGCCGAAGAGCGCTGCCAAGAAGGCCGCGACCACGAAGGCGAGCGCGACCAAGAAGGCCGCTACGACGAAGGCTCCTGCCGAGAAGTCGACGGCCGCTGCCAAGACCGCTGCTGCGAAGAAGCCCGCGGCGAAGAAGCCGGCGACGCGCAAGCGCGCCCCGAAGGAGCCGGATCCCGTCGCGGAGGCCGCTCTCGCCCCCGACACCGACGAGGTCGTCTCCACCGACACCGCGGCGATCCCGGTCGTCCCGGCCGTGCAGCTGCCGACCGGCGCGATCCGGATCAAGGACTCCGACGATGAGGACGTGCCGACGGTCACGACCGCGATCCCCGGCGCCACCGCCGACCCGGTCAAGGACTACCTGAAGCAGATCGGCAAGGTCGCACTGCTGAACGCGGCCGAAGAGGTCGAGCTCGCGATGCGCATCGAGGCCGGTCTGTTCGCCGAGGAGAAGCTGGCGACCGAGAAGGGCCTGCCCAAGAAGCTCGAGCGCGAGCTGAAGTGGGTCGCACGCGACGGTCAGCGCGCGAAGAGCCACCTGCTCGGCGCCAACCTCCGCCTCGTCGTCTCGCTCGCGAAGCGCTACACCGGTCGCGGCATGCAGTTCCTGGATCTGATCCAGGAGGGCAACCTCGGCCTGATCCGTGCGGTCGAGAAGTTCGACTACACCAAGGGCTTCAAGTTCTCGACCTACGCCACCTGGTGGATCCGTCAGGCGATCACGCGAGCCATGGCCGACCAGGCGCGCACCATCCGCATCCCGGTGCACATGGTCGAGGTCATCAACAAGCTCGCCCGCGTGCAGCGCCAGATGCTGCAGGACCTGGGCCGCGAGCCCACTCCCGAGGAGCTGAGCCGCGAACTCGACATGACCCCCGAGAAGGTCGTCGAGGTGCAGAAGTACGGTCGCGAGCCCATCTCGCTGCACACCCCGCTCGGCGAGGACGGCGACAGCGAGTTCGGCGACCTCATCGAGGACACCGAGGCGGTCGTTCCGGCCGACGCGGTCGGCTTCACGATGCTGCAGCAGCAGCTCGAGCAGCTGCTCGATTCGCTCTCGGAGCGCGAGGCCGGCGTGATCCGCATGCGCTTCGGCCTGGGCGACGGCATGCCGAAGACCCTCGACCAGATCGGCGACACCTTCGGTGTGACGCGCGAGCGCATTCGCCAGATCGAGTCGAAGACCATGGCGAAGCTGCGCCACCCCTCGCGGTCGCAGCAGCTGCGCGACTACCTCGAGTAGGCCGCCAGACACGAGAAAAGCCCCGGCTCCGGCCGGGGCTTTTCCGTTGTCCGCCGATCCTCGCGGATGGCGGTCCGTGCGAACCGCTACGCGTTCAGGCGCGCGGTCTCGTCGTGCCAGACCTCGGCGATCGGGCGGAGCTTCTCCTCGTGCTTGCGGGCGTGATGCGCGCAGAACAGCAGCTCGCTGCCGTTCAGCATCGCGCGCACGTACGCCTGGGCGCCGCAGCTGTCGCAGCGGTCGAGCGCGTCGAGGGGACGATCCGCCCGGGCCTGGGCCTCGGTGCGATCCTGCTCGAGTGTCGTCATGGCTACCTCCCGTACGTGTTTGGTGCTCCCATCAAAGCACGCGAACCCCGGGAATCGGCCCGATTCGGTGACCGTTTCGCTGACCGCGTAGCCCGCGGGCGCCGCTGCAGCGTTCAGCGGCCGTTCAACGGCTCGTTTTCGGCACGCGCCGGGGGATCGGCGCCCCGGTGTCGGAGGTCTCGCCTACAGTAGATCCGTCCCCAGAGAAAGAGGTGCCGCAACCGTGGCCGAGTCGAGCTATTCCGCCCGCCATCTCACCGTGCTCGAAGGGCTCGAGGCCGTTCGCAAACGGCCGGGCATGTACATCGGCACGACCGATTCGCGCGGCCTCATGCACTGCCTCTGGGAGATCATCGACAACTCCGTCGACGAGGCCCTGGCCGGCCACGGCTCCGAGATCGGGGTCGTGCTGCACGCCGACGGCAGCGTGACGGTGAACGACCGTGGGCGTGGCGTACCCGTCGACATCGAGCCCCGCAGCGGGCTCACCGGCGTCGAGCTCGTCTACACGAAGCTGCACGCCGGCGGAAAGTTCGGCGGCGGCGGCTACGCCAGTTCCGGCGGCCTGCACGGCGTGGGCGCCTCCGTGGTCAACGCTCTCTCGTCCCGGCTCGACGTCGAGGTCGATCGCGACGGCAAGACTTGGGCGATGTCGTTCCGGCACGGCGAGCCGGGCATCTTCGACGGCGACAGCCCGTCGAGCCCGTTCACTCCGTTCGAGGACGCCTCGGAACTGCGCGTCGTCGGCAAGGTGAAGAAGGGCGTCACCGGCACCCGCGTGCGGTACTGGGCCGACCCGCAGATCTTCCTGAAGGAGGCGCGGTTCGAATCCGACGCCCTCGTGGCGCGCGCCCGGCAGACCGCGTTCCTGGTCCCCGGCCTCGGCATCGAGATCCGCGACGAGCGCGCCGAGGGTCTCGATGAATCGGGTGCGCCGCAGGTGCACCGCTTCGCCTACGACGGCGGTATCTCCGAGTTCGTCGACTTCCTCGCGGTCGACGCGGCGCTGACCGAGACCTGGCGGGTCACCGACTCCGGCACGTTCACCGAGACGGTACCGGTCATGGACGAGGCGAGCGGTGCGCTGGTCTCGCGCGAGGTGGAGCGCACCTGCGAGGTCGACGTCGCGCTGCGCTGGGGCACGGGCTACGACACCGAGATCCAGACCTTCGTGAACATCATCTCGACACCCAAGGGCGGCACGCACCTGGCCGGCTTCGAGCAGGGTCTCGTGCGGTTCTTCCGCAAGCAGATCGAGCAGAACGCGCGCAAGCTCAAGGCCGGCTCCGACAAGCCCGAGAAGGACGACATCCTCACCGGCCTCACCGCCGTGGTCACGGTCCGAGTGCCCGAACCTCAGTTCGAAGGGCAGACGAAGGAGGTGCTCGGCACGGCCGCCGTGCGCCAGATCGTCACGCGCGCGATGACGAAGGGCCTCGAGGAGCGCTTCGCCTCCACCCGACGGCAGGACAAGGCCGAGACGGGCACCCTGCTCGAGAAGATGGTCTCGGAGATGAAGTCCCGCATCTCGCTGCGCGCGCAGCGGGACACTGCGCGTCGCAAGTCCTCGCTCGAGAGCTCCTCGCTGCCGGCCAAGCTCATCGACTGCCGATCACGCGACATCGCCGACACCGAGCTCTTCATCGTCGAGGGCGACAGCGCGCTGGGCACGGCGCGCCCCGCTCGCGACAGCGAGTACCAGGCGCTGCTGCCCATCCGCGGCAAGATCCTCAACGTGCAGAAAGCCTCCGTGGCCGAGATGCTCAACAACGTCGAGTGCGGATCGATCATCAAGGTCATCGGGGCCGGCTCCGGTCGCGACTTCGACATCGATTCCGCCCGGTACGGCAAGGTGATCCTCATGAGCGACGCCGATGTCGACGGCGCGCACATCCGCACCCTGCTCCTCACCCTCTTCTTCCGCTACATGCGTCCGATGCTCGAAGCCGGTCGCGTCTACGCCGCCGTGCCGCCGCTGCATCGCGTCGTGGTGCAGAACGCCGGGCGCAAGCCGAACGACGTGATCTACACCTACAGCGAGAAGGAGCTGCAGACCCTGCTCTCCGATCTGCGCCGTCGGGGCAAGAAGTACCAGGAGCCGATCCAGCGGTACAAGGGCCTGGGCGAGATGGACGCGGATCAGCTGGCCGAGACGACCATGGATCGCGCGCACCGCACGCTGCGGCGTGTTCGGGTCGAGGACGCGCACTCGGCCGCGCAGGTGTTCGAGCTGCTCATGGGCAACGACGTCGCGCCGCGCAAGGAGTTCCTCGTCGAGAACGCCGACGACCTCGATCGCGAGCGCATCGACGCCTGATCCGCGGCCGCGTCGCCAGTCCCGGAGCCACCGTACCGCCGGTCCCGGAGCCACCGTACCGCCGGTCCCGGAGCCACCGTACCGCCGGTCCCGGAGCACCCTGCCGACTGATCCGACCCGGGATCCCGGCGATGCGCGCGCTGCTAGGCTGATCCCGACAGCACCTAGGGTTCCGAGGCCGCGCGCCTGCCTGGTCCGAGCGGTGCCACGCCGGGATCCGGATCTCGGCGTCATCTGAACGGACAAAAGCCTGGAGGAACCGAACCCGACGCACCAGCGCGCCGGGTGGAAGGTTCCGTCGTGTCCGCTTTCGCTATCGCCCTCGTCCTCTCGGCCGCCGTCTGCCACGCCGCCTGGAACATCGTCTCGCACGGATCCAGCGGCTCCGGCCTACCCTTCCTCTGGTGGGGCGCGGTCATCGCGAGCGGCCTCTGGGCGTTCGTCATCCCGTTCACGGGCGGCCTGCAGGGCGCGGACCCCTGGGCCTTCCTCGTCGGCGCAGCCGGTTCGGGAGTGCTCCACATCGGCTACATGCTCGCGCTGCAGCGCGGGTACGCCGCGGGGGACCTGACCACCGTGTACGCGACGGCCCGAGGCAGCGGACCCGTGCTCACCGGCGTATTCGCCCTGCTCGTGCTGGGGGAGCGTCCGGGCCCGCTCGCGCTCGTCGGCGCATTGGTGGTGGTGCTCGGCGTGATCGCGGTCGGCGTGATCGGCCGTCCGCGCACTGCGCTGCGCACCGGCCCGGCTCGGCGGCGCGGGATCCCGCCCGAGATCGTCTGGGGCGTGCTCACGGGTGTGGCGATCGCGGGCTACACGGTGTGGGACGCGATCTCGATGAACCGAGCGGGGCTGCCCGCCGTCGCCTACTTCGTCGGCTTCACCGTGACCGAGGTGCTGGGCTTCAGCGTGATGCTGCTGCTCGGACGGCGCGAGCGGCCGTCGCTCGGCTCGGTGATCCGGAGCCAGTGGGGTCGCCTGCTCGTCTTCGGAGTACTCTCGCCGCTGTCGTACATTCTCGTGCTCACCGCGACGAAGATCGCACCGATCGCGCTCATCGCCCCGATGCGGGAGGTGAGCGTGATCCTGGTCAGTCTCTACAGCGTCTGGCGGTTCAAGCAGGACCGCGCGGTGCTGCGCATCGGCGCGGCCGGCGTGGTGGTCGCCGGGATCGCGCTGATCGGGCTGTCCTGACGCGCGCCTAGGGCGCCGTGCCGACGAACGCGGCTGCGCCGTCGAGCGGGAGGCCCGAGCCGTCGCGCTTGCCGAGAGCGTCCGGCAGTTTGCGTGCCGCGCCGTCGGCGGCCAGTGCGCGGGGTTCGCCCGTGCCGACCCAGGCGCAGGCGATCTGATCCTCCCACTTGAGGAAGCGCTGCGCGCGGACGCCGCCGGTGCCGCGCCCCTTCGCGGGGAACTCGGCCCAGTCGGAGATCTTGGCGGTGCCCACGTCGGTCCCCGGGAGGGTCAGCGAGCTGTCGGCGATCGTGACGACCCGCGCATCGACCCCGGGCTCGACCGCGCCCGCGAACACGACCTTGGCGTCGGCGCCGAGGCGGATGCCGGCCATGCCGCCGGCCGGGCGGCCCTGCGGGCGCACCGCGGAGGCGGGGAAGCGCAGCAGCTGCGCGTCGGATGCCACGACGGCGAACTCGGAATCGTCGGGGGCCGGGAACGCAGCGATGAGCTCGTCGCCCGCCTTGAGACCGATGACCTCGAAGTCGGGCTTGGCCGGAAGCTCGGTGAGGACGACGCGCTTCACGGTGCCCTGAGCGGTGAAGAGCCCGATGGGCAGCTCGGTGTCGAGCGGCACGACGCCGACGACGCGGAGCTTCTTGTCGGTGACGCCGATGTAGTCCGTCAGCTTGACCCCGGCCGAGAATGCGATGGAGGCTGCGGGGACGAGCGGCAGATCGACCGGGGTGAACCGGTGCAGCGTTCCGTCGCTGAGCACCGCGCCGAGTTCGCCGCGCACGGTGGAATCGACGCGTACGAGCACCGCGCCGTGCTTGGTGGCGCGCGACGTGCTGCGCACCGTGTCGAGCGCCTCGGGGTCGCGGTCGACGCGCAGGGCGCGGCCGGTGACCGAGAGCAGGACCGTGCAGGGGGTGTCGGCGACCTGGAGCGCAGCGGCACCCGCTGCGGCTCGGGTCGGCCGGGCGACGGCACCGGTGAGGACCGTGCGTCGTGGGGTGCCGTAGGCCTCGGCCGCCGCGTCCATCTCGTTCGCGACGACGGCGTGCAGGCGTTCGGGGCTGCTCAGGATCTCGAGCAGCTGCTCGATCTCGGACTGGAGCTGGTCGCGTTCCGCCTCGAGCTCGACGCGCGAGAACTTGGTCAGGCGACGCAGGCGCAGCTCGAGGATGTACTCGGCCTGCGCCTCGGACAGGTCGAAGACCTGCATGAGGCGCCCGCGCGCGGTCTCGGCGTCGTCGCTGGTGCGGATGAGCTGGATGACCTCGTCGATGTCGAGGATCGCGATGAGCAGGCCCTCGACGAGGTGGAGGCGCTCGCGCCGCTTGCGCAGCCGGAACTCGGAGCGGCGCTTGACGACCGAGACGCGGTGGTCGAGGAATACGCGCAGCATCTCGCGCAGACCGAGGGTCTGCGGCTGCCCGCCGACGAGCGCGACCGAGTTGATGCTGAACGAGTCTTCGAGCGGCGTGTAGCGGTAGAGCTGCTCGAGCACGGCCTCGGGGGAGAACCCGGTCTTGAGCGTGATGACGAGGCGAAGCCCGTTCTTGCGGTCGGTGAAGTCCTGCACGTCGGAGATGCCCGAGAGCTTCTTGGACTCGACGCCCTGCTTGATCTTCTCGATGACGCGCTCGGGCCCGACGAGGTAGGGGAGCTCGGTCACGATGAGGCCGGTGCGGCGCGCCGTGAGCTGCTCGACGGAGACCTTGGCACGGGTGCGGAACGCGCCGCGGCCCGTGCGATAGGCGTCCTTGACGCCGTCGAGACCTACGATGATGCCGCCGCCGGGCAGGTCGGGGCCCGGCACGAACTCCATGAGCTCGTCGACGGTCGCCGAGGGGTTGAACAGCAGGTGCTTCGCTCCCTCGACGACCTCGAGGAGGTTGTGGGGGGCGAGGTTGGTCGCCATGCCGACGGCGATGCCGCTCGCACCGTTGACCAGCAGGTTCGGCACCGCGGCGGGCAGCACCTCCGGCTGCATGATCTGGTTGTCGTAGTTCGGGACGAAGTCGACCACGTCCTCGTCGAGCGACTCGGTCATGGCGAGGGCGGCGCCCGCGAGTCGGGCCTCCGTGTACCGGGAGGCGGCCGGGCCGTCGTCGAGCGAGCCGAAGTTGCCGTGCCCGTCGACCAGCGGCAGGCGCATCGCGAAGTTCTGCGCCATGCGCACGAGCGCGTCGTAGATGGAGGAATCGCCGTGGGGGTGCAGCTTGCCCATGACCTCGCCGACCACGCGGGCCGACTTGACGTGACCCTTCTCGGGGCGGAGCCCCATGTCGGTCATCATGAACAGGATGCGCCGCTGTACGGGCTTCATACCGTCGCGGGCGTCGGGGAGCGCGCGGGAGTAGATCACCGAGTAGGCGTACTCGAGGAACGAGGCCTCCATCTCGTTCGAGATGTCGATGTCCTCGATCCGTTCGACGCCGGATGCCGCGTCTGCTGGGGTCGTGTCGCTCACGGGGCCGATCACGTGCCTTTCGGTCTTCGGGGCGCACGATGGGCGTCGCGCAGCTGCAGGCTGGGCGCGCATCGCGCGGATACGATGGTGGTCATGCTACCGACGCCCACCGACAACGGCGCGAGGCTGGCCGCGATTCTCCCAACCGGGTTGGCCTGTCTGGCCCCCGCGCTGGGATCCACGGCCGCCGACGCGCTCGATCTCGCCTTCGCCGGGGCCCCGGTGCCCGACGGGGATCCCGCTCCGCTGCCGGGGCTTCCGGAGCTGCGCTCGCTGGTGCTGATCGTGGTCGACGGGCTCGGCCATGCCAACCTGCAGGAGCGGGCGGGGCACGCGCGCACGATCCTGTCGATGCCCGGTCGACGGATCGAGACGGTCGCGCCGTCGACCACGGGCGCCGCCCTCACCACGCTCACCACGGGGCGCCTGCCCGGGAGCCACGGGCTCATCGGATACCGGATCCGGCACCCCGAGCTCGGGCTGGTCACGACGCTCCGCGATTGGGACGGCATCGAGCCGATCCGATCCTGGCAGCGCGCCGAACCGCTGTTCGGCCTCGCCGGTCGGATGGGCGCGCGGCCGCTCGCGATCGGCCGGCCTGCGCACGCCGACGGCGGTCTCACGAGCGCGATCCTGTCGGACGCCGAGTACCTCGGCGGTCAGCGCATCGAGGACCGCTTCGCCCTCGCGTCCCAGGCGGTGCGCGGACCCGATCCGGTCCTCGCGTACCTCTACATCGACGAGCTCGACAAGGCCGGCCACGAGCAGGGCTGGGGGAGCGACGCCTGGTTGGCGCGCCTCGAACAGTTCGACGCCGCGCTCGATGGGTTCCTGCGCGGGCTCCCCGGCGGCGTCGGCGTCGTGCTCACCGCCGACCACGGCATGGTCGACGTGCCGCAGCACGGGCAGATCGTGCTCGACGAGGACCCGATCCCCGGGGTCGCGCTGATCGGCGGCGAACCGCGGTTCCGCTCCCTGTATCTCGAGGACGGCGCCGACCCGGAGTCCGTCGCCCGCGAGGTCGAGTCCCGGCTCGGCAAGCTGGCCTGGGTCGGCACGCGCGACGCGGCGATCGCCGACGGCTGGTTCGGCGAGACCGGCGCCGACGTCGTGCCGCGGCTCGGCGAGGTGCTGGTCGCGGCGCGCAAGCAGGTGGCGTTCACGCTGCGGGGCGACGATCCGCGCGCGCTCGCCATGGTCGGCCAGCACGGCAGCCTGAGCGCCGAGGAGCGGGGGATCCCGCTGCGGCTCGGCGGTGCGCTGGCGGGCAGCGGATTCGCGAGCGCGCTCGCGCGCGTCGCCGACCGGGTGCGCTGAGCCCTCCGGGGACTCCGAGGTCCTCTGCCGAGCCGGAGCGCCGGACGGGTCGCGGCCGCTAGGCCGGATCGTCCTCGCTGCGGGTACCGAACAGGATGTCGTCCCAGCTCGGGATCGATGCGCGGCGCTTGCGCGATCCCTGACGGCCCTGGTCGTCGGCGGATGCGGTTTCCGACGGGCTCGCCTCGGGGGCCTTCGGAGCCTCCGCGGGAGCGGAGGGCTCGCGATCCGTCACCGGAGTCAGCCCGCGCACCGTCGCGAGACGCTCCGTCGGGGCCGCGTCGCGGGGAGCCTCGGGCTCGTGCGCGGGAGCCGGGCCCGTCTCCTCGGCGGTGTCCGCGGCCTGCTGGGCGCTCTCGCGCAGGGCCTGGTCGCGCTCGCCCCGGCGGCGGCGCAGGGCATCGAGCAGGTCGGCGGTCTGCCCGAGGTCGGTCAGCTCCGGCTGCGGGGTGTTGATGGCGCGCTGGTCGATGCCGCGGCGGCGCTCGTACTCCGCCTCCGGATCCAGCGGGGCCTTCTCTGCTTCGACGGGCTGCTCGGGCTCGGCGGGCGACTCCGGCGCCTCGACCTGCTCGCCGGCGAAAGCCTCCGCGTCGAAGCGTCCGGTCGTCCCGGCCTCGCCGGAATCGACCGCGCGGAGCTTCGGGATCAGTCGGTCGCCCACGTCGCCCTGCTTCGAGAGCGACACGGCGTCGGGGGTGAGCGGGGCGAGGATCTGCTTGCGGTGCTCGAACGACCACACCGCGCGGTGCTCGACGTCGTGCGAGATGAACTCGAGGGCGATCATCCAGCCGGCCTCCTCGTCGCGCCAGGAGCTCCATTCGGGGATCTCCGCGCTCAGCGCGATGAGGCGTTCGCCGATGACCGCGCCGAAGCGTTCGGGCTCGTCGACGGACTCGTCCTGGCCGACGCGTACCGGGTCGGTGCGCACGGGAACCGCCTGGGCGCGCTCGAGGATGTAGCGGCGCTCGGCGAGGACGGGCTCCTCGTAGCGCTCGATGACCTCCTCTTCGACACCGACGGTCTCGGCGACCTCGGAGCGGGACTTGCCTGCTCGGATCAGCGACTGGATCTCGCGGGGGTTGACCCGGGGGCCGGAGCGGGCCTTGCGCCCGAGGTGACGGAGCTCGGCGAGCACGGTGTCGTCGACGACCAGGCGAAACTCCTCGCCGCTCTCGGACGCGACGACGAGCGACTGCTCGTCGCGTCGGACCAGGCGCAGTTCTTCCATCGGTTCTTCCTCCCGCTGATTCGCCCACCAGAGTGGCATGCTCCGGGCCGGGATACGCGGATTGACGCGGGCGGGTGGGAAATTCGCGGGCGAGTCGATGGGGTGGCGGCGGTCTCGGAGCGCTCCGGAGCGGTTCCGGATCAGCTTCCAGCGAACTCACGGGGGCCGCGGTTTGCGTTCCTTCGCCGTGTGGGGCAGACTATCGCCGCCGAATGGATCACACGTCGCGCAACCGACGGGAGTAGCAGGAGAGAATGGCCACCGATTACGACGCACCGCGCAAGTCCGAAGAAGAGTCCGATTCGATCGAGGCTCTGAAGGAACGCGGCCCGGCAAAGGGCGCGTCGGGTATCGACTCCGAGGACGCCGACAACCCCAGCTTCGACCTGGGCGGGTCCGATCTGTCCGATGTCGAGCTCGACGTGGTCGTGCTTCCTCAGCAGGACGACGAGTTCACCTGCGTGAACTGCTTCCTGGTGCGCCACCGCTCGCAGATGGATCACGAGACCGATCTCGGTCCGATCTGCGCGGAGTGCGCACGATAGACGCGCCAGCCGAACGAAAGAGAGCGCCGCTCCCGTCGAGGACGGGGGCGGCGCTCTCTTTCGTTCGCGCGGGGTTCAGGACTTGCCGAGCGCTTTCGCGAGTCGTTCGGGGTGGCGGGTGGTCAGGATCCACGAGGGGGCCGGATCCTGGGGGTCGGTGATCGCGATGCGCACGCCGCGGTGGATCCAGCCGCGGATGACGAGGTGCGTGCGCGCGTCCAGGCCGGGCCCGATGGCGGTGCGCAGCGCGTCGGCGCCGAGCGATTCGACGTCGCCGAGGAACTCGACGGGGATGCGCGCGCGACCCGCGGTGAGCATGCCGTCTCGGACCGTGATGGTGGGGCTCAGCAGCACGAGCGTGCCGGCGATGATCAGGTAGAGCAGGATCGCGACCGGCAGCGCCAGCGTCTTGTCGATGGGGGTGACGACGAGCGTCACCGCCGGGATCAGCAGCAGGAGGACCCCCAGGAGCGCCGGCGTGGGCCAGAGTCGTTCGTGGTAGCTGGGGGAGGCCTGCGTCTGCGTCATGCTCTCCATTATCGCGGGTCCGGATCCGGTAGCCTGTCCGGTGTGATCGATCCCCTTGAGATTCCCATCCGTGCCGAGCAGATTCCGAGCTACGCGATGCCCGGCGATGCGGGTGCCGACCTGCGCAGCACCGAGTCGGTGCTGCTGGCTCCCGGGGAGCGCAGGCTCGTGGGCACGGGCGTCTCGATCGCCCTCCCGGAGGGCTTCGCGGCGTTCGTGATGCCGCGCAGCGGACTCGCGGCCAAGCACGGCGTCACCGTCGTCAACGCGCCCGGAACGGTCGATGCCGGCTACCGCGGCGAGATCAAGGTGGCCCTGCTCAACACCGACCGCAGTTCGGCGTTCCAGGTCGAGTCGGGCGATCGGATCGCCCAGCTCGTCGTGATGCCGGTGGTCCGTGCGGAGTTCGTCGCGGTCGACGAGCTCCCCGAGAGTTCGCGCGGCGCGGGCGGCTTCGGCTCGACCGGCGTGCGCGACGCCTGACGGTTCCCGACCCGGCGCGTCCCGTGCGGCGCGCCGAACGTTCTTCCCCAACAGAAAGACCAGAGACACCATGAGCGACGAGACTCCCCAGAACGAGTCGAACCGGAACGCCGACGAGCTGGAGCTCCACGAACCGGCGGCACCGGAGGTCGACGACGCGAAGTCGGCGCCGGTCGACCGCGAGACCGCGGGGCCCTACGACGCCAGCGAGGTGCCGGCCATGCGCCCCTACGTGGATCTCGGCGGCATCAAGGTCGCTCCGCGCGAGGGCCTGCAGCTCCGGCTCGAGGTCGACGAGCGCGCGCAGCGCGTGGTCGCGGTGTCGCTCGAGTACGCCGATTCGCTCCTGCAGGTGCAGGCGTTCTCCGCGCCGAAGACGACCGGCCTGTGGCACGAGGTGCGTACCGAGATCGCTCAGCAGCTCGGCTCGCAGGGCGCTGAGGTCGCGCACGAGGACGGCGACCTCGGACCCGAGCTCCTCGTCCGCAGCGCGGGTACGAACGAGCAGGAGGTCCGGCTGGCCCGGTTCGTCGGTGTCGACGGCCCCCGTTGGTTGCTGCGCGGTGTGATCATGGGTCGCGCTGCGTCGGATGCCGAGGCGAAGGCGCAGATCGTCGAACTGTTCCGCGAGCTCGTGGTGGTGCGCGGCGACGATCCGATGCCCCCGAGTGAACTGCTCGAGCTCAAGGTTCCCGCGGGGCTCGCCCAGGGCGAGGCCGGGGTGCAGCAGGCGTGACCGAGCGCGATCCCCGCGAGGGCGCCGACGCGCCGGACGCGACCGGGGTTCCGGAGGCGACCGAGTCCGGTCCGGGGCGGCTGCGGGTCGGCGGTGCGCTGGGGCGCACGGTCGAGGCCGGGCTCAGCGGCGAGGCGGTCTCGGCGAGCGGTGTGCTCGCGGCGATCGGCGGCTGGCGCGGCATCGCGGAGGCGCTGCTGCCGGGGGTGCTGTTCCTCGCGATCTTCGTGTGGACTCGGGATCCGCGCCTCTCGGCGATCGCCCCCGCGTTGCTCGCGGTGATCGCGATCGTGGTCCGCCTGCTGCGCAAGGAGCCGCTCACCGCGGCGTTCTCGGGCGCGATCGGCGTCGCCATCTGCGTGGTCGTGACGCTCATCTCGGGCCGGGGGCAGGACTTCTTCCTCCCGGGCTTCTGGATCAACGGCGCGTGGTCCGTCGGGCTCACGATCTCGCTGCTCGTCGGGTGGCCGCTGCTCGGCTTCGCCGCGGGCGCGCTGACGGGGGATCTGACGGGCTGGCGCAAGCAGCGCGCTCTGCGGCGCGCGGCGACGCTCTGCACGCTGCTGTGGCTCGCGATGTTCGTGCTGCGCCTGGCCGTGCAGCTCCCGCTCTACGCGAGCGCCCAGGTCGAGGCGCTCGGTGCGGCGCGGCTGGTCATGGGGACCCCGCTGTTCGCCCTGGTCGTGCTGTTCTCCTGGCTCGTGCTGAGCCGGGTCACCCGTGCGACCCAATCATCCGATGAATCGCCCGCGATCGACACGCCGAACGCGTCGGGCCAATGACGGTTCCGCCCAGCAAAATCAGCTAGAATTATCTCGACGTCAAGACAAATCGCTGACGTTCACGCCGGCTGCGCCTCTCGAGATGCGAACCGCTCCGAAGGGGTGCAGACTGGTGGCAGCAGCAGCACCCTGACTCACGAAGGAGAGCGGCCATGGCAGCAGTCAACAGTTTCGGGGCCCAGAGCACCCTGACCGTCGGTGGCACGGATTACCAGATCTACCGCATCGACAAGGTTCCCGGACACGAGCGGCTGCCCTACAGCCTCAAGGTCCTCCTGGAGAACCTCCTCCGCACCGAGGACGGTGCGAACGTCACCAAGCAGCACGTCGAGGCGCTCGGCAGCTGGGACCCCAACGCCCAGCCCGACACCGAGATCCAGTTCACGCCCGCGCGCGTGATCATGCAGGACTTCACCGGCGTGCCCTGCATCGTCGACCTCGCCACCATGCGCGAGGCCATGGCCGACCTCGGCGGCGACCCGCAGCGCATCAACCCGCTCGCACCGGCCGAGCTCGTCATCGACCACTCGGTCATCTCCGACGTGTACGGCAGCGCCGGCGCCTTCGACAAGAACGTCGAGATCGAGTACCAGCGCAACGGCGAGCGCTACCAGTTCCTCCGCTGGGGCCAGGGCGCCTTCGACGACTTCAAGGTCGTCCCGCCCGGGACCGGCATCGTGCACCAGGTCAACATCGAGTACCTGGCGCGCGTCACCTTCACCCGCGAGATCGACGGCGTGCTCAACGCCTACCCCGACACCTGCGTCGGCACCGACTCGCACACCACCATGGAGAACGGTCTCGGCGTGCTCGGCTGGGGCGTCGGCGGCATCGAGGCCGAGGCCGCGATGCTCGGCCAGCCGATCTCGATGCTGATCCCGCGCGTCGTCGGGTTCAAGCTGTCGGGCCAGATCCCGGCGGGCGTCACCGCGACCGACGTGGTGCTGACCATCACCCAGATGCTGCGCAAGCACGGCGTCGTGGGCAAGTTCGTCGAGTTCTACGGCGAGGGTGTCGGCTCCGTGCCGCTCGCCAACCGCGCCACCATCGGCAACATGAGCCCCGAGTTCGGTTCGACCGCCGCGATCTTCCCGATCGACGACGTGACGCTCGACTACCTGCGCCTCACCGGCCGCCCGGACGAGCAGATCGACCTGGTCAAGGCGTACGCGCAGACCCAGGGCATGTGGCACGATCCGGCGCACGAGCCCGAGTTCAGCGAGTACCTCGAGCTCGACCTCTCGACCGTCGTCGCCTCGATCGCCGGCCCGAAGCGTCCCCAGGACCGCATCGAGCTGACCAGCGCCAAGGAGCAGTTCGAGCGCGACCTGCAGAACTACGCGCAGGCGGCCAACCCCGCCAAGGTGAAGGACGCGAACGGTACCGAGTACACGATCGATCACGGCGCGGTCACCCTCGCCTCGATCACCTCGTGCACCAACACCTCGAACCCTTCGGTCATGCTCGCCGCCGGCGTGCTGGCCCGCAACGCGAACGCGCGCGGCCTCAAGGCGAAGCCGTGGGTCAAGACCACGCTCGCACCGGGCTCGAAGGTCGTCACCGACTACTACGAGAAGTCCGGCCTCACCTCGCACCTCGAGGAGCTGGGCTTCTACCTGGTCGGCTACGGCTGCGTGACCTGCATCGGCAACTCGGGCCCCCTGAACGAAGAGGTCTCGGCCGCGGTCAACGAGAACGACCTCGCCGTCACCGCGGTGCTCTCGGGCAACCGCAACTTCGAGGGCCGCATCAACCCCGACATCAAGATGAACTACCTCGCGAGCCCGCCGCTCGTGATCGCGTACGCGCTCGCCGGTTCGATGGACTTCGACTTCGAGAACGAGCCCCTCGGGCAGGACGCCGACGGCAACGACGTCTACCTGCGCGAGATCTGGCCCGACCCGGTCGAGGTGCAGAAGATCGCCGACTCGTCGATCGACTCCGGCATGTTCACCGAGAAGTACGCGAGCGTCTTCGACGGCGACCAGCGCTGGACCTCGCTGCCGACGCCCGACGGCGACGTGTTCGAGTGGGACGCCAAGTCGACCTACGTGCGCAAGCCCCCGTACTTCGACGGCATGCCCGCGACCCCGGCTCCGGTCTCCGACATCTCAGGCGCCCGCGTGCTCGCCAAGCTGGGCGATTCGGTCACCACCGACCACATCAGCCCGGCCGGCAACATCAAGGCCGAGACCCCCGCCGGCAAGTACCTGCAGGAGAACGGGATCGCCCCGCGCGACTTCAACTCCTACGGCTCGCGCCGCGGCAACCACGAGGTCATGATCCGCGGCACCTTCGCGAACATCCGCCTGCGCAACCAGCTCCTCGACAACGTGGAGGGCGGCTTCACCCGCGACTTCACGCAGGAGGGCGCACCGCAGTCCTACATCTACGACGCGTCGCAGAACTACCAGGCGGCGGGAATCCCGCTCGTGGTGCTCGGCGGCAAGGAGTACGGTTCGGGCTCGTCGCGCGACTGGGCGGCGAAGGGCACCAGCCTCCTCGGCGTCAAGGCGGTCATCACCGAGAGCTTCGAGCGTATCCACCGGTCGAACCTCATCGGCATGGGCGTGCTGCCGCTGCAGTTCCCGGCCGGCGAGAACGCCGATTCGCTGGGTCTCGACGGCACCGAGTCCTTCGACATCTCGGGCGTCACCGAGCTGAACGAGGGCCGCACGCCGCGCACCGTCCACGTCACCGCGACGCACGAGAACGGCACCGTCACCGAGTTCGACGCGGTCGTCCGCATCGACACCCCGGGCGAGGCCGACTACTACCGCAACGGCGGCATCCTGCAGTACGTGCTGCGCTCGCTCGCAGCCTAAGGATCGCACGTCACCACGAGGGGCTCCGGCGCATGCCGGGGCCCCTCGCGGCGTTCAGTAGACTGATGGGATGCATCGGCCGCGCGCCGAGCGGATCGGAGGCGTGACGGGTGGCGATCCTGGATCGAATCGACGGCCCCGGCGATCTGGCCGGGCTGAGCCTCGAGGAGTGCAAGCAGCTCGCCGCCGAGATCCGTGAGTTCCTCATCGCAGAGGTCTCGAAGACCGGCGGGCACCTGGGGCCGAATCTCGGCGTCGTCGAGCTCACCATCGCCCTGCACCGCACCTTCGAATCGCCGAAGGATCCCATCGTCTTCGACACGGGCCATCAGAGCTACGTGCACAAACTGCTGACCGGTCGCAAGGACTTCTCGCGCCTGCGCAGCAGCGACGGCCTCGCCGGCTATCCGCAGCGCGGCGAATCCGAGCACGACATCGTCGAGAGCTCGCACGCGTCGAGCTCACTCAGCTGGGCCGACGGCATCTCGCGCGCCTTCGCGCGCACCGGGCAGCCGGACCGCTTCGTGATCGCCGTCGTCGGCGACGGGGCGCTCACGGGCGGCATGACCTGGGAAGCGCTCAACAACATCACCGACGACAACTCGCGCAACCTCGTCATCGTGATGAACGACAACGGGCGCTCCTACGCACCGACCATCGGCGGTATGGCCCGGTTCCTCAACTCCGTGCGCGTCACCGGCGGCTACCGCGATCTGCAGGAGGGCAGCGAGCGGCTGTTCGGGCGCTTCGGTGCGCCGGGCCGCACGGTCTACCGGGCGACTCGCGGCGCGATGCGCGGCTTCGTCAGCCGGGCATCGGGCAACCAGGATCTCTACAGCAACCTCGACATCAAGTACGTGGGCCCCGTCGACGGGCACGACCTGCCCGCACTCGAAGAGGCGATGCGGCAGGCGAAGGGCTACGGCCGTCCGACCCTCGTGCACGTGATCACCGAGAAGGGGCGCGGGTACGCTCCGGCCGAGAACGACGTAGCCGACCAGTTCCACTCGGTCGGGCAGATCGACCCGGGCAGCGGCGAGCCGCTCGAGGTCTCGTCCGGCCGCAGTTGGACGGGTGTGTTCCGGCAGCGGATCCTGCAGCTCGCGCGCGAGAACGATCGGATCATTGGGATCACGGCGGCCATGCTCAAGCCGACGGGCCTCGACGCGCTGGCCGAGGCGTTCCCGGAGCGGGTCATCGACGTCGGGATCGCCGAGCAGCACGCGGTGACGAGCGCCGCGGGGCTGGCCTACGGCGGCATGCACCCCGTCGTCGCGATCTACGCCACCTTCATGAACCGCGCCTTCGACCAGCTGCTGATGGACGTCGCGCTGCACCGGGCGGGCGTGACCTTCGTGCTCGATCGCGCGGGGATCACCGGACCCGACGGCGCGAGCCACAACGGGGTCTGGGATCTCGCCACCCTGCAGGTGGTCCCGGGCATCCGCATCTCGGCGCCGCGCGACGAGGAGCGGCTGAGCGAGCTGCTGGCCGAGGCGGTCGCCGTCGACGACGGTCCCACGGTGATCCGCTACCCGAAGGGCGCGGTCGGCGACGCGCTTCCGGCACTGCGACGCACCGAGGACGGCACCGACGTGCTGCGCGAGGATCCGGCGCGCGAGGACGGGACGCGCGACGTCCTGCTGGTGGGCGTCGGGCCGATGGCGCGCGTCGCCGGGGAAGCCGCAGAGCTGCTCGCCGCACAGGGCGTCTCGGCGACGGTGATCGATCCGCGCTGGGTGGTCCCCGTCGCCGAATCGGTGGTCGAGTTCGCGCGCGGGCATCGCCTGCTCGTCAGCATCGAGGACGGGATCCGCGTCGGCGGCATCGGCACCCGGATCCGGCAGGCGCTGCGCGACGCGGGCGTCGACACCGCGGTGAGCGAGCTCGGCACCCCGGACGAGTTCCCACCGCACGCGTCCCGCGGCGAACTGCTCGAAGCGGCGGGCCTCACGGCCGAGCGGATCGCGGCGGACGTCGTCGAGCAGGTCCGCGGCAATCGGATCCCGGTCGCACGCCCGGAGTAGGCACGCTTCGATCCCGTCATCCTGCGCGACGAAGGTCTGGTCCTCCTGCGCGACGAAGGTCTGGTCCTCCTGCGCGACGGAGGTCTGGTCCTCCTGCGCGACGGAGGAGTCGCAGGATCCCTACCGGGGTAGAGATCCTGCGACTCGCAAGCTCGCGCAGGATGACGGGGTCAGTCGGACTGCGGACGGCTCAGCGCGCGCCGGCGACCAGCGGGTCGTGGAAGGTCGCACCGAAGACGCGCTCGCTCGCACCCACCCGGTCGAGGTAGGGCGTCGCCCCGCCGGCCTGGAACGGCCAGCCGGCGCCCAGGATCAAGCACAGGTCGATGTCCTCCGCGGCGTGCACGACCTGCTCGTCGAGCATGATCTTGATCTCGCCGGCGAGCTCGTCCTCGACACGGCGCAGGATCTCCTCCTCGGAGACGGCGGTCTTGCCGAAGCTGAGCTGCTTCTTCGCCGCGCGGGAGAGGTCCTCGACCTTGCCGAATTTGTTCTTGACGAGCGGATCCTCGATGTCGGCCATCGCGTGCAGGTTCGGCGATGCGTAGAAGCGCTCGGGGAACGCCGCCACCATCGTGTCCTGCACGTGCGCCGCGACCTTCCAACCGACCAGGTCGATGAGCTCGAACGGACCCATCGGCAGACCGATCGGCGCGAGCGCCCGCTCGACGACGGGCAGCGGGGTGCCCTCGTCGAGCGCACGCGCAGCCTCGCCCATGACCTTGGCCAGGAGGCGGTTCACCACGAAGCCGGGGCGATCCGCGGTGATGACCGCGCTCTTGCCGAGCTTCTTCGCGACCGCCATCGCCGTGGCGAGGGTCTCGTCGTCGGTCGAGGGCACCTTCACGACCTCGACCAGGGGCATGACCGCGACCGGGTTGAAGAAGTGGAAGCCCACGAGGCGTTCGGGGTGCGCGAGGTTCGCGCCGATCTCCTCGACCGAGAGCGACGAGGTGTTGGTCGCGATGACCGCGGTCTCGGCGATGATCGGCTCGATCTCGGCGAACACCTGCTGCTTCACCGAGAGCTCCTCGAAGACAGCCTCGATGACCCAGTCGCAGTCCGCGAAGAGCGACTTGTCGGTCGTGCCGCTGACGAGCGCGCGCACCTGGTTCGCGTCGTCGGCGCCCAGGCGGCCCTTCTGCTCGAGCTTGTCGATCTCGCCGTTGATGTAGGCGAGCCCCTTGTCGACGCGCGACTGGTCGAGATCGGTGATGACGACGGGCACGCGCAGCTTGCGGGCGAAGAGCAGGGCGAACTGGCCGGCCATGAGGCCCGCGCCGATGACGCCGACCTTCTGCACCTTCTTGGCGAGCTCCTTCGGGGGAGCTCCCGCGGGCCGCTTCGCGCGCTTCTGCACGAGGTCGAACGCGTAGATGGACGCGTGGAACTGGTCGCCCGAGATGAGCTGCGCCAGCGCCTCGTCCTCGCGCTCGAATCCGCGCACCCGGTCGTTGTCCTTCGCCGCGCTGAGCAGGTCGAGCGCGATGTAGGGCGACTTCGCCGCGGTGCCGATGCGCGCCTTGAGCGTGTCGCGGGCGATCTTGATCGCCGCGGGCCACTTGGTGAGACGCTCGAGCTTGCCCGGCTCGTTCGGCCGCTCGACCTTCTCGGCGCCGGTGAGCACCGAGTCTGCCCAGAGGATCGACTGCTCGAGGAAGCTCGCGGGGCCGAACATGCGGTCGAAGAGTCCGGCCTCGAGCGCGTCCTTCGGCTTCATCATGCGGTTGTTCTTGAGCGGGTTCGAGACGATGATCTCGATCGCCTTCTCGATGCCGACGAGGTTGGGCACGATGGTCGCGCCGCCCCAACCGGGGATGATGCCGAGGAAGACCTCGGGGAAGGCGAGCGCCGCGGCGGACGAGTCGACGGTGCGGTAGTCGCAGTTGAGGGCGATCTCCATGGCGCCGCCGAGCGCGAGGCCGTTCACGAACGCGAACGAGGGCACGCCCACCTGGCCGAGCTTGCCGAGCACGTAGTGCCCGAACTGCGCCATGAGCCGTGCGTTCTGCTCGGTCGCGAGAGTGGAGACCTTCGAGAGGTCGGCGCCCGCCGCGAAGATGAACGGCTTGCCGGTCACGGCGACGGCCTGGATCTCGCCGGCCGCGGCGCGGGCCGCGAGGCCGTCGAGCACGGTGTTCAGCGCGTCCAGAGTCAGCGGCCCGAGCGTGTTGGGTCGGGTGTGGTCGCGTCCGTTGTCGAGCGTGATGAGCGCGAGGGCGCCGCCCGAGGGCAGCGCCACGTCGCGCACGAACGATTTGGTGACGACCTCGTCGGCCGAGGCCTCGAGGAGCGGGGAGAAGTCGATGGAGCGGTAATCGGTCATCTTCGGCTACTTGCCCTTCTTGCCGTCGTAGTTCGGGTTCTCCCAGATCGCGGTGCCGCCCTGGCCGAGGCCGACGCACATCGCGGTGACGCCGTAGCGCACATCGGGGCGCTGCTCGAACTGGCGGGCGAGCTGGATCATGAGGCGCACGCCGGACGCGGCGAGCGGGTGGCCGAGCGCGATCGCGCCGCCCCAGGGGTTCACGCGGGGATCGTCGTCGGCGATGCCGAAGTGGTCGGTGAACGAGAGCACCTGCACGGCGAAGGCCTCGTTCAGCTCGAACAGGCCGATGTCGTCGATGGTGAGGCCGGCGCGCTTCAGCGCCTTCTCGGTCGAGGGCACCGGGCCGAGACCCATGACCTCGGGCTGCACGCCCGCGAAGCCGAAGCCGACGAGCCGCATCTTGGCGGGGAGGCCGAGCTCCTTCGCGGTGTCGGCGCCCGCGAGCAGCGAGACGGTCGCGCCGTCGGTGAGGGGGGAGGCGTTGCCCGCGGTGACGCGCCCGTGCGGACGGAACGGCGTCTTGAGCGTGGCGAGACCCTCCATGGTGGTCGCGGGGCGGCGGCCCTCGTCCTCCGTGGCGAGACCCCAGCCGGCTGCGCTGCGCAGCGCGACGGGGATCAGGTCGGGCTGGATATCGCCGCGGTCGTAGGCGGCCTGCACCTTGTGCTGGCTCAGCATGCCGAAGCGATCCGCGCGCTCCTTGGTGAGCGCGGGGAACCGGTCGTGCAGGCGCTCGGCCGTGACGCCCATGTTCAGCGCGTCGGGGCTGACGAGTCGCTCCGAGACGAAGCGCGGGTTCGGATCGGCGTCGAGGCCGATCGGGTGCCGGCCCATGTGCTCCACGCCGCCGGCGATCGCCAGGTCGTACTGGCCCGAGCCGATCGCCGCGCCCATGAACGAGGCGACGGTGAGCGCGCCGGCGCACATGCGGTCGAGCGCGAAACCGGGCACCGTGACCGGGATCCCGGCGAGCATCGACACGGTGCGGCCGAGGGTGAGCCCCTGGTCGCCCTGCTGCGTGGTCGCGGCGATCCCCACGTCGTCGATGCGGTCGAGGGGGAGGTTCGGGTTCCGTGCGATCAGGCCCTGCAGCGCCTTGACCGCGAGGTCATCGGCCCGCGTACCCCAGTACATGCCCTTCTCGCCCGCGCGCCCGAACGGGGTGCGGACTCCGTCGACGAAAACAACGTCTCTCATTGCGGCCACTCTGCCTCCATCAAATGGGTGTGATGTGATCACTCACCATCCTAGGAAGTCGGCGGCACGGGGGACGAGTCGCCGTGCGGAACCCGCAGGAAACGCTTCGGGACCGCGGCGTCAGCTTTGTTTGGCCTCTACAAAAGCGACGGCGATGATTGGTGCGGAAATGACAGCCTGCCAGTGGCGGGCGCCGAGTTCCTCGAGCCGGTCGGAGATCTGCTCGGCGCTCGCGGACGAGGTGCCCTTCGCCGGCTTCGGCGGCGCCCAGGAGACGCGGCGGAGCAGCTCGGGGGTCAGCAGGTTCTCGAGCGGGATGCTGCGCTCCTCGGCCTCCGCGGTGAGCGCCTCCCGGGCGATCGACAGGCGCGCGGCAGCGTCGGGGTGGCGCTGGGCCCACCCGCGGTGGTGCGGCATCGCGTCGGGATCGCGCGGGCGCGGCTTCGGCAGCTGGTCGGTGGTCTTGCCGCGCAGGGCCGCCTCCCACCAGCGATCGAGCTCCGTCCGACTCGCGCGACCCGCGAAGGTCTTGAGCCGGGCCAGGTCGCCGCGGGACCGCGGCATCGCTCCGGCCGCGGCGACGATCGAGGAGTCCGGCAGCAGGCGGCCGGGGGCGGTGTCGCGTTCGCGGGCGAGCTCGTCGCGCGCGAGCCAGAGCTCGCGGACGATCGCGAGCTCGCGCGGAGAGCGCAGGCGGTGACCGCCCGAGACCTTGCGCCACGGATCCTCGACCGGCGGCTTCGGTGCGCGCTGGCGGACCGCCTCGAACTCCTCGTCCGCGAACTCCCGCTTGTGCTGCGCATCGAGCTCGTTCGCGATCGACTCGCGCAGATCGGGCAGCAGGGCGACGTCGAGCGCCGCGTACTCGAGCCACGATTCGGGCAGCGGACGGGTCGACCAGTCGGCCGCCGAGTGCGCCTTCTGCAGCGAGATGCCGAGCTGCGATTCGACGAGCGCTCCGAGGCCCACGCGCTCGAAGCCGAGCAGTCGTGCGGCGAGCTCCGTGTCGAAGAGCAGCGGCGGGTGCAGGCCGAGTTCGTCGAGGCAGGGGATGTCCTGGCTCGCGGCGTGCAGGATCCACTCGAGCCCGTCGAGCGCCTGCGCGAGCGGGGCGAACGAGGAGATCCCGGTGGGATCGAAGAGGAAGGTTCCCGAGTCCTCGCGGTACGCCTGCACGAGGTACGCCTCGCTGCCGTAGCGGAAGCCGGAGGCGCGCTCGGCGTCGACGCCGACCGGGCCGTGGCCGGCCGCGAGCGACTCCGCCGCGGCGCGCAGCCCGGCGTCGTCGGTGACCATGGTCCAGGTGGAGTGGAGGTCCGCTTGCTGGAGCACGGGTTACGCCCTCCGGCCTTCGCCGCGGTGCACGCGCTTCGCGCCGAGGGAGGCGACGCCCTCCTGGTGCGGGAGCCCGGCGAGCAGGCAGAGCAGCTCCGACCAGGCCTCCGCGTGGGCGCCGAAGTCGGTGCCGAGCGGGGTCCAGGAGGCGCGGATCTCGATCTGCGCCGCATCGCCCTGCTCCTCGAGCGTGCCGAAGCCGGTCGACAGCGTCTTCGTCGCGGTCCCGGACGCGAAGGTCACCTGCGCGCCGCGGGAATCGAGCGCGTCGACGAGCCACGACCACGCGACGTCGGCGATGAACGGATCCACGCCGATCTCGACCTCGAGGGGGGCCTGCGCGAAGCAGATGATGCGGAACGGGGAGCCCCACTCCGCGGCGGAATCGGGATCGTGCAGCAGGATCAGGCGGCCCGCCCCATAGGGGGAGTCGCCGCTCTCCTCGGCGGGGTGCGCCGAGCCTCGGGTGACGCCTGCGGCGAGCGCCACGGAGCGCGGCGCGATGCGTTCGGGGGCCGGGATCTCGCGCACCTGCAGCTCGCTGCGGAACCGTGCGTGGCGCAGCTGCTCGGCAGCGCGCTCGAACGCATCGGTATTCACTTCGTTCCCGGACTTCACACCTGGAACACTAAGGATTGCTGAGAGTATGGTGCGGATGCCACGCCGCGCTGCAGAAACATCCCGGAGGTGCCCATGAGCAGGCTTCGACCGATCCAGGCGGTCGTCGGTTTCGCCGCGATCGCGACGGCGACGGCGGCCGGATGCGGTCTGCTGGCCGGTGCGGTCGCGCGCCGGGTGGTGACGCCCGAGGCGCGACCGGACTCCTCGACACGGGTGCGTTCGGTCGTGCCCGCCGCGCGGGCGTCGCGCCGCTACGGGGTGGACGGTCCGGTGGTCCGGATCCGGGGCGGGTGGTCGGAGCTGCCGGGGAGCTACTCGCTGATCCTCGACGGCGGCGCCACGCACGCGAAGGTGGGGCCGGTGCTCGAGGCGCGCCGCGGGGGCGCGGTGCGCGAGATCCTCGCGACCGATCGCGGCCGCGTGCGGCGCGGGGCGACGGGGCGGGTGACCGGCTGGTGGTACGCGGATCCCGAGGAGCTCGCCGACGAGATCGGCGGGGGAGCCTCGGTCGAGCGGATCGTGCTGCCGCTGGAGGACGGGCCGGCGACGGCCTGGATCGTGCGCCCGGCCGATCCGGTGCCCGGTCGGTGGGCGGTGCACGTGCACGGCATGGGCGCGCTGCCGGCCGAGACGCTGCGCGGTGTGCCGCCGCTGGCGCGCGCCGGTCTGACGAGCCTCGTCATCTCCTACCGCAACGATCCGGGTGCTCCGCGCGGTGCGCACGGCCGCTACGGCCTGGGTTCCGCCGAGCAGCGCGACGTCGACGCGGCGATCGCCGAGGCGGTGCGCCGGGGCGCGACCCGGGTGACGCTGTTCGGGTGGTCGATGGGCGGTACGGCGAGCACGCTGGCGGCGACCCGGGGCGCGCACCGCGACGCGGTGGACGGGCTCGTGCTCGATTCGCCGGCGCTCGACTGGCACGGGCTGCTGCGGCACCAGGCGCGACGGGTCGGGATCCCGCGCCCGATCGCGGCGCTCGCCGTGCGGCTGCTCGAGGGCGGTCGTGTGCGCGGCGGCGATCCCGCGTCGCCGGGACTCGCCGCGCTCAGCGCGCCCGAGCTGGGGCGCGGGCTCGCGGTGCCGACGCTGATCCATGTCAGCGCGGGCGACACCTACGTGCCGGAGGACGGGGCGCTCGATTTCGCAGCCCGGCACAGCGACCTCGTCGTGCTGCGCCGGCAGCTGGTCGGCGAGCACGTGAAGCTCTGGAACGTGGATCCCGGGGCCTGGGAGGCCGCGACCGAGCGGTTCGTCCGCGCACTGCCGGATCCCGCGCCGCGATCGGATGCGGCCGACGGCGCCCCGCGCGGGTAAGCTGTCGGCGATGTCTCAGGATCCGCAGCACAGCTCCGCCCACCTCGTCGACCGCAGCCCGAGCATCTCGGGCGCCGAGCTGGTCGCGACCCTCGTCCCCCCGCGGCAGTTCGACGGGGCGAGCTTCGACTCGTACCGTCCGGACCCCGAGTACCCGTCGCAGGCGGAGGCCCGCGATACGCTGCGCGCCTTCTCGGAGCCCGAGGCCCCCATGGCCCGCGGCGGCTTCTTCGGCTTCGGCCGCAAGAAGGCGGCGGCCGAGCCCCGACCGAATACGCCGACCAAGCCGGGCGTCTACCTCGACGGCGGTTTCGGCGTCGGCAAGACCCACCTGCTCGCGGCGACGTGGCACGCGACGGCCGGACGCAAGTACTTCGGCACCTTCATCGAGTACACGGCGCTCGTGGGCGCGCTCGGCTACTCGGGCGCGCTCGGCGTGCTGCAGGGCGCCCGGCTCATCTGCATCGACGAGTTCGAGCTCGACGATCCGGGCGACACGATGCTCATGACCCGACTGATCGGCGACCTCGTGAAGACGGGCTCGCGCATCGTCGCGACCTCCAACACTCCGCCGAACGCGCTCGGCGAGGGCCGCTTCGCCGCGGCCGACTTCATGCGCGAGATCCAGGCGATGGCCGACAACTTCGTCACCATCCGGATCGACGGTACCGACTACCGTCAGCGCGACCTCGACGGCGATGCGGTCGCCCTGAGCGACGAGGCGTACCGCTTCGCGCTCGCGGACGCCGCGGCCGCGGGGGAGCGCACGACCGACGACGACTTCTCGACGCTCGTCGCGCACCTCGCGACGGTGCACCCGTCGAGCTACTTCGGCATGCTGACCGGGGTGCAGTGCATCGGCCTGCGCGACGTGCACGAGCTCACCGACCAGTCGGCCGCGCTGCGCTTCGTGGCGTTCATCGACCGGGTCTACGACGCCCAGATCCCGATTCGGGCCACGGGTGCCCCGCTCACCACGATCTTCGGCGGCGGCATGCTCGACGGCGGGTACCGCAAGAAGTACCTCCGCTGCATGTCCCGCTTGAACGCGCTGACGCAGGGCGAGATCGCCTCATGAGCTCCGGCGGCGGAGGCGGCCTGCTGCGCGCGATCCTCGACGCGCTGATCGAGGCGCTCCGCCGCGGCCTCCAGAGCCGCTCGGATCCGGCCGGGAAGCGGACCACCGCGGGCCCGCGCACGGGCTCCTCCGGTGCAGGCACGGAAGCGTCGCCGGGACAGACGGGCGACGGTGCGACCCGCGACCTGGGCGCGGCCGAGATCCGGCGCCTGCGCCCGAGCTACGCGCCCGCGGTGGACGGCACCCCCGATCCCGGCGAGGTCATCTGGACCTGGGTGCCCTACGCCGAGCACGACGGACGCGGCAAGGATCGCCCGGTGCTCATCATCGCGCGCATCGACGCCACCACGGTCGCCGGCTGCTACCTGTCGACCAAGCAGCACCGCGGCTTCATCAGCGTCGGCACGGGCGGCTGGGACGGTCAGGGGCGCGAGAGCTTCCTCTCGCCCGAGCGCGTGCTGCGCATCTCCGACTCCGGCATGCGCCGCGAGGGCCACGTGCTCGATCGCGCGCGGTTCGAGCGCGTCGTCGCCGAGCTGTCGCGGGAGCTCGGCATCGGTCGCTGACCTCGCGGTCGCAGGGGTCTCCGCGGGCGACGGGCGATCAGCTGCTGACGGTGCAGAACGGGTGCCCGACGGGGTCGAGGTAGACCCGGAACGTGTCGTGCGCCTCGAGGAATCGTGCCCCGAGCGCGAGCAGGGGTTCGTGCGCGGCTTCGAGGTCCGGCACGAGCACGTCGAGGTGCAGCTGCTGGTCCCCGTCATCGCCCGGCCAGACCGGCGGGACGTATCCGGGGGAACCTTGGAAGGCGAGCTTCGCCGGGCCCTCGGGCAGTTCGAGATCGACCCAGTCGCCGTCCTCGCCGGGCACGACCGTGCCGCCGAGGATCCCGCGATAGAACTCCGCGAGCGCCGCGGGATCCGGGCAGTCGAGGACGGTGCTGTGCAGGGTGCCGATCATCGGGACTCCTTCGTGCGATGCGCGGTGGGCGGGCCGACGGAGAATCCGCCGGCCCGCCCAGGCTACGCCCCGGGTTCGGACGGCGCGAGCGCGCGCCGACCGGGGCCGGCCCCTGTGTACGCTGTGAGGCGTGCGCGGCCGACATCCGTCGGCGCCCGCCCGCCGAACCCCGCGGGTGCTCGACCCGAGGAGGAACGTGACCGCCGCTCAGCCCGATCCGACGCCGACCCGCCGTGCTCCGATCTCGGGGATCGCCGCGCTCCTGGTGGGCATCGCCGCTTTCGTGTTCTGCTGGGTCCCGTTCCTCGGCCTCGGGCTCGGCGCCGGTTCGATCGTGCTCGGGATCCTGTCGGTCCGCGGCGGTCGAGCGCGGGGCGCCGGCATCGGCGGACTGGCGTTCGGCGCGGTCGCGGCAATCCCCGCGGTCGTGATGACCATCATGTTCATCGCGGCGTTCGTGATCGCCCTGCCCGCCGGCACCGGCACCGGCACCGGCGCGAGCGGGACGGCCGCACCCCCGGGCGCGACCGCGAGCCCGGCTCCGAGCGCGACTTCGACCCCGAGTCCGAGGACCGGCGCGGAGGAGAAGGCGCAGTACGAGGCGCGGGTCAAGGAGCGGCAGGAAGCGGAACGTGCGGCACGCGAGGAGGACGCGCGGAAGAACGGGGTCGAGCTGCCGGACCTCTCAGGGCTCGACGGCAAGACCGCGCAGTGGCGGTTGGAGGACCTCGGTCTGACGGTCCGGTTCGACGGGAAGAGCGGGACGGTGCTGGCCCCGGTCAACTGGACCGTCATCGGCAGTTCTCCCGGTGCGGGGAAGCGGGCGAAGCTCGGGAGCACCGTCGTGCTCCGGATGGAGAAGACCGCGGAGATGGCTCCGGCCTCACCCCGGCCCCAGACCCCGGTTCCGGAATGACCGTTCGCCGCCGTCGACCCGGCCGGGATCCGTCAGGCGAGGCGCTCCTGAAGCCCGCCGACTACGGGGCCCGGTGCGGACGCACCGCGCGCGTGGCGATGTAGGCGGAAAGATATCGAGCTGTGGCGTCGGCGTGATGCGGCGCCTCGCTGAGATGGGTGAGGGTGAACCCGGCGGCCAGCTGCCCGCCGATCTGCTCGGTCAGTGAATGGCTGTACATGATCGGGTCGTCGCCGTATATGCGTTGCCGTTCGGGTTCCGGAAGGTCGAGTGAGGAGAACGGAAGCTGATGCCGAACGATCAGGTCTCCCTGATCGAGTGCCGCCTCGTCGAAGATGAACACGTCTGGGTTCATGAATCCGCTCAGCAGGATCCCGCCATCACGCAGCACGCGAAACGACTCACTCCAGACGGAGGCGATATCGGGGCAGAAGACGTTCGAGACGGGGTGGATGATCACGTCGAAGCTGGCATCCTCGAAAGCGCTGAGATCGCGCATGTCACCGAGGACGGTGCGCAGCTGCAGGCCCTCGCGGCCGGCGACGGCTTCGTCCTGACCCAATTGCCGAGGGGAATTATCGAACACGGTCACTGCTGCACCAGCAGCCGCCAGTACGGGCCCCTGCTGGCCCCCGCCCGCCGCGAGCCCGAGGACACGGACCCCGGTGAGGTCGGAAGGGAGCCATGCGCGCGGAACCGGTTCGTGCCCGACGACGACGATCGACCAATCACCTTCGCGTGCGCGAGCGATCACGTCAGGGCTGACAGGTCGAGACCACTCGTCTTCGCGCTCCACGAGGCGATCCCACGCAGCACGGTTGTAGGTCACCGGGTCGAATTCTGATGCGGCCATGGCCGGATCATATCGTCGAATGTGCGCCGTGCTCGGGTGCGGGTGCGAGTGCGACTTCCGCGCGACACGAACGTGACGCCGACGTCGAAGGCCTGCGCCTCCGTACCGGGGCCTGGGTGGGCCCTCGCGTGCACACTTCGACGGGGTCTCCTCGGGCGTCGACCTGGCGCTCTCGCTGATCGAGGTCGATCACGGCCCGGATCTCGCACGTGAGGGAGCACAGCAGCTGGTCGTCCACATGCGGCGGCCGGGCAGCCAGTCTCAATTCTCGACGCTTCGCGACCACGACACCGGGCTGAGACGGGCGGAGGTCGAGTCCAGCGGAACGCGGAATGGGTGGTGGGCGATCGCAGCGATGCTGAGAATCGCGGGTAAGGTGTGTCCCATGTCGACGCCGCCGGTTGTTTCGCTCCGTTCCCGCACCGATGCCGATTGGGACGCGCTGTACGGGATCGCGTCGGATCTCGACACCTGGGAGGAGCGCAACCCGGGGCGGCCCGCAGCGCCGCGCCGCGAGGCCTGGCAGGCCCGGATCCAGGAGCGCGAGGCGAACCCGGACGGCAGCATGAGCTTCGTGATCGACGTCGACGGCGACGCGGTCGGCACCGTGGGCGTGTTCGACATCGACGAGGTCGCCAGGCACGGCGAGGTCGGGATCGCGCTGGCGCAGCACGCCCGCGGCCGGGGCTTCGGGAGCGAGGCCATGGCGCAGATGCTCGAGTTCGCGTTCCTCCGCGGCAACCTGCGCCGCATCCACCTCGAGGTGATCTCGTCGAACGCCGCGGCGATCCGCGTCTACGAGAAGCTCGGCTTCGTGATCGAGGGGCGCCAGCGCGAGCACGCGTGGGTGCGCGGGCGCTACGAGGACATCGTGCGCATGGGGCTGCTGCGCGCCGAGTGGGCCGAGTCGCGCGAATCGAACGGATGACCGATCTCATGTACCCGGAGGTGGGCGCGACCGGGGGCGAGCTGCCGGCAGGGTACCACCACGTGCGCGCCGAGCGCGTCATCGGGCGCGGCCGCGAGCGCTTCGAAGGCTGCTGCGACGCGCTCCTGTCGGGCGCCGTGCAACGGCGGGCCGGCGCCGACGTCAGCGCGTCCGACTAACCGTTCCGGACGGGGACCGAGGTGCGGATGCGCCTGCGGATCGGTCCGCTGAGCTTCATCGCGCCCTGCCGCGTCGTCTGGGCCGAGCGCAGCGCCGATCGCTGCGGTTTCGCCTACGGAACCCTGCCGGGGCATCCCGAACGCGGCGAGGAGCGGTTCGAGCTCCGCCTGGATCCCTCGGGCGACGTCGTGTTCCGGATCGTCGCGTTCTCCGCATCCGCCCGCTGGTTCACGCGCCTCGGCGGACCGGTCGGCCGTCTCGTGCAGGCGCGCATGACCCGCCGGTATCTCGCCGCGTTCGACTAGCGCTTCCGGCTGAACCGCTCCAGACGCTCCTCCGGGCCGAGCCGGGCCATCTCGGCGTACCACTCCGGCGTGAACGCTTCTGCGGGCTCGGCCGAGGCCACCGGCACCACGGCGTGCGTGATCGTGTCCTCCCACACGTGCACCAGGTGGAAGGACTGGCCCGCATCCATCCCGTTCACCCGCTCGACCGGCAGCGCCAGGTCCATGGTGTAGCAGGTCGCCGACGCGACGCTGACCGGGATCCCCGCGAAGGTCCCGCTCGTGGAGTAGTGCAGGTGTCCGGCGAGGATCGCGCGCACGTCGCTGCCGGCGACGACCTCGGCGAACGCCGGCTGGTCGCGCAGCTCCAGGATGTCGAAGAACGGGATGTGGCTCGGCAGCGGCGGATGGTGCAGCGCGAGGATCGTGCCCAGCGGAGCGGGTTCGGCCAGTTCGGCCCGCAGCCAGGCGAGCTGCTCGGGATCGAGCTCGCCGTGGTGCCAGCCCGGAACGGTGGAGTCCAGCGCGATGACGCGCAGGCCGTCCAGGTCGTGCACCGCGGTGATGGGTGCCTGGCTCCCCGGCTCGTCGAGCAGGTGCTCCCGCATCGCCGGGCGCTCGTCGTGGTTCCCGGCCACCCAGATCAGCGCGGCGCCGATCTCCTCGGCCAGCGGCTCGAGCACGCCCCGCAGTTCGCGGTACGCGGCGGGCTCCCCGAGATCGGTGAGGTCGCCCGTCACCACGATGGCGTCCGGGCGCGGTTCCATCGCACGGACCCGCTCGACGGTGCGTTCGAGGTTGCTGACGGTGTCGTAGCGGCCGCCGAGGGCGGCACCGTCGAGCAGGTGCGTGTCGCTGAGGTGCAGCAGCGTGCGGAGGGCCGGCGCGTGCGCACCGAAGCGGATCTCGGTCATGGCGCCAGCCTAGGGCCGGACTCCGTGCGATCCCGTGCGCCGCGGCGGGAGCGCCGCGGGGCGGTCGCGCCTACGCCTCCGAACGCCGGGGGAGCACCCAGTCGGCGCGGGGGAAGTGGCAGGTGTACCCGTTCGGGTAGCGCTGCAGGTAGTCCTGATGCTCAGGCTCGGCCTCCCAGAACGGCGCGGCGGGCTCGATCGTCGTGACCGCCGGCCCCGGCCACAGGCCGGAGGCGTCGACGTCGGCGATGGTCTCCTTCGCGGTCGTCTCCTGCTCGGGGGTGAGCGGGAAGATCGCCGATCGGTAGCTGGTGCCGATGTCGTTGCCCTGGCGGTTCAGCGTCGAGGGATCGTGGATCTGGAAGAAGAACGCCAAGAGATCGCGGTAGCTCGTCCGCGACGGGTCGAAGACGATCTCGACGGCCTCCGCGTGGCCGGGGTGGTCGCGGTAGGTGGCGTGATCGTTCTGCCCGCCGGTGTAGCCGGCGCGCGTGCTCAGCACGCCGGGCTGCGCGCGGATGAGGTCGTCGAGCCCCCAGAAGCAGCCGCCGGCCAGCACGGCCGTCTCGGTGCCGGGGGTGCGGGTGATGGATCCGGTGTCGGTGATCCCGCTGGTCATGGTGCGTGCTCCTCGGTCGTCGGGTGGTGCGTTCGTGTCGTGCCGACGTCGCCGGAAGGCGGCGTCAGGAGGGACAACGCGTTCGTGCTCTCATTTGGTCCCACCGATCTGGGAAGGGGCTGGGATCGGGCTCGCTCGCCGGAGTGTCGACGCGCGATCCCCTCTGCGAGCGCGGCGACGAGCCGCCGGGCCTCGGGCGGATCCACGACCTCGAGGTGGTCGCTGAACTGCAGGAGCTGCCGCACTGCGTCGAGCTGGTCGTAGCCCACGGTGATGCGCACCGTGTCCGGATCGCTCGTGGGATCCACCGCTTCGAGCCTGCTGCCGAGGATCCGGCGGGCCAGATCCTCAGTTCCCGCGTCCAGGAGCGCCGTCACGCGGAGGCTGCGGCGCTGTTCGAGCCCGGCCACGAGCGACGTCGCGAGCGCTTCGAGCGGGAGCTCGGATCGGAGCCGTCGGGTTTCGGGGAGGACGGTCCAGGTCTCGAGCCGCGCGAGCGCGAACATGCGCGGATCGCCGTCGGCTTCGGCGATCAGGTACCAGCGGCCTCCCCTCGAGAACAGGCCGTGCGGGTCGACGGTGCGCTCGCTCGCGGCGGGCCTGCCGCTCGAACGGTAAGTGATGCGGAGACGGGCGCCGAGGCGGAGATCCCGGACGAGCGCCGCCACGTCGGCGTGCTCCTCGGGGACGAACCAGCCGCCGCTGTCGATGGCGACCACCCGGGCGAGCGGGAGGCGCTGCGGATCCGTACCGGGCCGCTGCCAGCGCTTGCGCGCGGTGAGCTTCTGAGCGGCGCTGCGGGCGGCGGCCTCGAGACCGAGGCGTCGCGCCTGGGCGAGGTCGACGCCGACGAGCTCGAGCGCCTCCGATTCGCTGCTCGTGAAGCGGGACACGTCGACATCCGCGCCGGGCAGGAGCGAGATGCCGCCGTACCGGCCCCGTTCGGCGACGATCGGAACGTCCGCGGCGGCGAGAGCGTCGATGTCGCGCAGCACCGTCCGCCTCGACACCGCGAACTGCTCGGCGAGCTCGCCTGCCGTCATGCGCCGGTTGGCCTGCAGGGCGACCAGGATCGCGAGGAGGCGTTGCGGGCGTTCCATCGCGACCCTTCGTGAACTTTTTCAAAGATGACAAGGAGTGTCGTCTATCGGTGTCAGTGTAGGCCGTGTCCGAGGAATCGACCATCGCCGAAGGAGAGCGCGATGAGCGCCCCCAACCTGTTCCTGATCTACGTGACCGACGTGGAGCGCGCGACCGCGTTCTATCGCGAACTGTTCGCGATGGAACCCGTGGTGCGGACCCCGCGCTATGTGCCCTTCGAAGTGGCGCCCGGCGTGCTGTTCGCGCTGTGGAGCGGCGGCGGGGACGTCGACCACGCGACGCCGCGCACCTCCGAGGTCGGGTTCATGGTGCCGGGCTCGGCGGACGCCGTCGACGCGGTGTACGCGGAGTGGATCGCCAAGGGCGCCCGCGCGGTCGAAGAGCCCCACGATGACGTGTTCGGACGTACCTTCGTGGTCGCGGACCCGGACGGGAACCTCATCCGCGTCGCGCCCGTGGACTGAGCCCCGGCCTGATTCCCGCCCCTGAAACCCAAAGAACCCCCGGCTGAGCCGGGGGTTCTTGCTGTGGGCGATACCAGACTCGAACTGATGACCTCTTCCGTGTGAAGGAAGCGCGCTACCAACTGCGCCAATCGCCCGTTTCGCTCGCGATCTCCCGCGGGCCAACCTGATCGATAATACACACTTTCGGAATGGCCGTGCACATCGGGTCGCCGCCCGGGCGATTCCGCCGCATCGCGTGCCCTAGTTGGGGCGCGTCGCCGGCGGCGCGAGGTCGCTGTTCAGCTTCTGATCGAGCTCGTCGCTCGTCTTGGTGAGCTGCTGCAGCTCGGTGCGCATCGTCTCGTAGCTCGCGATGTCGCTCTCGAGCTGCTCGCGGTCCTTCGTGAGCTGCTGCTGGCGCGCGGTGAGCCCGTCGCGGATCCGGTTGAACTCATCGGGATCGTCGGCGAACTCGTAGGCGTTGTTGCGCTTGGTGAAGCTCTGCGCGTCCGTGTTGAACTGCGCGACGGCCGCGTTGTAGGCCTCGCGCCGCTGCTCGACGCTCGTCCGCAGCGTCGTCATCTGCTTCTCGAGCGTCTTCGCGCGATCCTGCAGCTGCGTGAAGACGCCGTGGTACCGGTCGAAGTCGTCGACGATCGCGCTGCGCTTCCCGAGCCACTTCGCATAGTGCTCCTCGAGCCACTTCGGCAGTGTGTGGACCTCGGTGCCGAGCACCGAGTGCAGTTCGTTCGCGAACGCGCTGGGGGAGAGCGCGTCGTACACCGACATTCGCTCCTTCAGTCCCGGATCGGTCTTGATCCGTTCGTCGTAGAAGGCGCGCAGCTTCTTGGACATCTGCGCCTGCTCGTCCCCGCTCATGCGCGCGTAGACCGCGTGCAGCAGTTCGTGCGCGGCGGTGACCTCGACGATCCCGTCGAGGCGCTTGTCGGTGACGCCGAAGAGATGGATCGTGCCCTTCGAGTAGCAGCCCAGCACGTGCCCCTGCTCGCCGTGGGAGACGTCGGAGCACTGGGTGCTGAAGTGCTGGCTCGCGTCGAGGGTCGGTTTCGACGCCAGGAACACGCGCTCGCCCGCGGGAGTGAGGTCGAGCCGGCCGATGAGCGAGGAGACCTGCTCGCTCGGCGTGAAGTTGCGCGCCTCGATCTCGTCGGAGATGAGCTGCTGGTTCGCGATCGCGAGCGCGCCGACGACGATCACCAGGATCGCGACGCACGCCCACGCGACCCGAGCGACCGTCTTGCGCGCACTCCGAGCCATGCGAACCAGTATCCGGGAGTGGGGTGCAGAAACGGCCCGCCGCGCCGAAAACCGCGGAAAATCAACGTTCTGAGACGCGCCACGCCCGGCTGTACTGGACTGATTTGCGGTGCCCCAGCAACTTCCCTATAGTTATTCGAGTCGCAAGGGCAACGCGGAAACGCAGAGCAAGCGATGTGCGGATGTAGCGCAGTTGGTAGCGCATCACCTTGCCAAGGTGAGGGTCGCGAGTTCGAGTCTCGTCATCCGCTCCAGTGGCCGAGTGCAACTCGGCCGCTTGTGGTGTAAACCACAACCACGGTGGCGTGGCCGAGAGGCGAGGCAGCGGCCTGCAAAGCCGTATACACGGGTTCGAATCCCGTCGCCACCTCGTTGGCATAACTGAATAGCCTGAAGTTTAGGCGCGATTGGCGCAGCGGTAGCGCGCTTCCCTGACACGGAAGAGGTCACTGGTTCGATCCCAGTATCGCGCACAGAAGAAAACCCCCGGTGAGAACCGGGGGTTTTCGCGTTTCCCCGTCCGGTCGGGCACGCGGTGATGAGAGCTGTGGTCGTCCCCCGCCGCGGCATCGCCGGCTGCACCATACTGATGTCATGCGCGCAGACGGCCCGGAGAAAGTCACCGCTCGCCCCTCGTGGATCCGTCGGCATCTCCGCGGAGCGATCATCGGCGTTCTCGTGCTCATCGTGCTCGTCGCGGGCGTGATCGGGCTCGTCCGGATCTCGAACGAGGTGAAGGGCAGCTACGCGATCGAGTACGGCGACGCGATCAGTGCGGAAGACTACTCGGCGATGGTCCGCGCGGTCGTCTCCGAGACCGGGAACAGCGACGTGTTCGCCGTCGCGATCGAGCACGTCGAGGCCGCGGCGTCCGACACGAAGATCCCCGAGCGCACCGTCTCCGTCACCACCGGACCGACCACGAGCCATCCGTTCGGAGCGTCGTGGGAATGGCGGGGCGGGGCGCTCCGGCTCGTCGGCGCCCTGGGCAGCGACGACGTACCGGCAGGCGATGGAGTCTTCGCGTTGGGAAGCGTCTCACCTGAAACGCTGAACGCGGTGGATCGTCGCGTCCGCGCCACGATGCCGCACGGCGTCACCCAGGCCACGCTGACCGTGCAGCGGCACGGCGACGCCCCCGTGATCCGCGTGTCCGCCCGCAACCGGGGCACGGACGACAAGGTCGACGCGCGCGCCACCGCCGCGGGCCGGATCATCGACGGCACCGTCTGCCTCGCGACGGATCATCCGCGCGGCCAACCCGTCCGGCACAGCTGCCGCGCGGTGGAGTAGCCCGTCGTCCGTCCCCGCGCCCCGGTACGCAACGAGGCGCCCCGTGATGCGGTTCCGATGACCGAAAACCCGAGCACGGAGCGCCTCGGAGAGCGGGTCAGCCGAGGCTGCGCACGAAATCGCGGATGTCCCGTGCGAGCAGCTCGGGCGCCTCCAGGGCGGGGAAGTGGCCGCCCTCGGCGAACTCCGTCCAGCGGCCGATCATCTGCAGCGGATCCATAACCCGGCGCACGAGCGGGTGCGCGTCGAACACGACCCATCCCGCGGGGACCGGTGCGCCCATCGCGGGCGGCATTCCGGAGTGCGCCGCCTCGTAATAGAACTGCGCGCTCGATTCACCGCTGTTGGTGAACCAGTAGAGGCTCACGTTCGCGAGCAGGTCGTCGCGGTCGACCGAGTCGCTCGGCGTGGGGTGACGATCGCCGCGGGTTTTGAACTTCTCCGCGATCCAGGCGAGCTGGCCCACGGGCGAGTCCGCGAGGGCGGCGCCGATGGTGTCGGGCTTGTGGTTCTGCATCTCGAGATATCCGCGTTCGGATGCGGCCTCCGCGCTCAGCGGGGCCAGCTCGGACTGCTCCTCGGGCGTGAGCCCGTCGGGCATCGGGAAGATCACCCCGACCAGGCCGAGCAGGCGCTGCTCGCACGCGAGGTGGGTGGCGATCACGCGCTCGGGATGCGCGGAGGCGAGCTGGGAGACGATGCCCGAGCCGAGGTCGCTGCCGTGGGCGACGAAGCGGTCGTAGCCGAGACGGGTCATGATCTCTCCGTACGCCTCCGCAGTGCGGCCGACCTCCCAGCCCGTCGACGACAGCGGGGTCGAGAACCCGAAGCCGGGCGGCGACGGGACGACGACGTGGAAGTCCTCGGTCAGCAGCGGGATCAGGTGCCGGTACTCGACGAAGGATCCGGGCCAGCCGTGGCACAGCAGCAGCGGTGTCGCATCCGGGTTCGGCGACGCGACGTGCACGGCGTGGAAGGTCTGCCCGTCGATCTCGGTCAGCAGCTGCGGGAAGGCGTTGAGGGCGGCCTCCTGGGCCCGCCAGTCGAAGCCGTCGCGCCAGTGCTCGACGAGTTCGCGGAGATAGGGCTGGGGGATGCCGCGGCTGAAGTCGGTGCGATCGTCGCGCCCGGGCGGGATGGCCGCCCACCGCGTGCGTGCGAGCCGTGCCTCGAGATCGTCGAGGGCCTTCTGGGGGATGTCGATGCGGAACGGGGTGATGGTGGTGTGTGCGTTCATGCCTCCACTCTCCCGAACAATGCGGAAGGTTTCGTTCCGCGATCCCTGAAATACTTAGAAGCATGTTGGGAACGTCGGCGCGATTGCTCGAACTGCTGGTGCTGCTCCAGCAGCGTCGCGACTGGACGAGCGGCGCCCTCGCTGAACGCCTGGGGGTGAGCACCCGCACGGTGCGCGCCGACATCGGCAAGCTGCGCTCCCTCGGATACCCGGTGGATGCGCGCCCGGGAGTCGCGGGCGGGTATCGGCTGAGCGCCGGCACGACGATGCCTCCGCTACTGCTCAACGACGACGAAGCCGTCGCCGTCGCCGTGGGCCTCAGCGCAGCCGCGGGCGGTCGCCTCGGCGTCGAGGAGACCTCGATCGCGGTTCTCGCGAAGCTCGAGGAGGTGATGCCGTCCCGCCTCCGGCATCGCGTCGAAGCGGTGCGCCGGGCGGCCGCCGTGGTCCCCGGTGCCGGGCCGGCGCTTGACCTCACCGTCGTCAGCGGCGTCGCCGCAGCGATCCACGGGCACGAGCGCCTGCGGTTCGGCTACACCAAACCGAAGGGCGCGGAGGAATCCCGCCATGTGGAACCGCAGCGCCTGGTCGGGTGGGGGTCGCTCTGGTACCTCCTGGCGTGGGATCTCGACCGCGACGACTGGCGCGTGTTCCGCGTCGACCGGATGCGACCCCGCGCCCCGACCGGGAAGCGGTTCCGCCCCCGTGCGATCCCCGAGCGCGACGAGGTCGAATTCGTCGTCGATCGCGTGCTCCATACGGGATGGGCGCACCGCGCCCGGATCCTCGTGCACGCTCCCGCGGACGTCGTCGCCGCCAAGATCGTCGTTCCGGTCCGGATCGAAGCCGTCGATACGGCCTCGTGCCGCGTCGAGCTCGGATCCGGCGACCCGGACCACCTCGCTCTGTGGGTGACGCAGATCGGCGTCGACTTCGAGGTGCTCGAGGGGGCCGGTCTCATCGCCGCGCTCGAGCGGCTCGCCGCCCGGTTGCAGCGGGCGGTCGGGGGCCGGTGATGCCGACGCGGAGGGTCGTCGGCCGGCGGGGACCCTTCGGTGCCCCGCTCAGCCCCGGCCGAGGAGCGCTCCGCCGTTGACCTGCAGGATCTGCCCCGTGGTCCAGCCGCCTTCGGGGCCCGCGAGATAGGCGACGGCCCCGGCGACCTCGTCCGGGGTGCCCGGCCGGTTCATCGGGATCTGCGCGAGCCGCGACGCGATCGTCTCGGGCGTGCGGCGACTGTCCCAGAAACCGGTGTCCGGCACGAACCCCGGGGCGATCGAGTTGACCGTGATGAGTTCCGGCGCCAGCTGCTCGGCCAGGCCCATCATCCATCCGTGGATCGCCGCTTTCGCAGCGCCGTAGCCGTTCGCGCCGCGCAGCGCGGCGATGGAGCTGATCGAGATGATCCGTCCTCCCGGCCGTGCGATGCGGGGGAGCAGCTCCTCGGTGAGCAGCACCGCGGTCAGCACGTTGAGCCGGAAGTTCGCCTCGAAGTGCTCGGCGATTCCCTCGAGACCCTCTCCGCGGTCGAGCACGTTGCCACCGGCGTTGTTCAACAGGACATCGACGCTTCCGTCGATCTCCGCGGCGGCCCGTGCGACCTGGGCGGGGTCCTGCAGGTCGGCGACGATGCACTGCACGCGAGCCTCGGGCGTCTGCTCGCGAATCCGATCCGCGGCCTGCCGGAGCACCTCCTCGCGACGGCCGAGGAGGCACAGGTCGAAACCGTCCCGCGCGAGCCTGAGCGCCGAGGCCAGGCCGATCCCGCTCCCTCCTCCGCTGATCACGGCTTGCGGACGAACGGAGGCCTCGGTGTGCGTCGTCATGACCTCACTCTATGCTCCGGAGCACCGCGGGTGATGGATCCCGAGTCGGACTGCCCGTACCCGTGCCGGGTCCGTCTGCCAGACTGCTCCCATGCCGCTCTTCGATCACCTCGGGCTCACCGTCGCCGACCTCGACCGCGCCTTCGCGCAGTGGGATCCGGTGCTCACCGCGCTGGGCTGCGTGTCCGACGGCAGCGAGATGGAGGGCGGCATGGCCTGGTCACGCGAGGGCGAGACCGAGCTGATCCTGTACCGCGCGCTCGAGCCCGCGGGCGAGCCGCACCGCTCCGGCCGGATCGGCTGGCAGCACCTCGCCTTCGCGCTGGACTCCCACGCGGACGTCGAGCGGCTGCACCGGATCGCGCTCGACGCCGGCTGGAGCACGGTGCGGGACCCGAAGATCTTCTCGCGTTTCTCCGACCGCTACTACGCCTCGTTCGTCGAGGACGACAACGGCATCCGGATCGAGTTCGTGCACAACCCGCCGTGCAGCGCCCGGGAGGAGTGACGCGCGGCGGTGCGGACGATCAGGAGGCCGACGCCGACAGGATCGTGACCTTCTCGGCGGGCGCGCCGTCGGGGCCGCCGCCCTCGACACCCTTCTTGGCGACCGCGCGGACCGCTGCGAGGCTCGCCTCGTCGAGGTGCCCGAACACGGTGTAGTTCGGCGGGAGGCTCGTGCTGTCGTCGTACACGAGGAAGAACTGCGAACCGTTGGTGTCGGGTCCGGCGTTCGCCATGGCGACGGTTCCCGCGGGGTAGCTCATGCCGGGTGCGGTCTCGTCGGCGAAGGTGTAGCCGGGGCCGCCGCGTCCGGTATCGGTCGGGTCGCCGCACTGGAGCACGTAGATGCCGCTCGTGGTGAGCCGGTGGCACGCGGTCCGGTCGAAGTACTGCTGCGAGATCAGCGAGACGAAGCTGCTCACCGTGCAGGGCGCGTGCTCGCCGTCGAGCGCGATGGTGAGATCTCCGGCGGAGGTCTTGAGCGTTGCGGCCTTCGCCGTCTTCGGTTCTGCGGGCGGCGGGGTCACCGGCTTCGCGGCCGAACCGTCGCTTGTGTAGGCGCAGGCGGATGCGGTGGTCGGTGCGGCCGGCTGCGAGGCGGCGGACGTCGATTCGTCGGGGGCTGCGCTGCAGGCGGCGAGTCCGACGAGCAGGGCCGCGATCGGGGGCAGGGCGGCGAGACGGAGACGCATGCGACTTCCTTCGGGGAGGGAACGGGATCCGCGCGACGATCCTCCGCCGCGCGGTCGGGCGTTCTCCAGTCTGGCCGATTCGAACGGTGGGCGCGAAGCGGGTGCACCGCGGGGTGCGGATAGGGTGGCCGGATCGGGACCCTCGACGCAGAGAGCAGGCTCAGGATGACGCACCGCACCGACGCGGGATCGACCCCGCCCGATCCCGCGACCATGACCGGCCTGGAGGTGCTGCGCGCGGTCCGCGATTCGCCGGAGCACGGTCCCAGCATCGGCCGGTTCCTCGGCATGGAGCTCGAGGCGGTCGAGGAGGGCCGGGCGACGTTCGTGATCGCCGCACGCCCCGAGTACGCGAACCCGCTCGGATCCCTGCACGGCGGCATCTACGCGACGGTCCTCGATTCCGCGATGGCGTGCGCCGTGCACTCCCGCCTCGGCGCCGGGGTCCGCTACGGAACGCTGGAGATGAAGATCAACTTCCTCAGAACCGTCCCCACCGACGGCAGCCTGCTCCGCGCGACCGGCACGGTGGTCCACCTCGGCCGCTCCACCGCGCTCGCCGAGGGGACGATCACCGACGAGCGGGGTCGCGTCGTGGCGCACGGGACCGAGACCTGCATGATCTACGGTTGAGCGCACCGCTCGGCGGGAGGCGGGATCAGCGGCCGCCCCACGAGCGCAGCGTGCCGTCGAGCGCGCCCACGATGCGATCGAAGGTGGCGTCGAGATCGCGGGCCTGCTTGAACCCGCCGCCGAGCTCCAGCGCGACGAAGCCGTGCACGGTGCTGCGGACGAATCGGATCGCGTCGGTCAGGTCGTCGCCCGCCAGCTCGTACTCGCGCAGGGCGTCGGCGATCGCGCGGACCAGTCGCTCCGCGGCCGCCTGCCCGTCCGCATCGCCCGGTTCGGGCGCGATCTGCAGTGCGGCGTGGCGTCCGGGGTGCTGCTCGGCCCAGCGGCGCAACCCGTCGGCGATCTCGTACAGGGCGGCCGAGCCGGAGCGACCGGACCCGGCCGCGGTGAGCACGACGGCGAGGTCGCGCGCCGCCAGCTGCGCGATGGCGCTGCGCAGATCGTCGAGGTCCGCGACGTGGCGGTAGACGCCGGGAGGGGCGATGCCGAGGGCGCGCCCGAGCTTGGTGATCGTGAGCGAATCGAGCCCGATCTCGTCGACGAGCTCCGAGGCGCGGGCGACGACGGCGCCGCGGTTGAGGCGCTCAGCCATGCGAGGCCTCCTTGCTCAGGAAGTCGCGCAGCTCGGCGAAGACGGCGTCCGCCTGCTCGGCCATCGGGTAGTGCCCGGCGCCCGGGATCATGCGGTGCTCGCCCTGGAGGGCGTCGGCGATCCACCGTGCTTCGGCCTCGGGATCGGGGAAATCGCGGTCCCGCGAGCCCATGATCACGAGTGCGGGCGCGTGGACGCGGGGGAGCGCCGCCTCCGCCGGAGCGTGGGTGACCTCGCGCACGGTGGACTGGAAGGCGCGCCAGCGCCCCGGTCGTCGGAGCAGCGCCATGGTGTGACCGAACTGCTCTTCGTGATCATCGGGGCGGATCCCTCCGAACAGCGAGCTCGCGTACCCGCGCCACACCGCCGGACCCCAGGGGCGCAGCAGCATCAGGCGCATGAGCGTGCGCAGGCCGGCCGGGCCGTGGTCGCGCACGAACGGGCCGATGAGGACCAGCTTCGCGATCGACTCGGGGCGATCCGCGGCGGCGATGACCGCGGCCGCGGCCCCCATGGAGTTGCCGATGATGGTGGCGGGCGCACCGCCGAGGGCGTCGACCACCGCGAGCAGATCGCCCGCGGTGGCGGGATCGTCGTAGCTCGAGAACTCGGCGGAGCTGTCGCCGTGCCCGCGGAGGTCCATGACGGCGACGCGGTACCCGGCGTCCGCGAGCAGCGGGACGAGGTGGCGGAACGAGGCGCGATTCTCGCCCATCCCGGGGACGCACAGCACCAACGGGCCGCGCCCGCCGACCTCGACGGCGATGCGTCCGTCGGGTCGCTCGACTTCGATGAGAGATCCATTCATGTTACGAAGCATAACACGCAGTTACGGGGCGTAGCAATGCGCTCCGTGGGAGCCGGAGCGCGGCGACGGGTGCCGTAGCCTGGAGGGTATGGATCCCGACTTCGTCTTCGAGCTGGTCTGGTGGACGGTCGTCATCGTGCACTTCATCGTCGCGCTGTTCGCGATCCGCTCGCTCGGTCAGTGCACCGCCGTGATCTCCATCATCAAGCTGTTCTTCTGGATCGCGTTCATCGCGCTCGTGCCGCTCGTCGGCAGCATCGTCTGGATGAAGGCGGGACGGAAGCGCGCCGACGCCGCAATGGAGCGGGCCGCGGAGGAGGAATCGCGCCGGGCCGAGGCGTCGACCGCGGGATCCCGGCGCGCGCGGGACTGAGGCCGCGATCGCCTGCGCCCAGCGGCGGACCCAGTAAGATCGTGGGGTGAACGGCGCCGCCGTTCGTTCCCGATCCGCACCCGCTTGCGAAGGAGTGTGCCCCAGTGGCAGATGGCTTCTCCCTGTTCACCGACCGTTCGATCGTCGCCATGCGCGTCAACGGCGAGCTCCGCGACCTCGCGACCGAGGTCACCGAGACGGACACCGTGGAGCCGATCACCGTCGAGAGCACCGACGGACTGAACATCCTCCGCCACTCCGCCGCGCACGTGCTCGCGCAGGCCGTGCAGCGCATCAACCCCGAGACCACGCTGGGCATCGGCCCGCCCATCACCGACGGGTTCTACTACGACTTCGATCCGAAGACGCCGTTCACCCCCGAAGATCTGAAGGCGATCTCGTCCGAGATGCAGAAGATCGTCAAGCAGGGGCAGCGCTTCGTGCGCCGCGTCGTCACCGAGGACGAGGCGCGGGCCGAGCTCGCGAACGAGCCCTACAAGCTCGAGCTCATCGGCCTCAAGGGCGGATCCACCGGCGACGACAATGAGAGCGTGGAGGTCGGCGGCGCCGAGCTCACCATCTACGACAACGTCGATCCCAAGACCGGCGAGCTCTGCTGGAAGGATCTCTGCCGCGGACCGCACGTGCCGAACACCCGCATGCTCGGCAACGGCTGGGCCCTCATGCGTTCGGCCGGCGCCTACTGGCGCGGCAGCGAGAAGAACCCGATGCTGCAGCGCATCTACGGCACCGCATGGCCGACCAAGGACGAGCTGCGCGCGTACCAGACCCGGCTCGAGGAGGCCGCGAAGCGCGACCACCGCAAGCTCGGCGTCGAGCTCGACCTCTTCAGCTTCCCCGACGAGATCGGATCGGGTCTCGCCGTGTTCCACCCCAAGGGTGGGATCATCCGGCACGAGATCGAGAACTTCATGCGCTCGGAGCTGCTGAAGAACGGCTACGAGGTGGTGAACACCCCGCACATCACCAAGGGCACGCTGTTCGAGACCAGCCAGCACCTCAACTGGTACAAGGACGGCATGTTCCCGGCGATGCACCTCGACGAGGTGGTCGACGACGACGGGCACGTGGTCAAGCAGGGTCAGGACTACTACCTGAAGCCCATGAATTGCCCGTTCCACAACCTGATCTTCCGCTCGCGCGCCCGCAGCTACCGCGAGCTGCCGCTGCGGCTCGCCGAGTTCGGCACCGTCTACCGCTACGAGAAGAGCGGCACGCTCTCGGGCCTGACCCGCGTGCGCGGCCTCACGCAGGACGACGCGCACATCTACGTCACCGAAGAGCAGGTGAAGGACGAGATCAAGCGTCAGCTGGAGTTCGTCTTCCAGACGCTGCGCGCATACGGTCTCAATGACTTCTACCTCGAGCTCTCGACCCGCGACCCCGAGAAGTCGGTGGGCTCCGACGAGCAGTGGGAGATCGCCACCGAGACCCTGCGCCAGGTGGGTGAGGAGTCGGGCCTCGAGCTCGTCGCCGACCCGGGCGGAGCCGCGTTCTACGGCCCCAAGATCTCCGTGCAGGCGCGCGATGCGATCGGCCGAACCTGGCAGCTCTCGACCGTGCAGCTCGACTTCAACCAGCCCGAGCTGTTCGAACTCGAGTACACGGCGGCCGACGGCACCCGGAAGCAGCCGGTCATGATCCACCGTGCGCTGCTCGGCTCGGTCGAGCGCTTCTTCGCGATCCTGCTCGAGCACTACGCCGGCGCGTTCCCGGTGTGGCTCGCCCCGCTGCAGGTGGTGGGCATCCCGGTCGCCGAGCAGTACGGCGAGTACCTCGACGGCATCGTCGCCCGACTCCGCGAGGAGGGCGTGCGCGCCGAGGTCGACCACAGCGACGACCGCATGCCGAAGAAGATCCGCACCCACACCAAGGAGAAGGTGCCCTTCCAGCTCATCGCGGGCGAGGAGGATCGCGCGGCCGGCGCCGTGAGCTTCCGCTTCCGCGACGGCACGCAGATGAACGGCGTGCCCGTCGACGAGGCGATCCAGCGGATCGTCGGCGCGATCCGGAGCCACGAGCAGGTGTCGACGGCGTGGACCGAGTAGAGGATCTGAGCTCGACCGCCGCGGTCGGCGATCCCGACGAGCTGCAGCGGCTCTGGGTCCCGCACCGCATGGTCTACGTGGCCGACCACCGTCAGCCCGATCGCACCGACTGCCCGTTCTGCGCGGCTCCCGCCCGCAGCGACGAGGACGCGCTGATCGTGGCGCGCGGGCGCACGGCCTACGTACTGCTCAACCTGTTCCCCTACAACACGGGCCACATGCTGGTCTGCCCCTACCGCCACGTGTCGGGCTACGACGAGGCGACGGCCGAGGAGGTCGCCGAGATCGGCGAGCTGACGCAGATCGCCATGCGCGTCGCGCGCGAGGTCATGGGTTGCGACGGGTTCAACATCGGCATGAACCAGGGCGAGATCGCGGGCGCCGGTGTGGCCGCGCACCTGCACCAGCACATCGTGCCGCGCTGGGCGTCCGACGCCAACTTCTTCCCGATCATCGCGAAGACGAAGGCCATGCCGCAGTTGCTCGGCGACGTGCGCGAGCGGGTCGCCGCGGCCTGGCCCGTGGACCCTGGACCACAGGCGTAGGCCGTCGCCCGGCGACGGCGGAACCCAGAACTCGACCCGTACAACCTCCAAGAACAGAAGGAGCTCCCGTGTCCGGACACTCCAAGTGGGCGACCACCAAGCACAAGAAGGCCATCATCGATTCGCGGCGCGCGAAGGCCTTCGCCAAGTACATCAAGAACATCGAGGTCGCCGCGCGCATCGGCGGCGCCGACCTCTCGGGCAACCCGACCCTCGTCGACGCCGTCCAGAAGGCGAAGAAGAACTCGGTCCCCGGTGACAACATCGATCGCGCGATCAAGCGCGGTGCCGGTCTCGACGGCGATGCCGTCGAGTACACGACGATCATGTACGAAGGCTACGGCCCCAACGGCGTCGCCCTCATGATCGAGTGCCTCACCGACAACAAGAACCGCGCCGCGGCCGAGGTGCGCACCGCGCTCAGCCGCAACGGCGGCACTCTCGCCGATCCCGGCAGCGTCGCGTACAACTTCGCACGCCGGGGCGTCATCGTGGTCCCCGCCGAGGGCACCACCGAGGACGACGTGCTGACCGCCGTGCTCGAGGCCGGTGCCGAGGAGGTCAACCCGACCCCCAACGGCGAGTCCTTCGAGGTACTGACGGACCCCTCCGACCTGGTGGGCGCCCGCACCGCGCTGGTCGACGCCGGCATCGACTACGACTCGGCCGACGCCGAGTTCGTGCCGAACCTCAAGGTCGAGATCGATGCCGACACCGCGCGCAAGGTGTTCCGTCTGATCGACGCGCTCGAGGACAGCGACGACGTGCAGAACGTCTTCTCGAACTTCGACCTGACCCCCGAGGTCCAGGCCGAGCTCGAAGCGGACGACTGATGATTCGGCGGTGCGCGGCGAACGGGAGTCCGCCGCGCACCGCCCGATCGTGAGGTGAAGAGGCGATGCGGATCATCGGGATCGACCCGGGCCTGACCCGGTGCGGCGTGGGCATCGTGACCGCCGGCGGCAACCGCCGGGTCGAGTTCGAGCACGTCGAGGTGCTGACGAGCGCCGCGGGCGACCCGTTGCCCGCCCGCCTGCACAAGCTCGGCTCCAGCCTGGAGCGGCTGCTCGACGGGGAGCGTCCCGACGCGATCGCCCTCGAGCGCGTGTTCGCGCAGGACAACGTCGCGAGCGTCATGGGCGTCGCGCAGATCAGCGGCGTCGTCATGTACCTGGCCGAGCAGCGGGGGATCCCGCTCGCCCTCTACACGCCGAACGAGGTCAAAGCCCAGGTGACGGGCTACGGCAGCGCCGACAAGGCGCAGGTCACCACGATGGTCACCCGGCTGCTGCGCCTGCAGGCGCCGCCGAAACCGGCCGACGCCGCCGATGCGCTGGCGCTCGCGATCACGCACGCCTGGCACCTCGGGCGGGGCGGATCTGCGAGCCGCGCCGAGAGCCAGCCCGGCGCGGGATCCGCCGAGACGCCGGCGCAGCGCGCGTGGCGCGAGGCCGAGTCCCGGCAGGGGCGCCGCCGCGGCCCGCGCGGCGGCTGATCCCGCCGGGATCTCAGTGCTCGCAGTGGCATTCGCCGTCCGCGCAGCAGCTCCCGCCGCCGTGCTTCGATGGTGACCGCGGCGCGTCGAGCGACGGGTTCCGGTCGAAGAACCCGAACGGCTTGAGCGTGAAGGCGACCTTGTCGACGGGCATGATCGGCCAGTCCTCGGCGCGGGTGATGTGGTGGATCCCGAAGACGTACCAGAGCACCACGTCGGTGTCGACGAGGTTCTCGTCGTCGGCGATCCACGCGCTCATGCCGTTGCCGAGGTCGTCGTGCGACTGGGTCGGGTAATCGCCGGCGGGCCACATCTCGAGGTCGTGCTGCCGCGTCACCCAGAGGGTGCTGCCGATCACCGGGTTGCGGCGCAGGATCGGCGACGACTCGTCGAACATCGCCGGGAACGACGCCGACGGCACCAGCTTGTACGCGGTCGGCGCACCCCAGGCGTTGAGGCGATTCGGGTTCTGCACCTTCCAGGAGCGCTGCGTCTCCCACCGGTAGTCGCGGCCGGCCTCGGCCTCCGACGCGATGACCGTGCCGCGCGTGTGCAGGTCGAGCCCGAGCGGATTCGCGTCGCCGATGGGCGCGGCCATCGAGTCGGACTCGACGACCGTGTTGTCCTCGCCGTCGATGTCGAGGTCGAGGCGCGCGACCAGGAAGTGCTGGTGGTAGGGCGCGTAGCTGCGACGGTCGATCACGGTGCCGGTGGGGAACGTCGCGGCCTCGTCCTCCATGGGCGTCGAGACCATGATTCCGGTCGCTCGGATCTCGCACTCGATGTTGCCGTCCGGGGTGAACCGCCAGTAGACGAGGTACTCGTAGTTGGCGACCGTCGCGTGCACCGAGACCACGAAGCGGCGCATGCGGCGCACCTCGGTGCCGGCGTCGGGGTCGACGTGCTTCCACAGCACGGCGTCGTCCTCCTCGTGCAAGCAGATCGCGTTCTTCGTGACCCGGGGGCGGCCCGCGGTGTCGGGCAGGACGCCGTCGAGATACGTGATCTCGCCGAGGCAATCGCATCCGAGCTCGAGCGAGGTGCACATGTAGCCGAGGCCCCACTCGCCGATGTCGAACGCGGTGCGGCGGTAGTGGTCGAAGCTCGAGTCGCGGTACGGCACGATCATCTCGGCGAGCGACATGCGGTAGGCGATGTCGCGGTACTCGTCGCCGTCCTTGAACCGCACCTGGTACAGCACGGGACCCTCGCGGTAGTTGAAGCCGATGCGGAACTCCCAGTCCTGCCAGCGCAGCAGGGATCCGTCGAGCGCGAAGGAGACGCCCTCGGGCTGCACGATGTCGAGCGGCTTCAGATCGGTGCGCTCGGGCTCGCCGCGCAGCTCGGGCGTGTACTCGGCGTCGACCTCGGGGAATCCCCGGTCGTGCGCCTCGTCGATCTGCAGCACCTCCATGCTGTTCACGTCGACGATCACCTTGAGCCCGCTCACGGGGTGCGCGTAGGGGTTGCCGCCGGTCGCCGCGCGCTTCCAGATGTCGACCCAGCCGAGCCGGCGATCCCGCCACTGCGGTGGCATGACCTCGTGCCCGTAGGTCCAGAGGTCGAAGAGGACGAGCTCGGGGTCGATGCCCCGCGCCTCGAGCGCCGCACGCACTTCGGGGTGGGCGCGCAGGGCGACGTCGCAGTCGTGGTACTCGTCGACGGTGAAGTTCGGGGTCACGCCCGGGCGATGCTCCCAGCTCTCGACGACGCCGGCGCCGAGGTCGACGATCGCCTCGAAGACCTCGTTGCTCGCCTTGTTCCAGAGCACGGCGAAGGATCGGCGCGCGATCGGGTCGCCCTCGCGCCAGGCGCGCACCTCGGCCTTGGGCGGTTCGCGGAGCGCGATCGAGGCGTAGCGCCAGCCCGCGTCGATCCCGCGCTCGCGGGCGAGCAGCTCGGAGGTCGCGGTGATCTCTTCGGCGGACAGGGAGTCGAGGGGATGAGGGCGCATCGCAGCTCCGTTCTCGGCGGGCGCTCCGTCGCGCCGTCCTGCGCGTCAGCCTACCCCGGCTCAGCGCGCGCTGGGACCCCTCAGATCGTCCGGGTTCGGCGGGATCTCGGGCAGCGGGATCGTGCCCGTCTTGAGCGCCTCGATGGTCTGCTCGACCTCGCGCTGGCGCCGCAGCCGCAGTCGGCTGAGCGCGCGTTGCTCGGGGAGGCTCCAGCCGAACCGGACGGCGAGCAGGCGCAGCACGGCGGTCACCGCGACGCAGGCGATCCCCGCGATGACGACGGGAACCCCGAACGCGAGCAGGACGACCAGCACGCCGACGCCGACGAGGCTCGCGACCGCGTAGAGGGATCCCACGTGCATGAGCGCGATGGGGATGTTGAGCATGAGGTCGCGCAGCACGCCGCCGCCGACCGCCGACACGGTGCCGATGAAGAGGGCAGGGACCACGGGCATGTCGAGCGACAGCGCCTTGGTCGTGCCGATCGCGCCGAACATGCCGATGCTGAGCGCGTCGAGCACGGTGATGACCGGATCGACGCGCTCGAAGAGGCGCGGCAGCAGCATGCCGATGAACGCGGCGCCGGTCGCGACGATCAGGTACCAGTTGATCGAGAACGCCGCCGGCGTCACGCCGAGCAGGATGTCGCGGAGGAAGCCGCCGCCGATGCCCGAGGCGATGCCGATGATCGCGACGCCGAGCAGGTCGATCCGTTTGAAGCCCGCGGCGAACAGGGCGCCCTGCAGGCTGCCGACGCCGACCGCGACGAGGTCTGCGGCGAGCGGGGTGTGGAAGGTCTGGTCGAGCACGCCTCTATTCTCGCCGATCGCGCATCCGGATCCGGGATACTTGAGGCATGCCCCTGTACCGCGAAGTCGGCGTCGTGCTGCGCACGCACAAGCTCGGCGAAGCCGATCGCATCGTGACGCTGCTCACGCGCGAGCGCGGCCTGCTGCGCGCCGTGGCGAAGGGGGTCCGGCGCACCTCGTCGAAGTTCGGGGCGCGGCTCGAGCCGTTCATGGTCGCCGATCTGCAGTGCTACGAGGGCCGCACGCTCGACACGATCACCCAGGCCGAGACGCTCGGCTCGTACGGGCCGCCGATCAGCAGCGACTACGAGCGGTACCGTGCGGGCAGCGTCATGGTCGAGACGGCCGAGCGCCTGAGCGAGGGCGGCCCCGCGCCGCAGCAGTACCGGCTGCTCGTCGGCGCGCTGCGCACGCTCGCGCAGGGCAAGGTGCCCACCGAGCTCGTGCGCGACGGCTACCTGCTGCGCGCCATGGCGATCGCCGGCTGGTCACCGGGCTTCGAGGAGTGCGTGCGCTGCGGTGCCGCGGGCCCGCACACCCTCGTCGTCGTGCAGTTGGGCGGCGTGGTCTGCGAGGACTGCCGCGTGCCCGGCGCGCCGCGGCTCGATCCCGGATCCATCCGTCTGCTCGCCGCGCTGCTCGCGGGGGACTGGGACACAGCGACCGCGTCGACCGAGCGCGAGCGCGGGCAGGCCGCCGGAATCGTCGCCGCGTACACGCAGTGGCACCTGGAGCGCGGTCTGCGCTCGCTGCGCGGCTCCGCCGCGCATCCCGTCGCCTGAACGCTCGATACACTGAACGCTATGCCGCGAGTGCCCGACGAGATCGTGCCGGTCGATTGGACCGGCGAGCAACCGCCCCGGTTCGCGGGACCCGTGCCCGAGCACGTCGCGATCGTCATGGACGGCAACGGGCGCTGGGCCAACCAGCGCGGCCTGCCCCGTGTCGAGGGGCACCGCATGGGCGAGCAGGCGCTGCTCGACGTGGTGGCCGGCGCGATCCAGGCCGGGGTCAAGCACCTGAGCGTCTACGCGTTCTCCACCGAGAACTGGCGGCGTTCGCCCGACGAGGTCAGGTTCCTCATGGGGTTCAACCGCGACGTGCTGCGGCGTCGGCGCGAGCAGCTGCACTCCTGGAACGTGCGCATGCGCTGGGCCGGGCGCCGGCCGCGGCTCTGGGGGTCCGTGCTCAGCGAGCTGAAGACCGCCGAACGGGTCACCGCGCACAACACCGGGCTGACGCTCACGATGTGCGTGAACTACGGCGGGCGCAACGAGCTCGTGGACGCGATGCGCCGCATCGGCGAGGACGTCGCCACCGGGCGGCTCTCGCCCCACGGGATCAGCGAGCGCACCATCGGGCGCTACCTCTACGTGCCCGAGCTGCCGGAGGTCGACCTGTTCCTGCGCTCGTCGGGGGAGCAGCGCACCAGCAACTTCATGCTCTGGCAGTCCGCGTACGCCGAGATGGTGTTCCTCGACACCCTGTGGCCCGACTTCGACCGGTCCGAGCTCTGGCGGGCGATCGGGATCTACCACGACCGGGATCGCCGCTTCGGCGGGGCGGTGGACGCCCCGAAGCCGGCCTAGCCGCCCGGCCGGGCGGCTCGTGAGAGAATGGAGGCGATATGACTTCCTCCTCTCTCGCAACCGATCAGCGGCTGCGCATCGGTCCGATCGCGCTCGACGTCCCGGTGGTGCTCGCACCCATGGCCGGGATCACCAACACCGCGTTCCGTCGACTCTGCCGCGAGTACGGCGCGGGGCTCTACGTGAGCGAGATGATCACGAGCCGGGCGCTCGTCGAACGCACCCCGGCCTCGATGCGCCTCATCAAGCACCACGAGAGCGAGACGCCGCGCTCGATCCAGCTCTACGGCGTGGATCCGAAGACGGTCTCCGAGGCCGTGAAGTTCCTCGTCGCCGAGGACCGCGCCGATCACATCGACCTGAACTTCGGCTGCCCAGTGCCCAAGGTGACCCGCAAGGGCGGCGGTTCCGCTCTGCCGTGGAAGCAGGACCTGTTCAAAGCGATCGTCGAGGGCGCTGTGAAGGCCGCCGGCGATATCCCGCTCACGGTGAAGATGCGCAAGGGCATCGACGCCGACCACCTGACGTTCCTCGACGCCGCGCGCACCGCCGAGGACGCCGGCGTCGCGGCGATCGCCCTGCACGGACGCACGGCGAACGAGTTCTACTCGGGGCACGCCGACTGGTCGGCCATCGCCGAGCTGAAGCAGGCGATCACGAGCGTTCCCGTGCTCGGCAACGGCGACATCTGGTCCGCCGAGGACGCGATTCGCATGGTGCGCGAGACCGGCTGCGACGGCGTCGTCGTCGGTCGCGGCTGCCTCGGCCGCCCCTGGCTGTTCGGCGACCTCGCAGCGGCGTTCCGCGCCGAGCAGGGCGAGATCTCGACCGAGGCCGCGGAGGCGGCGATCGCGAAGCCGCCGCTCGGCTTCGTCATGCAGGCGATGCGCCGGCACACCGAGCTGCTCGTCGAGTTCTTCGACGGCGAGGAGGATCGCGCCTGCCGCGACATCCGCAAGCACGTCGCCTGGTACTTCAAGGGCTACGGCGTCGGCGGCGACACCCGCCGCTCGCTCGCGGCGGTCGAGTCGCTCGAGCAGATGGACGAGATCTTCGCCACGATGGACGGCTCCATGCCGTACCCCGGCGAGGGCGCGGAGGGCCAGCGCGGCCGGGCCGGCAGCCCCAAGCGCGTCGTGCTGCCGGACCGCTGGCTCGAGAGCCGCACGAGCGACGGCATCGACTTCGCCGAGCTGGCCGAGGCCGAGCGGGACGATTCCGGTGGGTGAGCGGGCAAACGGGTACTCCGAGTTCGATGAGGAGCGCTTCGTCCCCGAGCAGCACAGCGGCGGACGCAGCGACTTCGCACGCGACCGCGCCCGAGTGCTGCACTCGAGCGGTTGGCGGCGCCTCGCCGCGAAGACCCAGGTGCTCAGCCCGACGGCCGGCGTCGACTTCGCCCGCAACCGTCTGACGCACTCGCTCGAGGTCGCCCAGATCGGCCGCGAGCTCGCGGTCTCGCTCGGCGTCTCGCAGGACGTGGTCGACACCGCGTGCCTGGCGCACGACCTCGGTCATCCGCCCTTCGGGCACAACGGGGAGCTCGCGCTGAACGAGTGGATGCGCGGTTTCGGCGGCTTCGAGGGCAACGCGCAGACGCTGCGGATCCTCACCCGCCTCGAACCGAAGCGCTTCGCACCCGACGGGTCGAGCGCGGGTCTGAACCTCACGCGCGCCACGCTCGATGCCAGCTGCAAGTACCCCTGGTCGCTGCAGGAGGCCGCGCCGGGCAGCGCCAAGTTCGGGTACTTCACCGACGACGCGCCGGTCTTCGACTGGCTCAGGAGCGGTGCACCCGAGCGGCGCAAGTGCGTCGAGGCCCAGATCATGGACTTCTCCGACGACGTCGCCTATTCGGTCCACGACTTCGAGGACGCGATCGTGTCGGAGCACATCGATCCGCAGTTCCTCACGGCCCGCTCGGGCCACGAGGCGCTGATCCGGACCGTCTCGGAGTGGGCCGGCGGCGACTTCGCGACGGACGAGCTCGGCGCGGCGTTCGACCGGATGGCCGAGAGCGGCAACTGGTTGCGCAGCTGGGACGGATCCCGCAGGGACCAGGCCCGGCTGAAGAACTTCACGAGCGACATGATCGGCCGGTTCGCGCGCGCCGCGATCCGCGACACGATCGACGAGGCGGACGGCCGCTCGCTCGCCCGCTACGGTGCGCGCATGGTCGTGCCGCGCGAGGTGAGCGCCGAGATCGCCGTGCTCAAGGGCGTGGTCGCCGCGTACGTGATGCAGAGCGGGCGACGCCAGCCGACGTACCGGCGCCAGCGGGCGCTGCTCACCGAGCTGCTGCACACGCTCTGGGAGTCGGGCGCGCACGAGCTGGAGCCCGCCTACGCCGCCGATTTCCGGGCCGCCGCCGACGAGTCCGCGGCGCGGCGCGCGATCGTGGATCAGGTGGCGTCGCTCACCGACCAGTCGGCGATCGCCTGGTACGAGCGGCTCTGCACGGCGCCGCTCGTCTAGCCCGAGCGACGACGACTAGACTGGGCAGCTATGGCAGGCCGGATCCGCGCGAGCGACGTCGAAGAGGTGAAGCGCCGCACGAACCTGGCCGACCTCGTCGGCGACTACGTCGCGCTCAAGAACGGCGGCATCGACTCGATGAAGGGGCTCTGCCCGTTCCACGACGAGCGCAGTCCCAGCTTCCACGTGCGTCCGGCGCTCGGCTACTACCACTGCTTCGGCTGCGGCGAATCGGGCGACGCCATCACGTTCCTGCAGCGCATGGACCACCTCACCTTCACCGAGTCGGTCGAGCGTCTGGCCGCACGGATTCACTACGCGCTCACCTACGAGGAGGGCAGCGGCCGTCGCGAGGAGGGCCCGAACCGGGCCCGCCTGCTCGCCGCAAACCAGGCCGCCGCGGCGTACTTCGTCGAGCAGCTGGCGAGCGAGGAGGGCAAGGCCGGCCGCGACTTCCTCGACGGACGCGGGTTCGATGCCGAGTCCGCGACCCGGTTCGGTGTCGGCTACGCGCCGCGCGGATGGGACGGGCTGACCGACCACCTGAAGGCGCAGGGCTACACCCCGGCGGAGCTCTCGCAGGCCGGCCTCGTCTCCGAGGGGCAGCGCGGCGTCTACGACCGCTTCCGCGGCCGCGTCATCTGGCCGATCCGCGACACGAGCGGCCAGGTGATCGGCTTCGGTGCCCGCAAGCTCTACGAGGACGACAACGGCCCGAAGTACCTCAACACCCCCGAGACCCCCGTGTACCGCAAGTCGCAGGTGCTCTATGGCCTCGACCTCGCGAAGCGCGCGATCTCGCGCGGGCACCGCGCGGTCGTCGTCGAGGGGTACACCGACGTGATGGCGTGCCACCTGGCCGGGATCGAGACGGCGGTCGCGACCTGCGGCACCGCCTTCGGGCGGGAGCACATCTCGGTGCTGCGCCGGGTCATGGGCGATGACGCGGCGGCCGAGGTGATCTTCACCTTCGACCCCGACGAGGCCGGGCAGAAGGCCGCGCTGCGCGCCTTCAGCGAGGAGAAGCGCTTCACCGCGCAGACCTACGTCGCGGTCGCGCCCGATGGACTCGACCCCTGCGACCTGCGGCTGCACCGCGGGGACGAGGCCGTGGTCTCGCTGTTCGACCGGAAGACCCCGCTGTTCGAGTTCGCGCTGCGGCAGGCGGTCTCCCGCTTCGACCTCAACAGCGTCGAGGGTCGGGTGTCGGCGCTCCGGGCGGCGGCCCCGATCGTGGCCGAGATCAAGGATCCCGCGATGCGACCGGGCTACGCGCGCGAGCTGGCGCGCATGCTCGGCTCCGACCTCGGCGAGGTGCAGCGCGCGGTGCGCACGGCCGAGTCCCGACCGCAGTCCCGCGGGAATGACCGCGAGGAGCCGCCGCGCGCGGGCCAGGATCCGAACGACCGCTTCGGCGCCCCGGCCGAGCCGGCGGCGCCCCGAATCTCCTTGGCGAGCCTGCCGAACGCGCCCGGCGTGTGGCTCGAGCGCGACGCGCTCATGGCGATGCTGCAGCAGGGCGAGGCCGTCGGCATCGACCTGCTGTCGCAGGCGGTCACCGCGCAGGTGGACGAACCGCGACTGCGCGGTGTCCGCGATGCGATCGCCGCTGCGCTGCCCGCGCTCGGCACCGACCGCTGGCTCGCCGAGGTGCTCGAGCAGACGCCGGAGGCCCTGCGCGATCTCGCTCGGGAGCTCGCGCTCGCGCCGATGCCGCAGCGCAAGGCCGAGCAGCTGGCCGCGTACGCGAAGGACGTGGTGGTGTCGCTGTTGGATCGCGACCTGCTGAACCTCAAGGGCGAGCTGGTCGCCCGCATGCAGCGCATCGGGGATTCGGCCGACGCCGGATCCCGCCGGATCCAGGAGCAGCTCGTCGCGCTCGAGGCGGCTCGGCGCAGTCTCCGCACGGAATGACGCGGCGCGGCGCGGCGGTGCCGTAGGCTGCTGCGAGTACCGACATCCACCGGTGGAAGGAGTCCTGCGTGGCAGGCGTCGACCTCGACGCGGATCCGGCGATCCACGTCTCCGATCTCTCGCTCAGCTATCCCGCTCACGGCGGAGGCCGCTCGTTCCACGCGGTCGAGGGGGTCAGCTTCGACGTGCAACGCGGCGAGGTGCTCGCGCTGCTCGGCGAGAGCGGATCGGGCAAGTCCACGCTCGCGCGCTTCCTCGCGGGGCGGGCGAAGGACACGGGGGACAAGTCGGCGCGGATCCGGGCGACGGGCGGCGACGCCCACGTCCTCGGCACCTCGATGCGGCGGCTCAACCGACGCGGTGCCGCGCGGCTGACCGCCTACGTGGGGCATCTCGCGCAGGACGCGGGCGCCACCCTGCCGCCCGAGCTGAACGTCGGAGACATCCTCTTCGGGCCGATCGTCGAGCGCACCAAGGACTTCGACCGGGACGAGCTCGGTGCCGTGATCGCCGAGATGATGGACATCGTCGGGCTGCCGCTGAGCAAGCTGCAGGAGTACCCGTACGAGCTTTCGAAGGGGCAGCGGCAGCGCGTTGCGGTGATGCGGTCGCTCATGCTGAACCCGCCCGTGCTCGTCGCGGACGAGCCGACGCTCGGCGTCGACGCGAACAGCCGGCCGCGGATCGTGGATCTGCTCCGCTGGTACCGCGAGCGCAGCAGCGCGACCCTCGTGCTGATCAGTCACGACATCGGCATGCTGGAGGCGCTCGTGCAGGACGTGCTCGTCATGCAGCAGGGGCGCGTGGTCGGCCACGACGACATCAACGCGATCTTCCGGCAGGCCGATCACGTCTACGTGCAGCAGCTCGCGCAGGCGCTGCGGGCGACCGCCTACGACGAGATCGCCGACGAATAGCGCGGGCGCGCCCGGGCGGCACGCGGAGATGGCCTGGATTTGCACTGCGCGCGAGACGCTGGGTAAGCTAGAGGGGTTGCTTCGGCAATGATCCCCTGTAGCTCAGTTGGCAGAGCGCTTGACTGTTAATCAGGATGTCGCTGGTTCGAGCCCAGCCGGGGGAGCAAGAGAAACCCCCACCCGCACCGGGTGGGGGTTTCGTCGTATCTGCGACCGGCCGCGGTCGGCGCCCGGTTTCTTCGAACCAGCTACCCACCGCGCGCCCGTAGGATCGAATCGCGCCGTCGCCGCCGACACGCGCAGAGAGGGATCACCCGTGAGCAGCGTCGAGCGAACCGGAACCGTCATCGCGCTGGATCCCGAGCGCGCACCGCGGATCCATGATTCCGCGTGGATCGCGCCGGGTGCGGTTGTCGTCGGCGCCGTCACCCTCGGGCCGGGCAGCAGCGTCTGGTACAACGCGGTGCTCCGCGGCGACTCCAACTCGATCTCGGTCGGACGCGACAGCAACTTCCAGGACGGCGTGGCGGTGCACACCGAGGCCGCGCACGGTGCGGTGATCGGGGATCGCGTCTCGGTGGGGCACAACGCGGTCGTGCACGCCGCGACCGTGGAGGACGGCTGCCTCATCGGCATGAACGCGACCGTGCTGAGCGGGGCGGTCGTGGGGGAGGGATCCCTGGTGGCGGCCGGTGCGCTCGTCCCGCAGGGCCGGATCATCCCGCCGAACTCCCTCGTCGCGGGGGTGCCGGCGCGGGTCGTCCGGGAACTCACCGCCGCCGAGCGCGAGAGCGTGCGGCGCAATGCGGAGATCTACATCGGGCACACGGCGGCGCACCGAGCGGCGGTCGATGCGCCGCTCGCCGCGCCCGGGAATCCGGCTGCGCGAGCCGAATGACACGCCACGGTTTCCGATCGGCGCCGGGAGTGCACTAGTATCGGTCGAGTGCTTCGGCACGCCCCGGTCGCGGTGAACGCCCCGACCACGGGGATGTAGCTCAATGGTAGAGCCTCAGTCTTCCAAACTGATTACGCGGGTTCGATTCCCGTCATCCCCTCTGTTCCGTCCGGTCGCCCGGGCCGCACGAGAGCCCCGCGAAAGCGGGGCTCTCGTCGTTTCGGTGCCGTTTCGGGCGATCCCGCACGCGTTTTCGGCTAGACTTGCCTGCGGTTGTCCGCACAGCCGTACTCGCGCACGCTCTCGCGTGCGCGAGAACTGGGCCGCGGTCACCCGGAACCCGCGGGTTTCGGGGCGTAGCTCAGCTTGGCTAGAGCGCCCGCTTTGGGAGCGGGAGGTCGCAGGTTCGAATCCTGTCGCCCCGACTCGGACCTGCACAGAGTCCGACCACGCCGCTAGCTGCGTACGAATCCGATCACTGAGAGGCCAAATTGCCGAAGACGAACGCTGAGAAGCTCACGCCGACCCGAGTCAAGCTGACGGTCGCGCTCACCATGGACGAGCTCGAGCCGCACCTCAAGGGCGCCTACAAGACCATCTCGGAGCAGGTGTCGATCCCCGGCTTCCGCAAGGGCAAGGTCCCCGCGCCGATCATCGACCAGCGCGTCGGCCGCGAGGCCGTCGTCGAGCAGGCCGTCAACTCGTCGCTCGACGAGTTCTACCAGGCCGCCGTCGCCGAGTCCGACGTGCGCCCCATGGGCCGCCCGACCGCCGACGTCGAGCAGTGGATCGACCTGAAGGACCCGAAGAGCGAGGTCGTGCTCGCGTTCGAGGTCGAGGTCCGCCCCGAGTTCACCGTCCCCAAGTACGACGGCCTCAAGCTGACCGTCGACAACGCCGAGGTCGGCGACGACGCGGTCGACGCCGAGCTGGACAAGCTCCGCGAGCGCTTCGGCACCCTCGAGACCGTCGAGCGCGCCGCTTCGAAGGGCGACTTCGTCGAGATCGACCTGACCGCCACCATCGACGGCACCGAGGTCGACCAGGCCCAGGGCGTCTCCTACGAGGTCGGCGCGGGCAACATGCTCGTCGGGCTCGACGAGGCGATCGACACCCTCACCGCCGGTGAGGCCACCACCTTCACCTCGCAGCTGCTCGGCGGCGAGTACGAGGGCCAGGACGCCGAGGTCGCCGTGACCGTCACCGCCGTCAAGGAGCGCAAGCTCGCCGAGGCGGACGACGATTTCGCGCAGCTCGCCAGCGAGTTCGACACCGTCGCGGAGCTCCGCGAGAGCCTCGCCGAGCAGGTCGCCCAGGCCGCCGTGTTCGCGCAGGGCCGCCAGGCACGCGACCTCTTCACCGAGACCCTCATCGAGCAGGCCGGGATCCCGATCTCGGAGGAGCTCGTCGAGGACGAGGTGCACCGTCACCTCGAGGGCGAAGGACGCCTCGAGGACGACGAGCACCGCGCAGAGGTCCGCGAGTCCTCGGAGAAGCAGCTCCAGCTGCAGCTCCTGCTCGACGCGATCGTCGAGGCGGAAGAGGTCACCCCGACCGAGGCCGAGCTCTCGCAGTACATCTTCCAGTCGGCTCAGCAGTACGGCATGGAGCCCGGCCAGTTCATCCAGGCGCTCAGCCAGGGCGGCCAGATGGGCATCATCGTCGCCGAGGTGACCCGCAACAAGGCGCTCGCGATCGCCCTCGCCAAGGCCGAGGTCGTCGACCAGGACGGCAAGGCCGTCGATCTGGCCGAGTTCACCGCGGTCGACAACGGCGAGGAGTCGGCCGAGGAGGCCGAGGCCCCCGCCGAGGAGAAGAAGCCGGCCGCCAAGAAGGCTCCGGCGAAGAAGGCTCCGGCCAAGAAGGCCGCCGAGGCTGCGGGCGATGACGACGAGGAGGCCAAGAAGGCCGCTCGTTCGGCAGCCGCCAAGAAGGCCGCCGCGACCCGCGCCGCCAAGAAGGCCGCTGCGGAGGCCGCCGCCGAGTAAGGCGACGCACTGCACGCTCAGAGGATCCCCGGTCTGCGGACCGGGGATCCTCTGCGTTTCCGCCTGTGTGCCCAGGGCGAACATGGGCGTCGAGGGGCCCGTGAGTCGGTAGCCTCGAATCACACCGAGATCGAATGGAGCCACGCATGGCAGAACAGACGACGCCGAACAGCGTGTTCGAGCGCCTGCTCAAGGATCGGATCATCTGGCTGGGATCCGAGGTCCGCGACGACAACGCGAACGAGATCTGCGCGAAGATCCTGCTGCTCGCCGCCGAGGACCCCGAGGCCGACATCTACCTCTACATCAACTCGCCCGGCGGTTCGATCACCGCAGGCATGGCGATCTACGACACGATGAGCTTCGTGCCGAACGACATCGTCACCGTCGGCATCGGCATGGCGGCGTCGATGGGCCAGTTCCTGCTGACCGCCGGCACCAAGGGCAAGCGCTACATCACGCCGAACGCCCGCGTGCTCCTGCACCAGCCGCACGGCGGCTTCGGCGGCACGGCGAGCGACATCCAGACCCAGGCGCAGCTCATCACCTCGATGAAGAACCGCCTGGCCGAGATCACCGCCTCCCAGACCGGCAAGACGGTCGAGCAGATCAACGCCGACGGCGACCGCGACCGCTGGTTCACCGCCGACGAGGCGCTCGAGTACGGCTTCGTCGACTTCATCCGCGACTCGGCCTCCGACGTGGTCGGCGGCGGCGGAACCAGCAAGTAGCCAGCGGAACCAGGAGAGAACTTCAATGAACACCCCGCAGATGCCTTCTCTGCCGCAGGCCGGCGGTTCCGGTCTGCTCATGCCCGAGTCCCGCTACGTGCTGCCCTCCTTCGAGGAGCGCACGGCCTACGGCTACAAGCGCCAGGACCCCTACGCCAAGCTGTTCGAGGATCGCATCATCTTCCTCGGCGTGCAGGTCGATGACGCGTCGGCCGACGACGTGATGGCGCAGCTCCTCGTCCTCGAGAGCCAGGACACCGAGCGCGACATCACCATGTACATCAACTCTCCCGGTGGCTCGTTCACCGCGATGACGGCGATCTACGACACGATGCAGTACATCCGCCCCCACGTGCAGACGGTGTGCCTCGGCCAGGCGGCCTCGGCAGCGGCGGTCCTGCTCGCGGGCGGCACGCCCGGCAAGCGCCTCGCACTGCCGAACGCCCGCGTGCTGATCCACCAGCCCTCGTCGGGCCAGGGCGGGCACGGCCAGGCCTCGGACATCGAGATCCAGGCGCGCGAGATCATGCGCATGCGCGAGTGGCTCGAGGACACGCTGTCGAAGCACTCCAACCGCACTCCCGAGCAGGTGCACCAGGACATCGATCGCGACAAGATCCTGAGCGCCGACGAGGCGCTCGAGTACGGTCTGGTCGACCAGGTGCTCACCAGTCGGAAGAACCCGCAGGCAGTGCTCGGATCCTGACCGTCCCCGCGGCCCGACGCCACCGGCGTCGGGCCGCGGCGTGCCGCCGGCGGCAATGTCGGTGGTGCGGGTTAGGCTCGAGAACATCGAACCACACCGATCCGAAAGGGGACGTCGCATGGCGAAGATCGGCGAGAGCAGCGACCTGCTGAAGTGCTCTTTCTGCGGGAAATCGCAGAAGCAGGTCCAACAGCTGATCGCGGGTCCGCAGATCTACATCTGCGACGAGTGCGTCGGTCTCTGCAACGAGATCATCGAGGAGCGCATGGCCGAGTCGGCCGCGCCCGAGTCGCCCGAGTTCACGCTGCACAAGCCGCGCGAGATCTCCGACTTCCTCGACCAGTACGTGATCGGTCAGGATCGCGCCAAGCAGTCGCTCGCGGTGGCGGTCTACAACCACTACAAGCGGGTGCGCGCGGCGCAGAAGCTCACGAGCGCCGAGGCCGCCGCCGAGCAGGTCGAGATCGCCAAGTCCAACATCCTCATGGTCGGTCCTACCGGCTGCGGCAAGACCTATCTCGCGCAGTCGCTCGCGCGCCAGCTCGGCGTGCCGTTCGCGGTGGCCGATGCCACCGCGCTGACCGAGGCGGGCTACGTCGGTGAGGACGTCGAGAACATCCTCCTCAAGCTGCTCCAGGCGGCGGACTTCGACGTGCAGCGCGCTGAGACGGGCATCATCTACATCGACGAGATCGACAAGATCGCGCGCAAGGCCGAGAACCCCTCGATCACGCGCGATGTTTCGGGCGAGGGCGTGCAGCAGGCGCTCCTCAAGATCCTCGAGGGCACGGTGGCATCGGTGCCGCCGCAGGGTGGCCGCAAGCACCCGAATCAAGAGTTCATCCAGATCGACACGACGAACGTGCTGTTCATCGTGGCGGGCGCCTTCGCCGGCCTCGAGGAGATCGTGGCGTCGCGTGTCGGCAAGGGCGGCATCGGCTTCGGCGCACCGCTGTCCAGCAAGCGCGACGACTCCGAACTGTTCGCCGAGCTGCTTCCCGAAGACCTGCACAAGTTCGGCCTCATCCCCGAGTTCATCGGTCGCCTGCCGGTCGTCGCCACCGTCGATCCGCTCGACGTGTCCGCGCTCACGCGCATCCTGACGGAGCCGAAGAACGCCCTGGTCAAGCAGTACCAGCGCATGTTCGAGCTCGACGGGGTCGGCCTCGAGTTCGAGGACGCCGCGCTCGAGGCGATCTCCGAGCTCGCGGTCGAGCGCAAGACGGGCGCGCGCGGCCTGCGCGCGATCCTCGAGGGCGTGCTCGGGCCGGTCATGTTCGACGCACCCTCGGACGAGTCGATCGCGAAGGTCGTCGTCACCCGGGAATCCGTCACGGGCGAAGCCGCTCCTCGAGTGCTGCGCGCCGCGACGAGCGGCGAGCGCACGGCCTGAGCCCCTGCCGCGGTCGGGTCCCTATTCGGACGGCGGCGGAGTCGAGAGGTCGTAGCTGAGCAGCGCGGCCCCGTCTTTGCCCGGCAGGGTGAGAGCCTGAACGGTCAGCCGCGTATTCGACAGGGTGGCTGAACGGCCGCCCTCCGGCGTCTCGGCCGCATCCTGCTCGGCGAAGCCATTCGTCGAGATCACCTCGGCCCACAGCGCATCCGCCGCAGCGCGATCCTTCGCCGACAGCACGACGAACCAGACACCGGGGCCGCGCTCGCCCGCATCGTCGATCGTCGCGCCCTTCGGCACCGCGAACGCATCCGTCGGGAACCCCTTCGGCAGGGTCTTCTGCTTGGTGATGTCTGGCTCGTGCCTCGGCTTCGACCAGCTCGAACCCGAAGAGTCCCCGCCACCGCCCTTGGTGCTGCTGTTCCCGGGCTTGTCCTGCGAGCCCGTGCCCGCACCGGGCTCGGGTGCGCACGCGGTGAGCGCGACGGACAGGCACAGCGCTGCCGCGACCGCCGCGGTCACGCGGCGGGGGCCGACCGGGCGGCCCGCTGCGGGAGGACTCGAATGCTTCATGCGATGCTCAGCTCAACCAATCGTCATCGTCCTCGTCGGGCGCGTCCGCGGAGGCGCGCAGCGACTCGGTGCCGTCGAGGGTGACGAGCAGCAGGTCGTCGAGGGCGCACCGGGGCCGTCCCTCGAGCCAGGTCAGCGTCCACGCGGACGCTTCGGGGTGCTGCTGCTCGGCCGCGGTGATCAGGGGCAGCAGGGCGCCCGGGACGCTGGCGTGCGGGGGCTGACCCACCCGCCAACGCGTCCCGAGCTGCATGCTGTCTTCTCCTCTGCCGGAAGCCCCGGCTCAGGCCTCGGCCGGAGCCTCGAGGCGGATCTCGGCGACGGTCGGAGCGTCGACCTCGGCCGCTTCGATGCGGAGCTCGGCGATGCGCCCGACCTTGCTGAGGTCGTCGGCGGCGAGCTGCAGGCGGTCGCGGTCGGCCGCGGGCGTCTGCACGACCGCGAGCTCGACCGGCGTCTTCTGCGAGGCTTTCGCGGCCGTCTTGGCACCGCGGATACCGACGAGCGCCGAGCCGACGAGCCCGAGCAGGCCGGGATCGGCGTCGGGACCCGCGGGCTCAGACGCTTCGGCGGACTGCGGCCACGCGGCGACGTGCACCGATCCCTCGTTGAACCAGGACCACGTCTCTTCGGTCGCGTAGGGGAGGAACGGAGCCAGCAGACGGATGAACGCCGAGAGCGCCAGGCGCAGCGCGGTGACCGCGGAGGCCTGCGGCTGGCCGCTGCCGGCGTGCGCGCGTTCCTTGACGAGCTCGAGGTAGTCGTCGCAGAAGGTCCAGAAGAACGACTCGGTGATCTCGAGCACGCGAGCGTGATCGTACGCCTCGAATGCGCGGGTCGCGTCCTCGATCACGGTCGCGAGCGACGCGAGCATCGAGCGGTCGAGGGCCTCGGTCACGGTGCCGGCGCCGGAGGCGTCGAACGAGAGCGTGAACTTCGCGGCGTTGAGCAGCTTGATCGCGAGGCGGCGGCCGATCTTGATCTGGGTCGGGTTCTGCGGGTCGAAGGCCGCGTCGGTGCCGAGCTTGGCGGATGACGCCCAGTAGCGGACCGCATCGGCACCGTGCTGCTCGAGCATGCCGAGCGGGGTGACGACGTTGCCCTTCGACTTCGACATCTTCTTGCGGTCGGGATCCAGGATCCAGCCCGAGATGCCGGCGTGCTGCCAGGGGAGCCGCCCCGACTCGAGCTCGGAGCGCAGCAGCGTCGAGAAGAGCCAGGTGCGGATGATGTCCTGGCCCTGCGGGCGCAGGCTGAACGGGAAGACGAGGTCGAAGAGCTCGGGATCGCGCTCCCAGCCGCCGGCGAGCTGCGGAGTGAGCGAGGAGGTCGCCCAGGTGTCCATGACGTCGACCTCGCCGACGAATCCGCCGGCCTGGCCGCGCTGCGCGGCGTCGTAGCCCGCGGGCACATCGCTCGACGGGTCGACGGGCAGCTGCTCCTTCGTCGCGACGATCGGCTGGTCGAAGACCGGGTTGCCCTCGGCGTCGAGCGGGTACCAGACCGGGATCGGCACGCCGAAGAAGCGCTGGCGTGAGATCAGCCAGTCGCCCGACAGCCCCTCGACCCAGTTCTCGTAGCGCACCCGCATGAAGTCGGGGTGCCACTCGAGCTCGCGACCGTGGGCGAGCAGGCGCTCGCGCAGGTCCTCGTCGCGCGCGCCGTTCGTGATGTACCACTGGCGGGTCGAGACGATCTCGAGCGGCTTGTCGCCCTTCTCGAAGAACTTGACGGGGTGGGAGATCTTGCGGATCTCGCCCTGCAGCTCGCCGGAGGCCTGCAGCAGCTCGACCATGGTCTGCTTGGCGCTGAACACGGTCTTGCCCGCGATCTGGGCGTAGGCGTCGAGCCCGGCCTCACTGGTGATCGCCTCGGGGGCCTCGGCGAGCACGCGGCCGTCGAAGCCGAGGATCGCGCGGTTCGGCAGGTTGAGCTCGCGCCACCAGACGACGTCGGTCACGTCGCCGAAGGTGCAGATCATGGCGATGCCGGTGCCCTTGTCCTGCTGGGCGAGGTGGTGCGCGACGATCGGCACCTCGACGCCGAAGATCGGGGTGCGAACGGTGGTGCCGAAGAGCGGCTTGAAGCGCTCGTCGTCGGGGTGTGCGACGAGCGCGACGCAGGCGGCGAGCAGCTCGGGGCGCGTGGTGTCGATGAGGATGTCGCCCGCGCCGTCCGTCCGGTGGAACGCGAGCGTGTGGTAGGCGCTGGGCTGCTCGCGGTCCTCGAGCTCGGCCTGCGCGACCGCGGTGCGGAAGGTGACGTCCCACAGGGTGGGAGCCTGGGCCTGGTAGGCCTCGCCGCGCTCGATGTTGCCGAGGAAGGCGAGCTGCGAAGCGCGGATCGAGTCGGCGCCGATGGTGCGGTAGGTCTGCGTCCAGTCGACCGAGAGGCCGAGCGTGCGCCAGAGATCCTCGAACTGCTTCTCGTCCTCGACCGTGAGGCGCTCGCACAGCTCGATGAAGTTGCGGCGCGAGATCGGCTGCTGGTCAGCGGCCTTCACGCTCTTGCCGTCGCCGCCCTCGTGCGGCGGGACGAAGTCCTCGACGTAGGGGAGCGAGGGATCGCAGCGCACGCCGTAGTAGTTCTGCACGCGGCGCTCGGTCGGCAGACCGTTGTCGTCCCAGCCCATCGGATAGAAGACGCGCTTGCCGCGCATGCGCTGGAAGCGCGCCACCGTGTCGGTGTGCGTGTAGGAGAACACGTGCCCGACGTGCAGGGAGCCCGACGCGGTGGGCGGCGGGGTGTCGATGCTGTAGACCTCGCTGCGCTCGGCCCCCTCGCGCGGGAAGCGGTAGGTGCCCTCGGCCTCCCAGCTCGTGCCCCACTTGGCTTCGAGGCCTTCGAGTGCCGGCTTGTCGGGGATCGCGCTCATGCGGTGGCTCCGTGTCTCGACGCGAGGTCGGGGTCGATGTGGGCGGCACCGTGTCTGCGCGCGATCGACGCGACCGCGCTGGTGCCTGAAGGTGTGTGCCCGCCAGTCTATCGAAGCGCGATGATCGGGGTGCGGTGGAACCGCCGCGCCGCCTACCATTGCGGCATGATGCGCGACAGGGTCCGGTTCGAGGTGGCCGACGCGAGCCGGGGCGACGGTGCGGATGACGACTTCGATCCCGTGGCGGGCGAGCTGCAGGTCCGGATCTTCTGCGTGCTCGCCGGCGAGGTCGATGAGATCGAGCTCACCGCTTGCGGAGCCGGGCTCGGAATGGGGCCGTTCGGCCTGCTCCTCCCGGAGAACCGTCTGGTGGCGGCGCACGAGGCGCGCACCGTGCCCGTCGCGAGGTGCATCTGCGGGACCTACGGCTGCGCCATGACCGACGCGGTCATCGTCCGCGACGGCGACGCGGTGCGCTGGGACTGGGAGCACGAGGCCCCGATGGACCGCCCGCTCGTGTTCGATGCGGCGCAGTACGACGCGGAGGTCGCCCGCATCGGCACGGATCGCTCCTGGGAACGTCGGGAGGACACCGCCGCGCGTCGGGTGCTGGAACTGGTCGATCACGAGCGGCTCGCCGCGTCCGGCATGCGGATCGAGTTCTCCGGCCCGCCGTGGGATCGGCCTGAGCGCTACGGGGTGTGCCTGCGGCTCGTCGAGTCGGGAGACTGCCAGTACCAGGTGTTCGTGTCCGTCCCGTGGAGCGGGGATCCGGAGCGCGCCGCGAGCGACGTGCGGGAGCTGCTCGCGGAGCCCCCGGCCGGTTGGGAGGCCGGCTATTCGGCGGTCACGATGAACGGGCCGGCACGCCCGGAGACCGCCGGACCCGCCTGGATCCAGGGCGGGTTCTAACGGACCGATCCGGTCGCACCGGCGTCGCCGCCCCGACGCATCGCCGCCACGAGCGCGAGATGCCCGTCGAGGCCTCCGCGGCTCGGTCCCGCCGCGATCCAGGATTGCACCGCGGAGAGCACGAGCGCGAGCGCGGTGTTGACGGTCAGGGCGACGCCGAGATCCTGCGGGTGGGCGTTCGTGCGTTCGGCGACGAAGGCGCGCAGCGACTCCGCGGCTCGGGTGACGCGGCGGGTGGCCGCGGCGAGGACCTCGTCGGGCGAGCCGATCGCCTCGAAGTGGTTGAGGATCCAGGGCACCCGGTCGGGGCCGAAGTTCCGTGCCATCTCGGTGAGCGCGGCCTCGACGGCACCGGCGGGATCGGAATCGGAGGCGCCGAGCAGATCGGGCAGTCGATCGAGCTGGGCGTCGACGTCGCCCCAGAACACGTCGGCCTTGCTCGCGAAGTAGTTGAAGAAGGTGCCTCGACTCACCCCGGCCCGGCGTGCGATCTGATCGACGCTCGTGCGTCCGTAGCCCTGCTCGAGGAACAGCTCGGACGCCGCCTCTTCGAGGACGGCGCGGCTGGAGGCTCGCGGCCGACCGCGAGCGGGGGTGCTGGGGGAGGCGTTCATCCCACCAGTATCCCGCCCGCGGCCGGCCGGTCGTCTCAGTCGCCCTTCACGTTGACGAGCTGGCGCAGCGTGTGCCGGATCTCGACGAGGTCCCCGGCGTCGGCCATCACCTGATCGATCGGCTTGTAGGCCTGCGGGATCTCGTCGATGAAGGCGTCGGTGTCGCGGTACTCGATGCCGACCATGGCCTCGCGCAGCTGCTCGTGGGTGAAGGTCCGCCGCGCCGCCGAGCGCGAGTACTCGCGTCCGGCGCCGTGCGGCGACGAGTTCAGCGCGGCCGGATCACCGAGCCCGCTGACCACGTAGGAGGCCGTGCCCATGGAGCCGGGGATCAGCCCGGGTCGCCCCGCATCGGCGAGGATCGCGCCCTTGCGCGACACCCACACCCGCTTGCCGAAGTGCATCTCGGACTCGGTGAAGTTGTGGTGGCAGTTGATCCGCTCCTGCTCCGTCACGGTCTCACCCATCACCTCGCCGAGCTGGCGAGCCACTCGATCCATCATCTCCTCGCGGTTGAGCAGTGCGAAGTGCTGCGCCCACCGCAGTTCGGCGATGTATCTCGTGAACTCGGGCGTCCCTTCGACCAGGTAGGCGAGGTCGGGGTCGGGCAGTTCGATCCACCACTGCTTCGCGAGGCGCTGGGCGACCTTGATGTGGTGCTGGGCGATGCGGTTGCCGATGCCTCGGGAGCCGGAGTGCAGGAACATCCAGACCCGGTCGAGCTCGTCGACCGACACCTCGATGAAGTGGTTGCCGGAGCCCAGGGAACCGAGCTGGAGCCGCCACTGCTTCAGATAGCGCTCGGGATCGAAGCCGCGCTGCTCGGCGAGCTCCTCGAGCTCCGCGATCCTCGGCGCGGCGGTCGCCACGATCTTGCGGTTCTGGTGCCCGGCCGACAGCGGGATCGCGCGTTCGATCTGCTCGCGCAGCTCGACGAGATCGGCCGACTCGAGTCGGGACCGGTCGAACTGGGTGCGTACTGCGATCATGCCGCAGCCGATGTCGACGCCGACGGCCGCCGGGATGATGGCCCCGAGCGTCGGGATCACCGATCCGACGGTCGCGCCCTTGCCCAGGTGGGCATCGGGCATGAGCGCCAGGTGCGGGTGGATGAACGGCAGCTTCGACGTGGTGATCGCCTGATCGAGGGTCTTCTCGTCGATCAGGGATGCCCAGTTGAGCAGCCGTTCGGTGATCTTCTCCATGGTTCCTTTCCTTCGGGTGTGGGCCCGAGGCGGAACGCGCGATGGTCTCCTCCGAGGAGGAGGGTGCACGAAAAAACGCCCCGGACCGTGAACGGTGCGGGGCGCCGGGGACTCCGTCGGCGACGGGGTCAGGCGGCTCGCGCCGAAAGGGTCGACTCGCTCGCGAACGCGAGGAACTCGCGCTGCAGCGGATGTTGATTCGCGAGTGATTCGCGCATGGTCGATTTCCCTTTCGGATGGTGCGATGCCGCTCGGCACCGCTCAGCAACCATATGAGCGCACGGGATCGAGGTCAAGATCCCGGGCGTGTCGCGTGGCTCAGTCGGCGAGCTGGATCGCGACGAGGGTCTCGTTCTCGGCCGGGTCCCCGCCCGGTTGCGGCTCCGTCAGGTACTGCTCCCACGCGAGGCCGGTCGCTTCGAGGCCCTGGGCTGCGGCCCACTCGAACAGGCGCTGATACGCCGGACCGATCTGCGAGTAATCGCCGCGCACCAGCAGCGTCGCGACCCGCCCGGCCGAGATGGTCTCGGCGGTGACCTCGCCGTCGCCGATGAAGGGCTCCGCGACCGGCACCGCGACCGAGAGATCGAGGGTGCCGTCGGGGGAGCCGTGCACGACCCCCATCGGGGGTGCGCTCGGGGCGATGCCCGCCGCGCCGAGCGCGCCGAAGATCGCCGGATACGCGCGATCGTAGAGCGCGGGGACGTCCGCGAACGCGACGCGATCCCGGACGACCGCGAGGTGCTGCTCGGGCTGTTCGACGACGTTGGGCTGATCGGCGGGTGCGGACACTGGCGGCCTCCTGGGAATCGGCATCGACCTGGATGCTGCGATGCTATCCCGGCTCATCGCGATCCGGTAGAATCGAAGGCACAGGCGTCGATCCGGCCATCACCGGGGAGCCTTCGGAAGAACGGTCGCGAGTGCTTCGGCGCGCGCGGTCCACTAGAACCGAACGGGAACGGCCCGTCACAGCCGAACGAAGAGGCCGAACCTCGCTGCTCGCAGCGCGGGTCGGCAAGCGGGGTGGTACCGCGGGAGCTGCGAAGCGCAGCGCTCGTCCCGGCGTCGGAACAGTGCACGTAGGCGACAGCAGCCGTACGTGCACGGACACGCACGAGGGCCCCGAACATGACGTATCCGAAGCAGTCGACCGGCGACGCCGCGCAGCAGCCGAACGGTGCAGCAGCCGAAGTATCGCCGTCCCCGCGACTTCCCGAGGTCGAGCAGCGCGTGCTCGCCTTCTGGAAGGCCGACGACACCTTCCGCGAGTCGATCCGGCGCCGCGAGGGCGAGGCCGAGTGGGTCTTCAACGACGGCCCGCCCTTCGCCAACGGTCTGCCGCACTACGGCCACCTGCTCACCGGCTACGCCAAGGACGTCTTCCCGCGTTTCCAGACGATGCGCGGCAAGAAGGTGGAGCGCCGCTTCGGATGGGACACCCACGGCCTGCCCGCCGAGCTCGAGGCGATGAAGCAGCTCGGCATCACCGAGAAGCGCGAGATCGAGGAGATGGGCATCGCCGCGTTCAACGCGAAGGCCCGCGACGCCGTGCTGCAGTACACCCGCGAGTGGGAGGACTACGTCACCCGCCAGGCGCGCTGGGTCGACTTCGAGCACGGGTACAAGACCCTCGACCTCGGCTACATGGAGAGCGTGCTCTGGGCGTTCAAGCAGCTGCACGAGAAGGGCCTCGCCTACGAGGGATCCCGGATCCTGCCCTACTGCTGGCGCGACGAGACCCCGCTCTCGAACCACGAGCTGCGCATGGACGACGACGTCTACCAGATGCGCCAGGACCCCTCGGTGACCGTGACCTTCCCCTTCACGGGAGACCGCGCGGCCGAGCTCGGTCTCGACGGCGTGCGCGCGCTCGCGTGGACGACGACGCCCTGGACCCTGCCCACCAACGCGGCCCTCGCGGTCGGACCCGAGATCTCCTACGCCGTCGTGCCCGCGGGCCCGGCGGGCGGCGCCGACGGCGGGGCGGCGGGCGAGGCCCGCTACCTGCTGGCGGTCGACCTCGTCGGCAACCACGCGAAGGATCTCGGCTACGAATCCGCCGAGGCCGTGAACGCGGCCGTCGAGCGCACCGTGCTCGGCGCGGAGCTCGCCGAGGTCGAATACGCGCGGCTCTTCGACTACTTCGCCGACGCCGAGGTGTGGGGCACCGAGCGTTACTGGCGCGTGCTCGTCGACGACTACGTCTCGACCAGCGACGGCACCGGCATCGTGCACCAGGCGCCCGCGTACGGCGAGGACGACCACCGCATCACCGCCGAAGCCGGCATGCCCGTCATCGTCTCCGTCGACGACGGGGGCCGCTTCATCAAGGCGGTCACCGACGTGGCCGGCGAGCTCTGGATGGACGCCAACCGCCCGCTGATCCGCCTGCTCAAGCAGGAGGGGCGCCTGCTGCGCGAGGCGAGCTACGAGCACTCCTACCCGCACTGCTGGCGCTGCCGGAACCCGCTGATCTACAAGGCGGTCTCCAGCTGGTTCGTGCGCGTGACCGACATCAAGCAGCGCATGCTGGAGGTCAACGAGGAGATCACCTGGGTCCCCGAGAACGTCAAGCACGGCCAGTTCGGCAAGTGGCTCGAGGGCGCCCGCGACTGGTCGATCAGCCGCAACCGCTACTGGGGCAGCCCGATCCCGGTGTGGAAGAGCGACGACCCCGAGTACCCGCGCGTCGACGTCTACGGCTCGCTCGCCGAGCTCGAGGCCGACTTCGGCGAGCTGCCGCGCAACGAGCAGGGCGAGGTCGACCTGCACCGCCCGTACATCGACTCCCTGACCCGGCCGAACCCCGACGATCCCACCGGCGCGAGCACCATGCGCCGGATCGAGGACGTGTTCGACGTCTGGTTCGACTCGGGCTCGATGCCGTTCGCGCAGGCGCACTACCCGTTCGAGAACCGCGAGTGGTTCGACACGCACCAGCCCGCCGACTTCATCGTCGAGTACATCGGGCAGACGCGCGGCTGGTTCTACCTGCAGCACGTGCTCGCGACCGCGCTCTTCGATCGCCCCGCGTTCAAGAACGTGATCAGCCACGGCATCGTGCTCGGCTCCGACGGCAACAAGATGTCGAAGTCGCTGCGCAACTACCCCGACGTGAACGAGGTCTTCGACCGCGACGGGTCCGACGCGATGCGCTGGTTCCTCATGGCCTCGCCCGTGGTCCGCGGCGGCAACCTCGTCGTGACCGAAGAGGGGATCCGCGAGGGCGTGCGCCAGTTCATCCTGCCGCTGTGGAACTCGTACTACTTCTTCAGCCTCTATGCGAACGCGGACGGGATCGAGGCGGAGCGCCGCACCGACTCGAGCGATCCGCTGGACCGCTACATCCTGGCCAAGACCGGACGCCTGGTGCGCGAGGTCGAGGCGCACCTCGACGGGCTCGACACGACGAGCGCGGCCGAGACCCTGCGCGACTTCGCCGAGACGCTGACCAACTGGTACGTGCGCCGCTCGCGCGACCGCTTCTGGGAGGGCACGAACGGCGAGAACGGCAAGGAGTCGAACCGCCAGGCCTTCGACACCCTGTTCACCGTGCTCGAGACCGTGGCACGCGTCGCGGCGCCGATGGCGCCCCTCGTCACCGAGGAGATCTGGCGCGGACTCACCGGCGGCCGCTCGGTGCACCTCGTGGACTGGCCGGACGCCGCGGAGTTCCCCGCGGACGACGAGCTGATCGTCGCGATGGACGAGGTCCGTCAGATCACCTCGCAGGCGCTCGCGCTGCGCAAGGCCCGTCGCCTGCGGGTCCGCCTGCCGCTCTCGGAGCTCACCGTCGTGAGCGCGCGGCCGGAGGCGCTTGAGCCGTTCGCGGAGATCCTGCGCGAGGAGCTCAACGTCAAGCGGGTCACGCTCGTCGAGCAGACCGCCGAGAGCGCGGCCGAGCACGGGATCGTGCACACGCTCGCCGTCAACGCCCGCGCCGCCGGCCCGCGCATCGGCAAGAACGTGCAGCAGGCGATCCGCGGTGCGAAGTCGGGCGACTGGTCCGAGACCGACGGCGTCGTCACCGCCGGCGGCATCGTGCTCGAGCCGGGGGAGTACGAGCTCACGCTCTCCGCCGGCGACGGCTCCGACGGGTCGACGGCGCTCGCGCTGCTCCAGGGCGGCGGCTTCGTGCTGCTGCGCACCGAGACGACGCCCGAGCTCGAGGCCGAGGGCATCGCCCGCGACGCGATCCGCGCCGTGCAGGAGGCGCGCAAGAACGCCGGTCTCGACGTGAGCGACCGCATCGTGCTCGCGCTGAACGCGGAGCCCGCTCACGTGGACGCGCTCCGGACGCACGGAGGACTGATCGCCGCGGAGACGCTCGCGGCCGGCTTCGCGGTGCAGGAGGCCATCGGGATCGACGCGATCGTCGACGACATCCCGTCTCCCGGCGACGGCGTCTTCGTGACCGGCGCGAAGGCCCTCGGCACCGACAAGGCTCCGCTCATCATCACGATCGACACGACCGGGCTCGACGCGCCCGAAGAGGAGGACGCCCGATGAGCACCGCAGAAGAGGTCTACGACGCGCTGCTCGGCCGCGTGGGCGAGGCGAACCCCCGCCCGCGCATCGAGCCGGTGCGCCGACTCGCCGAGCTCGCGGGCTCGCCCCAGCTCTCGTTCCCCGTCGTGCAGATCGCCGGCACCAACGGCAAGACCTCGACCAGCCGAGCCGTGGAGTCGCTGCTGCGCGCGCACGGGCTGCGGACCGGGCTCTTCACGAGCCCGCACCTGGTCGACTTCACGGAGCGCTTCCAGATCGACGGATCGCCGATCAGCGGACCTCGACTCGCCGAGGCGTGGAGCGAGCTGCAGCTGCCGCTCGAGGTCGTCGATGCCGAGCTCGAGGAGTCGGGTCAGGGGCCGATCACCTTCTTCGAGGCGCTCGCCGTGCTCGCGTTCACGGCCTTCGCAGACGCTCCGGTCGACGTCGCGGTGATCGAGGTCGGCATGGGCGGCGAGTGGGACGCGACGAACATCGTCGACGCGCAGGTCGCCGTGTTCACGCCGATCGCGCTCGACCACACCGCGATCCTGGGCCCGGACATCGCGACCATCGCGCGGACCAAGGCCGGTATCATCAAGCCGGGCAGCACGGTCGTCTCGGCCGCGCAGGATCCGGCCGCGCTGGCGGCGATCGAGGCCGCCGCGGAGCGCACCGGATCGCGCGTGCTCGTGCAGGGCCGCGACTTCCGCCTCGCCGACGACCGTCTCGCCGTCGGCGGACGTCAGATCGATGTCGTCGGTGCGACCGGCAATGCGTACGATCCGGCCTTCGTCCCGCTGTTCGGCGGACACCAGGCCGAGAACGTGGCGCTCGCCATCGCCGCCGTCGAGGCGTTCCTCGGCGGGGAGCGCCCGGTTCCCGAGGAGGTCCTCGACGAGGGGCTCGGCCAGCTGACCTCGCCCGGCCGCCTGCAGCTCATCGGCATCGACCCTTCGGTCGTGGTCGACGCGGCGCACAACCCGCACGGTGCGGAGGCGCTCGCACGCGCGTTCGTCGAGTCGTTCCGCTTCTCCGAGGTGGCGCTGGTCGTCGGCGTGCTCGGCGAGAAGGACGCCGCCGGCGTGCTCGCCGCGCTGGCCCCGCTCGCGTCCCGCGTGATCCTCACCACGGTGGATTCGCCCCGCGCCATCGACGCCGACCGGCTCGCCGAGCTGGCGGCGACCGCGCTGCCCGGCCTGCCGGTCGAGGTCGAGGAGCGCCTGCCCGACGCGCTCGACGCGGCTCGGGCCTGGGCATCGACCGTCGAGGAGGGCGAGTCGCGCGGCGTGCTCGTCACCGGGTCGGTCATGCTCGCCGGCGAGGCCATCGCGTACTCGCGCGACGAGGGCTGGGGGATCGCATGAGCCCGCGCAAGATCCGCGGCGCCTCCGCCGAGGACGGCGAGGAGCTCCAGCTGTCGCCGTCCGAGACGCTCGCGCACAATTCCGCCATGCGCGTCTCGGGGGCCCGCAGCGGTCGTCAGTCCACGCAGCGTGCGCTCGCCTCCATCGTGCTCGGCTTCGAGCTGATCATCGTGTTCCTTATGGGTATGACGGTGTTCGGGCTGTCGCTGCTGGAGCCGCGAGAGCTCGGCATCTATATCGGCATCGGGCTGTGCCTGGTGATCGTCGTCGCGCTCGCGTGCATGCGCGGCGGGCTCGGGATCAAGCTCGGCTGGGCGGTGCACGCGCTCATGCTCGCCGTCGCCTTCATCATGCCGATGAGCCTGTTCGTGAGCCTCGTGTTCCTGGCCCTGTGGATCTTCTGCATGGTGCGGGGCGCGCAGATCGACCGGGACCGCGCCGCCTGGCTCGCCTCCCAAGGCGCAACGGATTAGCCACCTCCGCTCACTACACTTGTTCCCCGTATTCCGTTCTGAACGAAGGAGACGCATGTCCGCAGAAGAGACCCTCATCCTGGTGAAGCCCGACGGGGTCGCCCGCGGCCTGACCGGCGAGATCCTGCGCCGCATCGAGGCGAAGGGGTACCGTCTGGTCGACCTCCGACTGGTGGACGCCGATCGCGAGCTGCTCGCCGCGCACTACGCCGAGCACGAGGGCAAGCCCTTCTACGAGCCCCTCATCGAGTTCATGAGCTCGGGCCCCACGGTCGCGATCCGCGCCGAGGGCCATCGGGTCATCGAGGGCTTCCGCTCGCTCGCGGGCACCACCGATCCGACCACGGCGGCACCCGGCACCATCCGCGGCGACCTCGGCCGCGACTGGGGCCTCAAGGTGCAGCAGAACCTCGTGCACGGGTCCGACTCGCCCGAGTCGGCCGCCCGCGAGCTCGCGCTCTGGTTCGCCTGAGCCGACCGCCGCTCCGCACGTCGAGCGCGCCCCTCTTCCTCCGTACGCGGAGCGGAGGCGGGCGCGCTTCGTCGTTCTCCGGCCGCGGTTCCGCGCTCGCGCGGGAGCGGCGGTCCGGTCCGCCGATGCCCGCGGCTCGGCGACGCCCCGGGTCAGCCGAGCGCACGCTCGGCGAGCGCGAGCATCCGGCCGGCGGCGTCCCGCACGCCAAGCACTGAGGCGGCCGCGCTCATGTGCCGGCGCCGATCCGCGTCGTGCAGCAGCGGCACGATCCGTTCGTCCACCGTGTCCGGAGTGAGATCCGCGTCGGCGAGCAGCACGGCGCCGCCCGCCTCGACCGCGGCGCGGGCGTTGAGCGCCTGCTCGCCGTTCCCGACGGCGTAGGGCACGTAGACCGCCGGGATACCGAGCGCGCTGATCTCGCTCACGGTCGCCGCGCCCGAGCGGCACACGACCAGGTCGGCGAGCGCGTACGCGAGGTCCATCCGATCGACATAGGGGACCACCGCGCGGGCGTCGGCGCTGCTCGCCTCCACCTCGTCGATCTTCTGCTCGCCGGTCACGTGCAGGAGCTGCCACCCCGCGGCGGCGATCGCGGGCCAGGACGCCGCGAAGGCGTCGTTGATCCGGCGTGCGCCGGTCGATCCGCCGAACACCAGCAGCACCGGGCGGTGCGGATCGAGTCCGAAGATCTCGGCGGCTTCCGCGCGGGAGGCCGCGCGGTCGAGCGACGCGATCTCGGCGCGCAGCGGCATGCCGACGACCTCGGCACCGCGCAGCGGAGTCCCGGGGAAGGCCGTGCCGACGGCCGCGGCGCGGTGGGCGCCCCAGACGTTGGCCAGCCCCGGCCGGACGTTCGCCTCGTGCACCGCGTAGGGCACGCGCTCCCGCCGGGCCGCGACGTAGGCCGGGGCCGAGACGTATCCGCCGAAGCCGATCAGCAGGTCGATGCGCTCCTCGCGCAGGAGCTCGCGCGTGAGTGCGACCGCGCGTCGGAATCGCGCCGGGAACCGTGCGGCGTGCAGATCGGGCCTGCGCGGGAAGGGTACCCGCGGGATCGTGCGGAGCTCGTGCCCGCGCTGCGGGACCAGACGGGCCTCGAGCCCCTCCTCGGTGCCGAGGACGAGGACCGTCGCCCCCGGATCCCGCTCGCGGATCCGGTCGGCGACCGCGAGCAGCGGTGAGACGTGGCCGGCGGTCCCGCCGCCGGCGAGCAGATAGCGGGTCATGGCGCCAGCCTATGAAGCGAGACGTACCGTCCGCGTATCGAAAGCGGCATAGGCTGCGGCAACATCGAACCCGCTTGACTGCTGCACATGCAGCCAACCGTCTCCGAACTCATCGTGCACGACGACGCGATCCGCGAGAACACCGCCGCGTTCGCGCGCCTGACCGGCGATCGGCTCATGGCCGTGCTGAAGGCCGACGCGTTCGGGCACGGCGCCATCGCGCACTCGGTGCTCGAGGCCGGCGCGAAGTCGATCGGCGTCACCTCGATCGATGAGGCCGTGGCGCTGCGCGATGGCGGCGTCGACGCGCCGATCCTCAGCTGGTTGAACACGCCCGAGGCGGACTTCGAGGAGGCGGTGCGGCGGCGTATCGACCTGGCGGTACCGAGCGTCGAACTGCTGGCGGCGGTGGTTCGCGGTGCGGTGCGCGCCGGGTTGCCCGCGCGGATCCACCTGCACATCGACGTCGGCATGGCCCGCGACGGCTGCGCCGCGGCCGACTGGGCACCGCTCTGCGCGCTCGCCCGCGAGGTCGAGGCGTCGGGCTCGGTGCGGGTGGTCGGGATCATGGGGCACATGTCGTGCGCCGACGACCCCGCGGACCCGCAGAACGCGCGCGAGCGGCTGGTGTTCGCGAACGCGATCCGGACCGCGTCGCGGCGCGGGCTGGCGCCGGCCGTGCCGCACCTCGCCGCGACGGCCGCGACGCTCACCGGTGCGGGCGGCGGGTTCGGCGTGCACCGGATCGGTGCGGGACTGTTCGGGATCGACCCGTCGGCGAGCACCGACCTCCTGAAGCCCGCGCTCACCCTCACCTCACGAGTGGTGTCCTCGCGCGAGGTGGGCGCCGGCACGGGTGTCGGCTACGGCCTCGACTTCGTCGCGTCGGATCGCACCCACCTCGCGCTGCTCCCCGTCGGCTACGGCGACGGGCTGCCCCGCGAGGCGTCCGGCCGTGCGGAGGTGCTCGTGCGCGGACGCCGGAGGCCGCTCGTCGGACGCTTCTCGATGGACATGGTCGTCGTCGACACGGGCGAGGATCAGCTGCAGCCGGGCGAGCAGGTGACCGTGTTCGGTCCCGGTGCGGAGGGCGAACCCACCGTCGCCGAGTGGGCCGCCTGGGCGCGCACGATCCCGCACGAGATCGTGACCCGGCTCGGGAGCCGGATCCCGCGGATCCATCGCACCATCGAACCCTCGAACCACACGCAAGGAGCAGCAGCATGACGCAGACCCCCACCACCCGAGTCGCCGTGATCGGCGGCGGGACCAGCGATGAGCACGAGGTGTCGATCGCCTCGGCGGCGTCCGTCGTCCGCGCTGTCGCGGCCCTCGGATTCGAAGCGGTTCCGCTCACGATCGCCCGGGACGGGCACTGGCTCGCCGAAGACGGGCAGCGGCTGCCGGCGCACGAGGCGCTCGGGCGCATCGCGGGCTGCGATCTCGCGTTCCCGGTGCTGCACGGCGTCGACGGAGAGGACGGCGCGATCGCCGGGCTGCTGCGCATGACCGGGATCCCCTTCGTCGGATCCCCGGTGCGGGCGGGCGCGCTCGGGATGGACAAGTGGGCGACGAAGCTCGTCGCGGACGACCTCGGCATCGCCACCTCCCGCGGCGCGCTGGCCGGCGGTTGGGCGGCGCCCGCCGGGGCGGCGTTCGCTTCGGAGCTCAGACCGCCGTTCGTCGTGAAGCCGACCACCGGGGGATCGAGCAACGGGGTCTTCGTCGTCGCGGACCGCGCCGACCTCGTCGCGACCGTCGAGCAGGCCCGCGCCTTCGGCGACACGGTGCTGGTCGAGGAATACGTGCGCGGCCGCGAGGTCGACATCGCCGTGTTCCGGGACGCGTCCGGTGGACTGCGGCTCGGATCGACGCTCGAGATCGGGGTGGTTCCCGGCGGGGTGTTCGACCGGGCCGAGAAATACGACGGAAGCGCGGAGTTCAGGATACCCGCGTCGCTCGATCCGCGCGAGGAGGGCGCGATCCGGCAGGCTGCCGTGCTGCTCTACGAGGCGCTCGGCTGCGCCGGAGTCGCGCGCTTCGACTTCTTCGCGACCGACGACGGGGTGGTGCTGAACGAGGTCAACACCTCGCCGGGCATGACCGAGCAGTCGCAGGTGCCGCGCATGTACGCCGCGCTGGGGCTCGACTACGCGGGGCTGGTGGGGGAGCTGATCGCGGTGGTTCTGGAGGAGATCCGGCTTCGATAGGAGAGTTCGGGGACGATCCGTCCTTCTGAACCCGGATCTCCTTCGGAACCCGGGCAGGGCACCCGGCCTAGAGAGTGCGCACCGCCTGGAACACGGTGACGGGGAGATCCGGGTTCTCGCCGGTGCCGTTGATCAGCACCGCGATGACGTGCTGCGTCGCGGGGTCGTACATGACGAGGCCCTGGAAGCCCAGTCCTGTGCCGGTGTGGCCGATCCAGCCCGAGATGCGGCCCATCGCGAAGCCGTAGTCGTCGTAGAGCGGGCTCGCCGGGTCGTCCGCGGTCGAGCCGAACTGCTCCAGGCGCCACCGCTGGGCGCCCTGCGAGACGAGCGACCCCGAACCCAGCGAACGCCCCCAGGCGGCGAGGTCGGCGGCGTTGCCGGTGAGTCCGCCCGCCGCGCCGAACCACCCGGGCGCGACCACGGGCAGCTGCTCGACGATCTTGCCGTCGGCGAGCTGGAATCCCGCCGCGTTCTCGCTCCCCGCGACGAAACCGGTGCGCACGCTCTCCAGCTTCAGCGGGCGCAGCAGACGCTGATCGACGGCCGTGGCCCAATCGTCCCCGGTGACTTTCCGGATCACCTCGCCGAGCAGCAGGGTGTTCGTGTTCGAGTACTCGTAGGCGGTGCCGGGCGCGACGGGCTTCACTGCGTAGGAGAGCGCGAGCAGCTCCGAGGTCTTCGGGTCGCGAGCCGGATCCTTGCTGAGCATCGCGCCGAGGCCGGGCCTCGCCGAGTAGTTCGCGAGCCCGGACCGCATGTCGCCGAGCTCGGCGATGGTGATCCGGTCGCCGTTCGGGACCCCGGCGACGTACTTCGACACCGGATCCTCGAGCGACAGCCGCTTCTCGTCGGCGAGCTGCAGGATCACCGTGCCCACGAACGACTTGGTGATGCTCCGGTAGGCGAAGCGCGTGTCCGCCGTCACCGGTTCGCCGGGGGCGCGTTCGCCGAAGATCGCGGTCGTCGAGCCGCCGTCGGCATCGGTGACGACGACTGCACCGCCGGGTACGCCCGAACCCGCCAGCGCGGACTCGAGCGCGGCCCGCAGCCGATCCTCGGTCGGCAGCACGCCGGATCCCGATGCGGAAGGCGCGGGTGGCGGATCGGCGGGCGCGCCGGAGCACGCGGCGAGCAGCAGGACGAGCACGAGCAGCGGAGTGCGTCCGAGACGCGAGGCGATCGACGTCATGGCCTCATCGAAGCACCCCGGCGCTCCGAGCGCCAGTCCGAGTTCTCCCGCGGCGTTCGGTCGGCGCGAAGCGCGGCCGAGCATGACCGTGCACGGCAGAGCATGACAGCGGCGCGACAGCGCGGTGACAGCGGCCCCCGCGAGGCTTGCCGCATGACATCACCACTGAACGAATGGGCCGTCGAGGCCGATGGGCTCGTCAAGGTGTTCGGCGACAACCGGGCGGTCGACGGCGTCGACCTCCGCGTGGCCGCGGGATCCATCTACGGCGTGCTCGGCCCGAACGGCGCCGGCAAGACCACCACCATCAGCATGCTCGCGACGCTGCTCCGTCCCGACGGCGGCAGCGCCCGGGTATTCGGACACGACGTCGTCCGCGAGCCGCAGGTCGTGCGGCAGCTGATCGGCGTGACCGGCCAGTACGCGTCGGTCGACGAGACGCTGTCGGCCACCGAGAACCTGATCATCTTCGGACGCCTGCTCGGCCTCTCGCGGCTCGAGGCCCGAGCGAAGGCCGTCGACCTGCTCGAGCGCTTCGGCCTGACCGAGGCGGCGAAGCGCCCCCTGAAGAAGTTCTCGGGGGGCATGCGCCGCCGGCTCGATCTCGCGGCCTCGCTCATCGCGCAGCCGCCGCTCATCTTCCTCGACGAACCCACCACCGGCCTCGACCCCCGCACCCGTGGGCAGATGTGGGACACGATCCGCGAGCTCGTCGCGACCGGATCGACCGTGCTGCTCACGACGCAGTACCTCGATGAGGCCGATCAGCTGGCCGACCGCATCGCCGTGATCGACCGCGGCCGTGTCGTCGCCGAGGGCACGCCGGACGAGCTGAAGAGCTCGGTCGGTACCTCATCGCTGCAGCTGCGCATCGGCGGACGCGACGGGGGAGCCGTGCTCGGATCCGACCTGGAGACCGCCGCGCGCGCGATCCAGCGGGTGCTCGGCGTCACCGCGGCACCGTCGCCTGAAGGATCCCGCCTCACCGCACCCATGGCCGACGCGGACCGCGTCGCCGATCTGCTGATCACCCTTCGCGAGGAGGGGATCCCCCTCGTCGAGATGAGCGTGCAGAAGCCGACCCTCGACGAGGTCTTCCTCGCCATCACCGGGCACGATGCCGCCGACCAGGCGGAATCGGCCGCCGCCGAACTCCAGGAGGTCCGAGCATGAGCACCGCCACCCTCGAACGCATCGTCCCCGCCGCCGAGCGGGATCTCAAGAACCACACCAGCCTGAGCCAGTCCATCGCGAACACGTTCACGATGGCCTACCGCGGGCTCGTCAAGATCCGCCGCACGCCGGAGCAGCTCGTCGACGTCACGGTCCAGCCGATCATCTTCACGCTGATGTTCGCGTACATCTTCGGCGGTGCGATCTCCGGCGACGTGCAGAAGTACCTGCCGCTGCTGATCCCCGGGATCCTGGTGCAGACCGTGATCACGGGTTCGGTCGTCACCGGCACCCAGCTGCGCGAGGACATGGACAAGGGCGTGTTCGACCGGTTCCGCTCGCTCCCGATCGCGCGCATCGCCCCGCTCTCGGGGGCGCTGCTCGCTGATACGGTCCGGTACACGATCGCCACGACCATGACCTTCTTCGTCGGCTTCCTCATGGGCTACCGGCCCGGCGGCGGCCTCGGCGGGGTCGTGCTCGCCGGTCTGCTCGTGATCGCCTGCTCCTGGGCGATCAGCTGGATCTTCGCCTTCTTCGGCGTGATCGCGCGCACCGCGTCGAGCGTGCAGGGCATCTCGATGCTGATCCTGTTCCCGCTGACGTTCCTGTCGAACGCCTTCGTGCCGGCGAACACCCTGCCCGACTGGCTGCGCTGGTTCGCCGACATCAACCCGGTGTCGCACCTCGTCACCGCGGTGCGCGACCTCGCGAACTCCGGCACGGTCGGCGCGGACCTCTGGGTGTCGCTGCTGGGAGCCGCGGTGATCGTCGTGATCTTCGCCCCGCTGACGGTGCGGGCCTACATGCGCAAGGCCTGAGTCGGGATCCGGCATTCGGGATCCGGGGGCCGGATCAGACCGACGGGACGGGTGCCCCGAGCACGGTGAATGCTCGGGGCACCCGTTCGTCCGCGCTCAGCGCGCGCGCCCGGGCGCGCGCCCGCTCGACCGCATCGGCCCCGACGAGGCGCGCGGCACGCGTGCGGTGCAGTTCGAGCGCGAGGCAGGGCTGATCCTGGCGCGCGCCCAGCAGCTCCGCGAGGGCGAGCGCCTCGAGGCCGCGCTCCCGCAACTCGGGGATCCCGATGGCCCAGGACGACCAGCCGGTGAGCGCGGTGCCGAGCACCGGGCGATCGACGTAGACGGAGCGCAGGCGCTGCAGCACGAGGAGCCGCTGCACCGCGATGGTTCGGGCGCGCAGTTTCGCAGCCAGCCGGGCCTGCTCGGCGGGCGGCAGCGAGCCGTCGATGCAGGCGGCCGAGACGTAGCCCGCCAGCGCGATCAGGTACCAGGGGGATGCGCGCTGATCGTTCTCGCGGAACTCGGAGATGGCACGGCCGAAGCTCACGATCGCGTCGTCGAACCGTCCGCGGGACCGCTCGATCTCGGCGATGCCGAACCAGCCGATCGACGCGAGGCCCATGCCGTCGTCGGTGCGCTCGACCGCGCCGGTGAGGTCGCGGAACATCGCCTCGGCCTCGTCCGCGCGTCCGAGCGAGATCAGCGCGAGGCCGCGGAGCCAGCCGCGCTCGCCCATCTCGTCCTCGGCCCCGAAGTCCTCGAATCCGGCGGTGCCGATGTCGAGCCAGTGCAGCGCTTCGGCCGGCCGAGCGGACTGGCTGGCGAGCTGCGCGAGCGAGTGGGCGGCCATGGCCGCGATCCACGGTTCGTCATCGGCCGTCGCGAGCCGCCAGGTGCGCTCGGCGGCGATGCGCGCGGTCTCCGGCTCGCCGTCGTTCTCCGCGAGCTGCGCGACGAGCATCTCGGCGAAGAGTCGGGCGTCGGCGTCCGGGCCGGACCGCAGCGCCTCGAGCTCCGTGCGGGTCGCGTCGGCATCGAGCCCGGACTCGAGCATGTGCGAGACGCCCTGCCACAGCGGGCTCAGCGCGGGATCGCGGCGGCGCAGCCGGCGCAGGAGCGCGATGGCGCGAACGGCGCGGCCGGGATCGGTGCTGCCGAGGCCGACCGCGCAGGTGGCCAGGCAGAGCGCGAGCGCGTCGCCCGGGACGTCGGCGCCGTCCGTCCGGCGTGCGGCGCGCGCGATGACGTCGAAGACCTCGGACGCGGTGCGGGTGAACTCGGTGAACGCTCCGCGAACCGTCCAGGACTGCGCCAGCACGCCGAGCAGCAGCACTGCCTCCCGGCGGCGGTCGTCGCGTACCGCGCGGCGCAGGGCCGCGAGCAGGTTGTCCTGCTCGGCCCGGATGACCCGGTAGGCCGGGGCTCCGAGCGATCCGGGCAGCGCGAAGATCCCCGGGGATCGTGCGTCCGCGAAACCGCGCCCCCAGCCGAGCACCGCGTCCCAGGCCGCGTCCTCGACACCGTCGAGCCGGAGCCGGGCGAGGCCGAACTCGCGGACCGTCTCGAGCATGCGGAAGCGGATCGTGCCGGATCCCGCGTCCTCGAACACCACGAGCAGCGATTGCGAGACGAGCCGGTCGAGAACCTCGTCGACCTCGGTCTCGCTCGCGCACACGCCGCCGGAGCGCAGGACGCCGATCGCGGTCTCGAGCGAGAGGCCGCCCGGCAGCACCGAGAGCATCGCCAGAGCACGGCGGTCGACGGGTTCGAGCAGCTCCCAGCTCCACTCGATCACGGCCTGGAGGGTCCGGTGCCGCTCGGGTGCCGCGCGGTCCCCGACGGTGAGCAGCGCGAAGCGATCCTCGAGCCGGGCCTCGATCTGCGCCGGGCTCATGGTCCTGATCCGCGCGGCCGCGAGCTCGATCGCGAGCGGGAGGCCGTCGAGGCGCGCGCAGAGGCGGGCGATGACGTCGAGCGGGAGATCCGCGCCCGGTCTGACGGCCCGGGCGCGCTCGACGAAGAGCCGGACCGCGGATCCGGTGACCTCGTCGTAGGCGAGCGGGTCGAGGGGACGGCAGACCTCGGATGCGAGCGCGAGCGGGGTGCGGCTCGTCGTGAGGATCCGCAGACCGGGCACCGTGGCGAGCGCGTCGGCCGCCCACGACGCGACGCCCGAGACGATCTGCTCGCAGTTGTCGAGGACGAGCAGGGTGTCGCGTTCGCCGAGTGCGGAGAGCACGCGCTGGCGGAGGTCCGGTTGCGTGCGGGCGTCGGCGAGCCGCGTGCTCGTGGTGGTCTCGCTGATGCCGAGCGCTCCGCCGATGGCGGGGAGCACGTCCGCGGATTCGCGTGCGCCCGCGAGCGGCACGAAGACGACGGACGGAGCGTCGGAGGCCGTGGCGACGGCTGCGGCGAGGCGGGTCTTGCCGAGGCCGCCGGCCCCGAGGACGGTGACGAGCCGGTGGGCGCGGAGCAGCGCGGAGGTCTCGTCGATATCGGAGTCGCGGCCGATGAGCGGGCTCAGGGCGACGGGGAGCCCGATCCTGATGGGATCCCTGCGGGCGGTGCCGCCCGCCGCGCCGCTCGCGGCTGCGGCGGAGGCGTTTCCGGGACGGTCGCGAGGCGCGTCGGGTCCACCCTCGCCGCGCAGGATCCGGGCGTTGAGCTCGGTGATCGCGGTGCTCGGCGAAGCTCCGAGCTCGTCGCGGAGACGCGTGCGGAACTCCGCGTGGACCGCGAGCGCGTCGGCGGCGCGTCCGGCGCGGACGAGCAGTTCCATGAGTTCGACGTGCCGCTGCTCGTCGAGCGGGTGCGCCGGGAGCAGCGCGCGAAGCTCGCGCGCTGCCGCGTCGAGGTCGTCGGTTCGCCCGGTCGTCGCGAGCGCTCGCGCCCGTTCGGTGCGCAGACGGTCGTGCAGACGGGCGGCTGCGACCCGGAGGTCCTCCGCGACGGGGGAGTCGGCGAGGTCATGGCCGGGTTCCCCGGTCCAGAGCATCAGCGCCGCGTCGAGGGCCCGCACCCGGTCGGCCGGATCGCGGACGCTGCGGTCGCCGCCGTCCGGGTGCTCCAGGACATCGCGGGCGAGGTCGAGATCGCTGCGCGCCCCGGGGATTCGCCGCGCGCCGTCGCTCCAGGAACGCTCGAGGGCGTATCCGCCCGGGAGGGTCGTGATGATGCCGCCGTCGCCGGCGGCTCGTGCTCGGGAGACGAGGCTCTGCAGCGATGCCTTCGGATTGTGCGGGAGGTCGTCGCCCCAGATATCGGCGGAGAGCGCATCGACCGAACGGGGAGCGCCGCCCGGTTCGAGGGCGAGGGCGACGAGGAGCGCCCGGATCATCGGGCCGCCGGGATCCCGGCCGTCGAGTCGAACGGGACCGAGCACCGCGAGACGGGGAGACTCGGAACGCATGGGGTCGAGTGTATCCAGGGCCTCGATGTCAGTGGTACGGAGTAGCCTCGAACGCATGGAACCGACACGTAGTGTGCGCCCGTTCGAGGTCATCAGCGAATACGAGCCGAGCGGCGATCAGCCGCAGGCCATCGCCGAGCTGGCGCAGCGCATCAACGCCGGCGAGACCGACGTCGTGCTGCTCGGCGCGACGGGCACGGGCAAGTCGGCGACCACGGCGTGGCTCATCGAAGAGGTGCAGCGTCCCACGCTGGTGCTCGCGCACAACAAGACCCTCGCGGCGCAGTTGGCGAACGAGTTCCGCAGCCTGCTGCCCAACAACGCGGTCGAGTACTTCGTCAGCTACTACGACTACTACCAGCCCGAGGCCTACGTGCCGCAGACCGACACCTTCATCGAGAAGGACTCGTCGGTCAACGCCGAGGTCGAGCGTCTGCGGCACTCGACCACGAACGCGCTGCTGAGCCGGCGCGACGTGGTCGTGGTCTCCACCGTCTCCTGCATCTACGGTCTCGGCAAGCCCGAGGAGTACTACGAGGCGATGGTGCCGCTGGTCGTCGGCGACCGCCTCGACCGCGACGTGTTGCTGCGGCGTTTCGTCGACATGCAGTACCAGCGCAACGACATCGAGTTCGTGCGCGGCAACTTCCGCGTGCGCGGCGACACGGTCGAGATCATCCCCATGTACGAGGAGAACGCGATCCGCATCGAATTCTTCGGCGACGAAATCGAGGCGCTCTACTACCTGCACCCGCTCACGGGCGAGGTCATCCGCCAGGTCGACGCCGTGTCGGTGTTCCCGGGATCCCACTACGTCGCCAGCCGTCAGGTCATGAACCGCGCCATGGGCACCATCACCGAAGAACTCGACTGGCGCACCCGCGAGCTGAAGGAGCAGACGAAGCTCGTCGAGGAGCAGCGCCTGCGCATGCGCACCACCTTCGACCTCGAGATGATGGAGCAGATCGGATTCTGCTCGGGCATCGAGAACTACTCGCGTCACATCGACGGCCGGCAGCCCGGCGAGGCGCCGCACTGCCTGCTCGACTACTTCCCCGACGACTTCCTCGTCGTCATCGACGAGTCGCACGTCACGGTGCCGCAGATCGGCGCGATGTACGAGGGCGATGCCTCGCGCAAGCGGACCCTGGTCGAGCACGGCTTCCGCCTGCCGAGCGCGCTCGACAACCGGCCGCTCAAGTTCTCCGAGTTCCAGGAACGGGTCGGCCAGGTCGTCTACCTCTCGGCGACCCCCGGCAAGTACGAGATGGAACGCGCGGACGGCATCGTCGAGCAGATCATCCGCCCGACCGGGCTCATCGATCCGCGCATCGTCGTGAAGCCGAGCGAAGGCCAGATCGACGACCTGCTGGAGCAGGTCCGCATCCGCGCCGAGCGCGACGAGCGCGTGCTCGTCACCACCCTCACCAAGAAGATGGCCGAGCAGCTGACCACCTTCATGGAAGAGGCCGGCATCCGGGTCCGCTACCTGCACTCCGACGTCGACACCCTTCGACGCGTCGAGCTGCTCACCGAACTGCGCGCGGGCATCTTCGACGTGCTCGTCGGCATCAACCTGCTGCGCGAGGGCCTCGACCTGCCCGAGGTGTCGCTCGTCTCGATCCTCGATGCCGACAAGGAGGGCTTCCTCCGATCCTCGACCTCGCTCATCCAGACCATCGGCCGCGCCGCCCGAAACGTTTCGGGCGAGGTGCACATGTACGCCGACAAGATCACCCGCTCCATGCGCGAGGCCATCGACGAGACCGACCGCCGCCGCGAGAAGCAGCTCGCCTACAACGCCGAGCACGGCATCGACCCGACCCCGCTGCGCAAGAAGATCGGCGACATCACCGAGCTCCTCGCGCGCGAGGCGGCCGACACCGAGGACGTGCTCTCGCGCACCGGCGCCCACGCGCAGCGCAAGGCGGTCTCGCCGCAGCGGGCGAAGGGCAAGGCTGCGGCGCGGGCCGGAGCGATCGCGGGCGAGGGTGCGGCCCAGCTCGAGGAGCTCATCGCCGACCTCACCCAGCAGATGCTCACCGCCGCCGAGGAGCTCAAGTTCGAGCTCGCGGCGCGCCTCCGCGACGAGGTGTCCGAACTCAAGCGCGAACTGCGCAGCATGGACCAGGCCGGGCACCGCTAGAGCAGAGGCGCCGCCGTGTACCGCGAAGTCGAGCTCCCCGGGCTCGGAGTGCTCTGGCGCTCCGAGCGCTCGGTCGGCGTCGGTGCGCCCACGGTGATCCCCGCCGACGGCAGCGCCGACATCATCCTGCGGGACGACGAACTCGTGGTCGCCGGCCCATCGACGCGCTGGCTCCTCGGCAGAGGCAGCATCCACGGCGCAACGATCGGGCTCCGCTTCGCACCCGGACTCGCCGGCCGGGCGCTCGAACTCGATGCGTCCGAACTGCGCGACAGCCTGGTACCCGCAGCCGACGCGCTGGCGCCCGAGGTGCGACGTCGTGGCGAACGACTCCTGCGCGCACTCGGTGATTCCGTCAGAACCGCAGCGGGGGAGCGGCCCGGCACGGACCCGCGCATCGCGCTCCGCGCCCGCTCCGCGCAACCGTTCGAACTCGGCGCACTCGACTGGACCGCCGAGGCGCTCCGCATGGCCCGACGAGGTGCGACCGTCACCGAAGCGGCCGCGCGCCTCGGCTACTCCGAACGGCAGCTGCAGCGCCGTATGCTGCTGCACTTCGGCTACGGCTACACGGCGCTGCGCAGAGTGCTGCGCGCCGAACGCGCGCGCGGTCTGCTCGGTGCCGGGATCGCCGTCGAGGCCGCGGCGACCCGCACCGGCTACAGCGACCAGGCCCACCTCACGCGCGAGTTCGGCCGCATCGTCGGAACCACGCCGGCGCGATTCGTCGCGGCGAACGTCGGTGCGGCTCCGTCCCGGAACCGCACCGACGGGGGTCAGGCCGCGGGCTCGGCGGCGAGCGGCGCGTAGATGTCGATCGAGTTGCCGTCGGGATCGAGCACCGTCGAGTAGCGCTGCCCCCACGGGGCATCCCACGGAGCCATCGACGCCGCGGCGGGGAACCGGTCCACGATCTCGGCATAGACGCGATCCACCTCGGCCGGCGTGGCCGCGCTGAACGCGAAGCCGATCCGGTTCTCGCCGGTCGGCAGCTCGAAGTCCGGGCGGAACGACCGCACGGTCGAGACCGGGTCCCAGGCGAGCGTCATGCCGCCGGGCAGCACCGTCTCGACGTGGGGCGCATCGTCCTGCCCATCCGGGATGTCGAGGCCGAGCGTTCGGTAGAAACTGAGGGACGCCGGGAGGTCCGCCGTCACGATGCCGATGAAGTCGAATGCGAGTGTCATGCGCTCAGCCTATGAGCGTCGACCCGGTCCCGTCTTGAACGAATCGGACACGGGGCGGAAGCGCGGGGGCGCACGCTTCTGTTCGTACATGTATTCGAATATCTGGCTCGGATTCGATAAGATAGTCGGGTGACCTCGAAGCGCGAAACCACCCCAGTCCGCTCCAGCTCGGCCCATGCGCACATCAGTGTGCAGGGCGCGCGGGTGCACAACCTGCGCAACGTCGATCTGGCGATTCCCCGCGACTCGATGGTGGTCTTCACCGGCCTCTCGGGCAGCGGCAAGTCGAGCCTCGCATTCGACACGATCTTCGCCGAGGGCCAGCGCCGCTACGTCGAGAGCCTGAGCGCCTACGCCCGTCAGTTCCTCGGGCAGGTCGACCGCCCCGACGTCGATTTCATCGAGGGTCTGAGCCCCGCGGTCTCCATCGACCAGAAGTCGACCAACCGCAATCCGCGCTCGACCGTCGGCACCATCACCGAGATCTACGACTACATGCGTCTGCTCTGGGCGCGCGTCGGCGTGCCTCACTGCGCCGTGTGCGGTGAGCGCATCGCGTCGCAGACCGTGCAGCAGATCGCCGACACGCTCATGGAGCTGCCCGAGCGCACCCGCTACCAGGTGCTCGCGCCGATCGTCAGCAAGAAGAAGGGCGAATTCGTCGACCTCTTCCAGGACCTCGCGGCGGGCGGGTACTCCCGTGCGCTGGTCGATGGCGAGATGGTGCAGCTCTCCGACCCGCCGACCCTCAAGAAGCAGGTCAAGCACGACATCTCGGTCGTGATCGACCGCCTCGTGGCCAGCCCCGACGGGCTCGGTCGCCTCACCGACTCGCTCGAGACGGCGCTCAAGCTCGCGGACGGACTCGTCACCATCGACTACGTCGACCGCGAGGCGGGCGCCGCCGACCGCAGCCGCACGTTCAGCGAGAAGCTGAGCTGCCCCAACGGGCACCCCGTCTCCCTCACCGAGATCGAGCCCCGCACCTTCTCGTTCAACGCGCCCTTCGGCGCCTGCCCCACCTGCTCGGGGCTCGGCACCAGCATGTCGGTCGACGAGGACCTGGTGCTCGGCGATCCCGACCTGTCGATCGAGGAGGGCGTGATCGTCCCCTGGACCAGCCAGGGCAAGAGCCTCTACCAGTACTACGAGAAGCTGCTCATCGGGCTGGCCCGCGACCTGGGCTTCACGCTCGACACGCCCTGGCGCCTGCTGCCCGAAGAGGTGCGCGACGCCGTGCTCTACGGCAATAACTTCAAGGTCAACGTGCGCTGGAAGAACCGCTTCGGTCGCGAGGTGAAGTACAGCTCGGGCTTCGAAGGCGTCATCCCGTTCATCGAGCGCCAGTACGCCGAGGCGGAATCCGACAACCGCCGCGAACGCTGGGCCGAGTTCCTCCGCGAAGTGCCCTGCCACGCCTGCAACGGCCAGCGGCTCAAGCCCGAGGTCCTCGCGGTCACCATCGACGGCGAGTCCATCGCGAGCGTCGGCGACTACAGCCTGAGCGATGCGCAGCGCTTCTTCCAGCAGGTCGAGCTCACCGAGCGCGAGGCCAAGATCGCGGCCCAGGTGCTGCGGGAGATCCGGCTCCGCTTCGACTTCCTCATCGAGGTCGGGCTGGGGTACCTCACCCTCGCGCGCGCCGCGGGCACCCTGTCGGGCGGCGAAGCCCAGCGCATCCGCCTCGCGACCCAGATCGGCTCCGGCCTCACCGGTGTGCTGTACGTGCTCGACGAGCCGTCGATCGGCCTGCACCAGCGCGACAACCGGCGCCTCATCGAGACGCTGGTCAAGCTCCGCAACCTGGGCAACACGCTCATCGTGGTCGAGCACGACGAGGAGACGATCGAGGCGGCCGACTGGATCGTCGACATCGGGCCCGGCGCGGGCGTCGAGGGCGGCACCGTCGTGCACTCGGGCGACTACGCCTCGCTGCTCGACAACCGGGAATCGATCACGGGCGACTTCCTCGCGGGTCGGCGCGCCATCGGGACCCCCAAGAAGCGGCGCAAGCGCGAGCGCGGCCGCGAGCTCAAGGTCGTCGGGGCCCGCTCCAACAACCTGCAGAACGTCGACGCGACCTTCCCGCTCGGCATCATGACCGCGGTCACGGGCGTCAGCGGCTCGGGCAAGTCGACCCTCGTCAACGACATCCTCTACCGGGTGCTCGCCAACCAGCTCAACGGCGCCCGCATGGTGCCCGGCAAGCACACCCGCGTCACCGGACTCGAGCACCTCGACAAGGTCGTCCACGTCGACCAGGCGCCCATCGGGCGCACCCCGCGCTCCAACCCGGCCACCTACACGGGCGTCTTCGACAAGATCCGTACGCTCTTCGCCGACACGCCCGAGGCCAAGACCCGCGGATACCTCGCCGGCCGATTCAGCTTCAACGTCAAGGGCGGCCGCTGCGAGGCCTGCTCGGGCGACGGCACGATCAAGATCGAGATGAACTTCCTGCCCGACGTCTACGTCGCGTGCGAGGTCTGCGGCGGATCCCGCTACAACCGCGAGACCCTGCAGGTCCGCTACAAGGGCAAGAACATCTCGGAGGTCCTCGAGATGCCGATCGCCGAGGCCGCCGAGTTCTTCGAACCGATCTCGAGCATTCATCGCTACCTCAAGACCCTCGTCGACGTCGGACTCGGCTACGTGCGGCTCGGCCAGAGCGCGACCACCCTCTCGGGCGGCGAGGCGCAGCGCGTGAAGCTCGCGACCGAGCTGCAGAAGCGCTCCAACGGGCGCAGCATCTACGTGCTCGACGAGCCCACCACCGGTCTGCACTTCGAGGACGTGCGCAAGCTGCTGCTCGTGCTCAACGGCCTGGTCGACAAGGGCAACACGGTCATCACGATCGAGCACAACCTCGACGTGATCCGCAGCGCCGACTGGATCATCGACCTCGGACCCGAGGGCGGCTCCGGCGGCGGCACGATCCTCGCGACCGGCACGCCCGAGCAGATCGCGAAGGTCGAGGAGAGCTACACGGGGCAGTTCCTCGCCGAGATGCTGGCGAAGCACTGATGATCGAGGGCGATCACCGCGCGGCGTTCCGACCGGCGCAGGGTGAGATCCCCACCACGCCCGGCGTCTACCGGTTCTCGGACCGGCACGGGCGCGTGCTCTACATCGGTAAGGCGAAGAACCTGCGGGCCCGTCTCGCGAACTACTTCCAGCCGATGCACGCGCTCATGCCGCGGACCCAGCGCATGCTCACCCTCGCGGCGCAGCTCGACTGGACGGTCGTCGCGACCGACACCGAGTCGCTCGTGCTCGAGCACACCTGGATCACCGAGTACAAGCCGCCGTTCAACGTCCAGTTCAAGGACGACAAGACCTACCCCTACCTCGCGGTCACACTGCGCGAGGACGCTCCGCGCCTGATCATCACGCGCAACGAGAAGATCCGCGGCGCCCGGTACTTCGGGCCCTATCCGAAGGTCTGGGCGCTCCGCGAGACCACGACCCTGCTGCAGCAGGCGTTCCCGATCCGCACCTGCAACGACGCCGACTACAAGCGGGCGATGGACTCGGGTCGACCCTGCCTCGCCGGGCAGATCGGCCGCTGCAACGGACCCTGCTCGGGCAAGATCACGATGGAAGCGCACCGGGAACGGGTCGACGAACTCGTCGCGTTCCTCGCCGGCGGCGACACCAGCCACCTCAAGCAGCTGCAGCACGCCATGCGCGACGCGGCCGCCGAGCAGCGCTACGAGGACGCCGCGCGCCTGCGCGACCAGGTGCACGCGGTCGAGCACGTGCTCGAGAAGAACGCGATCGTGCTCGGCCTCGACGTCGAGCTCGACGTGTTCGGGCTGAAGTCCGACGAGCTCTCGGCCGCGGCGCATCAGTTCATCATCCGCGGCGGACGCATTCGCGGCGAGCGGAGCTGGATCGTCGACGTCGAACTGGACGACTCGCCCGGGACGCTCCTCGAGCAGGTGATTCAGTCCGCCTACGACGACGGTCACGAAGCCCCCGCGACGATTCTCGTGTCGACCATGCCCGCCGACCTGCCCGCGCTCGAAGAGGCGCTCCGGGCGAATCGCCCGCGCCGCGGCAAGGTGCGGATCCAGGTGCCCGAGCGGGGCGACAAGGCGCAGCTCATGAATCGCGCACTGCTGAACGCGGGCGAGAACCTGCTGCGCCACAAGCTCAAGCGCGCGGCCGACATCACCGCGCGCACCGATGCGCTCGCCGAGCTGCAGGAGGGGCTCGACATGGGCGAGGCGCCGCTGCGCATCGAGTGCATCGACGTCTCGCACCTGCAGGGCACCGGCGTCGTCGCCTCGCTCGTGGTGTTCGAGGACGGCCTTCCCGCGAAGGGCGCCTACCGCAAGTACCGCATCGAGCAGACGACCGACGACACCGATTCGATCTACCAGGTCGTCTCGCGCCGAGCCGCTCAGCTCAACGCCGCGGCCGAGGCGGGGGAGCCGCCCAGCGGGAGGTACCGGGACCGGCCCCAGCTCCTGATCGTCGACGGCGGCGAGCCGCAGGTCGCGGCCGCGCAGCGCGCCCTGCGCGAGGCCGGCATCACCGACGTGGCGCTCTGCGGGGTCGCCAAACGGCTCGAGGAGCTGTGGCTGCCCGACGATCCGTTCCCGGTGATCCTGCCCCGCACCAGCGAATCCCTGTTCCTCGTGCAGCGCATCAGAGACGAAGCCCACCGCTTCGCGATCACCTTCCAGCGGCAGCGGCGCAGCACCGCCATCAGCAGCCAGCTCAGCGAGATCCCGGGGCTCGGGCCCAAGCGGGTGCAGGCGCTGCTCAAGCATTTCGGGTCGGTCGCGCGGCTCCGCGCCGCGAGCCCGGAGGAGATCGCGAGCGCCCCCGGAGTGGGGGATCAGCTCGCCGAGCAGATCCATCGGCACGTGCATGCCCCAGCAGCCGGTAAGCTGGTGGGCGGAGAATCGGCTGAGACATCGGAGGAGGACGGCGAGTGAGCGAGCACGCACCCGGACAAGAGATCCTCATCGTCACCGGAATGTCGGGGGCCGGCCGGTCCACGGTCGCGAACGCCCTGGAAGACCTCGGCTGGTACGTGGTCGACAACCTCCCGCTCCCCATGCTCAAGACGCTGGCCGACATGGCCGATCGATCGGGCGGCGCACTGCCCAAGATCGTCGCCGTGATCGACGTGCGCGGGCGCGACCTGTTCGACGACATCCAGCAGACCGTCGCCGAGCTCCGCGAGCACGCGACCGTCCGCGTCGTGTTCCTCGACGCCACGGACGACATCCTGGTGCGTCGCTACGAGGCGGTGCGACGCCCGCACCCGCTCCAGGCCGAAGGCAGCCTGCTCGACGGCATCCGGCTCGAGCGCGAGCGGCTGCAGGAGCTGCGCGCCTCCAGCGACGTCGTCATCGACACCTCGCGCTACAACGTGCACGACCTGTCGACGGCCACGCGAGAGATGTTCTCAGCAGAGGACACACCCGGCCTGCAGCTGTCGGTGCAGAGCTTCGGCTTCAAGTACGGGGCTCCGACCGACGTCGACCTGATGGTCGACATGCGCTTCATCCCCAATCCGTTCTGGGAGCCCGAGCTCCGCCCCCTCACCGGCGTCGATGCCGAGGTGAAGGACTACGTACTCAGCCGCGAGGGGGCGGCCGAGTTCCTCGAGCACTACGTCGCCGCGCTGCAACCGGTCCTCGCCGGATTCCAGCGCGAGAACAAGCGACATGTGTCGCTCGCGGTCGGCTGCACGGGCGGTAAGCACCGCTCGGTCGCCATGGCCCGCGAGCTCGCAGACCGCCTCGCCGGGGTGCCCGGCGTGAGCGTGAGTCTGCGCCACCGCGACCTCGGTCGCGAGTAGTCCGCCGGCCGTTCCCGGCCAGCAGTCTGTCATCTCATCCGCATCCCTTCGAGAGGATCCTTTTCGTGCCATCGACCCCCGACGTCAAAACCGAGCTCGTCCGCGTTGTCCCGCAGCGCACCAGCGAGCGTGTATCGGAGCTGGCGACGATCCTGCGGCTCTCCGGGGGACTCCACACCATCTCGGGGCGCATCGCCCTCGAGGCCGAACTGCACACCCCCGCGATCGTGCAGCGCGTCCGCAAGGACCTGGCCGAGATCTACGGCGTCCGCTCGGACGCCATGCAGCTCCCCGCATCGAGCACCCGCCCCGGCGCCCCGCAGTTCCTCGTCCGCGTGCTCGACGGCGAGACCATCGCCCGCCAGCTGGGCCTCATGGATCCCCGCCGCCGTCCCATCCGTGGCCTGCCCAACCGCCTGACCACCGGTTCGCAGCCCGAGCTCGCCGCCATCTGGCGCGGTGCGTTCCTGGCGCGCGGTTCGGTCACCCCGCCCGGCCGCTCGGCGAGCCTCGAGGTCGTGTGCCCGACGAACGAGACGACCATGGCGCTCGTGGGCGCCGCGGGCCGCCTCGGCATCGCCGCCAAGAGCCGCGACATCCGCGGCCAGCACAAGGTGCTCGTGCGCGACGGCGAGGCGATCGGCGAGATGCTGAGCGCCATGGGCGCCGTCGACGCCCGCGCCGCCTGGGACGAGCTGCGCAAGGCGCGCGAGACCCGGGCCACCGCCAACCGCCTCGTCAACTTCGACGATGCCAACCTCCGCCGCTCCGCCCAGGCCTCCGTAGCCGCGTGCGCCCGCGTCGAGCGCGCGCTCGAGATCCTCGGCGACGAGACCCCCGAGCACCTGCGCTACGCCGGTGCGCTCCGCCTGAGCCACCGCGAGGCCAGCCTCGACGAGCTCGGCGCCCGGGCCGATCCGCCCCTCACCAAGGACGCGATCGCCGGCCGGATCCGCCGTCTGCTCGCGATGGCCGACAAGGAGGCCGAGTCGCGCGGCATCCCCGGCACCGAGGCGAGCCTGCCCGAAGAGCTCGACGCACTCTGAAGTCGCTGCGAACACCGGTCATCTCGCGGAATATCTCGCGGTCGGGTCCGGTTGTCGGCATAGACTGAAGTCACATCAACGAAGAATTCGAAGGAGCGCCACATGGCCGCATACACCCTGCCCGAGCTTCCCTACGATTACGCCGCCCTCGAGCCGCACATCAGCGGCAAGATCATGCAGCTGCACCACGACAAGCACCACCAGGCCTACGTGACCGGTGCGAACAACGCGGTCGATCAGCTGGCTGAGGCGCGCGAGAGCGGCAACCTGGCCACGGTCAACAAGCTCGAGAAGGACCTCGCCTTCAACCTCGGCGGTCACGTCAACCACACCATCTTCTGGAACAACCTGTCGCCCGAGGGCGGAGAGCGCCCCGAGGGCGAGCTCGCCGCGGCGATCGACGAGTACTTCGGCTCGTTCGAGAAGTTCCAGGCGCAGTTCACCGCGACCGCGCTGGGCGTGCAGGGCTCCGGCTGGGCGCTCCTCGCGTGGGACACGCTCGGCCAGCGTCCGCACATCCAGCAGCTGTTCGACCAGCAGGGCAACCTGCCGGCCGGCCAGATCCCGCTGCTGATGCTCGACGTCTGGGAGCACGCGTACTACCTCGACTACCTGAACGTGCGAGCGGACTACGTCTCCGCGTTCTGGAACATCGCGAACTGGCAGGACGTCGCGAAGCGTTTCGACGCGGCGCGCACGCAGACCAGCGGGCTGATCCAGCTCGGCGAGTGAGTCGGCTCGGGCCGGTCCCTTCGGGGACCGGCCCGTTCGTCTCTCGGCGGGACCCGCGGGTCGCCGTCGAGTGGTGCGGATCGCTCACCCGAGCGGTCCGTGCACCGGGGCGGGGAGTCCGTCTCGGCCATCTCAACAGTTGAAAGGCACGTGAATGGGCACACGGATCGCTATCAACGGTTTCGGTCGAATCGGCCGGAACTTCCTTCGTGCGGCGCTGAGCCAGGGGTCGGATCTCGACCTCGTCGCGGTGAATGATCTCACCGACACGGCGACGCTCGCACACCTCCTCAAGTACGACTCCGTCGGCGGGATCCTCGATGCAGAGGTCACGCACGACGACACGTCGATCACGGTGAACGGCGACACCTTCCGGGTGGTCTCCGAGCGCGATCCCGGCAAGCTGCCGTGGGCGGAGCTCGGCGTCGACATCGTCATCGAGTCCACCGGACACTTCACCAAGGTGAGCGATGCCGAGGCGCACCGCACCGCCGGAGCGCGCAAGGTGATCATCTCCGCGCCGGCCACGGGCCCGGCTCCCACCTTCGTCATGGGCATCAACCAGGATCAGTACGACGCGGCCAACGACCACGTCATCTCGAACGCGTCCTGCACCACGAACTGCCTCGCGCCCGTCGCGAGCGTGTTCGACGAGGCCTTCGGCATCGAGCGCGGCTTCATGATGACCGCGCACGCGTACACGGCCGATCAGGTCCTGCAGGACAGCCCGCACCGCGACCTCCGTCGCGCCCGCGCTGCCGCGATCAACATCGTCCCGACCTCGACCGGCGCGGCGAAGGCCATCGGCCTCGTCCTGCCGAAGCTCGCGGGCAAGCTCGACGGATCCTCCTACCGCGTTCCCGTCCCGACCGGCTCGATCGTCGACCTGACGCTGGTCACGCGCGACGGCCTCACGGTCGACGAGATCAACTCGGCGTTCCGCGCGGCGGCCGAGGGCCCGCTCGCCGGGTACCTCCAGTACTCGACGGATCCGCTGGTCTCCAGCGACATCCAGCAGAACCCGCACTCGGCGATCTTCGATTCGGAGCTCACCGCGGTCTCGGGCAACCTGGCGAAGGTCTCGGCCTGGTACGACAACGAGTGGGGTTACTCCAACCGTCTCGTCGACCTGACCCGCTTCGTCGGATCCCAGCTCTCCTGAGCGCGAAGTCGGACGCCGGCCGACTCCAGCCCCCGGCACCCACATCCCCCTGAAGGAGGACCCAAGCCGCCATGCGCACCATCGAATCCCTCGGCCAGCTCCGGTCGAAGACGGTGATCGTCCGCTGCGATCTGAACGTTCCGCTCGCCGACGGCGAGATCACCGACGACGGACGGATCCGCGCTTCGCTCACCACGATCCGCGAGCTCCGCGAGGCCGGTGCACGGATCGTGCTCATCAGCCACCTCGGCCGTCCGGCCGGTGCGCCTGAGGAGCGCTACTCGCTGCGCCCGGTCGCGGTGCGCATGGCGGAACTGCTCGGGGCCCCCGTCGCGTTCGTCGGCGAGACCGTCGGGACCGAGGCCTCGGCCGCGGTCTCGGCGCTCGGCGACGGCGATGTGGTGCTCCTCGAGAATCTGCGGTTCAACCCGGGCGAGACGAGCAAGGACGCGGAGGAGCGCCGCGCGTTCGCCGCGAGCCTCGCCGAATTCGGCGACGCGTTCGTGTCGGACGGCTTCGGCGTCGTGCACCGCCGCCAGGCCAGCGTGACCGAACTGGCCGAGGCGCTCCCGAGCGCCGCGGGCCGCCTGGTCGAGGCCGAGCTGCGCGTGCTCGAGCGTCTGACCGTCACCCCCGAGCGGCCGTACGCGGTCGTGCTCGGCGGGTCGAAGGTCTCCGACAAGCTCGGCGTCATCTCGCATCTCATCGAACGGGTCGACACCCTGCTCATCGGCGGGGGGATGGTCTTCACCTTCCTCGCCGCGCAGGGGCACGCGGTGGCCTCCAGCCTCCTCGAGGCGGATCAGCTCGACACCGTGCGCGGGTATCTCGCCGACGCCGAGAAGCGCGGCGTGCGCATCGTGCTGCCGACCGACATCGTCGTGGCGGAGCGGTTCGCCGCCGACGCCGCACACGAGGTGGTCGCCGCCGACGCCATCGACGGGAGCTCCTTCGGAGCGGCCGGCATCGGCCTCGACATCGGCCCGGCGTCGGCCGCGGCGTTCGCCGCGGTCATCGCCGAGGCCAAGACCGTCTTCTGGAACGGGCCCATGGGCGTGTTCGAGATGGCGGCGTTCGCGGAGGGCACCCGCACCGTGGCGCGGGCGCTGACCGAGACCGACGGGTTCACCGTGGTCGGCGGCGGCGACTCCGCCGCGGCCGTGCGCGCGCTCGGCTTCCGCGACGACCAGTTCGGACACATCTCGACTGGCGGCGGCGCCAGCCTCGAGTTCCTTGAGGGGAAGACCCTTCCCGGTTTGGAGGTGCTCGCATGAGCAACGAATCGCAGAACGACGCGCAGGACGCCGAGCTCGTCACCGACGACACGGTCGAGGTGGCGCCGCTCGCGGAGCAGGACGCAGCGCCCGCGGCCGATGAGGCCCCCGCAGCCGGGACGGCCGAACCCGTCGAGCTGCCGCAGGTCGAGCGCACCCCGCTCATCGCCGGCAACTGGAAGATGAACCTCGACCACCTGCAGGCGATCGCGTTCGTGCAGAAGCTCTCGTGGGCGCTGAAGGACGCGCGCCACGACTACGCGGATGTCGAGGTCGCGGTGTTCCCGCCGTTCACCGACTTGCGTTCGGTGCAGACGCTGCTCGCCGCCGACAAGCTCTCGCTGAAGCTCGGCGCGCAGGACGTCTCCCCGCACGAGTCGGGCGCCTACACGGGCGATATCTCGGCGCAGTTCCTCGCCAAGCTCGAGGCCGCCTACGTCATCGTCGGGCACTCCGAGCGCCGTCACGGGCACGGCGAGGACGACGCGACCGTCGGGGCCAAGGCCCGCGCGGCCGCGGCTGCCGGGGTCACCCCGGTCATCTGCGTCGGCGAGACCGCCGAGGACCTCGCCGAGCACGGTGCGGCGGCGATCCCCGTCGCGCAGCTCGAGGCCGCGCTCGCCGAGCTCCCGAAGGGCGCCGAGTTCGTGCTCGCCTACGAGCCGGTCTGGGCGATCGGCAGCGGCCAGGCCGCCACGCCCGAGCAGGCCGAGGCGGTCGCCCGCGCCCTGCGCGAGGCGATCCTGCGCGCGCGCGGCGAAGAGGCGGCCGGTTCCACCCGGATCCTCTACGGCGGCTCGGTGACGAGCCAGAACATCGCGGGCTTCATGCGGCAGCCGAACGTCGACGGCGCGCTCGTCGGCGGGGCCAGCCTCAAGTCCGACGAGTTCTCCCGAATCATCCAGTTCAAGAAGCACGTCACCGGCGCGTAGTCGGCGACGCACCGTGCCGTCCCGGGGGAGGCCCCGGGACGGCACGGTATACTGGTCGATGGCGCGCTGCGCCTCGACCCCTCGAAAGGTGGCCCGCGTGGGTATCCTCAAGATCGTTCTGCTCGTCTTCCTGGTGATCACCAGCCTGCTGTTGACGCTCTTCATCCTGCTGCACAAGGGTCGCGGCGGAGGTCTGTCCGACATGTTCGGCGGCGGCGTCACTTCGAGCCTCGGTTCGTCGGGGGTTGCGGAGCGCAACCTCAACCGCATCACCATCGGCGTTTCGCTGGTGTGGTTCGCCTCGATCGTGGGCCTCGGCCTGGTCGAGCGCTTCGCGACGGTCTGACCGTCCGACGCCGTCCGGCGCACCACTGACCAGCCGCAGCCCCGGCTGCATCGCAAGAAAGGCAACACGTGTCCGGTAGCAACGCTATCCGCGGCGCTCGAGTCGGATCCGGCCCCATGGGCGAGATGGATCACGGCGTTCGCGCTGACCGCAAAGAGGTCTCGTACTGGGACGCACTCGGCAACGAGACCGTCCGCTACTTCTCGGCGGACGTCGCCGAAGAGGAGATCCCCGAGCAGATCGATTCCCCGCACAGCGGTCTGCCCGCCGGCCGGGATCAGAACAATCCGCCGGAGCTCCTCAAGAACGAGCCCTACAAGACGCACCTCGCATACGTGAAGGAGCGTCGCACGCCCGAGGAAGCCGAAGAGCTGCTGGAGGAGGCGCTGCAGAAGCTGCGCGCCCGCCGCGGTTCCGCGCGCTCCAAGGCGTAATCGCACCCCGCCCGCGAACAGCGGGCACCGAGCGGCGCTCGGCCCGGATTCAGTTCCGGCCGAGCGCCGCTTCGTCTGCCCAGAGCACCGTTTCGACGGTGCCGCGCGCGCGACCGGCCGGCAGCGGCTCGGGATCGTCTGCGGAGCGCACTCGTGCGATCGCCGGAGCCTTCTCGGCGCCCGCGGCGAGCAGCCACAGGCGCTCGACCCGGTCCAGTGCTCGGAAGCTCAGGCTGACCCGCTCGGGCGGCGGTTTCGGCGATTCGCGCACCGCGATCGCGAGCGGCTGCGCGTCGTCGTCGCGGAGCAGGTCGTCACGGCCGGGGAAGAGCGAGCAGAGGTGCCCGTCGGGGCCGACGCCGTTCAGCGCGAGGTCGATGCGGTCGAGCTCGGCGATCAGTTCGGCGTACGCCGCTGCCGCATCGTCCAGGCTCAGGCCGGCATCGGCGGCCGCGACGCGGTGCACGAGCGCGGGATCGAAGTCCACCGAGCCGAAGAGCAGGTCGTCGGCGAGCTGGTCGTTGCGCTCCGCGTCGCCGGCGGGGAGCCAGCGCTCGTCGCCCCAGAGCACGCGCACCCGTCGCCAGTCGACGAGACCGCGGTCGCGGTGGGCGGCTATGCCCGCGAGGGACGCCTTGCCCATGCTTCCGCCGGTGAGCACGAGCACCGGGATCCGACCGTCCTCCTGAGCGCGCCGCAGCACGCCGATGAGGCGTTCGACGATCCGCTCGGTGAGCGCTGCGGCGTCGGGTGCGGACTCGACGCGGAGCCCGGCGCTCATCGCTCGCCCTCCGGCTGATCGGCGAGCAGCAGGGGAACGCCCGCGGTGAGGACGCGGCCGAAGAGCTGGTCGGCCTGCAGCAGACGCAGATCCTCGACCAGGCACTGCGCGCGACCGCGCCGGGGGATCGGGACCTCGAGGCGCGGGTGTCCGGGCTGCGTGATCGCGGCGAAGGTCCCCCGCGAGCGCTCGATAACGGTGTCGGCGTCGTCGGAGTGGATCGTGACGGACTGGATGCCCCACTCGATACCCGCCGACTCCGGAAGGTCGAGCAGGCGCACCGGCACGCCGAGCTGCAGGCGCAGCCAGGCGCCGAGCAGCATGGTCGACGAGGAGTCGGGGGTGCCGCACACGGTGGCGCCCGTGATGCGCCGCTCGGGCGCGTTGTCGAGCGCGGCCGCGAGCTGCGCGCGCCAGAGCGTCACGCGGGACCAGGCGAGGTCGGTGTCGCCCGCGCGGTAGCCCGAGGCGAGCTCCGTGAGGTGCGCGGCGGGATCCCGGAAGCCGCCGCTGTCGCTGATGCGCCGCTGTGCGAGCCGGCCGAGCGGCGTGTCGATGGTGCGGCTGGGCCACACGTCGGACCACCATACGACCACGGGTGCATCGGCGAGCAGCAGACCGCTGACGAGGCGTTCGGGATCCACGGCGACGGCACCGCGAGGGCGCAGGACGATGACCTCTCCCGCGCCGGCGTCGCGACCCACGCGGATCTCGGCGTCGAGCCCGCTGACCGGGACGTCGCCGATGCCGAGCTCGCGTTGCCGTGCGTCGCGGCTGACCTCGCCGACCCAGGTCGGGCGGTCCTCGCCCTCGGGCAGCGCGATCGCGATGATGCGCATGGGGTGCTCGCGGGACGCGAAGTTCGCGGCCGCGACCGCTTCTTCGAGCCCCTCGGAGGTGCTGAAGATCAGCAGCGTGAGCACGCGGCTGAGCGTGGTCGCTCCGCCCTCGGCGCGCAGCAGCACGAGACGCTTGCTGATCCCGCTGACGGTGGTGTCGGGCAGGGTCTCGATCACGGCATCCTCCAAGCGCGGCCGCTGCGACCGAGCATCCGCTCGGCGCTCGTCGGGCCCCATCCGCCCGGATGGTAGGGCTCGGGCGCTCCGCTCGTGCTCCAGGCCTCCTCGATCGGATCGAGGATCCGCCAGGAGAGCTCCACTTCCCGCTGGCCGGGGAAGAGCGGGGGCTCGCCCAGGAGCACGTCGAGGATCAGCCGCTCGTACGCTTCCGGACTGGCCTCGGTGAAGGCGTGGCTGTAGCCGAAGTCCATGGTGACGTCGCGGATCTGCAGGCCGGGGCCGGGCACCTTGGACGAGAACCGGGTGGTCACGCCCTCGTCGGGCTGCACCCGGATCACGAGGGCGTTGTTGCCGAGCATCTCGGGAGCGACCAGCGGATCGACGGCCTTCTTGAAGACGATGGCGATCTCGGTGACGCGCTTGGCCAAGCGCTTGCCGGTGCGCAGGTAGAACGGCACTCCGCGCCAGCGGGGCGTATCGATCCCGAGGGTGATCGCCGCGAAGGTCTCGGTCGTGGAGTGCGGGGCCATGCCCTCCTCCTCGAGGAACCCGGTGACGCTCGCGCCGCCCTGCCAGCCGCCGAGGTATTGGCCTCGCGCGGTGGTCTCGACGAGATCGTCGGGCAGCACCACCGACTCGAGCACCCGCTCCTTCGCCGCCCGCAGATCGTCGGCGCCGAGGCTCGCGGGCCGATCCATCGCGGTCAGCGCGAGCAGCTGCAGCAGGTGGTTCTGGATCACATCGCGCGCCGCACCGATGCCGTCGTAGTAGCCGGCGCGGCCGGCGACGCCGATGTCCTCCGCCATCGTGATCTGCACGTGGTCGACGTGCTCGGCGTTCCAGATCGGTTCGTAGAACACGTTCGCGAAGCGGAGCGCGAGCAGGTTCTGCACCGTCTCCTTGCCGAGGTAGTGGTCGATGCGGAAGACGTGCTCGGGCGGGAACACCGCGTCGATGGCGCGGCCGAGCTCCTGCGAACTCTCGAGGTCGTGCCCGAACGGCTTCTCGATGACGACCCGGCGCCAGCTGTTCGACGGGGATTCGGCGAGGCCGACGTCGCGCAGCTGCGTGCTCACGGTCTGGAACGTCTTGGGCGGGATCGACAGGTAGAACGCGGTGTTGCCCCCGGTGCCGCGATCCCGCTCGAGTTCGCCGAGCACCTCCGCGAGGCGCTCGTAGGCCGCGGCCTCATCGAAGGCGCCGGTGACGAAGCGGATCCCGGTGCAGAACTGCTCCCAGGTGTCCGGATCGAACGGGGTGCGTGCGTGCGCGTCGACGGCCTCGCGCACGACCTGCGTGAACTCCTCGTCGCTCCACTCGCGTCGGCCGAACCCGACGAGGGCGAAGCCAGGGGGCAGCAGGCCGCGGTTCGCGAGGTCGTAGATCGCGGGCAGCAGCTTCTTGCGGGCGAGGTCGCCGGTCACACCGAAGAGCACGATGGCGCAGGGGCCGGCGACGCGGTCGAGTCGGAGGTCGTCGGGGGAGCGGAGCGGATTCCCGATCACGCAGAGGCCTCCTCGGTGCCCCGCGACGGCGCATCGGAGAACGCGGCCGCGATCGTGCGCGCGGCGGCGGCCGGGTCGGCGCAGCGCAGCGCGAACACCGGACGTCCACGCTCGACGAGCACGTCGCGATCTCCGCGGGCCTGCGCGGCGATGAGTTCGCCGAAACCGGAGTCCGACTCGGCGATGGCCAGCTCGGGCTCCGCCGCGTCGAGGATCTGCAGGAAGACGCCCACCGCAGGGCCGCCCTTGTGCAGCTGCCCCGTGGAGTGCAGGAACCGGGGACCCCAGCCGAAGGTGACGGGGGCCAGGAGCCGCTCCGCCGCGGCGGCCCGGAGCGCGTGCAGCGCCTCGGAGGTGCCGCCCTCGCGGTCGAGATAGGCCTGGATCGCGAGGTAGCCGGCCGGGCCGACGGCGGTGCGGAGCGACGCGACGAGCTCGGCGATCGTGGCCGGGAGGGCGCCCGGAGGTGCGGTGAGCACCTCGATGCCGAGAGCGGCGGTGCCGGAGGCGTCGCCGATCGCACCGATCGCCGGGATCGTTCCGTGCGCATCGTCGAGGGCGGCCCGCGCGGCGACCTTCGCCGACTCGACGTCCGGCTGGTCGAACGGGTCGATCCCCATGAGGAAACCGAGGGCGGCCGTCGCGACCTCCCAGGTGAGCATCTGGGCTCCGAGGGGACCGGACACCGAGAGGTCGAGCCGCGGCGCGGACGGGACCTCGCCGTGATCGACGGCGCCGACGGTGACGCCGAGCGCGGTCGTCGGGAGGCCTTCGACGAGCTCCGGGGCGGCGGGATCCAGCACGACGGGGAGCACGCCCCGTCCCGACTTGCCGGTCGATTCGGCCACGAGCTGCTCGATCCAATCGCCGAGCCCCCAGCGGGCGTCGGCGGCCTCGGCGATGGCCAGCGCGAACCGCTCGGGAAGCCCCGCAGCGATCGTGGCGGCGAGCTGCAGCGCGGGGTTCTCGGGTGCATCGGTCGCGAGCGCCTCGCGCACGCCCTCCGCCTCGGCGACGAGCGCGGCGACATCGGCGCCGGCGAGTCCCGAGGGGACGAGCCCGAATGCGGTCAGCGCGGAGTACCGGCCGCCCACGTTCGGGTCGGCGAGGAACACTCGCTGCCCCGCGTCGCGCGCGGAGGCCTCGAGGGGGGAGCCGGGATCCGTCACCACGACGATGCGATCCGCGGGATCGATGCCCGCGTCGCGGAACGCCCGGGCGAAGGTCGCGCGGTGGCTCCGGGTCTCGATGGTGGATCCGGACTTGGAGCTCACGACGACCGCGGTCCGCGCGAGGTCGCCCGAGAGCGCGCGTCGCACCTGGTCCGGGTGCGTCGAGTCGAGCACGACGAGCCCGACGCCGTCGTGCCGGGTGATGACCTCGGGGGCGAGGCTCGAACCGCCCATGCCGCACAGCACGATCCGGTCGATGCCGCGCGAGGCGAAGTCGCTCCGCAGCTCGGCGATGCCGCTGAGCAGCTCCGCGGCCCGAGCCGAGGCATCGGTCCATCCCAGACGGATCCGTGCCTCGGCCTCGGCCGCGGGCCCCCAGATCGCGGCGTCGTGCGCCGCGATCCGGCTCGCGATGCGGCCGGAGACGAGGCGCTCCAGGAGCGCCTCGACCGAACCGTCGGCGGCAGCACTCGAGGTGCCGCCGGGTTGGTCAGCCAGTGGGCTGCCGTTCGGCTCGTCGGCCGAACGCTCGCGCGTCAGAGGTTGCCCGTTCCCCATCCGCACGACCGGGTTCACCGCACGTCCTCCCGAGCGGCGCTCAGCGCGCCTCTGACGGTCTCGACGAGCTCCGCCCAGGACACGTCGAACTTCTGCAGGCCCTCGACCTCGAGCAGCTCGGTCACCTCCGCGTAGTCGACGCCCTGCGCATCGATCGCGTTGAGCACCTGATCCGCCTCGCGGTAGGTGCCGCTGACGGTGTCGCCGCGGACCTCGCCGTGGTCGGCGACCGCTTCGAGCGTCGCCTCCGGCATCGTGTTGACGACGCCGGGCGCGACCAGGTCGATCACGTAGAGCGTGTCGGGCAGCGCGGGATCCTTGACGCCCGTGGACGCCCAGAGCGGACGCTGGGGGTTCGCACCCGCCGCGCGCAGCAGCGCGGCGCGCTCGGAGGCGAAGGACTGCTCGAAGACCTCGTAGGCGAGGCGTGCGTTCGCGACGCCGGCGGCGCCGGTGAGCGCCAGGGCCTCGTCGGTGCCGGCGGCACGCAGCCGCGCATCGATCTCGGTGTCGACGCGCGACACGAAGAACGACGCGACCGAGTGGATCGTCGACAGGTCGATGCCGGCCTCGCGGGCTCGCTCGAGCCCGGTCAGGTACGCGTTGATCACCTGGCGGTAGCGCTCCAGACTGAAGATCAGGGTCACGTTGACGCTGATGCCGGCCGCGATGGTCTCGGTGATGGCTTCGAGGCCCTCGACCGTCGCGGGGATCTTGATCATCGCGTTCGGTTTGCCGACGCGCTCCCAGAGCTGCTTCGCCTGCGCCGCGGTGCCGGCGGTGTCGCGGGCGAGACCCGGCTCGACCTCGATCGAGACCCGGCCGTCGAGGCCGTTCGATGCGGCGTAGACGTCGGCGAAGATGTCGCAGGCGTCGGCCACGTCGGCGGTGGTCAGCTCGAAGATGGTCTCGGTGACGTCGAGTCCGCGCCTCGCGCAGTCGGCGATGCGGGAATCGTACCCGTGGCCCTTGGCGAGCGCGTTCGCGAAGATCGTCGGATTCGTGGTCACGCCGACCACGTTGCGCGAGCCGATCAGCTCGACCAGGTTGCCGCTCTCGATGCGTGAGCGCGAGAGGTCATCGAGCCAGATGCTGACGCCGGCGGCGCTGAGCTCGGCGGTGGGTGATGCGTTCATCGTTCGGTCCTTTCAGCGGGTCAGACGGCGGCGACGGTCTCGCGCGCGGCGGAGACGACGGCCTCGGTGGTGATCCCGAACTCGCGGAACAGGGTCTGGTAGTCGGCGGAGGCTCCGAAGTGCTCGATCGAGACGGAGCGGCCGCGGTCGCCCACGGTGCGCTCCCAGCCGAGCGAGAGGCCGGCCTCGACGCTGACGCGCGCGGTGACGGCCGCGGGCAGCACGCTCTCGCGGTACTCGGCGGTCTGCTCGGCGAACCACTCGAGGCAGGGAGCGCTGACGACGCGCGCGCCGACGCCCTCGGCCGCGAGGATCTCGCGCGCCTCGACGGCGAGCTGCACCTCGGAGCCCGTCGCGATGAGCAGCACGTCGACGGTGCCCGTGGGAGAGTCCGCGAGCACGTAGGCGCCGCGACGAACGCCCTCCGCAGCCTGCTCCGCAGTCGCGAAGTCGCCACCGCGCGGCAGCACGGGGACGTTCTGGCGGGTCAGCGCGATGCCGGTGGGGCCCGCGTGGCGGGTGAGGATCTCGTGCCACGCGACCGAGACCTCGTTGGCGTCGGCGGGGCGCACCATCGCGAGGTTCGGGATCGCGCGGAGCGTGGCGAGCTGCTCGATCGGCTGGTGCGTCGGGCCGTCCTCGCCGAGGGCGATCGAATCGTGGGTCCAGACGAAGACGCTCGGCACGTTCATGAGCGCCGCGAGACGGACCGCGGGACGCATGTAGTCGCTGAAGATGAGGAAGGTTCCGCCGTAGCTGCGGGTCTTGCCGTGCAGCTGGATCCCGTTGAGGATCGAGCCCATGGCGTGCTCGCGGATGCCGAAGTGCAGCACACGACCGTAGTCGTTGCCGGTCCAGGCGCCGGTCGAGTGGTGGGCGGGCACGAAGGACGCCGCGCCGGCGATGGTCGTATTGTTGGAGCCCGCGAGGTCGGCCGAACCGCCCCACAGCTCGGGCATCACGGGGCCGAGCGCGTTCAGCACCTTGCCGCTCGCCGCACGCGTCGCGATGCTCGTGCCGGGTTCGAACACGGGCAGCACCTCGGCGGCCTCGGCGGGGAGCTCCTGCGCCTCGACACGGTCGAACAGCGCCTTGCGCTCGGGGTTGGCCGCGGCCCAGGCGTCGAAGTCGGCCTGCCAGGCGGCCCGCTTCTCAGCGCCGCGGGCGACGGCCTCGCGGGTGTGCGAGATGACCTCGGGGGCGACGGCGAAGCGCTGTTCGGGATCGAAGCCGAGTACGGTCTTGAGTCCGGCGAGCTCCTCCGCGCCGAGCGCGGAACCGTGGATCCCGCCCGTGTTCTGCTTGCCGGGCGAGGGCCAGCCGATGATGGTCTTGAGGATGATGAGGCTCGGCTTTCCGGTCTCGGCCTTGGCGGCCTCGATGGCGGTGTAGAGCTCGGCGACGTCCTCGACGTAGGATCCGGTCTTCTTCCAATCGACCTCGATGACCTGCCAGCCGTAGGACTCGTAGCGCTTCGCCACGTCCTCGGAGAAGGAGATGTCTGTGTCGTCCTCGATCGAGATCTGGTTGGAGTCGTAGATCGCGATCAGGTTGCCGAGCTCCTGGTGGCCCGCGAGCGACGACGCCTCGCTGGTCACGCCCTCCTGCAGGTCGCCATCGCCGGCGACGACGTAGATGAAGTGGTCGAAGGGGCTGGTGCCCGGCGCGGCCTCGGGATCGAAGAGCCCGCGCTCGTAGCGCGCCGCGTAGGCGAAGCCGACGGCGGAGGCGAGGCCCTGGCCGAGCGGGCCGGTGGTGATCTCGACGCCCTTGGTGTGCCCGTACTCGGGGTGGCCGGGGGTCTTCGAGCCCCAGGTGCGCAGCGACTCGAGATCCTCGAGCTCGAGGCCGTAGCCGCCGAGGTAGAGCTGCACGTACTGGGTCAGGGACGAGTGCCCCACCGAGAGGATGAAGCGGTCGCGGCCCACCCAGTCGGCGTCGGCCGGATCGTGCCGCATCACCTTCTGGTGCAGCAGATACGAGACCGGGGCGAGGCTGATCGCGGTGCCGGGATGGCCGTTGCCCACCTTCTCGACCGCGTCCGCGGCCAGCACACGAGCGGTGTCCACCGCGCGATCGTCGAGTTCATCCCACTGCAGTTCGTTTGCCAATGCCCAGCCTCTCGGAACCGTTGATTGCGCGAAGGCCGCGCAGACCGGGTCCCAGCTTACCGCGGCTCGGGATATCATTGAGAGCGATGTCCACCGAGATCGCAGCCCCCGAACAGCTCCACGAGCCGCGTCAGCGGCCGGGATTCCGCCGTACCGTGAAGGCATACGTGTCGCTGACCAAGCCTCGCGTCATGGAGCTGCTGCTGGTGGTGACAATCCCGGCGATGTTCCTCGCGCAGCGCGGAGTGCCGAACCTCTGGCTGGTGCTGGCGACGCTCATCGGCGGCGCCATGAGCGCCGGCTCGGCGGGCGCGTTCAACTGCTACATCGACCGCGACATGGATCGCAAGATGAAGCGCACCAAGAACCGTCCGCTCGTCACCGGCGAGATCTCGGACCGCGGCGCGCTGATCTTCTCCTGGGTGCTCGGCATCCTGTCGGTCGCGTGGCTCTGGGCCACGACCAACTGGCTGGCGGCGGCGCTGTCCGCCGCCGCGATCTTCTTCTACGTCGTGATCTACACCATCGTGCTCAAGCGCCACAGCGAGCAGAACATCGTGTGGGGCGGCATCGCCGGCTGCTTCCCGGTGCTCATCGGCTGGGCCGCCGTCACCGGTTCGCTCGACTGGCCGGCGTGGGTCTTCTTCCTCGTCATCTTCCTCTGGACCCCGGCCCACTACTGGCCGCTGTCCATGCGCTACCGCGAGGACTACGCCGCCGCCGGCGTGCCGATGCTCGGCGTGGTGCGCGGCCGGGTCACCGTCGGCCTCCAGGTGATCCTCTACACCTGGGCGACCGTCGTCGCGAGCCTGCTGCTCATCCCCGTCGCGGACATGGGCCTGCTCTACTCGATCGCGGCGACCGCGTTCGGCGCCTACTTCATCGTGCAGGCGCACCGCCTCTACGCGCAGGCGATCCGCGGCAAGGAGGGCAAGCCGATGCAGGTCTTCCACACGGCGAACCTCTACCTCTCGGTGCTCTCGCTCCTCATCGCGGTCGACGCGCTGCTGCCGTTCTGAATCTTCTTCGGATTCTCTCCGCCGTTCACTGATTTTCTTTCCTTTTTCGCTTTCACGACAATTTCCTTGCTAGGCTCCGGGAACGCTCGAGGAGCAGGAGGAGACGTCTGTGAGCTTTTTTGGACGACTGACGAAAGGTGTCGTTGATACCCCGCCTGAGGCGGGCAGTGACCATTTGAACATCGCACCTTTTGTTGCGGGGCTCTCGAACTTCATCGTCGAGTGCCAGACGCCCATGACTATTGCTGTTCAAGGCGACTGGGGCACTGGTAAGACGAATACGATGCTGCTCACCGAACGGGCGATCGCCGACGATTCCCATTACCGACTCTCCGACGCTCCCGCTGATCCGAAGACAGAGGTTGGGCCGGCTCCGGTATATACGATCCGGTTCAATACCTGGCAGTACTCCCAGTTCGACTTGGGTGAGCGATTGGTCGGGAGTCTGCTGGAGAACATCGGTGCGCACCTGATGTTGGCGAACCCTGGAGGAAGGTCCGCGGCCAAGCGGCAGGCGTTCATGCAGACCCTGCTCCCGATCGCTTCGAATGCCGGAATGGGAATTCTCAAGGCGGCGCTGAACGTCAGTGGGCTCAGCGCTATCAGCGGCGCCATCGAGGAAGTGAAGGATTCGTACAACTCGGTACGCGCTGCATCGGCGACCCGGCGCAATGAGGACGCCGCAGCTGTGCTGGTCAATGTGCGGGATGCCTTCGAGGCGGCCGTGAGCGAACTGGTGAGCACAGCTAGCGAGACCGTGGATGATTCCGGACGTCTCGTCGTCTTCATCGACGACCTCGACCGGCTGGAACCTCGCAAGGCAGTGGAACTCATGGAGGCCCTAAAGCTCTTCCTCGATGTTCCCCACTGCGTGTTCATTCTGGCGATCGATTTCTCGGTCGTGCATCAAGGGGTCATCGAGAAGTACGGTGAGCGCATGGGGCGTGGGAAGTCCCGCGCGTTCTTCGACAAGATCATCCAGGTTCCGTTTCAGATGCCAGTGGGAGCCTTTGATACGGAGCGGTTCTTCACGCAGCTCATCTCGGACACCGGGTTTCCTTTGGCACCGGACGAGCAGCCGCAGGTTCTGAGACTTATCGGTGCTTCCGTGGGAAGCAATCCCAGAGCGATCAAACGCCTGATCAATACGGCTCTATTGCAGAGGAGCATTACTGATATCCAGCATTCGTCTCGAACCATGGATGATGGCACCGGGGATGCAGTCGCCACTTCCAGCACCGAGCTGTTCGCGATCCTGTGCTTTCAAACTGCATATCCGGACACCTATGCCGAGATACTGAAGCGCGGAGTGCTGAGCTCCCAGCTGGTCAAGAACTTCTTCGCCGATGCGGAGGAGGTCGTATCTGAGACCGATGAAGATTCGTCCGCATCGTTCGAAGCCGGATCCGGTGAATCCGATACCGGGACCGGCGGCGATGCTCGCACTGAGAACGAGGCGCTGCGGCTGGAACTGGCGAATGCGCAGATCGAGGACATGGATCATTTTCAATCGCTAGTTTCCGAAGTTCGCCGGGTCTTCTCTCCGGGGGAGACCTTCGACGACCTGCGATTCGCAGATGTGTTCCGTCAAGCGGTCGCCACGAGTTCCGGTACTGAACGGATGCAAGATGATGCCGAGCCACGGAAGCGTGGCCAGAAAGCATACGGTCGGGAGAATCGGCGGCAGCGGATACTCGAGGAACTGCGCTGGTCGCGGGCGGAGGAGAAGATGCGGCTGGCGGAGGAGTTCGCTGGCGTGCTCGAGCGTCTGGACGGCGTAGAGATCGGAGCGGAGGCGGCGAACCCGAGCCGATGGGTCATCGAAGTCCACGGGAAGCGCGTCGGCCAGGTTCTGCTTCACCAGCGCTTCTTCCACGTGGTTCTTGAACCGCGCTGGTTCTCCGGAGAGGAAGACACGCTCGCATTCCTGCGGAAGTTCCGAGCTGCGTTCCCTGATTGGGACCCAGATCGATTCGATAGGAACGACGAGACAGGATGGTTCGGGGTGCTGAGGCTCGGTCAGGAGGACACTGCGTTCGTCGCGGATCTCGCAGGCTTCTGGAGTGAGCTTCTGAGTGACGAGGTCTCGTTCCGGAACCGAACGGGCGTCCGCGAAGCATGAACGCCCGGGAGTATCAACGGGCGCGATCGAAGCCCATCGTGTAGGCCTTCGCCGCGGTCCGGCTCAGCGGCGTCCGCATCGTCGTCCCGATCGAGGCCCGCAGCGCCGTGTGCTCGAGGCGGCCGCGCGGGCGGCCCAGCGCGGTGTTGAGGCCCGCGATGCGGGCCGCGGTCCTCGCCGAGGCCAGGCGCTGCCGCTCCCACCGGACCAGCTCACGATCCTGATCGGCGTCCAGGCGCAGACGCGCGGCCAGGATCGGGGCGAGTCCGGCCGCGTCGAGCAGACCGAGGTTCATTCCCTGCCCGCCGATCGGGCTGATCTCGTGCGCCGCGTCGCCGATCGCGAAGAGCCTGCCGCCCGCGTCGAGTCGCATCCGGTCCAGCAGCGCGCGGCGGATCCGGAACGCGGAGACCGCCTCGAACGCTGGAACCGACGCGGCGTCGCCCGAACGCTCCGCGACGGCCCGCCGCAACCGCTCCGAGGCACGGTCGGCGTGCCCGGGTCGCCCGTTCCCCGAGTCCTCGAGCCCGGCACCGCCCACGTCATCGGGTCCTGCTCCGAATCCGGCCACGAATCGTCGACCGCCTCCTGCCAGCGGGAAGGATTCGAGCACCCCGCGAGGATCGAGCGCGATGACGGCCGTGCGGTCGTCGCCGCGCCGATCGAACGCTTCCGCGGAGTCTGACATCAGGAAGCGGTCGGGGTACTCGCGGGTGGCGAGGCGCGCGTACGGCAGCGCGAGCACCCGACCGGGGGCGCCGGTCGCGAGCACGACGGCGCGCGCGGTGAGTTCCTGCTCCTGCTCGTTCCGTACGATCTCCAGGACGACCCGGTCGGGGTACGGCGCGACCGATCGCACCTCCGCGTCGAAGCTCGGCTCCGGAGCATCGAGCGACACGGCGTGCTCGGTCGCGGACTGGGGGACCGAGACCGCGAAGGGGAATCGCCGTCCGGGCCTCGCGAAGTCGAGGACCGCGAGCCGGCGGGGTCCGTCGTAGGCGAGACCCCGTTCGACCCGCGCGGCGAGCGCCAGCAGGAGCTCGGTGGCGCCGGACGGCTCGAGCGCGGCGAGCGCGGGCGGGTGCAGACCGATCGCGCGGCCCCCCGGAGGCGGTTTCACGCCGGCCTCCGCGGGTGCGCTCCGGCGCTCGACCAGTAGCACGTCGATGCCCTGCCGGGCGAGCTCCGAGGCCAGGAAACGCCCGCTCGGGCCCGCGCCGACGACGATCGCCTCGTGATCGACGCGGGCGGTCATCGGGGCGCCTCGGAGAAGCGGCGCACCGCGAGCAGGCGGAACCGGCCGACGGTCTCCACCCACCACTCGGCGGGGAGCCGCGCGGTGAGCTCGGCGGGGGTGTAACTTCTTCGGATGCTCCGCAGTCCGTCGACCCGGAGGAACGTGCCGGGGGCGACGGGGAGCGCCGCGACCGAGAACGCCGCGTAGGCGAGCCGCCCGCGGGCGATGTCCGAGTGGACGCAGGCACGCTCGGCGAGCGCGCTCGAGTCGTCGATCAGCGCGTCGAAGGATGCCTCGTCGAGGTGGTGCAGCACGTGGTTCGAGACGACGAGGTCGAAAGTATCGCCCGAACCGCGGATCTCCGAGCTCGTCGCGCACGTGAAGCGGACGCCGGGGGTGCGCGGCCCCCGATCCGCCGCGTCGAGTGCGCGCGGATCGGGATCCACACCGAGCCCGTCGATCGCGAAGCCGTCGCGTCGGGCGAGCCGCGCCAACCGCCGGAGCACATCGCCGCCGCCCGAGCCGATGTCGAGCACGCGCGCGGGCGCCTCCGACGCGGCGAGGATCGGTCTGAGCAGCGTGCGGTAGACCGCGCCCCAGCGCGACACGGCGCCGTTGACGAGGCCGAAGCCGCGCAGCGTCCGTTGCAGGCGGCGGGGATCGCAATCCGGGTCGTCCATCAGCTCCGTCAGCGCCTCGTCCCGCTGCGCGAGGCCGGGGCCGGGCGGCTTCATGCCCGCTGATCCGCGCGAGTGCGCCGCACGAAGCGCGCCGTCTCGACGGTCAGCCCCGGCCCGAAGCACAGACCGGCGATCCGAGCGCCGTCGGCGATCTCCGGATCCGCGAGGATCCGCTGCAGGATGAACAGAATCGTCGCGCTCGACATGTTGCCGAAGTCGCGCAGGACGGCGCGGGAGTGCGCCAGCGCCCCGTCGCCGAGACCGACACCATCCTGCACGCGGTCGAGCACGCTCCGACCTCCCGGGTGCACGGCCCAGACGTCGATCTCGGTCAGCGGATCGGCGTCCGCGCCGATCATCGCCTCGACGACGCCGGCGATCTCGCGCCCGATGATCCGGGGCACGTTCGCGGTCAGGCGCATCTCGAATCCGCGGTCCCCGATCGTCCAGTCCATGTCGGCCTCGCCCTCGGAGGTGATCGCCGTGGAGAAATCGCCCACCTCCAGCGATTCGCCTCGTCTCGCCGGAGCCGACGAGACGATCGCAGCGCCCGCACCGTCGCCGAACACGGCGGACGCGACGATCTGCTCCGGATCGCTCGACGACCGGATGTGCAGCGAGCAGAGCTCCGTGCAGACCACGAGCACGACGGATCCGGGTTGCGCGGCGCAGATACGGGCGGCCGCGCGGAGCGCCGGGAACGCCGCGGCGCAGCCCATGAACCCGATGTGCGTGCGCTCGGCGCTCGTGGGGATCCCCAGCTGACGCACCAGAAGATAGTCGGGGCCGGGCGCGAAGAACCCGGTGCAGGAGGCGGTGACGACGTGCGTGACCTCCGCGGCCGCGTAGCCGGAGCGTTCGAGGGCCTCGCGCGAGGCGGCGGCGCTGAGCAGCGGGGCCTCCCGCCGGTAGAGCTCGTTGCGGGCCCCGGTCGACGGCGCGCGCAAGGTCGCCCCGTCCTCGGTGAACAGGTTCTCGCCGGCTCCGAAACCGCCGATCACGGAGTAGCGGTTGTCGATGGCGGAGGAGTCGAAGGCCGCGCCGATCAGTCGGGCGGTCAGGCGGCCGACCCCCGGTTGCGCCGCGAAGAAGTCGCGGGTGCTCGGCTGCGGCAGCCGGGATTCGGGGACTGCGGTGCCGATGGCGAGGATCTGAGTGCTCATGGACTCATGAAACGCCCGATCGCTCCGGATGGGAAGTGTCCGGAGCTGTGGAATTCCTCGTGTGGGGTGTTCAGGCTCGCGGAATCGGAGCGCTGCGGCGAACGAGTACCCGCACGACGAGCACGGAGGCGGCGACGATCCCGACTGCGAGGGCGATGCCGCTCGCAAGATAGAAACGATCCGCGATCGCGATCGCGGCCTCCGAATCCCAGTCCGGGAAGGTGTCACCGACCGACATCATGTTGCCGAATGAGAACCAGAAGTAGGCGGGCGCTCCAAAAGCGATGATCGCAGCCCAGCCGACGATGCTGGCGAAGATGGAGAGGCGCTTCGCCAGCAGCAGACTGGCCCAGGCCACCGCCAGTGATATTCCGGTCGCCGCGAACAACAGCCCTGGGATCGCGCTCACCGGTTGCTCGGCCGCACGCATGTGGGCGACGGTCTGGTCGAGGGGCAGATGACTCGCCGCGGTCATCTCCCAGTCGTTCATCGAGGCGGCGCCGAGAATCGCATAGCCGGAGACTGCCAGCGCGCCGGCGATGATGACCAGGACCCGGAACCGGGAGTCCGTCGAGAGGGACATGCTCAGCCCTGGGCGGCCACCGGCCGCTTCAGCCGCAGCACGACGATGGTCATGGTCGCCGCCGTGAGCGAGGCGAGCACCATGTGCACGCCGACGGCCAGCGGGGGGAGGCCCGAGCGCGACTGGTAGACGCCGACGATGATCTGCACGATGAGGAGGCCGAGCAGCGCGGCGGTCCAGCGGCGGGGACGGAGCTCGCGGGTGATCGCCCAGCCGAAGAGCACGGCCACGAGGGCGAACGAGATGTAGCCGGGCCACGCGTGGACGTGCGCGAGGATCGAGGCGTCGAGTCCGTGGCGCTGGATGTCGGCGTCGCCCGAGTGCGGGCCGGCACCGGTGGTGAGCACGCCGACGACCACGAGGATCGCCATGACGAAGGTGGTGATGTGCGTGAGGATTGCGAAGGGCTTCGGCACGGCGCGCTCGCGAGCACCGGGCGCCTCGTACATGCGCGCGATGTACGCGGCGGTGAGGCAGACGAGCACGAGCGAGACGATGTAGTGGAAGCTGACGAGGTTCGCGTTCAGGTGCAGCCAGACGATGACGCCGCCGACGAGGGCCTGCAGCAGGACCAGCGTGAGCACCACGAGGGACATCGTGAAGAGGTCGCGGCGCACCGCGCGGATGCGCCAGCTGAGGATCGCGACGAGGATCGCGAAGACGAGCAGCGGGCCCGAGATGGTGCGGTTGCCGAACTCGATGAGCGAGTGGTAGCTCAGCTCGTCGGTGGGCACCAGCGACCCGGCGGTGCAGAGCGGCCAGGTCGGGCAACCGAGGCCGGAGCCGGTGAGACGGACCGCACCGCCGGTCGCGATGATCGTCGCGTTCAGCACGAAGGACACCCACGCGGCGATGCGCAGGAAGCGCGAGGCGCGGAAGGTCGGACCCGCAGCGGGCGAATCGGATGCGGGGGAGACGGTGCTCGCGCTCGACACGGTTGAATTCCTCTCGATGCTGGGAACGAGCGGACCGGGTTCGTCGAACCGCGGCGCACCTCTCCCGTTTTCACAGCGAGTCTGTAGAATGGTGAGTTGAGGTTGCGTGCGGCGACCCGGAGCGCGGTGCCCAGCACCTGCGGTCTCGGGGTCACGGCCGCTCACGGCCCAGACTACTGCACCGCTGCAGGGAACTCGCAGGGCGCGGTCGCGCTCCGAGGGCCGGATCCCTCCGGTCTCGCGTCGGGTTCCCGCGCGGAGACGATCGAGGGATGGAAGCCATGCCAGAGGTGCTGATTGACCGGCCCGAGCTCGAGGGCTTGGGCGTATACGAGTTCGGCTGGCACGACGCCGATGAAGCCGGCGCTGCGGCGCAGCGCGGCCTCAGCGAAGCCGTCGTGCGGAATATCTCGGCGCTCAAGAACGAGCCCGAATGGATGCTGCAGCGACGCCTGAAGGCCCTGCAGATCTTCGACCGGAAGCCGATGCCGGGCTGGGGCGCCGACCTCTCCGAGATCGACTTCGACAACATCAAGTACTTCGTGCGCTCCACCGAGAAGCAGGCGACCTCCTGGGAAGAGCTTCCCGAGGAGATCAAGGAGACCTACGAGCGCCTCGGCATCCCCGAGGCCGAGCGCCAGCGCCTCGTCGCGGGCGTCGCCGCCCAGTACGAGTCCGAGGTCGTCTACCACCAGATCCGCGAAGATCTGGAAGAGCAGGGCGTCATCTTCCTCGACACCGATACCGCGCTGCGCGAGCACCCCGAGATCTTCGAGGAGTACTTCGGCACCGTCATCCCGTCGGGCGACAACAAGTTCGCCGCGCTGAACACGGCCGTCTGGTCGGGCGGCTCCTTCGTCTACGTCCCCAAGGGCGTGCACGTCGAGATCCCACTGCAGGCCTACTTCCGCATCAACACGGAGAACATGGGCCAGTTCGAGCGCACGCTCATCATCGCCGACGAGGACAGCTACGTCCACTACATCGAGGGCTGCACCGCTCCCATCTACAAGAGCGATTCGCTGCACTCGGCCGTCGTCGAGATCATCGTGAAGAAGAACGCCCGCGTGCGCTACACGACGATCCAGAACTGGTCGAACAACGTCTACAACCTGGTCACCAAGCGCGCCGTCGCCGAGGCGGGCGCGACCATGGAGTGGGTCGACGGCAACATCGGCTCCAAGGTCACCATGAAGTACCCGTCGATCTACCTGACCGGCGAGCACGCGAAGGGCGAGACCCTCTCGGTCGCCTTCGCCGGCCCCGGCCAGCACCAGGACACGGGCGCGAAGATGATCCACCTCGCACCCCACACCAAGTCGTCGATCCTCGCGAAGTCGATCGCGCGCGGCGGCGGCCGCACCGGCTACCGCGGCGAGGTCCGCGTCGAGGCGAGCGCCCACCACGCCGCCAACTCGGTCGTCTGCGACGCGCTGCTCGTCGACACGATCTCGCGCAGCGACACCTACCCGGCCATCGACATCCGCACGGACGATGCCGAGCTCGGCCACGAGGCGACCGTCTCCCGCGTGAGCGAGGAGCAGCTGTTCTACCTCATGAGCCGCGGCCTCGCCGAAGAGGAGGCCATGGCCATGATCGTCCGCGGCTTCATCGAGCCGATCGCCCGAGAGCTGCCCATGGAGTATGCGCTCGAACTGAACAAGCTCATCGAGATGGGCATGGAAGGATCCGTCGGATAATGACGAACGCTGCAGCAACGATGGACCCCGCTCAGCACGGCGCAGTGGCGCACTCGGACGGCGGCTGGGACCGCAAGATCCCGGTGCAGACCCGCTCCGATCGGTTCACCTCGACCGATGTCGCCGATTTCCCGCAGGTCACCGGCCGCGAGGCGACCTGGAAGTTCGCACCCATCGCGAAGTTCCAGGGCCTGCTCGACGGTGCGCTCGACGGTTCGCGCCTCCCGGTGTCCGTGACCGAGGTCGCCGGCGTCTCGAGCGAGTGGATCGCCCGCGACGACGCGCGCATCGGCCGCGCGGGCACCCCCGAGGAGCGCGGTGCGGCGAACGCCTGGACCGCGTTCGACGAGGCGCACCTCGTGACCATCTCGGGCGACGAGACGGTCACCGCGATCGTCCGCCGCGACGCGCTCGATCACGCGGAGCGCGCCGCGCACACCGTGATCGAGGCCGCCCCGCAGTCGCAGGGCCTCGTGATCCTCGAGAACGCGGGCGACGCGAACCTCACCGAGAACGTCGAGATCGTCGTCGGCGACGGCGCGAAGCTGACCGTGGTCAGCGTCCAGCAGTGGGACGACGAGGCGATCCACCTCGCCAGCCACTACGCCACCGTGGGCCGCGATGCGTCGCTCACCCACATCGTGGTGTCGCTCGGCGGCTCCGTGGTGCGCCTCAACCCGTCGATCCACCTCGACCACGAGGGCGCCAACGGCGAGGCGCTCGGCGCCTACTTCGCCGATGCGGGCCAGCACCTCGAGCACCAGGTCTACATGGATCACGACGCTCCCCACACCCGCAGCCGCGTCACCTACAAGGGTGCGCTGCAGGGCGAGGGCGCGCACACCGTGTGGATCGGCGACGTGCTCATCCGGCAGAACGCCGACGGCACCGACAGCTACGAGCAGAACCGCAACCTCGTGCTCACCGAGGGCACGCGCGCGGACTCGATCCCGAACCTCGAGATCGAGACCGGCAACATCGAGGGTGCGGGCCACGCCTCCGCGACGGGCCGCTTCGACGACGAGCACATCTTCTACCTCCAGAGCCGGGGCATCTCGGCCGAGGAGGCGCGCAAGCTCGTCGTCCGCGGGTTCCTGTTCGAGGTGATCGCTCAGATCGGCGATGCGGCGACCGAGGAGCGCCTCCACGAAGCCGTCGAAGCGGAGCTCGCCGCGAGCGTGCGCTCGTGACCCGACAGAAGGCCCTGGCGCTCGCCGATCTCACGCAGGACCAAGCAGTCCGCGTCGAGATCGACGGCGTGCCGATGGCGGTCGTGCTCGACGGTCAGGGTGAGGTGCACGCCATCGGCGATACCTGCACCCACGGCCAGATCAGCCTCTCCGAGGGGTTCGTCGAGGACGACACGCTCGAATGCTGGGCTCACGGCTCGGCCTTCTCGCTCCGCACCGGCGCCCCGCAGAACCTCCCGGCCTACGAGCCGGTTCCCGTCTTCGTCGTCGAAATCGAAGACGGTGACGTGTACATCGATCCCACTGTTACGAAAGAGATTTGAACCATGGCCTCCATTCTTGAGATCAAGGACCTCCACGTCAGCGTCGAGACCGACCAGGGCGCGAAGCAGATCCTGAAGGGCGTCGACCTGACCATCCGCCAGGGCGAGACCCACGCCATCATGGGCCCCAACGGCTCGGGCAAGTCCACCCTCGCCTACGCGATCGCGGGCCACCCCCGCTACGAGGTCACGAGCGGCTCGATCCTGCTCGACGGCGAAGAGGTGCTCGAGATGAGCGTCGACGAGCGCGCGCAGGCGGGCCTGTTCCTCGCCATGCAGTACCCCGTCGAGATCCCGGGCGTCACCAACGCCAACTTCCTCCGCACCGCGAAGACCGCCATCGACGGCGAGGCGCCCGCCATCCGCACCTGGATGAAGGACGTCAAGGCCGCGATGAAGGACCTCCGCATGGACTCCTCGTTCGCCGAGCGCAACGTCAACGAGGGCTTCTCGGGCGGCGAGAAGAAGCGCAACGAGATCCTCCAGCTCGAGCTGCTCAAGCCGAAGTTCGCCGTGCTCGACGAGACCGACTCCGGTCTCGACGTCGACGCGCTGAAGATCGTCTCCGAGGGCGTCAACCGCGCCAAGGAGAACACCGGCCTCGGCGTGCTGCTCATCACGCACTACACCCGCATCCTGCGCTACATCAAGCCCGACTTCGTGCACGTCTTCGTCGACGGCCGCGTCGCCGAGCAGGGCGGCCCGGAGCTCGCGAACCGTCTCGAGGAAGAGGGCTACGACCGCTTCCTCACCGTCGAGGCGTAAGCTGCGAGCATGAGCGATACCGCCACCACCACGTCGATCGACCCGGAGTTCCGTGAGCAGGCGCTCGAAGCGCTGAAGGACGTCTCGGACCCCGAGCTCGGCGTCAACATCGTCGACCTGGGCCTGATCTACGACCTGGCCTTCGACGACGAGCACGACGCGCTGGTCATCAGCATGACGCTGACGAGCGCCGGTTGCCCGCTGACCGACGTGATCGAGAACGACATCGCCGAAGCGCTCGACGGCCTCGTCACGGCCTTCCGCATCAACTGGGTGTGGATGCCGCCGTGGACGCCGGAGCGGATCACCGACGACGGTCGAGATATGATGAGAGCTTTGGGCTTCGCGATCTGATTCGCGAGCCGGCTCAGTGCGGAGGCCCGGGACGAGGAGACTCGTCCCGGGCCTCCGCACGCAGATTCCAGTTCAGGAGAGAACAGCATGATCACCGTCGAGGATCTCGCGATCGACGTCGGCGCCCGACGCCTCATGTCGGGAGTGACGTTCCGGGTGAACCCGGGCGACAAGATCGGCCTGGTCGGACGCAACGGCGCCGGCAAGACGACGCTCACCCGCACCCTGTCGGGTGAGCTGCAGCCCGCCGAGGGCAAGATCACCATCTCGGGGGAGCTCGGCTTCCTGCCGCAGGACCCCCGCACCGGCGATCCCGAGCAGATCGCACGGCACCGGATCCTCGACGCCCGCGGGCTCGGCACGCTGCAGCAGAACATCGAGAAGGCCACCGAGGACATGGCTTCCGACGATCCGGCCGTCGCCGAGAAGGCGATGAAGCGCTTCGGCAACCTGACCGACCGCTTCCAGGCGCTCGGCGGGTACGCCGCCGAGTCCGAGGCCGCCTCGATCTCGCACAACCTCGGTCTGCCCGACCGGATCCTCGACCAGCAGCTCAAGACGCTGTCGGGCGGTCAGCGCCGCCGTATCGAGCTCGCGCGCATCCTCTTCTCGGACGCGGACACGATGATCCTCGACGAGCCGACGAACCACCTCGACGCCGATTCGATCGTGTGGCTGCGCGAGTTCCTCAAGAACTCGAAGGCCGGTGTCATCGTCATCTCGCACGACATCGACCTCGTGGGCGAGACAGTGAACCGTGTCTTCTACCTCGACGCGAACCGCCAGGTCATCGACATCTACAACATGAACTGGAAGCTCTACCTGCGCCAGCGCGCCGCCGACGAGGAGCGCCGCCGCAAGGAGCGCGCCAACGTCGAGAAGAAGGCCACCGCGCTGAAAGATCAGGCGGCGAAGTTCGGCGCGAAGGCGTCGAAGGCCGCGGCCGCGCACCAGATGGTCGCGCGCGCCGAGCGGATGCTCTCGGGCCTCGATGAGGTCCGCCAGGTCGAGCGCGTCGCGAAGCTCCGGTTCCCGGATCCCGCGCCCTGCGGCAAGACCCCGCTCATGGCCGAGGGGCTGTCGAAGTCCTACGGCTCGCTCGAGATCTTCGCCGGCGTCGACCTCGCGATCGACCGCGGTTCGAAGGTCGTCGTGCTGGGACTCAACGGCGCGGGCAAGACCACGCTGCTGCGCCTGCTCGCGGGCGTCGACGAGCCCGACACGGGCGAACTCGTCGCGGGGCACGGCCTGAAGGTCGGCTACTACGCGCAGGAGCACGAGACGCTCGACGTCAAGGCGAGCGTGCTGCAGAACATGATCTCCGTGTCGCAGCACCTCACCGAGACCGAGGCGCGACGCGTGCTCGGCTCGTTCCTGTTCACCGGCGACGACGTGCACAAGCCCGCCGGCGTGCTGTCCGGCGGTGAGAAGACCCGACTCGCGCTCGCGATGCTCGTGGTGTCCAGCGCGAACGTGCTGCTGCTCGACGAGCCCACCAACAACCTCGACCCGGCCAGCCGAGAGGAAGTGCTCGATGCGCTCGCGCACTTCTCGGGCGCGGTCGTGCTGGTCTCGCACGATCCGGGCGCCGTCGAGGCGCTCAACCCCGAGCGCGTGCTGATCATGCCCGACGCGACCGAGGACCACTGGTCGAAGGAGTACCTGGAGCTCATCGAGCTGGCGTAGGGGCATACTAGGCTCGCGGTGTGGAAAGTACGCAGGAAGCATCGCGAGCGGCCCCGGTCGCCGCGACGGCGCGGAGTACCATCGGCGTCGCGGTCTACTGGACGGCCCTGGTCGGCGTCGGCGCGGCCACGGTCTTCCTCGTGTACTCCTTCTACGCAGTGCCTGAGGATCGCTGGGGGATCGGGTGGGGCTTCGGCCTCGTCTGGTTCCCGGCGCTGCTCGGTTCGCTGCTGCTGGGTATTCTCATCGGGCTGATCTGCTGGCTCGGCTCACCTGCGCGTCGCGTCGGTCGAGGCGATACGGCGGCGGGGAGCGCGGAGCAGCCGCTCGCGATCCGCACGGGCCTCTGGTCCGGTGGCGGCGTACTCGCCATCTCCTGCGGCCCGCTGCTCGTCGAGCAGCTCCTGCAGCCGAGTACCGCATACGGGAACCACGTCGGCGCCTTCGCGCCGTTCTTCCTCGCGGCGGTCGGAGCCGGCCTGGTCGGCGGGATCGGAACGTTCGCCCTGCTCCCGCTCATCCCGCTCATCCCGGTCGGCGCGGGAGGGTCGGAACGGATCCGGTCGGTGGCCGCCCTCGGGGCCGGCCTCGGAACCGCGATCATCGGAGGGATGCCGACGGCGCTCGCCCTCTCGCGCTGGTCCTCAGCCGGGCTCGATCTCGCCTTCGGGCTGGGATTCCCGCTCGTCGTTCTCGCCCTGTTCCTCCTGAGCGCGGGCTTCGTTCGGGTGCAGACCCGACGGAAACCCCCGGTTTCCGCACCCCGGACCCGCTAGCGCCGTTCGCGCGGGCCGAGCCGCCCGATGACGAATGCGGCACCCTCCGCCTGCATGCCGTTGCGGTAGTAGGACACGTGGCCCTTCTCGTCCAACGAATCGCTGGCCTGGCAGACGAAGTCGTTCTTGACGCAGTAGTCGCGGATGCGGTCTGCGAACGGCGCGAGCACGCCGGCACGACGGGGGAGGATCCCGCCGACCTTCTCGGTGAAGGTGCCGACGTCGTAGGGCTCGCCGCCCGCGAAGCGGGGATCCCCGTAGAGGACCACCGCGAGGATCCGATCCTTCGCGGCCGCATCGAGCTCGCCGACCGTCTCGCCGATCAGCCGGTCCTTCGGATCCGCGAGCGCGTCCCCGATGACGAAGGCGCCCTGCGAATACCCGAGCAGGATCGTCCGCTGATCGGGGCAGTGCTCCGCCTGCACGTTGAGCTGATCGATCAGCCGGCGCACGCCCTCGGTGCCGCCCTCGTTGATGTCGGTGTCCGCCGGGTAGAACAGGTCGACCGTGAGCATCTCGCCGGGGCGCGCCTCGGCGATGCGACGAGCGACCGGGGTGACGAGCTGGTTGCCCACGGGCTCGCCGGTGCCGCGCGCGGTGATCACGAGGTACGCGGTGCAGTACTCGGGCTGGGCGACGGGCTCCGGGTGCTTCTTCGCGTCGAACTTCTCGGCGGCCTTCGGGGGAGCGGCGGGCTCCGTCACCTTCGACAGCGAACTCCGGGTCGCCTGCGCGTCGGGCTCGGGCGCGCAGGCCGAGAGCGCCGGCGGCAGCAGCACGGCCAGTCCCAGTACCGCGGCGAGCGCCGCGCGGCGGCTGCGGACAGGCCGCACCCGGCGGCCGCGCACGGTCGAATCCATCGCGCGGTCACGCATCGAGCATCGCGTCTTCCTCATCGGCGTCGCTGGGACCGCGTCGCTGCTTGCGTCGTGCACTGCGTTCGTCCTGGCGGCGCACGGTCTCGCCGTCGGCGTTCAGCGTGCGGTACTCCTGCCGCGCGGCGTAGCCGACGCCGATCAGGGCGATCAGGATGAAGACGTACCACTGGAGCGCGTAGGAGAGGTGCGGGCCCTCGTCGCGCTCGGGCTTCGGCGGAAGGGTTCCGGTCTTCGCGCTCGGGTTCTCCGAGATGAGCTGGCCGTAGGACGCGGAGTAGACCTCCCCGGTCACTCCCGCGAGCTCGACCAGCTCGGGCACGTCGATGCTCGCGACGGTGTGGCCCGTGCTGCTGCGGCCGGCGATCGAGGGCTCGCTCGCGCGGAGCCGCGCCTGCACCTCGATCTCGCCCTCGGGTCCGCGCGGCAGGTCCTTCGGAACGGCCTGGTTGCCGTCGACCGGCACCCAGCCCCGGTCGATGAAGAAGACGCGGCCGTCGTCGAGCTTGAACGCCTGGATCAGGTCGGAACCGACGCGACCCTCGCCCGGGCGGTTGCGCGCGAGGTAGGTCTCGCCGATGTACTCGCCGCGCAGCTCGACCGGGTGCCACTTCATGCGGTCCTCGTCGAACTTCGCGGGATCGGTGACGATCTCGTCGATCGGAACCGCGGTGGCGGCGTAGTTCGCGTCGAGCCGGTTGATCTCGGCACGGGCCTCGGCCCGTCGCTCGAACTGCCAGTTGCCGAGCAGCACGCAGGCGACGGCGAAGATCACGAACAGCGCGAAGTAGCCCAGCCAGCGGCGGCTGCGGAGGAAGCTCCACCCGATTTCGGCGGTCATCGGTCGCGGTCCTCCGCATCGTCGAGCTCGCTCACCGGCACGACCGCGAGCGGGAAGTCGCGCGCGGCGAGGAAGTCGCGCAGCACCTCCAGGTGCGCATCGCAGGCCAGCCAGGTCTTGCGGCGGTCTTCGGAATGGATCTTGGGGTTGCGCCAGCGGATCGCGCTCGTCGCGGCGTCGGCGCAGCCGGCGCGCGAGCAGGTGAAACGCATGGCGGGTTCCTCGCCGAACGCGAGGGGGAGTCCGATGCTCACGCGGTCGCGCCCGTCTGATCGCCGCCGTCGGTGGTCGAAGCGGATGACGGCCGAGCGGAGCGTCGTTCCGCCGGCGCGTCGATCACGATCAGCGTCTCCGCGGGATCCTCGTCCGCCGCCTCGTCGGTCTCGGCGGGCGGCTCGGCGCTCTCGAGCTGCAGCGGGCTCGGCGCGTCGGGACGCTCGCCGTCGGTGGTCGAGACGGCGTTGGCGATGAGCACGGCGAAGTACGGGAGGATGATGGCGCCCGCTGCGGACAGCAGCACCCACCAGCCATGCACGAAGAAGAGCGAGGCGACGCAGGCGATCCTGATCGTCATCATGATGAAGTACGCGCGCATGCGGTGCGCACGGTCCTCGGCCGGGGCCGCCCCCACCGAAGTCACACGATACTGCTCGGCCATCTTCACCTGTCCTTCCACTCAAGCCTACGCGCTCCGGGCGCGTGCAAACTGACCGTGAACCGCGATCCTCTAGGCTGGGAACCCACTCCCACGGAAGGATCCTCGATGACCACTCCTCGTACTGTGCTCGTGACCGGCGGAAACCGCGGCATCGGCTTCGCCATCGCGGAGCGCATGATCGCCGACGGGCATCGCGTGGCCGTGACCTCCCGTTCCGGCGAGGGCGGTCCCGAGGGCGCGCTCACCGTGAGCGCGGACGTGGGCGACGCGGCGTCGATCGACGCCGCGTTCTCCGAGATCGAGGCCGAGCTGGGTGCGGTCGAGGTCGTCGTCGCGAACGCCGGGATCACCAAGGACACCCTGCTGCTCCGCATGACGGAGGAGGAGTTCACGAGCGTCATCGACACGAACCTGACCGGCACCTTCCGCGTGGTCAAGCGCGCAGCCAAGGGACTGCTCAAGGGTCGCTTCGGTCGCGTCATCCTCATCTCGAGCGTGGTCGGGCTCTACGGCTCGCCCGGGCAGATCAACTACTCCTCCTCGAAGGCCGCGCTCGTCGGCTTCGCCCGTTCGCTCACCCGCGAGCTCGGCGCGCGCAACATCACCGCGAACGTCATCGCCCCGGGCTTCATCGAGACCGACATGACGGCGGAACTGCCCGAGGCCCAGCAGCAGCAGTACCGCGCGTCCATTCCCGCCGGCCGATTCGGCCAGGTCTCCGAGATCGCGGGCGCCGCCTCGTTCCTCGCGGGCGATGACGCGGCCTACATCTCGGGTGCCGTGATCCCCGTCGACGGCGGCATGGGCATGGGTCACTGACCCCATCCTGACGACTGGCCGGGAAGGGGCGCCGAGCCCCTGGCCCGGCCGGTCGACCGGGGTCTAGATTGGCCCCATGAACGCAGAGACGAGTCCCCGTTCCCTCGACCGAGTCGCCGCGGACGCGGCGCAGCTGACGCAGGCCTACCGGGCCCCCGAGATCCTGCGGGTGGTGAACGTCTGGGACGCGGTCAGCGCGCGCGTCGTCGCCGAGCTGCCTGGCACCGCGGCGATCGCCACCGCCGGGCACGCCATCGCCGCGAGCCACGGGTACGGTGACGGGGAGCAGATCCCGCTCGACCTGATGATCGCGGCGATCGAGCGAATCGTGCGCGCCGTCGACCTGCCGGTGACCGCCGACCTCGACGGCGGCTTCGCGGACGCGGGGGAGACGGTGCGGCGCGCGATCGGCGCCGGAGCCTCCGGCGCGAACGTCGAGGATCGGCTGCGGCCGTTCGACGAATCGGTCGCGCTCATGCGCGCGGCGGTCGAGGCCGGCGAACGCGAGGGCGTGCCGTTCGCGCTGAACGCGCGCACCGACGCTCTGATCCGCGGCGGCGACCGCCCCCGGAGCGAGAGCATCGCCGATGCGATCGAGCGCGGCCGCGCCTACCTGGATGCCGGCGCCACCGCCGTGTTCGTCCCGGCGATCCTGAACGCCGAGGAGACCGCGCAGCTGGTCGCGGGCATCGGCGAGCAGCGGGTCAGCGTCATCGGCCTGCCCGGCGCGCTCCGCGCCGCGGAGTACGAAGCGCTCGGCGTCGCCCGCATCTCGTACGGTCCGATGCCGCAGAACGTCGCGCTGGGCGCGCTGAAAGCGCTCGGAGCGGACCTGCTCGCCGACGGCGTGCTGCCGGCGGGCGTGGAGCAGCTCAACAACTTCTGAGCGTCCGGGCGAGCGCGAGGGGCCGCCGCCGATCGGATCGGCGGCGGCCCCTCGTCCGTCCAGGCGGTCGGCTGCTCAGCCGATCAGCTGCTCAGGAGAGCCGGTCGAGCAGCGGGATCGTCAGCGAGAGGTCGTCCTCGATGGTCACATTGGCGCGCTCGCGCACCACGGGCTTGGCGTTGAACCCGACGGAGACCGCCGCGACGGCCATCATCTCGAGATCGTTGGCACCGTCGCCGATGGCGACGGTGGCCGAGAGCGGGATCTCCGCCTCATCGGCCCACTCGCGCAGCGCCTCGGCCTTGGCCGCGGCATCGATGATCGGGCCGGTGACGCGTCCGGTGAGCACACCGTCCGCGACCTCGAGCCGATTGGCGCGCCAGCGGTCGAGGCGCAGGTCGGCGGCGAGGGGATCGAGCACCTCGTGGAAGCCGCCCGAGACCACGCCGACCACGCCGCCGCGCGCGTGCACCTCGGCGACGAGCTCGTGGATGCCGCGGCTCGGACGCACCCGGGCGTACGCGTCGGCGAACACCGACTCCGGGGTGCCCGCGAGCGTCGCCACCCGCTCGCGCAGGCTCTCGGCGAAGTCGAGCTCGCCGCGCATGGCGCGCTCCGTCACCTCGGCCACGAGTTCGCGCGTGCCGGCGACCTCGGCGAGCAGCTCGATCACCTCGTCCTGGATGGTGGTGGAGTCGCAGTCGAGCACGACGAGCGGGCGAACACGAGAATCGGCGGTCATGCGCACCAGTCTGGCACGCGGGCGGGGCTAGGCTTGACCGCATGGTGAATGTGCTCCGACTCTCCGATGTGTCCTACGTGCGCGACCGCCGGCCGATCCTCGACGGGGTCGACTGGGCCGTGGAGAGCGATCAGCGCTGGGTGGTGCTCGGACCCAACGGCGCGGGCAAGACCACCCTGCTGAAGCTCGCGACCGCGAACGACTACCCGACGCGCGGCACCGTCGAGGTCCTCGACGAGACGCTCGGTCGTGTCGACATCTTCGAACTGCGCAACCGGCTCGGCTTCGCGTCCTCGGCGACCGCCCGCCGGATCCCGAACGATGAGACGGTGCGCAATCTGGTGCTGACCGCCGCGTACTCGGTCGAGGGCCGCTGGAACGAGGAGTACGACGACTACGATCTGCGGCGCACCGACCGCGTGCTCGCCGAGTGGGACCTGCTCGCACTCGCCGACAACGCCTTCGGCACGCTGAGCGACGGCGAGCGCAAGCGCGCAATGATCGCCCGGTCGGTCATGACGGATCCGGAGCTGCTGCTGCTCGACGAGCCGAGCGCGAGTCTCGACCTCGGTGCGCGCGAGCGCCTGCTGCAGATGCTGTCGGGCTTCGCTCAGTCGCCCAGCTCGCCCGCGATGGTCATGGTGACCCACCACGTCGAAGAGATCCCGCCGGGGTTCACCCACCTCCTGATGCTCCGCGACGGGCGTGTGCAGGCCGCGGGCCCGCTGGCCGAGACCCTGACCGAGCAGAACCTCGAGGCGACGTTCGGCCTGCCGTTCGAGCTCTCGGTGCGCGACGGCCGCTACGCCGCGATCGCGCGTCCGTAGCGAAACGCCTCGTCGCGACCCGGTGCCCGCGGCTTCGCTCGTGATAGAATCGATCCTCGGTGCGGGTAACCGTGCCGCTCCCAAGACCTCTGGGCGTGCTGTTACACGCTCTTTCCAGGCGCACATCTTAAGGACCACTCCATGAAGAACGACATCCACCCCGAGTACAACGCCATCGTGTTCCGCGACCTGGCCTCGGGCGAGACCTTCCTCACCCGTTCGACGCTGACCAGCGAGAAGACCATCGAGCTCGACGGCGCGACCTACCCGGTCATCGACGTCGAGATCTCGAGCGCCTCGCACCCGTTCTACACGGGCAAGCAGCGCATCATGGACTCGGCCGGCCGCGTCGAGAAGTTCAACCAGCGCTTCAAGGGCTTCGGCGCCTAAGCAGCTGCAGCCAGACTGGCTCCCGGCGGGGCGGCGATCTTCGGATCGCCGCCCCGCCGTCGTTTTTCGGGAAGGTTCCGGGCGTGCTCGGTGTGCGAGGGGACTGAATACGCCAGCTCTGACGTGTGCGGTCTCGGATGCGAGCCCGGCTCCGACGAGTGGACGGGTTCCCGACGAGTGGACGCCTTTTCACGCATCAATTGGGCATCCACTCGTCGGAGGCCCGTCCACTGGTCAACGTCCCCTCTGCTGGCTCGACCTTTCCATCGCCCGCGTGGGCTCGCCCAACCGCGGGAACACAGGCCGCTCGTCGGTACCCGGTCCTTTCCTCGGAACCCGATCCGTTCGTCGGGAAGTACCGCCGACGGTCGAAAACCCATCCACCCGCCGGGCACCCGTCCACCCGTGAAACGGCCAGACGGATGCCCGGCAAGTAGCGGCACCGTGCCTGCACCTCCCGCGCCTGTGCCGCGCCAGACGCTGGCGCGCACTCGACGGGTGCACGGCAGTCCGGCGATCGGGGTGAGCGAGCCCGATCTCCGACGAGTGGACGGGTTCCCGACGAGTGGACGCCTTTTCACATGTCGATTGGGCATCCATTCGTCGGAAACTCGCACACTCGTCAATGTCCCGTCCGCTGGCGCACCACCGCGGCAGCGGCGCAGCAGCAACGATGCTGCGGCGCCATCCCGCCGCGGGCACGCAAAACCGCGCGTGCTCGATCGAGCACGCGCGGTCAGGTCGCGTTCGGCGTACGGCGCCGCCGCTCGCGCGGTACAGCCGGGCAGATCAGACTTGCAGCTCAGACTTGCAGGTCAGCCGGGCGGTTCAGCCGTTCGTGCGCAGAGGCCAGCCGCCATCGGCGACGAACTGCGGGTCGCGAGCGCGGCGCATGTAGTCCTGGAAGCTCGCCGCCTGTGCGGCCGCCCAGCCGATCTGCGCCTGGTGGAGCTCGGGGAGTTCGCCCGGCAGCGAAGCGGCGTACTTTCGGGCGATCGCCTGCAGCACCCGGCCCGTCGCGATCGCGTCCTCGCCGGCGTCGTGCGCCGCGGTGCCCAGCTCGACGCCGTAGTGCTCGGCCACCGCGACGAGCGTGCGCTTGCCCTTGCGGTACCGGTCGAACTGCTTGTCGAGGATGAGCGGGTCGAGCACGGGGGAGAGGGGCTCGAGCCAGGTCACGCCGTGGCGCGCGGCTTCGGCACGCAGCAGCGAGAGATCGAACGGGGCGTTGTACGCCACGATCGGGAACCCGCGCTCGATCATGGCGGCGAGCTGCTCGATGATCTGCGCGACGCCCACCGCCGGGTCGACGCCGCTCGCGCGGGCCACCTCGGTGCTGATGCCGTGCACGCGCACGGCGGGCTCGGGGATCTCGACGCCCGGGTCGATCAGCCAGTCGTAGCGCTCGGTCACCTCGCCGCCGGGGCCGACGAGCGCGATGGTCGAGGTCACGATGCGTGCGCTCGCGGTCTCCACGCCGGTGGTCTCGGTATCGAACACCGCGAGGTGCTCGGCCCAGAGGGGGAGTCGTTCGGTCATTCGCTGATCCTTCCTTCGGCTCGATGCTATCGGCGACCGCCGACAACGGCTGCGGCACCGTGTTCGGATCGGATGCCCAGGCCTTCCCGGGGTTCTGCACACTCGCGGCTCCGCGTTCGCACAGGGCCGCCCGGATACACTCGGACTGTGAACGACGCACCTCCCGACCTCATCGTGCCGACCCTCGGGATCGGCACGCGCACTTGGCAGTACGGCAACCCTGACGGCGCCGCGCTGATCCTCGTGCACGGGTTCCGCGGCGACCACCACGGGCTCGAGGGGCTCGCTCTGCGCATCGCCGAGCTGCAGCCAGATCTGCGCGTTCTCGTTCCCGACCTGCCCGGCTTCGGCGAGAGCCCGGCGGTGCCCGACCGCGAGCACGGCATCGCGCTCTACGGCGAGTGGCTGCGCGCCTTCGCCGCGGAGGCGGCACCCGAAGGCCACGCGATCCTCGGGCACTCGTTCGGCACGCTCGTCGTCTCGAACGCCGTCTCCACGGGTCTCGATCCGCGCCTCGCGATCCTCATCAACCCGATCTCGGCGCCGGCGCTCGAGGGCCCGCAGGCCCTGCTCACGCAGCTGGCGATCGCGTACTACCGCGCGGCCGACGTGCTGCCGGAGCGCGCGGCCCGCGGACTGCTCGGGCATCCGGCGATCGTGCGCACCATGAGCATCGTCATGGCGAAGACTCCCGACCCCGAGGAACGCGCCTGGATCCACGGTCAGCACGATCGCTACTTCAGCCGGTTCTCCGACACGACCACGCTGCTGCAGGCGTTCCGCGCTTCCGTGTCGCACACCGTCACCGCATCGGCCCCCGACTACTCCATGCCGACGCTCATCATCGCCGGCGACGTCGACGACATCACTCCGATCACCGATCAGCTGTCGCTGCACCGCAAGATCGAGGGTTCGGGGCTCCGGATCCTGCCGGGCGTCGGGCACCTCGTGCACTACGAGGCGGTCGAGGACGCCGCGGCGATGATCACGGCATTCCTGCGGGAGCACGCGGGGGAGCGGGTCGCGTGAGGATCCACCGCATTGACGATCTCTCCGCCCCCGAACTCGCCGACTACACGCAGCTGACCGATGTCGCGCTGCGCCGGGTCCGGGAGCCCGAAGAGGGGCTCTACCTCGCCGAGTCGCCGAAGGTCATCGATCGGGCGCTGCGCGCCGGTCATCGACCGCGCTCGGTGCTGCTCCTGGAGGAGTGGATCCCGAAGCTCGAGGCTGTGCTCGCCGAGCACCCCGATGTGCCGGTCTACGTCGGTTCCTCCGAGCAGTTGGCGCAGCTGACCGGCTTCCACATGCACCGCGGCGCGCTCGCGTCGATGCACCGCCCGGCACCGCGCGACCCGGGGGAGCTGCTCCGCTCCTCCCGCCGCGTCGTCGTGCTCGAGGATCTCGCCGACCACACCAACGTCGGCGCGATCTTCCGCTCGGTCGCCGCACTCGGCGCCGACGCGGTGCTGCTGACCCCCGCGTGCGCGGATCCGCTCTACCGTCGGGCCGTCCGCGTGAGCATGGGCGCCGTGCTGCAGGTACCGTGGGCGCGCCTGCCCGATTGGCGCGACGCGGGCCCGCTGATCCGCGACGCGGGCTACGAGCTGGCGGCCTTCGCCCTCAGTGACGACGCGGTCGACCTCGCCGACTACGTCGGTGCGCTGCCGGATCGTCTCGCGCTCATGTTCGGCACTGAGGGTGACGGGCTCACCCGCCGAGCCCTCGCCTCGTCGACCCGCGTGGTGACGATCCCGATGGAGCACGGGGTCGACTCCCTGAACGTCTCCACGGCCGCGGCGCTCGCGCTGTGGGCCGTGCGCACCGCCGACCGCGCGACGGGTGCGGGGGAGCTCGCGCAGTGACCGACGTCGCGAGGGTGAGCCGGGGCCGGGCGATCGCGATCGCGATCTGCGCGGCCGTGATCGGCGTGCTGTCGTACGTGCTCGGCGTCGGCAGCACGACGGGGCAGCAGGCCGAGGCCAGTGTGCTGGACGCGGCGACCTTCACGATGGACCCGCCGGCGCCGCTCAATCTCGTCTCGGTATCATCCGTCGCGCTCGCCCTGGCGCTGATCGGCGGCCTGACGATCGCGGCCCACGGCTTCCGCCGCGCGTTCGTGATCGTCTTCACGGCGGGCTTCGCGATCCTCGCGTCGCAACTGCTCAAGCAGCAGCTGCTGACCAGGCCGGGCCTGTTCGAGTTCGACGCGCCGAACACCTTCCCGAGCGGTCATATGACCGTCTTCACGGCTCTCCTCGCGGCGGTCATCTGGGCCGTGCCCCCGCGAGTCCGCGCGGTGGTGGGTCTGGTCGGCGCCCTCGTGATCGGCGCCGCCGCCTGGCAGCTGCTCGCATTCGGCTGGCACCGCCCGAGCGACGTGCTCGGTGCGCAGGCGCTCGTGCTCCTCATCTTCGCGCTGCTGACCGTGTTCCATCCGCCGCGTCTCGGCGCACCGGCGGCGCTCGGCGCGACCGCGCGCGTGATCCTGACCGTGCTCGGCGTGATCGCCGTGCTCGTCGCGCTCGCGATCGCGGCGTTCGCGGCTCTCGACTCGGCGAGTTCCCTGCTGCTCATCGCGGGGGAGCTGGGCGTGCTCGGCACCGGGCTGCTCACCACCCGCTGCCTGCTCGCGCTGGCCGGCTAGCTCGGCGCAGAGTCGGCCCTGCGGGCTGGAGCGGGCTACTCGCCGCGCGGGGGAGCAGCGGGGAGCGGATCCTCCTCGGCCAATTCCTCGAGCACCTCGAACGGCGATTCGACGTCGCCGCGCCAGGCTTCCACGCCCTCGCGGATCGCGAGCGCGGCGACGACCAGTGCGGCGACCGAGTCCGCCCAGGCCCAGCCGAACAGCGAGTTCAGCAGCAGCCCGACGAGGACGGCACCGGACAGGAGGATGCAGAGCACGAGCTGCCGGGCATCGGCCATCACGCTCGCCGAACCGAGTTCGCGCCCGGTGCGGAACTCGAACCAGGCCAGTATCGGCATGATGATGAGGCTGAGCGTCGCGAGGCCGAGGCCGAGCGGGCTGTGCTCGGCCTCCGATACTCCGGTCAGTGCGAGTGCCGAATCTACGATGACGTACGCGGCGAGTGCGAAGAACGCGATGCCGATGGCACGGACGGTCGGCTTCTCCCATCGCTCGGGATCCTTTCGCGTGAACTGCCAGGCGACCGCCGCCGCCGAAAGCACCTCGACCACCGAGTCGAGACCGAAGCCGACCAGCGCCGCGGACGACGCCAGGGTTCCGGCCCAGATGGCGACGATCGCCTCCAGCACGTTGTAGGCGATGGTGAACGCGACGATGAACCGGACGCGGCGATGCAGCACGCTTCGGCGGGCATCGGTGAGCTCCGGCATCAAGCGCTCGCCTTGCAGCATCCCGGAACCGGGCATGCCGGATCGATGCACGGCGCGTCCGTGTCGACGGAGAGGGTCGTGTCGACGAGCGCGTTCAGCGCTCGGGCCAGGTGCGGATCGGCGATTTCGTAGCGCGTCCGGCGGCCCTCGAGTTCGGCGGTGACGATGCCGCAGTCGCGCAGGCAGGTGAGGTGGTTCGAGACGTTCGACCGAGTGAGCGACAGGTCCCGGGACAGCGCACCCGGATACGCTGGCCCGTCGAGCAGCGTCATGAGAATGCGCGACCGTGTCGGATCGGCCATCGCCCGACCGAGCCGGTTCATCACGTCCAAGCGCGGAGAGGTTGTCAGCATATACTGAACTGTACAGCATTCACTGACATGTTGAACTGGTCGACGAGCTCCCGATAGGCCTCGGGGGAGAATCGGGGGAATCGGACCCATGAAGATTCAGGTGCTCTGCATCGATGACTGCCCGAACTCGGCGGAGGCCGTGGCGTTGGCGCGTCGCGCGCTCGACACCGCCGGGCATTCCGACACGCAGGTGGAGGTCGTCGTGCTCGACTCGGATACCGAGGCGGCCCGTGCCGATTTCGGGGGATCGCCCACGTTCCTAATCGATGGCGTGGATCCTTTTCCTGCTCGGCGGACCCGCACGCTGGCCTGCCGGGTGTACGCCACGACGGATGGGTTCAGGGGGCGTTCCGAGCGAAGCCGAGCTGGTGGGCGCGATTCTGGAGCGTGCGTAGCACTCGGGCTCGGCGCGACGAATGGCGGCGGGCCTTGTTATGTCAGCTTTGATGCAGCGGGCGGCGCCGACAGTCGCGGTCGCGGCTCGACCGGTCCTCGTGCGCGGCGATTCCGAGGCAACTCACCAGCGGTGCCGCCGGCGGAACTGCGCAGGAACTCTTCCGCACGATCGGCCTGCAGTCACGCGCAGTCGGCGCACGCGGCGCACGCCTGGCGCACCTCGCCACGCGTGTTCGGGCCGAATGAGCCCGATCGGATCGAACTGGATCCACCGCTGCGCCGTGTGTCGATAATCTATATTATGTCAGTTGGTATCCGGCGCAGTGTCCCCTGGTGCTGCCCAGGTGTGAGATGCCGCGCTCCATGAGCGCTTTGGAGATCGCGTCGACGATCGCAGGTGTGCCGACCGAGGGCGCTTGCTCGTCAGGCGCCGTGCACTCAGTCTGATCTGAGCGCTCAGCCGGACCAGATCCCGCGGAACGATCCGGCTGAATGAGTGCACCGGCATCAAACAGCACCCGGGCTCTCCGGGTTCAGCCCGCCTGCTTCGCCGCCGCGTAGTCGGGCAGCTCCTGCAGGGTCCAGGTGTTGCCGTCGGGGTCGTCGAACCAGACGAATCTCCCCCAACCGAGATCCTCGATGCCGCGAGTGGCGACGCCCTGCGCTTCGAGCATGGCCTTCGCCTCGTCGGCGTCCGGAACGACCACCTGGATCGTCTTCTGTTGACCGGGTTCGAGCGGAATGTCGAGTCCGGTACCGAACGCGATCGAGCAGGCCGAGCCCGGCGGGGTCATCTGCACGAAACGGAGCCCCTCGGTGGGCGTCTGATCGTGATCGGGGTTGAAACCGATCTTCTCGTAGAAGTCCTTCGCGCGATCCACGTCCGTGACGGGGACGAAGATCAGCTCGATTTTCCAGGTCATGCCGCACCTCCAGCGCGGGTCCGTCCCGCTTGCCCACAGCGTACGTGCAGCCACCGACATGCGGAAGAGTGCGCCGCCGCGCTTGGAGGATCCCGCGGAGCGGAGCCCCGAGGAGGGGTGATTACGGTGGGCCCGGCCGGGATCGAACCGACGACATCCACGGTGAAAGCGCCGCGGTTGGCGGTGGTCACTCCCCTGCGCAGAACCGCATGATATCAGCGGAAATCCGGGCCTCGCGGCGCTGGCACGCTTCGAGCATGGAAACTTTGCTTGAAGCGTTTAGCGTCTATCAGCGCGCCCAAAACCTCGCAGACACGACCATACGTAACCGCGAATCAATCGTCCGGTCATTCGGACGGCGTGTCGCCACTCCCCTGCTGGACGTTGGCACTCGAGAGCTGCGCCAGTACATCGGCCGCGCCGGCGTGACCGCGGGCACCAGGCGCACCGAGCGCGGCGCGCTCATCGCGTTCTACGCCTGCATGGTTGCAGACGGATACCTCCATTCGAACCCTGCCGAGGGTCTGCCCGTCGTGCGGGTGCCCAAGGGCCAGCCGCGGCCGTTCAGCGCTGAACAGGTCGCCGTGATGCTCGAGAGCGGTGCGTATCGTCGCACGCGGGCGATGATCATGCTCGGTTATCACCAAGGCTTCCGCGTATCCCAGATCGCGCGAGTGCGCGGCGACGACATCGACCTCGCCGAGCGCACGTTTTCAACCGTCTCGAAAGGTGGAAAGCCGGGGCTACTCCCCCTCCATCCCGAAGTCGCCGAACTCGCGCTCGAAATGCCACGCACGGGCTGGTGGTTCCCGGCGCGCGATGGCAGCGACCGCCCGATAAGGGGCAGCTCAGTAACGGACCTGATAACAAAAGCCATTCGCCGTTCCGGGATCACTGATCCTCGCCTCACGCCGCATTCTCTCCGCCACGGCTTCGGCAGCGGCCTCGTTGAGCAGGGCGTCGATATCCGCGTAGTGCAGGAACTTATGCTGCACGAGGATCTATCGACCACGCAGATTTACACTCAGGTGTCGCGAAAACGGAAGCACGAGGGAATCCAAGCGCTGCCGCCCGTGCGCCCCCCTGCGCGCTCAGGCCGTAGGATCGCTGCATGAATAAGCCAATCGCAGCCATTGCCCTTTCTTTGTCGTGCCTTTTCCTCGCGGGGTGCTCAGCAGCTCCCGCCGGCGACGGGCGCGCGTGCATCGAGGTGCCGGCAGCGGTCAAGTCTGCAATCGCCGAAGGCGCCAATGGCGCGGCCATCACTCCCGGCGCCGCCGGCGCGGTGAAGAGCAAGGCGATGAACGATGTAACCATCGTCGCAATGGAGTTCACCACGCCGGACGGCGAGACGTCCAAGGGCGTGTGGGGCGTCGGCGGCGACCTCGCGAGCGCGGCCGAGGCCGGCGGGACCATTGTCGCCATCGACGGTTTCGCCGGCCAGTTCACGGACTGGCCGAAGCAGATCAACGGCCACACGTTCGACGTGACCGAGGACGGCGCCGACGAGGCTCTCGCCTGCCTCGCGGCTTAGTCCGGGGTCGGGTTCGCCAGGGCCGTCCCCGTGACCCCGAACAGCGCGCCGCCGAGCACGAGCCACGCGGCGAGCTGTTCGGGGGTCACGAGCGCGTAGACGAGCGCGACGCCGCCGGCGCCGGCGAGGATGCCGTAGAGCCATCGCCGGCGGGCCAGCGTCAGCCGTTTCGTGCGCTCACGCCGGGCTCGACGCGTGGGGGTCTGCTGGGTCATGGTGCGTCCTCCTTCGAGGGGTAGAGCTTGCGAATGTACTGGGGCGGATCCGTCGGCTGCCCGCCGAGGCGATACACCTGGTCGATGAGGCTGCGGGTGTAGGCCCAAAGCGCATCGTTCGTGCGCTCGGCCGCGCCGAGGTCGCGCTGCATCCGCGCCTGAGCGGCGGTCACGTAGGTGAGCAGCGCCGCGACCACCACGCCGAACGCGGTGATCGCGGCGACTTCGACGGTCATCGGGCCGCTGCTGCCTTGTGCTGCGCCCACCGGGCATCGGACACGAGCGCGGCCGGCGCCGATCCCCCGCTGAGCTGCTTGTTGATCGCGGATGCCTCGGTCTGCGTCGGCACCTCGAGGAAGAATCCGGGGCCGACGACGGCCCACGCGATACCGTCGCGGCCGATCTTGCGGTAGATCATGAACATGTTGGTGCCCTTCTGATGGGTCGGGGCCGGCGGGGCCGGCTTGGTCTTGGTGATGGGGCGGAGCACGCCGAGCACGCCGCGGCGGCTGAGGTGCTCGCGGTGTACGGGGCCGGGGTTCTGCGTGAGGCACTCGACGGTCGTCGGGCCGGCGTCGGCGAGGGCGACCGCGACGTGCGGCAGGCCGGCGCCGTCGTAAGCGGACCAGAACACCACGTCGCCGCGCCGGATCCCGCTCGGGCCGTGCCGGGTGAACAGCTTGGCGAGGTTGGGCCGGTGCGTCGGGTACTGCTTCCACACCTCGGATGTCCAGCCGGCCGCGCCGGGCGCGTGCCCGTCGCCGGGCTTGCCGCCGAGCGCGTAGAGGTAGCTGAGCCACACGTCATGGCACTGGGCCGGCTGCTGCGCCGGCGCCGCGTCGAGGTCGAGCAGCCGGCCGTCGATGCCGTCCGCCCAGGCGTCAAGGTTGAACGTCATGCGGGGACCCCCACTACTGACCAGATGGCGCCGAAGTTGCGGCCGATGTTGCCGGCCACGCCCAGGCGGACCCTGACCCCGGTGGCAGTCTCGGAGCCGTTGACGATGAGCACCTGCCCGTCTCGCGCGTCGGCGCCGACAATCTCGAGCGCGAGCGCCGGCTTCGACTTGAACGGTCGCGGGTAGGTGATGATGATTTCCGGCGTGAATCCGCCGGCCGGCACGGACTGCGTGCCCGTCCATCCCGTCTGAACGACGGGGGTCGCGGCCTCGGCCGCGGTGACCCGCGCCTCGAGGGCGGCGAGCCGCGACAGCACGAGTCCGGGGTCGGCGCCGTTGTAATCGAAACTCGCGAGCGTGTTGTCGATGCCGAGCAGCATCGCTTGCAGCTCGGCGCCGAGCTTGCGGAACTCGGAGGTCGCTGATGGGCCGGTGATTCTGAACTTGGGTGAGGTATATGGCATAGTGAGCGTCCTAACGCACGTAGGTGATCTTGCTGTAGTCGGCGACGGTGTAGCCGGCGGCGAGCTGCCCGATCAGGCGGGTGGAGGTGACTTCGCCGAGGGTCCGCGGGCCGCTCGGGCCGGTGACGGGGACGGGCGCCGGGTTGAGCTGGGCTCGCCATCCCTGCGGGCCATAGGTCAGCTCGCCGCCGACGATAGAGAACGGTCCGGTGCCGGGCGCCCAGTTGGTGAGTGAGTTCTTGAGCATGTAGACCACGGGCCGGCCGTTCGCGTCGAGCGGGGGCGCCGGGTTGAGGAACTGCTGCGCGTAGCCGCCGGGGTACGTCTCGACGTCCTCGCGCGGGCGCCAGATCAGCGGCCCCGTGTTCTGCCGGCCGTAGATCCCGGTGATGGTGGCGAATAGGTTGATATCCCACGCCGGCCAGTAGTCGTATCCCCACGAGTGATCGGTGGTCATCTGCACGGTCATCGCGCTCGGCGCCGACGGAACATAGTTTCGTTCCTCGGAGGTCTCCGTCATCGTCATATAGGTCGGCGTATCCGACTTCTGCCGGGTCTCCGCGCGGCGCGTCAGCTCCACGCGGGTGACCTGCTCGCGCGCGGTCGATGCTGCCGTGATCCCGTTCTTGGGGCTGAACTTCGTGCCCTCGAGCATGACGCCGTCGCCGGCGCTGAGCCTCAGCTCGCCGGTCGCGTAGAGGTCAACGGAGCGGTTGTCCGCGGGGCCGATGAACCGGATCAGGTTCGCCCGCGGATCGTAGTAGACGCGGTTCTGCACCTCGCTGATGCGGGCCGTGTTCTGCAGCACGGTGAGCACGCTCACGTTCTGCTGCGTCTCGTACGCGGCGACCGGGTAGACGAGCAGCATCGCCGCGTCGTCGTACTGGTCGAGGCGCGTCGGCTGCCAGTCGATGGGGACCGGGCTTCTGACGCTCAGGTACTGCCGGCGCTCAACCATTTTCCCCGGACCCCAGTGCAGGCGCTTCTGCTGCTCCTCGCGGGCGGGCCACTTGGGGCCGTGCCGGCGGTCGGCGGCGAGCTGCCCGAGCGGGTCACGCGCCACGATGTCGATGAACCAGACTTCGCGTTTCTTCCCGGTGCCGGGATGCGTGACCGTGCCGTACTTCGCGGTGATGGTCTCGATCTGGCCGACGAACACGGTGCTTTCGCCGGACCCCGCCATGACGTCCTTGCGGCGGATCTGGATCGGTAGCGCGCGGTCGGTGGCCGCGGTGTAGTCGAGCAGCTCGCCGAACGGGTCAATCAGTCTCAGCTTCAGCTCGGCAGGATCGACCGGTGTCCACCAGTCGTTCGCGCCCCACGAGATAGAAAAGTCGGCGATGGCGGTGGTGCGCTCGGAGCGCCCCGAGGCGACGAGCTTGCCGTCGATGTAGACGCGCGGGCGGTGGTTCTCGATGGTCGCGGTCGCGGTCATGCGTGGATCAGCCTGTCTCGGTTGATCTGGTCATCCGCAAGCGCTTCGCGGATCATGGCCACGAGCTCATCGCGGTCGCCCACGTAGGCCGGGAAATGGAACTCCTGCTTGCGGTTGTCGATGATGGTGGTGCCGGCCTCGGCCTTCCCCGGCGTCGGGACCCGGGGCGCCTCGAACGCGAGCGCATATCCGGCGGCTCGCGCGGTGTCGGCGAGCGGCGCCGAGTAGCCGGCGACGGCCGAGTACTCGGGCGTGCTGAACGCGGCAACCTCGGGGGCGACGAGCATCCGGGCCGAGTACATCGGCATATCGAACGCGGCCACCTCGGGCTGCACCCGCGCCGCGAACGACGACATGCCGAGCAGATCCTTCGCCCAACCGGGGATCGCGTTGCTCGCGAGGTTCGCGATCCAGTCGATCGCGTTCTTCACCCAGTCGATGATGGCCTGGAACACGCCCACGGCGGTGTCGCGCAGATTGGTGAACATGTCGCCGACAGCGCGGATCGGGGCCATGACTCGCTCGCCGAGCCAGCCGACGGCCTGCTGGATCCACTGAATGATGGCCTGCCACACGAGCACGGCCGTGTTCTTCAGATTGGTCCACCAGGCGACGACAGCGGCGATGGCCTCGCCGATTCGGTCGCCGAGCCACCGCGCGGCCTGGTTGATCCAGTCGATCACGGACTGCCACACAGCGGCCGCGACTTCGGCGATTTTGTCCCAGTTTTGGATGACGATCACGATGATGGCGACGAGCAGCGCGATGGCCGCGATCACGGCCAGGATGATCCACGTGATGGGCGAGGCGAGCCACGCGGCGTTGTTCGCCCACTGCGCGGCGGTCTGCACGGCCTGGATCGCGGCCCACGCCTTCATCGCACCATTGATGACGACGATGCCGGCCGCGAACGCTGCGAACGCGCCAACGAGCGGAGTGATCCACTCGCTGTTCTGCTGGAAGTACTTGGCCAGCTCCGAGAGCTTCGTCGCCGCGTCCGCGACGATGGGCAGCAGCGACTCACCGAGCGCGGCCTTCGCGTTCTCGAAGTTCGCTGCGGCCTTCTGCGCGGCGCCGGCTACGGTGTCCTGCTCGCGCGCGAACTGGCCTTGGGCATCGCCGGTCTGCTTGGAGAGCAGCGAGAGCGTGGCCTGAGCCTTCGCCTGAGCGGTCATCTCGCCGGTCGAGCCGGCGGTGGCCTTCTCTAGCGCCGAGTTCGCGCTGGTGAGCGAGGCGTGCGCGCTGACGGCCTGCGTGCTTTCGGCGCCGAACTTCGCCACGGCGTCGTTGTACTTGGTCTGCGCGACGGATGCGCGGTCCTGCGCCGCGCTCACCTTCGACACGTCCACGCTCGACTTGATGAGGCCGAGAGACATGGCCTCGGCCTTCACCATGGCTTCATTCATCGTGACGCCGTAGCGCTCGATGGGGTCACGCTCGCCGCGGAGCAGCGAGCCGAGCGCTTCGACGGCCTCGGCGGTCGTGCCGCCGTAGGTCGCGGCGAGGTCGGAGCCGAGCCCAATCAGGTCGTTCGTCTTGGTGGCGGCGTCGCCCATCTCGAAACCCATGCCCTTGAGCTGGGCGCCGAGGACGGACGCCATGTTGCCGTAGGCGGACGCGGAGAGCCCCACGGCGTCGGCCGCGTCCGCGCCGTACTTCTTCATGGTGTCGGCGTATTCACCGAACACGGATTCGACGGCGCCGCCGGCCTGCTGTAGCTCGCTCGCGGACGAGACACAGTCAGCGGCGGCGACGCCGATCCCGACGAGCGCGCCGGCCGCCCACTTCGCCGCGGTATTCATGCGCTGGCCGAAGGCGTCGCTCTTCCCCGCGGCGTCGTCCATCGCCTTCACGGCGCTCGAGGCGTCGCCGATGATCTTGACTGCGAGGATGAGACTCTTGCCCACGGCCAGCTCCTTTCAGGTTCGGGATTCGATTTCGTCGTTGGCCACCTCGGTGATGTGTACCGCGGTGGCGTAGTCCTCTAGTCGTGGGCCGGCTTCGCCGCGCCAGCTCCACGGCGTGCCGCCGTAGTCGCGCGCGAGGACGACGGAGAGGTACTCGAGGGTTCCGTCGGGGTATCTTTTCCCAGGCCGGGCACCTCGAGGTCGGCGTCGGCGTCCTCGGCCTCATCGGCGGGCGGCTCGACGCTCAGCGCCGCGGTGTCGCCGCTCGTGAACTCGGCCCACGAGAGTTCGGTCTTGCCGGTGCGGCGGGCGGCGTTCCACGCGAGGAACGGCATCATCTTCATCGCGTTGTCCTCGAGCTTCCCCCACCCGCGGTTCTTGCGCAGAGCGGACTCGAACGCCAGACGGTCCTCGAGGGTGGTCTGCACGGTCTCGGTGCTGCCGTCGGCGAACGTGATGGTGAGCTGGTTGGTGGACATAGGTCAGGCTCCTTGGATTCGTGAAATGGCCTTCGCCACGAGGTCGTCGTAGATCCGGCCCCACTGGGATTCGGTGGCCTTCGCCGCGTCGGCGGCGAACGGCCGGGGGGTGATGTGTCGGGCCGGCCATCCCCAATGGATGACGCCGGCGTACGGTATGGACTTGCGGCCAGCGCGGATGACGCCGGCGGTCTTGGTGCCCGATGAGCGGATGCTGCCAGCCAGCCGGCCGGTCGCGCCGCGGGGCACCCGGCGGCGGGTCTCGCCTTCGACGATTCCCGCCGCCTTGGCGTGGGCTTCCTTCATGTCCTCGAGGTCGTCGCCGGCCGCTCGGAGCGTCTTGCGGAACTTGGCGGCGCCGCGCTGCTCGATGCGGAGGTACTCGGATCCCGAGCTGACGGTGGAGCCCACGGGGCGCGCCTAGACGGTCGGCCAGGTGGGAGCGCCGATCAGCGGCCACTCGAAGTCGTTGCTGTTCTTCTTCTTGACGTCGCCGCCGAGCCCGATGGGTCGCACCTTCACGACGCCGCCGTACTCGGCGCCGGTGTCGGCGTTCGGGACGAACACGAACGGCAGCTCCTTGCCGGCGTTCTCCGCGGCCCACTGCGCCAAGCTGTCCTTGGTGTACTGGTCGAGCGAGGTGCCGGAGAGTGCCCACGTGGTCGAGTCGGCGCCGGACTCGTTGCTGCCGTCGAGCAGCGGGATATCGTCCTCGCTGTCGGTCGATGGCGTGAGGCTGATCTTGGTGAGGTCGGCGGCGAGCTGCCGGGGTGATCCGACGGCGCCCACGGTGAGGCTGCCGGGGCCGAGAATGCGAGACATGATGCTCCTTAGCTGGGGATGATGAGGGTGTAGGCGGAGAGGGCGCCGCCGGTCGCCGGCTGGTAGGTGGCCGGCGTCGCCCGGGTGATCGGGAGGGTGGAGTGCTCGAGCGCGTCGAGCATGGCGTCGAGCTTCTGCCAGGCCTGAGTCATCGCGCCCGTGGGGCCGGCGATCAGGTGTACCTCCCAGTCGGCGGACCATTCCTCGGCGGTCGGGAAGGTCAGGGCCGGCGGCGTCACGAGCGCGACGCCGTGGCGCGCGGCCGAGGCCACGGCGGAGTCGTGCACGGTGGCGGTCGCCTTCGCGGTGTCGGGCGCGGCCTTGAGGATCGCGGCGATGCGCTCGGCGAGCCGGTCGGCGGCGTCGATGCGGGGCGTGGGCATGGTCAGAGTCCAGACACGAGGAACGGGCGGAGGAACGGATAGGCGGCGGTCATCGGATCGCGGTTCAGGCGCATCGGCTGCGGGGCCATGTCGCCCTCGAACGAGGTGATTCCGTTGCGGGCGAGCCGGCGATAGTAGAGGTCCGCACCGACCTCGAGCACCGCCCGCTCGACGGCCGCGACCGGCACGCCGAACGGGTTGTTCTCGCCGCCGATGAATCCATGCACGAGCGTCTCGGCTTCGTGCTTGGAGCGCTCTGCATAGGGCGCGTCATCGTCAATCGCATCGACGTACCACGCGAGGTCGGTAGCCGGCGGCGGTGTGGTGCTCGAGGTCGCCATGACTTACGCCAGGAACTCGATGGGGAGCAGCGCCTGCGGGTGCTGGCACGCCTGCGCGATGTAGCCGTACTTCGACACGTCCTTGGTCAGGGTGACGGTGTTCTCCTGGTCGAGCTGCCACGGGGCGCCGGCCGATTCCCACGTGGTGATCGCGAGGGGATCATAGAACGTGCCGGTGTTCGCGCCGGCGCCGGCAAGCAGCTCGAACTTGATCGGGCCGAGCTTGCCGGTGATGCTCGAGAGGTCGAGCGTTCCCACCTGGTTGACCCCGGTGCCGCTCACGAGCATGAGGCGGTTGCCGGCGGTGTCCTCGAGGCGGTGGAGTCGCTTGAACACGTCCGCGGAAACCTTCGCGGCGGCGATGGTGTAGCCACGATCTTCGTACTCGATCACGGCGTCGATGAGCAGATCGAGCCACTCGTCAACGCCGGCGCCGGCGGGCAGGGCGATCTTGTTTCCGTCGGCCATCTGCGCGATGATGGCTGCCTTGAGCAGAGCGCGCGTAGCGGCCTCGGTGGCGCGGGCGTACTCGAGGTCCATCGCGCTGAACGCGGTGTTCACGTACTGGGCGTTGGTGCGCTCGATGACCTGGCGGGTGAGGGTGGTGTAGCCGCCATAGGTCTCGACCTTGGCGGTGTCGCTGCCGAGCTGGATCTTGCCGAACTTGAGCGGCTCGCCCTCGCCGGACTGCTTCTCCACGGTCATGGAGTTCGACTTGAGCTTCAGGTACTCGAGCGTCAGACCCTTCGCGGGCAGAGGCTCGCGGTGGAAGCTGTTGAGCGTCTTGCGGTTCTGCTCCACGAGGCGCACGGTGTCGGCCACCCAGGTGTTGGGCTGGTGCGCGTCCGGGGTCGCGGCGCCTTCGTAGGCGAGGCGCTGCGCGTAGTCGCGGGCGGTTTCGTCGCCGGCGGCGACGGCGAGGATCAGGTCGCCGTAGCTGGCGAACGTCGGCGCGACCTCGGGCTCGGCGTCGCCGAGCTGGGCCAGGCGTTCCTCGAGGCGGCGGTCGGAGTCGGTGCCGAAGGCGTCGAGCGCGGCGTCGAGATCCTCGCGGGTCAGGGTGTCGGTCATGATGGGTTCCTTTCGGGGGCGGTCGATGGTGGCGGCAACGTCGGTGACGCCGGCGCCGGCGAGAGCGGGGATCGCGCACAGTGAGGTCTCGAGCAGCTCGGCCGCGTAGACGTGGTTCGTGTCGTCGGCTTCGTCGTACATGAGGGCGCCGGGCACATCGCGGAGGATGTTGATTCCGACGCTGAGGCCGTCGCGCAGACCGTTCTCGGCCTCGGCGAGGGCGCGGTCGCCGTTCTCGCCCTCGGGGACGCTGAACGTTGCGGTGTCGCCGCCGTCGTAGCTGAGCATGAATCCCACGGGGTCGCGGTCGTCGTGGTCGCGGAGCAGCTTCACGGCCTTGAGCGGCTGGCGCGGCGTGAGCGCGCCGGGCTCGATGACGATGCGGCGGTAGTCAGACGACGGGACGCCGAACACGACGATCTTGCCGGTGATGGTGCGCTTGGCGCGGTCGAGGGTCAGGGGGCCATCGCTCGCGATGGTGAGCGTGGTCAGGCTCGCGGTGAGGTCGGTCATGCGGTGGGCTCCGTTTCGGGCGCGGGATCGGTGGCGGGCTCGGCGGACGCCGGCTCGGGCTGGTCGTCAATGCCGTCGATGGGCATGAGCCCTTCATCGGCGCGGACCTCGGCGCGCGTCTTCCACCGGCCGGCAAGGGCGAGGTTGTGCGCTTCGTACCGGGTCTTGGTGTCGGTGCGGAGCAGCGCGTCAACGTTGAACCGGGCGCGCTGGCCGGCGGGCAGCAGCTCCGAGAGCGCCTCTTCGATTTCGCGTAGCGGCTTCATGAGCGAGAACCGGACATAGCCGATCCAGTCCTGCTCGACGTTGCTGTACGTCTGCGAGTTGCCTTCGACGGCGGCGAGCAGCAGCGAGGCCGGCGTGCCGAGCAGCCGGGCCACCTGCGTGGTGGTGAACTGCTGCGTCTCGAGGAACTGCACGTCGCTCGGCTTGAGCATGAGGGGCTGGTAGCGGAGCCCGGAGCCCATGACGCGGAGCCGCTCGCTGGTGCCGAACGCGACGGCGCCCTCGGCGGCGGTGCGCTTGCTGCCGTCCGGGTTCCGGCCGTACCAGACGTGCTTGTACTTGTCGGCGTCGCCCGGCGCGAGCACCTGGTCGGTGGTGAGCACGCCGTCGGGCATCGACTGGTCCGAGAGCCACATGGCGCCGTAGTCGCGGGCGTCGAGCGCGCCGCGGAGCTCCATCTGCGCGGACTGGATCGGGCCGAGCCCGCGGTCGAGGCCGGGGACGCGGAGCAGCTGCAAGTGCTTGACCTCGCCGGTGATCTTCCGGCCGAGGTGGTAGTAGGTGATCCGCTTGCGGCCGAGGGGCAGCCGCTCAACCTTGACCGTCACCTCGTTGGGATCGAGAACGGTGATGTTCGACACGGTGCCGGGCCGGCGGGTGCCGGGTCCGAACCGGTCGATCACCCAGAACGCGTTGCCGTCGAGGTAGAGCGACGTGATGTTGTACTCGATCCAGGCCGGCCGGTGCATTTCCATGCACGGCCGTTCGATGATCGAGGGCGTCGGGATCCGCACGTCATCGCGCTCGGCGCGGATCGAGAGCTGCATGCCGGCGGTCGCATGGATCTGCACGCCGCGGTAGACGGTCGAGAGCGACAGCGCGGCCTCGGGGCTCACGTTCGTGATCCGGTCGGAGCGCACCGGCAGCTCGGGAGCTGCGGCGGTGAGCTTCGTGGCGCGGGTCATCGGTGCGGTGAGCCACTCGAGCGCCGTGGTGAGGATCGACATGGCCACGAGCTTGGGGCCGGCTGCCTGCCGGCCCCAAGGTTCGATGCCCGCTCGGGGACTCTCGGGGACTTTCGAGGACTTTCGAGGACTTTCAGCCGAGCTGGAAGCCGACGGTCTTGGGCATGTTGTCGAGGCCGAACGCGGCGAGCGTGGCGGACTCGAGCGCGCTGATCGACCCCACCGAGGCGCGCCGGCCCCAGACCCATGCGCCGTCGCTGATCCATCGCCGCGTGGCCAGCTCCACCGCGCCGTCGAGCGCGTGGTGCTGCTTGAACCGGAGCGTCGGTCCGTTCGGGTTCGTGATGCCGCCGAGGGTGCGCTGGCACGCGGCGCTCACCTTCGCGGAGTCGAGGTCCACGAGGGTGAGGCCGGCGGCTTGCGCCTCGAGGTAGAGCGACGCGGACGGCCCCACGCGGTCGATGGCGACCGGGGCGCCGTACTTGGCGCTCAGCTCCTTGAGGCGGTCGAGCGCCCACCATGTGCCGTTGTCGTGTCCACCCTTGACGACGGCCACGCGCACGTAGGGCTGCCCGACTGCCGGCGTGACGCGCTGCGCGACGGTGATGGTCGTATCGACGCCATCGACGCCGACGGCCGCGCCGAAGCACACTGGGCCGGCGGGCTCGAGGTCCAGGTCGCCGGCGCCGGCCCACGCCTCGGCCGTGATGACGCGCTCGGTGGCGCCGGTGCGGCGGTTGCCGTAGGCGCGGGCGAACTCCCCCGGCGGGAGCTGGCCGGCCGCGGTGACGAGCGTCTCCATGTCGAGCAGCGTGCCGTAGCCGGGATGCCATCGCGCGATGTTCTCGAGGTCGGTGGGGTCGGATCCGTCGGGAATGCCGAAGTCGAACACGGCCGTTCGCGGGTTCTCCATCGCTCGCGCGGCGTCGATCCGCGGGTTCCAGAACGTCGATTCGATTGTGCCCTCGGCGCTGATGATCCAGAGCTGAGGTTGCTGGCCGACGAGCATTCGGCGGGTCGCGGTCGTCGGCTGGATCGCGGCGAGTAGTTGCGTGCCTTGCAGCTCGGAGAACGCCCACGCCTCATCGACGCTGTTGGTGTCGGACTGCTTGGAGTGCAGCGAGTCCTCGGTCGGCGGGTGCGGGCGGAACTCGGAGCCGTTGCGGAACTTGAGCACCTCGGAGCCGTTCGTGAGGCGCCGGCGGGCGGCTCGTTTGAGCTTCGACTCCACGAACACGTCGCTCATCTCGCGCCACTTCGCGGAGGCGTGCTGACCGGATTGGGCGGTGTACCACGCGCGACGGTTCGGCCCCATGAGGCACGATTGCAGGTTGCGGCCGAGGTCGAACTGCGTCTTGCCGGCCTGGCGCGGGAGCGTCAGGAACACGGTGTTGTAGTAGAGCATCCCCTTCTCATCGACCTCGCCGGCCACGTCGGCGACGTAGCGCTGCCAGGGGATGAACGGGGCGCCGAGCCGTGCGGCGACGGCGGCTTGGTGTCCGCCGTAGGTGGGCCGGCTAAAGTTCCTCGGCGTAGCCGTTCGCGGGGTCACCATTCCGGGTGGGTACAGAAGCAAGGCCATCGAACAATCTCTTCTCGGCGGGGGTCAGGTCGTCGTCCTCATCGCCGAGGTCGTCGGTGTCGGTCTTGGTGAGGGTGGCCATCGTGGCCATGAGCCGCTCGACGTCGCTGGCGACGCTGCGGCCCTTCGCGTTGCCGGCCGCGATGGACTTCGCGAGCGCCAGGCACATGCGTCCGGTGACGCGCTCGGCGGGCGTCAGCTCGCGCTCGGCGCCGAGCGCCTCGAGGAACGCGCGAACCTCCGCTTCCTCGGCGGATTCGGGCGCGGTCGGGCCTGGTGGGGCGTCGAATAGTGCGAGCTGATCGGTCATTTCTCGGTCCTGCCGGAGGGGCTTTTTTTCTTACGTTGTTGTGGGAGGGAAGGGAGGTGGAGCGCGGGACTGCCGTCGAGTCAGCGCCAGAAAAACCGGGGTTACCAGTCGGCGCCGGCTGCCACGGGTTCCGCGGTTCTCGGCTGTTCGGCTGTTGGCTGTTCGCGGCGCTCGAGGGGCGGCACGATGCTCGAGCAGCCGGTCGGGTAGGTCGCGTACCACTTGGCTACGGTCGGCCAGACGTAGCGCGGTCTCATCGTGCGTGCTCGCTGCTCGACTACCTCGCGGCCTGGGTCGATGGTGATGATCTGGTACCTGAGTGCGCGGTACTCGGCGAGCACGTTGGGCGGCGGGATGCTGTGGATGATCCAGACCGTGCACCTGTAGGCGATGCGGGTGGCTCGGTCGATCGCTGCCTTGCGGGCGCCGATGGCCACGTGCCGCACGTGCTCGGGGTAGACGTGCGTGGTGGCCGGCGGGGCCGGCATGAGCGACCTGGTGATGGCGTCGAGGTCGATGACGATATCCTCCGGCTTCGCGTGCTCGGCGATGTACGTGGTCTTGCCGGCAGCCGGCGGGCCGGTCACAACCTTGATGATCGCGCCGTAGCCGGACAGCACGCGGTTCTGCCGCTTCGAGTTGCACCGCTTGCACGCCGGCCGGAGGTTCTCGAGGGTGTCGGTGCCGCCGTGCGACCACGGGATGAGGTGATCCTTGGTCGTCGCGACGCCGAGGCACCCGGGCATCCGAAGATGGCACCGGGTGCCGTACGTCTCGAGCACGAGCCGCGTGAGGCCGGACTGAGCCCGTCCGCCGCGCTTACTCGCCATCGTCGGGATCCCTGAGCTGCTTCGCCCATGCGTGCACGTCGGGCCACGCGAACCGGCGTTCGGTGCGGCTGAGGTTGATCGCTCGCGGCCCCTTCCGGCGCTTCATCATGAGTTTGAACTGCTCGGGGTCGATCTGGAGCCATTCGCAGACCTGGGCCTCGGTGGCGAGGGGCTGCGGGGCGCGCGTGCCGCTCATCGCCGGCGCCCCAGCCACCAGAGCCGCCCGAACACGAACAGCGAGCCGATGGCGAGCGGGAGCGTAGTGAAGAGCCCGCTGTTCACGAGCCCGCGCCTTCCCCGGCCGCTGCGGCCTCGCGCTCGGCGAGCCGGGCGGTATGGATGCCGATGGCGCCCTCGAGCGCGCGGATCAGGCCGGCGATCTCTTCGCCTATCTGGCCGAGGGGCTGGAACGGCTGGATCTTGCCGATGGTGACGCCGTAGGCCATGCCGGCGGAAGCGAACACGAGCGCGGCGGTGTCGTCGGGCAGCAGCACACCGGATGCCTCGGCCAATGCGGCCTGCTCGAGCAGCGCGTCAACGCTGGCCAGCAGCGCCTCGCCCTCGAGCGTGGTCGTGATATTCAGGGTGACGGTGGGAGTGGTCATGCGGTGGCGTCCTTGTCGGTCTCGGCCTGGTCGGCCTGGTGGGCGAGCTGGCGGATGTTGTCGGCGAGTAGCACGTACATGTACTCGAGCGCCGCGTCGGGCGCTTCCTCGAGCTTGATGAACTCGGCCGGGCCGCCGTCGGTGTTGACCGCGAGGATGAACGCCAGGGCGCGCTCGAGGCGCTCCTTCTCGGCCTTGTTGCTCGGGGCTCGTGTTGCCGTGACGGGGATCTGGCCGGCGTTCACGATGAGGGTCATGTAGGCGTGCATCGCGCCGACGAGGCCGGTGGCGAGCGAGTAGCCGGTCGCACGGTTGGTCGCGGTCTTGATGATCGCGGTAGCGGCCTTGGTGAACTCGGCGTCGTCCCTCGAGGTGAGCCCCTCGAGGTTCTCGGTGAACACGGCGGTCTGCTGATCGGGGGTCATGTGATCGGTCATGCGGTGGGCTCCATTTCGGGTCCGATGACGACGGGCTGTCGTCGCTTGGTGGTGGTCTCGGCGGCGAGCTGCGCGGCCCGCTCGGTGCGGCGTGCGGCGAGGCTGGCGTGCATCTCGTCCATGAGCAGCCGGTCAAGCTCGGCGCGGAGGACTTGCGCCTCCTGCATCGCTTCCGGCCAGGACGGCCGATAGACCATGCGGGTGCACGAGGTCCGGTCGGGCTCGTCGGGGTCTTCGATCCAGGCGAGGGTGATCCAGGTGCAGCAAGAATCGACGCTGCGGCGGGTGTCGCGGTGAACAAGTGCACGGATTCTTGCGGTCACGGGGTACCTCCGAAGATGACGAGCGAGACGGCCGCGAGCACGAGCGCTGCGGCCACGAGGGACTCGAGGAACAGGAAGCGGGTCACAAGGTCACGCCCTCGGCGGTGAGGATCGCCTGCGCGGTCTGGTTGCAGCGCACGCACTCGCTCGAGGTGTTCGGGCACCAGTGCCACGCGGTGCGGGCGGTGGGCGGTCCGAAGCCGGCGGGGCACGGGTAGCGCTCGGCCTCGGCGTTCGCGTGCTGCTGCTCGGGCGAGACGGTCTCGGGGCGCTGGCGGGCCTCGGGCTCGAACCGGGGGAAGCGCGGGGCCGGCGCGGGGCGCTGGGGCCGGCTATCGCCTGCGGAGAGGTTCGGGCGCTTCACTTGATCGGTCCAGTGCGACTCATCGCCGGCGGGCTCGGCGTCGGCATCGGGGGGCAGCAGCTCGAACTCTTCGGACGGGGTTTCGTGCGCGCTCGCGTCTACACCCGGTGTTTCAGGTACATGTCCTTGAGGTGTTTGGTGGTTAGTTGAAGATTCGGGGGGTGAGCTGACCCGGACCCCCCGGGCAGGTTGACCCTCCCCGGGTGAATCTGCCCGGGGGTCTGTTTCGGAGATATCCACAGGCTTGATGCCGGCGAGGATCGCCTTGCCAGCATCGCGCTTCCGGTGCTGCGCGGATCCGTCGCAATCGGGCGGGCACGCGAGCAGCACGGTGTAGAGGTTCGGGCGCATGTGGTCCGGACGGTTGCGGGTGCCGCCGGCGTTCTGCTCGGTGCGAATCTCGCCGAGCTCCTCGAGCTTCCGGATCTGCCGGCGGGCCGCTCGCGCAGCACTCTCACGCTTTGCGCGGGCTGCTGAGCGGGCTTCCTTGGTGTCGTCCTCGGGCTCGGCGTTCCATCCCTCGAAGCCGGCGTAGCGTGCGAGCGTGAGCAGACCGGGGAACGCTTCGCCCTCATCGTTCGCGTGCGATGCGATGCCGGCGAGCACGAGCTTGGCCGAGCCCGTGGCTTGGCTGTGGTTCATCGCGATGGCGTGGTGCTCGAAGCTCATCGCTCGCCAGACCTGATCGCCGGTGCGTTGAGCGCCTGAATCTCCCCGCGCAGGTAGCGCCGGTGATTTCCGCCGGGGCGCGTTGCGTTCAGACGACCGCTGTCAGCCATCTTCGCCAGACCGCCAGGGGTCAGCCCGCTGATGCGGGCGGCCTCGGCCGGGGTGATCCGTTCATTCGGATCGCGTTCGTCATCGCGATTTGCCATGACGCCGAGCATACATGGCGAATCGCGATAGTCAGCGCACTTGGAACGACTATCGCGATTATCGCGCTATGTGCTACGTTTCTGGCATGAGCATGACGAACCCCAACGTTGCAGGGCAGAGCGCAGATGAGATCATCGGCGAGCGTGTGCATCAGCTGATGTGGCGCGCGAAGGTCTCTCAGACCGCGTTCGCGCCCGTTCTGGGCCTCACCCAGTCGGGCCTCTCGCCCAAGCTTCGCGGGAAGCGCGGATGGAGCGCCGACGAGCTTCGCGCCGTTGCGAGCTACTTCGGCGTTTCGATCGACTACCTGTTCGGCATCGACAATGTGGTGGGCCCGGCCGGGATCGAACCGACGACATCCACGGTGTAAACGTGGCGCTCTACCAGCTGAGCTACAGGCCCTCTCGCCCGCGAACGGGCTCCCCCAAGCTTAGGGGAACCCGCTCGCGGGCACGAATCTCGCGGAGTTACGCGGCGAGCCCCTCGATGGCCTCGCGGTACGCACCGAAGTCGCGGGCCTCGCCCGGCGAGGTCTCGAACGAGGCGAGCACCTTACGGCCCTCCCCGATCACGATCGTGGCGCGGGTCGCGATGCCCGCCTCCTCGACGAACGCACCGAACTGCTGCGCGACGGCGCCGTGCGGCCAGAAGTCCGACAGGATCGAGAACTCGTACTTCTCCTGCTCGGCCCACGCCTTGAGCGCGTACACGGAGTCGACCGAGATGCCGACGAGGCGCACGCGCGAGTCGGCGAAGATCGACAGGTTGTCGCGGAGCTCGCACAGCTCCCCCGTGCAGATGCCGGAGAACGCGAGCGGGAAGAAGACCAGCGCGACGGGCCCCTCCGCGACGAGCTCCGTGAGATTCAGCTCCTCGCCGTGCTGATCCGACAGGGTGAAATCAGGCGCGATCGCTCCGACCTCGAGCACCATTGCGAACTCCTCTCTCGGCGCGGACGCGCCACCATGATGGGAAACGTCTCAATGCTAGCGAGCGGAACACCGCCGGATGTCATCGGGCGACACGCGGCGGAGCCGCTCAGAACCCCGCGAAGACGCCGAATTTTGTGCGGATCGGACACGGCACCCACCGAATTACGCGGGAACCGTCGGAGGATGCCGCTAGTCTGGACGGTGGTCCGCGCATCCGCGGAACCCTCCTCGCCTCCCCCGCACCTGGGTGGAGCGCGACGCTTGGTGAAGGAGCAATATCTTGGCCGTGAACACTGAGGATCCGTACGCACCGGATCAGGATGATCTGGACCCCCAGGAGACCGCCGAATGGCGCGAGTCCCTGGACGCGGTGGTCGAGGCGCGAGGCGCCGGCCGCGGTCGCGAGATCATGACGAGCCTGCTGGCACGTTCGCGCCAGCTGCACCTCAACGTGCCCCAGGTCCCCACGACCGACTACGTGAACACGATCGCGTCCGAGGACGAGCCCGAGTTCCCCGGCGATGAGGAGCTCGAGCGCAAGTACCGCTCGTGGATCCGCTGGAACGCGGCCATGACCGTGCAGCGCGCGCAGAAGCCGGGCATCGGCGTCGGCGGGCACATCTCGACCTACGCGTCGGCCGCCTCGCTCTACGAGGTCGGCTTCAACCACTTCTTCCGCGGCCAGGATCACCCGGGCGGCGGCGACCAGATCTTCGTGCAGGGCCACGCCTCCCCCGGCATGTACTCCCGCGCGTTCCTCGAGGGCCGCCTCACCGCGGATCAGCTCGACGGCTTCCGCCAGGAGCACTCGCACCGCGGCGGCGGGCTGCCGAGCTACCCGCACCCGCGCCTCATGCCCGATTTCTGGCAGTTCCCCACGGTCTCGATGGGCATCGGCCCGATCAACGCGATCTACCAGGCGCAGTTCAACAAGTACCTGACCAACCGCGGCATCAAGGATGCCTCCGACCAGCACGTCTGGGCGTTCCTCGGCGACGGCGAGATGGACGAGGTCGAGAGCCGCGGCCAGCTCCAGGTCGCGGCGAACGAGGGCCTCGACAACCTGACCTTCGTGATCAACTGCAACCTGCAGCGTCTCGACGGCCCGGTGCGCGGCAACGGCAAGATCATCCAGGAGCTCGAGAGCTACTTCCGCGGCGCGGGCTGGAACGTCATCAAGGTCGTCTGGGGTCGCGAGTGGGACTCGCTCCTCGAGAACGACACCGACGGCGCCCTGCTCAACCTCATGAACGTCACCCCCGACGGCGACTTCCAGACCTACAAGGCCGAGAACGGCGCCTACGTGCGCGAGCACTTCTTCGGTCGCGACGAGCGCGCGCTGCACTTGGTCGACGGCTACACCGACGAGGAGGTCTGGGGCCTCCGCCGCGGCGGCCACGACTACCGCAAGGTCTACGCCGCGTTCAAGGCCGCGACCGAGCACAAGGGCCGCCCGACCGTCATCCTCGCGAAGACGATCAAGGGCTACGGCCTCGGTCCGCACTTCGAGGGCCGCAACGCGACCCACCAGATGAAGAAGCTGACGCTGGAGGACCTGAAGCTCTTCCGCGACACCATGCACATCCCGATCTCGGACCGCGAGCTCGAGGCCGACGTCTACAACGCGCCCTACTACCACCCGGGCGAGCAGGACGAGGCGATCCAGTACATCCACGAGCGCCGTCGTTCGCTCGGCGGGTACCTGCCGGAGCGCCGCACGAAGCACACCGCGGTCACCCTCCCGGAGGACAAGAGCTACGCGATCGCCGCGAAGGGCACCGGTCAGCAGGAGGCGGCGACCACCATGGTGTTCGTGCGCATGCTCAAGGACCTCATGCGCGACAAGGGCTTCGGATCGCGCCTCGTGCCGATCATCCCCGACGAGGCGCGCACCTTCGGCATGGACTCCTACTTCCCCACGTCGAAGATCTACAACCCGAACGGGCAGAACTACGTCTCGGTGGATCGCGAGCTGCTGCTCGCCTACAAGGAGAGCCCGCAGGGCGTTCTGATCCACGTCGGCATCAACGAGGCCGGCGCGACCGCCGCGTACACCGCGGTGGGCACGTCGTACTCGACGCACGGCGAGCCGATGATCCCGATCTACATCTTCTACTCGATGTTCGGCTTCCAGCGCACCGGCGACGCGATCTGGGCCGCCGGCGACCAGATGGCGCGCGGCTTCATGATCGGTGCGACCGCCGGCCGCACCACGCTGACCGGCGAGGGCCTGCAGCACGCCGACGGCCACTCGCTCGTGCTCGCCTCGACCAACCCGGCCGTCGTGTCCTACGACCCGGCGTACGGCTACGAGATCGGCCACATCGTGCGCTCCGGCATCGAGCGGATGTACGGCGGCACCCACCCGGACCCGAACGTCACGTACTACCTCACGGTCTACAACGAGCCGTTCAAGCACCCGGCCGAGCCCGAGAACGTGGACGTCGACGGCATCATCCGCGGTATCCACCGCGTCAGCGCCGCGGCCGGCGCCGGGATCCCCGCGCAGATCCTCGCCTCCGGCGTGGCGGTGCCGTGGGCCATCGAGGCTCAGGAACTGCTCGCGAAGGACTGGGGCGTCGCCGCCGACGTGTGGAGCGTCACCAGCTGGGGCGAGCTCCGTCGCGACGGCATCGACGCGGACCGCCACAACTTCCTGCACCCGGAAGAGACCCCCCGCACGTCCTACCTGGAGCAGAAGCTGCAGGGTGCCGAGGGCCCCGTGGTCGCGGTCAGCGACTGGGCGACCGAGGTCCCCGACCTCATCCGCCAGTTCGTGCCGGGCGACTACTCGGTGCTCGGCGCCGACGGCTTCGGCTTCTCCGACACCCGCGCCGCCGCGCGCCGCTACTTCGCCATCGACCGCGAGGCGGTCGTGGTCAAGGTGCTGCAGCGCCTGGCCGCGCAGGGCAAGATCGACGCCTCCATCCCCCTCCGCGCGGCCGAGCAGTACCGTCTGCTCGATGTCAACGCGGGTACGACGGGCGGCGCCGGCGGCGAGGCGTAAGCGGCCGAATCCCGATGGATCGATCGAAGGAACAGGAGCTCGCCTGGCTGCGCACCATCGCAGGCGAGCTCGCCACCCAGACGATCACGCGGCTCGAGGAGACGCTGCCCTGGTACGGCGATATGCCGCCGTCCAGGCGCAGCGCCGTCGGGCTCGTGGCGCAGACGGGCATCAGCTCGTTCATCCAGTGGTACGAGGACCCCTCCTCGACGCCGTGGATCGCGTCCGACGTGTTCGGCTCCGCGCCGCGCGAGCTGCTGCGCTCGATCAGCCTGCAGGAGACCCTGCAGCTGATCCGCGTGGTCGTCTCGGTGGTCGAGGAGCGCGTGGCGAGTCGCAGCGAGGCGCTGCGGGAGTCGATCCTGCACTACTCGCGCGACGTCGCCTTCGCGGCCGCCGACGTGTATGCGCGTGCCGCCGAGGCCCGCGGACTCTGGGACGCCCGCCTCGAGGCGCTCGTCGTCGACTCGATCCTCACCGGTGAGAGCGACGATGAACTGCCGAGCCGCATCGCGGCCCTCGGCTGGCACGGCGACGGCGAGGCCGCGGTGCTGGTCGGCACGTCCGACCGCGTCGTCGACGTCGACCAGATCCGCCGCACCGCCCGGCACGCCGGCGCCGACGTGCTCATCGGCCTGCAGGGCACCCGCCTGGTGCTCGTGCTCGGACGCATGAACCCCGAGGTCAAGGAGGGGCGCACCTCCCCCGCTCCCCTACCCTTCATCGACATCGCCGCACGGCTCGCCGACGGCTTCTCCGACGGCCCGATCGTGCTCGGTCCGCCCGTCGAGAACCTCGTCGAGGCGTCCCGCAGCGCCCGCGCCGCCCTCGCCGGCGTCGCAGTGGCGCGCTCCTGGCGCGGCGCGAGCCGACCGGTCTCGGCCGACGACCTGCTCCCCGAGCGCGCGCTGGCCGGCGACGGCCTCGCGCGTCGCACCCTCATCGAGCAGATCTACGAGCCCCTCGTCGCGCAGTCCGGTGAACTGCTCGAAACGCTCTGGTGCTACCTCGACAACGGCCGCTCGCTCGAGGCGACCGCCCGCGAGCTGTTCGTGCACCCCAACACGGTGCGCTACCGGCTCAAGAAGGTGACCGAGCTGATCGGCTGGAACGCCACGGGAGCCCGTGAGGCGCTGATCCTGCAGTCGGCGCTCATCGTCGGTTCGATCGCCCAGCACGGCGGAAGGCGCGCCGGGCGCTCCAAAAAATAGCGGACTTCCACAACGGAACCGCGAAACACTGGTTGAATACATGCACTCCCTGCATGCCCGATCTGAGAAACTAGGACCCGTGATCATCATCGCCTGCCCCGGACAGGGCTCCCAGACCCCCGGCTTCCTCTCCGAATGGCTCGAGGCACCCGGCGCCCGCGAGTTCCTCACCGCCGCCTCCGAGCGCAGCGGCGTCGATCTGATCGCGCACGGCACCGAGAGCGACGCCGACACGATCCGCGACACCGCGATCGCCCAGCCGCTCATCGTCGCTGCTTCCCTGCTCGCCTGGCGCGCGCTCGAGGCGCGCACCTCGCTCGACGGCGTCGGCGTGGCCGGCCACTCGGTCGGCGAGTTCGCCGCGGCGGCAGCGGCCGGCGTGCTCGACGCCGGAGACGCCCTCGCACTCGTCGGCACCCGCGGTCGCGCGATGGCCGCCGCGGCCACCCGCGCCGAGACCGGCATGGCCGCGGTCGTCGGCGGCGTCGAAGCCGACGTGCTCGCCGCGATCGAGGCGCAGGGCCTGACCCCCGCCAACCGCAACGGCGGCGGCCAGATCGTCGCCGCGGGCACCCGCGAGGCGCTCGCCGCGCTCGGCGAGAACGCTCCGCGAGCAGCACGCGTCATCCCGCTCCAGGTCGCCGGCGCGTTCCACACCGAGTTCATGGCCGAGGCGGTGCCCGTGCTCTCCGAGGCCGCAGCGGCGATCACCCCGAGCGATCCGGTGCGCCCCCTCTGGACCAATGCCGACGGCAGCCGCGTCGAGAGCGGCGCCCGGTACCTCGAGCTGCTCGTCTCGCAGATCGCGAACCCCGTCCGCTGGGACGCCTGCATGACCTCGTTCCAGGACGCCGGCATCACCGGCCTCATCGAGCTCACACCGGCCGGGGCGCTCACCGGCATCGCGAAGCGCGCGCTCAAGGGTGTGCCGACCGTGGCCGTGAAGACCCCCGCCGACCTCGACGACGCGATCGCGCTGATCGCCGACGCCGCCTGATCCGGAAGGACCCACCGATGGCACAGCTCGTCCAGCCCACCGGACCCGCTCACACCCGCATCCTCTCGGTCGGTGCCGCCCGCGGCGACCTCGACGTGCCGAACGACGACATCGTCGGCCCGATCGATTCCTCCGACGAGTGGATCCGCCAGCGCACCGGCATCGTGCAGCGCCGCCGCGCCAGCGCCGAGATCGGCGCGGTCGACCTCGCGGTGCAGGCCGGCGAAGAGGCGATCCTCCGCTCGGGCCTCGACCGGTCCGAGATCGACGGCGTGATCATCTCGACCATCTCGAACGTCGCGGTGACCCCCTCGATGGCGTCCCTCGCGGCGCACCGCCTGGGCCTCACCCCCGCGGCCGCGTTCGACATCTCGGCCGCGTGCGCCGGCTACACCTACGGCGTGGGCCAGGGCGACGCGCTCGTGCGTGCCGGCATCTGCAGGAACGTGCTCGTGATCGGTGCCGAGAAGCTGTCCGACATCATCGATCCCACCGACCGCTCGATCTCGTTCCTGCTCGCCGACGGCGCCGGCGCCGTGGTCATCGGCGCGAGCGACCACCCCGGCATCGGCCCGACCAGCTGGGGCTCCGACGGCGAGAAGTGGGACACGATCCGCGTCACCTCCACCTTCGAGGAGTACCGCGCGAACCCGACCGAGGTCCCCTGGCCGACCCTGCGCCAGGACGGCCAGACCGTGTTCCGCTGGGCCGTCTGGGAGATGGCGAAGGTCGCACGGCAGACCCTCGAGGCCTCGGGCATCGAGCCCGGCGACCTCGCCGCGTTCATCCCGCACCAGGCCAACATGCGCATCGTCGACGAGTTCGCGAAGCAGCTGAAGCTGCCCGAGTCCGTCGCGATCGCCCGCGACATCGAGATGCAGGGCAACACGTCCGCCGCCTCGATCCCCCTCGCCATGCACGCCCTGCTCGAGGAGCGTCCGGAGCTGTCGGGCGGTCTCGCCCTGCAGATCGGCTTCGGCGCCGGCCTCGTCTACGGTGCGCAGGTCGTCGAGCTGCCCTAGTCTCGACCCACACGCTTTACCGACCGTCCATACCCACCGATACAAGGAGAATCCGCACATGGCATTCAGCAACGAAGAGGTCCTCGCAGGTCTCGCCGAGCTCATCAACGACGAGACCGGGATCGCGGCCGACGTCGTCGCGCTCGACAAGTCGTTCACCGACGACCTCGACATCGACTCGATCTCGATGATGACCATCGTGGTCAACGCCGAGGAGAAGTTCGACGTCAAGATCCCCGACGAGGAAGTCAAGAACCTCAAGACCGTCGGCGACGCCGTCGACTTCATCGTCAAGGCTCAGGCCTGAGACGGCGGTCCCCGCACGACGGGGACCGCAACGGAGCCGCCGCGGGGCGGGCACCCCTTCGGGTGCCCTCCCGCGAGGCCTTCCCCACAGTTTTCACCCGCCGGGCGGATCAGCCCGGCCAGCCACGATTGGACTCGCGGAGCACCCAACATGAGTAAGAAGATCGTCGTCACCGGCATCGGCGCCTCCTCACCCCTCGGCGGCACGGCCTCCGAGAGCTGGGAAGCGCTCCTCGCCGGCGAGTCCGGCATTCGCACGCTCGAGCATGAGTGGGTCGCGAAGTACGAGCTGCCCGTCACCTTCGCGGGTCAGGCGCGCGTCTCCCCCTCCGAGGTGCTCGACCGTCCGGTCGCCAAGCGTCTCGACCCCTCGAGCCAGTTCGCGCTCGTCGCGGCCATGGAGGCGTTCGCCGACGCCGGCAGCCCCGAGGTCCCCTCCGAGCGCCTCGGCGTCGATTGGGCGACCGGCATCGGCGGCGTCTGGTCGCTGCTCGACGCCTGGGACACGCTGCGCGAGAAGGGCCCGCGACGGGTCATGCCGCTCACCGTGCCGATGCTCATGCCCAACGCTCCCTCCGCGGCGGTGTCGATGCACTTCGAGGCCCGCGCCTACGCGCGCACCGTCGCCTCGGCCTGCGCGTCCAGCACCGAGTCGATCGTGAACGCCTACGAGCACCTGCAGGCGGGTCTCGCGGACGTCGTGATCGCGGGCGGGTCCGAGGCCGCGATCCACCCGGTCACCGTCGCCTCGTTCGCCTCGATGCAGGCGCTCTCGAAGCGCAACGACGATCCGGCGAGCGCATCGCGCCCCTACAACACCGACCGCGACGGCTTCGTCATGGGCGAGGGCGCCGCGGCGCTCGTGCTCGAAACGGAGGAGCACGCGCTCGCCCGCGGCGCGAAGATCTACGCCGAGATCGCGGGCGGCGGCGTGACCGCCGACTCGTACCACATCACGGCCAACGACCCCGAGGGCAAGGGCGCGATCCGCGCGATGCGCATGGCGCTCGAGCAGGCCGGCGCGACCCCCGAGGACGTGACGCACATCAACGCGCACGCCACCTCGACCCCGGTCGGCGACATCAACGAGTACCGTGCCCTGCAGGCCGTCTTCGGCGAGCGTGCGGACACCATCCCGGTGTCGGGCACCAAGGCCGCGACGGGTCACCTGCTCGGCGGCACCGGTGCGCTCGAGGCCATGTTCTCGGTGTTCGCGGTGCAGAACCGCGTCGCTCCCCCGACCATCAACCTGGTCGATCAGGATCCCGAGATCCCGGTCAACGTCTCGGTGCAGCCGCAGCCGCTCGGCGACGGCCCCCAGCTCGCCATCTCGAACTCCTTCGGGTTCGGCGGGCACAACGCGGTCGTGGCGATCCGCTCGTACGACGCCTAGTCGAGACGGCGAAGCCGCAGCGCCAGCACGCAGCAGAGGCCCGGATCCCCTCAGGAGCCGGGCCTCTCTCGTTGGCGTGCCGACCGACCCCGGTACTCCGATGGCTCCGTCGGCACAGTTTGTCGGGCGGCGGTTCCGGCGCACAGTGCGCCCCGGCCGCCGCCCAGCTCTATCCGACCCTGTGCAGTGGCACCACGATCGCGTCGCCCGGTTCCGCACCGCGGAACGGCTCGAGTTCCTCGTCCCAGGACTGCCCCAGCGCGAGCCGCAGCTCGCGCGCGAGGACATCGGGATCACCGGCGGCACCGATGATGGCGGCGTGGATCGCGTGCTCGGTGAGCACCCCGTTGCCGGCGCGGTCGGTCTGCATGTGGAAGATCCCGAGCGACGGGGTGTGCATCCAGCGGCCGCCGTCGCCGATGCGGCTGGCGTTCTCGGTGATCTCGAAGCGCAGCTGCTGCCAGCCGAACAGCGAGGACGCCACCGCGGGCGCCGTTCCCGCCGGCCCGCGCCAGTTCGCCGTGGCGCGCACGAAGCCGGGCATGAGCGGCTGCGGGGTCCACTCGAGTTTGACCGTCCGCCCGATCTCGCGGGCGAGCGCCCACTCGACATGCGGAGCCAGCGCCTTCGGGCAGGAGTGCACGAAAAGCACCCCCGTGGCGGTTGCCGACGTGGTTTCAGACGACATCGCGATCTCCTCCTCCGACTCGAAACGTCTTCCCCAACGTCGATTCGGTGCGGATCGGATCCGTCACTGGCGATCCTGCCATACGATTTCAGCTCGCGCAACGACCTCTCAGCCGTTGCCCGGTCCCGGCGCCCGGCCGCGAGGGCTCAGCCGGCTGCGCAGAACTCGTTGCCCTCGGGGTCGCGCATGACCCACCAGTGACCGGCGGGTCCCCGGTCGACCTCGGTGACGCGTACGGCGCCGAGCGACTCCAGCCGGCCCAGCAGCACGTCGAGTCCCGGCTCCCCCGCGTGCACGTCGAGGTGCAGGCGGTTCTTGCCCTGCTTCTCCTCGGGCACCCGCTGGAACAGGATCCGGCGACCCTGCCCGGTGCCGCTGAACGGATCGAACGCATCGTCGGGGTGCCGGATCGCCGCGAGGGTCGCGAAGCGCCGGGAGCCTCCGTGCTCGGTGGTGGCCGCTTCCGGCAGCTGCCCCGCCGCGAGCAGGTGCGCGACGAGCACACCGGGATCCTCGACCGCGTACTCCAGCGCTCCGGCCCAGAAATCGGCCAGGATGTGCGGATCACGGCAGTCGATGACGAGCTTCCAGTGCAGAGCCATGTCCCTGTTCTACCCGGTCCGGAGACGCCGTCGCAAGGTTCAGAACGGGGCGTGGAAGGGGCCGGTCGCGTGACGCCGCATAACGCGCTGGCGCGCATTCCCATCCGGGCGGAGTACCGTTGAGGGTATGAAACCGTTCCTGCTGATCAGCACCCGAGGCGAAGACGAGCTCGCCGCGCAGGAGCACGCCTCGTACTGCCACCTGACCGGGCTGCTGCCCGAGGATCTGGAGTGGCGTCGGGTGGAGCGCGAACCCCTCGGGCCGATCGATCTCGACCACTACTCGGGCATCATCCTCGCGGGCAGTCCGTTCACGGTGAGCGAGCCCGTCGAGTCCAAGTCGGAGACCGAGCTGCGGGTCGAGCGGGAGCTCTCCGCGCTGCTCGACGAGGTGATCCGCCGCGATGTGCCGTTCCTCGGCATCTGCTACGGCGTCGGCACCATCGGAGCGCACCAGGGCGCGATCGTGGACCGCGCCTACGGCGAACCGGTCGAGGCGGTGCGCGTCTCGCTCACGGAGGCCGGCCGCACCGATCCGCTCATGCGGGAGCTCCCGAACGAGTTCGACGCGTTCGTCGGCCACAAAGAGGGCATCAGCCGCCTGCCCGAGCACATCGCGGTGCTGGCGAGCTCCCCCGGGTGCCCCGTGCAGGCGTTCCGCGTCGGACGCAACGTCTACGCGACCCAGTTCCACCCCGAGCTCGACGGAGCGACCTTCGCGTCGCGCATCCGCATCTACGCCGACCACGGCTACTTCGACCCGGTCGAGCTCGACGCGGTCGTCGAGCGCGTCGAGAACGCCGACGTCCGCGCGTCGCAGCTCGTGCTCGGCCGCTTCGTCGAGGAGTACGCCCGGGCGCTCCCCGATTTCGTCGAGCCGACCGACGATGCGGGCTCGGCGGACCTCGCCGAGGCGACGGTCGTCGACTTCCCCGCGCCCGGCATCGCCGCGGCCGACGCGCCGCGACTCGTCTCGAATCACTGATCGTGCACGCCGAGGTCCACGGCGAGGGCACTCCGGTGCTGTTCCTGCACGGTGCGGGCGTCGCCGGGTGGATCTGGCGGCAGGCGGCCTCCGAAGTGCGCGACGCGCGCGACGGTCTGCAGACGATCGCGGTGGATCTTCCGGGGTTCGGCCGCTCGGCGGAATCGACGTACCCGGGCGCCGACGCGACGGTCGCCGAGCTCTCCGAGCTGATCCGCGATCGGGGCCCCGCCGTGGTGGTGGGCTTCTCGCTCGGATCGCAGCTCGCGCTGCGCCTCGCGTCGCTCGCTCCCGATCTCGTGCGCGGGCTCGTCTGGATCAGCGGCGAGACGCGTCCGACGCCGTTCCCCTGGGTCACCGGTGTCGGCGCGGGCGCCGCTGCCGCCCTCGGCCGGGTGCCGGCGCTGGCGAGCCGTCAGGCGACGCAGGCCGGGGTGCCCGTCCCGCTGCGTTCGGAGTACCTCTCGGACCTGCGATCCATGCGCGTCGACTCGGTGCGCCGCAGCGTCGATGAGAATCAGCGCTTCCGCGCGCCCGTCACCATCGATCGGTACCACGGACCCGCCGTCGCGCTCGCCGGATCCCTCGAGCGCCGGATCGTCCGGGAGTCCGCCGACCGCCTGCCGGAGCTCATTCCGGGCGCCGCGGTCGAAGTGGTGGCCGGCGCCAAGCACCACATCCCGTACCGGTTCCCCGAGCGGGTCGCGGCCGCGACGCTCGGCGTGCTCGACGCGGATCGCTAGCGGCGGTCGCCCCGTCGTCCCCCGAGGCGGAACTCATCGGGTACGCGCGGCCCGCCGTCGAGCTCGTCGGCGACGAGCGCACCCAGCAGCGGCGCGAACTTCGCGCCGTGCCCCGAGCACGCCGAGAGGATCGTGATGCCGTCGTCGCCGTCGATCACGAAGTCCTCGCTCGGCGTCATGGTGAAGAGGCAGGTCGTCTCGGCGTAGGGCTCGGGATCGAGGCCGGGGTAGTCGGACACGATCCGTTCGATCATGGCGCGGCGGGAGGCATCGGAGATCCGACCGTCCTGCTCGGCCGCCGACGCCAGCGGCCGGCCCGCGTGGTATTCGGCGATCTTGAGCCCGCGGAAGCCGGCGTCTCGTCCGCCCGGCAGCGCGTAGCTGCGCGAGGATCGATCCTGCCGGATCACCGTCGGCCAGTTCGCGCCGGCGAACGCGCTCGCGTATGGGAAGTGGAAGGCCTCCTCCTGCGTGACCTCGAACGCCGGCAGGGCTGCGCGGAACGCATCGCTCAGCGGCAGCTTCGGCAGCAGCTCGGGCAGCCACCCGCCGGCCGCGATCACGATCCGGGCGGCGTGCACCGACTCCCCAGCCCCGTCGTGCACCAGATACCCGTCGCCGACGCGCTCGACCGCGTCGACGGTCCAGTCGGTGCGGAGCTCCGCCCCATGGCTCTGCGCCGCACCGACCATCGCCCCCACGGTGCCTTCCGCGTCCAGCACACCCGCGTCGGGCTGATGCAGCACCCGGGTGTCGAAGCGGAACTGCGGCCAGCGCTCCCGGGCGGCTTCGGCTTCGAGCACCTCGTGCGGGATCCCCCGCTGCTCGAGCACGCGCGCGAGCGCGGCGGCCGGCACGAGGTCCCCGTGGTCGAGCCCGCCGGTGCGCGTGATGAGCGGTTCGCCGCAGATCGCCGAGAGCTCCTCCCAGAGCGGTGCGGCGCGCTGCACGAGGCCGGTGTAGAGCGGGTTCGCGTAGGGATAGCGGAAGATGCGCGCCGAGCCGTGCGAACTCCCCCGAGCGGAGGCCGGGCGATCCCGTTCGAGCAGCAGCACCTCGTGTCCTCGGCGCGCGAGGTGCCAGGCGGTCGAAGCACCGGCGATACCCGCGCCGATGACGAGGTGGGAGACGGAGTCCATGCCGACAGTCTGCCAGAGTGCTCACGGACGCCGAGGGGGCGAAACGACTCCTCGGTCGCTTCGCCCCCTCGGTGAGCGGCACTCGCGCGATCAGTCCCGCACGTCGGCGGGACCGCCGTCGGAGCGCGGCCCCGATCCGGCGGAGCCACCGGATCCACCGGACCCACCGGACACGTTCGCGGCGCTGCTGCCCGCGGCCTCCGACGCGGTCAGCTCGCGCAGCTCCGCCTCGAGCGCCTCGGCCTCGGCGCCGCCGACGGCCTCACCGCGCGCGACCATGCCCGACTGATCCGACAGCGGGATCTGCTTGAGGAACAGCGCCAGCACGAACGAGGCCAGGATGAACGGCAGCACGTACCAGAACACCGGCGCGAGCGAGTCGGCGTAGGCGTTCACGATCCCGTCACGGATCGGCTCGGGCAGCTCGCTCATGCGCTGCGGGTCGAGCGTCGCGGTGGCCTGGCCGGGATCGGCGACCCCTGCGCCCGCGAACACCTTGCCCAGCTGCTCGCTGAGCCGCGAGGTGAACAGCGCACCGAAGATCGCGACGCCGAGCGACGCACCGACCTCGCGGAAGTAGTTGTTCGTGCTCGTCGCCGTGCCGATCACCTCGGGCGGAACCGAGTTCTGCGCCACCAGCACGATCACCTGCATGATCAGGCCGAGACCCGCACCGAAGAAGAACAGGTAGACGCAGATCAGCCAGATGGGGGTGTCCGCCGAGAGCGACGTCATCGCGACCATCGCCGCCGCCGTCACGAGCGTGCCCACGATCGGATAGATCTTGTACTTGCCGGTCTTGGTGATCACGATGCCCGAGGCGATCGAGGTGCCCATCATGCCCACCATCATCGGGATCATGAGCAGGCCGGAGGCCGCGGCCGACGTGCCCGACGACATCTGGAGGAAGGTCGGCACGAACGCGATCGCCGAGAACATGCCGATGCCGAGCGTCAGCCCGATCGCCGTGGTGTTGATGAAGATCGGGTTGCGGAAGAGCGACAGCGGGATGATCGGATCCTCGGCCTTCGACTCGACCCACACGAACAGGCACGCGGCGACCAGCAGGCCGGCGCCCCACATCCAGGTCTCGGGGGCGTCCCAGCCGTGCAGCTTGGCGTTGCCGCCGAAGTCGGTGAAGAAGATGAGGCAGACGGTCGCCGCCGAGAGCAGCATGACGCCGAGCACGTCGATCTTCTTCTCGGCCTTCTTGTTGGGCAGCGTGAGGGTGAACCAGGCGATGGCGAACGCCGCGATGCCGACCGGGATGTTGATGTAGAACGCCCACTCCCAGGTGAGGTGGTCGACGAAGTACCCGCCGAGCAGCGGGCCGGCTACCGCGGAGATGCCGAAGATGGCGCCGAGCGGGCCCATGTACTTGCCGCGCTCGGACGCGGGCACGATGTCGGCGATGATCGCCTGCGAGAGGATCATCAACCCGCCGCCGCCGAGACCCTGGATGGCGCGGAAGACGACGAACATCCAGAAGTCGGTCGCGAAAGCGGCGCCGACGGACGCGAGCGTGAAGAGCGCGATCGCGATGAGGAAGAGGTTGCGGCGGCCCAGCACGTCGCCGAACTTGCCGTAGATCGGCATCACGATGGTCGTGGCGAGCAGGTAGGCGGTCGTGATCCACGCCTGGTGCTCGACGCCGCCGAGCTTGCCGACGATCGTGGGCATCGCCGTCGAGACGATGGTCTGGTCGAGGCTGGACAGCATCATGCCGGCGATGAGCGCCGAGAAGATGATCCAGATGCGCTTCTGGGTCAGGAGGAGCGGCGCGTCAGCGGTGGCCGAACGGCCGGAGGCTGCGCGAGCGGGGGAACTCATGCGGATCCTTACTGTGTGTGGAGGGGGGATGTGGTGTCGGTGAGGTGGGGAGTTCGCGGGTGCGCAGGGGTGCGCAGAGGCACGCCGATGGCGCGGGGCGTCGTCGCCGTGCGGAGCGGGAACGTCCGCGGGGTGGGTGTCGGGTGCGCGCAGGCGAGGTCAGTCGTTCGAGGAAGCGTCGCCTGCCGGAGCGTCGGGATCCCGGAAGAGCCTGCGGGCCTGGGCCAGCGTCTCCTCCATCACCCCGCGCATGCTCACGGGCTCGGCGCCCGACCCGACGGTCGCGAAGTAGTGGCTGATCGCGGCGTGCGCGATCGGCATGAGCGACATCAGTGCGAGCTGCACCCTCGGATCTTCGGGTTCGAGTCCCTCGCGCTGCGCGATGAGGGCGCGGACCATCTCGTGCTGCGCCTTGTTCTCGCGGATCAGGCGCGTCATGAACTCGGGTTCCTTCTCGAGCAGGGCGTGCATGTCGGTGAGGCTGCCCGTGATCTGCAGCATCTCGTCGAAGCTGCGCCAGGCGACCTCGACCAGATCGTTCAGCAGGGCGGGCCCGAGTTCGGCGTCACCGGTGCCGCGGGCGACGAACCACTCGGCGAGCTCGGCGCTGATGGCGTCGCTGGGACGCCCGATGATCGCGTCCTCCTTCGTGTGGAAGTAGTTGAAGAAGGTGCGACGCGAGATGCCGACGATCTCGCACAGCTCCTCGACCGTGAAGCCGTTCATTCCGTGCTTCGCGGTGAGGCGTCGGGCGTTCTCGGTGAGGCTCAGGCGCGTGTGGCGCATGCGCCGTTCGCGCGAAGATTCTGCACTCTTGGTCACAGAGTGCAATTATGCACCATTCGCCTGAGAGTGCAAGTTTGCTTCGGGGTCCCTGGGTCCCGGCGTCCCGGGGTCCCTGGTTCCCGGTTTCTCGAGCCGGCGCAGGGGCCGAGGACCCGGAGACGCGAGGAGGCCCCGACCCGCGTGTGCGGATCGGGGCCTCCTCGTGAGCGCGGCTCAGACTCGCTTGAGCTCGACCGTGACGGTGTTGCCCATCGCGCTCGCCTCGTAGGAGAGCACGCCGTCCCAGTAGGTGATCTTCTTGATCGGCTCGCTCGAAGCCAGCATGGCGCCGGCGGTCTTGCCGGCGTCGTTCTTCGAGTCCCAGGCGAAGGACTGGCTGGCGTCCTGCGGCACCTCGAGCGATCCCGCCCAGTACAGGCTCTTCGTGCTGCCACCGTTGGTGACCCAGTTGATCTCGATCGTCGAGCCGGCGATGGTCGCGACCTGGTACATCTCCGCGCTCTGCGAATTGCTCTGCTTCCACTCCCCCGACAGATCGACCGGCTTCGGAGCCTCGGTCTTCGTCGGAGTCGGGCTCTCGCTCGGGCTCGGGTTCGCCTCGCTCTTCTGCGAGGTGGTGGCGGGCGTATCGGTGGGTGCGGATCCCGCGACCGAACGCGAGCAGTGCGGCGACGGCAGTGGTGACGGCGAGGGTCTTGGGCGAGAACGACACGGAGGCTCCAAATGGAAGTCGAGGGCGGGATGAACCCGGACGAGCGAATCGATATCACTGTATCGGGTCAGGAAATGCGGCGAGGATCGCTGCGGTTCCGCGCTGCGAGCTGCGCGTTGTAGCGTTCGAGCTCCGCATCCTCCTCCGCCTCCCGGTGCCGAGCCGAACGCATCTCGCTCCTGCGCCACTTCGACAGGGTCACGATCAGCACGATGAGCAGCGGGAGTTCTCCGTACGACCACGCGAGCCCGCCGGCGATCGCCTGGTCGAGCGGGCGCGGGATCCCCCAGCCGGCCGGATCGTCGGCGTAAGCGCGGAACAGCGGTGCGGTGCTCAGCAGCATCACGAGCCCGAACACCGCGTGGATCTGGATCTCGATCACGACGTCGGCGAGCCGAGCCCCGTACGAGGGTGCGCGCGGCAGCGGGTCGAGCGACCAGAGGGGCGCCGCGGCGATGATGCCGAGCAGGAGGAACAGGGCGAGCAGCACCCCGTGGCCACCCGGGATCGCGAGGATCGCACTCACCGCATCCGTGAAGTAGAGCGCCGGGAACGCGAGGGCGGCGATGACGATGGCGGCCGCGGGGTGCAGGAGCATCCTCGCGAAGGACGAACGGGCGCCGCCGATCGCCCCGCGCAGGATCGGCCGACCGATCCCGCGGTGCGGGACCGCGCGCAGCAGCAGTCTGCCCGGGCTGCCCATGAGCAGCAGGGGCGGCGCGACGACCATCAGGGTGATCTGCTGGAACAGCAGCGCGGACACGAGCGTCTCGGCCTGCGCGTTGACGCCGAGCCCGGTGGCGCCGAACCAGAGCGCGCAGCCGAGCGCGAAGGACAGCGCGCGGACCGGCGACCAGCGCCTCCCCCTGCGCCACAGGGAGATCGCGCCGGTCAAGTAGGCCGCGCAGATGATCAGCGCGACCCAGGCGAGCGGCGAGGCGCGGAGCGGGTCGAGGACGAACAGGTCGGCGAGGCCGAACGGTCCAGGTTCGATCGGGCTGGTGACTGGGCGGGCGGGCATGGCTGCTCCTCGGTCGATGCGTCTCGGGGCGCGCGTCCGTGCTCCCCTGCTCCGGCGCATCGGAGGTCGTCGAGGGGGGCGCGGTGCGCAGCGCGCTGCACGCGTCGGGCGAGCAGCGGCGGGGAACCGAGAGGAATCAGGTTCGACTGATGGCGAGGACCGCCGGCGAGGTGCGGAGTGCGGGCGGCCAGGTCGGCCGGCGGCGAGCATGTGGCCGGGTGCTGCCGGCGGTGAACCGTGCGAGAAGTCGGCGGCCAGATGCGAGCAGCAGGACGGCGGTCAGCAGCAGGGCGAGGACGCACGCCGCGATCAGGTCGGCATGTTCGCCGCCCTGCGGCGAGAGCAGGGCTCTCGGGGCCGCAACGGGGACGTCCGCTGGGGAGGCCGGCGCCGGTGCCACTGCGGAGGATCCGAGGACGTCGCTCGCCGCAGCCGCTGCTGCGGGCGCGGATCCGTGGTTCGCCGGGTCGGCGAGCGGCAGGGAGTGCATGCCGATGAGCCCGAGGAGGATCGCGCCGACGGCGAGGAACCTGCCGAGGCTCCCCCGCAGTGCCCGCTCATACCCCTTGCTCACCCGGGTCACGCTAGCAGTCCATGCAGAGCGGTGGCCGGGCGGGTTGTTCAGCTCGGCGGCGGCGGGCAGCCGAACCGTTCAGCGCAGGAACAGGATCCAGAGCGGCAGGCTGACGATCAGCCCGGCGACGAACGCGATGATGACCGCGAGGCCGCCCTGCCGCAGGAAGCGGCCCGGCACGCGCACCGTCGCCCACCGGGGATCGGCGGCGATCGCGGCCAGCACCGCCGCGTCGACGCGATCGTCAAGCACGGCGACATCCGGGTTCGTGGGGTCGAGCACGACCGACGCGGGAGCGTTCCGCTGAATCCCGTAGCGGGTGGGGAGCAGCACGTAGGCCGTGCGCGGCGGGCCGCTGTTCGGCAGGACCTTCACGAGCGCGAGGCGAGCGGATTCCGGGGACGCCGGGAAACGCATCGTCGCTGCGAGGCGCTGCTCCCGGCCGAACACCTGTCCGATCCGCGCGGGGGCCGTCTCCCCCGGAGCCGCGCCGGTGGCGAGGAGTTGCGAGCGCTGCGCGATGAGGGTCACCAGGCGATCGATCATGCGCAGACCGATACCGAGGTTCACGAAGATCACGATGAGGAGCGTCGGCAGCACGATCAGTTGCGGCGTGATGCCCCTCGGGTGGAATCCCTCGGCCGCGAGGACGATCGACTGCGCGATCATCAGCCCGAACAGCGCGCCGAGGATGGCCCCGGCCGCGATCCCGAAATTGCGCTGCAGAGACCAGTCCATGCCCTCAGTATGCAGTATCCCGGTACGCTGTGGCGATTGCGGCCGGGATGCCGGCGTCTGCGTGCCTCACCCGCGGTTGGATCGGCATTCGCCGACGGCCTATGCCTCGGCTGAACCCGGCTGCGGGAGGCGCTCTGCGATCTCGCGTGCGACGGCGGCCGCGGGTTTCGCGGTCGTATCGATGACGGTCGCCTGCTCGTGCAGCCAGGAGTGTGCAGCGGCGACGTAGGGACGGACGTGATCGTGCCGGAAGGTCGACGGTCCCATGTCGGCGTCGTCATCGATGCGGCGCCGCAGCGTAGTCTCGTCCGCGTGCAGGACGAAGTGGTGAACGGTGATCTCGTGCCGCTGGAGGTCGGCAGTGATCTCCTGCCAGTACTGTTCGGTGAGCACGGTCATCGGGATGATGAGGGTTCCGCCCACGTAGTCGAGGACCCGTCTGGCGGTTTCGGCGACGAGCGGTCTCCAGGGCGGCCAGTGCTGGAAGTTGCCCGTCTCGGGCAGGGCGGGCTCGATGTCCATGAGCACCTCGCCGACCTTCTCGGCGTCGAAGATCCGGGACCGGGGCACCAGCGGTTGCAGGAGGCGACTGGTCGTCGTCTTCCCTGCCCCGTGCGTGCCGTTGAGCCAGATGATCACGATCCCCACAGTAACTCTGCCCGTCGCGGACGTCGTGCTCGCCTCTGGTTCGATCCAGGGATGGCTACGCTGATTCCGAAGCCGATGCCGTCGAACGAGGAGTCATGATGTGGAAAGTCGGACCGGTCCGATCCGCCCGAGAAGGGACCGCGTTCCGGAACGCGGACATCCTCGATGTGCAGCTCGTCGGCGAAACGGACCGGCCGCGCGCCGTCTCGGAGGCCACGTTTGCGGAGATCCGCGAAGCCTCGGACGCGCTGATCTCGGTGCGCGTGGATCCGCTGCGGTTCGATCCGGCGCAGATCGCCCGGCTCGTTCCCGACTTCCTCGAGTTCACTCCTGCGGATCCTGAGAAGCCGGGCCGGCTCGCGGAACAGCTGGCGGCGGTCGACTCGCTCGGTATCCCGTTGATCTGCACCGGCCTCACGATCGCCCGGGATGATCTGTCGCTGCTCGCCGACGAGTCCCACCTGCAGCGGCTGGTCGACGCCGGTGCGCGGTACGTTCAGATCGAGATCCAGTCGTTCGTGGATCCCGATTTTCGCATTCGTGCAGCCGCTCGAGAACAGACCGTGGATCTTCTCTCCCGATTCCCGATCCTCATCGCGGACTCCTGGACCGACCTGGGCACGCAGACCGGGATCGGCGAGGCCGGTCTCTTCTTCGATCTTCTCCAGGAGGGGATCACTCCGGCCGGCGTCGCGCGCCTGATGCGGGGCCGCTGACCGACGGATTTCCGAGCACGCAAAGATGCCCGGCCAAGAAACGATTCCTGACCGGGCACTATTCGAAGCGTGGTTGGTAGGGCGTGCGGGGCTTGAACCCGCGACCGACGGATTATGAGTCCCGCACGCCACGCTGACGGGATCCCGCACTCTGGTGGAACGGAATTATTCTTCGCCCGCATCTAGAGCCTGAAACCGCTGTCTACCCCCGCAATAGAATGCATCAAAAGGGTGCACAAGCAGTGCGCTAGCACTCAAACCGCAACTAGAAAGTTCGACCTCGGGAGTACAAGGGCGAGGCCTGGAACTCACACAATACGCCCCCGAACGAGCCGTCGGGGACCAGGACGACGCGCAGATGCGGGTGAGACACCACCGCCATCGCGGGTGAGACCCGGATCTGCTCTACCGAGGACGTCTGCGAGGACGAGATCCTATTGAACGTCGCCCCGGCTCGTTGAAACCGAAGCCCCGGTCCGGGAACTCTACACGCCTCAGCACGCCGGCCTTCCGCTTGTCGATCGCTTAGATCTTTCCGGCCAGTTCCGCGTACTGCTCGGCAAACTTCGCAATGCGCCCCGCTTTCCACCGGTTCGCGGTATTCGTCCGGATCCGCATGTTGCGCCCGTCGATGCCCTGCAACCGGTTGCGCATCGTCAACTCGTCGGCAGGCTTCGCGGAGCCGTTTGCGAGTGCACGGGCATACTCCATGCGCAGCGATTTGAGCTGCTGCTCAAGATCAGTGATGCAGTCGCGCATGTTCTCGCGCGTCGCAGATGGTGCTGTTGCAATAGGTCGCAGCCCGCAAGTCACCCCGGAGCGCGATAGCGGACTCCTCCTCGAGTTAGGAGAGCCGGGCGATCCAGGCATCCAAGCCAAGCTGCGCTCTTCATCCGGCTGACGTCGGTGCACTCCGCAAAGAGGCGTGCGCAACCGCGTCGAGATCGACGAGCGTCAGCAGCGCGCGCTTCTGCTCGCGACCGCGCAGCCGTGTGAGCGCCACCGAATCGAACGCGATCCGGTCGAGCATCACTTGCGGCGACCTGTGCTCGGAGCCCTCCTTCGACTCGGCCCTCACTGCGGCAGTGCGGTTGCACCAAGTCCTCGTCACCATCACCTTGCCGGGGTCAAGTCTGACTCGCGCTGACTCAGCGCCGTCGCGGATCGACTTCGCCGCCTTGTTGCCATCGTGGCCACCGAACACCACCCTTATCGCGCTGAGCGCGGACGACTTACCCTGCCCGTTTTTCGCCGAGATGACCGTCGAACCGGACTTGTCAGGTTCGATGCGGCCTGCGCGGATGCGCTTGAAACTCTCGACCTCGAGACTGATATCACGCACGCCTTCTCTTTCATGAGGCGGTAATATGCCAGGCCGGGCCGCCCGGCCTTCGTGCCCGTGCGCCGACCTGCGAGCGTACGTATGGCCTTCCCTTCGGGCATGCAGTAGCTCAGGCCCCTCTTTCTTGCGGGGCTGAGATGCTGCGGACTGGTTAGAGTCGTGGGATGGACGCGTGGACACTCATAGGTGCCGTAGCTGCGGTGGTTTCCGCAATCGGTGTAGCGATTCAGCTTACGATTACTGCCATGACGCGGCGCCACGGAACAGTGGGGGTAACCATCACTCCACTCCCCAGTTCACGTGACGAGCAGAGAACCTTCATGGTCGTCTTGCGGCCAATGGGAGCTACTGTTTGCAGCGACATCAGGATCACGGGCAACCCGTTAATAACGATCGATGACGAAGCGCCTGTGGCACATCTCGATGCGAGCTCTGAGCCACTAGCAAGAGTCCTTACTTTTCCGGCTTGCCGAACCGAGCAGCTTCCCTATGAGCCAAGGGTTGTGTGTTCCTGGCTCTCGCACACCGGGCTCCGTCCACGACCGCGTGGCCTCCTCATACTGCCGGAATCTCAGCGAGTTTTTGATCTTCGCCGATCCGCGATCTTTCTGTGGCATCACTTCTGGCTAGAACGAAAGCCCGTTCGTCTTCCACTAATCGTTAAATCCACCGCGAATACTACGCAGCCTTTGCGCGTCGTAGATAGATCATGATCCAGTGCAATACGCCACCCTCCGGATCATCTTCTCAGATTTCGTGTACTTCCATTGAGACCCCAGGCAGGGCCCTCGGCGGGACTCGAACCAGATTCTCCAGCTAAACACTGGACTATGCCGTTGAGCTACTCGACCGCCGAGCGTGGTGCAGCCGCTCCGATGTGACTCGCTAGAGTGTTTATGTGGGCACCTGTGAAGATCTCGTTTGTTGGATGAACCAGAACGACGGCTTCATCGTCGGAATCGGCACCCTGGTCAGTGCGATATTCGCCGCGACAGCTGCGATCGTTGCTTGGGTTGCGCTTGAGCGATCCAAGCAACGTCTCTCTCCGCGCTTGTACCTTGCGGCTGGGAGCGTCGCTGACCGAGTCGACTTCCAGGTCACGAACCTCGGCCTTGCACCGCCTGTGATGCTTTTTCATCATGTTTCGACTGACGGCGAGCCCCAACAAGGCGCGAAGTCAAGTTTGGATGTCCCGCAGCCCGGCGAAACGGTATCGTTCCCAGTACCCATTTCTATGGCTGAGGTGGGCATCTGGATTGAAATCTCGTGGATAGATCAAAATGGCCGCACGAAGACCTTCAAGCGTTGGTACCAGCTGGAGGAAGAACCAGATGGCGCATGGATCCGAAGAACCGACCTAGTGCTGCCAGGGAAGATACAAACACCGCTCGGTCATGCCCGGAGGTTCGATAGAAGACGACCGGGCCAAATCCATCGGATCCAACATTGGACATCCCAAATAAGATCTCGCTTGGCCGCGTGGATCGCGCCCTAAACGCCCCGGCGCAACCTCCACCATGCATTCACCCCGAGAAGTCGCTCTACGAGCTTTATCCTTCCAGTTCAGTAGCCACATTCCTTCTTTGCTGTAGCCGAGCCAGGGTCGGAACTGTGGCGTTGGATGGATGCCAATTGCCTCGAGGGAAGTAGGATCGTGTGTATGGAAGTTGCCGCTGCTGTACGTGCGATCGAGTCGACTGTCATCGCTTCTCAGGGTGCGATCGCGAGGTATTTCGATGGTCCGATCGCGAACGCACAGCTCCGCGCCGAGCTCGAGGGAATCTGGCAAGCACTCAAGGTCATCTCGTCCGCGATCGACGCTGACGGAGTGAACGTTCGAGGCCCTATCTATCTCCCATCACGGGAGACCTTGGAAGGAATCGTTGCGCGAGCCGCTCAACTTGCCGCGGAGGAAGCAGCCTCCCGGACCAGCAAGCGCCGCAAGAAATAGCCATCGCGTCACGCCAGCACCAAAAGACACATTCCTTACAGCTGCCTTGTCGCGACCGTGCCTTCGGGATGGATCTTCAAGGTGTGCAACGCTTCACCCTTAAACCGAGGAAATTCGTGGACTGATGCCAGAGTGGCGTAGCGCGTGTTGCCCACGTATGCGCTGTACTGCGTTTGCGGCGCCTTTCGACCCTCCGTGTCCGCTCATCGGGACGAGCGATCCGCAAAGATCCAACGCCGCTTTAGCAGATCCGTGCGCGGCTCACTAGAGGCCATCCCGAGCGGCTTCGCCATTCAGGAGCCTCAGCTAGGGCTCGCGTCGAAGAAGACCAGGTTCGAACCAGTCGGGGTCCGGGAGCGACCCCGAACAGGCTGTCTTGGCCTTCAGGAGTAGTAGGGCGTGCGGGGCTTGAACCCGCGACCGACGGATTATGAGTCCGCTGCTCTAACCGGCTGAGCTAACGCCCCTGGGCAACTCCCCCAGTCTATGACCCCGCCGAGGATCTCCTGGCCGCGGCCGCCGCGCGGCGCGCGCGAAACACGCGGATTCTGGGATCCAGGAAGCGCCACGCGAAGAGCAGCACGATGACGGCGAACAGCAGCATGGCGATCGCCCCGTCCGAGGTCGACAGGAACCCCGTGAGCATCGGATGCTCGGCGCGCGTCGCCGCGTCGAACTCCCACCAGTGGTCCTGGCCGCGCACCGAAGCACCCATCGAACGCGGGGTACCGCCGAGCTGCTGTCCGAGCCACGGGCGCACCACCGCGTTGAGCAGGACCCCGACGACGAGCGGCAGCACGAGGGCCATCATGAAGCTCGGCGGGCGCACACGGAAACGGGACTCGGTCACCCGACGATCCTACGACCGCCGGCTGCGGGCGGCGCGCAGGCGGCCTCCCTGCCAGACTGGAGCGATGCCGCACCGCCTGTTCGACGCACCCGCGCTCGAGGTCGCGCCGCGCCTGCTCGGCACCCGCGTCTCGGTGCACCACCCGGACGGCACCGTCACGATCCGCATCACCGAGGTCGAGGCTTACCACGGCGTCGGGGTCCCCGGCCCCTACGACGCGGGCTCGCACTCGAAGGATCGCCGCACCGAACGAAACGCCTCGATGTTCGGCCCGCCGGGCCACGCCTACGTCTACTTCAGCTACGGCATGCACTTCGCGCTGAACCTGGTCTGCTCGCCCGAAGGATCCGCCTCGGGCGTCCTGCTCCGCGCTGGCGAGGTCGTCGCGGGCGAGGCGCTGGCGCGATCCTTCCGCGCGCGGAAGCGCGGCATCCCCGCCCCGGGTGGATCAGACGCATCGGGCACCCCGGGCGCACCGGAGATCCCGCACCGCGCCCTGGCCCGCGGCCCCGGCAACCTCGCGGCCGCGCTCGGCGTGACCCGCCAGGCGCACGACGGCCGCGACCTCCTCACCACCCCGTTCGCGTTCGAGCCGGCGCCGATGCTCGCCACCGAGATCGCGCGGGGACCGCGCGTCGGTGTGGCGGGCGAAGCGGGCGGTCCCGCGTTCCCGTGGCGATTCTGGCTGCCGGGCGATCCGACGGTGTCGGCGTTCCGACCCGGCCGCGGGGCGCCGCGCGGCTGAGCACCGACAGGCCCGCAGCACCCGCCGAACGGCGTGCCCTACTCTCCCGGGGCGAGCAGCCCGCTCTCGTAGGCGAGGATCACGAGCTGCGCGCGATCGTGCGCGCCGACCTTGCTCATGATTCGGTTGACGTGCGTCTTCGCGGTGTGCGGCGAGATGAAGAGCTGCTCGGCGAGCTCCTGGTTGGATCGGCCGCGGGCGACGAGGAGGAGCACCTCGACCTCCCGCTCGGTGAGTCCCGAGAGCTCCGCGGGAACGCCGGCGGCGCGGAGGCCGGACGCGGGCATCACGTAGCGGCTGATGAGCGCCCGGGTCGCCACGGGCGAGAGCAGGGTGTCGCCGGCGTGCACCGCGCGCACCGCCCGGGCGATGTCGTCGGGCTCCGCACCCTTGCCGATGAAGCCGCTCGCGCCGGCGCGCAGCGCCGACACCACGTACTCCTCCTCCTCGAAGGTCGTGAGCACGAGCACCCGCATCTCGTCCGACCCGGGGTCCGCGCAGATCACCTCGGTCGCGCGGATCCCGTCGACCTCGGGCATGCGGATGTCCATGAGCACGACATCGGGGCGCAGCCGCGAGGCCTCCGCGATCGCCTCCCGACCGTCGGCGGCGGTGCCGATCACGTCGAGGTCGTCGTGCACCGCGAGAATGTCGGCCACCGCCTGCCGGATCAGAGGCTGATCGTCGACCACGAGCACGCGGATCATCGGACGCCCTCCTCGGGGATCGGGAGCACGGCGCTCAGGTGGAACACTCCGGCGATCCGTCCCGTGGTCACGGAGCCGCCGAGCGCGGCGACGCGCTCCCGGATCCCGACGAGCCCCAGACCCGCGGATGACGCCGGATCCTCCGCGACGCCCGCGCCGACCGGATTGGAGAGCTCGATGCGCAGCTCGTGCAGGTCGACGTCGAGCCGCAGCGCCGCCCGACGCTCCGACCCGTGCTTGAGCGCGTTGGTCAGACCCTCCTGCACCAGGCGGTACGCCGCCCGGTCGGTCGCGCCCGTGATCCGCGCGGGATCCCCGTCGACGCGGAGCTCGACCGCGAGGCCCGCCTCGCGCACCCCGGCCAGGAGCGACTCGAGCCGGTCCAGGCCGGGCTGCGGCGCGGTCCCGGGATCGCTCGTCTCGCCGGCGCGCAGGTAGTGCAGCAGCTCTCCGATCTCGCCGATGCCGCCGCGCGCGGCCTCCCGGATCGTGCTGAGCGCCTCACGGGCGCGCTCGGGCCGCTCCTCGAGCAGGCCGGCCGCGACGCCCGCGTTCAGGTTGATCACCGCCAGCTGGTGCGCCACGGTGTCGTGCAGCTCCCGCGCGATGCGCAGCCGCTCCTCGGCGACCCGCTGCAGCGCCTCGCTCTCCCGCGTCTCCTCCGCCCGCTCGGCGCGCTCAGTCATCGCCGCCAGGTACTCGCGTCGCGAACGGGCACTGTCGCCGAGGGCGGCCGCGATCGACAGCGCCGCACCGATCTGGAACACCCGGGGCGAGAACGAGGTCCAGTCGGTCACGGCGATGCTGAGCAGCAGGATCAGCCCGGTGGCGACGGCCGCCGCAATCAGCGCAAGTCGCCGAGGCGCCCGGTTCGCGAGCGTGAACGCGGCGATCGTGAGTCCGATCCCCGGCCCGATCGACGGCGACGACCCGAGCGCGGCGAGGAAGAACACCGCGAAGGTCGCGACGAAGACCGCGAGCGGCCAGCGCCGTCGGACGAACATGAGGCCGGCGGGGATCACGAGCAGCAGCACGCTCCAGAACTGATGCAGCGCGCTCGGCTCCCCCATCGGCGGCTCCGGCGGACGCCCCCAGGCGCCGGCGCCGGGCATGCCCCCGAACCCCATGCCCAGGCCGCTGCCCACCAGGATCCCGCCGCCCAGCAGCACGACGAGCGCGGCGGTCAGATCCGCCGCCCATCCGGGCCAGCGCTCGTGTTCCTCCGGCTCCGTCGCAGCCGCCCGTGCATCGCTCATGCCCCCAGTCTGCCCGCCTTCGCCCGAACGCGCGTCGCCCGAATGCGGCATCCGGGATACCGCGATCGCGGTACGGGGTGTACCCGCAGGGGTGACGCGCCTCCGGAGCCGAGTCGGAAGACTCGGAACAGTTCTCGATCGAAGGACGAAAGGACCCCCGATGTACTGGACCATGCTGCGGCGCGAGCTGCTCGGACGGAAACGGCAGACGATCATCGTCGCAGCCGGACTCGCGATCGCCATCGCGCTCGTCATCGTCGTGTCGGCGCTCTCCGCCGGCGTCAAACAGGCGCAGACCCGCGCGCTCGAGGGCGTTTACGGCGTCGGCACCGACCTCACCGTCACCGGCGCCGCCACCCAGCCCGGCCAGGGCGGCGGCCCGCGCTTCGAATTCGGCCAGAACGACGGCCAGAGCCAGGACGGCACCACGACGCTCGCGAAGTCGCGCCTGATGTCGAACCCGCGCCAGGGCACCCTCGATGCCAGCACCGTCACCGCGGTCGGCAAGCTCGACGGCGTCGCGAAGGCCACCGGAGCGCTCAGCCTCACCAACACCACCTTCACGGGCGAGATGCCCGACCGCTCCCAGTTGCAGTCGCAGGGCGGCGGCATGAGCGGACCGCCCGAGAGCGGCGCAGGAGGCGCGGGCGGCTCCGGCGGCAGCTCCTTCGGCATCGAGAGCTTCACCGTGCTCGGCATCGATCCCTCGGCCACGGGCGTCGGCCCGCTCTCGGCGACGAAGGTGAGCTCGGGCCGCGCGCTCGCCGCATCCGATGCCGGCCAGAAGGTCGCCGTGGTCGACTCCCGCTACGCGAAGACCGAGAGCATCGCGGTCGGCGACTCGGTCGAGGTCGGCGGCAGCACGGTCGAGGTGGTCGGCATCGTGGCATCGACCGGTGACGAGGCGGAGACCGCCGCGAACGTGTTCCTGCCCATCGACACGGCGCGCACCCTCGCGGGCGTGAAGGACGTCGTCTCGACGGTGTACGTGAGCGCCGACTCCGCGAGCGGCATCGACGCCCTGCAGCAGAAGATCGAGAAGCAGGTCCCGGACGCCACCGTGAGCTCGCAGGCGGATCTCGCCGCGCAGGTCTCGGGATCCCTCTCGAGCGCCTCCTCGCTGATCACGAATCTCGGAACCTGGCTCTCGATCATCGTCCTCGCGGTCGCCCTGGTCATCGCCATGCTGCTGACCAGCTCGGGCGTCTCTCGGCGCACCCGGGAGTTCGGCACGCTGAAGGCCATCGGCTGGTCGAACCGGCGCGTGGTCGGACAGCTCGCCGGCGAATCCGGCGTCCAGGCCCTGATCGGTGGCGTCGTGGGTCTCGTGCTCGGCTTGGGCACGGTCGGGATCATCAACCTGATCGCCCCGAAGATCGGCGGCGGCTCCACGGCCACCGCGGGTCGCGCGGCGGCCGAGGGCGCGATGCCCGGCGGCGGGAGCGGGGGCGGAATGCCCGGCGGCTTCGGACGCGCGGCGCAGCAGGCGACCGAGATCGTGCTGCACGCTCCCGTGACGCCCTGGATCGTGGCGGCCGCGATCCTGCTCGCCCTGCTGGGCGGTCTGGTCGCCGGCAGCTTCGGGGCCTGGCGCGCCGCACGGCTCAGCCCGGTCGAGGCGCTGAGAGCCGTCGCATGAGCCCCCTCGACGCGGCGCAGCCGGATCCCCGGCTCACCACCGATTCAGAACGGAACGAGACGCAGATGAACCCCACGGCCCAGGCGGTCCCCGAGACCGCCGTCTCCCCCGAACCCACGCCCGCGGCCCGGTCGCGCATCGAACCGATCTACGTGCTGGAGGGCGTCACCAAGAGCTACCGCATGCAGGGGCGCACCCTCACCCCGCTCACCGGAGTGGACATCAGCATCATGCCCGGCGAGTTCGCGACGATCCAGGGCCCCACCGGCGGCGGCAAGTCGACGCTGCTGCAGCTGCTCGGCGCGCTCGACCGGCCGAGCAGCGGGGTGCTCCGGCTGGACGGCATCGACCTCGCCGCGGCGCGCGACGGGGTGCTCACCCGGATGCGCGCCGCACAGATCGGCTTCGTGTTCCAGTCGTTCAACCTGATCCCCACGCTCACCGCCAACGAGAACGTGAACGTGGCGCTCGAGGGACGCGGCATGACCGCGTCCACCCGGACCGAGCGCGTCGCCGAGGCGCTCGCGAAGGTCGGGCTGGCGGATCGCGGCGGCCACCGCCCGAGCGAGCTGTCGGGCGGGCAGCAGCAGCGCGTCGCGATCGCGCGCGCCATCGTCGCGGGACCCAAGGTGCTGCTCGCCGACGAGCCGACGGGCAACCTCGACGAGTCGATGCGCGACGAGATCCTCGAACTGCTGGAGGGGCTGAACCGCGAGGGCCTCACCATCGTCGCGGTCACCCACGACTCCGCGGTCGCGAAGCGGGCGCACCGGCGGCTCCGCCTCGACGGCGGCCGCCTGCACGAGGTGCGGCGCTAGTCGCGGCTCGGGGCGGTGCCCGGCTCGGCCTGGGAGCCGACGCCGGGCGCTGCCTCGTCGAGCACGTTCGCACCGTTCTGCGGGTGGAAGCGGGCCAGCATGATCACACCCGCGACCGCGATGAGGCCGCCGATCACGAAGCCGAGGATCTGGAGTCCGTTCGCGCCGGACGCCTCACCGAGCACGAGGATGCCGATGAGCACCGCGACGAGCGGGTCGATGACCGTGAGCCCGGCCACCACGAGGTCGGGCGGGCCCGAGGAGTAGGCGTTCTGCACGAACACCATGCCGAGCAGGGCGCCGAGCACGAGCAGCGCCGCGCAGGCCCAGGTGAGCCATTCCACGTCGCCCTGCTGGAAGCGGACGATGATGGTCTTCGCGAGCGTCGCGACGAAGCCGTAGAGCACGCCGGCGCCGACGATGTAGAGCAGCGCGATCCGCTTGTGCCGCAGGGTGAGGAACGCGACGACCGCGAGCACGAGCACGACCGCGTAGGTGATCAGGATCACGAGCAGCTTGTCGTTGCCGATCGGCCGTTCGACCGCCGCGAAGGCGGCGACGGTGACGTAGGTGACGATGCCGCCGACGCACATGGCGATCGCGGTCTTCGCCCGCTTGCCGAGTCGGACCCCCGAGAGACGGGAGTTGAGGATCGAGGTGATCACCAGGCCGACGACGCCGATGGGCTGCACGACGATGATCGGGGCGACCGTCAGCGACAGCAGCTGGAACACGACCGCGAGGCCGAGGCACAGCGTGCCGACGACCCAGGAGGGCCGCCGCATCAGGCTGAGCACGTGCCGGAAGGAGAGCCCGGATCCGGCGCTCTCGCCCGTGATCCGCTCGACCTTGTTGAGGCCCCGCGACTGGTACTGGGCGCCGAACGCGAGCAGGGCCGCGCCGACGAGCGCGGCGAGGATGCCGAGGAGCTGCTTGGGCGAGAACTCGACCTCGCTCGCGATCTCGGCGGTCTCGACCAGGAACGGCGCAGTGCCGACGGAGAGGAGGCTCGAGATCACTCCTCCAACCTACCCGTTCGCGGAGCGGGGTGTGCCGCGCATGATGTCGATGAGTCGCGCAGCGGCCCGCGGCACCTCGTCGTTGATGATGATCTCGTCGAACTCGTCGGCGGCGGCGAGCTCGACCTTGGCGGTCTCGAGCCGGCGCGCGCGCTCCTCGCTGTCCTCGGTCCCGCGCCCCACGAGGCGGTTGACCAGTTCGTCCCAGCTGGGCGGGGCGAGGAACACGAGGCGGGCGTCGGGCATCGAGGCGCGCACCTGGCGCGCGCCCTGCAGATCGATCTCGAGCAGCACGAGCTCGCCGCGCTCGGAGGCCTCCTGCACGGGACCGCGCGGCGTGCCGTAGCGGTACTTGTTGTGCACGGTCGCCCACTCGAGCAGCTCGCCCGCGGCGAGCATGCGGTCGAACTGCTCGTCGCTCGTGAAGAAGTAGTGCGTGCCGTCGACCTCGCCCGGGCGCGGGGCCCGGGTGGTCGCCGAGACCGAGAGGCTCACCTCCGGGTAGTGCTCGCGGATGTAGGTCGCCACGGTGCCCTTGCCGACCGCGGTCGGGCCGGCCAGCACGGTGAGCGGCGGGCGCGTGCCCGCCGCCTCGGCACCGACGCGCTCGCGGACGAAGCCCTCGAGCCGCTCGCGCTGCTGACGGCCGAGGCCGCCGAGGCGCTTGCGCTCCGAGATGCTGAGCTCCTCGAGGATCCGGCTGAGCTTCACCTGGCCGATCGCGGGGAACGAGAGCAGGAAGTCGGTGACGCGGAGCGACGCGGCCGGGGTCTCGGGGACCCGTGCCTGCTCGAGCACGCGCAGGGGCGACGCCTCGCCGCTGCGCAGCCGGCGCTTCACCTCGGCCCGCGCGCGCCGCGCGGCGACCGCCGCCCGGCTCGCAGCCGTCCGATCCACGTCGGGCATTGCCCGATCCGATGCCCGCTCCTCGGCCATCCCTACCCCTTCAGTGCTTCTGCGATCGCATTCGCCCGGTCCCGCACTCGCGCGGCGAGGCCGTCGGCTCCCCCGGCGAGGACGCTGCGCGATTCGTTCGCGAGGATCGCGTCGCCGAGACCACCAAAGATATCGCGTGCGCGTTCGATCTGCGCGCCCTGGAACCCGAAGCCGGGTGCCAGCACCGGCAGCGCGGGACCGGCCGGCCGCACCGAGGGATCGATGCCGAACTCGTCGAGCACGAGCGTCGCCCCCAGAACGACGCCGATCGAGCCCACCGGAGCCGTCGCGTCGTGCGCCAGATTCCACGCCGCCGAATCGCCGACCATGGCGTTCGCCACGGTCGATCCATCGGTGCGCACCGCGGTCTGCACCGGGCGCGCCTCGGGGTTCGAGGTCGCGGCGAGCACGAACAGGCCCTTGCCGTGCTCGCGCACGTGGCCGAAGGCTCCGTCGAGCGTGCCGAAGCCCTGGTAGGCCACCACGGTCATGGCATCGACTTCGAGCGGCGAGCCGGGCGTGAGCCAGGCGTCGGCGTACGCGGCGAAGCTCGATCCGATGTCGCCGCGCTTCACGTCGGCGACCACGGCGAGCCCGGCGGCGCGAGCGTCGGCGAGCACCCGCTCGAGAGCGACGAATCCCGCCGAGCCGAAGCGCTCGAAGAAGGCGATCTGCGGCTTCACGCACGCCGCGACGCCGGCGGCGGCCGCGACGACGTCGCGGCCCATCCGCTCGGCTCCGGCCGCGTCGTCGGAGAGTCCCCAGTCGGCCAGCAGCGGCGCGTGGGGATCGATCCCCGCGCACAGGTGCCGGCCCGCCGCGAACTCCGCGGCGAGCCGGTTCCCGAAGGTGACCGTGGTCATCGAGCGGCCTCCGCGCGGGCCGCGACGCGGTCGGCCTCGTACTCCTGCAACGACTTCACGTCGAAGCCGCGCTGCTGGGCCGAGATCGCGCCCACGGCCGCCGAGAGCTCGGAGATCGTCGTGAAGATCGGCTTGTCGGCCGCGACGGCCGCCGCACGGATCTCGTAGCCGTCGGCGCGAGCCGAGCTGCCCGAGGGCGTGTTGATGATCATGTCGATCTCGCCGCGGTTGATCAGGTCGACGATGGTGTCGCCCTCGGCCTGGGCCGAGTGCTTGCGCACCGTCTCGCTCTCGATGCCGTTGCGGCCGAGCACCACCTGGGTGCCGGGCGTCGCGAGGATCCGGTAGCCGAGCTCCTGCAGCCGGAGCGCGGGCAGCACGACCGCGCGCTTGTCGCGGTCGGCGACCGAGAGGAACACGGTGCCCGACGTGGGCAGCTCGCTCCCCGCGGCCGACTGGCTCTTCGCGAAGGCGACCGGGAAGGTGCGGTCCATGCCCATGACCTCGCCCGTCGAACGCATCTCGGGTCCGAGCAGCGAATCGACCACGAGGCCCTCGTGCGTGCGGAAGCGCTTGAACGGCAGCACGGCCTCCTTGACCGCGATCGGCGCGTCGATCGGGGCGCGCGAGCCGTCGCGCTCGGGCAGCAGGCCCGAGTCGATGAGCTGCTGGATCGACTCGCCGGCCATCAGGCGCGACGCGGCCTTCGCCAGCGGGATCCCGAGCGCCTTCGAGACGAACGGCACCGTGCGCGACGCGCGCGGGTTCGCCTCGAGCACGTAGAGCACGCCCTGGCCGATCGCGAACTGCACGTTGAGCAGGCCGCGCACGCCGATGCCCTCGGCGATGCCCAGCGTCGCCTCGCGCACCGCCGCGATCTGGTCGTGGCCGAGCGTGACGGGCGGCAGGGTGCAGCTCGAGTCGCCCGAGTGCACGCCCGCCTCCTCGATGTGCTCCATCACGCCACCGACGTACAGCTGCTCGCCGTCGTAGAGGGCGTCGACGTCGATCTCGATCGCGTCGTCGAGGAACCGGTCGACGAGCAGCGGGTGGCCGGGGCCCACGAGGGCGTGGCCCTCGATGCGCTCGAAGTAGCCGCGCAGCGAGGCCGTGTCGTAGACGATCTCCATGCCGCGGCCGCCGAGCACGAACGACGGGCGCACGAGCACCGGGTAGCCGATCTCCTCGGCGACGCGGACCGCGCCCTCCTCGTCGATCGCCGTACCGTTGCGCGGGGCCAGCAGGCCGGCGCGCTCGAGGATGTTCGAGAACGCACCGCGCTCCTCGGCGAGGTCGATCGCCTCGGGGGTGGTGCCGAGGATCGGGACGCCCGCGTCCTTGAGGGGCTGCGCGAGGCCCAGGGCGGTCTGGCCGCCGAGCTGCACGACGACGCCCAGCAGCTCGCCCGACGCCTGCTCGGCGTGGATGACCTCGAGCACGTCCTCGAGCGTGAGCGGCTCGAAGTAGAGGCGGTCCGAGGTGTCGTAGTCGGTGGAGACCGTCTCGGGGTTGCAGTTGATCATGATCGTCTCGTAGCCCGCCTCCGAGAGCGCGAACGAGGCGTGCACGCAGGAGTAGTCGAACTCGACGCCCTGGCCGATGCGGTTGGGGCCGGAGCCCAGGATCACGACCTTCTTGCGATCGCTCGGGATGACCTCGGTCTCGAGGTCGTACGACGAGTAGTGGTAGGGGGTGAGCGCCGGGAACTCGCCCGCGCAGGTGTCCACCGTCTTGTACACGGGGCGCAGGCCGAGCCCGTGGCGCAGGCCGCGGATCTCGGACTCCGAGACCCCGCGGATCGCGGCGATCTGAGCGTCGGAGAAGCCGTGGTCCTTCGCCTCGCGGAGCACGTCGAGCGTGAGCTGCGGGGCCGCCTTGACGGTCTCGGCCACTTCGTTGATCAGCTGGATCTGGTCGAGGAACCACGGGTCGATCGCGGTCGACTCGAAGACCTGCTCGATGGTCGCGCCGAGGCGCAGCGCCTGCTGCACGTCGACGATCCGGCCGTCGGTCGGACGCTTGATGGTCTCGAGGATCTCGGCGACCGGACGCGTCTCCTCACCCCAGTGGAACGAGGTGCCGCGCTTCTCGAGCGAGCGCAGCGACTTCTGCAGCGCGGTCGTGAAGTTGCGGCCGATCGCCATCGCCTCGCCCACCGACTTCATGGTGGTGGTGAGCGTGTCGTCGGCGGCCGGGAACTTCTCGAACGCGAAGCGGGGGGCCTTCACCACGACGTAGTCGATGGTCGGCTCGAAGCTCGCGGGAGTCTTCTGCGTGATGTCGTTCGGGATCTCGTCGAGGCGGTAGCCGAGCGCGAGCTTCGCGGCGATCTTGGCGATCGGGAAGCCGGTCGCCTTCGACGCGAGCGCCGACGAGCGCGAGACGCGAGGGTTCATCTCGATGACGATGACGCGGCCGGTCTTGGGGTCGATCGCGTACTGGATGTTGCAGCCGCCCGTGTCGACGCCCACGCGGCGGATGATGTCGATGCCGATGTCGCGGAGCTTCTGGAACTCGCGGTCGGTGAGGGTGAGCGCCGGTGCGACGGTGATCGAATCGCCCGTGTGCACGCCGACGGCGTCGACGTTCTCGATCGAGCAGACGACCACCGTGTTGTCGGCGGTGTCGCGCATGAGTTCGAGCTCGTACTCCTTCCAGCCGAGGATCGACTCCTCGAGGAGCACCTCGGTGGTCGGGCTGTAGTGCAGGCCGTCGCCCGCGATGCGGACGAGGTCCTCCTCGGTGTAGGCGAAGCCCGATCCGAGGCCGCCCATGGTGAACGAGGGGCGCACTACGAGGGGGTAGCCGAGGTCCTTGGCGAACTCCTTCGCCTCCTCGATCGTGTGCGCGACGTGCGAGCGCGCGACGTCGGCACCCGACTCGATCACGAGGTCCTTGAAGATCTGGCGGTCCTCGCCGCGCTGGATCGCGTCGACCTTCGCACCGATGAGCTCGACGCCGTGCTTCTCGAGGATCCCGAGCTCGTGCAGCGACATGGCCGCGTTGAGCGCGGTCTGGCCGCCGAGGGTCGGCAGGATCGCGTCGGGGCGCTCCTTGATGATGATCGACTCGATGACCTCGGGGGTGATCGGCTCGACGTAGGTCGCGTCGGCGAAGTCCGGGTCGGTCATGATCGTGGCCGGGTTCGAGTTCACGAGGATGACGCGCACGCCCTCCTCGCGGAGCACGCGGCAGGCCTGGGTGCCCGAGTAGTCGAACTCGCAGGCCTGACCGATGACGATCGGGCCGGAGCCGATGACGAGGACGGAGTTGATGTCTGAACGCTTGGGCATGTGCTTAGGCCTCCGAGGCGGTGGTCTTGCGCTCCTTGACCAAAGCGCGGAATCGATCGAAGAGGTAGAAGGCGTCGTGCGGACCGGCCGCGGCCTCGGGGTGGTACTGCACCGAGAACGCCGGGAGGTCGAGGCATTCGAGCCCCTCGACGACCTGGTCGTTCAGGCTGTAGTGGCTGACCTGGACCCGGCCGAGGCCCTCGGGCGAATCGAGCTCGCCCTCGATGGGCGCGTCCACCGCGAAGCCGTGGTTCTGCGCGGTGATCTCGACCCGACCGGTGCGCTTGTCGAGAACGGGCTGGTTGATGCCGCGGTGGCCGAAGGGCAGCTTGTAGGTGCCGAAGCCGAGCGCGCGGCCGAGCAGCTGGTTGCCGAAGCAGATGCCGAAGTACGGCAGTCCGTCGCGCAGCAGCTCGCGCAGCACGAGCACCTGCGCGTCGGAGGCGGCGGGATCGCCGGGGCCGTTCGAGTAGAACAGCGCGTCGGGCGCGATCTCGCGGATCTGCTCGATGGTGGTGGAGGCGGGCAGCACGATCACGTCGAAGCCGTGCTCCGAGAGGTACTGCACGGTGGCGCGCTTGATGCCGAGGTCGAGCACCGCGATCGATCCGACGCGCTCGACGCCCTCGGCCGCGGGCACGTCGTAGCGCTCGGGCGTGGTGACGGCCTCCGAGAGGTTCTTGCCGGCCATCGACGCCTGCTCGCGCACGCGGGCGAGCTGCTCGTCGTCGGACAGTTCGAGGGCTGCGCCCGAGAACACGCCGGCGCGCATGGCGCCCGCCGAGCGGATGTGGCGGGTCACGGCGCGGGTGTCGATCCCCGAGATGCCGACGACGCCGTCGTTCACGAGGTCCTCGTCGAGCGAGCGCTCGGCGCGGAAGTTCGAGACGCGGCGTGCGGGATCGCGCACGATGAAACCGGCGACCCAGATCTTGCGCGACTCCATGTCGGTGTCGTTGGCGCCGGTGTTGCCGATGTGCGGGGCAGTCATCAGCACGATCTGACCGGCGTACGACGGGTCGGTCAGGGTCTCCTGGTACCCGGTCATGCCGGTCGAGAAGACGACCTCGCCGAGGGTCTCGCCCGTCGCGCCGTAGGCGCGGCCGGTGTATCGCGATCCGTCCTCGAGCACGAGCACTGCGGCTCCGCCGGGCACGGCGCTCGCCGGCGGTGCCGTCACTTCTGGGCTGTTGGTGGTCACGCGTCCTCCTGGGTGGTGCTGGTCTGTTCGTCGGCCGGAGCCGGTGAATCCTTCGGTGCCGCGGCGATCCGGTCGATCGCGGCGGTGAATCGGTGATGGTCGTCGGCCTCGACGAAGCGGAAGCCGGACTCGAGCTGGCGGCCCTCGGAGAGCCAGCGCAGCAGGGTGATGCCGTCGCGCTCCACGAACTTGCCGACGCGGGGGCCGGAGGCGCCCGAGCCGAGCACGCGGGCGGCCGGCAGATGGACGGGCTGCTCGCCCGCCACCGTGATCGTGACGCCGTCGGTGCGGACCTCGACGACGGCGGGCCCCCGGTAGCGCAGGCCGGGCGCGGCCACGCGATCCATGGGGGCGCCGGCCGGGGTGGTCGACACGTACGCGGCGTTCGGGAACTCGGCGACGAGTTCTCCGGTCGGCGCGACGCCGCCGATCACGTCGGCGTCGCGCCGGCTTCGTCGTCGCCAGCCGAGCCACATGGCCAGCAGCACGAGCACGGCGAACGCCGCGACGATGATCGTGAAGGTGGTGCGGTCCATCATGCGGCGGCCCCCGCGGCGGCGACCGTCTCGGTGTCGACCAGGCGGCCGTCGTCGAGCGTCAGGTAACCGCGCCGGATCGTGGTGTGCACGCGGCCGGGCAGCTCCATGCCGAGGAACGGCGAGTTCGTGCTGCGGCCCCGCAGATCGTCGACGCCGAAGGCGCTGCTGCCGGTGGGGTCGACCAGCACGAGGTCGGCGGGCTGCCCCACCGCGAGTTCCGCGGGATGCCCCTCGAGGCGGCCGATCTCGGCGGGCTTCTGCGAGAGCATCCGCTCGAGCTCCGCCCAGCTGGCGTGCCCCTCGCGGATCAGGGTGAGCAGCGCGATGGGCAGGGCCGACTCGAGGCCGACCATGCCGAACGCGGCGACGTCCCACTCGCTCTCCTTCGCCTCGGTCGGGTGCGGTGCGTGGTCGGTCGCGATGATGTCGATGACGCCGTCGGCGACCGCCTGGCGCAGGGCGCGCACGTCGTCCTCACGGCGCAGCGGCGGGTTGACCTTGTAGCGGGGGTCGTAGCTGCGGGCCAGCTCCTCGGTGAGGATCAGGTGGTGCGGCGTGACCTCGGCGGTGATCTGCACTCCGCTCGCCTTGGCCCAGCGCACGACCTCGACGGAGCCGGCGGTCGACAGGTGGCAGACGTGCAGGCGAGCACCGATGTGCCCGGCCAGCAGCGCGTCGCGGGCGATGATCGATTCCTCGGCGACGGCCGGCCAGCCGGCGAGCCCGAGCTCGCTCGAGAGCTGCCCCTCGTTCATCTGCGCACCCTCGGTCAGGCGAGGATCCTGCGCGTGCTGCGCGATGACGCCGTCGAAGGTCTTCACGTACTCGAGGGCGCGCCGCATGAGCAGCGGATCGTGCACGCACTTGCCGTCGTCGGAGAACACGCGCACCCCGGCGCGCGACTGCGCCATGGCGCCGATCTCGCTGAGGCGCTCCCCCGCGAGACCCGCGGTCACCGCGCCGATGGGGCGCACGGTCGCGTAGCCCGCGTCGTCGCCGAGGGCCTGCACCTGCTCGACCACGCCCGCGGTGTCCTGCACCGGGCTGGTGTTGGCCATGGCGAACACCGTGGTGAAGCCGCCGGCGGCCGCGGCGCGCGTGCCCGTGAGCACCGTCTCGGACTGCTCGAATCCGGGCTCGCGCAAGTGGGTGTGCAGGTCGACGAGGCCGGTCAGCGCGACCAGTCCGTCGGCCTCGACGACGCGCTCGCCGTCGCGCGGCTCGAGCCCGCCCGCGGACTGCGCCGCACGCTCGACGATGACGCCGTTGTCGATCCGCAGATCGACGGGCTCGGCGCTCAGGTGGTCGGCGCCGCGCTCGGTGAGCTGGGCCGCGAGGCGGGCGCCTCGGATCAGGATGCCGGGATTGCTGCTCATTCGGAGTCCTTCGGGGTCTGGCGCCGCTCACCGGAGAGCAGCAGGTAGAGGGCGGCCATGCGCACGGAGACGCCGTTGGCGACCTGCTCGAGCACCGTCGAGCGCGGGGAATCGGCCGCGGCCGACGAGATCTCGAGGCCGCGGTTCATGGGACCGGGGTGCATGACGATCGCGCGGTCGCTGAGGCGCGCCAGACGCAGGTCGTCGAGGCCCCAGTTGCGGGCGTACTCGCGCTCGTTCGGGAAGTAGGCCGCGTGCATGCGCTCGCTCTGGATGCGCAGCATCATGACCACGTCGGGCTTCGCGCGCAGTGCGGCGTCGAGGGAGTGCTCGACGGTGACCGGCCAGTCGCGGGCGCCGTAGGGCTGCAGGGTCTCGGGCGCCACGAAGGTGACGTTCGCGCCGAGCGCGTTCAGCAGCCACAGGTTGGAACGCGCGACGCGGGAGTGCGCCAGGTCGCCGACGATCACGACCGAGACGCCGTCGAGATCGCGGCCCCGGCTCGCCTCGCCGAACAGGCGCCGGCGCATGGTGAACGCGTCGAGCAGCGCCTGCGTCGGGTGCTCGTGCGTGCCGTCGCCCGCGTTCAGCACGCCGGCGTCGATCCAGCCGCTCGAGGCGAGCCGCGCGGGGGCGCCGGATGCCGGATGGCGGATCACGACGCCGTCCGCGCCGATCGCCTGGAGCGTCTGCGCCGTGTCCTTGAGCGATTCGCCCTTGGAGACCGATGAGCCCTTCGCGCTGAAGTTGATCACATCGGCGCTCAGGCGCTTCGCAGCGGCCTCGAACGAGATGCGGGTGCGCGTGCTGTCCTCGTAGAAGAGGTTGACGACGGTCTTGCCGCGCAGCGCGGGGAGCTTCTTGACCTCGCGCTGCTGGATCGCGGCCATGTCCTCCGCGGTGTCGAGGATCAGCAGGGCGTCCTCGCGGTTCAGCGTCCGCGTATCGAGCAGGTGCCTCATGCGATGCTCACCGAGTCCTCGCCGTCGTGCTCGACGAGCCGCACCTTGATGCGCTCCTCCTTCGAGCTGGGGAGGTTCTTGCCGATGTAGTCCGCGCGGATCGGGAGCTCGCGGTGGCCGCGGTCGATGAGCGCGGCGAGCCGGACCGCGCGCGGGCGGCCGTAGTCGTTGAGCGCGTCCAGCGCGGCGCGGACGGTGCGGCCCGAGTAGAGCACGTCGTCGACGAGGATGACGGTCGCGCCGTCGATGCCGGACTCGGGGATCTCGGTCGGCTGAGGTGCCCGGGTCGGGTGGTGCGCGAGATCGTCACGGTACATCGTGATGTCGATCTGGCCGACCGGGACGTCGATGCCCTCGATGCGAGAGATGAGCGCGGCGATGCGCTGCGCCAGCACGACACCGCGCGTCGGGATCCCGAGGAGAACCAGGCCCTCTGCGCCCTTGTTCGCTTCGATGATCTCGTGGGAGATTCGGGTCAGCGCCCGCGAGATTTCAGCACTTTCGAGTACCGTTCGCGTGGTCACGCTTCGCCTCCCTTCTCCGCCTCTCTGGACGGGGTTAAAGGACTGCTAACGGGGTCAGCCTAGCCGAAACCGGCGGGCCAAGGTGGTATTCCATGCGAGTGGACGGGCGGCCGGCGCGGGACGGGGAACGCGAACGGGCGAGCCCCGAAGGACCCGTCCGTTCATCGCTGCGCACTCGCCTAGACGTTGCGCGCGTGCTCCGCGATCTTGCCGAGCACGCCGTTCACGAACCGGCTCGAGTCCTCGGTCGAGTACTCCTTGGCCAGTTCGACGGCCTCGTCGATCGCGACGGGCGCGGGGACCTCGTCGTTGAAGAGGATCTCCCACGCTGCGACGCGCAGCAGGGCGCGGTCGACGTTCGGCATGCGGTCGAGCGACCAGCCCTGCGCGTAGCTCGAGATCAGCTCGTCGATCTGCTCGCGGTGATCCTCGACGCCGTCGACGATCTCGCGGGCGTACAGCCAGGACTCCATGCGATCCGGCTCGGCCGAGGCGCGACCGGACTCGGCCAGGACGACCGAGCGCAGCTCCTCACCGCGCACGTCCGCCTGGAACAGCATGTCGAGGGCCCGCTTGCGGGCCTTGCTCCGTGCACTCATGTAGCGGGCGCCGACTAGTCGTTGACGCGGCCGAGGTAGTCGCCCGTGCGGGTGTCGACCTTGACCTTGGTGCCGGTCTCGAGGAACAGCGGGACCTGGATCTCCGCGCCGGTCTCGACGGTGGCGGGCTTGGTGCCGCCGGTGGAGCGGTCGCCCTGCAGGCCGGGCTCGGTGTAGGTGACCTCGAGCACGACCGAAGCGGGGAGCTCGATGTAGAGGGGCTCGCCCTCGTGCAGCGCGATCTGAACCTGGAGGTTCTCGAGCATGAACTTGGCGGAATCGCCCACGACGGCGCCCGAGACGGTCAGCTGGTCGTAGTCGGCCTGATCCATGAAGACGAAGTCGGCGCCGTCCTGGTAGAGGTACTGGAAGTCGCGACGGTCGACGTTGGCGGTCTCGATCTTCGCGCCGGCGTTGTAGGTCTTGTCGATGATCTTGCCCGACACGACGTTCTTCTGCTTGGTGCGGACGAACGCGCCGCCCTTGCCCGGCTTCACGTGCTGGAACTCGACCACGCTCCAGAGCTGACCGTTCTCCTTGATGACGGTGCCGTTCTTGATGTCGTTCGAGGTTGCCATATGCTCGTGTGTCTCCGGTTCGTGAAAGTTCGAGCGCGAGATCGCGCCGATCCAGTATAGAGCCTCCAAGCTTCGCGCTCGGCTGCGGGTTCGCCCCTAGGCTGTCGGCCATGCATATGCTCCCCCGCACCCTCATGCACCTGCGCCGCGCGAAGCGTGCGTCGCGCCTCGGCCTCACCGATGTGGCGCGTGCCGAGTTCCGGGTCTCGCCGACCGACATCGACGTGCTGCGGCACATGAACAACGGCAAGTACCTGTCGATCATGGACGTCGCCCGCTTCGAACTCATGCAGCGCAACGGCGTGCTCGCGGCGTTCGACCGCGAGGGCTGGTACCCGGTCGTCGTGGCCCAGACCATCACCTACCGCAAGTCGCTCAACCCGTGGAAGCGCTTCGCCATCGAGTCGAAGGTGCTCGGCTTCGACGAGCAGGCCGTCTACATGGAGCAGCGGTTCCTGCGCCCCGACCGGTCCGGATCGGACGAGATCTACGCCCGCGCGTTCGTGCGCTCCCGGATCCTGCGCCGCTCGGGCGGCGTGGTGCCCGTCGACGAGATCGTCGAGCGGCTCGGCGCGGACCCGGCCGAGTTCCACGTCTCCGACGACCTGCTCGCCTGGGGCCGGCTGAGCCGGCTGCAGTCGACGCGGGAGCCCGCGCCGAACGTTTGGTGAGCGGCTTCGGCCCCCAAACCGAGGGACCGCTCCCCCGGCTCAGCGCCCCCGATCGAACGCCGCCGCCGCGAGGTCGCTGCGGTCGGTGACGATCCCGTCGACGCCCCGCGCGACGAGCGCGCGCATGCGCTCGGGGTCGTCGACGGTCCAGACGTGCACCTCGGTGCCGTGCGCGTGGGCGGCGTCGAGGAGTCGCCGGGTCAGCACCGGCACCGGGCCGCTGCGCTCGGGGATCTGCAGCGCGTCCACGTCGGAGAGGTGCCGGGCGGCCCTGCCGCGCGCGCCGGTCGCCAGCGCGAGGAGCAGCGCGGCGAGCACCGACCGCCCGGGCGAGGTCGCGGGAACGGATCCCCCGTGGGCGAGCGCGGACGCCAGCGCCGCACGGCGCGTGGGATCCGAGAAGCCGGTGATCAGGACGCGATGCGCCTGCCCGGCGACGATCCGGCCGACCCGCTCCGCCGCGGCGGGATCCTTCACGTCGACGTTGAACCGCCCCGCGGGGAATCGCTCGAGCGCCTCGGCGAGCGTCAGCAGGCCGCCCCGCTCGGCGAAGAGGTCCGCCAGCTCCGCGTGCCGCACCTCGGAGATCCGGCGCGGATCCGCAGCGAGCCGACGCAGGTCGGGGTCGTGGATCAGCACGACCTCGCCGTCCGCGGTCAGCCGGCAGTCGGTCTCGAAGCAGTCGGCGCCGACCCGCTCGGCGGCGGCGAAGGCCGCCGCGGTGTTCTCGGCGGCCGCACCGAACTCGGTTCCGTGCGCGAAGCCCCGGTGCGCGAGGATCCGCGGGCGACCCGCGTCGGCGAAGTAGGGATGCGTCACGTCAGCGCCTCAGCCGATCGGCGGACGCGCACCGAGGTGCGGTCCCTGGTTGCCGATCTCGCGGGCGGCGATCCGCACCACGTCATCGCTCCGGTCGAAGACGTGGCGCGCCGCCAGGCCGCCGTCGGCGAGCGTCCCCGCGAGCCAGGTGAAGGTTTGGGTGTCGACGGGATCCGCTCCCGCGACGAGGCGGCCGAGCTGCAGCGCGAGCATCTCGGGCAGCGACACGTGCGGCCCGTGCGCGTAGCCGAGGCCGAGTACGGAGGGCCGTTCGCCGGCCGGGATCGCGCGGAACGTCCACTCGATGCGGCCGCCGTCCGGCCCGGCCACGGCGACCCGCGGCGTCGACGGATCGGGAACCGCGTCGAGGCGCCCGAACTCGCGCACGACCTCGGTGGCGAGCACCAGGCCGCCCGCCGCGCCCGACGCGCCCGTCGAGCGGAACAGCTCGCGCCATACGAGATCACCGAGCCCGTACGGCGCGAGCACCGGTTCGAGCGTCGGATCCTCCGTGATCGCGTCGGCCAGCGCGGCCGGGTCGAGCCCGGCCTCGATCAGCGCCTCCGGCTCCGGAGCCTCGATCCCGACGTGCTCCGCGAGTGCTCGGGCCCGCCGGAACGCGGCTGAGAACTGCGCGCCCGCCTCCGCATCCAGCACGGCGAACGCCGCGGCCGAGAAACGCTCGCCGAGCCGATCGCTCTCGGCATCGAGCCAGGCATCGAAATCCCGTTCCGCACGGGCGGCATCGCTCGCACCGACGACCGTATCGAGCCGCTCGGCGAGTTCGGGCAGCAGCAGTCGTGCGAGCCTGAGCTCGTCGCCGCTCGTCCGGGCATCTGCGTCCATGCTGAGATCCTTCCATGCATCCGCGATGCCCGGCACCGCGATCTTCGAGTCAGGCATCGGGTATCGAAGCCTCGACGAGCGCGAGCACCCGCTCGGGGAGCTGCCTCGGGTCGTCCACCCGGCTGCCGTCGGGCGTATACCTGCGGACCAGCTCGTCGTCGCCGATCCCGATCCCGAGCACCTCGACGCCGCGCGCTCGCAGCCGCAGCAGCTCCGAACGGGCCTCCGCCGGATCGTTGCTGCCGCCGTCGCTGATCAGCAGGACGATGCGTCGCCGGGGTATGCCGTCGGCGCCGCGCTCCCGCGACACGGACCCGTCGAGCACGCCGAGCTCCTCGCCCGCCGCACGGAGCGCGGCGGCGTCGTTGGTCGCGCCGCCGGGCGTGCGGACCTCGGCCCGCAACCGTCTGCGCGAACGATCGTCCAGCGATCCAGCGAGCGGTTTGACGACCACGGCCTCGGCGTCGTACACGATCAGGGAGGTGCGGATCGCGAGGTCCAGCTCCGTGCCGCTCGCCCGTTCGGCGGCGGCGAGATCCCGTTCGACCCCGGCCAGGCCCTCGAGCAGCACGAGGGCGGCGTCGGCCGCGAACGACGCAGGGCGGCCGCGCATCGAGCCGGATCGGTCGATGAGCAGGACGTAGTCGGTGCTCCCGGTCTCGCGGTCCGGGCGCCGACGGGACTCGCGGGGCAGGAACGCCTCGGGCCTGCGGATTCCCGCGCGCACCGCGGTCACGGTCGCGACCAGCCGGTTCTCGTCGAGCAGTTCGCCGTCTGCCGAGGCCCGCCGCGCGAAGGCGCGGCGCTCGGCGAGGCGGTCCGCGATCACCCGGTGCCAGGTCTCGCGCATCCGCTCGATCGTTCCGCTCAGCCGCTCCGCGCGGTCCCGGTAGTCGGCGAGGTCGGCCGGCACGGCGGCCGACCGTCCCGCGGCGCCGGACGCGGCGGGATCGTCGTTCGCGGACGAGGTCGCTTCGAGCTCGCTCGGGAGCTCCAGCAGCTCGTCCACGATCGCTCCGGTTGCGGGGAGCGGCGTGGCGAGCACCTGAGTGAGGAACCCCGCCTGCTCCGCCGCGAACAGGTCCGCGCCCTCCGATTCGGCGCGCCGTTCGCCGGCCCGGGCGCGCCGGTCGTCCTCGGGCGGTGCCGCGACCGTGTCCCCGTCGGCGGCGTCCGCTCCCTCCGCGGTGCCGGACGCGTCCTCACCGCCCGCGCCGGAGTCGAAGCCGTCGACGCCCGGCCCGTCGTCGGCTCCCGGGTCCTCCCCCGCGCTCGCGAGCCCGCGTTGCGCGCGATCGGTCGCGAGCAGCCGCTCGTACGGCGGTTGCAGCAGTGCGAGCGCGCGCTCGAACCGGCGGAGCGCCGGGCGCGCGGGATCCGGTGCCGAGACCCGGCGGAGCGGGTGCGCGCCACCCGCTCCGAGCGTCTCGAGGTGCTCCAGCTCGACGGCGACCTCGGCCTCCGCGTGGATCGCGGCCCCGGGCGCCAGCGAGAGGCACAGTATTGCGGCGATCCACTGGAGATGCCTCGGCATACCGATCAGGTCCACCCCGCCCGCACCCGTCGGCAGGCTCCGGAGCGTCGCGGCGGCGAGCTGCTCGCGGAACGCCGGGAAGGACCCGAGCAGCTCTCCCGAGGCCTGGAGACGATCGACCGCGGCGAGCAGGGGTTCGAGCGCGCCGGAGGCGTTCGCGAGCGAGCGCCTCCGGCGCTGCCGGGCTGGAGCGAGGGTCGCCCAGCGCGCCGGGCCCCAGAGCTCGAGCATGGTCAGCGCGATCGCTTCGTCCTCGGGGTGCCCGCGCTCGGCGAAGAAGGACGGGCTCACCTGCAGCGCTCCGTACTCGAACCGCCAGTCGGTCCCCTCGCCGAGCAGGATCTCGACGCCGAGCACGCGCGCGACGGCCTGCAGCCTCGCGGCCAGCGACGGCGTCAGTGCGGGGACGGAGCTCATGCGCACAGACTATCGACCTTGTCGTAGCGAAGCCCAGAACTCGACTGATATCGTGGCTGAATGTTGCCTCTTGATGCTGATCCCGCACTTCTTGAGCTCGCTGCCGCGCACGACGATCTGGTGCGCACCCGACGTGCGCTGCGCGCGGATCTGCGCCGGCTCGGCGCCACGACGCCCGGTGCCGACCGGTCGACAGCCCTCCCCGACGAACTCCGTTCGGCCGCGGCCGCCTGCGATGCCCTGCGGGCTGCACGGGACGCCCTGCTCGCGGATCCGGCGATCCGCCCCCTCGCCGACGAGGCGCTCGACCGTCGTGCCGCGGTCCTGCGCACGGTGGTCCATGCCGGGCGCGCCGAGCGGCTCGATGCGCGACGCTCCGACGAGCGGGCTGCGATCATCGCGCGGGCCGTCTCGAGCGGGCGCGAGCTCGCACCGCACGAGCGCGAACGCGTCGCGGAGCTGGACGCCGCCGCCCCCGACCGATCATGGGAGCAGCGCCTCGGGAGCCCCGCGATGCGCGACGCCGTGCTCGCCGAACTCGGCCGGCTGCGGCTGCGCACCGCGCGGGCCCAGCTGCGCGGCGGTCTGCTCCGCACGGAGCAGATGCGCTCGATCATCGAAGAGGCCCTGCCCGCGCTCCGCCGCGGCGCACCGATGCTGCTGATCGGCGAGACCGGCGGCGCCAAGACCGCGCTCGCCGAGGCGATCGCCCGGGACGAGCTCGGACGCGAGCCCGAGCTCGTTTCCGGCTACGGCGACATCTCGAGCGCCCAGCTCATCGGCGCCCACGAGCTCCGTGCCGAGGGCGGAGCCACGGTCAGCGTGTTCGTGCCGGGTCCCCTGCTGCGCGCGATGACCGAGGGTCGGGTGCTGATCCTCGACGAGGTGAACGCCATGCCGCCCGAGTTCCTCAAGCGCCTCAACCGGATCCTCCAGCTGCGCCCCGGCGCCCGCTACGCCGTGCAGGAGCACGCGGGCGACACGATCGAGATCAGCCCGGGCTTCGCGATCATCGCCACGGCCAACGAGCAGAGCGGGCACCGGTACCGCGGGATCGACCGGCTCAGCGCCGAGCTCGTCAACCGCTTCGGCGCGAACGCGTACCGGGTGCACTACCCGGACTCCGCGGCCGCGGCCGGATCCGAGCACGCGACGACGCCGCGCGAGAACCTGCTGCTCGCCGCGGCCGCGGTGTGCGACGAGGACGGCCGCCTGCCCGATGCGCTGCCGCTCGCGCAGCTCGAAGCGGTCGCGCGCGCCGCGTTCATCAGCCAGCAGGTCTTCTCGGGCCGCACCGACGGCGGCTTCGAGCGCTACGTGAGCACGGAGCGGGAGGTCGACGGGCGCCCCGGGCTCGAGGAGTCGGTGCTCGCACCGCGCACGCTGGTCGCGATCCTCGAGAAGGTCGCGGGCAGCGCCGGCACCGTCACGCTCGAGCACGCGCTGCGGCGCTTCGTCGAGGGCGTCATGCACCGGGAGGACCGCGCAGTGCTCACCCTGATCATCGAGGGGCAGGGCTTCCGCCTCTCCTGACCGTTCCGGGGGTACGATCGGCCGTGTGCAGCGACTCACTCCGGCGCAACGGCTGATCGTCGCCGTCGCGGTCCTCGCCTCCTTCGTGGCGTTCCTCGACGGCACGGTCGTCACGGTCGCGCTGCCCGCGATCAGCCGCGAGCTCGGCGGCGGGCTGACCACGCAGCAGTGGGCCGTCGACGCCTACCTCGTGACGTTGAGCTCACTGATCCTGCTCGCGGGCTCGCTCTCGGACGCCTTCGGACGCGTCACGATCATGCGGGTCGGACTCATCGCCTTCGGCATCGCCTCCGTCGCGGTCGCCGCCGCGCCCGATCCGCTGTTCCTCGTCGTCGCGCGCGCACTCCAGGGAGCGGCGGGCGCGCTGCTCGTCCCGAGTTCGCTCGCCCTCATCACCGCGACGATGCGCGACGAGGTGCAGGCCCGCGCCATCGGCGTCTGGACCGCGTGCACCACCGCCGCCCAGCTCGTCGGGCCGCTGCTCGGCGGGCTCTTCGTCGACTTCCTCTCCTGGCGCCTCGTGTTCCTCATCAACGTGCTCCCCATCGCGGTCACGCTGCTGCTGCTCCGCCGGGTGCAGCTGCCCGAGCACCAGCGCGGCGCGAAGGTCGACTGGTGGGGCGGCGCGCTCTGCGCCATCGGCCTCGCCGCGCTCGTCTTCGCGCTCATCGAGCAGCCCCGGCTCGGCTGGACCGCTCCCGCCATCTGGCTGTCTGGACTCGCGGGCATCGCACTGCTGTTCGGATTCGTGGCGCGGCAGCGGCGCATCGCCGAACCGATGATGCCGCTCCAGCTGTTCCGGGTCCGCAACTTCGCCTGGGGCAACCTCTCGACGCTCTTCGTCTACGCCGCGCTCTCGCTCAACGGCATGGTCATCGGCGTCTACCTGCAGCAGGGCGCGGGCCTCGGCGCCACCCAGGCCGGACTCGCCAGCCTGCCCATCACGATCCTCATGGTCCTGCTGAGCTCCCGGGCAGGATCCTGGGCGGGAAAGCACGGCCCGCGGATCTTCATGACGCTCGGTCCCGCGCTCATGGCGGTCGGTGCGCTGCTGCTGCTCACCGTCGGTTCGGACTTCGACTACTGGTGGCAGGTGCTGCCGTCGATGCTCGTGCTCGGACTCGGACTCTCGCTGACCGTGGCCCCGCTCACCTCGGCGGTGCTGGGATCCATCGGCGCCGAGCGCAGCGGCATCGCCTCGGCCGTCAACAACGCGGTCTCCCGCGTCGCCGGCCTCTTCGTCATCGCCCTGCTCTCGACCATCGTCGGGGGCCGACTCGACCTCGCCGGGTTCCACAGCGCCGCGGTCGTGACCGCGGCGCTGTTCGCCATCGGTGCGCTGGTCTCATGGATCGGGATCCGCCGACCGGCTCAGTCCGCCGGCGGCTCGTAGGTCAGCACACGAGCGACGTCGTTCGCGGGCTTCTTCTCACCGGCCAGGACCTCGAAGTCGAGATGGTTCTGCGCGGGCGGCAGCGGGCAGGTGACGAAGTTCGTCACCGCGCAGGGCAGGGCCGTCGCGTAGTTGAAGTCGATCCAATCGATCCGCCCCGCGCCGTCCTCTGAGAACCGGAGCTCGATCACACGCCCCGCACCGTAGGTGACCGGCCCGCTGCTGCGATCGCGGATGTGCGCGACGGGCTGCACCCGGTCGCCGGCGTCCTTCCCGATCAGCGCCAGCTCGTACGGGCGGCCCTCGTGCTCGAAGCGCAGGGTACCGATCCGCGTCGTCGTCTCGCGCACGCCGCGCTCGACCGTCTCCTGCTCGACGTCGTCGCGCTCGGCGGGAGAGAACACCGCGGGAATCCTCCAGGCCGGATCGTAGTCGAACGCGGTGAGCCCGATGTCGGCGGCGCTCGCCGCCAGTCGCGGATCGCGCACGCGCACCCCGAAGATCCGGTCGCCGGCGTCGTTGGTGCGCGGGACCGTCTCCACCTCGCGCACGCCGAAGTAGACGGGCACGCTCGCGCCGTGGCCGTAGGTCTGGTTGCGTCCGGTGACGATCTCCACGGGGCGCGCGGGGTGCTCCCCGTTCACCGACAGGGTCGGCCCGTCAGCGGGCGGAGTGAAGATCACCCGTCCGTCCTGCACCCCCCAGGTGCCCGGAAGCAGGTCGAGTTCCACGCCCGAGCTGCCCTCGTGCAGCCAGTACTGCGCGACGAGCGCTGTCCAGCCGTACGGACGGGTCAGTTCCGCGACATGGCGGTGGCGCCACTCGCGCCACTGTCCTGCGAGATGCTCGGGTACCGGCATCGGATCTCCTTCGGTTCGATTCAGTCGTTCTGAGAGTCAGGGGCGGCACCGGAGGCCCGCTCCGCACGCGCGGCCGCGGTGCGATGCACGAACGCCCGGACGGCGCGGAACGAATCCTCGCTCGCCCGCGCATTGCCCAACGGCGTGCCGCCGTTCGAGTAGTGGACCCCGGACACCGGATGCACGCGCGCGATCTCGGTGCTCGGCAGGTGCGGCACCGAGATGCCGTGGCCCGCCTCCTCGTAGTCGAGGTGCAGCCGCTCGGCGCGATGGCCGTGCCGCTCGAGGGCTCCCAGTGCCAGTCGGGAGGCGAAGCTCGAGGGCCAGGCCCGATCGTCGAGACCGGATACGCAGAGCACGGGCCCCGCGAAGCGCTCGATGGGGATCCGGGACGCGGCGGCGAGGTCCCGGTCGCGCAGTCCGTCCACGTAGACGTCGGCGTGCCGGGTGGGCGGCGGCGCATCGTTCCAGGGCTGCCAGTCCACGCCCCGGTTCCCGTGCCACAGGTGCTCGACGGGCTCGCCGCGCCAGGTCCACGTGGGCCCGTCCCAGCCCTCGGCCGGGTCCGCCGCTCCCTGCGCCCCGAACGCGAATGCGCCGGGGACGAACGCGACCGCTCCCGCGACCCGCTCGGGGAATCGCGCCGCGAGCAGCAGCGTGAGCTCGCCGCCGCGCGACTGCCCGCTGACGAGCGGGAGCCCGCCCAGCGGATCCAGCTCCGAGGCCGCGTAGTCGAGCGCCCGCTCGAAGTACTCGAGCGGAGTCCGCGAGATGTAGTGGGACAGGCCGGGTGCTCGGAAGTAGCCGAGCGCGAACGCGCGGATGCCGTACGCGGCGTACAGGGCGGCGCGCGCCTCGTTGATGCCGCCGCCGGAGCCGTTCATGACGATGAGGGTCGGGAACGGTCCCGTGCCGGGCGGGGTGAAGAGCGTGCCCACCAGGCCGTCGTGCCGGATCTCCTCCCGACGCACCCCGTCGGCGAGCAGGTCCTGCCGGACCTCCGTCTCCACGCTGACCGCACGGGCGCCGTCGCCGGGAAGATCGAGGAAGCCCGTCCCCGCCTCCTGCGTCGCGATGATCCGGGTGACCACGGGAACACGGGGGTCGACGGGCTCGACTCCCCCGCCCCGAGCGGTCTCGCGATGCTGCGCCCAGAAGAGCCCCATCGCATCGGCGACGCGGTAGTCGCCCGAGACCGGTGCATCGTGATCGAGGTCGATCCCGCCGTCCGCGCCCGCGAGGAAGGTCGCCTGGGCGGCCCAGAGCTCGTCGCCGCGGAGCGTCTCGGCGCGCAGGGTGACGAGCGCGCCCGGAGCGGCTCCGAGCACCTCGATGCGGCGGCGCTCCGAGAGCAGTGCTCGCGCGGGCTCGACGCGGATCTCGAACGGAGCGCTCACGCGACGGCTCCGCCCGCGGAAGCGGACTCCAGTTCGCGCAGGCCCGCGGCGCTCACCCGGACCGCGCCGGTCTCGTCGGCGGGATCGAGCGGCAGCGCGTCGAAACGGGCGGGCAGGTGGCCGCCCGAGGCGATCCACTCCGCCGAGAGCTCGGCTCCGACATCGGAGGCGTGCAGCCCGCCGGCGGACGCCGGGTCCAGCGCGAGCAGCAGCGCTCCACGGCCGTCGACCGGGTGCGCACCGGTCCCCCGGCCGCCTGCGGCTGCTCCGGCGAGGACCTCGACCAGGAGCCCGGCGAGCGAGGCGATCCGCCCCTCCGCGAGCAGCGCGGATACGGCGCCGGGATCGGTCGTCGCCAGACCCGCCGCGTCGAGCGCGACGCTCGACGGGAGCGCGGCGCCGGAGGCGGCGTGGGCGCGCACCGCCGCGAGCGTCGCGCGCGAGGTCGCGAAATCGACGACGAGCGGCGCTGCATCGGAGCGCGGGGCGGCGAACGCGATGGGGTTCGTGCCGATCGCCGGGGCCGTCCCACCCCACGGCGCGACCGCGGCCGGTGCCTGAGCGACCGCAAGGGCGACGAGACCGCCGAGCGCGAGCTCGCGCACCGCCAGGCCGAGTACCCCGAGCGCTCCGACCTCCCGCAGCGCGACCGCTCCGATACCGTGAACGGCAGCTGCGGCAGCGGCCTCGCGCGCGGCGCGCGCCAGCGCCAGGGGTCCGGGGATCCCGGACGCGACGATGCTCGACAGCGCTCGGGCCCCGTCTCCGGCTCCCCCGGGGGCCGGGCCGGCCGGACGGACGAGCGCGGCGGACCGCAGATCCCGCGCCAGCATCGCGACGCCGAAACCGGGGAGGCCGAGCGCCTCGGCTCGGGCGATCCAGCGGGCGGCTCGGCGCGCGTCCTCGTCCGCGAAGCCCGTGCCGGGTCCCGCGAACGGAGCGATCGTACGCTCGATCCGCGCGACCAGCTCGGCGAAGGCCAGCTCGATCGTCCGGTCGGGCTTGTGTTCCTGTCGCTGCGGCACGATCAGTACTTCACCCAGGGCACCACGCGGCGCTCGATGACGCCCTCCAGCGCGGTGGCGGCGTAGCCGAGCGCCGAGATCGTGACGATCCCGACGTACATCTTGGACACCGCGAACGTCGACCAGGAACTCCAGATGAGGTACCCCAGCCCGCTCTGCGATCCCACGAACTCCGAGGCCGCGATGATCACGAACGCACCGCCGGTCGCGAGCTTCATGCCCGTGAAGATCGACGGAAGCGCGTATGGGAAGGACACCGTGAACCAGCGCTGCAGGCGGGAGGCGCCGTTCGCCCGCGCCACGTCCTCGTACAGCGGCGGCGTCTGCATGACCCCGCTCATGGTGTTGAAGAACAGGTAGAAGAAGACGCCGATCGCCACGATCACGTACTTGCTCGTCTCGCCGAGGCCGAAGATGAGCAGGAGCAGCGGGAAGATCGCGACCTTCGGGATCGGCAGCAGGCTCGAGAAGATCGGCTCGAGCAGCTGCCTCAGCGGCCGGACGGTTCCGAGCAGCACACCCAGGAGCACCCCGGGGACCGCACCCAGCACGAAGCCGATGAGGATGCGGGACAGGGTCATGGCGGTGTGCTCGAGCAGCACCCCGTCGAGCAGCATCTTCACGAAGGTGGAGACAATGGAGGAGGGAGGCGGGAAGAAGCGCGCATCGAGCACCCCGACCCGGCTCAGCAGCTCCCACACCAGGATGAGCAGCAGCGGCGTGTACGGGCCGATCCGGCGCACCCACGCGGATCCGCGCTCGGCGCGGACGGCGTCCACCAGCAGACGCCGGGTCTCGTCCGGTCCGGTCTGCTCCAGTTGCGCGGTCACGCGGCCTCCCCCTGTTCGGTGCCGTGCTCCAGCAGGTTCCAGAGCTGGTAGGTGATCTCGCCGTACCGGGGATCGCGGCGCAGCTCGATGATGTCGCGCGGGCGCCCGAACGGGATCTCGATCTCCGCGATGATGCGGCCGGGCCGATGCGACATCACGACCACGCGGTCCGCCAGGGTGAGCGCCTCGTCGACGCTGTGCGTGATGAACAGCACCGACTTCGAGGTCCGTTCCCAGATGCGCAGCAGCTCCTGCTGCAGCGCGACGCGGGTCTGCTCGTCGAGCGCGCCGAACGGCTCATCCATGAGCAGCACGTTCCCGTCGTCGGCCAGCGCACGGGCGACCGAGGTCCGCTGACGCATGCCGCCCGAGATCTGGGCCGGGTAGTAGCTCGCGAACTCGGTGAGACCGACGAGCTGCAGCAGTTCGCGCACGCGTTCCCGGCGTTCGGCTCGCGGGACGCCGCGCAGCTTGAGCGGGTACGCGACGTTCTCCGCGACGGTGAGCCATGGGAACACGCCGTGCTCCTGGAACACGACCGACGGCCGGCTCTCGGTGGTGACGGAGCCGAGGCTCGCCTGTTCGAGGCCTGCGGCCACGCGGAGCAGCGTGCTCTTGCCGCAGCCCGACGGGCCGAGCACGCAGACGAACTCGTTCTCGCGGACCTCCAGCGAGACGTCCTCCACGGCGACGAGGACCTCGTCCTTCGATTCCGCGCTCGGGAACGCCTTCCAGAGCCCCTGGATCGAGATGCCGGTGCTCACGAGCTCGCGCTCGGCTGCTTCTCGGAATCCGCGACGGCCTGCTGCAGGATGTCTTTGCGGAAGATCTTCTCGATACCGGAGTCGCCGTCGAACTCGAGCGCTCCGCGGTCGCGGAAGAACTGCTCCTGCCGGGCGACGTCCTTCCAATCGATCGAACCCTCGGGATCCTGGCGGGTCAGACCGATGGACTGGAGCGTCTCGACGGGCAGGTCCGTGTACTCGGCGATGATCTTCTGGTCGGCCGGATCCTTCCAGCCCCCGTTCTCGAGCTCCTTGACCGCGCGCAGGTACGCCGCGGTGAAGGCGGTGACGGCCTTCGGGTGCTTCTGCACGTAGTCGCTGTTGAACACGAGCGCGCCCAGCTCGACGCCCGACTGGTAGTCGACCCCGAGCAGTTCGTGACCGATCTTCTTCTGCGCGATGGCCGAGGAGATGGGCTCGATGGTCCAGCTCGCGTCGATGGAGCCGTTCGCCATCGCGGGCGGGATGTCCCCGGGGCTCAGGTTGACGAGCTTCACGTCGTCGAGGCCCAGCCCGACCGACTCCAGGGCGAGCGCCACCGAGTAGATGCCGAAACCGCCGTCGCCGGGGATGCCGATCTTCTTCCCCTTCAGATCCTTGGCATCGGTGATCCCGGACTTCTCCGAGGCCATCAGCGGCGCGGGGTTCTTGCCCTCGGACGGGATCTTGGAGACGCTCGCGATGACCGAGATCGAGGTGCCCGCCTTCGTCGCGTTGAACAGGCCGGCGCCCCAGGTCGCACCGCCGGCCGTGATGCTGCCGGTGCTGACCTGCTGGTAGGTCTCTCCCGAGCTGCCGCTCTTCGAGATGAGCTCGACGTCGAGACCGGCGTCCTCGAAGTAGCCCTTCTTCTCAGCGAGGAAGAACGGCGCGTAGTCGGCATAGGGCGAGTACAGGAACGTGATCTTCGGCGCATCCGCAGCCGACTCGCTGCTCCCCTGTGCATCGTTCCCACCGCTCGCGCAGCCCGTGAGCAGCGCCAGGGCGGTGAGGAGGGCAGCGCCTCCGGCGAGTCGTCGTCGAAGCGTCATCGGGGCTCCAGGAGGTTCGGGGGCGCCGGTCGGCGCCCGATCGGGTCTTCCCGAAAACCTATCGGCCCAGCGAACTCACAGAAGATCTTGCATGTCACATACGGTCACGCGGGAGAACTCACAGTTCGTCCGCGTCCTCATCGCCCTCATCTTCGCCGTCGAGGCGTGCCTCCAGCTGCGCGATCTCCGCGCGCACGGCGACGACGACCTCGGGATCGTCCTCCCAGAGCTCGAGGAACTCGGAGTCGGGTTCGATCATCGAGGTCAGCAGCTCGATACCGCGCTCGAGGTGCGCGTCCAATCGTTCGAGGTCCCCGGGCCACACTGTGCTGCGGCCGAGCACGGCGAGCAGGTAGCACGCCGCTCGCACGCGATCGTAGTCGTCGTCGTACTGGAACGCGTCCGCGATGTGCGCGTCCATGTCGAGACCCGCGAACACCGCGGCGAACCAGTCCGCCGCCCCGTCGGTGTCCCACGGTGAGACTCCCCACGCACCCATGCGTTCCGCCTTTCGTCGTGCCCGACCGCTGCGGGCGTCCGCTCGCTAGTTCGCGATCTCCTGGTACGCGAACTGCAGCACCGACTCGTCGACACCGGCGAGCACGCGCGGCTTCGCGATGTCGTCGAGCACGATGAATCGCAGCATGCCCGCGCGGGCCTTCTTGTCGCGCTGCATCGCCGAGAGCAGCCCGGGCCAGCGGCCGGCGGGGTACGAGAGCGGCAGCGTGAGCGAGGAGAGGATCCGGCGGTGCCGCTCCACCGCCTCGTCCGAGAGGGATCCCGCCATGCGACCGAGCTCGGCCGCGTACATCATGCCGATCGAGATCGCGACGCCGTGGCGCCACTGGTACCGCTCAGCATGCTCGATCGCGTGGCCGAGCGTGTGGCCGTAGTTGAGGATCTCGCGCAGGCCGCCCTCGCGGAAGTCCTCGGAGACCACGCGGGCCTTGACCCCGATGGCCAGCTCGACGAGACGTCGGAACTCGGGGGTCTGCGGATCGGTCGCGCGGTCGACGTCGGCCTCGAGCAGATCGAGGATCTCGGGCTCGGCGATGAAGCCGCACTTGGCGACCTCGGCGAAGCCCGCGAGGATCTCGTTGCGCGGCAGCGTGTCGAGCAGGGCGAGGTCGCAGATGACCGCGTGCGGCGCGTAGAACGCGCCCACGAGGTTCTTCCCCTCGGAGGTGTTGATCCCCGTCTTGCCGCCGACCGCGGCATCGACCATGCCGAGCACGGTCGTCGGGATCTGGACGAGGCGCACGCCGCGCAGCCAGGTGGCCGCGACGAAGCCGGCGAGATCGGTCACCGCGCCGCCGCCCAGACCGATGATCGCGTCGGAGCGCGTGAAGTCGGCCTGGCCGAGCACTCCCCAGCAGAAGGACGCGACCTCGATGCGCTTGGCCGACTCCGCGTCGGGCACCTCGGCCAGCAGGACCTGGCCGTAGCGCTCCTGCAGCGAGTTGCGGAGCTCGTCCGCGAAGCGACCGACGGTCGGCGTGTGGATGATGAGCACCTTCGCGACGCGGTCGCCGAGGGCCTCGGGCACCCGATCGAGGATCCCCCGTCCCACCGAGATCGAATAGTCGGCGTCCCCGGTCACCTCGATGGTGGTCACGGACGACTCGCTCGACGGTTCACTCACTCGGACTCTCCTTCGGATCTGCTGCGGTTCCTGGCCTGCTCGGCCGCTCGTTTGCGGCCCTGCGCGCGCACCCATTCCGCGGCGCGCACGGCCAGCTGCTCCTTGGTGGCGCGGTCGGTGCGGAAGGTCACGTCGGCGACCTCGTCGTAGAGGGGCTTGCGCTCCTTGAGGATGCGCCCCCACGCGCCCGGATCGTCGCGCAGCAGGGGCCGGCGCGACAGATTGGCGGTGCGCAGCACGGCGCGCTCCGTGGTCATGAGCAGCACCACGGGGTGCGCCGCGAGCCGCTGCCGGGTCTCGGGGTGCAGCACGGCCCCGCCGCCGAGGGCGACGATGCGGGCGCCGGGCTCGGCGAGCTGCGCCGCGATCACCTCGGCCTCGATGCGGCGGAACTCGGGCTCGCCGTGCGCCGCGAAGAACTCGGTGATGGCGCCGTGCTCGCGGACGAAGACCGCGTCGGTGTCGACGAACGGCACCCCGAGCTCGCGGGCCAGGCGACGGCCGAGGCTCGTCTTGCCCGCGGCCATCGGGCCGACCAGCACCACCGCGAGGTCGGGCACCCGTCCGCGCCGGCGTCGGCGCGCCGGGCGACGCCGCGCACCGCGGCGGGACGCCGCAGCCGTCGCCTCGGTCGCCTCCTCGGCGCTCGGACGCCGGCCGGGCTCCCGTTCATCGGGCGCGGCCGACTGCACCGGCACGGGGGCCGTGCGCGGCGGAGCCGGAACCGGACGCGCGGCGGGCGGGCCCGCGTCGCGCCCGGCGCGGCGGGACGCGGTCACGATTCGAGCGCGGTCGCGAGGTTCTCGGGGATCGCAGCGAGGTAGGCGTCGAGGTTCCGCTTCGTCTCGGCGACGCTGTCGCCGCCGAACTTCTCGGTGACGGCATCGGCCAGCACGAGCGCGACCATCGCCTCGGCGACCACGCCGGCTGCCGGAACGGCCGAGACGTCGGAGCGCTGGTGGTGCGCCTTCGATTCCTCGCCCGTGGAGACGTCGATGGTGGGCAGCGCGTGCGGGACCGTCGCGATGGGCTTCATGCCCGCGCGGACGCGGAGCAGCTGACCAGTGGTCATGCCGCCCTCGATACCGCCGGCCCGGCCCGTGTCGCGCACGATCCGGCCGTCGCGCAGGTGCAGCTCGTCGTGCGCCTCGGAACCGCGGCGCCGGGTCGTCTCGAAGCCGTCGCCGACCTCGACCGCCTTGATCGCCTGGATGCCCATGAGCGCGCCGGCGAGACGCGAATCGAGCCGTCGATCCCAGTGCACGTAGGAGCCGAGCCCCGGGGGCAGGCCGTAGGCGAGCACCTCGACGATACCGCCGATGGTGTCGCCCGACTTCTTGGTGTCGTCGACCTCCGCGACCATGCGCTCGCTAGTTGCCGCGTCGAAGCAGCGCAGCGGATCGGCATCGAGCGCGGCGACGTCCTCGGGACGGGGCAGCGGAGTGCCTGCGGGGGTTTCGACCGCACCGATCGAGACCGTGTGGCTGACGAGCCGGATCCCGAGCTCGGCCAGGAACGCACGTGCCACGGCGCCGAGGGCGACGCGGGCGGCGGTCTCGCGCGCGCTCGCGCGCTCGAGCACCGGCCGGGCCTCGTCGAAGCCGTACTTCTGCATGCCGGTCAGGTCGGCGTGGCCGGGGCGGGGACGGGTCAGCGGGGCACCTCGGCCGCGGGACTTCTCGGAGAGCTCGATCGGCTCGGGGCTCATCACCTCGGTCCACTTGGGCCACTCGGTGTTGCCCACGCGGATCGCGACCGGGCCGCCGATGGAACGGCCGTGCACGACACCGCCCGAGAGGTGGAGCTCGTCCTGCTCGAACTTCATGCGCGAGCCGCGGCCGTAGCCGAGCTTGCGCCGTTCGAGGTCGGCGCGGATCCCGTCGATCGAAACGGGCACACCGGCGGGCAGCCCCTCGAGCACGGCAATGAGTTCTGGGCCGTGGGATTCCCCGGCCGTGAGCCAACGCAGCATGGATCTATCTTTCCATACGCGGCAGGCCCGCTGCGCCGCGCATGACGTCGAGCAACGCGGCTTCGTCGGGCAGCGGGAGCGACGGCTCCCCCGCGACGAAGATCCGGGCCTGCACCAGCGCCTGCTCCACGAGCATGTCGAGGCCCGGGTGAGCGGTGCCGCCCGCGACCCGCCAGCGCTCCGCGAGCGGGGACGGCCAGGGGTCGTAGGCGACGTCGAAGAGCGGAGCCCGCTCCAACCCGGCGGGCAGCTCGATCCCGTGTCCGGCGGGCCCCGGCAGCGCCGAGATGACGAGCGTGGCGTCGGCCGCCTCGACGGCCGCGGTCCCGTCTTCGGTGCCGAGCACCGCTCCGGAGACGCGCACCGCTGCGCCCGAGCCCTCGCTCGTCCCGTCGAATCGCGCCGCGAGATCGGCGACCGCCACGGAGTTGCGCGCGAGGATCGTGATGCGCTCGGCGCCGAGGTGGCGGGCTGCGAGCAGAGCGGAGACCGCGGTGGCCCCCGATCCGAGCACGACCGTGCGCTGCGCCTCGAGGCCGGCACCGCGGATCGCCGCCGCGAGGCCCGGCACGTCGGTGTTGTACCCGGCCCAGCGCGGGGCCGCGTCGCCGGGTGCGACGATGCGGAACAGGGTGTTCACGACGCCGCTCTCGGTCGCGACGGGGTCGAGCACCGTCGCGATCCGATGCGCTTCCTCCTTCAGCGGCATGGTCACCGAGAAGCCGCGCCACTCGGGGCCCCGGCCCCGCAGGAACGCTTCGAGACCGTCCGCGCCGCAGCGCACGCGGGTGTAGCTCCAGTCCAGGCCGAGCGCGTCGTACGCGGCGCGGTGGATCCGCGGAGAACGGGAGTGCTCGATCGGGCTGCCGAGGACGGCCAGGCGCTGCGCAGTCGCCCGGAGCTCCGGCTCGTCGGCCGGGGCGTCGAGCGTCGTCGGATCAGTCACAGCGCTTGCCACCCGCGGCCCTGTGCGCCTCGCACCACTGCCCGAGCTTGGCCACCGCGGCCTCATGCTCCTCGTTGGTCTCCGAGAACACGGTCTCGCCGGTCTCGAGGTTGATCGGCACGAAGTAGAGCCACTTGCCCGGGGCCGGCTTCATCGCGGCCGCGATGGCGACGTCACCGGGGAGACCGATGGGCCCGATCGGCAGGCCGGGATTCGCGTAGGTGTTGTACTTGTTCGACGCATCGGCCCGCTCGGCCTCGGTGGTCCACACCGTGTGGGTGTTGCCGGTGCCGTACGCGACCGTCGCATCGGACTGCAGCTTCATGCCCTGATCGAGGCGGTTCTGGAACACGCGGGCGATCTTCGGGAAGTCCGCCTGGTTGGATCCCGCCTCGCGCTGCACGATGGAGGCGAGGGTGAGCACGCGCAGCTCATCGGCCTCGGGCACGCCGTGCTCGCGCAGCGCCTGCCCCATGCGCTCGACCATCTTCTTGATGATGGTCTCGGCGGTGTCGCCCGGCTCGAACGTGTAGGTGGCCGGGAACAGGAAGCCCTCGATCGAAGGAGCGGCCTTCGGGATCCCGTACTTGCTCGGGTCCTTGACCGCCGCGTCGAAATCGGCCTGCGGAATGCCGGTGACCTTCGAGATCCGAGCGAGCGCGTCCCTCGCGGCCATGCCCTCGGGGATCGTCACCGTCAGCTTGATCTGGTTCTTGGGGTCCTGCAGCGCGGCGAGAGCCGCCTTCGCGCTCATCTGCTTCTTCAGCTGGTAGGAACCGACCTGGAACTCGACGGCCGGATCCTGCTTGAGCAGCAGATCGTAGAACGCCTCCGACGTCTTCACGACGCCCTGCTTCGCCAGGGAGGCGGCGATGTCGCTGCCGATCTCGCCCTCGCGGATCGTGACCACCGCCGATCCGGTGCCGGAACCCTCGTAGTCGTTCTTCTCCCAGCCCATGGCCTTCGAGACCTGAGCACCGAAGCTCGACCAGAGCACCGCGACCCCTGCGCCGAGACCGCCGAGCAGGAGCACCGCGACGAGCAGGACGATGAGCACCCGCTTACCCGTGCTGCTCTCCTGCTTGGCGCGGCGTCCGCGCTTCTGGCGTGCGTTCATCGTTCGTCTCCTCGGTCTTCGGCGATCGGGTCGGCGTCCTGCGGGTCGAGCGCTTCGCCGGGGGGCGCGCTCTGCGCGCGCTCGGTGTCGAGCGCGTGCTGCAGGATGACGACGGCCGCGGCCTGGTCGATCACCCCGCGACTGTTCTTGGTGTTGCGTCCGGCCTGGTGCAGCTGGCTCTGGGCCGAGACGGTCGACAGGCGTTCGTCGACGAGGCGCACGGGCAGGCCGCGCTCGGCGAGCCGTCGGGCGAAGGCCTCGGCGTCGTCGGTCGACGGGGTGCGGTCGCCGCTCAGGCTCAGCGGCAGGCCGACCACGGCCTCGAACGCGCCGTGCTCGGCGAAGAGCACCGCGATCCGCTCCACGTCGTGCCCGCCCGAGGCGACACGCCGGACCGTCTCGACCGGCGTGGCGAGCATGCCGTGAGCATCGGAGCGGGCCACGCCGATCCTGGCGCGGCCCACGTCGATGCCGAGTCGTACGCCCGTGCGCACCCTACGCTCCGATGCTGCGCCGGATCTCGGCGAGCGCGTCGTCGATCTTGGAGACATCGGCGCCGCCGCCCTGCGCGAGGTCGGGCTTGCCGCCGCCCCCGCCGCCGAGCACCTGCGCACCGAGCTTCGCGAGGTCGCCCGCACGAACGCCCGCATCGCGAGCCCCCGCGGTCGTCGCCGCGATCACGACGGGCTTGCCGCCGGCATCGCCCGCGAGCACGACCACACCGGCCTCGTCGGCCAGACGGTCGCGCAGCTGCAGCACCAGGCCCCGCACGTCGTCGGCGGAGCCGACCGTGCCGAGCGAGCCGAGCACGGCCCGGACCGAGCCGAGCGTCTCGGCACCGGCGAGCAGCTCGGGGACGCGCTCCGCGAGCTTTGCAGCCTCCAGCTGGGCGATCTTCTTCTCGGCGGCCTTCAGCTGCGCGCCGAGATCCTGCACGCGCTGCACCAGCTCGCCGCGCGGCGTGCGCAGGCCCGCGGACAGCTCGTGCACGATCGCGCGCTCCGCGGCGAAGCTGCGGAAGGCTTCGAGGCCGACGAGCGACTCGATGCGGCGGTTCGTGGAACCGACCGAGCTCTCGGAGACGAGGTTGATCATGCCGACCTCGGCGGAGCTCGTCACGTGCGTGCCGGCGCAGAGCTCGCGCGACCAGGGACCGCCGATGTCGACGACGCGCACGCGGTCGCCGTACTTCTCGCCGAAGAGCGCCATGGCGCCCAGCGCCTTGGCCTCGTCGATCGGCATCTCGCGCGTGACCACCTCGTAGTCCGAGCGGATCGCCAGATTCGAGATCTCCTCGATCTCGCTCTTGGTCTCGGTGCTCAGCGCTTCGCCGTGGGTGAAGTCGAGGCGCAGGTAGCCGGCCTTGTTGTAGGAGCCCGCCTGGTGCGCGTTCGAGCCCAGCACCTGGCGCAGGGCCGCGTGCACGATGTGCGTGCCCGAGTGCGCCTGCGTCGCGCCGCGCCGGTAGTCGGCGTCGACGCGGGTCTCGGCCCGCGCGTCGACGGCGATGGTGCCGACCTCGACGCGGACGGTGTGCACGATCAGGCCGGGAACCGGCTTCTGCACGTCGAGCACCTCGGCCTCGAAGCCGTCGCCGACGATGAGGCCCTGATCCGCGTCCTGCCCGCCGGACTCGGCCCACAGGCTGGTCTCGGCGAGCACGACCTCGGCGACCTGGCCCTCGCTCGCGGCGGGAACCGGCTTGCCGTCGACCACGATGCCCAGCACGCGGCTCTCGTGCGTCAGCTCGTCGTAGCCGGTGAAGAGGGTCTCGCCCTGCCCGCGGAGCTCCTTGTAGATCGAGAGGTCGGCGCGCTGGCCCTTCTTGGCCTTCGCATCGGCCTTCGCGCGCTCGCGCTGCTCCTGCATGAGCGTCTTGAACACGCCCTCGTCGACGGTGACCCCGGCCTCCTCCGCGATCTCGAGCGTCAGCTCGATCGGGAAGCCCTTGGTGTCGTGCAGCAGGAACGCAGTGTCGCCGGTCACGGCCCGGGTGCCGCTCTTGGCGGCGTCGATCGCGCCATCGAGGATCTCGATGCCCGAGGCGAGGGTGCGGAGGAAGGTCTTCTCCTCGGTGTAGGCGGCGCGCGAGATGAAGTCGAAATCGCGCTCGACCGCCGGGTAGGAGCCCTTCATCGCGTCGCGGGACACCGGGAACAGCGCCTCGAACGTCGGACCGTCGACGCCCAGCAGGCGCATCGACAGGATCACGCGGCGGAGCAGGCGTCGCAGGATGTAGCCGCGGCCCTCGTTCGACGGCGTCACGCCGTCGGCGATGAGCATGAGGCCCGAGCGGACATGATCGGCGATGACGCGCAGACGCACGTCGTCGGTGTGGTCGGCGCCGTAGGTCTTGCCGGCGAGCTCGGCCGCGCGGTCGAGCACCGGCCGCACCTCGTCGATCTCGTACATGTTGTCGACGCCCTGCTTGAGGAACGCGACGCGCTCGAGACCGAGGCCGGTGTCGATGTTCTTCTTCGGCAGCTCGCCCAGGATCGTGAAATCGGTCTTCGACTTCACGTCGGCGACCTGGTACTGCATGAACACCAGGTTCCAGATCTCGACGTAGCGGTCGTCGTCGGTGGCGGGGCCGCCGTCGATGCCGTACTCGGGGCCGCGGTCGAAGAAGATCTCGGAACAGGGGCCGGCCGGCCCGGGCTGCCCCGTCGACCAGTAGTTGGTGTCCTTGCCGAGGCGCTGGATCCGCTCCTCGGGAAGGGTGGAGTGCTGCTTCCAGAGCGCGATCGCCTCGTCGTCGTCCTCGTAGACGGTCACCCAGAGATCGGCGGCATCGAAGCCGAGGCCGCCATCGGCCTCGCTCGTGGTGAGGAGCTCCCAGGCGAACTGGATCGCGCCCTCCTTGAAGTAGTCGCCGAACGAGAAGTTGCCGCACATCTGGAAGAAGGTGCCGTGGCGGGGCGTCTTGCCGACCTCTTCGATGTCGTTGGTGCGGATGCACTTCTGCACGCTGGTGGCGCGCGGGTACGGCGCGGGGACGAGGCCCGAGAGGTAGGGGACGAAGGGGACCATGCCGGCCACCGTGAACATGAGGCTCGGGTCGTCGCTCACGAGCGACGCCGAGGGCACCACCGTGTGGCCCTTCCGTTCGAAGAAGTCGAGCCAGCGGCGACGGATCTCAGCGGTCTGCATGGGGTTCTGGTTCCTTTTGGGGAGGTGCGTACGAGTGGGAGTCGGGGTGCGCTCAGTCGGCGGCGTGCTGCTTGGCCTCGAGGCGGCTCAGACGACGCTCGACCTCGTCGAGCGTCTCGTCGAGCTCGGCCTCGCCCTCGCGGTACCCGTTCGCGAGCGCATCGCTGAACTCGCGCGCGCCGCGGTTCACCCGCTCGAAGAAGCGGCGCCCCTCGGGCGTCTGGTTGACGAAGTGGGCGGCAACGAAACCGGCGGCGACTCCGACGATCAGCCAGGACAGTCTGCGCATGGGGATCCTCCAGATCTCTCGACCGTGCAAGTCTAGCGGGGGCGCCTTTGCGTGCCCTTCATATCCCGCGTCACGGCGCGTACGCGGTGCGACGGGCTCCGGAAACGCCGAACGGCCGCCGGATTGCTCCGACGGCCGTTCGTATCGCTGTGCGCGAAGCGCTTAGCGGGCTGCGTAGTACTCGACGACGAGCTGCACTTCACAGGTCACGGGGACCTCGGCGCGCTTCGGACGACGGACCAGGCGAGCCTGGAGCTTGTCGAGCTCGACCTCGAGGTAGCCCGGGACCGGGGGCAGGACCTCGGCGTGACCGCCGGCCGCTGCGACCTGGAAGGGCTCCATGCCCTCGGAGCGCTCCTTGACGTGGATGAGCTGACCCGGCTTCACGCGGAAGGAGGGACGGTCGACGATCTTGCCGTCGACGAGGATGTGGCGGTGCACGACCATCTGGCGAGCCTGCGAAGTGGTGCGGGCGAAGCCGGCGCGGAGCACGAGGGCGTCGAGACGCATCTCGAGGAGCTCGACCAGGTTCTCACCGGTCAGGCCGTCCTGGCGACGGGCTTCCTTGAAGGCGATGACGAGCTGCTTCTCGCGGATGCCGTACTGGGCCCGGAGACGCTGCTTCTCGCGCAGGCGGACGGCGAAGTCGCTGTCGCTCTTACGCTTGGTGCGACCGTGCTGGCCGGGGCCGTAGGGGCGCTTCTCGAGGTAGCGCGCAGCCTTCGGGGTCAGGGCGATCCCGAGCGAGCGGGACAGGCGGGTCTTGGAACGGGTACGCGACGTAGTCGACACGTGGATCCTTTCGAGTTTCTGCTGAGCCGTGCGCGGATGCGCGCGGCCGTGTTCTCTCGGCCATGCTGCGCCCGCATCAACTGGGTGATGCACGCGACGCAACGAACCGTTGTCGGTGAGGGAACGACCAGTGCAGAAACCCGGCTACAGGGCGCCTGCCACCAGGCTCTCGCACGCAGCCAGCTGCGAGAGCGGTGTTGGCCAGCGTTCAGCTTATCAGATCGAAGCGCCGCGTTGCCCCGGAGCCGGCTCCGGCGATTCCTCCCGCTGGTCCCGATGCCGGTCGAGCGCTTCGAAGGAGCGATCCAGTCCGCGGCGGAGGATCGGCCGCAGCGGACGTTCGACCCAGCGTTCGATCGCGGCAGCGAGCAGCAGGCAGGCGAGCACCGTCAGACCGAGCAGCGCGATCGGCGGGATCTCGGCGTGCAGTGTCTCGATGATCCAGCGCCCCCACTGCTCGTGGATCAGGTAGAGCGGATAGGTGAGCGCGCCGGCGTAGGTCATCCAGCGCCAGCCGCGATGTGCCAGCGGCGTCAGGGTGATGAGCGCGACGAGGGCGAAGATCCCGATGACGATGATCGCGGCCGTCAGCTCGTCGCCGGTGAACCCGGAGTACTTGGGCATGCGCTCGTAGATCTCCTGCGCGATGGTCTGCCGGACCGCGATCGCGATGTTGAAGCCCAGCAGCATCCATCGGAGCAGGCTGTGCCCGCGCGAGTGGATCAGGTAGAGCACCATGCCGCCGGCGAACAGCGGCGCGTAGCTCGGCGAAAGCAGCGTCGCGAGGAAGGCGTTCCCGCTCTCCTGCGCCACGAGCGCCAGGAACGGCCAGAGGAACGCCAACCCGATCATGCGCCGCTCCGTCAGGCCGAACGCGAGGACGATGCCGATCAGCACGTAGAACCGCAGTTCGACCCAGAGGGTCCAGTAGACCCCGTCGACGTGCGGCTCCCCCATCGTCTCCTGCAGCATCGTGAGGTTCGCGAAGAACTGGGGCAGGGAGACCGCGTCGTCGCCCCGCGGAGCGATCCACAGCAGCAGGATCGTGGTGAGGAGCACCGCCGCCCAGTACGCGGGCAGCAGACGGGCGGCTCGCGCCGAGACGAACTGCCCGATGGTGCGCCCCTCGGCCGAGAGCAGGATCACGAAGCCGCTGATCACGAAGAAGAGCTGCACCCCGAGCGCCCCGTACGCGCTGATCGGTGCCAGGTGCGGGAACTGCTCGGCGACCGGCACGCCCCACACCTCGGTCTTGCGGGAGGTGAAGTGGTAGACGAGCACGGCCATCGCCGCGCCGAACCGGGTGAGGTCGAGCAGCAGGAATCTCGGCCGCGAGGTCGCGAGCGAGCTGAACTGAGGGGCCGAAGCGGGACTGAACATGACCCGGACGAACGTACAGCGTCGGCCTCCGCGGAGCCTGGTTGCGAGGCGCGGGCGACTCCGGCTAGCCTCCGCGCGTGATGCGTCGGATCTTCTCGAGCCGCTCCGCGATCTCGCGCTCGCGCCCGTGCTGGGTCGGCTGGTAGTAGGTCGTCCCCTCGAGCTCGTCGGGCAGGTACTGCTGGCGGACGACGCCGCGCGGATCGCTGTGGGGGTAGAGATAGCCCTTGCCGTGGCCGAGTCGCTTGGCACCGGGGTAGTGCGCATCGCGCAGCGGTTTGGGCACGAGACCGAATCGACCGGCCTTGACGTCGGCGATGGCGGAATCGATCGCGCTGATGACCGCGTTGGACTTGGGGGCCGTGGCGATGTAAATGGTCGCTTCGGCGAGCGGGATCCGTGCTTCGGGAAGTCCGATCAACTGCGTCGCCTCAGCCGCGGCTACGGCGATCGGCAGCGCCTGGGGGTCCGCCATGCCGACGTCCTCGGCGGCGTGGACCATGAGCCGCCGTGCGATGAACCGCGGGTCCTCACCGGCCTCGATCATGCGGGCCAGGTAGTGGATCGCGGCGTCGGGATCCGAGCCGCGCAGCGACTTGATGAAGGCGCTGATCACGTCGTAGTGCTGGTCGCCGTTGCGGTCGTAGCGGAGCAGCGCCCGGTCGACGGAGACCGCCACGATCTCGCCCGTGATGAGCGCGGGCCCGGGCGGCTCCTCGGCGGCGCGCCGTTCGGGCGCCTCGTCCGACCCGCCGGCCGCGTCGTCCTCTTCTTCGTCTTCGTCTTCGTCGATCGCGTCGAACTCGAACTCGCCGTCGACGTCGTCGCCCACCGCGCTGCCCGCCGAGGTGGAGAGCGCCGAACCGGCGGCCGCCTCGAGCGCCGTGAGCGCGCGTCGGGCGTCGCCCGAGGAGAGCTGTACGAGCGCCTCGAGTGCTTCGTCCGTCAGTTCGACCGCGCCGTTCAGGCCGCGGGGATCCGCGACCGCGCGCTGGATGAGCACCGTGAGGTCCTGATCGGTGAGCGGTTCGAGGGTGAGCAGGAGCGAGCGCGACAGCAGGGGGCTGATGACCGAGAACGACGGGTTCTCGGTGGTGGCGGCGACGAGGGTGACCCACCCGTTCTCGACGCCCGGCAGCAGCGCGTCCTGCTGGGCCTTGGTGAAGCGGTGGATCTCGTCGAGGAAGAGCACGGTCGCGACGTCGTAGAGATCGCGGTCGTTGAGCGCGCGCTCCATCACCGTGCGCACGTCCTTGATGCCGGCGGTGACCGCGGAGAGCTCGACGAAGCGCCGTCCGCTGGACTGGGCGATGGCCTGCGCGAGCGTGGTCTTGCCCGTGCCGGGAGGACCCCAGAGGATCACCGACACCGGACCGGCGGCCCCGCCGCCCGCAGAGGCGAGCACGCGCAGCGGGGATCCCGGACGCAGCAGGTGCGCCTGGCCCACGACCTCGTCGAGGGACTGCGGGCGCATGCGCACGGCGAGCGGCGCGGTGGCGGCGGGAAGCGTAGGAACGGTCACGCGGCAATGGTATCCGTGACCACCGACAACGAATCGGGAACTCGGGTCCTCCCCCGCCAGAGCGCTATGGCATAGTGGGAGAGGTCATGGCCGCGACCTTCGCGGACCCCCGAAACGACAGGTGAGCAGCACGGTGAGCGATTCGACGAACGAGACGACCTGGGGACGAGTCGACGAGACCCTCACGGTGTACGTACGCGAGGCAGACGGCGAGCGTGCCGTCGGACAGTACCCCGACGGCACCGCCGAAGAGGCGCTCGCCTACTTCGAGCGCAAGTACGCCGATCTGGCCGGCCAGATCTCGCTGCTCGAGCAGCGCATCGCGCGCGGCACGGCGGCGGCCGATGTGGCCGACACCGTCGCACGCCTGCGCGAGCAGCTCGTCGAGCCCGCCGCGGTCGGCGATCTCGCCGCGCTGCGCGAGCGCATCGCCAAGCTCGACGGCAAGGCCCACGAGCTGACCGAGAAGCAGCAGGCCGAGCGCGAGGCCGCCAAGCAGGAGGCCGTCGCGAAGCGCGAGGCGATCGTGGTCGAGGCCGAGCGCCTCGCCGCGCAGCCCGAGTCTTCGGTCCGCTGGAAGGAGACCGGACAGGCCTTCGAGCAGCTCTTCACCGACTGGCAGGCGGCTCAGCGCGGCGGCCCGCAGGTGCCCAAGTCGCAGGCCGATGCGCTGTGGAAGCGCTTCCGCGCGGCACGGCAGCAGTTCGACACGGCCCGCCGTGCGCACTTCGCCCAGCTCGACGCGACCAACAAGGACGTCAAGCAGCGCAAGGAGCGCATCATCGCAGCGGCCGAGGCGCTCGCGCCCAAGGGCATCGACGGCATCTCCGCCTACCGGTCGCTCCTCGACGAGTGGAAGGCCGCCGGTCGCGCGAGCCGCAAGCTCGACGATCAGCTCTGGGCCCGTTTCAAGGCCGCCGGCGACGTGCTGTACGCGGCGAAGGCCGCGGAGGTCGCCCAGACCAACGAGGAGTACTCGGCGAACCTCGTCGCGAAGGAGGAGCTGCTCGGCGAGGCCGAGGCGCTGCTCCAGGTGACCGACCGCGTCGCCGCCCGCAAGCGTCTCACCGAGTTCCAGATCCGCTGGGACGAAATCGGCCGGGTCCCCCGCGAATCCGTCCGCGCCGTCGAGAGCCGCCTCCGTGCCATCGAGGATCACGTGAAGCAGCTCGAGGATGAGCACTGGCGCAAGAGCAATCCCGAGACCAAGGCCCGCAGCGAGGGCCTGCGAGGCCAGCTCGAGGCGTCGATCTCCGAGCTCGAGGCCGAGATCGCCGCCGCGGAGTCCGCGGGCGACGCCAAGGCGAAGTCCGCCGCAGAGGAGAAGCTGTCGACCCAGCGCTCCTGGCTCGCCGCGCTCGGCGACTGAGTCCCGGCCGGGTGACCGGCAGTTCTCCACAGCACCGATCCCGGGGGTTCCGCACCCCCGGGATCGCTTGCATCATGGGGGCATGTCCGCTTCCCCGCCCCGCATCGACCGCTGGCCCGTCGCCGTCCGTTCCGCCGCCCGACTCCGCGGGGTGCTGACCGGCTGCGGACTGGGCCTGCGCGGGATCGGATGGCCGGAGTCCCCCGCCGTGCGCCTGGTCGCGCTGGCCGCATGGATCGGCCCCGAGCTCGCGGCCTGCGGCACCACCGCAGCCTGGGTGTGGGGCGCACGGCGCGATCCGGGCCACCCGCTGCACGCGGCGGTGCTGGGCGGGCGACGCGCGCGCAGCACCGAGCCGAGCGCGCTCCGCGTGCACGAGTACCGCCTGGCTCCCACCGACCTCGTCGAGTTCGACGGCCTCAGGGTCACGTCCCGCGTCCGCACCGCCGAGGAACTCCTCTTCCACGAACGGGAGTTCGGGCCCGCGGAGCGCGCGAGCTGCCGGTTGCTCGTGCTCGGCACCGCGGGCGGAGCCGACGCGCTGCGCGCACGCGTCGAGGGATCCCGGCGCCCGCATCGGGCCCGAGCCCGCACCCGCCTGCGCGAGTGCGGGCTCTCGGAGGATCAGCCGCCGCTCACCCGATAGGCGTCGTAGACGCCCTCGATCCGACGCACGGCGTTGAGCACGTGCTCCAGGTGGGTGGTATTCGCCATCTCGAAGACGAAGCGGCTCAGCGCCAGCCGCGAGCTCGAGGTCTGCACCGAGGCCGACAGGATGTTGACGTGATGCTCGGAGAGCGCACGGGTCACGTCCGAGAGCAGGCCGGAACGGTCGAGCGCCTCCACCTGGATCTGCACCAGGAACACGCTCTTCGCGGTCGGCGCCCACTCGACGTCGACGAGGCGCTCCTCCTGGTGGGCGAGCGCGAGGAAGTTGCGGCAGTCGGTGCGGTGCACCGAGATGCCCTGACCCTTGGTGATGAACCCGCGGATCTCGTCGCCGGGCACCGGCGTGCAGCACTTCGCGAGCTTCACGAGCACGTCGGACGCGCCCTTGACCACGACTCCGCTGTTCGCATCGGGCTTCCCCGCGCGCCGCGCGCCGAGGCCCGGCCGCGCGGTCTCGACGGCTTCGACGGTGGCCTCGTCGGCCGTGACCAGTGCGGTGACCTTCTCGATCACCGACTGGGCCGAGACGTGCCCCTCGCCGACCGCCGCGAAGAGCCCCGTGACGTCGACGTACCGCAGCTGCAGGGCGACCTGCTGGATCGCCTCGGAGTTCATGATCTGGTGCAGGGGCAGGTTCTGCTTGCGCAGCGCCTTGGTGATGTCTTCCTTGCCCTGCTCGACCGCCTCGTCGCGGCGCTCCTTGGTGAACCACTGGCGGATCTTGTTCTGCGCCCGCTTGCTCTTGACGAAGTTCAGCCAGCTCTGGTTCGGTCCGGCGTCGGGATCCTTCGAGGTGAAGACCTCGACGACGTCGCCGTTGTGGAGTTCGGTCTCGAGCGGGACGAGGCGGCCGTTGACCCGGGCGCCCATGGTGCGGTGCCCCACCTCGGTGTGCACAGCGTAGGCGAAGTCGACGGTGGTGCCGCCGTCAGGAAGCCCGATGACGCGCCCCTTGGGCGTGAAGACGTAGACCTCCTTGGCGCCGATCTCGTAACGGAGGGCGTCGAGGAACTCGCTCGGATCCTCGGTCTCGGCCTGCCAGTCGGAGATGTGCGCCAGCCAGGCCATGTCGGCGGAGCTCTGACCCTGCGCCTGGCCGCCCTGCTGCTTGTACTTCCAGTGCGCGGCGACGCCGTACTCGGCGCGCTGGTGCATCTCGAAGGTACGGATCTGGATCTCGACGGCGCGGCCGTCCGGACCGATGACGGTGGTGTGCAGCGACTGGTAGAGATTGAACTTCGGCGTCGCGATGTAGTCCTTGAACCGGCCGGGGATCGGCGTCCAACGCGCGTGCACCGCGCCGAGCACCGCGTAGCAGTCGCGGATCGAGCTCACGAGCACGCGGATCCCGACGAGGTCGTAGATGTCGTCGAAGTCACGCCCGCGCACGATCATCTTCTGGTAGATCGAGTAGAGCTCCTTGGGCCGGCCGGTGACCTCGCCCCGGATCTTGGAGTCCCGCAGATCGGATTCGATCGAGCTGATGACGACCCCGACCAGCTCCTCCCGCTTGGGGTTGCGCTGGGTGACGAGGTTCTGGATCTCGGCGTAGAGCTTCGGCTTGAGCACCGCGAACGAGAGGTCCTCGAGCTCCGTCTTGATCGATTGGATGCCGAGGCGATGCGCGAGCGGCGCATAGATCTCGAGCGTCTCCTGCGCTTTGCGCTTCGCGGAGTCGCCAGGCACGAAGCCCCAGGTCCGGGCGTTGTGCAGGCGGTCGGCGAGCTTGATGACGAGCACGCGGATGTCCTTCGACATCGCGACGACCATCTTGCGGACGGTCTCGGCCTGAGCGGAGTCGCCGTACTTGACCTTGTCGAGCTTCGTCACGCCGTCGACGAGCATGGCGATCTCTTCGCCGAAGTCGTCGGTGAGCTGCTCGAGCGTGTAGTCGGTGTCCTCCACCGTGTCGTGCAGCAGCGCCGCCGCGATCACGACGGGCGCGACCCCCAGGTCGGCGAGGATCTGCGCGACCGCGATGGGGTGGGTGATGTAGGGCTCGCCGCTGCGCCGCTTCTGGCCGCGGTGCGCCCGCTCGGCGACGGTGTATGCGCGCTCGATGACCGACAGGTCGGCCTTGGGCGCGTTCCCCCGGACGGTGCGGACCAGCTGGTCGACCGCTCCGGGGGAACTCGCGCGCGAGAAGATGCGCGGCACGAGCCGCCGCAGGGAACTGGCAGAAACGGTTCCCGGATCACTAGCCGCCATGCGAACCCTCCCGTCGCTGAGATGGTTGAACGCTACACCACGCTGGGCTCGGGCTCCGAATCGGCCTGAAGCTGCTCCGCCTTCTGATCGTGCTTCTTGATCGCGGCCTCGCCCCGACGCAGCAGCGCGTACGTCGGCGCAGCGATGAAGATCGTCGAGTAGGCGCCCACGAGGATACCGATGAACAGCGCGAGCGCGATGTCGCGGAGGGTTCCGGCACCCAGCACGAACGCGCCGATGAACAGGATCGAGGCGACCGGCAGCAGCGCCACGACGGACGTGTTGATCGAGCGCACGAGCGTCTGGTTCACGGCGAGGTTGACCGCCTGGCCGAAGGTGCGACGCTCGGTGAGCTCGCCCGGAGCGGTGTTCTCACGGATCTTGTCGAACACCACGACGGTGTCGTAGAGCGAGTAGCCGAGGATCGTCAGGAAGCCGATCATGGCGGCCGGGGTGATCTCGAAACCGGTGAGGCCGTAGACGCCCGCGGTGATGATGAGGTCGTGGAACAGCGCGATGAGCGCCGCGAGCGACATCTTCCACGTGCGGAAGTAGATCGCCATGACCAGAGCCGCGAAGAGGATGAACACCCCGAGCGCGATGACCGCCTGGCGGGTGATGTCCTGCCCCCAGAGCGCACCGATATAGGACGAGGTCACCTCGGACTCGTCGACCTGGTAGACGTCGGCGAGCGCCTTGCGGATCTCCTGCGCCTCGGCGTCCTTGAGCTGCTCGGTCTGCACGCGGATGTCGGTCTGCCCGACGAGCGAGACGCGGGGCGCGGAGCCCGGCAGCACCTCGTCGACTGCCTTCGTCGCGAGCGCCTGATCGCGCTTCTGCCCCTCGGCGATGTGCACCTGGAACTGGCTGCCGCCGGTGAACTCGATGCCGAAGGTGAAGCCGCCGCGCAGCAGCGGTCCCGCGATCGAGATCAAGATCATGATCGCGGCGACCAGGAACCAGGTCTTCCACCGGCCGATGAAGTTGATCGACTTCTCACCGGTGTAGAGGGCGTTGCCGAATTCGGAGAATGAGCGAGCCATGGTCAGCTCTCCTTACCGGTGGTGTCGGCGACGCTCACGGCGTCGTGGGTGCCCGCGGATTCCGCGGCCTTGCGTTCGGCGATGGTCTGTCGGCGCTCGGCTTCCTTCCGGCTGCCGGCGTTCTTCTTCGCCTTGCCGTGGGTCGCGACGACGGGCTCGCGGAACTGCACTCGTCCGCGGTACACCGCGCCGAGGCGGCGCGGGTCGAGGCCGGAGAACGAGTGCCCCTCGTTGAAGAAGCGCATGCGGCTGACGAACGCCATCATCGGGTGCGTGAAGAGCGCGACGACGAGGATGTCGACGAGCGTCGTGAGGCCCAGCGTGAAGGCGAAGCCGCGCACGTTGCCGATCGCGAGGATGAACAGGATCGCAGCGGCGAGGAAGTTGATGCCGTCGGAGGCCAGGATCGTGCGGAGCGCCTGCTTCCAGCCGCGCTCGACCGACTGCTCGAGGCTGAGCCCGTCGCGCAGCGCGTCGCGGATGCGCTCGAAGTAGACGATGAACGAGTCGGCCGTGATACCGATGGCCACGATGATGCCCGCGACGCCGGCGAGCGACAATCGATACCCCTGGCGCCACGACAGCACCGCGAGCAGCAGGTAGGTCAGCAGCGCCGCGATGGCCAGCGAGGCGACCGTCAGCGTACTGAGCGCCCGGTACTGGAACAGCGAGTAGACGACGACCAGGATCAGGCCGATGAGGCCGGCGAGCAGGCCGGCCTGGAGCTGGTTGGTGCCGAGCGTCGCCGAGATGTCTTCCTGGCTCTGCACGGTGAAGCTGATGGGCAGCGCGCCGAACTTCAGCTGGTCGGCGAGCGCCTTCGCGGATTCCTGCGTGAACCCGCCGGTGATCGACGGCTTGCCGTTGAGGATCTGACCATTCATGGTCGGTGCCGACAGCACGCTGCCGTCGAGCACGAACGCGAACTGGTTGAACGGCGGCTGCGCGCCGTAGAGGCGGGTGCTGATGTCGCCGAAGGTCTTGGTGCCCTTCTTGTCGAAGGTCATCTGCACGGCCCAGCCGCCGGTGGTCGCGCCGGTCTGCGTGGTCTCGGGCTGCGCGACGGCGTCGGAGATGACCTCGCCGCCCATCTCGACGGGGCCGAGGATGTACTTCGCGGTGCCGGTGTTGTCGCAGGTGATCAGCGGGCGGTCGGCGGGTGCCGATGCGGCCGCGGTCGCGGAGTCCTTGGTGCACTCGAACGCCGCGAACTGCGCCTGCAGCCCGGCGGTCAGCCACTCCTTGTCGCCCGCGCCCTTGGGCAGGGTCTTGGGGTACAGCTCGCCCTTGGCCTCGGCGTCCTGCGCGGCCTGCTTCTGCGCGGCCAACGCCTTCTCGGCCTCGGCCTTCTGAGCCGGATCGGTGGGCATCTGGATCTTGCCGGCGGCCTCCGCGAGCACGGGGCGGAAGTCCAGCTTCGCAGACGCCTCGATGCGCTGCAGCGTGGCCTCGTCGGCCTTGCCCGGGATCGAGACCGAAATGTTCTGGTTGCCCTGCGTGGTGATCTCGGCCTCGGAGACGCCCGAGGCATCGACGCGCTGGCGGATGATGGAGACCGCCTGCTGCAGCTGCTCCCCCGTCACGGTCTGCCCGCTCGTCTGCTTCGGCGCGAGCAGCACCTGGGTGCCGCCCTGCAGATCGAGCGCGAGCTTCGGCATCCAGGTCGCTTCGCCCCTGGCCACCCCGAAGGCGAGGAGGCCGGCGAGCCCGACGATGATGACGACGAGGAACGTGAGGGAACGGCGGGCTTTGCGCACCGCGGGGGGAGAAGCCACGGAAGGACTACTTTCTTTGACGGGAAGACGGGCGGCTCCCCGGCAAGGCCGGGGAGCCGGAGCTGATTGCGGCGGTTACGCCTTGTCGCCCGACGGCTTGACGTCGCCGTCGGCGCCCGGGGCGGCCTCGTCAGCGGCGGCCTCCGCGGCCGGCGCCTCGGGGGCGTCGCTCTGGGCCGAGGCCTGCGCGGCCGCGTCCTCGGCGACGCGCTCGCCGAACTCGGGATCGTCGTCCGGGGCGATGTCGGCTGCGGGCTCGGCCACCGTCTCGGCCGGGCTGATGATCTGGCCGACCGCGTTGCGGTGCACGACGAGCGAGGAGGTGCCGCTGTGCACGGTCACGCGGTTCTCTTCTGCGTCGACCGACTCGATGGTGCCGTAGATGCCCGACTGGAGCATCACCTCGGCGCCCGGACGCAGACCGTCCTGCAGCTCCTGCATCGCCTTCTGCCGCTTCTTGCCGTTGCGGAACATGAAGATGACGAGCACTGCGATGAGTGCGAACATGACGATCGTAATCGGGTCCACAACTGGCCTTTCAGAGCGGGAACACAGGGGTGCGCCGAATGCGCACATATGGAACGACTATAGGGCATCCGGCATGGGAATACCTGTGGCTTCCCATGCACGCCGGGTCGCCATGCGCCCGCGCGGAGTACGGGTCAGCAGACCGGACCGCACGAGGAACGGTTCGACCACGGACTCGATGGTCTCGGCCTCTTCGCCGACCGACACCGCGAGCGTCGACAGGCCGACGGGCCCTCCGCCGAAGCGCTCGACCACCGCGTACAGCACTTCGCGGTCGAGCCGATCGAGACCCTGCTCGTCGACGTCGTAGAGGTGGAGCGCCGCGTGCACGCTCTCGGTGTCCCCCGGAGTGCCGTGGACGAGGCAGTAGTCGCGCACGCGCCGCAGCAGTCGGTTGGCAATTCGGGGGGTCCCGCGGGAGCGTCGCGAGATCTCGCCGATGCCGTCGGGGGCGATCTCGAAGTCGAGCAGCCGGGCGGCGCGACGCACGACATCCGCGAGCTCGTCGTCGGCGTAGAACTCGAGATGCGCGGTGAAACCGAAGCGATCGCGTAGCGGGTTCGGCAGGAGCCCGGCGCGGGTCGTCGCCCCGACCAGGGTGAACGGAGCGAGCTCGAGCGGGATCGACGTCGCACCGGCACCCTTGCCGACCATGATGTCGATGCGGAAGTCCTCCATCGCGAGGTAGAGCATCTCTTCGGCGCTGCGGGCCATGCGGTGGATCTCGTCGATGAAGAGCACCTCGCCGGGGGTGAGCGCCGAGAGCACCGCTGCGAGGTCGCCCGCGTGCTGGATGGCCGGCCCCGAGGTCTGGTGCAGCGGCTTCTCGAGCTCGGCCGCGACGATCATCGACAGCGTGGTCTTGCCGAGGCCCGGAGGGCCGGCGAGCAGGATGTGATCGGGCGAGCGCTGCTGGATCGTAGCCGCGTCGAGCAGCAGCCGGAGCTGCTTGCGCACCTTGGCCTGACCGACGAACTCGTCGAGCGAACCCGGCCGGAGCGCGCCCTCGAAGCTCAGCTCGGTCGGAGTCGCCTGCGCCGACAGCTCCCCCGTCATCGCGCCGCGCTCCCGGTCCGTGCGCGGGGCGCCTGCAGCAGCGCCAGTGCCGCCCGCAGCAGGCCGGCCTGGTCGGCGGGCGCGCCGGCGGCGCGAGCGTCGTCGACGGCCCTCTCGGCATCGGATTCGCCCCAGCCGAGTCCCATCAGGCCGGCGCGCACCGCGTCGGCCGCGAGCTGATCCGAGTCCACCGCGACCGGTGCCTCGGTCGGGGCGGCGAAGGCCTCGGGCCGCAGCTTGCCCGCGAGGGACACCGCGATGAGCTTCGCCGTCTTGGGGCCGATACCCGAGACCCGCTTGAACGGCTTCTCGTCCTCCGCGAACACGGCGGCGGCGATCTCGCTCGGAGTGAGCTCGGAGAGCACGCCGAGCGCGCTGCGCGGCCCGACGCCCGAGACGGCGAGCAGCTGCCCGAAGACCTCGAGCTCATCTGCCGTCGCGAAGCCGAACAGGGTCAGCGAGTCCTCGCGCACCACCAGTGAGGTGTGGAGCGAGAGCTGGTCACCGGGTACGTTCGCGCCCGCCCGACCGGAGGGCACCTCGACCCGCAGGCCGAGACCACCGACGCCGACAACCACCCAACCCGCACCCGCGGAGAGCACGGGGCCCTGAATCGAAGCAATCACGCAGTCACCCTACGGCGCGGCACCGACATCGCGTCGGGGCCACGCCGCAGCAGGCGAACATATCTTCGAATCAGGCGCCGACGGGCTCCGCGATGCGCTGGTCGGCGCGCACCGAACGGTTGACCGAGGAGATGATCGCCTTGAGCGTCGCGCGGCTGGTGTCGGGGTCGATGCCGACCCCCCACAGCCGCTGCCCGTCGACCTCGAGGTCGACGTAGGCGGCGGCGACCGCGTCGCCGCCGGAGCTCATCGCGTGCTCCACGTAGTCGAACAGCGTGATCTCGTGCCCGTGCTCGCCGAGCGCCCGGATGAACGCGTCGACCGGACCGTTGCCGCGCGCGGTCGTCTGCTGCTGCTCGTCGTCGACGCGCAGGTCGACGGTCAGCTCGGTCACCCCGTCGCCCGCGCTCGCGGTCGCCGTGCGGGTGATCTCGTACCGACCCCAGCGGTCCGCGGCGGGATCCTGCGCGGGCAGGTACTCGTCCTGGAAGATCTTCCAGATGGAGTCGCTCGACACCTCGCCGCCCTCGGTGTCGGTGAGGCCCTGCACGACCGCGCTGAACTCGATCTGCAGTCGACGCGGCAGGTCCAGCGAGTGGTCGGTCTTCAGCAGGTACGCGACGCCGCCCTTGCCCGACTGCGAGTTCACGCGGATCACCGCTTCATAGGAGCGGCCCAGGTCCTTCGGATCGACCGGCAGGTAGGGCACCGCCCACTCGATGTCGTCGACGGAGACTCCGGCGGCCTCGGCGTCGGCGGCCATGCGCTCGAAGCCCTTCTTGATGGCGTCCTGGTGGGATCCCGAGAACGCCGTGTAGACGAGGTCGCCCGCCCAGGGGCTGCGCTCGGGCACGCGCAGCTGGTTGCAGTACTCGGCGGTGCGGCGCACCTCGTCGAGGCGCGAGAAGTCGATCTGCGGGTCGATCCCCTGCGTGAACAGGTTGATACCCAGCGCCACCAGGTCGACGTTGCCGGTGCGCTCGCCGTTGCCGAACAGGCAGCCCTCGATGCGGTCGGCGCCGGCCATGTAGCCGAGCTCGGCGGCCGCGACCGCGGTGCCCCGGTCGTTGTGCGGGTGCAGCGACAGGATGACGTTCTCGCGGTGGTTCAGGTGGCGGCTCATCCACTCGATCGAGTCGGCGTAGACGTTCGGGGTCGCCATCTCGACGGTGGCCGGCAGGTTGATGATCACCTTGCGGTCGGGGGTCGGCTCGAACACCTCGAGCACGTCGTTGCAGACCTCGACCGCGTACTCGAGCTCCGTGCCGGTGTAGGACTCGGGCGAGTACTCGTAGTAGATGTCGGTGCCCTCGCAGATGTGCTCGCTCGCGCGGCACAGCTTCGCCCCGTCGACGGCGATCTGCTTGATGCCCGCGCGGTCGGAGCGGAACACGACGTCGCGCTGCAGGATGCTCGTGGAGTTGTAGAGGTGCACGATCGCCTGCTTCGCGCCGATCAGCGACTCGTAGGTCCGGGTGATCAGGTGCTCGCGCGCCTGGGTCAGCACCTGGATGGTGACGTCCTCGGGGATCGCGTCCTCTTCGATGAGCTGGCGCACGAAGTCGAAGTCGGTCTGGCTCGCCGAGGGGAATCCGACCTCGATCTCCTTGTAGCCCATCTTGACCAGCAGATCGAACATGATCCGCTTGCGCTCGGGGCTCATCGGGTCGATGAGCGCCTGGTTGCCGTCGCGCAGATCGACCGCGCACCAGCGGGGAGCCTCGGTGATCCGCTTGCTCGGCCACGTGCGATCGGGCAGATCGACCGCGATGATCTCGTGGAACGGACGGTACCGGTGGATCGGCATGGTCGTCGGCTGCTGCTGGTTCTTCATGATCTCGTCTTCATCTCTCGCTTGCGAAGTTTTTCAGCCAACACGAAACGCCGCGACGAGGGAGGCCTGAGAACTAGGACTCGTCGCGGCAGCTAAGAAGAAGCGAGCGGAACCGCATACCGTCACTATACACGGCTCGCCCACCCCTCCCGGCCAGCCGTAGGCTGGCCCCATGCCCCGGATCGCCCGCACGCTCATCCGCACCCTCGCGGCGGCCGCACTCTGCGGATTCGCCCTCGTCGCGGCTCCGTTCTCGGTCGCCGCGCCGGCGCAGGCCTCGGTCGACGACTTCTCGTACGAGAGCTGGGACGCCAAGTACGTGCTCGACCTCGATGCGGAGGGCCGCGCGGTCGCGCGCGTCACCGAGACCCTGACCCCGGTGTTCCCGGACTTCGACCAGAACCGCGGCCTCGTGCGCGCGCTGCCGCTCGACTACGAGGACTCCCCCGTGCCGCCGACCGATATCTCGGTGACCGACGGCGCCGGCCGGCCGGTGCCGTTCAGCACCGAGGACTCGGACCGGTTCCGCGGCATCCTGGTCGGCGACGACTCCTACGTACATGGGCGGCAGACCTACGTCATCTCGTATTCCCTCCGCGACGTGGTCCTCGCGGCGACGAAGACGAAGGCCGACGAGTTCTACTGGGACGTGCTGCCCATCGAGCGGAAGCAGCGCGTCGATGCGTTCTCCCTCGAGGTGGAGTTCGCTCCGGCCCTCGCGAAGCACCTCACGGGGAGCGCGGCCTGCTACACCGGGCCCTCCGGTTCGAAGGACCGCTGCGGCGTCGAGGCCGCGGGCCGGTCCGAGACCTCCGCGATCGCGTCCGCCCACCTCTCCGAGGTCCCATCGGGCTCGGGGGTGACCGTCGCCATCGGCATGGACCCGGGGACGGTCGTGCAGCCTCCGAACCGCGTCCCGAACTTCTGGTTGGACCGCCTCCCCGCGATCCTCGCGCTCGGCGCGCTCGGCTGCGGGATCGCGGGCGCGATCCTCGTCGGCGGGCTCGTGCGACGGCGTCGCTTCTTCCGGGGAACGATCGTGGCGCAGTACGACGTTCCTCCCCATCTCCCTCCCCTGCTCGCGGCGAACCTCATCGGCGGCGCGAAGTCGGTACTGCCCGCCGAGTTCGTGCACCTCGCGGTGCGCGGTGCCACCCGCATCGAGGACAGCCCGCAGGCCGAGAGCTTCTGGTCGGGCAAGCAGCCTCCGGTGCTCCGCCTGCTCGACCCCGCCGCGGCCACCGACCCGCTCGACCAGCGCACTCTGGCGGAACTCTTCGCGGGGCTCGCTCCGGGCCAGGCGTTCCAACTGCCGACGAAGGACTCCCGCTTCGCGCAGCGGATGCAGAAGCTCGTGAGCGGCGTCCCCGCCGAAGCGAGATCGCGCGGCTACACGACCACGGAGGCGAGCCGCGGCGCGCGGATCCTCGGGTTCATCGCACTGGGGCTCGTGCTGGCGACCGCGCCGCTCTTCGTCCTCGGGATCGGACGCCCCGAGAGTCTCACCTTCGGTGTCGGGCTCCTGCTCGCGGTGTCCTTCGTGCTGGCGATCGTCGCGCTCGCGAAGCACCGGGTGCTCACGCCCGCGGGTGCCGAGGCCCGGGAGTACCTGCTGGGCGTCAAACTGTTCACGAGCGTGGCCGAGGCCGACCGGATCCGCACGCTGCAGAGCTACACCGGTGCCGAGCGGCTCGAGGGCGCCGGGGTCGATGTCGTGCAGCTCTACGAGCGGCTGCTCCCCTACGCGATGCTGTTCGGCCTCGAGAAGGAGTGGGGCCGCGTGCTCGAGGTCCGCTACCAGGAGGCGGGTGTGGCCGTTCCGATCTGGTATCCGGGACTCGCGGCGCACGGTCTCGCCGGACTCGATCGCAGCCTGAGCGACATGTCGAGCAGTTTCAGCTCCTCGGCCAGCTACACCTCGAGCTCGTCGGGCGGATCGTCGGGCGGCGGGTTCTCGGGCGGAGGCGGCGGAGGCGGGTTCTCCGGCGGGCGCTGACCCGGTCCGGGTTGGACCGGTGCGCGGGGCGGGGCGGACCGCATCGCGTCCGCCCCGTCCCGCCCGCGGTCACTCCGCCCGGCCGAATCCGAGCCGCTCGGCGATCGCCTCCGCCTGCGCGACGATCTCGTCCTGCCACGGCTGTAGCGGGTGCGCCGGCGAGGCGTCGAAGGAGGCGCCGAACGGATCTTCGACCCCCGTCTCGCGTCCGCTCAGCGCTTCGAGCACCGCGAGTCCGCAGAACGGGACGTGCACCGGCGAGTACCCGCCCTCGTGGGAGAACACGACGCGTCCGCCGCACGCCTCCTCCGCGATCCCCAGGATCCGCTCGGCCATCGCCTTGAAACCCCCCGAGGTCACGGTCATGCAGCCCAGCGGATCGACGGCGCTCGGGTCGAAGCCGCTCGACACGATCACGAGGTCCGGCGCGAACGCGCGGATGGCCGGCACCGCCACGCGGTCGATGGCCGCGAGGTACGCTCCGTTGCCGGATCCCGCGGGGAGCGGGATGTTGATGTTGCGGCCCTCTGCGCCGGGACCGCCGATCTCGTCGAGCGAACCGGTGTCCTGCGGGAACAGGCGGTCCTGGTGGATGGAGATCGCGAGCACGTCGGGATCGTCCCAGTAGATCTGCTGCGCGCCGTTGCCGTGGTGCACGTCGTAGTCGACGATCGCCACCCGTCGCACCCCGAGCTCGGCGCGCGCGTACTCGATCGCCACGCACACGTTCGAGAAGAGGCAGTACCCCATGCCCATCTCCCGACGGGCGTGGTGACCGGGCGGGCGGACCAGCGCGTAGGCGTTGTCGACCTCGCCCCGCATCACCGCGGCGACCGCGGCCATGGTGCCGCCGGCCGCCAGCTTGGCGATCTCGAACGAGCCCCGACCAAACGGCGTGTACCCGTCGCCCGCGTCCCCGCCGCGGTCGGCGCTCAGCTCGCGGATCCGCTCGACGTGCTCCGGCGTGTGCACCCGCAGCAGGTCGGTGTCGGAGGCCTCGACCGCCGGGACGCGGACGAGCGCATCGATCAGGCCGGAGACCTCGACGAGGCCCGCCATTCGGGACTTGGACTCGGGGCTCTCGAACGCCTGGTGGGGCTGGTTGAAGCCGCCGGACGGGGCGACCCCGACGGCCGTCCCGGTGTCGTGCCAGGCATAGCGCTCGTGCCAGACGTATCCGGTGCGTCGCTGGGTCATCGGGTGGCTCCTTCGGTGAGGGATGCGCCGGAGTCCGCGGACTCCGGCTCGGAGAGGTGATCGAACAGCGCATCGACGCGCTCCCGCTCGGCGCGGGACACCGGCACGAGGTACGCGCAGGCCACGTAGACGACGGTGTTGACCGCGAGTGCCGCAACGCCGCTCGTCATGCCGCCGAGCACGGGGATCGCGATGGGGTACACGATCTGGAGCACCGCGGCGACGACGAAGCCCGAGACCATGCCGCCGATCGCACCGATCGCGTTGCCGCGCCGCCAGAAGATGCCGAGCAGGAGAGTCGGGGCGAGCTGCACGATCCCCTGGTACGAGACCATGGCGAGCGCGATGAGCCCGTTGAGGGTCGTCGCCGTCAGCACGGCGATCACGCCGGCGATGATGGTGAGGACGCCGACCGCGATCTTGCCGGTCCTCGGATCCTCGATCCGTTCCCCGCGCGCCACTCCGACGATGTCGTTGGCGGTCTGGGCGCCGAGCGCCTGGAGGTTGGCGCCCACGTTGCCCATGGTGGCGGCCACCACGCAGATGCCCGCGAGCGTGAGGATCACGGGTCCCCCGACGCTCGCGGTGATGAACCAGACCGCGTCGGTGGCTTCAGCGACACCGGGCAGGCTCGCCGCGAGCATCGCGAGGATCGAGAGCGCGGTGCCGAACACGAAGAGGATCGGCGCCGCCATGACCGCGGAGCGCTTGATGGTGCGGGTCCCGCTCGACGCGAAGAGGCGCACGAAGATATCGGGCCAGCACCAGCCGCCGAGCGCACCGGTGAGCACGAGCGAGAACAGGTAGAGGGGCCCCTCGGCGCTGCCCGGCCCGGGCAGCCGGAAGAATCCGTCGGGCAGCGCGGCGAAGCCGTGCCCGTTGGTCACGAGCCAGGTGATGAGTCCGAGGATCAGCAGCAGGCCGAGCCCGTAGGCGACGAGGCCCTGCACCATGTCGCTGAGCACGAGACCGCGCGCGCCCATCCGCACCGTCCAGACCTGGCGCAGCACGAGCACGCCGATGCCGATGAACGCGGCCGTGCCCGCGGCGACCTGTCCGAACGAGAGGTAGGTGAACACGAGCGTCAGCGACTGCATCCCGAGCACGATCCAGGGGAACGAGGCGAGGATCCCGATGATCGCAGCGACGACGCGCACCGCCTTCGATCCGTAGCGCAGCCCGAGCAGGTCCGCCTGGGTGCGCAGGTCGAAGCGTTTGCCCCAGGTGTGCACCGGCTTGGCGAGCATGAACATGAGCACCACGGCGAGCAGCGCGTAGGGCACCGAGTAGAAGCCGATTGCTCCGGCAGCCGCCGCGTACCCGGCGAAGGAGATGAAGATGGTGCCGGGCAGCCAGGTGTTCACGAAGGCCATGGTCGAGAAGAAGGGGCCGAACGACCGCCCGGCGGTCGCGTACTCGCTGAACGAGTCGGTCCGCTTGCGGCTGCGCTCGAGCACGAAGACGATGACGAGGAAGAAGAGGGCGACTCCGCCGTAGCCGAGGAAGATCACGGTCGGGCCTCCCCCGCGCTCGACGGTCGTGCAGCGGCCGACTCGGCCCGCTCCGCACGGGCGTCGAGGGCGTACATGGTCCAGATCGCCGCGAGTACGAGCAGTCCGGTCACGATGAAGTACCAGACTCCCCCGTCGCCGACCCACCACTGGAGCGGCGGGAAAAGCATGATGAAGAACGAGGCGGCGACCAGCGCGGCGATGCCGCGCCTGCGGCCCCGGCTCGGGCCTGACCTGGCGGGTGCGGTCATGAGGGCATCCTTTCGTCGGCGTCGTTGCCGATTTCTGCCGGAACGTTCCGGCATTGCAGTAATGATGCATCCCCGATGCCAGGACGTCAAGCGTCGATCCCCGGTCGCACGGCGTCCCGCGCCCGGCGACGACGCCCGCTAGCATGTGGGTCATGAGCGCCAGACGGGTCACGATCGTCGATCTCGCAGCCGAACTCGGCTTGTCGAAGACGACGGTCTCCGACGCCCTGCACGGGCGCGGTCGAGTCGCACCCGAGACCGTCGCCCAGGTGCGCGACACCGCCGCTGCGCTCGGCTACGTCGGCAACCGCGCCGCGCAGCAGCTCCGCGGCAATCGCGTCGGCGCGGTCGGCCTGTACATCCCGCCCGTCGTCCGCAGCTTCGCGTTCTACATGGAGTTCGTCTTCGGCGCCGTCGCCGCCGCGGGCGAGAACGGGATCGACCTCGTGCTGCTCACGCGCGACGAAGCCGCGCTGCGCAGCCGCCCGCCCGCGGTCGACGGGATCATCGCCATCGACCCGCTGCCCGGGGATCCGGTGCTCGCGGCGCTCTCCGCGCTCGCGGTCCCCCTGGTCACCGCCGGGCGGCCCCTCGACCCGGCCGAGATCGACGCGGACGGGACCATCGAGGTGCGCTATCAGCGGTACGTGCGCGAACTGCTCGATCGGGCTCGCGGTCGCGGACTGCAGCGCCCCGCGCTGCTGCTCCCCGACCAGCAGTTCCATTCGTCCTTCGCGGAGGACGTCGTCGACGGCTACCGGAGCTGGTGCGGCGAGCACGGCGTCGAGCCGTGGATCCGCGAGCTCCCCCTCCACCCGAGCGCCGAGACGCTCGCCTCGACGCTCGACGCGCTCATCGCCGAGTGCGATCCCGAGATCCTGCTCTGCGGCTACCAGGGCCTCGCCGGCCGACTCGTCGCGCCGCTCGAACGCATCGGCCGGGCGCCCGGTCCGGAACTCGACCTGGTCTCGCTCGTCGGCGACCCCGTCACCGAACTCGGCGACGAGCGGATCACGAGCCTCGACGTACGACCGACCGGCTTCGGACGCGCCTCGGTGCTGCTGCTCCGGGATCTGCTCGCAGGCACCGCGACGGCGCCGACGAGCCGAATCCACGAGGCCTCGATCCCGAGCGCCTGAGCCGGGTGCGCGCCGCGCTCCGCGGCGCGCACGGCCGGTGCGATCTCAGGCCTTGCGGTACTGCGCGCTGCCGAAACCGATCACAAAGTAGCCGATGAACGGGAGCAGCCAGAGCAGGAGGATCGAGAAGAACGGCCCCTTGCCGAAGTTGCCGCCCACCTTGATCGCCACGATCAGCGCGAGGATCACGTTGACGATCGGGATCAGGTAGAGCAGCACCATCCAGCCGGAGAACCCGGCGATCTTCACGAGGAAGATCAGGTTGACGACCGGGATGATCGCGAGGATCCCGGGATAGCCGGCCTTGGTGAAGGTCTTCCAGAGCGCGATCGCGACGAGCACGTACCAGATGATGCCGACGACGGTGGCCGGGCCGCTGAGCGCGGTGATCTGGGTCTGGTCGGTGATTCCGTAGTCCATGAGCGTTCCTCCCCTGCGCGCCGCGCCAGCGGCGTCCCTGTGCGTCCGAGCCTAGTCAGCGGGCCGGGCCCGCGACAGTGCTCAGAATCCGAGCCGGCCCAGGGCCTTCGGATCGCGCTGCCACTCCTTGAGCAGCTTGACCCGCAGCGACAGGTAGATGCGACGCCCGAGCAGCGCCTCGATCTCGTGGCGGGCCCGCTCGCCGATGTCGCGCAGCTGCGAACCGCCCTTGCCGATCACGATGCCCTTCTGGCTGTCGCGCTCGACGTAGATCGACGCGTAGAGCGCCAGCAGACCGTCCTCGCGCTCCTCGCGGTCGTCGACGGTCGCTGCGAGCGAGTGCGGCAGTTCGTCGCGCATGCCGTCGAGCGCGGCCTCGCGGATCAGCTCGGCGATGCGGTCGTCCTCGTTCTCATCGGTGATCTGCTCGGCCTCGTAGAGCGGCGGTGACACCGGCATGAGCTCAAGCAGCACATCGGAGAGCACGTCGAGCTGATCACGGGTGACCGAGGAGATCGGCACGACGGCGTCCCACTCGCGCAGTTCGCCGAGCCGCGTCAACTGGTCGATGATCTCGCCGTTCGAGGCTTCGTCGACCTTCGTGAGGATCGCGACCTTCTTGGCTCGGGGGAAGTCGTCGAGGCGCTCGTTGATGAAGCGGTCGCCCGGGCCGAGCTTCTCGTCCGCCGGCACGCAGAAGCCGATCACGTCGACGTCGCCGAGCGTCGCCTCCACGAGCGCGTTCAGCCGCTCGCCGAGCAGGGTCCGGGGCCGATGGATACCGGGGGTGTCGACGATGATGAGCTGACCGTCGGGCCGGTGCACGATGCCGCGGATCGCGCGGCGCGTGGTCTGCGGCTTCGGGCTCGTGATCGCGATCTTCTGACCGACGAGCGCGTTCGTCAGTGTGGACTTGCCGACGTTCGGTCGCCCCACGAACGAGACGAATCCCGCCCGGTGCTCGGCCTCGGGCTCGGTGCCGACGCCGTCGGCCTGTTCTGCGTTCACTGCTGTTCCTCTTCCCGGCGGACCTGATCCGCGTCGTTGTCTTCGGTGCCCACCCAGCGCACGCGCGCCGTTACGAGGCGCTGCCTGCGTCGTTCGGTCTCGAGCGCGGTCAGCTCGATCCCGTCGATCTCGACCCGGTCGCCGGGCTCTGCGAGCCGACCGAGGTGCTTGGCGAGCAGGCCGCCCACCGTGTCGACCTCGTCGTCCTCGAGTTCGCGCTCGAACAGTTCGCCGAGCCGGTCGATCGTGAGCCGGGCGCTCACAATGAAGCCGTCGCCGTCGAGCACGATCTCGGGCGTCTCGCGGTCGTGCTCGTCGCTGATGTCGCCGAGCAGTTCCTCGATGAGGTCCTCGAGCGTGACCAGGCCGGAGATCCCGCCGTACTCGTCGACCGCGAGCGCCAGGTGCACGGACTCGCGCTGCATCTGGCGCAGCAGCTCGTCGGCGGGCTGCAGCTCGGGCACGAAGAGCGCGGGCTTCATCACGCGCGTGATCGGCGCGGACTCGGCCTCCTCGGGCCGGCGCAGCACGAAGCCGCTCGCGTCGCGCAGGTGGGCGACGCCGACCACGTCGTCGACGTCGTCGGTCACCACCGGGACCCGCGAGTGCCGCGACGCCAGGATCGCTTCGAGCGCGTCCTTCATCGACAGCTCGGCGTCGACCGTCACCATGTCGATGCGGGGCACCATCAGCTCGCGCACCCGGGTATCGCCGAACTCGACGAGCGAGTGGATGTAGTCGCGGTCGTCCGCCTCGAGCAGTTCCTGCTCCGCGGCCTGATCCACCATCGACAGCAGCTGCTGCTCGTCTCGGATCAGCGCGCTGCTGCCGCCGCGTCCCGGGGTCACCCGGTCGCCGACGCGCATCAGGCTGCTCGCGACAGGCCCGAGCAGCACGCGGATCCCGTGCACGAGCGGAGCCGAGAACCGAATGATCCCCTCGGGGTGGTGCGAGCCGACCGTGCGGGGGCTCGTGCCGACGAGCACGAAGGTGACCGCGGTCATGATGAGGGCGGCCGCGAGCAGCGTCAGCCAGAGCGGCTCGATGAGCGCGGCGAGCACGAGCGTGATGAGCACCGCCGCGAGGGTCTCGGCGGCGACACGGGCGAAGCCGAGGGCGTTCTGGTGCGCGGCCTCGTCCTCCGCGATCGCCCGGATCGACGCGCCGCGACGGGCGTCCTCGGACAGCGCCAGGAGCTCGGCCTTCGAACGCACCGAGAGCGCCGCGTCGCTCGCCGCGAGCAGGCCGCCGATCGCGAGCAGCACGACGGCCGCCGCGAGGAAGAGCGCGATCAGACCGCCGGTCATCGGCCCCGCTCGCGCATCGCGAACCCGAGCAGCAGGTCCCGCTGGAGACCGAACATCTCGGCCTCCTCGTCGGGGGTGCCGTGGTCGAAGCCGAGCAGGTGGAGCATGCCGTGCGTCAGGAGCACGCGCACCTCCTGGACGAGGTCGTGCCCCGCGGCCTCGGCCTGGAGCTCGGCGACCTGCGGGCAGATGACGACATCGCCCAGCAGACCGGCGGGCGTCGGCGCGTCGACACGACCCGGGCGCAGCTCGTCCATCGGGAAGCTCAGCACGTCGGTGGGGCCGGGCTCGTCCATCCACTGCACGTGCAGCTGCTCGATCGCGGCCTCGTCGACGAACAGCACGCCGAGATCCGTCTCGGGGTGGACGTGCAGCGATTCGAACACGAACGCGGCGAGGCGCTGCAGGCTCTCCTCCGCGACCGCGATGCCGGACTCGTTGTTGATCTCGACGCTCATGCTGCGGGACCCTTTCGTTCGTCGCGGTTCGCCGCGCGTGCTTCTTCGTATGCCGAGTAGGCGTCGACGATGCGGCCGACCAGGCTGTGCCGCACGATGTCGTCGGAGGACAGTTCGGCGAAGTGGATGTCGTCGACGCCGCGCAGGATCCGGTTCATGAGCCGGAGTCCGCTCGTGCCGACGGGCAGATCGACCTGGGTCACGTCGCCCGTCACGACCATCTTCGAGCCGTAGCCGAGGCGGGTCAGGAACATCTTCATCTGCTCGGGGGTCGTGTTCTGCGCCTCGTCGAGGATCACGAACGACTCGTTGAGCGTGCGTCCGCGCATGTAGGCGAGCGGGGCGACCTCGATGGTGCCGTTCGCGAGCAGGCGCGGCACCAGGTCCTGGCCCATCATCGACCCGACCGCGTCGAACAGCGGCCGCAGGTACGGATCGATCTTGTCCTCCAGGCTGCCGGGCAGGTAGCCGAGCCGCTCGCCGGCCTCGACCGCCGGTCGGGTGAGGATGATCTTCGCGACCTCGCGGCGCTGCAGCGCCTGCACGGCCTTCGCCATCGCGAGGTAGGTCTTGCCCGTGCCCGCGGGACCGATGCCGAACACGATCGTGTTCTGATCGATCGCGTCGACGTAGGAGCGCTGCCCCGCGGTCTGGGGTCGGATCGCGTTGCCGCGCACGCTGAGGATCGGTTCCGACAGCACCTGCGCGGCGGTCGGACCGTCGCCGCGTTCGACCATGCGGGTCACCTCTCGGACATCGTGTCGGGAGACCGCGCCGCTGCGACGGGCGACCTCGAGCACCTCGCCGACGACCTGCTCGGCGGCGCGCACCTGCGCGGCCGGGCCCCGCAGGGTCAGCACGTGGTCGCGCGCGTGGAAGGAGACGGCGGGGTGCTGCTGCTCGAGATCGGCGATCAGCTGATCGCGATGCCCGAGGAAGCTCGCCAGGTCGACCCCGGTGAGCAGCACGGTGCGCTCGAGCTGCGGGCCCTCGTTCGGGGCCGGAGCGTCAGTTGCCAACGAGGCTGCGCTCCTCGAGTTCGCCCGCCAGCACGTGCGCGTGCACGTGGAAGACGGTCTGCCCGGCGCTCGCGCCGGTGTTGAACAGGAGTCGGTAGTCGCCGTTCGCGTGTTCGTCGGCGAGCTGCTGCGCCACGCCGATCATCTCGGCGAGCAGCGCGGGATCGCCCTCCGCGAGCTCGGTGACGTTCGCGTACTCGGTGGTCTTGGGGATCACCAGGATGTGCACCGGCGCCTGCGGGCTGATGTCGGGGAACGCGATCACGCGCTTGGTCTCGGCGAGGATCTCGACCGGGATCTCGCCTGCCACGATCTTGCCGAAGATGGTCTCTGCTGCCATGGGCATCAGTCTATCGACGGACTCACCAGCGGCCGAGCGCGACGTTCAGCACGGCGAGGCCGGCGGGGCCAGCAGAGGAGGTGCGGAGCACGGTGGTGCCGAGCACCAGGATCTCGGCGCCGGCGGATTCGAGGGCGTCGAGCTCAGCATCGCTGAACCCGCCCTCGGGCCCGACGACGAGCAGGATCTCTCTCGGGTGGGAGGCTTCGGCCGGTGCGCTCGCGCCGGAGGCTCGGACCGCCCCGGCCGCGAAGCGGGCCGCCCACTCCGACAGCGTGCGCCCACCCCGCGGATGCAGCGCGATGACCGCGCGATCGGGGTCCGCCGCGGCCGCGCGCAGCTCCTCCGAGGAGATCGGGGATCCCACCTCGGGGATCCGAGCGCGGAGCGACTGCTTCGATGCCTCCCGGGCGATGCGCGCCCACTTCGCGACGCCCTTCGCAGCCTTCTCGGCACCGCCGGCGCCGTCCCAGCGCGAGACGGAGCGGGCGGCCTGCCACGGCAGCACCCGGTCGACCCCGAACTCGGTGGCCTGCTCGACCGCGCGCTCGTCGCGATCGCCCTTGGCGAGCGCCTGCACCAGGGTCACCCGCGGGCTCGCCTCGGCGTCGGTCCGCACCTCGTCGAGCTCGACCGCGAAGCGGTCGCGGTCCGTGCGCACGACGACGCCCCCGCCGATCGCGCCCGCACCGTCGCCGAGCAGGATCCGCTCACCGACGCGGAGCCGGCTCACCCGCACGGCATGACGGCCCTCTTCGCCGCCGATCTCGACGGTCGCGCCGACGGCCAGCGCGGTCCCGCGCTCGACGTAGTACAGATTCGCCACGGTGCTGCCCGCCCCGCCGTCAGCCCTGGCGGAAGAAGCGGTCGCGGATCTTGCCGAAGAAGCCCTGCTGGAACTCCCCCAGCTTGGGTCCGTCGTCCTTGCCGAGCGCGGCCAGCTGGCGCACCAGGTCCTTCTCGCGGTTGGACAGCTTGGTCGGCGTGACCACCTGGGCCGCGATCTTCAGATCGCCGCGCGCGGTGGATCGGAGCCCCTGGATGCCGCGGCCCCGGACCGTGATGACGTCGCCCGACTGGGTGCCGGCGGGAACCTCGACCTGCACTTCGCCGTCGAGGCCGGTGACCGTGCTCTCGGTGCCGAGGATCGCGTCGGTCATGCCGACCTGCAGCGTGCAGAGCAGGTCGTTTCCGTCGCGGCTGAAGATGTCGTGGTGGGTGACCCGGAACTCGATGAACAGGTCGCCGTTGGGCCCGCCGCCCGGGCCGACCTCGCCGCCGCCGCGCATCTGGAGCCGGGTGCCGGTGTCGATGCCCGAGGGGATGTCGACGTTGAGGGTGCGGCGCTCGCGCACGCGCCCCTTGCCGCCGCACTCCACGCAGGGGTGCTCGATGATGGTGCCGTAGCCGTGACAGGAACCGCAGGGATGGTTGGTGACCACGTTGCCGAACAGCGAACGCACCTGCCGCTGCACCTGGCCGGAGCCGTGGCAGACGTCGCAGGTGACCGGCACGGTGCCCGGCTGGCAGCAGCTGCCCGAGCAGGTGCCGCAGAGCACGGCGGTGTTGATGCTGACCTCGCGCTGCACGCCGAAGATCACCTCGGCGAGCGAGACGTCGACGCGGATCATCGCGTCGTCCCCGCGCTCCGCACGCGATCGGGGACCGCGCTGGCCGCCGCCGAATCCGCCGCCGCCGAAGAACGTCTCGAAGATGTCGCCGAAGTCGCCCATCGACGCGCCGCCCTCGGAACCGCCCATGTCGTAGCGGCGGCGCTCGTTGGGATCGCTGAGCACGTCGTAGGCGTGCGTGACGCCCTTGAAGCGCTCGGACGCCTCCTCGCTCGGATTCACGTCGGGGTGCAGCTCCCGCGCCAGGCGCCGGTAGGCCTTCTTGATCTCTTCGGGCGATGCGTCGCGTGCGACGCCGAGCGTCTCGTAGTGGTCCGCCACGGTGTGCGGCTCCTCTCATCGATTCGATGGTGGATGAAGTTCGTCGGTCGCGGGCGCCGGGTGCTCCCGGGTCGCGACCCTGGGTTAGCCCTCGCCGAGGGTCCGGTTCAGGTATCTCGCGACCGCGCGCACGGCCGCCATGTTGCCGGCGTAGTCCATGCGCACCGGGCCGAGCACGCCGAGCTGGGAGGGCGTGCTCGAGTCGTCCTCGTAGCCGGAGGCGATGATCGACGCGCTCTCGAGCCCGTACGGCTCGTTCTCGCGACCGATTGACGCCGAGACCTCGCGGCCCTCCTGCGCCATCTCGCCGAACAGTCGGAGCAGGGTGACTTGCTCTTCTATCGCCTCGAGCACCGTGGAGAGGCTGCCCGAGAAGTCGGCGCCGCGCGAGAGGTTCGCGGCGCCCGCGATCGCGATGCGCTCGCTGCGGTTCGCCCGGAGCTGTCCGATGACGACCGCGAGCACGCTGCGCACCAGCTCGGCCTCGGCGAGTTCCGCCCAGTCCTCGACGGTACGGTCGAGCAGCTCGACCGCCTGCACCGCGCTCTCGAGATCGGAGCCGATCACCGCGCCGGCGATGCGCTCGCGCAGGCCGTGCACCCAGGCCTCGGTGACGCGCACCGCGGGCAGGGCGGCGACCTGCTGCTCGACCACGCCGGTGCCGAGGATCAGCACGCAGAGCACGCGGGCCTCGCCAACGGCGACGAGGTCGATGTGGCGCACCGCCGTGCGCTTGAGCGACGGGTACTGCACCACGGCGACCTGGTTGGTGAGCTGCGCCAGCAGCCGCACGGTGCGGGCCATGGCGTCGTCGAGGTCGCTCGATTCGCCGAGGAAGCGTTCGATCGCGGCCCGCTGACCGGCGCTCAACGGTTGGAAGCGGCTGAGCGTGTCGACGTAGAGCCGGTAGCCTTTGTCGGTCGGAACGCGACCGGACGAGGTGTGCGGCGCTGCGATCAGCTCTTCGTCCTCGAGCAGCGCCATGTCGTTGCGGATGGTGGCGGCGGAGACGCCGAAGCTGTGGCGCTCGACGATCGACTTCGAGCCCACCGGCTCGTTCGATTCGACGTAGTCGCCCACCAGCGCGTGCAGCACGGCGAGACTGCGCTCCGAGACCATCACGCACCTCCTCGCCGGCGTTCGATGTGGATCGGGTCGGCACCCGTCGACTGGCACTCGCAATCGATGAGTGCCAAGTCTATCCCACCGACCCCGCGGAACGGCCCGCTCGTGGCCGCCGCGTCACCCCGATTCAGCCGTCGGCGGAACCGAGTAGCCGATGCACCACGGTGTCGGCGAGCAGACGGCCGCGCAGGGTGGGGATGATCCGGCCGCGGATCGCCGCCGGGCCGTCGATGAGTTCACTCGCGATGAGCCCCGGGACCGCCCGCCGTTCCTCCGGGCGGAGCACCGAGGCGTCGAGCCCGTCCGAGATCCGAGTCTCGAGCAGGATTCGCTCGGTCCGCCTGGACTCGGCGTCGAGCGTCTCGCGGGCGTGCGCCGGCGAGATGCCCTCGGCGATCCGCTGCGAGTACGCGGCGGGGTGCTTCACGTTCCACCAGCGGACGCCTCCGATGTGGCTGTGCGCGCCCGGGCCCGCGGCCCACCAGTCCTCGCCCGTCCAGTACGACAGGTTGTGGCGGGATCGGGTCTCGGGCGTGCGCGACCAGTTGCTGATCTCGTACCAGTGCAGCCCCGCGTCGGCGATCCGCGCGTCGGCGAGCTCGTACATCTCGGCATGGAGGTCGTCGTCAGGGGCGGCGACCTGCCCGCGCTTGATCTGCGCCGCGAGCTTGGTGCCCTGCTCGATGATGAGCGCGTAGGCCGAGAGGTGGTCGGGTTCGCAGGCGAGCGCGACGTCGAGCGATCGCTCCCAGTCGCCGATCCGCTCGCCCGGAGTCCCGTAGATCAGGTCGAGGCTGACCTGCAGGCCCGCCTCCTTCGCCCATTCGACGACCAGCGGGATGCGTTCGGGGGTGTGCGTGCGGTCGAGGGTGGCGAGCACGCTCGGCACGGCGGACTGCATGCCGAAGCTCACCCGGGTGAACCCCGCGTCGGCGAGCGTGCGCAGGTAGGCGGCGTCGACGGAATCGGGATTCGCCTCCGTGGTCACCTCGGCGCCGGCGGCCAGCCCCCACTCGTCGCGGATGCGACCGAGCATCGAAGCGAGGTCGCCGGCCGGGAGCAGCGTCGGCGTCCCGCCGCCGAAGAACACGGTCGAGACCCGCCGTTCGGGCAGGCCGGACTCGCGCAGCACGCGAGCGCCGAAGGAGAGCTCGGTCGCGGCCTCTGCGGCATACCCGGCCTGGCTCGCTCCCCCGCCCAGCTCGCTCGCCGTGTAGGTGTTGAAGTCGCAGTAGCCGCAGCGCACCCGGCAGTAGGGCACATGCACGTAGACGCCGAAGGCGCGATCCGAGGCGCCGTCGAGCACGCTCGTCGGAAGCGAACCGTCGGAGGGAGCGGGATCGCCCTCCGGAAGGATGCTGGGCACGCCTAGCCCTTGCCGCCGCGCGACTTGCCGCGGTTCTTGCCGCCGTGCGGCTTCGAGCCGGGCGACTTGCCGCCCTGGGCCCTGCCCTTCGACTTGCCCCACGACTTCGCGGTCACGGGTGCCGCGTCGTGCGGCTCGACCCGGGGAACCTCCGCTGCGGCGGGCGCGACGGCGTCGGTGTCGGCTGGCGCTTTCTCGGCGGCGGGCGCGTCGGGCTCGGGCTCGGGCTCGGGCTCGGGCTCGGGCTCGGGCTCGGGCTCGGGCTCGGGCTCGGGCTCGGGCTCGGGCTCGGGCTCGGGCTCGGGCTCGGGGCCAGGATCCACCGCGGCGGCCTCGGCCGCAAGCGGGTCCGCCGCGGCCTGCGGAACGGCTTCCGGCGCGGCCGGAGCACTGGGCTCGGCCACCGCCTGCGCCTCGGGTTCGGGCGCAGCCTGCGGGGCGCTCGGCACGGATCCCACGCCCTCGGTCAACCCGGGCGCGGGCACCATCGGAGTGGCATGCACCGCGGCGGGTTCCCGATCGGACGCGGCGGCCTCGACGGGAGCCGCGTCGGGCACAACGCCGGGGAGCATCGCTTCGAGGTGCTGCTTGGCGCGCCCGATCGCGGAACGGATCTGCGAGCGTCCCTTGAGCGCGCTCGTCGATCCGAGGAAGCCTCGGGTGACGCCCCAGACGGTGTCGTCCGAACGGTGCTCGACGAGGAACAGCTCCTCGCCGATCGCACCGTCGTCGTCGGCCGTGCCGATGGCGAAGCCGACGCGGTCGGCCTCATCGATCACGTAGACGACTCGGATGCGGCGGGACTGCTTGCCGCTGTTACGGCTGATCGTCGCGGTCGTACCGGAGGTCAGGTACGGCTCGCCGTCGGGACCGAAGTGATCCTCGCGCGCGGCGGGCGCTTCCGCCGAGCCCTGCGCGTCGAAGGTGAGGCCCGCGTACTGCCCGCCGTCGCCGCGGACCACGTCGGCGATGGTCTCGCCGGAGGCCCGGTGCGCACCCCAGGTCATGAGCAGGCTGACCGCGGCCAGGAAGCGCTCCTGTCCGCTGCCGATCAGCAGCGACTCCTCGAAAGGCGTGGTGCCCTCGGGCGGGAAGCGGAGCAGATCCGGTGCGTTCGACGCCCCGACGGCGGCATAGGTCACCGGCATCGGCACGTAACTGCTGCGCCGACTCACTTCTTCTGCTCCTTGCCCTCCACGTCACCCGAGAGCGCAGCGATGAAGGCTTCCTGGGGTACTTCGACCCGGCCCACCATCTTCATGCGCTTCTTGCCCTCCTTCTGCTTCTCGAGCAGTTTGCGCTTGCGGCTGATGTCGCCACCGTAGCACTTGGCGAGCACGTCCTTGCGGATCGCGCGGATGGTCTCGCGGGCGATGACGCGCGCGCCGATCGCGGCCTGGATGGGCACCTCGAACTGCTGGCGCGGGATCAGCTTGCGCAGCCGCTCCGCCATCATCGTGCCATAGTGGTAGGCGTTGTCGCGGTGCACGATCGCGCTGAACGCATCGACCTTGTCGCCCTGGAGCAGGATGTCGACCTTGACCAGATCGGCCTCCTGCTCGCCCATCGGCTCGTAGTCGAGGCTCGCGTACCCCTGGGTGCGGCTCTTCAGGTGGTCGAAGAAATCGAAGACGATCTCGCCGAGAGGCATGCTGTAGCGCAGCTCGACGCGCTCGCCGAGGTACTCCATGCCGAGCAGGCTGCCGCGCCGACTCTGGCAGAGCTCCATGATCGTGCCGACGTAGTCCTTCGGCGCGAGGATCGCGACGCGGACCATCGGCTCGCGCACGCTGGCGATCTTGCCGTCGGGGTACTCCGACGGGTTCGTCACCGTGATCTCTTTGCCGTCCTCGCGCGTGACCTGGTAGACCACGCTCGGTGCCGTCGCGATGAGGTCGAGGTCGAACTCGCGGCGCAGGCGTTCGCTGATGATCTCGAGGTGGAGCAGGCCGAGGAATCCGCAGCGGAAACCGAAGCCCAGGGCGACCGAGGTCTCGGGCTCGTACTGCAGGGCGGCGTCGGAGAGCTTGAGCTTGTCGAGCGCCTCGCGCAGCACCGGGTAATCGCTGCCGTCGATCGGGTAGAGCCCCGAGAACACCATCGGCTTGGGATCCGTGTAGCCGGGGAGCGGCTGCTCGGCGGGCTTCAGCTTGGTCGTGACGGTGTCGCCGACCTTCGACTGACGCACGTCCTTCACACCCGTGATGAGGTAGCCGACCTCGCCGACGGCGAGGCCGCCGGTGGGGGTCGGGCCGGGGGCCGAGACGCCGATCTCGAGCGCCTCGTGCTCGGCCTTCGTCGACATCATCTGGATCTTCTCGCGCGGCGTCAGACGACCGTCGACCATGCGGACGTAGGTGACGACGCCGCGGTAGGGGTCGTAGACGGAGTCGAAGATCATCGCGCGGGCCGGCGCATCGGCCCGGCCCACGGGAGCCGGGATCCGCTCGACGACGCGATCCAGCAGCTCTTCGACGCCCGCACCCGTCTTGCCCGACACCTTGAGGATGTCGTCGGGGTCGCCGCCGATGAGGTCCGCGATCTCGCGCGACACCCGCTCGGGGTCGGCCGCGGGCAGATCGATCTTGTTGAGCACCGGGATGATCTCGAGGTCGTTCTCCATCGCCAGGTACAGGTTGGCGAGGGTCTGCGCCTCGATGCCCTGCGCAGCATCGACCAGCAGGATCGCGCCCTCGCAGGCCGCGAGCGAACGGGAGACCTCGTAGCTGAAGTCGACGTGGCCCGGCGTGTCGATCATGTTGAGCGCGTAGTCGCCGCCGGCGGCCTGCCAGTGCATGCGCACCGCCTGCGACTTGATGGTGATGCCGCGCTCGCGCTCGATATCCATGTTGTCGAGGTACTGCGCGCGCATGTCGCGGTCGGAGACGGTGCCGGTGATCTGCAGCATGCGGTCAGCGAGCGTCGACTTGCCGTGGTCGATGTGCGCGATGATGCAGAAGTTGCGGATCTGCGCGGGGTCGGTCGCAGCCGGCTTGGGCGGATTCACACTTCGTGGAGACATATGGAGGCCATTATTCCAGAGAACCGCGGCTCCCGCGGCCGATTGCGCTTCGAACGCGCTCCCGCGTGGCGGAGTCTGCGAGGATTGGGGCATGGCACAGGTCGTCGCGCTCTATCGTTTCCCGGTCAAGGGGTTCACTCAGGAGACCTGCGAGGAGCTCACGATCCAGGACGACGGGCGCGTGAGCGGGGATCGCGCGTTCGCCTTCCGGTACGCGAACGCGCTCGCGCCGCGCGAACGCGACGGCATGGAGATCTGGTCCAAGTCCAAGGGCCTGACCCGGATGGAGTATCCGGCGCTCGCCGCGCTCAAGCTCTCGACCGACGCCTCCGGGGAGCGGATCCGCATCGACGGGCCCGACGGCCTGCACGTGGATGAGCCCCTCTCGGACGATGGGCGCGAGCGGGTCTCCGCGGCCGTGACCGAGTACCTGCTGGATTCGGCCGACGCGCGAGGGCTCGAAGCTCCCGGCCGCCTGCCGCTGAGCCTGCTGGGCGATGCCGATCGATCCCGGTTTCAGGACAGCGCCCGCGGATTCGTCTCGATGCACAGCCGCGAGAGCCTCCGGGCCCTCGAGTCGGCGCTCGCCCGCCCCATCGACGACCACCGCTTCCGTTCCAACATCGCGATCGAGGGTGTCGAGCCCTGGGAGGAGATCTCCGAGCTGTCTCGGGTGCGGATCGGCGACCTCGAGTTCGCGCCGCAGGAGGTGATCGGTCGCTGCCTCAACACGCACGCGAATCCCGAGACCGGAGTCCGCGACGCCGAGGTGCTCACCACGCTGACCCGGGTGATCGGGCAGGCGCAGCCGACGTTCGGACGGTTCCTGCTCCCCCTCCACGGCGGCGGCACGATCCGCGTCGGCGACACGGTCGAGCTCATCGCCTGAATTCCGCACCCATCTCTGCTAAACTCGACTCTTGGCTTGCGTGTGGATCAACACCACACAACCCGCAAGGTGCCCTCTCTCGCCGCGCGGACAACCCGTCAATACCTCTTACCTCGTAAGGACAGAACCCAACGTGGCAAACATCAAGTCGCAGATCAAGCGCATCAAGACCAACCGCAAGGCGACCGAGCGCAACCGTGCGTACAAGAGCGAGCTTCGCACCGTGATCCGTCAGGTGCGCGAGGCGATCTCCGCTGGCGACAAGAGCGCTGCCGAGGCCAAGCTGCAGGTTGCCGCGCGCAAGCTCGACAAGGCCGTGAGCAAGGGCGTCATCCACAAGAACCAGGCCGCGAACCGCAAGTCGAAGCTCGCGGTCAAGGTCGCTGCGCTCTAAGCTCGACCAGCTTTCACAGCTTCCAACAGGCCCCGCCGGGATTTCGGCGGGGCCTGTTGCGTACCCGGGAACCTGGGTACCCGGGTCCTCTGGGGTTCTCGGGCTGCTTGCGTTTCTTGCTTCCTGCATTTCCGCGTTTCGCGGCTCTCTCTCTCTCTCTCTCTCTCTCTCTCTCTCTCCCCCCCCCCCCCGGGCAACTCCTTTGGGGAAGGCCGCTCGGTCTGGGCCGGGTCTGGTCAGGGCGGTCTAATGCGGATTGGCGGACGGACAGGCCACCGACTTCGCCGACGATGTCCGCGTCTGTGTCGGCACTCACGGCCACGACAACCGCGACGGCCACGGCGATCGGACGCCTTCCCGACAAGTGGACGCTTTCCCGACGATTGGACGTCTCCCCGACGAGTGGACGGCGAGTCGGCCACCGGCAAGACGTCCAATCGTCGGTTCGGCGTCCAATCGTGGCTCGGTGCGCGCCGACAATCTGGGGCACCACCCGCACTGCCCGTGAAGTTCCCCGCTCCGTACAAGGCCATCCGTCGGGCGCCGACTCCACACCCGAGGGGAGCACCGCCACAGCCCGACCGCCGACCGCTTCGGCGGCGCCAGGTCGTCCATCCGTCGGGCGCTTCCCAACGTCTGTACGTATTCCCGACGGCTGGCCGTATTTTCGAAGGCTGGACGCCTTCCCGACAAGTGGACGCTTTCCCGACGATTGGACGTCTCCCCGACAAGTGGACGCTTTCCCGACGATTGGACGTCTCCCCGACGATTGGACGGCGAGTCGGCCACCGGCAAGACGTCCAATCGTCGGTTCGGCATCCATTCGTCGGTCCTGCGGCCAGACCACCGTGCCAGCGCCCCGTCGCGTCTCAGCGGCTGCCCGTCGACGCAGACCGCTCCGATCGCTTCCTGGGCGCCACCCGCCCAAACAGGGACAGCAGGCAAGGGTCCCTCTCGCGAACGGGATCACCCGGCGGGAGCCAGTTTCGTCCCGAGCTGACCCGGGCGCCGAAACTGCACGACACACGCAGCGTTCTCGGAAAGCACCCCGCCAAAATGCACTCCGCCAAGAACCATTCCGGTCAGACACGCCTCAGCGAGATTCACCGCAGCCGGAACCAGTGCGCCCGGCACTACCGCACCCGCACCCGCAACCGCCGGGAGCACCTCAGGCGCGGCGGGGCTCGCGTCCGCGGCGGGCGACGAAGAGCACGAAGCGTTCCAGCGCGTACTCGGGGTCCCGGCTGCCGCCCTTGAGCAGCCACTCCGTCTCGGCCGCGAAGTCGATCGCGGCAGCCAGGTGCTCCTCGCTCCACGCCCGGCCGTCTTTCACCGCGCGTTCCGCCTGCCAGGGCGCCATACCCAGGTCCTTCGCGAGCTGCCCCGCGGATCCGCGGGCGCCGTAGGCCCGGGCGATGCCGCGGAGCTTGAAGTTGAGCGCCGCGAGCATGGGGATGGGATCGGTGCCGGTCGAGAGCGCCTGACGGAGCAGCACGAGCGCATCGGCCGCCTTGCCCGCAGTGGCGGCATCGGCGACCTTGAACGCGCTCGCCTCCACGCGCCCCTCGGTCGCCCGCTCGACGTCGTCCTCGGTGATGCGGGCACCCGCGGTCTCGACGATCTGGGCGCAGGCACCGGCGAGCTCGCCGAGACCGCCCGCGTAGGCGAGCACGAGCTGCCGCGCCGCGCCGGGCGTCGCCTGCGCCCCGAGCCGGTGGAACTCGCCCATGGCGAAGTCGTAGCGGTCCTGATCCTTCTTGATCTCGAGGCAGGGGATCTCGATCGCGTCCGCGAGCCCGCGGACCTGATCGAGCACGGCCTTGCCGCGCTGCCCGCCTCCGTGGCGGAGCACGAGGGTCGTGTCGTCGGCCGGCTGCTCGAGGTAGCGCTTCATGTCGGTGATGAACGCGTCGGAGCACTTCTCGACGCCATCGACACGGATGAGGCGGGGCTCGGCGAAGAGGGAGGGGCTCGCGATCGTGAAGATCTCGCCCGAGGCGTAGCCGGAGGCTTCGAGGTCGTGAACCTCGGTCTCGGGGACCGCGGCCTTGAGCTGATCGCGGATGGTCCGTGCAGCACGGTCAGCGAGGAACGCCTCGGGTCCGCTGATGAGCACGACCGGCGCCGGGCGCGCCTCGAACCATCCCACCTGAGGGATCTTGCTCTTGCTTCCGCCCTTTGCCACTGCCACCCTTCAAGCCTAGGGCAGCCCGCCGACATTGCCCGCCCGTCCGTCGCTTCGCCGCCGCGCTCCGCCCACACCCGAGCCGTTCCGTCGCCCCGGGGCGAGATCGCGATCGAGCCGAGTCGATCGGTGCGCAGCACGACGGATCCCGCCTGCTCGTAGGACGCGATCGCCTCGGCGGTCGGATGTCCGTAGCGGTTGCCCGCGCCCACCGAGACGACCGCGAGTCCCGCACCAACCGCTGGTGCCAGCCGGGGATCGTGATCGCGCGAACCGTGGTGCGCGATCTTCACGAGGTCCGCCGAGAGGTCGGTCCCCGCCCGCTGCAACCTGAGCTGCTCCTCCCGCCCGGTGTCCGCGAGCAGCAGCATCGCGAACCCGACCACCCGCACACCGAGCACGAGGGAGGCGCCGTTCGAATCCGCCGGACGCTCACCGACGGACGGCGCGAGCACCGAGATCTCGACCCCGGCTCGCTCCTCCAACTGCGCGCCCTCCGAGGCGAGCACGTCACCGGTCCGGGACGGCAGTGAGATCCTGCTCCCCGCGACCCCGAGTTCGACCGGTATCGCAGCCGCGCACAGCTCACCGAGCACGCGCCGCTCGGCGACGGCCCGCGGGTCGCCGCCGCAGGCATCCCGCGAGGTTCCCTCGCCAATGGGAGCGACGGGCGGGCCGACCGGCGGCGCGATGGTCGCCGAGCCGACACGATCGATCACCCGCCCGAGCGCGCCGACATGGTCGCGGTCGTCGTGAGTGAGCACGAGTCGCTGGATCCGGTCGACTGCGAAGCGTCGGAGGCAATCCGTGAGCCGCTCGGGCTCGTCCCCGGTATCGACCAGCGCGACTGCGTCGGGCGAACGGGGGTCCCGCAGGAGCAGCGCGTCGCCCTGCCCGACATCGCAGGCGACGAACGCCCAGTCGCGGGGCGTGGCCGCCCGTTCCGCGAGCGGAACCGCGACCGTGATCCCGGCCGAGGTCCCCGCGGACCCGAACACGAGCAGCGCGATCGCGACGCGCACGACGGTCGGCACCGACGGGGCGGGACGCCACGGCGCGCGCCGGCGCACCCGCGCACCTCCGGGCAGCCCGATAGTACCGGAGCGCAGTCCCATCGCGATCAGCGGGGCGCACTGCACGGCGATCAGCAGCGCCGCGCCGAGCCACCCGCCAGGCCATTCGAGCCGGGCGAGCGGAAGCGTCTCGCAGACCTCGGCGACGGCCGCCACCCAGCGGGCGGCCCAACTCGCCACCACGACGGCGCTGCTCCCCAGCGACTCGGAGATCCCGAGCAGGAGCAGAGCGATCAATCCGACGCCGGTGCCGAACGGTGCCGCCGGCGCCGCGAGCAGGTTCGCGAGGATGCCGACCAGCGGGATTCCCGGTTCGATCAGGAGCAGGCCGGGCCCGCAGGCGAACTGCGATGCGCCGCTCATCGCGATCGGTAGCCCGAGGACCCGGGGCAGCCGCGCGGTTCGCCGCAGGCGCTCCTCGAGCGCCGGGACGAGGAGCAGGACTCCCCCGGTCGCCAGCACGGACAGCCCGAACCCGGCCTGCCTCGATTCCCAGGGGTCGGCGAGCACGAGGAGCAGCACGGCCGCGCCGAGCGCGGGAAGTCCGGCCCCCGGCACTCCTCCGAACCGACTGGCCAGCATCACCCCCGCCATGACCGCCGCACGCTGCACGCTCGCATCGGGACCGATGAGGGCGACGAAGCCGACGAGAGCGAGCCCGGAGAGCACGATCCGGGTCCGGCGCCCGGCTCCGAGACGCGCCGAAACCCAGGTGATCGCCCCGATCACGAGCGCGCAGTTCGACCCGGACACCGCGGTGAGGTGCGTGAGCGATGTCGCACGCATGCTGTCGTCGAGGCGCTCCGGCACCGGGCTCGTGTCGCCGACCGCGAAACCGGGGACCAGTTCGGCGCCCGGAACGACGGCGGCCGCGGCGGCGAGGCGGGCGCGGGACTCCGCCAGGGCTCCCACGATGCCGTCGAGCGCACCCGGGATCGATTCGGCGGCGCCGCGCGCGGATATCTCGAAGGCGGCGCCCGATTCGGGCGGCTGCGCCCGGATCCCGCCCGTCACCCGGACCCGGCTCCCCGGCCCCCATTCGGGATCGGGAGCCCCGTCCAACCAGACCAGGACGGGCGCGGCATCGACCGTTCCCCGGAGCCAGGACCGCGTCCCGTCTTCGGAGGCCCGAGATCCCGGATAGGCGCTCAGCCGCACTTCGACGGTCATCGCGCGGCCGCCGTCCGCTGCCGTGCTCAGCCCGGGGTGCCTCCGATCCTCCTCGAGCACGATCAATCTGACGCCCAGGAGGAGCAGCGCCGCGGCTCCGATCAGCAGCACCCCGAGCACCCGGGCTCCGAGCACCGGGTCCGTCGAGGACCCGGCCCGATTTCGCCGACGTCCGACGACGTGCGCGACCGTGCTCGAGAGGAGCGCCGCCACCACCGAAGCGGCGCTCAGCCAGACGCCGGCACCGGGTACCGCGATGACGGCGGCCGCGACGGCCCAGATGCAGAGCGACGGGGCGAGCACCCGCCAGAGTCCGTCAACGGTGCCCGAACGACGCGCGGCGCTCACCCCACCCGCACGGCGTCGCGGAACCCGTCGAGCGTCTTCTCGCCGATGCCGGGAACCTCGAGCAGGTCATCGACGGACCGGAAACGATCGTTCGCGGTGCGCCAGTCGACGATCCGCTGCGCCAGCGCGGGGCCGATGCGGGGCAGCGCCTCGAGCCCCGTGGCATCCACCTGATTCAGATCGATCTGAGCCGCGCCGCCGGACCCGCCCGCACCGCCGGACGCCGCACCGCCGCCGGCCGAGGGCTCGGCCGCATCGGACCGGTTCGGGATCAGGATCTGCTCACCGTCCTGCACGGCCCTCGCGAGGTTGACGCCCGCGACGACCGCGTCCTCGGTGGGGCCGCCTGCCGCTTCGACCGCGTCCTCGACCCGCGCTCCCGCGGGCATCCGGAATACTCCGGGGTGTTCGACCGCGCCCACGACGTGCACGAAGCGGGGGCCGTCGTCCGACGGCCCGTTCGACGTGCTCCGCTGCGGCGACGTCTCCGCGACACCGCGACCCGCTTCCGCGACACCGCGACCCGCCTCGCCGGCGCTCGGCGCAGCCTCGACCCGATGCGGCCGGAACCAGACGAGCGCGACCGCGACGACCACTGCGATCGTGAACACGGCGATCCCGGCGAGCACCGGGACGCCCAGGGCTCTGCGCATGCGCTCCCGCACCGGGACCACCGGCTGCAGACGCATCGGTTCTGGCGGCGGTTCGGCCGAGAGCCGCGGGCCGAAACGTTCGAGGAGCGCGCGGCGGATCTGGGGGCGATCGAGCGGAGCCGGTGACGAGATGTGGGACATGCGATCGACCGTAGGTGTGTGGGTTCGCGGTCGGACGATTATGCACAGGGATCGGAGTGCTGCGTCTCGGTGGGTGCGTCCACGCGGGTGAGGTGGATCGAATGGCCGGATCGACTGTATTAGTGTAATAATACAACGAGACAACAGGTCGCACGAGAATCCGAGAGCAGGGACACCCATGAGGATCGATGACTCCCGCCCCATCTGGGCGCAGCTCGTCGACGAGGTCCGCCGCCTCATCGCTTCGGGCGAGTGGCCTCCCGGCGGAAAGATCCCCTCCGTCCGCGAACTCGCGCTCGAGTTCGGCGCCAACCCGAACACGGTGCAGAAGGCCCTGGTCGAGATCGACCGCCTCGGACTCACCACCACCGAACGCACGGTCGGCCGGTTCGTGACCACGGACCGCGACGCGGTCGCCGCCGCACGGTCCGCGCTCGCCGAGACCTCGGCGGATCACTTCATCGACGCGATGAGCGGCATCGGGCTCGAGCCCTCCGCCGCCATGGCGCTTCTCGAACAGCGCTGGGCACAGCGCACAGCACACGGAAAGGACGTGCCATGAGCAGCACATCGATCACCCCGGAGCACCCGGCCGTCGAGGTCGAGGGACTCCGCAAGACCTACCACGGGCGCGCTGCGCTCGACGGGCTCTCGCTGCAGCTCGCCTCGGGGCAGATCGTCGGCCTGATGGGCGACAACGGCTCCGGCAAGACCACCCTGCTCAAGATCCTGGCGGGTCTGCTCTCGGAGTGGGAGGGCGAGGTCCGCGTCGAAGGACGCGCGCCGGGCCCGGAGTCGAAGGCGATGGTCTCGTTCCTCCCGGATGCGTCGTTCCTCGCCGACGGCCTCCGCCCGGCGGATGCCATCGCGCAGTACGCGCGGTTCTTCGCCGACTTCGACGAGGCGAAGGCGCGGGAGATGATCGATTTCTTCGCGCTCCCGTGGGATCTCACGCTGAAGGAGATGTCGAAGGGAATGCGCGAGAAGCTGCAGATCTCGCTCGCGATGTCCCGCCGTGCCCGCGTCTACCTGCTCGACGAACCGATCTCGGGCGTCGATCCGGCATCCCGCGATGTGATCCTCCGCGGCATCATCTCCGGCTTCGCCGAGGACTCGCTCATGATCATCTCGACGCACCTGATCCAGGACGTCGAGGCGATCGTCGACTCGGTCGTGTTCCTGCGCGGCGGCCGGATCCTGCTCCAGGGCGCGGCCGATGAACTCCGCGAACAGCATCAGATGGGCCTCGACGCCCTCTTCCGAAAGGTCTACGCATCATGATGTCGGCACTCCTCTCCCAGGAACTCCGCACGAGCCGCCGCATGCTTCTCGGCACGCTCGGCACGATCGTCCTCGTCGCCGCGCTCTCCTTCGCCCTCGCCGGACTCCGCGTCCCGCTGATCGGTCCCGCCGGCCTCGTCGTGGGGATCCTCGCGTCGCTCCTGCTGGTGCCCGCGGCGCTCGCGGTCCTCGCGATCCGCTACTGGCAGTCGATGTACGGGCGCGAGGGCTACTTCACGATGTCGATCCCGGTGCGCGGTCGCAGCCTGTTCTGGGCGAAGACGCTGTACGCGCTCATCGTCGCCGTGGTCGCGGGCGCGATCTCGGCGCTGGGACTCGCCACCGCGATGGTGGTGCTCGGCATCTCGCAGGGGCTCTCGACGGATGCCGCCCTCGACTCGCTCCGCGGGACGCTCGACTCGCTGGGGGCTCCCATGCTCTGGTTCTTCGCCGTCGTCCTGCTCGTGCAGCTGGTATTCGCGGTGCTCTGCGGTGCGGCGATCATGTCGATCGGCGCCGAGGGACGGTTCAACCGGCTCGGGTTCGGCGCTCCGCTACTCGGCTGGGTCGGACTCTACGTGGTCATGCAGGGCGCCGGGCTCGCGGCGATGCTCTTCGTCCCTCTCGGCCTGACCATCGGCGGACCGGATGCCGGCACCCTCGTCGCCCAGGGCATGCTGCAGGAGTTCGTCGACGCGCTCCAGAACCCCGGCGCCGGCGGCCAGCAGCAGGTCGATGTGCTGGGCCTCGGCGTCATCCCCCTGACCATCGCGGTGACGGCCCTGCTGTCGTGGTGGGGTGTGCGGTCGATCGAACGTCGCACCTCGCTGCGCTGAGCCCGCGAACGACGAAGCGGAGCGGAACCGTGCAGGTTCCGCTCCGCTTCGTCGTCCCGGTCGCCGTCGGCGATCGAGGAGGCGCCTAGCTCGCGGGCTTCGTGACGATGCTCACGATCTTGGGCACGCGCACCACGGTGTTGACGATCTCGCGGTCGCCGATCGCGCGCTGCACGGCGGGCGATGCGAGCGCCGCAGCCTCGGCTTCGGCCTCGGTGACGGACGCGGACAGCGTCAGGCGGTCGCGGACCTTGCGATCGACCTGGACCACCATCGTCACCTCGTCCTCGACGAGGAGCGCGGGATCGGCCTGCGGCCACACCGCGAGCGCGACGGTCGGCTCGTGCCCGAGCTTCGCCCACATGTCCTCCGCCGCGTAGGGCGCGAAGATCGACAGGATCATCGCGATCGCCTCGGCGGACTCGCGCACCGCGGGGTCCGCCGCACCGGCACCGGCGTCGATCGCCTTGCGGGTCACGTTGACCTGCTCCATGAGGCGCGCGACGACGACGTTGAACTTGTAGGCCTCGAGGAGCTCGGGAGCATCGGCGAGCAGCTTGTGCGTGGCGCGGCGCAGCACGGCATCGCCCGAGTCGAACGATGCGCCCGCCGGCGAACCGGACTTCTGCACGTCGTCGGCGATGCGCCAGGCGCGCGCCAGGAACTTGGCCGAGCCCTGCACGGACACGTCGGCCCAGTCGATGTCGTCCTCGGGCGGGCCCGCGAACGCCAGCGTGACGCGCAGCGCATCGGCGCCGTGGTCGCGCAGCTCGGACGCGAACTCGACGAGGTTGCCCTTCGACTTCGACATCTTGGCGCCGTCGAGCAGCACCATGCCCTGGTTGAGCATGTCGAGGAAGGGCTCCTCGAAGTCGATGTAGCCGAGATCGTGCAGCACCTTGGTGATGAAGCGCGAGTAGAGCAGGTGCAGGATCGCGTGCTCGACGCCGCCGACGTACTGGTCGACCGGCGCCCACTTCTTGGCCTCGGCCGGGTCGAACGCCTGCGTGTCGTCGTTCGCCGAGAGGAAGCGGAAGTAGTACCAGGAGCTGTCCACGAAGGTGTCCATGGTGTCGGGATCGCGCGTCAGCGTCTCGCCGGTCTCGGTGTCGACGACGGTCGCCCACTCGGTCGCCGCACCGAGCGGCGAGGCGCCCTTCGGCTTGAGGTCCAGGCCCTCGGACGCCGGGAGCTCGACGGGGAGCGCCGACTGCTCGACCGGGCGCATGGATCCGTCGGCCCCGTGCAGGATCGGGATCGGGGTCCCCCAGTAGCGCTGGCGCGAGATGAGCCAGTCGCGCAGGCGGTAGGTCTTGGCTCCGCGACCCGTGCCGCGGGCCTCGAGCACCTCGATGGCCTTCGCGATGGCGTCGGTCTTGCCGAGCCCGTCGAGTTCGCCCGAGTTGATGAGGATCCCGTCGCCGGAAGCCGCGACACCGCTCTCGGCGGGGTCCGCGACGATCTCGCCCTCGGCGTCGCGCACCTCGAGCACGACCCGCACCGGCAGGTCGAACTTGCGCGCGAAGTCGAGGTCGCGCTGGTCGTGCGCCGGCACGGCCATGATCGCGCCGTGACCGTAGTCGGCCAGCACGTAGTCGGCGGCCCACACCGGGATCCGCTCGCCGTTGACCGGGTTGATCGCGAAGTGGTCGAGGAAGACGCCGGTCTTCTCGCGGTCGGCGTTCTGCCGATCAATCTCGCTCTGCTTCTGCGCCTCTTCGAGGTAGGCCTGGAACTGCGTGCGCACCTCGGCCGAGGCCGATGCGGCGAGCTCGGCCGCCAGGTCGGAGTCGGGCGCGACGACCATGAAGGTCGCGCCGTGCAGCGTGTCGGGGCGCGTAGTGAAGACTGGGACCTTCTCGGCCCGGCCCTCGATCTCGAACTCGACCTCGGCACCGACGGATCGGCCGATCCAGTTCCGCTGCATGTTCAGCACCTTGGTCGGCCACTTGCCCTCGAGCTGGTCGAGATCGTCGAGCAGGCGATCCGCGTAGTCGGTGATGCGGAAGTACCACTGGGTGAGCTTCTTCTTCACGACCACGGCGCCGGAGCGCTCGGAGGTGCCGTCGGCCAGCACCTGCTCGTTGGCGAGCACGGTCTGATCCACCGGATCCCAGTTGACCCAGCTCGCCTTGCGGTAGGCCAGGCCCTTCTCGTACATCTTGAGGAACAGCCACTGGTTCCACTTGTAGTACTCGGGGTCGCTCGTGTGCAGCACTCGGCTCCAGTCGAACGACGGCGCGTACAGCCGGAACGAGGCCTTCTGCTGCGCGATGTTCGCGTAGGTCCACTCGCGGGGATCGACACCGCGCTTGATCGCCGCGTTCTCTGCGGGGAGACCGAAGGAGTCCCAACCGATCGGGTGCAGCACGTCGTAGCCGCGACCGCGCCAGTAGCGGGCGAGCACGTCGCCGAAGCAGAACGCCTCGGCGTGCCCCATGTGGAGGTCGCCCGAGGGGTAGGGGAACATGTCGAGCACGTACTTCTTGGGCCGTCCGTCGTCGGAACGACCCGCGGCGAACGGCTCGAGCTGCTCCCACACGGGAAGCCATCGATCCTGAATCGCCCGGAAGTCGTAGCCTTCGGCCTGCTGCTCGGTCACGCGCACCTCGATCTCTTACTCGCACGCACCCGCTCGGCAGCGGGCGCACAAGTCACCAGGATACCGCGCCGAGCGCACGGATCAGCGGCACGGCCTTCAGCTCCTTCTCCGCGCGCTCGCGCTCCGGATCCGAATCCGCGGTGATGCCGCCCCCGGCCCCGACGCGCGCGGTCGCGAAGCGCGACCGACCGCTTTCCGGCTCGGGTGCTCCTCCGCGCAGTTCCGCGCTCCGGATCGTCATCGCGAGCTCGGCGTCGCCCCCGTCTCCGACCCACCCGAAGCACCCCGAGTAGAGGCCCCTCGGCCCCCGTTCGAGCCCGGCGAGGATCTCCACCGCACGGCGCTTCGGCGCCCCCGTCATGGATCCGCCCGGGAAGCAGGATCGGAGCACCTCGGCGATCCCCGACCCCGGCTCGAGGCGACCGCGCACGGTGCTCACGAGCTGGTGCACGTGCGCGTGGGTCTCGACCCGGAGGAAGCCGTCCACGCGGACGCTGCCCGGCCGGCAGACCCGGCTGAGGTCGTTGCGCATGAGATCCACGATCATGAGGTTCTCGGCGCGCTCCTTCGGGTCCCGGGCGAGCTCGGCCGCGAGCTCGGCGTCCCGGGCCGGATCGGGATCCCTCCGCCGCGTCCCCTTGATGGGTCGTGTCGACACGCGGTCCCCACGGATCTCGATGAAGCGTTCGGGACTGGCGCTGACGAGCGCACGATCGCGCGCCGCGACGACGCCGCCGCGGATCGCACCGCCCGCCGCCCGCAGCTCGCGGTAGAGGTCGAGCGCGTCGAAGCTCCCCGCCATCTCGGCGGTGTCCGTGAGGCAGAGCACGTAGGCGTCGCCCGCAGCGATCGCGGAACGGCAGGCCTCGACGTCGGCTCGGTAGTTCGCCGCGGTCCGTCGCCACGCGGGCTCCGCCGGGGGCGCGGTCGACCCGCCCGGTCCGTTCGGGTCGGGCCGCTCGGCGTCCACCCGCGATTCGGCGAACAGACCGGCCCCGAACCGCGTGATCCACGCGTCGAGCGCCTCGTCGCTCTCGCCCCGCAGCTCAGCGGTCTCCCGTTCGTGATCGATCACGAGCACGGTCGAGACGCGCAGGGCGAAGGCGGGAGCCGCGTCGTCGGGAGCCGGCTCGAGGTCGAGCAGCGCCACGCCGAACTCGTACGACAGGGCGACGACCCAGCCGCCGGAGAAGCCGCCGCGTGCCTCCGCGTCGGTCGAGGACCCAAACAGAGCCAGGAACTCCGTCTCCCTGCCGGGCCGGGCTTCGGCTACCCGATCGGCCGCGCCGAGATAGCTCGTCCGGGAGTCCCCCGTGGCGGAGCCGTCGAGCCAGAACCAGGCCGGCTCCGCGGACAGCGCCCGCGCGACCGCCTCGGGATCCCCCGGGTACGGCAGTGCGCGAACCGCACCGCGCGCCGCTTCGACCATGCAGCCAGCGTAGTGTGGACCGGGCCAGGGACTGCGCGAGGAAGGGGCATCGCCGTGACGCATCCGGAGCCCGATCCGCGCGACGAGCTGCTCGTGGCGGATTCCTTCCGCGTACGGGTGAGCGAAGGGCGAGCGGAGGTCCGCGGCCTGGCCCATCACATCTTCAGGTTCTCCCGGTCCACCCATCGAGCGAGCGCCGGTGCGCTCCGGGGCGTCGGCAACTTCCTGGACGAGGCCCGGTTCCGCATCGCCGAGTACGGCGAGGGGTTCCCCCGCTGGGAGCTCTGGCGCAGCGCCGCGGATCGCGGCCTGGATCTGCGACTGTCGCTGCGGCCGCTGCCCGAGCTCCGTACCGCGATCGAGCTGCGCTCCGCACCCGGCGTCGTGCTCGAGCACGCCGACCGCAAGGGCCCGAACATCTCGCGGCTCGCCGAGCTCAATCGGAACCTCGGCGCCGAGGCCCTGCTGCTCGATCCGCAGCGCCGGGCGGTGGAGGGCGCGACCACGTCGCTCCTCTGGTGGGAGGACGGGGTCCTGTTCCGCAGCGGGTCCTCCGCCCGGGTGCCGAGCGTGACCGAACAGCTCATCGACGAAGCCGCGACAGCGTTCGGGATCCCCCGCACCTCCGCGTCGCTCGAGCCGGAGGCGCTCGCCGCGCGCGAGGTCTGGGCGGTCAACGCGCTGCACGGGATCCGCCCGGTGAGCGCCATCGACGGCATCGTGCTGCCCGCCCCGGATCCGCACCGCCTCGCGCGGTTCCGGGAGGCGATCGATGCGAGCCGGCAGGAGGTCGCACCCGCCCGGCTCCGCATAAAGTGATATCTTTTTAATATCACCGCTCGGCGACCGAAGGAGCCCGCCATGACCACCACCCCCGAACCCGTCGGCCACGACGGGATCCGCGTCAACATCGCCGAGCGATCCGCCTGGCACCTCGGCAGCGCAGCCGGCATCACGGCGCTGCTGCTCGCCATCGTCGGCTTCCCGGGCGGGGGTCTCCTGGTCATCGGCGGCGGCGCGCTCCTCGACAGCGGAGACGGCGCAGGCGGGGCGATCCTCGCCCTCGGCCTCGTCGTCATCATCGCGGCCGTGCTCATCTGCACGATGCTCACCATCGTGACGCCCGGCCACACCTCGGTGCGGCAATTCTTCGGGCGCTACGTCGGCACCGTTCGCCGCGACGGCATCAGCCTCGTCGCCCCCTTCACGAGCGGGAAGAAGGTCTCGGTGCGCGTGCACAACTTCGAGACCAACGAGCTGAAGGTCAACGACTCGGACGGCAACCCGGTCAACATCGCGGCGATCGTGGTCTGGCAGGTCGCCGACACCGCCAAGGCGATGTTCGCCGTCGAGAACTACGGCGAGTTCATCGAGACCCAGGCCGAGGCGGCGCTGCGGCACGTCGCGACCACCCACCCCTACGACGAGCCCGGTCCCGGCGAGCAGTCGCTGCGCGGCAGCACCGACCTCGTCTCGGCCGAGCTCGCCGAGGAGGTCGCCGCCCGCGTTGCCATCGCCGGCCTCGAAGTGATCGAGGTGCGCATCTCGTCGCTCGCCTACGCTCCCGAGATCGCGCAGGCGATGCTCCAGCGCCAGCAGGCCAGCGCGGTGATCGCGGCCCGCGAGAAGATCGTCGAGGGCGCCGTCACGATGGTCGAGCAGGCCCTCAGCCGGCTCGAACAGGAGGGCGTCGTGGTGCTCGATGACGAACGGCGCGCGCAGATGGTGTCGAACCTGCTGCTCGTGCTCACGAGCGACCAGCGGGCGACCCCCGTCATCAACGCGGGCTCCCTCTACAGCTGATCATGTCCGAGAGGTCCGATCCGGGAGCGGGCGGCGGCCGATCCGAGGAGTCGTCGCGCCGGCAGAGCGGTGAGCGCAAGCAGTTGCTGCTCCGGCTCGATCCCCGCGTGCACGCGGCCGTCGCGAAGTGGGCGTCCGACGATCTCCGGTCGGTCAACGCGCAGATCGAAGTGCTGCTGCGGCAGGCGCTCGCGGACGCCGGCCGGGACCCCGGAGCGGGCCCGATGCGCGGCCGCGGCCGGCCCCGCGCCGATCAGCGCGGCTGAGAGGCCCGCTGCCGTCGACGTCGCAGGATGAAGAAGGCCGCGACGGCGAGTGCGAGCGCCAGCGCCCCGAACGGCAGCGTCGCTCGGAACTCCTCCGTGAACGCCGTCGAGATCGCGACCGCGAGCATCAGCACCGCCCCGACGACGGCGCCCGCGCGCGACCCGGGTACTCGGTAGGCGAGCTTCTCCCCCGAGGCCGCGATCCGCCGCCGGAACGCGATGTGCGTGACGAAGATCATGAACCAGGTGAACATCGCCCCGAACATCGAGATGGCGAACATCATGGTGAACGCTTCGCCCGGGATCAGCACGTAGATGATCGTCGCGACAGCGATGCCGGCCGTGGAGAGCAGGAGCGCGTTGAGGGGTGCGCCGTTGGGCCGGACCCGCCCGAGCGCCCGAGGCGCCTCCCCCGCACGAGCCAGCGAGAACATCATGCGGGTGGAGATGTAGAGCTGGCTGTTCATGGCCGACAGCGCCGCGATGATGACCACGAAGTTGAGGAGCGAATCCGCATAGGGGATCCCGACGAGCTGCATCACCGTGACGAACGGGCTGCCGCCCTTGAGGATCTCGGACACCGGTGCGATCGACACGATCAGCGACAGGGTCAGGAAGTAGAAGACCACGAGACGGAAGATCGTCGCCTTGAACGCGCGCTTGACGGCCGCCTCGGGCTCCTTCGCCTCGCCCGCGGCGACGGCGATCATCTCGATGCTCAGGTAGCTGAAGATCGAGACGATCACGGCGAACCACATGCCGGTCAGGCCGTTCGGCATGAATCCTTCGCCAGCCGTCCAGTTGTGCAGGCCGTAGCCGCCGTCGCCCGAGAAGAACACGAGCCAGGCGGCGACGATCACGAAGGCGATGATCGCGAACACCTTGATCGCCGAGAACCAGTACTCGAGCGTGCCGAAGTTCTTCACGTTCATCGCGTTCACGCCGATCAGGGCGGCGGAGAAGAGCACGACCCAGATCCAGGGCGGGACACCGGGGAACCAGAGCTGCATGTACTCGCCGACCGCCGTCACCTCGGTGCCGACCGCGAGCACGATGCAGGCCCAGTACATGTAGCGCACGAGGAACCCCGACAGTGGGTTCAGGTAGTGCTCGGCGTACGCGCCGAAGGATCCCGAGGTCGGATGCTTCACGGTCATCTCGGCGAGCACGCCCATGAGCATCAGGGCAATCGCGCCGCCGATCATGTAGCTGATGACCACGCTCGGTCCGGCGAATCCGATCGCGAACTTGCTCCCCAGGAAGAGGCCGGTGCCGATGGCCCCGCCCAGCGCGATCATGCTGAGCTGGCGGGCGCTGAGCGTCTTCTGGAGCCCGATCTCGCGGGTCTGGATGTCGCTGAACTCTTGAGTCATGGTGCTGGTCCGTTCGGTCGTGCGTCGTTGCAGGGCTGGATCAGGAGCGGTCGGCGCTCAGGTGACCGCGCCGCGGGTCTGGAACTCGGGCGCCCGCCAGACCTCCTCGTCGAGCACCCATCGGAGCGTCTCCACCGCGTCCCACACGTCCAGGAAGCCGACGTAGAGCGGGGTGATGCCGAAGCGCAGCACCTCGGGCTCGCGGTAGTCGCCGACGACGCCGTTCGCAATGAGCGCCTGCATGACGGCGTACCCCTCCGGGTGCCGGTAGCTCACGTGACTGCCCCGTCGCTCCGGATCCTCCGGGGTGATGAGCGTCAGATCGTGATGCGCCAGCCGCTGGTCCACGAGGCGCATGAAGAGGGTCGTGAGCGCGAGGGACTTCTCGCGGAGCGCGCGGTCGTCGACGCTCAGCGCGAGATCGACGCCGACCTCGGTCATCGCGAGCGAGACGATCGGCTGGGTCCCGGTGAGGAAGCGGTCGATCCCCGGCGCGGGCTCGAACGCGACGGCCATGTCGAACGGTGACGCATGCCCCCACCAGCCCGAGAGCGGCTGCTCGGCGGCGGCCTGGTGGCGCTCGTGCACCCACACGAACGCCGGCGATCCCGGCCCTCCGTTGAGGTACTTGTAGGTGCAGCCGATCGCGAAGTCCGCGTCCGCTTCGCTCACGCGGACGGGCACCGCGCCGACCGAGTGGCAGAGATCCCAGAGCACCAGAGCACCGGCCTCGTGCGCACGCCGCGTCTCCGCCGCCATGTCCCAGAGCGCCCCCGTGCGGTAGTTCACGTGCGTGAGCAGGAGCACGGCGACATCCTCGCGGAGCGCCTCCGAGAGCGGCAGGTCCTCGTCGACGAGGCGCAGCTCGTAGCCGCGGTCCAGCAGCTTCGCGAGCCCCTCGACCATGTAGAGGTCCGTCGGGAAGTTCTCGCGCTCCGAGACGATGACGCGGCGTTCCGGAGCCGCCTGATCCTGGATCTTCAGCGCGGCGGCGAGCACCTTGAACAGGTTGATCGAGGTCGTGTCGCTCACGACGCATCCGCCGCGCTCGCCGCCGATCAGGCGTCCGATCTTCGCGCCGATCCGCTTCGGCAGTTCGAACCAGTCGTGCGTGTTCCAGCTCGCGATGAGGTCGTGCCCCCACTCGCGCTCGATGACCGCCGCCGCGCGTTCGAGCGCTCCCTTCGGCCTGGCTCCGAGCGAGTTGCCGTCGAGGTACACGAGTCCCTCCGGGAGGAGGAACTCGTCGCGGAGCCCGGCCAGCGGGTCCTGGGCATCGGCCTCCGCGCAGAACGCGCGGGTGATCGGAGTGCGGTCGGTGTCAGTCATGGGGTCCTCTCGGTCGACCGGGATGGGAAGTTCGGGGGGGGTCAGGGGCGCCGGAGCACGGCGCGCACGGGCGATGCGTCGGCGCCGACCAGGCGCAGCGGGAACGCGATGAGCTCGCCGGGACCCTCGGGCGCGAGCGCGAGATCCAGTCCTTCGAGCAGTACGACTTCTGCGGCGATGGCCGCCCGGTGAGCCGCGAGCACGGTGTCCTGCAGTGGATCGAAGGAGTCGAGATCGATCCCGAGCAGTCGGCCTCCCTGTTCGGCGAACCAGCGCACGAACGCGGGGTCGACGCCCGGGCTCTTCGGCATCCAGTCGTTGCCGGGTGCCGCGCGATGCCGTAGCAGCAGGCGTTCGACGGGCGCGGGCGAGACGTCCGCGATCCGCGCGCGGATCGCGGACTCCGGCGCGAATCTGAACGGGTCGCTCGAGCGATCGACCAGCTCGGAGACATCGAGGACCAGGCAGGATCCGATGCAGGCGTCGAGATCGATCGACGCGGCATCGGGGGCGCCCTCGAGCACGTGGGCGGGTGCATCGATGTGCGCACCGACGTGGCCGGTGCTCGTGATGGTCTGCACGGAGACGGAGTCACCCGCGGCGATCGACCAGCGCCGCTGCAGGCGGAACGGGGCGTCGCCGGGCCAGACGGCGGTCGCACCGTCGACTGCGGGGCTGAGGTCGATGATCTGCACGGCTTCCCTCCATCGCGAACGTGCGGTTTCGATCTCAGTCTGTCGAGAACGCGGGATCGGCGCCGATAATCCGGAAATCTTCCAGCCTTCGGTGGATCATCCGGATAGGCTTCAGCATGACCCGCCCATCTGGAGGAGCCCGTGAACACTTTCCCGCTCACCGACACCGACCGCGCGATCCTGTCGGAGCTCGCCGCCGACGGTCGCCTGGCCTACACCGAGCTCGCCGCGCGGGTCGGGCTCCCGGTCTCGACCTGCCATGGCAGGGTCCGAGCACTCGAGGCCGCCGGAGTGATCCGCGGATATCGCGCCGACATCGATCCGGAGGTGACCGGAGCAAGCGTCAACGCGCTGATCCTGCTCCGCGTGCTCAGCCACGAACGCGACGGGATCCCCGCGCTCGCCGAACAGCTGCGCCGGGTGCCCGGGGTGCAGCAGGTCTATCTGATCGGCGGCGACCGGGACTTCGTGCTCCACGTCGCGTGCGCGAGCGTGCCCGCGCTGCGCGATCTGATCGCGCGGCACATCGGATCGAATCCCGCGCTCGCCCAATCCCAGACCCAGATCGTCTTCGACCACTTCCGCGGCCTCAGTCCGGTCTGACCGGCTCAGAGCACGATGCGGCGCGCCCGCACCCCCTCGGGCAGTGCGGTGTGGGTGATCAGGATCGCGGCGCGGTCGTCCGGCAGCGCCCCGAGCAGCTCGGCGAGCAGCGCGTCGGCGACCTCCCGATCGACGCCCGCCGTCGGCTCGTCGAGGATCACGACCGGGAACTCCGCGAGGATCGCCCGGGCCAGCGCGATGCGCTGCGCCTGGCCTCCCGAGACGAGCGCCCCGCGCTCGCCCACTTCCGCGTCGAGCCCGCCGCGCGCACGCGCCCAGTCGCCGAGGCGCACACGATCGAGCACGGCCAGCAGCTCGTCGTCGCTCGCGTCGGGCTTCGCGAACTTCAGGTTCTGCCGGAGATCCGCGTCGAAGAGGTGCGGGGTCTGCTCGCAGAGCCCCACGGCGGCCCGCACCTCCGCCTGAGCGAGGTCGCGCGCCTCCCGCCCGCGGATCGCGTACGAGCCGGAGTAGTCGAGGAACCGTACGAGCGCGGCGGCGAGGGTGCTCTTCCCTGCGCCGCTCTCGCCCGACACCACCAGCGTCTCGCCCGGGTGCAGCGCGAAGCTCACCTCGGAGAACGCGGGTCCGGCGGAGCCCGGGTGCGCGGCGGAGAGGTCGCGGACCTCGAGCAGCGGGACACGCGGATCCGCCTCGGGAACCGCGGGACGATCGCCCGCATCGTCGACGGGGATCTCGGCCGGCAGCGGCGTCTCGATCAGTTCGGCGACCCGCTCGGCGCTCGCCAGTGCGGTGCGTCGCGCCACGAACGCCGTCGGTACGAGCGCGAACACCTCGAACACCGCGGCCGGGACCACGACCGCCGCTGCGAACAGCGGGGCGGAGAGCCCCTGCCCGGTCGCCGGCGCGAGCAGCAGGAGGATCGCGATCGAGGCGATCCCGGAAGCGGCCCCGAGCACGGCCGCGCTGAGCCCGGCGGCCCGGGCCCGGCGCAGCTGCACACGGGACAGCTCGGCCTCGGCCGCGGAGATCCGTTCCCGCTGCCGGTCCAGCGCGCCGAACGCCGCGAGGGCTTCGGCCGCGCGGAAACGCTCCAGCAGCGCGTCCAGCAGGGTCGCGCGCGCGGCGCCCAGCTCGCGATCGCTCTCGGCCGCGATCCTGGAGGACCAGCGGACCGCGAGCACGCCCGCCCCCGCGAGCGCCAGGGCGAGGATCAGGGCGGCGAGCGGCGACACGATCGCGATCGCGATCAGGGAGAGGCCGATGACGATGCTGCTCGTCACGATCGGCTGACGGACGCGGAGCGGAAGGTCCTGCAGCTGGTCGACATCGTCGACGAAGGCACCGAGGACCTCCCCTCGACGTCGATCCTCGATCGCGCCGGGGATCCTGGGGACGAGCCGCTCGTAGGCGTGCACGCGAAGATCGGAGAGCTGTGTGAGCGCCGCCCGGTGGCTGGCGAGCCGCTCCGCATAGCGGAACGCGGCCCGGCCGATCGCGAGAGCGCGCACGCCCACGATCGCGAAGGTGAGGTGCAGGATGGGGGGCTGCTCCCCCGCGCGCACGATCAGCCACATGCTCAGCGCGAGCAGGCCGACCACGCAGGCGTCGGCGAGCACCCCGAGGGCGACCCCGGGTGCGCGCTTCGACCGCTCGGGCAGGGCCAGCGCGATGACCCGCTCGAGCGGAGTCGCATCTCGCTCGAGCGCGACGGAACGGGTCATTCGGCGTCTCCGATCCGGATCACACGGTCCGCCGAGGTGAGCAGCGCCGCCCGGTGGCTGATGACGAGCACCGCGCGCCCGGCTTCCGCCTCGGCGCGGAGCGCTTCGGCGAGCACGGCCTCGTTCTGCGCATCGAGCGCGGAGCTCGGCTCGTCCAGGACGAGGGCGTGCGCGCCGGCCTCGTCGGCGCGGTAGAGCGCGCGGGCGACGGCGACGCGCTGCGCCTGTCCGCCCGACAGGCCGGAGCCGCCCGCGCCCAGCGGGGTCCGGGCATCGAGATCCCCGAGCCCGACCCGCCCGAGCACGCGCTCCGCACGCTCGTCGTCGATCCGGTCGGCACCGAGCGCGAGGTTCTCGGCGACGGTGCCCTGCAGCAGGTCTGGGCGCTGCCCGCTCCAGGCGATCGCACCGGAGTGCGCGGCCGATCCGGTGCTGGGTTCGAGGAACCCGAGGAGCGTCGCGACGAGGCTCGTCTTGCCTGCACCGGACGGCCCCGCGAGCGCCACCACTTCGCCCGGAGCGACCTCGAAGCTCACCGGGCCGACGACGACGCGGTCGCCGCGGTGCACCACCACCTCGTCGAAGCGGATCCCCCGGCCCCCGTGCCCGAGCCCGGCACGGGCATCGGCCGGGGCCCCGCTCGCGCCTCCGGTCGCAGCCGCATCAGCGCTGTGAGCGCTCGGAGCGCCGGGACCGTCGATGAGCGCGAACACGGCACCGACCGCGGCGAGCCCCTCCGCCGAGGCGTGATAGGCCGCGCCGACCTGCCGGATGGGCGCGAAGGTCTCGGGCAGCAGGAGCAGCACGAAGAGGCCGAGCCCGAGCGGGAATCCACCGCTGACGAGCCGGGTGCCGACGGTGACCGCGACCAGCGCGATCGAGAAGGTGCCCGCGAGATCGAGCACGAAGCCCGAGAGGAAGGTGACCCGCAGGACCTGCATGGTACGGGAGCGGTACTCGCCGGTCTCGCGCGCGATGCGCTCGCTCTGCCGCGATTCGCGGCGGAAGATCTTGAGCGTGGGCAGGCCCTCGACCGCGTCGAGGAACGAGCGCGAGAGCCGGTTCAGCTGCGACCACTGGCGATCCTGCACCCGCTGGGTCGCGAGTCCGATGAGGATCATGAAGATCGGGATGACCGGGAACACCACGAGCACGGTGATCCCGCTCACCGGGTCGGCGAGCAGCACCGTGAGCACGAGGATCGGCGTCGCGCACGCCGCGAGGATCAGCTGCGGCAGATAGCCCGAGAAGTAGCCGTCCAGCGCGTCGAGGCCGCGTCCGAGCGACACGGCCCGTTCAGCTTCGGATCGGCCGTCCGTCGCCAGGGGCGACCGCGCGTCGAGCGCGTCGAGGGCAGCGGTGCGGAGCTGGGACTTCGCGAGCACCGCGCCGCGCGCCGCGAGGCGATCCATCGCGAAGCCCGCGCCGGTGCGCACAACCAGCGCGACGCCGGCCGCGAGCAGCAGCATCGGCAGATCGGCGACGGGAGCCGCCCCCTCGGCGACGCGACCGCCCGCCGCGCTCGTCGCCCCTCCCGGGATCCCGAGAGCGGGCAGCGCGACCGCGGTGATCGCCTGGGCCAGGAACCAGCACCAGGCGACCACCGCGAGCGTGCGGACCACGCCGAGGACCGCTCCGATCGCCAGCACGCTGCGGGCGGCCCGCGCCGTCCGCAGCAGCCGGGGATCGAGTGGTTTCATCTCGGATCAGCCTAGTGGGCGGCTGCCGGGATATGGGTCCGCGAGATGCGCTTGCGGAACACCCAGTAGGTCCAGCCCTGGTAGGCCAGCACCAGCGGCATGGTGAACACCGCGACCCAGGTCATGAGCTCGAGCGTCTTCTGCGAGCTCGCCGCGTCCGCGATCGACATGGACAGGGCGGGATCGGTGCTCGAGATCATCACGTTCGGGAACAGCGCGGCGAAGATCGTGAGCAGCGCGAACGCGATCGTGACCGCGTTGCCGGCGAAGGCGATGCCCTCGCGGCCGCGGAGGTTCGCGATCAGGCCCACGATGAACGCCACTGCGGCCACCGCGGCAAGCGCGGCGATCAGCACGACGTTCGGGTGCGCCCCGTGCATCAGCACGGTCCAGACGAGGAACGCCGCCGCCGCGACCAGGGTCACAATTCCGACCTTCGTCGCCAGCGCGCGAGCCCGGGTGCGCACGTCGCCCTCGGTCTTGAGCGCGATGAACACCAGGCCGTGGGTGAAGCAGAGCAGCGTCAGCGTGACGCCGCCGAGCAGGCCGTAGGGGTTCAGCAGCGTGAGCAGCGAGCCGGTGTAGATCCACCCGCCCGTCGAGAGCTCCTCGATGGGCAGCCCCTGCACCAGGTTCGCGAACGCGGTGCCCCAGAGCAGCGGCGGGAGCAGCGAGCCCCAGAAGATGAACTGGTCGAACCAGCGGGTCCACTCCCGACCCTTGCCCTGGTGGCGGTACTCGAACGAGACGCCGCGCAGGATCAGCGCCACGAGGATCAGCAGCAGCGCCAGGTAGAAGCCCGAGAACATCGTCGAGTACCACTCGGGGAACGCCGCGAAGAGGCAGGCGCCGGCGACGATGAGCCAGGTCTCGTTCAGGTCCCAGACGGGGCCGATGGTGTTGATGAGCACGCGGCGGTCGGTGTCGTCCTTGCCGAGGAACGGCAGGGCCATGCCGACGCCGAAGTCGAAGCCGTCGAGCACGAAGTACCCGATGAGCATGACGCCGACGATGAGAAACCAAATGGTGGTGAGTTCCATGATCGTGATCTCCTAATAGACCGTCTGCAGCTTCGACGCGTCGGCATCCGCGTCGTCGTCGCCGTCCGCGGACAGGTCGGGGGTACCGACCTTCGCGGCCTTCGTGATGAGCTTGAACTCGACGACCGCGAGCGAGCCGTAGACCAGCGTGAACACGATGAGCGACACCAGCACCGCCCAGCCGGGCACCCCCGGCGAAACGCCCGACGCGGTGGTCATCACCCCGAACACGAGCCAGGGCTGGCGGCCCATCTCGGTGAAGATCCAGCCCACGAGGGACGCGACCATCGGAATGGGGGCGGTCCAGATCGCGACGCGCCAGGCCCACATCGGCACCGCGCGGTTCTTGCGGGTCATCCAGAGGCCGACGATCGAGACGAGGGTCGCGAGGCCGCCGAGGGCGATCATCCAGCGGAACGCCCAGTACGTCACCCAGACGATCGGCACGAACGAGCCGTCGGTCGGGCAGGTGAGCAGGGTGGAGTCCGCGCCGCAGAACTGCTGCGTGTACTCGCCCTGCAGATCCCGGATGCCCTCGACGGTGCCGTCGAAGGTGCCCGTCGACAGGAACGACAGCAGGTACGGGATGCGGACCGAGAAGATCTCGTGCGCGCCGTCGGGGGTGCCGAGGCTGAAGATGGAGAACGACGCGTCGGCGCCGGAGGCCGTGTTGTAGAGCGCCTCGGCCGCGGCCATCTTCATCGGCTGGGTCTGGGTCATGACCTCGCCGAGCAGGTGACCGCTGAGCGCGACGCCCGCGAAGGCCACGATGTTGGCCCAGAGCCCGAACCGGAGCCCGGTGCGCATGTCGTCCACGAACTGGTTGCGCTTCAGGTGCCAGGCGGCGACGGCGACCATGACGCAGGCGGCGAACATGATCGACGCGAAGATCGTGTGCGGGAACTGGTGGGTGGCCACCGGGTTCAGCAGCACCGCTCCGATGTCGGTGAGCTCGGCACGGCCCTTCTCAGCGTTGATCTCGTAGCCGACCGGGTTCTGCATGAACGCGTTGGCGGCGAGGATGAAGTAGGCCGAGAGCATCGTCGCGATCGACGTGAGCCAGATGGAGGCGAGGTGCAGCCCCTTGGGCAGCTTGTCCCAGCCGAAGATCCAGAGGCCGATGAAGGTGGCCTCCAGGAAGAAGGCGATGAGGCCCTCCATGGCGAGGGGCGCGCCGAAGATATCGCCGACGAAGCGGGAGTAGTTCGACCAGTTCATGCCGAACTGGAACTCCTGCACGATGCCGGTGACGACGCCCATCGCGAAGTTGATGAGGAAGATCTTGCCGAACAGCTTGGTCAGGCGGAGGTACTTGGCCTTGCCCGTCCGGTACCAGCAGGTCTGCAGGATCGCAACGAGGAACGCAAGGCCGATAGTGAGCGGAACGAAGAGGAAGTGATACAGCGTGGTCAGCCCGAATTGCCATCGGGCCAGCGTGAGCGCATCGAGGAAGTCGTTCATATGACACTCCAGGGTGCGGGCGCGCACTCACTATGGAGCGCACTCCCATAGTGAGTTCCGGCTGGGGATGGTGATTCCCCGCAGAGCTACCGAACGGTGTCCGGTCACTGTCCATTTTCCGCTTCCTGGGGGTTCACTGCAAATACATCTTGACGTCGAACAACACCTGGATCAGGGATTTCTTCACGTCGAGCGACATGTCACCCGGCACCCCCGTCTCTGCCTAGGATGGACTGGTGACTGATCCCGCCATTCCCGATTCCCGGCCGAGACTCGCAGCCCGGACCGAGGACTGGGTGCACTCCCGCCGCGAGAAGCGGGCGAAGGCCCGCGGCAAGCTGCCCGCGGTGATCCCCTACATCGGCTACGGATCGACCGAGTGGGTGCGCGTGCTCGGCCGCGTGCTCTATCTGAAGCCCGCGGCGCACGAGCAGAGCCGCTTCCGGTCGGACGTGGCCGAGGTCTCGCGCGTGCGCGGCTGGCGCACCTTCACGAGCCTGCACGTGCCGCACCAGCGGGTGCAGGTGCTGATCGACGGCGAACCGCACGCGGAGGTCGAGGCGGATCGCGGCGGCGTGGTCGACGCGAACGTTCGCGCGGCGCTGTCGCCGGGCTGGCACACCATTGGTCTGCGCATCGCCGACGAGGAGCCCGCTGAGGCACCCGTCTACATCGTCGATCCCGCGGCCCGGTTCGGCGTCCTCTCGGACGTCGACGACACGATCCTGATCACCGCCCTGCCGAAACCGCTCGTCGCGGCGTGGAACAGCTTCGTGCTCGACGAGCACGCCCGGTCGGCGACGCCCGGCATGGCCGTGATGCTCGACCACCTGATGGCGGCCCACCCCGGCTCCCCCGTCATCTACCTCTCCACCGGAGCGTGGAACGCGGCACCCGCGCTCAGCCGCTTCATGGCGCGCAACCTCTACCCCATGGGGCCGCTGCTGCTCACCGACTGGGGCCCGACCCATGATCGCTGGTTCCGCAGCGGCAAGGAGCACAAGCGCCGCGAGCTCCGCCGCCTCGCGCGCGAGTTCCCCGAGGTGAAGTGGGTGCTGTTCGGCGACGACGGTCAGCACGACGAAGCGCTCTACCACGAGTTCGCGACCGCGCACCCCGAGAACGTCGCCGCCGTCGCGATCCGGCAGCTCTCGGTCGGCGAGGCCGTGCTGGCCGGCGGCCGTTCGAAGGCCCGCCTGCACCGCAGCGTGAGCGGAGTGCCCTGGATCTACGGACCCGACGGCGCCACGCTGCGCGAGGAGCTGCGCAAGCTGGGACTGCTGTGAGCGCCGGCGCCGCGGGCTTCTCGGGATCCGAGCCGCCGCAGACGCGGCAGTGGCGGCGAGCCTCGCGCAACCTCACCGGACGCTTCACCGTCAACGAACGCGCGCCGCTGCTCCAGGTCGCCAAAGCGACGGTCGCCGCGATCCTGACCTGGTTCGTCTGCCTCCTCATCTTCCCCGAGCAGCTGCCGATCTTCGGCGCGATCGCCGCGCTGCTCTGCGTGCAGGAGAGCGTCGACGCCTCGCTCACCCGGGGGATCGAGCGCGTCGTCGGCGTGCTGCTCGGCGTCTCGGTCGCGATCGGCGCGGGCAGCATCTTCGGCGCCCAGTCCTGGCTCTTCATCCTCGCCTTCGTCGTGGCCATGGCGGTCGGCTGGCTGCTCCGCATGAGCAATAGCTCGATGAACCAGATCGCCATCTCGGCGCTCCTCATGATCGCCCTCGGCGGTCTGCACCTCGGCTACGGCGTCGAGCGCCTCGTCGAGACCGCGATCGGCGCGGCGATCGGCGTCATCGTCAACGCGGCGATCGTCGCGCCCGTGCGCACCACCTCGGTCCGGTCGAAGATCAGCGAGCTGACCCTCGATGCGGCCGCAGCACTGCGGCGGCTGGCGGACGCGCTCGCCGAGCCCCGCGACGAGGCCTGGCTGGACGACATGCTCACTCAGGCCAGAGCCCTCCAGGAGAAGCGCTCCGACGTGCACGCGCTGCTGCGGCGCGCACGCGAGAGCCTCCGCCTGAACCCGCGCGGACCTCGGCACCGCGAAGCCCTCGCCGCGGACGACGCGCTGTTCGAGCGGTTGCAGCCGATCGTCACGCAGGTCATCGGCATGTCTCGCGCGATCTACGATCTCTACGACCCCGAGCTCGTCGAGGATTCCTCGGTCATCGGCATGGTCGAGGAGATGCGGCGCGCAGCTCACGATCTGGAGCTGCTCGCGCACCCCGCGCTGCCGGAGGGCGAGACCGATGCCGGCGCGGCCCAGGAGCCCCTCGCGCTCACGAAGCCGTACACGATCCCGAAGCCGCACCCGGTGCACTGGGTCCTGATCGGTTCGCTCATGGAGGATCTGCGCCGGATGCGCGGCCGCATCACGGGCGAGCTCTAGCCTTCCGCAGACCGCTTGGTATACCATGGTCCTGAGACTCGGCAGTCGAAGGAGACCACCGCCATGCCAGCACTGCACATCGCGAACGCGCGGATCGCGGGGACGCCGAGCGACATCGCCGTGATCGACGGCAGGATCGCGGCACTCGGTCCGAACGCGGCCGAGGTGCTCGCCGGCGTGGCGCACGAGACACTCGATGCTCGCGGCGTCACGGCCTTCCCGACGCTCGTGGATGCGCACATCCACGTCGACAAGACGACGTGGGGCGGAGCCTGGGTCTCCCGGGAGCCCATGTCGAGCATGCTCGACTTCATCACCGCGGACGCCGCGCTGCAGCAGCGGACGCGAGCGGAGACGCCCGTCGTCGAACGCGCCGGCGCACTCATGCGGCATGCCGTGTCTCGCGGCACCCGCGCGATGCGCGCGCAGGTCGACGTCGCGCCCGCGCACGGACTGCTGAACGTCGAGGGCGTCGCCGCCGCACGGCGCGAGCTCGCCGATGCGCTCGACGTGCAGATCGTCGCGTTCCCGCAGATGGGAATCCTGCGCGAGCCCGGCACGGCCGAACTGCTCGAGCGTTCGATCGAGGCCGGCGCCGACATCGTCGGCGGCATCGATCCGATCGGCGTCGACGGCGACCTCGACGGCCAGCTCGACACCGTGTTCGGCATCGCGCGCGCCACGGGTGCCGGCATCGACTTCCACCTGCACGACGACGGCGAGATCGGAGCGGAGCAGGTGCTCGCGATCGCCGAGCGCACGGCGAGGCTCGGCCTGCAGGGGCGGGTCACCCTCGGCCACGTGTTCGCGTACGAGAACGCCTCGCCGGCCACGATCGCCCGCATGAACCGTGCCGTCGTCGACGCGGGGATCGTGCTCGTCACGGTGGCACTCGGCGGCGAACCCGTGCTTCCCGTCTATGCGCTCCGCGATGCCGGGGTCGGGGTCGCCCTCGGCTCCGACGGGGTCCGCGATTCGTGGAGCCCGTTCGGCAACGCCGAGATGATCGAGCGCTGCCACCTGCTCGCCTATCGCCTCGAGGTGTTCACCGACCCCGATCTGCAGCACGCGTTCGACATCGCGGCGCACGAGGGTGCCCGGCTCATGGGCCTGCCGGAGTCGCGGCTGCGGATCGGCGATCCCGCCGACCTGATGCTCGCGGACGCCGTGCACGCGCCGCAGTTGATCGTCGACCGCCCGGTTCCCCTCGCGGTCGTGAAGGCCGGTCGGGTCGTGGCGCGCGAGGGACGCTACGCGCCGGGCGTCTGACCCCGGCCGGAACTCGCCCGGACCCGCAGCATGCTCTCGGACACGATCGGCCCCTCGACCGCGTCGCCTTCGATGCGGCGCAGCAGCATCTGCACGGCCAGCTCCGACTGCAGCGCCGGTTGGAAGTCGATCGCGGTGATCGGGGGGTCGCCGTGCTCCGCGGCCTGACTGTCGCCGCCGATCGCGATCAGCAGCTGATCGGGGATCCCGATGCCGAGATCTCGGCACGCGCGCAGCACGCCGGGGCGGTACTGCTCGGCCGACGCCACGAGCGCGTCGGGCCGGGGATCGGATCCGAGCAGCTCGAGCGCGTCGACGTAGGCGTCGTGGTTGATCCGAGCGGGCGGGATGAGCCGCACGATCTCCTCGGCGCCGTGCTCCGTCGCCCATTCGCGGTACGCACGGATCGTGTCCTCCGCCGACGACCAGCTCGCGTCGGGTGCGAGCAGGGCGATGCGCCTCGCACCGCGCTCGTGCAGGTGGTCGAGCAGCGTGCGCGTGTTGCGCTCGTAGTCCCCCGTGACCACGTAGGGCCAGTCGGGCCGCGAGGAGTCCCGTTCGATGGTGACCACGGGAACGCCGAGCCGTTCGAGCGAGGCGAGCCGCTCGTCGCCCTGCACCGGATCGCAGAGCACGACCCCGTCCGCGCCGATGAGGTTCCATCCCTCCTCGCCGCGGATCGTCGGCGGGGTGAGCGTGAGCGCGTATCCGGCTTCGAAGGCCGCGTTCGCGGCCGCACGTGCGCCGATCATGTACGCCTCGACGTCGAGCATCGGCACCGAGCCGTCGTCGGCCGTCGGCAGCGAATAGGCGATCGTCCCGGTACGGCCGAGCCGGAAGGCGAGCGCCGTCCGACTCGGCCGGTAGCCGAGCTCGGCGGCGGCCTGCCGCACGCGCTCACGCGTCGACTCCTTGAGCGTCCCTCCCCCGTTCAGCGATGAGGAGACCGTGCTGACCGAGAGCCCGAGGTGCTCGGCGACGTCTCGAATGGTCGTCCGCCTGGATCGTGCGGCACCGCGTTCTGCCATCTCGTTCCGCCCTCCGATTCGTGTCAGGAGACGAGTTCGGTTTCGACAATACGCGCTGCGAGCAGCTCACCGCGCCGCACGTGCCAGCGCGATGCCGCTTCGTTGCGCAGGGCCTGGATCCGGTCGGGAGCCGAGAGCACGATGAAATCGGCCGGCTCGCCGACGGCGATGGGCGTCGCCGCCCGTCCGATCGCGGCCCGTGCCGACGAGGTGACGAGGCTCCAGGCCGCGTCGATGCCTTCGCCCGGCAACCCGGCCAGCGGCAACGCGTGCCAGGCGAAGCGGGCGCGCTCCATGGGATCGAGGGTGCCGAGGAACTCCCAGTTGTCCTCGTAGTTGCCGATCCCGACGGCGACGTTCGCGCCGGCCGCGAGCAGTTCGAGCGGGCGGGACACGCCGCGGTAGGGCCGCGTTCCCGACAGGTTCGTCGGGCACACCGTGATCGAGATGCCGGCGGCCGCGACCTTCTCGATCACCCGAGCGGCCGTGTCGTCGTCGTACGTCTCGAGCGCGCCGACGTGGTTCGCGTTCACGCGTCCTTGCATGCCGGCCGCCACCGTCATCTCGGCGAGCGGTTCGAGCAGCCGCTCGCTCGGGTCGGTGAAGTAGTCGATGTTGATGTCGATCGGAGCGCCGAAGCGTTCGGCGAGCGCGAACACCGTGCGCAGGTGCTCGAGGCTCGCCGCCTCGTCCGGTTCGTTGTTCGGCCACCCGCCGACCCGGTCGGCGCCCTGCCGGAGCGCCTCCTCCACGAGTTCGGCCGCGCGCCGATCGGCGACGATCCCCTCCTGCGGGAACGCGGTCACCACGAGGTCGATCCAGTCCCGGCAGCGTTCGCGGGTGGCCAGCAGCGCCTCGACCGAGACGAGCCCGGTGATCGAGTCGATGTCGGCCTGTCCGGCCACGACACCGGTCCCCTCGAGCGCGCAGTCCCGCAGGAAGCGTTCGGCCCGTTCGCCGACATCCTCACGGGTGAACCGCGCTTTCAGGTCCCGCTGCCGCTGCATGCGGTCCTCGCGATCGCGCATCACTCGCGGCCCGAGCTCGGGGATCCGGCCGCGGCTGTAGACCTTGTCCGGGTGCGAGTGCGGTTCGGCGAACGGCGCGGACACCAGCCCGCCGCCGGCCCGGATCGTCTCGGCGCCCGGTCCTCCTTCGAGCGTCCCGGCCGGCGCGAGCGCGACGATCCGGCCGTCCCGGGCCAGCAGGTCCACCCGCGATCCGTCTCCGCCATCGATCCTCGCGTCGCTGACGAGCAGTTCGCTCGATCCGGTCTCAGAAGCCATCGCGGTTCACATCCTTGTAGAGCAGGTAGGCGGTCGACCCGGCACCGGCGACGGTGAAGGCCTGGGTGCAGTAGGGCGCCATGTACACGAAGTCGTCGGCGCGCACCTCGACGTGGTCCCCGTCGAGGTGGTAGATCCCGCCTCCGGAGAGCAGGTAGAGGCCGTGCTCCTGGTGATGGATCTCGACCATCCGGAAGCGTGCGCCGGGCTCGAAGCGCATGATGTTCATCGCCAGGTCGAAGCGTGCGTCGTCCGGCAGGCACTGCCCGTAGCTGCCGTCGATCCACTCGTCATCGTGGTCGGTCACGCCCGCGAGGGTGCCGTGCACGACCGGCGGCGCCTCGATGCCGTCGACCGGGAGGTACCGCTTCTTCACCCACAACGCGCGGGTCCGCGCGGTCGCGACGAGCTGGAAGGTGCGCCCCTCGGGAAGGAACAGGTATCCCTCGGCGTCGAGGCTCCAACGTTCGTCGCCCGAGACGGCCTCGAGCCCGCCCTCGAGCACGAACAGGAAGTTCTCGAAGCCGGTGCCGAGCTCGCCCGAGGATCCGGCCCCGGCTTCGAGCGTCAGCAGCACCTGCCCGAAGCGCGCCGGCGTGCCCTGGGGTGCGGCGAGCACGACCGCCGAGTACGGCGGCAGGAACGGCAGGCTGTTCTCGACCATCGTGTCGGGGGTCATCAGGTAGTAGCGGTTCCCGACCCGTCCGCGGCTGGTGGCGACGGGGTCGGGGTTCGGCAGGATCTCGGCGGCCATGCTGGCGCTCCGTTCGTGTTGGTGGTGGTCAGTCGAGTTCGGGATCGGCGTACGCGCCGCGCTCGATGAGCAGGCGGTCGTCGACGTGGATGGTCGGACGGTCGACGACGAGGTCGACGTGGACGCCCGATTCCCACTCGGCGCCCGTGTAGTCGCCGAAGGGATGGCCGATGGCGATGTGGCAGCCGGGCACGTTCTCGTCGAACAGCAGGTTGCCGGTGAGCGCGGTGCAGGCCCGATTCGTGCCGAAGGCCAGTTCACCGATGCGCGCCGCGTGCTCATCGCGTTCGAACCAGGCGGTGAGCCGCTCTGCGAGCACCGGATCGGGATGCGAGAGACCGACGAGGCGTCCGCCCGAGATCTCGAAGCGGGCCGGTTCGGCCAGCAACCCCGTGGCCGCATTGAACGGGTAGCCGATGACGGAGGCGGCGATGGTCCCGTTCGCGTTCACCGGGCTGCAGAAGGTCTCGCCCTGCGGCAGCCGTCCGCCCTCGCCCGGGCGGCGGTAGATCCCGGTGAACGGGGTCCAAGGACGCGCGGGATCGCAGTCGAAGACGATGTCGGTGCCGAGCGCGTTCGCGACGCGGACCCGCCGCACGCCTGCGACGCACGACGTGACCGCTTCGGTGAAGCGGGCCACCTCCGCGTAGTCGGTGGCGAGACCGATCCCGAGCGACGGCGCGTCGAGGGCGGGCAGCTGCGCGCTGCGCGCGCCGATGCCGTCGAGCAGTTCCCAGTAGCGGCCGTCCCAGGCGAGCCGATCGTCGGCGTCCCGGGCTGCGAACAGCACGACGCTGGGCCGGTCCTCGACGATGCCGGCCTCGATGCGGGCGAACGCCTCGTCGTAGGCGTCGTCGAGGGAAGGCAGCACGAGTAACCGCGTCGGGGCGAGCGCCGCCGAAGCCCGCTCGAGGTACTCGGCGAGCGGCGCGGTCGCCGCGTCGGTGAGCACGAGGACACGGTCGGCCTCCGAGATCGCGAGGCAGCCGGTCGCGAGCTCGCGGGCCCCAGCCTCCAGTTCGGCGGGGCCGATCCACGGGGCGCTCACGCGTCCCACCCCCGCATCGGAACGAAGCGCCCGACGCCCGGCGCTCCGACGAGCCCGCCGTCGCGCACCACCTCGGTGCCGCGCACGACGGTGCCGTCGACCCGGATCGAGCTGCGCCACCCCGCGTAGGGCGTCCACTTCCAATTGCCGAGCTGCTCGTCGACCGAGACGACCCAGTCGGCATCGGTGTCGAGCAGTACGAGATCGGCGTCCGCGCCGAGCTCGATCCGCCCCTTCTCCGGCGCCAATCGGAACAGCTCGGCCGGCCCGCTCGTGAGCGGGGCGACCGCTTCGGCGAGCGACCATCCGCGGCGCAGCGCCTCATCGAGGAAGAGCGGAGCGAACTCGCGCGCGCCCTGGACCCCGAAGGGGCCGGCGAACGAATCGCGATCGGCCAGGGCCTTCTCCCGGGGGTCGTACGGGCAGTGATCGGAGACGACCGCCGCGATGTCGCCGGCGCGCAGGCGCGCCCAGAGTCCGTCGACGAGCGCGGGTTCTCTGAGCGGAGGTGCGCACAGCGCCCGCCAGCCGAGCTCGGGGAATCGGGATGCGTCGAGCAGCAGGTGATGGGCGGCGACCTCGCACGTCGCGCGCAGCCCGTTCGCGCGGGCGGCCGTGACCAGATCCACGGCCTCGGGGACCGAGAGGTGCACGAAGTGCACGGCGCCCCCGGTCTCCTCGGCGATCCGAAGCACGTCGCGCACCGCGGCGAGCTCGATCCCGGGTCCGCGACCGGAGGCGAGAGCCGCGTACCCGCGCTCGCCGGACTCGCGGCTGCGGACGTCGAGTTCGAGGATCGCGGCGCGGTCCTCGGCGTGCACGAGCACCGTGCCGCCCGAGGCCGCCGCGACCCGGAATCCGCGCCGCAGATCCTCGGCGAGGGCCGCCGGATACCCCATGTCGTTCTCGGGCAGGAACGCCTTGAACCCGGCGGCCCCGGCAGCCGCCTGAGCCGGGATCTCGTCGATGCTGGGCCGGGTCATTGCGCCCCAGAGGCCGAAGTCGACGCGCGCACCCGCCGCGGCCAGGTCGATCTTCTCCCGATACCGCGCCCCCGTCGTGGTGAGCGGGCTCGAGAAGGGGTGGTCGCCGACGAACGTGTGCCCGCCGAGCGCCGAGTTGCCGGTGCCGACGGCGAAGTCGTCGGTGATCGACTCCCCCGGATTGTCGAAGTGCACGTGCAGGTCGAGGAAGCCGGGCAGCACGGCGCGCGCGCCCGCATCGATCCGGCGCGCCGCCGGCATCGAAGCGCCGGTCGCAACGTCGACGATCGCCGCGATCCGGCCGTCGCGCACGCCGAGCGCCGCAGCGACGAACGCCCCGCCGATGAGCACGCGGGATCCCTCGACCACGAGGTCGAAGGCCCGATCGAGCGCCGCGCCTGCGGACGTCCCGGGGCTCACTGCGCCGCTCCGGCGAAGCTGCGGGTCACCGCGCGCCGCGAGACGATCCGGCCGCGATGGATCGTCGTGAGTCCGCAACCCGGGTCGCGCAGTGCGCCCGCACGATCGGCCGCGTCGAGGATCACGAGTTCGGCGGGCATCCCGACCGCGAGATCCCCGGCACCCGCTCCGAGCGCGCGCCACGCGGCGCCCGAGACGAGGTCCCAGACCGTGTCCACCTCGTCCTCGTCGTCGAACGAACCGCCCCAGAAGGTCATGGAGGCGCGATCGAGCGGATTCAGCGTCCCGAGCGGATACCAGCCGTCGTTGAGATTGTCGGTGCCGGAGACCACGGGAACGCCCGCGGCCAGCAGTTCCTGCGGCCGGGACAGGCCGCGCGGACCGCCGTCGGCGAGATTGAGCGGGATCACGGCGATGGTGATTCCCGCCTCGGCGACGCACGCGATGATCCGGCGCGCATCGTCGTCGGTCTGCAGTTCGAGCGCGGCGCAGTGGCTCGTGAGCACGCGGCCCTGGTACCCGCGGCGGATCGTCTCCTCGGCGATGAACTCGAGGATCCGTTCTTCAGGGTCGAGGAAGCAGTCGGCGTGGATGTCGACGTCGACGTCGAACTCCTGCGCCAGGTCGAAGACGGTGCGCACGTGCGCCCGCTGGTCCTCCGGTGCGGCCTCGACGTTCGGCCAGCCGCCGACGAGGTCGGCCCCGGCCTCGAGCGCCGCACGCAGCAGCGACTCGGCGCCCGGATCGCGGATCAGACCCTCCTGGGGGAAGGCGACGATCTCGACGTCGAGCAGCTCGGCCACCGCCTCCCGGGCGCGCAGCAGCCCCTCGAAACCGCGCAGGCCCGCGACGGTGTCGACGTCCGCCGTCGCCCGCGCCCGCGTGACCCCGTTGGAGACCGCGAGGCGCAGCGCGCGCTCGGCGCGCGCCGCGACGTTCTCAGGAGTGAAGGCCGACTTGATGCGCGCCGCGCGCTCGAACGGCTCGAGCGATGCGAGCTCGGCGGCATCGATGCCGTCGGGCAGCACGCTCAGACTGTAGGACTTGTCCGGATGCACGTGCGGTTCGGCGAAGGCGCGGGAGACGAGGCCCCCGCACGCGTCGAGCACGCCCTCTCCGCCGGCCGCGTCGGTGCCGGTCGCGTGCGGCAGGATCTCGCGCACGACGACCTCGCCGTCCGGACCGGGACCCAGCACGAGATCCCACTCGCCGTCCCGACCGTGCAGCGCGGCGCGCACGATCCGTACCGCCTCGGTTCCCACCGGCGCACCCATGCTCACCACTCCCATTCGTTGGCCGGCAGCTCGATGTCCCCGTCCGAGTGCGCGATGGCCGCGGCGATCGCCGTGCGCACGGCCTCGATCTGCAGCTCGACGGCCATGCTCGGTCCGTCGCTGCCGACGGATGCCACGTGGGCGGGCGGATCCGGGAGATGGAGGAACCCGGCCCTGGTCGGGAAGCCGCGCTCCGCCGCCCGGTGCAGCAGCGTGTACATCACCGAGTTGCACCCGTGGGTCGAGGCGCTGTTCGAGACGAGAGCCGGGATCCCGACGCCGCGGATCGCCTGCGCGATCGCCTTGATCGGCAGGGTGGCCAGGTAGGCGGCCGGCGCACCGGCGAACACCGGCTCCCCGGCGGGTCGATGGCCTCCATCGGCGAACTGGAAGTCCCGGACGTTCACCGCGGTGCGCTCGACCGAGACGGTCGGTCGCCCGGAGAACACGCCGAGTCCGATGGCGACGGCCGGCGGCCGGCCGTCGGCCGCGTCGAGGATCGGATCGATCGCCTCGGCGGGCGTGCGGTCCCACTCGAGGGCGACTCCGCGGATCAGGTGGCCCGCCACCGTCTCGCCGTCGAGATGCAGCGCGATCTCGCTCGACGGATTGGTGTCGTACTGCCACCCGACCCGCTCCGCGGTGTCTCCGTAGGCGCCGTTCCCCGTGACCAGCACCCAGGGCCGATCATCCGTGCTCCCGGTCGTCATCCGTGCTCCTCCCGCTCTCGCAGATCGCTGTTTCGGTCTCGCGGCACCGTCGATCGAGCGGCGGCGCCTGAGCAGGAACGCTAGCGCACTCAGACGTGAAATGAAACGTTTCTTTTCAAAAAGAAACGTTTCATTTTGCTTGACAAGCCGGATGCCGCTGGGTTTACTTGCAGCAATCCATCGCGTTGACACTCGTGATCATCCGGTCGGACCTTCAGCCCGTTCCGGGCACACAACGATGTGAGGAGCACCCATGTCTTCGACCGTTCTGCGTCGCGGCGCCCTCGGCCTCGCGGCCGCGGGGGTCGCGCTCGCCCTGGCCGCGTGCGGATCCCCCGCAGCGCATCCCGGCGCCCCCGCGCCGAGCGCCGACCGGGTGGTCACGAGCACGCCGAAACCCGTCGGTGATGTCGACTCGATCACCTGGGCCGTCACGAGCGAGCCGGCGTCGATGGACTGGATCTACAACGCCGACAACTCGACCGGCTCGATCATGGCCAACGTCTGCGAGGGCCTGTTCCGGCTCTCCCCCGAGATGACGCCGGAGCCCGCGCTGGCCGAGAAGGTCGAGACTCCGAATCCGACGACCCGCGTGTACACGCTGCGCGACGGCGTGAAGTTCCACGACGGGACGCCGCTCACCGCGGCCGATGTCGTATTCAGCCTGAAGCGCAACCTCGACCCGGAGCTCGGGTCCTACTGGGCCGGACCGTTCGCGCACGTCAAGAGCATCACCGCGACGGGGCCGCTCGAAGTGACCATCGCACTCACGGAACCCGACGCCCTGCTCGACTCAGCGCTCAGCTCGCCCGCCGGCATCGTCGATCGCGCGCAGACCGTGCAGGAACTCGGCAAGGCCTACGGCACGCCGAAGGGCGGCATCAACTGCGTCGGCCCGTTCTCGCTCGAGAAATGGGACTCCGGCCAGTCGATCACGCTGAAGCGCGACCCGGACTACTTCGACGCAGCCGGCCGCGCCCGCGCGAAGCAGATCGTGTTCCAGTTCGTCCGCGACCCCGCGGCGCTCACCAACGGGCTCCTCGCGGGGTCCATCGACGGCACCTGGGATCTCGCGCCCGCCGCGGTCAAGCGACTGTCGCAGGGCGGGCCGGGCACCGTGTACCACGGTCCGAGCACCCAGGGCTACAACGCCATAGTGATGGATCCGAAGGGGCCCCTCCAGGATCCGGTGGTGCGGCAGGCGGTGTCGCGCGCCATCGATCGTTCCGCGATCATCACCGCGGCCGTCGGCGGCGCGGCGCAGGAGCAGCGCGCACCCGCCGTGCCCGGCACCTGGGGCTACGAGCAGCAGAAGTTCCGGTCGGCCTGGGACGGGATCGAACTCGGACAGACCGACCTCGCCGCGGCGAAGCAGCTGCTCGGCACCACGAAGACGCCGACGAAGCCCATCGTGATCGCCTCGACGACGGCCGAGGCGCAGACCCCGATCATCGCCGCCGAGATCCAATCGGCGCTGAAGAAGCTCGGCCTCGAGGCCGAGATCCGCAACATCCCTGCCGACCAGTACTACGCGGTCTACACCGACCCGAAGGCGCGCACGGGCATCGATCTCTACCTCACGGCCTGGGGCACCGACTACGCCGATCCCACGCAGATCTACCAGTACTTCACCACCGGGAACTTCTACAACTTCAGCGGCTACTCGAACCCGGCGTACGACGCGCTCGTGGCGAAGGCCGCCGCCACCGACGATCTCTCGGCCCGTGCCGACGCGATCATCGCGGCCCAGAAGATCATCGTCGAGCAGTCGCTCTGGATCCCGATCTACGCCCCCGACAACACCGTGTTCCTGAACAAGCGGATCACGGGCACCCCGACCTCGTACATGCAACTGCACCGTCCGTGGGCCGCGGCGCTGGGGGCGGCGAAGTGACCCGGCGCACCCGATCAGCGCAGAAGGGAACGCACTGATGCATCCGGTCCTCTCGACCATCCTGAAACGGGTCGGCTCGCTCGCCCTGGTCCTCCTCGTCACCTCCTTCGCGGTGTTCGGCGGCATGTACCTGGCGCCGGGCTCCCCCGAGACCTTCCTCGCCCGCGGCAACAACGTCACGGCGGAGACCCTCGCGTCGCTGCGCGCGCAGTACCACCTCGACGATCCGTTCTTCGTGCAGTACGCCCGCTGGGTCGGCGGCGTGCTGCAGGGCGACTTCGGGCAGAGCCTCCAGTTCCACCAGCCGGTCGGGGACCTGCTCGCCTCGCGACTGCCGACCACGCTCGCGCTCGTGGTCTACGCCGCGATCCTGATCCTCGGCATCGGCGTGCTGCTCGGCGTCCTCGCCGCGGTGAAGCGCGGTCCCGTCGATGCGATCGCGATCGTGCTCAGCACGGTCGGCATGGCGACCCCGGCCTTCGTGGTCGCCATGGCGCTCACGTCGCTGTTCGCCGTGACGCTCGGCGTCTTCCCGGCGTTCGGTCCGGGCGACGGCTTCGCCGATACGGTCTGGCATCTCACGCTGCCCGCCATCGCGCTCGCCCTCTCCTCGATCGCGCTCGTGTTCCGCACCACCCGCACCTCGATGATCGGCACGCTCGACAAGGAGTACGTCGAGACCGCGCGCGTCCGCGGCTTCGGCAGCCAGCGAGTGATCTGGGCGCACGCGTTCCGCGGAGGCATCGTGCCCGTCATCACGCTGGCCGGCCTCGTGGTCTCCGGCCTGCTCGTGACGACGACGATCGTCGAGACCGTCTTCGGTCTCAACGGCATCGGATCCCTGCTCGTGCAGGCCGTCAACGTCAAGGACTTCCCCGTCGTGCAGGCGATCGTGCTCGTGATCGTCGCCGTGTTCGTCGTCTCGAACCTGATCGTCGACCTGCTCTACCCGCTCCTCGAACCCCGGGCCCGACAGAAGGCGGCGACGCGATGACCCTTCCCACCACGCACACCCGCACGACGAGCCTGCTCACCCGTCGTACCTGGCTCAGCTTCCGGGTACGCGGCAACGGGCTCACGCTCGCGGCCCTCGTCGTCCTCGTGCTGCTCGTGCTCATGGCGATGCTCGCTCCCGTGATCGCGCCGCAGGACCCCTACGCGGTGTCGCTGCTCGACGCGCTGCAGGGCCCATCGGCCCAGCACCTGCTCGGCACGGACGAGGCCGGCCGCGACGTGCTCTCGCGCACCATCTACGCCGCCAGGATCTCACTGCTCGGGCCGCTCGGCGTCGTGCTCGGATCCGCGATCCTCGGCGTGCTCATCGGCGTCGTCTCCGCCTGGCGCGGCGGCGCGGTCGACGCGGTGCTGTCGCGCATCGTCGAGATACTGTTCGCGTTCCCCGGCGTGCTGCTCGCGATCCTCGCGGTCGCGATCTTCGGCCCGGGACTCAACTCGATCGTGATCGCCCTCGCGATCGCCTACATCCCGTACATGGCGCGCGTCACCCGCAGCGTGGCGATCGCGGAGCGGGGCAGCCTCTACATCCAGGCGCTCGAGACCCAGGGCATGCCCGCCTGGCAGATCCTGATCCGGCACCTCGTCCCCAACATCATCCCCTTCGTCATCGCGCAGGCAACCCTCTGCTTCGGCTACGCCATGATCGACCTCGCGGGCCTCTCCTTCCTCGGGTTCGGCGTGCAGCCGCCCGAGGCCGACTGGGGGGCCATGTCGGCGGAGGGCCAGGCGGCTCTCATCCAGGGCGTCGCGCTCCCGGCGCTCGCCCCGGGCGCGATGATCGTGCTCGCGGTCGTCAGCTTCAGCCTGCTCGGCGAGGGTCTCGCCGAGCGCATCACCCGGAGGGAGCAGAACTGATGCTCACGATCGAGAACCTGTCGCTGACCGTCAAACGCCGCGACGACGAGCGGCAGATCCTCCGGGAGGTCTCCCTCACGTGCGGGCCCGGCGAGTTCGTCGCCCTGGTCGGCGAGTCCGGGTCGGGCAAGTCGATGACGCTCCGGACCGTCGTCGGGCTCACGCCGCGCGGATCGCGCCTCACGGGCTCCGTCCGGTTCGGGGACGTCGACCTCGTGACCGCGTCGAAGGCGCAGGTCGCCGAGGTCCGGAAGAAGCGGGCGGCGATGATCTTCCAGGATCCCCGAGCGCACATCAATCCCTACCAGACCATCGGCGGGTTCATGTGCGAGGGCCTGCGGGTCAACCGCGGCCTCGGCAGGGACGAGGCCCGGCGCACCGCGGCGCGGCTGCTCGACGAGGTCGGCCTGTTCGATCCGGAATCCCAGCTGAAGAAGCACCCGCACGAGCTCTCCGGCGGAATGCTGCAGCGCGTCATGATCGCGTCCGCGCTCGCGAGCGAGCCCGAGCTGCTGCTCGCCGACGAACCGACCACCGCGCTCGACGTGACCACCCAGGCCGAGATCATCGCGATCCTGCAGGAGCTCCGCACCAGCCGCGGCCTCGCGATCGTGCTCGTCACCCACGACCTCGACCTCGCGGCCGGATCCTGCGACCGGATCTCGGTCATGCGGTACGGCGAGATCGTCGAGGAGGCCGAGGCTCGTGAGCTGTGGCGGAACCCGCAGCACGCCTACACGAGGGCCCTGCTCGCCGCGATGCCGGCCCGACTCGAGAAGCTCCCGGCGCAGTCCGGTCACCCGACGGAGGAGAAGCCATGACCCCGACCCGCGAGCGCGAGCGCACCGCAGGCAGCGCACTGCTCGAGGTGCGCGGCCTCACGAAGCGTTTCGGCCACGGCGCCGTCACCGCAGCGGCGGACATCTCGTTCTCGATCGAGCGCGGCGGCGCGCTCGGCATCGTGGGCGAGTCCGGCTCGGGCAAGACCACGGTGTCGCGGATCGTCGCGGGCCTCGAGACCGCGGACGCCGGCGAGATCCTCGTCGACGGGGCCCCGCTGCCGCACGGCCGAGGCGTCCGTCAGCGTATGGCCCGAGCCCGGACCATGCAGATGGTGTTCCAGGATCCGTACCAGAGCCTCGATCCGCGGCAGAGCGCCCGCGAGGCGCTCGCCGAGATCATCACCCTGCACACGACCCGGCGCGGGCAGGATCGCGCCGCCCGCATCGACGAGCTGCTCGATCAGGTCGGGCTCGACGGGGCGGCCGCCGGCCGCATGCCGCGCGACCTGTCCGGCGGGCAGCGGCAGCGTGTCGCGATCGCGCGCGCCCTCGCCGCAGAACCGGAGCTGCTGATCCTCGACGAGGCCGTCGCGGCGCTCGACGTCTCGATCCAGGCCCAGATCCTGCGGCTGCTCGACGGGATCCGCCGGGAGACCGGCGTAGCACTCATGTTCGTGAGCCACGACCTCGAGGTCGTGCGCTGGATCACCGACGACGTGCTCGTCATGTTCCGCGGCCACGTGGTCGAGGCCGGCCGTACCGAGGCCGTGCTGGCCGCGCCGAGCCACCCGTACACCCGCCTGCTGCTCGCGAGCGTGCCGACCCTCGACTGGAATCCGCGCGCGGTCGCAGATGCCAGACGGGAGTTCATCGCGGCGAGCGGCTGAACCGCGCGACGGCTCGGCTCACCAGTCCGCCGAGCTCCCCCACCCCAGATCAGCAGCGTCACCATCCAACAAAGGAGTATCGGATGCCCCTCTCCCCCATCGGATCGAGCGGCGCACGCCGCTCGGCCGTGCGCGTCGCCGCCGCGTCCGCGGCGATCGCCGCGCTCGCCCTGAGCGGCTGCTCGGCCGCGGGCTCAGCCGCCCGCACGACCGCCGGACCGCCGAAGATCACCACCTCTCTGCCCGGGGCCACCGGCCAGGCGAAGACCGTGAAGTGGGCGCTCTACAACGAGCCCACCTCGCTGGATCCCATCAAGATCAGCGACTTCCCACCGCAGCAGGTCATTACGAACGTGTGCGAGAGCATGCTCAAGCTGACTCCCGACATGACGATCGAGCCGAACCTCGCGGAATCATACGACAACCCGGAGCCGACGAAGTGGGTGTTCCACCTGCGCAGCGGGGTGAAGTTCCACGACGGGGGCACGATGACCGCGGACGACGTCGTCTACAGCATGAAGCGCTCGGCGAACTACGACCTCGGATCGATGGTCGCCGGTGCCTACGATCAGGTGAAGTCGATCACCGCCACCGGACCGCTCGAGGTCACCGTGACCCTGAAGCAGCCGGACGTCACGTTCTTCCAGGAGATGGCGACGAGCTCGGGCCGCGTCGTGAGCCGGGCGACCTCGGAGCAGCAGGGCGAGAAGCTCGGCACGCCGAGCGCCAACGTCGATTGCACCGGACCGTTCAAGCTGAGCGAGTGGAAGCCGGGCGAGCGCATCACGATCGAGAAGTTCGACGGGTACTGGGATTCGAAGCACCTCGCGAAGACCGACCGCCTGGACTTCACGTTCGTGCGCGACGCCGCCTCGCGCGTCAACGGCATGCTCAGCGGTGAGATCCAGGGCGCCTGGAACGTGCCGCCCTCGGGCTTCGCCAAGCTCGCGCAGAGCGGCAAGGGCGACCTCTTCTTCGGCGAGACGTCCGGTGCCTTCATCGGCATGGTGACGAACCTGAACGGCGGACTGAAGGACACTCGCGTCCGCCAGGCGCTGTCCATGGCGGTCGACCGCGAGGCCATCATCACGGCGGCGATGGCCGGCGCGGCCGATCCCCTGTACACGGTCGCGTCCTCGGGCACCTGGGGCTACGAGAAGCCGAAGTTCGAAGCGGCGTCGAAGGAGATCGCGGCGATGCCGCGGTCGGTCGAAGCGGCGAAGAAGCTCGTGCAGGAGGCCGGCCCGCAGCCGAAGATCACGCTCGCCGTGACCAGCGCGCAGCCGGAGATGCCGATCGTGGCGGCAGAGATGCAGCGGGCCGGGAAGGAGATCGGACTCGACATCGCGCTGAAGACGCTGCCCGAGGACGTCTACAACTCCCTCTACTCCGACGCGAAGGCCCGCGAGGGGATCGACATGATCTTCACCACCTGGCAGACCTACTACCCCGACCCGGTGTCGCTCTACGTCTTCCTGCAGAGCGACAACTTCTACAACTACGCCGGATGGAAGAACCCGGAGTTCGATCAGCTCGTCGCGAAGGCCCGCCAGACGACCGACGAAGCCGCCCGTGCCGATCTGCTGATCCAGGCCCAGAAGATCGCGGCGGAGGATCCCACCTGGATCCCGGTGTTCCAGCCGTACAACCCGGTCTACCTGGCGAAGGGCCTCACCGGGGTGCCGACGGCCGCGATCCAGCACAACGTGCCGTGGGCGCAGGGGCTCGGCGAGGGTGACGCGGCCGCGAAGCCGTAGCGCAGCGCAGACCCCCGGCAGATGGAGGAGGCCCCTCCCGACCGGGAGGGGCCTCTTCGCCGGAGACCTTCCGTCGCCGCCCGGCGACCGCCTAGTCTGAAGGCATGGGTGCATGGGGCGTGAAGGCGTTGCAGAGCGATGAGGGCCTCGAGCTCCTCTCCGCGATCGAGGGGCTGGCCGCGGAGCGGAGCAGCGTCACCGCGGACGAGCTCGTCGCTGCGGCTCGGAACGAGGGATTCCTCGGCGACGATCCGGGCGACGACGAGTACCTGTTCGACGTCACCGCGCTCGCGCTCTCCGAGATCCTGACCGGCGACACCGACCAGCTCGCGGATCCGGCGCTCGGCGGCGTCGCGCTCGAAGCGACCACCGAGGGGACGCGGGTCCTGCTCGCCTGGCTGCACCGGATCCGGGACTCCGATGAGGAGGATCGGGAGTACCTCGAGCTCTGGGAGGGCGACCCGGAACAGGCCGCGCACCTCGAGAAGACCATCGCGGCGCTCGAAGCCCTGAGCTCGGGGTCGGGGTCGGGCTCGGCCCCGGCCTCCTCCTGACGGACCGGAACAGGGCCGGCCCCCTTCCGGGGGCCGGCCCTGTTCATCGCTCACGCAGCCCGGGTCGACGCCCGAGCGCGCAGTGCGCTCAGTCCTGGACCAGCGCGGCCTGGACGTCGATGTTGATGGTGACGTCGGAGCCGAGCAGCAGCCCGCCCTTCTCGAGCGGTGCGTTCCAGGTCAGGCCGAAGTCCTCGCGCTTGACCACGGTGGTGGCGGTGAAGCCGGCCTTGTAGTTGCCGTAGGCGTCCTCGCCGAAGCCGCCGAACTCGAAGGCGAAGGTGACGGGCTTGGTCACGCCGCGCATGGTGAGATCGCCGTCGACGAGGAAGTCGCCGCCGTCCTCGCGAGCACCGGTCGAGACGAAGCTCAGCTCGGGGTGCTCGTCGGCGAGGAAGAAGTCGCCGGTGCGCAGGTGACCGTCACGGTCCGCCTGGTTGGTGTTGACCGAGGCGACCTCGGCCGTCGCGGAGACGGTCGAATCCAGCGGGTTCTCGCCGGTCTGGAAGGTCGCGTCGAACTTCTCGAACTTGCCCTTGACCTTGCTGATGGCGAGGTGGCGGATCGAGAAGCCGACCTCCGAGTGGGTCGGGTCGATCTTCCAGGTGCCGGTGCGGTAGCCGGGGATCTGATCTGCGGTGATGGTCATGGCGTGCGCCCTCCAACGGTTGATGATTCAAGTACGAGGATCATTCTCTCACGATCCATTCAGTTGAATGCAACTGTTGCGATGAATATTCCCCGAACTCACGGTTTCTTCTCGAAACCGTGCGTCGGGGCGGCGCGATCAGCGCGGACGGCGCTTCGCGCTCGCGCGCGCCTGCTCGACCGTGCGGTCCCCCGCGGTCGCCGCCGCGGTCGGCTCGAACGACCCGTACCGCCGCTCCGCGGCGCGGGCGATCAGGAAATCGCTGATCGCCGGATTCTTCGGCAGCAGCGAACCGTGCAGGTAGCTGCCGATCACGTTGCCGGTCCGCGCACCCTCCACGCCGTCGCTCGGGTTGTTCCCCGCGCCCTGCGTCACTCGCCCGAACGGCACCGAACCCGGGCCGAGCGTCGTGACGCCGCTGTGGTTCTCGTATCCGATGATCTCGCCGAACTCATCGCTCTCGAGCACGATGTTGCCGATCATGCGCGTGTCGTCGCCGCGCGTCTCGACGTCGAGCACGCCGATCCCCACGAGCTCCTCACCCGTGTAGGTGACGAAGCGGTGGCCGAAGAGCTGGTAGAGCCCGCAGATCATGAGCATCGGGGTACCGTCCTCCGCGAGTTCGCGGATCCGATCCCGCTTGTCGACGAGGTCGATCGCGACGCGCCCCTGGCCCGAGTCCTGCCCGCCTCCGCCGACCATGATGTCGATCCGCTCGGGCAGCGGGTCCCCGGGATTGATCTCGACGATGCGCGGCTCGAACCCCTGCAGGCGCGCGCGCCGGGCCAGCGAGAGCACATTGCCGCGATCCCCGTAGATGTTCATGTCCCTCGGGTAGAGGGAGACGATGACGAGCTCGCGCGGAGCCGTCCGATCCTGCTGATCCTCGTTCACCAGATCTCCTCCACATCGGTCAGGGTGGCCAGCTCCTTGCGCAGCGCGAGCATCGCCGTGTAGGTGCAGAAGATGCGTCGCGGGCGCCCGGGGGTGCGCTCCCGGAAGCCAGCCAGCGCGGCCGCGAGATCCTCCTGCACCGTGCCGACCGCGACATCGTCGTGCTCGAGCCGCAGCGCCATGTCCCAGGCGCGCGCGCCCGAGACCGTGTCGACGCCCTCGGACGCGAGCGAGGCGAAGTCCACGTCCCACAGCCACGACATGTCGCGTCCGTCGGCGTACTGGTCGTTGATCGCGATCATGGTGCCGACGCCCTCGGGAGCGAACGAGGCGAGCGCGAGGCGGAACCCCGCAGGGTTCTTCACCAGCACCAGCTCGAGCGGCTGCCCGTCGAGCACCAGCTGCTCACCGCGACCGAACGCCGGACGCACCTCCGAGAGCGCTGAGAGCAGCGCGTCGGGGTCGGCATCGCCGAGCACCATCCGCACGGTCGAGAGCGCCGCCGCGGCGTTGAAGGTGTTGTAGAGGCCCTCGAGCTTGAGCGTCGTCGCCCGATCCTCACCGTCGATGCGGAACACCGCGGAGTGATCGCCGACCTCGACGAGGGTCACGTCGGCGGCTCCTGAGTCGGGCGTCTCGACCTCGGGGGCGTCGTCCGCGGGCGCGCCGGCGTGGAAGTCGTCGTCGCTCGGGAACATCGCGCGGAGCTTCGGGGAGAGCCCGAACTCGCGCACGGCGACCCCCCTGCCGGACTCGGCGACGCGCGCCCCCACCGCGGCGAGCAGCGGATCCTCGCGGTTCACCACGACCCCGTCGGTGGTGGCGTCGGCGATCCGCTGCAGCAGCTTCGCGGTCGCGTCGATCTCGCCGAAGCGATCGAGCTGGTCGCGCAGCACGTTGAGCAGCAGCGTGTGCCGCGGCTTCACCTTCGCGATGAAGTGCATGGCGTGGGCCTCGTCGAGCTCGAGCACCGCGATGTCGGCCGCGAGGCGCCCGCCGATCGAGCTCTCCTGCACCGCCGCCGCGACGACGCCGCGCGAGAAGTTCGAACCGGTGCGGTTCGTGAACACCCGCAGGCCCTGGGCCTCCAGGATCTCGACGATCATCTTCGTGGTGGTCGTCTTGCCGTTGGTGCCGCTCACCGCGACCACGCCGTGCGGCAGACGGCCGAGCACGCGGGCGAGATACCCGGGATCGAGCTTTTCGACGACGAGACCGGGGAGCGCGGAGCCTCCGCCGCGCAGCCGGGCGACCTGACGGACCGACTTGCCGATCACGGTCGAGAGGAAGTCACGCATGCACACCAGCGTACTGGGCGCGGGCCTGCGCAGCCGCCCGACGCCGGCCGGTGCCGGGTCGCGGATCGGATCCGGGCCGGTGCCGGCCGGGGTCAGGTCTGACAGCCGGGGCACCAGTAGAGCTTGCGGTTCGCCATCTCCTCCAGTGCGATGTTCGTGCCGCAGCGTTTGCAGGGCGTCCCCTCGAGCTTGTAGACCCAGTGCCGCTCATCGCGCTCGGTCAGAGCACGCCGGTAGGCCTCGCCCTCGAGTCCGTCGATGGTGATCATCTGCCCGACGGTGATCCCGATCTCGAGCAGGTGCGCCCAGTCGTCCCACAGCGCTTCGAGCACCGTGCGGTCGAGCGAATTCGCCGGGGTGTGCGGATCGAGCTCCGCTCGGAACAGCATCTCGGCCCGGTAGACGTTGCCGATCCCCGCGACGACCGACTGGTCCATGAGCACGAGGCCGATCGGGGTCTTCTTCTTCGCGGCCCGCTCGACGAAGCGGTCGCGCTCGCGAGGTGTGTTCGCGTTCGCCGGATCGGGCCCCAGGCGCTGGATCACGGCGTCGGCCTCAGCCGGCGTGAGTACCTCGCAGGCCGTCGGACCGCGGAGATCGGCGCACACGAGATCGTTGAGCAGGCGCACGCGCACCTGGCCGACCGGCTCCGGGGGGAACGCACCGAGCTCGTCGCTCTCGCGGTCGTGCTCGGCCATGCGCACCCGGGTGCGCCGCGGCGCGCCGATCGAGGTCACCGAGTCCTCGCCGTCGCGGTCGACGGGAGCCGCGCCGTCGGGACGGGAGTACTCCCCCGTCTGTCCCAGCTTGGAGTGCCCAGGCGTGACGCCGTGGATCTGGATGCTCGGATCGACGCGCACCGCTCCGGCGAAGTCCCAGGCTCCGTAGATGCCGAGATGGACGCGCAGCCAGTGCGGATCCTCGCCGGGAGCCCCGGCGAACTCGAGGAACATCTGCTTGCCGACGGCACGGGCATCGATCATCTCGCGACCGTCGATGATCGCCGCGCCCGGGGCGAAACGGCCCTGCGGGCTCGAGACCGCCACCGGACCGCCCACGAAGTTCGCGGCGAACTGGCGGGCGATCCGGTGTACGGAGTGTCCTTCGGGCATATCGCTTAGATCGCGTCGACCTGCTTGCCGGCGATGAGGCCGGTGCGCTCGTACTCGCCGAGCTGGCCGATGCGGCGCACGTGGCGCTCGTCGCCGGGGAACGGAGTCGCGATGAACAGGTCGATGAAGCGGATCGCGTCCTCCACCGGGTGCTGGCGCGCACCGATGGAGATCACGTTCGCGTTGTTGTGCTCGCGCGCGAGGCTCGCGGTCGACTCGTTCCAGACCAGCGCGGCGCGGATCCCCTCGACCTTGTTGGCAGCCATCTGCTCGCCGTTGCCCGAACCGCCGAACACCACGCCCAGCGCCTCGACGCCGTCGCGCTGATCGCGAGCGACGCCGACGGCGGCGTTGATGCAGAACGACGGGTAGTCGTCGAGCGCGTCGTACTCGGCGGGACCGTGATCGATCACCTCGTGCCCCTGCTCGCGCAGATGCTGCTGCAGCTGCTGACTGAATTCGAGTCCGGCGTGGTCGGTCGCAACGTGAATACGCATGACTGCGATCCTATCGGCAGCCCGAGGGGCCGGATTCAGAACTGCGGGCCGGCGGTGCGGCCCCGTTTGAGTTCGTAGAAGCCGGGCACGCTCGCGGCCGCGTGGATGCCGTCCCACAGTCGGAGCGCCGCGTCGCCCGTGGGCGCCGGAGTCACGACCGGACCGAAGAAGGCGACGCCGTCGATCGAGATGATCGGAACGCCCACGTCGGGACCCGCGATCTCGAGCGCGTGCGCGGTGTTGGCGCGCAGCTGCGCGTCCGAGGTCTCGAGGTCGGCCTCGGCCGCGATGCGCTGCGCGGCCTCGCCCGCGATGCCGACCTCCGCGAGCGATTCGGCGACGATCGCCTCGACGTCCTCGCGCTCACCGGGGTGCACCCGCGTTCCGATGGCCGTGTAGAGCGGGCCGACGACCGACTCGCCGGCCTCGCGACGGGCCGCCTCGACCACGCGGCCGAAGCGATGGCCGCGCACGTGGTGCTCGTGGTGCGAGTCGTCGGGATTGTTCTCGTTGATGATGCGCAGGCTGATCGGGTGCCATGCGATGTCGAAGCCGCGCACGCTCGCGACCTCGCTGGCCCAGCGGCTCGTCATCCAGCACCAGGGGCAGATCGGATCGAACCAGAACTCGACGGACGTCGGTGTGTTTCCCATGTGACGATCCTAAGCTGGAGATCTGACATTTCGACGAAGGGGGCGGGGCGCCTGTTCCAGTGGATCACCGATGCCATTCAGGCGTTCGCGATGGCGACCGTCGAGTCCCCCTGGATCCTGCTCGTGGTCCTCATGCTCTGCATCGTGGACGCGGCGTTCCCGCCGGTCCCGAGCGAATCCGTCGTGATCGCGGTGGCCACCGTCGTCGCGAAGGATCACCCCGAGGCGCTGCTGTGGCTCGGCGTGATCGCGGCCGTCGGCGCGTTCACGGGCGACCAGATCGTCTTCCGCATCGGACGCAGGCTCGGTGACCGCCGGCCGAAGTGGCTCTCGGGCCGCCGCGTCTCGAAAGCGCTCGCCTGGGCCACGCACGCCATCGACCGCAGCGGCCCCATCCTCATCATGACCGGCCGCTTCGTGCCCGTCGGACGCACCGCCGTCAACCTCGCAGCGGGCACCACCGGCTATCCGGTCCGCAAGTTCACGATCGCCGCGGCGTTCGCCGCGGTCTTCTGGTCCGCGTACTCCATCGCCATCGGCGCCGTCTTCGGGCACGTGTTCGGCAACCACCCGCTGCTCGCGCTGGTGCTCGGCATCGCCACCGCGTTCGTCATCGGTCTGCTCGTCGAGATCGTCACCAGCCGCATCAGCGGGCGCAGGCGCGATGCCAAAGCCGCCTCGACGGCCGCACCGACGGATGCGGGCGATGCCGGCACCACCGCGGCACCCGGCTCGCCCGACTCAGCTCGGGATCGGGAAGAGGGCGTCGATCTGCGCTGACTGCTCGGCGCTCGGACGGAACGCCGAGCCCGCCGCGGCGTTCTGCTGCACCTGCTCGATCCGGGTCGCGCCCGCGATCACGCTCGCGATCGGCCGATGTTCGAGCAGCCACCCGAAGGTCGCCTCCAGCATGGTGACGCCCCAGGCCTCGCAGAGATCCCGATAGGCGTCGAGCGCGTCCCAGTCCGCCTGCTCGGCCACGTGCGGGCGCTGGCGCATGATCCGCGAATCGGCCGGGAAGTGATCGCGCGTGAACTTGCCCGTGAGCAGCCCGTTGGCGAGCGGGAAGAAGGGCAGGAGCCCGAGCCCGTTGCGCAGCGCCGCCGGCGTCACCTCGCGATCCGTCTCGCGGTTCACGAGGCTCAGTTCGTTCTGAGCCGAGACGAAGGCCGCGCCGCCGAGCTCGGTCGCGACGCGGGCCGCCTCGTCGATCTGCTCGGCCGAGAAGTTCGAGTGCCCGATCGCACGCACCTTGCCCTCGCGCACGAGCTCGTCGAGCGCCGACAGCGTCTCGGCGATCGGCGCCTCCGTGTCGGGCCAATGCATCTGGTACAGATCGATCCGATCGGTGCGAAGACGCGAGAGGGATCCCTCGACCGAGGCGCGGATGAACTCGCGCGATCCGCGCGCCCCGGCGTATGGCGCGCCGGAATCCGGGTATCCGAATTTGGTCGCGAGCACGATGCCGTCGCGACGGGCGCCCAGCACGCGCCCCATCATCTCCTCGCTCCGCCCGAACGAGTACCCGTACAGATCGGCGGTGTCGAAGAAGGTGATCCCCGCATCGATCGCGGCCCCGATCACACGGTCGGTCCCGGCCTGATCCTCGGTGGCCGAGCCCGGCCGGCCGAAGTTGTTGCAGCCGAGTCCGACCGCCGAGACGAGCAGGTCCGAGGTTCCGAGCGCACGCGTTTCCGTCATGTCCTCAGCGTAGCCCTCCGGCCGCGCGCCGCCCGGGGGGTCAGGAACCTCACCGAAGACGGACAGGCGGAGCACGGCGGGATGTCGGCGGGTGGGAATAGTCTTGAGTCGATCCGCGGCCCGCACCATCGGCGCCGCGACCCCGTATTCCATCGCACAGAACCACTGCAGCAGAAGGAGCATCGTGCCCGGAGAGAACCTCACCCGCGCCGAGGCGCAGGAGCGCGCCGCCATCGTCACGTCCCGCAGCTACACCGTCGCGCTCGATCTCGCGACCGGCCCCGAGCTGTTCCGCGCCGAGACCGTGGCGCGCTTCGACGCGACCGAGGGCGCTGCGACGTTCATCGATCTCATCGCCGAGCGCGTGCTGAGCATCGACCTCAACGGCCGCGCCATCGACCCCGCCTCCGCCTTCGCCGATTCGCGGGTGCAGCTCGACGGCCTCGCCGCCGAGAACGTGCTCACCATCGTCTCCGAGCAGCGCTACACGAACACGGGCGAGGGTCTGCACCGCTTCGTGGATCCCGCCGACGGCGAGGCCTACCTCTACACGCAGTTCGAGGTGCCCGACTCCCGGCGCGTGTTCGCGGTGTTCGAGCAGCCCGACCTGAAGGCCACGTTCCAGTTCACCGTCACGGCGCCCGCCCGCTGGAAGATGGTCGGCAACCAGCCGACGCCCGAGCCCGCGGCGGCCGGCGAGCGCGACGGCGAGGCGCTGTCGACCTGGGCGTTCGAGCCGACCCCGGTCATGTCGAGCTACATCACCGCGCTCATCGCCGGCCCCTACCGAGAGGTCCGCTCCGAGCTGACCAGCCGCGACGGCCGCACGATCCCCCTCGGCGTCTTCTGCCGGGAGTCCCTGGCACCGCACCTCGACGCCGACTACGTCTTCGACAAGACGCGCGAGGGCTTCGCCTTCTTCGAGGAGCAGTTCGACTACGCCTACCCGTTCGACAAGTACGATCAGCTCTTCGTCCCCGAGTTCAACGCCGGCGCGATGGAGAACGCGGGCGCCGTGACCTTCACCGAGGCCTACGTGTTCCGCAGCCAGGTCACCGACGCCATGCGCGAGCGCCGGGTCGTCACGATCCTGCACGAGCTCGCCCACATGTGGTTCGGCGACCTCGTCACCATGCGCTGGTGGAACGACCTCTGGCTCAACGAGTCCTTCGCCGAGTACATGTCGACGCTCGCGACCGCTGAGGCGACCGAGTGGAGCGACTGCTGGACAACCTTCGTCGCATCCGAGAAGTCCTGGGCCTACCGTCAGGACCAGCTCCCCTCGACGCACCCCATCGTCGCCCCAATCCGCGACCTGCAAGACGTGCTCGTCAACTTCGATGGCATCACGTACGCCAAGGGCGCGTCCGTGCTCAAGCAGCTCGTCGCCTGGGTCGGCCGGGAACCCTTCATGCAGGGCGTGCACGACTACTTCGTGAAGCACCACCACGGCAACACCGAGCTCCCCGACC
>NZ_BAAAOB010000001.1:1996107-2048349 GCF_039530105.1 Leucobacter iarius | reverse complement strand
CCGACGCTGCGCCCGCACCGCATCGCGGTCGGCCTGTACGACACGGTGGGCGAGGGTGCGCAGGCGGTGGTGCGGCGGGTGCGGCGTATCGAGATCGATATCGATGGCCCGCTGACCGAGGTCCCCGAGCTCGTCGGGGTGGCCCAGCCGGATCTGCTGCTGCTCAACGACGACGATCTGAGCTACGCGAAGATCCGTCTCGATGACCGTTCTCTCGCGACGGTCACGGAGCATCTGGGTGGGGTGGAGGATTCGTTGGCGCGGGCGCTGCTCTGGGGCAGTGTCTGGGACGCGACCCGGGATGCCGAGTTCCCGGCGTCCCGCTTCATCGACCTGGTACTCGCCCACATCGGCGCCGAAGACGCGTCGACGACGCTCCGCACCCTGCTGAACCAGCTGCTCCTGGCGTCCGAGAGCTACGTCTCCCCCGCCCGGCGCACCGCGACCCTGGAGCGGGTCGCCGACGCGCTCTGGCAGTTGGCGGCCGACGCGGACCCCGCTTCCGACCGGCAGTTCCAGTTCGTCCGCGCCTTCGCGCAGCTCGCCGCGACCCCCGATCAGCTCGATATCGTCCTCGCGCTGCTCGACGGCACCGCTCCGCTCGACGGACTCGACATCGACACCGACCTCGGCTGGGAGCTGCTCATCGCCCTCGCCGCGGGCGGCCGCGCGACCCGCGAGGAGATCGAGGCCGCGCTGGCCGACGACCGCACCGCCACCGGCGAGCAGTCTGCAGCGCACGCGCGAGCGGCGCTCCCCGCCCCCGACGACAAGGCCGCGGCCTGGGCTTCGGTGTTCGACGCGAGCACGGCGTCCAACCTCATCGTGCGCGCCACGGCGATCGGGTTCACCCGGGCCGCCGACCTCGCCCTGCTCGAGCCGTTCGTCACCCGGTACTTCGACTCGATCTCGGACATCTGGGGCTCGCGCAGCCACGCGATCGCCGAGGAGCTCGTCGAGGGCTTCTTCCCGTCGCCCCTCGCCGACGAGCGCCTGCGCGCGGCGACCGCCGCCTGGCTCGACGCCTCCCCCGATGCTCCGGCAGCCCTGCGCCGCCTCGTCTCCGAGCACCTGTCGGGCGTCGAGCGGGCGCTCGCGGCGCAGACCGCCGACGCGGAGGTGTAGATGCTGCAGACGGCCGAGAACACCGCGGGCGCGGCGATCCAGGACTTCCTGAAGACCTACGACGTGCCGCTCAACATCGTGCTGATCGTCGTCCTCGCGATCCTCGCGAACTGGATCCTGCGCAAGCTGCTCATGCGCGCAGTCAATCAGATCGTGCGCGGGGTCAAGAAGGCGCAGGACGTCGACACGACCTCGGAGATCCAGGCCGCGCCGTACGTGAACGCGCGGGCCGTGCAGCGCACGCGCACGCTCGGCACCGTCGGCCGAGTGGTCATCACCTGGGTGATCGTGCTGACCGCGGTGGTGCTGATCCTCAGCAGCTTGGGGGTCAACCTCACCGCGGTCCTCGCCTCGGCCGGCGTGATCGCGGCGGGCCTCGCCTTCGGCGCGCAGAACATCGTGAAGGACGTGCTCAACGGCATCTTCATGGTGTTCGAGGACCAGCTCGGCATCGGCGACGTGGTCACCATCGGCACGGTCAACGGCACCGTCGAGGACGTCGGGATCCGGGTCACCCGGGTTCGCGCCATGGACGGCACGCTCTGGTTTGTGCGCAACGGAGAGATCCTGACCCTCGGCAACGCCTCGCAGGGCTGGGGTCGGGCGCTCATCGACGTGACCGTCGCCGCCGACCAGGACCTCAGCCACGTCTCCGAGGTGACGCTCGAAGCCGCCCGTGCGCTGCTCCACTCCGAGAAGTTCGCCCGCAAGGTCACCGGCGAGCCCGAGATCCTCGGCCTCGAGAGCGTCTTCGGCGACCGCGCCACCCTGCGCCTCGCGGTGCGCACGCGCCCGGAGGCCCAGTGGGAGGTCCAGCGCGGCATCCGCGCCGAGATCCGCCGTCGCTTCGCTGCCGAGGGTATCCAGCTCTCCGATCAGCTCCCCAATCCCCCCGGAGGCGCCAAATGAGCGAACAACCGAGCCTCGCCGGACAGACCGATCCCCCGACGCCGCGCCTCACGCTTCGCTCCGCGGAGCAGGGCGCAGCGGTCACCGACACGGTCTGGGGTCAGATCGGCGGGAGCGAGACCTTCGAGCGCATCGTTCGCAGCTTCTACCGCGGGGTGCGAGAGGATCCGGTGCTCGCGCCCATGTACCCGCAGGACGACTGGGACGGCGCCATCCGCAGGCTCCAGCTCTTCCTGGAGCAGTACTGGGGCGGCCCGACCACATACTCCGAGGAGCGCGGACACCCGCGCCTGCGCATGCGGCACGCGCCGTTCCCCGTCACCCCCGATGCGCGCGACCGCTGGCTCGCGCACATGAACGCCGCGCTCGACGAGGCCGCGCTCCCTCCGCTGCACGATGCCGCACTGCGCGACTACGTCGAGCGGGCCGCGTTCGCAATGGTCAACCGCTTCGAGTAACCCGACGGAAGTCACGTTTCGGTCTCGTCTTTTGCGGTCCGCGCCGGTCGGAGGTAGCGTGGCACCCGTCTGGACACGCTCAACGGCGAGAGTGGCCAGACCTCTTCTCGGCCGAGCGGTCTCACGATCCGCTCCCTCACGATCCGCTTCCCTGCGATCGGAAACCGCCGTTCCTGCGTGTCCGACCTCCAACGGCGGATCCCCGGAGCCTACGATGCATGGACGACGACCTGAGGAGGCGCCATCATGCAGCTCGGACTCCACTTCCGTCTGAACGACGAGAAGGCGGCGCAAGTGCTCGAGGCCGCCGGAGACGATGCGGCGCTGCGCACCGTTCTCGCCGAGCTCGAGGAGAACGAGGCCGAGTTCTCGCGCGCCTGCGAGACTGACAAGGCGTGGGACCCGATCGCCTGCGCGATCGCGCCCGCGGGCGCCGACGACGCCTGGCCCGCGCGCGGCGTGATCGGCGGTGCCCGAGAACTGCAGGACGACGACGACGAGTCACTGATCACGCATCTGAACCCCGGCGAAGCCGCCGAGGTGGCCGACTATCTCGACGAACTGAGCGACGAGGAGTTCTCGGAGGCGTACCGCGCCATGCCCGAGGAGCTCCGCAACCCCGAGTACGGCGACGACGAGGAAGCGTACGCGCTCGGCTGGCTCGACGAGCTGCGCGCCTTCTTCGCCGCGGCCCGCGCCGAACGCCGGCACGTCATCTTCACCGTCTGGCACTGAACCCGCGGAGCCGCCGTGCGGCGGTGCGCGGTCGATGACACGGAGGCGTCATCGACCGCGCCACGGTCAGCGCGCGGCGAGCACCGCCTCGCGCTGCTCGGGAGACAAGCGCTTGACCGCTTCGCGAATCGTGAGGCCCGAAGCGCGGGACGCACGAGGCAGGATCCAGTCGAAGACCAGCTCCGGACGCTTCCGCGAGGTATCGCGCAGCACCCAGCCGATGGCCTTCCGGATGAAGAACTCGCGCTCCTCCAGCATGCCGTCCGCGTAGCGGCCGAAGCGGTCGAAGTCCCCGCCGCCGGCGCGCAGCGCTTCGAGGTGGGCGAGCAGCACCGAGCGGCGGATCCAGAAGTCCGGATCCGCCGCCCAGCGGTCGAGCGTTCCGACGAGGCCGGGATCGCGCTCGACGAGCGGGCCCAGCACGGATCCCGCGAGCACGTCCACGAGCGCCCAGGTGCGCGATTCCCGGATGAGTCGTTCCAGCAGCGGAACGTCCTCGCTGCCGAGCAGGCCGACCGAGGCGACCAGCACCTCGACCGCTGCGGCCCGGCGCTCGTACACCGGGACCGACCAGAGCTCGGCCACCAGCGCAGTCGCATCGCCGCGGTCCAACCCCGCCCCGCGCAGCGCCCGCTTGACGACCGAACGGACCATCGGCACCGGGACCCCGTAATGCTCCAGCTCGCTCTTCAGATAGGCGCGCTCCTGGTCCGCCCGGCCGGGAACGGATCGTTCGCGCAGTTCCGCGTCGATGCGCGCCGCCAGGTCCTTCGGATCGGTCATGAGGACATCCTATGGATCAGGAACGCCCGCGCCGCACCCCGCCGAGCACCACGGTCGCCAGCACGAACGCCGCACTGACGAGCGCCGGCCCGGCCGGTCCCGCGAAACTCAGTGCCGCTCCACCGGCTGCGGGACCGATCACCGCGCCGACGTTCAACGCCGCGGTCGCGAAGGAACCCCCGAGGCTCGGAGCGGCCTCGGCGGCTCCGACCACCCGGGCGACGAGCACGCTCCCCGCGCAGAATGAGAGCGCACCCAGCGGAAGCACCAGCGCCCAGACCGCGGGCGCGCTGTGCAGCGTCGTAGCGAGCACGACCCAACCGAGCAGCAGCCCCGGCACCGCGATTCGGATCAACGGTCCGCCAGAGCGGTCGCCGAGCCGACCGGCCAGGAGCACGCCGACGAGGGATCCCGCGCCGAACAGCGCGAGCACCGCAGGAACCGCACCGCGCGGCATCCCCGCTCCGTCGACGACGATGGGCGCGAGGTAGGTGAACGAGCAGAACGTCGCTCCGTTCACGAGCGCCGCGAGCAGGATGTATCGGCGCAGCTCGGGGCGACGCAGCGCCGCGAGCTCGTCGCGCAGTGCGGGCGCGGGACGCCGGGCGTCCGGCTTCGGGACGGCGGCCGGGCCGTGTGGTCCACCCGCGACCGCAGTGGGCACCGTGAGCAGGATCCCGATGAGCGCGGGAAGGCACAGCCCTGCCACGGCCCAGAGCGCGGAACGCCATCCGAACGCGTCGCCGATGACCGCACCCGCGGGAACGCCCGCGATGAGCGCGACCGTGGTACCGCCGAGGATGATCGCCAGCGCGCGGGTCCGCGAGTTCGGAGGAACCGCGCGTGCCACGGTCGAGAGCGTCACCGCGAGGAAGCCGGCGTTCGCGAGCGCCGCCAGCACCCGGGTCACGAACAGCGTCTCGAAGTCGCCCGCGCACGCACCGACGGCGTGCGCGGCGATGAACAGCAGGAGGAAACCGCTGAGCGTCCAGCGCGGTGGGAGTCGCCGCGCCAGCACGGCCATGGTGGGAGCGCCGACGACCATGCCGAGCGCGAATCCGGAGGTCAGGAGGCCGGCGGCCCCCACCGAGACGCCGAGATCGGTCGCGATCCCGGGCAGCAGACCCGAGAGCATGAATTCGGAGGTGCCCTGCGCGAAGACGGCGAGGGCGAGGAGATATACCAGGAACGGCATGTGAGTGAGTGTCTTTCCGAGAGGAGGCGAACGTGGGTTCGTTCGGCGCTCTCGGCAGCGCGAGACGGCTGCGCGCGCATTCCGCGCGGATCAGCGCGCGGAATGCGGGATGCGGTGTCGGAGGCTCGGGCTACCGGTGCGCCGGCAGCCCTGCTCTGTCCGATTCGGGAAGACTCATCTCGTTCAGCCTACGGCCACGGGCGCACTGCCGTCGCATCACCGTCCTCGCGCGGTGCCCGGGCGAGACCCAGGTCCGCGAGCGCGAGGATCGCTCGCCCGGGATGCTCAGCGATGCGGTTGAGTACGTACAGCCACCACTCGGGCCCGTACACCACGTATTCCCGGGTGACGAAGCCCTCCGCCGCCAGCCCGTCGAGCAGCTCGACGCCGAGTCCCTGCAACGCCTCGAACTCGACGTGCTCGCCGCGCAGCTCCGCACCGAGATCCGTGCGGAGCCCACTGACCAGATCCGCGTCGTGCGTCGCAATGCGCACGGGGTGCCCCGCGCGCACGAGCGCGGCGACAGCGGTCCGGTACGCCTGCAGCATCGGTGCCGAGTCGCGCGGGAACGCCACGCCCTCCGGTTCGAGGAACGCGCCCTTCACCACGCGGACCGGGCCCGGGCGACGCACGACGCGTGCGAGATCGCTGGGCGTTCGGTGCAGCCGCGCCTGGAGCGTGATGCCGGTCTCAGGGAAATCGTGCGACAGCCGTTCCCAGAGGTCGAGCACCAGGTCGGTCCGGTCGGATCCCTCGGCGGAGATCAGCACCGAGGTACCCGCCTCGCGTGCCGCCAGCGCGATACGGCTCGCGTTCTCCAGTCCGAGTCGGGCCGAGACCAGGGCTCCGATGTGCGAGAGGTCGAAGCAGATGGTTGCCGGTCGCTCTTCCGCGGCGAGACCCGCCGCCAGATCGACCAGACGCCGCGTCTCGCGCGCGGCCGTGCTGCGGCTCCGCACCGACTCCCCCACGAGCTCGACGCTGCCAAGGTGCCCACGTGCGGCATTGGCACCGAGCAGCGCGATCGCGTCCGCCGCGGTATCGCCGGCGATGTATCTGGCGGCGACGCGACGCAGGGCACGCGCAAGATCCGGTATGTCCAGCGCGCGCTGCTTGAGTCGCTCGTCCAACGCGAGCGATCGAAGGGTGTCGGAAGCGGACTGCAGCGTTTCGGGCGAGAGCATCACGAACCGATCCTCGACGAGCCGCGCGCCTCCGTCTTGAACGGGATTGCGCGGAGCTACGCCCGATAGCTCCCCGGTGTGCTCGCGACGTGGGAGCGGAAGACCCGGTGGAAGTGGCTCTGGTCCGCGAAGCCGAGCTCGGCGGCGACACCCGCGAGCGTGCCGCCTTCACGCAGCAGTCTTCGGGCGGCGTTGACCCGATGATCGTGACGCCAGGAGGTCGGCGTCAGTCCCGTGGTCCGCTTCATGGCACGGATCAGCTGGAATCGACTCATCCCTGCGAGTTCGGCGAGCTCGTCGAGCGTCGGCACCGTCTCGTCATCGCGGAGCCGCGCGATCACCGCCCGCAACCGCGTGCTCGTCTCCGGGTCGGAGACCGGCGCCTCCCGGTGCAGCGGTACGGCTCGCGCGCATCGGCGCAGACCGTTCCGCAGCTCGTCGCCGATGCGAGCCGGATCCGGGACTCCGCCCGCGAACAAGCGCTCGTTGAGCGCATCGAATCGCCGGTGCAGCCCGGGAACCCGGAACACCGAGATGGCTCCGAGCAGCCGCTCCGTCTCCCCTGCCTCCGGGCCGGCCGCGCCGAGCAGCCGCCGGATCCAGGTCTGGTCCGCGTGGATCATCTGGTACTCCCAGCGTCCGCCCTCGGGGTTGCAGGCGTGCACGTGCCCTGCGGGGATGCAGAGCACATCGCCCGACCGGAGCTCGACGGCCCGGCCGCTCGCACCGGTGAAGCTCGACTCGCCGGCGTCGATCAGGCCGATCGAGAAGCGGTCGTGCGTGTGCGGCCGGTAGCAGGCGACCTCGCGGCAGGACCGTCGCGATTCCAGCTGCGGAAGCGCGTCGCTGCGCCAGAACTCGGCGGTCATGAGGAACCCTCGATGCCTCCGAACGCGTCCCGCTCCCGCAGCGCGACCACATGGGCGCGCTGCACGCTCGTGATGGTCTCGAGGAACCGCCGGACCGCTTCGAGCTCTTCCGTTGCGAAGCTCTCGGCGACGACCGCCGTGGACTCCGCGATGTGCGGGCCGATGAGCTCCCAGATCCGCCGGCCCGCGGTCGGGGTGAGCCTGACGATCAGCCGCCGCCCGTCCTCCGGATGGCGGGATCGCGAGACGTACCCGGCGTGCGCCAACCGGTCGAGCATCGTCGTCACGCTCCCCGAGGTGAGCGCCAGGCGATCCGCGATCTCGCGAGGGGTCAGCCCGTCGTCCCCCGAGTCCGCGAGCGCCTCGAGGCAGCGCTGGTCGGTGCGGTTCACCCCGAGGAGCCGAGCGGTCTCGCGGTCGAAATCGTCGACGGTCGATTGATAGTGCTGGATGGCCGGACCGAGCGCCGCGAGAGATTCAGGGATATTCCTTGACAATCAAGATACCTCCGCTTCATGATTGCTTGAACATCAAGCTATCTCATCTGCGGCCCGGCGTCCACGCCGACGCCCGATTCATGGAGGACCCCATCATGCACGCGCTCATCATCGGCGGCGGCATCGCCGGCCCCGTCCTCGCGGTCGCCCTCAGCCGGGTCGGTATCGACTCGACCGTCTTCGAACGGGGAAGCCGCGACGACGATCGACGAGGCGCCTGGATCACCTTCCAGGCCAACGGCATGGATGCCCTGCGCGCCATCGGAATGGCGGAGTCCGTCGAAGCGCTCGGGTACCCCGTCGATCGCATCGGCTTCGTGAACGGATCCGGGCGCTCGCTGGGCGGCATGCCCATGGCCGCGCGGCGACTCGACGGGCAGGCATCGGTGGTGATGCCGCGTGCCGAGCTGTACCGGGCGCTCTCCGACCGGGCCGCGCAACAGGGCGTCCGAGTGGAATACGACCGGGAGTTCGTCGGAGCCGAGCGCACCGCGACGGGCGTACGTGCACGATTCGCCGACGGCACGACGGCCGAGGGCGACATCCTGATCGGCGCGGACGGGATCCACTCTCGAGTCCGGCAGACGATCGATCCGGCGGCCGCGCCTCCGCGCTACGTCCCCGTCCTCAACATCGGCGGCTTCATCCCGGGCCTCGCGGTCGATGCCCCCGACCAGGAATTCGTCATGCAGTTCGGCAGCCGCTGCTTCTTCGCCTGGATGCGGACGCCCGACGGCGGCACGATCTGGTTCGCGAATCCCCCGATGCGCCGTGAGCCGGCCCGGGGTGCGCTCTCCGCGATGAGCGACGCGGAATGGCGCGGGTGGCTGCGCGACCTCATGCGGGGCGACGCCGGACCGTCCGCCGAGATCCTCGAGGCAGCGCCCGCGCCGCTCACCGGATGGGCCACCTACGACATGCCCGTCGTGCGGAACTGGCACGACGGCGCCGGCCGCATGGTGCTGATCGGTGACGCAGCGCACGCGACCTCCCCCGCGGCGGGCCAAGGGGCGGCGATGTCGATCGAGGACGCCGTCGTACTCGCGCAGTGCCTGCGCGATTGCCCGGACACCGGCACCGCCTTCAGCCGTTTCGTCGAGCTGCGCCGAGCCCGCGTGGAACGGATCGTCGAGCACGGTCGCCGGAGCTCGGCGCGGAAGGCGGCGGGGCCGATCGGGCGGCTCGTGCGAGACACGATGATGCCGATGATCTTCCGTCGCGCGGCGCGCGACGGCGGGGAATCCATGATGTGGTTGCAGGGCCACCACATCGACTTCGACGCGCCGGTCTTCGACCCTTCGGCGGCCACGAAATGAGACCGTCGGACGGCCGACCGCTCACTGCAGTTCGGCGAAGAGCCGCATCACTTCCGGTCCCATCTCCAGCTGGGTGAGCACGACCCGGAACGAGCCGTCGGGATCCACGAAGAAGTCGGTGCCGAGCCCGCCCGACCAGCCGAAGCGACCGGCGTTCGGTCCCTCCGTCAGCACCGAGACCCCGAAACCCCATCCCGTGCCATCCCAGAACCCGGGGAAGAAGCTGTCGTCGGCTTTGCTGCGCTCGGGAACCTGATCCGTGCGCATACTGACGAGCATCTCGGGTGCGAGGAACGACCGCCCCTCGTGGCGGCCGCGGTCCGCGAGCATCCGCGCGAACGCCGCGAAATCGGCCGCCGTCGAGACGAGCTCGGAGTGGCTGAGATCGAAGGGAGCCGGAGCGGCCGAAAGCCCGCCGGCCGCCGGTTCGACCTCGACGAGCGAACCGTCGGCGACGCGCCGCACGGCCGCGGGCAGCCGATGCGCCTGCTCGCGCGGCACGCTGAATCCGGTGTCGACCATGCCGAGCGGTTCGAAGAGCTCGCGCCGCAGGTGCGCATCCAGGCCGCCGGTCGCCCGCGACAGGAGGATCCCGAGGATGCCGAAGGAGTGGTGGTACCGCCAGCCCTCCCCCGGGTGGAAGGCGAGCGGCAGCGACGCGATCGCGCGCAGCCAATCCTCCGCGCCGATGGCGAGCGGCTCCTGACCGGCTTCGACCCCCGCCTCCGCCATGGCCGCCCCCAACGGGCACGGCACCGTCATCACCCCGTACCCGGAGGTGTTCGTGAGCAGATGCCGGACCGTGATCGGACGCTCGGCGGGCACCGTGTCGTCGAGTTCCGCGTTCGGCTCGCGCAGCACCCGACGGTCGGCGAGCTCGGGCAGCCACCGCTCCACCGGGTCGTCGAGTCCCAGACGCCCCTGCTGCACCAACCGCAGCGTCGCGACCGCGAGCACGGACTTCGTCATCGACTGGATGCGCACGATCGCGTCGGCGGGCAGCGCCCCGACCGCCACCGTTTCGAGGGTGCCGTCGGCAGCACCGTCGACGCCGACGAGTCCGGGGAACACCCCCTCGGCCGCGTGCCGTTCCAATACCGATCGCAGCGATTCCGTCATGCGTCGATTCAAGCGGCAGCGGCAGCCGGTGTCCACCGATCCGGTGCGGTGCACCGGGGATCCTCAGAACAGTCGGCTCCCGCGGACCTCGTCCGGCTCCTCGAGCTCCAGCAGGATCTGCTTCCGTCGCAGCCCGCCGCCGAACCCGGTGAGCTTGCCCCCGGCGCCGACCACGCGATGGCACGGGATCATGATGCTGACGGGGTTGCGCCCCACGGCCTGCCCCACCAGCTGCGATAGCGAACGATCACCGAGGCCGATGGCGATGTCGCCGTAGGTGACCCGCTCGCCGTAGGGGATCTCGCGCAGCCGCGCCCAGATCTGCTCCTGCATCGCATCGCCCGCGGTCACCGCGGGAACTTCGAAGACGCGTCGTTCCCCGGCGAAGTACTCGGCGAGCTCCCGGGCCGCCTGCGCGAACACCGGATCGGATCCGGCACCGACCCGGGAACCCAGTCCGTCCAGCGACGGAGTGAAGCGGTACCCCTCGAAGTACAGGCCGGCCAGCGCATCGCCGTCCGCGATCAGGAGGAGCGAGTCCACCTTCGAATCGATCACCGTATGCCGAATACTCATGCGTCGACGCTCCTTCCGCTCGCGCGGGTCCATCTTCTCGCACTGCAGACGTACGGGAGGTGCGGAACGTGAGATCGACGGTGCAACGGACATCGTTGCGAGAGGATTGTCGACGTGAGTCTCACGAAATGTCCTCCCGCACCGTCTGCAGTGCGATGAACACGAAACAGCCGTTCGAAGCCGTGGTCGAGCTCCACAGCACCACCGTGCTGCGCGTCTGCCGGTCGCTGCTCGGGATCCACGACGCCGATGATGCCTGGTCGGAGACCTTTCTCGCGGCGATGCGGGCCTACCCGGACCTGCCCGAGACCGCGAACGTCGAGGCCTGGCTCGTCACCATCGCCCGCCGCAAGTCCATCGACGTGCATCGGGCGAGCAAACGGAATCCGTTGCCCGTCGAGGAACTCCCCGAAGCGCCGACGGGGCTCGGAGTGCCCGGCGCCGACGACACCGATCTGTGGCGGGCGGTCGGCGGGCTCCCGCCCAAGCAGCGCCAGGCGATCACCTTCCGATATCTGGTCGGGATGCCCTACGCCGAGATCGCCGCGATCCTCGGCGGAACCGTCGAAGCCGCACGCAGAGCGGCCGCCGACGGACTCAAGAACCTCAGAAGAACCTATCCGGGCACGAACACGGAAGGAGCACGATCATGAACGACATCCGAAACGATGACAGCATCACCGCCCTGACGGCACCCGTCACCCCCGACAAGCTCGCCGAGCTGCACCGGCGGCTGGAGGCCTCGGCACAGTCCGAGGGGCTCCTCGACGTCGCCTACCGCATCGTCGACAGCCCGCTCGGCAAGCTACTGCTCGCCTCCACCCCGCGGGGACTGGTCCGCGTCGCCTTCGCGACCGAGGACCACGACCGAGTGCTGGAGCATCTCGCCGCCAAGGTCAGTCCGCGCGTGCTGCGCGCACCGAAGCGGCTCGACACCGCGGCCCGCGAGCTCGACGAGTACTTCGAGCGCAGGCGGAGGACCTTCGACCTCGCACTCGACCTCTCGCTCTCCAAGGGATTCCGCCAGCTCGTGCAGCAGCACCTGCCCAAGATCGACTACGGGCAGACCCGCAGCTACAAGCAGATGGCCGAAATGGTCGGGAACCCGAAGGCGGTCCGCGCCGTCGGCACCGCCTGCGCCACCAACCCGCTGCCCGTCGTGGTCCCCTGCCACCGCGTGCTCCGCACCGACGGCACGCTCGGCGGCTATATCGGCGGGCTCGAGGCCAAAACCGCCCTGCTCGAGATGGAACGGTCGGCATGACCGAGCTCTTCGAGTTCCCCTCCGAGCCGGAGCGCCCGTCGGAACTCGCCGATGGCGCGATCCACGTGCCCGGCTGGCTGACGCTCGAACAGCAGGCGTGGATCGTCGGTCGGTTCCGCACCTGGACGGCGGGCCCGGTCCCGATCCGCGCTGCGAAAGTGCGCGGACACGAGATGTCGGTGCGCACCGTCTGCCTCGGCTGGCACTGGCAGCCCTACCGGTACACGCGCGAAGCCACCGACGTGAACGGGCAGCGCGTCCTCCCCTTCCCCGACTGGATGGTCCGGCTCGGGCGACGCGCGCTGCGCGAGGCCGGCTACCCCGACCACCAGGTCTCCGCGTACACCCCGGATACCGCGCTCGCGAACTTCTACGACGAGAGCGCACGGATGGGGATGCACCAGGATCGGGACGAGCAGACGCTCGCCCCCATCGTCTCGCTGTCGATCGGCGACGCCTGCACCTTCCGATTCGGCAACACCGAGCACCGCAACCGGCCCTACACCGACTTGCGGCTCCGTTCCGGCGACCTGTTCGTGTTCGGAGGAGCCTCTCGGCTGGCCTACCACGGCGTCACCCGAGTCCACCCGTTCACGGCACCGGACGGCTGCGGACTCGACGGCGCCGACGGACGGAGCGCCGGCCGGATCAACATCACCATGCGCATGACCGGCCTCGACGGCTGAGACGAACGGAGAGACATGATCGGAACGCACGAGGATCCCGGAGTCGTGATCGGTGACGACGGGCTCGCCCGACCCGCTTGGGCATCCGTCGATCCGCTGCTGCGCGAGTACTACGACACCGAGTGGGGCATGCCCGTCACCGACGAACGCGGCGTCTTCGAGCGCGTCTCGCTCGAGGGATTCCAGGCCGGTCTCTCCTGGGCGACGATCCTGCGCAAGCGTCCCGCGTTCCGCACCGCCTTCGACGGTTTCGATCCGGATCTGATCGCGGCGTACGGCGATCAGGACGTCGAACGCCTCCTCGCCGATGCGGGGATCGTGCGCAACCGGCAGAAGATCCTCGCCGCCATCGGCAACGCGCGCGCCACGATCGCGCTGCGGGAGGACGTGGGCCTGCCGGCGCTGATCTGGTCGTTCCAACCCGATGAGACCCCGCGGCCGCGGCGCTTCGAGGAGATCCCGACGACCTCGCCCGAGTCCGTCGCCCTCTCGAAGGAGCTCCGACGCCGCGGCTTCGCCTTCGTCGGGCCGACGACGATGTTCGCCCTCATGGAGGCGATCGGGATCATCGACACCCACCTGATCGGTTCGCACCGCCGAGGCAGCTCGGGGGTCTGGCCCGCTCAGTAGCGGCTGGACGCGGCGGTCAGCGCCTCGGCGAAGGAGCGATGCCTGGTCGAGCGATCGCCGTCCTGCAGACCGCTCACCTGCCAGTACTGCCCGGTGCGGACGACCTCGGCGATGCGGGTGCCCCGCATCGAGACGGCGATGTGCGACCTGAGCAGGCGAATCGCGAGGAAGGTCTCACCGCCCACCTCGAACTCGGCCCCGTTCGGAACGCCGAATCCGCCGGCGATCCGCTCAGGCACGCCGGTACTCGGCGGTGATCGGGCACTCGAACGGATCCCGCGCCGCGAGCCCGACCCGGTTGAGGTAGGCGATCACGATCGCGTAGGACCGCCAGAGCGAGGTCTCCGTGTACGGGACGCCCAGCGTACGGCAGTGCTCGCGGACGATGGTTCGCGCCCGTGCCAGGTGCGGGCGCGCCATGCTCGGGAACAGGTGGTGCTCCACCTGATAGTTGAGGCCGCCCATGAGCCAGGTCGCCCACCAGCCGCCCCGGATGTTGCGCGAGGTGCGCACCTGCTTCGTGAAGAAGTCGAGTTTCGCGTCGTGCGCGATCACCGGCATGCCCTTGTGATTGGGGGCAAACGAGGCGCCCATGTAGACGCCGAACACCGCGAGCTGCACCCCCATGAACGCGCAGGCCATGCCGAACGGGAGCAGGAGGAACACGGGCACGAGGATCAGCGCGAAGCGAGCGGCGATGATGCCGATCTCGATCCAGCGCCCCCGCACCGGTTCGCGGCTCGCGAGATGCCCGAAACTCTGCCGGTGCAGGTTCAGCCCCTCCAGGGTGAGCAGCGGGAAGAACAGCCAGCCCTGGCGCTTCGTCAGCATGCGGCGGAACCCGCGGGCCTCGACCGCGTCCTCCTCGAGGAAGGAGATCGTGTCGACCTCGATGTCGGGATCCTTGCCGACCCGATTGGGGTTCGAGTGGTGCCGCGAGTGCTTCGAATCCCACCACGAGTAGCTCATGCCGATCGCACCGGCGAGGATCCGGGCGAGCCGGTCGTTCGCCGGACCCGTCGCCAGGATCTGCCGGTGCGCCGCCTCGTGCGCGAGGAACGCGATCTGGGTGAAGATGATGCCGAGCGCGGCGGCGATGAGCAGCTGGTACCAGGTGTCGCCCAGCAGGATGAAGCCCGTGATCGCCCCGCCCAGAGCGAGCAGCAGCGCGGTTCCGACGGCCAGGTAGAACCACGGGGCGCGGCGCAGGAGCCCGGACTCGCGCACGACCTGGGAGACCCGGGTGTAGGCCTTCGCGATCGGCGGGAAGTCCCCGGCCTTCGCGCGCGTCGGCCGGAGCGGGCCGGGCCCGTCGAGTGTGCGGGGAGCAGTCGATGACACGATCGGCACCTGTCTCGTAATGAACTACCGGTCGCGGCAACTCAGGTGAAGCCACAGGCGGTCGCCGATCGCTTCCCTCACCGTAGCCGACGAACCATGCCGGCAGCTGTACATTGCGCAGAACCCTCCGCACCGGGCGGCGGTTCGGCGGTGGCTAGCCGACGGATCCGTTCGGGCACTGCTGCAGCACCCAGCTCCGGGCCGCGTCGAAAGCGGACCCGTCCTGGGGATCCGCCGGATGATCGGGTGGGATCGTCCCCTCGTGGAAGTTGCCGTCGCGATCGCCCATCAGCGCGAAGGACAACGTGACCTCGGCGCCATCGGGAAGCAGGAAGCCGCCGTTGACCGTCGTGTATCCGGCGCTCTCCGAGCCGAAGGTCGCGGTCCTCGTCTGCCCGGCGAAGGCGACCAGCACCATCTCGGCCGCGCTCGCAGACCGCGTCGACTGCACGATCGCGACCGGTCGCCCCGCCAGTTTGGTCGGCGCACCCGGGAGCGCCGGGGCGATCACGAGCCCGGGCAGGCCGAGCTGATCGAGCGCGCCGAACCGTCCCGCGAACACGGGCAGGCCGTCCCACCGCCGACCGTCCCAGCTCAGGGAGGTCCCGCTGACGCGGACCGCGCTCGCGCGGCCGTCGCGCGTGCGGAACTGCTCGACCGTGCCGTCGTCGAGCAGCGGGCTCGCCGCGAGGATCATGGCCCAGCCCAGGCCTCCGTCGTTCTGCCCCACGTCGACGACCCACCCGCACGCGGAGCGGGCCTGTGCGGAGTCGAAGATCTCGCTCGCCGCTCGGAGGTACCGATCCTGGTCATCCGCGTGGACGCTGGAGAAGCCCGGGATCGTCAGGATGCCGAGCCGCCCGTCGTACCGCACGGTCGGGGTCGTGCGGGACCACGGGACATCGGGCTGTGTCGCGGAGGTGGTCTGCACGGGCGTCGAGAAGTGGCTGTGGTGCCCGCCCGCGGCGCGACTCAGGCGGCTCAGTGCGGCGTAGGTATCGGAGGGAACTTCGGCCGCGCGCAGCACGGGGAGCTCCTCCGCGAGCGCCTCGTCCCATTCGGGGGTGCCGACGTAATAGCCGCCCTGCAGCCCGGCGAGCGCCCGGTCGACGTACGCGCGGACCCCGGAATCGCCGACCGGTGCGGCGGCGGCGATGCTCAGCAGCATCACGCCCCCGACGATCGCGGCCGTCATCGATCGCCGGGCCTTCCGTCTCATGCCGACGGCGCTCCGGTGAACTCGATGCTGGCGAGGATCCGTTCGCGCAGCTGCGTCGCTTCGGCATCGGCGAGGCTCACCGGGGTCTCGATCTGGACCGACCACTGCCGGTCGCCATGGATCCCGCCGACCCAGTAGGAGCGGAGCTCAGCGCCCACCGCCTCGGCCGCCCAAGCCTCGGCCCCGTCGATGGTCCGGTTCTCGAGACGGGTCGGCCGGGGGTCGTACGTCGACACTTCGATGGAGGCTCGCGCGTAGGCGTCGAGGTCGTTCTGCACCGACTGCAGTTCGCTCGCGGTGACGGTCGCCGGGTATCCGTCGTCGAGCACCGCCGTCGCGGACGCCGTCAACCGAGTCGAAACGGGGAGCCAGCGAAGGTCCTCGGTGACGCGCAGCGTCAGAACCGGGATCTCGACCGCCGCGCCGCGCGCCGGCTCGACGCTCGGCGCTTGCGACGTCGTCGGAGCCGACTCGCTCGGCGCCGTGCGCGTCGTGGACGGCTTCGGCGCATCCCCCGCATCGGTGCAGCCGGCGACTCCCCCGATCAGCAGGAGCGCGCTCAGCAGGATGCCGGTTCGGGTGTAAGGGTGTCGCACGGGAGCTCCCTCGCTGCGGTCGGCGGCTTTCGAAGGATTCTCTCACGTCCGACGAGACCAGTACGAGGGATCGTATGCGTCGTCATTCCTGACTCGGAGCTTCCGGCGCGCAACGCTGCGGCCGGAGCGCCAGCGAGGAAGGCCCGGGCGGAACCGACTTCCTGGTCGATCGGAACGCTCGGATCAGGTGTGGTGCCCCCGGCAGGATTCGAACCTGCGACCAACGGATTAGAAGGCCGTTGCTCTATCCACTGAGCTACGGAGGCGGGTACTTCGAGGGTACACGGCGAGACCTTGCGGGCTCGCGAGAAGACCGGACAGCCTCAGAGAGGCGGCCCGGTCTGCGTGCTCGGCCACCGGCCGATCACCCGCGAAGCATTCCGGGGACCGCGCCGTGCGCGGACCCCGGCACGTGCTTACAGCGCGCGGATGTTGGTGGCCTGCGGGCCCTTCTGACCCTGCTCGGTCTCGAACTCGACCTTCTGGTCCTCGACCAGGTCGCGACGGCCGCTGCCCTGGATCGCGCTGAAGTGCGCGAAGACGTCGGCGGAGCCGTCGTCGGGTGCGATGAAGCCGTAGCCCTTTTCGGAGTTGAACCATTTGACGGTGCCAGTGGCCATAACGTCTTTCCTTCGGTTGTTCTGGATCACTCGTGGTGATCCGTGTGACCGCCGCGACGGCGTCGCTGCGGAGCTTCTTATCTTTCCGGATTCTGCCCGGATGTGCCACCTCAAGCCGTACGGATTATCGGTGGGCGTTCTCCCGCCGTTGCCGTCCGGTGACCCGGAGGCCGGACGCGATGAGACGGCGCACGAGTTCGTGACCGCTCACGGAGACAGCGCCCGCGGCGATGAGCCGCGCGTGCGACTCCTCGGGTACATCGTAGTGGTCGAGGTCGAATCCGCGGGCAGGAATGCCGTTCGCCGCGGCGAAATCGTGCAGTTCCTCGACCGAGGCATCGCTCACGAGGTGGGACCAGAGCCGCCCGTGCGCCGGCCAGGCCGGGGGGTCGATCAGCACGGTCATACGTTCGATCCTACGCGCCTCGGAGCGACTAGGCTTGTGCGGTGCCCCGCGATTCGAAGACCCGACTCCCGTTCGAGGTCTGGGCCCTCGTCGCCGGCGGGTTCACGGTCGCGCTCGGCTACGGCGTGGTCGCTCCGACGATCCCGCAGTACGCGCACGCCTTCGGCGTGACGAACCTCGCTGCGTCCGCCATCGTCAGCGCGTTCGCGCTCATGCGCCTCGTCTCCGCACCGCTGGCGGGCTGGGTCGTGGGCCGCCTCGGCGAACGGCGCACCTATTCGACGGGCATCCTCATCGTCGCCCTCTCGACGGGTGCCTGCGCCCTCGCGAACAGCTATCCGCAGCTCCTGGTGCTGCGCGCCGCCGGCGGCATCGGATCGACGATGTTCACGGTCGCGGCGACCGCGCTGCTCATCAAGGTGAGCCCCGTGCAGGCCCGAGGGCGGGTCGCGAGCGTCAACGCCGCCGGGTTCCTGCTCGGCACGCTGCTGGGCCCCGTGCTCGGCGCGCTGGTCGCGGGCTTTGGTCTGCGCGCCCCCTTCGTCTTCTACTTCGCCACGCTCGTGATCGCCGCCGCCGTGGTCTGGTTCGCGCTCCGCCGATCCACGATCGTCGGGCGGCGCGACGGCGCCGACGCCGAGCCCCCGCTCCGCTTCGGCGAGGCCCTGCGGATCCCGAGCTACCGGACGCTCCTCGCCTCCGTGTTCGCGTTCGGCTGGTCGTCCTTCGGCGTGCGCGTCTCGGTGGTCCCGCTGCTCGTCGCAGCGACGTTCCCGGGGCAGCCCGCGCTCGCCGGCTGGGTGCTCGCGGCGTACGCGGCGGGCAACGCGATCCTGATCTTCCCCTCCGGCCGGTGGAACGACCGGTTCGGACGCCGCCCGCTGCTCATCACCGGCATGGCGGTCACCGCCCTCGGGTACGCGGCGCTGCCGGCCGCGCAGTCGATCTGGGTGACGCTCGGGATCATGCTGATCGCGGGCGCGGGATCCGCGCTCGTGAACCCTGGGCAGCAGGCCGTACTGGCCGATGTCGTCGGCAAGCGGCGCGGCGGCGGCGTGGTCGCCGGCTACTCGATGGCGAGCGACCTGGGCGGCGTCCTGGGCCCCCTCGTCGCGGGCGCGATCGTCGACGCGGCGGGCTTCGACTGGGCCTTCGCGGTCACCGCCGCGCTGCTCGCGCTCGCCGCCCTCGCCTGGTCCCTCACTCCCGTCGCCGGGAGTTCGGCCGCTCGTGACCGGAACGTCAGCAGCACCGGGTAGGCTGCGGCCATGCAGGCCTCCTCGACTCCCCCCGCTGCGCCCGTTCCCGCCGTCTCCGCCCTCGGCGACACCGACGGCGAACCACGCGTCGCCATCGTCTCGGGCGCCGGCTCCCCCGACGGCATCGGCTTCGCCGTCGCCCGCCGGCTCGTGCAGTCCGGGTACCGCGTCGTCGTCGGCGCCACCACCGACCGCATCGAGCAGCGCACGGCGGAGCTCCGGGCGCTGATCGCGCCCCGCCCGACCCCGCGACGCGCGCGTCAGACCGACCTCGGGCGCGCGAGCACCCCCGTCGCGATCGGCGTCGTGGCCGACCTCACCGAGGCCGAGGGCGCGCAGCGCATGGTCGACGCGGCGATCGAGACCTACGGCCGCATCGACGCGGTCGTCAACAACGCGGGCATGACCTCGGTCTCCGACCCTCAGGATCCCCAGTCGATCGACGGGCTCGACCTGGCCGGCTGGGAGCACGCGCTGACGCGCAACCTCACGACGGCCTACCTGCTCACCCGGGCCGCGATCCCGCACCTCGCGGCAGCGCCGCACGGGCGCATCGTCACCGTCTCATCGGTGTCGGGGCCGCTGCTCGCCTACCGCGGCGACGTCGGCTATCACGCGGCCAAGGCCGGCCTCGTCGGACTCACCCGCTCGCTCGCGGTCGACCTCGCCTCCAGCGGCACCACGTCGAACGCCGTTGCTCCGGGCTGGATCCGCACGGGCTCCGCGACGGAGCACGAGAACCGCATGGGCGATGCGACGCCGCTCGGCCGCTCGGGCACCCCCGACGAGGTCGCGGCCGTCGTCGAGTTCCTCGCGTCACCGGGCGCGTCGTACGTCACGGGCCAGGTGCTCGTCGTCGACGGCGGCAACGCCATTCAGGACGAGAAGGGGCTCTAGCCCTCGAGGTCGTCGATGCCCGGGGTCCAGCTGAGTCCCGGGCGACCCCAGCCGTTCTTGCGGAGCGCCTTCTGCGCACCCTTGCTCTCGGGGTGCAGCAGACGGTCGACGTAGAGCAGGCCGTTCAGGTGGTCGAACTCATGCTGCAGAATCCGCGCGAACCAGCCGCTGGCCTCGATCTCGAACGGCTTGCCGTCGATGTCCTGAGCGCGTAGCAGCGCGCGCGGCGATCGACGCAGCGCGAAGCGCTCCCCCGGGAACGACAGGCAGCCCTCGATCTCGTCGTCGCCGGGCAGTCCCGGCTCGAGCGGTGCGATCCACAGCTCGGGGTTGATCGCGACGCCCTGCTCGGGAGCCTCGTCCTGATCGTCGTACATCCAGACGAAGAGGCGCTTGCCGACTCCCACCTGGGGGCCCGCGAGGCCGACTCCCGGCGCGGCGACGGTGGTCTCGTACATGTCGTCGACCAGGGTGCGCAGCGACGCATCGAACTCGGTGATGGGCTCGGCGGGGCGGTGCAGCACGGGCTCGCCGCTGATCAGGATGGGAAGAACTGCCATGGATCCAAGCCTATCGACGCGCGCGCTCGGGACTGTGCGAGAATGGGCGTCGGTGTTTTTGCACCGCGTTCAACAACATTGACAGGATCCCCGCGCATGCGTCCCGCTCCCTCACGCCTCGTCACGACGGCCCTCGCCGCCATCGCCGTCACCGCACTGACCCTCCCGCTCGCAGCGTGCAGCGGATCCGGCACGGCCGCCGCGCCGCGCTCCGGCCCCGCCGACACGCTCGTCTACGCCACCGGCGACGCCGAGCCCACGTGCCTCGACCCGCACGTCGGCGGCAACTTCCCGCAGGCGCTGCTCGGTTCGCAGGTACTCGAATCGCTCGTCGGCCTCGACGAGAAGCGCGAGATCGTGCCCTGGCTCGCCGAGAAGTGGCAGCAGAGCTCCGACGGCCTCACCTGGGACTTCACGCTCAAGCCCGGACTGACCTTCACCGACGGCACACCGGTCGACGCCGCCGCCGTCAAGGCGAACATCGAGCACCTCCAGGATCCGAAGACCGCGTCGTCCACCGGCTACCTGGCCGTGCAGCAGGTGAAGCGCGTGGAGGTCGTCTCCCCCACGGTCGCGCGGTTCCACCTCGTACGCCCCGACGCCGCGCTCCTCGAGTCCCTCGCGCAGCCCTGGGTCGCGATCGAGTCGCCGAAGGGGATCGCGCGCGGCCAGGAGGCGAACTGCCTCGCCCCCGTGGGCACCGGTCCGTTCACCGTCGCCAAGTGGAGCAAGCAGGATCGAGTCGAGCTGACCCGCAACCCCGACTACCGCTCCGCCCCGCAGGGCACCGAACTGCCCCCGAAGGACGCGGTGCAGAAGGTCACCTGGCGCTTCATCCCCGACGCGACCTCGCGCTACGCGGCGCTGCAGAGCGGCGAGGTCGACGTGATCGACAACCCGCTCCCCGACCAGATCTCGCAGGTCGAGAAGGGCGGCGCCATCGCGCACCTGAACGCGCCGCGCCCCGGGGCCAGCAACCGTATCGAGCTGAACACCGGCCAGGCCCCCTTCGACGACGAACGCGTGCGCAAGGCGTTCATCGCGTCCGTGAACGTGAACGCCGCCGTCGAGTCCCTCTTCGACGGCACCGCCGAGCGCTCCGCCAGCGCGCTGTCGAGCGTCGAGCCCCTCGCCCTGCAGTCGAAGAGCGCGTATGTGTACAACCCCCGCGTCGCGAACGATCTGCTCGACGAGGCCGGCTGGACGAAGCGCGACGCCGACGGCGTGCGCACCAAGGACGGCAAGCGCCTCGAGGTCCGGTTCCCCGTCAGCACCGACCAGTCGGTGCCCGCCGAGCAGGCGCTGTTCCAGCAGCTGCAGGCCGGCGCGAAGGAGGCCGGCTTCGACGTCAAGATCTCGCTGCTCGACCTGTCGAGCTGGTACGGCGCGCTCGGCGCCCACGAGTACGAACTGGTCAGCGCGCCTTACACCAAGATCGGCCCCGACGTGCTGCGGTTCCTCTACCACAGCGACGCCACGGTGCCGGCTCCGAGCGGCTACTTCGCGAACCACGCGATGATCAAGGATCCGGAACTCGACCGCCAGCTCGACATCATCGGCACCGACAGCGATCCGACGCAGCGCGCGGCGGCGGCCAAGGCCGCGCAGGAGCGCATCGCGCAGCTCTCGATCATCCTGCCGCTCTACGACCAGCAGAACCACTTCCTCTACCGCTCCGACCTGCGCGGCTTCCGCGCTCTGCCGACGGTCAGCACCCCCGTGCTCGCCGACGCCGTCGTGGGCGCGAAGTAGCGGGGATACGATTCCCCGGTGAGCACGAGCGCGGCGCGACCGCCGCATCCGACCCTCCGCCGAGCCGCGATCGCGCTCGGCGGAGCGGTCGCCGTGCTCTTCACCGTCGCGACCCTCGCGTTCCTGGCGCTCCAGCTGCTGCCCGGCGACTCCGCCGAAGCCGCCGTAGGCGGCCCCGGCAGCCAGGCCAGCGCGGAGGCGCTGGCCGCCGCTCGCGCGCAGTACGGCCTGGATCGCCCGATCGTCGTCCAGTACCTGGACTTCCTCGGCCGCCTGCTCCGAGGCGACCTCGGCACGTCGTACGCGCAGAAGATCCCGGTGACCGATGTGCTGGCGCACGCGCTGCCCCCGACGCTCGCGCTGGCCGCGACGGCGCTCCTGGGCGCCTGGGTGCTCGCGTTCCTGAGCCTGCTCATCGCGAGCGGCCGGTCCCGCGTCGCGCGCGCCACCGCCTCCGCGCTCGATCTCGTCGCGGCGGCGATGCCGAACTTCTGGCTCGCGAGCCTGCTCGTGCTGCTCTTCGCCGGCACCCTCGGATGGCTCCCGGCGGTGAGCACGGGCGGCCCCTCCGGCCTCGTGCTCCCCGCGCTCGCGCTGGCGATCCCGACGGCTGGCTTCATCGCGCAGGTGTGCCGCAGCGGTATCGACGACGCCCGCTCGGCACCCTTCATCGACAGCGCCCGCGCCCGCGGCGAGACGCGGCTCGGCCTGCGCTTCCGCCACGTGCTCCGCCACGGGATCGTCCCCGGCCTCACGCTGACGGGATGGGCGCTCGGCTCGCTGCTCGGCGGGGCGGCGGTGATCGAGGTGATCTTCGCCCGGCCCGGGCTCGGACGCACCCTCGTCAGCGCGGTGCTCGCCCGCGACGTCCCGGTGGTCCTCGGCGGCGTGCTGGTCAGCGCGCTCGCCTACGTGGTCGTGACCCTGGTCACGGATCTGCTGGTCGCGCGCCTCGATCCGCGCACCGAGGGCCGGATCGAGGCGATGGCCCGTGTCTGAGTTCCGCCGTCCGCGCGCGAGCGCAGTCGAGATCGCGGCCTGGATCGTCGCCGCCGCGCTGCTCCTCGCCGTCGCGGTCCCCGATCTGCTCGCCCCGCACGATCCCCTCGCCATCGCACCTGATCAGGCGTTCCTCCCGCCCGGCGGCGTGCATCCCCTCGGCACCGACGAGTCCGGCCGCGACATCCTCAGTCGAGTGATCTTCGGAGCCCGGGACTCGCTGCTCATCGGTCTCGCCGCCACCGCGGCCGGCCTCGGCCTCGGCCTGGTGCTCGGCGGCCTCGCCGGGGGCAGCGCGAGGCGCGGCATGGCCCCGCTGCGCTTCGCCGCCGATCGGATCATCGAAGCGCTTTTCTCGTTCCCGGGACTGCTGCTCGCGCTCCTCATCATCGCGATCCGCGGCCCCGGAGTCTCCTCGGTCGTGATCGCGGTCGCCCTCGGCACCGCCCCCGGGTACGCGCGGATGGTCCGTGGCGGCATCCGCTCCGCCATCGGATCCGCCCCCGTCGAGGCGGCCCGGTCGCAGGGCGATCGCGCGCTGCGCGTCTGGTCGACGCTCATCCTCCCCGAGGCGATGCGTCCGGTCGTCGTGCTGGTGGCGCTCGGCATCGGCCACGCCGTGATCCTCTCGGCCGCGCTCGGCTTCCTGGGCCTCGGCAGCCCGCCGCCCGCGCCCGAGTGGGGCTCGATGCTCAACGCCGGGCGCCCCTATCTCGTGCGCGCCTGGTGGCTGACCGTGTTCCCCGGCGCCTGCATCATGCTCACCGGGCTCGCGGCGACCGTGCTCGGCCGCGCGCTCGACCGCCGCGGGGGGTTCCGATGACCGCTCGCGACGCCGAGGTCCTGGCCGCGATCACCGATCTCACCGTCCGCTTCCCCTCGCAGGATCGCGCCGCCGTCGACCGGGTCTCGCTCGAGGTCCGCTCCGGCGAGGTCGTCGCGCTCGTCGGCGAGTCCGGATCCGGCAAGTCGCTGACCGGCCGCGCACTGCTCGACCTGCTGCCGCCGCTCGCGCGGGCGTCCTGGAGCGCGCGCCGGATCGCGGGCACCGCGGGGCCCGCGGTCGCGGCTCCCGAACGCGATGCCAGCGCCTGGGCCCGCCTCCGCGGTTCGGCGGTGGCACTCGTGCCCCAGGACGCGCTCGGCGCGCTCGATCCGCTGCGCCGCATCGAGTACGAGACCGGGGATGCGCTGCGGCTGCACCGGGGCTCCGGCCGCGCGGAGCGCCGCGGGCCGGTCGTCGACGCGCTCGTCTCCGCGGGGATCCCGGACGCCGAGGAGCGGCTGCCGCAGCGCAGCGACGAACTCTCGGGCGGGCTCCGCCAGCGCGTGCTGCTGGCGTCCGCCACCATCGCCGACCCGCGCTTCGTCGTCGCGGACGAACCGACGACCGCCCTCGACGCCGCCTACCGGGACCGCGTGCTCACCGCGCTCCGCGCCCGGGCCGATGCGGGTGCCGGTGTGCTCCTGGTCACCCACGATCTCGGCAGCGTGCGCGCCGTCGCCGACCGGGTGCTCGTGATGCGCGACGGACGGGTGATCGAGTCGGGCACGCCCGAGGAGGTGCTCGGCACCCCGCGTCACGCGTTCACCCGCGAACTGCTCGATGCGTCCCCTGAGCGCGCACCGCGCGGCACCCGCCTGCTGGGGCGGAACAGGGACGCGTCCTCGGGGATCCGCGCGGCGGGGCCCGACGAGTCCCCGATCCTCGAGCTCGCCGAGGTCTCGGTCGCGCTCGGCCGGCGCTCGGTGCTGCACCGCGCCTCGCTCGCGGTCCGCGATGGCGAGACCGTCGGACTCGTGGGTCCCTCCGGCTCCGGCAAGACCACCCTGCTCCGTGTCGCGCTCGGGCTGCTGCGCCCGGACGCCGGCGCTGCGCGCGTCGACGGCGCGTCCTGGGCCGCCGCACGCCCGCGCGAACGGCGCGCGCTGCACCAGCGCCTCGCACTCGTCCCGCAGGATCCCCTGGCGTCGTTCCCCCTCGGAGCGGACGGGCTCGCGATCCTGCGCGATGCCCTGCGCGCCGCCGGCGTCGAGCGCGGGTTGCGCCGGGGGCGTGCCCTGGGCCTGGCCGACGAGGTGGGGCTCCCCGCATCCGCACTGGCGCGCCCCGCCGCCGATCTCTCGGGGGGCCAGCGGCAGCGCCTCGCCATCGCCCGGGCGCTCGCCCGCTCGCCCCGGATCCTGCTGCTCGACGAACCGGTCTCGGCGTTGGACCTCACCGTGCAGGCACGGGTGCTCGACCTCCTCGACGACGTGCAGGCGGAGCGCGGCACCGCGATGCTGTTCGTGTCGCACGACCGGGCCGTGATCGATCACATGAGCGATCGGATCCTGCGTGTGGAGCCCGACGGTTCCCTCGGCGGGGCCGCCGCGTCCGCCCGTCGGTAGACTTGGCTCGTCCGTCCGCAGAACCGAGGAGAGCTCCCGTGTCGAACACCCCCGCCGAACAGATCGTGTGGATCGACTGCGAGATGACGGGACTCGACGTCGAGCTCGACGGGCTGTGCGAGATCGCCGTGATCGTGACCGACTTCGACCTGAAGCCGCTGCACCCGGGCTTCGAACTCGTCATCAACCCGGGACCCGACGCGCTCGCCCACATGAACGACTTCGTGCGGAACATGCACGAGACCTCGGGCCTGCTCCCCCGCATCGAGGCCGGCGTCGACCTCGCGGAGGCCGACCGCCTCGTGCTCGAGTACGTCTCGCAGTGGGTGCTGCCGGGCCGCCGCCCCCTCGTCGCGGGCAACACGATCGGCATGGATCGGCGCTTCATCGCCCGCTACCTGCCGCAGCTCGAGGAGCGCCTGCACTACCGCAGCATCGACGTCTCCACGATCAAGGAGCTCTCGCGCCGCTGGTACCCGGCCACCTACTTCGCGGCTCCCGAGAAGCGCGGTGGCCACCGCGCCCTCGCCGACATCGCCGAGTCGATCCAGGAGCTCGCGTACTTCCGCGACGCCGTGCTCGTGGCGCAGCCCGGACCCGACAAGGCCGCCTCCGAGGGGTTCGCGAAGGCGGCCATGGAGCGCTTCGCCCCGCTCATCGACGGAGAGGACGCCCCCGCGGCACCGTCGGCCGGCTAGGGGCGTCCTGCTCCGCCGCTACTTGGCGTACGACTTCGCGAGCGAGTCGAGCATCATCCCCGCCGAGTAGTAGTCGAGGCGGAACGTCTCGCCCGGGGTGTACTGCACCTTGCCCGCCTCGACCGCGGGCGCGGTCGAGAACGCCGGGTTCTTGGCGACGGTGTCGTGCGCGAGCTTGTCGGCCGAGACGACGAGCCAGTTGTCGCCCGTCAGTCCCTTCTGGATGTTCTCCATCGACAGGTTCACGATGTCCTTGCGGTCGGCCCCCATCGAGGTGTCGCCCTTCACCGAGTCCGGGATCTGCGCCATGCGGAACCCGAGCTCCTGCAGGATCTGCACGTGCGGCGAGTCCTTCGTCAGCGCGGCCGCGCCCGATCCGTCCCCGAAGACCATGAGCGCGGAGGTCGTGCCCTGCGGCACCGCGATCCGCTTCTTGACGTCGGCGAGGTGCTGCTCGTAGTCCGAGATCACCTCCTTCGCCTGCGACTCGTGCCCGGTCGCCTCGGCGATCGTGCGCGTCACGTCCTGCCAGGACTCCCCGCTGTAGTCGATCACGAGCACGGGGGCGATCTTGCGCAGCTGCGCGACGCTGTCCATCTGCGAGTCGCCGCTGTTCTTCGAGACGAGGATCAGATCGGGCGCGTACTCGACGGCGTTCTCGATGTTCGGAGAGGCGTTCTCGTAGAGCTTCTTCACCTTCGCGGCCTTCGCCTCCTTCGACCACTGGTTGAAGAAGCCCTGGTCGTCGCTCAGGCCGTCGATGTTGGGGCTGGTCGAGGCGCTCGCGACGACCGGCGCACCGACGGCCAGCGCCGATCCGGTGAGCGTCGTCGAGGTCGAGACGATGACCTTCGGCTGCTCCTTGAGGGTCAGCTTCCCGTCCGAGGTCTGGATCGTGCGCGGCCACCCGCCGCTCGTCCCGCCCGATGCCTCGCCCGCGTCCCCCTGGCCGCCCGAGGCGCACGCCGAGAGCGTCGCGGCCACGAGGATCGCGCCCGCGATCGCTCCGAGCCGTCGCCGGGATCGGGTGTTCTGCTGGGCCGAATGCCGAATGCGCATCGCCTTACCTTTCTGCGGCCGCGGTGGCCGGTGCTGTCGGAATCTCGGGTTCTCCGTCGTGGACCGCGTCCCGAGGCGGTTCGTGCGGGATCACCAGCGGCGTTCCCGTCACGGGGTCTGGAATGACGAGGGCGGGCAGGCCGAAGATCTCGGCAACGGCGTCGCCCGTCACGACCTCGGCGGGCGGACCGCTCGCCCGGATCCGGCCGTCGCGCATCGCGACGAGGTGCGTCGCGTACCGCGCGGCCTGGTTGAGGTCGTGCAGCACGGCCACGATGGTGCGCCCCTCGTCGCGGTTGAGCCGTCGGCACAGCTCGAGCAGCTCGTACTGGTGCGCCAGATCGAGGAACGTGGTCGGTTCGTCGAGCAGGATCGTCTCCGTCTCCTGCGCGAGCACGAGCGCGATCCATACGCGCTGCCGCTGGCCGCCGGAGAGCGCGTCGACCGGGCGGTCCGCGAGCGGCGCGACCCCGGTGACGCGCATCGCCCGCTCGACCGCTTCGTGATCCGCGGCGCTCCACTGCCGGATCACGCCCTGGTGCGGGGACCGTCCCCGCGCGACGAGGTCGCGCACGCGCATCCCGTCGGGCGCGAGCGCCGACTGCGGCAGCAGACCGACCCGCCGCGCGACCTGCTTGGTGCCGAGCCGGTGGATGTCCTCGCCGTCGAGCAGCACGGTTCCCGCGCTCGGGCGGTGCAGCCGGGCGAGCGCGCGCAGCAGCGTCGACTTGCCGCAGGCGTTCGGCCCGACGATCACGGTGAACTCGCCCTCCGGAATGCCGATGTCGAGCCCGGCCGCGATGATCGTGGAATCGTAAGCGAGCGTCGCCTCCCGCGCGGCGAGGCGGGGCGAGGATTCGCGGGTCATGAGGTTCTCCGGTTCTCGAGGAGCAGCAGGGCCATGAAGTAGGTGCCTCCGACCGCGGCGGTGACGATGCCGACGGGCATGCTGTCGAGCGCGGCCTGGCTCAGCACGTCGGCGCCGAGCAGCAGCAGCGCGCCCGTGGCGGCCGAGGCGGGCAGGGAGGCGACGGAGTCGCGCGCCAGTCGGCGCGCGAGGTGGGGCGCGATGAGCGCGACGAACATGATCGGGCCGACCGCGGTCGTGGCGAGCGCGACGAGCACGGTGCCCGCGAGCACCATCAGCGCCCGCGTGCGTTCCACCCGCAGGCCGAGCGACGCCGCGAGATCGGGGCCGAGCTCCAGGTCCCGCATCGCCGGCGCGAGCGCGAGCGTCGCTCCGAGCACGACGAGCACGCAGATCGCGGTCGGGATCGCGACGCTCCAGTCGGAGGCCTCGAGCGTTCCGGTCACGGCGCGCAGCGCGCCGAACGCGGCGTCGCTGTCGGCGCGCACGAGCAGCCAGCGGTTGAACGCCCCGAGCATCGCGCTGATGGCGATGCCCGACAGGATCAGCACCAGGCCGCCGAACCCGCTGCGCAGCGACAGCGCGTAGATCACGGCGCCCACCGCGATGCCGCCGACGAGCGATGCGGCCGAGACCGAGGCGTACGACGCGCCGAACAGCAGCACCGCGACGAGGATCCCGGTCTGAGCGCCCATCGAGAAGCCGATCAGGTCGGGGCTGCCGAGCGGATTGCGGGTGACCGACTGGAACAGGGCGCCCGAGACGCCGAGCGCGGCGCCGACGACGAGGGCGAGCACGATGCGGGATCCGCGCCACTCGACGATCACGAGGTGCGCGCCGCGGTCCTCCTCGCCGAGCAGCAGACGCCAGGCATCCGCGTAGCCGTAGGAGGAGGCGCCGACGCCGATCGCGATCACCGCGAGCACGACGCAGGCCAGCAGGAGCAGCGCGGTGATCCGCACCGTGCGGCGCGGCAGCAGCAGCGAACGGTCGCCGCCGAGTCCGACCCAGCGCGTGCCGGAGGGATGCGGGGGTGCGAGACGGGTCATCGGCGGGCTCCGCTCAGCCGGAGCACCATGACGAGCAGCACCGGGGCGCCGACGAAGGCGATGAGCAGCCCCACCGCGAGCTCCCCCGGCCGCGCGACGACGCGGCCGACCACGTCGGCGCTCAGCACGAGGATCGGTCCGGCGACGGCGCACAGCGCGATGATCCACCCCCGGTGCGGGCCCATGATCCAGGCGCAGACGAGCGGGACGACGAGGCCGACGAACGAGATCGGGCCCGCCGCGGCCGTCGCCGCGGCGCACAGCAGCGTGAGCGCGATCAATGCCACGACCCGGGTTCGAGCGACCGGCGTGCCGAGCGCTGCCGCGACGTCGTCCCCGAGCGAGAGATCGGTGAGCCCGCGCGCGATCGTCAGCACCAGCAGGAGGCCGATCAGCACGGGGACGACGACCAGCGGCAGCGGCACGTCCATGCGGGTGAGGCTGCCGACGTCCCAGAACCGGAAGGCGTCGAACGCCCGCGGCTTCAGCAGCAGCACGGCCGAGATGACGCCTCCCGTGGCGGCCGAGAACGCGATGCCCGCCAGCACGAGACGCATCGGCGAGGCGCTCCCCGTGCCGCGCGTCCCGATGAGGAACACGACGGCGGCGGCGGTCAGCGATCCGACGGCGCACAGTGCGAACTGGGCCGAGGGGCTGGTCATCCCGAGGAAACCGGCGCCCAGCACGACCGCGAGCGACCCGCCGGAGGTGACGCCGAGCAGACCGGGATCCGCCAGGGGGTTGCGCGTCACGGCCTGCATCACGGCGCCGGCCACCGCGAGCGCGCAGCCGACGGCGAGTCCGATGATCACGCGCGTGAACCGCATGCCGCCGACGATGTAGCTCTCGTTGCTGCCGTCGGGGTGCTGCAGCAGGTGCCACACGCGATCGAGCGGGATGGTCGAGGAGCCGATGGCGAACGCTGCCGCGATGATGACCAGGAGCAGTGCCCCGGCGACCAGGAGCGCCGTCACGCGGACGACGGTGCGCGGCGTTCTCGGCGGCCGATCCGACGGCGCACGGGAGGGAACGGTTTCAGTGCGGGTCACGATCGGGGTCCTCGGGGTCACGGGCGGGAGCGGAATCCGAGCCGGAATCCGAAGCTTCGTCAAACATCGGACGAAGGTAAGGCTATCCTACATACGATGAATGCTTCGATCGCAACCCCGTCGTCCTCGCCGCCCTTCCTCCCCCCGATTCCGCGCAGATCATCGCCCACCCGCGTGGTCGACGCCCTCGCGCGCGGCGCGAGCGCCGAGGACGTCCTCGCCGAGGCCGCGCGCGTCGGCGGAGCCTGGATCGATCCCGACCCCGACGCCCCGGACCACCGCATCGTCACCGTGGTCCGCCGCCTCGAGCACGACGACGAGTCCGCGGTCCTGCTGATCGACACCGTCACCCACCTGCATCGATCCGACCTCGCCCCCTTCGTGCTCGACCGCGTCGAGCACGAAGGGAGCCGCCTGCACGCGGGCGCGTTCTCGCTGCCCGCGACGCTGCGCGCGACCGTCGCGCTGCTCGTCGAGCGCCCGCTCGATCCCGAGCTCGGCGCCACCCGCGAGCGCTGGCGTCCGGTCTACGACCGCACCGAGGCGCTGCCCGGAGACGGCGAGGTGTGCGTCACGGCCGGCGGCGGGCGCAGCAGCATCCTCTCGCTCCCCGACGCGCTGCCGGAGCGATTCGTGCGCGCGGACCCCTCCGAGGATCCCGTTCCCGCGGGGACGATCCACCGCGGGCGGATCGATTCGCGAATTCTCGGATTCCCGCTCGACGTCTGGTGCCACCTGCCCGCGAACGCGGCGGAGCGCGGCGTCTCGGGCGTCGCGCTTCTCAGCGACGGCGACCGGCTCACCTCCGAGGTCCCCATGCTCCCCGCGCTCGATCGGGCATCGGCGGCCGGTGCGCTCGTTCCGGCCGCGACAGTGCTCTACGCGACCGCGGACCCCGCAGATCGGCCGAGGGCACTCGGCATGAACCCCGCCCTCGCCGGCTTCCTGACGGACGAGCTGCTCCCCTGGGCCGGGTCCTTCGCGGCGCTGCCGACGGATCCCGAACGGCGCGTCGTGGGCGGTGCCTCCCTCGGCGGGCTCGCCGCAGCGGACCTCGTGCGTCGAGCACCGCACGTCGCGCGGAACGCCATCGTGCAATCGGGCTCGTTCTGGTGGCCGGACCCCGCGGACGGTGCCGCGCCGGGCGAGCAGCTGGAGCTGTGGCGCGGCGGCGGGTCCGCGGCCGGGATCCGCATCTTCCAGGAGGTCGGCGAGTTCGAGGGGCACTTGCTCGGGCTCAACCGGGAGTTCCGCGCGCTGGCGGAGGGTGCCGGGGCGGCCGTGCAGTACCGGGAGTACTGCGGCGGACACGACTTCGCGTGCTGGCGCGTCGGCCTCGTCGACGGACTCATCGCGCTGCTGGGCGGGGAGGCGAGCGGCGCGCCCGCACGGCGCGCCTGAACGCTCGGGCGAACGGCCCGGCCGAGGCCGCGCCTACCCGTCCGCCTCGAGCTCCCGGCGGCGCATCAGCGCGAACGCCGCTCCGCCGGCGAGCACCAGCACCAGCAGCAGCCAGACGAGGCCGCGCAGGTCCGCGCCGTTTCCCTCGGGAACCGGGGCCACCGCGAAGGGCGAGAGGTTCACGACCCAGTCCGGCGCCCCGAACAGCGGAGCGAACAGTCCGAGCATCAGGGTGACGAGCACCAGGCTCCAGCCGAGACCGATGGTGAGCCGCGGCAGGACCACGAACACGAGTGCGGTGACCGCCGCGAACACCGCGGCGGCTGCGGCCTGCCCCGCACCCGAGATCACGGCGTCGCCCAACAGCGAGCCGTCGCCGGCGCGCAGCGCGCCGAGGGCGGACCCCGCGACCGCGAGCGCGAGGATCACCACGACGCCGACGAGCGCGACCACGACGAAGGAGGCGAGCCAGACGACGCGGTCGACGGCCGCCGAGCGGACCAGCTCCGCCGTGCCGTGCGCCTCCTCCTGACGCGCCCGCGACACGGTCTGCACCGCGAAGCAGGCGGCGAGCACCCCGGCCACCAGATAGAAGATCACGATCATGCCCTGGTTCACGCTGCCGCCCTTGGCCAGCGCCTGCAGCAGCTGCTGCACCGCGGGCACCTTGCCGCCCATGTCAGTGACGACCGAGGCGAGTCCGGTCGCCAGCGCCCCCGTGAGCAGGGCACCGATCCCCCAGCCGAGCAGCGACCCCCGGGTCAGTCGCCAGGCGAGCGCCCAGACGGATCCCAGCGAGGCCGGGGCGAACGCCGGGCCCGGGCGTTCCGGCACCAGGCCGCCGTCGAGGTCGCGTGCGCCGTGCAGCGCGTAGGCGACGCCGACGAGCACGACGGCGAGACCGAGCGCCGCCGCCAGCGGCGCCCAGTTGTCGTCGGCGAACGGGCGGGTCTGCTCGATCCACCCGAACGGAGAGGTCCACGCGAGCCAGGAGCTCTCGATGCGCTGCAGGTCGGCGCTCGGCGTGCCCAGCGCGTTGCCGATGCCCGAAGCCAGGAACGTCGCGAGCAGGACCCACACCCCGAGGGCGTTCGCGCCCCGGCTCGTGCGCATCAACTGCGCCGCGCAGAGCCCGACGGCGAGGAACACCAGCCCGGCCACCGCGGTGCCCGCGCCGGCCACGAGCGACCCGCCCGGAGCGAGCCCGAGCGCGAGGGAGACCACCGCGACCAGCAGGCCCAGCAGGACCGACGCGCCGGCGCCCTCGATGAGCGTCGCGGTGAGCGGGGCCGAACGCCCCGCCCGCGTCGCGCCGATCAGCTCGGCGCGACCCGATTCCTCATCGCCCCGCGTGTGCCGCACCGCGAGGAACAGCGCCATGAACGCCGCCATCATCGCCAGCCAGGGCAGGATCAGGAACAGCATGAACGCCGCGTCGTCGGGGCCAGAGGGGAGACCACGGAACAGCAGGATGACGGGATTCGCCACGACGGTCTGCAGCAGCACCTTGCGCTCGGCGAGCGAGCCGTAGCTCGCGGACACCCCGCTCTGCGCCGAGTAGGCCAGCAGCACGGTCGCGATGATCCAGAGCAGCAGCTGCACCCGGTCGCGGCGGATCCGCAACCGCAGCAGCGGCATCAGGGCGGGCATCACGCACCTCCCGCTGCGTTCCGGGCGTGCCGTCGCCCCGCTCGGGTCGCGGGGTCGACGCCCGGCGAACCGCTCGCCAGGTCGTCGCCGTAGTGGTGCAGGAACAGGGTCTCGAGCGTCGGCGGCTCGATGCGGAGCCCGGTGACGCCTAGCCGCGCAAGCTCGGGCAGCAGTGCGGACACCCCGTCGCTCGGCGCCGTGAACCGCACGCGCCCGCCGCTCACCTCGAGGTCGACCGCGCCCGGTACGTCGAGCGCCTGACCGCCCGGGGGCTCGACGAAGGAGATCTCGGTGCTGGTCAGGTGCCGCAGCTCGGCCAGCGTGCCCGAGTCGACGATGCGTCCGGCGCGGATGATGCTGACGCGGTCGCAGAGCTGCTCGACCTCCGAGAGGATGTGGCTCGACAGCAGCACCGCGGCGCCCTGGAAGCGCACGCGCTCGACCTCCTCGCGGAACACGACCTCCATGAGGGGGTCGAGACCGCTCGTCGGTTCGTCGAGGATGTAGAGCTCGGCCGCGACCGAGAACGCGGCGATCAGCGCGACCTTCTGACGATTGCCCTTGGAGTAGGAGCGCCCCTTCTTGCGCGGGTCGAACTGGAACGCCTGCGCGAGCCGATCGCGCTCGGAGCGGTAGTCGGCGCTGCGCGTGTCGGCGCCGCGGAGGCGGGCGAGCAGGTCGATGATCTCGCCGCCCGTGAGGTTCGGCCACAGGCTGACGTCGCCGGGCACGGACGCGATCCGCCGGTGCAGCTTCGCCGCGTCGTTCCAGGGATCGCGGTCGAACACCTCGGCGCGGCCGCCGCTCGGGCGAGCGAGCCCCAGGAGGATCCGGATGGTGGTCGACTTGCCCGCGCCGTTGGGGCCGAGGAAGCCGTGGACCTCGCCCGCGGACACCGAGAGATCGAGGCCGTCCAGTGCTCTGACCCGACCGTAGTTCTTCTGCAGCCCGACCGTGCGGACCACCGCATCTTCGCTCATGGCGCTCACACTACGCCGCTCGGGGTGGGATGGTGCAACACCCGAATATCAGTCGGGGCGCTCCCACAGCGGCCGCTCAGGGTTCGGGATCGTCCTCGCGTTCCCACGCGATCCCGATGAGGCGCCGGAGCACTCCGAGGTCGATGTCGGAGAGCCGTTTCACATACACGCAGCCCGCCCCCTCGGTGTAGCGACCGAGCTCCGGCAGCAGCTCCGCGCCGGCGGGCAGGTCCTTCAGCCCGTAGATCGACAGTGCGGACTTCCGCGGCGAGAATCCGACCCTGGGCCAGGTGCCTCGAGTGCGCGGGTTGGCCGCCGAGATGTAGCGATAGGAGCCGTAGCCGACGATCGACGGGCCCCACATGACGGGCTCGACCCCCGTGGTCTCCGTGAAGATCCGGGCGAGCTCGATCCCGTCCGCCCGGCGCACCGCGGGGGTCGCGGCATCGAGGAACGCGTCGACATCGGCGTCGGTCGGGCCGGTTTTGACAGCTGACATAGGTCCATTGTGCACGCTCGGAGCGGCATACTGGACGGATGACCGTTTCCGCCGCGCGCACCCCGCCGCGTTGGGCCGCACCGGCGATCGGAGTGTTCGCCGCGCTGGTCGGTTTCTGGGGCTCCTGGATCCCCTCCTACTGGGGCGACGAGGCGGCCAGCCTGATGTCGGCCGTGCGGCCCCTGAGCTCGCTCCCCGCCGAGCTGCTGCACGTCGACGCGGTGCACGGCGCCTACTACCTGCTGCTGCACGCCTGGGTCGATCTGCTCGGCCCGAGCGAGGCGGCGACCCGATCCCTCAGCGCGATCGCGATCGGCATCGCGGCCGCGGGGATCGTGCTCCTCGGTGCCCGCTGGTGGAAGCCGAGCGTCGGCGTCGCGGCCGGCATCGTCTTCGCCCTGCTGCCGCGCACCACCGATCTCGCGGTCGAAGCGCGCAGCTACGCGCTGTCGATCGCGGCCGCGGTCTGGCTGACGCTCTGGATCTCGTCGATCATCCGCCGCGGCGGAGCCCGCCGGTGGGAGTGGGTCGGCTACGCGGTCGCCACGGCCGCATCGGGCGCCCTCTTCCTCTACCTGCTCTTCCTGCCCGCCGTGCACCTGGTGGCGGCGCTCACCGCGACCCGCGTCGGAGCGGATCCGGCCCCGGCCGCGATCGGGGCCGCGCGCACCCGCCTGCTGCGCGGCTGGCTCCGTGCGACCGTCGGGGCCGCGGTGCTGTCGCTGCCCTTCGTCGTCGTCACCCTCGCGCAGAAGGACCAGGTCGCGTTCCTCGCCAACCGCGGATACCTGACCCTGCAGAACGTCCTCGCGACCCAGTGGTTCAGCACCCCCGGCACTGCGATCGTGCTGTGGACCCCGATCCTGATCGGCGCCATCGCGTCGCTCTCGGTCGGCCGACGCGGCCCGCTCGGCCGACTGGCCGCGGGCCTCGGCGCCGCCGCGGGCACGCGCGAGTCGGATCCGCACGCGTCCCGCTCCGTACCCGCGTTCTGGCCGACGCTCGTCTGGCTGCTGCTGCCGACGCTCGCGCTCGTGCTGCTCGACGTCGCGATCGCACCGACCTACAACATGCGGTACACCGCCTACTCGCTGCCGGCCGCCGCCCTGCTCGCGGGGGCGGGCATCGCCGCCCTGTCCGGGTGGATCGCGCGCGGCCCGGGCGCTTCGGCGTCGCTGGTGGTCTGCGGGCTCCTCGCGGTCGCCGTCTCGGTGGCGCCGCACTACGCCTCCCAGCGCACCGAGTTCGCGAAGGACGGCGGCGCCGACTTCCGTGCGGCCGCCGACGTCATCGCCGCGGACGCGGAACCCGGCGACGCGCTGCTGTTCGGCGAATCGGTGCGCCCCTCGCGCAATCCTCGACTCGTGTACCGGCTCTACCAGGACCGCTTCACCGATATGGCCGATCCGCAGCTCCGAATCGCGTACGATCGCAAGGCCGGTCTGTGGGATACGCTCGCTCCGGTGTCGGAAGTCGCCTCGGAGCTCACCGCGCAGCGGATCTGGCTCATCGAACGCCCAGCCGCGGGGCATACGGCCGCCGATACGCTGACGCTCATGGATGCCGGCTACCGGCTGGTGCAGCGGACGACGCTGCCGCGCACGGAGGTGCTGCAGTTCGAGAAGACAACAGGAGGGAACCCGTGAACGGTCGCGCGGTCGTGGTGCTCCCGACCTACAACGAGGCGGAGAATCTGCCGCGCATGGTGTCCCGGATCCAGGCGGTGCTGCCCGAGGCCGCGATCCTCGTCGTCGACGACGCCTCCCCCGACGGCACCGGTCGCATCGCCGACCGCTACGCCTCCGCCGACCCGGCCTTCCACGTGCTGCACCGACCGGGCAAGGGCGGCCTCGGCCCCGCCTACATCGCCGGCTTCGCCCGCGCGCGCGAACTCGGCTACCGGGTCATCGTGCAGTCCGACGCCGACGGTTCGCACCGCCCCGAGGACCTGCCCGTGCTGCTCGCCGCGCTCGACACGGCCGACGTCGCCGTGGGGTCGCGCTGGGTGCCCGGCGGCGGCCTCGGCGGGCACTGGCCCTGGTACCGCAAGCGGATCTCCCGCGTCGGGAGCCGCTACGCCGGAACCCTGCTGAAGCTCCCCCAGAAGGACATCACCGGCGGGTTCCGCGCCTTCACCGCGGACGCGCTCGACGCGATCCGGCCCGGCCTCGTGACGAGCCGCGGCTACTGCTTCCAGATCGAGATGCTCGACCGGGCGGCGCGCTCGGGCTGCCGGATCGCCGAAGTACCGATCACCTTCGACGATCGCATGCACGGCGTCTCGAAGATGTCACCGCGCATCGTGTTCGAGGCCTTCCGGCGGGTGACCGCCTGGGGCCTCGCGCGCGCGTTCCGCCGCCCGAAGCCGCTCCCGCAGATCTCTCGGAGCGAAGCCCGTGCTTGATCACCCGCGCCGGCGCACGGACGGGCTGCGCACGCTCGTGCGCCAGCTCCTCCAGTTCGCCGTCGTCGGCGGTTTCGGGTTCGTGGTCGACGTCGGCCTCTTCAACCTGCTGCGCGCCCACCCGCCGACGGGGCTCGCCGACCAGTGGCCGATCATCGCGAAGTGCATCTCGGTGCTCGCCGCGATCGCGGTCAACTGGATGGGCAACCGCTGGTGGACCTTCCGGTCGTCCCGCCGGCGCAACACCGCGCGCGAGGCCGTCGAGTTCCTCATCGCGAGCCTCGTCGGCAGCGGTGTCTCGCTGCTCTGCCTCTGGGTCTCCCACTACGTGCTCGACCTGCGGTCGGTGCTCGCCGACAACATCTCGGCGAACTTCATCGGCCTGGCGCTCGGCTCGGCGGTCCGGTTCGCGGCCTACCGGTGGTGGGTGTTCGCCGAGCACCGCATCGCCGCCGAGGACCGCGTTCAGTAGCCGCGCAGGCGATCCCGAACGATCCCGACCGCTTCGGTACGGCTGCTCGCCCCGAGCTTCGCGAACAGCGCGTTGACGTGGCTCTTCACCGTCGCGATCGAGATGAAGAACGACGACGCGATCTCGGCGTTGCTCGCGCCCGAAGCGATCGCCGCGAGCACCTCGCGCTCGCGGGGCGTGAGCTCCGGGAACCCCGCTCGGAGCGCCGCGGCGTCGACGGGGGCGCTCTCGATCGAGGCCTCGACCGGGCTCCGCGGTCCGCCGTCGGATCCGGTCGCACCATCGGCGCCGCCCCCGCCGACGAACACGCGTACCAGCTGCCCGGCCGCGGACTCCGAGAAGACGGTCCCGCCCCGGGCCACGGAACGGATCGCGTCCACGAGCTGCACCCGGCCGGCGTCCTTGGTGAGAAAGCCTCGCGCACCGGCGGCCAGGGCGGAGCGCAGCGAGTCGCCGTCGTCGAAGGTCGTGAGCACCAGCACGGCGACCCCGGGCTGCTCGGCCCGCAACCGCCGCGTCGCCTCGACGCCGCCGATGCCGGGCATCCGCAGGTCCATGAGCACGACATCGGGCCGGGTCTCGCCCGCGAGCTCGACCGCGCGCTCGCCCGTCGCCGCCTCGCCGACCACCGCGAGCTCGGGGCTGAGGTCGAGGATCGTGACCAGGCCGTCGCGCACGATGTCCTGATCGTCGGCGACGAGCACCCGGATGGGCGCGGGCGCGGGGCCGGTCACGCGTCGACCCCGAGGAACGGCACCGTCACCGACAGCACGAACCGCCGAATGCGCGGGCCGGACTCGTCATCGACCGTGTGTTCACGGGCCTCCATCGCGGCGGGCGGGCCGAGCGAGAGCACCCGCTCGCGAAGGCCGCGCAGACCGAAGCCGCCGCCGGGGATCTCGTTCACGTGGCCTCCCTGGGCGAGCGCGTTCTCGACGCGCAGGCGCACGTCGTCGCTACCGGGTTCGAGCAGCAGGCGCGTCGCGCCGCCCCCGTGCTTCCGCGCGTTCGCGAGCCCCTCCTGGGCGGCGCGCTCGATCGCCATCGCCGCGGACGCGGACAACGCGCGCGCCCGCTGATCTGCGCCTTCGGGCAGCACGACTTCCAGATCGCCGCCCACGGCGTTCGCGATCGAGCCGATCCGATCCCGCAGGATCGGCCACGGCACCGGCTCCTCATCGTTCCCCTCGCGCAACGCGTGCACCGCCGCGCGCGCCTCCCGGAGCCCCTCGACCGCGAGCTCCCGGGCCGCGGCGACCCGCGCTCCGGCAGCCTCGATCCGCCCGGCCTCGATCTGCAGCGCGACGGCGTCGAGCTGCACGACCAGACCTCCGAGGCTGTGCGCGAGCACGTCGTGCAGATCACGTGCGAGCGAGCGCTTGCGCGCCTCATCGCGAAGTGCGAGCTCGCGCTCCGCTGCGCGCGCCCGGTCACGGGCGGTGGCGGCCCGCTGCCGCCAGCTCAGTCCGGCCGCGATGCCGATCCCGAGACCGAAGAGCGTGTTCACCAGCTGCGAGATGGACGCGCCGGCGAAGCTGGCGCTGAGGCAGTGCAGCAGGATCGCGGCACCGCAGACGGCGAGGGCCGCACCGATCGGGACGGCGATCTCCGAGAGGAAGATCGCCGCGGCCACCGCCGCGGGGAACGTGCCGATCCCGTTCGTCGCCCCGGAGCTCGCGCTCGCCAGCAGCGCCGCGACACCGGCAGCGGCCGCCATCAGCACCTCCCGTCGTCGCAGGCGCGGATCCGGCGCGCCCGTCGCGAGCGAACTCGATCCGGTCGTGGGGATCGCGATGAGCGCGATGAGCCGCACCGCCAGGAGGGCGAGCGAGAGCGAGAGCAGGACCGTCGCCCAGAGCGGGGACGGTTGCAGCGCGAGGAGCCAGACGCTCAGGCCGATCACCGTGGCCTGGAGCACGATCGTGCTCCAGGGCCGGCCCAGCACGAGCACCAGTGGAATCTGCATGCCCTCATTCTGCCGTCGGCATCGCCCGTTCGGCACCCGCGCGCGCTGATCCCCACCCGCCCGACCCGATCTCCACCCGGATCTCCACCCGCGGGTGCATGCCCCCGGACCGGCGCCGCGCGAAGCTGGGAGCATCCCGTTCCCGACCGACCAGGAGCACCCCGTGTCCTACACCTCCTACATCCCCGCACTCATCGCCGTGGTCTGGCTGCTCGTGCGCCAGCTCTCCGTGCGACCGCTCAAGGATCGCCCCACGCTCGCGCTGATCCTGCTCGTGATCGGTGCCGCTCAGACCGCGCAGTTCGCGCAGGACACCCGCATCGACGGCCTCGATGTCGCGCTCGGTCTCGCCAGCCTCGTCGTCGGCGCGGGACTCGCCGCGGTGCGCGCCCACACCGTGCGGCTGTGGCGCGACGGTGATGCGGTGCTCACCCAGGGCACCGTCTGGACCCTGCTGCTCTGGATCGTCGGCATCGGGCAGCACCTCGTCTTCGAGTTCTTCACGCACACGCACGGTTTCGGCACCGCGACCCTCCTCGTCTACTTCGGTGTCGTGCTGCTCGTGCAGCGTCTGCTCCTGAGCCGCCGGGCCCGCCTGCTGCACCTCGCGGCCCCCGCGGACTCTCGGCGTGGCGCATTTGGCGACGAAGCCCGTGCATAGGCTATGCTTGCAGGGTTGCCTCGTGAGCTTGCTCGCAGGGCACGCATGGTGGCTATAGCTCAGTCGGTAGAGCACCGGCTTGTGGTGCCGGTGGTCGCGGGTTCAAGTCCCGTTAGCCACCCCAAGTCCGGCCCCAGCATTTCCATGCTGGGGCCGGTTTTAGTTTTCATATTTTCCTTGGTCAGGGCTTGTTTCCGGTGCGGTGCGTAATGGTGAGCGCCGTGCCCGACCTGGGGTCGGTATGATCTGCGGTCTTGCCGGAGTGGTGCGCAACGGTGGTCTCGGTGCCTCATTACGACGCGCCAGCTCTCGGGCGACCGCCGCGAGTGCGACGCCAAGTTCGCGGACAACCTCTCTGGCACTGGCTCCGTCGTACATGGCCGTACGAGCCGTTCGTAGGTTCTTGTCGATCATGACGCGAAGGCGGGCGCGGGTGTCGATGCCGGCCTCGACGAGTCGCTTTCGGACGGCATGAACGTGGAGCCCGTGTTTCTTCGCGATCTGGACTTGAGCCAGACCGACTGCATAGTCGGCCACAATCGGCGGAAGAGAGCGCTTTAGGTCTGCACCTCACCAACCGTCACTCTGGACTGGTCGCGCCGTCCCCTCGTTGCCGGTTTCCATCCTCACGATGATGCTCGTGCTCCTCCCCGGAGATCAGAAGATCTCCGGACTCTCGACCACATTGCGAAAGCTCGACCATCTGCACCAGTGCAAGCGAAGGATGAGTAAGGTCCTCGAGCAACTTCCAGACTCTTACGAGATCGACCGTTGCCCGGTAGATCATCCACTCGATCGTTCATCTCCCCGTTCTTCCGGCGTACTGCGTACCCGTCGAGCCCGGGTGTATGTCAGACCCTCTGGCTAGCGCCTGAGTCATGAAGGTCGGCGTCCACACCGACGGGTACAACCTGTAACTACGGCAGTCGCGGCTTGTGTGGCCGATCAAGGCCTGGATAGCGTTGGCTCGTTCTGAAGCGGGCTCTTGCCTCCGGACTGATCGCCACACACTCCCGCTGGCAAAACCCGATCATCGAGACGCTCCCCTACTGCACCGCACGCTTGATCGGAGCCAGCGACCCCGTCGGCGAACGCGAGCAGGACCTCTACCTGCATGCTCTAGAACGGTTCGGCTCAGCCGCTCAAATCAGTTACGGCAACTATGTCGCCCGGGTTGTTAAGGCACCGCTCGCTACCGCTGACCGGAACGGCAAGCCGGTCATCAGCCATCCCCAGTAGCCGCTGATGGTGCCGGACGGAGCCGAGCAAGACGTTCTCGATGCTCGGTTCATAACCCCCGTTGTCCTCCGAGAAGAGAAGGTTTCGGACGTCAACGGAAAGACTCAGGTGGAAGGACCCGATACAACTAGCTGGTCGGGCTTTTGCTGAACCGCTCGGTCTGGCCGGACGACGGCGCCGACTTTCCCACGGCTTGACCTGATCTGCGCGGCGGCGTCTCCACCTTCAACCCGGCAAGCTTTGCCCAGGCACGGAAGTGTCCGCCGATGCCGTGGGTAGTGCTTTCCGTCCATGTCGCCCCGCTCGCAGCTGCAATTGCGCTGCCGACCTTGAGTGGGCCCATGCTCGGATCGCTTTCCAACGCTTCGATGCCTGCCTGTCCGCCGGGCACTCCAAGAAAGAGCCTCTTGAGCGTTTCGGAGTCGATATCGCCGCTAGCCGCGACCAGTCCAGCGGACTTCAGAGTCATGATCTTGTCTGTCTTGATGTTGATCGCACCCAGGGCATGGAGGGCGACCGCGGCTTCACGGTCCTTCGCGGTCGTCGGAAGGGGCACCTCCCCGGCGGCATGTATGGCCTGCAGGATGCCGATTGCTCGGCGAGGCGCAATCTGCGGGACCCCGGGGCGAGACTTCACCGGAGAGCGAGCGTCGAGGAGACGAATGGTGCTCGTAGAGCTTGTATCTCCCGCAAGCGAGTAGCTCCCACCCCGACGAACAATGAGACCTGCATACTCCAGCCATGCAAGGAACGCGCGAGCGTACGAATTCCACACAATGTCTGCCACTGCGACGGCAGGGAAAGCGTTGGGCAGGTCCCTTCTGTAGGCCTCCGCCGCAATGGAGCCCCCAAATCGCTCAGTCAGGTCTCGGAATGACGAGAAGGCTCGGTGGCGCCTCAGGGCGCTGGACACGCGACGCCTGATCTCCAATTCAAGATCCCCAGCTTGCAGGACCTCATCGATGATCCGCACCCGGTTTGGCTCGTGCGCCGTGACTCCGAGTAGTCGGAGCTCCCGAGACAGGTTGAAGATGAAGCGATCGGACGTGTCCAACTCGTCGCAAAGGTCCTTGACACTGGCGTCGCCACCGAGTTCCAGGACGGTTGCAAGCAATCGCCCAACGCTGTTAGGCGTTTGCCGAAGGATCCACGACTCCTGGACGGGAACGTTCCCCGTGTTCAGGAAGTCTCTAAAGGTATCCCAATACGTGTCGAGTCGGTCGCCGACTTGAACCACCAATCGACGATCGACCAGCGACTGCACAGACTCCGGCCCGAAGCGCTCCGTCACCTCGACTGCGGCAGTGGGCGCGAACTTCGCAATGTGTCGAAGCACCCCTTGCTCCATGGGATTCAGCTCGGCCAGGTCTGCTTCGAACAGGCCGACGACATTCAAGGACTCCGCGAGGAGAGCCTCCTGGGTCTGCCCTGCATTGAGCTCGCGGAGAACATGGTCCGCGAGCTTCTTCAAGAGCCATGGCAGCCCTTGACTGTACTGGCGAAGGCGAGCTCGGAGGTCGGGAACGAGAGGAACAGTTGCCTGTTTCGCCAACCGTCTGAGGATCGTGTCAACTTCACCCGGACCAAACGGTTCGATCACGATGACAGATCCGGCACCTCGAATGTCGTCTCGAAGCTGAAATGGGTGGCCCTCGGTCCAACCAACAAGATCAGTCTTCCAAGCGAATCCCAGGATGAATGGCCCCTCAACGTCGCGGATGCCCAAAGCGAGATCCCGGAAGACTCTCGTGAGTTCAGCGCTTCGGAAGACATTCTCGAACTGGTCGAAGAAGACTAAAACTGGCTGTTCATGAGACAGCCATCGAAGGCTACGGAGCGTGGCAAGCGAACTCTCGAGGGAAGCCCAACTGGCTGCGTCTGGCAGCGCCACGATCCCAGCTTGCTCGGCATAGAGCGTGACCTGCCTCAGCGCTTCAACTACGTACCGCTGGTCGTTTGCGGTCCGGGCGTCATAGACCGAGCCAATTCCCTCTGCACGGTTGATGAGATCCAGGAACTTCAGTGCGAGGCTGGACTTACCCCATCCAGACTGAGCGTTAAGGACCAAGACCGACCCGCGGGAAGCCTCGGACAGTTGCTCGAGCCGCTCAATGACAGGACGTCGTCCGACGAAGAACTTGGGGGATGCGGGCAACTGGTATTCGAAGTCTGAACCGCTCCCGACTACTCGCGTCAGAAGAGGGGCTGGCGCAGGGACAGTAGAAGGGATCGATCCGTCGGACTTAGCTCCCGCGTCGTAGACTGCATTTCCGAGAGCGTAGTCAGAATCCGACAAGAGCCCGATCACGACAGATGGCACAGGCTCTCCAGCAGTGCCCCAAACTGCAACTCTCTTTGGCGTTCTTTCTGCCGCATCGAGTTCGATGCAAGCCGCGAAGACCCCATGTTCAGTAATGAGAATCGCGTGATCGCTGGCATCCACCACCGAAGCCGGCAAACCTGCTACGACGCCGTCGCGTTGCAAAGAAGCCCCAATGTCATTAGCAGACAGATACTTGAAAGCACTGTCCTTCGCCTCGATCTCTCGCGCTTTCTCCTCACCATCGGCAGTTAGGCGAGGGAGTACAACCATCAAGCCAAATGCGTTGGCATCCTCGAAGCGCTCGATCGTCAGCTTGCCGTAGAAGGCCGTGAGCTCGGCCGCCTTCACGTTGCGGTTATACGCCTTGCACTCGGCAATCGCCTGGCCGCCAGTCAGCTTGTGTCGCGCGGTAACATCAAGCTCGATCCCCTCCGACGTCACGTTGAGATTCGAGGACGTGGATCTTTGGAACCCATACTGCCCGGCCAAATGACGTGCGATAAATCGCTCGAAGAGGCCTCCCTTGCCACCCTTCGAGTCGAGGTCGGGGAGGACCAGGACCTGAACATCTTGAACTGCCATTGAACGCATACAGAGAGCCTATTAGCGCGAGCTCGTTCTGCGCACAGTTCTCGCCCAATCGAACACCAGCACCATGGGCGAGAATGCCGCGCGCCTAGTGAGCGGTTCGACGTGACAATGGATGGCGACACAAGCTGAGATAGAACTGGTGACTGCGAGCCGAGGCCCACGAGGAGCCAACTTCAGCTCCGGACCTTCGCTTCAATCAAGGCGGCCCGGACATCTCCGCGACCCAGCCCCATGCTGCGCGCGAGCGAGCGGATCGAAACACCAACCAGCTGCAGCCTTACGGCGTCAGCCGCTTCATCTACTCCCAGCCACGGACGACGACGCCCGAGGTGGCGCCGAGTGAGGTGCGCCGACACGGTGGCGCGACGAACGCCGCACTTGTCTGCCAGCTCGTTGACCGCCGTACCGTCGAGACTGTCGTCAACGAGGCGGTCAACCTCAGCGGCGGTGAGAAAGGTCTGAAGACCCTCAATCCTCCAAACCACGGCGCCACGAAAAGTCCTCCATCGGGGCAGTTTCCGGGCGCCGGGACACCCGATAGACGCCCGCTTCCAGCGTGAGGCCAGGATATTCGTACGCGGGGCAAAGTTTGCCAACGTACTACGCAGGGACCCCAAGTCAAACAGCCCCCGACTTCCGAGTCGGGGGCTGTTTTGTTTTCTCCAGCCTGGTGCTGCAGAGAATGCGCCCGGGCCCCAATGGCCCGGGCGCACGGCTCAGTCGAACAGCACCACGCTCCGCGCTTCCGCGCCCGCGCGCATCGCGGCAAACGCGCCGTTGGCCTCCTCGAGCGGGATCCGGTTCGAGATCAGCAGGTCGAGCGGGAGCCGCCCCGCGAGGTACAGCGCCGCGTAGCGCGGGAAGTCGCGCGCGGGCACGCTGCCCCCGTAGTTCGAGGCGATGATCGTGATGCCGCGGTAGCAGAGGTCGAGCACGTCGAACGGGATCATCGAGCCCTCCGGCGGCATGCCCACGAGGACCGCCCGTCCGCCCACGCGGACGTGGGACGGCAGCTCGGGGATCGTGCGCGAGTTGCCGATCGCTTCGAAGGCGACGTCGGCGCCTCCCCCGGTGATCCGCTGGATCTCATCCGCGGTGGCGTCGTCCGCGAGCAGCGCGTGCGTGGCGCCCGCCCGAAGCGCGAGCTCGAGCTTCCCAGGGTTGCGGTCCACCGCGATGATCGGGTGCGCACCGGCGAGCCGCAGGCCCATCAGGATCGACAGTCCGACTCCGCCGCAGCCGACGACCACGGCGGATTCCCCCGAGGTCACCCGGGCATTGTTCAGCACCGCGCCGATGCCCGTGTTCACCGAGCAGCCGATCAGCGCGGCGATATCGAACGGGAGCTCCTCGGGCATGCGGATCGCAGCGCTCGCAGGCACGACCGCGTACTCGCTCATCGATCCGACGGCGAGGTAGGGGAAGACGTCCTCGCCGGATCTCGACAGGCGGGTGGTGCCGTCCGGCATCACGCACTCGTTCGAGCGCAGATCGGTGCAGGCCCAGGGTGTACCCGACTGGCAGTTCACGCAGCCGCCGCAGGCCTGGTTCCAGACGAGCGCCACGTGGTCGCCCACGGCGAGCCCCGTCACGCCCTCGCCTAGCTCCTCGACGATGCCGGCACCCTCGTGCCCCATCACCGTCGGCGAGGGGACGTTCCACTCGCCGTCGAGCACGTGCCGGTCGGATCCGCAGATCCCCGATGCCCGCATGCGCACGAGCACCTCGCCGCGGCGCGGTGCCGCCACTTCGATCCGGTCGATCTCCACCTCGTCCCCGGTGCCCGAGTAGATGGCTGCGGCGCTCGTGCGAGCGGTCATGCGGATGCTCCTTCGATGATGGGCGCGGATGCGCCCCGGTGGACGATCGGCGACGCCTGCGCGCCCGATCGGGACGGGACCCCGCGCGGCCCCTCGGGGCCGAACACGTAGTCGGGGTCGGGGTTGAGACGCAGCAGGCCCCAGTAGAGGAGGCTCGAGAGCAGCAGCGCCACGGGCAGGCTCACGTCGGCGCCTCCGGCGAGACCACCCCAGACGCCCACGAACTGGCCGGGGAGGTTGACGAACATCACGCCGGCGACCGCGCCGACGGCCCAGGCGATGACCGCGTTGGTGTTCCAGCCGTGCTGGAACCAGTAGATCCCGCCGGTCTCGCGGCGGCTGAACACCAGCAGCGGTTCGACGTCGTACCAGCCGCGCCGAACGACGTAGCCGATCAGCATGATCGCGATCCACGGCACCGTGCAGACGACCAGCAGCACCGAGAGCGTAGTGACGCTCTGCACCATGTCGAACACGAACTTGCCGACCAGGACGAACACGACGGTGATCGCGCCGATGAGGGCGGTCGAGGCGACGCGCCCCATGACCACGACGATGCTCGAGAAGTCGAGCCCGGTCCCGTAGAGCAGGCTCGTGCCCGTGGTCACGCCGCCGAGCACGCCGATGATGGCGAGCGGCACGAAGAACCACGTGGGCGCGCTCGCGACGAGGCCTCCCACGTAGTCGCCTCCGGCGATCAGCTCGGGCGAACCGATCGAGATGACCGACGCCGTGACGTGGCCGAAGAGGAAAGCTCCCAGGCAGGCGAGCTGCGCGAGCACGACCGCGACGATGAGGGACCTGCGGGGCACGGAGCGCGCGACGTAGCGCGAGTAGTCGCCGAGGAAAGGGCCGTACGAGATGGGGCAGGACATAGCGACGAGCACCGAGCCGAAGAAGCCCGCGATGTACACGGGATCGCTCCACCGGTCGGCGACCCGGTGCGCGAGCACCGCGGCGAAGTCGGCCTGGCTCGCGTAGACCACGATCCCGACAACGAAGAGCACCCCGACGAGAATCGGCACGAAGCGGTTCAGGACCACGAGCATCCGGTAGCCGTAGACGCAGATCACGATCAGCAACAGGGCCATCAGCGCGTACACGAGTCCCGAGAGCAGACCGGTCTGCTCGAAGCCGAAGAGCCGCGCGACGGACGCGAGCAGCGCATCGCCCGACGCCCAGACCGCGAGGGCGAGGAACGTGAAGGCGCCCAGGAGCGCCAGTAGGGATCCGATCAGACGCCCGTGCGCACCGAAGTGGGCGGACGAGGAGACCGCGTTGTTCGTGCCGTTCTTCGGCCCGAAGAGCACCATGGGCGAGAGGATGAGCGATCCGACGAGCACGCCGATCACGATCGCGAGCACCCCGTCCCAGAATGTGAGCCCGAAGACCACCGGGAAGGTTCCGAGCACGGCGGTCGAGACGCTGTTCGCGCCGCCGAAGATGAGCCCGAAGATGTCCCGCGGTTTCGCCCACCGCTCCGATTCCGGGATCGGGTCGATCCCGTGCGCTTCGACGGCGAAGGTCGCCGCCTGCTCTGCTGTCTGCTCCGACATGGAGTGCTCCTCTTCGAGTTCCGGGTCGTACGGTTCCAGGAACGTTCCCGGATCCGAACCGACTCGGGCAACTGTAGAAGCCCGCGGGCACGGTCGCCACCGAAAACACAGGGCGATTCGCCTCAGACTGATCATACGTTTCAGAAATGCCCCGAATGAGCACGTAAACTACGCCCAGGCATCGAGGATCGATATTTTCGCGCAGGCAGATCGCGCGACTTTCGAACGATCCGAACCGAACGGGGGCGCAGTGACGACGAACGAGGAGCTCGCACGACGGGTCCTGCAGGAGGTGCGCCAGGACGGCCGGGCCAGCTACACCGGCATCGCGCACCGTCTCGGCGTGCCTCGGCAGCTCGTCGCGACGATCGTCGAGGACGCCGTGCGCGAGCATCGGATCCGGCTGACCGCGACCGTCAGCCCCGACCTGCTCGGCATCACCCGCTATTCCTACCTCCTCATCCAGTCCTCCGGCCCGAGCGGGCCGATCCTCGGCGCCCTGAACGCGATGCCGGAGACCTGCTTCGTCTCGGCCCTCGCGGGCACCGCGGGCGTCGACGCCGAGGTGCGGGTCGGCTCGGACGCGGACCACCAGCGGGTGCTCGGCGAGATCCGCTCGATCCCCGGCGTGAGCGGCATCTCCTGCAACGTCTACGAGCGGATCTTCGTCAACATCGATTCCCCGCTCCCCGACCGGGCGGCCGCGTCGCTGCGCATCGATCAGGTGGATCACGGGATCATCGCGGCGCTCGAGCGCAACGGACGCGCGACGTTCCGGGAGCTCGGCGCAGCCGGCGGCGTCTCCCCCGCGAGCGCCAGGAACCGCCTGCACCGCCTGCTCCAGAACCGGGCGGTCAAGGTCGTCGGCCTGCCCGTCCGCGACCATCAGGTGGGCCCGCCGCCGCTCGGTCTCGGGATCCGGATCCGCGGAGCGCTGACGGCGGACCTCATCGATCGCGTCTGCACGGTCGCTCCGGAGTTCCTCGCCTCGTCGAGCGGTTCGTACGATCTCATCTCGACGATCTCGGCCGAGACCCCGGAGGGCCAGCTCGCCAAGCTCGATGCGCTGCGCAGCATCGAGCAGGTCGTGCTCGTCGATGCCTGGTCCCACCTGCGCATCACCAAGGAGCTCTACGGCCTGTCCGCCCTCGTGATCGGGTGAGAACGGTCTCCTCCGGGTTCCGACTCAGGAGCAGTCGGCGAGGTTGATCCGCACGGTGGTCGTCTCACGCGTGGTCCCGTCACCGACCCCGAACGTCTCGAATTCCAGCTGCAACTGGTCGCGCGCTACGCCGCTCGGGAGCGCGAGCACCGGGGTCGTCCATGCGTGATTCGCGCCGGAGGGGCTGACCGAGTCGGCGATGTCGTACGAGCCGTTGACCAGCGTGTAGTAGTTGAACAGGTCGCCGGAGCTCGCGTGCCCGCTGGCCTGCACGGTGGGACCCGCGGGGTTGTACGTGCAGCTCTCGAAACCCGCCGACGGCGCGGCGGCGGCGACGGATGGCCGCGGAGTCGCGGGGGGCTTCGGTCGCGCCGTGGGCGGGGCGGACGGCGAGACGGGCACCTTCTGCATCGATCCTCCCCCGGCTGCGGCGGACCCCGAGTTCGACGGCGTCTTCGTCCGCTTCGGGGTCGCGGCGGGCGAGCTCGAGGACGAACTCGGAGATGGTGTCGACGTCGGAAGCTCGTCGCGGGTTTCGGCGGCCCGCGGAGCGGCGCTGGTCACCGCGGGCGGATCCGAGGGCGTGAGGACGACGGCCCCCGAGATTCCGCCGACGACCACCGCGCTCACCGCGACCGTGAGCGCGACCGGGCTGGCCAGCCCCCCGAAGAACCCTCCGCCCACCGCAGCACCTGCACCGGCCGCACCCGCGGCTCCCGCAGCCCCGCCGGTTCCCGCGGCAACCGCGCCGCCGAACGCGCTCGTTCCCGCCGCGACCGCGGCCGCACTGCCGACCGCGACCCCGGTGTGGCCCAGCACTCCGAGCAGCGCCCCGCCGCCACCGATGCCGAGCACGGCGACGGCGGCGCCCCGCGCGATATGGAGGTCGAGCACCCGCAGCTCGGCCGCCGCGCTCGCGCAGGATCGGCAGTCCTCGAGGTGAGCTTCGACCATCCGGCGCTTCCCCGCGGTCAGCCGGTGCGTGACGTAGCGCTGCAATCCTTTGCGCACTTCTCCGCACGTCTCGGTGCTCCCGACGAGGTCGATGTGCGCGTCCAGCCAGGCGGTCCGCAGGGCCTTCCGCGCGCGGATCGCCAGAGCGGAGACCCCGTTCGGCGACACGCCGAGGATCGAGGCGATCTCCCGCGGGGGCAATCCCTCGACCTCCGTGTACCAGAGCACCGACTGCCAGCGCTCGCCGAGCGCCGCGAAGGCCCGAGCGACGGTGTCGTGGTCGAACCGCTCGTCGGCACCGGGCGTCGCCGATTCCGGTGTCGGAACCGATTCCGCTTCGAAGTCGTCCTCGAGCGGGATCGCCCCGCGTCCGGTGTCGGCCGCCGAGGTCTGGATCACCCGGTAGAGATAGGGACGGAATCCCCAGGTCGGACCCTTGCCCTCGCGCAGCAGCACGAGGATCTTCAGATAGGCCTCCGACACGAGATCGTCGGAATCCAGGTTCGGGGCGAAACGCCTCGCGGCGAAACGCCCCGCACCGGAGTGGCGATTCCAGAGCTCTCCGAACGCGGAGTCGTCTCCGGCCCTGGTCGCGTCGAGCAGTTCGGCGTCGCTTCGCTGGGTCATCGGTGTGATCTTCGGCATGGCAGCAGTCCCCCTTGTGCATCGCTGCTCGGCCCCGACGATCGACTCGCCGTGGCCCTCTCCCCATGCCAACGGTGAACCGGAAACCGGATGCACCGCCGCCTTGTGGCAGATAGTACTCGCGCCCCGCCGAAAAAAGAATTTCGAAAGTCGCGTCACGATCGCTCGGTATTTCCGTATCTGCAGGTGAGAACGATCTCCGGCGGCTTTCCATCCCCCATGCAGGGTCGCCGGGGATCGGTCTCAGCAATCGGTTCCGTCGCCCTCCGTTCGGAGAACGGCGGGGACCGAACGCGACGGGCGACGAAGACGTCGCACGCGAATCCGACCGGTTTCGAGGAAATCCATGGCCGATACCGCATCCGCTCCCGCGGCGGGCTCCCGCCGCTCCCGACGGAGATGGCTCTCGGGGGCTCTCGCAGCCGTGCTGCTGGCGCTCGGCATCACGGCGAGCGTCCCACCGCAACCCGCGCAGGCATCGATCGTGACCGGTGACGCCAGCCAGGACTGCAACGGCGTGGTGACCTTCAGCGGATCGCTCGTCGGCCTCTCGCTCGGCTACACGCTCAGCGCGTACGCGGGCCGCACCGATGCGGAGCTGTCCTCGGGCGTCTATCTGATGGGGCGCAGCAAGCCGCAGGGCATCTTCGATCTCATCACGGCGTCCGTCTCGGGCACCTGGCAGAGTCCGTGGCCGGGCCAGGACATCGAGGTCGCGTTCGTGCCCGATTCCTTCCCGTGGGGATCGTTCGCGCTCAACACCGCAACGCGCATCAAGGTGCCCGCCCCGAAGAACTGCCCGGTCTCCGTCGGCGACTTCGTCTGGTCGGACACCAACCGGAACGGGGTGCAGGACGCCGGTGAGGCGGGGATCCCGAACGTCACCGTGAGGCTGTTGAACGCCTCGGGCACCCAGATCGCGACCCGGGTCACCGACGCGAACGGCTTCTACTCCTTCACCGGTCTGACCGCGGGATCGAGCTACTCCGTGCAGTTCGTGACTCCCGCCGGGTACGCGGTCACCCGCGCACTGGCCGGCTCCGACCGTGCGAAGGACTCCAACCCGAATGCGAGCGGAATCGCGAGCTTCACAGCCCCGAGCGGCGGACGGAACTCGGCGACGAGCCCGGACGATCCCACCATCGACGCCGGCCTGGTGCCGCCGATCGACCTCGCGCTGAGCAAGACGCTGACTTCGGCGGCCCCGTTCCGTCCCGGCGGAACCGTCACCTACACGCTGACCCCGAGGAACAACGGTCCGAGCGACGCGCTCGGCGGATGGTCGGTGACCGAGGTGCCGCCGCCGGGACTCTCCGCGGTCTCGATGAGCGGCTCGGGCTACGCGTGCTCGGGCAACGTCTGCACGAACGCCGCGCCGCTCGCCGCCGGCACAAGTGCCGCACCGATCACGGTCACCGCCACCATCGCTTCGAACGCCGACGGCGTGCTGCGCAACGTGGCCTACGTCTCGCCCGCTCCCGGAGACGTGGCGGAATCGAACCCGCTCGGCGTCCCGCCCGCGCCCTCGACCGACACCTCGAAGACTCCCACCAACAACGATGCGGACGCGCCCCTGACCGTGGTACCGCTCACCTCCATCGGCGACACGGTCTGGGTCGATACGAACCGCAACGGCGTGCAGGACCCGAACGAGCCCGGCATGCCGGGTGCGACGGTACGGCTGCTCGATGCGGGGGGCGCGATCGTAGCGACGACCACGACCGACGCGAAGGGGTTCTACGTCTTCGCGAACCTGCCGCGGAGCACCCAGTACACGGTGCGGTTCACCGCCCCGACCGGATACGCATTC
>NZ_BAAAOB010000001.1:397821-1996009 GCF_039530105.1 Leucobacter iarius | reverse complement strand
TCACCCAGCAGACCGCCGGAACCGACCGCACCAAGGACTCCAACCCCGGCATGGACGGCACCGCGCAGGTCACCACCCCGGCCACCGGCCAGAACTCGGCCACCACCCCCGACGACCCCACCATCGATGCCGGCCTCATCCGCAACCAGGTCTCCATCGGCGACACGGTCTGGTTCGACGCCAACCGCAACGGCGTCCAGGACACCGGCGAGAAGCCCGCGCCCGACGTCACCGTCACCCTGCTGGACGCCTCCGGAGCGACCGTCAAGACGACGACCACGAACGCGAACGGCTTCTATTCCTTCACCGCCCTCGACGGCGCGGCGAAGTACACGGTGCGGTTCACCGCCCCGACCGGATACGCATTCACCCAGCAGACCGCCGGAACCGACCGCACCAAGGACTCCAACCCCGGCATGGACGGCACCGCGCAGGTCACCACCCCGGCCACCGGCCAGAACTCGGCCACCACCCCCGACGACCCCACCATCGACGCCGGCCTCATCCCCGCCGTCGGCAGCCTGTCCTGGAAGAAGGTCGATCCGAACGGGCAGGCGCTCGGCGGCTCCGAGTGGACGCTGACCCCGAAACCGGTCGGCGGAGCGCCCGTCGGCCCGACGCTCACGATCACCGACTGCGTCGCGGCCGCGCCCACGGCGTGCACCGGCCCCGACACCGACCCCACCGCGGGGCGGTTCGCCCTCAGCGGTCTCGCATACGGCTCCTACGAGCTCCGAGAGACCCGGGCTCCCGCCGGCTTCGTGCTGCTGCGGGATCCGATCCCGGTCACAGTGAGCAGCGCGACGACCGTCCTCACCGACGTCGTCAACACCCAGCAGGGAGTCCCGACCATCCCGCTGACCGGAGGCCTCGGGGCCGACGGCTACCGGCTCGCCGGCGGCGCGTTCGTCCTGCTGATGCTCGGCCTCGGCTTCGGGGACCGGCTGCGGCGCAGGAAGCTCTCGAGCCTCCGTTGACTTCGAGGCCGAAGCGGGCCTCGAGACACCTTCACCGTCTGGCGGTGGAACTGAAAGGAACAGACAAGATGAATCGCAACGACCCGTCGCGCGGCAGGAGACTGCTCGCCGCGACCGCAGCATTCACGGTCGGCTTGGCTGGCGTCCTGGCACTGGGAGCCACCGCCAACGCCGCCCCGGTCTCCGGACCGATCACCGCGCAGAACGGATCGATCACGATCCACAAGCACGCGAATCCCGGCTTCTCCTCGCCCCAGAACCCCGATGGGACGCAGGGCGCCGGGGGCAGCCCGCTCCAGGGCGTCTCGTTCGAGGTCTGCTCCATCGCGGGCATCGACCTGATCGGCGGCGGCAACGCCGCGTGGGACGCGGTGAACGCACTGGGCGGCGTCGCCAAGGACGTGAAGAACACGGACACGACCATCAGCGGCCGCGCACTCGCCTGCAAGCCCGTGCAGCGGACCGCGGCCGACGGCACGACCACCTTCGCCGGCCTGCCGGTCGGCGCCTACCTCGTGCGCGAGACCGACAAGGGCGCGAATCCCATCACGCAGACCGCCGCGCCCTTCGTGGTCACGGTCCCGACTCCCGCGATCGGTGCAGATGCGGGCAAGTGGCTCTACGACGTGAACGTCTACCCCAAGAATCAGCTCGGCGATGCCCCCGTCAAGAACCTCGCCGACCAGCCCACCAACGGCGTGATCCTCGGCGACAAGATCGGCTTCACCGTTTCGCAGAAGGTCCCCGCGATCGCGGCGGGCGACACCTACAAGAAGTTCCGCGTGCTCGACGCGCTCGACCCGGCGCTGAAGCACACGAGCGACGCGATCACCGTGAGCAGCAGCGGAACCGCCCTCGTCGCGGCCGACTACACCGCCTCGTGGATGGGCGAGACGCTCGTCGCATCGCTCACCCCCTCCGGGCTCGCCAAGATCAAGGCCGGCGACACGATCACCATCGGCTTCACCGCGACGGCGCTGAAGAACGGCGTGATCACCAACATCGCCTGGGCCAACGTCAACGATCTGGTCATCGACAGCACGAACGGGCCGACGCCGCCCACCGATCCGGAGAACCCCACGAACCCGGGCAATCCCGGCAACCCGACCAACGTGGTCGAGACTCGCTGGGGCGCGGTCGACCTCAAGAAGGTGAACGCGGCGACGAACGAGGGTCTGCAGGGCGCGAAGTTCGATCTCTACATGGTGAACGCGGCGACCTGCCCGGCGACCCTCGCGGGGGCCGGCACCAAGGTCGGCTCCTACACCTCCGGTGCGGGCGGCGTGGTCACGGTGCCCGGTCTGTGGGTGGGCGATACCCGCACGGTGAACGGCGCCAAGCCGTACGACACGAACACGCGCTGCTACTACTTGGTGGAGACCGCGGCCCCGGCCGGATTCGTCACGGACGGCACGCCCCGCGGATTCGTGGTGCACCCGGGTGCGACCGCGCACGCCGATGCCACCAAGGCGATTCCGAACTCGCAGCAGCTGGTACCCGGCCTGCCGCTGACCGGCTCGGACGGGCAGCTGATCCTGCTCATCGGCGGCATCGCGCTGCTGATCGCGGCCGCGGGCGGCGCGCTGATCCTGCGCCGCCGATCGGGTACGGACAGCGCGGTCTAGCCGCTCGCCGAGCAGCATCACCCGAGGAGGCCGGGTGGTGGGACGCCCTCGGGCGCCCCACCACCCGGCAGCTCCCGGTTCGAAGGGGGAAATCGTGAGTCGGATTCAGCAGGGCCTCGCGCCGGAGCCGGTCGAGCCGGCCGCGCACGGATCGACGGGGGCACCGGTCGCCGGCCCCGCGCGGCGACGCTGGCGCCCCTCGCTCCTGGCCTGGCTCACGAGCGCCGCAGCGCTCGCCGGTCTCGCGCTCATCCTCTACTCGCCCGCAGCCAGTTGGATCTCGACGGTGAACCAGTCGGCGATCGTCTCCCGCTACGACGATGCGGTCGCCCACGCCGACCCTGACGCTGCGGAGCAGCTGCGCGCGGCGCATCGCTACAACGCAGCACTCTCATCGGGGGTGCTGCTCGAACCCGGCTCCAACGTCCCGACGGGGAACGGCACGACCAGCGCACCGGAGTACGACTACCGCAAGATGCTCGTGACGCCGAACGGCATCATGGCCCGTCTCCAGATCCCGAAGATCAGCGTGGACCTGCCCGTGTATCACGGGACCAGCGACGAGACGCTCCTGCAGGGCGCCGGGCACCTGCAGGGCACCTCGCTCCCGGTCGGCGGCACCGACACCCACGCGGTGATCACCGCCCATCGCGGCCTGGCCGAGGCGACGATGTTCACCCGTCTGGACGAGATCGCCGTCGGGGATCGGTTCACGGTGAACGTGCTCGGCGACGTGCTGTCGTACCGGGTCGTCTCCACCCGGGTCGTGAGCCCGGAGGACACGGCCTCGCTGCGGCAGGAACCGGGGCGGGACCTGGTCACGCTGATCACCTGCACGCCGCTCGGGATCAACAGCCACCGCATCCTCGTCACCGGCGAGCGCGTCCTGCCGACGCCGAAGAGCGCGACCGTCGCGGCCCGGGCGTCCGCCGAGGTCCCGTTCCCGTGGTGGATCGCGGGTCTCGCGTGCGGAACCGGCGTGATCGCGTGCTATCTCTGGCGCACCGGGCGCACACGTCCGAGGCCCGCGGAAGCCCCGGCCGCCGACGAGGATGTCGAGTCCGGAGCAGCCGTCGAATATGCAAACAACTGAACTACCATAAACCGCATATCGTTTTTGTATGGTCACATTCTCGTGACGAAGTCCATTTCTCGCAAAAATACTCCCATAGAATCTGCGCATGCCCGAACGAGATTCATCACGCCCGTCTCGCATGCATTCCACCGGGGTGCGAACGACGAAGCCCCGGAGCCTCGGAGGCGTCCTCGCGAGCCTCCTCGGCGCCATCGCCATGAGCGTCGTGGCCGGAGTGCTGCTCACCGCGGCCATCACTCCGGTCGTCGCGCTCACCGGAGCCGGAGCGACCTCGGCGATCAAGATCTTCGAGAATCTGCCGGACCACCTCAACCCCGGTGAGCTCGCACAGCCCTCGACCCTGTACGCGAAGAAGGGCGGCAAGACCGTCCAGCTGGCGACCTTCTACGACCAGGACCGCAGAACGGTGCCTTGGGACGCCATCTCCCAATACGTGAAGGACGCGGTCGTCGCCGAGGAGGATCCGCGCTTCTACTCGCACGGCGGCGTCGACATCATCTCGACCGGCCGGGCGATCCTGCAGAATCTCACGAACAAGAATATCTCCGGGGCTTCGACGGTGACGATGCAGTACGTGCGCAACGTGCTGATCCAGGAGTCGCAGGCGATCGTCGACGAGAAGAAGCGCAAGGCCGCCTATAACGACGCGATGAAGCAAACCACGGACCGCAAGCTCAAGGAGATGAAGCTCGCGATCAGCATCGAGAAGAAGTACTCGAAGGACGAGATCCTCCTCGGCTACCTCAACATCGCGCTGTTCGGCCGACAGGTCTACGGCATCGAGTCCGCTGCCCAGTACTTCTACGGCAAGTCCGCGAAGGACGTCACCCTCGCGGAGGCAGCGAGCCTCGTCGCGATCGTGAACAACCCGTCACAGCTGCAGCTCGACCTGCCCGAGAACGTGGCGCGGAACACGGAGCGCCGCAACAAGATCCTCGGCTCGATGCTCCGCCACGGCAAGATCACGCAGGCGCAGTACGACGAGGCGAAGGCGACCCCGGTCACGCCGAAGATCAAGCCGCGCCGGCCGGGCTGCTCGGTCGCCGAGGGCAACTACGGTCTCGGCCACTTCTGCGACTACGTCCAGCGCTACATCCGCACCGACGCGAGCTTCGGCGCGACGGCTGAGGAGCGCATGTTCAAGTTCCGCCGCGGCGGCTACCAGATCATGACCACCATCGACCTCGACATGCAGGCGGCGGGCCTTCGGGCGATGCACGACACCGTGCCGCAGCGGATCGATGGGATCGACGCCGGCGGTGCCAGCTCCTCGGTCCAGGTCGACACCGGCAAGGTGCTCGCCATGGTGCAGAGCCGCCCGTTCAGCGACGACGGCGACTTCCTCAAGAAGAACCCGAACTACACGAGCATCAACTGGAACACCGACTTCGAGTACGGCGGCTCCGGCGGCTTCCAAGTCGGTTCGACGTTCAAGCCGATCACGCTGACCCAGTGGCTCAAGAGCGGGAACTCCGTACGGGATCTGGTCAACGTCAACGGGCGCACCGTGCAACAGCAGTCCTTCCGCGCATCGTGCATGACCGATGGCGTCTACAGCTACGGGCCGTGGACCTTCTCGAACGACAACCTCGGCATCCGCGGCACGCAATCGGTGCGCACCACCATCGCGAACTCGATCAACGGCGGCGTCGTCTCGATGGCGCAGAAGCTCGACCTGTGCGAGATCTTCCAGACCGCGAAGGACCTGGGCATCCACCGCGCCTCGGACCTCCCGAAGAGCGAGGAGGATCCGACCAAGCCGTTCGTCCCGACCCTCACCGGCGACTTCCGCGATCTCTCGATGGTGCCCTCGAACACCTTCGCCGGTGTCGACGAGATCGCCCCGATCACCATGGCCTCCGCCTACGCCGCGTTCGCCGGCGGCGGCAAGGTGTGCACGCCTGTGCCGATCGAGTCCATCACGGGCCCCGACGGCAAGCCCGTCGAATTCACCAGGAGCAAGTGCAGCAGCGCGATCTCCCCCGAGGTCGCCGCGGGCGTCGCATACACGCTGCAGTACACGGTGACCAACGGTCTCGCGAGCCACGCGGCCTCCTCCACCGGCGTCCCGCACCTGGCGAAGACCGGTACCACCGACGACGTGGTCGACAACTGGACCGTGGGTGCGAGCACCAAGGTCGCGACCGCCACCTGGGTCGGCAACGTGGGACCGACCTGCGTGGACCCGCGCGACGCGAAGACCTGCGAGCGCGTATCGACCCGCTTCTTCGGCAATCTGATGTACGCCGACCAGACCATCTGGCCGGCCCTGATGAACGAGGCCGATCGGAAGTACGGCGGCGACGCATTCCCCGAACCGTCGGAGTCCGCCCTCCGCGTCACGACCCAGCAGGTGCCCGATGTCACCGGGAAGTCCGTCGAGCAGGCGACGAGCGCGCTCACCGCCGCGGGCTTCACCGTGGTCGACGGCGGCACCACCGATTCCGCGGTCGCGAAGGGCATGGTCGCGAAGACCGACCCGGCCGCGGGCAGCGCGGTGCAGGCCGGATCCACGATCTCGCTGCTCCGCAGCAGCGGGAACCTCGCGAAGGTGCCCGACGGGCTGACCGGACGGACCGGCGCGGACGCTCAGAGCGCGCTCGCCGGGGCCGGCTTCACCAAGGTCGTGCTGCAGTGCGACACCGGAAGCGGCAAGCCGGACCCCGGCAAGGACATCGTCAAGTCCGTCAGCCCCGGCAGCGGCAAGGAAGCCAAGCAGAGCTCCCAGATCACGCTGACCCTCAGCTGCGGACGGTGACCGGCGCCGTCGGGGCGGATGCAGCAGCACCGCCCCGACGGCGATCAGCTCTGTCGGTCCGCGTCGGCGTCCGGCTCACGGCGGCCCAGCAGGCGTGCGCGGTGCTTCTCGGGCAGCGCCTGCGCCACCTGCGTCACGCCACGCACGATGTCGCGCCGGCGGCGGCTGCTGAGCCCGTTCCACCAGGCGTCGGCGCTGCGCGGACCGGATTCGATGGCGTCGTCGTCGGAGTCGAGGCCGAAGCGCTCGGACAGATCAGCGACGAACGCCTCGCGCCGAAGCCGATCCGCGCGTCGCACGTTGCGTTGGAGCGCCTTGAACGTCGCCGCGCACATGAGGATCATGATCACGCTGAACGGCAGGGCGATGGTCACGGCGAGCGTCTGGATCGCTGACAGCCCGCCCGCGAGCAGCAGCGCCGCGGCGAGCGCCGCCGTCGCGAGTGTGAAGAACACGCGGATCCAGTTGCGCGGCTCCGCATCGCCGCCCGTGGCCAGCATGGCCATGACGAGCGATCCCGAGTCGGACGAGGTGATGAAGAAGATCGCCGAGAGCACGATGGCGCCCACCACGAGCACACCGCCCGCGGGCAGTTGCTCGAGCACCTGGAAGAGTGCGGAGTTCGCGTCGACGGCGCCACCGGCGCCGATCACCGAGGTGTATCCGGCCGGCCGGAACATCTCGTTGAAGATCGCGGTTCCTCCGAGCACCCCGAACCACACGAACGTGACGAGCGTGGGCACGAGGATGACGCCGAGGATGAACTCGCGCACCGTGCGGCCGCGCGAGATGCGCGCGATGAAGACGCCGACGAACGGCGCCCAGCTCATCCACCAACCCCAATAGAAGGTCGACCAGGAGGCCTGCCACTCGGCGCCGGCGCTTCCGGTGAACGCCGAGGTGTCGGTCGACATCCCGAGCCAGTTCTGCAGGTAGTGCCCGATCGACTGCAGGATCTCCTTCGCCAGGAACTGCGTGGGGCCGACGATGAGTACGAAGAGCAGGAGTCCGCCGGCGAGGATCAGGTTGATGTTCGAGAGCCACTTCATGCCCCGGGAGACGCCCGAGAGCACGGACCACAGCACGAAGCAGGTCACGACGCCGATGATCGCGTACTCGATCCAGTGGTTGTCGTCCGCGATCACCCCGAGCGCCTGCAGGCCCGCGCTGATCTGGGTCACGCCCAGGCCGAGCGAGGTCGCGACGCCGAACACCGTGCCGACGAGCGCGATCACGTCGATCGCGTTGCCCCACCCGCCGCGGGTCGCCTTCTCGCCGATGAGCGGCTCCAGCGCCCAGCGCACGGCGAGCGGACGCCCTCGGCGGTGGATGGCGTGCGCGAGCGCGAGTCCGACGACCACGTAGATCGCCCAGGGCTGGAATCCCCAGTGCAGGAAGGTCGTCGACATCGCCTCCTGCGCCAGCGCACCCGGCTGCAGGTTCTGGTCGACGATCGAGGGCTTCGGGGTCGCGAAGTGCTTGAGCGGCTCGGTCACCCCGTAGAACACGAGGCCGATGCCCATGCCCGCAGCGAAGAGCAGCGCGAACCAGCTCATCAGCGAGAACTCGGGCTCGTGCTCCGGACGGCCCAGTTTCACGTTGCCCTTCCGGGAGAACCCGAGGTAGGCGCAGAAGAGCACGAAGCCGAACGAGAGCAGCACGTACCACCAGCTGAAGTTCGCGATGATGGCGCTCTGCACCGCTCCGATCCCGGCGTTCATGGCCTCGGGGTTCACGAGGGTGGCCGTGACGAACGCGACCACCACGACCGCGGTGGGCCAGAACACCCAGCGCGCGATACCCGACCGCGATCCGCTCGAGTCGGGTGTGGACGTGGGCTGCTGCTCCGAGGACATGCTTCGACGGTAGCGATGCACCGGTTCGACGGGCAACCTCGGGTCCCCGCCGAACCGGCGGCTCACGCGCGGTCGGCGCCCTCCTCGGCCATCGGCGCGGCGAAGAAGGACCGCTCGTGCGCACTGGACGTCTCGAACGCGCGCAGCATGCGCGCGCGTTGCTCGCCTCCGGTGCGCGATGCCGCTCGGGTCACGATGCCGATCGCGCGCTCGGCCGCCGCGGCGAACCCGGCATCGGCGTAGGTGTCGAGCCAGGACGCGTACGGGTGCTCGGGATCGCGAGCGAACGGATGGAGCGCCCCCGCGCGCAGCCGACTCCCCAGGTCGGTGTAGAGCCAGAAGCAGGGCAGCAGCGCGGCGATCAGCTCGGGATAGTCCCCGCCGAAGGCGACCGAGCGAAGGTGGTCGAGATACGCGACGGTCGCGGGTGCCGGCTCCGCGTCCGAGGTCTCGCCGACGATGCCCCGCTCGGGTGTGAGCCAGGAGGCGTGCAGCTCCATCTCCCCCAGGATCGAGCCGCGCGCGGATTCCGCCCAGAACGCCTGCTCCTCGGGGTCCGGGGCGAGCCGGGAGGCCTCGGCGAGCACTCGCGCGTACTCGCGCAGGTAGCGGGCGTCCTGGGCGAGGTAGAACCGGAACGGCGCCTCGGCGAGCGAGCCGTCGGCGAGCGCCGTGATGAACGGCAGGCGGTCGATCCCCGACCGCACGCCCGAGATCCGGCCCCACCACGCTTCTCGGATGTCCTCGGCCGACGGTCGGGTCTCGAGCCCGCCTCGCTCCCAGAGCCCGGCGAAGTGGTGCACGGGACCGTGGCCGGAGCCGACGCCCAGTCCGGATCCGGCGCGCAGGGACTCCCGCAACCAGGCGCGGGATCCGGCGACGGCCTGCTCGGCGGATTCGCCGCGGGCGAGGCGGGTCGCCAGCGCGGAGGAGAGGGAGCAGCCCGTGCCGTGCGTGTTCCGGGTCGCGATGCGTGCGCCCGGGAACTCCCGCCGGATCCCCCGCCCGGCATCGACCAGGGCATCCGGTGCGGTATCGCCCGGGAGGTGACCGCCCTTCACCAGCAGCGCGGCGCCGCTCTCCGCCGAGAGCGCTTCCGCCGCGACGAGCGCGTCGCTCCAGCCTCCGAGCTCGCGGCCCGTGAGCACCGCGAGCTCCGCGAGGTTCGGGGTCACGAGGTCGGCCCGTTCGACCAGCCCGCGCAGCGCGGCTTCTCCGGCAGCATCGAGCAGCCGGTCCCCGCTGGTCGCGACCATCACCGGGTCGAGCACGACGATGCTCGGCCGCACCGCGTCGATCCAGGCGATCACCGTCTCGATGATCTCCGCGTTCGCGAGCATGCCGAGCTTCACCGCATCGACGACGATGTCCTCGGAGAGCGCTTCGAGCTGGGCCCGCAGGAACTCGGCCGGCGGCACATGCACTCCGCGGACCCCGCGGGTGTTCTGGGCGGTCAGCGCCGCGAGCGCGGCCATGCCGTACCCGCCGTTCGCCGCGATGGATTTGAGGTCCGCCTGGATCCCCGCGCCGCCCGAAGGGTCACTGCCGGCGATGCTGAGCACTCGCGGTGTCGCGCCCCGGCGCCAGTTCCGCAGGAACTCCGTCGCGGTGGATCGCGGATCGGGGCTGGTGCAGAGCGCCGCGACGGCGGCGACGCCCGCGGCGCCCGCTTCGCGCAGGGCGGCGGCGTCGTCCGGCACGATCCCGCCGATCGCGACGCAGGGCAGCGGGCTCGCCTCGGCGAACGCTCGGAAACCCTCGAACCCCAGCGCCGGCGGGTGATCGGGTTTGGTACTCGTCGGCCGGATCGCTCCGACGCCGAGATAGTCGACCGTGCCCGCCGGAAGCGCGCGAACGGCGTCGAGGTGCTCGGCGCGGTTCGCAGTCAGTCCGATCAGCGCATCGGGCCCGAGCAGCTCGCGCGCGCGGAGCACCGACGCGTCCCCCTGGCCGAGGTGCACGCCGTCGACGCGAGCGCCCCGGGCGCGGGCCGAGACCGCGGCTCCGAGCTGGTCGTTGACGATGAGTCGGGCCCGACCGTCGATGATTCCGGAGAGCTCGACGAGCCGATCCACGGTCTCGGCATCGCTCGCTCCCTTGTCGCGGAGCTGGACCACGCCGACTCCGCCGGACACGGCAGCCCGCACCGTCTCCGCGACGCCGCGAGAACCGCTCAGCACGGGGTCGGTGACCAGGTGCAGCGAGAGATCACGGATCATGCCGCGACCTCCCCGAGCTCGATGCGCGCCGCCGATTCGACGTCCTCCGGACGGAGCTCCGCGAGGGCGTCGAGCAGAGACACGGCGAAGGAACCGGGACCCGACGCGCGCGATGCGGCGCGTTCGGCGGCGACGGCATAGGCGAGGTGCGCGGCGACCACCGCGCCGAGCGCATCGGCTCCGGCATCGGCGTCGACGTCGGCGTGTGCGGCTCCGAGGAACGCGGCCATGACGGCGCCGAGCGCGCATCCGCCTCCCGTCACCCGGGTCAGCAGCGGGTCGCCGTTCGCCACCCGCACGATCCGCTCGCCATCGGTGATGAGGTCGACCGGGCCGGAGACGGCCACCACCGCGCCGGATCCGCGGGCCAGCTCGACGGCCGCGTCCGCGGCGTCCTCGGGGGCCGCGGTGGCGTCGACGCCTCGGCCGCCGGCGCTGCGGCCCGCGAGCGCGAGGATCTCGGAGGCGTTGCCGCGCACGCTCGCGGGTCGGCGGTCGAGCAGTTCCCGCGCCAGCTCGGTCCGGATCGGCAGCGTTCCGATCGCGACCGGGTCGAGCACCCAGGGGGTTCCCGCGGCGACCGCTCCCGCGACCGCTTCTCGACTCGCCCGCCGCTGCTCGGGGGTCGGCGTCCCGAGGTTGACGAGCAGGCCCGATGCGGCGCCGGCGAAGATCCCGGCCTCGCCGACGATGTCGACCATGGCCGGGGCCGCGCCGATCGCGAGCAGCGCATTGGCGGTGAAGCCGGTGACCACCGCGTTCGTGATGCAGTGCGTGAGCGGCGCGCGTGCGCGCACCGCCCCCAGAAGGATCGCGGCCTCGCGGGCGTGGCCGGGTGCGGACGGTGGACGCAGAAGATCGCTCATCGCGACATCCCTTCGCTCGTACTAACGAGATCAGGTTCGACGGGTGTGTTCTCAGCCGCCCGATGCGGCACCCCGTGTCACTGGCAAGCAGTCTAGCCACACCCCGGACGCCCCAGCGGGATGCGCTGCGCCGCGCGCCCTGCGATCATCGGTCCATGACCAGCTTCATCGCGCACACCACGATCGACTGCCACGACGCGTACGCGCTGTCGGAGTGGTGGAAGCAGCTGCTCGGGTACGTCGACCTCGACGACGAACCGAACACGTCTGGCGACGAGGAGTGCATGATCCGGGATCCCGAGACCGGGCATCGGCTCCTGTTCATCGAGGTCCCGGACGCCGAGCTGCCGGCGAAGCGGATCCACTTCGATCTGCGTCCCCGCGCCGGCACGCAGGCGGCGGAGATCGAGCGGTTGCTCGGGCTGGGCGCCGTGCAGGTCGCCGATCAGCGTGGCATCGCCGGGCCGGGCAGCGGCTGGGTCGTGCTCGCGGATCCCGAGGGCAACCAGTTCTGCGTGCTGCTCTCCGTCGAGGAACGCGAGGCGTACCTGGCGGCGCGCTGACGCGCCGGTCGGACCGGTCAGACCAGTCGCACCGGTTCCCGCGCGGGGCTCACTCGGCAGTGTCGGCGCCGCGCTCCACGAGTTCGACGAGGGCCGCCGTGACCGCGCCCCAGCCGTCGAAGAAGCCGAGCTCCTCGTGCCTGGCGCGATCCGCGGGATCCCCGTGCCGCACGACCGCCCGGTAGGCCGTCCCGTCGGGGTGCTCGCCGAAGAGGATCTCGGCGGTCATCGCCACCGGCGCGGGTTCCGCGGGGTGCCAGCTGCTGGTGATCGCGTTCGTGAAGACCAGCCGGCGCCCCTCTTCGAGCAGCAGGAAGATGCCGTCGGTGTGCGGCACGAAATCCTCGCCGTCGTCGCTCATGCTGGTGACGAAGGCACCGCCGGGGCGCGGCTCGAATCGATCGATGCGCGCGACCGTCGGGGCCGGCACCCACCACTGCGCGAGCTGCAGCGGATCGGTCCACGCCCGCCAGACCCGCTCACGCGGAGCCCGGATCACGCGCTCGATGCTGAGGTCCCGTTCGGGATCGAAGTGCTGGTTCATGATGGCTCCTTCTGCTCGGTGGCGCGGTCGGCGTGACGATCGGTGACGAATGCCTCGAGCCGGTCCGTCCGATCGGACCAGAGCTCGCGCTGCTCGGCGAGCCAGTCGTCGACCAGCGCGAGCCGGTCGCGGTTCAGCACGCAGCTGCGCACCCGTCCGGTCTTGCTGGTGCGGATCACTCCGCTCGATTCGAGCGTGCGCACGTGCTTCATGAACGACGGCAGCGTCATCTCGAACGGGCGGGCGAGCTCGCCCACGCTCGCGGGTCCGCGCCCGAGACGACGTACGATCCGACGCCGCGTCGGGTCCGCCAGCGCGAGCAGCACCGCGTCCAGATCGTCCCGATAGTGTGCCATGCGGCTAACTATCTCACGCGGGCGGCGGATCCACCAGGGCCGACCCGATATCGGCGCTCCCGCTCACGGGCGCGACCCCGCCGAGACCGTCCCGGGCGAAACCCGAGATCGCGTCGAGCACGGCGTCCGCGGAGAGGATCCGCGAGTGCCCCAGCCCCGCGGTCCGCAGGAGCCGGGCGTGGCCCCCGTGCACCTCGCACAGCCGCACCGCGTCCCGGTCGGCGAGGCGCCGATCCCCGCGATCGTGCACGAGCAGCAGTTCGGTCTCGGCTGGCAGGGGATCCCGCACCGCGTCGTAGCGCCGCACGAGCTCCGCCTCATCGACGCCGAGCCGCCTCCGGAATCGCTCGCGCAGGCGATCCGCGCTGGCGCTCCGCAGTCGGAAATCGCTCACGAAGGCGTCGACGAAGGCCTCGGGGCTCGCCGCACCCGCGACCACCGCCACCCGCGGGGCCGGCAGCGTCGACCGGGCGAGCGTCAGCGCGGCGAGGGATCCGAACGAGTGCCCGACGAGCAGCTCGAAGGTTCCGTGGCGCTCGGCGAGCACCTCCGCTGCTGCGATCCAATCGCGCACATCGGTGCGCCTCCCCGGGGAGTCGCCGTGCGCGGGCGCGTCGAAGGCGACGACACGGAAGCCGTCCCCCACCAGCCGCTCCACGAGCGGGACGAACTGCGAAGCCCGCCCCTTCCAGCCGTGGAGCAGCAGCGCGGAACGCTCCCCCGCGCCCCACTCGAAGGCCGCCGCCTCACCTCCGGGCAGACGCAGCACGCTCCTCCGAGCGGAATCGTGCACCGCCCGCGCCGACTCCCGCACCCGCATGCGCGGCGCGGTCGAGAAGAACGCGCGATAGGCCAGGTCGCCTCCGAATCGCGGCGACACCCGCGACACTCCACGGATCCCTCCCGCGACGAGCTCGATCATGGTTGGCACAGCACTCTCCTCCCGCAACAATACGAACGATCATGCCTATAGTAAGCGAACGTTCGTTCGTATACTCGAATTCATGAACGACCGCACCGAAACGGACGGACGCCGCGCCCGCGGCGACGCGTCCCGCAGCGTCATCCTCGAGCGCGCCACCGACCTCGCCTCGGTCGACGGCCTCGACGGCCTCACCATCGGCCGGCTCGCGACCGCCGCCGGAAGCAGCAAGAGCAGCATCGCCACCCTCTTCCGCAGCAAGGAGGGACTGCAGCTCGCCACGGTCGCCGTGGCCCGCGAGATCTTCACCGAGCGGATCATCGAACCGGCGCGCGCCGAGCCGCGCGGCGCGCGCCGACTCGCCGCCCTGCTCGGCAACGCCCTGGCCTACTCCCGCGACCGCGTCTTCAGCGGCGGGTGCTTCTTCGCCGCCACCGCCGCCGACGTCGACTCCAAACCGGGGCCCGTGAGCGATGCCGTCCGCGCCGCGCTCGCCGAGTGGTACCGGTATCTCGAACTGCAGGTCGAGGCGGCGATCGCCGGCGGCGAGCTCCGGGCGGAATCCGCGTCCGCGCTGGCCTTCGAACTGGTCTCTCTCACCGAGCACGCCAATGCCCGGTCGCTGCTGTTCGGCAGCGTCGCGCCCTACGAGGTCGCGGGCCGCGCGCTCCGCGACCGCCTGCGCACCGCCGGAGCGGATCCGGAAGCGCTCGAGCTGCTCCGCCGCTGACCCCGGGGCCGAGCGGCTCAGGCGAACTGCTCCCAGAGCACCGCGCCGACGATGACGGCGATGAGCACCGCACCGGCCACCGCCGCAATCCGACGGCGCCGCACCGATGCCGAGGCCCGCATCCCCGCCTCCGCCCGGCGCGTCGGCTCCGCAGCATCGCCGAGCGCGCGCCGCGCCGCGGGAACCACCCAGCGATAGCTGTGCAGCGCGTCGCCGTGCCGTCCGAGATCCGCCGCGCACTCCGCCATGCCGATCCCGGCCTCCACGACGGCCGGATGCGCGGTCCCGGTCTCGGGCTCCGCGGTCTCCGCCGCGCGGGCGTAGGCGCGGATCGCCGCATCGAGGCGCCCGTTGTCGCGCAGGCGGTCCCCCAGCGAGATCCGCATCCGCGCGAGATCCTCCGCGGTCCGACCCGCGCCCTCCGCGACCCGGATCGCCCGCTCCTGCGCTTCGGTCATCTCGTCGAACCGTCCAGCCGTCGACAGCGCGGCGCTGAACCGATCGAGCGCCCCGGCGAGCACGAGCCGGTCATGCGGGAACGCCCGCTCGACCCGGGGAACGAGCTCGATGTACGCGGCGATCGCCGCGTCCGGTTCCCCGCCTCGTGCGAGCGCCTCGGCCGCATCGAGTTCGTGCAGGACCCGCTGCGTCGTGTCCTCGCCGCCGCTCATCCGACCTCCCGATTCGCGCACCCGTCCGCTGCCGGAATGCTACCGCCCCCTGCCGATCACCCCGGCGCTTCTGTAGGGTGAAGGCATGCTCGACGTTTCGCCAGAGGCCTTCGAGGCCCTCGTGTCCGACGGACTCGACAGCCTGCACGAGGACATGCTCTCCGAGCTCGACAACGTCATCTTCCTGATCGAGGACCACCCCGAGGACGGCAGCGACCTGCTCGGCGTCTACGAGGGGTTCTCGCTCGCCGAGCGCGAGCGCTACGGGTACGGCGAAGAGCCCGATCGCATCATCCTGTTCCGCGAGAACCTGCTCGAGCACTGCGCGGACCACGACGAGCTCGTCCGCGAGATCCGCGTGACCCTGGTGCACGAGATCGCCCACTTCTACGGCATCGACGAAGAACGCATCCACGAGCTGGGGTGGGGTTGATGGTCGCCACCGAGACGCAGCCGGGCACCGGCGTCGGCACCGAGCACGAGCTGCACCGCGCGCCCGCGCCCGAGCGCCCCTGGCAGACCGTGGTCTGGGACGACCCGGTCAACCTCATGTCCTACGTCTCGTACGTCTTCCGCTCGCACTTCGGATTCTCCACCGAGCGCGCCGAAGAGCTGATGCTGCGCGTGCACCACGACGGCAGCGCGGTCGTGGCCGAGGGCGGCCGCGAGGCCATGGAGATGCACGTCGAGGCGATGCACGGGTACGGACTCTGGGCCACGGTCCGCAAGGAGGACGCTTCGTGAGGCTGCTGCCCGTACCCGAGGGCGTGCGCCTCGGACTCGATCCGGACGAGGCGCAGCTGCTCGATCAGCTGGTGAGCCAGCTGATCGCGCTGCTGCAGAGCCACAGCAAGACGGCGCTCGACCCTGATCCGCTGTTCGCCAGCCTCGAGGTCGGCGGCAGCGAGGTCCTGCCCGAGGACCCGGCGCTGGCGCGCCTGTTCCCCGACGCCTACGAGGGCGGCGGCAACGCGTCGGCGTTCCGCCGGGTCACGGAGCAGGGTCTGCTCAACCGCAAGCTCCAGGATGCGCTGACGGTCACGTCCGAGCTCGGCCCGGGCAGCGATCCCGACGACCCCGCTCCGGTGACCCTCGAGATCACCGAGGCCACCTTCCCCGCGTGGATCCGCACGCTGACGGCGCTGCGGCTCGCCATGGCGGCGCGCGTGGGCCTCGAGGTCGAGGAGGACCACGATCGCCTGCTCGAGGACGAGGAATCGCGCGGCACGGTGCTGGTCTACGACTGGCTCGCCGCGATCCTGGAGTCCCTGCTGCGCACCATGGAGCGCAGCTGAGCCGCGATCACGCCGGCGGTTCGAGCGAGCGCGCGTCGACCACCTGCCCCCGCCCGGTGAGCAGGCGCGCCGAGGTGAGCTGATCGCGACCGAAGCGGCCGCGCACCTCGTCGACCGCCTGATCGACCGCGCGCCAATCGTCGTCGTCGCTCCACAACCCGGCGGGATCGGACCCCGCCGCCATGAGCTGCTCGGCGCGGACCCCGATGAGACGCACGGGCCGTAGCGACGCTCCCAGGCCGTCGAGCAGTTCGCACGCGGTGCGGTAGATGCGCTGCGTCGCGTTCGTCGCCTCCGGCAGGGTGCGGGATCGCGTCACCGTCTCGAACGTGTCCCAGCGCACCTTGATCGCGATGGTGCGCGCCTCGGCGCCGTGCTCGCGCAGCCGCTCCGCGGTCCGGGTGGAGAGCCGCAGCAGCTCGCGGTGCAGCACCGCGCGATCCGTCTCGTCGATCGCGAAGGTCTCCTCATGGCCGATGCTCTTCTCGATGCGTTCCGTCTCGACGGCGCGCGCGTCGCGGCCGTTGGCCAGCGCGTGCAGCTTCAGCGCGGAGGCCCGCCCGACCAGGCGCTCCAGGCTCGGCAGCGGCTCGCGAGCGAGCTCCCCGATCGTGCGGATGGCGCGCGACTGCAGCGACCGTGCGGTCGCCTTGCCGACGCCCCACATCGCCTCGACCGGGAGCGGGTGCAGGAATTCGAGCGTGCGGGCCGGCGGGATCTCGAGGATCCCATCGGGCTTCGCCCGCTGCGAGGCGAGCTTGGCGATGAATTTCGTGCCCGCCAGCCCCACCGAGGCCGGCAGTCCGGTCTGCTCGCGCACACGTGCTCGCAGTTGCCGGGCGATCTCGGTCGGCTCACCGAACAGCTTGAGCGATCCGGCGACGTCGAGGAACGCCTCGTCGATGCTCAGCGGTTCGACGAGCGGCGTGAACTCCTCGAACACCCGCATCACCGCGCGCGAGGCGTCGCGGTACTTGGAGTGCACGGGCGGGATCAGGATCAGCTGCGGGCACAGCTGCTTGGCCCGACCGACCGGCATGGCGGATCGGACGCCGAAACGCCGGGCCTCGTAGCTGGCGCTCGACACGACGGAGCGAGCCGTATCGAAGGCCACCGCGGTGGGGAGCCCGCGGAGCTCGGGTTGCTCGAGCAGTTCGACCGAGACGAAGAAGGAGTCCATGTCGACGTGCAGCATCGACGCCTGCGCCCGGAGCGCGCTCCCGCCCGGTGCATCGTTCCCCTCCATCACGCTCCCATTCCAGCACAGACCACCGACAACGGCCCCTCCGGCGTTCGGCCGGGCGTGCTAGCCTCGTCCCGATCACGATCGGACGGCAGGAGGTGAGCCCCCATGACCCCAGTACTCGCAGCGGGTGCTTCCCCGGAGTCCACGATCACCCGACCGTAGCGGTCGCGACCGGAGGCACGCGCTCGCATTCGTTCTCGCGAAAGACGAACATCATGCCTGCCTCCCCGCTTTCCTCTCCGTTCTCCCCCGCTCCGCCCACGCACGAATCGGCGCGCGACCGCGCCCTCGTGCTCGGCGGAGGCGGATCCACCGGCAACGCCTGGATGCTCGGCGTCCTCGCCGGGCTCCTGCACGAGGGCGTCGATGCCGCAGCCGCCGAACTGCTCATCGGAACCTCGGCCGGCGCCACCACCGCCGCGCAGATCTCGTTCCGCTCCCCCATCGAACTGCACGAAGCCGCGCTGGCCTCCCGCCCGACGGGTGCAGCTGGCCCGACGGGTGCAGCCGGCCCGGCCGGTGCGGGCGGCGGCCGCGCGGGCGGTGCCCCCGTCGCGGCCGCCTCGGCTGCCTCTGCCTCTGCCTCTGTCGCGGTCGCGGTCGCGGAGCAGCTCGACCGCACCTCCCGGATCATCGCCGCCTCCGCGGACCCTGCGGACATGCGACGCCGCATGGGCGCGGCGGCGCTGCAGCTCGACGGTGCATCCGATCCGGCGCGGAGCGCGCGCTGGCGCGCGGTCGTCGCCTCCCGGCTGCCCGATCAGCGCTGGCCGGCGCGCGATCTGCGCGTCGTCGCCGTCGATGCCGCGGACGGATCCCCGGTCGTCTTCGATCGCGACAACGGGATCGAGCTCGCGGACGCCGTCGCGGCGAGTTGCGCGAGCGGCGCCCCGCATCGCGCCTGCGGCCGCTCCTTCATCGACGGCGGGTACCGTCGCAACGAGAACGCGGATCTCGCGGTCGGCAGCGAACGGGTGCTCGTACTGTCCCCCTTCGGCGGGCGTACCCGCCACCCGATCGAGTGGCGCATGCAGCTGGCGGCGCAGGCGGACGATCTGCGCGCGGCGGGCAGCACCGTCGAAGTCGTCGGACCCGACGAGGAGGCCGCGCGGCTGATCGGAGCGAACGCGATGAATCCGTCGCTGCGTCCGTGCGCGGCACGGGCCGGATTCGCGCAGGGCGTGGTGCTCGCCGATCGGCTCGGCGCGTTCTGGGGCTGATCACGCGGACGGCCCGCCCGGATCCGTGGGGATCCGGGCGGGCCGTCCGTTCGCGGGTCCGCCCCGCGATGGCTCTGCCTACTCGGCCGAGGCGCGCTCGATGACGAGCTCGCGCACGCGGGCCGCGTCCGCCTGCCCGCGCATCGCCTTCATGACCGCACCGATGATCGCACCGGCGGCCTGCACCTTACCGTCGCGGATCTTGGCGAGCACGTCCGGCTGCTCGGCGAGCGCCGCGTCTACGGCCTCGATCAGCGGGCCGTCGTCCGACACGATCGCGAGACCGCGGGCGTCGACGATCTGCTGGGCGGTGCCCTCGCCGTCGATGATGCCGGCGATCACCTGACGCGCCAGCTTGTCGTTGAGGGTTCCCGCTTCGACGAGCTCGACGACCGAGGCGATCTGCGCGGGCGTGATGAGGTCCGTGGGCGCGGCGGAGCGCTCCTTGGCGATGCGTGCGATCTCGCCCATCCACCACTTGCGCGCGGCCTGGGCCGGCACGCCGGCGGCGACGGTCGCCTCGATCTCGGTGAGCAGGCCGGCGTTCACGACGTCCTGGAACTCGAGCGCCGAGAACTGCCAGTCCTCGCGCAGCCGGCGGCGGCGCAGGGTCGGGTGCTCGGGCAGCGCGGCGCGCAGCTCCTCGACCAGCTCGCGCGACGGCGTGAGCGGAGCGAGGTCGGGCTCCGGGAAGTACCGGTAGTCGTCGGCGTCGCTCTTGGGACGACCGGGCGAGGTCTCGCCGGTGTCCTCGTGCCAGTGGCGGGTCTCCTGCGTGATGGAGCCGCCTTCGGAGAGGATCAGCGCCTGCCGCTGGATCTCGAAGCGGACCGCGCGCTCGATCGAGCGCAGCGAGTTCACGTTCTTCGTCTCGGTGCGGGTGCCGAGCACCGACATGCCGGCGTCCTCGTTGCCGCGGGGGCGTAGCGAGACGTTCGCGTCGCAGCGGATGTTGCCCCGCTCCATGCGCGCGTCCGAGATGCCGAGCGCCACCACGATGTCGCGGATGGTCGACACGTAGGCTGCCGCGATCTCGGGGACATCGGCCTCACCGCCGAAGATCGGCCGCGTGACGATCTCGACCAGCGGAACACCCGCGCGGTTGTAGTCGACGAGCGAGTATTCGGCGCCCTGGATCCGACCGGTGGAGCCGCCGACGTGGTTCAGCTTGCCGGCGTCCTCCTCCATGTGCGCGCGCTCGATGGGCACGTGCACGACACGACCGGAGGCGAGCTCGATCTCGACCGAGCCGTCGTGCGCGATCGGATCGTCGTACTGCGAGATCTGGTAGTTCTTGCCCATGTCCGGGTAGAAGTAGTTCTTCCGGGCGAAGCCCGAGACCTCGGCGATGCCGCAGCCGAGCGCGAGGCCCAGGCTGATCGAGGAGCGCACGGCCTGCTCGTTGACCACCGGGAGCGAGCCGGGCAGACCGAGGCAGACGGGGGCGAGGTTGGTGTTCGGCTCGGACCCGAAGACGTTCGGCGCCGTGCTGAACATCTTGGTCTTGGTGTTGAGCTCGACGTGTACCTCGAGACCGATGACCGGCTCGAAGAGTTCGAGGGCGCGGTCGAAGTCCATCAGCTTGGTCTTGGCCATTATGCGCCAGCCTTTCCGGTGAGTGCGGGCGCCTGGGCCCAGAACGGAGCGCCGTCGCGCTCGGCGATGAGCCGCTCGATCGCGGCGCCCGCGCGGTACAGGCGGGCGTCTTCGAACGCGGGGGCCATGAGCTGCAGGCCGACCGGCAGGCCGTCCTCGCTCGCGGTGCCGATGGGCAGGCTGAGCCCCGGGATCCCGGCGAGGTTCGCGGGGATCGTCGTGGCGTCGTTCAGGTAGTCCTGCATCGGGTCTCCGCCGTGCTCGCCGAGCTTCCACGCGGTGGTGGGCGCGGTGGGCGAGGCGATCACGTCGACCTGCGCGAACGCGTTCGCGAAGTCGCGCTGGATCAGCGTGCGGACCTTCTGAGCACTGCCGTAGTAGGCGTCGTAGTAGCCGGCGGAGAGCGCGTAGGTACCGAGGATGATGCGGCGCTTGACCTCCGCGCCGAGCCCGGCCTCGCGGGTCGCGCTCATGACGCTCTCGACGGTGCCGCCGCCCTCGGGGGCGACGCGCAGGCCGAAGCGCACGGAGTCGTACTTCGCGAGGTTGCTCGAGGCCTCCGACGGGAGGATCAGGTAGTAGGCGGCGACCGCGTACTCGAAGTGCGGGGCGTCGATCTCGACGATCTCGGCGCCCTGCGCGGTGAGCAGCGCGAGCGCCTGCTCGAAGCTGGCTTTCACGCCGGGCTGCACGCCGTCGATCATCAGCTGCTTCACCACGCCGACGCGCAGGCCCTTGAGGCTCGACGGATCGACTCCCCCGCGCGCGGCCGCGGCCATCGAGGGCCACGCGAAGTCGAGCGAGGTCGAGTCGTGCCGGTCGTGACCGGCGATCACGTCGTGCAGGAGCGCGGTGTCGAGCACGGTGCGCGCGCAGGGACCGACCTGATCGAGCGAGGATGCGAGCGCGATCGCGCCGTAGCGGCTGACCCCGCCGTAGGTCGGCTTGGCACCGACCGTGCCCGTGAGCGCGGCCGGCTGGCGGATCGAGCCGCCGGTGTCGGAGCCGAGCGCGAGCGGAGCTTCGAAGGCGGCCACCGCGGCCGCGGACCCGCCGCCGGACCCGCCGGGCACCCGGTCGAGCGACCACGGGTTGTGGGTGGGCCCGTATGCCGAGTTCTCGGTGGCGGAGCCCATCGCGAACTCGTCCATGTTGGTCTTGCCGATGGAGACGAGACCGGCTGCCCGGGCCTTCGCCACGGTGGTCGCGTCGAACGGCGAGCGGTACCCCTCGAGGATCTTTGATCCCGAGGTGGACGGCATGTCGGTGGTGACGAGCACGTCCTTGACCGCGAGGGGCACGCCGGCGAGCTCGCCGAGCGCCTCGCCCGCAGCACGGCGGGCATCGATGTCGCGGGCGGCCGCCAGGGACGCCTCTTCGTTCGTCGCGAGGAAGGCGTGCACCGCGCCGTCGACCTCGGCGATGCGGTCGAGGTGGGCGCGGGTGGCCTCGACGGAGGAGACCTCACCCGAGGAGATCTTCGCGGCCAGCTCGGCCGCGGTCAGCGTGATCAGATCGTTCATGTCGTCCTCTACTGCTCTTCGCCCAGAATCGACGACACGCGGAACATGCCCTCGGCCGCATCGGGCGCGTTCATGAGCGCCTGCTCCTGCGTGAGCACGTCGGAGACCTCGTCGGGTCGGGTGACGTTGCTCAGCGGGATCGGGTGGCTGGTGGCCGGTACCTCGGGGGTGGCCACCTCGCTGACCTTCGCGATGCTGGTGAGGATCGATCCGAGTTCGCTCGTGAGCGAGGAGACCTCGGAGTCGGTGAGGGCGATCCGGGCGAGTCCGGCGAGATGCTGCACGGTCTCGGCCGTGATCTCGCTGCTCGCCGCGCTGGGTTCAGGCATGCTGCTCCAGGGGTGAAGAGGGGCTTCGGGAACCCGACCATCCTATCGAGCGCGGGCGGCCTCGGTTCGTGGGCGCTCCCGAGCCCCTCATCTCGCGAACGGGAGCGGTACGTCGGTGCGGGCGCCGTCGACCGCCCAGAGCTCCGAGCAGCCGCGTCGGTGGCTCGAACGGAGGTGGACGTCGACGATGCCGATGGCGCTCATCAGGGCGTAGACCGTGGTGGGCCCGACGAAGGAGAAGCCGCGGCGCTTCAGCTCCTTCGCGAGCGCGACAGACTCCGGAGACGTGCTCGGCACCTCGGCATCCGTCTCGGGCAGCGGAGAACGCTCGGGCATCGCCGCCCAGACCAGACGCTCGAGGCCGCCGGCCTTCGGATCGTCCCGCAGCGCGAGCGTGGCTCGCGCGTTGCCGATCGTGGCGAGGATCTTCATCCGGTTGCGGATGATGCCCTCGTCGGCGAGCAGCCGTTCGACGTCGGCTTCGCCGTAGTCCGCGATCGCCTCGGGCTCGAAGCCGTCGAACGCCGCCCGGAAGGCTTCTCGCTTGCGCAGGATCGTGATCCAGGAGAGCCCCGATTGGAAGGCTTCGAGCGTGAGCCGCTCGAACACCCCGCGCTCGTCGAAGACCGGCACACCCCACTCGGTGTCGTAGTACTCGGTGAGCATCGGCGACTGCAGCGCCCAGGCCGCGCGGGCCAACGGCTCGGCTTCGCCGACGCTCACCGCGGAGGTGCTAGGGGCCTGGTCGAGTGCTTCGGGGGTGTCGGTCACCGGTTCTCCTTCGCTCGGGATTTCCCCTCAGCGTAGGGATTCCCGGAAGCCCCCGAAGCCGGAAACGCGAGATCTGTGGATAACTCGCCGGGAGGCGCTCAGCCCTCCGACCGGAGCTCCTCGGGAGTCGCGGAGTCCTCGGCCGTTTCGGGCGCGCCTGCCGTCTCACCGGCCTCGGCCGCCTCGGTGTCGCCGAGGCCGAGAGCAGCGGGGCCCTCCGAGACGAGCACCGCGAACTGGCTCGCGTCGAGCACCGGGATGCCCAGTTCCTCCGCCTTCGCGAGCTTCGAGCCCGCACCGGGACCAGCGGCGACGTAGTCCGTCTTCTTCGAGACGCTCGACGCGGCCTTTCCGCCGGCCTGGATGATCGCCTCCTTCGCACCGTCACGGGTGAATCCGTCGAGGGAACCCGTGGCCACTACGGTGAGTCCGGCGAGCACGCCGCCCTCGGCGACGGCGGCGCCCGGCCCGGGATGCCCCGGCGTCGCCCACTGCACGCCCGCCGCGGTCCACCGCTCGACGATCTCGCGGTGCCAATCGACCTCGAACCACTCGAGCAACGACTCCGCGATGATCCCGCCGACGCCGTCGACCGCGGAGAGCTCCTCGACGCTCGCGGCGCGGATCGCGTCGAGCGAGCCGAACCAGTCGGCCAGCGCTCGCGCGGCGACCGGCCCCACGTGCCGGATGTTCAGGGAGACGATCAGCCTCCAGAGCGGCTTCGTCTTGGCCCGCTCGAGCTCGGCGAGGAAGGTCTCGGCGTCCTTGGACGGTCGCACGACCCGGTGGTCCTTGCGGAAGCCGGCCTGGCGACGTGCCGCCGCGTCCATCCCTTCCGCCTCGGGTGGGTACTCGACGGTCACGCGCTGGAACGGGGAGCGCCTGCGCGCTTCACCGGTCGCCTCGTCGATCACCGGCTCACCCGTCTCGCTGTCCCGGACCACGACGGTGATCGGGACGAGTTCCTCGAGGGTGAGGTCGAACAGCCCGGCTTCCGTCTCGAGCGGCGGCACGGACGGCACCTCGGGCTGGGTGAGCGCTGCCGCGGTGATCTCGCCGAGCACCTCGATGTCGAGGCCGCCTCGCGAGCCGATGTGCTCGACCCGACCGCGGACCTGCGCCGGGCACGCTCGCGCGTTCGGGCAGCGGAGGTCGATGTCGCCCTCCTTCATCGCGCGCAGCTCCGTGCCGCACTCCGGGCATCCCACCGGCATCTGCCACTCGACCTCGCTGCCGTCGCGGCGTTCCAGCACGGCGCCGAGCACCTCGGGGATCACGTCGCCCGCCTTGCGCAGCACGACCGTGTCGCCGATCAGCACGCCCTTGGCCTTGACCACCTGCTGATTGTGCAGCGTGGCCTGGCTGACGGTCGAACCCGCGACCTTGACCGGTTCCATGACCGCGTAGGGAGTCGCCCGACCGGTGCGCCCGACCCCGACGCGGATGGCGAGCAGCTTGGTGTAGACCTCCTCGGGCGGGTACTTGTAGGCGATCGCCCACCGGGGCGCCCGGCTCGTCTCGCCCAGCTCCCGGTGGAGCTCGAGCTCGTCGATCTTGATGACGATCCCGTCGATCTCGTGCTCGAAGTCGTGCCGGTGCGCGCCGCGATCCTCGATGAACTCGAGCACCTCGTCGACCGAGTCGAGCACCCGCGAGTGGGGCGAGACCGGGAGCCCCCAGGCGCTCAGCAGCTCGTAGGCGTCGGACTGGTTCGCGAAGTCCGGATGCTGCCAGGCGCCGATGCCGTGCACGTAGAGCGAGAGCCGCCCGAGCCGATCCCGCATCAGCTCGAGCTCGCGCTCGTTCTTCTTCTCGGCGCGTTGCCGCAGACTGCCCGCCGCCGTGTTGCGCGCGTTCGCGAACTCGGGGAAGCGCACGGTGATCTTCTCGGCGGGGACGCCCTTCGCGAGCTGATCCGCTGCGAACTCGGCCTGGAGCGCGTGCTGGCGCTCGTTCAGCGCCTCGAAGTTCTCGGTCGTGAGGAAGACCTCGCCGCGCGCCTCGAAGAACTCCGGAATTCCTTTGCCCTCGAGCACGCGCGGGATCACCGGGATCAGGTCGACGTTCTCGGTGATGTCCTCGCCGACCCGGCCGTCGCCGCGGGTGGTCGCGGTCTCGAGCACGCCGTTGCGATAGGCCAGTGCGATGGCGAGCCCGTCGATCTTGAGCTCCGTGAGCCACCGCACCGCGCGCCCCGACGACGCACGGGCCTTCTCGGCCCACTCGCGGAACTCGTCGAGCGAGAAGACGTTGTCGAGACTGAGCATGCGCTCGGCGTGCTCGTGCTCGGGGAACCCCGCGGAGGCGACCGCGGATCCGACCTCCTGCGTGGGGCTGTCCTGGCCGGCCAGCTCGGGGAACGCCCGCTCGAGCGCTTCGAGCCGGTGGAACAGCTCGTCGTATTGCGCGTCCGAGACGAGGCTCGTCGCCTCGGAGTAGTAGGCCGCGCGGTACCGCTCGATCTCGGCGGTCAGCTGCTCGGCCTCGACGCGCGCCGCTTCGAATTCGACGGGGATGCTGCTGTCGTTCTGGGTCACACGCTCATTGTAGGAGCGGCCACCGACATCTCTTCGACGTGCAGCTCCGTACCGGGCTCGGCCGAGGCGAGCGCCCGGTCGATGGTGAACTGTCCGAGCACGCGAGTACCCCGGTACAGCACCGCGGTCTGCCCGGGGGCGACTCCGAGCAGGGGCTCGGCGAGGGCCAGATCGATGTCGACGACGATCTCGTGCGACGCGTCGGCGCGGTGCAGCTCGGTCCGCTCCGCCTCGTCGATCTCGACGAGGCGCGCGACCGCCGGGACCGGATCGGCGTGCGCGCGGATCTGCACGTCGCAGGAGAAGGCGACGCCGGGATCGATCCCCGGCTCCCCCGCCCAGCTGTAGCGTCCGCCCGCGATCCGGGAGATCGCGAGGCGTTCCTTCGGGCCGACGACGACCTGGTTCGAGACGGGCCGGATCGAGAGCACGTAGCGCGGGTTGCCGTCGACCGCCGGGCGGCCGAGCTGCAGGCCGCGCCGCTGGCCCACCGTGTACCCGCGGGCACCGTCGTGCGTGCCGATGACATCGCCGGACTCGTCGACGATCTCGCCGGGTTCGCGATCGAGGTGCTCGGAGAGCCACTCGCGCGTGTCGCCCTCGGGGATGAAGCAGATGTCGTGGCTGTCGGGCTTCGCCGCCACCTGGATCCCGCGTTCCTCGGCCTCGGCGCGGATGAGTTCCTTCGAAGGCGTGTCGCCGAGCGGGAAGTAGCAGTGCGCGAGCTGCTCCTCGGTCAGTACGCCGAGCACGTAGGACTGGTCCTTCGCCCAGGCGCTCGCCCGATGCAGCTCGCGTCCCGCGGGCCCGTCGACGAGCGTCGCGTAGTGCCCCGTCGCGACCGCGTCGAAGCCGAGCGCGATCGCCTTGTCGAGCAGCGCCGCGAACTTGATCTTCTCGTTGCAGCGCATGCACGGGTTGGGCGTACGGCCCGCCTCGTACTCCGCGACGAAGTCGTCGACCACGTCGGCCTTGAAGCGTTCGCTGAAGTCCCAGACGTAGAAGGGGATGTCGAGCAGGTTGGCGACGCGGCGGGCGTCCATCGCGTCCTCGATGGTGCAGCACCCCCGCGAACCGGTACGCAGTGTGCCCGGCATGCGGCTCAGCGCCAGGTGGACTCCGACCACCTCGTGCCCGGCTTCCACTGCGCGTGCCGCAGCCACCGCCGAGTCGACGCCGCCGCTCATCGCAGCGAGAATTCTCATCCGTCCATTCTACGGCGACTCCCGGCCTCCGACGCACGCCGTTTCCGAGCGCACCCGCCCGTCGTCATCGCTCCGCGCGATGCCGATCCCGGAGTCTCAGCTCAGCCCGGCGCTCCGCGCGCGCTCGACGGACTCCGGCAGCTCCCGCAGCAGCAGCTCGATCTCGGCCTCCGTCGTGTCGAAGCCGATGGTGAAGCGGAGCGCGCCGGCCGCGACCCCGTCGTCGAGCCCCATCGCGAGCAGCACGTGCGAGGTCTCGGCGACCCCGGCCCGGCACGCGGACCCGACCGAAGCCGAGATCCCTGCCGCGTCCAGCAGGAACACGAGCGAGTCCCCCTGGCATCCGGGGAACGTGAAGTGGGCGTTGCCGGGCAGCCGGCCATCGTCCGCTGCGGCACCGCGCAGCACCGCGTCGGGAACCGCCGCGCGCACGCCCGAGATCAGGCGATCCCTGAGCGCGCGGATGCGTTCGATCCGCGGAGCCTCGGGCGCGGCGAGCTCCGTCGCGAGCGCGAACCCGACCGCTCCCGCCACGTCCTGCGTGCCCGAGCGTCCGCGCTGCTGCGACCCCCCGTGCTGCAGCGGATCGATCGCGGTGCCGCGGTCGATGAGCAGCGCTCCGACCCCGACCGGCCCGCCGACCTTGTGGGCCGACAGGCTCATCAGCGCGGCGCCGCTCCCCCGGAAGTCGATCGGCAGCTGGCCGAGCGCCGCCACGGCGTCGACGTGGACCGGGATTCCTTCGGCCCTCGCGATGCCGCAGAGCGCGACGGTGTCGTTCACCGTGCCGACCTCGTTGTTCGCCGCGAGGAAGGAGATCAGAGCGACCCGATCCGCACCGGCGTCGGCGATGGCAGCGGTCAGCGCACCGGGGGTCAGCCGGCCGGTCCCGTCCAGCGGGATCCAGCGCAGTTCCGCCCCCTGCGCGTCCCGGAGCCATTCGGCGGCCTCGATCGTCGCGTGGTGCTCGCCCTCCGCGACCAGCACCACCGGGCCGGCCCCCGCGCGACGGCGCGCCCAGAAGAGCCCCTTGAGGCCGAGGTTGATCGACTCGGTTCCGCCCGAGGTCAGCGTGACCTCGGCCGGGGTGCAGTCGAAGCGCTGCGCGAGCCCCTCGCGCGCGGCCTCGAGGCGCGCACTGGCCGCTTGGCCGTGCCCGTGGGTCGAAGCCGGATTCCCGACGGTCCGCAGCGCTTCGGTGTACCCGTCGAGGACCTCGGCGGGCATCGGAGCCGTCGCGGCATGATCGAGGTAGGCGCGCACGTCCGGACTCAGTAGAGCAGGCTCGCGAGGCGCCCCCGCGCGGCGACGACACGCGGGTCGGCGGTTCCGACCACTTCGAAGTAGTCGAGCAGACGCTCGCGGATCGCGCTCCGCTCGTCGGCGTCGGTCCGCTCCGCGAACAGCTCGAGCAGGCGCAGCAGCGCATCCTCGACGTGACCGCCCGACAGGTCGAGGTCGGCCACCGCCAGCTGCGCTTCGATGTCCGCCGGACGATCGGCCGCAGCCGACCGGATGTCCTCGGCGGTCGCGCCCTGCAGACGGAGCAGCAGGGTGACCTGGGCGAGCGCGGCCTTCGCCTCGGCGTCCCGCGGGGACTTCGCGAGCACGTCGTGGTAGGCGGCGGCAGCGGCGGCGTAGTCGCCCCGCTCCAGCGCTTCGAGGGCGGGCTTGTGCGCCTCGGGCACCTCGGGTTCGGCCGGCGCCTCCGCATCGGTCGGCGCCTCGCCGTCGAGATCCGGAGCGCTCACACGGCCGGTGACTCCCTGCTCGGCGGCGAGCTGCAGCAGCTGGACGAACACCTCGCGCACTTGAGCCTCGGGCACCGCGCCCTGGAACAGCGGGACCGGCCGGCCTCCGACGAGCGCGACGATCGTGGGGATCGACTGCGCCTGGAACGCCTGGGCGAGCCCGGGGTTCGCATCGACGTCCACCTTCGCGAGGACCAGCTGGCCCGCGCTCTGCCGCGTCACCTTCTCGAGCACGGGGCTCAGGGTCTTGCAGGGCTGGCACCACTCGGCCCAGAGGTCGATGACCACGGGCACCACGGACGAGAGCTGCATCGCCTGTTCGAAGGTCGCGTCGGTGAGATCGAACACCACCGCCGGGATATCGACCACCTGTCCCCCGCCGGGCGCGCCCGCGGGCGCGCTCCCCTGCGCGGGCTGCTGGGCCCGCGCAGCGAGGTGGCTCAGATCGACCCCGCCGCCGGGGATCCGCTCGGGCATCTGCTGTCTCATCTGGTTACTTCCTCGCCTCTACGAGCTCGCTGGTCACGCCGAGCCGCTGGACCTGTCCGCCGCTCGTCTTACTCGGGATGAAGAACAGGATCTGGTGCGTGACCACGCGAACCAGCTTGTCCTGACGCCCTTCGAGACCCGAGAGCGCTGTCACGCTCGCGGTCGCCGTGGGCTTGGCGCGGCCTCCGGCCGAATCCTCGATGCGCTCCTCGCGGAGGGTTGCGCTCACGAGAGCGCCGCCGACACCGGTGGACAGGCTGATCAGCTCGGAATCGCTCGGGGTCACCGTCACCGAGTACTTGACCGACTCGTTGCCGTCCTTCTTCGCCTTAGCCTGCGCCTGAGCGACCCACGCCGCCCCGCTCTTCGTGACGAGGACGTCGTCCTGCAGGTTGAACGCGCTCGCCTCGGCGACCTTGTCGCCGCCCTGGAGGACCTTGGCGTAGTCGGCGACCGCTGCCGCCGGGGTGAGCGCGAGCGTGCTCAGATCGTCGGAGACGCGCGCGGTGCCCTCCTCCGCCGGTGCGGCGTCGGGCATCTTCTGTCCGCCTCGGAGCGCGACGACGCGCGACACCTGGAAGTTCACGTGCGGGTTGTCCTGCACGAGCATCAGCGCGAGCGTCGGCGATTCCTCCTGCTGCTGCGCGGCATCGGACTTCGTCGCGCTGGGGCTCGGCGTGGAGGCCTTCTTGACACCCGGCTCGGAGGCGACGGTCGCCAGGACCACGCGGGGCCAGTCCTCGGTGCTCTGCACCAGCTTGTAGGACTCCTGGCGGTTCGTGATGCGGGGCGGGACCACTTCGTAGTCCTTCACCTTGGCCCGGATCTTGTAGTTGGCGGTGCGCTGCTGCAGCGCGTCGCCCGTGAATCGTGCTTCGAGCTGCTTCGCGTCGAGACTGTCGTCGCCCTGGGTCGCGGCGTCTGCGACGCTGCCGATGATCCGCTTGATCTGGTCGTCGTTCACCGGGACCGGTGCGGACTTCGACGGGCTCGGGCTGGTGGTCGTCTCGCTCGGAGCCGCGTCGCCGCCGAACTGGGGCCAGTAGGAGGCGGAGCAGCCGCTGAGCGCCAGGAGACCGGCGAGTCCGATGGGGATCGCCGCGCGTCGCAGCCTGCGCACCGCCGTGCGCTGAGCGGTACCGGACCCCGCGTCCGCGGCCTTCGGTGCTTCGGTCGTCGTGGAGGGCGCCGCCCGTCGCTTGCCGCCGCGACTGAAGAAGTTCCGGATGCCCTGCAGCGGTCCGCGCCGGCCGCGCCGCGGACCGAGACCGCGGCGGTCGTGGTCGACCGCGAGCAGGTAGAGCAGCGCTCCGATCAGAGCCAGGACGCCGCCGGCCACGAGGAACGGGCCCGCCAGCGGAGTGCTGCGGTCCTGCGCCCAGGCGAGAGCGATCTTCTGCGGCAGCGGATCCGCGCCGTTCGTCGCGATGAGGATCGACTGGTCCGACTTGAGCGCGACGGGCACCCGCAGCGTTCCGGCCCTCTCGGCGGCGGACGGGGACGCGCCCGCGTTCGACACGCCCGTGCCGTACTCGGCGAGCCAGAGATCGCTGCCACGCGGGTCCAGCAGTTCGGGGGTCTTGGCCGCTTCGGCCTGGGAGTCTCCGCCATCTGCGGCCTTCGGAGCCTCGGCGGCGACCGTCGCGGCGTTCAGGCGCTTCTGCTTCGTATCGACTCCGATCTCGAGGTGGCGGTACTCCGCCGCCCAGGCCTCGACATCGCGGGTCGCGCCGATCGCTGCGAAGGCGTTCTTGCCCTCGAGCACGACGCTCGGCTGCCCGGTCACCTCATCGAACGCCGAAGCCGGGATCACGGCGTAGTGCTCCTCCCCGCTCGACTTGGCCTGGTACTCGATCTCGGCCGGTCCCGCGAGGAAGGTCCGCTGGCCGATCCCGAGGATGAGCATGACGCCGGCGAGCACCAGGGCGGTGATGGCACCGAAAAACCGCACGCGGTCCTCCTTCATCGGCGGATTCGATCGCGCTCCCGCGCGTCGCACCTCGCCGTCCACAGACAATTCAAGCTTCAACGGTACCGGAGCTTTCCGAAGGGCGGGTGGGTACGTCTTCGCGTTCAGCTGAATCGCATGCGGTCCGTGCGCATCTCGACTCGAGCCGAACGGACCTGCGACGGCTCGGCCCGGGATGTCATCTCCAGTCCCTGACCGGCCGAAATGTTCTACGATGAGACAGATCTCCGGCGCGCCGACGGACCCCTCCGAAGCGTACCGGGCAGCCACCCTTCCGGAGGACCCTCGTGACCGAAGCAGATCCGCTCTTCTCGCAAGCCTTCCGCGGCTACCACCGCGGCGAAGTCGACGCGAAAGTCGGTGCGCTGTCCCAGCACATCGGCACGCTGCAGGAGCACCTCGCCTCCCTGCAGGCGGCGTATCAGCAGGCCGTCCGCGACAGCGAGGAGCAGCGCACCCTCATCACCGACCTCCAGGACCAGGTGTCCGAGCTCGGCGCGAGCGGGTACTCCGGCCTCGGCCTCCGCGTCGAGAAGAGCCTGCAGATCGCAGAGGATCACGCCCACCGCCTGATGGCGCAGGCGGATCTCGACGCGGAGAAGCTGCGCCGCACCACCGAGGCCGAAACCCAGCGACTGCTGAGCCAGGCGCAGAGCCGCGCCGATGAGCTGGTGACCAGCGCCACCGAGCAGGCCGAGACCGCGGTCTCCACCGCACGCGCGGCCGCGGAACGGCTGCAGACGGAGAGCACCGCCGAGAGCGAGCGGCTGCTCGAGGAGTCCCGTCGCACCGCCGAGCTGCTGCAGGCGTCCACCGAGCGCGACGGCGCGTCCCGGACCGAGACCGCCGAAGCCGAGGCTCAGGCGATGCTCGCCCGTGCCCGTGCGGAGGTCGAACGGCTGCTCGAAGCGGCGAAGGCGTCGGCCGCCGAACTGCGCGCCACGACCGAGCGCGAGGCCGAGCAGTTCGCGCGCACGAGCGCCGAGAACGAGCGGGACTCCGCGCAGGAGCGCGCGCGTCTCGCGAGCGAAACGGAACGGACCCGCGCGGAGTTCGCCGCCCGCCAGCAGCGCGAGGAATCCGAGCTCGAGGCGCGCTTCGCCGATCGCGAGCGCGAACTGACCCAGGAGATGGACGGGCTCCGTCGCACCCTGAGCACCGAGATCGAGACCCTCCGTGGGCGGATCGCGCAGGAGCGCGAGGTCCACGACCGCGCCATCGCCGAGGAGCGCGAGACGCACGAGCGGGGCATCGCCGAGCAGGCGCGCAGTCACGAGGAGCGCCTCGCCCAGCAGCGGGACGCCTTCGCCGCGGAGCAGGCACGCACCGACGAGGCCGCTCGCGCCCGGATCCAGTCCGCACAGGAGCAGGCCGAACGCGAGCGCGCCCGTGCCGACGAGACCGCCGCCGCCGAGCGCACCCGCATCGCCGAAGAGCAGGCCGAACGCCTCTCCGAGGATCGCGCGGCGCAGGAGCTCGAGCTCGGCCGCGCCCGCGAACAGCACGAGTCCCGCATCGTCTCCGAACGCGACGCCCACGACACCGCCCTCGCCGACGAGCGCGAAGCCCACGCGGCCCGCATAACTCGTGAGCTCGAGGCGCATCAGACCCGCCTGGTGAACGAGCGCGCCTCCCACGATCAGCGCATCGTCTCCGAGCGCGAGGCCCACGATGCGGCTCTCGCCTCGGCGCAATCGGAGCAGGAGGCGCTGCTCGCGGACGAGCGCGCCGAGCACGACCTCCGGATCTCCACCGAGAGCGCGGAGCATGCCCAGCGCATCTCGGCCGAGCTCGGACTGCACGCCACCCGGATCGCCGACGAGCGCGAGACGCACGAGCGGCAGCTGATCGGCGAGCGCGGAACGCAGGACGCGCAGCTGGAGCAGGAGCGCCATGCGCACGACACCGCGCTGTCCGAGGAACGCGACGCTCATGACGCACGTATCTCGGCGGAGCGTGCGGCTCACGACGAGCAGTTGGAGCGCGAGTCTTCCGAGCACGCCGAACGGATCGAACGAGAGTCCACCGAGCACGCCGAGCGGATCGAACGCGAATCCGCAGACCACGCCGACCGCATCGAGCGCGAATCCGCCGACTTGGACGCCCGCATCGAGCGGGAGACCGCTGAGCACCGCGACCGGATCGAGCGCGAATCGACCGAGCACGCCGAGCGGATCGAACGCGAAGCCGCAGACCACGCCGACCGCATCGAGCGCGAATCCGTCGATCTGGACGCCCGTGTCGAGCGGGAGTCCACGGCCCACGCCGAGCGCATCGCTCGCGAAGCCGCAGCGGCGGCGGAGCGGATCGCTTCCGAGCGGGAGACGCACGAGCGGTCGCTCGCGGACGAGCGTCACGCGCACGACGAATCCCTCGCCGACGAGCGGTACGCGCAGCGAACCGAGCTCGACGCCGCCCGCAACGACCAGACCGCCGCTCTCGCTGCTGCGCTCACCGCGCACGAGCAGCGCATCGCCGAGGAGCGCACCGCGCACGACACCGCGCTGGAGTCCGCCCGATCGCTCCAGCACACGGAACTGTCCCGCGAGCGCGCCGCGCTCGAGCAGGAGCTCGCCGAGCGGCGTGCGACGCACGACGAGGCCGTCGCGACCGAGCGCGCCGCGCACGAGGAGGCGCTGCGCACGGAACGTGAGGCGCAGGAGCGGCAGCTCCTCGCCCAGCGCGAGCAGCACGACTCCGCCATCGCCGCGGAACTCTCCGAGCACCGGGCTTCCCTGGAGACCGAGCGCGCGGATCACGACGAGCGGATCACGACCGAGCGCGCGGCGCACGAGCACGGGCTCGAGCAGGAGCGCACCGAGCAGGAGCGCCGACTCACCGCAGCGCGCAGCGCGCACGACGCGACGCTCGCCGACGAACGAACCCTGCACGACGAGACGATCGCCGCGGAGCTCGTCGAGCACCGGGCCCGCATCACCGACGAAGCCGGCGCCGAAGCGGAGCGCATGCGGATCGACCGCGAGGAAGCCGCGGCCGAGCTCGGGCTCTCCCGCGAGCAGTTCGAGCTGCGCATCGACCGCGACCGCGCCCAGTTCGCCGGAGACATCTCGCGCGAGCGCGACGAGCACGAGCGCGAACTCGCAGCGGCTCGCGAACTGCACGACGAGACGCTCCGCCACGAGCGCGAGGCGGCGACCGAGCAGGTCGCCCGAGAGGTCGAATCCCGCCGGGCCGCGGTCGCCGAGGAGACCGACCTGCTGCGCGCCGACACGGTGGCCGAGCTCGCGGACTTCCGGCACCGCGAGGAGACCGAGCTGGCCGAGCTCCGCAGCGCGACCGCCGACTCGGTGCGCGCCGAACGCGAGCGCATCGCTGCCGAGACCGCCGAGTTCGAACGCAGCACGGCCGAGCGCCGCGAGGCCTTCGAGCAGGAGTTCGTCGCCCGGCAGCGCGAGGCCGCCGAGACCGCTCAGCGCGAACTCGACGCCGCGCGTACCCAGCTCGCCGAACTGCACGAGCGGCTCACCGCGGCGCGGGACGAGCAGCACCGCATCGAGGATGCCTCGGAGACCGAGGCCGATCGGATCCGCACCGCCGCCGAGACCGAGGCCGCGGGGATCGTGCAGGAGGCCGAGCGCCGGGCGCACGCGACCTTCACGAGCGCGGAGAACCGCGCCGCGAAGGTGCTCGCCGCGGCCGAGGACCGCATGACCCAGCTGAAGGTGGAGCGCGGCGCCGTCGCCCGCTACTTCGAGAGCCTCGGCGAGGTGCTCACCAACGCGCAGAAGATGACGTCGGCGACGCAGCAGGCCACCGATGTCCCGATCGTCGACCAGGATCCCGTCGGTCCGGTCTCGGAGGACACCGATCCGGCGACCTCCGCGACGGGCGGCAGCGAGACCGACCGCTAACGGTGCGGCTCGACCCGCTCCTCGGCGACCGAGCCGGGGAGCGGCGTCGCCGCGGTTCCCACCGCGGCGACGATCTCGTCGAGCACCCGTCGCACCTGCTTCTCCCCCACCCACAGGTGGCGTCCGCCCTCGACCGGGATCATCTCGGTGCGAGGCACCGAGGCGAAGCGCTCCGCTGCCTCGGCAGGCTGCAGGTAGTCGTCGAACTCCGGCACGATCACCACGAGCTCCGGCGCAGCGCTCGCCCAGGCGGCGACCTCGGCGTCCGTCGCGCGATGGAGCGGCGGTGAGAGCAGGATCGCTCCCGCGATCGGGTGCTGCAGACCGTACTTCAGCGCGAGCTCGGTGCCGAACGACCAGCCGACCAGCCAGGGGTTCGGCAGACCGCGCTCAGCGACGAAACGCATCGCCGCTTCGACGTCGAACCGCTCGCCCACGCCCTCCTCGAAGGATCCATCGCTGGTGCCGCGCGGTGAGGACGTGCCGCGCGTGTTGAAGCGGAGCACCGCGAGGTCGGCGAGCTCGGGCAGACGCCACGAGGCCTTGCGGAGGACGTGCGAGTCCATGAATCCACCGGCGGTCGGCAGCGGGTGGAGCGTCACGAGGGTGGCCTGCGGCGGACGGCCGATCGGCATCGCGAGTTCTCCGACGAGGGTGAGCCCGTCCGCGGTGCGCAGTTCGACGTTCTCCCGCTCTGCGCGCAGCACGGTTCCGCTGGTGATGTCGATCATGGGTGTCGGATCCTCTCGTCCGGCTGCGAGCCGCTCACGGCCCTCGGGCACCACACCAATATAGAAGCCGCCGGTGCTGGCGCGTTCGCCCGGGCACCCCGGCGGCTCTGCCAGGATGGAGGGATGACGATCGTTGCAGCAGCAGACGGCTCCGCACTCGGCAATCCCGGTCCCGCCGGCTGGGCCTGGGTCATCAGCGATCAGGAGTGGCGCGCCGGCGGCTGGCCCCGCGCGACGAACAACCAGGGCGAACTCATGGCCGTCCTCGATCTGCTGCGCTCGACCGAGTCGCGACGCGACGAGCCGCTGCTCGTGCTCTGCGACAGCCAGTACGTGATCAACTCCGTCACCAAGTGGATGCCGGGTTGGAAGCGGAAGGGCTGGCGCAAGGCCGATGGCAAGCCCGTACTGAATCGCGAACTCCTCGAGGACCTCGATGCCGCGCTCCGCGGCCGGGAGGTTCGTTTCGAGTGGGTGAAGGGGCACGCCGGGCATCCGCTCAACGAGGCTGCGGACACGCGGGCGCGGGCCGCAGCGACCGCGTACCAGCAGCGTCGGGATCCCGATTCGGGGCCCGGACTGATCGGTGCGGACCCCGTGACGGAATCGACGTCGATGCGGACACCCGCCATCGAGCCCTCCGCACCGTCGGTTCCCGCTCCCGTCTCCGCGGCGGAGCCGTCGCTGTTCGACCTCTTCGATCTGGATGCCGATCTCTCGGCGAGCCCCGCGGGATCGGCTTCGGTCCCTCCCGAGCCGAGCGGGTCCGCATCCCCGGCCGACGACCTGGTCGCCGAGCTCGTCGAGCTCGAGCGCATGCTCCTCGACCCTGCGGTGCGTGGTGACGCGCGCCGTCTCGATGAGCTCCTGCACCCCGACTTCGTCGAGATCGGTGCGTCCGGTCGCGTCTGGGACCGCGAAGCGACGCTGAGCGCGCTGCCCGGAGGTCCCGCGCTCGAGGCCGACTGCGATCCGATCTCCGCGATCGAGCTCGCGCCCGGGGTGGCGCAGCTGCTGTACCGCAGCATCGCTCGGGTCGACGGGATCACCCGTTCATCGCTGCGCAGCTCGATCTGGCAGCGCGTCGACGGTGCGTACCGTCTCAGGTTCCACCAGGGAACCGCGGAGGCCTGAGCCGCTCGGCGTTCAGACCAGGCGCCAGCAGTGGGCGTGCCAGTGGCGACGCTCCTGCACTGCTGCGCCGTCCCCGAAGAGATGCTCGGCGCTCCAGGCCACGACGTGCGCCTGGCCCGGCGGAATCTCGTTCCGGCACGACGGGCATCGGTACGCCTTCTCCGCGCGATGCGCAGGGATCTCGCGCACGAACCACTCGCGACCCGACCGCGTCACGCGCTGGGCGCCGCCGTTCGCGAGGCGGGTGACGTCGCCGCCGCGCGGCGCCTGCGCCGCACCCCGGCGATGCTTACGCGGCACGGTGCGGCCTCGGTGCGTTCATGCGGATGGCTCCGGGAGCCACCGGCCTCACCACCAGTTCTGAACGGTCCAGGCCTCGTAGGCGCCCTTCCAGCTGCCGTACCGGCTCACGGCGTAGCCGCTCGCCCACTGGAGATTCGCGACCGGATCGTAGCCGTTCCCGCCGGGAACCTTGCTGCAGGGCAGCGCCTGGGCGAGCCCGCAGGCGCCCGAGCTCGCGTTCGTCGCGTTCGGGTTCCAGGTGCTCTCGTGCGAGATGATGTAGTCGACGTAGCCCCAGTCGCTCTTCGCGATGCCCGCGGCGGCCATCCACTCGGCGGGCGAGCCCCCGCCGGTGTACATCGGCGGAGCACCCGCCCCGGCCGGAGCCGGATCCTGCGCGCTCTGCTCGGAGGTGTCGGTCGCCGTCTCGGTCTTCTCGACCTTCTTGGGCTTCGCCTCGGGCACCAGCTCGATCGGCGATGCCGCGAGGTCGAAGGAGGTCTCGGTCGCCGTCGCAGGGACGAACTGCTGGTGCAGCCGCTGATCCTGGGTCGCCATGAACTCCTGGTCCGCGTAAGCGTTCGGCGCCGTATAGGGCACCACGGAGAGGGTGCCGACGAAGGCGAGAACGGCGGTCGCGGAGGCCATGCCACGCACGCGTCGCCATCCCGGTGCGGGTCGGTTCTGTCGAGTCGTTGCAGTCACAATGGTCACGATTCTATCTCAATAGTGGTTGCGGCGCAGCCCGGATTCAGCTGGCGCGTCGGTTCGTCGGTGCGGTGCGTGCCGGTTCCCGCAGGTTCAACGGGTCGCGAGCAGCAGCACCACGACGCTGTCGAGCAGCGCATCGACCTGGTCCTCGTCGTAGCCCCGCCACTGCGAGTGGAACACCGCCGAGCGCACTTCCATGCTCGATACGGTCTCGTTGCCCTCGAACATCGCGGTGATGCGGTCGAGGAACGCGTCGACCTCGGAGATCCGGTAGCCCGTGGTCAGGAGCCCCCGCCGCCGGAAGCGCCGACCGCGGTCGCGCTGCAACCGTCCCTTCACCTCGGAGAGCAACTGCTGCGTATCCGCCCACCAGGCGTCCTCACCGATCTCACGGATCCGTTCGCGACGCTCCCGCTCGAAGAAGACCTCCTCGAGGCGATCCATCGCGGCGTCCACGAACCGCGCAGAGTACCCGCGCCGATGCACCGGGAACGCCGTGCGCCGTACTTCCTGCGAAGTGACGGGGCTCGGGAGCGACGGATCGCCCTCGTACGTGCGACGCGCCTGCAGCAGGAATTGGTCGACGTCGGCGGTGCGGTAGCCGAGCTGCTTGCGGCCGGCCCTCGGGAAGGAGGTGTCGGCTGCTCCCCCGCCGAGCTGCTGGCTCGGCACCGGAGCAGTATCTGCTGCGACCGGGTCCCCGACCGGGATCGGCGTCGTGCCCGCGGCGCCGTCGATCGGCGCTCCCGCGGTCATGCCGCCGCTCCGAGCGCCAGCGCGACGCCGTACACGGCGACCGCGGAGGGCAGCAGCGAATCGAGACGGTCGAGCAGACCGCCGTGACCGGGGATCCACGAACTCATGTCTTTGACTCCCAGATTCCGTTTGATGAGCGACTCGGTGAGGTCTCCGCCGGTCGCGGTCAGCAGTACCAGCACGCCGATGATGGCACCGACCCACCAGGATTCCTCGAGCGCGAAGATCGAGGCGAGCACGCCGGAGGCGAGCGCCACGACCGCGGCTCCCGCGAATCCTTCCCACGTCTTGTTCGGGCTGATCCTCGGCGTCATCTTGTGCTTGCCGAGCGTCACTCCCGCGGCGTACGCGCCGATATCGACCGAGACCACGACGAGCACGAGCGTGAACACCCACCACTCACCCCGGTCGGACATGAGCAGCAGCACGCTGAACGAACCGAGGAACGCGACGTAGACGAGGGTGAACAGCCCCGAGAAGACGTCCCGGATGAGCGTCTTCGGCGGGGTCTCCCACTGCGGGAAGAGCCCCTCGATCAGCCGCCAGATGGTGAGCAGGATCGAGCCCGCGAAGAGGCCGAGCACCATGCCCGCCGCACCGTAGAAGTAGGCGCCGCCCACCACGATCAGTCCGCCGAGCACGACCCCGACTCTCGGGACCCGGCGTCCCGCGGTGCGGAACGCGGCCGCGAGTTCAACGAGCGCGACCGAGACGATCGCGGCGACGAGCAGCGCGAAGAGATCCTTCCAGATGAACAGGCTCACCAGGAAGAGCGCGCCGAAGGCGACGCCCGAACCGACCGCGAGGAACAGGTTGCGTCCCGCACGGGCTTCGATCTTGGCGTTGGTGGCTTCGAGCTGTGCGCGAAGCTCCTCGCGCCGCTCGGCGCCCGACATCTGGATTAGACCTCCAGCAGCTCGGTCTCTTTGCGCTTCATCGCATCGTCGACCTGGTCGATGATCTGCTTGGTGAGCGCCTCGAGCTCCTTCTCGGCACGCACGACGTCGTCTTCGCCGACCTCGCTCTTGAGCGCGTCGAGATCGTCCTTGGCGCGGCGGCGCAGGTTGCGCACGGCGACTCGGGCGTCCTCGGCCTTGGCCTTGACAATCTTGACGAACTCCTTGCGGCGCTCCTCGGTGAGCTCGGGCAGGTTCACGCGGATCACGGAGCCGTCGTTCGAGGGGTTCGCCCCGAGGTTCGGCATGTCGCGGATCGCCTGCTCGATGTCCTTCATCGCGCCCTTGTCGTAGGGGGTGATGACCAGGCTGCGAGCGTCCTGGTTGGCGACCGCGGCCAGCTGCGGGAGCGGCGTCGGGGTGCCGTAGTAGTCGACCAGCACGCCCTGGAGCAGTGCGGGGTTGGCACGGCCGGTGCGCACCGTGGCGAAGCTCTCCTTCGCGGATTCGACCGCCTTGTTCATGCGGTCCTTGACGTCGGCGAAGACCTCATCGATCACGGTGCGCCCCTTTCTGAAGTGAATGTTTCAAGCTTAGCGGTGGACGAGCGTTCCCAGACGCTCTCCACGGATGGCCAGGGTGACATTGCCAGCGGGCTCCATGCCGAACACGCGCATCGGCATGCCGTTGTCCATGCAGAGGCTGAACGCGGTCGAGTCGACGACCTTGAGGCCGCGCACGAGCGCGTCGTTGTAGCTGATCTCGTCGAGCAGCTGGGCGTCCGGATCCTGGCGCGGGTCGGCGGTGTAGACGCCGTCGACGCCGTTCTTGGCGACGAGCACCTCGTCGGCCTGGATCTCGAGGGCGCGCTGCGCCGCGACCGTGTCGGTCGAGAAGTAGGGCAGGCCGGCGCCGGCGCCGAAGATGACCACGCGCCCCTTCTCGAGGTGCCGGACGGCGCGCAGCGGGATGTAGGTCTCGGCGACCTGGGTCATGGTGATCGCGGACTGCACGCGGCTCGAGACGCCGGCCTGCTCCAGGAAGTCCTGCAGCGCGAGCGCGTTCATGACCGTTCCGAGCATGCCCATGTAGTCGGCGCGAGCACGGTCCATGCCGCGCTGAGAGAGCTCGGCGCCGCGGAAGAAGTTGCCGCCGCCGACGACCACCGCGACCTCCGCGGTCTCCATCGCGGCCGCGATCTCGCGCGCGATCTGACTCACGACGTCGGGGTTGACCCCGAGCGTCCCTCCGCCGAACGCCTCCCCCGACAGCTTCAGCAGAACGCGGCGCTTGCGGGTGGCGGTCGAGGTCATCGGAGGTCTCCTTCGGGTTGGGCTGAGTGAATTCTAGTGTCTGGACATGGAGAGAGACCCGGGTCACCAGGACCCGGGTCTCTCTGCATCAGCGGTTAGGCGCCGACCTTGCCGCGTGCGAAGCCGGTCACGGTGATGCCTGCGGCATCGGCGACCTTCTTGACCTCGCGCTTGTCGGCGTCGAGCGCGTGCACCTGCTCGTTGAGCGCGATCTGCTTGAAGAACGCAGTGAGGCGACCCTCGACGATCTTCGGCAGTGCAGCCTCGGGCTTGCCCTCGTTCTTCGAGATCTCGGTGACGAGCGCGCGCTCCTTCTCGACCTCGGCCTCGGGCACGTCCTCGCGGTTCAGGTACACGGGATCGGCGAACGAGATGTGACGGGCGATGCTGAGCGCAGCATCGGCGTCGGCACCCTCGTAGCCCACGACCACGCCGATCTGCGGGGGCAGATCCTTCGAGGTCTGGTGCAGGTAGACAGCGGTGGCGGGGGCCTCGATGCGGGTCACCTTGCGGAGCACGATGCGCTCGCCGATGATCGCGGCCTCGTCGTTGATGACGTCGCCCACGGTCTTGCCGTCGAGGGGTGCCGCGAGGGCCTCCTCTGCGGTGCCCGCACCGGCGGCGGCGATCGCCTCGAGGACGCGATCGGCCAGGGCGATGAACTTCTCGTTCTTCGCGACGAAGTCGGTCTCGCAGACGAGCTCGATCATCGTGGCAGCGCCCTCGGTCTGCTTGACCGCGACGAGACCTTCGCTCGCCTCGCGGTCGCCGCGCTTCGCGACGCCCTTCAGGCCCTTGAGACGCAGGATCTCGATGGCCTTCTCGATGTCGCCCTCAGCCTCGACCAGTGCGTTCTTGCTGTCGACCATTCCTGCGCCGAGACGATCGCGCAGTTCCTTCACAGCGGCCATGCTCACTGCAGCCATGTGTGACTCCTTCAGGATTGTGGTGTGTCGGTTCTGTCGGTGGTTCGGAAACCGATTACTCGGCAGACTCGGCGGGAGCCTCGGTCGCCGCAGCGGCCTCGGTGCTCTCGGCTGCGGGGGCCTCGGCGGCCTGGTCGGCGTTCAGCAGCTCGACCTCCCACTCGGCGAGCGGCTCGGCGGCGGTCTCGCCCTCGGCCGGCTTCTGGTGGCGCTCCATGAGGCCCTCAGCGGCGGCGTCGGCGATCACGCGGGTGAGCAGCGACACCGAGCGGATGGCGTCGTCGTTGCCGGGAATCGGGAAGGTGACCTCGTCGGGATCGCAGTTGGTGTCGAGGATCGCGATCACGGGGATCCCGAGCTTCTTCGCCTCGTCAATCGCGAGGTGCTCCTTCTTGGTGTCGACGACCCAGAGCGCCGACGGCGTCTTGGTCATGTGACGGATGCCGCCGAGCGACTTCTGCAGCTTCTCGAGCTCGCGCTTCTTGAGCAGGAGCTCCTTCTTGGTGAAGCCGCTGGTGCCGCCCTCGAAGTCGAGCTGCTCGAGCTCCTTCATGCGCTCGAGGCGCTTGGTGACGGTCTGGAAGTTGGTGAGGAGGCCGCCGAGCCAGCGCTGGTTCACGTAGGGCTGGTTCACGCGAGCAGCCTGCTCCGCGATGGCCTCCTGGGCCTGCTTCTTCGTGCCGACGAAGAGGATGTTGCCGCCGCGGGCGACGGTGTTCTTGACGAACTCGTACGCGTCGTCGATGTAGCCGAGCGACTGCTGCAGGTCGATGATGTAGATGCCCGAGCGCTCGGTGAAGATGAAGCGCTTCATCTTGGGGTTCCAGCGACGGGTCTGGTGTCCGAAGTGGACGCCGCTGTCGAGCAGCTGGCGGATGGTGACGACGGCCATGGTCGTTCTCCTTGGTGTCAGCGCACCGAACGGTGCGCGCTTGCGGTTGAGTGCCGGTCGCGATGCGACCGATTCCTGGTGCCCTCGGGATCCGCCGCTTCCCTCTGCACGCCTCACGAAGAACCGCGAGGGATGTGCTCGGTGAAGACCGGTGGCGGCGCGCCGATGAGCGGGCACGCGAAGTCACCCCATAAGAGGTGCCCCACAAGCATACACGGATTGTCGATACGCGGCACCGTCGAACGCGCTCCGGCGCGCCTCCGCGAACCGCTTCTCCCTCCCCAAGCAGCGTCGGCGCATCCGGTCGGGCCTTCTCGCCTGATCTCCTGTGGAGTCGGCACCGCGCGCGCCCACCCGACCGCAGACTTCCCGCATGCCCCTCCCTCTCCGGTTCCGTGCACGGTCGCTGCTCGCGCCCGTCGCCGCACTGCTCCTCTCCTGGTCGACCGCGTCGACCGTCGGGCCGTCTGCAGCGACGCCGCCGGTCCAGCCGAGCGAGCGGGCGGCTTGGTCTTCGCCCGTTCCCGGGCCCTTCCGGGTCATCGGTCCGTATCGGGCGCCGCCCTCGCCCTACGCGTCGGGGCACCGCGGAATCGATGTACCCGCGTCTCCCGGCGGACCGGTGCGCGCGCCCGCCCGCGGAACGCTCGCCTTCGTGGGAGCCGTGGTGGATCGGCCGGTGCTCTCCATCAGGATCGATGAGCGCACGGTGCTCTCGATCGAGCCGGTCGAGTCGACGCTCGTCGCAGGCACGACGCTGGCCGCAGGCGACACCGTCGGCGTCGTCGCTCAGGGCGGCCATTGCGCGGACGAGTGCGTCCATATCGGGGTGCGCGTCGACGGCGAGTACGCGAATCCGGTGAGGTTCTTCGTGTCGAAGCCGAGGCTCCTCCCCTGGTCGAGTTCGACCGCTTCGATGCCGAGTCCGGTGCGCGGTCGCGATCCGGGGCACGGACGGAGGCCGCATCGGGGCGATGGGGTCGCCCGGCGCTCCGAAGAGCCGCGTCGCGGGCACACCGACCCGCCGGCGGCCGTGACACGGGTCACGCGCGCGGGTGCGCCTGCCGGTAGCTCTGCGCGAGGCGCTCGGTCGAGACGTGGGTGTATACCTGGGTGCTCGCGAGGCTCGAGTGGCCGAGCATCTCCTGGACGACGCGCAGGTCCGCGCCTCCGTTCAGCAGGTGCGTCGCGGCCGTGTGCCGGAGCGTGTGCGGGCCTCGGGGCCCGCTTCCGGGTTCCTGCTCGAGCGAACGTGCGACCAGGCGGTAGATCTGGTGCGTCTGGATCCGGCTTCCGGATGCCGAGAGGAACACCGCTGCCCCTGCGCGCTCACGCTCGGCCCTCGAGGCGTTCGAGGCGTCCGTGGCGGCGCTCAGCAGATCCGGCCTGGCGCTCGTCAGATACTGTTCGAGCGCGAGCGCGGCGGGGGCGCCGAACGGGACGACCCGTTCTTTCGCACCTTTACCGACGACGCGCACGGTGCGCTGAGTGCGGTCCAGTCCCGAGAGGTCGAGGCCGCACACTTCGGAGACGCGAAGCGCCGTCGCGTAGAGCAGTTCGAGAAGGGCGCGGTCCCGTACCGCGATCGGGTCTCCGGTCTGCGCCAGGCCGTCGGCACGGTCGAGGATGCGCGAGACCTGATCGTCGGAGAGCACTCTCGGGAGGGCGCGCGGGGCTTTCGGCGTTCGGAGTCGGGAGGCCGGGTTTCCCGCGACGAGCCGGTGCTGTTCGAGCCATTTCCCGAACGATTTGAGCGTCGCGACGTTGCGTGCGAGGGTGCTCTGCGCGAGTCCCCGTTCCTGGCGGGACCAGAGCCAATCCCGAAGCGCTTCGAGCCCGAGTTCGGATACGTCCGAGTCCGGCCCCGAGTCGGGGTCCGACGCTTCGAGGTACTCCGAGAAGGAGAGGAGGTCTCGACGGTAGGCGCGAACGGTCTGCGGCGAGTAGCCGTACTCGAACTCGACTGCCGTGAGGAAGCCGTCGATCGCCGTGCCGAGGTTCATGCTCCCATTCTGGCGCTGCCGGCGAAATCGTGCGCGCTGCTGCCCGTGTCGGTGACTGCGGTTTCTCGCGGGCTACGCCGCACACGCGCTGCTAGCCTGTGGAAATGCCGACCAGATCGACCCGCATGCCGTCTCGACGGACTGTTCGAGAACGGGGCTCAGGGCTGACGGTCGAACTGCTCACGGAACACGGACGAGACGAGACCGCGGTCGATGCCACCGCTCGAACTGAGGGACTCCCAGGGCGCACGCCTTCCTCTTGCCGTTGCTTCGGCGCGGTGGCGAGGCCGTTCGGAGACCGATTCCGCGCGGTTCACGAGACGTTCGACACACTCCGGCCTGGGCGCCTCTGCTGCGGTGGTTCTTGTGACGGCAACCCGGGGGCCCTCCGATGAATAGTGCAATGCCCTCTCTGAACGTCTTGATCGTCGGAGCGAGTCGCGGCCTGGGGCTCGCTCTCGCCTCCGCGATGCTCGAGGACGGACATCGTGTCTTCGGTGTTTCCCGCGGCGCGAACCCGCCGGAGGAACTCGCCGCAGACGCACGCAGCGGCTCTCTGTCCTGGATCGGCGCCGACTTCTCCGATCCGCGCGGAGCCGCAGCGTCGATCGCCGAGGCCCTTCCGCCGACGCTCGACGTGATCTTCTACAACCTCGGGATCTGGGAGGAGACCGCCTTTTCCGAGAAGTACGACTTCCTCGAGTCCGGCGCGGAGGAGGTCGAGGCGCTGGTGACCGCGAACGTCACCGGCCCGCTGCTCTTGCTGCACCGTCTGCTGCCGTCGCTCTTGGCGAGTTCGCATCCGCGGGTGATTCTCACCGGCTCGACCTCCGGAGTGCCGCGCAGCGGCCGGCCGGAAGTCGCGTTCGGTGCTTCCAAGTTCGCTCTCACCGGCATCGCCGACGCTCTGCGTGAGGGCTACCGTCAGCACCGCCTCTCGGTGAGCGTGCTGCAATTGGGGTTCTTGAACACCGAGGATCCCCTGTCGGTACCGGCGGAAGAAGCAGCGGCTCGCGGTGCAGGCACGCTCATTCCGGTGCATGACGTCGTCGAGGTCGTGCGCACGATGATGCGCCTCTCCCCCGCGTCCTTCGTGCGAGAGCTCGTGCTCCCGGCGATTCTCGACGAACGTTTCTGATCCGAGCGCTCCGTTCCCTTCACCCGCGCCGTTCCCGTCCGGCTCGGCAGAACGCCCACTGGTGTTCATAGCTATCCGGCCGTTCGCGCTTCTCGATCAGACCGAGCAGTTCCAGCTCCGCGAGCGCTTCACGGGCGTCCCTGGGCGCGACACCCGCGAGTTGCACGATCGCGTCCAGCCCGCGTGCTCCTCGAAGCGGGAGCGCATCGAGGATGCGTCGGTGCATGATCGGAGAACGCTGGGGCTCACCTGCGGTTCCACCCGGGGAGGAATCCGCGTCGATCGGACCATTGCGACTGCCTCGCGAGTTCACCTGCGTCCCGGGAACTTCGACGGCCAGGTCCAGGCCGACGAGCTCGCAGGCATCGCTCGGAGACGTGACGAGCGATGCGAAGTACTCGCGAATCAGCCGGTGGCACCCGGCGGAGGCCGCCGATGTGATCGGACCGGGCACGGCGCCCAGCGCACGTCCGAGCTGCGCCGCGTGCCCTGCCGTGTTCAACGAGCCGGACCTGATGCCCGCTTCGGTGACCAGCGTCGCGGCGGAGAGCGCTGCCACGAGACGGTTGCGCTGCAGGAACCTCCATCGTGTCGGCGCAGTGCCCGGGACGACCTCCGAGCAGACCGCCCCGTGCTCCGCGATTCGATCGATGAGATCCGAGTTGCCCATGGGGTACGGTCGCTCGGCTCCGCCGGCAAGCACCGCCACCGTCGGAGCGCCTGCGGCGAGCGCGGCGCGGTGAGCCGCTGCGTCGATTCCGTAGGCTGCTCCGGAGACGATGGATGCGCCCGCGACGCACACTCCTGAGGTGAGTTCCGCGGTGGTGTGCGTTCCGTACGGAGTGGCGGCTCGCGCCCCGACGATCGCCAGCGAATGCAGTCCGAGTGCGCGCGGGTCTCCGCGCACCCACAGCATGACCGGCGCGTGGGGCCCGAGGTCGTGGAGCTGTTCCGGCCAGGTGCCGTCTCCGGGGAATACGGGTTGCAGGCCGGCCTGAGCCGCTCGTTCGAGGTCGGCGAGCGTCGCGTTGCGGTCCAGACGCGGTTTCCAGCGTTCGAGTGCGGCGTGGAGCGATCGATTCTGGGGCGCGGCATGCGGGTCCGCTTCCGTCCATGCCCGGGCGACCTGCTCGGGTGAGGCTCCGGCAAGAAGCAGTTTCAGCGCGGTCGACGCGCCCACTGCTGCGATGAGGGCCCCTGCGGTTCCGTCTCCGGGTTCGAGGATGCGCGACCATGCCACTCGGGCGATCCTCGCCTCGTCGGCGCCCGAGTCGTCTTCCGGCGCGGAGACGGTCTCGGAAGAACTCGGATAGAGCCTGCGTAGTGCTCTGCGAAGCTCACGGTCCGCGAGCGTCGGCTTCGAGGCATCGGTGCTCTGCCCGTGTGTTCGGGCGTCAGCGGTTGTCATGCCAGATTCCCCTCACGAAGGATGAGCGCTTGGGCGATCTCCCGGCGTCCGGGACGGTCGACCTCAGAGAGGTCAGCCAGGGTCCATGCGACGCGGAGCGTCCGGTCGTAGCCTCGAAGCGTCACCGCCCCGAGAGCGAGGGCCCGGTCGAGCACCACCGTCTCGGAGCGGGGCAGTTTCGCCGCGGGTCCGCGAAGCCACTGCCCTGGGAGGTCGGAGTTGACGGTCCAGGGGGTTTCTCGCAGCCGCACGGCCGCCCGTTCTCGTGCGCGTGTGACACGCGCACGGAGTTCTGCGCTCGTCCGTCCCTCGGCGCCTGCGGGGCGCTCCTGCACGCTGGACACTCGACGCACCTCGATCTTGAGATCGATCCGGTCGGACAGCGGGCCGGAGATACGCGACCGGTACCGCATCCTGGCGATGGGCGTGCACGTGCATTCCGCCGCCGCGTCGAGAGATCCTGCATTCCCGCAGGGACAGGGGTTCGATGCCAGCAGCAACTGCGTTTTCGCCGGGAGCGTCGCGCGGAAACGAGCACGGTGGATGTCGACGGTTCCTGATTCGAGCGGCTGCCTGAGCGCATCGAGGACGTGCCTCGGGTACTCCGCGGCCTCGTCGAGGAACAGCACTCCGTGGCAAGCCCGCGTCACTGCTCCGGGACGCACTCCTCTACCATCGCCCCCGCCGATGATCGCGATCGCCGATGCAGTGTGATGAGGTTGTTCGAAGGGAGGGCGCACGACCAGGTGCCTCAGCGTGTCGCTGCCGAGCGAGGCGATGCTGCTCGCGACGAGGGATTCTTCCGGGCTCAGATCGGGGAGGATCGTCGGGAGGCAAGCCGCCAGCAGGGTCTTCCCTGCACCCGGAGGACCGGTCAGCGAGAGATGGTGCCTGCCCGCCGCTGCGACGACGAGCGCGTCCACCGCTTCGTCCTGTCCGATGATGTCGACCGTGTCCGGAGCCCCGTCGGGTGCCGGGTGCGCACGATCGTCATCTTGGAGGTCACGTGCGCGAGCAGGCTCGTTCCGCCGCGCGGAGGTCTCCGGGGCCACGATTCGCCAGGCGCGGTCTTCTCCGGAGTGCCAGGCGACGGCGTCCGCGAGATCGCGGACCGCGATCGTCTCGATGCCGGGCACCAGCGAGGATTCGACCGCGGCGGATTCCGGAACCATGACCCGTTCGAACCCGAGGCGACGCGCAGCGAGAACCGCGCTGAGCAGGCCCGGAGGACGCCGGAGCTCACCATCCAGTGCGAGCTCACCCAGATGCACGACGCTGCTCATCCGTGCGGCCGGAACTCTTCCGGAAGCGGCGAGGGCGGCAAGCGCGATCGCGAGGTCGAACCCCGACCCGTGTTTGGGAAGCGCAGCGGGCGCGAGGTTGATCAGGATGAATCGGTCGGCCAGTTTGAGTCCGACCTTCTCAGTGGCCACCCGGACCCGAGACTTCGCTTCGGCGAGCGCGGTATCGGGGAGACCCACGATTCCGATCCCGGGGAGTTGCTGGGAGAGCGCTGCCTCGACGAACACGGGTGCCCCGTCGAGTCCAGACAGTGCGATCGCAGCGGCACGGCAGACTGCGGTCTCGCTCATACGATCCCCCGGAGATGGTCGATCCCGGGGAGTTCTCCGGGCCTCACCGTGATGCCGATCGCGTCGATCCGGAGTCGTTCAGCTCCCGGCCGATGCTCCCTGACCCATTCGAGCAGCAGTCGTCTCAGTCGGCGGGCCTTACGTCGCGTGATCGCTTCGAGCGGGCTGCCGTACCCTTGACCGCTCCGAGTCTTCACTTCGACCGCGACGAGGCAATCAGTCTGGCAGGCGACGAGGTCGAGCTCGCCTTCCCGCGTACGCCAGTTGCGAGCGAGAATGCGGTATCCGCGGGATTCGAGGTAGTCCGCCGCGGTCTTCTCGCCCCATCGCCCCAGAGTCTGGCGGTCGGGGATGGTATCGAGCGTCCGGGTATTCGTGCTGGTCATTTGCACCTCCGAGCACAGTCTCGAAGGTGGCGCACCCGCCCGGTGCGCTGTACACAGGCCTCAGCGCGTCACAGAGCTCATGCGCGCGTCGACGCGCCTTGGGGAGGGACGCAGAACGTTCCCGCGGTGCGCGACTACTTGTCGAGCGAGAGGTCCTGCGGCAAGGAGAACTCCCGCGCGGAGAGCTCCTCGACGTTGACGTCCTTGAAGGTGAGCACACGGACCGACTTCACGAACCGATCGGCACGGTAGACATCCCATACCCAGACGTCGTTCATCGCGAGCTCGAAGTAGAAGTCGCTCCCGGCGTCGCGCCGCTGCAGATCGACCTCGTTCGCGAGGTAGAACCGCCGCTCGGTCTCGACGACGTATCGGAACTGCCCGACGATGTCGCGGTACTCGCGGAACAGAGCAAGCTCTGCATCGCGTTCGTAGTCGTCCAGGTCGTCTTCGTTCATCGCACCCATCCTAGCGATTCCCCGGAGCAGTCAACAGCACCGGTGTCTCGCTCCGCGCCGACACGCGAGGCGGAGCGCATCTGCGCAATCAGATTGACTTATTCGAACATATGTTCGAATATTGCTCCATGTCAGCCCCCTCCGCAGTCCGCGCTCTGCAGCAGCGCATCACCGAGATGCAGGTTCCGCAGCTCGGCGATCGCAGCGTGCCGACCCGCTCGGAGCTGGCGTCGCTCCTCCCCGGAGGAGCCCTGATGCGCGGCTGCAGCTACTCCGTGCACGGCTCGCTCGCTCTCGCGCTGGCACTGATCGCTGGCGCTTCGGCGTCCGGCATGTGGTGCGGGGCCGTGGGGTTCCCCGATCTCGGGCTCGAAGCCGCAGCCGCGCTCGGCATCGCCCTCGAGCGCTTCGTCCTGGTACCGCGCCCCGGAGACCGAACGCTGGGTGCCGTCGCCACGCTCTCAGAGGTACTTTCCGTCGTCCTGACCCGGACATCGGGACCCGTCCGTCAAGCCGACGCCGACCGCGTAGCCGCACGCTTGCGCGAACGCGGCGCCGTCCTCATCTGCGTCGGCGATTGGCCGCATCCGACCAGCACCCTTCGGGTCACCGATTCGAGGTGGCAGGGCCTCGGAACCGGGCGCGGCATCCTCGCTCAGCACACGCTCACCGTGCAGACCATGGATCGGCGCGGACCGAGCACGCGCACCATCAGCTTCGACGGCGGGAGACCGTCCGCGCCCAGGGAACGGATCCTGGAGGCGCTGCGATGACCGTTCACACCGGGCGTGCATCGGATGACCCCGATCGAACGATCGTCGTCTGGGTACCCGACTGGCCGATCCACGCTCACCGTCTGGAGCGCGAAGCCGAACAACGCCTCGCGCCGCAGGACACGAGCACACCGCGAACGCTCGGTCACAGCGCTCCGCGCGCGGAGGACGTGGCGGGAGCGGGGACTCTCGCAGCGCCCATCGCGCTCGTCTCCGGGCACCGCGTCGTCGCCTGCTCGACTGCAGCTCGAGCCTCCGGGGTCCGCGTCGGCATCCGAGAGCGAGAGGCCAGCCGCCTCTGCCCCGGGATCGAGCTCCATCCTCACCACCCGGAGACCGACGACCGCCGTTTCGCCCCCGTGCTCGCCGCAATCGAACGACTCGTTCCGGGCGTCCGGCAGATCCGTCCCGGCATCTGCGCGCTTCGAGCTCGTGGACCCGCCCGCTACTACGGCACCGAACGGGCGGCAGCAGAAGCATTGCTCGGACTCGTCCATGAGCTCGGTTTCTCCGAAGCTCGGGTCGGAATCGCCGATGGCCGGTTCGCAGCTGCCCAAGCCGCACGAGCCGGGAGCGCCGTACCCATGGTCAGCGCGCCCTCAGATGGCGTTCGGATCGTTCCACGCTCAGCATCGGCTCGATTCCTGAGCGCGCTGCCCATTTCCCGCGCGGCTCCCCCGGACCTCGCAGAGGTGCTCCTCGGACTCGGCATCCGCACGCTCGGGGACTTCGCCGCGCTCCCCGAAGAGTCCGTCAGGCAGCGTTTCGGACCGTCCGGCGTCGACGCGCATCGGCTCGCCGGGGCGCGACCCACCGCCCTCGATCATGCACCGCTTCCCACCGCTCCCCGCGAGATCGCTCTGTCCCTCGACTTCGAGCCGCCGCTGAGCAGCACCGACCAGCTGGCCTTCGCATCCAGCGCGGCGGCGGAACGCTTCATCACGGAGCTCCTCGCGGAAACTCTCGTCTGCACGGAGGTTCGCATCGAACTCATCGATGACGTCGGAGTCCGTTACGAACGCACCTGGGCGCACCCGGGACGGTTCACCGCTTCGGACCTCATCAACCGGATTCGCTGGCAGGCGAGCGGGCTGCACAGCAGTACCGAGCGCACCGGTGCGGGAATCGCGGCGCTGCGCGTGGCTCCCGAACGCGTCGAACGCACCGCCGCCCATGAGCCCGGCCTGTGGAGCAGTGAGCCCGACGAACGCGTGCACCACCACATCACCCGCTTGCAGAACCTCGTCGGGCACGACGGCGCCGTCATCGGGTCGCTGACCGGAGGCAGACTCAGCGCGGAACGTCAGAGGTTCTCCCCCTGGGGCACGCGCGCACCTCGTACCGCGCACCGAAGCCTGGGGGCGGGTCCCTGGCCCAATGGACTCGCCGCGGCCGATGCGCCGAGTCGCGTATTCCCGGACCCGCTCCCCGCGGATCTGCTGGACGCTTCGGGCAACCCGGTGCTGCTCGACGACGACCTGCTGAGCAGTGATCCGGTATCGCTCAGGGTCGACGGGCACGGAGCCGCTCACCGCGTCATCGCCTGGTCCGCGCCGTGGCCCGTCCGAGAACGGTGGTGGAACACCTCCGTGGAGCGTTTCCGCGTGCAACTGGTCCTCGACGACGGCAGTGCCTGGCTGCTGCATCGCACCGGCCGAATCCAGCACGGCCCGCAGATCCAGTGCGCTGCGGGCGGAGCCACTCCGGGAGAGCGTCCGAGGACCGGCACCGCCGATGCGGCCGACTCCGACGGTGTCTCCGCAGACCCTCCGGCCTGGTTCGCGGAAGGACAGTACGACTGAGCGGCCAGGAGGTGAGCGCACATGAAATGGGACAGTTCTCGACGGGAGTGGGGTGAGCTCGAACGCATCCTCTCGGCCCGTCCGCCAACGCACGCTCGCTCGCACGACGCCATGCTCGCCCCGCTGCGAGGGCCAGAACCGGCCGATGGATCGGCTCCACCGCGAACGGCTACGAACGAACGCATCGGCGATCCGGCAGCGCCTCCGGCGTCCGTGCCGTACGCGGAACTGCACGCGCACTCCCACTACAGCTTCCTCGACGGGGCGAGCTCGCCGGAGGCGCTCATCGCGGAAGCCGCCCGGCTCGGCCTCACCGGCATCGCGATCACCGATCACGACGGGTTCTACGGCGCCGCGCGATTCGCCGAGGCCGCGCGATTCGCAGCCGCACCGCTCGACACTGTGTACGGCGCGGAGCTCACCATCGGTCTCGACGCACCCCAGCTGGGAATCGCCGACCCGGGAGGCACGCACCTGCTCGTCCTCGCGAACGGCGTCGACGGGTACCACCGCCTCGCCGGGGCGATCACCGAAGCCCAGCTCGCCGGTGGAGAAAAGGGGCGCCCACGCTACGATCTCGATGCACTCTCGGGTACCGCGAACGGCGAATGGACCATCCTCACCGGGTGCAGAAAGGGCGCGGTCCGTCAGGCGATGGACTCCGCCGGCACACGGGAGGCCGGCGACACCGCGGCCGTTCGGGCCCTCAACGACCTGATCGCCAGGTTCGGTCGCGACCACGTCCTCGTCGAACTCACCGACCACGGGCTCCCCGGCGACGACGTCCGAGTCGACCGCCTGGCCGCGCTCGCCTCCGCGGCAGGAGTCGCGACCGTCGCGACCGGAGCCGTCCACTACGCGCACTCCGATCATGCCCAGCTCGCGGACGCCATGGCCGCGATCCGCGCACGACGCAGCCTCGACGAGATCGACGCGTACCTGCCCGCGACCGGTGCCGCTCGGATCCGTTCCGGCGCCTCGATGCTCCGCCGATTCGCCGGGCACACGGACGCGGTGACGCGCACGGCGAGCATCGCCCGCCAGATCGGATTCCCACTCCGAACCGCTCGACCGAAGCTCCCCAAGCTCGACGTGCCCGAAGGCCATACGCAGATCAGCTGGCTCCGCGAACTCGCCTGGCGAGGTGCTGCCGAACGGTACCGGCTGCCCAACCCCGAGGTCGAGGACCGGCTCGAGCGCGAGCTCGCCGTCATCGAACGGCTCGATTTCCCCGGATACTTCCTCATCGTGCACGACATCGTTCAGTTCGCCAACGGACGCGGCATCCTCTGCCAAGGACGCGGCTCCGCGGCGAACTCGGCGATCTGCTTCGTGCTGGGCATCACCGCCGTCGACTCGGTGCTCTACGACCTCCCGTTCGAACGGTTCCTCTCCAGCATGCGCGAGGAAGAACCCGATATCGACGTCGACTTCGATTCCGAACGTCGGGAAGAAGTGATCCAGTACGTCTACGAACGCTACGGCCGACGCAACGCCGCCCAGGTCGCGAACGTGATCAGCTATCGACCCAAGAGCGCCGCGCGGGACGCCGCGAAAGCGCTCGGCTACACACCGGGCAAGCAGGACCTCGACGCGCTCCCACCGGACGTCGCCGGCCTCGCGGAGCAACTCATGAAGGCTCCGCGGCACCTCGGCATCCATTCGGGAGGCATGGTGCTCACCGAGCAGCCCGTCGGCGAAGTCTGCCCGATCGAGCACGCCCGCATGCCGGGGCGCACCGTGCTCCAGTGGGACAAGGACGATTGCGCCGCCATGGGACTCGTCAAGTTCGACCTCCTCGGGCTCGGCATGCTCGGCGCGATCCGCATCTCGATGGACCTCGTGGCCGAAGCACTCGGAGAACGCTGGACGCTCGAGACGATCCCCAAGGAGGAAGCCGGCGTCTACGACATGCTCTGCCGAGGCGATGCCGTCGGTGTCTTCCAACTCGAGAGCCGCGCCCAGATCAACACGCTCCCTCGACTGCTCCCCCGCAGCTTCTACGACCTCGTCATCGAGATCGCCCTGATCAGGCCGGGTCCGCTGCAGGGCGGCGCCGTGCACCCGTATCTCCGACGCCGGGCCGGCACGGAAGAACCCGAATACCCGCACCCCAAGCTGAAGCCGGTCCTCGAGCGCACGCTCGGCGTCCCCCTCTTCCAGGAGCAGCTGATGCAGATGGCCATGGCGATCGGAGGCTGCGATGCCGAGGACGCCGATCTGCTGCGGCGTTCCATGGGGTCGAAACGCGGCACCGAGCAGATGAACACGCTCAAGGACAAGCTCCTGGCGGGTATGAAGCGCAACGGGCTCGGTCCCGAGGAGTCCACGCGCATCTACGAGCAGATCGAGGCATTCGCCAACTTCGGGTTCGCCGAGAGCCACTCCATCAGCTTCGCGCTGCTCGTCTACGTCAGCGCGTGGCTCAAGCTCCACTATCCGGCCGCGTTCCTCGTCGGTCTCCTCCGGGCGCAGCCCATGGGCTTCTACGCGCCGCGCACCCTCGTCGAAGACGCGCGCCGCCACGGCGTCCAGGTCCGCCCGGCCGACGTGCAACGGTCCGAGGCCCACGCATCGCTCGAACCGCAGGAGACAGCCCGGAAGGAGACGTCCTCGAAGAACGCGCACCCGCAGGACACGCAGCACGCCCCGGCCCACCCGGCCGCTTCCAGCGGCCCGATCGGCCCCAGCAGCCCCAGCAGCCCCGCATCGTGCATCAGCGCGGATCAGCCGCCGATTCCGCCGTTCGTCCGAGGGTCCGCCGACGACTCCGGCCGGCATCGCCGAGACCGTCCGTTCGCCGTCCGTCTCGGACTTTCCGGCATCCAGGGCATCGAGACCGCGGTCGCCGAACGGATCGCAGCCGCGCGCACGGCAGGCCCGTTCCTCGATCTCGCGGATCTCGCCCGGCGTGCCGACCTCGATCGCAGGCAGCTCGAGGCCCTGGCCTCCGCCGGGGCCTGCGCCGGCCTCGGCGTGGACCGCAGGGAAGCGCTCTGGAGCGCCGGCCCCGCCGCGGACAACCGGGATCGCTACCTGCCCGGGGTCGCCGTGCACGTGCAGCCGCCGCTCCTCCCCCTCCTCACGCCGGAAGAGCAGACCGCGCTCGACCTCTGGACCACCGGCGTGATCGGCGAATCCCGGCACCCGCTCGCACTGCTCCGCGATCGCCTCGACCGGCGCGGCGTCATCCGCTCCGACCGGGTCAAGCAGCTCCCGCCCGGCAGGTTCGTCGCGGTCGCCGGTATCGTCACGCATCGGCAGCAGCCGCCGACCGGCGGCGGCGTGGTCTTCCTCACCCTCGAGGACGAATCCGGCACCGTCAACATCATCACGTGGGCGGACGTCTGGCAGCGGTTCCGGACCATCGCGCGCGCCTCACCCGCCCTCATCGTCTCCGGAGCGCTCGAACGCTCGCCCGAGGGCGTCGTGAACATCGTCGCCGCCGAGTTCGAACCGCTCCCGGCCCCGCAGGCGGTCTCGTCACGGGACTTCCGATGACGCAGCAGCCCCGGCGATATGCTGGCGACGTGACTCCTTCAACGGCTCTCCTCACCGATCGCTACGAACTCACCATGGTCGACGCGGCCCTCGCATCGGGCACCGCGCACCGGCGGAGCATGTTCGAACTCTTCGCCCGCAGGCTCTCGGGCGGTCGACGATACGGCGTGGTCGCGGGCACCGGCCGCCTCCTCGAAGCGATCGAGCAGTTCCGATTCACCGACGCCGAGCTCGACTGGCTCCGCGAGGAGAACTTCCTCCGATCCGAAACCCTCGATTGGCTGGCCGACTACCGATTCACCGGCAACATCTGGGGATACCCCGAGGGCGAAGTCTTCTTCCCGGGCTCCCCCATCCTCACCGTCGAGTCCACCTTCGCCGAGGGAGTCCTGCTCGAAACGCTCGCGCTCAGCATCCTGAACGCCGACTCCGCCGTCGCGACCGCGGCATCCCGCATGAGCCACGCCGCGAACGGCAAGCCCCTCGCCGAGATGGGGTCGCGCCGCACGAGCGAGCGCAGCGCCGTCGCCGCAGCACGCGCCGCCTACATCGCCGGGTTCACGGCCACCTCGAACCTGGAGGCGGGACGCAGCTACGGAATCCCCACCATGGGCACCGCGGCGCACGCCTTCACCCTGCTCCACGACAGCGAACAGGCCGCGTTCGAGGCCCAGATCGCCGCACTCGGCACCGGTACCACCCTCCTCGTCGACACCTACGACATCGAGCAGGGCGTGCGCACCGCGATCGAGGTCGCCGGAACCGACCTCGGCGCCGTCCGCATCGACTCCGGCGACCTCCCCGTGGTCGTCGCGCAGGTGCGCGACCTGCTCGACAGCCTCGGCGCGACCCGGACGAAGATCACGGTCACCAACGACCTCGACGAATACACCGTCGCCTCGCTCGCGTTCTCCCCCGTCGACAGCTTCGGAGTCGGCACCTCCGTTGTCGTCGGATCGGGAACCCCGACGCTCGGCATGGTCTACAAGCTCGTGGCACGCACCGACGACGCGGGCGACTGGGTCTCCGTCGCGAAGAAGTCCACCGACAAGGCCTCCGTCGGCGGGCGCAAGAGCGTCCGCCGGGTGTTCGACGCGAGCGGTCGCGCCCAGACCGAACTGATCCTTCTCGGAGACGGCCCCGGGGGCGAGCCCGAAGGCGCCGACCTCACCTCGCCGAACCGCGAAGTGCTGGTCCCCCTCGTCATCGACGGGACCGTGCAGGACGGTTTCACCGGCTCCGACGGGATCGCCGCCGCACGCGAACGTCACACCCGCTGCGTCGCCGAACTGCCCCCGATCGCGATGCGCCTCACCCGCGGAGACCCCGCGATCACGACCGAGTACCGCTGAGCCGGACGCACCGCGCGAACGCACGAGGAAGCGCACCGGAAACGTACGAGGGCCGTTCATCCGATCCGGATAAACGGCCCTCGTGCGTCGGAGACCGGAAGCCCCGCGGATCCGAGAAGACCCCGCGCTCTCCGATCAGTCCTTGCGCATACGTTCGTACACGCGCTTGCAGTCCGGGCACACCGGGAACTTCTCGGGATCGCGCGACGGCGTCCATTTCTTCCCGCAGAGCGCGCGCACCGGCTTACCGGTCATCGCGGACTCGAGGATCTTGTCCTTCGGAACGTAATGCGAGAAGCGCTCGTGATCGCCGTCCTCGACCTGGTCCTGATTCAGCAGTTCCTCGAGCTCGCGGTCCAGCACATCGGTGCCACCGGCCGGAGAGGAGTCGCCGCGCGTGAAGATACCCATGCGACGATTCTACGCGGCGACGCCGAAACGCTGCTGCGAGTTCCGCTCCCCCGTCGCGCTCAGTCGAAGACCTGCGTCGCGGCGATGAGCTCGGGACCCCGACGGTCGAAGATCTTCCCGCCGAGCAGGATTCCGAGCCCGAGGATCGCGGTGCCGTAGACGACGCCGAAGGCCAGCGCACCGAGGTTCCACGCGGGGGTCACGTCGACCAGGGCGATGACCGCGATCCACACCGCCGGCACCGAGAACACCAGCGCGGCGATCATCGACAGCGTCTGGGACAGCCCAGAACCCGAGCCGGACCACTGGGGCTGAGCGAACGGGCTGTCGCCCGGGCGCGTGGTCGGATACGGGATGAGCACGGAGAACACGCTCGAGACGCCGCACGTGACGAACAGCACTGCGAGGTTCATGCCGATCACCGCGGGGAGCACCCGCCACTCTCCCATGACCGTGACGGTCACGGTCGAGCCGATCAGCGCGACCGGCAGGCCGATCAGCAGCACGGGAGCGAGACGGCCACGGCGATCGTCGCGGCCGGCTATGCCGCTGGCGACATGGCTCCAGATCGCGGTCGAGTCCATGGCGACGTCGTTGTGCAGGGACCACGCCAGCAGCAGCAGGATCACGGGCAGCGGAACCGCCGCCAGCGTGCGCAGATCCGCACCCGCGACCCAGAACGCGAGGATCATCAGGATCGGGACGAAGGGGATCGCGGAGAGCCCCACCCGGTAGCGGGGGTCGCGGCTCCAGTAGGTGAGCACGCGCGCGGCGATGACGGAAGCGGGCTTGGCCGAGAAGCGCTCGAACCAGCCCAGGCCGCGCCGCGCGATCGCCGGGTCGGCGGGTCGTTCGACCGACTGGAGGGATGCGCGCACGATCGGGAACCAGATCGCGAGCAGCAGGACCACTGCGGCAATGAGGACGCCGAAGTGCAGGAGCGCGGCACCGAGGTCCCCGTTCGCGGCCTGCTGCGCGCCCGCGAACGCCGCGCCGAACGGCGACCAGCCGAGCGCCCGTGCGGCTGCGCTGGTGCTGCCTTCCGGCGCACCCGAGATCGCGGTGATGCCGAAGAACGCGAGCGGGAGCAGCGCGACCAGCAGGACCGTTCCGACGACCCGCAGCACACCGCCGCGGTCGTGTCCGAACCAGAGCTTCGAGAGCGCCGAGGAGACCCGGGTCGCGGTGACCGCGAACAGGTACGCGAGCACCAGCCCGAGCGCCAGGGCCCAGACCGGCTGCTGCCACTCCGGCCGCAGGACGGCGAGCGCCACGAGCCAGACCAGGAGCAGGATCGCGGGCCAGGTCAGCACGGTGCTGAACAGCAGCGCGGACGCGATGGACCCCGGACGCGCCGGAACCGAGGCGAACTGCCGCGGCTCGAGGTGCCCGCGATTCGCGAAGAACGGAACGAGCAGCGCCGCACCGAGCAGCGCCGAGCCGATGAATACGTCAAGGTCGGCGCGTGCGGCCGCCTCGGGCAGGATCAGCGTCGGCAGCCAGGCGAGCGCGACAGCGACCGCGACAGCGAGCAGACCGACCAGCACCGCCCGGAACCCCTGGGCCGCGGACCCGCGGAACGCGGACCCGAGCAGCGTCAGACGGAGTCGGAGGAGCCGTGCAGCCACTGCAGTCCCTTCTCTGCGCCGGATTCGCCCGTGAGGTGCGCGAATCGCTCTTCGAGGCTCATGCCGTCGCGGACCGCGTCGACCGTGCCCTGAGCGATCACGCTGCCGTCGACGATGACCGAAACGTGGTCGCAGACGCGCTGGATCAGGTCGAGGCTGTGGCTCGACATGATGACACTGCCGCCACCGGCCACGAACTTCTCGAGGATGTCGGTCACGTTCGAGGCGGAGACCGGGTCGATCGCCTCGAACGGCTCGTCGAGCACCAGCACCTCGGGAGCGTGGATCATCGCGCAGGCGAGACCGATCTTCTTCTGCATGCCCGCCGAGTAGTCGGAGACGAGCCGGTCCATGGCCGACCCCAACCCGAAGGCCTCGGCCAGTTCGGCGGCGCGCGTGGCGACCGCGTCCTCGCGGACGCCGTTGAGGATGCCGATGTAGTAGAGAAGCTGCGCCCCGGTCAGGCGGTCGAACAGACGCAGTCGATCCGGCAGGGTACCGATCAGGCGCTTCGCGGCGGGACCGTCGGCCCAGACGTCGATGTCGTGCACCGTGATGCGACCGGACGTCGGACGGTTCAGTCCGCTGATCATCGAGAGCGTGGTCGTCTTGCCCGCGCCGTTGGGGCCGACGATGCCGGTGAAGGATCCCGCGTGCACCTGGATCGAGACGTCGCTCGCCGCGGCGACCTGCCCGTAGTTCTTGGTCAGCACCTCGGTTCGGAGGACCACCGGGTTCTGCGCGGCCAGGCGTCCGCGCTCGCGAGCGCGGACGATCGACGGGACCGGGACCTGGATGCGACCGGTGCGCGGAGCGGCATCATTCGCCGATGGATCTGCGGCTGCGGCCTGGGCGGAGCCGGTGTCGACGCGGGCAGCCTCGACCGGCGCTTCTGGCATGGAGGACGGGGAGTTCGACGGCACCTGCCTAACCTACCAAACCTCGTCATGCTCCGGCTCACAGCCGAGTCCCCGGTTCGCGCCATCACCCGGCAGAATGTTCGTGTGCCCTCCGCAGCGAATCCACCGAAACCACGCGCCGTCGCCTGGCGATCCCTTCGCCTGCTCACGCAGCGCGACCTGAAGGTCCGCTACGCGACCTCGCTGCTCGGCTACCTGTGGTCGATCCTCGATCCCCTGCTCATGAGCCTCATCTACTGGTTCATCTTCACCCAGATGCTCAAGCGGGGTCTCGGCGAGGATCCCTACATCGTCTTCCTCCTGTGCGCCATGCTCCCGTGGGTCTGGTTCAACGGGGCCATCTCGGATTCCACCCGGGCGTTCCTGCGCGACATCAAGCTCGTCCGTTCGGTGGCGCTCCCGCGATGGATCTGGGTGGGGCGCATCGTCTGCTCCAAGGGCGTCGAGTTCCTGCTCAGCCTGCCGGTGCTGATCGTGTTCGCGGTGTTCTCGGGGGCGCACGTGGGGTGGCAGATCGTCCTCTTCCCGGTCGGTCTGCTGCTGCTCGGAGCGCTGATCCTCGGACTCGGACTGCTCATCGCGCCGCTGACCGTCTTCTTCCGCGACCTCGAGCGCGCGACCAAGCTGGTCCTGAGGCTCCTCTTCTATGCGTCCCCGATCATCTACGGAGCAAGCGATCTCCCCGAGGCGGTACGCCCCCTCGCCTGGATCAACCCGCTCTCGGGCATCTTCTCCCTGTTCCGCGCCGGATTCTTCCCCGACCAGCTCGATTGGGCGCTCGTCGGGGTCTCCGTCGCTCTCACCGCGGTCGCCCTGATCGCCGGAATCCTCGTCTTCCGCCGTACCATCGGCGGCGTCCTGAAGGAGCTCTGACGTGACCGCCACGGACTCCCCCATCATCGTCGCGTCGAATCTCGGCGTCCGCTTCCGTCGCAATCGCGGTGCCCGGCGCAGCTTCAAGGACCTCCTCTCCGGCGGTTCCCGCCGGCGCGCCCCGAGCGAGTTCTGGGCGCTGCGCGACGTCTCCTTCTCCGTGCGCGCGGGCGAGGCGATCGGCGTCGTCGGCCGCAACGGCCAGGGGAAATCGACCCTGCTCAAGCTCGTCGCGGGCGTTCTCCTGCCCGACGAGGGACGCGTCACCGTGAACGGCGGAGTCGCACCCCTCATCGAGATCACCGGAGGATTCGTCGGGGACCTCACCGTCCGCGACAACCTGCACCTGACCGCCGGCCTGCACGGACTCAGCCGCAGCGAGATCGCGGACCGCTTCGACGACATCATCGATTTCGCCGGCGCCGCGGACGTGCTCGATACGCCCTACAAGCACCTGTCCAGCGGCATGCAGGTGCGCGTCGCGTTCTCGCTCATCTCCCAGCTCGACGAACCCGTGCTACTCGTCGACGAGGTGCTCGCCGTCGGCGACCGCGCATTCCGCGAGAAGTGCTACCGACGCATCGACGCGCTGCTCGCCGAGGGGAAGACGCTCTTCCTCGTCTCGCACAGCGAACGGGATCTGCGCCGCTTCTGCTCGCGCGGGCTCTATCTCGACCGCGGCGCGCTCCGGCTCGACGGCCCGATCGACGAGGTCCTGAAGCGCTACAACGAGGATCATCCGGCATGATTCCGAGCGGAGCCGGCGGGCGATCCACCAGCGAAGCGCGCACGGCGCATGCGAGGATCGACGGGTGACTTCTCCCCGCCTCGAGCTTCCCGCCCTGCCCGCGGTGAGCTTCATCATGCCCGTGCTCAACGAGGCCGAGTACCTCGAGCCCGCGGTGCGCACCGTACTGGCGCAGGAGTATCCGGGCGAGAAGGAGATCGTCCTGGCGCTGGGCCCGTCGACGGACGGGACGACGGAGATCGCCCGTCGGCTCGCGGCCGAGGATCCTCGCGTGCGGCTCGTCGACAACCCCGATCGGGACATCCCCGTCGCGCTGAACCTCGCCATCGCGGCGAGCCGCCATCCGGTCGTGATCCGAGTGGACGCGCACTCCGAGCTCACGCCCGACTACGCCGCACGGGGCATCGAGTCCCTCCGCGAGCAGGACGCCGACAACGTCGGCGGCATCATGCGTGCAGCCGGCCGCGGCGTGGTGCAGAGCGCGATCGCCCGCGGCTACAACAGCCCCTTCGGTCTCGGCGGAGGCGCCTACCACGGCGACGGGGCGCCCGGACCCGCCGAGTCCGCCTACCTCGGCGTGTTCCGGCGCGACGCCATCGAACGGGCGGGAGGCTTCGATCCGGGGATCCGCCGCGGCGAGGACTGGGAGCTGAACCTGCGGATCCGCCGGACCGGCGGTCGCATCTGGTTCGATCCGCGCCTGCAGGTGACCTACTGGCCGCGAGCGAGCTTCGACGCGCTCGCGCGGCAGTTCTTCGCGACCGGCGCCTGGCGCGCGGTGCTCGTCCGCAGGTACGGCAGGGCCAACCCGTGGCGCTTCTTCGTTCCCGGGGCCCTGGTGCTGGGGGTGACGGTCGATCTCGCCGTCCTCGTGCTCCAGTGCTGCGGGGTGCTCCCCTGGTGGTCGCTCTGGTCGGCGCTGCACCTCGGCACCCTGGGCTACCTCGCGGGAGTGCTGCTCGGCGTCGCGCGCATGCCCGAGCAGCGCGGGCTCCGCGATCGCGTGCTCTCGTTCCGCACCCTGGTGACGATGCACTTCAGCTGGGGTGCCGGGTTCCTCAAGGGGATCCTGTTCGGCGGCGGCCGAACGGTCGACCGGTCGCGCACCGAATAGCCGCGGCGGGTCGTTCCGCCGACGTGTCCGGCCGGATCAGTCCAGCGCACCCCGCTGGACGAGGGCGTCGACGACCCGCGCCGCCGCTTCTCCGTCGTCGTGCGGCACGAAGGTCGCGCACCAGTTCTCGTAGCGTTCGTCCACGCCCCGCACCCAGTCGGCGTCGGGGCCTTCGGCCTCGATCTCTCGGGCGCAGTCGATGACCTCGTCCCTCCGCGTGAGCAGCGGCCCCGGGGCCTGCGCCTCGAAGTCGAAGGTGAAACCGCGCTCCCGGTCGCGGTAGGACGCGAGGTCCGGCACGAAGAACGCCATCGGAACCCGTGCGACGGCCGCGTCGAACATGAGCGACGAGTAGTCGGTGACCAGCAGGTCGGCGGCCAGCAGCACATCGTTGACATCGGGGTGCCGAGAGACGTCGAGCACGCGGGGATGCTCGACCCCGTATCGACCGAAGCCGTGCGTCCGGGTGTGCCCCCGGGCGGCCACGATCCATCCCGCGCCGAGGTCGTCGGCCAGCGCGCGCACGTCCAGCTCGTCGACGAGCGCGGAGCCCGAGTCGCGCCAGGTCGGCGCGTAGACCAGCACGCGCACGCCCGCGTCGATACCGAGCTCGCGGCGGGCCCGATCCACCGCCATCGGGATCCTCGCGACACCCGCGACGGAGGCGGCGAGTCGGTCGTCGCGCGGATAGCCCGATTCGAGGATCTCGCCGCGGAAGGCGTAGCTCTCGCGGAACTGCTCGGTCGAGTGCGGGTTCTGAGACAGCATCATGCTCCACCTGCGGCTTTCGCGCCGGATCGCGATGCGGGTACGGAGGGAGACGTTCGGGCGCCCGAGCGCGAGATGCTTCAGCATGGTGCCGTGCCAGGTCTGGAGCACGGTCTGATGGCGTCCGCGCCGGAACCGGAAGCGCAGCCAGTCGTTGACCACGAGCAGGCGCGAGCGACGGCGGGCGGCGAACCAGTCGGCGGATCCGACGAGGAGCGGCGTCGCTCCCGCGGGGACCGCCTGCCGTTCGCTCGTGACGCTCCAGTAGCGCGGCGCCTCCGGGAAGCGGATCGCGATCTCGCGGTCCAGAGCGAGCGGATTGCAGGTGACCTGACGGCCGTAGAAGCTCTCGAAGAACACCGCGCCGTCGGGGATCCGCTCGGCGTCGCTCGCCGAGAGCCGGAGTGCGGCGGCGAGCACCCGCGCAGCCGCGCCGCCCTCGGGGTGCGCGTGGAATCGTTCTGCGAGCGCGCGGCTCGCGGCGACCGCGCCGCGCCGCGCCGGGGCGTTCTCGGGAAGCACTTCGGCGAGCCGCTCGAGCGCCTCGCTCCAGCTCCGTTCGACGCGGCCGCTCGAGGTGACCTCGAGCGGCTCGTAGAGTCCGCGGGTCGCGGCGTACGCCTCCAGGTCCGGCGCGAACCAGACGATGGGGCGCGAGAGCAGCGAGAAGTCGATCGCGATCGAGGAGTAGTCGGTGATGACCGCGTCGAAGGCGCCGAGGAGCGGCGTGATGTCGCGCACGCGATCCGCTCCGAGCTCGTGGATCCGACCGCCCAGCGCATCGGCGTAGGCTCCGGCGCCGAGGGGGTGGGAGCGGATCACGAGGCGCGCGCCGAGACGTTCGAGCGCCTGTCGGATCGCGGCGAGTTCCGACTCGTCGGGGATCGCGGGATCCGGTTCGCCGTCCCGCCAGGTCGGCGCGTAGAGCACCAGCCGGCCGGAGAGGTCGGCGTCGGCAGCGCCGCCGGCGTTATTCTCTGCGTGCGCGTCCCGCAGTAGGGCGAGCACCCGTGCTCGTGCGTCGGCCGCTGCCGCGGGGTTCCTGCGCTGCTCGGCGAGCGCGTCGTCCCGTGGATCGCCGAGCACCTGCACGCGGCCGGGATCGACGCGGAACGCCGAGCGGAGCCGTTCGGCGGATTCGATCGAGCCCGCGACGTAGATCGCCACCTGTTTCGCTCCCGCCTCGTACATGCGGCGGAGCAGGATCCGGACCGGCGCGGGTCCACCGATCCTGGTCGTCACCGGCGAGTCGAGGTGGAGTCGCTTCAGCGGGGCGCCGTGCCAGAGCTGGATGATGCGTCCACCGAATACGCCGAACCGGTTGGCGTCGCCGAGCCCGTGGGTCACGACGATGCGGCCGGCACGGAGCGTGGCCCAGAATCCCCGGCGTCCTCGTCGGGGCACGGGATGGAAGCCCTCGACTTCGGCGAGCGCGGCTTCGGTGTCGTCGGCGACGAGCCAGACGATCCGCGCGGTCGGGTCGGTGCGTCGGAGTTCGCGGGCGAGCGCGAGTGCGCCCTCGCCGACGCCGATACCGCTGCCGAACACCCAGAGGGAGGCGATGCGCGGGATGAACCAGGAGAGCAGGAGCGAGCTCGCGTACTTGGGTATCGCGAGCATCTTCTCGAGGTTCCCCCTCGCGAAGCCGAATCCACCGCTGCTCATCTGCTCCACTCTAGCCGTCCGCTGCACCCGCGATCCTTCCGTGCGCCCGGTGCACACCGAAGGGGCGGTCGCTCGGTGCGACCGCCCCTTCGTTCGAGTCGGGTTCCGCGTGCGCGGTGGCGGGCTCAGTACTTGAGCGTGCCGAGCGTCGCGGTGGTCTCCTCGGTCTTCCCGTTTCGGATGTACTCGAGCTTGACCTTGCTTCCGCCCTCGTGCATGCGGATCAGGCCGGACACGGAGGTTCCGGACGAGGCGGGGACGCCGCCGACGGAGGTGATGATGTCCCCGGCCTTGAGGCCGGCCTTGTCGGCCGCGCTGCCGCTTTCGACGGAGCGGACCAGTCCGCCGGCGTGGCTCGCGTCGCCGGAAGGGTCGGACACCGACGCTCCGAGCAGGCCGTGGCTCGGCTGCTTGCCGTCGATGAGCGCGTCGGCGACGCGGGTGACCAGGTTCGACGGGATGGCGAAGCCGAGGCCCACGCTGCCGGCGGTCTGCTGGTCGCTGCCGTTCGAGGCGATGGCCACGTTGATGCCGATCAGCTGTCCGTCTCCGTTCAGGAGCGCGCCGCCGGAGTTGCCGGGGTTGATCGAGGCGTCGGTCTGGATGACCGGGAGGGTCACCGTCCCGCCGGAGGACTGCTGCTGGCTCTGCTGCCCGCCGTTCGATCCGCCGTTGCTGCCGGACCCGCCGTTGCTGCCGCCCTGGCCCGGATCCTGGAATCGGAAGTCCCAGGGGAAACCGTTCCCGTCGTTCGATCCGCCGTTGCTGCCGGATCCGCCGTTGCTATCGGATCCGCCGCCCTGATCCGGGGACTGCGTGTTGTCGGGGATGAGCGGGCTGCCGACGGAGATGCCTCGGTTGAGCGCGCTGATCACGCCGCTGGTCACGGTGCTCGCGAGGTTCAGCGGGGCGCCGATCGCGACCGTCATGTCGCCGACGTTGAGCTTGTCGGAGTCGGCCACCTTGATCGGGGTCAGGTCGGTGGCTTCGACCTTCACGACCGCGAGGTCCGCGTAGGGATCGACGCCGACGGTCTTGCCCGCGAGGATCCGACCATCGCTGGTCATGACGCGGATCGTGGGGTTCTTGCCGGCCGCGCCGTCGAGCGTGACGACGTGCGCGTTCGTGATGATGTAGCCGTCGGCGCGGTAGACGACACCGGAACCGGATCCCTGCGAGGAACTGCCGGAGACTTCCAGCGTCACGACGCTCGGGGTCGCCACCGCGGCGACGCCGGAGACGTTGGTCGCGGTGCTCCCGTTCTTGAGGGTGAGGGTTCCACCGTGGCTGCTCGTGCTGGCCGAGTCGTTCGAATTCGCTGCCACGACCGCTGCGGCTCCGCCGCCGACGAGACCGCCCACGAGCGCTCCGATCGCGAGCCCGGCGAGCAGTGCACCGCTGCGTCCGCGACCTTGCTGGGGAGCTGCGACGGCCTGAGGTGCGGCGTGCTGCCCGGATGCGTACTCGGGCGCCTGGCCGAACGCTGCACCGGGCTGCTGAGCGAACTCGTGCTGCCCCTCGGGCTGCGCGGCGTACGCGCCGGCTGCGCCCGGGTACGGAGCGGCGGCCGGCGCACCCTGCGGATACGTCTGGGCCGCGGGGACTCCGTAGTGCTGGGCGACGGGCTGCTGGGGCAGGGTCTCGGAGAGCTGCACGGTCGGCTGGGTGGCCTGCGGAAGCGCCTGCTGCGGCTCGGCCGCGGGCACCTGCTCGACGGGCTGCGCCTGCTGCTCGGGTACGGTCGGCTGCGCTGCCGTCGCCTCGTTCGGTGCGCCCGGTGCGGGCACCTGCGGCACGCCGCCCTGCGGTGCCTGCCCGGACGGAGTCTGTGCGGGCTCGTGTTCAGGAGTCGTACTCATTTGGGGGTTCCCTTCTCGATGCACCCAGACTGCCCACCAATCCTATGAAATTGACTTGTGCATGCTCCATAACCGCCCCGAACGACTCGGCACCGGGCTCGGGCCAGATTCCGGGGCCGGAATCCGGAACGGGAAATCCGGCCCCGGCGGGCGCCGGGCGGAGCTTTCGCTCGCACCGGCACCCGCCCGCGCTGGCCTCGCTCACCGAGCCTCGGGGTCCGGACCGGTTCCGACCCGATTCCGGCCCGCGGGGCTCGACTCCGGAGTCGCTCAGGGCGCTGTCGGACGCGCTTCGCTCCTCCGCCGAACACCGCCGCGCCGGCGCACGGATCGCAGGACCAGGATCGCCGCTCCCAGGACGAGCGCGGATCCGGCACCGACCGCGGTCCAACCGGGAGCGGCGCCCGTACGCGGCAGCGCATCCGCTTGGACGACCGCCGGCAGCTCCTCGGCTTCCGCCCCGATGATCGTCCGTTCGGCTTCCAATCCGCATTCGCCGCGGTGCAGTTCGACGCGCGGGGCGCCCGGTTCATCGCCGGGAGCAGTGGCCGTCTCGACCCAGTACCCCGTGCCAGCGCTGCGGGCGCTGAGCTCCGGAGAGTCGAACCGTCCGGCTTCGGAGATCGAGATCGCGGCAGTACGGCCGACCGGCTGGGCGAGGCAGCGCGCCTCGGCGCTCAGCGTTTCGAGTTCGGAGGCGGTCCAGCGCAGGAGCGCCCCGTTCGCATCGCGCTTCGTCCGCCAGCTCTCATCGAACTTCGGTTCGCCTGCCCTCGGTTCCAGGTAGAACGTGAAGTCGATCTCGGTCCCCGCCGGTACGGTCCCCTCGACGATCGCCCGATCCCGGATTCCGTCGCCGACGAGCGCTCGCGCCTGCGCCTCGGTGCGGATGCTCGGGAGTGCGATCTCCGCGGTCTCGTCGGGGACCCCGTAGTCGTCGCACCAGTCTTCGAACGCGCCGACCGCGCGAGGGTCCTGATCCTCCTGCCGCAGGCACGCCTGCACGGTCACCCAGCCGCGGGTCCCGTGCGGGAGTTCCATGGGTTCGCTCTCGACCGTGCCCGGCCCACCGACCTCGACGAGGGCAGTGGCGAGTTCCGGGGCGGCCGTCGGCGCCTCCGACCGCCGCTCGGGGCGCTGCTCGCTCCCGTATGCGGTCAGGCGGATCCTCGCCGGAATCCGCTGTCCGGCATCGTCCCGCAACCAGACACCGTGCTGCAGCTCGACGGTTACGCGATCGCGGAACGTTCGCCGGTCCCAGCTCAGCCCGTCCGCCGAGATCCGGGTCCCCCAGCGCAGGGCCGTGGCCACGCGATGCTGTTCTTCGGGCATTCCGAACCGATCCTGGAACCGATAGTCGGGATCGATCAGCCCCACCGTCCTGACGCTCTCCGGCTGCCGCTCCCCTCGAATTCGCCAGACCCAGACGTAGTAGCCGGACTCGTCGGGCGCGGAGTCCGCAGAGGCCTCGTACTCCCCCGGGCCTCGCGAGGCGAGCAGTTCCGCTCGCGCCGCGACGGGCGCGCCATCGGGAACCCGTTCCGTTTCGGCGGGGGCCTGCGCGAAGGGCCCGTAGACCGTGCCTTCCGCACGAACCGGAGCGTGCTCGATCTCCCCCTTCCGCATGCGCCAGGGCCAGGGATTGCTCCCTTCGGCGACCCCGAGCGTCACGGTGTCCGCGAAACGATCCCGGTCCCGGGTCAGGTCGATCTGCTGCACACGTGTCGTCAGCACCGGTTCGAAGCGTTCATCGTGCTCCAGCGACGCCGGCTCGAAGCGCCCGTCGGCTCGGGCCTCACCGGGCCCGATCCCGGCGCCGAGCCGCTGCTGCGCATCGACCGTCGGCGGGTGCAGGCGCAGCGAATCCGGCCACTGCCTGCTCGATCGCGTCCACGTGCCTTCTGCGGTGACGACCCGTTTGCGTTCCCACCCTTCGGCATGCAGGTCCACTCGCCAGGCGACCGTACCGGCAGCACCACCGGCAATCGCCTTCGTCGTCGAGCCGTCGCTGAATCGGGCGCCGGCAATGGTGACCGAGGTGGTCCCGCTCGGATACGCGAGCCCGCCGCTGCGGAATCCGTCGTCCGCGCGAAGAGTCAGGGCGCCGGGTGCCTCGACTCGCACCGGAACCGCATTGGCGACGGCCTCGCTCGCCAGCGCACGAGCTCGTTGGACGATATCCGCCGCACCGTGCGCTTCGGCCCAGGAGATGTGGTGCTGCATCCAGGCGTCGGTTCCCGGGTCCGGCCGGACCAACCACACCGCGAGCTGCACAGCGGCAGCGGCACGAGGCTCCCGGGTCCCTCCGTGCACCGACAGCAGGTAGTTCATCCGGCGGATGACCTCTCCTCCGGCGGCAGCGCTCGACACCGCGCCGGACCACCCGGTCGGATCGAACGAGGTCGTCCAGAAGCCGGGGAGCTCGGTGACGATCGCCGGTTCTCGTTGAGCCCCGGCCGGCATCCTGCCCCCGGGCTCCAAGCAGTACACGATCTCGCCGTTCGACGACCGGAAGTTTCCGAGCTCCCAACCCGCGATGGACACGACATCGGCGGTTTCCGCTGCCCTCGCCGCGGGAGCTCGGTCGATCGTCAGGAGCGTCAGGAGCAGCGCGAGCACGAGCGTCCCCACCGCCAGCACGGTGGCGGCCTTTCCCGGAAGAATCCGGCCGAGAACGGGAGCACAGATGCTCGGTGGCGGCACCGCGCGTATTCGGGGAGGCAATTGCATGGGTCTCCTTTCGCGGCGGAGGATCCGCCGGGCGACCAGGATGCGCAACGATCCGCTCCGCGAGGGCGCTATCCACACCAGCTCCGACACGCCCGGGATGCGGCTTTCCGAGCCCCGACTTGCCCTTCGCGCAGCCCGGGGTTAAAGTTAATTCTTGTGCCGCGGGGTGGAGCAGTTCGGTAGCTCGCCGGGCTCATAACCCGGAGGTCGTAGGTTCAAATCCTGCCCCCGCAACCATGAGGAAGGCCCTGATCAGGTGTTTACACCAGATCAGGGCCTTCCGCCTTTTCCTGAGCTTCTTCTCGCACGCCGGATCACGTCGCGCAATCTGCGTTCTCCCCCGGACGAGCCCTCCTACTCACGCAGCCGCGCACACGGTTCGCTGAACGCGGCACGAGCGGGTCGCTGAAGAGCGCACCCGCGGCTCGCCACCTCAGCAGCGATCGGGCTGTGCGTTTGCGCACGGTGTGCGGGACTAAGGCGTCCTGCGGCGCTGCCGCACACGCGAAGAGCGGTCGGCCCCGGAGAACCGGGGTCGACCGCTCTTCGCGTCTCAGCGCAGCAGAACTACTTCTTGGGTTCTGCCTTCAACGCAGCCTCGAGCGCCGCCTTGAGCTGCGCGTCGGCCTTGCCGTAGGCCGTCCAGTCACCGGCCTTCATCGCTGCATCGCGGTCCGCGATCGCCTGCTTCATCTGTGCCAGCGCGGACTGCAGAGCGGAGTCGCTCCCGCCGGTCGAACCGGACCCGCCCGAATCGGTTCCACCCGAGGAACCGCCGGACGAGCTCCCGCCCCCGTTGTCGACGGGGGTATCGCCGTCGCCTGCGCTCGCGCCCGAGTTGCCGCCGAAGAGGCTGTCGAGCGCGGCATCGAGCGTGTCCTCGAAGGCGATACGGTCACCGAAGGAGACCAGGACCTTCTGCAGCGTCGGGAAGCTCGTTCCCGACGAGGCCTTCACATAGACCGGCTGCACGTAGAGGAGTCCCCCGCCCATCGGCAACGTCAGCAGGTTGCCGCTCAGGACCTGGCTCTCGCCCTGCCGCAGCAGGTTGAGCTGACTCGACACCCCGGAGTTGGTGGTGAAGCTGTTCTGCACCTGGCCGGGCCCGGGGATGGTGTCGCCCTTGGGCAGCGTGAGCAGCTTGAGCGTTCCGTACCCCTCGGCGATCTTGCCCGAGGTCGATCCCGCGTTGGCGTCGGCCGCGAGGTATCCGGTGAGGATCTCTCGCGAGTTCTCCTTGCGCGACTTCGGAATGTACGTCGAGTAGATCGAGTATGTCGGTGCCGCCTTCGCGCCCGCGGACAGCGTGAGGTAGTACGGAGGCTGCCTCGTCACCGAATCGGTCTCGGGCACCGCCGCGGCCGCGCCCGAGGTCGCGGTCGTCGCGGTGCGCTGCTGCTGAGCTGTCTTTGCCACCGGGTCGTCGGGGGTACGCCAGGCATCCTCCGCCGAGTAGAACGCGCCGGGGTCGGTCACGTGATACGTCGCGAGCATCTCGCGCTGCACCTTGAACATGTCGCTCGGGTAGCGCACGTGGCTGAGCAGGTCGCCGCTCATCTTCGACACACTGGTGAGGGTACCCGGGTAGACCTTGCCCCATGCCTGCAGCACGGGATCCTTGTCGTCCCAGGCGTAGAGCTTGACCGAGCCGTCGTAGGCGTCGACCGTCGCCTTGACCGAGTTGCGGATGTAGTTGATCCGCTTTCCTACCTCATTCGCGTTCTGCGAGTGGACGTCGGACTTGAGGTTGGTCATGTCGGACATCTGCGAGTACGGGTAGTCGGCCGAGGTCGTGTACCCGTCGACGATCCAGACGACGCGTCCGTCCACTACGGACGCATAGGGCGCGGTGTCCAGGGTCAGATAGGGCGCGACCTTCTGGACTCGGGTCACGGGGTTGCGGTCGTACATGATCTGCGACCCATCGACCACGGAGCCGGAGAGCAGGATCTCCATGTCCTGGAACTTCAGCGCGTAGATGAGCCGCGTGAAGAGCCCGTCGAGCTTCGGACCGCCGTCGCCCGAGAAGGTCGTCAGGTTCTGGCCGCCCTTCTGCTCCTTCGCGTCGGCCGCCTTCGTGTCACCGGTCTTGCCGCTCTCGGCCGACTCGGCGTTGCTCTCGGCGTCAGCCGGGTAGTCGACCTCGATCGGCTTGTCGTGCTTGCCACCGACGATCGAGTAGGTCGGCGAGTTCTGCCCGAAGTACACACGGGGCTCGAAGGTGCCGAGCTTGCCGCTGGTGGGGATGCCGCTCTCGAGGAACACCGGCTCACCGCTCGGAGAGCGCTGGTTGCCGTAGGCCGCGACGAGGCCGTAGCCGTGGGTGTATACGAGGCGCTGGTTGTACCAGCCCTGCTGGTCCGACACGTCGATGTCGCGCACGGCCGAGACCGTGTCCTCGACCTTGCCGTCGATCGTGTACCGGTCGACACTCAGCGGGTTCGGGAACTTGTAGTACTGCTTGCTCTGCTCGAGCTGCGCGAAGGTCGGCGACACGATGGCCGGATCGATGATGCGGATGTTCGAGGTCGCGACGGCGTCGTTGCGGAGCGCGCCGGCCTCGGCCGTGGTCTTCGCGTCGTAGTACTCGGTCTGCACCTTGTCGATGCCGTAGGCGGCACGGGTCGCTTCGATGTTCCGGCCGAGGTACTCGGCCTCCAGGCGCTTCTCGTCGGGCTTGACCTGCAGCGTCTGCACGCCCCAGGGGTAGCCGACGCCGATCACCAGTGCGGTGACGACGAACAGCGCGGTGCCGATCACGGGCAGACGCCAGCGACCGGTGAACGCGGTGATGAGGAAGAGGATCGCGATGATGATCGCGATGCCGGCGAGGATCTGCTTGCCCGGGATGACCGCGAACACACCTGAGTAGGTCGCGCCCGTGAACCGGCCGCTGTCGTCGGTCAGCGTGCGGTACTGGTCGAGCCAGAGGCTGAGACCCTGGAGCAGGAGGTACAGACCCGCCAGGATCGCGGACTGCACGCGGGTGGCCTTCGAGATACGGGTGTCGCGTCCGGAGAATGCGATGCCGCCGTAGAGGTAGCTCGTGACCGCACCCGCGATGAGGCAGATCAGCACGACCGCCGAAGCGAAGCCGACGACTCCCTGCCAGACCGGCAGATCGAACATGAAGAAGGAGATGTCGATCCCGAATTCGGGATCCTTGGTGCCCACCGGCGATGAGTTCAGCCAGAGCAGGACGCGCTCCCACGACGCTGCGGCGGTGGCACCGGCGAAGAGGCCGATGACTGCCGGGAGCACCCACTTGATCACCCGGCGCAGGGGCTCGACGAGTTCCTGATAGCGGTCGAGCTGCGCGGTGAGGCGCGCGTAGACCGGGCGCTTCCGGTAGGCGATGTCGATCGCGAAGAACACTGGGACGGCCATCCCGAGGAACCCGACGAGGAACATCGCGGCTGTGGCGATCCACTGAGTGGTGAACACCGAGAGGAAACCGAGCTGCTGGTACCAGAGCACCTCGGTGGCGACGGAGGCGACCGCGAGGAACGCCAGGATGAGGATGACGACGAGCGCGATGGTGATCGCGATCGGAGAAATGCGGCGGCGCCCGGTCGTGTTCGGGGCTGTCTGATCGGTCACGTGTGATCTTCCGGTCGAAATCGGGCAGATGCTTGAATTCCGGACAGCCTACCGGTCGCCCCTGACACTCAGCCTCCGGAACCCGCGCAGCGCTCCGATACGGTCGGGGTCGGCTTGCCCGCGGCGGCGTCCTGCACGGCCTCGAGCGCCTCCGCGAAGGTCGAGACCGGAACCATCCGCAGGCCCTTCGGGAGCGAGCTCGGCAGATCGGCGCAGTTCGCCATCGGGAAGAAGAAGAGGTCGGTCCCCGCGCGCTCCGCGCCCGCGAGCTTCTGCGGCAGCCCTCCGATCGCGCCGACCGCGCCCGACTCGTCGATGGTCCCCGTGCCGCTCACCCGCAGCCCTCCGGTCAGGTCTCCGGGCGTCAGCTTGTCGTAGACGGCGAGAGCGAAGATCGTTCCGGCGCTCGGCCCGCCGATCCCTTCGACCTCGACCCGGACCTTCACCGGTATGTCGAATCGGGATCCCGCCAGGATCCCGAGCTGCGGCGAGGATCCCGAGTCCGTCGCCCGCGGCGTCACGCGCACCGTCTGCGATTTCCCGCCCCGATCGATCGCGAGCTCGACCGCGCCGTCGGCCCGCTGCAGTCCGTCCCGGAGCTCGGTGAGGCTCGTCACCGGTCGCCCGTCGATCGAGCGGATCACGTCCCCGTCCTTGAGGATCCCCACGGACGGTCCGCCGTCGACGACTCGACCGACCACGAGCTCGGCGGGTACCTTCCGGCCGAGGGCGTTCAGCGCCGCCACCGTGGCGAGATCCTGCGACGAGGTCATGAGGGCGGCGTTGGCCTCGTCCCGCTGTTCCGCGGTGGTGCCCTTCGGGTAGATCTGCTCCAGTGGCACCAGCTCCTGATTCGGATCGAGCAGCGCCGGCACCAGGGAGAGCCAGGAGTTCGGCTTCTGCGGCGTGCCGACCAGAGTCACCGTCAACAGGTTGAGCGTCCCGGAGGTCGGGTAGGTCTTCTCCCCTGAGATCGTGATCAGCGGCGTGCCCTTTCCGCCGCCTTCGACAGTACCGAGCGTGTCGACGACGGGCCCCGGACGCTCGATCGCATAGGGCGACGGGATCACCGAGGCGAGGAGGACGAGGATCACCGCAACCGCGACAGCGTAGAAGAGCGCGCGCCCACGGCGTCCGCCTTCGGGGCCGCGCAGATCGGTGTCATGGAACGCGAGCGATCCGGTGCGAGCGCCTGCTCGCTCTGCGGCGTGGGACGGGGTTTCTGCGGGCACTGCGCCAGAGTAGCCCGTCGAGCCCATGCGCGGACTGAGCGTCGACGGATGACGGTCCGCCCGCCCGGGGACGTTCGCGGTGGGCGCAAAGGAATCCCGGGGAAAACCGCGGATTCCCCGGACGATCCCGGGGGCCTTGCCCTACCGTTGTGGTAACACCAGGAGGTCGGCACATGAGCACCGATTCGCACGATGGCGAGGGCCGCGGGCCCGAAGACGAGCAGAACACCCCTGACGATCAGAACGATCTGCAGCGCATGCTGCGCGAGTTCCTCTCGGGGAACGGTCCCGCGGGCGGGATCGATCCTTCCGCCTTCGCTTCGGCGGCGGGGCTTCCCATCGACCAGCAGGCCCTGCAGGGGCTCATGAACACGCTGCAGAACGCGATGCGACAGCCCTCCGACGGGATCGACTGGTCCGTCACGCGCCGCACCGCGATCGATGTCGCCGCGGAGGGCGGCGAAGGGGGCGATCGCGCGCAGGTGGAGCGCGCATTCCCCGTCGCCGGACTCTGGCTCGACGAGGTGACCGAGGTGGGTGCGGCTCCGGACGCTCCGCGGGCGATCACCCGTATCGAGTGGGTCCAGGCCACCATCGACACCTGGGTGGGATTCGCTGAGCCGGTCGCGGAATCCATCACCCGGGCGCTCATGGAGGCGCTCACCTCCCAGCTCCCCGAGGAGCTCGGCGAGTCGCTCGCCGGCGCAGGACCCATGCTGCGCAGCGTCGGAGGCGCGCTGTTCGCCACGCAACTCGGAACCGTCGTGGGCAAGCTCTCGCGCGAGATCAGCGCGGGCGGCGACATCGGCATCCCGCTCCTCACCGGCCCCGGACGAGAGGGCGGTGCCCTCCTTCCCAGCGGGGTCGCGGCGTTCGCCGAAGGACTCGACCAGGATGCGGAGGCGGTCACGCTCTATCTCGCGGTGCGCGAACTCGCGCACGCGCGGCTGTTCCGCCACGCGCGCTGGCTGCGGCAGCACCTGCTGAGCGCCATCACGGACTACGCGCGAGGGATCCGGATCGATACCGACCGCATCGAGGAGCTGGCCTCGGAGCTCGACATCGAGCGTCCCGAGCAGGTCCAGGAGATGCTCGCCGGCGGCGCGCTCATCCCGCCGAAGACCGCCGAGCAGGAGGCCGCGCACGCGCGCCTCGAGAACACGCTCGCCCTCATCGAAGGATGGGTGGACGCGGTCACCGCCGATGCCGTGTCCCGCCTGCCCGGCGCCGACGCCATCGCCGAGATGGTCCGACGCCGCAGGGCGACCGGAGGCCCGGCGGAGCACGCGTTCGGAACGCTGGTCGGACTCGAACTGCGTCCCCGACGTATGCGCGAGGCCGCGGCCGTATGGCGTCTCGTCGCCGAACGCGGCGGGATCTCCGCGCGCGACGGACTCTGGGCGCACCCCGACCTGCTGCCGACCGCGGAGGAACTCGACCATCCGGCCCGCCTGCTCGAGCGCATCGGTCTGGCCGGGGATCCGGAACCGGAGGCCGACGAGTTCGATCGCGAACTGCAGAAGCTGCTGGCGGGCGGACTCGAGGGGCTCGACGGCCCCGCATCGCCCGCGAACGATTCCGACGGTGATGCGAACCCCGATGAGGAGCCCCGGCCCCCCGTCGTCTGAACCCCGTGGCCGGTGCGGCGGGACCGAAGCCGTCGGACTTCGCCCCGCACACCGGTCGGACTCAGCAGCGATCGACCGTCCGCGCTCACGCTCCTGTGGATAGCGGAGCGGTACGCGTTCCCGGATCGCACACTGGTCCGCATGCATTCCACCGCGTATGACCTCCCGTCCCCGCCCGACACCGAGCCCGCAGACGACGTGCGGCTCGACCCCGATCTACCGCTCGGCTTCGACCGCCGCGGAGCACTCCGCCTGGGTTTCGACACTCCGGTCGCGCGCATCGACGGCCTCGGTGCCGGGGTGGAGCGGTTCATCGCCGCGCTCCGCGCACCCGTCCCCCGCTCCCGGCTCGCTCAGGTGGCGCGGCGGTGCGGGGTTCCGACGCAGCAGATCCCCGCGCTGCTCTCCGAACTCGAAGAGGCCCTGGTACCTGCCGCGCCTCGAATGCGTCCGGGTTCCACCGTGCCGCCTCCGTCAGAGATGCCGCTCAACGCCAGGCGCGTCAGGCTCATCGGCGACGGCCTTCCTGCGGCAGCGCTCCGGTCGATGCTGGAACGGTCCGGATGCCGCGTGCTTCCGCAGCGCTCGGCACGCGGGCCGGCGGCCCCGGCCGACCTCGTCGTCTTCCTCTCGCGCTTCGGGTGGCCGGTCACCGGTTCGCAGCACGCACTCGCCGCGGGCACCCCGCACCTGGCGGTGCGCTTCTCGGACCGGAGCGTCGAGATCAGCCCAGTGATCGCTGGGAACGGCTCCCCCTGCATCACCTGCCTCGCGCTGCACGATCGGGATCGGGATCCGGATCAGGTCGACCTCGCGATCCAGCTTCGGGAGACCGTTCCGGCGAGCGAGACGGCCGAGACGAGCGAGCTCGCCGCCGCTCTGGTGATCCGAGCCATCGCGGACGCGCGACGGGAGGTCTCCCCGGTCTCGGGAGGCGCTCAGGGACTCCGCCTGTCCTGCCGACGCGGCGCGGTTCTCGAGATCCCGTCTCCGAGGCCGGCTCGCCCGCACCCGTCGTGCGACTGCCATTCCTTCGAATCCCGCGAGCTGAGCGAGACCGTCGTCGACGCGCCCCGAAGGAACGCTCAGCGCCGCGGATTCGCCGCGACCGGAACGGACCTCAGTGCTCGGTCAGCGTGATGCCGGCTTCGGCAAGGAACCGGGACGGCATCCGCGCTGCTCTGGCTCCCGCGGCGGAACCCGACAGGCGGAGCTCGTCCCGCGCTCGGGTGAAGGCGACGTAGCAGAGACGCCGCTCCTCATCGATGTCCTCCTCGTCTACGGCGTGGGCGATCGGCAGCAGCCCCTCGCTCAGACCGACCACATGGACCAGGGACCACTCGAGACCCTTCGCGGCGTGGATCGCGCTGAGGGTCACCGCTTCGAGGGTGGGCTCATGATGAGCCTTCTGCCGGGCCAGCAGCTCTTCGCTGAACGCGTCCATGGTGGTTCCCGCCGGCATCTCGTCGACGAGGGAGAGAATCGCGCCGAGCGCCTCCCAGCGTTCGCGCTGGGCCGCGCCCTCCGGTTCCTGCGAGGTCCATCCGCACGAGCGCAGCACGTCGCTGACCACCTGGAACAGCGGGCGCGGATCGGCGACCTTCGCCTGACCGCGCATGAGCAGTACCGCCTGACGCACGTCCGCGCGGTCGAAGAAGCGCTGGCCGCCGTGCACGCGACTGCCCACGCCCTGGTGCGCCAGCTCCGTCTCCACGCGGGCCGACTGCGCGTTCGTGCGAGAGAGCACCGCGATCTCGGACGCCGGGGTGCCCGCCTCGATGCTCGCTCTGATCGAAGCCGCGACGGCAGCCGCCTCGTCATGCTCGGACGCGAACCACTCGACGCGGGGCAGTTCGTCGCCCTCGGACTCCGGTCGCATCGCGCGCAGCGTGAGCGCCCCGGGTCGATCCCGCATCAGGCGGTTCGCCGTCTGCACGATCGGTGGGGTCGAACGGTAGTTGCGTTCGAGACGGAACTCCCGGGCCCCCGGATACTCGGCGCCGAAGCGCAGCAGCGGCGTGCTCGATGCCCCGGCGAAGCCGTAGATGGTCTGGCTCGCGTCGCCGACCACGCAGACGTCGTTCCGATCTCCGAGCCAGACCCTGAGCAGCGCGTGCTGCAGCGGCGAAACGTCCTGGTACTCGTCGACGGTGAAGAAGCGGTACCGTTCGCGCACGTGCACCGCGGCGCGCGGCTCGGTCTCGAGCATGCCGGTGAGCAGCAGCAGCACATCCTCGAAGTCGATCTGGCGCCGGGCCTCCAGCAGTTCCGTGTAGGACTCGTGCACCTGGATCAACTGCTCCGCGCTGATCCCCTGCGGCACGGGGCGCTCGTCGATCCTGGCGGCGTATCGTTCGAGGCTCAGCATCGAGACCTTGCGCCACTCGATCTCGGACGCGATGTCGCGCAGCGCCTCGGACGGCAGACGGAGACCCATCGCCTCGACCGCCTGCGAGACCGCGGCGACCTTGCCCGGCAGCACCTGGGGCGCCGTCCCTCCGACGAGCTGCGGCCAGAAGTGCCCCAGCTGGGCGAGCGCGGCCCCGTGGAACGTCTGCGCTCGAACGCCCTCGGCGCCGAGCGCTCTGAGCCGGGACTGCAGCTCCCCCGCGGCCTTCCGCGTGAAGGTCACGGCGAGTACCCGGTCCGGCGCATAGGCACCGGACTGGACTCCGTGAGCGATCCGGTGGGTGATGGTCCGGGTCTTCCCGGTGCCGGCTCCCGCGCGCACGGCGACGGGGCCCCTGAGGCACTCCGCGACCTCGCGCTGCTCGGGATCGAGCCCGGCCAGCGGATCCTCTCGGATCATGCCTCGTCCACCCAGCGGTCGATCAGCCACCGGGCGATCGAGAGCGGGCCGGGAAGGCGGACGCCGGGAGGAGGGGTCCGCAGTTCATCGCGCGTGAACCAGCGCAGCTCGGAGATCTCTTCGGGATCGGGAGCCAGAGCTTCCGGATCGAAGCCGGACTGCAGGCTCGCGTGGAAACCGAGCATCAGCGAGCGCGGGAACGGCCACGGTTGCGAGGCGATGTATCGGATCCGATCGACCGGAACGCCGGCCTCCTCACGGATTTCGCGCACCACGGCCTGCTCAGCGGACTCGCCGGCATCGACGAAGCCGGCGAGCAGGGAGAACCTGCCCGTCTCCCACAGTGCGTTCGAGCCGAGCAGGGCGCGTCCCTCGTGCTCGACGAGCACGATCACGGCGGGGTCGGTGCGCGGGAACAGCAGCGCCCCGTCGGGATCGGTTCGAGACCATCCGCCCCAGCTCGGGTGCGTCGGCCGGCCGTCCGCGGGCGAGAAGCCCGCCGATCGATGCCATGCTGCGAGAGCGAGGCCGGCGGTCATGAGCTCTCGCTCGCCGTCGCTGCGCAGGCCCTCCAGTTCGAGCGGGTTCACCCACGAGACGGAGGCGCCGACCCTCTGCGCGTCGCCGTCATCGGCGGCGCCGAACTCGACGAACACCGGTGCACCATCGAGGCGGCCCAGATACGCGTGCTCGTCTCCGAACGCGCCCCGGACGGGCGAAAGCGCGAGCCGGGCGCCGCCGTCCGCCGCAGCATCGAGTACGGGCACTCGGGAACCGCGCAGCGCGAGCAGGCGCGCCGCGGGATCGGACCAGGCCGCGGCGAGCAACCCGGAATCGGTGCGGGTCGCAGCATCCCGGTCGAGCGTCCCGCTCGAGAGCGGCGGCAACGGAGTCGCGGTCATCCGATCGTCCTTTCTTCCCCGTGAGCTCCCCGCAGATGCGCGTGGCGTACGGCACGAAATGCGCCGCCTGCCTACGCTGAGTGCATGGCCAGCTCCCCATTCACCCTAGCCGCGCTCGCGACCTCCGCGGTGCCCGGACTCACCGTCTCGGCACTGGACATGAACGAGGATCGCAGCGGGGAGTTCGTGTCGGCCAGAATCGTCGGCGACGGCCGCGACCTGCTCGTCCGCGTGCCGCGCACCCCCGCAGCGGAAGTCGCCCAGTCCGCCGAGCTGCTCAGCCTCGCCGCACTCGCCGAAGGCGCGCGGGCCGCGCTGCCCTTCGCCGTGCCCGAGACGCTCGGCCTGACCCGCGCCGGAGACTCCCGCGCGGTCGTCACCACGCTGCTCGACGGAGCCCGCATCGACGTCGAGGACCTCGAATCGGACGCGCTCCTCCTGCAGTCCATCACCGAAACCATCGCAGCGATCCACGCGCTCCCGACCGCACTGGTGCAGCAGGGCGGCCTCCCCGTCCGGGACGCCGTCGAAGTCCGCGCCCAGGTCGCCCGGCTCGTGGACCGCGCCCAGCGCACCCGCCTCCTGCCCGAGACCGTGCACCACCGCTGGATGGAAGCGCTCGAATCCACCGCGCTCTGGGACTTCGCTCCCGCGCCGGTGCACGGCGCCTTCACCGCGGAAGCGATCCTCGTCGCCGACGACCGGATCACCGGCGTACTCGACTGGTCCGAATTCGCCGTCGGCGACCCCGCCGCGGACCTCGCCTGGCTCCTCGCCGCCGGCGACGAAGTCTTCGAATCCGTCCTCGCCAGATACGCCGCGATCAGCGACACCGGCCACGTCGGCTGGATCCGCGCACGCGCCAAGCTCTACCGAGAACTCGAAGTCGCCGAATGGCTCATGCACGGAGTCGAAGCGCACGACCAGGAGATCGTCAGCGATGCCGTCGCCATGCTCGACCGAATGGTCGACCGACTCACCAAACTGACCTCCCCCGTACCCATCCGCACCGGACTCGGCACCGCCGAAGTCGCACAGCTCCTCGAAGAGACCCCCGAAGCACCCGACGGGCTCTCCGAAACCGCCGCGTTCGAGGCGCTCGACGAAGACCGCATGTTCCACGCCGACACTGACTTCATCGAACCGCTCGACGAGCACCCGACCGAACCAGGCACCGCCAACGATTCCGAACCCGGAGCATCGACCGAAGCCCCCGACGAGTCGCGCACCGACGCGCAGGACCCGTCCGAGCACGACCACGCCGACCCATCGGAAGCGGCCGACCCGTCGGAAGCCGCCGACCGCGAGGCCGCAGCATTCGACGAGGACGCCTCCGAGCAGGTCACCGACGTCATCGAGCCCCTCGGCGACGAACCCCGCAAACGCTGACCGACGCCCGACTCGGCAGGGCCCGACCGGGCGGGGCCCGACTCGACCGAACCGGACCCGACGCGACCCTTCCGGGCGAACCTCCGCCGGGTGCCGGGTCCTTCCCCGTCGCAAGAATCCGGCGATCTCGCGCCGCAGGCCTCAGTCCAGGCGCGCCTCGAGGCTGCGGCGAGCCGTGAACCAGCGCCGCTCCAGTTCGTCGAGACCGAGCGGCTGCTCGTCGCGGAGGATCACGTCGTCCGCGACGTAGTAGAGAGTGGCATCGATCCGGTCGAGCGGCGTGCCCGTCCAGCTCGCCCACGCGTGCCGATACAGCGCCAACTGGTAGAACCGGGTCTCCCGCTCCGCGTCGTCCCTCGGCGCCCGACCCGTCTTCCAGTCGACGATCTCGACCCGGTCCCCGTGACGGAACACGGCGTCGAGCTTGCAGACCAGCCGGTTGCCCGCGAACGGCAGGGAGATCTCCTGCTCGACCGCGATGGGCTGCAACTCGGCCCACTCCGAACGCTCGAAGTTCGCGATGAGCTGCTGCAGCGCGCGCTCCTCATCGTCGTGCCCGTCGACGGGCACGACCGCGGACTCGACGGGCTCGCCGATCACACCGGACGCGCCGAACGCGACCTCAGCGTCGGGCAGCTCCGGCGCGCCGAACGAGTCGGAGAACTCGCCAGACTCTGCGAAGCCCGTGGCATCGATGACCCCGGATTCCCCGGGCTCGACGACGAACGCGCCGTCGCCGAAGCCGGGCAGCGTGAGCCGCGTGCCCACGGCCGTGGAGCTGCGGCGCTCGACCCATTCGTGGAACCGGTTGCCGACGCGCGTGCGCCGGTAGGGGCGCTGCGGAACCGGTCGGAGGCGCGCGCGCTCGGCGGCTTCCGGCTCGTCGACGAACTCGTGGAACGTCGACGCGGTGATCCGTTCGACCGTCGCGGCGCGGCCTGTACCGGCACCTGCGCCGAACTCCGTGTCGTCCCCGCTGCGGTCGTCCGCGTCGGCGGCCGAGTCGGTGCCTGCGGCCGAGTCGGTGCCTGCGGGCGAGTCGGTGCCGGCGGCCGAGCCAGCGTCGCCGGCCCGAGCGCTGAGCGCAGAGCGCGCCCGCTCGCGTTCGGCGAGGAGGAGCTCGACGATCGGGTCGACCGGCGCACCGCCTCCCTCCGGCGCACCGCCCTCGGAGAGGCGTGCCTCGACGGCCCCGGCCGCCCGACGCACCGCATCGGCGCGGGCGCCCAGCGGGTCGAGGGGCCACTCGAGGACCGTCTCCTCGGACGCGCTCGGATCGCTCTCGTGGGCGCTCCCGTCGGCGATCGCGGGGATGAGGCCGGCATCGGCGAGTTCGATCAGATACGTGGACGCTCCGCGCGCGCGGGTCTGCCCGCCCCAGAACGAACCGCTCATGAAGAGGCGCTTTGCGGCGCGCGTGACGGCCACGTACGCCAGGCGACGCTCCTCGGCCGCGAAGCGCTCGGCCAGTGCCTCACGGTAGCCCGTGATCCCATCGCGCACGTCCTGCTGCGTCGACGCGATGCGCCAGGCGAGATCGGGTCGCGCTGCCGCATCGCCGCGGAGCTCGTCGGGCAGCTGGCCCGGGCGAAGCCATCCCTTGGAGTCGCGTCCGCGTCCCGGGAACTCCTGGTCCACGAGTCGGGGAATCGCCACCAGGTCCCACTCGAGCCCCTTCGACCCGTGCACGGTGATGAGCTGCACTGTTCCCGGTTCGGGCTCGGGAACGTGCTCCGCCGCCGCGTCGTCCTCGGTCGCGAGTTCGAGCCAGGCGAGCAGGCTGGGGAGCGTGCCGTCCCGATCGACCGCGAGAAAGGCGTCGACCGCGTCGGCGAACGCGTCGAGGTTGGCGCGGGCGGAGGCCGCCCCGTCGTGACCGCGGGCGGCGTGGGCATCGAGTTCGATGTCGAGCCGCAGGGCCTGCTCGACCGCGCGGAGCAGCTCGGGGATCGCGCCTCCGACGAGCTGGCGCAGCTGCCGCAGCATGATGCCTGCCTCGCGGATCCGCTGCCGTCCGGTCGGACTGATGTCCTTCAGCGCGGTGTGGTCGAGCGAGGCGAGCCCCGCGATCTCGTCGACCGCGTCGATGGTCGTGAACGCCTGATCGGGGTCGGGCAGCACGCCGCCCGTGCTGCGGTCGGCGTCGTCGATGCGCTGATGCGCCACGTCGCGCTCCGCGAACCAGCGCGCGGCCCGGACGAGCCCGTCGAGGTCCGCCACGCCCACGCGGAATCGCGGGCCGCCGAGCAGGCGGACCAGCTCGCTCCCCGCGTCGGCGAACCAGAGGCAGCGCAGCGTGGAGACGAGGTCGGTCACCTCGGGTGTGGTCAGCAGGCCGCCGACGCCGACGATGCGGTTCGGCACGCCGCGATCCGAGAGCGCGCTCGCGAGGGCGGGCATGACCCGCCGGTTACGGCAGACGATCGCTGCGGTGGGCCACTCGCCCGTCGCCTCGCGGTGCGCCGACCGCGCCTCCCGCATCCAATCGGTGAGCGCCGCTTGCTCCTCGTGCAGCGTCTCGGGGTAGGCGACCTCGAGAGTGCCCTCCTGCGCGCCGGGCCTCGGCGCGAGCTCGGGGACGTCGATCGCGGCCTCCGACCGCAGGGGGCCGGCAAGCACGTTGGCGGCGCGGAGCACCAGCTCCGGGTTGCGCCAGCTGGTCGACAGGGTGAGGGTCGCGGCGCGCTCGGGGCCCGCCCCGCGGAAATCGCGGTGGAAGGATTCGAGGCCCTCGGCGGAGGCCCCGCGCCAGCCGTAGATCGACTGGTGCGGGTCGCCGACGGCCATGACCGGGAGTCCCGCGAAGATCCGGGACAGCAACCGGGTCTGTCCGACCGAGGTGTCCTGCACTTCGTCGAGCAGCACGGCGCGACTCCGGCGGCGCAGGGCCGTCACCGCGTCCGGTGCGGCGTCGAGGATCCGTACCGCCAGCGCGAGCTGATCGGAGAACTCCATGAGGCCGCGCCTGCGTTTCTCTTCGGCGTAGGCGCGCGCAAGGCGAGTGATCAGCGCTGTCGAACGCACATCGGCGACGGCGTCGCGCACCGGCGCGTAGACCTTGCCGCCCGGCGGCTTGCCGACCTCTTTCTCGGAGTAGGGCAGTTCGACGACCCGAGCGAACTCGTCGATCACCAGGTCCACGCGCTCGAGCGAGGTCAGGTGGTCGGCGACCTCGTGATCCATGCGCAGCACCTGCGAGACGAGCTGCGCGACCGAGCGATCGTCGTCGAGCAGGGCGGGATCGTCGCTCGCGAGCACGACCTCGCGGGCGATCCGCCAGGCGGAGGCCTCGTCGATCAGCGCGGCGTCCGATGCCAGTCCCGCCGAGGCGCCGAACTCCTGCACCACCGATGCGGCGAAGGAGTGGTAGGTGCTCACGCTGGGCAGGTCCAAGCCGTCGGACAGCTGTTCGCGGAGCGCGGCCGCACGCGCGGACTCGGGCGGCGTGAGCAGGCCGCGCTCCTCCGCGTCGTCGAGGGCGACGGAGAAGCCGGCGAGACGGCGGGAGATGCGCTCGCCGAGTTCGCCGGCGGCCTTGCGGGTGAAGGTGAGGCCGAGGATCTGCTCGGGTGCGACGACGCCGTTCGCGACGAGCCACACCACGCGGTTCGCCATGGTCTCGGTCTTGCCGCTGCCCGCGCCGGCGATGACGAGCGCGCTGCCCGCGAGCGGGTGCTCGATCACGCCGCGCTGCTCCGCGGTCGGCGCGAGGACCTGCCCGTCGGGGCCGGCGAGGAGTTCGGCGATGCGGAGGGGGCCGAACGCGGGGACGACCGGTTCGCCTCCCTCGGGATGCGCGTGCGGCTGCGGACTCACGAGTGGCTCACCGCCGGAACGATGTGGATCGCGCAGGATCCGGGACGGTGCGGATCGCTGCAGTGATGCTCGACCCGCGCGGTGAAACGGTCGCCGGCCATGACCCCCGCCGCGGCGCGAATGCGTTCGCGGAACGCGCGCTGGGCGTCCGCGTCGAGCGGCTCCTGCCCGGCCTCGGTGAAGGTCGTTCCGGCGCGCACGGCCTTCGGGTGCACGAACAGGAGCCGCGCACCTCCGTTGCCGGGCAGTCCCGCGGGTACGGCGTCGGTCTCGTGCGCGAACGCGCCCATGATGACTCCCAGCTGATAGGCCTGCAGCTGCGCGTGCTCGGCGAGGTCGGCGGCGCTCGGGCGGAATCGGCCCGTCTTGAGGTCGACGACCGACCATTCGACCCCGCCGTCGGTTCGGGTGGTCTGCTCGATCCGGTCGGCCGAGCCGACCAGCAGCGCGCGGTCGATGCGCGCCTCGAACCGGGCCTCGCTGTCGATCAGTTCGCGATCGGAGCGGGTGAACTGCGCCAGGTAGTCGGCGAGCCCGGTCGCCATGGCCCGTGCCGTGCGCCGTCCCTGCTCGGACTGCCATTCCGACTCGAACGGCAACCGGTCCCACTCGGCGAGCACTGCGTCCATCAGCGCATCCACGTCGGGGGTCTCGGCGGTCTCCATCGCGTGGTGGAGCAGGGTGCCGAGCCCGGAGCTCGCGCCGCCGTCGGGGCCCGCGAGTCGCGACACCACCCAGTCCAGCGGGCACTGCTCGGACTGCTCGAGCTGCGAGGGGCTGACCCGCACGACCGCGTCGGGGTCGCCGCCGAGATCGACGAGCGGCGCGTCCGTGCTCGGCGGAAGCACGCCGTACCACTCGTCAGGGCGAGCGCCTGGGACCGCGGCGTCGGCCAGAGCGGCGAGGGACGCAAGCGCTACCGCGTCCGCGGGATCGTCCTCGAGACGACGTCGCATCTGCGCGACGGAGCCGCGCAGCGTGAGCCGGGAGCTCGGCGGGGTCGGCACCTCGTGCGCGGCCCCGAACCCGAAGAAGGGGCTCGGATGCTGCTCGTCGTCGGAGACGCCGAGCACGAGCAGCTCGGTGCGGGCGCGGGAGCAGGCCTGCAGGAACAGTCGGAGCTCGTCGTGCAGGGTTTCCCGCCGTGACGGCGGTTCCGCGGGTCCCCCGCGCAACCAGCGCTCGAGCGCCGCGGTGCCCAGCATCGCGCCCCGGCTGCGCAGATTCGGCCAGGCGCCGTCCTGCGGACCGAGCACGCAGACGACGTCGAACTCGCGGCCGACGGCGCCCTGCGGGGTGGTGACGGTGACCGTGCTTCGTTCGCTGCGCCGAGCGAGCGAATCCTCGGGAACCGCCCGGTCGAGCAGCGCCTCGATGAGCTCGGCCACGGGCTGGCTGCTCGCCTGCTCCTCGTGGCGCTGCAGGCTGAAGAAGAGCCCCAGCACGGCGTCGAGCGATCGGTTCGCCTCATCGGCGACGATGCCGCGGCCGGTCAGCGCGTCCTCCTGCCAGCGTTCGGAGAGCCGGGTGCGCTCCCAGATCGCCCACAGCGTCTCGCGTGCGGTGCCGCCGGATTCGGCGACCCCCCGCCCCGCGGCCGCGATGAGACCGATGCGCCGCAGCACGCGCCCGCCACGGCTGTCGATGAGCGGCTGATCGCCGGGGAACGCGAAGGCCTCGGCGACGAGTCCCTCGATCGCTTCGGTCGGCCGGTCGTCGGCACGCGCGCGACGGCGCTCGTGCAGCGAGAGGCCTGCGCGCAGTCGGCGCAGAGCCACTGGATCGAGCCCGCCGATGGTACCTCCGGCGATGTCGAGGATCTCGGCCGGTCGGAGATCCGAGATGCCGAGCGCATGCTGCAGGAGGCGGAGCAGCTCCCGCACGATGCGGTGCTCCCCCGGGACGATGCCGCCCGCGCCGACGTCGGTGGGGACCTGGAGTCCGGCGAGCGCTCGGGCCGCCCGGGTCGCCTCGCCGCGGCTGCGGCAGAGCACCGCCATACGGTCCCAGGGCACCGCGGCGATGCCGTCGAGTCCGAGTCTGCGGCGCCTGAGCCGGTGCGCGACCGCACCGATCTGCTCGGCCGTGGTCGAGGCCCGAGCGAAGGCGATGCGGCTGTCGCCCGCCTCGGCGCCATCCGATGCGGCGGTATCGGCAGCAGCAGCAGCGATCGCGGCGCGCTGCGCTCCGACGCCGGCCGCACCGATGCGCCCGCTGAGGCCCGCGACGAACGCGCGGAGCGGCGCCGTCTGGCGGTGCACGACCTCGAGCACGACCGTCTGCGGTTCGGGGGCGGCTTCGGCGCGGGTGCCCGCGCGTCGGAGCGCCCCGGCGAGATCGCTGAGCACCTCGGTGCTCTCGCCGTGGAACGCGGCCGTCGCGATGTCGGGGTCACCGAAGACCCAGATGCGCGCGCCGCGGTCGGCCAGCGCTGCGAGCAGCGCCAACTGCCCCTCGCCGAGGTCTTGAGCGTCGTCGACGAGCACGATCCTGGGCGCCCGGAACTCGACGCCGGACTCGCGCACCGCGCGGGCGGCCGCCGAGAGCAAACCGCTCGCGGAGCGCTCCCCGGGGTGCTCGACGGCGAGCCGCCGTTCGACCGGAACGAGCAGGCGGAGCGCCGCGATCCACCGGGACGCGAGCGCCGCATCCGGCGCCCGCGAGACCCGTTCGCCGGCACTCGCGCGCGCGGCGTCGACGATGCGCTGCGACAGCGCCTCCGAGTCCCAGCCGAAGTCGTCGACGATGCGCGCCAGCTCACGCAGTTCCGCGCGGAACGCCGGGCTCTGCACCGCATCGACGCCGATGAGCTCGCGCACCTCGGCAGACGCCGAGATCGCGGGGTCTTCGATGGTCGCGGAGATCGCTTCGTCGTGCGCCGTTCCGGTCAGCAGGCGGGGCGCCGGCGCGCCCCGGGACGCTGCGTCTTTGGCGAGCAGTCCGAAGGCGAAGGCCGTGAAGGTGCGCGCGGGGGTCGACTCGATCGGTCGGCCCAGGCGGTCCTCGATGCCCGAGCGGAGCCGCCCCGCCGCGCGCCGGTCGGCGGTGAGTACCAGCAGTTCCCGGTCGAGGGAGAATCCGCCCTCGCCCGCCCGATCGGCGGCGTCGGTCGCGGCGCGGATCTCGCCCACCGCGACCTCGATCAGCACCGAGGTCTTCCCGCTGCCCGGAGCCCCGAGGATGCGTGCGTGCCGAGCCCGGTCGAGCGCGAGCGCGCGCGACTGAGATGGGTCGAAGGAGGGCATGCGGCAAGCCTAGTGAGCGCCTCCGACATCGACGTTCCGAGCACGATTCGACGGCCGGCGGAGTCCCCCGCCCGTGGCAGACTACGGGGACCGGATCCCTCGAACCACCGGAGGTCTTCGCAATGACGCACGCCACCGCAGCACCGGCACCGCGCACCGAGCGTCGGGCGCATCGCAGGCCCCGCCGAGCGCTCCGGGTGCTCGGATGGGTGCTCGCGGCCCTCGTCGTGATCGCGCTCGTCGCGGCGGGTCTCGGCGCCTGGACCGTCGCCCGGTCATTCCCCCAAACCACGGGGACGCTGCCCGCCGAGGGGCTCGACCGCGCGGTCACGGTGCAGCGAGACGCGAGCGGGATCCCCACGATCACGGCGGACACCGGCCACGACCTGTTCTTCGCGCAGGGCTTCGTGCACGCGCAGGATCGGTTCTGGGAGATGGACTTCCGCCGCCACCTGACCAGCGGCCAGCTCGCGGAGCTGTTCGGCGAATCGCAGGTCGGGACCGACAAGTTCCTCCGTACGCTCGGCTGGCACCGCATCGCCGAGCAGGAGGTCCGCGACCTGCCGAAGGAGGTCCGCGCCTACTACGAGGCCTACGCGGACGGCGTCAACGCCTACCTCGCGCAGCGATCCGGTGCGGACCTGTCGCTGGAGTACGCGGTGCTCGACCTGCAGAACCCCGGCTACGCGCCCGAGAAGTGGACCCCGGCCGATTCGGTCGCCTGGTTCAAGGCGATGGCGTGGGATCTGCGCACCAACGTGGACGAGGAGTCGACGCGCGCGCTGCTCGCGCGGACGCTCGATCCCGAGAGCCTGGCCGAGCTCTACCCGCCGTACCCCTTCTCGGAGCATCCGACGATCGTCGGGAACGAGAACGGGAACGGAAGCGGATCATCGCCCGCGAACGCCGGGTCCCCCGCGGCCGCCGGGTCCCCCGCGTCCGCCACCGGACCGATCGGTACCGCGGGCCTGTCGGAGGACGCCGCGCGGGCGATCGCGACGGTGGATGCGCTGATCGGAGCCCAGGGCGAGGGGATCGGCTCGAACTCCTGGGTGGTGTCGGGCGTGCACACCGCGACCGGCGAACCGCTGCTCGCGAACGATCCGCACCTGGGCGCGGCACTGCCCTCGGTCTGGACCCAGATGCAGCTGCGCTGCTCGACGGTGGGCCCGGACTGCCCGTTCGCGGTGGCCGGGTTCAGCTTCTCGGGACTGCCGGGGATCGTGATCGGGCACAACGAACGCGTCGCGTGGGGCTTCACCAATCTCACGACCGATGTCGCCGACCTGTACGTGGAGCGCATCGACGGCGATCGGTACTGGAAGGACGGGAAGCTGCACCCGCTCGAGACGCGGCGGGAGACGCTGAAGGTCGCGGGCGGTCCGGACGTCGAGTTCCAGGTGCGTACGACGGGGCACGGCCCCGTCGTATCGGGTCTGACCGATGACTTCACCGCGATCGCGGGAACGCCGCGGATCGGGCGGGGCACCGGATCGGCGGAGCGGGCGGAGGCGCCGGGCGCCGGGACGGCTCGGCTCTCCGGCGAGTACGCCGTGAGCCTGCGGTGGACGGCGCTCGATCCGGGGACGACCGCGGAGGCGATCTTCCGGCTCGATCGGGCGGAGGACTACGACGACTTCCGTGCGGCGGCCGAGAAGTTCGATGTGCCCGCGCAGAACCTGATCTACGCGGATGTGGACGGCAACATCGGGTATCAGGCGCCGGGCCGGCTGCCGATCCGCGGGGCCGGGGACGGCTGGCTCCCGCAGCCCGGCTGGGACAGCGTGTACGACTGGACCGGCTTCATCCCGTTCGAGGAGCTGCCGCGGAGCTACAACCCGCCAGCCGGATACATCGTGACGGCGAACAACGCGATCGTCCCCGACTCGTACCCCTACTTCCTCAGCAGGGATTGGGACTACGGGTACCGCGCGGCGCGGATCACGGCCCTGCTCGACCGGAAGATCGCGGAGGGGCCGATCACCGCCGACGATCTGCGGGAGATCCAGGCCGACGACCGGATGCCCGCCGCCGCCTCGCTGCGGCGCGCCTACGCGGGGATCTCGGTGGAGGATCCGAAGGTGCAGGCCGCGCTCGACGGGCTCCGCGATTGGGACGAGCAGAACCGCGCGGATTCCCCCGTCGCCGCGTTCGCGAACGTGCTCTGGAACCGGGTGACGGCGCTGATGGTGGGCGGCGGGTCCACCGCGATCCCCCGGGACGATCAGTCGCGATTCGCCGTGTTCTTCTCCGAGCAGCTGCGGGATCCGGGGTCCCGGTGGTGGCGGAACGCGAAGGCCGGGATCACCTCGCGCGATGCGCTGCTGGAGCGCGCCGCGAACGAGGCGTACGCCGAGCTGGTGCGGGCGCAGGGTTCGGACGCGTCGCGTTGGAACTGGGGCGAGCTGCACGCGCTGACCCTGCGCAGCGGGACCTTCGGCAAGAGCGGGATCGCGCCCATCGAGGCGCTGTTCAACCGCGGGCCGTTCCCGGTCGGCGGCGGGTCCGGGGTCGTGAACGCGACCGGCTGGGGGCTCGACGAGGGCTACGAGACGTCGACGGTGCCCTCGATGCGCATGGTCGTCGACGTGTCCGATTGGGATGCGTCGCAGTGGATCAACCTGACGGGCGCCAGCGGGCACGCCTTCCATCCGCACTACACCGATCAGACCGGGGACTGGGCCGCCGTCCGCTCGCGCCCCTGGGTGTTCAGCGCCGCGGCGGTGTCGGCGACGACGCGCGACACGCTGCGGCTCGAACCCCGGTGAGCGGCGTCCGCGGGGTCCTGCGCCGACAGCGAACGGCGGCATCCAACCGGGTCCCGGCCCGGCGGCGCGCCATAGACTCGGATCAGATCCGGTGCCCGAGCACCGGCGGCCCGGTCGGCGCGTCGCTCGGTCCGGAGCCATCAGACCACTCACTCAGGAGGCCCCCGTGGAAGTTCGCATCGGCATCATCCAGTCCCCGCGCGAGATCAGCTTCGAGACCGACGCGTCGGCGGCCGATCTGCACGCCGCCGTCGAGGCCGCGCTCGAGGGCGGCAAGTCCGTCGTCAGCTTCACCGACGCGAAGTCCCGCCAGTACCTGGTGCCCGCGGCGGCGATCGCCTACGTCGAGATCGGCGGCGACACCGGGCGCAAGGTCGGCTTCGTCAGCTGACCCCCTGAACCGGCGCTCACGAGCGCGATCGACCGGCGGCCGCGCGCATGGGATTCACTCCCGGCGCGCGGCCGCCAGTTCGTCCACGACCGTGTCGAGGATCGCCTCGGCGACCTCGCGCTTGCTCCCGCCGATCTCGCGCACCATCCGGCCGTCCGCGTCGAGCACCTGCACCGCGTTCTCGGCCGACTCGAATCCCTGCACCCAGCCGACCGCGTTGACGGCGAGCAGGTCGACGCCCTTGCGCGCCAGCTTGCGGCGCCCGCGCTCCAGCAGTTCGTCGGCGTCCTCGGCGGTCTCGGCGGCGAAGCCGACGATCACCTGGCCGTCGTGCCGGGCGCGCACCAGTCCGACGAGGATGTCGGGGTTCTCGACGAGTTCGAGGACGGGCGGGGCGTCCGAGTCCTCCTTGCGCAGCTTGGAGTCCGAGACCTCCGCGACCCGGTAGTCGGCGACGGCCGCGGCCATGATCACCGCGTCGGCGCCCGGAGCCGCGCCCTGGGCGGCGGCCTCGAGCTCGGCCGCGGTGCCGACCGGCACCACTCGGACGTCGTCGCGCTCCGAGACGTCGGCCAGCACCGCGGCCTCGACGTTCGCCGCGAGCAGCACGACCTTGGCGCCGCGGTCCGCGGCCGCGGCGGCGAGCGCGACGCCCTGCTTGCCGCTGGATCGGTTGCCGATGAATCGGACCGGGTCGATGGGTTCCCGGGTTCCGCCGGCGGTGACGAGGACGCGGACCTCGTCGAGGTCGTGCCGGGACGACGTCGCCTGCAGCGGTTCGGGTTCGGGTTCCGTTTCGGCCGGGCTCGGTGCCGCGGTCGCCGCGACGGTCGCGGGCGGCGCGGGGCTGCGCTCGGGCTCCGGTGCTTCGGCGCGCGGTGCGGGCGCTCCTGCGGGCGCGCCCTCCAGCAGGGCGAGCGCCTGGGCGAGGATCGTCTCGGGCTCGCTCATGCGTCCGACCCCGCTGTCGTCGCCCGTGAGCCGGCCGCGCTCGGGCCCGGCGAAGTGCACGCCCCGGGAGCGCAGGATCGCGATGTTGTCCTGCGTGGCCGGGTGCTCCCACATCTCGGTGTGCATGGCGGGTGCCACGAGCACGGGCGCGCGGGTGGCGAGCAGGGTGGTGCCGAGCAGGTCGTCGGCGAGCCCGGCGGTCATGCGCGCGAGGGTGTTCGCGGTGGCGGGGGCGACGATGACGAGGTCCGCCCGCTGGCCCAGCGCCACGTGCCGCACCTCGGGGACGTCCTCGTGAACGGAGGTGGTCACCGGGTGACGGCTGATGGCCTCCCAGGTGGGTCGGCCGATGAAGCGGAGCGCGGCCTCGGTGGGGACGACGTGCAGTTCGTGGCCCGCCTCGACGAGCAGCCTCGCGAGCAGGACCGCCTTGTACGCCGCGATCCCGCCGGTGACTCCGAGAACGATGTTCATGAGTGCCATCATTCCATCCCGCGCTAGACTCCGTCGCCATGTGCACGGTGATCCTCGATGTCCCGACGCGCGCGGGCGCGCCGATCCGTCTGCTGGCCGTGCGCGACGAGGATCCGGAGCGCGCGTGGGATCCTCCCGGCGAATGGTGGCCGGAGGAGCGGCCCGGCGTCGTCGGCGTGCGGGATCGCCGCGCGAACGGCGCGTGGCTCGCGGCCGTGGGACCGAGCGTCGGACCGGGCGACGGTGCGGCGCGGCTCGCGGTGATCCTCAACCGCGGCGAGACGGTGCGTCCGCGCGGAGCGGCGCCGCTCGCGTCCCGCGGCGGCATCGTGCTCGATGCGGTCGCGGGGATCGAGCCCGCCGACCCGCCGGGGACCGCTGCGTTCAACCTCGTCGAGGTGTCGACCGACGGCGCGCGCGTGACCGAGTGGGGCGGGGCCGATCTCCGACGGGCGCGGCTCTCCCCCGGGGTCCACATGCTCGCCCACGACGGTGTGGACGACCGCGCGACCGCGCGGATCGCGCGCTGGCTGCCGGAGTTCTCCGCGCTGCGCGAGCAGGGTTCCGGGTCCGGATCCGAGCCGTTCCCCGAGTGGCGGGAGCGCTGGATCTCGCTGCTCGCCCGCAGCGCCGAGCTGGGGCCGACGGACGATCGGGCGATCATCCGGGACAACCGCCCGCACGGCTACCCCACCCTGTCGCTGCTCGTGTGCGCGGCGGAGGTCGGCGACGCGGGCGTCGATCTGGTCTCCGCCGTGCTGCGCCGCCCGGGTCGCTGGGGCTCACCCGCGTTCGGCGCTCCGCTCGCCCTGCGCTGAGGCGGTCAGCGGCGCTCGAGGCGGACGGCGACCTCGAGGTGCTTCGTGTGCGGGAACATGTCGAACAGGCGTCCCTCGCGCACCGCGTAGGACGGCATGGCCTCCAGGTCGCGCGCCAGAGACTCGGGGTTGCAGCTCGAGTAGACGACGTTCGCGATGCCGGAGCGCTCGAGCCAGTCGGAGAGCTCCGGTCCGATACCGCGCCGGGGCGGGTTCACGACGACGAGCTCCGGCATCGGCTCGGTGCCCGCGGGCGCCCCTCCGTCGAGCGCGAACGCCGTGGCATCCGCGGCGATGAACCGCGCGTGCAGTCCCGCATCGCGTGCGCTCCTGCGGGCGGAGCGCACGGCCGCCTCGGTCAGCTCGACCCCGACTACCTCGCGCGCCGCGGGTGCGCCCTCGGCGGCTTCGGCCTCGGCGCAGTGCAGCGCGAACCCGCCGACCCCGCAGTAGAGGTCCCAGAGCGACCGGGGCCGGGCCTCGGCGACCCAGTCGGCGACCTGGGCGTAGAGCTCGCGCGCCACGACGGTGTTGGTCTGGAAGAAGCTCTGCGGCAGCAGGTGCAGGTCGATCGGGCCGAGCCCCATGCGCAGCGAGGATCCCAGCAGCAGCTCCTCGTGCTCGCCCTCGAGCACCGCCTTGTGCTCGGGCAGCAGGTTGACCGAGATGACCGCGGCGTTCGGCACGGCGGCGCGGATCGCGTCACGGGCGTCGCGCAGCGTGCGCAGCGCGCGCTCGCTGCGCACCACGAAGCGGAGCATCAGTTCGCCGGACGGCGCCTCGGTCACGTGCACGAACTTGAGTTCGCCCCGCCGCTCGGGCACCGAGTAGGGCGGCAGCCCGGTCCCGTCGAGCAGGGAGGCGAGCCGCGGGATCACCGCGGCGATGCCGGGCGACTGGATCGCGCACTCGCGCAGGTCGACGCCGCGCCCGTCGGGCCCGAGGATCCCGAGCGTGACCCGGCCGCGCCGTCCGCCGACCACGAGCTTCGCCCGATTGCGGAAGCCGCGATCGCCCGCGGTGAACGCGGGCAGCCAGGCGTCATGCGGCACGCCGGGCAGCAGTTCGGCGCAGCGCGCCTGCTTGTCGGCGAGCTGCGTGTCGTAGGGGGTCTCGATCAGCGCGCAGGACCGGCATTCGCCCGCGACGAAGTACCGGCACCGCAGCTGCCCCTCGTGCGGCGAGCCGGCCGCGACGAGCGGGATCCCGGTGCGCTCAGGCCGTGAGCCCAAGCCGGTCCATCCGTCGAATGTGATCGGCGATCAGCTCGGTGAACACCGGCTCGACCTCGCTCGCGATGAACTCGCGGTGCTCGCTCAGCCCGAGCACCGCCCGGGAGACCAGCAGCGTGTCGCCCACGAGGCGGCGGCCCCAGAGCGCGAGTCGATTGGCGAGCTTCGGGTCCGCGGCGATCTCGGCGGCCAGCAGTTCGCGCAGGGCGACCCGGCCCGGGTCGTCCTCCAGGATCTCGATGGCTTCGCCGCGATAGGGATCGGTCAGCCCGTGCGCGAGGCTCGCGAAGAATCCGTCGAACAGACCGCCGACGAGGTACAGCGACAGCACGTGCTGATGCCAGTCGGCGACGTCGATCCGCTCGATGTAGGCGTCGATCACCGAGCTGTACGGCTGCATCGCGGTGTGCGCCTCCTTGCCGCGGCGCCGGATCTCATCGGTGAAGCGCTGGTGCTTGGCGAGGGTCTGGCCCGCGACCCGGGCGAGCACCTCCTTCGCCTCGAGCGTCGCAGCGCCCGAGACACCGCGCGTCGCCGCCTCGTACAGCTCCAGCTGGAGGTACGCGGTCAGGCCGAGGAACGGCAGGATCCCGGGGGCGAACTCGGCGAGCTCGACGCGCACCGCCTCGTCGGATTCGCTCCGCGTACGCATCTTGCGTGCGGGCGCAGACGACTTGCGCAGGTTACGGATCCACTCGAACACCCCGTCAGTGTACCGGCGTCGGAGCCCGGCCCCGGCATAGACTGGTCGCCGTACGCAAATCAGACTGCTGCCGCCGCGGAGCGGCAGCGTGCTCCGCTCGGAAGAGTCGAATCAGCGCGGAGCCGACATCCCACGAGACAGGACGCACGTGACCACTTTCACCGAACTCGGCGTCGACCAGGACATGGTCGACGCGCTCGCAGGGGAAGGCATCGTCGACGCCTTCCCCATCCAGGAGCAGACCATCCCGCTCGCGATCTCGGGCCAGGACATCATCGGCCAGGCCAAGACCGGCACCGGCAAGACCTTCGGCTTCGGCCTGCCGCTGCTGCAGCGCATCGGCACCGACCCGGAGCCCGGCGTGCAGGCCCTGATCGTCGTCCCGACCCGCGAGCTGTGCGTGCAGGTCTACGAGGATCTCGAGCTGGCCGCGAAGAACCGCGGAGCCACGGTCGTCCCGATCTACGGCGGCAAGGCCTACGAGGGCCAGATCGAGCAGCTGAAGGCCGGCGCCCAGATCGTCGTCGGCACCCCGGGCCGTCTGCTCGATCTCGCGAGCCAGCGCCTGCTGAACCTCGGCAACGTGCGCGAGATGGTGCTCGACGAGGCCGACAAGATGCTCGACCTCGGCTTCCTCGCCGACATCGAGAAGCTCTTCGCCAAGACCCCGGCGACGCGGCACACCATGCTGTTCTCGGCCACCATGCCCGGCACCATCGTCACCCTCGCGCGCCGCTTCATGTCGAAGCCGATCCACATCCGCGCGACGGATCCCGACGAGGGCCAGATGCAGGCCAACATCGAGCACATCGTCTACCGCGCCCACTCGCTCGACAAGGACGAGGTGATCGGCCGGATCCTGCAGGCCGAGGGCCGCGGCAAGACCGTCATCTTCATGCGCACCAAGCGCGCCGCCGCGAAGCTCCAGGAGGAGCTGACCGATCGCGGCTTCAACGCCGCATCGGTGCACGGCGATCTCAACCAGGATCAGCGCGAGCGCGCCATGGCCGCCTTCAAGGCGGGCAAGAAGGAGATCCTGATCGCGACCGACGTCGCCGCGCGCGGCATCGACGTCGACGACGTCACCCACGTCATCAACCACACGGTCCCCGACGACGAGAAGACCTACCTGCACCGCGTCGGCCGCACCGGCCGCGCGGGCCGCACCGGCACCGCCGTCACCTTCGTCGACTGGGACGACCTGCACAAGTGGGCGCTCATCAACAAGGCGCTGGACTTCGGCGTGCCGGAGCCCGTCGAGACCTACTCCTCGTCGCCGCACCTGTTCGAGGATCTGAAGATCCCCGAGGGCACCAAAGGCCGTCTCAAGGCGACGCCCGTGAAGGAGCGCGCACCGCGCAGCGGATCCCGTTCGTCCGAGTCGGGCGAGGACCGCGGCGAGGGCGGATCCCGCACGCGCAGCCGCAGCCGCACGCGCAGCGCGAACCCGCAGGGCCGCGGCCGCCACGAGGCGCACGGCCACGACCAGCACGGGCACGACTCCGAGGGCGGCGGCGAGCCCGGCGCCCCGCTGCCCGGCTCCCCCGAGGAGACCGGCGAGGCGACCTCGACACGCCGCCGGCGTCGTCGCCGCCGCGGTGGCGCGGGCCGTTCCGCGTCCGGCGAGGCGCAGACCTCGACCGAGTCGGCGGGCGGGGACCCGGCACCCTCGGCCGAGTAGCGCCGGGTCGCGGACGCGACCTTACCCACGAGAAACGGCGGTGAGCCGGGCCTTCGGGTCCGGCTCACCGCCGTTTCTCGTGCGGCTCACCGCGGCTCAGCGCGGCGCGGCAGCTCAGCGCGGAGTCGCGAGCCGTTCGCGCAGGCGCGCCACGGTCTCCTCGGCGGTGGCGCGCTCCCCCAGCCGGTTCGCCTTGCCCGCGCCGTGGTAGTCGCTCGCCCCGGTGACCTCGAGACCGATGGCCTCGGCGGACCGTTCGAGCGGCGGCAGCCAGCTCTCCCGGTTCTCGGGATGGCTCAGCTCGATGCCCCAGAGGCCGGCCCCGGCGAGCCGGCGCAGCTCCGCGTCCGTGACCGGACCCCACTGACGGGTGGCGGCCGGATGCGCGAGCACGGTGGCGCCTCCGGCTTCGCGCACCATGCGGATCGCGTCCAGCGTCGCGATGGCGTAGGTGCCGATGTAGTAGGGCGAGCCGGGGTGCAGCACGCGCTCGAACACGGTGCTGCGATCCGCGAAGTACCCGGCGGTCACGAGCGCGTCCGCGATGTGCGGGCGGCCGACGGTGCGCGCGTCGCCGTCGCCCACCACGTCCGCCCAGGAGATCGCGTAGTCCCGCGCGAGCCGACGCACCATCTCCTGCGCGCGGTGCAGGCGCGAGCGCCGCACCTCGTCGAGCGCCGCGAACAGCTCGGCCGCGCGTGCTCCCGGATCGATCCCGTAGCCGAGCAGGTGGCGCGAACGCCCGTCGTGCTCGCTCGTGATCTCGATACCGGGGAGGAAGTCGATGCCGGCGGTCGCAGCGGCGTCCCGGGCCTCGTCCCAGCCGTCGATCGTGTCGTGGTCGGTCAGGGCGAATCCCGCGAGCCCGATCCCGGCGGCCTCCTGCGCGATCGCGGACGGCCGCGTCGTGCCGTCGGAGATGGTGGAGTGGGTGTGCAGATCGAATCCGCCCCGCGCCCGCCGTGCTGCCATCCCACCAGTGTAGGCCGTGGTCGGGCGTCGGGCGGAGCGGCCGCCCCGCCCGACGTCGGGCCCGCCGCTACTGGGCGGTGTAGCCCCCGTCGACCAGGTGGTAGCTGCCGGTGACGAACGAAGCGGCGTCGCTCGCGAGGAACGCCACCAGGTGCGCGACCTCCTCGGCGCGACCGAGGCGGCCGATGGGGTGCTTCGCGATGAGCGCCGCCCGCGCGGCCTCGTCGGCGCCGGCGAGGAGCGGCGTATCGATGTACCCCGGCCCGACCGAGTTCACCCGGACGCCGGAGGTCGCGTACTCGAGCGCCGCCGTCTTGGTGAGGCCGACGACCGCGTGCTTGGTGGCGACGTAGGCGGGCGAGTACGCGGCGCCCACGCTGCCGAGAATCGAGGCGAGGTTGACCACCGAACCGCCGCCGTTCGCCGACATCGCGGCGACCTGGGCCCGGGTGCCGCGGAAGACCGCGTTGAGGTTGACCGCGACGACCTTCTCCCAGTCGGCGTCGGTGTACGCGCCGGTGGGCCCGATGGAGCCGCCGATGCCCGCGTTGTTCACGCCGATCCGGAGCGGTGCGAGAGACTCCGCGGCGAGCACGGTCTCGTCCACGATCCCCGTGGCCGAGGCGTCGCCGACGACGGCCACCGCGGTGCCTCCCGCACCGACGATCTCGGCGACCACGGCGTCCGCGGCGTCCGCGCTCAAGTCCTGCACCACCACCTTCGCACCGTTCTCCGCGAGCAGCAGCGCTACCGCGCGGCCGATCCCCGAGCCCGCTCCCGTGACGATCGCCGATCGATCCGCAACATCGTAGGTGGCCATGATCTTCCCTTCGCTCCATCGGGTCCGGGCGGGCCCGATACAGCTCACGCTACGCTCGCGAGCTGATATTCGTGGGTGCCCGCGCGAGGGCGCGAAGTGGGAGGATTGCAGAATGACCTCTTCCGAGCAGACCACCCACGAGGTGGAGATCGACAACAGCAACCGCAGCACGACGCCGAAGTCCGAAGCGTTCCTCGACTACATCATGTCGGGCTGGGCCGAGCGCGCCGACGAGCAGCCCGAATCGCGCGAGTCCGCAGCCTTCGCACGCGACCGCCGCGCCCGCCTGTCCGCGCAGTTCCCCGGGCAGCGCCTCGTGATCGCGGCGGGTGCCGCGAAGCAGCGCTCCAACGACACCTTCTACCCCTACCGCCCGCACAGCGCCTTCGCGCACCTGACGGGCTGGGGCACGGACAGCGAACCGGGCGCGATCCTCGTGCTCGATCCCGCAGCCGACGGACACGAGGCGACGCTCTACTTCAACGAGCGCGCCGGTCGCGACTCCGAGGAGTTCTTCGCCAATCCCGAGATCGGCGAGTTCTGGATCGGCGCTCGGCCGTCGCTCGCCCAGGTCTCGGCCGATCTCGGTCTGCGCACCGCCCACCTGGCCGAGTTCGCGACCGCGGACGGCGACCGGACCCTCGAGGATCCCGAGCTCGACCGCGCGACCTCCGAGCTGCGACTCGTGAAGGACGCGTACGAGCTGCGCGAGATGCAGCTCGCGGTCGACGCGACGGCTCGCGGCTTCGACGACGTGCTCGCGGGCCTCGATCGCGCCGTCGCCGAGACCCGGGGCGAGCGCGTCGTCGAGGGGACCTTCAACCTGCGCGCTCGGCTCGACGGCAACGCCGTCGGCTACGAGACCATCGCCGCCTCGGGCGCGCACGCCTGCACGCTGCACTGGATGCGCAACGACGGCGTCGTCCGCGACGGCGACCTGCTGCTGCTCGATGCGGGCGTCGAGGTGGACTCGCTCTACACCGCCGACATCACTCGGACCATTCCGATCTCGGGAACGTTCTCGCCCGTGCAGCGGAAGGTCTACGAAACCGTGCTCGAGGCCGCCGATGCCGCGCGCGCGATCGTCCGACCCGGGATCCGGTTCAGCGAGGTGCACGACGCCGCGATGGCCGTGATCGAGCGACGCACCCGCGATTGGGGTTTCCTGCCCGAGGATTCCGGCGACGATGCTCCCGCATATCACCGCCGCTATATGGTGCACGGCACGAGCCACCACCTGGGTCTCGACGTGCACGATTGCGCGGCCGCGCGACGCGATCACTATTACGAGGGCGTACTCGAACCGGGAATGGTGTTCACCATCGAACCTGGCCTGTATTTCCAGCCCGATGATCTCACCGTGCCGGAGGAATTCCGCGGTATCGGAATACGAATCGAAGACGATATCGTCGTCACCGAAAACGGATGCGCAAACCTTTCCTCCGAAATCCCGCGCACCGCGGACGAGGTCGAAAACTGGGTTCGTGGGGCGCGAAATTCCTAACGTCCGTCAGGGATCTAGATTACATTTCAAGTAATGCGCAATATTCAGGGATCTCGGCTATATTTGCCGCGAGGGATCCGGAGAAGACCGGATTTCATTCGCGAAGGAGACAGCAATGGCAAAGCGGATCACCGAGATCCTCGTCGATGACCTCGACGGCACCGAACTGACGGACGGCGCAGGAGAGACGGTGCGCTTCTCGCTCGACGGCACCGCGTACGAGATCGATCTCTCGGAGGCCCACGCGGCCGAGCTCCGCGAGGCGTTCGCACCGTTCGTCAAGGTGGCCCGCAAGGCCTCCTCGGCAGCTCGCGGCCGCACCGCGCAGCGCTCCTCGCGCGGCTCCTCGAACGCGAGCGCCGTCCGCGAGTGGCTGCGCGAGCAGGGCCACGAGGTGCCGGACCGCGGACGCATCCCGGGCAAGCTCCTCGCGATCTACGAGGCCGCCCAGGGCTGAATCGCCTCAGCGCAGCAGCGCTGCAGGAACGGGGGTAGCGGGATCCGCTATCCCCGTTCCGCGTTCTCGGGGGAGGTCAGCACGCGCCGGGCCTCCCCGACCAGCTCCGCCGGAGTGATCAGGTCGTACCGCGTCGCGACCATCTGCGACACCGACGAGAAGTCGCGGCGATTTCGATTCATCGCGTAGGAGAGCACGCCGAAGAGCATTCCGAAGCCGGCGCCGATCACGATCGCAGCGATGAACACGCCGAAGATCGACGCGTTCTCGGGCTGGAAGATGAAGAGCAGGATCGACAGGAATACGCCGAGATATGCTCCCGACGAAGCACCCACCATCGCGACGCGACCGTAAGTGAGCCGACCGGTCACGCGCTCGACGCTGCGCAGGCCGTTTCCGACGATCGAGACCTCGGCGACGGGAAAACGGGCGCGCGCGAGCAGGTCCACCGCGTGCTTCGCATCGGCGTAGTGCTCATAGGTCGAAACCACCTCGCCGGTCGGCAGTTCCGGCATGAGAAGGGCTCGGCGCGCGGCGCTCGGATTGGGACTGCTCATGAGTGCATTCTCCCATTCCCGCCTCTGAGGTTGCGGAATCCCCCGCCGAACCGATTCAGCGGGCGGCGAACGCGACCACCGCCTGCGGATATCCCGGGACCGGCTGCCGCAGCTGCCGGAGGTCCCGCAGCCGCACGTGCGTGATCCCGTCCCAGCCGGCCTCCCGCGTGTTGCCGCCGGCCACGGCCGCCCAGGCCTCGTCCTCCGCGTCGCGCCACACCGCGACCGTCTCGTGCGGCACCGGAAGCGGCGCGACCCGTTCCGCACCGCTGTCGAGGTTGAGCACCGACAGGTTGGGTTCCCCGGTCGCGTTGCCGAAGGCCCCCGTGCCGACGGTCACCAGCAGGCGGTCGTCGCGGACCGTGCCGTGCGCGTGCGAGTTCGCACGGCTCCGCAGCGCGTTCCCGGTCCGTCCGCTGCGCGGATCGAGCCGCACCACGGTCTTCCCCTGCACCGGGAGCAGGATCGTCCCGTCCGCGTCCACCGCGCCGTAGTGCGGCTTCTCCCAGGAGGCGAGGCCGCCCTCGGTTCCGAACGGCGCGATCCGGTGCTCCTGCGCCGCCAGGGTCCGCACGTCGACGACCGTCACCGAGAAGGTGTCGTGGTCGACGGTCGCGGCCCAGGATCCGTCCGGGGCGACCAGCACGTCGAACGGACGCCCGCCGACCCGCGCGGAGCCGGCGAACCGGCCGCTCGCCGTGTCGAAGACCTCCAGGTGGGCCCGCGGCTCGTCCGTGCCGACCGCGACGAAGACGCGGGTGCCGTCGGGCGACACGGCGAGGCCGAGACCGCCCGGGCGGTACTCCCCCGAGCCGATCCGCGGCGCGGGGTGCTGGTACGGCACGAGCGCCGAGCGCTTCGCGGTGCGCAGGTCGATCACCGCGAGCCCCTCGGCGGTGGCCGCGTACCCGGTCCCGCCGTCCGGCGAGACGCCCACGCCCCAGGGCGCCGCGCCCACCCGGATGCGGGTGATCCCGGCCTCGCCCTCGACCGCCGGATCGATCACCGCGACGGCGTCCTCGTGCGCGAGCGAGGCCAGCAGCAGGGCACGTCGCGCGGGCGCCGGGAGTTCCGTCGCGCTGCGATCCGGCGTCGGCCGAGGTGACGCCGTCGCGGACCCGGAACGCGGCGTCCCGCTCTCGGGCGCGCAGCCGAGCAGCGGCAGCACCGCAAGCGCCGAAGCCGCGAGCAGGCCCCTCCGGGAGATCCGTTCCGTCGATCCGTGCATGCTCCCATCCTCGGATGCCGAGGCCCCGTCCGCCTCAACCGATCGATTGGTCCTGAGCGTTCGACTCCGGGTGCCCCGAACCGGAGCCCGGCCCACTACCGTAGAGGGGTGAGTAGTTCGAGGATCTTCGTAGGCCGCCTCGCCGGACGCGGGGTGTTCGATCCCGTCGGCGACCGGATCGGCAAGGTGCGCGACGTACTGGTCGTCTACCGTGCGGCGAGCGCACCGCGCGTGGTCGGCCTGATCGTCGAGATCCCCGGCAGACGCCGCGTGTTCGTGCCCATCGGGCGCATCACCTCGATCGGCGCCGGCCAGATCATCGCGACCGGGCTCATCAACGTGCGCCGCTTCGAGCAGCGCGGCGGGGAGACGCGCATGATCGCCGAGATGATCGGGCGCGAGGTCAAGCTCGTCGAGGGCGGCCGCGACGCGGTGATCGAGGACGCGGCCATCGACCGGACCCGCTCGGGCGAGTGGATCGTCTCGGAGCTCTTCGTCCGCACTTCCAAGCCGGCCTCCACCTTCTCGCGCGGCGAGGCCCGCATCGTGAAGTGGGCCGATGTGCGCCTCCCGACCGATCCCTCGGCAGCGCAGTCGGCCGAGCTCCTGATCCAGACCCTCGTCGATCTCAAGCCCGCCGATCTCGCGGAGGCGCTGCTCGAGCTGCCGCAGCCCCGCATGCTCTCGGTGGTCGAGGAGCTGCCCGACGAGCTCGTCGCCGACGCGCTGGAGGAGATGGTCGAGGCCGATCAGCTGGCGCTGCTCGAACTGCTGCCCCCGGCGCGCACGGCCGACGTGCTCGATCGCATGGAGCCCGACGACGCGGCCGACCTCATCTCGGCGCTGCCCGCGGCGGAGGGCGAGGAGCTCCTCGACCTGATGGAGCCCGAGGAGGCGGAGGACGTCCGCCGGCTGCTCGAGTACGACGCGGACACGGCCGGCGGCCTCATGAGCCCGGCCCCCATCGTGCTCTCGGCCGAGGCGAGCGTCGCCGAGGGTCTCGCGATGATCCGTCGCGCCGAGATCCCGCCCGCGATGGCCTCGGCGGTCTACGTCACCCACCCGCCCTACGAGACCCCGACCGGCGAGTACCTCGGCATGGCGCACTTCCAGCGCATGCTCCGGTTCCCGCCGCACGAGCGGCTCTCGGCGCTGCTCGACACCGAGATCGAGGCGATCCCGGTGCGCGCGAGCGCCGCCGAGGTGGCCCGGCGCCTCGCCAGCTACGACCTCGTCGCGCTGCCCGTGGTCGACGAGCAGGACCACCTCGTCGGCGTGGTCACGATCGACGACGTGCTCGACCACCTGCTGCCCGACGACTGGCGCCACGCCGACGACGAAGCGCCGCACCCGAGGAACGGAGCCGCTCGATGATCTGGTTCCGCAAGAAGGACACCGCGGGACTCGACGCCCCGCGGGCGGCCGGCGGCCGCGTCGCGCGGGATCGCGACGTCTCGAACAACGAGGTGTTCGGCCGCTGGACCGAGGGCATCGCCCGCGGCATGGGCACGCCGTGGTTCCTGCTGCTGCTCAGCGTGTTCTGCCTCGCCTGGCTCATCTGGAACACCGTCGCCCCCGACGGGTGGCGCTTCGACTCCGCCGCGCTCGGGTTCACCGCCCTCACGCTCATCCTCTCGCTGCAGGCCTCCTACGCGGCGCCGATGATCCTGCTCGCGCAGAACCGCCAGGACGACCGCGACCGCGTGCAGATCGAGCAGGATCGGCAGCGCGCGGAGCGCAACCTGGCCGACACCGAGTTCCTCGCGCGCGAGGTCGTCGCGCTGCGGCTCGCGATCAAGGATCTGCCCGACCGGGACTTCGTCCGCGCCGAGCTGCGCGCGCTGCTCGCCGAGCTCGCCGCGGAGGACGACGCCGACGACCGCGACGCCGACGCGACGGGGGACGCCGGACGGGCCGACGCGCGATGACCCCCGAGGATCCCCGGGATCGGGAGCCCGGCGCGCGAGCCGACGCCTCTCCCGCGGAGGCCGCCGTCTGGGCCGCGCTCGACCGGGTCAAGGACCCCGAGATCCTGCGCCCCGTGACGGAGCTCGGCATGGTCGACTCCGTGCGCGTCTCCCCCGACGGCGCGGCGCACGTCGGCATCGCCCTGACGATCGCGGGCTGCCCCGCGGCCCGGCGCATCGAGTCGGAGGTGCACGAGGCCGCCGGCACCACTGCGGGGATCGCTTCCGCGGACGTCTCGGTGCGCGTCATGTCGCCCGAGGAGCGCCGCGCGTTCACCGAGCGAGTGCGGGGCGACCGCGCGAAGCGGCCCCAGCAGTTCGGCCCTGATTCGCTGACCCGCGTGATCGCGGTGACGAGCGGCAAGGGCGGTGTCGGCAAGTCGTCCCTCACTGCGGGCCTCGCCGTCGCGCTCGCCGCGCAGGGACTGCGCGTCGGCCTCATCGACGCCGACGTGTTCGGATTCTCGATCCCCGGCATCCTGGGGCTCAGCCGCGACGGCCGCGTCGAGTCGCCCACCCGCGTGGACGACCTGATCCTGCCGCCGGTGGCCCACGGCGTGAAGGTCATCTCGATCGGCATGTTCCTGGGCGATCAGGATCCCCGATCCACCGCCGTCTCGTGGCGCGGTCCGATGCTGCACCGCACCATGGAGCAGTTCCTGCGCGACGTCTGGTTCGGCGACCTCGACGTGCTCCTGCTCGATCTGCCTCCGGGGACGGGCGACATCGCCATCAGCCTCGGCCAGCTGCTCCCCCACGCCGAGGTGCTCGTCGTGACGACCCCGCAGGAGGCCGCGGCCGACGTCGCCGTGCGCAGCGCGCTCGTCGCCCGCCAGACCGGTCAGCGCGTCATCGGCGTCGTCGAGAACATGGCCGGACTCGCCCAGCCCGACGGCTCGGTGCTCGACCTCTTCGGATCGGGCGGCGGCGAGCTCGTCGCATCGCGCCTGAGCGACGACGAGCACGGCACGGTCCCGCTGCTCGGCAGCGTGCCGCTCAGTCCCGAGTTCCGGGCGAGCGGCGACGCGGGCTCGCCGGCGGTCATCTCGCTGCCCGAGGATCCCGCCGCGCGCGAGGTGCTGCGCATCGCATCGGTGCTCTCGGTCCGCCCGCAGAGTCTGGCCGGGCGCTCGCTCGGCATCTCGCCCACCGGATGACCCGGCGGCGACGGCCTAGGTGGCTTCGTCGTCGAAGTGGAAGCCGACCGCCGTTCCGTCGGGATTCAGTTCACCGACGCGCGGCGTGCGCGCGGCCTCGGTCTGCGAGCGACGGATCTCGGCGCGCGCTTCGCGCTCGTCCTCCAGCAGGGCATCGCGGATGATGCGACGGGGGTCGTACTGACGCGGATCGAGCTGCTTCCAGTCGACGTCGTCGTACTCCGGACCCATCTCCTCGCGCAGCCGATCCTTCGCACCGTCGGCCATGCGCTTGACCCCGCGGGTGAGCTCGCCGAGCTTCTTCGCGTAGCCAGGCAGGCGCTCGGGACCGAGCACGAACATGGCGATCACGAGAATCACCAGGATCTTTTCGATCGTCAGGCCCATAACCACCCATCGTACTGTGCTCAGCCGCGTGTTCGCGCAGTTCTCGGGCCTCGCGGCCCTACTCTTGACAGCAGGGCCCCGAGCCCGAACGAAGCTGGAGGAATGGTGAGCCGTCTCGAACGCAATTGGCAGTATGCGGAGCAGTACCCGACCGAGACCGATGCGCAGGTCCGGGCACGCCGCCTGTCGCTCGAGCTCGGCATCGAGCCGGTCAGCCGCGCCGTCGCGGCGCAGCTCTCGGGCCTCGCGGTCATGAGCGGCGCCCGCGCGATCTGCGAGATCGGCACCGGCGTCGGAGTCAGCGGCCTCGCGCTGCTGCGCCACGTCCCCGAGGCGACCCTCACCTCGATCGAGATCGAGTCCGAGCACCTGCGCCAGGCCCGAGCCGCGTTCGCCGGCGCCGGCATCGCCGCGGCCCGGCTGCGCCTCATCGAGGGCGACGCGGCCCAGGTGCTGCCCCGCCTCAATCTGGGCGCCTACGACCTCGTGCTCATCGACGCGGAGCCCGAGCGCCTGCTCGAGTATCTGGAGCACGCCCTGACCATCGTGCGCGCCGGCGGCACGGTCGTGATCCCCGGCGCGTTCTCGCGCGGCCGGGTCACCGATCCCGCGGCGCGGGACGAGGCCACGCACGTGCTGCGCGACCTGCTCGCGACCGTCGCCGAATCGGCGGCGATCGTACCGGTCCTCACCCCCGCGGGCGACGGCCTGCTGACGCTCACCCGCCTCGACGGCTGAGCGATCCCGAGAACGAAGAACGGCCCCGGCGAATCAGATGATTCGCCGGGGCCGTTCCGGTGTCCGTGGGGCGCTCAGCCGTCGAGCACGGAGCTGAGCACGTCGCGCAGCTCTGCGGCCTCGGTGTCGTTGACCGAGACCACCAGGCGGCCACCGCCTTCGAGCGGGACACGGACCACGATGACGCGGCTCTCGCGCACCGCTTCCATCGGCCCGTCTCCGGTCCTCGGTTTCATTGCCGCCATGACGCCTCCTCTGCGAGTGAGTGGAAAAGGGATTTCCCCCTACGCTTCTATTATCGCGGAGCACCGATGCCAAAAGGAAATCGGATTGTCATACTCAACGATTCAACCAATTGCGCAGCGCCCGCTCCGTCGCCTCGATCTGCGCGATCGGGACCCGCTCATCGTCCGCGTGCGCCAGCAGCGGATTCCCCGGGCCGAAATTCACCGCGGGGATTCCGAGCCCCGAGAAACGGGAGACGTCGGTCCACCCGAGCTTCGCGACGGGCGGCGCCCCGACCGCCTCGACGAACTGCTGCGCGAGCGGCGCATCCAGTCCCGGACGAGCGCCGGGCGCCCGATCCACGATCTCCACCGTGTCCGCGTCGGCGAAGAACTCGCGGATCACGCCCTCGGCTTCGGCGAGATCCTTGCTCGGCGCGAACCGGTAGTTGACCTCGATCTCGCAGCGATCCGGGATCACGTTCCCCGCGACCCCGCCCGAGATCCGCACCGCGTTGAGCCCCTCGCGGTACTCGAGACCGTCGACGAGCACGCGCTCGGCCTCGAACGCGCTCAGACGCTCCAGCGCCGCTCCGGCGCGGTGGATCGCGTTCACGCCCATCCAGCTGCGCGCGGAGTGCGCACGCTTACCCGCGTACGTCACGAGGGCCCGCATGGTGCCGTTGCAGCCGCCCTCGATCGTGCCGTTCGAGGGCTCGCCCAGGATCGCGAAGTCCGCGGCGAACAGCTCCGGGCGGTTGCGCAGCGCGCGCCCCAGGCCGTTCAGATCCGACGAGACCTCCTCGTGGTCGTACCAGATCCAGGTCAGGTCGACCGCGGGATCGTCCAGCTCGACCGCGAGCACGAGCTGCACGGCGACGCCGGCCTTCATGTCGACCGTTCCGCGCCCCCAGATCACCGCCTCGCCGGTCTCGGGGTCGCGCTCGTCGCGCACCGGCAGGTTCCCGTTCACCGGCACCGTGTCCAGGTGCCCGGCGATCGCCACGCGACGCTCCCGGCCGAGCTCGGTGCGCGCGATGACGGTGTCGCCGTCGCGCGTCACGGTCAGGTGCGGCGCGCGTTCGGCGAGCACGGCCTCGACCGCGTCCGCGATCGCGCGCTCCTCCCCCGACACGGAGAAGATGTTGCAGAGCTGACGGGTCAGATCGACGGAACCGAGGCTGGGATCGAGGGCGATATCACTCACCCGATCCAGCCTACGCCGTGCCGACCCTCCGGCTTCGCTACCCTGGTCACATGACGACTTCCCGTGCAGCCTGGGCCGTGGGCCTCGCCACCGTCGCGTTCGACGGCACCGTACTCGACGCCTGGTTCCCCGCGCCGCAGCTCGGCGCCCGTCCCGAATCCCGCGACCCCTGGATCGCACCGGCCGAGCTCGAGGCGCTCGAGGGACGCGACGAGCTCCGCGAGGTGGAGCTGCGCATCGTGCAGCTCGAGATCGATCTCGACGCCGCACCGTCCTCCACCGAGGACGCCTACCTGCGCCTGCACCTCCTCTCCCACTGCCTCGTGCAGCCCAACACGATCTCGCTCGACGGAATCTTCGGCGCGCTCCCGAACAACGCCTGGACCCCCGCAGGGCCCATGCAGCCCGAGCGCTACGCGGCCAAGCTGCCTGCCCTCCGCCGCGCCGGCCTCAGCGCCGTCGGCATCGACAAGTTCCCCCGCCTCACCGACTACGTCGTGCCCGCGGGCGTGCGCATCGCCGACACGTCGCGCGTGCGCCTCGGCGCCCACCTCGCGCCGGGCACCACCGTCATGCACGAGGGCTTCGTCAACTTCAACGCCGGCACGCTCGGCACCTCGATGGTCGAAGGGCGCATCTCGCAGGGCGTCGTCGTGGGCGAAGGATCCGACATCGGCGGCGGCGCATCCATCATGGGCACCCTCTCGGGCGGCGGCACCGAGCGCATCAGCATCGGCGAGCGCGCCCTGCTCGGCGCGAACTCCGGCATCGGCATCTCCATCGGCGACGACAGCGTCGTCGAGGCCGGCCTCTACGTGACCGCGGGCACCAAGGTCGCGCTCCCCAAGGGCACCGTCGATTCCCAGGGCGAACCGGTCGAGGTCAAGGCCGTCGAGCTCTCCGGCGTCGCGAAGCTCTTGTTCCGTCGCAACTCCCGCACGGGCGCCGTCGAGGCGCTGCCGCGCGAGGGCACCGGCATCGAGCTGAACGCGGCGCTGCACGCGTAGGGGTTGGTTCTCACTCGACGTTCTGCGCGCCCGCGGTCATTCGGCTTCAGAAGGAGATTCGGCCTCAGAAGGAGGATCCTCGCGATCCCGTCCTTCTGTGGCCGAATCTCCTTCTGAAGCGAGCAACGCTCAACCCGCGACGAGCTCCTCGAGCCGCTCGAGCCGGGTCACCGGGTCTCCGGCGAGCTCCACGACCCGCGCCGCGCCGACCAGCTCGGGGTCGTCGCAGAGCTCGAAGAGCTGATCCTGCATCGCCGCGCGCAGCTCGGGATCCTCGTCCTCGGGCACACAGATGCCCGCGGCCGGTAGCAGGATCAGCAGATCGACCGTCTCCATCGCGTCGGCGGCGATCCGCGCGGCCGAGGCGACGGCCTCGGATCCGATGCCGCCGCGACCGAGCTCGCTCCAGGCCAGCAGGTAGGCCACGAAGTCGAGGGGCCCGCGCTCCGCGATGAGCTTCGCCCCCGACGCGTGCCGCAGACGCGACGCGGAGACCCGGAGCTGAGCCGCGAAGCTCGCCGGCCCCGCGTCCTCGAACTCGTCGAGCAGCTCGTCGAACGGGTCGCCGAGCACCGCGTACTCGGGATGCGCGCTCGCGAAGTCCGAGATCAGCGTGCTCTTGCCGCTCGCGTGCGTCCCCGAGACGACGATGCGCACGCCCGGCACCGGCTAGCGGTCGAGGTGACGCTCGGGCGACCCCGTGTAGAGCTGCTGCGGGCGACCGATCTTGGTCTGCGGATCGAGTCGCGCCTCGCGCCACTGCGCGATCCAGCCGGGCAGGCGGCCGATGGCGAACAGCACGGTGAACATGCGCGTCGGGAAGCCCATGGCCTTGTAAATCACGCCGGTGTAGAAGTCGACGTTCGGGTAGAGCTTGCGCTCCTTGAAGTAGTCGTCCTCGAGCGCGATCTGCTCGAGCTCCTGCGCGAGGCCGAGCAGCGGATCGTTGACACCCAGTTCGGCGAGCACGCGACCCGCGCTCTCCTTCACGATGCGGGCGCGAGGATCGTAGTTCTTGTAGACGCGGTGCCCGAAGCCCATGAGCTTCACGCCGTCCTCCTTGCGCTTGACCTTCTCGACGAAGGTCTGCACGCTCTGGCCGGAGTCGCGGATCTGGGCGAGCATGTCGAGCACGGCCTCGTTCGCGCCGCCGTGCAGCGGGCCCGAGAGCGCGTTGATGCCGGCCGAGACCGAGGAGAACATGTTGGCACCGGTGGAGCCGACGAGGCGCACGGTCGAGGTCGAAGCGTTCTGCTCGTGATCCGCGTGCAGGATGAGGAGCTTGTCGAGCGCGTCGACGAGCACCGGGTTCATGATGTACGGCTCGGCCTTATTGCCGAAGTTCAGCCGCAGGAAGTTCTCGACGAAGCCGAGCTCGTTCTTCGGGTACAGGAACGCCTGGCCGATGGTCTTCTTGTGCGCGTAGGCCGCGAGCACGGGGAGCTTCGCGAGCAGACGGATGGTGTTCACCTCGACGAACTCGGGCACCGTGGTGTCGAGCGAGCTCTCGTAGTAGGTGGACATGGTCTGCAGGCCGCCCGAGAGCACCGCCATGGGGTGCGCGGTGTGCGGCACCGCTTCGAAGTAGTAGCGCATGTCCTCGTGCAGGAGGGTGTGCCGACGGATGTTGTCGGTGAAGGCCTCGAGCTCGGTCTCGGTGGGGAGCTCGCCGTAGATCAGCAGGTAGGCGACCTCGAGGAAGCTCGACTTCTGCGCGAGCTCCTCGATCGGGTAGCCGCGGTAGCGCAGGATCCCCTGATCGCCGTCGATGTAGGTGATCTCGGACTTGGTGGACGCCGTGTTGACGAACCCGTAGTCGAGCGCGGTGTGGCCGGTCTGGCGCGTGAGCGTGCTCACGTCGATGGCCGGATGCCCGTCGACCGCGGGGACGAGCGGCAGTTCCGCCGTTCCTCCCGAGGGCAGCGTGAGCTTCGCGGTCGCGGCAGCGTTCGAGCCGGAGTTCGTATCGGTCACGTCGTCTCCTTGTGAGGTCGTCAGTGAAGCGGAACGGGCTGGGTGCAGTGCGTTCCCCTCCACCCTATCCGGTTCGGTGGGAGCGCGGACCCGAGGTGCCCTCCCAGCAGAGTATCTTGACGTCGAGCGAAATGTCGATTCGGCTCGCGCACCGGCGGTCAGACCGCTCGGGCGTCGTTCGCAGCGCCCGAGAGCCGCTTCGCGGCCTCGGCGATCGCCGCATCGCTCGCGGTGAGCGCGAAGCGGACGTGCTGCGGGGAGTGGGCGCCGTAGAAGTGCCCCGGCCCGACGATGAGCCCCAGCTCGGCGAGTGCCGCGACCGAGTCCCAGGCGTCCTCGTCGCGCGTCGCCCAGAGGTAGAGTCCGGCCTCGCTGCGCTCGATCCGGAACCCGGCCGCCTCGATGGCGGGGCGCAGCACGGCACGGCGCGCGATGTAGCGCTCCCGCTGCTCGATCACGTGCGCCTCGTCGCCGAGCGCCGCGACCATGGCCGCCTGGACGGGGGCCGGCAGCATCAGGCCCGCGTGCTTGCGCACGGTCAGGAGGCGCTGCACGAGCTCGGGATCGCCCGCGAGGAACGCCGCGCGGTACCCGGCGAGGTTCGACTGCTTGCTGAGCGAGTAGACGCTCAGCACGTCGCGATGATCGTCGCCCACGACCCGCGGGTCGAGGATCGAGGGGATGCGCTCGGTATCCCACGGAGCGTCCCAGCCGAACTCGGCGTAGCACTCGTCTCCGGCGATCACCGCGCCCAGCTCGCGCGCCCGCTCGACCGCGGCGCGCAGCCGGTCGACGTCCTGCACCGCTCCGTCGGGGTTGCCGGGCGAGTTCACCCAGACGAGACGGGTGTGCTCAGGCCAGTCCGCGGGATCGTCGGCGGCGATCGCGTCGGCGCCGACGAGCGCGGCCCCCATGGCGTAGCTCGGGTAGGCGATGCGCGGGAACACGACGGCCTCCCCCGCGCCGATGCCGAGCAGGAAGGGCAGCAGGGCGACCAGTTCCTTCGACCCGACGGTCGGCAACACGGCCGACGGGGCGACGGTCACGCCGCGGCGCCGCGCGAACCAGTCGGCGATCGCCTCCCGCAGTTTCGGGCTGCCCGCGGTCGCGGGGTACGCATGAGCGTCGGTCGCCGCGGCGAGCGCGTCGCGCACCGCGGCCGGCGTCGGATCGACGGGCGATCCGACCGAGAGGTCGAGGGCGCCGCCGGGATGCGCTGCCGCGCGCTCGGCGTAGGGCGCCATCGCGTCCCAGGGGTAATCGGGAAGCGGGCCGCGCATCGCGTCAGGATCCCTGCGCCGGCAGCGCCGCGATGATGGGGTGGTCGAAGTCGTAGGCCCCGACCTTGGCCGCACCGCCGGGCGAGCCGATCTCGTCGAAGAACTCGACGTTGGCCTTGTAGTAGTCGGCCCAGACCTCGGGCAGGTCGTCCTCGTAGTAGATCGCCTCGACGGGGCAGACGGGCTCGCAGGCGCCGCAGTCGACGCACTCGTCGGGGTGGATGTAGAGCGAACGCTCGCCCTCGTAGATGCAGTCGACGGGGCATTCGTCCACGCACGCGCGATCCTTCACGTCCACGCACGGGAGCGCGATCACATACGTCACGACGTCCGCCTTTCCTCGACCGTTCCGATGCCCTCCATCCTATGCCCGAGCGACGGGTGCCGGCTGCGCGCCGCGGGCTCTCGGCGCGGTGCCGGGCTCGCTCCGGCGTACCCGTCGGGCCGGTGCGCCGGCCTGCGCTGGCCTGCCGGCGCGCCGCCCTGCAGTCCGGCACCGTCGAGTGAACGCGCGTACAGGAAAAGAGCGCGCTTTCGATGTACGAGCGTTCACTCGATCGCGATGAACTTCACCGCCTCACCGCCCACATCGAGCTTCGAAGCGAGGACTCTGCCGTTCGCGCTCGTTCCCCTGTGGAAACCGCGCTCGGCAGACCCACTGGCGGACACGATTTCCCCCATGTTCAGAACCAGCTCGCGGCTCCTCCGGAGGCGTCTCCTCCGCCCGGGACCACTATTGATGTTCGTCGCGCGAACCGCGCGTCGGGATGTCGGTGCCGATCACCGGGATCTCGGTCGTCAGCGTCGGGATCACGCCGCTCTCGCCCTCGCGCGGCAGGATCCCGGCGGAGAGGCCGCGAAACGCGCCGAGGTCGGGTCCCTGCCCGTCGAGCGGGACGCGCGTCTCCCCCGCTCCCGGCTCGATGAGCATCTCCGCACCGCGGACCCGCAGCGGCACCGGACGGGTGCCGCGCAGGATCTCGAATCGGATCGCGTCGACATCGAGCCGCACGGCGAGCGAGCTACCGCGCCACGCGAGCACGAACTCCATACCGCCCCAGTGATCGGGCAGCCTCGGATCGAAGGACAGTTCCCGGCCGGCGTCGCGCATACCGGCGAAGCCCTGCACCAGCGCGAGCCAGACACCGCCCGCGGAGGCGACGTGGACCCCGTCCTCGGCGTTGCGATGCAAGTCGTCGAGATCGACGCGCAGCGCGTGGTCGAAGTAGCGGTACGCGAGCTCGCGGTAGCCGACCTCGGCAGCGATCACCGATTGCACCACGGCCGAGAGGGTGGAGTCCCCGGTGGTGAGCGCGTCGTAGTACTCGAAGTTGGCGCGCTTCTCGGCAGCGCTGAAGTCGCCGCTGGCGAGCAGCATCGCGAGCACCACGTCGGCCTGCTTGAGCACCTGGAAGCGGTAGATCACGAGCGGGTGGAAGTGCAGCAGCAGCGGCTTCTGCTCGGGCGGCGTGGCCGCCAGATCCCACACCTCGCGTTCCAGGAAGTGCGCGTCCTGGGGATGCACGCCGAACTCGGCGGAGAACGGCACCGCCATGCCATCGGCGGCGGCCTCCCACGCTTCGATCTCCTCGGCCCGCAGCCCGAGCCGCTCGGCGAGGGCCCGGTACTCGGCCGGGGCCTCACCCGCGAGGCGCCTCGCGACCTCGGCTCCGTAGCGGAGGTTGAAGCGCGCCATGACGTTGGTGAACAGGTTGTCGTTGACCACCGTCGTGTACTCGTCGGGGCCGGTCACACCGTGGATATGGAAGCGGCGCGAGCCGTCGGGGTCGCTGCGCCAGAACCCCAGACTGCGCCACATGCGCGCCGTCTCGATCGGGATCTCGCTGGCACCGGAGACCATGAACTCGAGGTCGCCGCTCGCCGCCACATAGCGCGCGAGCGCATAGGTGATGTCGGCGTCGATGTGGTACTGCGCGGTGCCCGCGGCGTAGTAGGCGCTCGCTTCCTCCCCGTTGATGGTGCGCCAGGGGAAGAGCGCCCCGTCCTCGTTCAGCTGCGCGGCACGGGAACGGGCGTGCGGAAGCATCCGCAGGCGGAAGCGCAGCGCATTGCGGGCCCAGAGCGGAGACGTGTAGGTCAGGAACGGGAGCGCGTAGATCTCGCTGTCCCAGAAGGAGTGCCCGCTGTAGCCGGAGCCGGTGAGCCCCTTGGCCGCGATCCCCCGCCCGTCGGCACGAGCGGCTGCCTGGGCGAGCTGGAACAGGTTCCATCGGATCGCCTGCTGCACGCCCGGTTCGGCGTCCACCCGCACGTCGCTGCGCTCCCAGAACGCGTCCAAGAAGTCGCGCTGCTCGATCCAGCGCTGCTCGAGAGGATCGACCGCGGCGCGGTGGAGCGACTGCACGCAGCGGTCGATCAGTTCGTCGCAGGTCGCCGTGCGTGAGGAGTGGTAGACCGCCGTCTTGGTGAGGCGCACCGGACGTCCGGCCTGGGCGGTGCCCTGGAAGATGTGCCGGATCCGATCCGGTGCCACCTCCACCCGGCAGCTCCAGTCGTCGTCCGCGCCGTCCTCGCCGGCCCGGGCACCGGAGTCGAAGTCGTGGTCCGCGCCCACCGCGACGGCCATGCCCGAGTGGTGGACCCGGAAGCTCAGCACGCTCCGATCGGGCCGCTCGGGATCGGCGAGCACCGGACCGCGATCGAGCACGCGTTCCTCGAACACCTCGGCCTGCCTCGGATCGACGGGCTCATCCACTGCACGGGCGGGATCGCCCGGTCGCCCGATGCCCTTCGGCGCCCCCGGCTGTTCGCTGCGCACGCGGCCGAGGTCCTGGCGGTTGATGAGGAGGCTCGAAATGGTGAGGTCGGCGTCCGCGTCGAGCACCGTCACACGCATCTCGAGGGTGGCGAGGTGGCGGGATGCGAACGACACCATCCGGCGGGACTCCACCCGCACGCGCTTGCCCGTGGGCGTCAGCCAGAGCAGGGTCCGCGAGAGGGTGCCGGCACGCAGATCGAGGGTACGGTGCACCTCAAGGATCTCGGACGTCTCGAGGTTCAGACGCTCATCGTCGACGTAGATGCGGATCGTCTTCGCATCGGGCACGTTCACGATGGTCTGCCCCTGCTCCGCGAAGCCGTAGGCCGACTCGGCGTGCTGGATCTGCCAGGTCTCGTGCACGCCGTTCACGAAAGTGCCGTGGCTCCCGAGCGGCAACCCCTCCTCGTGGTTGCCGCGCATGCCGAGGTAGCCGTTGCCGAGCGCGAAGAGCGTCTCGTCGATCGCGGCCGTCTCGGGGTCGAGCCCCGGGATCGTGAGACGCCACGGATCGTCGCCGAAGTCCCGGTGCAGCCCCTCGACGGGATTCTCGAACGGAGGATCCGCACGATCAGCGAACGGAGCACCGGATGCGAACGGGATCATGAGAGCAGCTCCTCCAGGTCGGCGATCACGACTTCGGCACCCGAAGCGCGCAGCGCGTCAGCGCCGGCGCCTCGATCCACGCCCACGACGAGTCCGAACTCCCCCGCCACGGCGGCCGCGACGCCGGACTCGGCGTCCTCGAACACGGCGGTCTCCCCCGGTCGAATGCCGAGCGCCTCGGACGCAGCGAGGAACGTGGCCGGATCCGGCTTCCCGGGCAGGCCGTCCCGCGCCGCCACCGTGCCGTCCACCACCACGCGGAAGCGATCGGCGATCCCGGCCGCCCGCAGCACCTCCGCCGCGTTGCGCGAACTGGACACCACGCCCAGCGGAATCGGCGAACCATCCGGGCCCGGGGTCGCCGCCAGCGCATCGAGCAGCCGGAGCGAACCCGCATAGGGCCGGATGCCGTCGCGCCGGAGGATCTCCGCGAACATGCGATTCTTGCGGTTGCCGAGCTCCGTCACCGTCGCCGCGGCCCGCGCATCCGCGCCTTCGTCGTCCCCGGCGCCGTCGTCCGGCTCGCCCCAGGGCAGCTCGATCCCCCGCGCCGCCAGCAGCGTCGCGACGCCGTCGAACCGGGGCCGCCCGTCGAGCGACGCGAAATACTCCGACTCGGCATACGGCTCCTCGCCGCGCAGCGCGAAGAACCGGTCGAACGTCTCGGCCCAGGCGCGACGGTGCAGATCCACCGTCGGGGTGAGCACCCCGTCCAGATCGAAGAGGGCAGCCCTGCAGCGGGCGAGGTCTGAGCGGATCCGCGAGCCGTGCACGGCACGAGTGTATCGAGCGCGCCCCGGCACGGGGAGGGAGTCCACGCCGATTCGGCGAATCCGGAGGCCGCTGTTCAGCCAAACGCCACCAGTGCGATGCCGGACCACCCCGCCCCGAGCAGGACCGGGCCGAACGGCAGCCCCGTGCGCCGCCCCCGTGCGAACAGCAGCAGGATCGCCGACCCGGCGACGAGCCCGAACGCGCCCGCCAGTCCCCCGTCGACCGCACGATCGGCCCCCGTGGACCACCCCAGTGCGAACAGCGCCACGGGCACGAGCTTGGCGTCCCCGCCCCCGAATCCGGCACCGCAGCGCCAGGCGACCCAGGCCGCAGCGAATCCCGTCGCGGCAGCGAGCAGCCCGACGACGACGCGTTCCCCCTGCCCGACCAGCAAGGCCGCGCAGGCGGTCGGAATCGCGAACAGCGCGGCCGTCACCCCGAGCAGGCGGTTCGGAAGCCTCCGCTCCCGCAGATCCGTGCGGACGAGCACCGCCGTCGCCGCACCGAACCCGGCGAACGCCACGACGGCCAGCACGGTCGCGAGTGCGGTCACCGACGAGCCCGCACCGAACCCGCCGCGCACCGCGAGCACCGCAGCGATGCCGCCGCCCGCGAGCGCGGCGGCGGCCGTCAGCGCGAACGCGACGGACGCGAGGGACCTGGACCCGGCGGACGTCGCCGCAGCGGCGACCGTTTCCCCGTTATTCCCTGGTCGGCCCAGCAACGACTTCCGTTCCGATGCCCCGCGCCGTGAAGATCTCGAGCAGCACCGAGTGCGGCTCGCGGCCGTCGATGATGGCGGCCTTCGGCACACCCGCGCGCACGGCGTCGAGGCACGCCCGCATCTTCGGGATCATCCCCGATTCGAGGGACGGCAGCAGCGCGTCGAGCTCGTCCGTGGTGATGGTCGAGACCAGGGAGTCGCGATCGGGCCAGTTCGCGTAGAGCCCGGCCACGTCGGTGAGGATCACGAGCTTCTCGGCGCCGAGCGCCGCGGCGAGCGCCGCGGCCGCGGCATCCGCGTTGACGTTCAGGGACTCGCCGGGTCGCTCCTCGTCGGGCGCGATCGAGGAGACGACGGGGATCATGCCCGCTTCGAGCACGGCGAGCACCGACTCGGGGCGCACCCCGACGACGTCGCCGACGTGGCCGAGATCGATCAGGCGACCGTCGACCTCGACGGGCGGACGGCGACGGCCGATGAAGAGCCCCGCGTCCTCGCCCGTGGTGCCCGCGGCGAGCGGGCCGTGCGTGTTGATGCGGTCGACCAGCTCGGGGTTCACCTTGCCGGTGAGGACCATGCGCACGACCTCCATGGCCTCGGGCGTGGTGACCCGGTACCCGCCCTGGAACTCGCTCTCGATGCCGAGCCGGCCCAGCATCGCGTTGATCTGCGGGCCGCCGCCGTGCACGACGACGGGGCGGATGCCGGTGTGCCGCAGGTAGACGACGTCCTCGGCGAAGGCCTCCAGGAGCGCGTCGTCGACCATGGCGTTGCCGCCGAATTTGATGACGACGATCGCGTCGCGGAACTTCTTGAGCCAGGGCAGCGACTCGATGAGCACCTGGGCCTTCGCGGCCGCCTCGCCGTGCTCGAGCGTGGTCGTGGTGTGGGTCATGGCGTCCTCAGCTCGAGTAGGCGCTGTTCTCGTGCACGTAGTCGTGCGTGAGGTCGTTGGTGCGGATGGTCGCGGCGGCCTCACCCGCGAACAGTTCGATGCGCACGTGCGTGCGGCGCGGGGTGAGGTCGCACTCCTCGACGGGTCGGTCGGGTCCGCCCGCGTGGCAGAGGCGCACGCCGTTGAAGCTCACGTCGACCGCGTACGGGTCGAAGGCCGCGTCGGTGGTGCCGATCGCAGCCAGCACCCTGCCCCAGTTGGGGTCGTTGCCGAAGATCGCGGCCTTGAAGAGGTTGTTGCGCGCCACGGAGCGGCCGACCTCGACGGCCTCCGCCTCGCTCGCGGCGCCGAGCACCTCGATGTCGATGTCGTGGCTCGCGCCCTCGGCGTCGCCCTGCAGCTGGGCGGAGAGGTCGTCGCAGATCTCGGCGAGCACGGCCGCGAACACGTCCTCGTCGGCGGCGACGCCGGAGGCGCCGCTCGCGAGCAGCGTCACCTGGTCGTTGGTCGACATGCACCCGTCGGAGTCGAGCCGGTCGAAGCTGCGCCCGGTGGCCGCACGGAGCGCGCGATCGAGCTGCGCGTCGTCGAGCACCGCGTCGGTCGTGATCACGACGAGCATCGTCGCGAGCCCGGGAGCGAGCATGCCGGCGCCCTTGGCCATCGCGCCGATGGTCCAGCCGTCGCGCTCGCGCACGGCGGTCTTCTCGACCGAGTCGGTCGTGAGGATCGCGGCGGGGGCCGTCGCGTCGTCGGCGGCGAGCGCCGCGGCGAGCGCGGGCACGTTGTCCACGATCCGGTCGCGGAAGGTCTGGTCGCCCGACCCGATGAGACCGGTGGAGCAGACGAGGATCCGCTCGGCGTCGACGGCCTCGCTCGCGTCGTCGACGGAGCCCTCGGCGGTCAGCGCTGCGGCGACGGCCTCGGCGGTGAGGCGCGTGGTCTCGTAGCCGAACTCGCCGGTGAAGCAGTTGGCTCCGCCGGAGTTCAGCACGATGGCCCGGGCGGTGCCGCCCGCGACCACCTTGCGGCTCCAGATGATCGGGTTCGCCTGGGCGCGGTTGCTGGTGAAGACCGCCGCGCTGGCGCGACGCGGACCGTCGTTGACCACGAGCGCGAGGTCGGGCTTGCCGGTGCTCTTGAGTCCGACGGCGATGCCGGCGGAGCGGAAGCCTGCGGGGGCGGTGACGGTCACGGTGCGACTCCATTCGTCGAGAGGCCGGTGGTCTCGGGCAGGCCGAGGGCGATGTTGGCCGACTGGATCGCCGCGCCCGCGGTGCCCTTGGCCAGGTTGTCGAGCGCGCCGATCACGACGACGCGGCCCGCGGCCTCGTCGACGGCGAGCCCGATGAGGCAGGTGTTGGCGCCGAGCGTGTCGGCGGTGCGGGGCACCTGGCCCTCGGGCAGCAGGTGGACGAAGGGCTCGTCGGCGTAGGCGTGTTCCCAGGCGGCGCGGATCTCGGCGGCGTCGGGATGGCTGCCGTCGGCGCGGGTCGCGATGCGCGCGGTCGAGGTCGCGAGGATCCCCCGGCTCATGGGGACGAGTACGGGGGTGAAGCTGATGGTCGGCTCGGTCGATGCGCCTGCGCCGCGCAGCGCCTGGCGGATCTCGGGGATGTGCCGGTGGGTGCCGCCGACCGCGTAGGGGTTCGCGGATCCCATGAGCTCGGCGCCGAGCAGGTGCGTCTTGGCGGCCTTGCCGGCCCCGCTGGGGCCCACCGCGAGCACGCTCACCAGGTCTTCCGCCTCGATCACTCCCGCGGCGATGCCGGGCGCGAGCGAGAGTGCCACGGTGCTGGCGTTGCAGCCGGGTGCCGCGATCCGCGTCGCGCCGACGAGCGCCTCGCGCTGCTTGCCCGGTGCAGCCGGGGTGTCGCCCGCGACGAGCAGTTCCGGCACGCCGTAGCTCCAGGCCTCGTGGTGCTCGCCGCCGTAGAACGCGGCCCAGTCGGCGGGGTCGGTGAGCCGGTGGTCGGCACCGCAGTCGATGGCGAGGCGGACGTCGCGCAGCTGCGCGGTCAGTTCGCCCGAGGCTCCGTGCGGCAGCGCGAAGAAGACGATGTCGTGCCCGTCGAGTACGGCGGGCTCGGTGGGCTGCAACGTGAGGTGCGCGAGCGAGCGCAGGTGCGGCTGGCTCGCGATGAGCGGCTGGCCCGCGGTGGAGTGCCCAGTGACGGTGCGGATCTCGAACTCGGGATGCGCGGCGAGCAGGCGCAGCAGCTCACCGCCCGCGTATCCGCTCGCTCCGGCGACCGCGACGGTGAATGCCATAGTGCTCGTGCCTCTCTCGCTCGGCACCATACGGAGCCGATGCCGTTCCAGACTCTCTATTCTGGCACTTCCTCGGGCACCGTCGCGCACGCGACGTCATCGACCGCCGTCAGAGATCGGCGATCACGATCTTCTTCATCTGCAGCATGTGCGGGAACGCATCGGGGCGCTGCATCAGTTCGTCCATGTTATCCGGCACGATCTGCCAGCTCACGCCGAACGCGTCGACGAGCCAGCCGCACTGCTCGGCCTCGGGGACCGCCGAGAGCGCGTCCCACAGCAGGTCGATCTCGTCCTGCCCGTGGGCGTTCACGATCAGCGAGACGCCGTTCGTGAACGATTCCGGCTGCTCGACCCCCGAATCCATCGCCGAGAACCGTTGCGGCCCGACGCCGAACTCCCCGTACATGACCGCGCCCGCCGGCGCGGGGCCCGTCTGCACCGGGTACGGGGCCGTGAACCCGCGGTCGGATCCGCCGAGGCTCTGCGTCGCGCCGAGCACCGCGACGTAGCGGTCGATCGCTTCGCTCGCCCGGTTCTGCGCCGCGGCGCCGAACATCAGGCAGGGCATCACGAACGGTGCGGCCGCGCCGGATGGATCGCCGCCCGGGGCCTCGGGATCCACCAGCATGAGCTGCCAGCTCACCCCGTAGCGGTCCTCGACCCAGCCGTAGCGGCCGCTGAAGGGGTACTCGCCGAGCTCCATGAGCACGCGGCCGCCGAAGCCGAGCGCTCCCCAGGTCGCATCGAGCTGCGCGCGGGCGCGCAGCATCGAACCGTCGAAGTTCCGGGGATCGAAGTGCAGGGTGAGCGAGATCGACGGGTTCGGCCGGAACTCCGGCCCCGCGTTGACGAGCGTGACCCGGTACCCGCCGATGAGCACGTCGACGGTGAGCGGTTTTCCGGCGAGCGGCTGCTGGAAGTCGAGCAGGCCGGTCTCGGGGTAGCGGCTCATGACCTCGAAGGAGGTGTCGGGCAGCGCCGCGGCGTAGAACGCGGCGGTCTCCTCCGCAGCGCCGTTCGACCAGAGGCAGGGGACGATCCGCTGGATCGCCGGCCGCGCCGGCTTCCGCGTGCGGGGCTTCGCCGCGGTTCGCGGCTTCGCGGCCGCGGTTCGCGGCTTGGCGGCCGTGCTTCGCGGTTTCGCCGCGGCCGAGGCGGACTTCGAGGTGGGACTGGGCTTCGCTGCCGTGGCCATGGGGTTCCTCTCGCCGTGGCCGGTCCGTTCCGGCCGATCGTGCGCTACGCCTCCGAGTGTGCCCCCGAGGCGAGCCATTCGTCAAAGGTGGTCGCGTCAAGCTGTGCATCCGGCCCGGGCAGGATCGAACCGTCGCGGATCGCGCGCCCGAATCCGCCGGGCATCGGGAACTCGATCACCCGGGCCGATCCCCCGCGCGCCGCGCCGATGCGGCGCACCAGATCGGCCATGCGCTCCTCGCGCGGACCCGCGAGATCCGGAGCGTCCCCGATCGGGCCGCCCTCGGCGATCTCGACCAGCCGGGCGGCGACCGACGCCGCCGCGACGGGCTGGGAACGCATCGACGGCATGAGCGTCAGCGGGCCGAGGCGGATCGCATTGGCGCTCGCGAACTCGAAGAACTGCGCCGCGCGCAGCACCGTCCACGGCACCGATCCCGCGGCGACCGCCCGCTCCTGCGCGGCCTTGCCCGCGTAGTAGCCGTACGGCGCTCGAGCGGCGCCCACGATGGAGAGCGCGATGTGATGCCCGACGCCCGCTGCGTGCTCCGCGGCCAACAGGTTCCGGGTCACCGCTTCGAACCACTCGATCGAGCGCCCCGCCGACACCGCGAAGGCGCCGGACGCGTCGATCACGACGTCGATGCCCGCGAGGTCGATCCCGGTGCCCGCGCGCAGGTCGGCGCCGGTCGAGCGGGCGAGGATCCGTACCTCGTGCCCGCGATCGTGGGCGATCCGGGCGACATGCGCCCCGACCGTGCCGGTGCCGCCGGCGACGGCGATGGAGAGATGCTCGCTCATGCGGCCAACGCTACTCGGTCTCCGGGCCGTCCGGTTCGTATCCGATCAGCCAGCGCACGCCGAAGCGATCCATCACCTGGCCGTCGTGCGCTCCCCACGACCGCTCGATCAGCGGGTCGAGCACGCGCCCGTGCTCGGCGAGGGCATCGAACCAGGCGTGCAGCGTGTCGGGATCCGCTCGGCCGAGCAGCGAGAGGAACATGCCCGCCATCGCCACGGCGTCCTCGTCGGGGCCGGCGTCGGCGGCGAACAGCGAGACGGGCCCGGTGAGGATCCCGTGCGCGATCGAGTCCCCCGGTCCGCCGAAGCGGCCGAACTCGGCGAAGGTGTGCGCGGTGACAACCCCGCCGAAGGTCGCCCGGTAGAACTCGAGCGCCTCGGCGGCGGTTCCCGGCAGCAGCAGATACGGGGCGGGCGAGGTCATACCGTCATGGTACGCCGCGCCCGTCCGCCGTTGCCGCTGCGATCGCGCTCAGTCGCGCAGCTTTGCTCCGAAGCGCTCGCTCGCCGCGGCGACGCCGGCGAGCTTCGCCTCGCTCGCTTCCTCTGCGGTCAGCGTGCGATCCTCGGCCCGGAAGCGCAGCGCGAAGGTCAGCGCCTTCTCGTCGTCGCCGAGTCCCGCTCCGCGGTAGTCGTCGACGATCGTCGCGCCCTCGAGCAGGCCGCTCGCGGTCGCACCGGCGATCACCGCGTCGAGCACCTCCGCCGCGGGGATCGCACGGTCCACCACGAGGGTGAGGTCCTGCGTCGCAGCGGGGTAGGTCGACAGCTGGGCGACCTCGGGCTCGCGCGCAGCGACCTCGATGAGCCGCTCGAGATCGAGCTCGAACGCGGCGACGCGACCCGGCAGGTGCACCGCCTCCGCGGTCTCGGGCGCGAGCTCGCCGGCGACGCCGACCGGCTCGAGCGAGCCGTCCACCAGGACGAGCAGCTCGGCGGTGCGACCCGGATGGAACGCACGGTGCGCACCCTGACGCACCACGAGTTCGGCCGAGACCGCACCGGCGACGACGCGCGCGGCGTCGAGGGCGTCGGCCCAGTCCCAGGCACGGGCGGGCTCGCCCGCCTGCTTCGCGACCGCGGCGCCCACGAACAGGCCCGCTGCGCGGCCCGGCTGCTTCGGGATCGATCCGTCGAGCTCCGCGAGCACCGCGTCGGACGGGCGCTCGCCGAGCGGCGGCACCGTGTCGGTGCCGAGGCGAACGTGCTCGGGATCGAACACCGCGCCGAACTCGACGAGCGCGAGATCGGTGAGGCCGCGCGACACGTTGCGCTGCGCCGCGGTCACGAGACCGGCGAGCAGCGAACGGCGGAGGAACGGGGCCTCGCCGTCGAGCGGGTTCGCCAGGCGGATGGCGTGCACCGGAGCGGCTGCGCCGTCGACGGGCTCGCTGCCGGCCCCGAAGCGATCCAGCTGGGCGCGGGACACGAACGGGTAGCTCTGCACCTCGGTGAGCCCCCAGGCCGTCGAGACGTTCGCCGCGCGGCGGCGCAGACGCTGCTCCCGGGTGAGCCCGCGACCCGCCGGAGCGGTCGGGAGCACCGAGGGGATGCGGTCGTAGCCGATGATGCGCGCGGCTTCTTCGACCAGATCTGCGGGACGCGTGAGGTCGGCGCGCCAGCTGGGGGCCGTCGCCTCGAGCACGCCGTCGCCGGCCTCGACCAGCTCGCAGCCGATCATCTCGAGCGCGCTGCGGATCTCGTCGTCGCGGTAGTCGGTGCCGAGCAGGCCGTTGACCCGCGACAGTTCGAAACGGACCGCTTCGGGCGCCCACGGCGCCACGAGTTCGCTGCCGAGCTCGTCGACCGTGCCGCCGCCGAGCTCGACGAGCAGTTCGACCGCGCGCTGCGCCGCGGCGCGCGCGACGAGCGGGTCGACACCGCGCTCGAAGCGTTTGGAGGCCTCGCTGGGGAGCTTGTGCCGGCGCGCGGAGCGGGCGATCGAGACGGAATCGAAGGTCGCGGCCTCGACGAGCACGTCGGTGGTCGCATCGTCGGTCTTGGTCGACTCGCCGCCCATCACGCCGGCCAGGCCGATCGCGCCGGAGTCGTCGGCGATGACCAGGTCCTCGACGTGCAGCTTGCGCTCCGCGCCGTCGAGCGTGACGAGGGTCTCGCCCTCGGCGGCCCGGCGCACCCGCAGGCCGCCCGAGACCTTGCCCAGGTCGTAGGCGTGCAGCGGCTGGCCCAGTCCGAGCATGACGTAGTTGCCGATGTCGACGGGCAGCGACAGCGCTCGGACGCCGGCGAGCTGCAGGCGCGAGACCATCCAGGCCGGGGTCGGTCGCGTCGCGTCGATGCCGCGCACCACGCGCGTGACGAAGCCGGAGGCGCCGACGCGGCCGCGGATCGGAGCCGCGTCGTCGATGGTCACATCGAAGCCGGACGCGGGGACCGGGGCGACCGCCTCGGCGGGGTCGCGGAACACCGCTCCGGTCGAGTGCGCGTACTCGCGGGCGACGCCGCGCACCGAGAACGCGTAGCCGCGATCCGGCGTCACGTTGATCTCGACGGCGGTGTCGGCCATGCCGAGCAGCTCGAGCGCGTTCGCGCCCGGCTCCGCGTCGATCCCCCAGCGGCTGAGCACGATGATGCCGTCGTGATCGTCGCCCAGGGCGAGCTCACGGGCCGAGGCGATCATGCCGTCGGACACGTGTCCGTAGGTCTTGCGCGCGGCGATGCGGAAGTCGCCGGGCAGCACGGCGCCGGGCAGGGTCACCACGACCCGATCGCCGACGTCGAAGTTGTGGGCGCCGCAGACGACGCCGCGCACGTCCTCGCCGCCGTCGGCGGCGCGCTGGCCCTCGGGCGCGACGCGCACCTGGCACCAGTTGACGGTCTTGCCGTTGGAGTGCTCCTCGGGCTCGCGGCTCAGCACCTCGCCGACCACGATGGGACCCGAGGCGTCGAAGCGGCGGATCGACTCCTCCTCGAAGCCGACGCGGACGAGATCGGCGTGCACCTGCTCGGGCGTGGTGCCCGCGGGCAGCTCGACGGATTCCGCGAGCCAGGAAAGCGGGATACGCATCAGACGAGTCCTCCGAACTGCTGGTTGAAACGGGTGTCGCCCTCGACCATGTCGCGCATGTCGTTGATGTCGTGGCGGAACTGCAGGGTGCGCTCGATGCCCATGCCGAAGGCGAAGCCCTGGTACTCCTCAGGATCGATGCCGGCCGCGGCCAGGACCCGGGGATCGACCATGCCGCAGCCGCCCCACTCGACCCAGCGCGCCCCGCCCTTGGCGTTCGGCTGCCAGACGTCCATCTCGGCCGACGGCTCGGTGAACGGGAAGAAGTTCGGGCGCAGACGGATCTTCGCCTCCTCGCCGAACATCTGCCGGGCGAAGTGCTCGAGCGTGCCGCGCAGGTGCGCCATCGTCAGACCCTTGTCGATGGCGATGCCCTCGATCTGGTGGAACACGGGGGTGTGCGTCGCGTCGAGCTCGTCGGTGCGGTAGACGCGGCCCGGCGCCACCACGTAGACGGGCAGCTCTCGCCCCAGCAGGGAGCGGATCTGCACCGGCGAGGTGTGCGTGCGGAGCAGCAGGTGCCGGTCGGCCGGCTCCACGAAGAACGTGTCCTGCATGGCGCGCGCGGGGTGGTCGGGATCGAAGCCGAGGGCGTCGAAGTTGAACCACTCGTGCTCGACCTCGGGGCCCTCCGCGATCTCCCAGCCCATGCCGATGAAGATGTCGGCCGCTTCCTCCTGGAGCTGCGCCAGGGGGTGGCGGCTGCCGGCGGCGCGGCGCACGGGCGCCTCGGTGACATCGACGGTCTCGGCGGCGAGGCGGGCCTGCGCCTCGGCCGCGGCGAGCTCGCCCTCGCGGGCCTTGTAGGCGCCCTCGAGGCGGCCGCGGGCCTGCCCCATGAGCTTGCCGGTCGCGGCCTTCTCGTCCTTCGGCACCTCGCGCATGCGCGCGTTCAGCTGCGCGATCGCCGAGGCCTCGCCGACGTGGGCGTTGCGCGCGGACTTCAGCTCTGCGACCGTCGCCGCAGCGGCGAATGCGGCGAGCGCCGCATCGACCGCCGAATCGACCGCGTCCTGGGTAATGGGATTGGTGTCTGACACGGGAACCGATTCTATCGGGAAGAGCGGAGCGCGGAGGCCGGACGACGGAGGTCGCGGCCCCGCTCACGTAGACTGGACGATATGTCCGCCCGGCCCGACGCACGAGCTCCCATGAGCCGTGCTGCCCGCACCGCTCGCGGTGCGGCGGGCGCTGTGCTCGCGACGCTGCTAGCGGCGGCGTCCCACGGCCTCGCCGGCGGCACGGTGACCGCCTTCTCGGTGCTCGCGACCGCGGTGCTCGCGCTTCCGCTGTGCGTGCTGCTCGGCGGACGGGTCGGATCGCTCTGGCGTCTGGCCGTCGCGGTCGGCGCGAGCCAGTTCGTCTACCACTGGTCGTTCTCGGGCCTCGGCCTCGTCGGTTCCGGTTCGTCCGCGACCTCGGCGCCGACGCCGCTGCACGCCGGCCACCTCGCCGCCATCCAGTCGATGGCTCCGTCCCTGCAGGTCGGTTCCGACCCGGCCTCGGCCGATGCGGCCATGTGGGCCATGCACGCGGTGGCCGCGATCGCCACCATCGCGCTGCTGCACCGCGGAGAGCGCGCCTTCCTCGGGCTGGTCGCGCTCACCGATTCGCTGCTCGCCGCGCTGCGGAGCGTGCTCGTCCCGCTGCTGCTGGGCGTCGGCGAGCATCGTCCTGCCGATCGTCCCGTCTCGCTCTTCCTCGCACCCGCCGCCCTGCGCGAGCGGCTGCATTCGCTCTCTGCGATCACGCACCGGGGTCCCCCGGCGCTCGGCGCGTAGCTCCGGCCGCGCCGTCCGCCGACCTCAGACTCCGCCCGCGGTGCCGTTCCGCGCACCCGGCTCCAGCAGAAAGCGCTCAGCTCACCCATGTCCAGAACTGTCTCGCGGCTCCGCCGCTTCACCGCGGCGGCGGCGATCGCCGGCGCCCTCGCCATCGGCGGCACCGCCCTCGCGGCTTCGCCGGCCTTCGCGCACGACGAACTGGTCGGTCAGGGGTTCGCCCAGGACCAGCAGACCGGTGCGGTCTCCGGGATCACGCTGACGTTCAGCGACTCCGTGATCAAGGTGGGCACCGAGATCGCGATCACCGATCCGAAGGGCGCCGTCGTCAGCGATGGCGACGCGGTGGTGAACGAACGCGACGTGAGCCAGGCCGTCAAGGCTCCGCTCCCGGCGGGCGGCGCCTACCAGGTGGCGTGGCGCGTGGTCTCCTCCGACGGTCACCCGATCTCGGGCAGCTACTTCTTCGAGGTGGCTGAGGACGGGTCGGCGAAGGTCACCGCCGTCGGCGAGAAGGATCCTCGCTTCACCGAGCCCGAGGGCAGTGCGAAGTCGGATGCGTCCTCCGAGTCGAAGGTGTCCTCCGAGTCCGGCGGCGTGCCGATCGGCGCGGTCGCGGGGATCGGCGGCGGGCTGGTGGTCGTGATCGCCGCGACCGTGGTGCTGACGCGCAAGAAGAAGCCGAGCGACTCCGCGGAGTCCGCGGAGTAGTCCTCTCCGACGCGCGCCTCGCTGGCGCGCGCTCCCCTCGCTGCGCATCGAACGCGCGCGCAGCGATCCCTGTTTCGCCGTGCCCGCACGCGGCGATGCCCGGCGCGCCCGCGCGCCGGAGCGTCGCTCCGTCGCGACTCGGCCGCATCGACGGCCCGGTCGCGCCCGCGGCACGGCACCCGGCGCGCACGCGCCGACGCACATCATCTGGAGTACACCCATGTCCGTTTCCACTGTTTCCCCGATCCGTCGCGCCGCCACCGGCGTCGCCATCTCCGCGGCCGCGCTCGCGCTCGCGCTCGGCCTCGGCCTGACCTCCTGCTCCTCGACGCCGGCGTCCTCCGAGAAGCCCTCGGCGACCGCCGAGCAGCAACAGAAAGCCCCGGTCGAGCTGGCTGACGCCTGGGTCAAGGCGACCGACGGCGACATGAGCGCCGTGTTCGGCACGCTCAAGAACTCGGGCTCGTCCGACGTCACGCTCGAGTCGGCCTCGACGCCGATCGCCGGCATGGTCGAGCTGCACGAGACGATCGTCGAGAACGGCACCGCCACCATGCGCAAGAAGGAGGGCGGGATCAAGATCCCGGCAGGCAAGACCGCCGCGCTGGAACCCGGCAGCACCCACATCATGCTGATGGACCTGAAGAAGCCGGTGAAGGCCGGCGACGAGGTCCCCGTCACGCTGAAGTTCTCGGACGGCAGCACGCTCGAGGTGCCGGTGCTCGGCAAGGCGTTCAGCGGCGCGAACGAGAACTACGACGGCGGCGCCGAGCATGCCGGCCACTGAGCCCGCGACAGCCGAGACGGCCGCCCCGAGCGCGTCATCGACGCGCTCGGTCAGCCGGCGGGGGCTCTTCGGAGCCCTCGCCGGGGCGGCCGGCGGCGCGGCCGTCACGGCTGCCGGGTTCGCGATCGCGGGCGGTGCCGGCCGCGCCGGCGCGGAGCCGGTCGCCGAGACGATCCACGGCTCCGAGCGCATTCCGTGCCACGGCGCGCACCAGGCCGGGATCACGACGGCGCACACGGCGCACGTGAGCTATCTCGCGCTCGATCTGCTGCCCGATGCCGATCATGACGGGATCCTGCGCATGCTCCGTCTGCTGAGCGGGGACGTCGAGGCGCTCACCGCGGGCACCGCTCCCCTGGCGGACGTCGAGCCGGAGCTCGCCGAGTTGCCCGCGCGGTTGACGGTCACGGTGGGCTTCGGCCGGGAGCTGGTGCGGCGGGTCGATCCCGCAGCGGTGCCCGCGTGGCTGGGGCCGCTGCCGAAGTTCTCGCGGGACCGCCTCGACGAGGCGTACAGCGGCGGTGATCTGCTGCTCGTGATCGCCGCCGATGATCCGGTGACGATCGCGCACGCCGCGCGGTTCCTGGTGAAGGACGTACGCCCGTTCGCGAAGCCGCGCTGGCGGCAGGACGGTTTCGCGCGTGCGCGCGGCACCGAGTCCGGCGGCCGCACGATGCGGAATCTGATGGGCCAGGTCGACGGGACCGTGAATCCGAAGCCGGCCTCGTCCGATTTCTCCGGGCTCGTGTGGCTCGGCGCGGATGCGGGCTGGTTGCGGAACGGGAGCGCTCTGGTGCTGCGTCGGATCCGCATGGAGCTCGATACGTGGGATCGGGTGGATCGGGTCGGTCGCGAGTTCGCGATGGGTCGGACCCTGCGCGAGGGCGCTCCGTTGACCGGGAAGAAGGAGCACGACGAGCCGGACTTCGCGGCGCGGGATTCGCTCGGTTTCACCGTGATCTCAAAGGACGCGCACATCGCCCGCGCGCACTCGACGGATCCGGGCGAGCGCATCTACCGGCGCGCGGTGAACTACGACGACGGACTCGAGCAGGGGCTGCTGTTCGCCTGCTATCAGCGTGATCCGCTCGCGCAGTTCGTGCCGATCCAGCGGCGCCTCGACGAGGCGGACCTGATGAACGAGTGGGTCACCCATATCGGTTCGGCGGTGTTCGCGATCCCGCCGGGGTGGCGTGCCGGCGGACGGTTGGGCGAGACGCTCGTGGCGTAGCGGGGTTCCCGGTGCGATCCGACCGCGATCGCACCGGCCCGACCGCATCGCCACCGACCACTGCGGTGCAGGATCGAATACCTCCGACGCCCGTGCACGAACGGCACCGCGCGTCGGCATCGGAGGTCTTCGCTCGGCTGCCGGCAAGCGAGAGGGCAGGCACTGCTTCGAGGCACTCGGCTCCACGGAGCGGCGACTGTTCCCGGTTCAGACCGTCCGCGTCGCGGCCCGAAGATACGAGTCGATGATCTCCCGCAGCCGATGCCCGTTGAACGACTCCCCGTGACCGGGGTAGACCGTGCGAACCGGAAGGTCCCGCAAGCGGTGCATACTGCGGACGTACGCCTGATCATCGGATTCGAAGAGATCGTCGAGCAGATCGTCGTCGTACACGACATCACCGCTGAACAGCGCACCGGAGTCCCAATCGAACAGGCAGATCGAGCCCGGTGTATGCCCCGGGAGGTGCAGGATCTGCAGCCGTCGATTCCCCAGGTCGATCACGTCACCTTCTGCGACGGTGACGGTCGCGACGACCGGACGTACCTCGTATCGTTCGGGATCGCAGGACCGGGTTCGGGCGGTGACCAGCAACTCGGGGAGCGTTTCGCTCAGGCCGAGTTGCGCAGCGAGCACATCGCCCCGGATCGACGTGCCGTGGGGCGCGTGCAGCGGCTCCAGAGCATGCGCCCGCAGATCCGCGAACTCGTAGGCCGACCCCATGTGGTCCAGATGCGCATGGGTCACCACCAGCACTGGATTGTTCGCGAATAGCTCCGGGAACTCCGTGCGAAGGGAGCCGATCCCGAGACCGGAATCCACCACGAGGTCTCGGTCGTCACCCGCGACATGCCAAATGTTTCCGCGGAGGAACTCATCCGCATACGGCTCCTCGATGCGAGTGATCCCGTCTTCCATCGATTCCGAGACGAACCAACGGTCGACGATCGGCAGAGGCGAGTTCACTTGCGGACCTCCGACGGCTCACCCGCACCGAGGACCGCGACAGGTGCCGCGATGCTCGTGCGGACCGTCCGCGCGCCGAGCAGCAGATACAGTCCGCCTCCGACCAACAGACCGACGAACGGTGAAATATCCGCGCCGCCGAGCGCGGTCGAGATCGGGCCGACGTAGTCGGTGGTCTTGATGCAGAGCGCTGCGAACGTCGTCCCCACGACGAGCGAGACACACCCCGCGATGTTCCACCCGCCCGTGAACCAGTTCGGACCACCTCGCGTTTGGTCCTGCAGGTCTTCGCCTCGGTAGTCGTTCCGGCGGAGCACGATATCCACCATGTAGATTCCCAGCGCCGGAGCCAGGACGGCAACCGTCACTTCGAGAAGCGCGTTCAACGTGCCCAGGAAGTTCGAGACGAAAAGCGCGTACAGCGTGATGGACACGGCGATTGCCGCATCGAAGATGACCGTGACCGAGCGCTTCCAGCGCACCCCTGCAGCCATCAATGCAAGACCCGTGCTGTAGGCGGTCAGCGCATTGTTCGTGATCGATCCGACCACTACGACGAGCAGGAAGATCGGGTAGAACCAGCCCGGGACGAGCGCTTCCATGGCCCTTTCCGGAACTGTCATGTCGACGACGCTCCCGGCGAGCACGCCGAGGCTGCCGATCACCACAGCTGGGAGGAAACCGCCGAGACCGGTCCAGAAGGCGACACGGGAGGGCGATGAGTCCGCCGGAAGATAGCGCGAGTAGTCGGCGCTCATCTGCCAGGACAGCGGGGCTGCCGCGATGATCGTCACACCGGCGGCCGCGACGGGCCACAGCTCCGACCCCGAAAGCGTCCCCCCGCTCGGAACATAGCCGAAGTCCGCGTGCTGCAGAACGAAGACCCCCAGAACCGCGATACCGGCGAGCAGCAGCCACGTGACCCAGCCGCTGACTCGCAGGATCATGCCGTGGCCGAAGACGCTGATGGTGAACGTCAGCACGGCCAGTCCGACGACCAGGACGGCCTGGATCCAAATGGGCGCATCGGGAGCGAAGTACTTCACCAGGGTGAAGCCGACCAGTGCGCCGACCGACAGATTGATGGCTTCGTAGAGCACGCCGACCAGCCAGCCCAGGATCACGTTCTGCACCCGGTTCCCACGGACACCGTAGAACGCGCGCGTGATGACCTCGCTGGGGACCCCCGCGCGGGGACCGCTCACCGCGAGGAAACCGATCCCCGCGTAGAAGAGGTTCCCTCCGAGGATGACCGCGAGCGACTGCCATACATCGAGCCCGGAGAGGATCAGCATGCCGCCCAGGACGAAGTACAGATAGGTGACGTTGGAGCCCGCCCACACCGTGAAGAGCGCGCGCGGTGTGCCATGCCGCTCCGCGGTGGGGATGTGATCAGTGCCGTGCTGCTCGATGTGCACCGCTGGGGACTCGTGCCCCGCCGAATGTTGCGCGGTCATGCCGGACGCCTCCTCGCGTTGTTGACCTTGAGGCCAAGTAAGCCCCGCACGAGCATACGCACTGTTGACCTATGGGTCAACAAGCTGCTTGTGCGGCCGCAGGAAGCACCCCCTCGGGCGCAGGGCCCTCGATTCAGCTCGATCCGGAACTCTAGTCGCGCGCCAGAGCCCCCGACGCGAGGCCGAGCTCGCGTTCGATCGTGGCGATCACGAAGTCGGCGGCATCCGAGTAATCGACCACTGCCCCGGAGAGCCCCGCGCGAACCGCCGCGTTCGCAGAGAGGCCGTCCAGCAGCGCGAGGATCCGCAATGCGGATCTTTCCGAAGAACCGGGGAACGCGCCCCACGCTTTCCCGCGCTCCAGCAGCGCCGAGAGGCTTCGGACGTCGAGTTCCATCTGCCGAATGACCGCTTCGCGCAGCAGCGGTCGATGCGGGCTCTCCCTCCAGGCGTCGAGCCAGAGCAGTGCGGTCGGGTCCCGATCCGGGGAGAGGTAGAACGAGATCTGCCGCCTCAGCTCCTCGACCGGGTCATCGCAGGACAGCGCCTCGACGGCCTCCCGCTCTCCTTCCGCAACGGCTTCGAACACGGCGACGAGCACGCCGTCGACCGACTTGAAGTAGTGCGTGATCAAGCCCTGTGCGACTTCGACGCGCGCAGCGATCCGGCGGGCCGTCACCCGGGCGAGCCCGTCCTCGAACGCGAGCGCGACCGCAGCCCGCAGGAGTTCCGTCCGCCGCTCTTCGCGCGAGAGCCTCCGAAACGAAACCGAGGACTCCTGACTCGTCATACGGAGATTCTATTCACCGAGACCCGAGGGGCACCGGTGGCGGGCGGCGCGTCCACGCACCGCCTACCCGTCCAGCGTCGAACGCTCCGTGCACCCTCGCATCCATAACGTCTCATTACTTCACACATCACACGAGCTGCTGATTCTGGCATAGCTTGTGCGGAAGAACCCGACCGATCCGGTCCCCTCTCGCACAAGGAACCCCATGCCGCACTCCGCTCAGGCCCTGCCGATCTCCTTCCCCGATCCGAGCCGCAGCCGCACCTACGACAGCGTGCTCGACCTCATCGGCAACACCCCGCTCGTGCGGCTCAACCGGCTCACCGAGGGGCTGCCCGCCACCGTCTACGTGAAGCTCGACGGTTTCAACCTCGGCGGATCCTCCAAGGACCGCATCGGCCTCAACATCGTGCGCGAGGCCATCGCCGGCGGCGAGCTGCGCCCCGGCGGCCGAATCACCGACACGGGCGCCGGCAACACCGCGATCGGGATCGCGCTCGCGGGCAACGCGACCGGCCACCCCTCGAGCTCGGTCCCGCTCCCGACCCTCTCGCCCGAGAAGGCTCGGCTGCTCGAGTTCCTCGGCGTCGAGCTGCTCCCCGGCCGCCCCGACGTGCCGCGAGAGGATCCCGAGAACTGGGCCAACGTCGCCCAGCGCCGCGCGGAGGCCGAGACCGACGGCTGGTGGTCGCACCAGGAGTCGAACGGCGACAACCCCGCCGCCCACATCGCCTCGACCGGGCCCGAGATCTGGCACCAGACCGGCGGACGCGTCACGCACTTCCTCGCGCAGATCGCCACGGGCGGCACGGTCAGCGGCACGGGTTCCTACCTGCACGAGCAGAACCCGGAGGTCTCGGTCATCGCCACCGACTTCCACGGCTCGATGCACTCCCAGAGCAACCTCTACCGCGTCGCGTCGGGCGAACCGGATGCTGAGCAGCTCGAGCGCGACTGGCCCGAGAACATCGACCTCGACGTGATCGACCGCATCGAGCGCCGCGACCGCGAAGCGGCCATCGCGCTCGGCTGGCGGGCGGCGCGCGAGGAGGGGCTCCTCATCGGGCTCTCCTCGGCGCTCTCGCTCGGCGTGGCCCTGGACCTCGCGGCGAACGCCGACGAGGACGACGTCTTCGTGGTGTTCTCGGCCGACAGCGCCCGCGACTACGTCTCCCGCGAGTACAACCTGGCCTGGTTGCGCGAGAACGACTACCCCGAGCTGGCCGAGCGGCTCGCCCGCGGCGACTACTCCGCGCCGACGCACGGATCCACCGACCCCGACACCGTGCTCGTGGCCCGCGCCGACGACCGCGTCCTCGCCTGACCCCGGCCCGCCGGCTCGTTCCGACCACTGACAGGACTCCCATGCCCCAGCATCCCCGCACCGATCGCGATCACCTGATCCTCGCGCTCAGCTACTGGCCCACCGGTGCCACCAACAGCGGCTGGCGCTCGCGCTCGTCGTCGCTCGACGGCATCTTCGACCCCGGACTGCTCGCCGAGACCGCCCGCACCGCCGAGCGCGGCGTCTTCGACTACTTCTTCTGGGGCAACACGGAGGACAGCTCGAACGCGAACCCGGGCGGCGTGATCCGCAACGCGTTCCAGTTCAACGGCTTCGCCGCCGCGTCCTATCTCGCGGCGGTCACCTCGCGGATCGGCCTCATCGCGAGCGTCAACACGACCTACAGCGACCCGTACCTCACCGCCCAGCTCGCGAGCAACGTCGATCACCTCTCGCGCGGACGCTTCGGCGTCAACTTCGTCGCGGGTGCGCCCGGCGGCGCCGCGCACCGCAACTTCGGCCACGGCGAGCGACCCGATCACGCCGACGCCTATGTGCGCGCCGGTGAGTTCCTCGAGGTGTTCACCCGCCTGCAGGACTCCTGGTCGGACGACTGGTTCGTCGGCGACAAGGAGGGCGGGCGACTGTTCGCGCCGGAGGCCGCCGAGCCGATCGACTTCGTCGGAACCCACTTCCAGGTCGCCGGCCCGCTGAACGCGCCGCGGTCGCCCCAGGGCCGCGTGCCGATCCTGCACGCCGGCACCTCCGAGGAGTCGTTCGCGCTGGGCGCCCGCTACGCCGACGTGCGGTTCAGCCCCTACGCGTCGATCGAGTGGAACCGCGCCTACGCGCAGCGCAACCGCGAGCTCGCGGTCGCCGCGGGACGCGCGCCCGAGGACTACGCCTTCGTCGTCGGAGCCAACATCTACGTCGGCGAGACCCGCGCCCGTGCCCGCGAACTGTTCAACGAAGTGCAGCGGAACCTGGTCGAGCGGTTCTCGCCCGTCGTCGTCGGCCGGCACCTCGGCCTCGACCTCGGTGAGGTCCGCCCGAGCGAGCGGGTCATCGACGTCGTGGATCCGACCGCGCTCCCGGCGGACGGCACGGGCCGCGCCCTGCTCGACGAGTTCGCCGGCATCGTCGGCGACCACGACTTCACCTTCGACGACCTCTTCCGCTTCGCGGCGAACAAGAAGAACTTCCCGGTCGTCGTCGGCGATCCGCGCGAGGTCGCCGACTGGATCGAGGCCGGCTACGTCTCGGGCGCGTTCGACGGCGTGAAGGTGTTCCCGCCGTTCATGCGCACGGCGTTCGCCGACTTCGTCGACTTCGTCGTGCCCGAGCTCCAGCGCCGCGGCGTCGCCCGCACCTCGTACACCACCGAGACGCTGCGCGAGCACTTCGGCCTCGCCCGGCCGGGGGTGCTGCGCCGCTCCGCAGGTTCGAGCGCACGACCGGCCGTCGCCGCGGCCGAGCTGCAGGGGGTCAACGCGTGAGCGGCGGTTTCACGGTGCTCCGCGACGTCGAGTACCGGCCCGCCGCCGACGGGCTGCGCCCCGCCGAATTCGACCTGTTCGTCCCCGAGCAGCGCACCCTCCCCGGAGCGTTCGTGTTCCTGCACGGGGGCGGGTGGCGCTTCGGCGACAAGGCCGCGAGCGAACGGATCCCGGCGGCGCTCGCCCGAGCCGGCGTCGCGGTGGTCAATGCCAACTACGCGCTCACCACCGAGCGTCCGTACCCGCAGAACGTCGACGACGTGCTCGCGCTCATCGCGCACCTCGAGGCGCACGCCGAGGAGCTCGGCATCGACGGCCCCGCACCGATCCTCGGCATCGGCGGCGCGTCCGCCGGCGGGCACCTCGCGTCGCTCGCGGTCACGAAGGGGCTGGCCGAGGACCGGCTCGTCACCCGTCCGGCCGCGGTCGTGTCCTGGTACGCGCCGCTGGATCCGGCATCGCGGTTCCTCGCGCACCGCTACCCGCCCGCCCAGCGGCCCGGCGGGTTCTGGGATCGCGGCGGCGCCGAGCCGCCCAGCCCCCGAGACCCCTTCGTCCCGTTCATCGGCACCGAGGACTTCGGCTCGGTCACCCTCGACGAGGCGCTCGACGGCGATCCGCGTCGGCACCTCGCACGGCTCGATCCGAGCGGACTCCCGCCGTTCCTGCTGCTCACCGGCTCCGACGACTCCGCCGAGATCCGATACGCGCAGCGCACCTGGCACGGAGCGCTGCGCTCGGTCGGTGCCGAGTCGACGCTGCTCGAGATCGCCGACGCCGACCACGAGGATCCGCAGTTCTCCTCCCCCGCGCTCATCGGCGCGGTGCTCGGCCACCTGCGGAACGCCCTCGCCACCGCCCCGATCCCGGCCCTCTCCGGGTTCTGACCCCTCCCCGTCCCACCCCAGCCACGCACGCGGCACGCTCGAAAGGACCCCGCTGCACATGAAGACCACATCACGAACCCTGCTCCGCGCCGGAGCCGCCGCCCTGATCATCGCGACGACCGCGATGCTCGCGGCATGCTCCTCCTCGGCATCGGCGCTCGAGAGCGGCGCGAAGTCCGACGGCGGATCGACGTCGAAGGATTCGAGCGAGAGCTACACCCTGCGGGTCACCGACCCGGGCAACAGCGGCTGGCTCGCCGTCGCGAAGCACGACGGCACCCTGGAGCAGGCGCTGGGGCCGCTCGGCGCGACCGTGGACTGGGTCCCCGCGAAGGGCGCGGTCTCGGCGAACCTCCCGCTGTTCAGCACCGGAGAGCTGCAGGTCAGCGAGGGCGCGTTCACGCCGGTCGTCGGCGCGGCGGCCAAGGAAGCGCCCATCCGCATCGGCGCCGTGCTCGACACCGAGACCGCGGGCGACGACTCCGGGATCATCGCGACGAAGGCGAGCGGCGCGCGAGCGGTCGCCGACCTCCGCGGCAAGACGGTCGCCGTGAACCCGGCGGGCAAGGGCGAGTACATCGTGTTCCAGGCGCTCGCCCAGGCCGGGATCGCACCGTCCGAGGTGACGCTCAAGTACCTGCAGCCGGCCGACGCCCTCGCCGCCTTCGCCTCGGGAAAGGTCGACGCGATCTCGACCTTCGGCGACTTCTTCCGGCAGGCGAAGGCCACCGGAACCATCGTCGCGACGGAGCACGACATCGACTCGCAGGATCGCGAGATCATCCTGTTCACCACCGACCTGCTGAAGGAGCGGCCCGACATCGCGAAGGCCGTCGTGCAGGCCGCGACGCCCCTCGTCGCCGATCGCGCGAAGCACCCCGAGCGCTTCGTCAACGTCTTCGAGAAGACCGGCCCGCGGGCGCTGACCGGCGACGCGCTCGCCTGGCAGCTCGAGGTCAACCGTTCACGTCCGGCGGTCCTGCGCCTGCCGACCCCGCAGGACCGCACCCGCGTGCAGTCCATCGCCGATCTCTTCGCGAAGAACGGCGTGATCCCGAAGGGCGTACAGGCGAATGGCCTCATCGCAGACCTGGGTTGAGGCGCCCGCGGCGGGGCCGATCCCGGGATCGAACCCGCCGCCCGCCCGCCCGGTCGAAGCGCCGATCGCGCTCCGATCCCCCGACTACCCGCGCGAGCGGGTCGCCCACCGCGGCGCCGTCCTGCTGCGTCGCATCGCGCTGCCCGGATCGGTGCTGCTCGCCTGGTGGATCGTCTCGGCCCTCGAACTCGTCCCCGCCGCGGTGCTGCCGAAGATCCCCGACGTGCTGGCCGCCGGCTGGGACCTGCTCGCCAGCGGGCAGCTCGCGGTCTCGCTCGGGGCCTCGCTGACCCGCGTGCTCATCGGCGTCGTGCTCGGCGCCGGCCTCGGGCTCGCGCTCGGGCTCGTCGCCGGGCTCTCGAAAGCGGGCGAGGACCTCGTCGACGGATCCCTGCAGGTGGTGCGCGCGATCCCCTTCCTCGCGGTGATCCCGCTGTTCATCGCGTGGTTCGGCATCGACGAAGAGTTCAAGGTGCTCGTGATCGCCTTCGCGACGATCGCCCCCATGTACGCGTACGTCTACCTGGCCGTCCGCGGCATCGACCGGCGGCTCGTCGAGGCGGCCCGCGGCTACGGCCTCGGTGGAGCCGGACTCATCCGCGAGGTCGTGCTGCCGCTCGCGCTGCCGGGGATCCTGATGGCGCTGCGCATCAGCCTGAGCATCAGCATCGGCGCGCTCATCGCCGCCGAGAACGTCGGCACCCGGGTCGGACTCGGCTACCTCGTCTCGCTCGCGCAGCAGGTCAACCGGGTCGACTACCTCTTCCTCTGCGTCGTCGTCTACGCGCTGCTCGGACTGTTGTTCGACGCGGTGGTGCGACTGCTCGAGCGGGTCTTGCTGCCGTGGCGCGCGGGGGTGGCGCTGCGATGAGCATCGATACCGCCCCCATCGGAACCGACGAGGATCTCCGCGTCCGCGTCCGCGGCGCCTCGCTGTCGTTCGGCGGGCACCCCGTGCTCGAACGCATCGACCTCGACGTGCGCAGCGGCGAGTTCGTCGTGCTGCTCGGGCCCAGCGGCACCGGCAAGACCTCGCTGCTGCGCGTGCTGGCCGGCCTGCAGCGCCCCGATGGCGGAGAGGTCCTGGTGCCCGAGCGCAGCACGTTCGTCTACCAGGAGCCGCGGCTGATCCCGTCGAAGCGGGTCCTCGCGAACGTCGCGATCGGGCTGCCCCGGACCGAGGCGACACGCGCCGCGGCCGCGCACGCGCTGGAGGAGGTCGGCCTGGCCGGACGGGAGCGCAGCTGGCCCGCGACGCTCTCGGGCGGCGAGGCGCAGCGCGTCGCCCTCGCCCGGGCGCTCGTGCGCGAGCCGCAGCTCCTCCTGCTCGACGAGCCCTTCGCGGCGCTCGACGCGATCAAGCGGATCGAGATGCAGACGCTCGTGGCGGAGCTCGTGGATCGGCACGGCCCGGCCGTCGTGCTCGTCACGCACGACATCGACGAGGCGATCCGCCTCGCCGACCGGATCCTCGTGCTCAACGCGGGCGGGATCGCCTACCAGCACGTGCCCGATAGCGCGCGTCCGCGGGATCCCGCCGACGCCTCGCTCGTGCCGCTCCGGCAGCGCCTGCTCGAGGAGCTGCACATCCGGTAGCGGTCGGCGCGGCGGCCGCGGGCCGGGTTCGCCCGGCTCGCGGCCGTCGACTCCTGTGTCGTCGTCCGCTCAGGCGCGCTGCGCGAACGCCGTCGTGTACAGGCAGACCGATGCGGCGGTTGCCAGGTTCAGGGACTCGGCCGCACCGTAGATCGGCAGTCGGCGGGCCGCATCGGCGAGCTCGCGCTCATCCTCGGTGAGCCCGCGTGCCTCGTTGCCGAACACCCAGGCGACGGATCCGGTCAGGGCCGGATCGCCGGGGGCGAGCTCGGCGCCGTTCACGTCGGCGGCGAGCACGGCCAGGCCGGCGGCCCGGGCGGCGTCGATCGCCGCGGCGAGGTCGGGAGCGGTCACCACCGGCAGGTGGAACAGCGAGCCGGTCGTCGAACGCACGACCTTCGGGTGGAAGGGGTCGATGCTCGCGCCGGCGAACACCACGGCGTCGGCGCCCGCGGCATCGGCCGCGCGCAGCACCGTGCCCGCGTTGCCGGGGTCCCGCACCTCGTGCATGATCGCCACGAGCCGTGCCCCGCTCAGCGCCTTCGCGAGCGCGGTCGCCTGCTGCTCGGGGTCGACGGCCTCCCAACTGCGAGCGACCGCGATCACGCCCTGCGGCGTGACGGTCTCGGCCATCGCCGCGAGCACCGGCGCGGTCACGCGCACGAACGGGAGTTCGCGGCCGTCGCGCCGGGGGCTCGCCTCGGCCTCGTCGACCAGGCGATCCACCTCGATGAGGCGCTGATCCCCGTCGAGCGAGACGTACACCGTCTCGGCGAGCTCCGGACGGTGCACGAGCAGCTCGCGCACGGCCTGCAGGCCCTCGACCAGGAACCGGCCCTGCTCCTGCCGGATCTTCTTACGGGAGAGCGCTGCGGCCACGCGCACGCGTCCGGCCTTCGGGTTGTCGAGGATCTCGTTCACCAGTCCAGGGTAGTCCCCGTCGCTCAGCCCCTCTTCCGTTCCGTCGTTCCGCAGGAGATTCGGCGTCAGAAGGAGGATTCCGGCCCGAACGTCCTTCTGACGCCGAATCTCCTTCCCGACCCGGCGCCCGACCGCGGGAAGCAGGGTCCAGAAACGCAAGAACCCCGCCGCGAATGCGACGGGGTTCTCGGAAAGCGAGATGTTTAGGCAGCCTTGGGCGCGTTGACGTCCTCGGGGAGAGCGTTCTTCGCGACCTCGACGAGTGCGGCGAAGGCCGCGGGCTCGTTGGTGGCCAGCTCGGAGAGCATGCGACGGTCGACCTCGACGCCGGCCAGAGCGAGACCCTGGATGAAGCGGTTGTAGGTCAGGCCGTTGGCACGGGCGCCAGCGTTGATGCGCTGGATCCACAGGCGACGGAAGTCGCCCTTCTTCTTGCGGCGGTCGTTGTACGAGTAGACGAGCGAGTGGGTGACCTGCTCCTTGGCCTTGCGGTACAGGCGCGAACGCTGTCCGCGGTAGCCCTCGGCACGCTCGAGGATGACGCGACGCTTCTTGTGGGCGTTTACGGCCCGCTTGACTCTAGCCATTTCTGTTCTTCCTTACGAAAAGTCTCGGGTGGAGGCGGCCGATTAGTGGCCGAGGAGCTTCATCGCCTGCTTGGCGTCGCCCTTGGCGAGCACCTGCTCGGCGTTCAGACGGCGCTTGCGCTTCGAGGACTTGACCTCGAGGTTGTGGCGCATGCCGGCCTGCTGCTTCATCAGCTTGCCGGAACCGGTGAGCTTGAAGCGCTTCTTGGCCCCCGAGTGGGTCTTCTGCTTGGGCATCTCGATTTCTCCTTGTTGTGTGCGCGCCGCCCGAAGGCGGCTGCGTCGTGAGCGGCGCGGCCCGGTCAGCGGGCGGCCGCAGATCTGTGATTACGCGTCCGCGGAATCCGATCCGTCGACCTTCTCGGCACGACGGGTGGCCTTCTCTTCGGCGCGGCGGGCGTTCTGCTCGGCCTTCGCCTCGGACTTGTTCTTCAGCGGGGCGATGACCATCACCATGTTGCGGCCATCGATGCGAGGGGTGCTCTCGACGGTGCCGAACTCGGCGATCTCCTCGGCGAAGCGCTGCAGCAGGCGGACGCCCATCTCGGGGCGGGACTGCTCGCGGCCGCGGAACAGGATCATGGCCTTCACCTTGTCGCCCTGCGACAGGAAGCCGATGGCACGCTTCGTCTTGGTCTCGTAGTCGTGCTTGTCGATCTTCAGGCGGAAGCGGACCTCCTTGAGGACCGTGTTGGCCTGATTGCGTCGCGCTTCCTTGGCCTTCTGCGCGGCCTCGTACTTGAACTTGCCGTAGTCCATGATCTTCGCCACGGGCGGCTTCGAGTTCGGGGCCACCTCGACGAGATCGAGATCGGCGTCAGCTGCGAGACGCAGCGCGGTTTCAATCGGCACCACGCCGACCTGTTCGCCACTGGGACCAACCAGTCGCACCTCGGGGACGCGGATTCGCTCATTCGTACGGGGATCGCTGATCGCCGGCTCCTCTGTTCAGGGAATTCGTTCACTTCGCCGGAGGCTTCCGGTGGAGCAAATCGGAGGCAGAGGATCGGGCACGCATGCGCGTTCCCACACCCTTTTCAGCTGCTGCGACTGCTGTCGCGGCGGGGTGTCAACTACCCGGTAACCTTGTTGAGCGGTGCCGGGTGGGAGGATATCCACTTCCGAAGCCTCGGCAGAGTGCCGAGAACCTTCGATAGCTTAGCACACGAACGCAGCACAGAGACAGGACAGCATGAGCGACACGCAGGCCACCCCCGATCACACCCACGCCGACGCATCGAGCGCAGAGGCCGATTTCGCCGATCAGGCGGTTCGCGACATCGCCGACGTCGCCGCGGTCGAGGTGATCACCACCGCCGCCGTGCACCTGCTGAGCGCCGCCGCGGTCAAGGTCGGCCTCGCCGACGAGCCGAACGCGGACGAGATGGTCGACCTCGACGAGGCGCGCAAGCTCATCAACGCGCTCGCCGGCCTCATCACGGCCGCCGCTCCCGAGGTCAGCGACATGCACGCTCGTAGCCTGCGCGACGGACTGCGCTCGGTCCAGCTGGCGTTCCGCGAGGCGTCCTCGATCCCGGACGCCCCCGGCGCCGGCCCCGGCGAGAAGTACACCGGCCCCGTCATCTGACGCGCGGCCGCGCTTCCCCATCGTCATCCGGCGCGAGCTTGCGAGTCGCAGGATCCTGCGACTCCTTCGTCGCGCAGGATGACCTGAGGTCGCACCGAGCGGGCCTGGGATCGAACCACGATCCCGGGCCCGCTCGCGTGTCTAGCGCCTCGGCGCGCTCACCAGGAGCCGAACAGCGGCACCTCCCCGCCGAGACGGGCGTCGCGCCAGAGGTCGACGGCCCCCTCGGGGGTCGCGCCGTCGAGCAGCGCGTCGATCTCGGCGAGTTCGGCGGCGTCGAAGTCCAGGTTCTCGAGCGCGCGCCAGTTCTCGTCGAGCTGCTCCAGCCGGCTCGCACCGACGACGAGGCTCGTGACGCGCGAGTCCCGCAGCGCCCACGCCAGCGCGAGCTGGGCGAGCGACTGCCCGCGGCGCTCGGCGACGGCGGCGAGGCCGCGCAGGCGCTCGCGCAGCTCGTCGGTCAGCAGCTCGGTGTTCAGCGATCCGGCCCCGGCTCCCCGCGATCCCTCGGGGATCTCGCCGAGGTACTTGCCCGTGAGCAGTCCCTGCGCGAGCGCGGTGAAACCGATCACGCCGAAGCCGGCCTCCTCGGCGACGTCCAGCAGGCCCTCGGTCTCGATCCAGCGGTTCAGCATGCTGTACGACGGCTGGTGGATGATGATCGGCGTCCCGAGCTCGCGCATGAGCCCGGCGAGCTCGCGCGCGGCCTCCGCCGAGTAGGACGACATGCCGACGTAGTGCGCGCGCCCCGAACGCACGATGTGGTCGAGCGCCGCAGCGGTCTCCTCCAGCGGCGTGCGCGGATCCGGGCGGTGCGTGTAGAACAGGTCCACCCGGTCGGTGCCGAGGCGCTCGAGCGAGCGGTCGAGGCTGGTGACGAGGTGCTTCCGGCTGGCGCCCGCGCCGTGATGCCCGGGCCACATGTCCCACCCGGCCTTGGTCGAGATGACCACCTCGTCGCGGTGCGCGGCGAGATCCCGCCCGAGGATCCGCCCGAAGTTCTGCTCGGCCGAGCCGTAGGGCGGCCCGTAGTTGTTGGCGAGGTCGAAGTGGAAGATCCCCCGGTCGAACGCGCCGAGCACCAGCTCGCGCTGCACCTCGTGGGGCCGGTCGTCGCCGAAGTTCTGCCAGAGGCCGAGCGACAGCAGCGGCAGATGGAGGCCGCTGCGGCCGACGCGGCGCACGGGGGTTCGGTCGTAGCGGGAGGTCGCATCCGGAAGGCTCATGCCCCGATGCTAGCCCCTGGCAGGGTCACTCCCCCTTGAGGTTCTTCATGGCGAAGTGCGAGCTGACCTTGCCGACGCCGGGCACCGACATGATCCGCTGCGTGAGGAACGCCTCGTACGCGACAAGATCCGCGGCCTGCACCCGCAGGAAGTAGTCGGGGGTGCCGAAGAGCCGCTTGAACTCGGCGACCTCGGGGTGCGCGGCGACCTCGCGTTCGAAGGCGCTGACGATTCCGGCCTCCTGCGTGGCGAGGTCGACGTGCAGGATCACCTCGAACGCGCGTCCGATGGCCTCCGGCTCCACGACCGCGCGGTAGCCCCGGATCACGCCGCTCTGCTCGAGGCGCTGCACCCGGCGCAGACAGGGCCCTGGTGTAAGCCCGATCCGGGCGGCGAGCTCGACGTTGCTCACCCGGCCGTCCCGTTCGAGTTCCGCGATGATTGCGCGATCTAGAGCATCCACGCAACCATCTTGCATGATCAGGCGCAGATGTGCCCGGATCGGCACGCACATTGCGCGGCGAATGCGACAGGATGGTCGCATGCCCGGCGCGACGACCCCTCAGACACCCGCCGCGCCGAGCGGCCGCGCCGCGCAGATCCGAGCGGGGCTCTCCGATTCGTTCGGCGTCGGACTCGGCATCTTCCCGCTCGGCATCGCCCTCGGCGTGCTCGTGATCCAGGCCGGCCTGCCCTGGTGGCTGGCGCCCGCGCTCTCGATCGGCATCTTCGCGGGGTCCGTCGAGCTGCTGCTGGTGACCATGCTCGCCGCCGCGATGCCGCTGGTCACGATCGCGGTCACGGTGCTCGCGGTCAACTTCCGCCACGTGTTCTACCCGCTCTCCTTCCCGCTGGGCCGGGTCTCGCCCGGTCTCCCCCGCGCGTACTCCGTCTACGCGATGATCGACGAGGCGTACGCGACGTACGTGCTCATGCCGCCCGAGCGGCTCTCCTCCGCGCGCATCGTCACGATGCAGCTCGCTTCGCAGGCGTACTGGGTCGGCGGCGGCCTCGTGGGCGTCGTCTTCGCGCAGCTGCTGCCGCATCCGATCGAGGGCTTCGAGTTCGCGCTCTGCGCGCTCTTCATCGTCATGTCGCTCGACGCCGCCCGGTCGAAGCGCGAGCTCCCCTCGATCCTGCTCGCGGGTGTCGCCGTCGCCGCGGCGCTGATCGCGTTCCCGGCGCAACCGCTGCTCCCGGCGCTCGTGCTCTACGCGGCGCTGCTCACGCTGCGGTTCTTCTGGAGCCGACGCCGGGAGGCCGGCAGCGGCACCGACCCTGGCACCGGAACCGAGCCGGAGGCGGCAGCATGACCCCGGGCATCGGCTACCTCATCGCGGCGGTCGCGATCTCGGGCGTCATCACCCTCGCGCTGCGCGCGCTCCCCTTCGCGATCCTGAAGCCCCTGCGCAAGTCCCGCTTCGTGCAGGCGCTCGGCCGCTGGATGCCCGCGGGGATCCTCCTGATCCTCGCCGTCGTGGTGCTGCACGAGCAGGGCGCCGCGCACCCGGGCCGCATCGTCGCGCTCGGCATCGCTTCCGCGGTGACCGTCGCCGTGCACCTGCTGTTCCGCCGCCGCGCGCTCCTGAGCATCGCGGCGGGCACCGCCTCCTACGTCGCGCTGATCAACCTGCTCTAGGCGGCGAAACGCTCGGCGATCCACCCGGCGGCCTCGGAGGGCGCGTTGCCCTCGCGCATCACGCCCGAGTGGTGCGTCGGCCACCAGCGGCTCGTCAGCTCGAACCCGGCACAGCGGTATCCGCGCAGGAGCGCGGCGGTCAGCGGGGCCGGCGCGACCTCGTCGAGCAGCGCGGCATCGATGCGCAGCGGCGGCTGGTGCTCGGCAGGACGCAGCAGACCGACCTCGTTGCGGGCGAACGAGGCGAAGAGGCGTTCCCACAGCTCCGCCTGCCGCGGGCCGCCGATCGCCGAGGGAGCGATCCCGCCCCAGGAGTCCGGCGCGATGAGCTCCACGAGCGTCTTCGCGCCGAGATCGTCCCAGACCCCGCGAGCCCGGTCGCTCAGCCCGCCCTGTTCGATCAGCTCCCGCAGGCCCGGATCCTCCTCGGCGGCGCCGCTCAGCATGAGCCCGAGGAGCGCCGAGACCGTCGGGCTTCCCGGCACTGCCGCGCCGAAGCGGCGCGCGAGGGCGATGCTGCGATCCATGCGCGTGACCGGAGCGAACACCGCGGTGCCGAGCAGCCGGGCGTCGGGATCCGGTGCGGGCGCGACGGAGGCGAACAGCGCCGCCACCGCTCCTTCCGAGTGACCGGCCAGCACCCACCGGTCGCCGAGGCGCTCGTCGACGCTGCGGCGAGCGCGCATCGCCGCGAGCATCGATTCCCCGAGGGAGGCGCCGATCAGGTAGGGGTGCGCGCCGCTCGACCCGATGCCCTCGTAGTCGGGGCGCAGCACCGCGATCCCCCGGCGCAGCAGGCGGGCGCAGAAGGCGTCGCCCTGCGAGATGCGCCGCCATTCGACGTGGCCCGGGTGCGCACGGCTGGGCGCGGCCGCCTCGGAGCCGCCGGTGGTCATATGTCCGAACACCACGACGGGGTATCCGCCGTCGGGCGGTGCGGTGTCGGGCAGGTGCAGCAGTCCGGTCTGCTCGTGGGTTCCGCCGTGCAGGGCCCTGGCGGGGAACACGATCGCGCGGCCGGGCAGCTCTCGCTGCGCGGGATCGGGGGTCACCATCGCCCCCGCGGCAGGCGCCGCCGGATCGGCGTCGGCACGAGGCCCAGGGTGGATCCTCGGCGTGCTTCGGCGTCGTCGATGACGTCGGCGAAGAAGCGGGCGACGGGGACGAGCTGGTCGGTATCGATGCGATCGATCGTATCGGCGTCGTCGTAGAGGTACAGCGGGCCCGAGACGAGGCTCACCGTCGGCACGCCCGCGACGAAGGTGAAGGAGGCGTCGGTGGGGATCCCGTTCGCGGACGCTTCGAGCGCGGCGGCGCCGAGCAGGCTCGTGGAGACGAGACGGTGCCGGCGCACGAGCTGCGCGATGCGGCGGGTGAATGCCGGGTTGACGTTGAGGAAGATGCCGCGGGGCTCGGTCTCGGGCACCGATTCGAAGCCGCCGTCGGCTCCGCGGACGGCGCGGAGCCCGACGTGCTCGATGGTGGTGTTGAGCACGATGTTCCAGGGCGCGTCGGGGGCGAGCACGTTGCGCCGCGCGAAGTCCATGTGGGCGTGGTAGCCGGTGAAGTGGGTGTCGAAGGTGATGAAGAGCAGGGTCTTGTCGCGCTGCTCCCCCGCTCGTGCGCGCGCTCCGAAGTGCTCGGCGAGCGCGATGACCTCCGCCGTGCCCGAGGCGTCCTCGACCGCTCCGGGGCTCACCGAGTCGTGGTGGGACTGCACCATGACGGCGTCGCGGGTGCGGCCGGGCAAAACGCCGAGCACGGTGCGGGAGACGACCCGCTCGCGCCGGATGTCGAGCACGAGCCGGCCCGTCGCGGGTCCGGAACTCCCGGCGGCGCGAGCGGTTCGGGCTCCAGCGAGGCTGCGGCGCAGCTCCTCGCCGGTCCCTCGCGTGATCCACACGCCGGGCAGCGCGAAGAGCGTCCGCCGGTAGTACTCGTTGTGGTACCGGTGGGACTCTGGGTAGTCGCGGAGCACGCCGATGAGCCCGACGGCTCCCGCCCGCATGGCCTCCCGCATGACACGCGCGAGCGTGGTCACGTAGGGGTTCCTGCTGCCGAGGACCTCGCGTCGGCGCACCAGGCGGTCCGGATCGTAGAGGTAGCGCGTGAGCGGGAGGGTGTGCGCGGTGGTCATGGTGAAGGCGAGGTCGAAGAGCACGATCCTGCCGCGGACGTCGTGCTTGCGGACGGGATCCGCGCCGATGTCGACGATCGGGGCGTCGAGCCGATGCTCCGCGGCGCCGGTCCAGTCGTGGCTCGCCAGTCCCGAGTGCAGGATCGGCGAGCACTCGAAGCGCTGACCGCCGACCTCCAGTTCGTGCGCCGTGCTCCGCCACGCATAGGAGTCGACCTCGAGGGTCTCGGTGTCGAGGCCGGCTGCGGTGAAGCGCTCGGCGACGTACTCGGCGGCGCGGACTCCCCCGGGGGTTCCCGTCGCCCGCGGAGCCATCGCCACGAGGTCCTCGATCGTTCGGAAGATCTCGGGTGTTTGCAGATTCATACGCAGAGCGTAAGACTATGGGCAGTTCTGAATCAGAAGCACGCATGATCCGTCATGCATCACCGAGAGACAGGTTGATTCCTGCAGATGAACGCGATCCATTCCGATCCCGCCGCAGCACCGCCGCGCCTGCTCGACGAGCTCGATCTCGCCATCGTGCACGCGCTGCAGATCGATGCGCGGGCTCCGTGGACCCGGGTCGCCGCCGCCGTCGGCGCGGACAGCGCGACGGTCTCGCGACGGTGGGAGCAGATGCAAGAGGAATCGCTCGCCTGGCTGACCTGCTGGCCGCAGTCGGCGCAGTGGGAATCGAGCACCGACCTGGCGATGGTGCTGCTCGGCGCCGATTCCGACCTTGAAGCGATCTGCGCACAGCCCTGGGCCTTCTCGGTCGACGAGACCTCCGCGGGCGTCGTCGCGCTCGTGGCCGCCCAGTCCGGTCTCCGCGGGCTCGGCGGACGGGTGCAGGAGCTCGCCGAGATCGCGGCCGGCCCGGGCGGTGCCCACGACGGGCGGGCCCCGCGCATGCACGTCGTGTCCGCCGTGCTCGCCGAGGATTCCTCCTGGCGCACGCGAGCGCTCGACGCGCGCGGACAGCGGATCATGGCGGGCGAGCCGGGCGGCGCGGGCGGATCCGCCGCGCGCCCGCCGAAGCCGGAGGTCGTCGCCGAGCTGCTGGAGGCGCTGAGCAAGGATCCGCGCATGAGCGCGGCGAAGCTCGCCGTGCACCTCGGCGTCTCGGAGGCGACGGCCCGACGCACGGTGGAGCGCTCCGCGGAACGCCTCGGACTCGGCTGCGATCTCTCCTCGTGGGCGGCCGGCCTGCGGCGCGGTGCGATGCTCTGGGCCCGCTCCCCGCAGCTGCACGCCGCGGGCGCGCAGGCGCGCTGGCTCCCCCAGTCCTACCGGGCCCTGCAGGTCGTCGGCCCCGCGCCGCTCTGCATCAGCGTGCGGGCGACGACTCTGACGGCCCTGCCCGAGCTCGAGCACGCGCTCGGCGACGGGATCGAGATCGTCGACCGCTGGACCGTACTGGGCGCGCGCAAGCGCAACGGCCGCCTGCTCGACGAGTGGGGCCGCGCGCTCGGCCGCGTCGACGTGCGCTGGTGACCGCGGGCCGGTGACCGCGGGCGCTCAGCCCGCGTGCTCGGCCGCGTCCCGTGCCGCGCGCTCCCGGAGCTCCGCGTCGAGCCGGTACCGCGACAGCGGCACCAGGCTCAACGCGCACAGCACCGCAGGAACCGCGGACACCCCGATCACGATGGCCCAGCGCGCCGATTCGGACTGCACGACGGCGCTCCCCACGCCCTCCGCGTAACCGCCGATCCCGAGCAGCAGGCCGAGCAGCGCCGGGCCCAGCGCGAGCCCGAGCAGCTCGAAGCCGGACCACAGGCCGGAGATCATGCCGATCCGGTTCACTCCCGAGCGGCGCGCGTCCTCGGCGGCCACGTCGGGCAGCATCGCCAGCGGGAAGATCTGCGCACCCGCGTACCCGATGCCCACGACCGCGGAGGCCGCGTAGAGCGCGACGAGCGAGCCCCCGCTCGTCCCGATGAGTCCCAGCAGGCCGACCGACATGATCACCGTGGCGACGGCGAAGCCGCGCTGCTTGCCGATCCGCACGCCGAGCCGCGACCAGAGCGGCGCGAAGAGCACCGCGGGTCCGACGAAGCAGACGAACGCGAAGGTCGCGGCGCCAGGGTCGCGCACCACGTGGCGTGCGACGTAGACGACCCCGCTGAGCACCATGCCGATCGCGACGGCCTGCAGCACGAACGCGGCCACCAGCCGCCGGGTGTCGCGGTCGCGGAGCACGACACCGAGCTGCTCGACCAGGCGTCCGCCGGCCTGCTCCTCGCGGGTGAGCCGCACGCCGCGGGTGCCGAGCCACAGCCCGAGCGCGCCGCAGAGGATCAGCACCGCCATCACGACCGCCATGATCCGGTAGCCCGTGACGCCCTCGCCGATGTCGACCAGCATGGGCGCCACCGCGCCCGAGACGAGGATCGCGAGGCTGAACACCGCCACCCGCCAGGTCGTGAGCCGGGTCCGCTCGGCGTAGTCGTCGGTGATCTCGGCGGCCATCGACAGGAACGGCACCTGGAAGAACGCGTACACGGTCGCGCAGACGAGCGAGATCAGCAGCACCCAGAGGCCCGCCAGCAGCGGAGGCGCGACCGGCCCCACGAAGATCAGGACGAAGACGACGGCGAGCGCCGCCCCGGCCCGGATCACGAACGGCCGTCGGCGGTCGGTCGGGTGCGTCGAGCGGTCGCTCACCCGACCCGCGATGGGGTTCAGGAGGAAGTCCCAGGCCTTGGGGGCGAACACGATGAGTCCGGCGAGCGACGCCGCGACGCCGAGGTGGTCGGTGAGGAACGGCATCAGGATCAGTCCGGGCACGGTGCCGTAGGTACCCGAGGTGATCCCGCCGAGCGCGTAGCCGACGCGAACGCGAGGAGACAGCTGTGTCATGCCCCGATGCTAGGGGGTCGCTCAGATTGCCGACGAATGCCGGTGGGATCGAGCATTCCACTGCTCCTCATGCGCGGAATCCTTCAGATCGCGCGCACCGGGTGGTCGATGCGCGTGCGCCGGGCCCGCGCAGTGCGGGCCGGGTCCGCCGGGCCGGCGTCCTACTCGAGGCGCTCGCCCGCCCGGTCCTCGCCGCCGGCGGGGTACGCATCGACCTCGCTCTTGCGCGACAGCGCGATGGTGCTGCCGACGAGGCCGCCCCAGATGATCACGGTCGCGAGGACCAGGAACACGATCGCGATGGGGGTCATCGCGCACCTCCCTCGTTCGTGGCTGCCACGGCGGGCTCCGCCTCGACCCCGGTCAGACGAAGCGTCGACCGCTGCCCCGGCACCTCGGGCCACGGAGTGAAGCGGTCGGGGTCGTAGCGCCAGCGGCTCGACGTGAGCAGCACCGATCCCAGGATCATGGCCGCGACGACGCCCCAGCCGAAGATCGCGACGTACTCCGGCGCATAGTTGCCGTAGGGCTTGGCGATGAGTCCGTCGGGGCCGAACACGGTGACGAGCAGCATGTAGCCGAGCACGATGGGTCCGAGGAGCGAGACGAAGAACCGCCAGGTGCGGCCGACTCTGAAGGTCGAGAGCGCGCTCAGGTGCCCGGAGAGCTCGCGGCCGGAGCGACGGATCCAGAGCACCGTGATGGTCATGGCGACCGCCGAGCCGACGATACCGATGTTGTTGGCGAAGTTGTCGATCGTGTCGAGCGCGATGAGGCCGGTGCTCGTGCCGAAGAGCACGACGGAGACGACCGCGAGCACGCCGCCGATGCCGTACACCGCCTTCTTGCGGCTCAGGCCGAACTTGTCCATGATCCCCGCGAGGATCACTTCCATGATCGAGATCAGCGAGGTGAGGCCGGCGAGCGTCAGCGCACCGAAGAAGAGGGCTCCGAAGAGCTGACCGCCCGGCATCTCGGCGGCGATCGCCGGGAAGGTGACGAACGCCAGCATGGGGCCCGAGAGGTTCTGCAGCTCTCCGACCGCGACGCCCTGCTGGTGCGCGAAGAACCCGAGGGTGGCGAACACGCCGACGCCCGCGAGGATCTCGAACGACGAGTTGCCGAAGGCGACCACGAGGCCGGGCGTCGTGAGGTTCGACTTGCGCCTGCGGTACGACGAATAGGTGAGCATGATGCCGAAGGCGACCGAGAGCGAGAAGAAGATCTGACTGTAGGCCGCGACCCAGACGCTCGGGTTCGCGAGCGCCGCGAAGTCGGGCGTGAAGAGCGCGTTGAGGCCCTCGGCGGCTCCCGGCAGGAACAGCGCCCGCACCACGAGGATCAGGAAGCCGACGACGAGCAGCGGGATCGCGATCACGTTGAGGCGCTGCACGCCCTTGACCACGCCCGCACCGAGCACGACGAGGGTGACGATCCACATGAGCACGAGCGGGATCAGCACCGAGGGCACGAAGGCGAGGCTGAACAGCGAACCGTCGGTGGGCATCTGCAGGTAGTCGCCGGTGAAGAACCCGGCCGCGTCCTTGCCCCACTTGAGGTCGAACGAGAACACGAAGTAGCTGCCGGCCCAGGCCAGCACCGCCGTGTAGTAGATCGCGATGAACACGCAGATCATCACCTGGAACCAGCCGATGCCCTCGCCGAACTTGCCGGCGATGCGACGCAGCGCGAGCGGGGCGGACCCGCGGAAGCGGTGTCCGATGGCGTAGTCGAGGAACAGGATCGGGATGCCAGCGGTCAGCAGCGCGACGAGGTACGGGATGAGGAACGCGCCCCCGCCGTTCTCGTAGGCGACACCGGGGAACCGCCAGATGTTGCCGAGGCCCACGGCGGAGCCGATCGCCGAGAGGATGAAACCGATCTGGCCCGTCCACTCGGCCCGGGCCGGGGCGGCCTGGTTCGTGGTCGTCTGCGTCACGTTCGCTGGCTCCTGAGCTGTTCGGGCCTCGGACGGCCGCTCCTCGCCCGAGGGCTCCCGGGCATGCGGAGAGCGTAGCAGGACCGCGGGCCCGTTTCGGTCTCGGGTGACGCGGTTCCCTAGGCTGGTCGGATGACTGTCCCGACTCTCCTTTCCGTGCGCACTCCCGATGGCCGCGTGCTCGCCGGGGCGAGCTTCGGCCCCGCCGATGGCGAACCCGTCCTCTTCATCGCGGGCGCCGCGACCGGCAGGAGCATGGCGTTCGGTGAGGATCTGCTCGAGGCGCTCGGAGTGCGGCTGCTCACCATGGATCGTCCCGGCATGGGCGCCTCGGACGCGGACACCGGCCGCACGCTCGCCTCGACCGTCGACGACTACCGGGAGTTCGTCTCGGCAGCGCTCGGGAACGCGGATGCGCGAGTGCCCGTGGTCGCGAACTCCCAGGGCGGAGTGTTCGGGCTGGGTGCGGCGGCGGCCGGCTGGGCCACGAGACTCGTGCTCGTCTCCCCCGCCGATGAGCTCGCGCACCCCGCGATCCGCGCGATGCTGCCAGCGGAGGCGACCGGGCTCGCCGATCTCGCCCAGCAGGATCCGGCTGCCGCGGCCGAGGTGCTCGCCGGGTTCGATGCGGAGGCGATGGAGCAGATGGTGCTGAGCGGCTCGGGTCCCGAGGACCGCGCGTTCTATGCCGCCCCCGCGTTCCTCGAGCGGTATCGCTCCGCGCTGGCCGAGGGCTTCGCGAACGAGGGCGCCGGCTACATCCGCGACACGCTCATCGCGATGCGCGCCTGGAACCTGCCGTTCGATCGGATCCGGGTGCCCGTGTCCGTGCTGTTCGGTGCGAAGGATCTCACGCACTCGCCCGATCACGGCGAGGTGCTCGCGTCGCGCATCCCCGGGGCTCGGCGCATCGTCTTCGCGGACGCGGGCGGCGCGTTCCTGTGGACTCACGCACGGGCGGCGCTCGAGGCCGTGCTCGACCGCTGAGCAGCAGAGCTCAGCGGTCGGCGGCGGCGATCAGCCGCTGATCGGGCGGACGCGCAGCGAGTCGACCCGCTCGGCGATGACGACGGACGCCGTCCATCGCTGCTGCAGACGCTGCAGCAGCTCGGCGAGCGCAGCGCGGTCGACGCCGTCCTCGGCGTGCGCGAGCCGGATCCGCACGTCGACCTCCGCCTCCAGCAGGCGCCCCTCGAGATCGCCCGGCGCGAGCCAGATCGCCTCGACCATCGGTTCGCCCGCGGCCGACTCGGCGAACGCCCGTGCGACGTCGGGATCCGCCCAGGCGGGCAGCACGCGCTCGCGCAGCGCGAACGCCTCGAGCGCCGTGCGGCGCACGCCGAACTCGCGCTCGGGGGTTCCCGGGTCGATCATGAGCAGGTCGGTGCCCTCCTGGGCCGCCGCGACCGCCGCCTGCACTCCCGGGACCGGGATCGGGCGGGCCTGCGGGTTCCAGGCCGAGAGCGTCTCGGTGGAGCTGAAGATCGGCAGCACGGTGCGCCCGTCGGGGGCCGCGACCGTGACGATCGAGAGTTCCTGGGTCTTCTCGACGGTGCGCCCCTCGGGGGTCACGCCGAGGTCGCCGGCCTCGGCCAGCATCGGCACGAGGAAGCGCTGGCCGCCGAGGGCGGCGATCGCGTCGGCGTGGGCGTCGGCCAGCACGGCGAGCGCGTCCCAGTAGTCCCCCGCGGTCGCGACGCCGTTCGTGCGGCGCGCGGCCTCGCGGACCGCGTCGATCGCGGCAGCGGTCTCGGCGGGCGTCGTGCCGTCGTCGTCCGCGAACGCGGTCTCGTGGTGGTCGAAGGTGCGTCCGGCCCACGGGAAGCCCGCGGAATCGCCCGCGCCTCCGGGCACCAGGCTCTCGGGGACGCCGGTGGATCTCGGGGCGTCGCCCGTCGAGGGGAGCTTCTTGATCGCCATGCCCGCGCCGCTCAGGCCGAGCGGCCGGCCACGTCGAGCGCCGCGCCGAGCGTGAACGCTCCGTCGTAGAGCGCCTTGCCGATGATCGCGCCCTCGATGCCGCTCGGCACCAGCTCGCGCAGCGCCGAGAGGTCGTCGAGGTTCGAGATGCCGCCCGAGGCGACGACGGGGCGGTCGGTCCGCTCGCAGACCTGGCGCAGCAGGTCGACGTTGGGGCCGCGCATGGTGCCGTCCTTGGTCACGTCGGTCACGACGTAGCGCGGGCAGCCGGCGTCCTCGAGGCGCTCGAGCACCTCCCAGAGGTTGCCGCCCTCCTCGGTCCAGCCCCGTGCGGCGAGGGTCTCGCCGCGCACGTCGAGCCCGACGGCGATGCGGTCGCCGTGGCGGGCGATCGCGTTGCGCGTCCACTCGGGGTTCTCGAGCGCCGCGGTGCCGAGGTTCACGCGGCGCGCGCCCATTTCGAGCGCGGCCTCCAGGCTCGCGTCGTCGCGGATGCCGCCCGAGAACTCGATGTTGACCGTGCCCGCGCGCTTCATGATCTTGCGCGCGACCGCGACGTTGCTACCGCGTCCGAAGGCCGCGTCGAGGTCGACCAGGTGGATCCACTCGGCGCCCTGCTCGATCCAGTCGAGCGCGGCGTCGACCGGGCTGCCGTAGTTGGTCTCGGTGCCGGCCTCGCCCTGGGTGAGGCGCACGGCCTTGCCGTCGACCATGTCGATGGCGGGAAGCAGCTGCAGCTGGGGGCCCTCGGCGAGCTCCGTCATGTGGGGGTTCCTCTTCTCGGGAGTGGTCAAAGCGTTTCGAGCCAGTTGCGCAGCAGCCGGATCCCGGCCTCGCCCGACTTCTCGGGGTGGAACTGCGTGGCGCTCAGCGGACCGTTCTCGACGGCGGCGACGAAGCGCTCGCCGTGCTCGGCCCAGGTCACCTTCGGCGCGGTCGCGGGGCCGCGACCCTCGAGCGTCCACTCGGTCGCCGCGTAGCTGTGCACGAAGTAGAACCGCTCGCCCTCGAGGCCGCGGAACAGCACGGAGTCGGCGGGCGCTTCGACCGTGTTCCAGCCCATGTGCGGCAGGCGCGGTGCGTCGAGCTCGCGCACGGTGCCGGGCCACTGGCCGAGCCCCTCGGTCTCGATGCCGCGCTCGACGCCGCGGTCGAACATGATCTGCTGTCCGACGCAGATGCCGAGCACCGGTCGGCCGCCCGCCAGGCGGCGGTCGATCAACTCGTCCCCGCGCACCTCGCGCAGCTGCTGCATCACCGCGTCGAACGCGCCGACGCCGGGCACGAGCAGCCCGTCGGCCGCCGCAACGCGCGCCGCGTCCCGGGTCAGCTCGACCTCGGCCCCGGCGTGCTCGAGCGCCTTGACGGCCGAGTGCACGTTGCCCGAGCCGTAGTCGAGCACCGCGACTGTCGGACGGCTCACAGCGCGCCCTTGGTCGACGGGATGCCCGCGACGAACGGGTCGATGGTCTTGGCCTGGCGGAAGGCGCGCGCGAAGGCCTTGAACTCGGCCTCGGCGATGTGGTGCGGGTCGCGCCCCTCGATCAGCTTGAGGTGCACGGTGAGGCGCGCGTTCAGCGTCAGCGCCTCGAAGAAGTGGCGCACCATGCTGCCGGTGAAGTGCCCGCCGATGAGGTGGAACTCGAACCCGGCCGGCTCGCCGGAGTGCACGAGGTACGGCCGACCCGAGATGTCGACGACGGCCTGCGCGAGCGACTCGTCGAGCGGCACGAGCGCGTCGCCGTAGCGCGAGATGCCGCGCTTGTCGCCGAGCGCCTCGAGGATCGCCTGTCCGAGCAGGATCCCCGTGTCCTCGACGGTGTGGTGCACGTCGATGTGGGTGTCGCCCGTGGCGCGCACCGTGAGGTCGGTGAGCGAGTGGCGCGCGAACGCGGTCAGCATGTGGTCGAAGAACGGCACGCCGGTCGACACGTCGGCGTCGCCGGAACCGTCGAGGTTGACGTTCAGGGCGATCTGGGACTCACTCGTGGCGCGCTCGAACTGCGCGGTACGCGGGGCTGCGGTCATGATCTCGATCCTACTTGGCGGGGTCCGCGCCGGCGCCGCCCGGGCCGAGCGCGGCGATGGCCTCGATGACGGCCGTGGTCTCGGCGTGCGTGCCGGCGGTGATGCGCAGGTGCCCCTCGATGCCGAGGTTGCGGATCAGGATCCCGTCGGCGCGGAGCGCTTCGAAGGTCGCCGCGGGATCGGTGAACCCGCCGACGAGGAGGAAGTTCGCCCCGGAGGGGTGCACGGTGTAACCGAGCTCGACGAGCGCGGCCTCCAGGCGATCCCGCTCGGCACGGATATCGGCGACGGTGGCGAGCATCTCGTCGGCGTGCCAGACCGCAGCGGTCGCGGCCGCCTGGGTCAGGGCGGACAGGTGGTAGGGCAGCCGGACGAGTCGCAGCGCGTCGACCACCGCGGCATCGGCGGCGAGGTAGCCGAGCCGCACGCCCGCGAAGGCGAAGGCCTTGCTCATGGTGCGGGAGACCACGAGCAGGGGGCGGCCGGGCAGCAGGGCGACGGCGGTCTCGTGCTCGGCGTCGAACTCCTGGTACGCCTCGTCGACCACGAGGATCCCGCCGTACTCGGCGATCGCGTCGTACGCGGCGACGATCACCGCGCGCTCGAGCGGGGTGCCCGTCGGGTTGTTGGGGCCGCACAGGATCGTGACGGTGGGCCGGTGCTCGCGGATCGCCGCGACGACGAGGTCGGGGGTCAGCGCGTAGTCCGCGGGACGCTGGACCGGGATCCAGCGGGTGTCGGTGCCGTCCGCCAGCAGCGGGTACATGGAGTAGGTCGGAGTGAAGCTCAGCAGGCTGCGCCCCGGACCGCCGAAGGCCTGGAGCAGCTGCTGCAGCACCTCGTTGGAGCCGTTCGCCGCCCACACCTGCTCGGCGCGGAGGCCGTGCCCCAGGTAGCCGGCGAGCGCGGTGCGCAGGCTCATGAACTCGCGATCGGGATAGCGATTGACGCCGCGAACCGCCCGTTCCAGTTCGGTGATGATGTCGGCGATGACCGCCTCGGGTAGCGGGTGCGTGTTCTCGTTGACGTTGAGGCTGACCGGCACGGGGTCCTGCGGAGCGCCGTACGGATGCTTGCCGACCAGGTTGTCGCGGAGCGGCAGATCGCCGAGCTCGATTGCGGACGGCGAGGTCGTGGGCACGGTTGCGGGCTCAGAAGTCACTGATCCAGTCTACGGGGCCCCCTGCACCCGCGCCCCCGAGTTACGCCGCGCTCGCGGGCTATGCCCCGGCGGCGAGCTCGGCGTTGGTGCCGATGCCGACCTCGGAGGCGGGCACGACGCCGGTGGCGTGCGAGTAGCGCAGCGGAACCGCGACCGGCTGCCCGGCCTGCACGCCCGATCCGTCGAGCTGGTTGAGCTGCACGATCTCCGCGATCAGGTCGCGGGGATCCGCTTTGGCGTCGAGACGGGTGGCCACGGCCCAGAGGGATTCGCCGGGCTGCACCACGACGTAGCCGAAGTCGGCGGGACGCCCGTCGACGTTCGCCTGCGCCTGCGCGGAACCGAACACGGCAACACCGGCGAGGAGCGCCGACACCGCCAGCGTCGCGAGAGCGCCGAACACGCGGCGGCCGCGGCGCGTCAGACGCAGGCGGCTCTTCGCGGCAGGGACCTGCGCGTCGGTGTGGTGATCGATCGTTGCACTCAGTTCTCGTGCGCCCATGATCGGCTCCTCTCGTACTTCGACGCCGACCCACGGTCGAACATCTGTATCGAATATACGTTCGATACTCGAAACCCGCAACCCTCGATTCGAATCTGTGACCGATATTTTTCGGCGACACTCGAACGTATGTTTGCCGCGGAACCGGACCGCGAACTAGGGTTTCGAACACCGGTAGTCACTGAACCACCGACTACCGACATTCATGATCGGCACCGGGGCGCACCGCCCAGATCACCCGAGCACCACCCGGAGAGAAGGCCCAGATGAGCGAGACGACCCCGAGCCGCCCTCCGAAGCCGCTCACCGAGAAGCAGCAGGCGATCCTCGAGTGCATCGCCCGCTCTGTCGAGTCCCGCGGGTACCCGCCGAGCATGCGCGAGATCGGCGACGCCGTCGGACTCTCCTCGCTGTCGAGCGTCACCCACCAGCTCACCCGGCTCGAACTCGGCGGCTACATCCGCCGCGACCCGAACCGCCCCCGGGCCCTCGAGATCCTGGTCGAACTCGCGCAGACCTCGCAGTCCCTCGGCGACGCCCCGCAGCAGCAGGTCGAGGAGGCCGCGTACGTTCCTCTCGTCGGGCGCATCGCGGCGGGCGTTCCGATCACCGCCGACCAGCAGGTCGACGAGATCGTCCCGCTCCCCCGGCAGCTCGTCGGCGACGGGCAGCTCTTCATGCTCAAGGTCGTGGGCGATTCGATGATCGACGCGGCCATCTGCGACGGCGACTTCGTCGTGATCCGCCAGCAGCGCGACGCCGAGAACGGCGATATCGTCGCCGCCATGCTCGACGGCGAGGCCACGGTCAAGGTGTTCCGCCGCCGCGACGGTCACACCTGGCTGCTCCCGCGCAACAGCGCGTTCGAACCGATCCTCGGCGACCATGCCGAGGTGCTCGGCAAGGTCGTGGCGGTCTTCCGCTCGGTCTGACGACGGAGCGGCACCGCCGAAGGACGCGTCGGGGCGATGGGCTCCGGCGCTTCTTTCGTCGATTTTGATTATTTACACTCAGTCCATCTATTCTGTGAGGCATGTCCGAGACGATCGCGCTCCCCCGCATCCGCACGCACGAAGCGGGCCTCTCCGCACCGATCCCCTACGAAACCGGCCTCGCACTGCAGCGGGAGGCCGTCGCCCGCATCGTCGACGACGGCGACCGCGGCACCCTGCTCCTGATGGAGCACGAACCGGTCTACACCGCGGGACGACGAGCGCTCCCGGAGGAGTTCCCGAACGACGGAACCCCCGTGGTCCCCGTCGACCGCGGCGGCAAGGTGACCTGGCACGGCCCCGGCCAGCTCGTCGCGTATCCGGTGATCCGGCTCCGCGAACGCCTCGGCGTGGTCGACTTCGTCCGCGAGCTCGAACAGGCGATCATCGACGTCGCCGCGGAGTTCGGTGCGCGAGGATTCCGCGTCGAGGGCCGCTCCGGCGTCTGGGCGGATACCGGCACCGTCGCCCCGGCCAAGTTCGCGCAGATCGGCCTGCACACGAGCGGCGGGATCGTCACCCACGGCCTCGCGATCAACTGCAGCAACTCGCTGGATCCCTTCGCCGCGTTCATCCCGTGCGGCATCACCGACGCCGGCGTCACCACGCTCAGCCGGCTCGTCGGCGCCGAGATCCTGCCCGCTCAGGTCGCCCCGTCGCTCGCGACCCGGCTCGCCGCGGTCTTCGCGGAGGTCGCCGAGTGAGCGCCCGCAACATCGGCACCCCGCTCTCGGAGGTGCTGGCCGCCGAGCAGCCGAGCCGAGCCGCCGCCGGAGGGTGCGGCGGCGGGCACGCGGCGAGTCCGGCCGCCGCGACCGGGCCCGCCGTCGAGGGACGCCGTCTCCTCCGCGTCGAGGCGCGCAACGCCGAGACGCCGATCGAACGCAAGCCAAAGTGGATCAAGACGCGTGCCCGCCAGGGGCCGGAGTTCCGCGACGTCCACTCGCTGGTGAAGCGCGAGGGACTGCACACCGTCTGCCAGGAGGCCGGCTGCCCGAACATCTACGAGTGCTGGGAGGACCGCGAGGCGACCTTCCTCATCGGCGGCTCCATCTGCACCCGCCGCTGCGACTTCTGCATGATCACCTCCGGCAAGCCGCTGCCGCTCGATCTCGACGAGCCGAGACGCGTCGCCGAGTCCGTGCGCACCATGGGGCTGCGCTACGCGACCATCACGGGCGTCACCCGCGACGATCTCCCCGACACCGGCGCCTGGCTCTACGCCGAGACGATCCGGCAGATCCACGAGCTCAACCCCGGTTCGGGCGTGGAGGTGCTCGCCGACGACTTGGGCGGTCGTCCCGAGGACCTGGAGCAGGTGTTCGAGGCGGCGCCGGAGGTGTTCGCGCACAATCTGGAGACCGTGCCCCGTATCTTCAAGCGGATCCGCCCGGGCTTCCGCTACGACCGATCGCTCGGCGTGATCGCGCAGGCGCGCGACGCGGGCATGATCACGAAGTCGAACCTGATCCTCGGCATGGGAGAGGAGCGGCACGAGATCACCTCGGCGATGCACGAGCTGTTCGACGCCGGCTGCGACATCCTCACGCTCACGCAGTACCTGCGCCCGTCGAAGCTGCACCACCCCATCGACCGCTGGGTGCGCCCCGAGGAGTTCGTCGAGCTCAAGGCGGAGGCCGAGTCCATCGGCTTCGCCGGGGTGCTCGCCGGCCCGCTCGTGCGCTCCTCGTACCGGGCCGGGCGCTTGTGGGCGCAGACCATGGCCGCGAAGGGCCGCGAGGTGCCCGAGCACCTGCGGCACCTCGCGGAGCGCGCGGCCGAGAGCTACCCGCAGGCGGTGTGACGGAGCCTCAGCCGACCGGCGCGAGCAGGTTCAGCTCGCGCAGCACGGCGAGCACCTGCTCGTGCCGGTTGAAGGTGTACAGGTGCACCGATGGCGCACCGCCGGCCAGCAGCTCGCCGGCCAGGCGGATGGTGTGCTCGACGCCGAGTTCCGGCGCGTAGCCGCCGGCCTCCTCGAGCGCGCGTTCGAGGAGCACCGGTGCCGGCCGTCCCGCGAGGGAGGCGACCTTGCGCAGCTGGGCGCTCGTCGACACGGGCATGAGACCGGGCAGCACGGGGATCCGCAGGCCGGCGTCGCGGGCGTCGGAGACGAACGACAGGTACTCCTCCGCCTCGAAGAACAGCTGCGTGATGGCGAACTGCGCCCCCGCCTCCTGCTTCGCGACGAGCCAGTCGAGGTCCTCGGAGCGCGAGCGCGACATGGGGTGCCCGTTCGGGTACGCCGCGACGGCGGTCCGGCCGACGCTCGTGAGCGCCGGGCGCTCGGCGCGCGCCTCGGCGATCAGCTCGGTGAGCTCGAGCGCCGACAGGGATCCCGAGACCAGCGGGTCCGCTTCGGTCGACCCGCGCGGCGGGTCGCCGCGCAGCGCGAGGAAGTCGTGCACGCCGGCGTCCATGATCCCGTGGATCGTGGCGCGCACGGCCTCCCGCGTCTCGCCGACCGTGGTCAGGTGCGCGAGCGGCAGCGCGTCGGTGTGATCCCGCAGGTACCGCAGCAGATCGAGCGAGGCGTCGCGGTTCGAGCCGTTCGCGCCGTAGGTCACCGAGATGAAGTCCGGCCCCGCGGCCGAGAGGTGCTGCACGGCGTGGCCGAGCGCCAGCGCCGCGGCCCCGCTGCGCGCGGGGAACACCTCGAACGAGAACCGGGCGCGCGTGGGCGCGCTCCCCGTCAGCAGGGTCGCGTTCATGCGGCGGCTCCGCTCAGCTCGGCGGCCGCGAGGGCCGTGCCGCGCACGCGAGCGGCGATCTTCGCGAAGGCGACGTCGCGGGCGAAATCCGGCGATCCGTGCCGGGGCTTCTCGTCGATCAGATAGGGCGAGAACCCGCAGTCGTCGGTCGAGCCCAGCAGCTCGGGCGGAATGAACCGCGCAGCGCGCACCAGCTGATCGCGCACCTGCTCGGCGGTTTCGAGCTTCGGACTCGTCGGGTTCGTCACGCCGACGAGCACGCGGGGCGTGGGCGCGTCGGAGGCGGCGCGTCGGCGGAGCTGCGCTCCGACGAGCCGCGCGACACGATCCGGTTCCGGTTCGCTCGCGGCCTGCACGAGGAAGTACCCCGCCTCGATCTGCAACAGCTCGGGGATCAGCTCCGCGTAGTCGACGTCGGCGGAGTGCACCGAGTCGTTGTCGTTGCCCGGACAGGTGTGCACCCCCACCGCGGCACGTTCCTCGGGGGCGAGCTCGGCCAGCACCCGGTTGAAGAGTTCGATGAAACCCCCCAGCGCGTCCGGCCCGGCCCACGGGGCGCGGAGGTCGCGCCGCAGTGCGAGCCGCCCCTCGGTGAAGTCGATCGAGACGCGCGAGGCGCCCGCCGCGAAGCAACGGCGGATGTCCTCCGCGCAACCGGCCACCACGTCGTCCAGGAACTCCGCTCGCGAATAGCCGCCGAGGCCCGCCTCGGGCACCATGAGCGACAGCATCGAGGGCGAGATCACGGCCTGCTTGAGCGGCAGCGCGGTGAGCTCCCGCGCCGCCGTCACGTCGTCCGCGGCCCAGGCGCGGTACCGGAACGGCCCGCGCGCGAGGCTCGGGATCACCCGGTGGTGCCCGTCGGCGAACACCGCGAACACCGGCCCCTCGCGCACATCGCCCTCGGCGCCGCCGGCGCCGAGCGGGTAGCTCGCGAAGCTCTGCCGGCGCTGCTCGCCGTCGCTGATGATCGGCGAGCCGGTCGCCTCGAACCGCGCCAGGGTGTCGCGCACGGCGCGATCCTGCTCGGCCCGGAGTTCCGCGGCCGGGAGCTGACCGATCTCGGCGTCGAGCACCGCCCGCTGCAGGCCGGCCGGCCGCGGCAGCGAGCCGACCGGCTCGGTCGGCAGCACGCCGCCGACCGGCCAGCTCGCAGGACGGGAGGGTTCCCCGCTCACGCCGTTCCCGTGGCGCCGGCCTGCTCGGCGCGGACCGCGCGGGCGGCCTGCACGAGGTTCGTCAGGCTCGCCACGGTCTCCTCGTAGCCGCGGGTCTTGAGGCCGCAGTCGGGGTTGACCCAGAGCTGCTCGCCCGGGATGCGCGCGGCGGCGATGCGGATCAGCTCGGTCTGCTCCTCGACGCTCGGCACGCGGGGCGAGTGGATGTCGTAGACGCCCGGCCCGATACCGCGCGAGTAGCCGTGGTCGCCCAGCGGCTCGACGACGTCCATGCGGCTGCGGGCCGCCTCGATCGAGGTGACGTCGGCGTCGAGGCCGTCGACCGCGTCGATGATCTCGCCGAACTCGGAGTAGCAGAGGTGCGTGTGGATCTGCACGTCGGCGGCGGCACCGCTCGTCGCGAGGCGGAACGCGCCCACCGACCAGTCGAGGTAGGCCGCCTGGCGGTCGGCGTCGAGCGGCAGGAGCTCGCGCAGCGCGGGCTCGTCGACCTGCACGATCCTGATGCCGGCCTGGACGAGGTCGTCGATCTCGTCGCGCAGCGCGAGCGCCACCTGCGACGCGGTGTCGGCGAGCGGCTGGTCGTCGCGCACGAACGACCATGCGAGGATCGTGACGGGACCCGTCAGCATGCCCTTGACGAGGTGGTCGGTGAGCGACTGCGCGTAGGCCGACCAGGCGACGGTCATGGGGGCCGGACGCGATACATCGCCCCACAGGATCGAAGGCCGGGTGGCGCGGGTGCCGTAGGACTGCACCCAGCCGTTCTCGGTCACCGCGAAGCCGTCGAGCAGCTCGGCGAAATACTGCACCATGTCGTTGCGCTCCGCCTCGCCGTGCACGAACACGTCGAGGCCGATCTCCTCCTGCAGACGGATCACGCGCTCGATCTCGGCGCGCAGGAAGCCGTCGTAGGCGTCCTGGTCGATCTCGCCGCGGGTGAACGCGGCGCGCGCCTTGCGGATCTCGGTGGTCTGCGGGAACGAGCCGATAGTGGTCGTCGCGAACGCCGGGATGTCGAGCGCGCGCTGCGCGTCGCGGCGGGCCTGCTCGGCATCGCGGGTGCGGTCGGCGTCGGTCACGGCGTCGACGCGATCGCGGATCGCGTCGATCCGCACGCCCGGTGCTGCTGCGCGGTCGGCGAGGATCGCCGAGGTCTCGGCGAGCTCCGCCTCGATCGAGTCGGCGCCGTGGCGCAGGCCGCGGGCCAGCACGGCGACCTGCTCGACCTTCTGGTCGGCGAAGGCGAGCCACGAGCGGAGGCGCGCGTCGAGCTTCGTCTCGTCGTTGACGTCGTGCGGCACGTGCTGGAGATTGTTCGAGGTGCCGACGACCACGTCGATCCCCGCGAGCTGCAGATCCTGCACCACGCCCGACGCGATGCGCAGGTCGGTGCGCCAGATGTTGCGGCCGTCGATGACGCCGGCGACGAACTGCTTCTTGTAGAAGGCGCTCTCGAACTCGCCCGAGCTGAACGCGCCGTGCGGCAGCGTGCCGCGCACGAGGTCGGCGTGCACCGCCTCGACCGGCAGCGCCGCGATGCGCAGCAGCGAGGCCGAGGAATCGCCGTAGGGCGTGGTCAGGAGGATCTGGGGGCGGTTCTCGAGGCCGCCGAGCACATCGTAGGCGCGCTCCACGAGCGCCGTCGCCTCGTCGCGGGAGACGGAGAGCGAGTCCGACACGAGCGCGGGCTCGTCGAGCTGCACCCAGGTGGCGCCGGCTGCGGCGAGCGCGCCGAGCAGCTCGGCGTAGACCGCGACGACGTCGTCGAGCCGGTCGATCGGGGCGAAGCCCTCGCCCGCGGCGTCGGACGCCTTCGCGAGCAGCAGGTAGGTGACGGGGCCGACGAGCACGGGGCGGGTCTCGATGCCCTGCTCGCTCGCCTCGGCGAACTGCGCGACGAGCGCGGTGGCGTTCGCTTCGAAGGGGGTCTTCTCGTCGATCTCGGGGACGCTGTAGTGGTAGTTCGTGTCGAACCACTTGGTCATCTCGAGCGGCTGGTGATCCTTGTCGCCGCGGGCGAGCGCGAAGTACGTCGCGAGGTCAGTCGCGTCGTCAGCGAAGGCGACGTCGGCGAAGCGGGACGGGACGGCGCCGAGCGCGAGGGTCGCGTCGAGCACCTGGTCGTAGAAGCTGAAGCTCTCGGGGATCGCGCCGCCCGTCGCGGGCAGGCCGAGCTCGACGAGGCGCGCGCGGGTCGCGGCGCGCAGTTCGCCCGCGGTCTCGAGAAGCTGGGCCTCGGTGAGGTCGCCCTTCCAGTAGGCCTCGACGGCGCGCTTGAGTTCGCGCCGGCGGCCGATGCGGGGGTACCCGAGGATGGTGGCGTTCGGGAGGGGCTGCGTCGCGGGCATTGGAGTGTCCTTCGCGTGAGATGACTGGATCAACTTCACGCTAGCCAGCGGCGTCTGCGAGCGGCAGGTTCGTGTCGCAGTATTACCCAGTTTCCCAGTGTTACCGCAGGGTCTGCGGCGGACCCCTCCGATCCGCTATCCGGCGCGCAGGAATGGCTCCAGCTTCGCCACCGTCTCGCCGGTCACGAAGGCGCGCATCCGGGTGCCGGTCTCGACGTACTCGGTCTCGAGCACGCGGTTGCGCTCGTGCAGTTCCGCGACCAAGTCGCCCCGGTCGTAGGGGATCACGACGTCGACCTCGCGGTCCGGGACCGGCAGGGCCGCGTCGATGCGCGCGCGCAGCTCTTCGATGCCCTCGCCCGTCCGCGCGGACGCGAACACCGCGTCGGGCGCGAGGCCGTGCAGCACGAGCCGCTGGGCGTCGTCGATGAGGTCGGACTTGTTGAACACGACGATCTCGGGGATGCCCTGGGCGTCGACCTCGGCGATCACGTCGCGCACGGTGCGCAGCTGCGACTCGGGATCGGGGTGCGAGCCGTCGACGATGTGCAGCACGACGTCCGCGTCGCCGACCTCCTCGAAGGTGGACCGGAACGCTTCGACGAGCTGGTGCGGCAGGTTCCGCACGAACCCGACGGTGTCGCTGTAGGTGAACGTGCGCCCGTCGGCGGTCTCGGCGTGCCGGACGGTCGTGTCGAGCGTGGCGAACAGCTGGTTCTGCACGAGCGCGGCGCTGCCCGTCAGTCGGTTGAGCAGGCTCGACTTGCCGGCGTTCGTGTACCCGGCGATCGCGACCGACGGTACTTCGCCGCGCTTGCGGTTGGCCCGCTTGGCCTCGCGCGCGGGCGCGAAGCCCGCGATCTGCTTGCGCAGCTTCGCCATGCGCGTGTGGATCTTGCGCCGGTCGAGCTCCATCTTGGTCTCGCCGGGGCCGCGCGATCCCATGCCCGCACCGCCGGAGCCGACCTGGCCGCCGGCCTGGCGGGACATCGATTCGCCCCAGCCGCGCAGGCGCGGCAGCAGGTACTCGAGCTGCGCGAGCTCGACCTGCGCCTTGCCCTCGCGGCTCTTCGCGTGCTGGCTGAAGATGTCGAGGATCACCGCGGTGCGGTCGATCACTTTGACCTTCACCACGTCCTCGAGCGCGCGCCGCTGGCTGGGCGCGAGCTCGGTGTCGGCCACCACCGTGTCGGCGCCGACGCTCGCGACGAGCTCGGCGAGCTCGTGCGCCTTTCCCTTGCCGAGGTAGGTGCTCTTGTCCGGGTGCGGGCGCCGCTGCAGCAGGCCGTCGAGCACCTGCGCTCCCGCCGTCTCGGCGAGCGCGGCGAGCTCGCGCAGCGAGTTCTCGGCGTCGTCGAGGCTGCCTTGGGGGTAGACCCCGATGAGCACCACGTTCTCGAGTCGCAGCTGGCGGTACTCGACCTCGGTGACGTCCTCGAGCTCGGTCGAGAGCCCGGGAACGCGGCGCAGCGAGGCGCGCTGTTCGCGCTCTAGGCGGATCGCGTCGATGTCGGCGGAGAGCTGATCGTGCGCCTCGTCGCCGAGCGCCTGCGCGCCGCCCGTCAGGTTCTCGACACCGCCGTCGCGGATGACCGTCGCTCCGGTGGAGCCGGAGCCGCTCGCGCGAGCCAGGATTCGTTCGATGGGATCGGTGACGTCGGTGCCCGGATCCTCAGAAATGCGTTTCGTCATGCGGGCACCAGTCTACGGCGCGCCCGGCCGCCCGACCAGGCCCGTTCGCCGAGAGCGTCCGCGGCCGGGGCGTGCGGGCGTGCCGGTAGGCTCTCGGCCATGGCACTTCCCCTTCTGCGAGCGTCCCGGGCATGAGCGGCCACTACTTCAGCGAGTCCCCCGACAGCGACCTGCGCCCCCGCGAGATCCGGGCGATGCTCGGCGGTGCGGAGCGCACGGTGCGGACCGCCGGCGGCGTGTTCAGCCCCGAGCATCTGGATCGCGGCACCGAGGTGCTGCTGCGCGCCCTCGCCGCCGCCCCGCCCGCCGGGCGCGTGCTCGACATCGGATGCGGTTGGGGGCCCATCGCGCTCGATGCGGCGCTCGCCTCCGCAGCGGCGGGCGTCGACGCGGAGGTCTGGGGCATCGACGTCAACGAGCGGGCGCGGACGCTCGCGGCGGAGAACGCGCGCGCGCTCGACCTCGGCACCGTGCGCATCGCCTCCCCCGACGAGGTGCCGGGCGATCTCCGCTTCGACGAGATCCGCTCGAACCCGCCCATCCGCGTCGGCAAGGCGGCGCTGCACGAGATCCTCGGAACCTGGCTGCCGCGCCTCGCGCCGGGCGGTACCGCCTACCTGGTCGTCGCGAAGCACCTCGGGGCAGACTCCCTGCAGCGCTGGATCGGCGAGACCTTCCCCGAGCTCGCGGTGGATCGCATGGCCCGCGACAAGGGATTCCACGTGCTCCGCGCGCAGCGCGACTGACCCGCGGAATCCCCACTCCGCGTTCCCTGAGAGCGCCGCACCGCCCGCACTCCTAGACTGATCCCGAGCGCCCGGAAGTCGCCGGGGCCGCAACTCGAAGGACAGACGATGTCGAACCTGTTCCCGCCGCAGGACCCCAGCCAGACCGGGCTCCCGGACGCGACGACGAGCGCTCCCTTCTCCGAGCAGCAGCCCCCGTACCCCGGGCCCGCGCAGCCCCCGTTCCAGCCGCAGCCCGAGGCGCCTCTCAACGCGCTCTCGCTCGTCTCGTTCATCGGCTCGTTCTTCATCGGCCTCGTCGGCATCATCTGCGGCCACATCGCGCTGAAGCAGATCAAGCGCAGCGGCGAACGCGGGCACGGATTCGCGCTGGCGGGCACCATCATCGGCTACGTGACGCTCGCGTTCGAGCTGATCGCGGTCGGGTTCCTGATCCTCTTCGGCGTCTTCGCGGTCGGTGCGATCGGCGTTGCCGCGGGCAACGCCGAATCCCACCTCCGAGACGAGGGCGGCTCCGCCCCGTACAGCGAGGAATCGGTGACCCCGACCCCCGCGGACCAGCCCCTGTGCGACGCGCTCAGCACCTACTGGGACGAGGTCGACGCGTACGTGATCGGCGAGCCGGCTCCGCAGACGCTGATCGACTCGGTCAAGAAGGTCGCCGAGATCGCGCCCGAGACCCATCAGAAGCTCTACACCGACTACATCGCGATGCTGTCCGGGACCTCGAAGCTCACCGCGGCCGAGAAGCAGCAGCTCCAGGCGGACGCCGACAACGCGCTCACGGAGGACGGCGCCGACTGCTGGTGATCCACCGCTCCGCGCTTTCCGCGGAGTGACTTTCCTTGCCCATTCAATTGAATGAGCAACTTACTTCGCGACGCATTTCACGCACGATATTCGATTTGCTTTGCTCCCGGCTGCGCGAAGTGGAATTCTCCGCATACACTCATTGCGGGGACAGGGCCGAACCGGTGTGTTCTCTTTCTCCCCGCCAACGAAATCCGCGCCCGTCGGGCGCCCCCTCAGACCCGGAAGAGATCGCATCGTGACGACCCCCGAGCAGCCCGAGAACCAGGCTCCGAACCAGCCGCCCGTCCAGCCCCAGGCGCCCCAGACCACCGTGCCGCCCGCTCCGGCGGCGCCGAGCGCACCCGCCGTTCCCCCGGTGCCGCCGGTTCCCCCGGTCGCCTCGGAGCAGCCGACCGTGCAGTTCCCGCAGACCGCTCCCGTCGCGGGCGCACCGGTGCCGCCGGCGGCTCCCGCCCCGCAGCCCGCTCCGGTCGCCGGCGCTCCGGTTCCGCCGCAGGGCCCCGGCGCCCCGGTGCCCCCGTACCAGCAGCAGCCCGGCGCCCAGGTTCCCGCGCCCCAGGCGCCCATGAACCCGCTCGCGCTGGTCTCGTTCATCGGTTCGTTCTTCGTCGGTCTCGTCGGCGTGATCTGCGGCCACATCGCGCTGAAGCAGATCAAGCGCGACGGCAGCCGCGGACGCGGTTTCGCGCTCGCCGGCACGATCATCGGCTACGTCAGCGTCGCCAGCGGCATCATCGCGACGATCATCCTCATCGTGACCCTCGTCACCGGTGCGGCCATCGTCGGTACCGCGGCGTCCGAGGCGCAGAAGCAGTACGAGGACAGCCAGACCAGTATCGCCCCCACCGAGACCACCGAGTCGACCCCCAGCGAGTCCGCGTCGAGCGGTTCGCAGTCGGCCGAGTTCTGCGCGGCCCTCGACAAGGTGCAGGCCGGCACCCCGACCATCGACCCGACGACGGGCAAGGCCGACCAGACCACCATCGACGACTACAAGGCGCTCGCGAACGCCGCGACCGGCGCGCACAAGGATCTCTACCAGAAGATCGCGAACCTGTTCGAGAACCCCTCGGCGGACTCGCTCAAGGACTACAGCAGCGTGTCGAGCGATCTCGCTTCGGCACTGATGGAGGACTACCTGGCCTGCCAGTAGTCGCACTCCGCTGAACGCCGAAGGGCGGTCCACCCCGAGGGGTGGACCGCCCTTCGGCGTTCCGGGGTCCGGGAGTCGCCCGGTGCGCCGGAGACCCGCCCGGGTTATCAGAGCGTCGAGAGGTCGATCTCGCCGCGGTAGACCAGTTCGGCCGGCCCGCTGAGCGAGACGTGCTCGCCTTCCTCGGTCGGGAACATGCGCACGCCGAGCCGCCCGCCCGGCACCTCCACGCTCCAGTGGTTCGGCATCCCATCGCCGCCCCAGTGGCGGAACGCGAGCGCCGCGGCCGCGGTCCCGGTCCCGCAGGACAGCGTCTCGCCGACGCCGCGCTCGTGCACGCGCATGCGGATGTGCGCGACACCGTTCTTGAGCAGCGGATCCTCGGGGACGACGAATTCGACGTTGGCGCCGGACTCGGGCAGCGGATCGAGCGCCGGGATCTTGGCGAGGTCGAGCCCGTCGAGCTCTCCGCCGTTTGCGAGGGCGACCACGACGTGCGGGTTCCCGAGATCGATGCCGAGGCCGGGCCGTGCGACGTCGAGCCCGCTCGCCGCGACGAGCCGCTCGGGCGCGAGCCGCCAACGGCCGAGATCCACCGTGTAGCCCGAGACCCCGGCGAGCACGTCCTTCACGCCCGCGCGTGTGCCGATCGGCAGCGTATCGCGCCGCTCGGGGGCGACGAGCCCCTCGGTGATGAGGTAGTGGGCGTAGACCCGGATGCCGTTGCCGCACATCTCCGCGGGGGTTCCGTCGGCGTTCCAGTAGTCCATGAACCACTCGGCCTCGGGCTCCTCGGCGAGGATCGCGGCCCCCTCGGGGAGCGCCCGGGATCGGACCGCCCGGATCACGCCGTCGGCACCGATGCCGAAGCGCCGGTCGCAGATCGCGGCGATCTGCTCGGGGGTGAGCGGCGACTCCCCCTCGGGGTCGGTGAAGAGCACGAAGTCGTTGCCCGTGCCGTGGCCCTTGGTGAACGCGAGGGTCGTCATGATCCCAGTCTAGGGCTGGCTCCTGCGTGCCGGATCGATGCGCGCGATGCTAGCGTGACGGCATGACCGACTCCGTCCCGGACGCGCTGACGCCCGAAGATCTCGTGCACCTGCGACGCTGCGTGGAACTCGCCCGCGAGGCGCTCGAGGACGGCGACGAGCCCTTCGGCTCGCTGCTCGTCGATCCCGCGGGAACCGTGCGATTCGAGGATCGGAACCGGGTGAAGCACGGCGACGCGACCCGGCACCCCGAGTTCGAGATCGCCCGGTGGGCCGCCGAGCACCTCACCCCCGAGGAGCGGTCCGCGAGCGTGACCTACACCTCGGGCGAGCACTGCGCCATGTGCTCGGCCGCGCACGCCTGGGTCGGGCTCGGCAAGATCGTCTACGCGACGAGCACCGAGCAGTACGCCGCCTGGTCGGCCGAGTGGCGGATCCCGCCGGCCCCCATCGCGCTGCTGCCGATCCGATCCGTCGCTCCCGGTGTGCCCGTCGCCGGCCCCGCTCCCGAGCTCGCCGACGAGGTGCGCGCGCTGCATGCACGCAGGTTCGGGATCGACCTCTGATCGGTCCCTGATCGGGCTTCGATCCGCGCGCCGGGCTTCGGCTCTGGAATCCGCGATCAGGAATCCGAGATCAGCCTCCGGCTGCGCACCAGGACGTCGTCGGTCCCGTAGCCGAGCGCGTCGTAGAGCCCGTGCACGCGGTCGTTCCCGACGCGCACCATGAGCTGCACCTTCGGGCACCCCATGGCCTCGAGCCGCCGTTCGGCCTCCGCCACCAGGGCGCGGGCGATCCCCCGCCCGCGGTGGGCCGGATCCGTCGCCAGGGAGTAGAGCCAGCCGCGGTGCCCGTCGTAGCCCGCCATGACCGACCCGATGATGCCGCCCGATGCGTGCGGCTCGGCGACGAGGAACAGCTCGGGCTGCACCGTGGCCTTGCGGGCGATGTCGGCGCGCGGGTCGTTCCACGGACGGGTCAGTTCGCAGGTCTCCCAGAGCGCGACGACCGCTTCGGTATCGGGTTCGGCGAAGGTTCGAATGCGCGCGTCCATGCGGGAACGATAGCAGCGGGTCCGGCCGCGCTGCGACGCCCGCTGCGTCGCTGCGTCGCCGCGTCGGAGGGTGCCGGGATCAGCCCGCCTGCCCCGCGATCCGGTCGACCTCGGGCCGGTCGAGCCACTCGATCCCCGGATACCGCTTGAACCAGCTGACCTGGCGCCGCGCGTAGCGGCGGGTCAGCGCCTGGGTCTCCGCGATCGCCTCGGCTTCGCTCGTGCGTCCCGCGATCTGCGCGAGCGCCTGGGCGTACCCGATCGCTCGGCCGGCGGTCCTGCCCTGCTCGATCCCTCTCGGGATCAGCGCGCGGACCTCGTCGAGCAGGCCGTCCGCCCACATCCGCTCCACGCGACGGTCGAGCCGCTCGACGAGCTCCGCGCGTTCGCAGTGCACGCCGATGATCCGGGTGCCGTCGCCCGCTTCGGGTCGCCAGAGCTCCGGCGCGTCCGGCAGCACGACCTGGGCGTCGCCGCCGAGTCGTGCGACCTCGAGCGCGCGGACGACCCGTCTCGGGTTCCTGGCGTCGACGGCGTCGGCCACTTCGGGGGCGATCCCGCGCAGTTCGTCGAGCAGCGGGCCGACCCCGTCGCGGTCGAGCCGTGCTTCGAGCTCGGCACGCAGCGCATCGTCCCTCGGCGGGAAGCGGAAGTCGAAGATCGCGCTCGAGACGTAGAGCCCGGATCCGCCGACGAGGATCGCGTGATGGCCGCGTCCGAGCACCTGTTCGATCGTCCGCCGGACCGTCGGCTGGTACCAGGCGACGGTCGCCTCCTCACGGGGGTCGACGGCGTCGAACAGGTGATGCGGGATCCCCCGGCGTTCGGCCTCGGGGAGCTTCGCCGTACCGATGTCCATGCCGCGGTAGAGCTGCATGGCGTCGGCGTTCACGATCTCGGCGGACGTGCCGGCGGCGTCGAGCCGCTCGGCGAGGTCGAGCGAGAGGGCGGTCTTGCCGGTGCCGGTCGCGCCGACGACGGCCCAGATCCGCGGACGCTCCGGGGCGGGCGAGTCGGTCACGCGGTCCGGATGGTCGGGATGCCGAGGCCGACCTGCCGGGCGGCGCCGGCGGAGCTCGGAGCGGGAACGCCGCAGCTCTCGGCCTGGCGACGGTCCCAGGCGTCGCCGGCGCGAGTGCGTCGCACCGAGTAGCCCGAGGTGTCGTCGGCGATGAGGAAGTGGGGTGCGGCCGCGGTCACGCCCACGGTGACGACGTCGCCCGGGCGGGGTTCCTCGGCGCCCTCCGGGAGAGCGAAGTGCACGAGGCGGTTGTCTTCGCCGCGGCCCGACAGGCGCCGCGTGGCGGTGTCCTTCTTGCCCTCGCCCACGGAGACGAGCACGTCGATGCGACGTCCGATCTGAGCTTCGTTCTCCTCGAGGGAGAGACGCTCCTGCAGCGCGACGAGGCGTTCGTAGCGCTCCTGCACGACGGCCTTGGGGATCTGGTCCTCCATGGTGGCGGCGGGGGTCCCGGGGCGGATCGAGTACTGGAACGTGAAGGCGCTGGAGAATCGCGAGGCTTCGACGACGCGCAGGGTCTCGGCGAAGTCCTCTTCGGTCTCGCCGGGGAAGCCGACGATGATGTCGGTGGTGATCGCCGCGTCGGGGATCTGCTCGCGCACGCGGTCGAGGATCCCGAGGAACTTGGTGCTGCGGTAGGAGCGGCGCATCGCTTTCAGCACGCGGTCGCTGCCCGACTGGAGCGGCATGTGCAGCGACGGCATCACGTTCGGGGTCTCGGCCATTGCCGCGATGACGTCGTCGGTGAACGCGGCGGGGTGCGGGCTCGTGAAGCGCACTCGTTCGAGCCCGTCGATCTCGCCCATGGCGCGGAGCAGTTTGCCGAACGCCTGCCGGTCGCCGAACTCGACGCCGTAGGTGTTGACGTTCTGGCCGAGCAGGGTGACCTCGATGGCGCCGTCGTCGACGAGGGCCTGCACTTCGGCGAGGATGTCGCCGGGCCGCCGGTCCTTCTCTTTGCCGCGGAGGGTCGGCACGATGCAGAAGGTGCAGGTGTTGTTGCAGCCGACGGAGATGGAGACCCAGCCGCTCGATGCGGAGTCGCGCTTGGTCGGCAGCGTGGAGGGGAAGGTCTCGAGCGCTTCGAGGATCTCGATCTGCGCTTCGTCGTTGTGGCGGGCGCGTTCGAGCAGTGCGGGCAGGGATCCCATGTTGTGGGTGCCGAACACGACGTCGACCCAGGGGGCCTTCTCAACGATGGTGTGCTGGTCCTTCTGCGCGAGGCAGCCGCCGACGGCGATCTGCATGCCGCCGTCGCGTTCGCGTTTGACCCCGGCGAGGGCGCCGAGCGTGCCGTAGAGCTTCTTGTCGGCGTTCTCGCGCACGGCGCAGGTGTTGATGACGATCACGTCGGCGTCATCGCTGTCGCTGCGCACGTAGCCCGCGGACTCGAGCGAGCCGGAGAGGCGCTCGGAATCGTGCACGTTCATCTGGCATCCGAAGGTGCGCACCGCGTAGCTGCGCGGGGTGCCGTCGGCCCGGACTGCGGCGGGCGACGGTGCGATCTCAGTGGGTTCGGAGACGACGGTTGACATGCTCAGAGTCTACCGAGGCCGTCGCGCGCGCAAGGACCGCCCGTGCCCGCCTCGTCGAAGCGAACGCTCGATTATTCGAAGCGAACGCTCGATCCGCGGCCGCCCGAGGGGCGGGATCCCGCGGAGCGGGCGCCGGTGCCGTCGAGCGCATCGCGCACCGCACGAACGGCGGGCTCGCCCGACCACCCGCGCCGTGCGAGGAAGCCGAGCAGTCGACGCTCGGCGGTCTGCCGGTCGACGCCGCCGAGACGACGCGCGCGCTCGAGCGCGGTACGACGCAGCAGCGCGAACTCCTCGTCGTCGTCGAGCTCGCCCAGCGCGGTCTCGATCGCCTCGTCCTCGAACTTCCGCTCGCGCAGCTTCTGCCGGATCTGAGCCCGGCTCGCCCGCTTGCTCTCGCGCAGCTTCTCCGTGACGACCCGTGCCAGGCCCAGGTCGTCGAGGTAGAGGCTCCGCACGAACTCGTCGATCACGTCGTCGACCTCGTTCGGGTCGTGTCCGAGAGCGATGAGTTCGCCCCGCAGTTCGCCGCTGGACCGGGCCCGGCGAGCGAGGAGGCGCACCGCGTCCTCGTTCGCCGTGCGGGTCGGACCGTCGTCGGTCTCTTCGGAAGCCTCGTGCGCGTCGACGTCGGCCGTTTCGGAAGCGGTGCCGCGACCGGTTCCGCCGCCCCGCCGCGAGCCGGCGGTGTTGCGCCCGAACGCGGCCTCGACGACGTTGCTCCGAGGGCTCGGAGCCGCGGCCGCCGCTTCGCGCGACGCCTCAGGATCGACCTCGGCTTCGGCCTCTGCCTCGGCTTCGGTCGCCCCGCTCTGCCCGCCGGACGCGGAGGCGCTGCCGAGCCGCGAACGGAACTCGATCACCTCGGCGAGGTCGCCCCGGTCGGCGGCGGTTGCCGCCGACCGGTCCTCGGGAGGCGGCAGAAAGCGAACCGCCATGATGCTCAGGCCCCGATGCGTACGTCGTCCGCGGCTTCGCCGCCCTCGAACGCGGTCGCGTCGGCTTCGATGCGCCCGTTGACGCCGAGCTTCACCAGGATCTTCTCTTCGATCTCGGCGGCGACGTCCGCGTGCTCGATCAGGAAGCGGCGCGCGTTCTCCATGCCCTGCCCGAGCTGATCGCCGTCGTAGGTGTACCAGGAGCCGCTCTTCTTGACGAGACCGTGCTCGACGCCGAAGTCGATGAGCGAGCCCTCGCGGGAGATGCCGACACCGTAGAGGATGTCGAACTCGGCCTGCTTGAAGGGGGGAGCCATCTTGTTCTTGACGACCTTGACTCGGGTGCGGTTGCCCACCGCGTCCTGGCCGTCCTTCAGGGTCTGGATGCGGCGGATGTCGAGACGGACCGACGCGTAGAACTTGAGCGCCTTGCCGCCCGAGGTCGTCTCGGGGCTGCCGAAGAAGACGCCGACCTTCTCGCGGAGCTGGTTGATGAAGATCGCGGTGGTCTTGGTCTGGTTCAGACCACCCGTCATCTTGCGGAGCGCCTGCGACATGAGTCGGGCCTGCAGACCCACGTGGCTGTCGCCCATCTCGCCCTCGATCTCGGCCTTCGGCACGAGCGCCGCGACCGAGTCGATGACGATGAGGTCGACCGACCCCGAACGGATCAGCATGTCGGCGATCTCGAGCGCCTGCTCACCCGTGTCGGGCTGCGAGACGAGCAGCGAATCGATGTCGACGCCGAGCTTCTGCGCGTACTCGGGGTCGAGCGCGTGCTCGGCATCGATGAACGCGGCGATACCGCCGGCACGCTGCGCATTCGCGATCGCGTGCAGCGTGAGCGTGGTCTTGCCCGAGGATTCCGGGCCGTAGATCTCGACGATGCGGCCGCGCGGGAGCCCGCCGATGCCGAGCGCGACGTCCAGTGCGATCGAACCGGTCGGGATCACCTCGACCGGAGCGCGCTCCTGGCTGCCCATGCGCATGATCGCGCCCTTGCCGAACTGACGATCGATCTGCGCGAGTGCCGCGTCGAGGGCCTTTTCGCGATCGTTTGCTGCCATGGTGTGCTCCTTCTGCTCGGGCGGAATCCGCCTGCTCTGCCGCCTATCGGCTGTCGTGCGAAACAACCTTCGGTTGCTCCTCGACAAGGCGTGATGGCTTCGTGTTCAGACACTAGAAGCAGCCACCGACATTCACGTCGGAGATCACAGCTCCCGGAGCCCGAAAGGCACCGAATCCATCTGGGGACGACGATAGCAATATTCGAACACACATTCGATAGCGCAGCGGCGTGTCGCTGACCGCGCGGGGCCGCACGCTCAGCGCTGCGGGTCTCGGAGACCCCTGCCGTAGCGGCGGGACGGAGGCACGTCGAGGTCCTCGCAGACCGCGACCCAGACGTCTCGCGCGGGAACTCCGCGCTCGATCGCCGCGTCGGCGGTGCCGTCGAGCGCGACCAGCCAGTGGTCGCGCATGAGCACCCCCGCGTAGGCGTCGCCGAACTCCTCGCGCATCGCACGCTGGAACTCGCTCAGGCGCATCGCTCCCCCTCGGCATGAAGAGGGCGCCCGGCCGCGAACGGCCGGACGCCCTCGAACGATCAGATCGGACTAGCGAGCCATCAGCTCGGACGCGTAGCCCGAGACCAGGTCTGCGGGCACCGTGTCCGGTACGCGCGACGCGAGCGGCACGCTGAGGCCCTCGACCACCGCGAGGCGATCGCTCACCTCGCCGTAGATGACCGACAGCGGTGTATCGAGCGCGTCGGCGACCGCGGCGAGGATCTCGCTCGAGGCTTCCTTCTGCCCGCGCTCCACCTCGCTGAGATAGCCCAGCGCCACGCTCGCCTCACCGGCGACCTGTCGCAGGGTCCGGCCCTTCTGCAGGCGGAAGTCTCGCAGCACGTCACCGATCTCCTGACGAACCAGCACCATGGCGTCCTCCTTATTGCATCCGCGATCCGAGGATCACGTTTCCACACTACCTGCCCGGAATGGTCTTCTCCGAGCGGGTGACGCTTCAAGTCTGCCGAGCGTCACTGTGAACAACCGGCGCGACTCCCCGACTATTCCTGAATATCACCTGAATATGAGCCGAGTCGACTCAAGTCAGCGGGAATGCGTCGTTCCAGGGTCGAGCCCCTCGCCCAGCAACGCGCCGAGCGTCTCGATCCCTGCTCGCACCGCGGCTTCCCGGATCGCCCCGCGATCCCCGTCGAGCCGCAGTCGCACGGCATGCTCCCCCGCCGCTGAGCTCACACCCAGCCACACCGTGCCGGCGGGCTGCCCGGTCTGCGGGTCAGGATCGGGCCCGGCCACGCCGGTGGTCGCGATGCCGATCTCCGCGGGACGGCCGTCGACCGCGCACGCCGAACGGACCCCGCGCGCCATCTGCTCCGCGACCTCGGAATCCACCGGCCCCCGCACCCGCAGGAGCTCGGGATCCACCCCGAGCAGCGCGGCCTTCAGCGGCGTCGCGTAGGCGACCACACCGCCGAGCACCACCGCCGATGCCCCGGGGACCGACACGAGTGCGGAGCACAACCAGCCGCCCGTGAGGGACTCGGCGACGGCGATCCGCTGCCCGGAACGCCGGGCGGCCGCGATCACCTCGCCCGCATCGGTCATCGTTCCGCGCGCCCCTCCGCGGCCGCGTCACGGCGCAGCCTGGCGAAGTTGACGACGTAGTCGATACCGCTCGCGACCGTCAGGATCACCGCGATCGACATCGCGATGATGTTCACCACGTGCATCCAGGAACCGAGCAGTTCGGGGAACGGAAAGATCGCGAGCGGGATCGCGACCGACTGCGCGATGGTCTTGAGCTTGCCCATCCACGCCGCCGCGACCACCACCTCGCGCGCCTCGAACAGGCGGTGCACGGTGATCCCCACCTCGCGGATCAGCACGAGCGCGGTGATCCACCACGGCAGTTCGCCGAGGATCGAGAGGCAGACGAAGGCTCCTCCGGTGAGGAACTTGTCGGCGATGGGGTCGAGCAGCTTGCCGAGATCGGTGACGAGCCCGCGGGAGCGGGCGAGATAGCCGTCCCAGGCGTCGGTCGCGATCGCGAGCACGAAGAAGGCGCCGGCGGCCCAGCGCCAGGGTCCCATCTGCCCGTGGTCGGCGAGCAGCATCCAGATGAAGAACGGCGTCGCGAGGATCCGCGCCCCGGTGATGATGTTGGGCGCGTTCCAGTTCGAAACGCGTTCGGGGGTGTCGCTTCCGCTCATTCCGTGGCTCCGATCACTGACTGGTCCGCTGCGCGTCTCAGTAGTAGGTGATGGACAGCTTGCCGTCCTCGAACACCGGCCGGAAGATCAGCCGCGAGAAGTCGACGTCGAGCGTCTCGGACCCTTCGCCGCCCCCGATCGCCTTGCCGGTGAAGGTGACCGATGCGGCCCCCTTCTCCTTCAGCGCGTACGAGTACTGCTGGAGCTCGACCTTCGGGTAGGACTTCACCGATACCGTGGCCTTCTTCACGTCGTACACCTTCGACGGGTAGCCCGAGATGCCGCACTTGCGGACGGAGGACAGATCGGTCACCGACTTGAGGCACTCATCGATGTGCGTCTTCAGCTGCGCGTCGATCTCGTCAGCCATCGCCTGCGACGGCACGAGCTTGGGGGTGTTGAGCCCGGAGGCCCCTTCGCTGCCGATCTCGAAGACGAACGGCTCACTGAACTCGAAGTACTTGTTCGGCGGTTCCGCGGTGTAGACGCCGGGGTAGGCCTCCAGGCTGAGGTCGTTCGTGATGAGGCCGTCGTATCCGGGCAGCCGGTAGGCGTCGGCCCCGTTGGATCCGTAGACGCGCGGGAGCGGATCCGTCAGGCCGCGGGAGACGTACCAGCCCTTGTCGTCCTTGCGCAGTTCGAAGGTGCCCCGCACGGTCGATCCGTCGACCTTGTAGGTCGTCGAAGCGAGCGCCCGATCGTTGACCTGACTGATCGAGGTGAGTTCGTAGTCGGTCGCGTGCTTCGACTTCGCGTACGCGTCGGACTCGAGGACGGCGAGACGCTTGTCGCCGTCGACGCGGGCGATCTTGTTCGCCGCGGCGACCTTGCCGCTCGACAGCGAGGAGAGGTAGTCGCTCGCGGTCCCCTTCGGGCCGCCGGAGGAGACGACCACCACGAGCACGACGACGAGCGCGATGATCGCGAGGATCGCCGCGCTGCCGCCGATGATCAGCCAGAGGGCCCACTTCGGCAGCCCGCGCTTCACGGGAGGTGCGCCGGCTGCGGGATACGGCGCGCCGGGGGCCCCGGGAGCTCCGGGCGCACCCGGGGCACCGGGCTGCGGGATCCACTGCTGGGCGGGGTCGGCACTCGGCATCGCGGGAACCTGCGCCGCGGGAACCGGCATCGCCGGGTCCTGGATCGCGGGGGTCTGCACGGCCGGCGGCGCCCACTGCGGAGCAGGGTCCACGACGGGGAGCGCCGGGGGCGCGGGATCAGTCTGAGCCGGCACCGCGGGGGCGGCCCACTGCCGGATCGGGTCCGCTTCTTCCGGAGCGGGCGCGGCGGGCGCCTCAGGGGCGGCCACGGGCTCGGGCACGATCGGAGCGGCAGGCTGCGCCGCGGAGGGGTCCGGTGCGACCGGCTGCGGTTCGGGGACGGCGCCATCGGGCGAACCCGGCTGATTCGTATCGCTCACGGTGGTCTCTCGCTCTCGGAGGGGGGGGATCGTCGTCTCGACGCTAGCAGGGCGCACGGGATTTCGGGCATCGCGCGCCATCCCCGCAGACGCGAGCGCGATGCCGAGGCATTGCCCGCGGCATCGCGTTCGCGTCTGCGGGAGGACCCGCTCAGTCCCGGCCCGTCAGGCTCCAGGCGTCCTCGTCGTCGTCGGCTTCGACCTCTTCGAGTCCGGCCTGGTGGCGTCCGATCGGATCGTCGTAGGGGTCGGGCTCGGCGGCCTGCGGCGCCGCGGGCGGTGCCGCAGGAGGAACCGGGACCGCCCCCGCGGGAGGCGCGTCGCCGCGGAGCCGCGCGAGGACCTCGGGCAGCTGCTCGGGCGAAACGAGGACGTCGCGGGCCTTCGAACCCTCGGACGGGCCCACGATGTCGCGGGACTCCATCAGGTCCATGAGGCGGCCGGCCTTCGCGAAACCGACGCGGAGCTTGCGCTGCAGCATCGAGGTGGAGCCGAACTGCGAGGAGACCACGAGTTCGACCGCCGCGAGCAGCACCTCGAGGTCGTCGCCGATGTCCTCGTCGATCTCCTTCTTCTCGACCGTCTGCGCTACGTCGGCCCGGTACTCGGGCTGGGCCTGCGCCTTGACGTGCGCCACGACCTTCGCGATCTCGGATTCGTTGACCCAGGCGCCCTGCACGCGCATCGGCGTGGATTCGCCGTTGAGCAGCAGCAGGCCGTCGCCCTGGCCGATCAGTCGCTCAGCGCCGACCTCGTCGAGGATGACGCGGGAGTCGGTACCGGAGGCCACGGCGAACGCGTACCGGCTGGGCACGTTCGACTTGATGACGCCGGTGACGACGTTGACCGACGGACGCTGGGTGGCGAGCACCAGGTGGATGCCCGCCGCGCGGGCGAGCTGCGTGATGCGCTGGATCGAGTCCTCGACATCGCGCGGGGCGATGAGCATGAGGTCGGCGAGCTCGTCGACCACGACCAGTAGGTACGGGTAGGGCTTGAGCACGCGCTGGCTGCCCTCGGGCAGGATGATCGATCCGGAGCGCACGGCGTCGTTGAAGTCGTCGATGTGGCGGAAGCCGAAGCTCGCCAGGTCGTCGTAGCGCATGTCCATCTCTTTCACGACCCACTGCAGCGCTTCGGCCGCCTTCTTGGGGTTCGTGATGATGGGGGTGATGAGGTGCGGCACGCCCTGGTAGACCGTGAGTTCCACGCGCTTGGGGTCGACGAGCACCATGCGCACCTCGGCCGGCGTCGCGCGCATGAGCACGCTCGTGATCATCGAGTTGATGAAGCTCGACTTGCCCGAACCGGTCGCACCGGCGACGAGCAGGTGCGGCATCTTGGCGAGGTTGGCGACGACGAAGCCGCCCTTGACGTCCTTGCCGACGCCGATGGTCATCGGGTGGGTGCTGCGCTGGGCCTTCGCCGAGCGGAGCACGTCGCCGAGCGCGACGTTCTCGCGGTCCTTGTTGGGGATCTCGATGCCGATCGCGCTCTTGCCGGGGATCGGCGAGAGGATGCGCACCTCGTTGGAGGCGACCGCGTAGGAGAGGTTCTTGGAGAGCGCGGTGACCTTCTCGACCTTGACGCCGGGGCCGAGCTCGACCTCGTACTGCGTCACCGTGGGGCCGCGCGAGAAGCCCGAGACGCGGGCGTCGACCTTGAACTCCTCGAACACGCGGGCGATCGCGGCCATGATCTGGTCGTTGGCATCGGTGTGCGTACGGGGCGCGTCGCCCGCGCTCAGCGTGCCCTGGTCGGGCAGCAGGTAGCTGGGGGCCACGGCCGGCACGTGCGGGGGCGCCACCGCGAACGGCGTCGTGGGGGCCGGAGCCGGGGTCTCGTCAGCCTGCCAGTCGGCGACGAAATCGCTCGGCGAGTCGTCACCGAGCCCGGACGCCGCGGAGGCGCCCGATGCCGCGACCGCGGCCTCGGCCTGGTCGAGCTCGTCGAAGAGGCCGGTCGGGAATCCGTCGTTCGCCTCCGCCGCGGGGATCTCGGTCGTCTCGCCGCCCGCGAACGCCGTGTCGAAGGCGTGCGTGCGGTCGTCGGTGCTCGGGGCGCCGTCGAGCACCTCGTCGATGGCCTGGGCGTCGCCCGAGTAGTCGGGGTCCTCTTCGCGACCGGACGAGTTGCGCCGCCACCAGGGCAGCTCGCCGCCGGACGGGATCTCTTCTTCGATGTCGAAGAGCGTGTCGTCGTCGCGCGCCTTGCTCTTGCGCGAACGCTTGGGCGCGGACTCGATCGCGGTGTCCGCTGCGGGCTCCTTCTCGGGTGCGCCGAAGAGGTAGCGGTAGGCCTCCCCCATGCGGGCGCCGATGCGGGCCGGCGGCGTCTTCGTGATGATGAGCAGCGACAGCGCCGCGAGCAGCGACAGCACGGGCACGGCGACCCACAGCGTGAGGTACGAGAGCGGTGCGCCCAGCATCCAGCCGAGCAGCCCGCCGGCGCTCGCGAGCGCGACCATGCCGTTCTTCGGCTGCGGCTGCCCGCCGAGCACGTGACAGAGCGCGGCGATGCTGAGCACCGCCAGGCTGATGCCGATGGCGATGCGGCGGTTGTCGTGCACGCTCGACGGCTTGTTGAACAGCCAGAAGGCGAAGCCGATCATGACGATGGGCAGCCCGAAGGCGACCCGGCCGAAGAGGCCGCCGAAGCTCCAGGCGTCGAGCTGGACGGCGACGGGATTGCCGATGAGGAACCACTCGACCACGGCGCCGGCGATCGCGAGCAGCACGAGGAGCAGCGGAATGCCGTCGCGCCGGTCCTCCGGAGCGATGGGCTCGATGCGGAAGGCGCGCGCGGCACCGCCGACGACGTGCCCGAGGCCGCGCCAGGCGCGCGCGACGACGCCCTCGGTCTCGACGGGTTCCAGCACCGTGGTCTTCGCGGTTGCGCGCGAGCGGGATCCTGTGCTGGAGGACCCCGCTTTTCCGCGCGTCGAAGTCTTGCTGGCCATGCTTCGAGGGTACGTTCGACCACCGACTTTTCCGTGGTGACGCTCCGAAACCGCCGGAAATCACGGCCGTTCACGGCGCGTCGGTGCCCGTCGGACGCGGTCAGGCCTCGTGCGGCAGGCCCACCTTCGGCTTTGCCCAGGACCGGCCCTTCGTGTCCTTCAGGATGTCGTACTCGACGTCGACGTGGGGCTCGATCGCGCTGTACTTGTCGTTGGGCGCACCGATCACCAGCTGGAAGCCGAGCCCGCGCCAGGCGCCGATCGCACGGCGGGTGAAGTGGGCGTCGGCCTTGATCAGCGCCTCGTCGAGGAACACGGGCGCGTAGCGCGGGCGCTCCGATCCCGCGTCGCCGAGCTGGTACCGCAGCGCGGCACCGACGATGAACGCGATGAGCTCCTGCGATTCACCGCCGGATTTCTCGCCGATGTGGTCGTACAGCGCCGCGTGCTCGCCGGTGTCCGCGTGGATCTTCTCGGCGCTGATGCGCACGTGGTTGCGCACGTCGATCAGCTCGGCGAAGTCGGGAGCCGAGCGACGGATCCGGCCGATGAGCCGGGCCATGCGCTCGTAGGACTGCGCGCGCTCGGCATCGCTCGAGGCGGCGTCGATCAGGCCGCGCACCTCGCGCAGCTCCCGTCGGAACCGCCTGCGCGCCTCGGACTGGTTCTCGCGGGCGATGATCTGCAGGCGGTGCTCGTCGTCGTAGAACGGCAGATCCTGCATGATCCGGTTCACCGGCTCGATCCGATCGCGGATCTCGCGCAGTGCGCGGCCCAGCGCGGAGTCGAGGTTGGTGAGGTCGTTGCCGGAGAGATTCACGAGGCTGTCGCGCCACTCCGCCTCCAGCTCGTGCAGCCCGCTCGCCTCGAGTTCGGCCAGCAGGTGCTCGAAGTCGCCGATCGAGGTGTCGGGATCCGCCCGGAGATTCGGGTTCGGCCAGCTCTCGAGGAATCCCTCGAGGGTGCGCCGCAGCGCGTCCCGCTGATCCACGAGCGTGTCCTGCGCGGCGCGCTGGTCATCGATCAGGCGCTTGCCCGCGGCATCGAGCGCTGCGTCGAAGCGCAGCAGCGCGTCGGCGCGGCTGGCGCCTTCCTCGGACTCCGCCTCGGGACCGGCGAAACGCTCGTCGAGGTAGGCCGCTTCGGCCCCCGAGAGCTCGGAACCGGCGTCCTCGGCGCGCTCGACGGCGATCTGCGCGGCGTCGACCTCGTCGGTGATGTCGGCCCAGCGCTCGGCGATCCGCTCCTGCACCCCCTTCGCCCGCCCGGTCTCCTGCTGCAACCGCGCGACCTTCTTGCGGGCCTCCGCGATCTGCTTCTGCAGGCCCGCGATCTCGGGGCTGCCCTCGGCGACCTCGCCGATGATCCGGGTCCACCGCTCGTGCTCCCGTTCGACGGACACGAGATCGACCCGTGACCAGTCGGTGTCGCGAATCTTGCCGTAGGCCTCGTGCCGCGCGTCGAGCGCGTCGAGCGCCGCGGCCGCGCGGGTCGCTTCGGCCTCAGCCGCACCGAGGTCGCTCGAGAGCTCGGCGATGCGCGCGTCCAGTTCGGAGAGCCGCCCCGCGCTCGAGAACCCGAGCACGTTCGCGGTGCCGTGCCCGCCGTGGGCGCCGCGGGATCCCTGCGACATCTGCCCCGAGACCGCGAGCGCGTCGGCGTGACGGGAGAGCTCCGCCGCCGAGTCGACGCACACGAAGTCGAAGCGCTGGGCGAGCCGGTCCTGCAGCCACCCGGTGAACGGGGAGTCGCGGTGGTCGAGGCGGCCGGGCAGGCGGCGCGGATCCGCACCGGACGCGGTCGGCAGCCCGGTGTGCGCGCCCTCGTAGCGGACCCGGACGCGGGTGCGGACCGAGTCGATGGCGGTGCGGAAGCGTGCGAGGTGCTCGGTGTCGATCAGCAGCGTCGTCGCGAACCCGCCGAGGGCGAGGTTGAACGCCCCGCGCCACGGCTCGAACTCGGTACGGACCTCGATCAGCTCCCCGACGAACGGCAGCTCGTCGATGGTGAGCCCCGCCGCCTCGGCGAGCGCTCTGCGCGCCTCGTGCAGGGCCGCCGGGATGCTGTCGCTGCGCCCCTCGGCCGCGTCCCGCTCGGCCCGCGCGGCGAGCAGCTCGCGCTCGACGCGCTCGAGGCCGCCGCGCGCGTCCGCGTAGGCCTCGCGTGCCGCGGCCTTGGCGTTCGGGTCGCCGAGCGCGCCGCGCGCGGTCTCGGCGAGCGCGGCGAACTCCGTCGCGGTGCCGGCCTCGGCGCCGAGCACCGCGAGGATCCCGTCGAAGCGCTCGCGCTCCTGACGGACCGCGGTCAATCGCTGCTCGATCCCCCGGAGCTCGCGCTCGGCGGTCTCGAGCCGATCGCCGCCCGCGTTGCGCAGCACCTCGAGCAGGCCGTCGCGCTCCGACTCCGCCGCGTCGGCCAGCGTCTGCTGCACGCGAACCGCGTCGTCGGCGTCGCGTTTCTGCGCCTGCAGCTCCCCCTCGACCGCGCGCAGCAGTTCGAGGCGGCGCCCGCCGCGCCAGAGCGAGGCCAGCGAGGCGGGGTCCGAGAATCGGCCGACCGCGTCGATCAGACGCAGTCGCTCCGCCGACTCCTCGATGCGGGTGCGCATGTCCCGGATCGGCCGGAGCGCGCGCACCTGCTTCTGAGCGGTCACCATGCGACCGCGGGTGCTCTCGAGCTCGTCGAAGTGGCTGACCACCGCATCCGCGATGGTCAGCGTCTCGGGCTCCTCGAGCACCATCCGCTTGTAGAGCTCGTCGACGGTGGTGATCTGCTGCCCGGCCTGGATCCGGGCGAGCAGGCTCATCGCCTTCGATCCGGCCCCGGCGGCCCCGATGCCGAGCACCGAGTGGAGCCGTGCCGAGAACTCGCGGTCGGTCGCGACGGTCTCGAGCCCGGCCGCGCGGACCGATGCGTCCGAGAGCCGCTGCCCCGCCGCCGATTCGAGCGCGCTCAGGTCGAACGGGCCGTCGACGGTCGCGCGCACGCGCACCGTGTCGTCGAGCGTCCGTGCGGTCGCGGGGATGTACCAGGCCCGCACGGCGGTGAACCGCGATCCGTCGTGATCGAGCCAGGTCGCGGCGATGGCGGTCCAGGTGTCGGTGCCGTCTCCGCGGAGCACGCGCACCTTGGTGCCCTCCTCCGTGCGCGACTCGTCGATCTTGCCGCGACCGTACGAGAGGATGTTGCGCTGCTCATCGCCGCGCGGCCGCCCCGCGACGCCGCCGTTGGAGGCGCCGTTGAACGGTGTGGTGTGCGGCATCATGAGCGCGATGTAGGCGTCCATGAGCGTGGACTTGCCGGATCCGGATCCGCCGCACAGCAGCGTCGCCGTCGGCGAGAAGCGGACGCGGTGCGCCCCGTCGTATCCGCCCCAGTTCACGAGCTGGAGCTCGTCGGCGATCCACTGCTGGCCGCGCGAGGCGGCGGGGATCAGCCCGAAGAGGGTGTCGAGCATGGTCACAGCGCGTGCTCCTCTCGGTCGATGCCGGCGGTCGGTTCGGGATCGGGATCCGGAGCTGCGCCGGTTCCCGCGTCGGGCTCGCGGGTCGCGGGCCGCTCCCCCCGTTCGCGCAGCCAGTCGCTGAGCTCGCGGAGCTGCTCGGCGCCGAGCACGATCTCGACGAGCGGGCTGATGCGGTACCGCCCCTCGGACTCCTCCTCGACGATGCCCTCCTGCCGGAGCCGGGCGAGCGCCGCGCGCACGGCCTTCTGGCGTCGGGCCTGATCCCCGTCGACCTCGGCGAAGTAGCTCAGCACGGTCTGCTCGACCTCTTCGATGTCGACGCGGGCCGACGCCTCGCCGGCGGTCGACTCGCGCTGGTAGACGGTACGGAGGTAGACGAGCACGAGCGTCTCGGCGCGCGTGTAGGCCTCGTCGCGGAGCAGGATCGGCACGTCGAGCTCGTCGGAGCGGATCTGCTGCTTGTAGGCGACGCCGCGGCCCGAGTCGACCACGAGGTCGACGAACAGGTCGTGCAGGCGCGACTCGATCACCGACTGGTTCTCGAGCAGCACCTTCCAGTCGTCACGGTTGCGCGCGGCGAGCAGAAAGCGGCGCTGGAGCAGGCGCACGAGCACGCGGCGCGCCTCGGGATCGAGCACGCCGCGGTCGCCCGGGAAGTACTCCCCCGGGTCGGCCTCCATCGGGACGGGGGCGACGAACGGTTCGACGGTTTCAGTCATCTGCGCCTTCTTCGGGTACGGCGGATTCTGTGCGGATGCCGGCGGTGACGGAACCGAAGGCGAACCTGCGGCTCGTCCCGTCGGGTCGGAGCGCTTCGACGACGGAGACCTCGTCGCCCTCGCTCATGCCGGTGCGGTGCGCGATCTCGAGCAGGCCGAGCAGGTCGACCGGTCGGCGCTCGGCATCGGGAGCGCCCGCGAACGCGTCGGCCAGGTCGAAGCGCTCGCCGAGCCCGGCCACGTAGGCCTCGAGCTCGGTGTATCGGGGACCGCCCCAGGCTCGGGTGTCGGCCTCCTCGAACTCGGCCTCGCCCTCGGCCTCGCTCAGCGGCGCCGGGGCCGCGGGCGGGCGGATGTCGCTGAGCGTCTGCCGCAGGTGGCCGACGCCCGCGACGGGGAACCCGCGCAGGGGCTCGACGCGGTCGCCCGACTTCGCGTCCCGGGTCCAGTTCTGCAGCCCCGACATCACGCTGCGCAGCAGCTCGTCGACCTCGCGGTCGCGCGCGGGGTCGTGGGTGCGCACCTGCGCGGTGATCACGTGGGACGCGCGGCGCTGCGCGGTGAGCACCTCCTGCACCCCCTGCTCGACGCGCTTCGCGATCGCGTCGAGATCGCCGCGCTGCTCGGCGTCCATGAGCCGCGAGAACGGCTGTGCGAGCAGGTTGCGCAGCTGATCCGTCAGGCGATCGATGTGCTCGGGATCGCCGATGAGCCGCAGCGCTCCCGCGAACGCGCGCCCCTCCGGGGTGGCCTGCATGACGTGCTGGCCGCGCTGCAGGTACTCGCGCAGCACCTCTCCGGCGGGCCGCACGTCGCGTCGCAGGTCCGCGACGACGTCGCGCTGCATCGCGTTGATCGACTCGGCCACGCGGGAGAAGTCGGCCGGCAGTTCGCGAGCGAGGTGGAGCACGTTCTCCGCCTCCTCGAGCAGCAGCTCGTCGTCAGCGGGCTCGGGCGCCCCGTGCTCGTCGAGGCGCGCGAGCTCGGCGTCGATCGCCGCGCGATCGGCGAGGAGCCGGGCGCGCCGCTCCTCGGGGTCCGGCTCGGCGTCCTGCGCGAGCTGCTCGATCGTCTCGAGCAGGGTGCGCACGCGCGAGCGCGAGACCCGCGAACGCCCGCCGCCCGCGCGACCGGCGATCTCGAGCGCGCCGACAGCCTGCGCCGACAGCCGGTACACCTCTGCGTCGTCCACGATCTGCGGCACGAGCCAGCCCACCCGCACCCAGTACCGGCAGATCTCACGGCCCGAGCCCGCGGGCAGGCCGCGTTCCCGTCCGTCGTGATCGGCGGCGCGCAGCTCGTCGACCATCTCGCCGACCTCGACGTGCGCGTCCGAGACGGCGACCGTCGGACGATCCGCCGTGAAGACGAGCGAGAGCGCGGCGACCACGAACGGCGCGTACCGACCGTGCAGCAGATCGAGCGTCGGGTTCTTGAACGCCCCGATCGCTCGCTGGTACGCGGCCTCCGCCCTGCTGTGTCCCATCCCCGCGATCAGCGTCGCCGGAGCTTGCGCACGACCGACTTCGCGAGCGGCAGGCCGCGGGTCCAGATGCCGTAGCCGAACATCGGGCGGTCCCAGGTGCCCGCGAGCAGGTTCTCGTGCGAGGAGAACCCGGTCTTGAACGTGGTCACGCCGTCATTGATGAGGCCGCCGAAGTCGTAGCGCTCGACACCCCGGGCCTTCATCTCGCGGATCGCGTTCCACTTGAGCGCGTAGTTGGCGCGCAGCCGCTGACCGGTCTCGTCCATGCCGCCGTACAGCTCGAACGACGTGCGCCCGCTGACGGCGAGGAACAGGAACGCGACGGGCTTGCCGTCGACGTAGCTGGCCCAGATCGGCGCGTGCTCGCCGAGCATGGTGCGGGCGTCGTGGTAGTAGGAGTCCTCGTGCAGTCCGAAGTCGGCGCGCGCGCTGGTCGCACGGTAGACCTCGAGGCACTCCTCGAGCTGCTCGGCGGTCTCGACGCGGCGGATCTCGAGCGACTCCTCGCGCTCGGACTTGCGCACGTACTGGCGGTGCTTCTTCGACATGTCGCCCATGAGCTCGTCCTCGCTGCGCGTGAGGTCGAGGATCAGCGTGCGTGCGGGCAGCACCGTGGTCTCGGCGCGGCGCCAAGCGTCGGACAGCGGGAACCGGCCGTCGTCCTCGTCGGGCTCGATCGAGACCGCCACCGCGCGACGCGTGCGGCGCACGTAGTCCGCGACGGCGTCGGCGACCGCGCCCGGTGCCGGATCCTGCGCCGGCGCGCCGGCCGACCCGGGGGTCGCGCCCTCGATCGCGGCGGCCTTCGGGCCGCGCGCGAGCACCGGGCCGCGCGGGGCGTACACGAAACCGCCCAGCGGCCAGGGCAGCTTGCGGGTGAGGAGCTGGCAGGCCCCGACCGTCTCGCCGTCGCGGGTCACGAGGACGCGCTCCGCCGACCAGCGGTGCGCGGACTTCAGCTCGCCCCAGCCCCAGAGCTGGAGCGGATGCCCGCCGAGGTCGATGACGGTCCGATCCCAGAGCTCCGGATCGGTGCAGGGGGTGACGGTGAGGGTCACGAACGGTTCCTTCCGAGCTTGCGGGAGACGAATGCGGTGAGTTCTGTGAGATCCGGTGACTTCAGGATGCGGAGGACCCCGATGTAGACCGCAGTCACGACGAGCGCATCGAGGATCGCGAGGCCGACCGCGGCGAACACGCCGTACCCCGGGAACATCAGCCCGAAGATCAGGGTCAGGCCGAAGCCGATGAGGAGGGCAGGGATCCCGGCGAGCGTGTAGAAGAGCAGGCTGGCGAGGATCCGGGAGCCATCGATGTGTCCGAGACGCTTGCGCAGCAAGAACACCGCGAGCAACGCCTGCACCACTGTCGTGAAGCCGAAGATGAGACCGTAGGCGGGCCCGATCCAGCTCTTCGGCAGCACGAGCAGGCAGAGGGAGAGCACTACGAGCAATCCGATCTGCACCGAAGTGAAGATGAAGGGCGTGCGCGTGTCGGACAACGCGTAAAACGCGCGCTGCACGATGAACAGGAAACTGTAGGCCGCGAGGCCCACCATGTAGCACTGCAGCACCAGGGTGAAGGTGTAGATCTGGTCAGGATTGCCGGTGAAGTTGAACACACGGCTGACAAACGGCGCCGCGGCGAAGATCATCACCGAGGCAAGCACCATCACGAGCAGGATCTGCCGCGCGGAAGCAGAGAAGTCGAGCAAGAACTCGGTCATGCGCCCGCTCTGTCCCCAGCCCGCGAGGCGTGTGAAGTATGCGGTCGCCAGCGAAACGGCAATCACCGAGTGCGGGAGCATGAAGATCAGCCACGCGTTCTGCATCGCGAGCGCAGAGGCACCCGCGCCAGACGCGGTATTGATCACGTTCTGGGTCACGATGCCGCCGAGCTGCATCACGACGATGGTGGCGAGGCTCCAGGCTGCGATGCGGCCCGTCTGCCCGAGGCCCATGCCGCGCCACTTGAAATCGGGCCGGTAGCGGATGCCGGCTTTGCGCCACGAGATGAACAGCACAACGGCCTGCACGATCACGCCGAGCGTCGCGCTGCCCGCGAGCACTGCGATCGCGCCCGGGGTCCAATCATCCGGGGTACGAGTACCGTTATCGGCTCCATACATCGCGATGAACACCACGATGCCTGCGATCGCGATGACGTTATTGAGCACGGGCGCCCAGGTGAACGGTCCGAACACGCTGCGCGCGTTGAGCACCTCACCGAGGATCGTGTAGAGCCCGTAGAAGATGATCTGCGGCAGCGCCCAGTAGGCGAAGGCGAGCGCGAGACCGCGCTGGTCTGCGGGCCACGAAATAGTGAAGAGCCAGACGATCCAGGGCGCGGCGAGCATCACCAACGCGGTGACCGCGGTCAGTGCGGTCATCACGAGCGTGAGCACCTTGTTGATGTACCCCGCACCGCCGTCGGGATCCTTCGCGGCCTTCACGATCTGCGGTACGAGCACCGCGTTGAGCATGCCGCCGAGCAGGATCATGTAGAGCGTGTTCGGCAACAGGTTGCCGTTCGCGAAGGCATCGCCCGACACCGACTTGACCTGGCCGATCGCCACGACGAGCAGCATCGCTTTCGCGAAACCGAGCACTCGGGAGACCATGGTCCCCGAGGCCATCACCGCGCTCGCGCGCGCCAGAGAGCCGGCCATCAGTAGTACGGGTCCTTCTGCACGGTGAGCGAGAGGCGGCGCGCGATGCGGTCGCCGATCTTTGCCCAGACGGAGAACTTGCTCGCGCTCAGCGGCAGATCCCACGCTCCCGCGTAGTCGACGATCTGCGGCGCGAAGCTCGTCTTGAACTGGCCGACGCCGTGCAGCGGGTGCGCGGTGTCGGAGGCCTGGCCCGAGGGAGGTGCCCCGCACAGGTCGTGGGTGACGGCGCCGCGCTCGAGCGCCCAGCGCAGGACCTCCCACTGTAGCGCGTGCGAGGCGCCGTAGGCGGTCTTCGCGCGCACCGAGGCGCCGTCCTTGTAGGTCGTCTTGGAGCCGAGGCCCATGGCGAACGCGCCCGCGACGAGCGCGCCGTCGCGGTAGGCGAAGAACAGCTGGCCGGCGCCGGCGCGCTCGAAGCGCTGCCAGAACGAGCGGTAGTAGTCGGCGCTGCGCAGTACGAAGCGCCCCTCGGCCGTCTCTTCGAGCAGGCGGAAGAACGCGGCGCAGTTCGCTTCGCTCGCGGGCACCCGCTCGACGGTGATCCCGTCGCGCGCGGCCTTCTTGATCGCGTAGCGGGCCTTCTTGCCGAGGCTCGCGAAGAGCTCGTCCTCGGTGCGCGGCTCGGCGCCGCTCCCCCGGACGTCGACGATCACCGTCGAGGGGTTCGGGATGATGCGTGCCGTCGGCACTGCGCCGAGCGCGCGAACGACTCGATCCGCCTCGGCGCTCGCCGGCACGCGCGGCTCGATCTTCAGCAGGAACGCCCCGTTGGCGCGGGCGAAGTCGGCCACGGCACGGGTCGCACGCGCGAACGCCTCAGGGTCCTGCCCCGCGGCGTCGAGCGCGGCGGGACCGGCCGGCACATGCCACCACTCGCCGAGCAGCGGCGCGCGCTTGGCGAGCACGCCGACGGCGACCGCGGTGCGATCCTCGTCGCCGAGCTCGACGATCAGCCGGTGCACGCGGTAGCGTCCGGCCTCGCGCTTCTGCTCGAGGTAGGCGTCGCCCTGCCAGACCTCACCGCCGCCGGGGTTCGCCGCGATGAGCGCGTCCCAGCGGGCGCGCTCATCGTCCGTCGCGAACCGCACGGCGGCGACGGGCCGGGCTTCGACCGACACCGGTCAGACCACCACCACGACGGGGACGATCATCGACTTGCGGCGCAGCTTCGTACCGACCCAGCGGCCGATGGTGCGGCGGACGACCTGCTGCAGCGCGTGCTGATCGGTCGTTCCGCCCTTCATCGCCTCTTCGAGGGCGTCGGCGATCTTCGGCTTGATGGCGTCGAACACCTTGTCGTCCTCGGCCACGCCCTTGGCGTGGATCTCGGGACCCGACACGATCTGGCCGAGGCTCGTCTCGACGACCGTGATCACCGAGATGAAGCCTTCTTCCGCCAGCGTGCGACGATCGCGCAGATCGTCGTCGGTGACCCGGCCGACGCTCTTGCCGTCGACGTAGATGAAGTCGATCTCGAGCTGCCCGACGACGCGCGCGACGCCGTCGACCAGGTCGACCACGGTGCCGTTCTCGCCGATGATGGTGCGGTTCTGCGGCACGCCCGTCTCGATCGCGACGCCGGCGTTCGCCACGAGGTGGCGGTACTCGCCGTGGATCGGCATGACGTTCTTCGGGCGGACGATGTTGTAGCAGTACATGAGCTCGCCGGCGGCGGCGTGGCCGGAAACGTGCACCTTGGCGTTGCCCTTGTGGACGACGTTCGCGCCGAGCTTCATGAGGCCGTTGATCACCCGGTAGACCGAGTTCTCGTTGCCCGGGATCAGGCTCGACGCCAGGATCACGGTGTCCCCCTGGCCGATCTCGACCTGGTGCTCCTGGTTCGCCATGCGGCTCAGGACCGCCATGGGCTCGCCCTGCGAACCGGTCGACATGTAGACGATGCGGTGGTCGGGGATGTCGCCGCTCTTCTTGAGATCGACGAGCACGCCCTCGGGCACCTCGAGGTAGCCGAGATCCGACGCGATCTTCATGTTGCGGACCATCGAACGGCCGAGCAGCACGACGCGGCGGCCGGCCTTCTGCGCGGCGTCGAGCACCTGCTGCACGCGGTGCACGTGGCTCGAGAAGCTCGCCACCACGACCTTGCCGCGGGCCTTCTCGATGACGCGCTCGAGCACGGGACCGATGTCCTTCTCGAGCGGGGTGAAGCCCGGGACCTCGGCGTTGGTCGAGTCCGTCATGAACAGATCGACGCCCTCCTCGCCCAGGCGGGCGAAGGCGCGCAGATCGGTGATGCGGCCGTCGAGCGGCAGCTGATCCATCTTGAAGTCGCCCGTGCCGATGACCAGGCCGGCCTCGGTGCGGATCGCGACCGCGAGCGCATCGGGGATCGAGTGGTTCACCGCGATGAACTCGAGGTCGAACGGACCGAACTTCACGCGGTCGCCCTCGGCGACCTGACGCAGCTCGGGCGTGATGCGGTGCTCCTTGAGCTTCGCCGAGATGAACGCGAGCGTGAGCTTCGACCCGACCAGCGGGATGTTCGGGCGACGCTTCAGCAGGTAGGGCACACCGCCGATGTGATCCTCGTGACCGTGCGTGAGCACGACCGCGACGATGTCGTTCAGGCGGTTCTCGATCTGCGAGATGTCGGGCAGGATCAGGTCGACGCCCGGCTGGTGCTCTTCGGGGAAGAGCACGCCGCAGTCCACGATCAGCAGCTTGCCGTTGATCTCGTAGACCGTCATGTTGCGGCCGACCTCGCCGAGGCCGCCCAGCGGGGTGATGCGAAGGGTGCCGTTCTTGAGCTTCGGCGGAGCATACGGGGTGGTGACGGGCACACAGCCTCCTGGTCAGGGCCCCGATCCTTCGGGGCCGTTCGGTTAGCGGGTGGTCCCTGCGATCTTCGGCAGGGCGCCGCCGGCAGCCGCGTTGCGGTCCGGCCGGAAGTTCTGGAAATCGACGCCGGCGACGTCATGCACGAGCGCGAGCTCGTCCTCGATCATGGCGGCCTCCCACTCCTCGGGACCGACGAGCGGCAGGCGCACGCGCGGGCTCGAGATGCGGCCGAGGCCGTGCAGCACGTACTTGGCCGCGACGGTGCCGGGCACGTGGGTCATGATGGCGCGCACGAGGGGCTCGAGCCGCTGGTGCTGCTCGCGCGCCGTGTGCAGGTCGCCCGCGTTCACCGCGTCGATGATGGTGCGGTAGGGCGCGGCGGTGATGTTGGCGGTGACGCCGATGAGGCCGGTGGCCCCGATCGAGAGGTGCGGGAGCACGTTCGCGTCGTCGCCCGAGAAGTACATGAGGTCGGTCTGGTTCAGCACCCGGCTGACCTCGCTGAAGTCGCCCTTGGCGTCCTTCACCGCGAGCACGTTGGGGTGCTTCGCGAGCCGCAGGATCGTCTCGTATTTGATCGGCACGCCGGTGCGGCCGGGGATGTCGTACAGGATGACCGGCAGGTCGGTGGAGTCCGCGACCATGCGGAAGTGGGTCAGCAGGCCCGCCTGGGTGGGCTTGTTGTAGTACGGCGTGACGATCATGACGCCGTCCGCGCCGGCCTTCTCGCTGGCCTTGTAGAGCTCGATGGCGTGGGCGGTCTCGTTGGAGCCGCCGCCCGTGATGATCTTGGCGCGACCGCCCGAGACCGACTTCGCGACCTCGACGAGCTTGATCTTCTCGGGGTCGGTGAGGGTGCTCGTCTCGCCGGTGGTGCCGGTCACGACGATGCCGTCGGCCCCGCTGGAGATGCAGTGGTCGATGTGGGCCTCGGTTGCCGCCCAGTCGACCTCGCCGTCTGCCTGGAACGGGGTCACCAGAGCGACCAGTACCTGGCCGAAGGGATTCTCGCGCTGTGTCACACGCCTAGGCTACCGGACCCGCGGCGGAGAGTTGGCTGCGGCACCGTTTGTTCGGCGGCTTCTTCGGCTTCGGGTTCGCGCTCGGGTGCGGGCGGGGCGCGCCTCTGGCATGCGCCGAGATGACCCTTTCGCGGGTTATGAGCGCCCAAAACCCGCGGGAGGGGCATCTCGGCGTCGGTCCTCACGCGTTGGCGCGCGCTCGCTGTGGACAACGCCGGATCGGGTCCTCGTCCGCGGCATTCTGGCTCCATGCCCCGGACTCCGACACCACTGCCCGGGCCGTGGCCCGACTCGGCGCCCGGCTCCACCGCCCGCACCGCGGAGGCCGCGCGGGCGGGAATCACTCGGAACATGCTCGTGCACCGCCGGTTCGAATCACCGCACCGCGGCGTGCACCGACTGCGGTCGGAGCAGCAGGAGCCGAGGTTCTCCGAGCAGCGCGTGCTCGATCTCGCGCGCGCCTACGTCCCGAAACTCCGTCGCGGGGAGGCCTTCAGTCACACGACGGCCCTCCTCGCCTTCGGTGCGCCGATCCGGTCACCCGAGGTCGTGCACCTCGCGGTGCCCCTCCCGCTCCGAGCCGCGCGGGGCCGCACGGTCGTCGGGCACGGCGCCGGTTCGGACTTCGAGGTCGTCCGATCACCCGCGGGGCTTCCCTGCGTACGACCGGTCGCGGCGCTCGCCCAGAGCGCGGCGCTGCTCCCCCTTCGCGAGCTCGTCGTGGCGATGGATCACCTCGTGCTCCCCCGCGGCCCGCGGCACCGAGTCACGCCGCTCGTGCCGCTCGAGGCGCTGCACGCCGAAGTCGCTCGTGCTTCGGGCCGCGGGGTCCGCAAGCTTCGCGCCGCGCTGAGCCTCACCCGGATCGGTGCGGAATCGCGCATGGAGACCGAAGTCCGGCTCGAACTCGTCGCGCTGGGGATCGACGATCTCGATCTCCAGGTCGAACTGCGGCGGGCCGACGGCACGTTCATCGGCCGCTTCGACCTGGTCGACCGCACGAGAAGACGCATCATCGAATACGACGGCGAGCAGCACCGCACAGACCGAGCCCAGTACTTGAAGGACCTGGCGCGGATCGAGGCCGCCCGCGAGGAGGGGTACCGGCTGCTGCGCCTGCACCGCGAGGATCTTCTTCGGAGCAGGATCGCCGAGACCCGGGCGCGGCTCTGCCGGTTCCTCGGCCGGGAGCCGCGCCCCATCACGGCCGAGCTGACCCGCCTCCTCGCCGAGCGCTGAACGGTGGGGGCGGGGCGGAGTCGAGGTCGAGGTTCGGGCTCCGGGTCGGGGTCAAAGCTCATTCCTTTGGCCCGCACTCACCCCGCCGAGATGACCCTTTCGCGGGTTATGAGCGCCCAAAACCCGCGAAAGGGCCATCTCGGCGAGGGCGCGAACGCGGGGGCGAGGGCTCGAGACGCGGGGTCAGGGGTCGAGGTTCAGAACTCCGAGCTCAGAACTCCGAGCTCAGAACTCCGAGCTCAGGCTTCGGGGCTCGGGGCTCAGGGCTCGGGGCTCGGAGCTCTGGGCCCTGGGCCCTGGGCCCTGGGCTCGAGGTTCGAGGTTCGAGGTTCGAGGTTCGAGGTTCGAGGTTCGAGGTTCGAGGTTCGAGGCTCTGGCCAGTGGTCGGGTTCGAGGGTCGGGTCGGGGTCGCGGGTCTGGGTTCGGGCTCGGAGTTCGGGCCTTGATGTTCGAGGTCGAGGTTCGCGCTCCGGGGGTCGAGGTTCAGGGGTCTGGGCTCAGGATTCGGGGCTCGAAGCTCGGGGGTCGAGCCCCATTCCCTTGGCCCGCACTCACCCCTCCGAGATGACCCTTTCGCGGGTCATGAGCGCCCAAAACCCGCGAAAGGGTCATCTCGAGGAAGGCGCGGAGGCACGGACACGGCCGGGCGCGGGAAGGCAGGGGGGGGGTGGGCGCGGCACGCCTCAGGGTGATGTTGAAGCCGCACGACTCACGAACCCGCGGGTCAGGGAAGTCAGAGGGCTCAGGGGTCAGGGGGTCAGTCCCGCAGGTAGCGTTCGAAGCGGTAGCCGAGACCCGTCTTCGAGGTCGCAGGAGCGCCAGGGTCGACGAGGCGCCACTCAGGGCCGATCTCGGGCGCGAAAGTGTCGGCGTCGGGCACGTCGAGCTCGATGCGGGTCACGACCAGTTCCGTCGCGAGCGGCATCGCCGCACGGTACAGCTGCCCGCCGCCCATGATCCACGCGCGCGGCGAAACACCGTCGGCGCTCGGAGCACCCACGAACTCCGCACCGGATCCCGCGTCGGCCCGGACCTCAACGGCACCCCCGGTAGCCCCGGTGCCCTGGGCCTCCGTGCTCCCCTCGATGCGAGCGGCACCGCCCGCCAGGTCGAGAGCGGACTCGACCGACGCCGCGACGCGAGCACCCTCGGCGACGAAGCCCGGATCCCGGGTCACCACGATGTTCGCGCGACCAGGCAACGGGCGAAAGCGTTCAGGCAGCGACTCCCACGTACGGCGGCCCATGATCACCGGATCACCGAGCGTCGTCCGCTTGAAATGCGCCAGGTCCTCGGGCAGGTGCCACGGCATGTCGCCGTCGCGCCCGATCGCGCCGCCCCGCGCCTCGGCCCAGATCATGCCGAGGCTGCGGAGTCCTGTGGCCCGCCGCTCGGAGCCGTCGCGCTCGCTCACCCGAAGGCCCTAGACCGCGACCGGGGCCTTGATGCCCGGGTGGTGCTGGTAGTCGAGGACCGCGAAGTCGTCGAACACGTAGTCGAAGATGGAATCCCGCTTGCGGATGCTGATCTTCGGGTACGGGAACGGCTCGCGCGCGAGCTGCTTCTCGACCTGCTCGACGTGATTGTCGTAGACGTGGCAATCGCCGCCCGTCCAGACGAACTCGCCCGGCTCGAGGCCCGTCTGCTGAGCGACCATGAGCGTGAGCAGCGCGTAGGAGGCGATGTTGAACGGCACTCCGAGGAACATGTCTGCCGAACGCTGGTAGAGCTGGCACGAGAGCTTGCCGTCGGCCACGTAGAACTGGAAGAAGGCGTGGCAGGGCGCGAGCGCCATCTGGTCGAGCTCGGCCACGTTCCAGGCGGAGACGATGAGACGACGGGAGTCGGGGTTCGAACGAATCTGCTCGATCACCTGCGAGATCTGGTCGATGTGCTCGCCCGACGGAGTCGGCCACGAACGCCACTGCACACCGTAGACAGGGCCCAGGTCGCCGCTCGCGTCAGCCCACTCGTCCCAGATGGTCACACCGTTGTCGGTGAGGAACTTGGTGTTGCCCTCGCCGCGCAGGAACCAGAGCAGCTCGATCGCGACCGACTTGAAGTGCACCCGCTTGGTGGTCAGCAGCGGGAACGATTCGGCCAGATCGAAGCGGATCTGGCGGCCGAACAGGCTGCGCGTGCCGGTTCCGGTGCGGTCGCCCTTCGGCGTACCGTGCTCGAACACCTCGCGCAGCAGGTCCTCGTAGGGGGTCGGGATCTCGTTCGTGCTCACGTCGAGAAGTCTACCGGCGAGGTCCGACATCGGGCCGAGGCCGAGGCCGCGTTCGCTCGGAGCGTGCCGACGGAGGATCCTGCGACTCGCAAGCTCGCGCAGGATGACGAGGGGGCAGGCTCGCGCAGGATGCCGCCCTGCAGATTCACCCAGCGGACGGACGCAGCGGGAACTCCCGCACGCTCGCGAAGCGGCGCTCACCGCCGTCGATCGGGTCCGGGAATCGGAGCTCGCTCGCGAGCAGCTGCAGGGGCGTGCTGAAATCGTCGACCGCGATCTCCTGCACCGCCGGATAGAGCGGATCGCCCTCGATCGGGATCCCGAGACCCAGCATGTGCAGGCGCAGCTGATGGGTCTTGCCGGTGCGCGGGGTGAGCCGATACACACCGCGGCGCTCGCCGCGGCTCGCGACCCCGCCAAGACTCTCGACCTCGCCGCGACTCGCAACCCCGCCCACCACCGGCAGCTCGCGTTCCAGCTCCACGAGCGATTCGGAGTTCGGTTCGAGACCGGGCACTTCCTCCGCCTGCCAGCTGCCGTGCCGCTTACGCAGGTGGTTGCGCACGGTGGCGGGCAGGGTGAGGTCGTCGCGGATCCGCGCGACCGCCCGGTAGGTCTTCGACACCTCGCCCCGCATGAACATGCTCTGGTAGGCGCCGCGCCAGCGACGCTCGGTGGCGAGGATCAGGAGCCCGGAGGTGACCCGATCGAGTCGGTGCATCGGCGTCAGCTCGGGCAGTCCGAGCTGACGCCGCATGCGCACCACGACGCTCTCGGTGATGTGCTTGCCGCGCGGGATCGACGAGAGAAAGGGAGGCTTGTCGACCACGACGATCCGGTCGTCGCGGTGCACGACGTGCACGGCGCCGGGCACCGGAGTCTCCTCCGGCAGGTCCCGGTAGAACCAGACGAAGGTGTGCGAGCGGTATTCCGCGTCGGCGCGCAGCGGCTCTCCCGAGTCGAGCACGAAGCGTTCGTCGGCGATGAACGCGTCGACGTTGATGTGCTCGGAGAGCCGGTGATGCAGCCAGTCGCGCATGGTCGGCCAGGGGCGCGGGTTCGCCGGATCGCGGTCGGGCGACCGCATCCAGGCGGAATCGAGTCCGAGGCGCTGCGGCAGCGGGGAACGCGGGGGCATCCGAGGAGTCTAGCCCGCGGCGGCGGCGCGATTCACCGCACTGCCGCCCATTTCGGGTTCACCGCGATCGCGTGGACGTGCAGGTTCCGGCGCGGGAAGTCGAGGGTGTCGACGTCGAGCACGATGCGGCGCTCCCCTGTGCGCGCGTCGACGCTGAAGATCGCGAGCCGATCGAGCCGGTCGAATCCCGGCCCCCTGCGGTCGTCGATGTACTTCTCTTGCGCCGCGACCCCGTAGACGCGATCGCCGACCCGGTCGAGCACGCCCTGATCGGTGCCGACCACGGGTTCGAAGTCGTCGAGGAAGTCGGTGAGCGTCGCCGAGTCGATGGCCTCGGCGATCGTCGGTGCCGATCCGCCGCCTGCGGCATCGGATCCAGCGGTACCGGATCCACCGGGCCCACCAGAGGTGCCGGATCCAGCGGATCCAGCGGCACCGGACCCACCGAGCGCCGCGTCGCCGACGGGGATCGACCAGAGCCGTCGATCCGCGGCCCAGTACAGCCGCCCGTCGTTCGCGAACGGCGTGCTCGGCCCGGACCTGCTCAGCGCTTCCGGATACCGCACGTCGAGCGTGCGCTGCGCACCGGAGGCCCGATCCCAGATCCATACGGTCTGCGCGGGCTCGGACCGATCCGGGATCTCGCCGATCCCGATGATCCGGTCGCCGTCGCAGGTCATCGCCTGGACGCCCGTGAACGTACCGAGTCCGCTGATGTTGCGCGATCCGGCGTCGATCGTGCGTGGATGCCCGTCTTCGCCGATCGCGACGAGTTCGCCGTCGCAGTTCGCGAGCACGGGGTGCGCGTACTCCGGCTTGACCGAGGTCAGCTGCTTCGTCTTCGCGTTCACGAAGGCCAACCGCTGTCCTTCCTGGGTGCTCATCTGCACCGCGAAGCCGTCGCGGGTGGCGAATCGCGCCCACTCGGTCGGGCGGTCCAGGTCGCCGGGCAGCGGCATTCGGGTGAGGCTCTTCGCCCCGAGCAGGTATTCGTCGGTCGGCCCGCCGGTGCTGAGGCCGGCGTCCGACCAGGCGATGCGGGAGCGCTCGAAGCCGCGTTCCTCAAGCTGCACCGAGCGCGTCCTGCCCTGCGGGTTCACGAGCACCAGGTAGGAGGTGCCGTCGGCGTCGAGGCGCATCGCGGCGATGGCGTCCTCGATGCCGAAGTCGTCGGAGATGGGCGGCGCTTTCAGATACTTCACGATCGCCGGCCCGCCGAAGATGGCGCCGAGGACGATCGCGGCCAGGGCGACGGCACCCCAGTTGCGCAGGAGCTGCTTGCGGCGACCGGCCGGCGCGGGTGTCGCCGACGCGGTCTTCTTGCTCTCCTGGCCCATCGCTCGATTGTTCCACGGAAACACCGAAGCGCAGCGGCGGACCGCTGCGCTTCGGTGGATGTCGCCGCGAGGCGACGCGGATCGTGCCGCGGGTTCGGGATCAGAGCCCGTCGTCGAACACCTCGACCGTGCCGGTCGCTTCGCTCGCGTCGACGCGGCGCAGCACCTGTCCCGTGAAGAAGGGCTTGGAGACGCGCGACTGGAGGAACATGAGCACGACGCCGATGCCGAGGACGGTGACGCCGATGATGCCGACGAGGCCGACGCCGCCGATGTTGTTGCCGGACCCCGCCGAGGGATCCATGCTGTCGATCGTGGTCTGCACGAACACGATCAGCAGCAGGATGCCGCCGATGGCGGGCAGCACGATCTTCGAGATGACCGATCCGACGCCCTCGCGGAAGGCGGTCTTGCGGAAGTACCAGGGGCTCGCGAGCGCCGTGATGCCGTAGTAGAAGCAGACCATGATGCCGAGTGCGGTGATGGTGTCCCACAGCACGTCGTTGCTGATGAAGCGCATGATCGCGTAGAAGCCGGAGGCGACGAGCGACGACAGCATGAGCGCGACGTACGGCGACTTGTACTTCGGGTGGATCTTCTTGATCGACTTGGGCAGCGCACCGTAGTGCGACATCGCGAGCAGGGTGCGCGCGGGCGAGATGGCGGTGGAGTTGATGGACGCCATCGCGGAGACGAGGATCGCGAGCGAGAGCAGCAGCGCGGCGGGGCCCATGACGGGGTGCGCGAGCGCGGCGAACACGTTCTCGGCGATCGCGGAGTTGCCGAGGCCGGTCGGGCCGTCGCCGACGCCGGCGAAGGCGACGGTCGCGGCTGCGGTGCCGACGTACATGACGACGAGGATGCCGACGAGGATCATCGCGGCCTTGCTCTCGGTCGACATGCGACCCTTGGAGGGCTTGGTCTCCTCGCCCATGGTGAGCACGGTGTCCCAGCCCCAGTAGACGAAGATCGAGACGGCGATGCCGGCGGCGAAGGCGCTGAAGCTCGACACCTCGAAGGGGTTGAACCAGGACAGCTCGGGCATCTTGCCCTCGGTGTTCGCCGGGTCGGCCGCGCCGATGAACATGGCGACGACGAACCAGACCATGACGGCCATCTGGAAGATGACGGTGAGGTACTGGAAGATCTTGGTCGAGGTCATGCCGCGGTAGGAGATGAACGTGGCGAGCGCCATGAATCCGAGGCAGACGGCGATGTTGATCAGCTTGTTCTGCGCGATGTCCGCGATCGAGGGGTCGCCGACGAGGATGCTGATCGATTGGAAGAGGAATTCGACGGCGACGCCGGCGAGGTTCGAGAGGACGAGCACGGTGGCGGCGATGAGCCCCCAGCCCGCCATCCAGCCGATCCAGGGGCCGAACGCCCGGGTGGCCCAGGTGAAGGAGGTGCCGGAGTCGGGCATCGCCGAGTTGAGCGCGCGGTAGCCGATGGCGACGAGCAGCATGGGGATGAAGCCCATGAGGAAGATCGCCGGGGTCTGGTAGCCGACCTCGCTCGCGGCGGGGCCGACGGCGGAGGTCAGGGTGTACGCCGGGGCGCACGTCGAGAGGCCGATGACGAGTGCGCCGAGCACTCCCACCGTTCCGCTGGGCAGTCCCTTGCGGCTGATGCCGGTCACCGAGTCGAGTGCTCGGGTAGGCGGTTCAGCGAGCTGAGCTTTTCGTGACATGCCGAAATCGTCCCTCTGGGCGCTTCGCCGCGCCCGGTCGTACTTGCACCGGCTGGCGTGAGCAAGGGCGCGTCGGTGAGGCCCTCGGTCGGTGCGATCCCGAACGAGTTTAGGTCGTTCGCCGAACGTTTCCCTAATCGCGCGAAGGATATTCGTTGAACGTCCGCTGAAATGCGACGTTACCGAATGTTTCTGCGTCAGCCGCGTGACTTGGCGATCGCGGACCGGATCGCGGCGCGTGCGCGGCGTCGGTCACCGCAGGCGTCGTAGACGAGTCCGAGGCGCATCCAGTTCTGCCAGGATTCGGGATCGGCTTCGACCTCGGCCTGGTACTTGGGGAACGCGGCGTCGGCCTGGTCGCGGTCGGGGCGGCCGCTGGGCGAGACGTCGACGTCCTCCTCTGGCAGGCGCCCCTCGGCTGCGAGCCGGTCGACGAGCCGGGTGGCGCGCGCGCCGAACATGAGTTCGCGCACGAGCGCCCAGACGCCGATGAGCGGCAGCACGAGCAGGGCGACGCCCATGGCGACGGCGAGCGGGGTTCCGGTGGCCAGGAGCGCGAATGCGCGGACTCCGGCGAACCCGAAGTAGAGCACGAGCAGCACGCTCATGACCACGACCCCGATGATGGATCGGATCCGCGCGCTCACGCTGCGCCCTCGGTGGCGTCGGCGTCGGCGGCGCTGGCGGCGCCCGCGGCGGAGCCGATGCCGAGGACGCGGTCGAGGCCGACGACGAGGCCGTCGAGCTCGCCGGCCGCGCGGAGGGCGGCGCGGATTCCGGGGCCGTAGGCGGCGTTGGAGTGCGTGTCGTGGGTGATCGTGAGCACCTCGCCCGCGCCTCCGAACCGGACCTCCTGCTTGGCGACGACTCCGGCGAGCCGGAGGCTGTGCACCGGGATCCCCGCGATGAGTTCGCCGCGGGCGGTCTGCTCGGCGAACGGCGCGTCGATCGGCTTGCCCGACCGGGCGTCGGCGATGAGTTCGGCCGTGCGCACCGCGGTGCCCGAGGGCGAGTCGACCTTGCCGGGGTGGTGCGCTTCGATGATCTCGACGGAGTCGAAGAAGGGTGCCGCGATGCGGGCGAGCGCGGTGCCCAGCACGGAGCCGAGCGAGAAGTTAGGGACGACCAGCGCGGCGGCCCCGGGGAGCTCGTTGACGATGCGCTGCAGCTCGGCGAGCCGCTCGGCCGACCAGCCGCTCGTGCCGACGATGACACGCTGGCCGCGGCGGAGGGCGCGTTCGACGATGGCGGGTGAGGCTTCGGGGTGGCTGACGTCGACGAGGATCGTCGCGTCGGCTCCGTCGTCGGGTGCGCTGGCGCTCGTGAGGCGGGCGGTCAGCGTGAAGTCGGGATCGGACTCGACGATCTCGCAGACGAGGGCGCCCAGGCGGCCGGTGGCCCCGGAGACGGCGACGGAGGTGCTCATGGTTCCAGGCTACCGGCCGGACTCGCGGCTGCTGCGCACGCCGAGGTCGGGCTCGGCCAGGCCGTAGACGCGGTGCAGCGCGTCGCGTGCGGCGTAGTAGCCGCCGAGGCCGTGCACGCCGGGCCCGGGGGCGACCGCGCCGGAGGTGAGGTAGAGGCCGGGGGTCGGGGTCCGCCAGGGGGCGAGGTCGGCGGTGGGTCGCGAGAGCAGCTGGCGCATGGTGACGGCCCCGGCGCTGAAGTCGCCGCCGACGGAGTTCTCGTTGTAGCGGGAGTAATCGTCGGCCGTGATGACTTCGGTCGCGATGATGCGGTCGCGGAATCCGGGGGCGAAGCGCTCGATCTGAGCGATGACGCGCTCGGAGACGTCGAGGGTGGAGCCGTTCGGAACGTGCGTGTAGCTCCAGATCGCGTGCCGGTCGGCGGGGTTGCGCGTCGGGTCGAAGCGGTCGGGCTGGACCAGGAGCACGAACGGGGATTCGGGGTGCCTGCCGCGCAGCACATCGCGTTCGGCGGCGGCGATCTCGGCGCGGGTGCCGCCGAGGTGCACGGTGGGGGTTTCCGACATGCGCGCGTCGGCCCAGGGCACGGGGCCGTCGAGTACGAAGTCGACCTTGCAGGCGCCCGGCCCGAACTTCTGTCGTTCGAGGGTGCGCCGGTAGCCGGCCGGGAGCGCGTCGCCCGCGATGCGGGCGAGCCCGCGCGCCGAGGTGTCGGCGAGCACGGTTCCGTAGGATCCGTGCTCGCGGAGTTCGCGGAGGGAGCCGATGCGCTGCCCGGTCACCACGCGGCCGCCGTGGGCCTCGAGGTCGGCGATGAGCGCGTCCGCGATGGACCGGGATCCGCCGATGGGGACCGGCCAGCCGCGCGCGTGGCCGTGCGCGGCGAGCACCATGCCGACTCCCCCGGTGGCGAGCGAGGGCAAGCGGCCGATGCCGTGCGCCAGCACCCCGGTGAGCAGCGCGGGCGCGGCGGCCTCCGAGAATCGGAGGTTCCAGGCCGGGGTGCCCTGTTCGGCGACCCGGAGGCCGAGCGCGATCATGCCGGGGATCGCGGGCACGAACGGCTGCGGCATCGAGAGGAGGGCGCCGCCCATGGCGAAGGACTGCACGGCGTCGATGTTGCGCACGAGCGGTCGGAGGAGGCGCCGGAATGCGGCGCCGTCGCGACCGAGTTCTTCGGCCGTGCGGTCGAGCGAGCGGTAGGCGATGCCGCCGCGGCCGTCCGCGGGGTCGAGCGGATGGCCGTAGGAGGCCTCGGGCACCGCGAATTCCATGCGCTGCGTGAGTTCGAAGCGCTGGAAGAAGTCGGAGGCGAGCGCCATGGGGTGCACGGCCGAGCAGGTGTCGTGCAGGACCCCGGGCATGACACGGTCTTCGGTGCGCGTGCCGCCGCCGGGGGTGCCGCGCGTTTCGAATACGGTGACCGGCACGCCCGCGCGGGCGAGCGTGACCGCGGCGGCGAGACCGTTCGGCCCCGATCCGATGACCGCGGCTCCCTCCGGCTGCCCCGCGGCGCTGCTCAACCCGCGCTCGGTCATGAGCTCTCGAGCCCCGATCGCGAGACCTCGCCGACCGCGACGACCGACATCGGCCGTTCGGCGATGAGCGCCGCGACCTCGCGGATCTCGTCGCTGGTGACCGCCGTGAAGCGTTCCAGCGAGGCGTCGAGACCGAAGAGTTCGCCGGAGCCCAGCTCGGCGCGCGCGAGGCGCCCCATGCGGGTGTCGGAGTCTTCGAGGGCCAGCGCCGAGGACCCGGCGATCTGCCCCAGCGAGCGTTCGTGCTCGTCGGCGGTGATGCCGTGCTCGGCCACGCGCTGCAGCTCGGCCTGCGCGAGGCGAACGACCTCGCGGGCCTTCTGCGGCGCCGACCCCACGTACATGCCGAAGAGGCCGGCATCGGAGTAGCTCGCGCCGAAAGAGTAGGTGGAGTAGGCCATGCCGCGCTTCTCGCGGATCTCTTGGAACAGGCGGCTCGACATGCCGCCGCCGAGCACCGAGTTCATGATGCCGAAGGCGAAGCGGCGCGGGTCGGACGCCCGCAGGCCTCGGGTGCCGATCATCAGGTTGACCTGCTCGCTCGGGCGTTCGCTCACGGTGGTGTGCGCCTCCCCCGGCCCGGGCAGCGCGACCTCGTCGCTGTCGCGTCGCGCGGCGGGCACAGCCTGGACCGACGGATCCCAGCGGGATTCGGGAGAGGCGGCGAGCGCGGCGACGACCTGCTCGACCAGGCGGTCGTGGTCGACCGCCCCGGCGACCGTGACCACGAGGGTCGACGGCCGGTAGGTGTTGCGGTAGTGACGGTCGACGTCGTCGCGCCGTGCGGCACGGATGGTCTCGGGCAGACCACCGATGGGCCGGCCGAGCGCGTGGGCGCCCATGACCTGCTCGAAGAAGCGCTCGTTGGCCACGTCGGCCAGGTCGTCAGCAGCCATGCCGAGTTCTTCGAGGATGACCTCGCGCTCGTTCTCGAATTCGTCGGCGTCGAGCACGGAGCTGGTGACCATGTCGGCGAGCACCGCGACCGAGTCGTCGAGGTCGACGTCGCGCACCTTGGCGTAGTAGCAGGTGTATTCCTTCGCCGTCAGAGCGTTGTGCTCGGCCCCGATGCGGTCGAAGCTCGTGGCGATCTGGTAGGCGTCGCGCTGCGGGGTGCCCTTGAACAGCAGGTGCTCGAGGAAGTGGGTCGAACCGAGGCTGCCCGGAGCGTCGTCGTGCTCCGCCTGCTCGTCGCGCGAGCCGACGCCCACCCAGAAACCGATGGTCGCGCTACGCGCGCCGGGCATGCGCTCGGTGAGGATGCGCAGGCCGCTCGGGTGAACGGTGCGGCGCACGAGACCACCGCCGAGGTCGGCCTCGAGCTCGGGCAGGTCGAGTGGCAGATAGAGGGGTTCTGGCATTGCCCCAGCCTATTGCGTCGGTCGTGCCCGCGCCGAGTCTCCACAGGCGTCACCGCGCTCAGCGGATCAGACGCGCCCTGCGGAGGATGAGATAGAGCTCGCAGCCGAGGCAGAAGGCGAACACCGCGTTGAGGAACGCGGCGATGAACGCCGCGGCGGCCGCGATCGGCAGCGCCCAGGGCACCCCGAACGCGTGCAGCACGAGCCCGGCACCGGCGACGAACGCGCCGACGCCCTGTGCGAAGGTGGGCGGCTCCGCCGGCTCCAGCTCTTCGGGCGGCGCGAGGCGCGGGCGGATGACGCGCGCGAACAGCAGCCCGAACGGATGCCGGCGCACACCCGCGCTCGCACCCCAGACGAAGAGGGCGAACAGCACCAGCAGGAGCAGCGACGCGGGCTCGGCCAGGCGTTCGAGGGGCGAGCGCGCGGCGAGCGCCGCGCCGTCGGTCGCGCTCCCCGTCAGCAGCGCGAGCGCCACGTCGACGAGCAGCAGGGCGGCCGTGATCCCTGCAGCGAACCTCGGCCCGCGCGGATCCACCCCCGCGGATCCGGGACCCCCGGCTCGCGGACCCGCGGATCCCGGCTCCCCGGGTCGCGGATCCGCCGCGGCGGATCCCGATGCGGCGCTTCCCGGCGCGGCGCTTCCCGGCGCGGTGGACGAGCTCATGCGAGACTCCCTTCGATCGTGCGGTCGGCGCCGACGTGCGCTTCGACGAGATCGCGTGCGTGCTGCGCGCTGATCGGGCCCGAGACTCGGGCACGGAGGCGGTGCTGCGCGTCGAGCACGAGCACCGTCGGGGTGCGGAGGACCGAGAAGCGCCGGATCAGGTCGTCGCGATGCGTCACATCGATCTCGACATGGCGCACGCCGTCGATCGCGTCGGCCGCCCCCGACAGGCTGCGCGCGCTCGCCGGGCAGCGCGCGCAGGTCTCCGTGCTGAACTGCACGAGCGTCAGCCGTTCGCCGAACTCCGGTGCCGCGAGGGTCGCGCCGGACGTCTCGCCGATCGGCGCTGCGAGATCCGCCGGGCGGATCCGATCCGCCGCCTCGTCCGACGCGGTGGACCGCACGCGCGTCTGCTTGGCACGCAGCAGCAGGCCGAGGAGCGTCGCGCCGACGACGAGACCCGCGAGTGCGAGAACCACGACCATTGCATTCGATCCCATAATGTCTCCCATTATGCAACGGAATGTCTGGCCGAAGCGAGTGTGACGCCGCGAGACGCATCCGCATCCCAAGGCCGAGACCCAAACCCCGGCCCGAACCGCGACTACCGAACCCGGACCGCGGATCCCCGCGCCGACCTCATCGAGACCCGGGTCATCCGTCCAGACCCGGGTCATCTATCGAGACCGGGGCCGAAGTGACGCAACTTTGGCACGCTCTCGACAGACAACCACCGCCTCGTCAGCAGACCACGGCCTCGATACAGAACCACGGTCTCGACGCGAACGAGCGAGGACCGGGGCGCGCTCGCGGAGCACCGCCGCACCGACCCCACGGCTCAAGCCCGCACCCCACGGCGCACACCATGCACCCCACGGCGCGCACCACGCGCGCCCCGAAACGCTCAGCCCCGCGACGCTCAGTCCCGCGACCCTCAGTCCCGCGACGCTCAGTCCCGCGACCCTCAGTCCCGCAGCACCCCCGCGAGCACGGAGAGCGCAGCGGCGCGCGCTTCGCGCCCGCGCTCGCCGCGGTGCTCGATGAAGAGCTCGACGAGCTGCTCGGTGAGCAGCATGAGCGCGGCGCGGGAGGTGTGGATCAGTTCGTCCTGGAAGCCTCCGCTCACGGGCGGCACGAGCAGCACGGTGTCGGCGAGTTCGGCCGTGCCCGAGCGCGAGAACGAGGTGATGGCGAGCACGCGCGCTCCCCCGGCCCGCGCCGCGCGCATCGCGTCGAGGGTCGCAGTGTTCGCGCCGGATCCCGAGAACACGACGCAGACCGAGTCTTTGCCGAGCTGCCGGGCGGCGATCTGCTGCGCGAGCGGGTCCGCGAAGTGCTCCGCCGGCCTGCCGGCCGAGTTCAGCCGCATGACGAGGTCGAGCCCGAGCGGCCCCGACAGCCCGTTCGCGACGACGAGCACGCGGTTCGCCTCGTCGAGCGCACGCACGAACGCGTCGACGGCCTCGGGTGTGAGCGCCGACACCGAGTCGCCGAGCCGCGCCCCGAAGCGCCCGATCCGGGATCGGAGCCGACCGAGCGCCGTCGCGTCCGCGCCGTCGCCCGCCTCCGCCGACTCCTGCCCCGCCTGTTCGAGCGCGAGCTCCTGCGCGAGCGCGACGCGCAGCTGCGGGTACCCCTCGTATCCGAGGGACTGCGCCGCGCGGATCACGGTCGTGCGGCCGACGCCCACGAGTTCGGCGAGGTCCTGCGCCGTCATGCCGACGGCGCGGTCGCGATCCTGCACGACGGCTTCGACGACGCGGCGTTCGGTGCGCTGCAGGCCGGGCGCGAGCGAAGCGATCCGCACGCTCGGCCGGGCCGATGGGTCTCCGGTCCAGCTCATGCTCGCCTTCCGTTCATGATGCGGCGGCGGATCGCCCCCGAGATCGCGTCCATGAGCATGGTCGCGATGACCACGACGATCAGCAGCATGCCGACCGTGTCCCACTGCCGGTAGTTGGTGTAGTTCGACAGCATACTTCCGATGCCGCCGGCTCCCACGAAGCCGAGCACGGCGGAGGTGCGGATGTTGATCTCGAAGCGGTAGAGCGCGAACGAGAGCAGCGCGGGGGCGACCGCGGGCCAGAGCGCCCAGCGCGTCACCGCGGCGGTCGTGCCGCCGGCCGCGCGCACGGCCTCGGCCGCGCCGTCCTGCACCGATTCGACCGACTCGTACACCCACTTGCCCTGCGTGCCGATGCCGGCGATCCCGAGCGCGAGCGCCCCGGTGAACGGCGTGAGGCCGGTGACGGTGAGCAGCACGAGCGCGATGATCACCTCGGGCACGGCCCGGATCACGGCGAAGAGCCCGCGCAGGATCACGCGCAGCCACAGCGGCCCGACGGAGTTCGCGGCGAGCATGCCGAGCGGGATCGAGATCACGACGCAGAGGATCGCGCCGATCCACGCCATCGAGATGGAACGCCAGGTCTCGAACAGGGCGCGCGGCAGCTTCTCCCAGTTCGGCGAGGCGAACATGAGCTCGAGGTAGTGCAGCACCTGGCCGGGCAGCGCCGGCAGTTCGGCCCACGAGATCTTGAGGCCGCTCGCGGCGACCAGGAAGACGAGGCCGGCGAGGATCGCCCACAGCGTCGGCCAGAGCCGCGACGGGCGGGGCGGCAGCGCGAGCGGCGCGAACGCACGCGGCGCAACAGCAGGCGCAACAGCAGACGCAGCAGCAGGCCCGGCGCCAGCATCCGCCGAAGCCGCGACGGGCCGAGGATCGACCCCCGGATCGAGACGGGTCATACGAGCCTCCTGCGCAGCAGATTGGAGACGATCTCGATCGCGATGACCACGACCAGGATCTCGAGGATGATCACCGAGACGTCGGAGTAGGCGTAGAAGCCGCGGCGCTCGTCGAGCAGGCGGCCGATGCCGCCCGCGCCCACGATGCCGAGGATCGCCGACACCCGCACGTTCAGTTCGAGCGCGTACAGCCACTGGTTCGCGAACAGCGGCAGCACCTGCGGCAGCGCGGTCGCCCGGTTGATCTGGAACTGGGTGCCGCCCGCGGCGCGGCCGGCCTCCATGTAGCCGTGGTCGGCGGCGTCGATCGCCTCCGAGACGAGCTTGACCACGATCCCGAGGTTGAAGAGGAACAGGGTGAGCACGCCCGGCAGCGCGCCGACGCCGACCATCGCGACGAGCACGGTCGCGTAGACGAGGTCGGGCACGGCGCGCATCACGTTCACGAGGGTGCGCACCACGCGCCGCGTGATCCCGTGGGGGTTGGTCGGGGCCGCGGCCCACAGCGTGATCGGCACCGAGCACAGCGCCGAGAGCACGGCGCCGACGAGCGCCATCTGCAGCGTCTCGAGCATGGGCGCCCAGGTGCGCGGCAGGAACGCGAGGTTCGGCTGGGCGAGCTGGGCGAGCTTCGTCAGGCCGTTGCGCCAGTGCCGCGCGATCGAGGCGAAGTCGAGGTCGATCCCGCCGATGGCGGGCAGGCACGTCGCGACGGTGAACGCGACGACCGCCGCGATCACGAGCGCGGTGCGCACGGTGCTGCGCGGCTTCGGCGGCAGTTCGAGGGCCACCCCGGTCCCCGCACTCACGCTCGCTCCCCCAGGCGGTCGCGCGGCTGAATGGGCCGGCCGTAGATCTGCTCGAAGTCGGCGTCGCTCGCGTCGGCGGCGGGGCCGTCGTAGACGATCCGCCCGTCGCGCAGCCCGATCATGCGGTCGGTGTACTGCCGCGCGAGATCCATGAGGTGGATGTTGACGAGCACGGTGAGCCCGCGCTCGGCGTTGATGCGCCGCAGGTCGGCCATCACCGCGTGCGCGGTGGGCGGATCGAGGCTCGCGACGGGTTCGTCGGCGAGCATCACGCTGGGCTCCTGCGCGAGCGCGCGCGCGATGGCCACGCGCTGCTTCTGCCCGCCCGAGAGCGCCCCGCCGCGCGCCCAGACCTTGTCGAGCATGCCGACCGAGTCGAGGGCCCGCAGCACGATCTCGCGATCGGTCGCGCTCGGGATCCCGAGCAGGGTGCGGTACGCGGGCGAGTGCGCGAAGCGGCCGACGAGCGCGTTGCGGTAGACGCTCGTGCGCTCGGCGAGGTTGAACGCCTGGAAGATCATGCCGATGTGCCCGCGGGCCTCGCGGAGGCCGCGGCCCCGCAGCTCGGAGACCCGGTGCGGGCCGACGGCCACCGTCCCCTCGGTGGCGCCGACGAGGCCGTTGAAGGTGCGGATCAGCGTCGACTTGCCGGATCCCGAGAGGCCGACGATGGAGACCATCTCGCCCGGTTCGATCGCGAGCGAGACGTCCTGCAGCGCGCGGGTGCCGTTCGGGTAGGTGACCGAGACGCGGTCGAGGGCGATGCGCCAAGAGGCGGCGGCCGGCGCGTGGCCGGCCCCCGCCCCGTGGCGCGCTTCGGTGGTGCTGGGCATTGAAGAATGAACCTGTCGCTGCGCGGTTACTTGGAGAACTGCTTGAGCACCTCGCCGTAGCGGGCGATCTGCTCGGGGGCGGTGTCGGCGGTCCAGTCGGAGAGGCCGACGAGCTTGAACATCACGTCCTTCGCCTCCTTCGACGAGTCGGCGTAGCCGTCCATCGCCTTCGTCAGCTTCTCGACGAGGTCGTCGGGCAGGGTGTCCGAGACCGCGACGCCGCCGTTCGGGATCATCTCGGTGTAGGCGAACGCCACGACCTTGTCGGCGACGTCGGGCGCCTCCTTGGTCACGGTCGTGCGCGCGTCCCAGTAGCCGAAGCTGACCTCGGCGTCGCCCTTGGAGACCGAGAGCACCGCGTTGTTGTTGCCCTCGACCGGCACCTGGGTGATCCCGGTGTCAGTGTTGATGCCGGCGTCGCGCATGGCGACGACCGGGTACTGGTAGCCGGCGGGCGAGGTGGCGGCCTGCAGGGCCACCTTGGTGCCCGGCGTGATCTTCTTCAGCGCGTCGATCCCGGCCGGTCCCTTGCCCGCCGCGTCCGCACCGGCCTTCTCGATGCCGTTGCAGTACGAGAGGTCGATGCCGCTGGCCGCGTACTTCACCGTGACGGGCTTGTCGGCGCAGTACTTGCCGGGGTTGTTCGTGTAGGCGACTCCCGCGTACGAGGTCGCGCCGAAGCGGACGTCGCGCAGGATCAGCTTGGCGCCGTGCTGCTCGGTGGCGTTGAACAGGGATCCGGCGTCGGTGATGACCACCTGGGCCTGGTCGGATCCGAGCGCCTCGACGGTGGCGGCGTAGTCGCTGGCGACGACGCCCTTCACCTCGATGCCGAGGTCCTTCGACAGGTACTTGGTCAGCGGGTCGAGCGCCTCGGCGAGATCCTCGCCCTCGACCGAGGGCACGAGCGAGATGGTGATCGACTTCGGCCAGTCCTTCGTGCCGCCGGCTGCGGAGGCCCCGGAGTCGGCGGCGCTGCAGCCCGCGAGTCCGAGCGCGAGGACGGCGAGTGCGCCTGCGGCGATGACGGATTTGCGCATGAGTGGGGGTTACCTTTCGGTGCCGGTTCCCGTGCCGAGCGGCGCGGGGCTGCTGGATGCCGCGGTCGCGGCCCAGGTTTCGATCTCGGTGCGGAGCGCGGCGAGCGAGCGCCCGCGCATCGTCACCGGAAGCTGTGCGTGCTGCGCGCCCGCGGCGGTGGCGCCGACCAGCGCGGTGTCGGCGCCGAGCGCGAGCGCGGGCACCAGGTCGAACTCGGCGATGTCGCCGATCGCGAGCACGGGGCCGTCTTCGAGGAGACGCGCGACGAGCGCGGTGAGGCCCGCGGGCTTGCCGACCGTGAAGCGGCGCTCGTCGAAGCGGTCGCGTACGCCCCAGGCGCGGAGCACGCGGTCGATGCCGGTCTCGGGCGCGTTGGTCGCGAGCACGAGGCGGGCGTGCCGCCCGAGCTCGGTCAGCAGCGCATCGAGCCCGTCGGCGGTCTCGACCGGGGCGAGCGGCGTGCCGAGCGCGTCGCGGCTGCGCTGGTAGGCCGCCTCGAGCACTTCCGGGGCGACGCCGTCGTCGGCGGCGAGGGATCCGACGATGTCGTATCCGTCGCGATAGGCGCTCTCCCCCGCGTCGTAGCGGGCGAGCTCGGCCTCGACGCGCTCGGCGTACCCCTCGGCCGCGGTTTCCGCGGCGATCCGCGCGTAGGCGCGGACGGGCCCGTGGCCGACGGCGAGCGTGCCGTCGAAGTCGAAGACGATGCTCGGTCGCATGTGCTCTCTTCCTCGTTCTGGACGTTTGATCCAAAACTACGAGCACAGATGGACGGGATGTCGATGAACGGGTGAACAGTCCGTTACGAGTGGCTGACCGCATTCCAACGGAGCACCGGTTCGCGCACGAACTCCTCGAGCAGCGGGGCCGGATCGCCCGAGAACGGGAACGTGGTGAGCAGCACGAGGCGGTCCGATGTGGGCGCGGATCCGGGCGGCGCGGCGGATCCGGTTCCGCCGGTTCCATCGGCGCCACCGGCGTCGGATCCGCCCGCTTCGATCCCGTAGACGAGCGCGGGCGTCTCCGCACCCGGGGCGCGGTGCAGCACGACGCGGCTGAGCCGGCCGTCGACCACCGCGTCGGCGACGAGGGATCCTGCGGGCGGGCGACGCAGCACGGGCAGCGCGGCGGCGGTGACGCGCGCGAGCAGCGTGGGTTCGGGATCGGATCCCGGGGCACCGGATCCCGGCGGACTGGGCTGGGGCGCGTCGAGGTGGAAGGCGTCGGCGGGCAGGCCGTAGGCGCGGGCGAGGGTGCCGTCGTGCCAGCGGTCGCGTTTGTAGCCGAAGGGGGTGGGCACGGTGGAGTACCAGTAGCCGTAGACGTGCAGGAGGCCGGCGTGGCCGATGGGGAACGCGGCGTCGAGGCCGGCGGCCCGGTGCAGGGTCTCGAACAGTTCGGCGTCGATGGAGGGCACGCCGGTGTGTTCGTCGATGAGGGTGGAGGCGCCCCAGTGGGCGAGGCGGCCGGTTGCGGTGTCGCGGCGGACGGCGTCGAGCACGGGTGGGAGTTCGGGCAGCGGGAAGGGCGCGTCGGTCACGGGTTCGACTATGCCAGGTCGCGGGGCGGGGTGCGGACGTCTGGTGCGGGGACGACGAAGCCCCGGGCGCGGTGCGCCCGGGGCTCGGTCAGGGCCGGATCGGGATCCGACTCTCGGAGTTACTCGGCTGCGGCCTCTTCGGTCGCGGCGTCGGCTGCGGGGGCGTCGCCCTCGGCAGCGTCCTCTTCGAGCACCGGGGCGAGCGACAGCTTGCCGCGATCGTCGACCTTGGTGATCTGGACGAGGATCTTCTGCCCGATGGAGAGCACCTCGTCGACGGACTCGATGCGCTTGCCGCCGACGAGCTTGCGCACCTCGGAGATGTGCAGCAGGCCGTCCTTGCCGGGGAGCAGCGACACGAAGGCGCCGAAGGTGGCGTTCTTCACGACGGTGCCGAGGTACTGCTCGCCGACCTCGGGGTTCTGCGGGTTGGCGATGGCGTTGACCTGGGCGCGGGCGGCCTCGGCCGACGGGCCGTCGACGGCGCCGATGTAGACGGTGCCGTCGTCGTCGATGGAGATGTCGGCGCCGGTCTCGTCCTGGATGCCGTTGATCGTCTTGCCCTTGGGGCCGATCAGCTCGCCGATCTTGTCGACGGGGATGTTGACCGTGATGACGCGGGGCGCGGTGGGCGCCATCTCGTCGGGGGCGTCGATCGCCTGGTTCAGCACGTTGAGGATCGTGGTGCGAGCCTCCTTCGCCTGCGACAGCGCGCCGGCGAGGACATCCGAGGGGATGCCGTCGAGCTTGGTGTCGAGCTGCAGTGCGGTGACGAACTCCGAGGTGCCTGCAACCTTGAAGTCCATGTCGCCGAGCGCGTCCTCCGCACCGAGGATGTCGGTGAGGGTCGCGTAGCGGGTCTCGCCGTCGACCTCGTCGGAGACGAGGCCCATGGCGATGCCTGCGACGGGCGCGCGCAGCGGCACACCGGCGTTGAGCAGCGACAGCGTGGAGGCGCAGACGGAGCCCATCGAGGTGGAGCCGTTGGAGCCGAGCGCCTCGGACACCTGGCGGATGGCGTAGGGGAACTCGTCACGGGCGGGCAGCACCGGCACGAGTGCGCGCTCGGCGAGGAAGCCGTGCCCGATCTCGCGACGCTTCGGCGACCCCACGCGGCCGGTCTCACCGGTCGAGTAGGGCGGGAAGTTGTAGTGGTGCAGGTAGCGCTTGCTGGTGACGGGCGACAGCGAGTCGATCTGCTGCTCCATCTTGAGCATGTTCAGCGTGGTGACGCCCATGATCTGGGTCTCGCCTCGCTGGAAGATCGCCGAGCCGTGGACGCGGGGAATGACCTGCACCTCGGCGTCGAGATCGCGGATGTCGCGGGGGCCGCGGCCATCGATGCGGGCACCCTCGGAGAGGATGCGACCGCGCACGATCTTCTTGGTGACCGACTTGTAGGCGGCGGAGACCTGACCCTCGACCTCGGCGGGCAGCTCGCCGGCCTCGACCTTGGCCGCGATGGCCTCCTTGACGCGCGCCTTGAGCGCGTCGTCGGCGTCCTGACGCTCCTGCTTGTCGGCGATCTGGTAGATGCCGGCGAGCTCGGTCTCGGCGAGGGCGGCGACGGCAGCGTAGGCCTCGTCGGTGTAGGGCAGGAACACGGGGTACTCCTGCACCTCCTTCGCCGACTGGGCTGCGAGCTGCTCCTGCGCCTTGACGAGCTGCGAGAGGAAGGGCTTGGCGGCCTCGAGACCCTGGGCGACGACGGCCTCGTCGGGCTTGGTCGCGCCGGCCTTGATCAGGTTCCAGGAACCCTCGGTGGCCTCGGCCTCGACCATCATGATGGCGACGTCCTCGGTTCCGTCGGCCTTGGTGACCACGCGGCCGGCGACAGTGAGGTCGAAGACGGCGTCCTTCAGCTGCTCGACGTTGGGGAACGCGACCCACTGGTCACCGATGAGCGCGAGGCGCACGCCGGCGATGGGACCCGAGAAGGGCAGGCCCGAGATCTGGGTCGATGCCGACGCCGCGTTGATCGCGAGGGCGTCGTAGAACTCGCCCGGCGCGATCGAGAGGACGGTGATGACGATCTGGACCTCGTTGCGGAGGCCGTCGACGAACGACGGGCGCAGGGGGCGGTCGATCAGGCGGCAGACGAGGATCGCCTCGGTCGAGGGGCGGCCCTCGCGGCGGAAGAACGAGCCGGGGATCTTGCCGGCGGCGTACGAACGCTCTTCGACGTCGACGGTCAGCGGGAAGAAGTCGAAGTGATCCTTCGGCTGCTTGGAGGCGCTGGTGGCCGAGAGGAGCATGGTCTCCTCGTCGAGGTACGCGGCGACCGCGCCCTGCGCCTGCTGTGCGAGGCGGCCGGCCTCGAAACGGATGGTGCGCTTGCCGAACTTGCCGTTGTCGAGCACAGCCTCGGCGAACTTGATTTCAGGACCCTCCACGGGTTCTCCTTACGTGCTTTGAGCACGCGGCGAGCTGCCTCGAACGCGGATTCATGTGGACGAGGCGCTGATCGACAGTCGAAGACCACCCTGCGGTTCCGTCGCCCCGAGCGGGTCGGGGCCGGGCTGAGGGATCCACCACCGAAGACCAGCACGCTGCCGACGTGCTCGATTCATCGTTGATGCAGACAGACGTCTGCTCCCCCAGGCTAGCATCGCGCGACCGTTTCGACCCGATTTTCGCGGCGAACGAGCTGAACCGCTGCGTGATCTAGAAAAAGGTCGAGCTGGCATACTAGCCCCATGCGACGCATCACCGGCCGTGCACTCGGCACCTGGAGCCTCCGACTCGACGCCGCCTACTGCCTGATCCTCGGCATCTTCGTCGCCGCAGCCGCCCCGCAGATCGCCACCGCCGTCGCACTCCCCGTGCCACTGCTCATCGCGACCGGCAGCATCGTCGCCGTCTGGGCCGGCAGCGTGCTCTGGATGGTCGCCCATCTCAGGCTCCGCATCGCCCTGCACCTCGTCATGGGCGTCAACATCCTGGCCGCGGCGCTCATCGCCGTCGCATCGCTCACCGCCACAAGCGCCCTCGCGATCATCGCCGTTCTCGCCATCGCCCTCGACGTCGCACTCTTCGCCACCAGCCAACTCATCGCGATCCGCAAGATCAACGCCACACCGCAGACCGCGACGGCCTGACCGCCACATCGCACGCTCGGCGCCGATCGCCGCGTTCACTCAGCCGGATATCTCCGCTCAGCCGGACGAATACGGCCCAGCGATCCGGCTGAGCGTTCGAATCCGGCTGAGCGAACGTGCGCAGCCGAACAAGCGGACCGGCTGAGCGAAGGGGCAGGCGGGCAGGCCAAGCCTCAGCCTGGACCTGCCCGAACCCTACTTGTAGAACCCCTCGCGCAGCACGATCCCGTGCTCCAGCCACACCTTCAGCGCAGCGAGGAAACCGGTCCAGCCCATGCAGTTGCCGAACGCGCCCTGCGCACCCGCGGGCGTCAGCGTCCACGCCTGCTCGGTGATCCGCACCTCGGTGCGCGCGCCGTCGTCGGCCGGGCGGAACTCGAACGTCACCCGCGTCGCCTCGCCCTCGACCACGACGCCGGCCTCACCGCCCCAGGAGATCACGATCCGCTCCCCCGGAACCGCCTCGCTCACCTCGACCGGGAACGCCCCCGGGAAATCGGCGAAGTCCCAACGCACCGTCGCACCGGTCTCGAGCCGCCCCTCTGCTCCTCCGGTCGTGAAGTAGCGGCTCAGCGCCGCCGGATCGGCCACCGCCTCGTACGTCTCGGCCGGGGTGCGCGACACGAAGCCGTACACCGTGAACTCCAGCTCGGTCAGGTCCGTCTCTGCACTCATACCCCGACCCTACGCCCGCGTCGCCGAGGAGTCACGCGCCCCAGTCGAACACCGGGAGACCGGGCTCGCGCGAACGCAGCTGCTCCCACTCGACCACGAACTCCCGGCGCAACCGCAGCGGACGCCACTCGCCCGGCAGCAGCTCGGCGGGCAGCAGCGGATCCTCCCGCAGCCCCGCGTCCAGCGCTTCGAGCAGCGCCAGCGCGCGAGCCGTGACCGCCACCGGGCCCCGCGGTTCGGTGGATGGCGGGTCGGCGAGCACCGCCGCCAGCGTGCCGTAGGCCGCGTCGATGCCGCCCGCGGGCCACAGGTGCTCGGCGAGATCCCGAGGGGTCTCGCACCCCGGCACCGACGGCTCGGCGAGCACCGCCGAGATGAGGTATCGATCCAGCGTCTCGCCCGGTACCGAACGCCGCAGCTCGACGCCCAGATCGTGCGGCGACACGTACACTCCGGGCAGCAGCGGCGCGGCGCCCAGCGCCAGCAGCAGCTTGCGCAGACCGTCGCGCTCCGCCCGCTGCCGCTCCGGCACCGAGAAGCCGTACATGCGCCAGCGCCCGTCCCACGGCACCTCGCCGCGATCCTGCGCGAACGCGAACCCCAGGAGCGCGAGCTCGCGATCCGCCCGCTGCCCACCATGCTCGGTGAGCAGCAAATGACCGGCGCGCCCGCGACCGTGCTGCTCCAGGATCCTCTCGCCCTGCATGCGCCGCAGCGCCAGGCGCACGGTCTGCTCGGGCAGCCCGACCGCGAGACCGAGGTCGTAGACCGTGTCGAGCTCGGCGCGACCCTCGGACGAGAAGCACGCCTCGATCACCGTGCGCGGCGAGATCGCCACCGGAGGCGCAGCGGCCGGCAGCGCGCCGGATGCCGCATCCGGCAGAGCGCCGGGATCCGCGCCGCTCATCGCCGCTCCTCCGCACGCTCGATGTTCTCCCACGGATACCCGTGATCCACGAACGCCGCCGCGACCGCCGCCTTCCCGCCTTCGACGTCACCGTGGTAGAGCACCCGACCACCCGCGGAATCGATGCGGACCTTGCCGCCCTGGCGGTACACGCCCGCGACGAGCTCGCGCGGGATCACGCGGCGATCCTCGCCCTCCTGCACCACGATCTCGGCATCGGTGATGCGCAGGATCGCGCTCTCGTGGGTGATCATGAACGCGATCACGAGCCCGACGACGCCGAGCACCACGGGACGCCCGACCACCATGATGGGCGCGTCGAAGGAGCCCAGGAACTTGAGGATCTCGATGTACGGGATCGGCCACTTCGCCACGTACTGGAGCAGCCAGGGCAGCAGGAAGCCCAACGCGACACCGGCGCCGCCGCACACCACCCACACGAACACCCGGTCGGAGGGACTGAGTTCGAGCACCGTCTCACGGCGTTCGGCTGACATGGGGCACCTTTCGTCGAGTTGGTTGCGAATGCCCCTAATCTATCAGATCTAGCACTGTCGTTTTCTGAGAGATATTTACACTCTCCCGCATCCGCCCCGCGTCGGTCCCGGAACGCGAACGGCGCCCCGACCGCAGGGGTCGGGGCGCCGTTCGGCTGCGGAAGCGTGGCGCCGGTGCGCCGCCGCGCCTAGTCCTCGACGATGTCGATCGCGTGCAGCGAGTCGGCCGCGATGGCCTCGCCCAGCTGCGCGAGCAGATCCTCCGAGACGGGAGCATCGACCGACAGCACCGAGAGGGCCGTGCCGGCCTTCTCGTCGCGCGCGATCTGGAGCCCCGCGATGTTGACGCCGGCGTCGCCGAGCAGCCCGCCGTACGCCGCGACGATGCCGGGGCGGTCGGTGTAGGTGAACACGACGAGGTGCTCGGAGAGCGGCAGCTCGAGGTCGTAGCCGTTGATCTCGACGATCTTCTCGACCTGCTTGGGACCGGTGAGGGTGCCCGAGACCGAGATCGGCGTGCCGTCGGCGAGGGTGCCGCGCAGCGTGATCACGTTGCGGTAGCTCTCGGAGACCGCGTCGACGCTGAACCGCACCTCGAGGTCGCGCTGCTCGGCGAGCAGCGGCGCGTTGACGTACGACACGGGGTCGCTGACGATCTTCGAGAAGAGGCCCTTGAGCGCGGCGAGACGCAGCACCTCGACGCGGTGCTCGGCGAGCTCGCCGTGCACCTCGATGTCGAGCGCGGTGACCGGACCGTCGGCGAGGCCGGCGAACACCTGGCCCAGCTTCTCGGTGAGCGGGAGACCCGGCTTCACGTACTCGTTGATCACGCCGCCGGCGACGTTGACCGCGTCGGGCACGAGCTCGCCAGCGAGCGCCAGTCGCACCGACTTCGCGACCGAGACACCGGCCTTCTCCTGTGCTTCCTCGGTCGAGGCGCCCAGGTGCGGGGTCACGTTGGTGTTGGGCAGACCGGTCAGCGACGCATCGGCGGGGGGCTCCTGCACGAACACGTCGAGCGCGGCACCGGCGATCTCGCCGGCGGCGAGGGCCGCAGCGAGCGCGGCCTCGTCGATCAGGCCGCCGCGGGCCACGTTCACCACGAACGCGGTCGGCTTCATGGCCTTCAGCTGGGCCTCGCCGATCATGCCCGTGGTCTCGGGCGTGCGCGGCATGTGGATCGTGAGGAAGTCGGCACGGGCGACGAGGTCGTCGAGCTCGACCAGCTCGACCCCGAGCTGCTGCGCGCGCGCAGCGGTGATGTAGGGGTCGTACGCGATGAGGTCGACGCCGAAGCCGCGCAGGCGCTCGGCGACGAGCGCCCCGATGCGGCCGAGGCCGATGATGCCGATGGTCTTCTCGAACAGCTCGGTGCCGGTGAACGAGGAGCGCTTCCACTCGCCCGCGGACAGCGACGCGTGCGCGCGCTGCAGGTTGCGGGCGAGGCCGAGGACGTGCGCGACCGTGAGCTCGGCGGCGCTGATGATGTTGGAGGTCGGCGCGTTGACGACCATGACGCCGGCCTGCGTGGCGGCCTTGATGTCGACGTTGTCGAGACCGACGCCGGCACGGGCGACGACCTTGAGCTGCGGTGCCCACGAGAGCGCCTCGGCGTCGATCTGGGTGGCGGATCGGATGAGCACCGCGTCAGCGGTGGCCAGCGCGTCCTTCAGCGCCGCACGGTCGGTGCCGTCGACGTTGACCACGTCGAAGTCGGGACCGAGCGCGGCGATGGTGGCCGGCGAGAGTTGTTCAGCGATGAGGACGACAGGGGTAGCCAAGGAGCGGTTCCTTCGGGGTCGACGGCGATGCGCCCGTTACGGACGCCCGGATTCCAGCTTAGCCGTGCCGCGGAAGCGCCCGCGACACGGTGTCACGCGAAGAAACCGGCCTGCGGGACGACGTGCATGACGTCGAGTTGCGCGACGGCCACGACCGCGAGCCCTGCCGCCAGCAGCAGCACGCGGCCCCAGGCGCGCAGCCGGCGCCCGAACAGCAGGGCGGCGATGAGCACGAGGAAGGGCAGCACGATCCCGAAGAGCAGCCAGAACCAGCCGAGCGGGCTGAAGCCGAGACCCAGGCGCGATCCGAGTTCTTGCATGCCCAGCAAGTTGCCGAACTGCACGAACACGGCGTAGGCGTAGAGCCCGGTGACGAGCAGGCCCGCGACCCACGCGCCGATCAGCGAGAAACGGTTCACTGAGCACTCACCACCAGCATCGGGAGCGGAAGGAGGACGACGGCGCCGAGCACGAGGGCGACGCCGAGCCAGAACGCGCGGCGGCGCAGGAACAGGACCGCCGAGAGGAACCACAGCACGGTGGCGAACGGAGCGGCCCAGAACAGGATCTGCTGCAGCACCTGCCCGAAGGATCCGCTGCCCGCCGCGACGGTGGTGTTGAAGTCGGCGTAGGCCTTGGCCACGACGAACCAGCCCCAGGTGTAGAGCGCGTAGAGACCGCCGAACACGCCGAGCAGCACCAGGACCGCGTTGCTCGCCTGCTCGGGGGCGCCATCGGTCTCGGGATCGGCCACGGCCTCGGACGGGATCGCCCCGTCGGCCTCCGGGTCGCCGGCGAGGGCCGCCTCGTCGGCCTGCGGCTCCGCGGGCGCGCCCGACGGCGTCGACGATTCGTCGCCCTCGACCACCCAGCCGCTGGCCAGGGTGCTCGCGCGCGCCTCGGCGTTCGACTTCTTTCGCATGGATTCCAGCCTATCCGCTCTCACCTGAGCGATCGTGCCGGGACCGCGTCGGCGCGAAGGCCGAGCAGGGTGCGACCTACCGAGGCAGATCCTCGAACCCGCACGGATACTCCGTGCAGGGCAGCTTCGGATTCCGCGGCACGACGCCGACGGGCGGACGCAGGGCGTCCGCGGCGTCGGCCGGAGGCATCAGCTGGACCCCCTTCGTCGTCATCACATCGCGCAGGACGTCGCACTCGGGGTCGAAGGCGGGCTGCTCGTAGTCGAACGCGCGCAGCGTCTCCGGCGAGAACTCGTCCGCGAGCGCATCCAGCTTCTGCTCCAGCTCGGGATCCGAGACCCGGGCCCGCTCCGACCAGAGCCGCACCGGACGCGTCTGCTCGGCGGAGACGCGCACCGCGACGATGCTCGGATCCCAGATGATCGGGACCCGCGGGCCCCGCACCCTCAGGTCGTAGGTGAATCCGGGGATGAGGCGGATCTTCCGACCGGGATCGGCCGCGCAGGCGACCTCCTTCCCCGCGACGAAGCTCCCGCAGTCGATTCCGACCCTCGGGAAGAAGTTCCCCCGACGGGCCGCTCGAGTGCTCCCGACCTTCGAGGAGCTCTCGACCGTGCACGATGCCTGTTCGCGCTTCGGGAACAGCGGGTTCGCGACCGGCAGGGCCATCGTGACCAGGACGAGCGCCCCGAGGACCGCGAGAACGATGAAGGTCCGTCGCCGCCAAGGCCTCGGCGAGCCCTTCCGCCCCGGCAGCACCCCCGAGGTCGTTTCGTCGTCCTGTTCCATGCCGCCATCCTCGCAGACGGGCATCGCGCGACTTCCGGCACCGCCCTCTTCGCCTCGTCACTGGCTCCCAGTAGGCTGTGCACAGTATCGACGATCCAGCTCGAGAAGAGGCCCACCGTGTCCTACGCAAGCACCCCGCGCCGCAAGCAGGCGCCGACGCCCGCCGCGGGCTCCGAGCCGGCACCCGGCTGGACCCCCACCCCCGAGGCCAAGGCGAAAGCCACCCGCTTCCGCTGGATCGCCGCGATCCTCTGGGCCGTGGCCATCATCCTCGAGGCCGTCTCGATCTTCTGGCTGCTCCGCCAGCGCGAGGTCACCGGCACCGACGGCGAACTGGTGCGCAACCCGCAGACGGGCATCCTCGAGTCCTCCGCCTCGACGAGCACCTTCCCGCAGTGGGCCTTCGTCTCGCTGATCATCGCGATCGTGATCATCGGCGCGCTCTCGATCACCGGCTCGATGCTCTGGAAGCAGGCGAACCGCCTCGACCCGGCCCGCCGCTCCGACACCGTGCGCTTCTTCGTGCAGAACCAGCTCGGCGCGATCATCGCCATCATCGCGTTCCTGCCGCTCATCATCCTGATCTTCCTGAACAAGGACATGAACGGGAAGCAGAAGGGCATCGCGGGTGCGATCGGCATCGTCGTCGCGCTCGCCGCCGTGGCGCTCGGCATCGACTACAACCCGCCGTCGGTCGAGAAGTACACGGCCGACCAGTCCACCGTGATCCAGCTGCTCGGCAAGGACCAGGTGGTCTGGGTCGACGGCGGCAAGGTGTACCACGTCTGCGACCAGGTCTCCGATATCCAGACCGGCAGCGACAAGCGCACCGGCACCACCGCCCAGGCGGTCGAGGCCGGCAAGAACCGCCTCACCCTGAAGTTCGCGAGCGAGATGCGCACCTGCGGACTCGAGGTCCCGCAGAACGCCGACGAGATCGCCGCGGCGCTCAAGCAGATCCAGGACGGCAGCGCCAGCACGACGCTCCCGGCTCCCGTGTGGGCCGACGGCAAGGCGCCCATCACGATCCCGGACGCCGCGCCCGCGTCCTGAGCGGACCCGCCGGACCGCTCCTAAGATGAGGGGCGTGCCGCTCCACCGCTTCGACCTCGATGCCATCGGCGCGGGCCTCGTCGTCGCGGAAGCCGGCGACGAGGTCCGACGGGCGCTCGCGCACGGCGCGACCGTCGTCACCGCTCCCCCGGGCACGGGCAAGACCACCTACGTCCCCCCGCTCGTCGCGAACCTGCTCGCGCAGGACGGATCGGGTTCCGGGCACCGTGCCGGCCGCACGATCCTCACCCAGCCCCGCCGCGTCGCCGCCCGCGCTTCGGCCGCCCGCCTCGCCGAGCTCGACCGCAGCACCATCGGCGAGCACGTCGGCTTCACCGTCCGCGGTGAGCGCCGCGCGGGCCGCGATGCGCGGATCGAAGTCGTGACCCCGGGCGTGCTGCTGCGCCGGCTCATCGCCGATCCCGAGCTCGCCGGCGTCGGCGCGGTGATCCTCGACGAGGTGCACGAGCGCTCCCTCGACGGGGACCTGCTGCTCGGCCTCGTCTCGGAGGTCCGCGCGCTGCGCGACGACCTGCTCGTCGTCGCGATGTCGGCCACGCTCGACGCGGATCGCGTGGCCGAGCTGCTGGGCGCGGCCGCCGGCGACGGTCCCGCTCCCATCGTGCGCGTGCCCTCGGCGCTGCACCCGCTGCGCGTGGAGCACGCCCCCTTCGACGGCGCGCGGCTCGACGAGCGCGGCATCACCCGCGGCTACCTCGCCCACCTCGCCGACGTCGCCGCCGACGCGCAGGCCGGATCGGGCGTCGACGCGCTCGTGTTCGTGCCGGGCGCCCGCGAGGTCGACGAGGTCGTGAACCGGCTGCGCGGCCGCGTCTCGCGGTCCGGGGCCGCCGTCGAGGTGCTGCCCCTGCACGGGCGCCTCTCGCCGCGCGAGCAGGATCGCGCCGTGCGCGGCCGGCTGCGCGACGCGGACCCCCACCGCATCGTCGTCTCGACCGCGCTCGCCGAGAGCGCGCTGACCGTGCCCGGAGTGCGGCTCGTGGTCGACTCCGGGCTGTCGCGCGAGGTGCGCCGCGACCAGGCCCGCGATATGACCGGGCTCGTCACCGTCAGCGCGTCACGCGCGAGCGCCGAGCAGCGCGCCGGACGCGCCGCCCGACAGGGACCCGGCACCGTCGTGCGCGCTTACTCCGAAGCCGAGTTCGCGCGCATGCCCGCCGAGCTCACGCCCGAGATCGCGACCGCCGACCTCAGCGACACCGCACTGCTGCTCGCGGCCTGGGGCGCCCCCGCGGCCCGCGGACTCGCACTGCTCACGCCGCCGCCCGCCGCCGCCATGGATCGCGCCGTCGCCGTGCTCGCCGCGCTCGAGCTCGTGGACGCGAACGGGAGCCTCACCGAGCTCGGCACGCGCGTGGCGCTCCTCCCCATCGGCGTGCGCGAGGCGCGGGCGCTGCTCGCGGGAACCGCGGAGCTCGGCGACGCCCGCGGCACCGCCGAAGTCATCGCCGCGATCTCCGACGACCACCGCGCGAGCGACGCCGACCTCGCGCGCCTGCTCCGCGAGCTGCGCAGCGGACGCGCGCCCGGATCCGAGCGGTGGAAGCGCGAGACCGACCGGCTGGCGCGGCTCGCCGGTGAGGGGGTGGATCCTGCGACTCCTCCGTCGCGCAGGATGACGGGGCAAGGTCCGTCGCGCAGGATGACGGGGGACGGTCTGTCGCGCGGGGCGACCCGCAACGACGCCGGCGTCGTCACCGCGCTCGCCCGCCCCGAGTGGATCGCACGTCGGACCGGCGAGCACTCGCGCTCCTACCTGCTCGCGAGCGGCACCCGGGCGGCCCTCCCCGAGGGCAGCCCCCTGCTCGGCAGCGAATGGATCGCGGTGCGCGAGGTGCAGCGCGCCGAGGGCCGCGCGGCCGACGGCACGGGCGCCGTGATCCGCCTCGCCGCCGCGCTCGCCGAGGACGACGCGCTGCGACTCGGCACGCACCAGCTGGTCGAGGAGCGCACCACCGCCGTGGTGGACGGCAGGATCCGCGTGCGCCTGGTCCGGCGCCTCGGCGCGATCCCGCTCGCGTCGACGCCCACTGCGGCCCGGGCGGAGGACACCGGCCCGGCGTTCGCCGCGCACCTGCGCGAGCTCGGACTCGACGCCCTCGACTGGACGGAAGCAGCGCGGTCGCTGCGCGGACGCCTCGCCCTGCTCCGCCGCGAACTCGGCGAACCCTGGCCCGACGTGAGCGACACCGCGCTGCTCGACCGGATCGACGCGTGGCTCGGCCCCGACCTCGAGCGCATGCGCCCCGACGGATCGCTGCGCCGGATCGACCTCGCGCAGGCGCTGCGCCGGCTGCTCCCCTGGCCCGAGGCGGCGCGGTTCGACGAGCTGGCCCCGGAGCGCCTGCCGCTCCCCTCCGGGTCCACCGCGCGCGTCGAGTATCCGCAGCCGACCGGGACCGACGACACCGTCGAGCAGCCGGTCGTCTCGGCCAAGCTGCAGGAGGTCTTCGGCCTCGCCGAGACGCCCCGGCTCGCGGGCGGCCGCGTGCCGGTGCTGTTCCACCTGCTCTCGCCCGCCCGCCGCCCGCTCGCCGTCACCTCGGACCTGCGATCGTTCTGGAACGGCCCCTACCAGGAGGTGCGCCGCGAGATGCGGGGCCGCTACCCCAAGCACCCCTGGCCCGAGGATCCCTGGACCGCGCAGGCGACCGCGCGCACGCGCACCCGGTAGGCTCGAACGCCATGGCCATCGGATCGACGATTCACACCTTCACCGTGCAGCTCGCGGACGTCGATCGTGGGGTCTACGACGACTTCACGATCCGCGTCGCCCGGCATCCGTCCGAGACGGACGCGTACATGATGACCCGGATCCTGGCCTACTGCCTCGAGTACCGCGAGGGCATCGAGTTCGGCGGCGGCGTCTCGACCACCGACGAACCGGCCGTGCTCGTGAAGGACCTGACCGGCCTCATCACCGGGTGGATCGAGGTCGGCTCCCCCGACGCCGCGCGCATGCACAGCGCCAGCAAGCTCGCCGAATACGCGGCGGTGTACACGCACCGCGATCCCGCGAAGGTGCTCGCCTCGTGGGAGGGGAAGCAGATCCACCGCTCCGAGGAGCTCGTGCTGCGCAGCTTCGATCCCGGGTTCATCGACGCAGCGGTGGGCGCGATCGAACGACGCAGCGACCTCTCCGTGTCGCGCACCGAGGGGCAGCTCTACGTCGAGCTCAACGGCACCCACCTGAGCAGCGAACTGCACGAGCACCGCATCGGCTGAGCGGCGCCTCCTGCATCGTCATCCTGCGCGACGGAGGAGTCGCAGGATCCTGCGACTCGTTCCTCGCGCAGGATGACGGTTTCACCGGATCACCGCTTGGGGAAGCGCCAGACCGCGACCGCGGCCCCTGCCAGCACGATCCCCGCGCACCACAGCACCGCGAAGAGCGGCTGCAGGCCCGGGTCCTGGCCGAGCAGCAGCGCACGGATCGACTCCACGAGCGGGGTCACCGGTTGCGCCGAGGCGACCGGGACGAGCCAGTCGGGCAGGCTGTCGAGCGGCACGAACGCGCTCGACAGGTAGGGCAGGAACAGCAGCACGAAGCCGTAGCCGTTGGCGGCCTCCGGGCTCGACGCGAGCAGTCCGATCGCTGCGAACACGACGGTGACCGCGAGGATCCAGGCGAGCACCAGCCCGATCGCCGCGCACCACTCCCCGACCCCGGCGACCGGCCGGAATCCGACGAGCAGCGCGACTCCGACGACCACCGCGGTCGCGAGCAGGTTGCGCAGCACGCTCGCGACGACGTGACCGACGAGGCAGGTCGCGGCCGGCATCGGCAGACTGCGGAAGCGCTGCATCGCACCGCCTGTCAGGTCGCGGTTGACCGAGACCGCTACGGACGCGGCGCCGAAGCCGGAGCACAGCACGATGATGCCGGGCACGACGAAGTCGACGTACCCGCCGCCGGAGTCGATGGCTCCGCCGAACACGAACGTGAACAGCAGCATGAGCATGACCGGCAGCACGATCGCGAGCGAGAGCCCTTCGCCATCGCGCAGGCTGTGCCGGAGGCTGCGCCCGACGAAGACGCGGCTCGCCGCGATCGGTCCGGTTCCGGGGTGCAGGGTGACGGCGCTCATGCGGCTGCTCCTGTCAGATCGAGTCGGTGGTCACGGCGGGTGAGCGCGATGAACGCGTCGTCCAGGGTGGGACGGCGCAGCTCCACGCGGAGTCCGCGCTCTGCGGGATCGAGCCCGGCCAGGGCCGCGGCGAGGCCGCCCGCGCTGCTCGGCACGTCGAGGGTGCGGACCGCTTCGCCGTCGCGACCGACGAGTACCGCGGTCTCCTCGCCGACGAGGCCGGTCAGCTCGGCGACCGTGCCGTCGGCGACGATCGCGCCGTCCTGCAGGATCGCGACCCGGTCCGCGAGCGCCTCGGCCTCGTCGAGCATCTGCGTCGTCATGAACACGCAGCAGCCGTCGGCGGCGAGCTGGGCGACGTCCGCCCAGAGCCGCGACCGACTCGCCGGATCGAGCCCGGTGGTCGGCTCGTCGAGGAACAGCACGGCTGGCGGGAGCACGAGTGACGCTGCGAGGTCGACGCGGCGGCGCATGCCGCCCGAGTAGCCGCCGACCCGACGATCCGCGGCGTCCTCGAGTTCGAAGGAACCGAGCAGTTCGTCGGCGCGCTGCTTCGCCCGACGCGCGCCCAGGCCGAGCAGGCGGGCGATCATCACGAGGTTCTCGCGACCGGTCAGCGCCTCGTCGATAGACGCGTACTGGCCCGTCGTGCCGATCAGGCGCCGCACGGTCGCGGCCTCGCGCACCACGTCGTGCCCGAGGATCCGGGCGGAGCCGGAGTCCGGTCGCAGCAGCGTGCTCAGGATGGAGACCAGCGTGGTCTTGCCGGCTCCGTTCGGGCCGAGCAGTGCGAAGACGCCGCCCTCGATCCCGAGGGTGATCCCGTCGAGCACGGGTCGGCCGCCGTAACTCTGCCGGAGATCGGTGATCTCGATGGTCGGATTCATGATCCATCCTTTCTGTATGCAACACACACAGTATGCAACATAAACAGTAGATGTGTCACGCAGTTATGATGGAATACGGTTGAGCGCGGGAGGAACGCATGACGAACGAGAACGAAGCCGTCTCGCGCACGCTCGCGCTCGCCTGGGGCCTCGCCGCGGCACCGCAGCGCGGGCCGAAACGGGAACTCACCCCCGAGCGCATCGTGGACGCCGCGATGGCGATCGCCGACGCCGAAGGGCTGGCGGCGGTCACCATGCAGCGCGTCGCGCAGACCTTCGAGTTCAGCACCATGGCGCTCTACCGCTACGTGGCGACCAAGGACGAGCTGCACCGGCTCATGCTCGACGCCTGCCTCAGCAGCGCGGAAGGCGCCATCGACGCCGAGCACTGGCGCGTCGGCCTGCGCGAGTTCCTGAGCGAGCTGCTCGACGGATACCGACGCCACCCCTGGGCGCTCGACATCCCCCTCTCCTCCGACATCCACTTCATGCCCGGCCAGATGCGCGTCGCCGACCGCGCCCTCCGGGCGATGCGCACCCTCCCCGCGGCCGAACCGGCGAAGCTCGCCGTGCTCATGCTGTTCGCCGCCTTCGCCCGCGGCCACGCCGCCGTCGAACGGGAGGTACTCGCGGGAGGCGAGATCTCGGCCGAGACCCGGGCCCTGATCGAGGAAGCCGTGACGCCGGGCCGGTTCCCCGATGTCGCACTGCTCGTGCGCAGCGGCGCCTACTTCGGAGACACCGCCTCCGGCGAACTCATCGAGGACGACACCGCACTGATCTTCGACTTCGCCGTCGGCGTGCTGCTCGACGGCCTCGAAGCGACGTTCTCGGGAGCGCAGGCCCCGGCACCCGAGCCGGCGCCCGAGCTCACCCCGGCCGAGGCGCTGGAACGCGCCGAGACCGAGCTGCGGGCCGGGATCGAGCTGCGCAAGCAGGCCCACCGCCGCGTGCGGGACGCCGAACGCGCCGAAGCCGAGCTGCGCCGCCTGCGCGACCGCGCGAAAGAGGCCGCGAAGGCCCATGCCAAGCAGCTCCGCTCCGCCGGCTGAGCGGGCGGACGATAGCGCTCCCCCGAAACGACGAGGCCCCCGGGATTCCTCCCGGGGGCCTCGGTGTTCACGGCCGGATCACGGCCGAGTCACGCCGGATCAGCGAGCGGCCGAGCCGTCGACGTAATCCGAGTCGGTCTGCTTCCATGCGAAGAGCCCCCGCAGCTCGCGACCGGTGGTCTCGATCGGGTGCTGCTCGGCCTTGGCGCGGAGCGCGAGGAACTCCGGAGCGCCGGCGTCCTGGTCGTCGATGAAGCGCTTCGCGAACGCGCCCGACTGGATGTCGGCGAGCACGCCCTGCATGTTCTCCTTGACGCGCGGGTCGACCACGCGGGGGCCCGACACGTAGTCGCCGTACTCGGCGGTGTCGGAGACCGACCAGCGCTGCTTGGCGATGCCGCCCTCCCACATGAGGTCGACGATGAGCTTCAGCTCGTGCAGCACCTCGAAGTAGGCGATCTCGGGCTGGTAGCCGGCCTCGGTCAGGGTCTCGAAGCCGTACTGGACGAGCTGCGAGACGCCGCCGCAGAGCACGGCCTGCTCGCCGAAGAGATCGGTCTCGGTCTCCTCGGTGAAGGTGGTCTTGATGACGCCCGCACGGGTGCCGCCGATCGCCTTCGCGTACGAGATCGCGGTCGCCCAGGCGTTGCCCGAGGCGTCCTTCTCGACGGCGATGATGTCGGGGATACCGCGGCCCGCGACGAACTCGCGACGCACCGTGTGACCCGGAGCCTTGGGGGCGATGAGGATCACGTCGACGCCCTCGGGCGCCTCGATGTAGCCGAAGCGGATGTTGAAGCCGTGCGCGAACGCGAGGGTCTTGCCCTCGGTCAGCTTGTCCTTGATCTGCTCGTTGTAGATCGCACGCTGGTGCTGATCGGGAGCGAGGATCATGATGAGGTCGGCCCACTCGGCGGCATCGGCGACGCTCTTGACCTCGAAACCGGCCTCCTGGGCCTTCTCGATCGACTTCGAGCCGTCCTTGAGCGCGATGACGACCTCGACGCCCGAGTCGCGCAGGTTCATCGCGTGGGCGTGGCCCTGCGAGCCGTAGCCCACAACGGCGACCTTCTTGCCCTGGATGATCGACAGATCTGCATCGTCGTCGTAGTACATCTCAGCCACGTGGATTCTCCTTGTGTTGTGTGGTTCAAACGTCATTCTGCGCGAAGCCGCAGAATCTCGGTATTCGGTTGTGGATCCTGCGACTCGCACGCTCGCGCAGGATGACGGCGCGGGGCCGTCAGTTCTTGAAGACGCGCTCGGTGATCGACTTCGAGCCGCGCCCGATGGCGATGAGGCCCGACTGCGCGATCTCCTTGATCCCGTAGGGCTCGAGCACCTTGAGGAACGCCTCGATCTTGCCCGTGTCGCCCGTGACCTCGATCACGAGCGCGTCGGTGACGACGTCGACGACGCGGGCGCGGAACAGGTTGACGGCCTCGAGCACGTGCGAGCGGGTCTGGTGATCGACCCGGACCTTGATGAGCACGTGCTCGCGCTGCACCGACTGCGCGGGCTCCAGCTCGACGATCTTGATCACGTTGACCAGCTTGTTGAGCTGCTTCGTGACCTGCTCGAGCGGCAGGTCCTCCTGGTCGACGACGACCGTGATGCGGGAGAGCCCCGGCACCTCGGTCGGGCCCACCGCGAGGGACTCGATGTTGAAGCCGCGACGGGCGAACAGCCCGGCGACGCGGGTCAGCAGGCCCGGCTTGTCCTCGACGAGGAGGCTCAGAACGTGGCGGGTCATGATTTACTCCTCTCCCCACTCGGGGCTGTGCTCGAGGGCGTACTGGATGTCGCTGTTGGAGGTGCCCTGGCGCACCATCGGCCAGACCATCGCGTCGGAGCTCACGACGAACTCGAGCAGCACCGGCCGGTCGTTGGTCTCGAGCGCGAGCTTGATCGCGTCGTCGACCTGATCCTCGCGCTCGACGCGGATCGAGAGGCAGCCGTAGGCCTCGCCCAGCTTCACGAAGTCGGGGATCCGGCGGCTGCCGTGCCCGGTCTCGAGCTGCGAGTTCGAGTAGCGGCCGTCGTAGATCAGCGTCTGCCACTGGCGGATCATGCCGAGCACCGAGTTGTTGATCACCGCGACCTTGATCGGGATCTCGTTCACGAGGCAGGTGGCGAGCTCCTGATTGGTCATCTGGAAGCAGCCGTCGCCGTCGATCGCCCACACGGTGCGATCGGGCTGGGAGACCTTCGCGCCCATGGCCGCCGGCACGGCGTAACCCATGGTGCCGGCACCGCCTGAGTTCACCCACGCGTTGGGGCGTTCGTAGCCGATGAACTGCGCCGACCACATCTGGTGCTGGCCCACGCCCGCGACGTACACGGCCTCGGGGCCCGAGAGCTCGCCGATGCGCTGGATCACGTGCTGGGGCGAGAGCAGACCGTCGCTCGTCGCCTGGTAGCCGAGCGGGTAGCGCTCGCGCAGCTCGTTGAGGCGGGTCCACCAGGCGCCGATGTCGGCACAGGCGAGGGTGCGCTGGGCCGAGGTCATGGCCGCGATGAGGTCGGAGATGACCTCGCCGGCGTCGCCCACGATCGGCACGTCCGCCGCGCGGATCTTGCCGATCTCCGCGGGATCGATGTCGGCGTGGATCACCTTCGCGTCGGGGGCGAACAGCGCCGCCTTGCCCGTCACGCGGTCGTCGAAGCGCGCGCCGAGGGCGATGATCAGGTCGGATTCCTGCAGCGCGAGCACCGCGGGGACCGTGCCGTGCATCCCCGGCATGCCGAGGTTCTGGCGATGCGAGTCGGGGAACACGCCGCGCGCCATGAGCGTCGTCACGACGGGCGCGCCGACCAGCTCGACGAGCTGGCGCAGCTCCTCCGCCGCGCCGGCACGGACCACGCCGCCGCCGACGTAGAACACGGGGCGCTCGGCCGCCGCGATGAGCTCGGCCGCGGCCTGGATCTGCTTGCTGTTGGCCTTGGTGATGGGGCGGTAGCCGGGCAGGTCGACCCGCGGCTCCCACACGAAGTCGAACAGGCCCTCCTGCGCGTCCTTCGTGATGTCGACGAGCACCGGGCCCGGGCGACCGGTCGAGGCCAGCTGGTAGGCCGCGGCGATGGCCGCCGGGATCTCTTCGGCGCGCTTCACCAGGAACGAGTGCTTGGTGATCGGCAGCGTGATGCCGTGGATGTCGACCTCCTGGAACGCGTCGGTTCCCATGAGGGTCGAGAAGACCTGGCCCGTGATCGCAAGCATCGGCACGGAGTCCATGTAGGCGTCGGCGATCGCGGTCACCAGGTTGGTGGCGCCGGGGCCCGAGGTGGCGATGCAGACGCCGACCTTGCCGCTCGCCGCCGCGTAGCCCTCGGCCGCGTGACCCGCGCCCTGCTCGTGCCGGACGAGGATGTGACGGAGCTTCGGGGCGTCCATCAGCGCGTCGTAGAGCGGCAGCACGGCGCCGCCGGGCAGACCGAAGACGTCCTCGACGCCGAGCAGCTCGAGGCTGCGGACGATGGCCTGGGCGCCGGTCATGCGCTCTCCGCGAGCGCCGTTCGGATGCTGGGTGGGTTGAGAGCTCGATTCCGAGTTCATTGCACACTTTCTCTTGACAGTGGTGGGAGCGGTCGCGCGGGCCGCTCGAGAAACGTCGGCTCCCTGGGGAGCGAACAGCGATTCAGCCGGTGATGGCGCCTTCGGACGCCGAATGCACGAGCTTCGCGTACTTCGCGAGGACTCCGCGGGTGTACCGCGGGGGAAGCGGGGCCCAGCTTTCTCGGCGGGCCGCAAGCTCGGTGGGATCCACCAGCAGATCGAGCGTACGTGCGGCGATATCGACCCGAATCAGGTCACCGTCGCGAACCAGGGCGATCGGACCCCCGTCCGATGCCTCAGGTGCAATGTGGCCGATGCACAGGCCGGTTGTGCCGCCTGAGAATCGTCCGTCCGTCAATAGTAGTACATCTTTTCCGAGTCCCGCGCCCTTGATGGCCGCGGTGATCGCGAGCATCTCGCGCATGCCGGGACCGCCCTTCGGGCCCTCGTAGCGGATCACGACGATGTCGCCGGCGGAGATGCGGCCCGCTTCGAGGGCGTCCATCGCGGCGCGCTCGCGCTCGAACACGCGCGCGGGCCCCTCGAAGGTGTCGAGGTCGAAGCCCGCGGTCTTGACGACGGCGCCGTCGGGAGCGAGCGAACCCGAGAGGATCGTGAGGCCGCCGTTCGCGTGCAGCGGGTTGTCGAGCGTGCGCACCACCGCGCCGTCGAGCGGAGCCGGATCGAGCTCGGCGAGGTTCTCGGCCACCGTCTTGCCGGTGACCGTGAGGGCGTCGCCGTGCAGCAGGCCCGCGTCGAGCAGCGCCTTCATGATGACCGGCATGCCGCCGACCCGGTCGAAGTCCTGCGCCACGTACTGGCCGAACGGCTTCATGTCGGCGAGGTGCGGCGTGCGCTGCCCGATCCGGGTGAAGTCGTCGAGCGTCAGCTCGACCTCGGCCTCGCGGGCGATCGCCAGCAGGTGGAGCACCGCGTTGGTGGAGCCGCCGAGCACCATCGCGACAGTGATCGCGTTCTCGAACGCCTCGCGGGTGAGGATGTCGCGCGAGGTGATGCCCTTGCGCAGCAGGTTCACCACGGCCTCGCCGGACCGGTGGGCGTAGTAGTCGCGGCGGCGATCCGCGCTGGGCGGGGCGGCGGAACCGGGCAGGCTCATGCCGAGCGCCTCGGCGACGCACGCCATGGTGTTCGCGGTGTACATGCCGCCGCACGCGCCCTCGCCCGGGGCGATGGCGCACTCGACGCGCTTGAGGTCCTCTTCGCTGAGCGTGCCGGCGACGCACGCGCCGACGGCCTCGAAGGCATCGATGATCGTGACCTGCTTCTCCGTTCCGTCGGAGAGCTTGACCCAGCCAGGCGCGATGGATCCCGCGTAGAGGAACACCGAGGCGAGGTCGAGGCGCGCGGCGGCCATGAGCATGCCCGGCAGCGACTTGTCGCAGCCCGCGAGCAGCACGGATCCGTCGAGTCGCTCGGCCATCATCACCGTCTCGACCGAGTCGGCGATGACCTCGCGCGAGACGAGGGAGAAGTGCATCCCCTCGTGCCCCATCGAGATGCCGTCCGAGACGGAGACCGTGCCGAACTGCAGCGGGTATCCGCCGCCACCGTGCACGCCCTCCTTCGCGCCCTGCGCGAGCCGGTCGAGGCTCAGATTGCAGGGCGTGATCTCGTTCCAGGAGCTGGCGATCCCGATCTGGGGTTTGTCCCAGTCCTCGTCGCCCATGCCGACCGCGCGGAGCATGCCGCGCGAAGCCGTCGCCTCGATGCCGTCGGTGACGGCACGGCTGCGCGGCTTGATATCGATCTCAGACATGCGGGTTGCCTCCGATCTGCGGTCCGGCGCTCGCGGCGACGGACGACCTTACTTGCCGGTTGCGGGGAGCAGCGTGAACGGCACGATGAAGCCGATGACGCTGAGCGCGAGGCCGGACGCGAAGAGGAACATGCTCGGGTGACCCGGCTCGTCGCCGAACGCGGTGAAACCGAAGCTGGCGAGGACGATGCCGCCGAACGCGAGCACGATCGACAGCACGAACACGAACGCCGTGACGACGCTCACCGCTCCCTGCGAGCTCTCCTCGAACAGTGCGGCGGGCTGCTGCTGTGCCATGACCTTCGGCTCCTTATATGCGCTTCGTAGTGTTCGACGGAGTCGCGACGACCCCGTCGTGGGAACGCCCTCAGCATACCGCCCCGTTCATTCCCCGCACGACGGTATGGTGGAGCGCAGAACGGCGGCGCCCGCCCGTCGCACCCGGGAGGTCCGATGTCCATCGGCAAGTACCTGACCAGCCTCAGCGTGCTCGGCGCTGCCGCCGGCATCACCGGCGTCGTGCGGCAGACCAAGTCCATGCCCGCCGACTGGCGTCGCCTCGTGGTCTGGGGCGTCTGGGCGGCGAGCCTCGCCCTCGCCATCGCGGGCGTTGCGAAGCAGGACGAGGACGCGCAGTTCGCCGAGGACCAGAAGCACCTCGACGTCTGATCCCGAGCGGCTTCCGGTAGACTGGACGCTGGTGAGTCGGGAAGTCTGGTCGACGCGTTCGTCCGTGAACCGTCAGGAGACCCGTTGTCCCACGATCCCCACACCCACAGCCCCGGCGCTCCGAGCACCCGCTCGCGCCCGCGCCGCGTCCTCTCGCTGACCAGCCGTCGCGAGACCACCCGCGTCGCACGCATCCTGCGCGCCGAACTCGTCGGCGGCATCCTGCTCATCGCCATGGCCGCGATCGGCTTCGCCGCGGCGAACAGCCCGCTCTCCCCCGCATACGAGGCGCTGCGCGACTTCAAGATCGGTCCCGAGGCGCTGCACCTGAACCTCTCGCTCGGCACCTGGGCGGCAGACGGCCTGCTCGCCATCTTCTTCTTCCTCACCGGCCTCGAGCTGAAGCGCGAGTTCGTCGCGGGCGAGCTGAGCCGGTTCCGCACGGCGATCGTGCCCGTCACCGCGGCGTTCGGCGGAGCCGTCGTCCCCGCACTGCTGTTCGTCGCGTTCACCGCCGGATCGCCCGAGATGCACGGCTGGGCGATCCCCACCGCCACGGACATCGCGTTCGCGGTCACGGTGCTCGGCCTCATCGCGCCGGGCGTCCCGCCCGCGCTCCGCATGTTCCTGCTCACGCTCGCCGTGGTGGACGACCTCATCGCGATCTCGGTCATCGCCGTCTTCTACTCGAGCGGCATCGACTTCCTCATGCTCGGGCTCGCCGTGATCCCCTTCGCCGCGTTCGCCTTCCTCGCGCACCGCTTCCCCGCGAAGTTCGCAGCCTCCGGCTGGGCTCCGTGGCTGATCCTGCTGCCCATCGGCATCGTGGTCTGGGCGCTCGTGCACGCGTCCGGGATCCACGCCACCATCGCCGGCGTCGCGCTCGCCTTCGCGATCCCGGTCGAGGGACGCGGCGGCACCGCGCTCGCCGAGACCTTCGAGCACCGCTTCCGCCCGCTCTCCAGCGGCTTCGCGGTGCCCGTCTTCGCCTTCTTCGCGGCCGGCGTGGCGATCAGCGGCACGAGCGGCTTCCCGTTCAGCCCCGTCGCGCTCGGCATCATCGTCGGCCTCGTCGTCGGCAAGCCGCTCGGCATCGCGCTGACCACGTGGATCCTGACCAAGTGGACGCGGGCCGAGCTCGATCCTGCGATCCGCTGGCGCGAGCTCATCGGCGTCGCCGCGCTCGCCGGCATCGGATTCACGGTCTCGCTCCTCGTCACCGAGCTCAGCTTCGACCACCCCGAGACGGCCGACCTGGCCCGGCTCGCGGTGATGGCGGCGTCGCTGCTGGCCCCCGTCGTCGCCGCGTGCTTCCTGGTGCGCCCGAAGCGCCGCGCGACCGCGGTCCAGCCGTAGGTTCCGTGGCGGGCTCGGGTGGTCGCCCCACCCGAGCCCGCCACGAGATCCGCGAGATTCCGCGGCAACACTCCCGGAATCCACGCAGAAGCCACCTCGATTTCACCTGACCCCGGGAACCGTGTTATTGTTTTCTCCGTTGCCCAGCGAGGGAAAACCTCGCAGAAGCGACATGCGCCTTTAGCTCAGTTGGTAGAGCAGCTGACTCTTAATCAGCGGGTCCACGGTTCGAGCCCGTGAGGGCGCACGGATTGGCCCGGAACCTCACGGTTCCGGGCCTTTTTCGTTCCCGCCCCACGCGATCGGAGCCGTCGATGTCCCAGCTGCCCCCCTCCCCGTCCGAGGATCTCGCCTTCGCGCTGGAGCTCGCGGAGCTCGCGGACTCGATCTCGCTCCCCCGCTTCCGCGCGGCCGACCTGACGATCGAGACGAAGCCCGACCGCACCTTCGTGACCGACGCCGACCGCGCCGTCGAAGATGCGCTGCGCGCGCGCATCGAGGCCGAGCGCCCGGACGACAGCTTCTTCGGCGAGGAATCGGGTCGCGCCGAGCGCGGCGAGCGGCGATGGATCCTCGACCCGATCGACGGCACCTCCAACTTCCTGCGCGGCGTCCCGAACTGGGCGACGCTGATCGGCCTCGAGGTCGCCGGAGAGGTGCGGGTGGGCGTCGTCTCGGCACCCGCGTTCGGCACGCGCTGGTGGGCCGAGACCGGCAGCGGCGCCTGGAAGGCGGAGGGCGAGGCGGAACCGCGTCGCCTGCGCGTCTCGGGTGTCTCGGAGCTGGAGCACGCCTCGCTCAGCTTCCAGAGCATCGAGCAGTGGGATCTCGCCGGATACCTCGAACCGTTGATCGCCCTGAGCCGGGCGGTGTGGCGCGACCGCGCGTACGGCGACATGTGGTCGTACATGCTGCTCGCCGAGGGCCTCGTCGACATCGTCGCCGAGTTCGACGTCAAACCCTACGACCTGGCCGCGCTCGTGCCGATCGTGCGCGAGGCCGGTGGCCGCTTCACCGACATCGACGGCGCCGAGTCCGCGTGGAACGGCAGCTCGCTCGCGACGAACGGCGCGCTGCACGATGCGGTGCGCGGCGCGATCGACGCCGCGAAGCGCGGCTGAGCCGGGTCAGCCCCGCATCTGACGGCGGTCGGGATCGACCGCGTCGAGGATCCGGCCGAGCTGGGCCGAGAGGGTCGCGATGTCCTCGCGCTCCAGCGAGGCGAACACCAGGCGCCGGACCTCGCGCACGTGGCCGGGAGCGTGCTCCGAGAGGTGCGCGTAGCCGTGGTCGGTGAGCACCACGTTGGTGGCGCGCCCGTCGTTCGGGTAGGCCTCGCGGCGCACCCAGCCCTGCTTCTCGAGCCGGGTGACCACGTGCGAGAGTCGCGAGAGCGATGCGTTGGTGTGGAAGGCCAGGTCGCTCATGAGCCGGGTGCGGTCCGGAGCCTCCGACAGCATCGCGAGCACGTGGTAGTCAAAGAATGAGACGCTCGCGTCGCGCTTGAGCTGCGCCTCGACAGCACTCGGGAGCAGCATGGTGAGGCTCACCAGCCGGAGCCAGAGATCCCGCTCCTCATCGTCGAGCCAGAGCTGATCTTGCACGTGTAGTCCCGCTGTCCTTCCGTATGGAACGGTGGGCCAAAGACGCTCCGAGACAGGAAATGGACCGAGTCCAATATCTCGGAACCGCCCCCCGCCAGTTCACCTCTCTATTATGCACGCCTGCCGCGCAGAAACGGCCCCGTGCAGTCGATATGCTTCGAGATATGAGCTCCGAGCAGACGTCGCGCATCGTGTTTCCCGCAATCGTCGCCGACATCTGCTGCGTCGTCCTCTTCGCCGCCATCGGGCGCTCGAGCCACGGCGAGGACGTGAGCCCCGCCGGCGTCTTCATCACCGCCTGGCCGTTCCTCGTCGGCCTCGCGATCGCCTGGATCGCGGCGCTCGCCTGGCGTGCGCCGCTCCGCCCGCTCCGCAGCGGCGTCCCGATCTGGATCGGCACCGTCGCCCTCGGCATGCTCGTGCGCTGGGCCACCGGCGACGGCACGGCGCTCGCGTTCGTGATCGTCGCGACCGTCGCCCTCGGCGTCCTGCTGGTCGGCTGGCGCGGCATCGGCCGCGGCGTCGCGGCCATCCGCGGCCGACGCGCGGCCCTCCGCGCCTAGGCGCGGCTCTCCATTGAGGTTATTGATTCTGCGGGCCGGGCACTCAGCCGGATCACCATGGAGTGATGCACGTCGAGTGGCGGCAAACGCGCCCTTCCTCTACTGATTCGGCGAGTTTGACGCCACTCGACGATGGGTTCGACGGGCACGAAGCACCGACCGGGCTGCCCGCGCGCTTAGACCCTGACCTCCGCCCCTCGCGGTGCTCCGAAACCGCCCGTGAGGCCGAGCGCGAGCACCGTTGCGACCAGTGCGACCGTCGCGAGCGCCGCGTCGATCCCGTAGGCCGTGATCGCGAGCACCGGCAGGACGAAGAGCACGACCGCGACCGGGGTCGCCGCGGGGAACGCCGGGCGACCCAGCGGAGGTGTGCGTTCGAAGCGCACGAGCCAGAGCGACAGCGCCCAGACCGTGGCGAGCACCAGCAGCAGGAACGGGACCCGGGTCCACCACCAGGCGGCGCTGCCGGGCACCGGCATCGGGATCGGCAGCACCAGCTGGATCCCGATGAGGATCATGATGACCGGCAGGTGCCAGAGGTAGACGGTCATGAGCCGGGAGCCGATCAGCAGCACGACCCCCTGCGCCGCGCGCGTGCGCATGAGCGCGGTGAGCGGAGCCTTGAGCAGCGTCAGCGTCGCCGCCTGCACCACGGCGAGCAGCGCGAGCGGCACGGTCGGGGGCCACTGGTTCGCGAGCATGTTCCAGGAGTACCCGCCGAGCGAGACGAGCCCCCAGATCGCGAGGTATCCGGCGGCGACCAGTCCGAGCAGCTGCCAGACGCGCCGACGGGCGAACCAGCCGTCGAACAGGAAGAAGCCGATCTGCTGGGCGAACAGCCAGACGAAGAGCACGTTCGGCAACCCGAAGAGCTCCTGGCCGAGCACGAAGCCCTGAGGATCGACGTGCGGGAGGCCGAGCAGCTCCCCCGCGATGAGGAACCGCAGCGCGTCGGTCGCGACCGCACCGGCGAGCAGTGCCGCGGGGACGCCCCAGCCGAAGCGGTGGTGCAGCCGGATCATGCGAGGCGCGAGCGCCTGCGCCAGCAGATACGCGGCGAGGAACCAGAGCGGGGACCCGACGCCGATGGCGACGGTGTCGACCAGCAGCGGGTCGATGTCGAGCAGTGCGGCGGCGCCCAGCACGGCCGCGAAGAACACGAAGACGGCGAGCGCCGGCCGGGCGAGACGGGCGAGACGCAGCCGGACGAAGCCGTCCGCCGTCTCGCCCCTGCGCTGTGCCGAGTTCCATCCCGCCCGCGCCGCGAACCCGCCCACGACGAAGAACAGCGGCATGATGTCGGCGATCCACGAGGCGGCGTTGAACCAAGCCTCGCCCTCGACCGTTCGTTCGATGACCAGGGATCCGTCGGGACCGCGTCCGACCCCCGTGAAGAGGATGTGCACGAACACGACCAGCACGACGCAGGCGACTCGCGTCAGATCCAGCGTGAGATCGCGCCCCTCGGGGACGCTGCGCTGCGGTCTCGTACCGGCGTCGGCATGGGCTTCACTGCTCATGCCCCGAGGATATGCGCTGCCGCGCATTCGCCCGGCATATGCCGCCCGAGCTGCGCGGCGCGCGGATCAGCGCCGGAGGTCCTTCGGCAGCTTGACCTCGCACACCACCGGCTTGCCGGTGGCCGCCGTGCTCGAGGCGAGCTCACGACCGCCGTCGACGAGGATCCGGCACTTCGCCGTGGCGCCGGGCACGGGTGTGGCTGCGACCCTGGCGGTGCGCCCGGCGCGCACGAGCGCGTCGGCGGACCAGTCCATGCGGTTCTGCCCGCTGCGAGTGGTGATGCTCGAGATGTGCTTGGTGTCGCGCCCGCGCGTGGGGGCATCGAGGTACGAGAGGTTGCTGACGCCGAGCGATCCGGCCCCCGCGCTCTTGCCCGTGACCGAGACCTCGTAGGTCACGCGCCGCAGCTGCGCGTCGAGCTCGCCCAGCGTGCCGCGCAGCACGGCGCAACCGGTCAGTGCGGGAGCGATCAGCGCCGCCGCGACGGTTGCCCCGAGCACACGGACGACGGTCATCGATCTCAGCTGCATGATTCCATGATCCCTGATACCGGGATACTACGCGTCATCCCGAGGTACCGATTTGCCCCGAAACGCACGACTCGGGGCTCATTCTCCAGACGGACAGCCGCGCGAAGCCGATGCTGAGCGACCGCTGGATCCGCGGCGATTCGCGGATCCAGCGGCCCCGGCACGCCCGCGCTCAGCCGTTGAACTCGGCCGGGTGCGGACCGGTGCGGCCGTCGCGATCGAGCCCGTCGATCGCCGACAGCTCGGCCTCGGCGAGCTCGAAATCGAAGACGTCGAGGTTCGCGGCGATGCGCGCGGGGGTGACCGACTTCGGGATCACGATGCGCCCCTGCTGGAGGTGCCAGCGCAGCACCACCTGAGCGGGGGTCTTGCCGTGGCGCTCCGCGATCGCGATCACGGACTCGTCGCCGAGGACCGCGCCCTGTGCGAGCGGGCTCCACGCCTCCGTCGCGATCCCGAGGCGTCGATTCGCCTCGGCCGTCTCGCGGTTCTGCAGGGCCGGGTGCAGCTCGACCTGGTTCACGGCGGGCACCAGATCGCTCGCCTCGGCGAGCCGGTCGAGGTGCGCCGGCAGGAAGTTCGACACGCCGACGGCACGGACGCGACCGTCGGCTGCGAGCTGCGTGAGCGCTCGCCAGGCGTCGAGGTAGCTCTCGCTCGCCGGAGCCGGCCAGTGGATGAGGAACAGATCGAGGGTCTCGAGGCCGAGCCGCTCGAGCGACGCTTCGTAGCCGCGCATCGCGGAGTCGTAGTCGAGCGAGTCGATCCAGAGCTTCGAGGTCACGAACAGCTCGTCGCGCGGGATCCCCGACTGGGCGATGGCGCGACCGACGCCCGCCTCGTTGCCGTAGATCGCCGCGGTGTCGATGCTCCGGTACCCGGCCTCCAGCGCGGCCGAGACCGCCGCCGTGGTCTCGGCGTCGGGCACCTGGAAGACGCCGAAGCCGAGCTGCGGCATCTCGATGCCGTTGTTGAGGGTGATGGTGGGGACGGTCGGTGCGGTCATGAGATCTCCTGCGGGATTCGAGTGATGGACTGGAGGAATGGGGTGTCGAGCGGGGCGGCCCGACGCGTCATCGGGCGGCGGCGCTCAGGGCCGCCGGCTGCGCCTGCTGTTCCGGCTCCGGTTTCGCGGCCGCGGGTTCCCGGCGGGGGCGCTTCGCCGCGAACACCGCGAACGCCATGACGATGAGCGCTGCGAGCGTGATCGCGGCTCCGATCCAGATGGGAGCGGTGTAGCCGAGCCCCGCGGCGATGCCGACTCCGCCGGCCCAGGCGCCGAGGGCGTTGCCCACGTTGAACGCGCCGATGTTCGCGCCGGAGGCCAGCGTCGGCGCACCGCCCGCGTAGTGCATGATGCGGCTCTGGAGCCCGGGGACGGTGCCGAAGCCGAACCCGCCCATGAGGAAGAGGATGACGATGGTCGCGGGCTGGGAGAAGGCGAGCAGCCCGAAGGCCACCAGCACGACGACGAGCGCGGCGATGAACCCGAGCAGCGTGCCGTCGATCGATCGGTCGGCGAAGCGCCCGCCGAGCCAGTTGCCGATCACGAGCCCGGCGCCGAACAGCACGAGCAGCCACGGCACCGATGCGCTGGCGAAACCGGCGACGTCCGTCAGCGTGTAGGCGATGTAGGTGAAGGCGCCGAACATGCCGCCGTAGGCGAGCACGGTGACGGCGAGCGAGAGCCAGACCTGCGCCGACCGGAACGCCCGCAGCTCGGAGCGGAGACGCACCGGCTCCCCCGCGTCCTTCGGCGCCGGGACGAGCGCCGCGATGCCCGCGAGCGCGACGATGCCGATCGCCGAGATCACCCAGAAGGTGGATCGCCAGCCGAACTGCTGCCCCAGGAACGTCCCGAACGGCACCCCGAGCACGTTGGCGGCCGTGAGACCCGTGAACATGATCGCGATCGCCCCGGCCTTCTTCTCGGGGGCCACGAGCTCGGCCGCGACGACGGATCCGATGCCGAAGAACGCCCCGTGGTTGAGCGCGGCGACGATGCGGCCCAGCATTGCGACGCCGTAGTCGGGCGCCGCGGCGGTGAGCGCGTTGCCGATGATGAAGAGCACGACGAGCCCGATGAGCACCGCCTTGCGCGGCAGCCGGGTGGTCGCGGCGGTGATGCCGAGCGCGCCGACGACGACGCTGAGGGCGTAGCCCGAGATGAGCCAGCCGGCCGTCGCCTCGCTGACGCCGAAGTCGCGGGCGACGTCGGGCAGCAGACCCATGATCACGAACTCGGTGAGTCCGATGCCGAACGCCCCGATGGCGAGGGCGATGAGTCCGAGTGGCATGCGTGCGCTCCCCCGGATCCCTCGCGGTTCGCGGAGGATCCTGATAAAGTAGTTGCAGACGCGGGATGTTGCGTCGATGAACACAATCATTGCACACGCAATTAACCAGCGCAAGCAACGACTTTTGGAGGACCCATGGGCATCGCCGACGACGCCGTCGAGATCCGCGCCCGCGGCTGGCGCACGCTCGCCGCCCTGCACGGCCTCATCGAGGCCGAGCTCGAGCGCACGCTGAGCGCATCGGTCGAACTGTCGGTCGTCGAGTACACCGTGCTCGACGCCCTGAGCCGGCAGGACGGCTGGCACATGCGCATGCAGCAGCTGGCGCGCGCTGCTGCGCTCAGCCCGAGCGCCACCACGCGCCTGGTGACCCGCCTCGAGGATCGCGGCCTGCTCACCCGGATCCTGTGCGCCGACGATCGCCGGGGCATCTACACCGAGCTCACCCCCGCCGGCCGCCGGCTCTACGAACGCGCGCACCCCGTGCACGACGAGGCGCTCGAGCGGGTGCTCGCCGAGGCGGACGCACGACCCGAGCTCGCCCCGCTCGTCCGAGCCCTGCAGGACCTGGAAGCCCCGGCGGCGGTCTAGCCGACCGCGCGCGGCCGGCTCGACCGTTCGTTCATCGGCGAACCGGCGCAGCGGTGCCGGGCGCGGTTCCCCGCGCCCGGCACCGACTCCACTACTGCAGCGAACCGAGCAGCTCGCGCATCTGCGCGATCTCGCTGCTCTGATCGTTGATCACGGACTGCGCGAGCCGCTTCACCTCGGCGTTCGCACCGTCGGCGACCTCCGGCTTCGCCATCTCGACGGCGCCCTCGTGGTGCTCGATCATCTGCTCGAGGAAGAGCCGCGACGCGGTGGCCCCGTCCGCCGCTTTCAGGCGGTCGAGCTGCTCCGTCGAGAGCATCCCGCCCATGGAATGGCCGCCCATCGAGGAGTCGGCGCCGGCCATCCCCCAGTCGGACAACCAGCCCTGCAGCTGGGTGATCTCGGGCGCCTGGGCCGCTTTGATCCGCTTCGCGAGTTCGCGGACGCGCGGGTCGAGGCCGGACTTCGCGAGCACGATCTCGCTCATCTCGATCGCCTGCTGATGGTGGCCGATCATCATCGACACAAACATGGTGTCCGCGTCATTGACATCGGCAGGACGGGTCGCGGTGGCACTGCGATTCGGCGAGGGTTCTCCGGCCGACTGCGCTGCGCAGCCGCCGACCGCGAGGGATCCGGCGATCGCAGCGCCTGCGATGAGAAGGGTGAGTGCACGGGTATTCATCTGGGGTCTCCTGAGTGCGCGGGCGCACGAGCGCCCGCTGAATGGGTTCGATCGGATACGGCAGGACCGATCCGGCGCGCGACTCGGCGCGCACCGGATCGAATGCCGCTCAGGTCCGACTGATCCCGAGCAGGAGCGGTGTCGGCGGATCCGGGATCCGCGCAAGGAGCAACCGGAGGGATCGACGCCGCGCTCCCCCTGCGGGCCGCGCGGCGGCCCGCAGGACCGAGCGTCTCCGCAGGTGCACGGCCAGGGCGGCGAGCAGCAGCGCCAGCACGCACACCATCGCCATGCCGGAATCGCCCATGCCGCCCATGCCGCCCATCTCGCTCGGGCTCGCAGCGCCGTCCGCGGAGGCCGCCCCGGCGTTCGTCGTCACGCCCGCCTCAGAGTGCGTCGTCATGGTCGCTCCGGCGTCGTGCCCCGCGGCCGAAGTGCCGTGCAGCTCGAGCACGTGCATGCCCAGCAGGCCCGCGAGCACGGTGGCGACGACGGCGAACGCGAGGATCGCGCGCCGCATCCGCCGCGACCCCGCGGTCGCGGCGGAGCCGGCATCGATCCCACGCATGCCGCACAGCTTAGGGGGTGCCGATGGGCCTCCGCTGATCCCGATCGCGCAGCGCTTCGCGGCGAGGCGACTTGCCCACCAGATAATAAGCGCGCATACTAAAGACATGCCGATCCTCAGCTCCCACAGCGCCCGAACCCGCCACCCCGAGGAATCCGTGTTCGCACGATGGGCGGACCCGAACTCCTGGCCCGCCTGGGATCCCGACGTGCGCGAGGTGACGTTCACCGGCGATGTCCGCCTCGGCGCCGCCGGACGCATGCGGCCGAGCAGCGGCCCCGCGGCCGCATTCACCATCACCGAGCTCGTCGAGGATCGTCGCTTCACCAACGTCTCCCGCATGCCGGGCGCGGCGCTCACCTTCGATCACCGCGTCGAGCCCGCGGACGACGGGTCGACCCTGTCGGTAGAGATCCGAATCGACGGACCGCTCGCGCCGCTCTGGAAGCTCGCGATCGGGCGCGGTTTCGCGAACGCCGCGCGCACCAGCATCGACGGGCTCCTCGCCGACCTGGACGCCGCATGAGCCGCGGCTGGCTCGGCGTCGTCGCCGCGGACCACGTGGCCCGCGGAGCCGAACTCGGCATCGCGCAGATCAACCACGGCAATCGCACGGCGCTCGCGCGCATGCACGCCGGCGACACGCTCGTCTACTACTCCCCGACCCGCTCGCGCGGCGACGGCGTCGCCTACCGCCGCTTCACGGCGATCGGCACGCTTCCGGACGACGAGATCTGGCAGGCCGACGAGGGGTCGTTCCAGCCGTTCCGCCGCCGCTTCGACGTCGTCTCGACGACGCACGTGCCGCTGGAGCGGGTACGGGACTCGCTGCGCCTCACCGCCGACCCGCACTGGGGCTACCGCCTCCGCCTCGGGCTGGTGCCGCTCGAACCCGAGGACCTCGACACGCTGCGGGAGGCGATGACCGCGTGAGCCGCCTCGACTCCGACTACTCGGATGCCCGCCGGAGTCCCGGGCTCATGCTCTGGCGGGTCACCAACGCCTGGCAGCGCTCGATCCGCTCCGCGCTCGCCCCGTTCGACCTCACCCACGTGCAGTTCGTGCTGCTCGCGGCGCTCGCCCACGCGGACCCGGAGGAGCCGATGACGCAGCGCGAACTCGCCGACGCCGCCTCCACCGACCCGATGATGACCTCGCAGGTGGTGCGCGCGCTCGAGCGGAACGGACTGATCGTCCGCGGAGCGCACCCGCAGGATCGTCGCGCGGTGACCGTGGCTCCGACGCCGGCGGGTCTCGCGATCGTCAACCGGGCCGTGCTCGCGGTCGAAGCAGCCGACCGCGCGACCTTCGCCGCGCTCGGCTCGGAGCAGGACGACTTCACGCGGATGCTCGGCATCCTGGAGGGGAACCGCGAGAGCGAGTGACGGCACTCCGGTACCGCCGCGTCCGACCTGGGTCCGATGCGGCGCGCCGGAGGCCCCCGGGAGGATCGGAAGCATGAAGATCACCGCCTCTCGAATCCGCCCGCTCGCCCTGACCGTCGGTGCCGCCGCTCTCCTGCTCCCGCTGACCGGCTGCAGCGTCATCGATGCGATCGGCAAGTCGTCGCAGGACGCCTGGCAGGTGGACTACGAGGTGACCACCGATGGGCGCGCACCGGCGACCCTCACCGATGTCGCGTACCTCGACACCAGCGGACGCCTCGAGGAAGCGGCGATGAAGCGCGTCGGCACCGTCGAGACCGCCGCCGGCGCCGGGACCGCCGCCGCGAAGTGGAAGGCCGACTCGATCGCCGTCGTCGGCAAGCCGACCCGGGTCACCGCGACGCCGCCGGCCGGCGTGCGCGCGACCTGCCGGATCCTGCTCGACGGCACGCAGGAGATCGCGTCGGCGACCTCCGAGCCCGGCAAGCCGGTGACGTGCGAGGCGAAGGCCCCCGAGTTCCCGAAGTAGCATTCGGCGACCTTGAGGGACAGCGTCGCCAAAACTGCCCGAGTTCGCTTGCCCGCATGAGGTTAAAGATACTGTAACCTTCAATCAACATTGGCAAGCCTTAACTTATCTTCAAGAGACACAATGAGCGAGCTTTCTACCCCATCAACACCCCAGCAACAGCGCCCCAGCCAAGCCCTCCTGTGGATTTCCTTGTCGGCGCTGGCCATGTCCGCAATAGCTCTCTCGGTGGCCCTCATTTCTCTAGCTTCGGGATCAGCTGCGGACGAGAAGCCAAGCAAACCCGCTGCACAAGGATCAGCTCCGACGACCCAGCAGCCCCAGCCTCAGGCTCCGACTTCCACGACCAAGGGTGCACCTTCAAACGCTTCCGCTGATGAGGTTCCGCTGAAGAGCCCCTTCCGTTCCGCAAGCGCTTCACTGACGATCAACTCTGTCGAAGTCATGGACCAGATAGAAACCGTCGACGGGGCACCCCTCGTCGCCGATCCAGGCACCAAGCTTGTCTTGATCAGAGCAACCTTCACCAACTCGTCACCCAAAGCGGCAGACCTCTCCTGCGGAGACACAGGCCTCTATGTCAGAGGATTCGATTCCAACCAGTCTGAGATGACTCAGGTCTTTGAGACCTACCGAATTCCCGGGAATATGGAATGCAACGCAAAGCTCCTCACCGGCCAGACCCACGATTGGAATATCGCCTTCAGTGTGCTCGAGAAGAACACGCCGGCAAGCCTCGTTGTAGTAGACAGCGGCACCAATAACTACGAACAAGAGACAAAACTTCTCCTCAAATAGGTCCTCGGCTGTCTCGAGTTCGGGCTCACCGGACGTCCAGAAGCGGTCATGGTCGCAGCCGATAGGCTGCGACCATGACCGCTTCTGCTTCCCCCGACGTCGAGCCCGGCATCTACCAGCACTTCAAGGGCCGGCGGTACGAGGTGGTCGGCACGGGCCGGCACTCGGAGACCGAGGAGCCGCTCGTCTTCTACCGCAAGCTCTACGACGACTACAGCTTCTGGGTGCGCCCCGTCGCGATGTTCGTCGAGCAGGTGGATCGGGACGGGTACCGCGGTCCGCGCTTCGCCCGAGTCGCGTAGCCGCGAGGCGCCTCGCAGCTCGGTTCAGGCCATCGCGTCGCGCACCAGCGCCGTGTCGACGAACTGCTCGAAGCGCACGATGAGCCCGCCCCTCACGACGAAGTGGTGCACGACCCGCACGTTCAAGTCCTTGCCGGTCGCGTTGTTGCGGGCCGTGTAGCGCGCCAGCACCACGACGTTCTCGCCCTCGACGACGTAGGAGTCGTCGTGCGCGGTCCAGCCCGTCCAGTCGCGGCCCAGCACCTCCATCACGTTCGAGGTGACGCCCTCGGGCGTGCGGTAGGTTCCGGCGAGCGGGAAGCCCGCCATCTCCGTCCACTCCACGTCGGGAGCGAGCGTGGCGCGCAGGGCCGCGAGATCGCCCGCGGCCGAGGCGAGGTACTGCCTGCGGACGACGTCCGCCGGTTCGGTCGACTCGCTCAGCCCCACGACATCTCCCCCTTCGCGACCTTGGTACCGAGCGACGCGGCGATCTGGAGCCCGGCGTCGGGGTACTCCGCGAGCAGCGTCTGCTCCGCCGTCGCGGCGTCGACGGACGCGGCGATGACCTCCTCGAAGCGCTGCAGGTAGGTGCGGGTGTGCGCGATCGCGGTGCGATCGGTCGGAGCGCCGGTGACGCGGTGGCCCGCGACGACGAACGCCGGATCGAGCGCGTCGAAGCCGTCGAGCGCGCGGAGCCAGGCGCCGCGCGCCTCGGGGGTCGCGGTGTCGGCGGTCCAGACGTGCAGGCCCTCGAACAGCAGGATCCCGCCGAAGAGCGCGCGCTGCTCGGCTTCGAACACGAACCAGCGGCGATCGCCGAGATCGTCGCCGGCGCTGCGCAGCTCGATGCTGCGGTCGTCGACGGCGATCTCGCCGCCGTCGAACGCGGTCAGCTCGACGAGGCGGGTCGGCAGGTTCGCACCGAGGTGCGCCCAGGCCTGCAGCTTGCCCTCGTAGCTGTGGCGGATGTGCTCGATCACGTCGCTCGGGGCGATGAATCGGGCCTCGGGGAACGCGTCCGCGATGACCTCGGCGCCGAAGTAGAAGTCGGGATCGCCGCCGGTCACGAGCACGGTGGTCAGGGTCTTGCCGGCATCGAGGATCGCGGCGGCGATCCGGTGCCCGTCGGCGCGGGTGAAGCCGGCGTCGACGAGCACCGACTCGGTCTCGCCGGTGACGAGCACGCTCGTCTTGTGCAGTGAGGACGCCGGTGCGTCCAGGACGGTGATGGTGAGCTCGGTCATGTCTTCTCTCCGTGGATCGGTGTGCGAGCGGTGGTCGGCCGCGAGTCACTCGGTGATTCCGTGGCCATGAGGTAAAACTATGCTCATGGAGCGCGAAGATCACGGTTCAGCACGGACAGCTCATGGTGAAAATCAGACACCCCCGGTGAGACGGGTGCGCTACAACCCGGCCGGGAGCGCGCGCCTCCCGATCGAGATCACCACGATCGACCGGATCAGACGGCGCGGCGGCCTCGCCGAGTTCGCGGCCCCGCAGCGCCCCGACTTCGAGATGCTGCTCGCGATCGAGCACGGGAGCACGACGCACGAGGTCGACTTCATGCGCTACGACATCGCCGCCGGCGACGCGCTCTGGGTGCACGCCGGGCAGGTCCAGCTCTGGGGCGACGTGCGCCGGCTGGAGGGCATCGCGGTCATCTTCAGCCCCGACGCGCTGCCGGCCGACGTCGTCGCACTGCTGCGCACGTTCGGAGCGTTCGCGCGGAACCACTGGGCCGATGCCGCCGCATCGGGCGGACCGTTCCTCAGTACGCTGAACGCCCTCGCCGCGATCACCGCGGACTCGTCCGGACCCGGCGACCCGGCTCCCCGGGCGCAGGCCCGCGATCACGCCGCGACGCACGCCGCGGCAGCGGCGCTGCTCCTGCTCGCCGGCACCGCGGAGTCGGACGCGTCGACGGTCGAGGTGGAACCGCCGGAGGCGTTCCATTGGCTCTTCGACGAGATCGAGCGCAGCTTCGCCGAGCATCGCACGGCCGCCTGGTACGCCCGGCGCCTCGGATACTCGGAGCGCACGCTCAACCGGCTCGCTCGGACGCACGCGGGCCTGAGCGCGAAGGAGCTCATCGACCGCCGCGTCGTGCTCGAGGCGAAGCGCCTGCTGGTGCACGAACAGGCATCGGTCGCGGCGATCGCGGCCCGCCTCGGCTTCGACGATCCCGCCAACTTCTCGAAGTACTTCAAGCACCGCGCCGGTGTCGCGCCCGGAGCGTTCCGCGACGTGCAGCGGTGAGCGCAGCGGTGAGCGCAGCGGTGAGCGCAGCGGTGAACGCCGGACACCGCGGCGCACGACCCCCGCGAGGAGGTCAATCGTCGGCGATCATCCCGTGATCCGCTCGCGCTCGGGCGACGGTCGAGCGTACGATCCAGGCATGACCGACATCGCCGTTCCCGCTCCCCTCCAGGCTTTCGTCGACGCGCTCAACGCCGCCGACACCGACGCGTTCGTCGCCGCGTTCACCGAGGACGGATTCGTCGACGACTGGGGCCGGGTGCTCCGCGGACCGGAGGGCGTGCGCAGCTGGGCCGCGAGCGACGCCATCGGTGCGGGCGCGCAGATGACCGTGCTGGAGGCGACGACCGAGGGTGAGACGACCGAACTCCGCTTCGCATGGGTGAGCCGGGTGTTCACCGGCGAGAGCACGGCCGTCGCGACCGCGCGGGGCGACCTGCTCGAGTCCTTCAGGATCCTCCCGAACCGCTGAGGCCGGCGGGGACGTCACCGGATCCCGCGGCCGCCGCACCGTCGCGCTCGGACCAGCTGAACCGGTGCACGATCCGATCGCACCCCGGGATCCGGGCGAAGAGCACGAGCAGGCCGGAGCCGACGAGGCCGCCGATCGTGTTGAAGATCAGGTCGTTGATGTCGGCGATGTGACCGCCGCCGGCGAGATCCTGCGCGGCGAGCTGCGTCAGCTCGATCCCCAGGCTCGTGCCCACGACCGCCAGGAGAACCTTCCACCAGCCGGGGCGCCGCATCAGGAGCGGGATCAGGATTCCGAGCGGCAGGAACACGATCACGTTCGTGAGCGCGTCCTCGACCTCGTAGTCCGCGAAGGGCGTCAGCACGACCCCCGACCACCAGGGGCCGGCGAGCGCGGGCGGGTCGAGGAAGATCGGGAACACGGTATTCGCGACGATTCCGGCGGCGTAGACGGCCAGCGCTGCCGCGACGGCGGCTCGCGGGATCGAGAAGCGCCCCGTCGCGCGCAGCCGCCAGCAGAGCAGCACGAAGACGATCACGCCGAGCGGAATCACGATCGGCAGGGCCGGCAGTTCAGCGAAGGGATCGTTCACGGTGGTCCGTCTCTGTGCGAGCCGCGGCTCGACCGAGCCGCGGAGGCCGGCCGCCCCAGGCAGGGGAAAACGAAGCGGGGGCCTCCTGATGGAGGCCCCCGCTGACGATTCACCGAGCGCGTGATGCTGATGCCGCTGTGGAGCCGCGGGGAATCGAACCCCGGTCCACTTCGACGATTCCGTGCCTTCTACGAGCGTAGTTCGTGAAAGCGTTCTACTCGGCCCCGTTCTTTGCCACGAACAGCTAGGACGACAGGCCCAGTCTCAGAAAAAGTCCCGATGCGCCCTGAGACGCGACGCATCAGCAAGCCCCCTAGATGACGCCAGGAAACCGGGGCGGAGGCCCACCCGACCTGACGGACTCGGTCTTACTGCTTAGGCAGCGAGAGCGAAGTCGGTGCGCTTAGCGTTGGCACCTATGGTTTGCGAAGGGCGTTTACGAGATAACTCCGCGTCCTCGGCCCGCTTCTCACGGTCTCAAATCGACGTGTCGAAACCGATCGGCCCCGTGTGCGGTCTTCCGACCACCGGGGCGGCACATCACGCGCTGTGGAATTGTCAAACTCCGGCAGAACCGGAACCTCGATTCTAGCACCGCGGGCTCCGGTCACGCCAGGCGCGCCACCGCCGCGTCGAGCTCCGCGCGTTCGAAGCCCAGGGACCAGGCGACGACGTCGCTCACGAAGCCGGTGAACGCCTCGCCCACGAACGGGCCGCGATCGTTCACGTATCCGCCGAAGCCGTCGATCGCCATGAAGATGCGAATGCACGCGGTCAGCGGATCCGGTGCCACGAAGCTCCCCTCGGCGACCCCCTGGTCGATCAGGGCGATGAGCTCGTCGCGGTCGTGCGCCTCCTGCGCCTCGACCGCCCGGGTCAGCGGCTCGCTGAAGCGCGAGAGGTGCCGGGCGTTGAGCCAGAGCCGGGCAAGGTCGTCGGCACTGCGGCTCTCGATGCGGTGCACGATCCCGGCGATCCGCTCCAGCGCGGTTCCCGATGCCGCGAACATCTCGTCCCGCTCCCCCGCGATGGCGAGCTCGAAAGCGGCGATCACGAGGTCCTCGGCGGCGGGGAAATAGTGGCTGATCAGCCCCGGACGCACGTCGAGGCGCTCGGCGACGGCGCGCAGGGTGATGCGCTCGAGCCCGTCCTCGAGGGCGATCGTGGCCGCGGTGGAGAGGATCTCGGCCCGGCGTTCCTCGGGTTCCTTCCGTACGCGTCCGCGCGTTCCACTTGACACCATGCCCGTCATCATATTGGAATAGTGACCAACAGCCCATTGGCCCCATGACCAATAGCACTGCCGCTCGTTCTGGACCACGCGATGCTGCCCTGGGCTGCTGCCGAGAGGAACCCGAGTGACGAAGCCGTCCGCCCCCACCCCAGACGACACGTTCGTCGACGCCGCTGGCCAGCCCGAGACCCGAGGGATCGAGATCATCGCCCCCTCCGAACGGCACGGCAAAGCCCGCGAGCTGTTCGCCGTCTGGGCCGCGCCCAACGTCAGCGTGCTCAACTTCACCATGGGCGCCACGCTCACCCTCGTGCTCGGTCTCGAGGTCTGGCAAGCGCTCCTCGTGATCCTCGCCTCCTGCCTGCTCTGGATCCTGCCCGGCATCGTCGCGGTCAGCGGCCCCGCCGCCGGCACCTCCGGCTCGGTCATCACCCGCGCCATCTACGGCATCCGCGGCAACCGGATCGTCATCGCCTTCTACGGCTGGTTCATCTCCGGCGTGTTCCTCGCACTCAACTGGGTCGCCTCCACCTTCATGGGCGTGGAGCTGCTGCGCCGCATGGGCCTCGACAACCAGCCGCTCGCGATCATCGGCGTGACCGTCGTCGTCTCGGCGATCACCGTGCTCGTCGCCGTCTACGGCCACGCGCTGATCCTGCGCGCCTACACCGTCGTCACGACCGTCCTGCTCGTGATCTTCCTCGTCGTCACCGGCTTCCTCCTCCCCCACATCGACTGGGCCTTCACCCAGCCGAAGCCCCTCGGCGGACACGATCTGTGGGTGTCGCTCTGCGTCGGCTTCGCGATCCTGGCATCCACCCCGCTCTCGTACTCCAACAGCGCCGACCTGGCGCGCTACCTCCCCGCCGAGACGAAGCCCGCGAGCATCATCGCCGCGACGGCGCTCGGCGGCGCCATCCCCTGCTTCCTCTTCACCGGCTTCGGCGCCCTGCTCGGCACCGCCGTCACCGAGGACGCGCTCAAGCTCGGCATCGAATACTCGCTGCTCGACATGATCCCCGCCTGGCTCGGCCCCATCTTCGTGCTCGGCGTCGTCGTCAACACCATCGCGCTCAACGGCATGACCACCTACACCTCGAGCATGGTCTTCCAGTCGATCGGCGTTCCCATCAAGCGCATCCCGTCGGCGATCCTCATCGGCGCCCTCGGCACCGTCTTCACCATCGTGCTCGCCATGTCGACCTCGCTCATCTCCGCCGTCAACCTGATGCTGCAGTTCCTGCTCATCATCTCGGTGCCGACGATGGCGGTCTACGTCACCGACATCCTCCTGCGCAAGCGCCGCTACGACGCCTTCGAGCTGTTCGAGGAGTCGAAGAGCGGCGCCTACTGGTTCGCGAACGGCTTCGGTCTCGCCGGACTGCTCTCCGCCGTCATCGGCGGAGTCGCGACCGCGATGTTCCTCTCGACCGACATCTGGGTGGGGCCCCTCGCCGATGCCGTCGGCGGACTCGACCTCTCGGTGCCGGTCGGCCTCCTCGTCTCCGCCGGGCTCTACGTGCTGCTCGCCCGCCCCGCGATCCGCAAGGAGGCCGCCGCATGAGCGCCGACACCGGCCCCCACCCCGCCCGCTACCCGGGCGCACCCGCCGGTCAGCCGACCCTCGAGACCTGGCAGGAGGCGCCCCACAATCGCTGGGCGTTCGCGAACCTCGCCGAGATGCTCCCCGTCGCGACCGTCTCGCGTCGCCGGCCCGCCGCACCGGCCGAGGCCACCGTGCGTCTCGACGCCGTTGCGAGCCGCGTCGACGCGCTCGAGGATCGTCTCGAACGCACCTACACCGATGCGCTCCTCGTGCTCCGCGGCACCGACGTCGTCGCCGAGTACTACCGGCCCGGGTTCGCACCCGACCAGCGCCACCTCCTCATGAGCGTGTCCAAGTCGCTCTGCAGCACCGTCGTCGGCGCCCTCATCGGCGCCGGGCGGATCGATCCCGCGGCGGCGATCACCGACTACATCCCCGAGCTCGCCGGATCCGTCTACGACGGCCCCACCGTGCAGCGCGCGCTCGACATGGAGATCGCGATCGACTACAGCGAGAACTACGTCGACCCCGACTCGGAGGTGCAGACGCACGACCGCGCCGCCGGCTGGCGCCCCGCGAAGCCCGGGGACCCCGCGGACGACTACGCGTTCCTCACCACCCTGCGCGGCAGCGGATCCGTCGGCGAGTTCCAATACTGCTCGGCGAACACCGACGTGCTCGCCTGGATCGTCGAGCGCGTCACCGGCTCGCGCTACTCCGACGCGCTCTCCGAGCACCTCTGGTCGAAGCTCGACGCCGACCGCGACGCCACCATCACGGTCGACTCCACCGGCTTCGGCTTCGCGAACGCCGCGATCTCGTGCACGGCGCGCGACCTCGCCCGCGTCGGACGCGTGATCCTCGACGGCGGCACCGCCCCCGGCGGACGCGTCGTCCCCGAGGAGTGGACCCGCAGCGTGCTCGCCGGCGGATCCACCGACGCCATGACCTACGAAGGGTTCACAGGGGAATTCCCGAACGGCAGCTACACGCGCCAGTGGTGGTGCACCGGCAACGAGCGCGGCAACGTGAGCGGGATCGGGATCCACGGCCAGAACCTCTGGCTCGACCCGCAGACGGACTCGGTGATCGTGAAGCTGTCGAGCTGGCCGGGGCCGCTCTCCGACGAGCTCGATGCGCTGCAGAACGCGCTCCTGCTCGACCTCAGCCGCGCGCTCGATCCGGCATAACTCGGCGCGGCCGCTCAGCGGCCCCACCAGCGGACGCGGTGCCGACGATTGGATGCGGAGCCGACCTCTGGACGCCGAACCGACGATTGGACGCCGAATCTCGCGCCTGTCAGGCGTCCAATCGTCGGCACCGCATCCATTCGTGCGGGACTCATTCCCGCGGGCCGGCCCGCACGGAGGTCCGGAGTCCGGGCCGGTCGAGAAGCGCGGCAGATCGGGTAGGGTCGGAGCAGGGATTCAGCGAAGTATCCGCCTACGGGTAACTCGCTGGACGCGAACTCGAGACGGAGCAGCACATGACTGATCACGCAGGCGGAACGACGGATACCCAGCCGGAGATGGTGCGGACCGTCTCGGCGCCCGTCGTCGCACGAGTCGCCTTCGTCGGCGTCTCCGTCGTGCTCGCGATCGTCGGCTGGATGATCGCGTCGGCGCAGATATCGACCGTCCGGGACAACGGCGGCGGCACCCTGGACCTGTTCCCAGCAGAACTGATGTCGTTCACACTCGGCCTGGCGCTCATGCTCACGGGGCTGCTCATGCTGACCGTGTGGGGCGCGGTCGAGCTCGCCCGGCTGCTCCGGCGCTCCTCCGTCTGAGCCGCGCAGACGGAGGAGAGGTCGCGCAAATAGTCCTTTCGGGGCACGGGTGACTCTCCCTGTGCCCCCGACCCGATCGCACGTTCGCTCAGCCGGTTTTGAACGCTCTGCCGGATAAGTTCTGACAGTTTTCTCCGGCGGAGCGTTCAAATCCGGCTGAGCGCACACGCAAAGGTGAACCAGCCCTCAACGGGAGCGATCGGCGGGAGGCGGCGCGCAACTCCGTTCGCAAGCCTGGTGGGCTTGGCGGGAGCGGCCAGCGCGAAGCGCCGGCCGCGGATGGATCGGCGCGCGAACGGAGTTGCTCGCCGCCGGCCGCTGATCGCGGATGGACCGACACGCGTCCCCAAACGGGTCGATCACGACCCATCGATCGCGGAGAACCCCTACTCGCCGAGGTGCTTGCGCGCGGAGATCGCGCGATCCGCCTCGCGGCGATCCTGGCGCTCGCGCAGCGTCTGCCGCTTGTCGTACTCGCGCTTGCCCTTGGCGAGCGCGATCTCGACCTTGGCGCGGCCGTCGAGGAAGTAGAGGCGCAGGGGCACGATGGTCATGCCGCCCTCGCGCGTCTTCTGGTAGAGCTTGTCGATCTGCTGACGGTGCAGCAGCAGCTTGCGCTTGCGGCGCGGAGCGTGGTTGGTCCACGAGCCGTTGAGGTACTCGGGGATGTAGGCGGCGTCGAGCCAGGCCTCGCCGTGCTCGATGAACACGTAGCCGTCGACGAGCGACGCGCGCCCCATGCGCAGCGACTTGACCTCGCTGCCGGTGAGCACCATGCCCGCTTCGTACGTGTCGATGATGAGGTACTCGTGCCGAGCCTTCTTGTTCGACGCGATCAGCTTCTCGCCGGTTTCCTTCGGCATGGCACTCCCCCTTCTTCGAGCGTTTCCGTGTGCGGACCGAACCTCCAGCCTAGCGTGCGGCGTCCCCCGCCGTCTCGCCCGCGGGCGACGATTCTCGCGATTCGCGGGGATTCCCCGGAGCGCGAACGCGCGAACGCCCCCGGCCGCGCTGCGGTCGGGGGCGTTCGTCGCTGCGGTCGGGTCAGGCTTCGCGCGACTCGGGGGTGCCGATGCGCTCGCCGGTCGCCACGTCGAAGAGGTGCACGCGGGCCACGTCGGGCACCGCGGTGACGCGCTCCCCCGCGTTGGCGTGCGCACGGCCGTCGACGCGCACGACCAGGTCGGTCGGTGCGCCGGCGATCTCGCTGCGGCCGTAGAGGTAGCCGTCGGCGCCGAGCTCCTCGACGAGGTGCACGCCGATCTCGAGACCCGCGGCGCCGGGTTCGCCCTGCGAGAGGTCCTCGGGACGGATGCCGACGGTGACCGTGCCGCCGGTGATCGCCGCGGCGACCTCGGGGGCGAGCGGGATCGTCGCGGATCCGAGCACGAGGCCGGCCGCGGTCACCTCTGCGGTGAAGAGGTTCATGGCCGGGCTGCCGATGAAGCCGGCGACGAAGGTGTTGCGGGGACGGTCGAGCAGTTCGCGCGGGGTGCCGACCTGCTGGAGCACGCCGAGCTTCATCACGGCGATGCGATCGCCCATGGTGAGCGCCTCGGTCTGGTCGTGGGTGACGTAGACGGTCGTGACGCCGAGTTCGCGCTGCAGGGAGGCGATGCGGGTGCGGGTCTGCACGCGCAGCTTGGCGTCGAGGTTCGAGAGCGGCTCGTCCATGAGGAAGACGCGCGGCTCGCGAACGATGGCGCGGCCCATGGCGACGCGCTGGCGCTGGCCGCCGGAGAGGGCCTTCGGCTTGCGGGCGAGGTACTCGGTGAGGTCGAGCTGCTCGGCGACCTCTTCGACGCGGCGCTGGCGCTCGGCCTTGTCGACGCCGGCGATCTTGAGCGCGAAGCCCATGTTCTCGGCGACGGTCATGTGCGGGTACAGCGCGTAGTTCTGGAAGACCATCGCGATGTCGCGATCCTTGGGCGAGACATGGGTCATGTCTTCGCCGCCGATCATGATTCGGCCGCCGGTGACCTCTTCGAGGCCGGCCAGCATGCGCAGCGCGGTGGACTTGCCGCAGCCGGAGGGGCCGACGAGGACGAGGAACTCGCCGTCCTCGATGTGGAGGTTGAGCTCGGATACCGCCGGTCGGTCGGTTCCCGGGTACTGCAGGGTGATGTTGTCGTAGACGACGCTCGCCATCGAGGTTTCCTTTCGTTCCACCGGCAGGCACGTGCCGGACGATCCGTAGTGTGAGCGAAATGTCGGCCTGCGTCGGCCGACCTGCTCAGTCTGCCACAGCTCGCGTCCGCGCGGAGGAGAAAAGCATCGAGTGGCGGCAGAACGCCCGTATCCGGAGGGGATACGGGCGTTCTGCCGCCACTCGGCGGGGTTCGCGAGGGCGCAGGCGCGCAGGCGCGGGGCCCGCCGCGCAGGATCGGGTCAGACCCGCAGGTACCTCGTGATCGCGATCTTCGCGGCGATCGCGCTGAGCACGATGCCGAGCGCGAGCAGGATCGGCGGCACGACGAGCGATTGCTGCACGGTGATGTAGCTCGTGAACGGCACGTTCGTCACGAGGAAGCCCTCGACGAAGAACTTGACGATCGCGACCGACGCGATGCCGGCCAGCACGGCCCCGATCACCGCCGATATGACGCCCTCGAGCACGAACGGCGTCTGGATGAACCTATTGGATGCGCCCACCAATCGCATGATGCCGATCTCCCGGCGTCTCGAGAACGCCGACAGGCGGATCGTGGTGGAGATGAGCAGCATGGCCGCGATGAGCATCAGGCCCGCGATGGCGATGGCCGTGTAGCTGGCGACGCCCAGGATCAGGAAGATCCGGTCGAGCAGGCTGCGCTGGTCGGAGACCGACTGCACTCCCGGGATCCCCGAGAAGGTCTCCTGGATGATCGCGGAGCGCGACGGATCCTTGAGCTTCACCCAGTAGGTCTGGTTCAGCTGGTCGGGCTTCGTGATGTCGACGATCGGGTTGCCCTTGAACTGCTTCTTGAACTCCGTGTACGCCTGCTCGTGGTCGACGTAGAAGGAGTCCGCGATGTAGGGCTTCAGCGTGTCGGACTCGAGCGCCTGCTTGACCGCGGCCACCTGGTCCGCTGAGGCGTCGGCCCCCGAGCAGGTGGCGCTCTGGTCGTACTTGGTGCACAGGTAGATCGCGACCTGCGCGCGGTCGTACCAGTAGGTCTTCATCTGCTGCACCTGCAGCTGCATGAGGATCGCCGTACCCACGAAGGTGAGCGAGACGAAGGTCACGAGGATCACCGAGATGACCACGGACATGTTGCGACGGAGGCCGTTCCAGACCTCGCCGAGCACGAGCGAAACTCTCATCGAACCGGCCCCACATCCGTCTGGTCGTCGTCCTGGGACCCCGAGAGGCCGAGGCGCTCGGCGAGTCCGCCCTTGGCCGCCAGCTCGACGGGATCGATCTCGTTCGGCGCGAGGAAGCCGGGAACCCGACGCGCCTGGGCCGCATTCGTGCCGTCGGCGCGGACCGTCAGGTCGAGCGGATCCTCGTCCTCGGGCGGCGCGACGGCGGCCGCGGCGGGCACGACCGGGGCGGGTGCCACGGGGGCCGCGACGACCGGCGCCGATGCCTGCGTTTCTGCGGCCGGGGCCTGCTGCGGCGCGGGCTCGGCCGCCGCGCTCGGAGTCTCGACCACGCCGGTCTCGGGCGCGAGCGCCGCCCGCACGACCGCTTCGGTGGTGCGCAGCACGCGGGCGCCCTGCTCGGTGAGGTCCATCACGGGGATCGAGGCCGTCTCGCCGTAGCCGCCGCTCTGCTCGTCGCGCACGACGACGCCCTGCGAGAGCTCGACCACGCGCTGCTGCATGATGTCGACGAACGCCGCCTCGTGCGTGGCCATGACCACGGTCGTGCCGGCCGCGTTGATCGCGCGCAGCAGCTGCATGATGCCGAGGCTGGTCGCGGGGTCCAGGTTGCCCGTGGGCTCGTCGGCCAGCAGGATCGCCGGCTTGTTGACGATGGCGCGCGCGATGGCGACGCGCTGCTGCTCACCGCCCGAGAGCTCGTGCGGGTACCGCTTGCCCTTGCCCTCCAGGCCCACCATCTCGAGCGTGTCGGGCACGGCCTCCTGGATGAAGCCGCGGGACTTGCCGATGACCTGCAGCGAGAACGCGACGTTGTCGTACACGGTCTTGTTGGTGAGCAGGCGGAAGTCCTGGAACACCATGCCGAGGTTGCGGCGGAAGTAGGGGACCTTGCGGGAGGAGATCTTGCTCAGATCGTGCCCGAGGACGTGCACCGTGCCACCGGTGGGCTGCTCCTCGCGCAGGATGAGCTGCAGGCAGCTCGACTTACCGGAACCTGATGCGCCGACGATGAAGACGAACTCGCCGCGATCGACCCGGAGGTCGATGCCGTCGAGCGCCGGACGTTGCGCACCCCGGTACTTCTTGGTGACGTTCTCGAAGAGGATCATGACGCAGACGACACTACGCGGACGGGCGCGGCCGCCCACGGCGACGCGCGGGCGAACCCGGAGCTCTCAGCTTTCGCGCGGCTCGGTCAGTCGTTCTTCGAGAGCGAGCGCCAGCGGATCCCAGCGGCGATGAAGCCGTCGAGGTCGCCGTTGAACACCGCGTCGGGCTGCGAGGACTCGTGGCCCGTGCGCAGATCCTTGACGAGCTGCTGCCCGTAGAGGAAGTAGGAGCGGATCTGGTCGCCCCAGCTCGCGGTGACGGATCCGGCCAGCTCCTTCTTCTTCGCGGCCTCCTGCTCCTTCTGCAGCAGCAGCAGGCGCGTCTGCAGCAGGCGCATCGCGGCCGCGCGGTTCTGGATCTGCGACTTCTCGTTCTGCATCGAGATGACGATCCCCGTGGGGATGTGCGTGATGCGCACGGCCGAGTCGGTCGTGTTGACCGACTGCCCGCCGGGGCCGCTCGAGCGGAACACGTCGACGCGGATGTCGGACTCGGGGATGTCGACCTCGGTCGCCTCCTCGAGCAGCGGGATCACCTCGACGCCGGCGAAGCTCGTCTGGCGTTTGTCGGCGGATCCGAAGGGGCTGATGCGGGCGAGGCGGTGCGTGCCCGCCTCGACCGAGACGGTGCCGAACGCGTAGGGCGCGTCGATCTCGAAGGTCGCCGACTTGATGCCTGCACCCTCGGCGTAGGAGGTGTCGAGCACCTTCGTCGGGTAGTCGTGCTGCTCGGCCCAGCGCAGGTACATGCGCAGGAGCATCTCGGCGAAGTCGGTCGCGTCGTCGCCGCCGGCGCCCGAGCGGATCGTGACGACCGCGGCGCGCTCGTCGTACTCCCCCGAGAGCATGGTCTGGACCTCGAGCTCCTGCACGACCTTCTCGAGCGAAGCCAGCTCGTCGCCGGCCTCGGACGCCGAGTCCTCGTCGTCCATCTCCTGCGCGAGCTCGATGAGCACGTCGAGGTCGTCGAGACGCTGTTCGACGCCCCGCAGGCGCTTGAGGCGCGCCTGGCGGTGCGAGAGGCCGCTCGTCACCTTCTGCGCGGCCGCGGGATCGTCCCACAGGTCGGGGGCGCCGGCCTGCTCCTCGAGCTCGGCGATCTCCCGCTCGAGCTTCGGCACGTCGAGCACGGCGGCGATATCGGCGAAGGTGGACCGGACGGCGCGGATGCGCGGTGCGAAATCGAGATCGAGCATGATTCCCTCAGTTTAGCGGTGCCGGAACGGGCTCGGGGCCCGGGTCCCACGAGGAGACCCGGGCCCCGAGCCCGGCGGACGGATCCGATCAGTCGGCGTCGGCGCCCTCCGGCACCTTGTTGAAGCCGGTGACGGTCTGGTTCTCGTCGAAGCCGACGACCCGCTTGCGGAAGAACTTCGTGATGAAGAGCAGGTAGACGAAGCCGATGGCGGTCCAGATCAGGCCGCCGATCAGGGCGTCCTCGTGCAGCTTCGACCACAGCACGCCGGTCAGCACCGTGCCGATGCCGGGCATCACGATGTACTTGAAGATCTGGCCGGGTGTCTTGCGCAGCCCCTTGCGGATCGCGAACCAGGCGATCACCGAGATGTTCACGAACGTGAACGCGATGAGCGCGCCGAAGTTGATGAACGCCGAGATGAGATCGAGGTCGAAGGACATCGCGAGCAGGCAGATCGCGCCGACGAGCAGGATGTTGAGCGTCGGGGTGTGCGTCTTCGGGTTGATGTAGCCGAAGAACTTGCCCGGGAGCACGTTGTTGCGGCCCATGACGAGCAGCATGCGGGCGACCGATGCGTGCGAGGCGAGGCCCGAGGCGACCGAGGCGGCGAAGCCCGCGGCCGTGAGCACGGCCTGGAAGACGGTGCCGCCCGTGACCATGCCGATCTGGGGCAGCGCGCTGTTCGAGAGCGCGTCGTCGCTGAAGTCGTGCCAGTCGGGGAAGCGCAGCTGGGTGAAGTACGCGGCGACGAGGAAGATCGCACCGCCGAGCAGCACCGTGTACATGATCGCCTTCGGCATGATCTTGGGGCTCTTGGCCTCCTCCGCGTACATGGTGACCGCGTCGAAACCGATGAACGAGAAGCAGACGATCGTCGCGCCCGTGAGGATCGCGCCGAAGTCGACCCCGTCGTGCACGAACGGGGTGATCGAGACGACCGTGCCGGCGCCCGCGCCGCCCGCGAGCTGCACCCAGACCATGAACACGAAGACGGCCATGACGATGATCGCGAACACGAGCAGGATCATGTTGAGGTTCGAGGTGCCGCGCATCGTGATGTAGATGATGCCCGTGGTCACGATGCAGTAGGCGATGACCCACCAGCCCGACCAGATGCTCGGGAACAGCTGCTCCATGTAGCTGCGGACGATGAGGCAGTTGACCATCGGCAGCAGGATGTAGTCGATCAGCGAGGTCCAGCCGACCATGAAGCCGAGGTTCGGGTGGATCGACTCGCGCACGTAGGTGTAGGCGGAGCCCGCGCTCGGGATGGCGGCGGAGATCTTGCCGTAGCTGATCGCGGTGAAGAGCATCACGACGAGCGCGACGAGGTACGCGAGCGGAACCAGGTTGTTCGTCTCCTGGGAGACGATCCCGAAGGTGTCGTACACCACGGTGGGGGTCATGTAGCCGAGGCCGAGACCGACGATGGCCCAGAGGCCGAGGTTCCTGGTGAGCGTCGCTCGTTTCGGAGCCGTCGAGGTGGTCGTCATGTTCTCTCCTTTAAGAACGGGGTGTTCGGGCGATCGAACCGGTCGAACCGGATCGTCGCACGCGCGTCTTCGCGCCTGAACAAGGATTCATTATGCACCCTCCGGGGCGGTCCCCCCGACCGTTTCCTGGGAGCGGCGGCGGGCTCCGAACCCCCTTCGGGGATCCGGAGCCCGGGCGGCCTCGCAGCCGCAGCTTCTACCGGCTCGCGAGCCGTTTCCGTCGATTGATTCCGACCATCTGCACGATGATCACGAGCGCGAGCGCGCCGAGGAACACGATCGACGCCAGCACGTTCGCCTGCGCCGGCACGCCGCGCAGCGCCGAGGTGTAGATGAACTTCGGGAAGGTGTTCGCGGTGCCCGAGTTGAAGTTCGTGATGATGAAGTCGTCGAACGACAGCGCGAAGCTGAGCAGGGCCGCACCGATGATGCCCGGCATGAGCATCGGCAGCGTGATCCGCCAGAACACCTGCCCGGGCGAACCGTAGAGATCCCGTCCGGCCTCCTCGATCGAGGGATCGAGGCTCGCGACGCGGGCCTTCACCGCCACCACGACGTACGAGATGCAGAACATCGTGTGCGCCAGGATGATGGTGCCGATCCCCTTCTCGACGCCTGCCAGCAGGAACTGCGCCGCGAGGCCCGCGCCGAGCACGACCTCCGGCGTCGCCATCGGGGTGAACAGCATCAGGCTGATGGTCGAGCGGAACTTGAAGCGGTACCGCACGAGCGCAATCGCGATCGCGCTGCCGAGCACGGTCGCGACGATCGTCGCGACGACGCCGACCAGGATGCTGTTGCTGAACGCCTCGCAGACGTCGGGGGCGCCGCAGGGGTTGGACCAGTTGTCGGTCGTGAAGCCGCGCCAGGTGATGTTGTTGCGACCGGCGTCGTTGAACGAGAACACGATCACGTAGAAGATCGGCAGCAGCAGGTAGATCAGGACGATCGACCCCACGACCGGCACGAAGGCCTTGCCCAGGCTGAACTTGTTCACAGCAGATCCTCCGCCCCGCTCTTGCGCACGTAGGTCGCCACGATCACGAGGATCACGGCCATCAGGATGATCGAGAGCGTCGCCGCCATCGGGTAGTCCTGCGTGCGGAGGAAGTTCGACTCGATCGCGTTACCGATCATCGCGGTCTTCGTCGACCCAAGGAACTCGGTCGACGCGCTCACGTAGTCGCCCGCCATCGGGATGAAGCTGAGCAGCGTGCCCGAGACGACACCGGGCAGCGAGAGCGGCAGCGTGACCCTGCGGAACGTCGTGACCGGCGAGGCGTAGAGATCCTGCCCGGCCTCGACGAGCCGCAGGTCGAGCTGCTGCAGCGAAGCGAACATCGGCAGGGTCATGAACGGGATGAAGTTGTAGACGAGACCGAAGATGACCGAGAAGTCGGTGCCGATCCACTCGCCGGGCAGGATCTGCTTCCACGCGAGCGTGCGCAGCAGGAAGCTGATGAAGAACGGCGCGACCACGAGGATCAGCGCGATGCCCTGCAGCATGGGCCGCGGGCGCAGCGTGACGCCGATCAGATAAGCCAGCGGATAGCAGATGATGAGCCCGATCACCGTCGCGGTGAGCGCGTAGACGAAGGATCGGAGGATGTGCGGCCAGTACTGCACGATGGCGTCGGCGTAGTTGCCGAACTGCCACGCCGCGATGTACTCGCCGATGCCGCCCGAGGCCGCGGGGGCCTGGAGGGAAGTGATGACGAGCTGGATGAAGGGCGCGAGGAAGAACAGGAGCATGTAGGCGATGCCGGGCGCGAGCAGCAGCAGCGCGGTCCAGGATCGCTTCCTCGGCACCTGCTCGACGGTCGCCGTGCCCGTCGAGAATGCGGTGAATGCCATCGGTTCGCCTCTCAGTTCTGCTTCGCCTGGGCCGCCATGGCCCGGGTCGAGAGATCGGAGGCGAGCGAACCGGTGCCGGTCGGATCGTCGGCGAGCCCGAAGGTGTGCTCGGCGTGCCAGCTCAGCCAGACCTCGTCGCCGAGCCGGGCGCCGGGGCCGGCCTCCACGTTCTGCGCGAACACCTGCACCGAGCCGAACTCGGGCGCCTCCACCGTGTACTGCGTGCTGACGCCGATGAACGAGACGTCGGTGATGCGGCCGGGACCGATCACGTTGATCGCGGGGTCGTCGACGGGCTGCTCGCGGTGGAGCCGCAGCTTCTCGGGCCGGACGCCGACGGTGATCGTGCCGCCGTCGCGCTCGGTCCGCTCGCGCAGCACGGTGATGCGGCCGCCGTTCAGCGTCGTCTGCACGACCCGATCGGTGCCGCCGACGACCTGCACCTCGAACAGGTTGGACTGCCCGAGGAAGTTCGCGACGAACACGGTTCGCGGCAGCTCGTAGAGTTCCTCGGGGGCGCCCATCTGCTCGATGCGGCCCTTGTTCATGACCGCGACCGTGTCGGCCATGGTCATGGCCTCCTCCTGGTCGTGGGTCACGTGGAGGAAGGTCAGGCCGACCTCCTGCTGGATCTGCTTGAGCTCCTGCTGCATCTGACGGCGCAGCTTGAGGTCGAGCGCGCCGAGCGGCTCGTCGAGCAGCAGCAGCGCGGGCCGGTTCACGACGGCGCGGGCGAGCGCGACGCGCTGCTGCTGGCCGCCCGAGAGCTGGGCGGGCTTGCGATCGGAGATGTGCGCCAGCTCGACGAGCTCCAGCGCCTCCTTGGCCTTGCCCACCGGATCCCCCACCCTGCGGCGGCGGAGCCCGAAGGCGACGTTCTCCAGGATCGTCATGTGCGGGAACAGCGCGTAGGACTGGAACACGGTGTTGACCGGTCGCTTGTGCGGCTTCAGCGCGGTGACGTCGCGGCCGCCGATCAGGATCCGACCGGCGGTCGGATCCTCGAGGCCCGCGACGAGCCGCAGGGTCGTGGTCTTGCCGCAGCCCGAGGGGCCGAGCAGCGCGAAGAAGGATCCCGCGGGGATCTCGAGGTCGAGGTGCTCGATGGCGGTGAATCCCGGGAATCGCTTCTGGATCCCGGTGAGGGTGAGGTCGGCTCCGGCCTCTGCGAAGGAGTGTGCGTCGTTCATATGCGTGTTTACAGTCCCAGTACCTTGTTGAATGCGGCCGTGTACTTCTTGTCCTCCTGCGGAGTCAGGGTGCGGAAGTTGTGCAACCGCTTGTCCATCTCCGCGTCCGGGAAGATCAACGGATTGTCGACCTGCTTCGGGTCGATCTTCGCCATCGCCTCCTTGGCGCCCTTCACGGGCGGCACGAACGAGGTGTAGGCCACCACCTGCGCCGCGATCTCCGGCTGGTAGTAGTAGTCGATCAGCTGCTCGACGAGCTTCTTGTTCTTCGCCGAGGTGCCGTTCGGCACCGTGAGCGAGTCCGCCGTGATCATGCCACCGGACTCGGGCACCTCGAGGGTCCACTTGTCGCCCTGCTCGGCGTTCAGCATGACGATGTCGCCCGTCCAGGCGATCGCTGCGAGGGTGTCCTCCTTCTCAAGGTCCTGGGTATAGGAGTTGCCCTTGACCTTCGAGATCTGGCCGCTCTTCAGCCCGTCGTCGAGCCACTGCAGCGCCCGGTCGAACTCGGCGTCGCCCCAGGTCTTCTGCGCGACGTCGACCCCCTGCGCCTGCATGATGATGCCCATGGTGTCGCGCATCTCGGTCAGCACGCCCACCTTGCCCTTGAGCTCGGGGCGCATGAAGTCCTCGAGCGTGCGCACGCCCTGGGGCACCAGCTTCTTGTTCCAGACGAAGCCCGAGGCGGGAAGCTGCCACGGGATCGTGAAGCGGCGGCCGGGATCGACGTCGAGCGCGTTCTTCTGCGAGTCGATGAGATTCGCCGTGACGTTGGCGAGGTTCGCGTAGTCGAACTCCTGGATCTGCTTCGCCTCGATGAGGCGGGCGTCCATCCAGTCGGTCAGGGTGATCACGTCGTAGCCGGTGTCCTGGCCGAGCTTCAGCTGATCCTTGATCTTGCCGTAGAAGGTGTTGTTGTCGTCGATGTCCTCGAGGTACTCGACCTTGATGTTCGTCTGCTTCATGAACGCGTCGAGCGTCGGGAAGGTCTGGGTCTTCGAGTCGTAGTCGAGGTAGTAGGTCCAGTTGCCCCACACGATCGAGCCGGCCTTGCCGGTCCCCTGATCGACCTTCGGTGCGCCTCCCGCGCAGGCGCTGAGCGCGAGCGCTCCGACACCGGCCGCTCCGGCAGCGCCGACCCGCAGGAGTCCGCGACGGTTCATCTGGGCGCCGCGCACCATGGCGACGAGGTCTCGGACTACGGGGTCCTCGGGCACTCTGTTCATCTCGGGTCTCCTTTGACTCGATGCATGACGGTCCCCCGTGCGACGATCCTGAAGCCTCATCGCCGGGTCGGTCGTTCCGAACTATTCCACAGAGCCGGTGCGCGAACCAGCAGCCCGGGCGCGGGTTCGACGAATCTTCACGTGAACGTTACGGATCTTCGAATCCAGCGTCCGATCCTGGTCGGATTCCGAACACGGTGTCCGGCTCCGGCGTGCCTTCCGGCGCCCCGCGCATCCTGCGCGTCGCTCCCCGACACGCGGAACGGACCTGCGGAATCCCCAGCATTTTCCCGAACTCGCTTCGAATTCCTTTGCGTTTCCGCCCGCGGAGTGCCAAGATCGAAACCGTGAGCAGCAAGCGAACTTCACTCGCCCTCGACGCGACGTCGAAGGCGATCATCGAACAGCTTCAGATCGATGGTCGCCGCTCGTACGCCGAGATCGGCAAGGCGGTCGGTCTCAGCGAGGCCGCCGTCCGCCAGCGGGTGCAGAAGCTCACCGATGCCGGGGTCATGCAGATCGTTGCCGTGACCGACCCGATGCGGATCGGCTTCAGCCGGCTCGCCATGATCGGCATTCGCGTCTCCGGCGACACCAGGGTCGTCGCCGACCACCTCGCCGACTTGCCGGAGGTCTCGTACCTGATCCTCAGTGCGGGATCTTTCGACCTGATGGCGGAGGTCGTGTGCGAGGATGACGATGGCCTCATCGAGTTCCTGAACCAAAAGATCAGAACGCTCGACGGGGTCGCCTCAACCGAGACCTTCGTCTACCTCCAACTCAAGAAACAGAAATACGACTGGGGAACACGATAACCATGTCTTTTGATCCGACGGCAGCGGTCGACACCGCCGCTCTTCAGGCTTCGGCCAAGCGCCACATGTGGCCGCACTTCACCAACCGCAAGGTGCTGAACGACGGCATCCCCGTCATCACCCGCGCCGAGGGACACCACATCTACGACGCTGCCGGCAAGCAGTACATCGACGGCCTCGCCGGCCTGTTCGTGGTCAACGCCGGCCACGGCCGCGACCGCATCGTGCAGGCCGCCGCCAAGCAGATGAAGCAGCTCGACTTCATGCCGATCTGGTCCTACGGCCACCCCGCCGCGATCGAGCTGTCGGAGCGCCTCGCGTCCTACGCTCCCGGCCAGATGAACAAGGTCTTCTTCACCACCGGTGGTGGCGAAGCTGTGGAGTCGGCGTTCAAGCTGGCGAAGCACTTCTGGAAGATCCAGGGCAAGCCGATGAAGCACAAGGTCATCTCGCGCTCGGTCGCCTACCACGGCACCCCGCAGGGCGCGCTGGCGATCACCGGCATCCCCGACATGAAGAAGTTCTACGAGCCGCTGACCCCGGGTGGTCACCGCGTTCCGAACACCAACTTCTACCGCGCCGACGAGATGGGCGCCCCGAGCGACGATCTCGAGGCCTTCGGCCAGTGGGCGGCGAACCGCATCGAGGAGGCGATCCTCTTCGAGGGTCCCGACACCGTTGCCGCTGTCTTCCTCGAGCCCGTGCAGAACTCGGGCGGCTGCTTCCCGCCTCCCCCCGGATACTTCAAGCGCGTGCGCGAGATCTGCGACCAGTACGACGTGCTGCTCGTCTCGGATGAGGTCATCTGCGCCTACGGTCGCGTCGGCGACTTCTTCGCCTCGAAGGCTCTCGGCTACGAGCCCGACATCATCACGTCCGCCAAGGGCATCACCTCGGGCTACGTCCCGCTCGGTGCGATGATCGTCTCGGACAAGGTGTCGGAGCCGTTCAACTCGGTCGACAACACCTTCTACCACGGCTTCACCTTCGCCGGTCACCCGGCTGCGGCGGCTGCGGCGCTCGAGAACCTCGACATCTTCGAGGAAGAGGACCTCAACGGCCGCGTGCGCGAGAACAGCCCGCTGTTCCGCGCCGAGCTCGAGAAGCTCCTCGACATCGACATCGTGGGCGACGTCCGCGGCGAGGGCTACTTCTTCGGAATCGAGCTCGTCAAGGACAAGGCCACGAAGGAGACCTTCAACGAGGAGGAGTCGAACCGACTCCTGCGCGACTACCTCTCCCCCGCGCTGTGGGAGGCCGGCCTCTACTGCCGCGCCGACGACCGTGGAGACCCCGTCATCCAGCTCGCCCCGCCGCTGACCATCGGTCCGTCGGAGTTCGCTGAGATCGGCGGCATCCTGCGCAGCGTCCTCAAGGACGCTTCGTCGAAGATCTGATCCGATCAGACCTCACGAGAGAGGCCCCGTGCACCGTTCCGACGGAGCACGGGGCCTCTCCCGTTAGCCTGGAGTCATCATGAGCGATCCGAATCACGCGCAGTTCCCCGCCCAGCAGCAGCCCGCCCCGGGCTGGTACCCCGACGGCACCGGGACGGTGCGGTGGTGGGACGGCTCCGCGTGGACCGCGCACACGCAGGGATCCGCTCCGGTCGCCGCCGCCCCGCGCCCCGCCGTGCTCGAACGCCCACGGCTCGCTGATCACCTCGCAGTCGACGGCCCCTGGACCTGGGTGATCGCCCTGGCGCAGCTCCTCGCCGTTCCCTCCATTTTCCTGATCGACGTGCGCGGCTATGTGCGCTCCCTCACGGAGGGAGACCAGAGCGGGTTCATCTCCTACTTCGCGACCACCGGGATCGTGGCTCTCCTGGGCTGGGCCCTTACGGCGCTCATCATCGTCGCGGCCCACCGGGACTCCAAGCGGCTGACGGCGCTCGGCGTCGTCCGCCCCTTCCACTGGGCGTTCGCGTTCCTCGGGGCGACCGTCTACCTGATCGGGCGTCACGTGGTCCTGCGCAAGGTGACCCGCACCCCGGGGTGGCCGCTGTGGGCCAACCTGGCCTGCGTCCTCGTCTCGCTGGTGATCACCACGATCTGGACCGTCATGTTCATGCAGTTCATGCTGTCCGAGCTTGCGACGAGCCCGCTGTACTCCTAAGCCCCTCGGGCGCTCGAACGGTCAGTCGGCGGCGTAGCGGTAGGTGAACGAACCGCGGTACTCGAGCACCGTGCCGAGGATCGGGTTGCGCACCAGCGCGCGGATCGTCTGCCGTTCCGCCGCCGCGTCGTAGCCGTCCTCGAGGTCGACGGAGACCGTCAGCACCGCCGGCAGCGGGATCCGGAATCGCCACAGGCGCAGCCAGCTTCGCTCCGACCGCATCCGCAGGTTCCCCGCCGGGTCCGGCTCGCAGCGCAGCCGCAGTTCGACGCGTCGCTTCGGGCCGAGCAGATCGTGCAGGATCCCGGGCTCCCCGGTCGCGCGCAGCACATCGGTGAAGCCCTGCGTGCCGGTGCTGAAGAGGAAGAAGCGCTCGGCCCGCAGTTCGATGCGTCCATCGCCGCGCCGCGCCGGTCGGTTCACCACCTCGAACGGGACGTCCCGCTCGCGAGCGGTCAGCAGGACCTCCGGGCCGACCACCAGCCGAGCGAGCAGGTTCCATCGCCCGTAGCGGCTGCCCGCGACCTCGAACACCCCCGCCCCGATGCCGACGAGCCCCGGCTCGGGCGGACCGGAGACGTAGCTCGCGACCGCCGGATGCAGGCGCTCAGCGTCGGGTCCGAGCGCGCGCAGGAACACCGAGTCGTTCGAGCCGTCGGCTCCGCTCACCGAGACTCCGCTCGTCGGCTCGGGACTCGGTCGCTCACCATCATGGTTCCAGGATATCGGCCGTCGGCGGCGCGCCCGGATCGAGGCCACGAGACGCCGGTCTCCCGCCGCCCGGCGCGGCGGGTGGCCTAGGCTTTCCGGTATGAGCACTCCGCAGCAGAATTTCCCGCAGCAGCCGCCGCAGCAGCCGCAGTACGCTCCCCCGCAGTACGCGCCGCAGCCCACCGCCGCGCAGCCGCAGGCCGCCGCGCAGCCGCAGCAGTACGCGCCGCCGCAGGCCGCGTACACCGCCGCCTCGCCCGCGTCCGAGGGCCGTCTCAACGTGCCCGGGATCATCGCGCTCGGTCTCGTCGCGTTCTCGACCTTGATCAGCGTCCTCTCACCGGTCTTCTACCGCTCGGCCCTCAGCTCGGGCCAGAGCCTCGCGCCGGTGACCGGCGTCGTGCAGACCCTGCAGGCGATCCTCCTGCTCGTGGCGCTCGGCCTCGCCATCTTCGGCGTGCTCCTCCGCGACGCGGAGCGCTGGCGCTGGGCCGCGATCGGCGCGCTCGTGAGCGCGAGCATCAGCGTGGCAGCGATGGTGCTGAGCCTGATCGTGAACCTGTTCTCGGCGGCGTTCCCCTACTGATCCGGGCGCCCGGGCCGAGACCCGGACCGGGACCCGGCCGATTCGAACCGCGTCCCGGGAACGACGAAGGGCCCGCCACCGCGAGGTGACGGGCCCTTCCGGGTCGTGGATCGGCATGCCGATCCCGAAGCCGAAACTATCGACGCAGGCCGAGGCGCTCGATGAGCGAGCGGTAGCGCGCGATGTCGACGTTCTGGAGGTAGCCCAGGAGACGACGGCGCTGGCCGACGAGGAGCAGCAGACCGCGACGCGAGTGGTGGTCGTGCTTGTGCTCCTTCAGGTGCTCGGTGAGATCCTTGATCCGCTGCGTGAGCATCGCGACCTGGACCTCGGGGGAACCGGTGTCACCGGGGTGGGTCGCGTACTCGTCGATGATCGCCTTCTTGACCTCTGCAGGCAGTGCCATATTGGGTCCCCTTTCGCTTGTTGCGCGGCGCCTCCAGCATGGTGCTGGGGGCTCTCTTTATCCGCGGCCGTTGGACGGCAACCTGAACAGCTTAGCAGGATCCCCGCCGTTCCGCCCGCGAAACAGGATCGTCATCGGATCGGCCGCATCGTAACGGGCGGGAAACACGACCGTCACCGATGCGCAACGACCGGCGCGCACACTGCTCCCACCGGTGGAATCGACCGCCGCGGAACGAACGGAGCCCACATGACCCCGAATGCCGTCTGGATGGTGACGAGCACCGCGCTGGTGCTCGTGATGACCCCCGGCCTCGCCCTGTTCTACGGCGGCCTCGTCCGCGTCCGATCCGTGGTGAACATGATGATGTTCAGCCTGAGCGCCATGGGGCTCGTCGGGGTCCTCTGGGTGCTCTACGGCTACGGCATGACCGTGTTCGGCCCCGGCGAGGCACCGGGGTTCGCGGGGAACCCGCTGAAGGACCTCGGCTTCATCTCGACCGATCCGGGATCGTTCGTCTCTGCCGGCTTCGGCGCTACGTTCGCGATGATCAGCACCGCCCTCATCTCGGGCGCGATCGCGGACCGGGTCGGTCTCGGATCCTGGATGCTGTTCGCCGGCCTCTGGGCGACCCTCGTGTACTTCCCGGTGGCGGCCTGGGTCTGGGGCGGCGGCTGGATCCAGAAGCTGGGCGGCATGCTCGGCACCGCGGACGTGATCGACTGGGCCGGCGGCACCGCCGTGCACATCAGCGCGGGCGCCGCGGCTCTCGCGCTCGCGCTCGTCGCCGGTCGGCGCATCGACTTCGCCCCGGGGGCGCACCGCCCGCACAGCGTGCCGCTCGTCACCATCGGCGCCGCCCTGCTGTGGTTCGGCTGGATCGGGTTCAACGCCGGCACCGCGCAGAACGACGCGCAGGCCGGCCTCATCGTGGTGAACACCATCGTCGCGGCGACCGCCGGGATCATGGGCTGGCTCGCCACGGATGCGCTGCGCGGGCGCCGACCGGGGGCGGTCGGCGCGTGCTCGGGCGCGGTCGCCGGGCTCGTCGCGATCACCCCGGCGTGCGCGAACCTCGCGCCGATCTGGGCGATCCTGCTCGGGATCCTCGCGGGCGCGGCCTGCGCGGTCGCGGTGGAGGCCAAGTACCGGCTGGGCTTCGACGACTCGCTCGACGTCGTCGGGCTGCACCTCGTCGCCGGCGCGCTGGGCACCCTGTACCTCGGCTTCTTCGCGACCGGCACGGGCCTGTTCACCGGCGGGAACGCCGGACAGCTGCTCGTGCAGGCGATCTCGGTGGTCGCGGTCGCCGGCTACTCCTTCATCGTCGCCCTGCTGATCGCGCTCGCCGTCCGGGCGGTCACGGGGCTCCGGGTCCCGGCCGAGGTCGAGGCCGACGGCATCGACGGCCGGCACCACGGTGAGGACGCCTACGTGCTCGCCGAGGAGGTCCGCTCGTAGAGGAGGATCTCGCTCCGGTGCCCCGGGATCCGGTCGACCGGCCGGAACCCGAGGGCCCGGAGCTCGGCCTCGCCCCAGTCGTCGGTCGTTCCTCCGTCCGCGTACTCGACGAGCCACACGCGATCGATCCCGTCGAACCGGCCGCGAGCAGCGGCCTCGGCCACCGTGAAGACCGAGGAGTACCAGGTCCCGCTGCGCGCATAGGAGATGCGGAGGGTCGGATCCGACACGGCGCGGAACGCCTCCGGGTCGGTGTCCATCGCGAGTCGGGGACGTCGCGACGGCCGGCTCGTCTCGTCGAACACGACCGCGTCCCCGGGCTCCGCGCGATCGCGGACGGCCGCGGCGATCTCGTTCCAGTCGGAATCGTTCTTGGCGTACGGCCCCCGCTGCGCGGCCCACACGGGGACGACGGTCGCGAGCAGCGCGAGCGCCGCGACCGCGGCCAGGATCGGGACGCCCCCGGGACGCGACAGCCGGGCGAGCCGCCGCAGTCCGAGCGCGATGAGGACCGCCGCGGCCGGCGCGGCGAAGGTGCCGTACCTCGCCATGTAGAGGGGCAGCACGATGCTGGCGACCAGCACCGCCCCGATGGGGATCACGAGCCACGCGAGCGCGAGCGTCTCGGGACGCAGCACCGTCCGACCCGGCGCCTCGGAACGGCTCCGGCCCAGACGCCCGTTCCCGGTCGCGTTCCGGATCCGCACCAGCTCGATCACGAGTCCGGCGACGGCAACGGCGATCAGCGCCCACGCGATGATCGCGACGGACGGCGAGCCGAACCACATCTGCACGAGCACCGAGTCGGGGGTGATGGCCTCCCGGTCGCCGAGGAATGCGATCTGGTCGCGCTCGAGCACGGCGAGGACGAGCACCGGCGATGCGGCGAGCACGGCGATGCCCGAAGCGAGCGCCCAGGGTCGCAGCAGGCGCCGCGCCGGCGGGGTCGCGACGAGCATCGCGCCGACCGCGAGCGCCATGAGCGCCAGGTAGCAGAAGACGACGATCCCGGCGGCGAGCGCGGCGCCGTAGGCCGCCCACCACCGGCGAGAGGGGTGCTCGCGCCTCAGGATCTCGACGATGATGAGGCAGATCGCGGTCGCGATGACCGCCGAGAACGCGGAGGAGCGGGCCTCCTCGCCGGCGTAGGTCATGCGCGGCAGGATCGCGGTGATCAGGCCCGCCGCGACGCCGAAGCGCAGGGAGCCGAATCGCGTGCACAGCCAGGTCACGCCCGCGGCGCAGAGTCCTCCAGAGATCGCGGAGGGCAGGCGCACGGAGAACGGGCTCGCACCGAAGAGCTCGATCCAGCCGTGCAGGAAGAGGTAGTAGGCCCCGTGCACGGCGTCGACGCGGCCGAGCATCGGGAGGAGCGTGTCGACGGGCCGGGTGGCCGAGAGCACACTGGCAGCTTCGTCGCCCCAGAGCGAGGGGGTCCACGAGCCGATCGCGCTGATCAGCGCGGCGGCGAGTCCGACCGCGACGGCGGCGAGGAGCGTCCGCACGTCCCCGCGGCGATGGGCGACCCGGCCGGCTTCGGTCCGGGGCGCGGTCAGCAGCTCGCTCACCCGGCCCACTCAACTCCCGCTTCCCGGGTCGGAGCCGCACGCCGCCCGGGAGTTCTCTGAGGCTTCGCCGGCCCGTCACCGGATCGTCGCTTCGACGCACCGTAGGCTCGTGGCATGACCGAGATGCCCTCCTCCGCTCCCGCCGTCTCCGCGGCTCTCGCCGCCGAACTGGCCGCCATCGCCGCGACCGTCGCCGAGACCGCCGGTCGGCGGATCGCCCAGCTGCGCGATGCCGGCGTGGACGTCGCCGCGACCAAGTCGAGCGCGACCGATGTCGTGACCGCCGCGGATCGCGAGGCGGAGCGCCTCGTCGCGGCCCTCATCCGAGAGGCGAGGCCCGACGACGGCATCCTCGGCGAGGAGGGCGCGAGCGATTCGGGCACGACGGGTATCACCTGGGTCGTCGACCCGATCGACGGCACCGTCAACTACCTCTACGACCTGCCGATCTTCTCGGTGAGCATCGCGGCGACCGTGTCCGATCCGACCGCGTTCGCCGACGGCCGTCGCGCGGTCGCGGGGGCCGTCTGCGCGCCGCGATCCGGCGAGCTGTTCGTCGCTTCGGCGGGCGGCGGCGCGACCCGCAACGGGGTCCCGATCCGCGTCTCCGCGCAGCAGGAGCTCGGTCTCGCGCTCGTCGGCACCGGGTTCGGATACACGTCCGAGCGCCGCGCCGAGCAGGCCGAGGTCGTCGCCCGGGTCCTGCCGCGCGTCCGGGACATCCGGCGTCTCGGCTCGGCCGCCTACGACCTCTGCATGGTCGCGTCCGGGCGTCTCGACGCCTACTACGAGCGCGGGCTCCAGCCCTGGGACTACGCCGCGGCCGCGCTCATCGCGCGCGAGGCCGGTGCCGAGCTCCGCGGCGTCGACGAGCGGACTCCCCCGGGGGAACCGCTGCTGCTCGCGGCGCCCCCGGCCATCGCCGGCGCGCTGCACGACACTGTGTCCGCGCGGCGGTAGCGCCCCGCACAGGCTGTTCGCCCGGCGGGGCGGCACGGCGTGCCAGGATGGGGACGCACGCACTTCAAAGGAGAAGAACATGCCGAATCCCCTCCCCGAGGACCCGATCATCCGTTCGCTCGTCCAGCGCGCCCGGCAGGCTCCCGTCAGCCGCCGCCGCCTGCTGCAGGGCGCCGGACTCGGTGCCGCACTGCTCGGCGCGAGCGGACTCGCGGCCTGCTCGAGCAAGAAGACCTACGGCGACGGCTCCAAGGGCACCATCCGCTGGGCGAACTGGACCTACTACCTCGACTTCGACGAGAAGACGAAGGACTACCCGACGCTCAACGACTTCATGGAGAAGACCGACATCGCGGTCGACTACTACGAGGACATCGACGACAACAAGACCTTCATCGCGAAGATCAAGGACCAGCTGCAGCTCGGGCAGGACACCGGCTACGACGTCTTCGTCCCGTCCGACACGACCATCGTCCGCCTCGTCGAGAAGGACCAGCTGCGCAAGTTCGACCGGAGCCTCGTGCCCAACGTCGGCGAGCAGATGATCGACCTAGTGAAGCATGCGACCTTCGACCCGGACCGCATCATGTCGATCCCCTACCAGGCGGGCATGACAGGACTGGTCTACAACACCAAGCTCTATCCCAAGGGCATCAAGCGGGTCTCGGATCTGTGGGCGCCCGAGCTCAAGGGCAAGGTCAATCTGCTCTCGGAGCAGGACGACACGACCGGGCTCATCATGCTCGAGCAGGGCGTCGATATCGTCGGCGACAAGTGGGGCGACGACCAGTTCTACGCCGCGCTCGACGTCGTCAAGAAGCAGCTCGCGAAGGGCCAGGTCGCCACCATCAAGGGCAACTCCTACACCCAGGACCTGCAGCAGGAAAAGATCTGGGCCGGCATGTGCTGGTCAGGCGACATCGCGATCCTCAACGAGGAGGCCGGCGAGGAGATCTGGAAGTTCGTCGTACCCGAATCGGGCGCCTCCGTGTTCATCGACTCGTTCTCCATGCCGAAGGCCACCGAGTCCTACAAGCAGGTGCACGAGCTCGTGAACTACTACTACGAGCCCGAGGTCGCGGCCCGCGTCGCGCAGTACGTGCAGTACGTCACGCCCGTCGCCGGAGCGCGCGACGCCATGGCGAAGCTCGACCCCAAGCTCGCCGACAACCCGCTGATCTTCCCCGACGAGGAGATGTCGAAGCACATCTTCGACATGCGCTCGCTCACCGCGCAGGAGGACGACCGCTACACCAAGGCCTTCCAGAAGGTCATGGGCAACTGACGCGGGCGGCCGACACCGTCGAGCAGGGTCGTGCGCCGCGCATCGCGGCGCACGACCCTGCTCACTCCCCCGGTTCCTGCGCCTGCTTCCAGGCATCGGCGCGATCGACGAGGAGCGCCGCCAACCCGTCCAACCGCTCGGGATCCGCGTCGTCCCCGAGCCGCCCGAACGCGACGCCCAGCAGGAACGTCGAGAGCGGCGCCGCCGGGCGGGCCACGTCGTGCGCGACATCGCGTGCGACATCGAGCACCGTGCCGATCGACACCGCGCCGGGATCCACCCCGAGCTCCGCCGCGGCCGCCGCCAGCCACGCGTCGAGTGCCTCCGGCGGAAGCCGTTTCTGCTCGTTCATGTTCGCTCCTCTGTTTCGGGTGATTCGGGACGGACCGACCGTTCGGCCCGCTCCAGGTCCTCCGGGGTGTCGACATCGACGACCACCGCCGCGTCCACGTCGACGAAGCCGACCGCGACCGACTCGAACACCCGACGCAGCGCCGCATTCGCCGTGCGGCCCGCGAGCGGCGCGAGCGCGGTGCGCAGCGCACCGAGGCGGTAGCCGGCCGCCAGCCACTGCGCCCGCCCCTCCGGGTCGCGCAGCACCACCGCATCCGCGTCCATCGGCGCGCCGTCGTGCAGCGCCAGCCGGGCGACCACCGCGTCAGGGCGCACCAGATCGCACGACAGCAGCAGCGCCCAGGCGTCGTCGGCGACCCCCTCCAGCGCGACGAGCGCAGCCTCCAACGCGGCCAGCGGCCCCGCGAACGGCGGATCCTCGCGCACGATCACGCACCCCGGCACCGCCGCGCGCTCCGGCCCCACCACCACGACCGGATCCGCGCCGACGGCACGCACCGCGGCCGCCGCGCGATCCACGAGGCGCTCGCCGCCGAGGCGCAGCTCCGCTTTATCGCGGCCGCCGAGGCGCGTCCCGCGGCCTCCGGCCAGCACGACGGCGGCGAGCGCGATCCCTGTGCGACTCATCGATCCACCAGGATCACGTCGACGGTCTCGCCGGCGGCGACGTCGCCGCGCTCCGCGGGGACGAGCGCGTACCCGTCGGCGGAGCCGTGCCCGCCGACCGCGTGCGACACCCCGCCGGGATCCACCGCGGGGCGGCACGCGAGGCCGCCGTCTACCGGCTCGATCCGGATCGGGAGCACCTGGAGCCGCCCGGCGGCCCCGCGCCAGGCCACCGCGGCCCTCGCGGGGACGCGGATGCGCTCCACCTCGCCCCGTCCCTGCGCGTGCAGCAGCGCCGGACGGACGAACAGTTCGAAGCTCACCGCGGCGCTCACGGGGTTCCCCGGCAGGGCGAAGATCCATGCTCCGCTCGTCAGGCGGCCGACGCACTGCGGCTGCCCGGGGCGCACGGCGACCCGGACCGCGCGGACTTCCGGTTCGCGTTCGAGGGCGATGCGCACCACGTCGTGGCGCCCGGGCCCGACCCCGCCGGTCGTGATCACGACGTCCGTCGAGGCGCCGAGCCGGTCGAGCCGCTCGGCGAGAGCGCCCGCGTCGTCCCCGCTCACGAGCACCCGGCTCGCCTCGATCCCGTTCTCGGCGAGCAGCGCGCGCAGGAGCACCGAGTTCGATTCCGGGATCTGCCCGCGGTCGAGCGGCTCCCCCGGCGCCCGGAGCTCCGATCCGGTCACGAGGATCGCGACCCGCGGTCGCGGGCGGACGCGCACCCGGGTCACCCCGGCCGCAGCGAGGCCGGCGATGCGGGCGGCGCTCAGGCGGTCGCCGGCGCTCGCGATCGGCGTCCCGGCCGAAACGTCCTCGCCGCGGCGCCGCACGTTCGCACCGTATTCGACGGCGCGCAGCACCCGCACCTCGTGCTCGGCCCAGGGATCCGCCGGGTCCTCGCCCGCGGTCCACTCGACCGGCACCACCGCGTCGGCGCTGCTCGGCAGCGGTGCGCCCGTCATGATGCGGACCGCTTCGCCCGGCCCGATCCGCGGATCCTCGGGACTCCCCGCGGCGACCTCTCCGATCACGCGCAGGGTCACCGGACGGTCGGCGCCCGCGCCCGCGAGGTCGACGGCGCGCACGGCGTAGCCGTCCATCGCGGAGTTGTCCCACAGCGGAAGGTCGAGCGGCGAGTCGACATCGGCGGCGAGCACGAGGCCCGCCGACTCGGCCAGCGCCGCCTCCCGGACGGGCAGCAGCGGGATCCGATCCAGGATCCATCGGAGGTGCTCCTCCGCGGTGACCGCTCCGCCGCCCGACATCTCGCCTCGCCATCCGCTGCGCATCCGCACGCAGCCTTGCCCTCGCTTCGTTTCGATGCTATCCAAGAAGCGTGTCCCGTATCGCCGCTCGACGTCGTGTGACCCGCCTCACCGCAGGCGGATCCGTCTCGAAGCGCGCGGACTTCCTCGCGGTCGAGGAACCGCTCGAGATCCGGGTCGCGAGCAAGCCCCTCGCGGTGACGATGCGCACCCCCGGCCACGACGTCGAACTCGCCGCCGGCTTCCTCGTCTCCGAGGGCGTGATCCACCACGCCGAGCACTTCGCGGCCGCGATCCACTGCGCCGCCGACGGGGAGGAGAACACCTACAACGTGCTCGACGTGGCGCTCGCGCCGGGCGTCGCCCCGCCCGATCCGAGCCTCGAGCGCAACTTTTACACCACGAGCTCCTGCGGGCTGTGCGGCAAGGCGAGCATCGACACCGTGCGCACGCAGACCCGCTTCGACGTCGCGAACGATCCGCTCTCGATCGACGCCGCCGCGATCGTCCGGTTCCCCGACGAGCTGCGCGCGCAGCAGGCCGTGTTCGAGCGCACGGGCGGCCTGCACGCCGCGGCCCTGTTCGACGGGACGACGGGCGAGATGCTCGTGCTGCGCGAGGACGTCGGCCGGCACAACGCCGTCGACAAGGTGGTGGGCTGGGCGCTCATGCACGGCCTCGTCCCGGCGCGCTCCTGCGTGCTCATGGTCTCGGGCCGGTCGAGCTTCGAGCTCACGCAGAAGGCGCTCATGGCCGGGATCCCGATGCTCACCGCCGTCTCCGCCCCGTCGTCGCTCGCCGCGGAGCTCGCCGAGGAGGCGGGCCTCACCCTCGTGGGATTCCTCCGAGGGGAATCCATGGTCGTCTACACCCGCCCCGACCGCATCACCAACGAATCCGCTCCGGCGGACGATCCAGACGAGCCAAGGGCATCGACGCCCGCGGATCGCACACCGCTGCAGAAAGCAGGCCAGCCATGACCCCCAAGGCACCGCGCGACGACTTCTCCGACGCCGACATCGAGGTCACCGAGCCGAAGACCTACGCGGCCGGCATGGGCGGCGTGTTCCACTCGATGGAGCCCGCGATCCTCGAGATGGGGCTCGGCCGCACGGTCAAGCTCATGACGAAGATCAACCAGAAGGACGGCTTCGACTGCATGAGCTGCGCGTGGCCCGACCCGAGCCACCGCAAGATCGCCGAGTTCTGCGAGAACGGCGGCAAGGCGGTCACCTGGGAGGCCACCCCGCTCAAGATCCAGCGCGCGTTCTGGCAGGAGCACTCCCTCACTTCCCTGGAGGACAAGACCGAGTACTGGCTCGGCATGCAGGGGCGCATCGTCGAGCCGGTCTACAAGGCGAAGGACTCCGACCACTACGAACCGATCAGCTGGGATCGCGCGTTCGGCATCGTCGCCGAGCACCTGAACCGGCTCGAGCACCCGAACGAGGCCTCGTTCTACACGAGCGGCCGCGCCTCGAACGAGGCCGCGTTCCTCTACCAGCTGTTCGCCCGCGTACTCGGCACGAACAACCTGCCCGACTGCTCGAACATGTGCCACGAGTCCACGGGCACCGCCATGAGCTACTCGGTCGGGATCGGCAAGTCGACGATCGCGTACAACGACTTCGGCGAGGCCGACCTGATCATCATCATGGGCCAGAACCCCGGCACCAACCACCCGCGCATGCTCACCGCGCTGCAGGAGGCGAAGGAGAACGGCGCCCGCATCGTCGCCGTGAACCCGCTGCCCGAGGCCGGCCTCATCGGCTACAAGGATCCGCAACGCGTGCGCGGCTACGTCGGCAAGCCCACGCAGATCGCCGACCAGTTCCTGCAGATCCGCTCCGGCGGCGACATGGCCCTGCTGCAGGCGATCTCGAAGCGCGTGCTCGCGGCCGAGGCCGCCGCGCCCGGCACGGTGCTCGACCACGACTTCATCGAGCGGCACTGCGACGGTTTCGAGGCGTTCGCCGAGCACATCGCGCAGGTCGACGAGCGGGAGGTCGAGCAGGCGACGGGACTCTCCCAGGCCGAGATCGACGAGCTCGCCGACCGCTACCTGGAGTCCGACAGGGTCATCATCGCCTGGGCCATGGGGATCACGCAGCAGCGGCAGGGCGTCGCGACGATCAAGGAGATCATCAACCTCCTGCTGCTCCGCGGCAACATCGGCAAGCCCGGCGCCGGCGCCTCCCCCATCCGCGGCCACTCGAACGTGCAGGGCGACCGCACCATGGGCGTGTGGGAGCAGATGCCCGACTCGTTCCTCGACGCGCTCGGAACCGAATTCGGCTTCGAACCGCCCCGCGACCACGGCGTCGACGCGGTGAACGGCATCCGTGCCCTCGACGAGGGGAAGATCAAGGTCTGGATGGGCCTCGGCGGCAACCTGCTGGGCGCCATCTCCGACACGAACCTCGCCGAGTCGGCCATGCGCAAGACCGAGCTCAGCATCCAGCTGTCGACGAAGCTCAACCGCTCGCACGTCATCACGGGCGAGGAGGCCCTGATCCTGCCCGTGCTCGGCCGCACCGAGGTCGACGAGCAGCTCACCGGACCGCAGTACATCACCGTCGAGGACTCGGTCTGCGCCGTGCACGCCTCGCACGGCCAGATCCCGCCTATCTCGGATCAGGTGCGTTCGGAGGTCGCGACCGTCGGCGGCATCGCGAACGCGACCCTCGGCGACCGCCACGGCATCGACTGGCTCGGCATGATCGACGACTACGACGTGATCCGCGAGCACATCTCGCACGTCGTGCCCGGCTGCGAGAGCTACAACGAGAAGACCCGCACCCGCGACGGCTTCATCCTGCCGAACGGACCCCGCGACGAGCGCCGCTTCGACACCGCGACCGGCAAGGCCCGCATCACCGTGAACGAGCTCGAACCGATCGCCTGCCCGCCGGGCCGCCTGCTGCTGCAGACCATGCGCTCGCACGACCAGTTCAACACGACGATCTACAGCCTCAACGATCGCTACCGCGGCATCAAGAAGGGCCGCTCGGTGATCTTCGTGCACCCCGACGACCTCGCCGAGCTGGGCCTCGAGGACGGTCAGACGGTCGACATCTTCAGCGAATGGAAGGACGAGCCCGACCGGGTGCTGCGCGGCTTCCGCACGGTCGCGTTCCCGACGGCGCGCGGCTGCGCCGCGGCGTACTTCCCCGAGGCGAACGTGCTCGTGCCGCTCGACAGCACCGCGCTCGAGAGCAACACCCCCGTGTCGAAGGCGATCGTGATCCGGATGGAGCCGTCGACGACCCCGGTCGGAGTGGGCCGCCCGGTGGTCGTGTAGGGCTGCGGTCGCAGGCTCGTTCCACCTGTCATCCTGCGCGGTCACCCCGCCTGTCACCCTGCGCGGTCACTCCGCCTGTCATCCTGCGCGAGCTTGCGAGTCGCAGGATCCTGCGACTCCTCCGTCGCGCAGGATGACGGAGTCGCGCCTTTCACGCCCGATCGCTTGACACCGATCAGCACCTCTCGCGTACGGTGCAGAAATGCCGCTCTACGCACGCCACCGTACGAAAATCTCGGCCCCACCGTCATCCTGCGCGAGGACGCGCCAGCTGTCATCCTGCGCGAGGAACGAGTCGCAGGATCTCACCCCGCACCCCTCATGACGCGCACCGCGTATGTCTACATCCTGACGAATCGTCCCCGTGGCACCCTCTACGTCGGGGTGACCAACGATCTGCCCCGTCGCCTGTCCGAGCACCGCACTGGCACGGCACCCGGATTCGCCAGCAGATACCGTCTCACCAGGCTGGTCTGGTTCGCCAACGGAGGGAGCATCACCGATGCGATCGCCGTCGAGAAGAAGATCAAGAACCGTGGCCGGCAATGGAAGATCGACCTGGTCGAGCGGAAGAACCCCGAGTGGAAGGATCTCTCGGCGGGGTGGGGGTGAGATCCTGCGACTCGCAAGCTCGCGCAGGATGACGGTGGGGTACTCACGCAGGATGACGGTGAGGTATTCGCGCAGGCTGGCCGTGGGACGCTCGCGCCTCCGCTGTCATCCTGCGCGACGAAGGAGTCGCAGGATCCCTCCCCCGCACAGCGAAGGAGCCGCGGGCTCCCCTCAGCCCGCGACTCCTCCCTCTCCCCCGTCTACCTGTTCGCGGCGCTCGGCGCCCCGATCCCCGGATCGATCTGGAACGGCCCCGCCGCGCTCGGCCGCACGTCGAAGTCGAAGATCTCGACCGGCAGGTACACCGTCGAGCACGAGTTCGGAATATCGACGACGCCCGAGAGGCGCCCCTCGATGGGTGCGGCGCCGAGCAGCAGGTACGCCTGCTCGGGGCTGTAGCCGAACTTCGTCAGGTAGTCGATCGCGTGCAGGCAGGCCCGCTGGTACGACAGGTGCGAGTCGAGGTACCGCTGCTCGCCGTCGAGCGTCACCGAGGTGCCCGAGAATGCCAGCCAGTGGCTGTAGTTCGGCTCGACGTTACCGGGCATGAAGATCGCGTTCTCCGAGACGCCGTAGGTCTCCATGCCGCCCTTGATGATGTCGACGCGCAGGTCGATGAACCCGCCCATCTCGATCGCGCCGCAGAATGTGATCTCGCCGTCGCCCTGCGAGAAGTGCAGATCGCCCATCGACAGGTTGGCCCCGTCGACGAACACCGGGTAGAACACCCGCGAGCCCTTGGTGAAGTTCTTGATGTCCTGGTTGCCGCCGTTCTCGCGCGGCGGCGCGGTACGGGCGGCCTCGGATCCGACGCGGGCCCACTGGTCGCGCGGCACGCCGCCGAGGATCGCGTGCTCGGCCTCGGGCGGAAGCGCCAGTGGCGGCACCCGGTCGGGGTCGGTCGCGATGAGCGCGCCCTCGCGGTTGTTCCAGGTCGCGAGCAGTCCGGCCGACGGCGCCGTGCCCATAAGGCCCGGGTGGATGATGCCGGTGAACGAGACTCCGGGGACGTGGCGCGAGGTCGCCGTCTGGCCGGCGAAGTCCCAGACCGCCTTGTACGCGTCGGGGAACTGCTCGGTCAGGAAGCCGCCGCCGTTGTTGCGGGAGAAGATGCCGGTGTATCCCCAGCCCTGACCGGCGAGCGGCCCCGAGTCCTCCTGCGGGATCGGACCGACGTCGAGGATATCGACGACGAGCAGGTCGCCGGGCTGTGCGCCCTCGACGCGGAACGGGCCGCTCAGCGTGTGCACCGTGAGCAGCGGCGCATCGAGGATGTCCTGCGCGGAGTCGTCGTTGACGATCGCGCCGTCGAACCATTCGCGGCAGTCGACGCGGAAGCTGTCGCCGGGCTTCACCGTGGCGACGGGCGGGATCTCGGGATGCCAGCGGTTGTGACCGAGCTTCTCCTGCTCGGTGAACTTCTTCGATGAGTCGAGTTTGAAAATATGCTCCGGCATGGTTCCTACCTTCTTCTTCTCTGTCGTTCGACGGCGACGATGCCGCCTGGTGTTCAGGTCTGGGGATCCGTTCGGTTCAGGACCGCGGCAGCTTCGCGTGCAGCGGGTTCTGCGTGGTCCGCTGGACCGCGGCGCCCGGCCCGCGCGCGGGCAAGCGGTCCACGACCTGCGGTTCGTGCGCGCTCCGCGCGGTGCGATCGATCAGCTGGTACGCGGAGGAGCCGGCGACCGACAGGTGCGGCGCGGTGATCCCGCGCCGGGCGGTCGCGCCGCAGCTGCGGCACTCGGTCTCGCTCGGCACCTCGGCCATCGGGTAGATCGCGTCGAAGCGGCATCCCTCGTCGCATCGGTAGCTGTAGCTCGGCATGTCAGATCCCTTCCGTCCCCGCCGCGGCCACGGGGGCGACGACACGTTCCTCCTGCGAGACTCCGCCGCGGCGGCCCAGCGCCCAGGCGATCCCGAACAGCACGACCCCGATCACCGCGGCGACGACTCCCTCGACCGTGCCGGTCGCGTAGCTGCCCGTCAGCAGCAGCATCGCCGGGATCGCGCCCGTGAAGATGCCGAGCAGCAGGGTGAACCAGCCGGTCGTGAGACCGAGCCGGTCGCGGCCGAGGCCGAGCACGAGGAAGAACAGGAACCAGAGCACGGCCCACGCGAACCAGATCACGCCGAACACCGGATCGTCGAACAGGGTGAACTGCAGGATCCCGTAGACGACCGCGCAGCCGGCGACGAACAGCGAGAACCATCCGAGTCCTTCGCCGCTGGCGCCCGTGAGCGTGTTCCAGGCGACGTAGAGGTACGTGAACCCGAAGAGGTACAGTCCGGACGCCCCGAGGATCGTGGCCTGGTCGCCTCCCGACTGGAGGATGATGAGCGTCGGGAAGATGACCTGCATCCCGCCGACGAACAGGTTCATCGCGGCCGCGGCCTTGGCCGGCACCACCCCGATGAGCATCAGCCCGTTGATGAACAGGACGGCTCCGACGTACAGCAGTCCAACACTGCTCATGTCTGCTTCTCCCCTCGCTGCACTGCGTGAAGAGGGGCGTGGAACCGGCGCGCCGGTTCTGCCCCACCGGGCCCGCCGTGCGGCGGGCACTCGACCTACCTGGAAGCTAGCCGTCCGGCGGAAGCCGCGTCAAGCATTCCCTGACGAACGACGCGGATACCGGGAACCGTGGTTTTCTCACCTGCGGAACCATGAGTAGACAAGGCACGCATCTGCGGCGATACACTGACGATCGTGACGCACTATCGGATCAGCGATGCCGCCAGACTCATCGGAGTCAGCGATGACACCATCCGCCGCTGGGCGGCCGACGGGATCCTCGAGTCCGGCACGGACGACGCCGGACGCCGCACCGTCTCGGGCGCCTCCCTCGCCCGGCGGGCCCTCGACCTCGCCCCGCACACCGGCGACGACGAGCCCGTCCGTCGCAGCGCCCGCAATCGATTCACCGGGATCGTCACCGCGATCGAGCGCTCGGGCATCGTCGCGCAGGTCGAACTGCAGTGCGGCCCCAACCGCGTCGTCTCGCTCATGACCTCCGAGGCGCTCGACGACCTCGAGCTCGAGATCGGCTCGCGCGCCACCGCCATCGTCAAAGCCACGACCGTGATCATCGAGGCCGAACGGCCCGACCCCCGCAGCCCGCAGAGGAGAACCCCATGAACCGGAACCGACGCCGCATCGCACGCACCGGCATCGCGGCGGGCGCGCTCGCCGCGCTCGTCCTGCTCGCCGGCTGCGCGTCGGAGTCCGCGCCGAAGCCGAGCGAATCCGCGAAGCCCAGCGCGACCGCGGAGGTCTCGGGCACGCTGACCGTATCGGCCGCGGCATCGCTGCAGCCGGCGTTCGAGCAGCTCACCGCCGATTTCACGAAGCTGCACCCCGGGGTGACGTTCGAGAAGACCACCTTCGACGGCTCGTCGGTACTCGCGACCCAGATCATCGGCGGTGCACCCGTCGACGTGTTCGCCTCGGCGGACGCGAAGAACATGCAGAAGGTCGTGGACGCGAAGCTCGCCGACGGCGCCCCCGTCTCGTTCGCGACGAGCCGGCTCGAGATCGCGGTCGCCCCCGGCAACCCCCTCGGCATCAAGACCCTGGCCGACCTCGCCCAGGCGGGCGCCGACGGGAAGAAGCCCGTCGTCGTGATCTGCGCGCCGGAGGTCCCGTGCGGCAACGCCGCGAAGCAGCTGCTCGACCGCGACAAGGTCGCGCTGACACCCGCGAGCGAGGAGCAGAACGTGACCGCCGTGCTGACGAAGGTGCGCGCCGGCGAAGCCGACGCCGGCCTCGTCTACCGCACCGACGTGATGCGCGCCGGTGCGGAGGTGACCGGCGTCTCGATCCCGGGTGCCGAGGAGGCCGCGGGCAAGTACCTCATCGTGCCGATCGTGGGATCGAAGTCCGCCGACGCCGCGAAGGCGTTCTCCGAATACCTGCGCTCCGACGCGGCGCAGTCGCTGCTCGAGAAGCTCGGATTCAGCCCGGCATGAGCCGATCGCGCGGGGCGGCGGTCCCCGCCGGGCTGCTCGTTCCCGCGGCGCTCGGCGGGGCGCTGCTGCTGCTCCCGCTGCTCGCCCTGCTGACCCGCATGGACTGGGCGGCGCTGCCGGCGACCCTCGTCGCGCCCGAGACGAGCAGCGCGCTGCTGCTCTCGCTCGGCACCGCGGCGGCCTCGACCGCGATCTGCCTGGTGCTCGGCGTACCGCTCGCGATCGTGATCTCACGCGTGTCCGGCCGACTCGCCGCACTGCTGCGCGCGATCGTGACGCTGCCGCTGGTTCTCCCCCCGCTGGTCGGCGGTCTGGCGCTGCTGTCGCTGCTCGGCAGGGGCGGAGTCCTGGGCGATGCGCTCCTGAGCATCGGGATCCGGATCCCGTTCACGACCTTCGCGGTCGTCCTGGCGCAGGTGTTCGTCGCGCTGCCGTTCCTCGTCATCTCGGTCGAGGGATCCCTGCGGCAGCTCGACCCGCAGTACGCCGAGGCGGCCGAGACGCAGGGCGCCGGGCCGTTCACGATCCTGTTCCGCATCACCCTGCCGCTCGTCGGACCGGGCCTCGCGGCCGGCACGATCCTCTGCTTCACGCGCGCGCTCGGCGAGTTCGGAGCGACCGCCCTGTTCGCGGGCAACGCCGCGGGCACCACCCGCACCGTGCCGCTCGCGATCTACACGGCGTTCAACGGTGCCGGGGTCACGCAGGACACCGCGCTCGCGCTCTCGCTGATCCTCATCGCGGTCGCGGTGGTCGCGCTCGTGCTCGTGCGCGGACGCACCGCCGACTGACTCGCGGAGGCGCTTCCCCCGTCCGGGTGCAAGGATGGGAGGATGACCAGCAGCGCCGAAGCCGACGGAGCGAGCGCGCAGGCGTCCGCGCCGCGCGCCCTCCGGCTGCCGTCCACCGGGCTTCCGGACGCTCGCGGCCGAGCGCTGCGCGACCTCCGCATCTCGGTCACCGACCGCTGCAACTTCCGCTGCGTCTACTGCATGCCGAAGGAGATCTTCGGAGCGGACTACCGGTTCATGGAGCGGGACGAGCTGCTCAGTTTCGACGAGATCGTGCGCATCGCGTCCGCCGCGGTCGACCTCGGCGTCGACAAGCTCCGGCTCACCGGCGGCGAGCCGCTGCTGCGTCGCGGGATCGAGGAGCTCATCGCTCGGCTCGCCGAGCTGCGCACGCCGGACGGGCGCAAACCCGACCTCGCGATGACGACGAACGGTTCGGCGCTGCGAGTGAAGGCCACGGCGCTCAAGGCCGCCGGTCTCGACCGGGTGACCGTATCGGTGGACTCGCTCGACGACGGCCGGTTCCAGGCGATCAACGACGTACGCTTCCCCGTGCAGCGGGTGCTCGACGGGATGGCCGCCGCCGCGGAGGCGGGCCTCGGCCCGGTCAAGGTGAACGCTGTGATCAAGCGCGGCGTGAACGACGACGAGATCGTGCCGCTCGCCGAGCACTTCCGCGCGAGCGGTCACACGCTCCGCTTCATCGAGTACATGGACGTCGGATCGTCGAACGGCTGGGTGCTCGACGACGTGGTCCCCTCGGCCGAGATCGTGCGACGCATCGACGCCGCGCATCCGCTCGAGGCGGTCGGAGCGAGCCGCGAGGGAGAGACCGCGAAGCGGTGGAGGTACCGCGACGGATCGGGCGAGATCGGGGTGATCTCGAGCGTCACTGGCGCGTTCTGCGGCAGCTGCACGCGGGCCAGGATCTCGGCCGACGGCAAGCTCTTCACCTGCCTGTTCGCCTCGCACGGAACCGACCTGCGGGCGCTGCTGCGCGGATCCGACGAGGCGGGACGCGGCTGCGACGACGCCGAGCTGCGCGACGCGCTCGCGGGCGTCTGGTCGCGGCGCGACGACCGCTACTCCGAACTGCGCGCGGCGCTGCCGCCCGAGGTCTCGCACGATCGCGAGCGGATCGAGATGTCCTACATCGGCGGATAGCCGGATCCGGAACGCGTCGCTCGATCCGCCGTCCGGTGTGCGTCCGGCGCCTTCTCATGCTGCCTCGGACCGTTCGACGATCGGACGCCTTCTCGACGATCGGACGCCGTCTCGGCCGGCGACACGCCGTCCGGTCGTCGGCCAGGCGTCCACTCGTGAGGCGGCCTACCGGAAGAACGGGTAGCGCCGGGTCAGCGCGAGGCGCCTACAGCCCCACCCACTCGGTCACGCCGTCCGCGAAGTGCTGGCGCTTCCAGATCGGCACCTGGTGCTTGATCCGTTCGACGAGCCGCTCGATCGCGGCGAACGCCTCGGCCCGGTGCGGCGCGGACGCCGCGGCGACGAGCGCGGCGTCGCCGATGCGCAGCTCGCCCACGCGGTGCACGGCGGCGAGCCGCAACCCGCTCGCCGCCGCCTCGGAGGCGACGCACTCCGCGATGAACCGCTCGGCGTCCGGGTGCGCGCGGTAATCGAGCGCCAGCACGCCGCGTCCGCCGTCGTGATCGCGCACGATCCCGTGGAACATCACGACCGCGCCGCACTCGGCGGCTTCGACCGCGGCGCGCACCGCCGCCTCGTCGATGGGCGCGTCCGTGATGCGTGCGAACGGGAGTGTCATGGATCCTCCGGAGGATTCGATGGTGGGAGCCGGGCCGAGCCGCGAGCGGTTCAGCCGCCGCGCTCGATGAGGTCGGGGGCGAGGCGCGCGAGCTCGTCGATGCCGCCCCGCAGGAACGACACCTCGGTGCCGCCGCGCGCGAGGAGCGCCTCGGCGGCCCGGACCGAGCGCGGGTCCCGCTCGCAGTAGATCGTGACGGGGCCCGACGGCGTCGCCGCGCCCGAGACGATCCGGTCGAGAGGCTCCCACTCCGAGTCCCGCAGCCGTCGTTCGGCGCGCTCCTCGGCGTTGCGGACATCGATGAGCCGCGGTGGAACGCCCGAGCGCAGACGCTCGACGAGTTCGGACGCGCTCAGCGGCGTCGCTCCCCCGGCGCGATCCTCGGTCGGCGCGACGCCGCAGAACAGCGCGTAGTCGGTGAGCCCGGTGACCGGTTCCGCGAGCGGATCCCGGTTGATGCGCAGCTCGCGGGTGCGCGCGGCGAGCGCGTCGTAGAGCAGCACGCGGCCGATGAGCGGGTCACCGATGCCGGTGATGAGCTTCAGCGCTTCGGTCGCCAGCAGGGATCCGACGGTGCCGCACAGGCCGGGCAGCACACCGCCCTCGGCGCAGTCCAGCACCGTGTCGGGCGCCGGGGGCTGCGGGAAGAGGTCGCGGTAGCCCGGCCCGTGCGCGTGCCAGGCCACCCCGAGCTGCCCCGAGTACTGCAGGATCGCACCCCACACCAGCGGGATCCCGCTGAGCTGCGCCGCGTCGTTCGCGAGGTAGCGGGTCGGGAAGTTGTCGCTGCCGTCGATCACCAGGTCGTAGTCGGCGAACAGCCCGAGCGCGTTCGCGGCGGTGAGTCGGGTGCGGTGCCGATCGACGACGAGGCCCGGATCGATCCCGAGCACGGTCTCGGCGAGCGAGTCGACCTTCGCGCGTCCCAGATCGGCCGTGGTGTGGGCGACCTGGCGGTGCAGGTTCGAGAGCTCGACCGCATCGTCGTCGACGATGCCGATGCGCCCGACACCGGCGCCTGCGAGGTACGGGACGACGGCGCAGCCGAGCCCGCCGGCCCCGATCACGAGCACGCGCGCGGCGGCGAGCCGGCGCTGCGCCTCCTCGCCGAAGCCCGGCAGAACGATCTGCCGGCGCGCGCGGGCCGCGGCCGCGGCCGAGAGTTCGGGAGCCGGGGCCACGAGCGGGGCGGGGCGTGCGCCTGCGAGCGGTTCCATGGCGCCATTCTACGAGCCGCTCGCGCCCCGAGCACGCCCCGTCGCGACCGCTACGATGAGGGCATGTCCGGGATCACCGTCAGATACTTCGCGGCCGCGGCCGAGGCGTCGGGCCTCGAAGAGGAGCGCTGGGACCTCGCTCCCGCCGCGACCCTCGATGCGCTGCGCACGGGCCTGATCGAGCGCTACGGCGACGCGATGCAGCGCGTGCTGCGCACGGGATCCTTCCTCGTCGACGGCACGGTGCGGCGCGACGGCGGCCCGATCTCGGGCGGCACCGTCGACGTGCTCCCGGCGTTCGCGGGCGGATGAGCATGCGTTCCGTCGCCGACCACCGCCGTATCGTCGATGCGCTGCTCGCGCCCACCCTCGCGCGGCGCGCATCCTCCGATCCCGAGGTGCTGCCCGTCTCCGATTCGGGCCTCACCGGCCGCGTCCTCTCCGAAGCGCTCGTGTCCCGCGATCCGCTGCCGCCCTTCGACAACTCCCAGATGGACGGCTACGCGGTTCGCGCGGCCGACCTCGCAGGCGCATCCGCGAGCGCTCCGGTCGAGCTGCCGATCGGCCGGACGACGGCGGCGGGCGATGCTCCGGTCGCGCACCTCCCGGGCACGGCGTCCCCGGTCATGACCGGCGCGGCGATCCCGATCGGCGCCGACGCCGTCGTCCCGATCGAGCGAGCCGAACCGGCGCGCTTCACCGCGCTCAGCCGCGACGGCGACCCGGATCCCACGGGGACGGTCCGCTTCGCGAGCGTCCCTCCGGTCGGCGAGTTCGTCCGACCGACCGGCTCCGACCTGCCGGCGGCGAGCCCGCTGCTCCCGGCCGGTACGCGCCTCACGCCCGCGCGCATCGGTCTGCTCGCGACCGCCGGCGTCGCCGAGGTCCCAGTGCGTCCCCGACCCCGGATCCTGCTCGTGACGACCGGCGACGAGGTCGTCGATCCCGGCGCGGCGCTCGAGCCCGGCCGGATCCGCGACGCGAACACCCCGATGCTCTCCGCCGCGCTGCGGGAGGCCGGCGCCGAGGTGACCGCCGTGCGGGTACCCGACCGGCCCGAGGCGCTGCGCACGCTGATCGCCGAGCGCGCCGACGCGCACGAGCTGCTCATCACCTCGGGCGGCATCAGCATGGGCGCGTTCGAGGTCGTGCGCGACGCCCTGGCAGGCTCAGGGGTCGATTTCACGGGCATCGCGATGCAGCCGGGCGGCCCGCAGGGCGCCGGGCTGCTGCGCCTCGAACCGGACGACGCGAGCTGCCCGGCCTCCGGGATCCCGGCGCTGTGCTTCCCCGGGAACCCCGTGAGCTCCTGGCTCTCGGCCGAGATGTTCCTCCTCCCCGCGCTCCGTGCCGCCGCAGGCCGGACCGCTTCTCTGCCGGTGGAGCAGCGGGAACTGGCGCACGCGCTCGACTCACCCGCGGCGAAGCACCAGGTGCGACGCGGACGGATCGACGAGCGGGGCCGGGTGCACGTCACGGCTCCCGGTTCGCACCTGCTCGCCGACCTCGCGGCGGCCGAGATCCTCGCCCACGTCCCCGTCGGTGTCGATCGCCTCGACGCCGGCGATACGATCGAAGTCTGGAGACTCGATGTCTAACGCACCCGCGGAGCTGACCCACCTCCGAGCCGACGGCAGCGCCCACATGGTCGACGTGAGCGACAAGGCCGTGACCACGCGCACCGCCCGGGCCGAGGCCGTGCTCGAGACCCGACCCGACGTGATCGAGCTGCTCGTCGCGGGCGAGCTGCCCAAGGGCGAGGCCCTCGGCACCGCGCGCATCGCCGGGATCATGGCCGCCAAGCGCACCTGGGAGCTCATCCCCCTCTGCCACCCGCTGCCGCTCTCCAAGCTGGCCATCGACTTCGAGCCGGGCGAGGACCGCGTCCGGATCATCGCGACGGTGACCACCCGCGGCGTCACCGGGGTCGAGATGGAAGCGCTGACCGCCGCGAGCGTCGCCGCGCTGACCCTCTACGACATGATCAAGGCCGTCGACAAGCAGGCCGTCATCACCGGAACCCGCGTCCTCGCGAAGTCCGGCGGGAAGAGCGGCGACTGGAGCGTCGAGTGAGCGCGGAGGCCCTGCGCACCGCGCGCGTGATCGTCGCGTCGACGAGTGCGGCGGCCGGCGACGCGGCGGACCGCACGGGCCCCCTGATCGTCGCGTGGCTGCGCGAGCGCGGCTTCGAGACGCCCGAACCGGTCGTCGTCGCCGACGGCGATCCGGTCGCCGAGGCCGTGACCCGGGCTCTCGCCGAGGACGCGGACGCGGTGCTCACCACCGGCGGCACGGGGATCTCCCCGAGCGACGCGACCCCCGAGGCGGTCGATCCGCTGCTCGACGTGCGCCTGCCCGGCCTGATCGAGGAACTGCGTCGTCGGGGCACGGCGGCGGGCCTGCCGAGCGCCGCGCTCACCCGCGGCGTCGCCGGCTTCGCGGGACCCGCATTCGTCATGACGTTCCCCGGCTCCCCCGGCGGGGTGCGCGACGGCCTCGCCGTCCTCGATCCGCTGCTGGAGCACCTGCTCGACCAGCGCTCGGGATCGCCGCGTACCGGACACGGGGCGCGGTAGCCCTCGACGTCTCGCGGAGCAGCGCACGCCGGGTATCTTCGCCGCGCTCGCCTCGCGGTTGAGGGGGTATGCAAGGTACTTCGAAGGAAACGATGGTAACCACCACCACTCAGCTGTCCGTTGGCCGACCGGACGGCACAGCTGACCGCTCCGACGTCCCGCAGGAGCCACGGGTCTCGAAGTCAATTCCGTTGATTTCACTTGGATTTGCGGCGCTCGGGATCTTTCTCTTGGCGATCTCGAACGGCTCGCTCTGGCTCATCAGCAATGGGGTGAACGGACTCCTGCTTGCAATGGCCGGCGCGTATGTCCTCTGGTATTCGTCCACCAATCGCATCGCAACCGGGCAGGTCCGCTACGCGAGAGGCGGAAGCGGTCTGCGGTTTTCCCCTCGTGGCCCACGCACGATCGCACTCCTGGCGTTTGTAGGAGTCGCGACCACCCTAGGAGGCCTCCCCTCGCTCCTGATCATCGCCTCCGGGTTCGACCCTGAGCTCGCCGGAGGGACCTTTAGCTGGCGCGGCAAGTTCGCAGTGTTCCTCCTGGCCGCGATGTCCTTCGTCGGCGTATACCTCCTCGTCTTGAGCGTGTCCGTCGGCGTCCATCCGCTCGGGCTGCGCATCACTCAGGCCGGGATCTCGCACTTCCGGAGATTCCGCACCGTCACGATCCCGTGGGAAAGGCCGGTACGCATCTTCGTGGATGAGCCGTCGACCGGACCCGTCCTGATGCTGGACCGAGGAGAAGGGAAACCATACAAGTTCCCGGCGCCCTCGCTCGGCTCCGACCCGTACGTGGTGCACGCCATCATCAGCTTCTACCAGGCGCATGAGAGAGATCGACGTTTCCTGGAGACCCCCGAAGAGGCGATTCGCCGGTTCAAGAGTTCATCCTCTTCGTAGCGATCGAGGAACGGGCCACGGAGCACGGCAGCGCGCGGAGCACGAGAGAGGCCCTTCGGGTTCCGGTGATCCGGAACTCAAGGGGCCTCTCTGCTGCGGTGCCGGGCTACGCCCCGAGCAGGGCCTCGATGGGGCCGCGGGCGAAGAACACCACGAAACCGGCGGCGACGATCCAGAGCAGCCAGTGCACCTGCTTGGCCCGACCCGAGAACGCGTGGACGAGCACCCACGAGACGAAGCCCGCGCCGATGCCGTTCGCGATCGAGTAGGTCAGCGGCATGACCGCCGCGGTGAGGAACACAGGCAGCAGCACGCGGAAATCGGTGAGATCGATGTGCGCGATCTGCGCCATCATCAGCGCGCCCACGATGACGAGCGCGGCCGCGGCGACCTCGGTCGGCACGATCTGCGTCAGCGGCGTGAAGAACATGGCGAGCAGGAACACGCCGCCGGTGACGATGTTCGCGAAGCCCGTGCGCGCGCCCTCGCCGATGCCGGCGCCCGACTCGATGAACACCGTGTTCGAGGACGACGAGGTGAAGCCGCCCGCGATCGCGCCGACGCCCTCGACCACCAGAGCCGACTTGAGGCGCGGGAAGTTGCCCTTCTCGTCGGCCAGGCCGGCCTCGCGCGACAGACCCGTCATGGTGCCCATCGCGTCGAAGAAGTTGGTGAAGAGCAGCGTGAAGACGAGCATGACCACGGTGACCATGCTCACCTTGCCGAAGTCGAAGCTGACCGCGCCGAACAGGCTCAGGTCGGGGACGCTGAACGGTGCACCCGAGAGCGCGGGCACGGTGAGTCCCCAGCCGCCCTTGTTCTCCTGCGCGGAGCCGAGGTGCCAGATCGCCTCGACGATCACGGCGACGACGGTGCCGCTGACGAGGCCGATGAGCAGGCCGCCCTTGACCTTGCGGGCCACGAGGATGCCCGTGAGCACGAGCGTGAAGACGAAGATGACGGTCGGGACCGTGCCGACCGATCCGCCGACGCCGAGACCGACGGGCGGAGAAGCCGCACCGGTGGCGGTCACGAAGCCCGCGTTCACGAAGCCGATGAAGGCGATGAAGAGACCGATGCCGACCGTGATCGCGAGCTTGAGCTGCACGGGGACCGCGTCGAAGATCATGCGGCGCAGGCCGGTCGCGGCCAGCAGCACGATGAGCACGCCGTTGATGATGACGAGCGCCATAGCCTCGGGCCAGGTCACCTGGCCCACGACCGAGAAGGCGAGGAAGGCGTTGATGCCGAGGCCCGCGGCGAAGCCGAAGGGCATGCGTGAGACGATGCCGAAGAGGATCGTCATGACGCCGGCGGTGAGCGCCGTGACCGCGCTCACCGAGGCGAACGGCAGCTTGTCGCCCGCGACGTCGGCGCTGCCCGACAGGATGATCGGGTTGAGGATCACGATGTAGGCCATCGTGACGAACGTCACGAGCCCGCCGCGCACCTCCCGCCCGATGGTCGAGCCGCGCTCACTGATCTCGAAGTACCGATCGACCCAGCTCCGTGCCTCGGTCGTCTGCTCTGCTGCCACCATGCGTCCCTTCGTGCAGTGAAAGCTGCGAATCTCCAGGGAACGACGTTACCAGGCGCACGAGGAAGCCCCCGATTCCTGCGGGAATCGGGGGCTTCGAATGTTCGATGCGCGAGCGGGTCAGCTGACGCCGAGCAGATCGATCACGAAGATCAGGGTCTTGCCCGCGAGGGGGTGCGCACCCGCCGCGCCGTAGGCCTGCGCCGGAGGCACGATGAGCTTGCGGCGGCCGCCGACCTTCATGCCGGGGATGCCGACCTGCCAGCCCTGGATCAGGGAACGCAGGGGGAAGTTGATGGACTCGCCGCGGCCCCACGAGGAGTCGAACTCCTCGCCGGACTCGAACTCGACGCCGAGGTAGTGGACGTTGACGGTGGAGCTCGCGAGAGCCTCCTCGCCGGATCCCTCGACGACGTCGACGATCTGCAGCTCGGTGGGAGCGGGGCCCTCGGGGAACTCGATCTCGGGCTTCGACAGCGATGATTCAGTCATGACTCCATTCTTGCGGGTCCGGAGCCCGCTCGACACCGCGTTCGCTCTCAGGGAACCGTGTCACCATTCGCGTTCGCACCGGGATCGTCCGCGACGAACACCGCGTCCGGGTTCAACTGCCCCCGCGGATCGAACAGTTGCCGGATCCCCCGCTGCAGCGCGAACGACTCGTCCCCGAGCTCGTCGCGCAGCCAGCGCGCCTTCAGCACGCCGATGCCGTGCTCGCCGGTGAGGGTGCCGCCCAGGTCGAGCGCTGCGCGGAACACGCGCGCGGCAGCGTCCCAGACACGCTCCGGGATCTCGCCGCCCGGGGTGCGGTCCTCGGCGCGCACGGACAGGTGCGGATGCAGGTTGCCGTCGGCCGCGTGCCCCGCCGTCGGGATCTCGATCCCGGTCTCGGCCTCGATCCGCGCGATCGCCGCGTACATCTCGGCGAGCCGCGAGCGCGGTACGCAGACGTCCTCGATCAGCACGTCGGTGCCGTTCGGCAGCGCCGGGTTCATCGCGCGCCGGACGCCGAGCACCCGCTCTCCGCCCGCTTCGTCGTCGCAGCGGATCGCGCGTCCACCGAGCGCATCGACGAGACGCATCGCGCGCTCCGCGGCCGCTCCGGCGCCCTCCGCGTCCCACTGGACGATGACGGCCGCCGATCCGGCGCCGAGCGGACCCGCGAACGGCCCGGGCCGATCGGCCTCCGGCAGGTACCGGGTCACCGCCGCGAGCGAGCGGGCGTCCATGATCTCGAGCAACGCCGGCCGCTGTCCGGCCGCCTGCAGCTCCCGGCACAGCTCGAGCGCTCCGCCGAGATCCGGCAGGACCGCGCCGACGGTGACCGGCTCCACGTCCGGACGCGGGATCAGGCGCACCGTCGCCTCCGTGATGACGCCGAGGGTGCCCTCCGATCCGACGAGCAGCGCGGTCAGGTCGTAGCCCGTGACCCCCTTCACGCTCCGGTGCCCCGTGCGCAGGATCCTGCCGTCGGCCAGCACCGCGGTGAGGCCGAGCACCGCCTCTCGGGTCACCCCGTACTTCGCGCAGAGCAGACCGCCGGCGTTCGTCGCGATGTTGCCGCCGATCGTCGAGATCGCGCGGCTCGCCGGATCCGGGGCGTACCGCAGGCCGTACTGGCGCGCCGCTCGGTCCAGCTCGGCGTTGATCACGCCGGCGCCGACGACGGCGACCTGGTCGACCGGGTCGATCTCGCGGATCTCGGTCATGCGCGCCGTCGACAGGGCGATGCGTCCCGCACCGACGACTCCACCGCCGGCGAGGCCGGTGCCCGCTCCCCGCGGCACGACCGGGACCCCGTGCGCGGCCGCGATCCGCAGCACCGCCGCGGCCTGCTCGGTGTCCGCGGGCTCCGCGAGCCCGATCCCCCGGCCCTCCGCGATCAGACCGCTCCGGTCCCCGCGCAGCGCTTCGAGCCGCGATCCGTCGGTGATCCAGTGCGCGCCGAGCAGCCCGCTCAGCTCCGCGTCGAGGCTCGATCCCGCATTCGTTCCGCTCATGGGTCCATCGTGGTCTCGCCTCCCGGATCCGTGCAACTGAGGGGTGCCGACGAAACCAGGGGCCCGACGCGCGAGGAACCCCACCATCGAATGCCCGAGTCGTGCGCGCGGAGACATGGATCGGGCCGCTATGCCCTAGCCTGGAGAGGTGAAGTTCGCACATCTCATCCCCGCTGAGTCCCCCGCCGGTTCCGACCCCGAGCTGGTGCTCGTACGCGAGGACCGCGGGGTTCCGGTGCGCGAGCTCGGCAGCAGCGCCACGACCCTCGGCGATCTCATTGCGGAGGGTCCCGAGGCGCTGGACCGGGTGCGCGCCGCAGCCGAGGCGCTGAGCGCCGATGCGGGCTACGCGATCGACTCCGCGAGCTACGCGCCCGCCGTCATCGCACCCCCCATCGTGCTGGCCGTCGGACTCAACTACGACGAGCACGCGAGCGAGCTGAGCCTCGACAACGACTCGGGTCCCGTGCTGTTCTCGCTGTTCCCGAACTCGCTGGGCGCGCACGAGGGTCATGTTCCGCTGCCCCCCGCCATCAGCGACGAGGTCGACTACGAGGGCGAGCTCGGTGTGATCATCGGCAAGACCACCAAGAACGCGTCCGTCGAGGAGGCGCTCGACTCGGTGTTTGGCTACACCGTCATCAACGACATCACGGCCCGCGACATCCAGTTCCGCGAGCCCCAGTGGTCGCGCTGCAAGTCGTTCGACGGCTTCACCCCTGTCGGTCCCGTCGTCGTCACCGCCGACGAGATCCCCGACCCGCAGGCGCTGCACATCACCACCGACGTCGACGGCCTGCGCGTGCAGGACTCGACCACCGGCTTCATGATCCGCACCGTCGCTCAGCTCATCTCGACGCTGTCGCAGGAGCTGACCCTGCTGCCCGGCACGCTCATCTCCACCGGCTCCCCCGGCGGCGCCGGCCGCTCGCGCAAGCCCCCGCTGTACCTGCGGCCCGGCACCGACGTGACCGTGACCATCGAGGGCATCGGCGCGCTCACCTCGCACTGCATCCTGCCCGAGTAGTCCGCGCATGTGCAGCGAACGGCCGCCCGCGTCTCCGCGCGGGCGGCCGTTCGCGTTTCGCGGTGATCGCGTTTCGCGGTGATCGCGTTTCGCCGCACTCGCGGCGTTCGCGTCGGAAACGCGGACGGGGCGGGCGGCGGATCCGTGGATCCACCGCCCGCCCCGTCCGTTCAGGCGGACCCGAGGGTCAGTCGCTGCCCTTCGCGGGCGCCTTGGCTGCCTCGGGAGCCTCGCCCGCGGCGTCCGGCAGAACCTGCTTGGGGATGTCGATGACCCCGGTGTCGGGAGCCAGGCCGGCGAGCTTCGCCGGCTGCAGGATCTCGTCGAGCTGCGCCTGATCGAGCAGGCCGGCCGTGATGACGAGGTCGGAGACCTTCTCGTTGGTGGCGAGCGCCTGCTTCGCGAGCTTCGCGGCCTCGGCGTAGCCGATGACGGGGGCGAGCGCGGTGATGACGGTCACCGAGCGGGCGACGGTGTCGGCCAGACGCTCCTCGTTCGCGGTGATGCCGTCGACGCAGTTCACGCGCAGCGTCTGGCAGGCGCGCTCGAGCCAGGTGATCGACTGGAACAGCGAGTGCGCGATGATCGGCTCGAACGCGTTCAGCTGCAGCTGACCGGCCTCGACCGCCATCGACACGGTGACGTCGGCGCCGGCGACCGAGTACGCCACCTGCGAGACGGCTTCGGGGATGACGGGGTTGACCTTGCCGGGCATGATCGACGAGCCGGCCTGGCGGGCGGGCAGGTTGATCTCGCCGAGACCGGCCTGCGGACCCGACGAGAGCAGGCGCAGGTCGTTGGAGATCTTGGAGAGCTTGAGGGCGCTGCGCTTGAGCGCGCCCGAGAAGGTGATGAACACGCCGGTGTCGCTGGTGGACTCGACGAGGTCGCCCGCGGTGACGAGGTCGAGACCGGTGATCTCGCGCAGGTGCCGGATGACCGACTCCTTGTAGCCGCGCGGCGCGTTGATGCCCGTGCCGATGGCGGTGGCGCCCATGTTCACCTCGCCGAGCAGCGAGACAGCCTCGCGGAGGCGCTCGATGTCCTCGCGGAGGGTGACGGCGAAGGCGTTGAACTCCTGGCCGAGGGTCATGGGGACGGCGTCCTGCAGCTGCGTGCGGCCGACCTTGATGATGTGCGAGAACTCGCGGCCCTTGGCGGCGAACGACTCGGCGAGCAGCGAGAGCTCCTCGAGCAGGCTCTGCAGCGAGAACGCGAGCGCGATCTTGATCGCGGTCGGGTAGGTGTCGTTGGTCGACTGCGAGCGGTTGGTGTGGTCGTTCGGGTTGATGAAGGCGTAGTCGCCCTTCTGGTGACCCGCGAGCTCGAGCGCCCGGTTGGTGATGACCTCGTTCGCGTTCATGTTGGTCGAGGTGCCGGCACCGCCCTGCACCACGCCGACCACGAACTGGTCGAGCAGCATGCCCGTCTTGACCTCTTCGCAGGCGCGGTCGATGAGGGTCGCACGCTGCTCGTCGAGCGCGCCGATCTCGAGGTTGGCGCGCGCCGCCGCCTGCTTCACGCACGCGAACGCGCGCACGAAGTCGGGGTAGACCGAGATCGGTCGGCGCGAGATCGGGAAGTTCACGTGCGCTCGCGCGGTGTGCACCCCCCAATAGGCCGAAGCCGGGATCTCCAGGCTGCCGAGCGAATCAGTCTCGGTGCGGGTCTGGCTGGACAGGAAGTCACTCACGATGTATCAGGCTCCACGAATGATGCTGAGCGCGCGGCGGCCGCCGACGCACGACAGCACTCAGCCTACTCCGTGCGGGGCGTCTCCGCTGTCGTCGCGGACGCGCCGCAGCACCTCGATGGGCGCCGTCAGCGTCTCGACCTGCGCTCCGGGATCGTCTCCGAGTCCGGGTCGCCCCGCGTGGGTCACCCGGAACCGGTGATCCCGGTCGTAGTGCACGCGGAGCCGACGCTCGACGAGCAGCCAGCCGACGCCGATCCCGAACGCGACGGCACCCGAGATCGCCGCGACGCCGAGGGTCCAGCGCGGACCGAAGGCGTCGGCGATCGCGCCGACGACGGGCGCGCCGATGGGCGTGCCCCCCATGAGGATCGCGAAGTAAAGCGAGAGCACCCGCCCGCGCACCGCCGGGTCGGAGGTGGTCTGCACGAAGCCGTTGGCGGTGGTGAGCAGCGTCGCCGTCGAGAAGCCGAGCAGCACGAGCGTCGCCGCGAAGCTCCAGAAGCTCGGCATGAGCGCGGCGATCAGGCTCGCGGCGCCGAAACCGCCGGCCGAGAGCACGACGACGCGCAGGCGCGCCGCGGGCCGACGTGCCGCGAGCAGCGCTCCGGTGAGGGATCCGATGGCGAGGATCGACGACAGCAGGCCGTACTCCCCCGCGCCGCGGTGGAACTCCACCGCCATGGTCGAGGAGACGACGGGGAAGTTCATGCCGAAGGTGCCGATCACGAACACCATCGCGAAGATCACGAGCAGGTCGTGCCGACGCCAGACGTAGCGGAACCCCGCCGCGAGCTGGCTGCCGTAGGAGCCCGCTCCCGCGCCGATCCGCACGTGCTTCGGGAGCCGGATCGCCCAGAGCGCGCCGAGCACAGCGAGGAACGAGACGGCGTTGATGATGAACACCCAGCCGGACCCGACGACCGCGATCAGCAGGCCGGCGGCGGCCGGTCCGATGAGGCGGGCGGAGTTGAACGAGGCGGAGTTGAGCGCGACGGCGTTCGAGAGCTGGGCCGGACCCACGAGATCGGAGACGAACGACTGCCGCGCCGGAGTGTCGAAGGCGTTGACCGTGCCGAGCGCCAGCGCGAAGCCGTAGACCATCCAGAGTTCCGCGACCCCGGTGATGAGCAGGACACCGAGCCCGAGCGCGAGCAGCATCAGCAGCGACTGCGTGACCATGAGCACGCGTCGCCGGTCGAAGCGGTCGGCGACCGCGCCGCTGATGGGCACGAGCAGGATCTGCGGACCGAACTGCAGCGCCATGGTGATGCCGACCGCCACGGCGTCGGTGTGCGTCAGCTCGGTGAGCACCACCCAGTTCTGCGCCGTGGCCTGCATCCAGGCGCCGATGTTCGAGACGAGCGCGCCGCCGAACCAGATGCGATAGTTGCGCACCGAGAGCGAACGGAACATGCCTGACACGGAACGGGTGACCTCCTCGGAGCGTCTTTCCACCCTACGCCCCTCGGGGGCTCCGCGTCGCCGCGCGTGCTGATTCGGCTAGAACTTGCCGCCCATATCGAGCAGACGGCGGATGCGATCCGGGATGGGCGGGTGCGTGGCGAACAGGCGCTGCGCGAGGCCCGGCTTGAGCGGGTCGGCGATCCAGAGGTGCGCCATGCTCGAGTTCTGCTTCTGCATGGGGCGCCCGTACTCGGACAGCTTGTGCAGCGCGCTGGCCAGCGCCTCCGGATGCCGGGTGGTCATGGCGCCGGTAGCGTCGGCCAGGTACTCGCGCTGACGAGAGACCGCGAGCTGCACGAGCGTTGCGACGAGCGGGGCCACGAGCATCGCGACGAGGCCGAGCACCAGCATGATCGGGTTGCTGTTGTTGTTATTGCGCCCGAAGAACGCCATGCGCATGAGCATGTCGGCGATCATGCCGACCGCGACCACGAGCCCGTAGACGATCATCGAGACGCGGATGTCGTAGTTGCGCACGTGCCCGAGCTCGTGCGCCATGACGCCCTCGAGCTCGGAGTCCGTCATCATCTCGAGCAGGCCCGTGGTGGCCGCGACGATCGCGTGCTCGGGATCCCGGCCCGTGGCGAAGGCGTTCGGCGCGGGGTCCTCGACGATGTAGACCTCGGGCATGGGCGTGCCCGTGGTGATCGAGAGGTTCTCGACGATGCGGTAGAGCCGCGGCTCCTCCGCTGCGGTGACCTGTCGCGCGCCCGCCATCGAGATGGCCTGACGCCCGGCCATGAAGTACTGGAAGACGGCGTAGCCGACCGCCATGACGACCACCCAGATGACGATGGTCGGCGAGCGGTAGATGTACGAAGCGAGCCACCCGAGCCCGCCAACGATCGCGAGGAACAGCAGGATGATGAGAACGCTGTTGACCTTGTTGCGACGGATCGCGCGGTACACGGAACCTCGCTAGAACTGGATGCGCGGCGGCTCGGAGATCGCAGCCACGTCTTCGACCTCGAAGAACTCGCGCTGGGTGAACCCCATGCCCTTCGCGAACAGCGAGTTCGGGAACAGCTGGATCTTCGTGTTGTACTCGCGGACCCCGCCGTTGTAGAAGCGGCGAGCCGCCTGGATCTTGTTCTCGGTGTCGACCAGCTCGCTCTGGAGCTGGAGGAAGTTCTGGCTGGCCTGCAGTTGCGGGTAGGCCTCGGCGACCGCGAAGATGCTCTTGAGCGCGGACTGCATGTGACCCTCGGCCAGGGACGCCTCTGCGGGGCCCTGCGCCGAGATGGTCTCGGCACGCGCCTGCGTGACCGAGTCGAACACGCCCTTCTCGTGCGCGGCGTAGCCCTTGACGGTCTCGACCAGCGCGGGGATGAGGTCGGCTCGGCGCTTCAGCTGCACCGTGATGTCGCTCCACGCCTCATCGACCCGCACGCGGAGCGTGACGAGGGAGTTGTACGTGGCCCAGACGTAGATGCCGAGGATGGCGATCAGCGCGACCACGACGATGACGGCGATGAGGGTTGCGTTCATGCCGCCCAGTCTATCGGCGCGCACCGACAATCGGCAGGGAAACGGGAATCGTTCTCCCGCGGAGGAATCCGGCCTACGCCCCCAGCACGCGGCGCAGGTACGGGTTCGCGAACACCCGATCCGGGTCGAGCCGATCGCGCGCCTCGACGAAGCGGTCGAAGTCGGGGTACCGCTCGCTCAGCGACGCGGCGTCCTGCGTGTGCATCTTGCCCCAGTGCGGACGCCCCTCGTGCGCGGCCAGGATCGCCTCGGCTTCGCGGAAGTACTCGCGGTCGGGATCGCGGAAGTAGCGGTGCACCGCGATGTAGCCGGACTCGCGTCCGCTCGCCGTCGACAGCAGCCGGTCGTCTGCAGCCGCGGCGCGCACCTCGATCGGGAACGAGATCCGGTAGTCGCGGCGCTCGATCAGCGCGCGCAGCTCGCGCAGCGCCGTCGGCACGGCCTCGAGCGGGACGCTGTACTCCATCTCGCGGAACTTCACCCGGCGCCGGGTCACGAAGACGCGGTGCGAGAGGTCGCGATAGCTGCGCCGGCTCGAGACCTGCTCGATCATACGGTTGAGCGCCGGCGTGCTCGCCGGGACCCAGCGCTCGAACGAGACGAGACCCGCGAGAGCGGCGTTGTTGACGAGCTCCTCGTCGACGAAGCGCGAGACGGTGCCGAGCGGCTCGGCGCCCGCCGCGACCGGCATGCGGGTGTTGGTCTTGGTACGCGTCCCCTCGGTGTGCGGGAACCAGTAGAACTCGAAGTGGTCGGAATCGCGGCAGCGCTGCTCGTAGCTCTCGAGGACCTCCTCGAACGGCGCCGGCGCCTCGACCGCGTGCAGCAGGTAGCTCGGCACGCACTGGATCGTGACGGTGACGAGGACGCCGAGCGCCCCGAGCCCGAGCGCGACGGCGGGCAGCAGTTCGGCGTTCTCGGTCTCGCTGACGGTCAGGACCTCGCCGGTCCCGGTGACGAGCGTCGCGCCGACCACCCGGCTGGCGAGGCCGCCGTAGCCGAGCCCCGTGCCGTGGGTGCCGGTCTGGGTCGCCCCGGTGATCGTCTGCCGATCGATGTCGCCCATGTTCTCGAGCGCGAGCCCCAGCGGATCGAGGATGTCGGGCAGCTGCCAGAGCCGGGTACCGCCCCAGAGCGTCACCCGCCCGCGCGGCAGATCCGCCGAGACCATGCCCTGCATGCGATCGAGCTCGATCCGGATCCCGTCCGTCGCGCCGATCGCGGTGAAGCTGTGCGAGGCGCCGATCGGCTTCACGGTGTGCCCGGTCTCGCGGGCGCGCTCGACGGCGCGCACCACGTGATCGATCGATTCGGGCGCGATCACGGTCGCCGGTTGCGACGACTCCGTGCGCGCCCAGTTCTGCCAGCGTGCGCTCACAGGAAGCACCGCCCCTCTCCTCGATAGGTCGGCAGCTCGTCGACGACGGCGGCCTCCTGCACCAGCACTGCGGCGTTCGTGTGCTCCATGATCTCGCCGGACTTGGTGTGGCGCAGCCAGACCCGATCCCCGGCCCGCAGCCCCGCGGCCGCTCGGCCGAGCAGCGGGGTCTGCACCTCGCCCGCGCCCTCGCGCGGCGCGAACCGCAGGCCCTCCGGCCAGGCCAGCGTCGGCGAGCGGTCGGCGCCGGCCACTCCGGAGGCGATCCAGCCGCCCCCGAGCAGGGTCGCCGTCTCGGCGCTCGGCTTGCGCACGACGTCGAGCGCGAACGCGGTGGCGGGGGCCGGGGTGAACGACCGGTACCCGTCGAACAGGCGCGGACCGAAGAGCCCGCTGCCCGCCGCGACCTCGGTCACCGCGCCCTCCGACACGGTCCGCTCGATCGACCCGGTGCCTCCCCCGTTCACGAACTCGAGGTCCGCCACCGCGCGCACCGCGGCGATGGCCCGCGCCCGGCGCTCCACCAGCTCCGCGCCGCTCGCACGCTGCACCGCCCGCATCAGGGCGCCGTTCAGCGGCCGCCCGGGAGGATCGTCGGTGACGCCGGCGATCTGCGCCTCGTAGGACATGACCCCGACGAGCGCGAAGCCGTCGCGACGCAGCACCAGTTCGGCCAGCGCGCGCAGCTCGGCCGGCTCATGCACCGGCGAACGCAGCACGCCGATGTGTCCGAGCGCCCGGGTGCGCCAGGACGCGTCGAAGTCCAGGCAGACGCGGATCGGCGCCGCGCGCTCGGCGGGCGGAACGGCCGCATCGATCAGGTCGAGCTGCGCCGCGCTGTCGATCATCACGCTCACCGCAGCCGATGCCCGCTCGCTCGACGCGAGCGAGCGGATCGCCGCGCGGTTCGCCGTGGGGTACGCGACGACCACGTCGTCGGAGACCCCGCTCTCGGCGAGCCAGACCGCCTCGTCCAGCGTGTAGGCCAGGATGCCGCGGTACCCGGGCAGCGCGAGCACCGATTCGAGGACGCTCCGCACCCGGATCGATTTGCTGGCGACACGGATCGGGAGCCCGCCTGCGCGGCGCAGCAGATCGTGCGCGTTCCAACTCAGCGCCTCGACGCTCAGCGCCACGACGGGCGCGGGGAGCTCCCGCGTCGCGGAGGACAGGCTCGTCCAATAGCGCTCGGGGTCCGTGCGCCAGGTCTGTTCAGCGGCTCGGGCGCGCAGCGTCGCGGCCCCCAGATCGAATGCCATGTCCGCAGTGTAGTGGGCGGACCATGAGGCACGGGGAACGCCTCAGCTGGGATCGCCCGATCCCATGCGACGACGCCACCAGCCGCGCACGCGCATGAAGATGCCGAGGATGGCCGCGGTGAGCAGCGAGACGACGAGGAGGATCTTGGCGAGGATCACGCTCCGAGCGTACCGTTCGCGGCTTCCTGCTCCGCACGCTTGACCTTGACACGGTGTCAAGGTGTGGACTACTCGTGGAAGGAGATCCCATGAACACCCAGATCCCGAAGACCAGGCTCCGCGCCGACCGGTTGGCGCTCGCGCTGCGCGCGAGCGATCCCTCCGCGCGCCTGCAGGCCGCACTCACGGCGGGCACGACGCCCGAGCCGGAGTTCGTCGCGCCCCTCGTCGCCCGCTGCGGCGTCGAGCCCGATTTCTCGGTGCGCGACATGCTCACCTGGGCGCTCACCCGCATGCCGCGCGAGCTGGCGCTGCCCGCCGTGCTCGCCGAGCTCGACTCCCCCGTCGCGCTTGCCCGCAGCCAGGCCCTGCACACGCTGTCGAAGTTCGGTGATCCCGCGACCTGGTCCGCGATCCGCACGGAGTTCCTGCACGACGCGGATCCCGACATCGCCCGCACCGCCTGGCGCGCGGCCGTCGCGGTCGCGCCGGAGCCCGCGCACGCCGGACTCGCGCGCGAGCTGGCAGCCGAGTTCGGTCGGGGCGACTCCGAGACCATGCGCAGCCTGAGCCGCGCGCTCGTCGCGCTCGGCGACGCCGCGACCGTGCCCGTGCGGGACGCGAGCCGCGACCCGGACCCCGCCATCCGGATCCACGCGCTCGCGACCGCGCGCCTCCTCGAGGACCCCGACGCGTCGTTCGCCCTCGATCCCGCCGACGCGGGTCGCATGGCCACGGCGTTCTCCGGGAGCCGCGGTGCGCATTAGCGAGGTCGCGAGCCGGTCGGGCGTGAGCGCGCGCATGCTGCGCTACTACGACCGGCTCGGAGTGGTGCGCCCCTCGGGGCGCACCACTTCCGGCTACCGCGAGTACGCCGAGCAGGACGTCTGGCGGCTGCTCCGAGTCGAGGGGCTGCGCTCGCTCGGACTCAGCCTGCAGGAGGTGCAGCGCGTGATCGACGCGTCCCCGGACGCGCACGAGCTGATGCCTCCGGCCCTGCTCGGCGAACTCGTCGCCCGCACCCGCGAGCAGATGCAGCAGCACCGAGAGCTGCTCGACCGGCTGGAGCAGCTCGCGGCCTCGGGTCCGGGCGATTGGGCGGAGGCGCTCGACACCGTCCAGCTGCTCAAGCGGCTGGGTTCGGGGCGTCCGGAGGCCCGGTATCGAGCGGCGCTCGATGCCGCATCCGGATCCGCACCGCCTGCCGCCCCGATCGCGGAGGCGCTGCTCGGGGAAGACGAGACGAACGCCGCGGGCGCGCTGCGCTGGGCGCTGGCGCGCGCCGACGCCGGATCCGACGCCGACGGCCCGGCCGGAGCGGTCGCCGCGCTCGATCCCGTGTTCACCCACCCGGATCCCGCGGTGCGCGAACGCGCCGTCCGCGCGCTCGCGTCGCTGGATCCCGCCCGCTCCGAGGCGCTGCTCCTGCGCGCGCTCGAGGATCCGGTGCGCTCCGTGCGCGGCCTCGCGGCGCTCGCGCTGGGGCGGCACGGCGGCGCAGCGGGGATCCGGGCGGTCCCGGTGCTCATCGCGCTCGTGGTCGACGGGTCGCGCGATGTCGACGCCGCAGAGGCGCTCGGCACAGTCGCCGCGTCCGCGGACCCGCGGGTCGCCGAGCGGATCGTGCGCGCCTTCGCCGCGCGCGTCGACGCGTTCGACTCGGCGCCGGAGGAACGCGCGCGGATCGCGCAGGCGCTCGCGGAGCTGCCGCTCGCGGTCACGGAGCCGCTGCTCGAGCGGCTCGCCGCCGACCCGGACCGCAGCACCGCCCGGATCGCGGCGTACGTGCGCGGCATCGCGGAATAGGCGAGTCCCCCGACTGGGATTCGAACCCCTATTCCCTGACAGAAGTATTCGTCGACCGCCGCTTGCCCCCTCCCCTGAAACTACCCGCTGGATCTGGTCGGGTGTGGGCAAACGACTCAGGCGGCGAACCGCACTTGGTGCCCCTGTCGAGCACATCAGCAACATGCTCAGGATCGTCATCGAAGAGGCCCACGTAGGTGTCGAGCGTCATCGCGGCCGAGGCGTTCCCGGGCATCCGCTGGACAGCCTGGAGATTCGTCTCAGCGCTCATCACCAGAGCGGCCGCCGCGTGGCATCGGTCGTCCGCGACGGCAACTTCGTCTACATGGTCGAGTCTGGCGAGGCCCGCGTCACCTTCCAGACTGAGGGCCGCCAGGTCCGGTTCACGATCCCGCTCCCGGACCGGGCAGCGAAGGAGTTCACGCACCACTCGCGCGGCGTGCGCACGGCGTCGGCGCGCGATGCGGCATACGAGCAGGCGACCCGGCAGCGGTGGCTCGCGCTCGTCGTGAAGGCGAAGCTCAAGGCGATCGATCTTCGCGCACATCGTGCTCCCGTCCGGGCGCACCGTATTCGAGGAGACGGCCGAGCAGGTCGCCCACCTCATCGAGTCCGGCATGCCGGGCCGCCTGATGCTCGAAGGAGGAGCACGATGAGTCGCCGGCAGGTGCGCTGCATCCAGGACCGGTGCACCGAGATCGCGCGCCCGGGGTATGTGCTGGTCGCACTACTCGAAGCACGCAGGGAGGGCGCTCTCCCACACATCACCCCGAAGGCGGTGCCGGTCCAGGCGCCGCCTTCCCCGTCTCTCGGAGAGGCCAGGCACCGACCGCAGCAGCCGTGCGACCGGTGCGGCATCGACATCCCGGAAGGTGCGCGCATCCTCCAGCTTTGCCGGGACTGTCTCTCCGTCGTCCGAGGATCGGAACGACTCGCATGGGCGGCAGCGTGACCACCGCGGTCGACCCCTACGCGGTCAGCGTGGTGCCGTCCCAGGCGCTCGCGGCGTATCGGCAGCTCGGCGCGGTCGCGGCTATTGCCTAGGCGTGTCCCATTCGATCACGGCCACAACGCTCGGTGCCGCGAAGAATGGCTCGAACTGGCAGCTGATCTGCATATCCGGGATGGCGGAAACTTCGTCAGCTCGTCCCGGATTGCGTTGAGCGTGGTTTCCATCGATTGGAAGGTCGTCTTGTAGATCATCGCTTGCCCAATGCCTCTAGCGACATCAACGTGTCCGTCTACGGCCGCGTGCGCTTCTGACCAGTGGGTTCCGAGCCACCACCGGTAGAGCCCTCCATCTTGAAGGTGCCAGCCGATCTGTCGGGATTCAGGGGCGGGCGGCTGGGCGTCTCCGGTCCAATTTTTCCCGTCCCAGTAGCCAAGGTCGCCGGTAGGTGTCGGGTACCAGCCGGGCGGGAAGTTCGAAGCCATGAAGGCACCCTACCGCCGCGCCCGCAACCGCGGCGCGGCCAACCACAACAGACAAGGAGAACACCATGACCGCTGAGATGCGGATCCTGACCGTGCGGCAGCCCTGGGCCTGGGCGATCATGCACGGCGGGAAGAACGTCGAGAACCGCGTGCGGAACATCGCGGGAGCCCGGTCGCGATTCACGCTGGCAAGACCGACGACAGCGAGGCTCTCGCATCCTGGCCCGCCAGGGCCTCCTGGCCGGGGCCGGTCGATCGGGGAACGATCATCGGCGTGGTCGACCTCGTCGACGTGCACGAGAGCCCGGCGCTCGTCGGCATCGCCGACGTCGCCAACCTCCTCGCGCAGGGCAAGCTCATCGTCTCCGACCGCTGCGAGACGTTCCTCGCCGAGGTCACCGAATACGAGTAGGACGAGAAGGCCAGCACCGGAGGCCGCGACGAGGTCGTGAAGAAGGACGAACACGCGATGGACGCCGCGCGCTACGCGATCCGCTCCACCATCGGCCAGTGGGAACCGATCATCTACGCTCTCGCGGCCTAGTCGAGGGGAACTGTGATGCGGCGGTCAACACGGGTTTCATCACGCATCTCGAAGCCGAGCAGCTCTATTGCCCGCACGTGGCCGGCGTACAGGCCAGCTTCAAGAACTAGCGAACCCCCTTGGGGCAGGGTGATCGGCTCCTTCTTCATGCCGTTGCTGCGAGTTGTTGCTGATCGTCCGACCGCTGTGGCTTCGAACAGCGGAGCTTGACCAACATTCACGATCCGAAATTTGCCTCCGTCCAAACGGTGGACCTCAAAGCTCGGCTCACGAGGAGGCATGCCTTCCGCCGCAATGTGGTTGGCACGACGCGCGATGAACAACGCCCATATCGAGACGCCGAAAGCGCCCAACGCGCCGATCCCACTAGCTGCGTTCCACATGTCCATAGCCAACGACCATACCGGGAGGTAGATCCACATGCCGATGCCCGGCCCCAACACGCCCTGGCCCCGAAGGAATGGGCGCCCGCGTACGCGCAGTACGCCGAGAACGACGCCTGGCTGACCGGCGACGTCTCGAAGCTCCAGGAGCTCTACCGTCCGGACGGCAGCGCGACGCACACCCGGAACGGCGTCCCGCACCGCGGCGGCCTCGCCGACATCGCGCAGCGCATGTTCTGGGGCCGCCCGGTCCCCGCGGGCGAGCAGCGCCCCCGCCTGCATATTCCCGCGGCCGGCGACCTCGCCACGCTCGCCTCGGACCTTCAGCATTCCGACCCGCCCGTCACCTCTTTTGCGGGCGACGCGCAGCACAACACTGTAGTGCAGGCCCGCCTCGCCGAGGCAGGACCGCCTCCGATTCCCCTAGTGATTTCTAGGCGAGGCGGCGCTTCCTCTGCGTCCCCCGACTGGGATTCGAACCCAGACTGAACCGATTTTAAGTCGGTTGCCTCTGCCAGTTGGGCTATCGGGGGGGGCGAACTTCCATCGTGCCACAGCGCGTGGGAGCGCCCGGCGCACGGTCACCCGGGCCCGCTCTGGGCCCACCCGCGCAAAAGAGTGAGCCCCGAGCTGGGCAGAACTCGGGGCTCACGGTAGGTCGTGGGGTTCGAGCTGGGCAGAACCCGAACCCCACAGCTGTGGCGGTCGACCGGAGGCCGACCGAAATCATCAGGCGGAGAGGCGCCCTCGCAGCGTCTCGAGCTCCTGGTGCAGGCGAGCCGGCACGCGGTCGCCGAACTGCGCGAAGAACTCCTCGGTCAGCTCCGCCTCGGCCAGCCAGGAGGCCGGGTCGATCGCGAACAGCTCGTCGAGGTCGGCGGCCGGGAGATCCAGGCCGTCGAGGTTCAGCTCGCCCTCGGCGGGCACGGTGCCGACCGCGGTCTCGCGACCCTCGACCTCGCCGGCGATGCGGCGGATCACCCAGTCGATGACGCGCGAGTTGTCGCCGAATCCGGGCCACAGGAAGCGGCCGTCGGCGCCCTTGCGGAACCAGTTCACCTGGAAGATCTTCGGAGCCTTCTCGCCGAGCTTCTCGCCCATCTCGAGCCAGTGGCCCCAGTAGTCGGCCATGTTGTAGCCGCAGAAGGGCAGCATCGCAAAGGGATCGCGGCGCAGCTCGCCGACCGAACCCTCCTGAGCGGCGGTCTTCTCCGAGCCCATGGTCGCGCCGACGAACACGCCGTGCTCCCAGCTGAGCGACTGCGCCACGAGCGGCACGTTGGTCGCGCGGCGGCCGCCGAAGAGGATCACGTCGAGCGGGACGCCGTCCTGCTCGTACCAGTCGTCGGCGAGGGTCGGGGTCTGCTGGATCGGCACGGTGAAGCGCGAGTTCGGGTGCGCCGCCGGTCGGCCGGACTCGGGGGTCCAGTCGTTGCCCTGCCAGTCGATCAGGTGGTCGGGGACCTCATCGGTCATGCCCTCCCACCAGACATCGCCCTGATCGGTGAGCGCGACGTTGGTGAAGATGGTGTTGCCCCAGAGGGTCTCCATCGCGACCGGGTTGGTCGACGCGCCGGTGCCCGGTGCGACGCCGAAGAAGCCGGCCTCGGGGTTGATCGCGTACATGCGACCGTCCTTGCCGGGGCGGAGCCAGGCGATGTCGTCGCCGATGGTCTCGACCTTCCAGCCGGGGATCGTCGGCTGGAGCATCGCGAGGTTGGTCTTGCCGCAGGCCGAGGGGAACGCGGCGGACAGGTGGTAGTCCTTGCCGGTCGCGGTGTCGGTCAGCTTGAGCAGCAGCATGTGCTCGGCGAGCCAGCCCTCGTTGCGGCCCATCACCGAGGCGATGCGCAGCGCGAAGCACTTCTTCGAGAGCAGGGCGTTGCCGCCGTAGCCCGAGCCGAACGACCAGACCTCGAGCGTGTCGGGGAAGTGCGTGATGTACTTCGTGTCGCTGCACGGCCATTCGACGTCCTGCTGGCCCGGCTCGAGCGGAGCGCCGACCGAGTGCACGGTGCGGACCCACTCGCTGCCGGCGGTGATGCCGTCGAGCGCGTCCTGGCCCATGCGGGTCATGATGCGCATGTTGAGCACGGCGTAGGGCGAATCGGTGAGCTGGACGCCCAGCTGCGAGATCGCACCGCCGACGGGGCCCATCGAGAATGGCACCACGTACATGGTGCGGCCGCGCATGGAGCCCGCGAAGAACGGCTGCAGTTCGGCCTTCATCTCGGCCGGCGCGCGCCAGTTGTTGGTGGGGCCCGCATCCGCCTCGTTCTCGGAGCAGATGAAGGTGCGGTCCTCGACGCGCGCCACGTCGCCCGGGTGGGAGCGAGCGAGGAAGCTGCCGGGACGCAGATCCTTGTTGAGCGGGAGCAGGGTGCCCGCCTCGACCATCTCGGAGGTGAGCTGCGCCCACTCCTCCTGGGATCCGTCGCACCAGACGACGGCCTCGGGACGGGTGAGTTCGGCGACCTCGGTCACCCAGGTGAGCACCTCGGCCACATCGGTGGTCGCGTTGCTGCGGACCAGCTCGGCGATCGTGGCTTCCGGCGCGAGAGTCGTGGCGCTGCCCATGACGTCGTACTCCTCGGGTAAGAAACGGTGGTAGACCCATTCTCGGACGCCCTTCGGACACCGAACCGTCACTTTCGACTGTAAAGAATCGCACTTCTTGCCGTATAGTCAAGGAATGGCCCCCCACTCGGATTCCATCACCGACGACAGCGCGAGCCAGCGCCTCCTGCTCGGCAAGCGCATCAAGCACTTCCGCGTCGCGGCCGGACTCACCCTCGATCAGCTCGGCGAACGCGTCGGGGTCGTCGCGAGCCAGCTCTCCCACATCGAGAACGGCCGGCGGGAGCCTCGGCTGTCCCTCCTGCAGGGAATCGCGCAGGCCCTCGATGTCGACACCGCCGAGCTGCTCAAGGCCGAGGCCCCGGATCGCCGCAGCGCGCTCGAGATCGAACTCGATCGCGCGCAGGCGCTCCCCCTCTACGCGCAGCTGCAGCTCCCCCGGGTCCGCATGCCGAAGTCGCTCAGCGACGACGCCCTCGAATCGCTGGTCGGGCTGCACCGGGAGCTGCTGCGCCGTTCGCGCGCCGCGGCCGCGACCCCCGAGGAGGCTCGCCGGGCCAACACGCGCATCCGCATGCAGATGCGCGAGCGCGACAACTACCTGCCCGAGCTGGAGCGCGCCGCGGACGAGCTGATGAGCCGCCTCGGCCCCCGCTACGGCGCGCTGCGCCACCGCGAGGTGGCCGTGCTCGCCGAGTCGCTCGGCTTCACCCTGATCTTCGCCGACGACCTACCGCCGAACACGCGCAGCATCACCGATCTCGAGGGCGGCCGCATCTACCTGCCGCCCGCCTCGATCCCCGGCGGTCACGGGCTGCGCTCCCTCGCGCTCCAGGCGATGGGCCACCGCGTGCTCGGGCACCGGCCGCCGGCGAGCTACGCCGAGTTCCTCGAGCAGCGGCTGCAGATCAACTACTTCGCCGCGGCCTGCCTGATCCCGGAGGCCCGCGCCGCCGAGTTCCTGCAGCAGGCCAAACGCGAGCGGAACCTCGCGATCGAGGATCTGCGCGACGCCTTCGGCGTGACGCACGAGGCCGCCGCGCACCGCTTCACGAACCTCGCGACCGAGCACCTCGGCCTGCGCGTCCACTTCTACCGGGCCGACGGCGCGGGTACGCTGCAGCGCGGCTACGAGAACGACGGCCTGCCGTTCCCCGCAGACGAGTCCGGTTCGGTCGAGGGGCAGCCGCTGTGCCGCAAGTGGGCCGGGCGTACCGCGTTCAACCGGACCAACCGCACGAGCGAGTTCTACCAGTACACCGACACCCCGGCGGGCACGTTCTGGGCGAGCGCGCAGACCGGTGATGCCGAGCAGGGCCCGTTCTCGATCACCTTCGGGGTGCCGTTCGACGACGCGAAGTGGTTCCGCGGTCGGGAGACCACCACGCGGACCTCGTCCACCTGCCCGGATCCGTCGTGCTGCCGCACCGCCGAGGGCGGACTGCTCGAACGCTGGGAGGGGAAGGCCTGGCCGAGCGCGCGCATGCACGCGCACGTGCTCTCTCCCCTGCCGACCGGGTCGTTCCCCGGCGTCGACGACACCGAGATGTACGAGTTCCTGTCACGGCACTCCGACGAGGGCTGAGCCCGACCCCGCTCACCCGACGGGGCGCAGCCGCGGCACCCAGCACCGCACCCGGGCCCGGTAGGCCTCGAACTCCGCGCCGAAGCGACGCGCGAGGTCGTCCTCCTCGAACGGGCGCACGAGCTCGTTCCAATAGAGGATCCCGCAGAGCGCGTAGACGGCGACCAGCCAGGAGCTGCCACAGAGCCCGACCCCGAACGCCTGCACGATCCCGGCCAGCGCCATCGGGTTCCGCACGAGGCGGTAGGGACCCGTGAGCACGAGCCGGTTCGCGGCGGCCGAGGGCAGCGGCGTGCCGTCGCCGCGCAGCGCCATCGCGAACGCCGACCAGACGCCGAGCGCACTCGCCAGCAGCAGGATCCCGGCGCCGAGCACGCGCACGGCGACGGGGAACTCCACCCGCAGCGCCCAGCGCCACTCCAGCAGCGCGATCCCGAGCGGGATCACCCCGAGGAACAGGATCCAGAACACCGACATCTGCAGCAGGGTCCGCACGAGCTGCCGGAGCGGCGGAGTCCCGCGCCGCGCAGTGCCGAAGCCGAGCGGACCTGCGAGCGCGGCGTCGGCGGGGATCCTGCCGAAGCGCAGCAGCAGCCAGGCGAGGGCGCTCCCGATGCCCGCGGCGCCCATGAGCAGCGCGCCCCAGCCCGCCGCCCCGGTGACCGTGGCGACGACGATCATCGCCCCCGCGACGAGCAGGGTCCAGGGCACGGCGATCCAGACCGCCCATCGGGCGCCGAGCGCGACGAGCGCGGAGGCGAGCACGAACAGCGGCACGTCGGCCGCGGCCATGAGCACCGGATCGATGCCGCCCAGCGTCGCACGACGCACCGCGGGGACGGTGAACACCGCGATCCACCAGACCGCGCCGGCGATCGCCTGCAGCCCGAAGTACGCGCGGCCGATCGTGCGCGAGGCGGCGCTCTCGCGCACCCACCGCCCGGAGCCCAGCAGTGCCCCGGCAGCCTGGTTCATGATTTCAGTCTAGGGAGTCCGCACAGCACCCCCGGACACGGCAGCGCCCCGCCGGGCGAATGGCTCGGCGGGGCGCTGCGGTGGAGCTGAGGATTACTCGGCTGCGGGCTTCGGACGGCTCGCGAACTCCTGGAAGATCGCCTTCGGCTCCTGAACGGCCTCGATGTTCACGACATCGCGACCCAGGAAGAAGTGCCCGACCCAGCCGCCGAACACGCGCCACTTGCGCTCCCACGTGGGGATCGCGAGGCCGTGGTAGAAGCGGTGCGCGAGCCACGCGAAGTAGCCCTTCATCGCGAACTTGCCCGACTGGAACACGCCGGTGTTCAGTCCGAGGCCCGCAACCGCGCCGGCGTTCTTGTGGTTGTACTCGCGCACGCCCTCGCCGCGCAGGTCGGCGACGATGTTCTTGGCGAGCAGCTTGCCCTGGCGCACGGCGTGCTGCGCGTTGGGCACGCAGAAGCCGCCGGGGCCGGGGGTCGCCGAGATGTCGGGGACCTGCGAGGTGTCGCCGGCGGTCCATGCGCCGTCGAGCTCCGAGCCGTCCTCCGACGTGATGCGCAGGTTGGGGCTCGCGATCACGTGGCCGCGGGGGCCGATCGGCAGGTCGGTGCCGCGCAGGAACGGGCGGGGCATGACGCCCGCGGTCCAGACGATGAGGTCGGACTCGTAGTTCTCGCCCGTCGAGAGCTCGATCTTGCCGTCGACGGCCGAGCTGAGCTGCGTGTCGAGGTGGATGTCGACGCCGCGGCGGGTCTGGTCCTTGACGACCCAGTTCGCCGTCTCCTGCGACACCTCGGGCATGATCCGTCCCATGGCCTCGATGAGGTGGAACTTCGTCTCGTCGAAGGTGATCTCGGGGTAGCGGCGCAGCAGCGAGGTGGCGAACGAGCGCAGCTCGGAGATCGACTCGATGCCGGCGAAGCCGCCGCCCACGACGGTGACGGTGAGGAGCTTCGCGCGCTCGGGGCTGCCGGCGGGCAGCGACGCGGCGCGCTCGAAGTTGCCGACCATGCGGTCGCGCACGGCGACGGCCTCTTCGATGGTCTTCATGCCGATCGCGTTGTCGGCGATGCCGGCGATCGGGAAGGTGCGCGAGACCGAACCGGTGGTGACCACGATGTGGTCGTACGCGAACTCGAAGGGCTCGCCCTCGGTCGGCGTGACCGTGGCGGTCTTCGTGGCGTGCGAGATGCCCGTGACCTTGCCCGCGATGTTCGCGGTGCGGTTCAGGTGGCGGCGACGCGCCACGACCGCGTGACGGGGCTCGATGGAGCCCGATGCCACCTCGGGGAGGAACGGCAGGTACGCCATGTAGGGCAGCGGGTCAACGATGGTGACCTCGGCCTCACCGGCACGGAGCATCTTCTCGAGCTTCCATGCCGTGTAGAACCCGGCGTAGCCGCCGCCGACGATCAGAATCTTCTTCGCCACGAAGCAGTCTCCTTGGGACGCATAGCTGATGAGCACCCGAGTAGAAACGGGCACAGAAAAACCGGGCGACGTCCGCCCGATGTTTTCAGTCTACTCCCGGGAAACGGGTGGGTGGTGCGCTTTCTGCTGTTTTCGTGCGCGGAAGGCACAGAAGCGGGTGCGAATCAGCGTTTGCGCCGCAGAAGGTTCAGCCGTTCTGCCAGTGGGCGAGTCCCGCACGCTCGAGCGCGAGGTCGCCGATGGGGTTGACGCCCTTGCCCGCGGCCAGCGCGTGGCCGACGAGCGCGTGCAGGCACTTGACCCGGTTGGGCATGCCGCCGGCGCTGACGCCGGCGAGCTCGGGCACCTCGCCCAGCTGATCGCGATCCTCGATGTAGGCGCGGTGCGCTTCACCGTAGGCGGCGAGCACCGCTTCGTCCTCGGCGAGGAGCTCGTTGTACTCGACCATGACGCCGGTCGCCTCGAGACGCGATGCCGCGGCGACCGCCTCCGGGTGGCACAGGTAGTAGAAGGTGGGGAACGGGGAGCCGTCCGGCAGTCGCGGCGAGGTGGCCACGACCGCGGGGCTGCCGTCGGCCGCGCGCGCGGCGATGCCGACGACGCCTCGGGCTTCGCGGCCCAGCTGCTCGCTCACCGCAGCGATATCGGCCTCGGTCGGTGCGGGGTACGGGGGCCTGCTCACGGTGCCTGCTTCTCCTGGGTCTTGGGGGTCTCGGTGGTCTTGGCGGTCGGGCTCGGAGCGGTCTGCTTCGAGCCGGTGCCCGACTTCTGCTGCGCCCGCGCATCGGGGCTCAGCTGCTCGGGGGTCGCGGCGGTCGTTCCGGCCCCGAGGGTCGACGACACCAGCGACTTCGCCCAGTTCCGGTCGATCCGGGAGAGCTTCGAGCTGGTGCCGTCGGTGCGCTCCGGGGGCAGCACGACGTCGCTGATCACGCTCAGCTGGGTCTCCCCCGGCATCACGTAGAACAGTCGGCCGCGCGCCTGGGAGCGCACGTAGACCGGATCCTTCCACTTCGCCCGCTCGGCGTCGATCTCGTTCACCGCTTCGCGGTGCTGCTTCACGCTCTCCCGGAGTTCCGAGATCTGGCGCTGCTGCTGCACGAAGGTCGACAGGATGGGGCTGATCGCGAACGCGCCGATGACGACGAGCGCGATGTTGATCACGGTGAAGGCGCTGAAGCGGAGGCTCGAGGACCAGTCCCCGGCCCCCTGGGCTTCGCGCTTCGCCATGGAAGGATCCGGTCCGGGTGCTTAGTTCGCGTCCGCGGTGAAGCGGGGGAACGCGGCGCGGCCGGCGTAGCGCGCAGCGCCGCCGAGCTCCTCCTCGATGCGGAGCAGCTGGTTGTACTTGGCGACGCGATCGGAGCGGGCAGGTGCACCGGTCTTGATCTGGCCGCAGTCGGTCGCGACGGCGAGGTCGGCGATGGTGACGTCTTCGGTCTCGCCCGAACGGTGCGACATGACGGCGGTGTAGCCCGAGCGCTGCGCGAGCTGCACGGCGTCGAGAGTCTCGGTGAGCGTACCGATCTGGTTGACCTTGACGAGGATCGAGTTGGCGGTGCCCTTCTCGATGCCCTCGGCGAGACGCGCCGGGTTGGTGACGAACAGGTCGTCGCCGACGAGCTGCACGCGCGCGCCGATCTCGTCGGTGAGGTGCTTCCAGCCGTCCCAGTCGCTCTCGTCGAGCGGGTCCTCGATGGAGACCAGCGGGTAGCGGTCGAGCAGATCGGCGTAGTACGCGCTCATCTCGGCCGCGGTGCGATCCTGGCCCTCGAACTTGTAGACGCCGTTCTCGTAGAACTCCGACGACGCCACGTCGAGCGCGACGGCCACGTCGCGGCCCGGCACGTAGCCGGCGCGCTCGATGGCCTCGACGATCAGGTCGAGCGCCTCGGCGTTGGTGGGCAGGTCGGGAGCGAAGCCGCCCTCGTCGCCCAGGCCCGTCGAGAGGCCCTTCTCGTTGAGGAGCGACTTGAGCGCGTGGTAGACCTCGACGCCCCAGCGGAGCCCCTCCGAGAAGGTCTCGGCGCCGAGCGGCACCGCCATGAACTCCTGGATGTCGACGCCGGTGTCGGCGTGCGCGCCGCCGTTGATGATGTTCATGAGCGGCACGGGGAGCGTGCTCGCGTTCGGGCCGCCCAGGTAGCGGTAGAGCGGCAGACCGGCCGACTCGGCGGCGGCGTGCGCCACCGCGAGGCTGACGCCGAGGATCGCGTTCGCACCCAGGGCGCTCTTGTTGTCGGTGCCGTCGGCCTCGATGAGCGCCATGTCGATGAGGCGCTGGTCGTCGGCGGCGAAGTCGTCGATGGCCGGGCCGAGGCGGTCGAACACCGCGTCGACGGCCTTCAGCACGCCCTTGCCCTGGTAGCGATCGGCGTCGCCGTCGCGGAGTTCGTAGGCCTCGAAGGCCCCGGTCGATGCGCCCGACGGGACGGCTGCGCGCCCCACGGAGCTGTCGGTCAGGCCGACCTCGACCTCGACGGTCGGGTTGCCTCGCGAGTCGAGAATCTCGCGTGCGATCACCGCATCGATAAATGCCACCATGCACTCCTTGCATTCGCCGTGGGGGTTGAACGGTACCGGGAGCCGGCACCGGGATCGAGTCTACCGGCGAGCCCCGTCGGGACGCGCCGGAGACGCTGTGGCTACGCGGAGAGTTCGCGCAGTTCGAGCGCGTCGACGTCGCGCTCCCCCGCCCGGACGTTCGCGAAGCGGGTGAAGCCCTGCTCGGCCACGCGGGCCAGCAGCGTCTTCATGTTCTTCTGCCGGCGCTCGAGCCGCACGCGGTGCCCGCGCGCGACGAGCGCGGCCTTGAGCGAGGCCAGGTCGGCGGGAGCCGCATCGGCGTCGTGCACGAGGGCGACGGCCTCGGGGCCGGTCGACGCGGGCAGCTCGATGAGGTCGACGATCCGCTCGAAGCCGATCGACGAGCCGACGGCCGGCACGTCCTGGCCGAGGAAGCGGCCGATCATGCCGTCGTAGCGTCCGCCGCCGCCGACCGAGCTGCCGGAGCCCGGGTGCGCCACCTCGAAGATGGTGCCCGTGTAGTAGCCCATGCCGCGCACGAGCGTCGGGTCGAAGCGCAGCTCGACGCCCTCGGGCAGCACGCCTTCGAGCGCGGCGCCGATCTCGGCGAGGTTCGCGACGCCCTCGGCGGCGGCTCCCGCGGGCAGGACCGCGGAGATCGCCTCCGCGGTGAGCGGGATCCCGTCGCCCGCGAGGCGCGGCTCGACCGCGGCCAGCACGGCACCGAGTCGCTCGGCGGCCTCGGGATCGAGTTCGCGGAGCTCGCCGATGACGCCCTCGGCCCCGATCTTGTCGAGCTTGTCGACGATGATCAGTGCGCGGTCGTGGGTCTCGGGCGCGAAGCCGCAGTGGTCGAGCAGACCGAAGAGGATCCGGCGATCGTTCACGCGGAACACGCAGCCGGTGAGGCCGAGTTCGGCGAACACCCGCGAGGTCGCCGAGAGCAGCTCGACCTCGGCGAGCAGGCCGGCCTCGCCGATGACGTCGATGTCGACCTGCACGAACTGCCGGTAGCGCCCCTTCTGCGGACGTTCGGCGCGCCAGACGGGCCCCATCTGGATCGAGCGGAACACGGGCGGCAGCTCGGCGCGGTGGCTCGCGTAGAAGCGCGACAGCGGCACGGTCAGGTCGAAGCGGAGGCCGAGGTCGGCAAGCTGCTCGGCGTCGCCGGTCTCGGCCGCGGCGGCGAGCGCCTCGGCGCCGAGGCCGCGCTTGAGGATCGAGAAGCTGAGCTTCTCGTTGTCGCCGCCCAGCCCGGCGTGCAGGCGCGCGTGATCCTCGACGACGGGCGTCTCGATCTCGTCGAAGCCGTGATCGCGGTAGACGCGCTTGATCACGCTGAAGGCGTGCTCGCGCTTCGCCTTGTCTGCCGGAAGGAAGTCGCGCATGCCGCGGGGCGGGTTCACCTGTGAGGCCATGCGGACCATTCTTCCATCTCGGCGCGGGCTTCCGCGTCGCGGCGTGTTGCGGGCGGTCGGGACGCGAGGAGACCCTGGGGCGAAATCTTGATCTGCGCAGCCAGCACAAGTTGTGCTACTTTCTCAGCACAAGACGATCGACGAGCACCTCCGGCTCACGGACCGCCCCGAAAGGACGGACATGGACACGCTCATCCAGCTGCTCCACTCAGCCAAGGAACTCTTCCCGGTCGAGGTCGCCCTCACGCTCGGCACCGTATTCTTCGCCCTGTCATGGATCCGACCGCGCAGCACGGTCCAGCTCCCCTCCCGGAAGCAGGCGGCGCTGCCCCTCTTCCTGTGGGGCATCGTCTCAGCGCTCCTGGTGCTCGGGATCGGAACGACGACCAGCTGGATCGCCGCGAGCAACCCGATGCACGTCGACTGGGACGCGTGGTGGCAACGCCCGCTCCCGCTCTTCGCCACCGCCGCCCTGCTGCTCGTCGTGGCGCTCCCCCTCCGCCTGGCCGGAGTGCCGGCGCCAGGCCACCGCGCGATCACCCCTCGCCGCCGCTGGTGGGAGTTCACGCCGAGGACCCTGCTCTGGATCACGGCGATCACGGGCACGCTCGGACTCCTCACCGCAGGGTGGCAGATCCTGATCGGAGTGTCGGTCCCGAGCGACGGGGACCGTTACGGCATCGGCTCCATCCCGACCGATCTTCCGGCATTCGGCCGGTTCCAGGATGGCATGGGCTATTACTGGGGAGCCGGTTGGCCGAACCACCTGCTCACCCTGGTCGCCCTCCTACTCTGCGCGATCGCGCTACCGCTCGCACTGGACGCGGGGGCCAACCGTCCGGCTCCCGTCGATGCCCTCGCTGCTGAAGTTCGCGTATCGCGCGAGGCCGCGGCCAGGACCATGACGCTCTTCGCGCTGGGCGGGATCCTTCTGACGCTCGGGGCAGTCTGGGCCTTCGTCGGCTTCGTCGGCGAGATCATCGTCGGCGTCGATGGTCTCGCGGCTTCCCCCGGAGAGCTCGTCACCATCGGCACGGGCTACCGGGATGTCGCACGACCGCTCCACTGGGCCGGCTACATCGTGCAGGGAATCGGGGCGGCGTTGCTCATGCGTCTCGCCGTCGATCTCGTCCGTTCCTTCGTCTCGGGGCGGCGAGCGGAGGCGAGGGCGGTCGCCAGCAGCGCCGTCGGCGTCGGCGTCGGCGGAGGAATCGCCCGCGCGGAAGGCGAGCAGTGATGACCACGCCGGGAACCGCCGACGAGCTCGCCGAGCTGTTCCGGGGAGCGATCCGCTCGGGCCGGCTCGGCGACGGCGAGCGGCTGCCGACCGTGCGGCAGACCGCACGCGATTTCGGCCTCGCGCAGGCCACCACCGCGAAGGCCTACAAGCAGCTCGAGTCGGAGGGGCTGGTCATCACGCGCACCGCCGCGGGCACCCGCGTCGCCCCCGGCGCCTCACGGGCGCCGCAGCCCGTGGTCGAGGCGGCGCGGCGTCTCGCCGAGGCCGTCCAGAGCGCGGGAACCTCGCTCGACGACGCGGTCGCGGTGCTGCGCGCGCTCTGGGCCGAGCCCGAGGAACCCGGCGCCGGAAACGCTTGAGCCGGCCAGGAGGCGCGTCCGCGCCTCACTCCCCCGGCAGAGCCCGAGCGGCGAGTCGGTCCACCGCGCGACGCAGCGCGCGATCCGGATCCACACCCAGCGCGTTCGCGCGCACCACCAGATCGATCAGCGCATCACCGAGTTCCGCCTCGGCCTCGGCACCGTTCACGGCCTCCTCCGCGCGCACTCGGCCATTCGGGCGCTCCGCCGCGGGATCCAGCGCACCGGCGCGCTTCAGCCGCTCCACGACCTTCGCCGCTCGGGCCAGCGTCGGCATCCCTGCGGGGATCCCCTCGAGCGCCCCGCGCGATCCGCGCCGCTCCCCCGCGGCGTCCTCCTTGAGCCGCTCCCACTCGGCGTGCAGCTCCTCGACGCTCAGGTATCCGCGATCCCCGAAGACGTGCGGGTGCCGCGCGATGAGCTTCTCGTTCAGCCCGCTCGCGATCGCGTCCAGGTCGTACCCCTCGCCGTCCCGCTCCGCGAGCGCCGCGTGGAACAGCACCTGGTACAGCACGTCGCCGAGCTCTCCGCGGACCTCGTCGGCCGGCAGCTCGCGCTCGATCGCATCGACGACCTCGGCGCTCTCCTCGATGAGAAACGGGACGAGCGAGGCATGCGTCTGCACTCCGTGCCAGGCGCACCCGCCGTCGGCGACGAGCCTGCGGACGGTCTCCCGCACCGCGGCCACCGGATCCGACGCCGGAATCGGCACCGTTGCCCCCGCCGCCTCGACCCCATCCGTGCCGAACACCTCAGCTCCGCTCTCGCTCATGCTCGAACCCTATCGCGGCGCACCGGAGCGCCACCGAGTCCCGAATTCTTCGCACTGATCAGGGCATGCCCACAAAAGATTGAATATTCAATTGATCATTTATGTGAAAACAAACATTTCATTGCGGTCACAATTCCCTGACCCCAGCAGCGATATCCCGCATCCGGGGATTTCACATGACTTAGGCTCGCAGAGGCCGGAAACGGTCCGGGCCGAGGCGATCTCGCGCTCATCCCCCCGCAGACATTCCAGACAGGAGTCACCTGATGACGAAGGCCATCCTTCCCCGTATCGGCGGCATCGCCGCAGCGATCGCGCTCACCGTGAGCATGGCGGCCTGCGCCGGCGGCCAGAGCGTCGCCGACGCCTGCAAGCTGGTGAAGACCACCGACAGCAAGATCTCGGAGTCGAACTCGGATATCGCGAACAGCATGTCGAAGCTCACCGAGGGCGAGAAGGTCGACTTCGCAGCCGCGCTCGATCCGGTGTCCAAGGCGCTCAAGGACACCCAGTCGAAGATCACCAACGACAAGGTCAAGCCGCAGTACGACAAGATGGTGGCCGGCTTCGAATCCGTGAAGAAGTCGCTCGCGGGCATCGACATGTCCGTCTTCGCCGGCCTGGCCGACCTGAAGAACCTCGACATGTCGGACCCCGCCTCGATGCAGAAGATCGAGGAGCTCCGCAAGAAGAGCGAGGCCGCCCAGGCCGAGTTCTCGAAGGTCCAGAAGGACCTCGAGACCTCGCAGAAGGACATGACCGGCGCCGTCTCCGAGATCAACAAGGTCTGCAACGCCGGCTGATCCGGCCGCCGAGCGAGGCCCCGGCCTCGCCGCACCCGCAACGGGCGCCGCACGGGATTCCTCCCGGCGGCGCCCGTTCCGCGTTTCCGGCGAACGTAGTCGGATTTCGACGCGCGAGCCCGCTCAGTCGGCGGATCGAACGGGCCCGCTCAGCCGGCGGCCGGCGGATCCGCTTCGAGCAGCGTGCCGAGCACGCGGCCCGTCCAGGCGACGATGTCGCCCTCGTCGCCCATGCGCTTCTGTCCCACGCCCGCGAGCGGGCTGCGCGAGGAGGCGGTCCCGCCCGGCAGCGGGATCTGCAGCGTCTTGGTCGACTCGGTGTAGCGCGAACCCGGGTACATGCGGTTCATGCGCATGCGGCGCGAGTCGAGGAGCTCGACCGGCTCGATCCGCAGGTTCGGACCGGCCGCGACGACCTTCGCGAGACCCAGCTTCGCGGCCCGGCGACGCAGCGCGGACACGGAGGCCAGGCGCTGCACCTCTTCAGGCGGAGCGCCGTAGCGGTCGGTCAGCTCCTCCAGCACGAGGGCCACGTGGTCCTCGGGCGCCTGCGGGTGGGCCGACGCCGCGAACTTCTGGTAGGCCTCGAGGCGCAGGCGCTCGCTCTCGACGTACTCCTCGGGGATGTGCGCGTCGACCGGCAGCTCGAGCACCAGCTCGCTCGGCCCCGTCGTCTCCTCGCCCTTGAACGTGTTCACGGCCTCGCCGATCATGCGCAGGTAGAGGTCGAAGCCGACCCCCGCGATGTGGCCCGACTGCTCGCCGCCGAGCAGGTTGCCCGCGCCGCGCAGCTCGAGATCCTTCAGGGCGACCTGCATGCCCGAACCGAGCTCGTTGTTCGTCGCGAGCGTGTCGAGCCGCTCGTGCGCGTGCTCGGTGAGGGGCTTGTCGGGGTCGTAGAGGAAGTAGGCGTAGGCGCGTTCGCGGCTGCGCCCGACGCGCCCGCGGAGCTGGTGCAGCTGGCTCAGGCCGTACTTGTCGGCCGCGTCGATGATGATCGTGTTCGCGTTGGCGATGTCGAGCCCGGTCTCGATGATCGTCGTCGAAACGAGCACGTCGAACTTGCGCTCCCAGAAGTCCTGCACGACCTGCTCGAGCTGGTGCTCGCTCAGCTTGCCGTGCGCGACCGCGACCCGCGCCTCGGGCACGAGCTCCGAGATCTGCGCCGCGATTCGGGTGATCGACTGCACCCGGTTGTGCACGAAGAACACCTGCCCCTCGCGCAGCAGCTCGCGTCGGATCGCCGCGGTGATCTGCTTGTCGCTGCGGGGGCCGACGAAGGTGAGGATCGGGTGCCGATCCTCGGGGGCCGTCGCGAGGGTCGACATCTCGCGGATGCCGGTGACCGCCATCTCGAGCGTGCGCGGGATCGGGGTCGCGCTCATCGCGAGGATGTCGACGTTGGTCTTGAGCTTCTTCAGCGCGTCCTTGTGCTCGACGCCGAAGCGCTGCTCCTCGTCGATGATGAGCAGGCCGATGTCCTTGTAGGCCACGCTCTCGGCGAGCAGCCGGTGCGTGCCGATCACGACGTCGACCGTACCGGCGGCGAGACCCTCGATGGTGTCCTTCGACTCCTTCTCGCTCTGGAACCGGCTGAGCGGGCGGATCCGCACCGGGAAGCCGGCGAAGCGGTTCTGGAACGTCTCGAGGTGCTGGCTGACGAGCAGCGTCGTCGGCACGAGCATGGCGACCTGCTTGCCGTCCTGCACCGCCTTGAACGCGGCGCGCACCGCGACCTCGGTCTTGCCGAAGCCCACATCGCCCGCGACCAGGCGATCCATCGGGATCTCGCGCTCCATGTCGCGCTTGACCTCGTCGATCGTGGTGAGCTGGTCGAGGGTCTCCGCGTAGGGGAACGCCTCTTCGAGCTCGTGCTGCCACGGGGTGTCGGGCGAGAAGGCGTGCCCCTTCGACGCCACGCGCGCCGAGTAGAGCTTCACGAGCTCCACCGCGATGTCGCGCACCGCCTTGCGGGCCTTCTTCTTCGCGTTGGCCCAGTCGCTGCCGCCCATCTTCGACAGCGGGGGCGCTTCGCCGCCGACGTAGCGCGACAGCTGGTCGAGCTGGTCGGTGGGCACGTAGAGCTTGTCCTTCGGCATGCCGCGCTTGGTCGAGGCGTACTCGAGCACGAGGTACTCGCGCAGCGCCTTCACCGCGTCGCGGCCGATGCCGGTCGGCACCATGCGCTGCGTCAGCTCGACGAACCGGCCGATGCCGTGCGTCTCGTGCACCACGTAGTCGCCGGCCACCAGCTTCAGCGGGTCGACGACGTTCTTGCCGCGCCGCTTCGCGAGCTTCTGCCCGCTCGCCGCCTGGCTCGACACGGCCCGACCGAAGAACTCGGCCTCGGTCGCGAGCAGCAGCTTCGCCTCGGCGCTCTCGAACCCGGTCCAGGCGGTGCCCGGCACGAGGTGGATCACTCCCGGCTCGGGACGCTCGGGCAGCTCGTCGAGCATGCGGGCGGCCGCTCCGGCCTCCGAGAGCATGTCGCGCGCGCGTTCGACCAGGCCGACGCCCTGTGCGGTCACGACGACGGTCCAGCCGTCCCGCAGCCGCTCCGCGAACAGGCGGATCGCCGCGCCGGTGGGATCGGCGGACCCCGCGGCACGCGGGAAGGGGGCCCCGTGCACGGCGATGACGGACGGATCGGCGCCATCGGCGGAGCCGGCCGCGGCCGCCCCGCCGTCGAGCTCGCCGGCGCCCGGATCCTCGGGCCCCTGCACGAAGCTCGAGACCGTCCACCAGGGGCGCCGCCCGGCCGCGGCCCGCAGCTCGGCGACCGACAGCATCCCGCTGTCCTCGACCGGGACCGGGGCGTCGGCGCCCGCGGTCGCCGCCGACCAGGCCGCCTCGAGGAACTCCCGGTTGGTGTCGGCGAGACTGACCGCGCGCCCGGCGACCCGCTCGGGCGAGGCGACCAGCACGGATCCGCCCTCGGGCAGCAGCGCGGTCAGCGGACGCAGCCCGTCGACCAGTTGCGGCAGCAGGCTCTCCATGCCCTCGACCGCGATCCCCTGGCTCATCTTCTCGAGCAGCGAGCCGAGCGCCGGGAACTTCGGCAGCAGCTCGGCGGCGCGCTCGCGCACCGCGTCGGTGAGCAGCAGCTCGCGCGCGTGCCAGAGCTCGATCCCGGGCAGCGGGTCGCCCGCGCTGCGCTGATCGGACACGGCGAAGCGGCGGATCTGATCCACCTCGTCGCCGAAGAAGTCGACGCGCACCGCCTGCTCGGCGGTGGGCGGGAAGACGTCGAGGATCCCGCCGCGCACGGCGAACTCGCCGCGCCGGGTCACCATGTCGACCCGGGTGTAGGCGCGGGCGACGAGCTCACGGGCGATGGCCTCGAGCCCGCGGGCACCGGCGACCTCGGGCTCGGCACCGGCGCGCAGCACGATGGGCTCGGCGAAGGCCGCGTGCGGCGAGACCGGCTGCAGCGCGGCGCGGATCGACGCGACCAGGATCAGGGGGCGCGAATCGTCGTGCTCGCGCAGCAGGCGCAGCGCGAGCGCCCGGCGCCCCACCGTCTCGACGCTGGGGCTCAGGCGCTCGTGCGGCAGGGTCTCCCAGGCCGGGAACTCCGCCGTGACCGCATCGGGGACGATCGACTGCAGCGCGGTGCGCAGGGCGTCCGCCTCGCGGCTCGTCGCCGCGATGACGAGCAGCGCGCCGCGGTCGCCCGCGGCCCGGCGCCGGCGCAGCAGTCCGGCGATCAGTGGGGCGCGCAGCCCCTCGACCACCGAGAACTCGGCGTCGCCGCTCGCCGCGTCGAGCGCCGACGCGAACGACGGCGCGTGTTCGAGCAGCCGATCGATCCCGTGCAGGGTCACTTCGCATCCCTCCCGTGGAAGCGCTGCTGGGCGGCGAGCAGCCCCTCGTCGGCGAGCTGTTCGGCCGCGTCGGCGGCGTCCTCCAGCAGCACGGCGAGCGCATCGCGCTCGGTCGAGGCGAACGGCTTCAGCACGTAGTCGGCGGGATCCTGGCGCCCGGGCGGTCGCCCGACGCCGATGCGCACGCGCAGGAACTCCGGCGTGCCGAGCGCCTTCGCGATGTCGCGCAGACCGTTGTGGCCGCCGTGGCCGCCGCCCTGCTTGAGCTTGATGGTGTCGAACGGGATGTCGAGCTCGTCGTGGAGCACGATGACGTGATCCGGCTCGATCCCGAAGTAGGAGACGAGCGACGAGACGGGGCCGCCCGAGGTGTTCATGTAGCTGTTCGGCTTCGCGAGGATCAGCTTCGGCCCGCCCGGTCGCAGCCAGCCCTCGGCGACGCGCGCGTTGCTGCGGTGCGACCCGAAGCCCGCACCGATGCGGTCGGCGAGCACGTCGAGCGCCATCTGGCCCACGTTGTGGCGCGTCGCCTCGTACTGGGCTCCGGGGTTGCCGAGGCCGACGACCAGCCAGTTGTCCTGCGCCACCGTTGCTGCTCCTTTAGCTGTTCAGGTTCTATCCGCCGCTCCGCGAGGCGCGGAGAACGGCACGAGCCCGCCAGAACCGTCGCGCGTGCGCGAACGGCCCCGGCGGGCTCGCAATGCTCGAACGGGCGTCGATTACTCGGCGGCCGCCTCGCCCTCTTCGTCCTTGGGGCCGCGCGGTGCGACGACGTGCACGACGAGCTGCTCGGGCGCGTCGAGCAGGCTGGCGCCCTTGGGGAGCTCGACCGCGCCGGCGAGGATCTGGGTGCCGGCCACGAGGCCCTCGACCGAGACCTCGACGTTCTCGGGGATGGAGGTCGCGGGAGCGCTCAGGCGGAGGGTGTTGAGCTCCTGCAGCGCGTTGGTGCCCGAGAAGGGCTCGCCGACGACGTGCACGGGGATCTCGACCTCGACGGTCTCGCCCTTCTTCACGATGACCAGGTCGATGTGCTCGATGATCTGGCGCACCGGATCCTTCTGCACGTCCTTGACGAGCACGAGGGTCTTCTTGCCCTCGAGCTCGAGGTTGATGAGCGCGTTGGCCTGACGGATGATCAGGCTCAGCGGGTGGGTCTCGACCGAGAGATGCACCGGCTCGGTGCCGTGGCCGTAGATGACGGCCGGGGTCTGGCCGGCAGCGCGCAGCTTGCGAGCCGCACCCTTGCCGAAGTTGTCGCGGGGGGTGCCGACGAGGGCGTTCGCCTCGGTCATCGTGGTTCTCCTTTGCGGGCTCGCGCCCGATTCGAGGCGGGCTGGGCCGCCGGAATGGTCATGTCTCGCCGAATGGCGCGTCAGAAAGGCCCGCAAGGCAGTCCGTCCCGCGTCGATCACGGATGCTCGCGCATCCCTCGCCGAAGTACAGCTCCACAGTTTACACGGAATTCGCACGCGGTGCGGGGCATCGCGCGGGGCGCCTTGTAGTCTGGAGTCCGCCCACGGACCATCGGCGCAGCCGGTTCCACGCTCCCGAGCGCGGACCGATCGGGCGGTAGAGCGACGAACGCGGCGCGTCGGGTACGCGCGCGGAATGGAGATCCAGAAGATGACCAGCACCCCATCGGCAAACGTCGGAGTGGTGGGCCTCGCGGTCATGGGAGCCAACCTCGCGCGCAACCTCGCCAGCCGCGAGGGCAACCGCGTCGCGGTCTACAACCGCTCCCCCGAGCGCACCCGCACCCTCGTCTCCGCGCACCCGGAGGCCGGTTTCGTCGCGACCGAGAGCGTCGCCGACTTCGCCGCCGCGCTGACCCGGCCCCGCACCGCCATCATCATGGTGCAGGCCGGCAAGGCCACCGACGCGGTCATCTCCGAGCTGGCCGACGCCTTCGAGCCCGGCGACATCATCATCGACGGCGGCAACGCCCAGTACACCGACACGATCCGCCGCGAACTCGAGCTCCGCCAGCGCGGTCTGCACTTCGTCGGCGCCGGCATCTCGGGCGGCGAGGAGGGCGCGCTCAACGGACCGAGCATCATGCCGGGCGGATCCGCCGAGTCCTACGAGACCGTCGGCCCGATCTTCCGATCCATCGCGGCGCGCGCCGAGGAGGACGGCGAGCCCTGCGTCACGCACGTCGGAACCGATGGCGCGGGCCACTTCGTGAAGATGGTGCACAACGGCATCGAGTACGCCGACATGCAGCTCATCGCAGAGGCCTTCGACCTGCTGCGCCGCGGCGCCGGCTTCGAGCCCGCGGAGATCGCCGAGATCTTCGCCGAGTGGAACACGGGCGAGCTCGAGAGCTACCTCATCGAGATCACCGCCGAGGTGCTCCGTCAGGTCGACGCCCGCACCGGGCGCCCCTTCGTCGACGTCGTGCTCGACCAGGCCGGCCAGAAGGGCACCGGCACATGGACCGTGCAGGCCGCGCTCTCCCTCGGCACCCCGATCAGCGGGATCGCCGAGGCCGTCTTCGCCCGCGGTCTCTCTTCGCACCCCGAGCAGCGCCTCGCGGGCGCGCACCTCGAGGGCCCCGGTTCCCCCATCGCGCTCGAGGATCGCGACGCGTTCGTCGAGGACGTGCGCCAGGCGCTCTACGCGTCGAAGATCATCGCCTACTCGCAGGGCTTCGACGTGATCCGCACGGCGGCGTCCCAGTACGGCTGGCACATCGACAGCGGTGCGGTCGCCAAGATCTGGCGCGCCGGCTGCATCATCCGCGCTCGGTTCCTCGGACGCATCGCCGAGGCCTACCAGGCGGATCCGTCGCTCGTCTCGCTCGTCACCGCCCCCTTCTTCTCGGAAGCGGCCGGGCGTGCGCAGCAGGCGTGGCGTCGGGTGGTCTCGACGGCAGCGCTCTCGGGCGTTCCGGCGCCGGGCTTCTCGTCGTCGCTCGCCTACTACGACGCGCTCCGCGCTCCGCGTCTGCCCGCGTCGCTGATCCAGGCCCAGCGCGATTTCTTCGGGGCGCACACCTACCGCCGCATCGACGGCCCCGGGGTGTTCCACACCGAGTGGTCGGGCGACCGCAGCGAGACGCAGACCGGCGAGTGAGGCTCGGATCCGGCGGAGCGCAGTAGCTTGCTCCGCCGGATCGGCCGGCGCCCGTCAGTCCTTCGGGAAGATCCGCTTCGCGATGGTCTGCACATCGCGGTCGATGTCGTCGACGCGCGTCTCGACCCTGCCGACGCGCTGGTCGAGGTGCTCCAGCCGCCGGTCGACCTGATCGAAGCGCCGGTCGACCTGATCGAACTGCCGGTCGACGTTCGAGAAGCGCTCGGCCATCAGCTCGCGCACGGATTCCATCTGCACCGTGACGGTCTTCGACATCGCGCGCATCGTCTGCGCCCTGAAGCCGACGATCGCCGTCAGCGCCGTCAGCAGTCCGGCGGCGAGAGTCCAGAGCTGGGGTTCGGTCATGCGTTCCTCCTCGTTTCGATGGGTACGCAGCCAGCATGTCAGGTGTGTGCTCTGAGCTGTCAAGCGATCGGGCTTGAATGCGCGCAATACCGTCCCGAAAACGCAGAACGGGCCGGAACCCTCGCGGGTTCCGGCCCGTTCTGCGTTCGGGGCGCTTAGGCGGCGCCCTCGAACATGCTCGTCACCGAGCCGTCCTCGAACACCTCGTGGATCGCCTGCGCGAGCAGCGGGGCGATCGACACGACAGTGAGCTTCTCGAAGCGCTTCTCCTCGGGGATGGGGAGCGTGTCGGTCACGACGACCTGATCGATGAAGTCCTGCGACAGGTACTCGGCGGCCTTGCCCGAGAAGATCGGGTGCGTGCAGGCGATGGTCACGCCGCGCGCGCCGTTCTTCTTGAGCGCCTCGGCGGCCTTGGCGATGGTCCCGCCGGTGTCGATCATGTCGTCGACCACGACGCACCAGCGGTCCTTCACGTCGCCGACGATCTCGTGCACCGACACCTGGTTCGGCACCAGCGGGTCGCGGCGCTTGTGGATGATCGCGAGCGGCGCGTCGAGCTTGTCGCTCCACACGTCGGCGACGCGCACGCGGCCCATGTCCGGCGAGACGACGGTGAGGTCGTCGCGGTTGATGGTCTTGCGGAAGTGGTCGAGCAGCACCGGCATCGCGAACAGGTGATCGACGGGGCCGTCGAAGAAGCCCTGGATCTGCGGGGCGTGCAGGTCGATGGTCATGATGCGGTTCGCGCCGGCGGCCTTGAACAGGTCGGCGACGAGGCGGGCCGAGATCGGCTCGCGGCCGCGGCCCTTCTTGTCCTGGCGCGAGTACGGATAGAAGGGGGCGACGACGGTGATCCGCTTCGCCGAGGCGCGCTTGAGCGCGTCGACCATGATGAGCTGCTCCATGAGCCACTCGTTGATGGGGTTGGTGTGCGACTGGATGACGAAGGCGTCGCAACCGCGAACGCTCTCATCGAATCGCGCGTAGAGCTCGCCGTTGGCGAAGGTGCGCGCGTCGGTCGGGACGAGACTCGCCCCGAGCTCCGCGGCGACCGCTTCGGCGAGTTCCGGGTGCGCCCGCCCGGAGACGAGGACGAGCTTCTTCTGCCCCGCCATCTCGATCGCGCTCATGCCTGCTGTTCCCCGTTCTTTTCAGCCGCTGCTGCGGTGTTCGTGCCTGGGCGATGCTCCGCCACCCAGCCTTCGATGTTGCGTTGCGGCGCCACGGTCATGGCAAGCGAGCCCGAAGGCACGTTCTTGCGGATCAGAGCGCCGGCCGCCGTGTAGACGCCGTCCTCAATCGTAACCGGAGCGATGAGCACGTTCTTCGATCCGATGCGCACCGCGTCGCCCACGACGGTCTGGTGCTTGTTCACACCGTCGTAGTTCGCCACGATGGTTCCCGCTCCCACGTTGGTCTCGCGACCGATGGTCGCGTCGCCCACGTAGCTCAGGTGCGGCACCTTGCTCGCCTCGCCGATCTTCGCGTTCTTCGTCTCGACGAACGCTCCGATCTTGCCCTTCGCACCGAGCTCGGTGCCGGGACGGACGAAGGAGTAGGGCCCGACCTCGACGCCCGCGCCGAAGACGGCGAGCGTGGCCTCGCTGCGGCGGATCCGGGCGCCTTCGCCCACCTCGCAGTCGACCAGGGTCGTGTCGGGGCCGACGATCGCACCCGTCGCGATCGAGGTGGCCCCGCGCAGGAAGGTTCCCGGCAGGATCTCGACATCGGGCTCGATCGAGACTTTCGCATCGATCCAGGTGGTCGCCGGGTCCTGGATCGTGACGCCGGCGCGCTGGTGCGCGCGCACGATGCGGCGGTTCATCTCGACGCCGGCGTCGGACAGCTGAGCCCGGTCGTTGACGCCGGCGATGAGCCAGGGGTCGTCGGTCGCGACCGCCTCGACCGCGCCGCCCTCGGAGAGGATCGCCGCTGCTGCGTCGGTCAGGTACTTCTCGCCCTGCGCGTTGTTCGTGTCGATGCCGGCGAGCGCCCGCTCGAGCGCGCGACGCGCGAAGACGTAGATGCCGCCGTTGATCTCGGTGATGCGCCGCTGCGCCTCGTCGGCGTCCTTCTCCTCGACGATGCCCGTGACGAGCCCGTCGGCGCCGCGCAGGATCCGGCCGAGCCCCGTCGGGTTCTCGTAGATGGCCGAGAGCAGGGTCATCGAGCGGCCGCCGCCGACGTGGCCGTCGACCAGGCGCTGCAGGGTGGGAACGTCGATCAGCGGGACGTCGCCCGAGAGCACCACGATCGAGCCGTCGAAGTCGGCGGGCAGCGCCTCGACCGCCTGCTCGACCGCGCGGCCCGTGCCGGGGATCGCGTCCTGGTCGACGATGCGGGTGTGCGGCGCGTGATCCAGGATCGCCGCGGCGACGCGCTCGCGTTCGTGCCGCACCACCGCGACCACCGTCTGCGGATCGAGCCCCGCCGCGGTGTCGAGCACGTGGGCGATGAGCGAGCGGCCGCCGATCGGGTGCAGCACCTTCGGGGTCGCGGACTTCATGCGAGTGCCCTGCCCCGCCGCGAGGATGACGACTGCGAGTTGGTTAGTCATGAGATGGGTGGCCTCCTGATCGAATCACCGCTCCGCCCCAAGGATTCGAACCTTGACCTCACAGCTCCAAAGGCTGTCGTGCTGCCATTACACCAAGGCGGAACGTGCCGTGCGGCACCCCTCGATTCTGTCAGATGCGGCGACGCCCCGCGGACGGCCGGGCGCACGGGCTCCGCACCGCGATAATGGATCCATGAAGCAACAGGACGAGGTCGACCGCATCCTCGGCGAGTGGCAGTCGGCGCGCCCCGATCTGGATCTCGCCCCTCTGGCCGTCTTCTCGCGGATGACGCGCATCACCAAGCACCTGGACCGCGCCCGCGCGCACGCCTTCGAGCGGTCCGGGCTCGCTTCCTGGGAGTTCGACGTGCTCGCCGTGCTGCGGCGCAGCGGCGCCCCGTACCGGCAGAGCCCCAAGTTGCTCGTGCAGCACACGATGGTGTCGAGCGGCACCATGACGAACCGCATCGACCGGCTCGAGGAGCGCGGCCTGGTGCGCCGGCTCACCGACCCGAACGACGGTCGCGGCGTGCTCGTCGAGATGACCGCGCAGGGCCAGACCCTCGTCGACGCGGCCATGACCCGGCTGAGCGACGCCGAGGAGCAGCTGCTCGGGGGCGTGCCGCGCGCGGAGCGGGATCGGCTCGCGACGCTGCTGCGCCGGCTCGCGCTCAGCGTCGACCGGTTCGGGCCGATCGCGGCGGGCGGCGCCGAGGCGCCGGATTCGGCCGGCTGAGCGGGACCGCCCGCACCGTCATCCTGCGCGACGGAGGAGTCGCAGGATCCTGCGACTCGCAAGCTCGCGCAGGATGACGAGGCGTTCCATCGCACAGGATGGCGACGGGTTCAGACCTCCGCGTAGGCGGCCGCGTCGCCCGCGGAACCGTGCGCGAGGGCGACGACGAGCGCGCGCGAGGCCCGCGGGTTGCCGCCGATCTCGGGAACCGGCACGACGGCAGGCAGCACGGCGGTGGCGGCCCAGCGCTCCCCCGAGACCTCGACGGTCACCGGCTGGCCGTTGACGGTCGCCTCGATCGAGCGCGCACCGCGGACCTCGCCCGAGACGAGCAGCAGCTGCGCGCCCTCGTGGTAGAGCTCGGGGTCCAGCGCGAGCTCGACCGTCACCTCGGGCGCCGAGGCGCCGGCGTCGAGGCCGTCGCGCGCCGGGATCAGATCCGCGGGCAGCTCCGGCGCGAACGCGGGAACCGGGCGCATCGACCCGGCCGCCTCGAACGCGGCGGCGTAGCCGAGCAGCACGGGATCGCTGTACGCGCGCCCCGCGAAGGTCAGGCCGATGGGCATGCCGATGTCGCTCATCTGCCCCATCGGGACCGTGATCGAGGGGATGCCGAGGTGGCGCAGCGCGTAGTTGCCGTTCGAGAAGAACACGCCGTTCGCCCAGGCGCGGTCCGCTGCCTCCTGGTCGATGTCGGCGTTCCAAGCGGCGACGTCGGCGTTCGCCGGGAAGATCACGGCGTCGAAACCGCGCTCGGTCAGCCAGTTCTCGAACAGGTCCTCGCGCAGCCGCACCAGGGCGCGCAGACCGTCGGCGAAGTCGGCCCGGTCGCGCGGATCCGAGATGCCGTCCTTCGCGAGCCCGACGGTCACGCGGTAGCGGTTCTCGTAGTCCTCGACCTCCTCGTAGCGGTCGGGCATCGATCCGGCCGGCTGCGGGAAGATCCGGTCGGGATCGACCGTCGCGAGCGACGGGATCGCGGGATCCCCGTTGGCGCGCAGGAAGTCGTCCCAGCCGAAGGCGAGGAAGTGGTTGAACTCGGTGTCCATCCACCCCTCGGGCAGCACGCCGAGCTCGCCGACGTTCTCCTGCCCGGGACGGTCGCCCTCGTAGCGCTCGATGAGCGGGAAGTCGGTCGCCTCGACGATCGCGCCGAGCGACTCGAGCCGCTCGCGGGCCGCCGTGAAGCGCTCGAGCACCGATGCGCGGACCTCGATCGGGAAGTTCGGGTCCTCCCCCAGGTACATGCGGGGCACCGCGAAGCGCTTGCCGCGCAGCGCGTCGGGATCCCGCACATCGAGGTAGGACGCCGGTCGGTGCGCGCTGGGCTTCGGCAGCTCGACGACCTGCTGGTTGCGCCAGAAGTCGCCGCGGGTCACGTCGTCGTCCTGCACGAGCACGTCGAGCAGGCGCAGCATGTCGGGCATGGACCGGGTGTGCGGCACGACGACGTCGCGCGCCGGGAACAGCGGCCAGTTGCCGCGGATCGACAGCACGCCCCACGACGGGGTGTAGGCGCACAAGCCGTTGTTGGATGCGGGGCTGCGACCCGACGAGACGGTCTCCTCGCCCATGCCGAACACGGCCATGTTGGCGGCGGTCGACACCCCCGATCCGTTGGACGAGCCGGACGCGTAGGCCGCGGCGAGGAAGTCGGGGTTGTACGGGCTCTCGGCGCGGCCGTAGACGCCGCGCTGCATGCCGCCGTCGGCCATGGGAGGCATGTTGGTCTTGCCGATGAGCACGGCGCCGGCCTCGCGCAGCTTCGCGACCGAGAACGCGTCCCACTGGGCGACGAGGTCCTTGAACGCCGGGGATCCCGATGCGACGGTGAGCCCCTTGACCATGTAGGAGTCCTTGACGGTGAACGGGACGCCCTCGAGCGGGCGCGCCTCGCCGTCGCGGCGGCGACGGTCGGACTCGGCCGCCTGCGCGAACACCTCGGGGTTCAGCAGCGGGACGGCGTTCAGCCGCGCGCCGTCGCGGTCGAAGGCACCGATGCGGCCCAGGTAGCGGGCGGTGAGCTCGACGCTCGTGATCCGCCCGGATGCGAGCGCTTCGAGCACCTGCTCGATGCTGGCCTCGAGCAGGGTGAACGTGTCCGACGGTGCCGGCATGACTTCCTCGTTTCTGCGGTCGGTTCCCGCGGTGGCACCGCGGAGGAACGTGCGGACGGATCGCACCGCGCTTCGCACCGGGCGTCCTGAATTCATTTTCAGTTCCTGCTGCTAACGTGTCAAGTCCCGGGCACCGGAAGGAGCGCATCATGGCCGAGGACACCCGCGAACGGATCCTCTCCGCCTGCGAGCGGGTCATCGCGCGCTCGGGGCTCCGCGGATTCCGCATGCAGGAGGTCGCCCGCGAGGCCGGCGTCTCGATCGGCCTGCTCGCCTACCACTTCGGCGACCGCGACGGACTGCTCGAGGCCGCGCTGGATCACGTCAACGAGAGCGCCGCGATCCGCGCCGAGGCCCCGGGCGAACAGCCCGCCCCCGCGCGGCTGATCGCGCTGCTCACCTCCGAGTTCGGCGACGACGCGGGGATCCGCGACGGCTCCGTGGCTTGGAACGAGCTGCGCGCGAGCGCCGTCTTCGACGCCGGGCAGGCCCGCGCCGTCGCGCGATCCACCGCCGACTGGCAGCAGCACGTCGTCGAGCTGGTGCGCGAATCGCTCGAACCCGAGAGCGCCGACCCGGAACCCATCGCGCTGCTGCTCACCGCGCTCGTCGAGGGGCTCTCGGGGCGCTGGCTCACCGGCCAGATCACCGCCGCGCAGGCGCAGGACGCCATGCGCGACGCGGCCGCCCGGGTCGGGATCCGCGCGGACTGAGCCGGCAGCCACCGGAAAGCGCTACGCGGTCCGACCGGCCGGATGCTCGCGCCGCGCCGCGACGCGCTTGAGCTCGGCACCGAGCCACGCGGTCGCCGCCGGCGGATGCTCGCTGCGGGTCACGAAGGAGACACGGCGCTCGCCGAGATCCTGCACCGCGGGACGCAGCGCGACGTCGAAGTCCGCGTCGACCGCGGCCGCGGTGGCGAGGGCCAGCCCCAATCCCTCGGCCACGAGCCCGTGGATCATGTACAGGTCGTCCGTGCGCATGAGTTCCCGCACCTCGTGCCCCACCGCACGGCAGGTGCGGCGCAGCACCCGGTCGGGAGCCTCGTCGTTGCTGCGGCTGCACACCCACGGCACCTGGGCGAGCTCCGCGAAGTCGAGCACCGCGTGCTCCGCCCACGGGCTCGACCTGCCGACCATCACGCGATAGGGCTCGCTCAGCAGCGGCTCGAGCCGCAGATCGGGCGAGATGAACGCCGGCTCGTCCGAGAAGTCGTAGATGAGCCCCGCGTGCACCTCGCCGCTGCGCAGCATGCGCACGACCTCAGTCGGCTCGGCTTCGACCGCCTCCACCCGCACGGAGTGCCGCTGCTGCATGCGCGCGATCGCGGCCGGCAGCAGTCGGGATCCGACCGAGGCGAACGTGCCCACCCGCAGGATCGAGACGCCCGACTCCCGCCGGTCGGCGACCATCCGTTCGGCGCGATCGAGGTGGACGACGGCACGCTCGACCTCCTCGGCGTACTCGACGCCCAGCGGAGTGAGCACCGTGCCGGCCCGCCGGCGCTCGACCACGCGGAGCCCGAGGTGCGCTTCGAGCGCATCGAGGTGATGCGCCACGGTCGGCACGCCGTAGTGCAGCGCCTCGGCGGCACGGGTCAGGCTCCCGTGCTCGCGGATCGCGAGCAGCACCCGGATCTGTTGGAGGCTCAGCATGTCATACAGACTATGACACAGCGGGCGAATACTTGATATTCCATCGGAGACACCGGCGGGGCTACGGTCGAGATCATGCTCACGACCTCCCCCGCCGCCGATTCCGGCGCAGACACGACCGTCCCCGCCCCCGCAGAGGCGCCGGTCGATCCGTCGTTCGCCGAACGGCAGTCGCGAGCCCCCTACGTCGATGCACTCCGCAGCCTCTCCGAGATCGATTGGCAGCGGATCCACGTGCCCGGCCACCAGGCGCGGGCCGAGAACGCTCCCGGCGTCGCCTCGATCGTCGGCGAGCAGGCCCTCCGCATGGACTTCCCGATGCTGTTCAGCGGCGTCGACCAGCAGACCTGGCAGCTCGTCACCCCCGGCCGCCGCACCCCCATCATGGAGGCGCAGGAACTGGCCGCCGAAGCCTGGGGCGCCTCGCGCACCTGGTTCATCACGACCGGCGCCTCCGGCGGCAACCACGTCGCCACGACCGTCGTGCGCGGCCTCGGCACCGAGCTCGTCGTGCAGCGCAGCGTCCACTCCAGCGTCATCGACGGGATCACCCACGTCGGCCTCACCCCGCACTTCGTGCACGGAGCCGTCGACGCCGGCCTCGGCTGTAACCACGGCGTCACCGCGCAGCAGGTCGAGGAGGCGCTGACCGCGAACCCCGCGAGCGCCGCCGTCTACATCGTCTCCCCCAGCTACTTCGGCGCCGTCGCCGACATCGCTGCGATCGCCGACGTCGCCCACCGCCACGGCGTCCCGCTCGTCGTCGACGAGGCCTGGGGCTCGCACTTCGGGCTGCACCCGGGCCTGCCGACGAACGCCGCGCGTCTCGGCGCCGACCTCGTCGTCTCGAGCACGCACAAGGCCGTGGGCTCACTCACGCAGTCGGCGATGATCCAGCTCGGCCACGGACCCTACGCCGAGGCCCTCGAATCGCTCGTCGACCGCGTCGTGCGCTCCTACCAGTCGACCAGCACGAGCGCGCTGCTGCTCGCCTCGCTCGACGAAGCGCGCCGCCACATCGTCACCCACCCCGAGCGGGTCGCCGAGGCGATCGCCTCGGCCGAGGCCGTGCGCGCCCTGGTGAAGGCGGATCGCCGCTTCCGCGACGCGACGCCCGACATCCTCGCGAGCCCCGACGCAATCGCGAACGATCCGTTCAAGGTCGCCATCGACACGCGCGGCGCCGGGATCACGGGCGGCGACGCCCACTTCCAGCTGCTCCGCGACCACCGCATCTACTGCGAGCTCTCGACCCCGTCGGCGCTGCTGCTGCTCGTCGGCGCCACCTCGCCCCTCGACGTGGACCGCTTCTGGACCGCGCTGCAGGCGCTGCCCGAGGCCGAGATCGAACCGGAGCGCCCCATCTCGCTGCCGCCGAGCTGCGAGCGCGCCATGGGCCTCGACGAGGCGTTCTTCGCCGACGTCGAGGTCGTCGACGCCGCCGGAGCCGTCGGCCGCGTCTCGGCCGACTCGCTCGCGGCCTACCCGCCCGGGGTGCCGAACGTGCTCCCCGGCGAGGTGCTGAGCGCGGATGCGGTAGCGTTCCTGCGCGGCACCGCTGCCACGCCGACCGGCTACGTGCGCGGCGCGAACGACCCCGCGCTCGACACCTTCCGCGTCGTGGCCCGCTGACCCCTCCGGTGGACCTCCGGAAGGACGGTCCACCCCTCGACCGCTCTTCCCCACCCCATCACAAAGGAGTGTCCGCCATGTCCGCCACCACCTCGAACCCGCCTCCGCAGGAGATGCAGCGCGGTCTCAAGAACCGCCACCTGCAGCTCATGGCGATCGGGGGTGCGATCGGCACCGGACTCTTCCTCGGCTCGGGCAAGCTGATCAGCGTCTCCGGCCCGTCGATCATCTTCGTCTACATGGTGATCGGCTTCTTCGTCTTCTTCATCATGCGCGCCCTCGGCGAGCTGCTGCTGTCGAACCTGCACTACCAGACCTTCGGCGACATCGCGAAGGACATGCTCGGCCCCTGGGCCGGATTCTTCGTCTCGTGGAACTACTGGTTCTCGTGGGTCATCGCCTGCGTCGCCGACATCATCGCGATCACGGCGTACGTGCAGTGGTTCAACCCCGAGATCCCCAACTGGCTCCCCGCGCTCATCGCGGCCGCGGCGCTCCTGGTGCTCAACCTGCAGCCGGTCAAGTACTTCGGCGAGACCGAGTTCTGGTTCGCGATCATCAAGATCGTCGCGATCCTCGCCCTCATCGCCGTCGGAGTGGTGCTCGTGCTCACGAACTTCACCTCGCCCGAGGGCACCCAGGCGTCGTTCACCCACCTCTGGGATCGGGGCGGCATGTTCCCCATGGGCGCGAGCGGTTTCGTACTCGGCTTCCAGATGGGCATCTTCTCGTTCATCGGCGTCGAGCTGGTCGGCACCGCGGCCGCCGAGACGCAGAACCCGCGCAAGACCCTGCCGAAGGCGATCAACTCGATCGTCGTGCGCATCCTCATCTTCTACGTGGGCGCCCTCGCCGTGATCATGAGCGTCACCCCCTGGGACGAGATCGACCCGTCGAAGAGCCCGTTCGTCTCGACCTTCGCGCTCGCCGGCTTCGGCATCGCCGCCGCCGCGATCCAGCTCGTCGTGCTCACCTCGGCAGCATCGAGCGCCAACTCCGGACTGTATTCCGGAACGCGCATGCTGTTCGGGCTCTCGAAGGACGGGCACGCGCCGAAGAGCTTCTCGCTCACCGACGCGCGCGGCGTCCCCCGTCGCTCGGTGTTCTTCACCGCCGTATTCCTGTTCGCCGCGATCCCCCTCCTGTTCGCCGGCGACGGCGTGGTGGCGGCGTTCACCTACGTCTCGTCGATGTGCGCGACGCTGATCCTCTTCACCTGGGGATCCATCGTGGTCAGCTACATCGTCTACCGGCGCCGGTTCCCCGAGCGTCACGAGGCCTCGAAGTTCAAGATGCCGCTGTCGCGCGTCGCCCCGTGGATGGTGCTCGCGTTCTTCGTGTTCATCGCCGGCACCCTGCTCTACGGCGAGGACACGCGCCTGCCGTTCCTCGCGATGCCGTTCTGGTTCGCGCTCCTCACCGTGCTGTGGCAGCTGCGCAAGCGGAAGCTGCTGCGCGAAGGCCGCCCGCTCACCGCGTCGGTTCCGACGGTGACACACCCGCTCGACGAAGAGCACTAGGCCGCAGGCCCGCGACGCGACGGGCGGGGCGAGTCGGGATCCGCAACGATTTCGACTCGCCTCGCCCGTCGCGTCGGCGATGTCCCCGGCCCCGAGTACACTCGTGCCCACTTCCGGTATCCGTGTACCAACGGATCCGGCGCCGGCCCCGACCCCGGGCACGGCCGAGTCCCACCCGATCACGGAGGAGTGACCGAATGTCGGAGACCACCACGAGCGCCGGGCACGAGAACCTGCAACGCGGGCTCACGAACCGCCACCTGCAGCTCATCGCCATCGGCGGCGCCATCGGCACGGGCCTGTTCCTGGGCTCGGGCAAGGTCATCAGCCTCACCGGCCCCTCGGTGCTGTTCATCTACGCCGTGATCGGCTGCATGATGTTCTTCCTCATGCGCGCGCTCGGCGAACTGCTGCTCTCGAACCTCAACTACAAGACCTTCGGCGATATCGCGAAGGACCTCATCGGCCCGTGGGCCGGCTACTTCGTCTCCTGGACCTACTGGATCACGTGGGTCGTCATCTGCGTCGCCGACATCATCGCGATCACGAGCTACGTCGCGTACATCAACGCCGACATCCCCAACTGGGTGCCCGCGCTCGTCACCGCGATCGTGCTCACGATCCTCAACCTGCAGCCCGTCCGCTTCTTCGGCGAGTTCGAGTTCTGGTTCTCGATCATCAAGATCGTCGCGATCCTCGCGCTCATCGTCACCGGCGTCATCCTGCTCGTCACCGGCTTCCAGAACCCCGACACCGGCACCAGCTCCTCTCTCGCCCACCTCTGGGACCACGGCGGCATGTTCCCGTTCGGCGCGAGCGGCTTCCTGCTCGGCTTCCAGCTCGGCATCTTCTCGTTCATCGGCGTCGAGCTCGTCGGTACCGCGGCCGCCGAGACGAAGGATCCGCACCGCAACCTGCCGCGCGCCATCAACTCGATCGTCGTCCGCGTGCTCATCTTCTACATCGGCGCGCTCACCGTGATCATGGCGATCACCCCGTGGGACAAGCTCGACCCCGAGAAGAGCCCGTTCGTCACCACGTTCGCATATGCCGGCTTCGGCGCCGCGGCGTTCGCGATCAACCTCGTCGTCCTCACCTCTGCGGCATCCAGCGCGAACTCCGGCTTCTACTCGGGCACACGCATGATGCACGCGCTCGCGCACGACGGCCATGCCCCGGCGCCTTCGCGCTCACCGACAGCCGCGGCGTCCCCCGCCGCGCCGTGTTCTTCTCGGCCGTCTTCGTCTTCTCGTCCGTGCCGATCCTGCTGCTCGGCGACAGCGTCATCGAGGCGTTCACGTTCGTCACCTCGGTCGCGTCGACGTTCATCCTCTTCATCTGGAGCATGATCGCGATCAGCTTCATCCAGTACCTGCGCAAGCACCCCGAGCGCCACGCCTCGTCGAAGTTCAAGACGCCGCTCCCCCGCGTGGTGCCGTGGGTCGTGCTCGCGTTCTTCGCGTTCATCCTCGTGACGCTCGCGCTCGCCGACGATACGCGCCTGCCGCTGATGTACACCCCGATCTGGTTCGTGGTGCTCGCCGGGATGTGGCAGCTCACCAAGCGCCGCCTCACTCGCGAGGGTCGCCCGCTCACCGCAGCGGTCGAGATCCCGGGTACGGGCGAGGACGCGTAACCACCGGGGTCCGGGCGGTGCGGGCCTGCGTTCGCGCGCCGATCCATCCGCGTTCGAGTCCGGGCCCTGATGCTGACGCATCGGGGCCCGGACTCGAACGCTCCCGCCAGGCCCGGCCAGGCGCGCGACCCGCAGGCCCGCACCGCCCGGACCCCGGCTCTCGCGAGGCGCGCGCGAACGCAGTCCGCTCTGCCGCGGACTCCGATCGCGCCCCGGAGGCTAGGCGAAGGCGGACAGCCCCGTGATCTCTCGGCCGAGGATCAGCGCCTGCACCGTCTCCGTGCCCTCGTAGGTGTGCAGCGCCTCGATGTCGGCGAAGTGCCGGGCGACGCGGTTCTGCAGCAGGATCCCGTTCCCGCCGAGCAGGTCGCGTGCGTTCGCGGCCATGGATCGCGCGGTGCGGGTCGACGTGTACTTTCCGAGCGAGGCGCTCGGACCGGTGAGCTCCCCTGCCGCTTCGACGCGGGTGAGCTGCACGAGCAGCGTCTGCAGCGAGGTGAGCTGGCTGAGCATCTCGGCGAGCCGGTTCTGCACGATGGACGACGCGGCGAGCGGGCGCCCGAACTGCACGCGCTGCTTGGCGTACGCGACGGCGGTCTCGTAGACGGCCGTGGCGTGGCCGAGCCCGGCCCAGGCGACGCCGAGCCGGGTGGCCTGCAGCACGCTCGAAGTGTCGCGGAATGAGCGGGCGCCGGGCAGCTTGAGCTCGGGGCCGACGCGCACGCCGTCGTACTCGATGAGCGCCTGCCAGATGGCGCGCAGCGACAGCTTGCCCTCGATGGTGGTGGCTCGGTAGCCGGGGGTGTCCTGCGGCACGATGAAGCCCTGCACCTGGCCGTCGTCGCCGCGCGCCCACGTGATGGTGACGCCGCCGATGCTGCCGTTGCCGATCCACTTCTTGTGGCCGCTGATCACGTAGTCGTCGCCGTCGGAGACCGCGCGGGTCTCGAGGCTGACGGAGTCGGAGCCGTGGGTGGGCTCGGTGAGGGCGAACGAGCCGGGCAGCGTGCCGAGGGCCATCGGCTCGAGGTACTTCGCGCGCTGCTCCTCGGAGCCGTGCATCGCGATGGAGCGCAGCGCGAGCCCGCCCTGCACGCCGCCGACGGTGCCGATGGATCCGTCGCCGCGACTCAGCTCCATGGTGACCAGGCAGGCGGCGAGCAGGCTCTGCTCGGGGAAGCCGGGGACGTCGATGCCGTCGCGCAGCAGGTCGAGTTCGCCGAGCCGGGGAATCAGGTGCACCGGGTAGTCGGCGCGGTTCCAGTAGTCGTCGATGATGGGCCGCACTTCGTCTTGCACGAACGCGCGGGCGCGGTCGCGGTAGGACTGCTCGTCGGCGGAGAGCCCGGTGAAGACGCCGGCCTGGTCGGGGTCGAGCGGCTGCCAGAGGTCGTACTCGGGCTCGGCGGTGCCGAGGGAGACGCGTTCGGGGCGGGCGTTGGGGCGCGGATCGGACATCGGTGTTCCCTTCTGCGCCGCCCGCGGCGGCGCGGATACGGGATCAGCCTCTCGAATCCCGAGGAGCCCGGGCAAGCGGGATGGAGGTCCGGCACTGCCGAACGTGCTTCCGCACCCGATTCCTCGTCGCACTCCCGACAAAGGGGATCCCGCTCCGGTGCGGAGCGGGATCCCCTCTCGCGGCGTGGTCTCGTCCGCGACTACAGCACGCTGCGGATGAAGCCGCGGGTGCGCTCGTGTTCGGGCTGCTCGATCACCTGGGCGGGCGGTCCGCTCTCGACCACCACGCCGCCGTCCATGAACACGACCTCGTCGGCGACCTCGCGGGCGAAGCCGATCTCGTGGGTCACGACCACCATGGTCATGCCCTCGGCCGCGAGCTCCTTCATCACGTCGAGCACGTCGCCGACGAGCTCGGGGTCGAGCGCCGAGGTCGGCTCGTCGAACAGCATGAGCTTCGGTTTCATGGCGAGCGCGCGGGCGATGGCGACGCGCTGCTGCTGCCCGCCCGAGAGCTGCGACGGGTAGTGGTCGGCCCAGGCGTCGAGACCGACGCGACGCAGCAGCTCCCGCGCGTTCGCGATCGCCTCCGCCTTGCCGCGCCGCGAGACGACCAGCGGGGCCTCGATGATGTTCTCGAGCGCGGTCTTGTGCGGGAACAGGTTGAAGCGCTGGAACACCATGCCGATGGATCGGCGCTGGCGGGCGACCTCGCGGGGGTGCATCTCGCGCAGGTGGTCCCCCGCCTCGCGGTAGCCGACGATCTCGCCGTCGACCGTGATCCGGCCGCCGTCGATCGATTCGAGGTGGTTGATGCACCGCAGCAGCGTCGATTTGCCCGATCCCGACGGGCCGAGCAGCACCGTCACCTGTCCGGCGTGGACGTCCATGGAGATGCCCTTCAGCACCTCGAGCTGGCCGAAGTGCTTGCGCACTCCGCGCAGCTGCACCAGCGCCTGATCGTTGAGCTCAGTCATTGCTCCGCGCTCCCTTCTTCTTGCCCTGGAGCTGCACGGCGATCGCACCGGTGAACTCCTTCGCCTTCTGCAGCGGGGTGGCCGGCGCATTGCGCTCGACTCCCCTGCCGAAATGGCGTTCCAAGTAGTACTGCGGGATCGACAGCAGCGAGACGATGACCAGGTACCAGAGGCTCACCACGATGAGCAGCTCGACCTGCTTGAGGTTCTGCGCGGAGATCTGGGTGGCCCGCGTGTAGACCTCCATGACCGCGATGAGCGACAGCAGCGAGGTGTTCTTGACCATCGAGATGAGCTCGTTGCCGAGCGGCGGGATGATCACGCGCATCGCCTGCGGGAGCAGGATCCGCACGAACGTGGCGAGCGGACTCATGCCCAGCGATGCGGCCGCTTCGCTCTGCCCGGAGTCGACGGACAGCATGCCGGAGCGCACGATCTCGGCCGAGTAGGCCGCCTCGTTCAGCGTCAGCGCGATGATGCCGGCGACGAGCGGGGTGAGCAGCGTGTTGGTGTCCTGCTGCCAGAAGACCACGTCGGTGAACGGGATCCCGATCGAGATCTTCTCGAAGATGAGGCCGAAGTAGCCCCAGATCACGATCTGCACGAGCAGCGGCGTGCCGCGGAACAGCCAGACGTAGAACGAGGAGAACACGACCATGACCGGGTTGCCCGAGAGGCGCATCGCGGCGAGCACGACGGCGAGCACGGTCGAGATCAGCATCGAGACGGCGGTGATGACCAGCGTGAGGCCGACGCCCAGCACGATGTCCCGGTCGAAGAGGTACTTGCCCACGACCGAGTAGTCGATGTTCTTGTTGGTCGCGAGCGCCTGGGTGAACCAGGCGGCGAAGAGGACCAGGACGATCGCCCAGATCCAGCGGCCGGGCCGCCGGAGCGGCAGGGCTTCGATGTCGAAGCTCCTGTCGCGCTCCGAGGCCGTCGTTGCGGGGGTGCTCATGGCTCGCTTCAGCCTTCCGCGCCGGCGCCGTTGACGATGGCCTGGTCGACCGCGAGGTGGCCGAGGTGCTGCTTGTCGAGGATCTTCTGGTAGACGCCCTCGTCGATGATCGCCTGCATGGCGAGGCGCAGCGCCTCGGTCAGCTCGGTGTTGCTCTTGAGCGTTCCGATGCCGGTGTAGACGGGGCTGAAGCCCGCCGGGTTCTCGGGATCGGCGACGCCCTCGAAGTCCTTGCCGTCGCCCGCGGTCGCGACCGTGTAGGCGGCGACGGGCGCGTCGGTGACGTAGGCGTCGACGCGCCCGGCCTTGAGCGCGGTCTGGGGATCCTGCGCGGTCGGAAGCTCCTGCACTTCGATGCCGGACTTGCCCTTCGCGGTGCACTCGGTGACGAGGTCGCGCAGGATCTGTCCCTGCGTCGCCGACTTCTGCACGGCGACCTTGTGCCCGCACAGGTCGAGCAGCGTACCGATCTTCGCGGGGTTGCCCTTCTTCACGACGATCGTGAAGCCGGCGTGCAGCTCCTCGACGAAGTTGAGGGTCTTCTCCCGCTCGACGGTGTCGTTCATGCCGGACATGATGATGTCGAACTTCTTCGCCTGCAGCGACGGGATCACGGTCTCGAACGCCTGGTGCGAGATCTGGATCCGCACGCCGAGCTTCTCGCCGAGGGCCTGCGCGAGGTCGGGATCGAGCCCGACCTGCTGATCGTTCTCGATCATGATGAACGGCGGGTACGGGATCCCGGCGGCCGCGCGGATCACGCCCGACTTCCGGATCGATTCGGGCAGCGCCTTCGCGGCGGCCTGGTCGACACCGGAGGTGAGCTTCTCGGCCTTCGCGGAGGCGGCGGGCGCGTCGCTCGCCGAGCATGCGCTGAGGCCGAGCATCGCGGCTGCGGCCGCCGCGGCGGCGATCACGGTCATGGTCTTCTTCATGGTGGTTCCTCTTCCTCGGGGAATCGTTGCGTGATGAATATCGGAGGGGGTCAGGCCCAGGCTCCGGGCCCGCCCGAGAGGTGCGGGGCCAGGAACTCGGCGTAGCTCTGACGGCGGACGGCCACGCGTGCGTCGCCGTCCCGGCAGAGCACGACCGCGGGCTTGAGAGCGCCGTTGTAGTTGTTCGAGAGGGTGTAGCCGTAGGCGCCGGTGGCGGCGAGCACGACGGTGTCCCCGGTCTCGGGCGAGGCGAGGCGGGCACCGTCCACCAGCAGGTCGCCCGATTCGCACTGCCGGCCGACGAGCTGCGCGGTCGTGTCGGGCTCCCGGTCCGCGCGTTCGGCGATGACGGGCGTGAACTTCGTCGCGGTCAGCGCGGCGTTCATCTGGTCGGCGAGCCCGCCGTCGACCGCGACGAAGGTCGCGGCGGTGCGCTTCACGTTGTTGACCCGGTACACGGTGACGCCGGCGCGGGCGACGAGCGAGCGTCCGGGCTCGATCAGGATCCGGCTCTCCGCCGGCAGCAGGCGGCGCGCGACCTCGGTGAGCGTATCGAGGTAGGCGTCGATCGAGGGGGCTTCCTGCCCGTCGTGGTACTCCGCGCCGAGCCCGCCGCCGAGGTTGTAGATCTCGAACTCCCCGATCCCCGCGATGGCCTCGACGGCCCGCGCGAACGGTTCGAGGTCGAGGATCTGCGAGCCGATGTGCATGTGCACGCCCCGGACGCGGATCGTGGGGTGATCGCGCAGCCGCTCGATGAGCGCCTGCGCCTGCGGGATCGGCAGGCCGAACTTGGACTTCGTGCCGCCCGTCGAGACCGACCGGTGGGTGCGGGGATCCACCCCGGGGATCACGCGCACGAGCACGTCCTGCGGCCGATCCAGCAGCGCATCGAGGCGTTCGATGTCGGCCTCGCCGTCGACCACGATCAGACCGATGCCGGCTTCGATCGCGAGCCGCAGCTCCTCGTCGCTCTTGGCGTTGCCGTGCAGGTGGATGAGCTTCGGATCGACGCCCGCCTCGAGCGCGAGCAGCAGTTCACCCGCGCCGGCGACGTCGATGCCCAGACCCTCGGCCTCGGCGATCCCGTAGGCGGCGAGCACCGGCAGCGATTTGGAGGCGAAGGTGACCTGGCTGTTCGGCCAGCGCGCGGCGAGGCCGTCGCGGTACTCCCGCATGCGCTCGCGCAGCCCCTGCTCGTCGATGACGTAGAGCGGGGTGCCGTACTCGTCGGCCAGCTCGGGAACGGAGCAACCGCCGATCTCCAGCGTTCCATCGACGCGGACCTCCGAGAACTTCGGGAAGATCCTCACCATCCGCCGGTCGTAGAAACCACTCACGCCCCACACTCCTTCGTTTTCGGTGACGGTACGAATGTAGGAGCGCGAACCCGTCGATCCGTTATCGGATTCGCTAAAGTACGAACGTGGAATCATCGATTTCGAGCATCATCGCGACCTCGCCGTTCTCGAGCGGACTGCCGCTCGCCGAGCTGCTCGCGCAGCTCGGGCCCGCGACGCTGCGCCCGGTCGTCCAGCCGGAGCCCACCGAACGCGAAACGGCACCGCCCGTGCAGGGCGTCGCGTTCCTCGACGCCGACGCCGTCGCGCAGCAGTCCGCCGGTCAGCTGCTCCTGCTCACCTCGCACGCGATGCTGCCCGACGACCGCGTCGAGGAGCTCTGCGACGCCGCCGCCGCTTCGCGCGCGAGCGGGATCGTGGCCCGCACGGTCCCGGCCGATGCACCGCTCGCCGTCTCGTGCGCACGCCGCGGAATCCCCCTCTTCGAGCTCCACCCGCAGGTCGACTGGCGCCAGTTCGACGCGCTCGTGAGCCGCCTGCTCGGTGAGCACGGATCGGGCCTGCAGCTCGGCCCGACCTCGGGCGACAAGCTCTTCTCGCTCGCCAACTCGATCGCCGGGGTGTTCCGCGGCTCGGTGGCGATCGAGGATCACCGGCGCAACATCCTCGCCTACTCGGCGATGCCCGATCAGGCCATCGACGATCTGCGGGCCAACGGGATCCTCTACCGCCGGGTCCCCGACAAGTCGATCAACGAGGTGCGCTACCGCCAGATGTTCGCCGCGCAGGGCGTCGCGAGATTCGCCCGAAGCGACACCGAGGCCCCGCGAGCGGCGATCGCGATCCGTGCGGGCAGCATCCCGCTCGGATCCATCTGGGCGATCGACCCCGACGGCGAGGACCTCTCCCTTCCGCTTTCGCCGGCGAAGCAGGAGGTGCTCGAGCAGGGCGCTCTGCTCGCGGCCGACTACCTCGTCGACGCCTGGCGCTTCGACCACGGCGACACCCGCTCGCGCGAGGCCGCGCTGCGGCGAGCGCTGCACGGTGCGCCGCAGGAGAACGATCCGACGGTGCTCGGCTTCCGGCCGACCCAGCAGGTGATCCTCGCGGCGCTGCTGCCCAGCGGTGCGCGCTCCAGCGATGCCGAGCTCGGCGAGATCCGGGCCGGGGCCGCGCGGCACCTCTCGGTGTATTTCCCCGGCAGCGTGTGCGTCGCGCTCGACGGCGCCGTGGTGGCGCTCGTGCCGAGCGGATCGCCCGAGGAGGTGGGGCGTTCGTTCGCGCGGTTGCTGCCCGAGCTGCGGCGGTTGACGGGGGCGGAGTGCCGAGTCGGCCTCGACGAGCCGCGCCGGTTCCGTCGTTCGCTCGCCGGGCGTCACGAGCGCGCGCGATTGGTGGCGGAGTGCGCCCGGGAGCGGGGGCTCGAGATCGCGACCACGCGCGAGGTGCAGGCGCAGCTGGTGCTGCACGAGTGCGGGGCGGCGCTGCGCGGTGCCCGGCTCTCGACGGAGGACGCCGACGCACTGCTCGAACCCGATGCGGCCGACGCGCGCACGACGTTGCTGGCCTGGCTCGAGGAGCAGGGCAGCGCCCCGCGGGTCGCCGCGCGACTGAACCTGCACGAGCAGACCGTGCGCTATCGGGTGCGGCAGGCCGTCGCCCGGTACGGGCTCGACCTCGACGACGCCGACCGTATGCTCGCGCTCTGGGTGCAGCTGCGCACCTCGGCGACGGATCGACGGGGATAGGCTTCCCCCATGGCCGCCTCAGATACGGAATCCGCCGACCCGGGAGCGGCGGAGGCGGGGGCCGAGACGGAATCGCCCGCGGCGAGCGCGGCCGCGAAGACGGGGGCGGTGGTCGGCACGACGGCCGGCATCGCCACGCTCTTCCTGCTGCTGCGCCTGCTCGCGGTCTCGGAATGGAACTGGGGCACGGCCGGCGCCGTCGCCGATTCGTTCGACTTCGGCGACGCCCTGCCCATCGCGTTCGGCACGCTGTTCGCGCGCCCGGAGCTGACGGGGGCGCTCATCGCGCTGCTGCTCCCGCTCGCGTTGCTGCACGTCCTTTGGCCGATCGGCGGCCGTGTCGGCCTCCCCAGTCTCGGCCGGGTGCTCGCGGCGGTGGCGCTCGTCACCGTGGCCTACGTCTGGATCCGGACCTTCCACTCGTGGTGGGTGGGCATCGGAGCCCTCGCTTTCGGCGGGATCCTCGTCGCCGCGCGGCTCATCTGGACGCGGGGCGTGGGTCATCGGATCGTCGCGGGCGTCATGCGGAGCGTGGGAGGTATCGCCGTGATCGGCGTGCTGCTGCTCGCCGTGCTCGTCGACACCCCGTGGGTGTCGAAGGAGCGGATCGAAACCGGATCCGGTGCGATCGAGGGCTGGGTGCTCGAGGTGCAGCCGGGGTTCCTCAAGGTTCTCACCGAGCAGCGCGAGGTCGAGATCCTGCCCACCGCCGACGTGACCGCGCGGAGAATCATCGAGGAGTAGTCGGTCCGCGGCGCGTTCAGCGCGCGGCCATGCGGATCGCGCCGTCGAGCCGGATCGTCTCCCCGTTGATCATGGGGTTCTCGATGATCTGCGTGACGAGCAGTGCGAACTCCTCGGGCCGTCCGAGCCGGGCGGGGTGCGGCACCTGGGCACCGAGCGAGTCGCGTACCTCCTCGGGTAGTCCGGCGAGCAGCGGCGTCTCGAAGATGCCCGGCGCGATCGACACGACCCGGATCCGGTGCTCCGCGAGCTCTCGCGCGATCGGCAGGGTCATGCCGACGATGGCCGCCTTCGATGCGGCGTACGCCGCCTGACCGATCTGGCCTTCGAAGGCCGCGACGGAGGCCGTATTGATGATGACCCCGCGTTCCTCGGCGTCGGCGAGGTCCTGCTCGCGCATTCGTTCGGCGGCGAGCCGCAGCACGTTGAAGGTGCCGACCAGGTTGATGTCGACGACCCGGCGGAACAGTTCGAGCGGGAACGGACCCGAGCGGCCGACGACCTTGGCGGCGTCCGCGACGCCCGCGCAGTTGACGACGAGCCGGAGTGCGCCGAGTTCGGCTGCGGCGTCGAGCGCCGCGCGCACCTGATCCTCGTCGCGCACGTCGGCGGGGGTGAAGCGCACGCGCCCCTCGTGCTCGGCGGCGAGCCGCTCCCCCGCGGATCCGGGCAGATCGATCACCACGACCCGGGCGCCCTGTGCGAGCAGCCGCAGCGTGGTGGCGAGGCCGAGCCCCGATGCTCCTCCGGTGACGAGAGCCACCCCGGTGTCGATGCGCATGACGTGCCCTCCCTCGGTTTCGGGACCTGTTCGGAGCGTACTCCCGCGCAGGGTGCGCCGGTAGGGAGGAGCGACTGACTGGGCATTCGCCCGAAGAACATCTGATGATGTAGAGGGTGACCTAAGATGAACACGTGAATCTCGACCCGCTGCCCTCCGATGAGTTCATCTTCATCGACCCCAACTACCTCGACTGCGTGCTCGGGGCGAGCGGCAGCGACGATCTCGACGGCCTCCGCGCGTGGTGCGCGGCGCTGCCCGAGAACAGCTACGGGCACGTCTTCATCGAGGCCGACCCGTCCGAGCTCGCGGAACCCCTCACGGCACCCCCCGGCGTCGGCATCACCCGCATCTCCCCCGCCGTCTCCGCGCGCGGCACTGCGCTCACCGGCGCCGTCGACGCCTGGCTCGACGAGTGGCTGCGCGGCGACCCGATGAGCGGCCGCCACTTCCTCATGTGGACCGGCGGTCGCGACCTGCCGATCGTCCGCAAGTTCTGGACCCGCATCGAGGCCGAGCTCGCCGAGATCTGGTCCTCCGCAGCAGAACGGCGGCCGACGCTGTGAAGCATCGACCGCCGTTCCGGTGGTGTGCGCGACCCGAGGTCGCACGGTGCCCGAGCGGCACCGATCAGGATCAGTCGGCGTAGTGCGAGAACAGGAACCAGCGATCCTTGTCGAGCTCCTGCGCCACCGCGATCGCGATGTCCTGACTCACGGGATCGATGTCGTCGAGGCCCTTGACCGCGGCGTAGACCGTGGCGATGACCGCGTCGAGCTGCGCCACGATCGCGCGGACCGTGTCGGCCGACTGCTGGAACCCGGCGCCCAGTTCGGGCGTGGTGGTCTGCGCGGCGACCGAGCCGATGCGCGCGTCGACCGGCAGGCCGAGGGCGACGATCCGCTCCGCGACGGTGTCGGCGCCGTCCTGTGCGTGCGCCACGACCTCGTCGAGGAACTCGTGCACGCCGATGAAGTTCGCGCCGCGCACGTGCCAGTGCGCCTGCTTGCCGTTGACGGCGAGAGCCACGAGATCGCGGACGACCGGGCCGAGGTAGCGCTCGACACCCGCCGCGCGGTCGAGGTCGCCCTTGGCGACGGTGACGGTGGGGTTCTGGGTGGGAGTCATGAAATCGGGGTCCTTTCCTTCTCCGAGTGCACGGGGCGGGAATCCGATGGTTCGGATCCCTCCGTTGCCCACCACGCTACTCAGATTTCGCGCCGCCACAAGCAAGGAAAGGCTTGCCTGATCAGCCCTGAACGGGCGTTCGAACCGAGGAGGAACCGTGTCGGATCAACACGCTGACGCGCTCGAAGCAGTGCGCAATCGACGCTCGCACTCGAGCGTCACCGAGGAAGCTCCCAGCTCCGCGGAGCTGGCCGAGCTGGTGGCCGCGCTGTCGAGCGTCGCCGACCACTCGGGGCTGCGCCCCTGGCGCCTGATCGAACTGCGCGGGGACGACCGCGACGCGATCGCGACCGGTCTCGCAGCGGCCGACGGCGGCGGTGAGAAGGGGCTCGAGAAGTACACGAAGAAGGCGCGGCGCGCACCGCTGGTGCTCGCGATCGTCGTGAAGCCGCGACCGAGCGGCAAGGTGCCCGTCTGGGAGCAGGAAGCGGTGGCCTCGGGCGTCGCCCACCTGCTGTCGCTGCTGCTGCACGAGGCCGGCTGGGGCGTCATCTGGCGCACCGGCACGCTCACCCGGACCGAGCCCGTGCACCGCGCGCACCGATTGGCCCCCGACGAGTACCTGCTCGGCTGGCTCTACGTCGGCGGGATCCCCGAGAAGGATCGCAAGCAGAAGCCGCGCAAGCCGCTGCGCGTCGATGAGGTGCTGGGCACGCTCACCTGAATGGAATACCATATTCTCGAATCTCGGAATTGTCGCGGCAGCGCTGCCCCGGCCCGAGGACGAGAAAGCGGGAATACCATCATGGGCGATACGCCGGCCGCGGAGGCGAGCACCTCCTCCGAGTTCGAGCACGAACCGGTCCCTCAGAGCCATCGCAAGTCCCTCTTCACGGTCTCGGCCGTGTGGTTCGGCTTCCCGATGATCCTGACCAACGCCGTTCCCGGCGGGCTGGTGGTCGCGATGCTCGGCTTCTGGCAGGGCGTCGCCGCGATCCTCGTCGCGAACGCGATCATGTTCGTCTACGTCAGCCTGCTGAGCTGGCGGGCGGGCCGCACCGGCAAGAGCTTCTCGCTGCAGGCCATCGAGACCTTCGGCACCGCCGGCTACATCATCGCGTCGGGCTTCCTCTCGACCGTGGTCGTCGGCTGGTTCGCCTTCAACACCGGCGCCACGGGAGCGAGCCTCGGCGAGGCGTTCAGCTGGAACGAGACCCTGGTCGCCGCGCTCGCCGGCCTCCTGTTCATCGCCATCACGTACCTCGGGATCCGCGCGCTCTCCGTGCTCGGCGCGATCGCGGCACCGCTGTTCATCGTCGCCGTGATCATCGCGATCGCGATCGCCTCGCAGCAGCACGGTTTCGAGGCCGTCACCTCCTACACGGGCGTCGGCGGCGGCGCGATGTCGTTCGGTGTCGCCGTGACCGCGATCATGGCGACCTTCGCCGACTCCGGCACCATGACGGCCGACTTCACCCGCTGGGCGAAGACCGGCAAGCAGGCCGTCATCGCGACGTTCACCGCGTTCCCCGTGGCCAGCCTCGTCGCGCAGCTCAGCGGCGGCCTGCTCGTCGCCGCCGGCGCCATCGCGTCGCCCGAGATCAACGGCGGCAACTTCGCCCCGATCCTGACCGGCACCGGCAACCCGCTGCTGAACGTCTTCCTGCTGCTGTTCGTCGTGATCAACCTCGGCTCGGTGTGCACCCACTGCCTCTACAACGGCGCGCTCGGCTGGTCGCACATCACCCGCTCCCGGATGCGCATCGTCACCCTGGTGCTCGGCGTGGTCGGCGTCATCATCGCCGTGCTCGGCGCCTGGCACTACTTCGTCAACTGGCTGGCGCTGCTCGGCGTGCTCGTGCCCCCGCTCGGCGCTGTGCTCATCGCCGACCAGATCATCCTCGCCCGCCGCAACGCGAACCGCGGCGAGCGGAGATTCCGGCCGACCGCCTTCGCCGCCTGGGCGATCGGCGCCTGCGCCGCGCTCGTGTCGCACTTCTTCGCTCCGGCCCTCTCCGACGCCGTCGTCGGGCTCGTGGTCGGCTGCATCGCCTACCTCGCGCTCGAGCAGTTCGTGCCCCGTCGCGAAGAGACGCCGGTTCTGCTCTGAGCAGAACCCGGGCGGCCCGACGGGGCCGCCCGGTTAGCATCAGGCATGGCCGAGAACGCACGCGCCCCTCGCGAACCCGCTCCGACACCGCAGTCGACGAGCCCCATCCCCCTGCCGCTCTGGCGGCACATGCTCGGCGATGAACTGCGCCGGCTCCGGCACGAGCGGGGCGAGACTCTCGGGAAGACGGCGGCGGACGCCGGGGTCTCGCCGCAGTACCTCTCCGAGATGGAGCGCGGCGTCAAGGATCCGTCGAGCGAGATGATCGCCGCCGTCGCCGGCGCGCTGGGCGTCACCATCATCGACCTCGCGACCGCGGTCGCCGAGAACCTGCGCGCGGCCGAGGCCGCACCGGCCGGAGTCTCCGTCCGTGCCGCATTCGCGCTCGCGGCCTGAGCCCCTCAGCGCCGCGAGATCACCTCGTCGACGAGTCCGTAGTCGCGCGCCTCGCTCGCGGTGAACACCCGGTCGTGATCCGTGTCGGTGCGCAACCGCTCGGCCGACTGCCCGGTGCGCTCGGCGAGCACGGCCTCGAGCTCCGCTCGGATCCGCACCGCCTCGTCGGCCTGCAGGATCAGATCCGGGATCGTGCCGCGACGCCCCTGATTGCCGGGCTGATGCAGCACCACGCGCGCGTGCGGCAGCGCCAGCCGCTTCCCCGCGGCGCCCGACGCCAGCAGCACCGCACCGACGCCGATCGCCTGCCCGACGCAGATCGTGGTCACATCGGATCGCAGGTACTGCACCGTGTCGGCGATCGCGAGCATCGCGCTCGGATCGCCGCCCTCGCAGTTGATCGTGAGCTGGATGTCGGTCCCCGGGCTCGACGAGTCGAGGTAGAGCAGCTGCGCGATGATCGCGTTCGCGACGCCCGAGTCGATCGGGGTGCCGAGGTAGATGATCCGCTCGGTGAGCAGGTGCGAGTAGACGTCCATGATCCGGTCGCCTCGGGGGCTCTCGGAGATGACGCTCGGGATCGTGTAGCTGCCGCTCATCGCGCGACCTCCGCCCCGATCGGTGCGCTGAATCCGAGCCCCGGAGCTCCCGCCCCGCGCGGCATGATCTCGGCGAAGCTCTCGACGATCCCGTCGATGAAGCCGTAGTCGCGCGCCTCCTCAGCCGAGTACCAGTGGTCGTGCAGCGAGTCCTCGAAGATCCGCTCGACCGGCTGCCCGGTGTCCTCGCTCGTGAGGCGCAGCAGCGTGTCGCGGGTGTGGCGCAGGTCGCCGGCCTGCAGCTCGACCTCGATGGTGGATCCGCCGATCCCCGCCGATCCCTGATGCATGAGGATTCGCGCGTGCGGCAGCGCCCGCCGCTTGCCCTTCGTGCCCGAGGTGAGCAGGAACTGGCCCGCGCTGTAGGCGATGCCGAGCGCAAGGGTCGAGACGTCGTTCGGCACGAGCCGCATGATGTCGCGGATCGCGAGCATGGCCGGAACGGACCCGCCCGGCGAGTGGATCCAGAGGGCGATGTCGGCGACGGGATCGGCGGCCGACAGCGCCGCGATCTGCGTCGCGAGGAGCATGCCGTTGTCGTCGTCGAGGGCGCCGTCGAGCACCAGGATCCGGCGCTCGAACAACTCGCGCCGGAACGGCTCGGTGAACACGGGTGGTTTCGGTGATTCGCTCATGCCGTCAGCCTGCTCCGGCGCGGCCTCCCGCGGGGCGGATGCTGCTCTCGGCAGCGCTGCCGAGAGCAGCGCGGGCCCGGATCCCTAGCTCGTCCCGCCCCGGTCGGCGGTCAGGGCGCCCGCGAGCGCGAGCGCTCCGGCACCGGCCGCGAGCAGTGCGGCGAGCGCGAGCTGCGCGACGCCTCCGCCCAGCAAGGCGCCGCCCGCCCAGGCCCCGAGCGCGATCCCCGCGTTCAGCACGACGACGAGCACCCCGCCGGCGAGCGGACGGAACCGGACCGATGAGGCCCGCAGCACCGCGGCCTGCAGGATCGGCGGGAAGGCGCCGACCGCGACGCCCCACACCCCGACGCCGAGGCAGAAGATCGCCGACCGCCCGGAACCGAGCATCAGCAGGAGCAGCCCGAACGCGACGCCGAGCGCGGTCCCGACCAGCGCCGCCCGCGGAACTCGGTCCGCGAGCGGGCCGGCGAGCGCGACGCCCACCGCACCCGCGGCACCGAACAGCAGCAGCACGGCGGGAACCGCTCCGCTGCCGAGTCCGCCGAGCCGCACCACCAGGGCGGTCACGTAGGTGAAGGCGGCGAAGTGGCCGACGAGCACGAGGCCGCCGGCCAGCGCGAGCAGCCCGACCGGCACCGCGCTGCGGTCGAACCGGGCGGGCCCCTCGCTCGGCGCGGTTCGGGTCGTGACCGAGCGAAGGGTGTGGTGCACCCCGAGCACCGCCGCGGCCAGCAGGATCGCGAGGAACCCGCTGACCGCCCGCCAGCCGATGGCGCTCGCGAGCGCCGCGACCGCGGGAAGCCCGACCAGTCCCGCGAGCGTCGGACCGGCCAGCACGAACGACAGGGCCCGCCCGAGTCGCTCGGCGGGCACGAGCCCGGCGACCGTCGGCACGAGCACCGCCCAGAACACGCCGTGCGCGGCCGCCGAGAGCACCCGGCCCGCCACCAGCCAGTCGTATGCGGGAGCCCACGCGGTCAGCAGGGCGACGACGGCCACCACCGCCGCCGCTCCGCCGAGCAGGCGGACGCGCGGGATCCGCGCCGTCAGCCGCACTAGCGGGAGCGCCGTCACCGCGACGGTGATCGCCCAGGCGCCGACGAGCGCGCCGACGGCGCCCGGATCGACGCCGAAGTCGCGCCCGATCTCGGGGAGCAGGCCGGAGGGCATGAGTTCGACGGTGACCGTGCCGAACGCGGCGGCGGTGAGCGCCGCGAGTGCGGCCCACGGGAGGCGGGGCGGAGCGGTTCGCGTGCGATCGAGCGCAGTTTCGGAGTGCATGAGAGTACGCTAAACATTGACATCAATGTGAAGGTCAAGCACCGTGCCGGTGGAGGGAGGGCTCGCATGCGGATCGGCGAGATCTCGCGCCTCACGGGCATCGGCGCGCGCATGCTGCGCTACTACGAGGACGAGGGGCTGCTCGCGCCCGAGCGACGCTCGAACGGCTACCGGGAGTACAGCGATTCGGACGCCGCGAGAGTCCGCACGATCCGCGACCTGCGCGCCGCAGGCGTACCGACCCGGTTCATCCGGATCGTGCTCGACCGGCAGGACTCCCCCGACTCCTGGAGCGAGCGCTGCGACGAGATCCTCGCCGGCATGGTGCGCGAGCAGATCGCCGAGCTCGAGTCTCGGATCGACTGCTTGACCACGAGCAAGCGGGCGCTGGCGCGTTTCGTGCGCGAGCAGGCGCCGGCTGCGAGCCGCTAGGCGGCCGTGCGCCGGAGCCGTGCGCGAAAGCCCCCCGGCCGCGCCGCTACTCCAGCAGTTCGGACAGCTCCAGCCAGCGCTCCTCGCGCTCCGCGGCCTCGGCCTCGAGCGCGCTCAACTCCTCGCCGATCGCGCCGAGCCCCGCGTAGTCGCTCTGATCGTGCGCGGCCATGCGCGCGTGCACCGCGGCGACCTCGGTCTCGATCTTCGCGAGACGGCGCTCGATCGACTGCAGCTCCTTCTCGGCGGTGCGGCGCTCCGCTCCCGCGAGCGCCGGGGCTGCGGATCCCGCGGCGGACGCCGCCGAGGCCGGAGCCGCGGACGAGCCGCCGGACGCGGCCGGCGCGGATCCGGCGCGCTCCCCCGCGGCGCGCTCGGCCGCGCGCAGCCTCAGGTACTCGTCGACACCGCCCGGCAGGTGGCGCAGGCGCCGGTGCAGGATCGCGTACTGCTGGTCAGTGACACGCTCCAGGAAGTAGCGGTCGTGCGACACCACGATGAGCGTGCCCGGCCACGAGTCGAGCAGATCCTCGAGCGCGGCGAGCATGTCGGTGTCGAGATCGTTGGTCGGCTCGTCGAGGATCAGCACGTTCGGCTGGCCGAGCAGGATCAGCAGCAGCTGCAGGCGGCGCTGCTGCCCGCCCGACAGATCCTTCACCTGGGTGGAGAGCTGCGCGTTCGTGAAGCCCATGCGCTCGAGCATCTGCCCCGGCGTGAGGTCCTGCGCCTTCGAGCCGCTGCCCACCGTGAAGCTCGTGCGCAGCCCGTCGATCACGACGCGCACCGGGTCGTTCCAGTGCTCCTCGAGCTCGTCGATCCGCTGCGTGAGCATCGCGACCTGCACGGTCTTGCCACGCTTCACGGTGCCCGAGGTCGGCTCGAGCGTGCCGTCGATGAGGCCGAGCAGCGTCGACTTCCCGGCGCCGTTGCGCCCCAGGATCCCGGTGCGCTCGCCGGGAGCGAGCCGCCACTCGACCTCGTGCAGCACCTCGCGCTCGGCGCCCGTCTCGGGATCGCCGAAGCTCACCGAGGCGTCGAGCAGGTTCACGACCTCCTTGCCGAGGCGTGCGACGGCCATCGACTGCAGCGAGACCCGGTCGCGGATCTCGGGCACATCGGCGATGAGCTCGTTGGCGGCGTCGATGCGGAACTTCGGCTTCGACGTGCGCGCAGGAGCGCCGCGGCGCAGCCAGGCGAGCTCCTTGCGCGCCAGATTCTGCCGCTTCTGCTCGACCACGGCCGCCTGGCGGTCGCGCTCGACGCGCTGCAGGATGTATGCGGCGTAGCCGCCCTCGAACGGCTCGACGATGCGGTCGTGCACCTCCCACGTGGTGTTGCACACCTCGTCGAGGAACCAGCGGTCGTGCGTCACGACGAGCAGCGCGCCCTGGTTCGCCGGCCAGCGGCGCTTCAGGTGATCGGCGAGCCAGGCGATGGCCTCGACGTCGAGGTGGTTGGTGGGCTCGTCGAGGGCGAGGATGTCCCACTCCCCGGCGAGTAGCCGGGCCAGCGCGACGCGGCGCTGTTGCCCGCCCGACAGGTCCGCGATCAGGCCGTCCCACGGCAGATCGGTCACGAGCCCCGCGATGACCTCGCGCACCCGGGGCACGCCGGCCCACTCGTGCTCGGGCGTCTCGCCGACGATCGCGTGACCGACGGTCTCGCCCTCGGGGAACGCGTCGGACTGCTCGAGCACACCGATGCGGGTGCCGCCGCGCGACGTCACCTGACCCGAATCGGGATCGCGGCGCCCCGCGAGCATCATCAGCAGGCTCGACTTGCCGTCGCCGTTGCGGCCGACGATGCCGATGCGGTCGCCCTCGGCGACGCCGATCGTGACGGAGTCGAAGATGATTCGGGCCGGAACCTCGAGGTGCAGGGCCTCGGCCCCCAGAAGATGCGCCATAACCGGGCCAGTCTACGCGGCGCGGCCGGGCGGTGGCGCGCGCGAGCCGCTGCGGGCGGCCGCGCCTATGATGACGGCATGGCTCGATGGATCGCGCTGCTGCGCGGGGTGAACGTCAACGGCATCACGGTGCGCAGCGCGGAACTGGCGGGGCTCTTCCGCGAGCTCGGCTTCGGGCAGGTGCGCACCGTGCTCGCCTCGGGGAACGTGTGCTTCGACGCCGACGAGGTCGACGGTTCGTCGGACGCGGCGCGCACGGAGCTCAAGGCCCGGATCGAGCGCGCGCTGGGCGAACGCTTCGGCTACGACGCCTGGATCGTGCTCGTGCCGCTGGCCGAGCTCGACGGGATCATCGCGGGCTACCCCTTCGCGGAGGATCCCGCGCACCACGCCTACGTCGTGTTCGCCGCCGACGCCGACGCGCTGCACGCGGTGCTCGCGGGCGCGCCCGGGACGGATCCGGGCGCCACGGATCCTGGTGCCGAGGCTTCCGAGAACGCCGAGCGCTTCGCCGCTGGCCCCGGCGTCGTCTACTGGCGCTGCCCGCGGGGCGGGAGCACCGATACGCCGTTCTCGAAGCACATCGCCCGGGCCCGCTTCAAGACCTCCACGACGACGCGCAACATCAACACGCTGCGCAAGCTCGGCTGAGACCGCTTCTCCCGTCATCCTGCGCGAGCTTCCGAGTCGCAGGATCCTGCGACTCCTTCGTCGCGCAGGACGACGCCGGTGACCGCATCGCTCAGGATGAGGTCGAAGACGCGCTCAGTCGTCGAGCGCGCGCATCCAGGTCCGCAGCAGCCCGATGAGCTGCGCCCGCTGCTCGGGATCGAGGCCGTCGAGCAGCCGGGCCTCGTTGCGCACGTGCGCGGCGAACGCCTCGTCGATGGCCGCGATACCGGCAGCGGTGAGCCCCACCACTCGCCCACGGCCGTCCTGGTCGCTCGACCGCCGCTGCACGTAGCCCATCGCCTCGAGCCGGTCGAGCCGCTTGCTCACGGCCCCCGTGGTGACCATGGTGTGCGCGGCGAGTTCGCCGGGCGCGAGCTCGTAGGGCGCGCCCGTGCGGCGCAGCGTCGCGAGCACGTCGAACTCCCCCTCGCCCAGCCCGTACTCGCGGTAGAGGGCGACGAGCTCGTCGCGCAGCCGCTCGGCGAGGCGGTGCAGGCGGCCGATCACGCCGACGGGCGAGACGTCGAGGTCGGGGCGCTCGACGCTCCACTGCGCCAGGATCCGGTCGACGTGGTCGGGCGCGGGCTCGCTCATGCGTCGATCATACCTTCCTCGGAAGCTATACTCCCTTCCATGGAAGCAAAAACCCGCGGATCGCACGCGAAATGGATCGCGCTCACCGCGCTCGCCCCGATCGCCTGGGGCTCGAACTACCCGGTGATGCACCACTTCCTGCCCGCCGACTCGCCGCTCTGGGGCGCCGCGCTCCGCGCGCTGCCCGCCGGGATCCTGCTCTTCCTGTTCGTGCGCAAGCTCCCCACCGGATCCTGGTGGTGGCGCGCCCCGCTGCTCGGCCTCATCAACTTCAGCGTGTTCTTCGTGCTCGTCTACGTCGCGGCGCAGCTGCTCCCGTCCTCCGTGGCCGCTTCGATCATGGCGGCCTCGCCGCTCGTGCTGGGGCTGCTCGGCTGGGCCATGCTCGGACAGCGGCTGAACCTCCCCACGCTCATCGGCGCGGTCTGCGGCATCGTCGGCGTGATCCTCATCGTCGGCCTGTCGACCGCGCGCATCGACGGCTGGGGCGTCGCCGCCTCGATGGCCGCGCTCCTCGTCTTCTCGATCGGCTCGATCCTCACCCAGCGCTGGCGCGACGATACTCCCGTGCTCGCGCTCACCTCCTGGCAGCTGCTGTTCGGCGGCATCGTCCTCGTCGCCGTCGCCGCCTGCATCGAGGGCGCCCCGCCGCAGCTCCCGCCGAGCGGCATCGCCGCGATCCTGTTCGTCTCGATCATCGCCACCGCGGCCGCCTACCTCTGCTGGTTCACCGGCCTCGCGCACCTCTCCCCCGGCGTGGTCGGCCTCGTCGGCCTGCTCAACCCCGTCACCGGCGTGCTGCTCGGCACCGTCGTCGCCGGCGAGAGCCTCGCGCCCGCACAGCTGCTCGGGATCGCGCTCGTGCTCGCCGGGATCGTGGTCGGCCAGCGGAGCCCGCGCCGCGCGCGATCCGCCTAAGCTGGAGCGATATCCGAACAGAGGAGCCGACAGGGATGACGCGACGACCCGGCGGGCCACGGCGGCGCAGCATCACCCGCGCGTTCGAGCGGATCGCGCCGCCGGTGCGCGTCGCGCTCGGCGCCCTCACCCTGACCGCGGGCGTCGCGCTCGCCTTCACCGACCTCGATCTGTTCGCGTTCACCCGCATCGCCGGGATCGCGCTGGCCGCGCTCGGGCTGGGCCTGATCGCCCTCGAAGCGGGTGCCAGCGCGTCGGCGGCGCCGCGCGAACGCCGCGGCCCCTGGCGCTGGCTCGCGCCCGGCGCGCTCATCGCGGTCGGCGCCGGGATCGCGATCCGCAGCGACATCGGCGCGCCCGCCCTCGCGGCCCTCATCGGTCTCGGCCTCATGGTGCACGGCGTGCTCTCGGCCGTGCAGTCGTTCCGCACGCACGAATCGCGCCGGCTCGCGGGCCTGCTCTCGGCCGGCGCGAGCATCATCATCGGCTTCGTCAGCCTCACCTGGCCCGTGCTCACCCTCGATTTCATCCGGATCGGCACGGCCGTGTGGCTCGCCTTCGTCGGGTTGCGGCTGCTCTTCGAATCCGCGATCCGCCGCTGGGCGCGCCGCTCGGGCATCACGTGGAGCCCGCGCCTCCGCGTGCGCCACACCCTCGCCGCGGGCGGCGCCCTCGCCCTCGCCGTGCTGCTCGCGATGGGCAGCGGCTGGCTGCTGCGCAGCGACAAGCGGCCCGCGCCCGGCAACTTCTACGCCGCACCCGCGAACCTGCCCGGCGAGCCCGGCAAGCTGCTGCGCTCGGAACCCCTGACCGAGGGGGTGCCGCAGGGCGCGCGCGCCTGGAGGATCCTCTACACGAGCACGAGCGGCGACGGTTCCCCGACCCTCGCGAGCGGCACCGTGCTCGCGCCGCTGCACCCGGCGGCGGGCGACGCGCCCCTGCTCAGCATCGCGCACGGCACCACGGGGGTCTCGCGCCCCTGCGCCCCCTCGCTCAGCAGCAGCCCCTTCGCCGACGGAGCCTCGACCTCGCTCACCTCGATGGTGGTGCAGCACGGCTGGGTCGGCGTCACCTCCGACTACGCCGGGCTCGGCACGGAGGGGCAGGAGGCCTACCTCGTCGGGCAGGACGAGGCGCGCAACGTGCTCGACGCATCCCGCGCGGCGCGGGAGCTCGGCGAACTGCAGCTCAGCCACCGCACCGTCGTCTGGGGGCACTCGCAGGGCGGGCACGGCGCGCTCTGGACCGCGAAGATCGCCGCCGAGTACGCGCCCGAGCTGACCGTCGTCGCGACCGCGGCGATGGCCCCCGCGAGCGACCTGTACGGGCTCGCCGAACTCGACAAGAAGGATGCCGCCGGCAAGGTCATCTCGTCGTACATCGCGGCGTCCTGGGACACGCACTACCCCGAGCTGAACCTGCTCGCGCACCTCACCCCGGGATCCGCCCCGGGCGTGGACCGCATCTCGCAGCTCTGCTTCACCGACCGCGACGCGATCGCGGCGCTGCTGCGCGGCACGCAGATCCCCAACCAGGTGTTCCCCGACAAGCTCCTCTCGGGCGAGCTCGGCGCGCTGCTGCGCGAAAACTCGCCGGAGGGCCCGTTCGACGCCCCGCTGCTCGTGGCGCAGGGGCTCGCGGATCCTCTCGTTCGCCCGCAGCTGCAGCGCGGCTGGGTCGGCGACCAGTGCGCCGCCGGCGTCGCGCTCGACTACCGCACCTATCCCGGACTCGGCCACATGGAGCTCGTCGGCCCGAAATCGCCGCTCACCCCGCAACTCGTGCAGTGGACGCTCGACCGCTGGAACGGGAAGCAAGCGCCGAACAACTGCGCGTCGCTGCCGGCGGGCTGATCCGCCCGTCATCCTGCGCGAGGAGCGAGTCGCAGGATCCCGCGCCCCCTTCCTCGCGCAGGATGACGGCGACGGCGAGCCGGATCAGGCGAACTGCGCGAGCCGCTCCTGGAGGCGCTGCTTCGCCTCGGCCACGGTGCGCCGCACGACCTCGCCCGCGCTCGGGATGTCGTGGATCAGACCCTGCACCTGGCCCACGGTCCAGATACCGGCCTCGATGTCGCCCTGCTCGAACACCTTCCGACCTCGCGCGCCGGCGACGAGCGGCTGCACGTCGGGGAACTGTCCGCCGTCGTTCAGGATCCGCACGACCTCGTCGCTCACCGAGTTCTTCGCGACGCGCGCCGTGTTGCGCAGAGTACGGAAGATGAGGTTGGTGTCGAGCTCGCTCGCAGCGACGATCCGTTCCTTGACGGCCTGCGCGATCGGCGACTCGACCGTGCACATGAAGCGCGATCCCATGTTGATGCCGTCGGCGCCGAGCGCGAGCGCCGCCGCGAGTCCGCGCCCGTCGGCGAAGCCGCCCGAGGCGATGAACGGGATCGACAGCGCGTCGGCCGCCGCCGGGATCAGCACGAGCCCGGGCACGTCGTCCTCTCCGGGGTGCCCCGCGCACTCGAAGCCGTCGATCGACACGGCCGCGACGCCGAGGCTCTGCGCCTTCAGCGCGTGCCGCACGCTCGTGCACTTGTGGATCACCTTGATGCCCGCGTCGGTGAACTGCTGCATGTGCGGCTCGGGGCTCGACCCGGCGGTCTCGACGATGGTGACGCCCGCGTCGATGATCGCCTGCCGGTACTCGTCGTAGGGCGGCGGGGCGATCGACGGGAGGATCGTGAGGTTCACGCCGATCGGCTTGTCGGTGAGGGTGCGCGCACGCTCCACCTCCTTGACCAGATCCGCCGGCGTCGGCTGCGTGAGCGCCGTGATGATGCCGAGGCCGCCCGCCTCCGAGACGGCGGCGGCGAGCTCGGCCCGGCCGACCCACATCATGCCGCCCTGCACCACCGGATACTCGATCCCGAGCGCCTCGGTGAAGCGGGTGGAGAGGCGGGGGCGAGCGTCGGTCGCCACGGGGCTGCGGTCTGCGTTGTCCGTCATGGCTCACATCCTGGCGCGGCGCGATCGGCCCGGGCTGTGTTCCGCGGCTTTTCTGTCGCAGGTGCACGAAGAATGCGGGCGCACCGCCGGTCGCGGCTGGCGGGTTCCGCCGGTCGTCGTGCTTCTCATGATCCCGGTTTTCACTCGACTTGCGATTCGCACCTCGCAATTCGCATCTCGCATCTCGCATCTCGCATCTCGCACGTCAACCGAGTGAGCAGTTGTACAGGTTATGCGGCTTCATAACCTGTACAACTGCTCACTCGACCGGAGCGCAGGGGCGCCGGGGCGCAGGAGCGCAGGAGCGCCGGAGCGCAGGAGCGCAGGAGCGCCGGATCAGCGCCCGGCGCGCGGCTTCCGCAGGATCACCCAGGCGCCGAGGCCGACGACGAGCACCGCCGCGCCGCCGACTCCGGCTCCGATCCAGAGCCCGTTGCCGGTGCCCTTCGTCTCGGCAAGGCGCTCACCACCTGCCGGTTCCGAGGCAGAGGCCCCGCTCCCGGTGGGCGCCGCCTTGCCGCAGTGCGGCGTCTTCGACCTCACGCCCGGGGCGGGCTCGCCCGTGTAGGTGAAGGTGAATCGGTCGGCCACGGGGTGCCCGTCGGACGACACGACCCGCCACTCGACCTCGTACTTCCCGGCCGGGCCGAGCTTCACCGGCGTCGTGACCTGCGTCGCCGACAGCGTCGGGCACGAGGTCTCGTAGTACTTCCCGTCGGGGCCGATCACCTGCACGAGGTTGCCCTCTTCGAGTCCGAGCGGCGAGTTGTTGAACTGCAGCACGACGGAGTCGACCGATCCCGTCGTCGTGTCGGGCGCCGGTGTCGCGCTCACGAGCGAGTCGTGGGCGAACGCCGCCGACGCGGCGAACGGGACCGCGACGAGCGCCAGAGCGGCTCCCGCGAGCGCGGCCCGGATCCCACGCCCGCTCCCGTTCCCCCGAGAATCCTTCCGACCGCGGATCACGCCTGCGGCTTCCGCGAACGGGAGAACGCCAGCGCGGCGAGCAGCGCCCCGCCCGCCGCGAGCACGATCGCGCCGATGCTCAGTCCCAACGAAACCGCGCCGGAATCGCTCCCGCCGTTCGACGAGTTCTCAGCCGCCTCGCCGTGGTGCGCATCGGCCTTCGCCGTCACGCCGGAGTGGTGGTCGCCCGCGGGCGGCGCGTCGTTGATCCAGAGCACGGGCGCCGGCTCGAGAGTGTCGTTCTTCGCGACCTCCTCGGGCGTCGCCTTCCACTCGACGACCTTGCCGTCGCTGTAGGTCTGCGTGACGGGGATCACGACACGGCCGGTGTCAGGCACGGGTCCGATCGAGAGGGTGAAGGTCTGCACCTGGCCGGGCAGGATCCCCGATCCATCGGCGGTCATGGTGACCTCGGTCGGCGCTTCTTCGATGGTGTTGCCCATGACCTTGACCGGCTTCGGCAGTTTCTGCTGGGCGACCGCCGTCTTCCAACCGGGCGTCGGCTGGTACGAGATGTGGGTGAAGGGGGTGTCCTTCGGCAGGTGCACCTCGAGCTTGGTGGTGCTCGCGGTGTCGGACTCGGTGGGGACGCGGAACGTGACGTAGCTCCAGCCGCCGGCCTCGACCTGTCCGGGATCGACCGTGACGTGCGCGGACGCCGCCATGGGGGCGGCGATCGCGAGCGTCGCGCCGAGGCCGAGGGCCGCGACGGCGCCGAGGAGGTGCTTCCGCTTGCGGACGTTGTGAGTAGTGGGAGTGTGCATGTGTATGCCGACTTTCGGTGTGCGCGCACGCCCGACGTGGTGCCGGTGCGGGCGGTCGGCGGGACGCAGCGGGGCGTCGCCGGTACGGGCCGCAGCGGTCGTCCGTGCTTCGGAGGACCGCGCGTGCGCAGAGAAATGGGATGCAGAGTGCGGGCTACGCCGGGAGCGGCGGTCCGCGCAGACGCATCTCCGTCAGCACGACGAGTTTCGGCGCGGTGAAGCGCCAGGCCGCAGCGATCCGCACCGCCGCGCGCTGCGGCGACGGGACCCAGTTCAGCACGCGCAGCAGGCGATCCCAGCCGAAGAGGTCGAGCAGCGCGCGCAGCGCCTGCTCCCCCGCTCCGAGCGCGGCCACGGTCACGGCGGCGCCGATCAGGTGGGCGATCCACATGCCGACTCCCGCGTGCGCCGCGTGCGCGGCCGGGCCGACCGGCGCGATCCCGGGCAGCAGCGCCTGCGCGGTGTGCGCGGCGTGGGCGCTCTGCGCGGTCGCCGCGGCAGCTGCGTCGGTCGCGGCCGGCAGTGCGGCAGGGTCGGTGATCCCGATCAGCAGCAGACCGTGGAACACGAACTGGCTGAGGCCGACCGCGAGCGACAGCCGGATCCACGACAGCTCGCGGCCCGCGAGCGCGACGCAGAGCGGCACCGCGAACACGAGCGTCAGCAGGATGCCGAGCAGCGGCGCCGGGCGTCCGTCGGCGATGGAGTGCGACAGCACGGCGGCGAACACCGCGATCGCGGCGGCGACGAGTCCTCGACCCGTTCGATCCGCTCGCGATGACAGCACGCCTGCGATTCTACGGCGTCGCGGTCCGGAGCGGGATCCCTCGCCGCTCGCAGGGATGCGCGTGCCGATGGGCGCGCGGGTGCCGGCGCTGGTGCCGGTGCCGGATCAGCACTCGACGACGTTGACGGCGAGGCCGCCCGTGCTCGTCTCCTTGTAGCGCTCCGACATGTCGGCGCCGGTCTGCCGCATCGTCTCGATGGTCGTGTCGAGCGGCACGACGTGCGTGCCGTCGCCGAGCAGCGCGAGCCGGCAGGCGGTCAGCGCCGTCGACGCCGCGACCGCGTTGCGCTCGATGCACGGGATCTGCACGAGACCGCCCACGGGATCGCAGGTCAGGCCGAGGTGGTGTTCGAGGGCGATCTCGGCGGCGTTCTCGATCTGGGCGACCGATCCCCCGCGGATCGCGGTGATCCCGGCGGCGGCCATCGCGCAGGCGCTGCCGACTTCCGCCTGGCAGCCGGCCTCGGCACCCGAGATGGAGGCGTTGGCCTTGAACACGGATCCGATCGCGGTCGCGGTGAGCAGGAAGGTGCGGATCGCTTCGGGATCGAAGCCGCCCTGGACGGTCGCGAAGTAGAGGACGGCCGGCAGCACGCCCGCGGCGCCGTTCGTGGGGGCCGTGACGACGCGGCGCCCGGCCGCGTTCTCCTCGTTCACGGCGAGCGCGTAGAGCGCCAGCGCCTCCTCGGCGGTGTCGCAGCCGTCGCGCTCACGCAGCTTGCGCAGGCCCTCGGCGGCGCGGCGCTTCACGCCCAGCCTGCCGGGCAGCACGCCCTGCCCCTCGAGCCCGCGCTCGATGCAGGATCGCATCTCGGACCAGATCAGATCGAGACCCGCCTGGGCCTTCTCCTCCCCGTGCAGCGCGATCTCGTCCTCCCAGGCGATGTCGGCGATGCGGCGGTCGCCGACGACCTCCATCAGCTCGGCGATGCTCGCGTAGCGGTGACGGAGCTGCGGGGTGGCGGGATCCTCACCGGCACCGGCATCGGCGCCGGTCTCGGGATCCCCGACCCGCTCGATGAATCCGCCGCCGATCGACAGGTAGGTCTCGCTGAGCAGCGTCTCGCCGTCCGCTTCGGCGGTGAGCACGAGGGAGTTCGGGTGCCCGTCGTGCCGCGAGAACGGGGCGAACACGATGTCGTCCTTGTTCATGGAGACGCCGTCGACGTCGATCGTCTCGCCTGCGTCGAGGCGATCCCATTCGCCGTGTACCAGATCAGGGTCGACCGTCTCGGGCTGCAGGCCGCGGAGCCCGGCGATCACCGCGTCGGGCGATCCGTGGCCGATGCCGGTCGCGGCCAGGGATCCCTGTAACCGCACGACGAAGCGCGTCACTCGCGGCAGATCGCCCGCGGCGGCGAGGCGGTCGCGGAACATCGCCCCCGCGCGCATCGGCCCGACGGTGTGCGAGCTCGAGGGCCCGATGCCGAGCGAGAAGAGTTCGAGCGCTGAGACGTAGACGCCCCGATCGGTCATGCTGCAGCCGGTCCTTCCTGAGGCCGAGTCCGACGTTGGACATCAGTCATCGTAGTCCCCTGACCGAGATCAGGCCTTGGCCTACGCCTCAGTATGGACGCTGCGGCCCGCACCACGGCGGTTCGGACTCGACACAGCTGAGGAGAGCACTGAACATCGATGTTCACCGCACACGAGGACGAACACCGATCTGCTCCAACTGATGCCACCCACCCCTTCGACGCGTCCGGACGAAGAGTGCCCTGTCAGGCGCTGGGGATGAATGCACGAAGGTGCTCTCGCAGACCCTCCTCGCAGACGTACACGTAGGTTCCCCGAATGCCTCGGGTCAAGAGCACGGAATAGATATTCTTCACATAGCGTTCGATCTCGGCGTCGGTGTAGACGATCCCGCGCTTGCGATTGTTCTCGAGGCCTTTCTTGTCCCGGTACTGGGACCGATCGAACCTAATCTCCCCGGTCCTGGGTTCAAGCCGCAGATCGCGCCCAATGATCACACCCGCATAGTTGAGGTCGTATCCCTGGACAGTGTGGATCGATCCGACTTCGTCGAGGGCATCTGGAGAGTTGATCCAGTCCTTCTCGGCAGAGTTCCAGCGCCAGCGATGCCCATCGATCTCGATGTCGTAAGGGCGCTTTGCGAGGGGAAGGCGCTTCATGCCCTTCTTCTTCGGATCCGATTCCCACGTCCACGCGTACCCGGCTGTGAGGCGCGAGAGGCCCTCGGTGCGGTCACGTTTGCGGATCAGCTTCTCCATCTCACCGATGTCGTCGAACAGCGCGAACTCGTAGTCACCCAGTTCCGGTCGCTCGGGGTTCCGGCCGGCCAGCATGTCTCTCACAAACCCGATGTAATCGGTGCCGGCTTTGACGCGCATCTGGGTCCTCAACGGGAAGAAATGCTGGCTAGCTTTCGCTTCCCCGACTACCTCGCCAATCACTTCGGGCGGAAGATCCGCGGGTCGCACGCTCTGCTCCGCATCCATCAACAAGATGTTGTGCGTGCTCTGCGCGCGAATCCAGTCGAGCTGCGTGAACTCGGTGGAGTCCCTCCCAAAGAGTCGTTCGTTGATCTCAGCGAACGCCTTGTTCAACGAACCGGACGATTGGTTCGCGCGTTGGTTGAGGCGGTGCGCCTCGTCGACCACGAGGACGTCATACGGTTCGGTCGCCTTTCCGACGTCATATGCGGTGAGGACTTCCGATCGTTCGAGCCCCGGGGCGCGGTCGAATATCTTGGCGATCGAGGTTCGGAGCGATTGCTGCGGAACGACGATGCCCACCCGCAACCTCTCGAGCAGTTCGGGGTATCCCTGGGCGAAGTAGTCGGAAAGCGAGCTCCCCTGCTCGGCGTCGTCGATGCCACGGGAAGCTTGGATGTCTCGCAGCGTCTTGACCAGTGAGATGCCAACGACGGTCTTTCCCGTACCGGGGTTCCCCGCCACGACCATCGTCGTGCGTCGCCCGGCCTCGATGTCTTCGAAGAGAGCCTTGAGGATCTCAAGGATCGCCCGCTCCTGATCGGGTACGAGGGACTTGAACGGAGAGAGCTTAAAGAAGTCGCTGTTTTCGATCTCACGCAACGAATGCCGGAAGAGCCCCCGCTTCCGTAGATCCTCGAAGATTTCCCGGAAGCGCGGCTGGAAGGCAGCTCGCCCGGCATACTCCTCGTTGCGGTGCCCATCGTTAGCGTTGATGACGGTGTACACGCCGTCGGAGTAGAACCACTGAATCAGAAGCGATTCCAGGTCATAGCAGGCAGAGCGGTGGAAGGTGTCATCGAGCAGAATCCGCGCGACGTCGAGATCCTGCTTCCTCGGGTCGCGACGATGCTGCGTCATCCGAAGCAGCGCGTTCCCGGTCTCACCCACGTAGATGTCGCGTTGGTTGTTGATGGCGTAGACGGCGGGCCAGTTGCTCAATTTCCCGGTCGGGTCCGGGTAGTCACGAATACTCGCGGACTCGAACGGGATCTCCTGGACCTCAAAGCTGGTCATACTTGGCGCTTCTGCCACGCGACGTCTCCGCAGGGTACTTGGCCCGGGTAATTTCGAGCTTTTCGAGGATGATCGCATCAGGATCGACGCCCAAACGGTCAGCGAGCGCGTAGCAATAGGTCAGGACGTCAGCGAGCTCCAGACGAACACGATCGACGTCGAAGTCGGGTGACCACTGGAACTCTTCGAGAAGCTCGCCCGCTTCGATGACGATCGACTTGGCGAGGTTTTCCGGCGAGTGGAACTGCGCCCATTCACGCTCCGCGATAAGAGAACGCAGGGCACTCATTGCGGTCGCACCTGTCAGGTCTGTCACATCGTCCAGACTAGTCCGAATCTCACGGGCACGACCGTTGAGTCGTGCTTGCAGAGAGCCAGCACTGCGTCAGTGAGACTCCAGATTCTCTCAAGTCATCGAGACCGAAGCCGGAGCGTGCGGGCCGCCTGATGGTAACTTCAACACTTGTTTCGCCTCAGATCTGGAAACAGGATTGAGAGGGAAAAGGACAGGTTAGGCAGTCTTCCCGCGGAGTCAGTGTCCCACCAAGATCTTGGCCACCGCGATCCCCGCTGCCACTACGGCGACGCCGACGCCGCTGAGGATCATGCGGAGCGAGCTGGGCTGCTTGCGGATGCGGGCCACGATCACGCCGGTGAGGCCGAGGCGCACGATCACGTAGATCTCCGCCGCGAGCTGCGCCCATTCCCCCGGCGCCCCGAAGAGCGCCGCGAGGCCGAGCACGGCCGCCGGGAAGACGCCCGAGGTGAGCACGGGCATCGAGTTGCGCAGTTCGTCGCGTGCTTCCTCTCGGCTGAGCCGGTGATCCGAGCGCACCCGGAACCCCACCGACTCGGCGAAGGTGTGCGCCAGGAACGTCGTCGCCGAGGCGCCGAGCACGATCCAGAACGACCAGCCGCTCTGCGCGTCCTCCCGCGACAGCGGGATGAGCGTCGCGAGCACGATGATGTTGCCGTACACATACGCGGTGATCCGACTGGCCACGTCCTCGAGCGGCAGATCGCCGCGGTCGCGCCGCTTCCGTTTCCGTCCGATCCGCATGACTTCAAGGATATCCATCGGATCACGCCACCGATGTCAGTGGTGTCAGGGACGATGTCGCGTGCCGAGATCCATCGGCACACCAAGCAAAGGAGCAATCAATGACACTGCAGGTTCGTGGGAGCGACAAGGACCGGGATGGCGACATCATCGGGCTGTGCGGGGTTGGCTGGCGGCACACGAAGGCCCAGGCGGTATCGAATATCAAGCTGAATCCAGCTGCCTACCTCGTATCTGTCGGCGGCAGGTCCGTCTACGTAAAGGTCGGACGGCGAAATGGAGGTGACTACCTGACTACCGCCGCAGACAGCTACTCCCCGAACAATCTGGACAATATGCCGGATTGTTAGTCGGGCATGCGGGGAGCCTCTGCTGGAGGCTCCCCGCGCTCGCTCTGCACCCAGCAACACGAAAGACATCGGACGCGAACCTGACCGCCGGGTTGGAACCCGGGATCCCCCTTCCCCGAGCCCACTGAAGCTGAAAGGGTGGGAGCATCCGATTCGGAGAGGCTGTGATGCAGATGACCGATGAATACGATCTGATCGTGCTGGGCGGCGGCCCGGTGGGCGAGAACGTCGCGGATCGCGCCGTGCAGGGCGGCCTCACGGCGGTGATCGTCGAGAGCGAGCTCGTCGGCGGCGAGTGCTCCTACTGGGCGTGCATGCCGTCGAAGGCGCTGCTGCGCTCCGGACAGGTGCTCCGTGCGGCCCGCCGGGTGCCCGGCGCGGCCGAGGCGGTGACGGGCGAGCTCGACGTGCCCGCGGTGCTGCGACGCCGCGACGCGTTCACGAGCGACTGGGACGACTCCGGCCAGGTCGACTGGCTGAACAGCGCGAACATCGATCTGGTGCGCGGCCACGGCCGGATCAGCGGCGAGCGCCGCGTCACGGTGACGGGCCCCGACGGCGGCGAGCGCGTGCTCACGGCGCGGCACGCGGTCGCGGTGAGCACCGGATCCGATGCTGTGGTGCCCGGGATCCCGGGCCTGCAGGAGGCCGCGCCGTGGACGAGCCGCGAGGCGACGAGCGCTGAGGAGGTGCCGGAGTCGCTGATCGTGGTGGGCGGCGGTGTGGTCGCGGTCGAGATGGCGACGGCGTTCGCGTCCCTGGGCTCCCGGGTGACGATGCTGGCGCGCAGCGGCCTGCTCGGAGCGTTCGAGCCGTTCGCGGGCGAGCTCGTGGCCGAGGGGCTGCGTGAGCTGGGTGTCGATGTGCGCACGGGCGTCTCGCCCACGCGCGTGGATCGGGATGTCGCCGGAGTCACCGTCCGAGTGGACGGGGGCGAGGTGCTCGCCGAGGAGATCCTCGTGGCGACGGGCCGGAGCCCGCGCAGCGACGACATCGGACTGGAGACGATCGGCCTCGAGCCGGGATCGTGGCTCCGTACCGACGACTCGCTGCGGGTGCCCGGGGTCGACTGGCTGTACGCGGTCGGCGATGTGAACGGCCGAGCGCCGCTGACGCACCAGGGCAAGTATCAGGCGCGCGCCGCGGGCGATGCGATCGCCGCGCGTGCGCAGGGCGGCCCGGTCGATGACCGTGCCTGGGGGCGCCACGCGGCGACGGCGGATCGTGCGTCGGTGCCGCAGGTGGTGTTCTCGGAGCCGGAGGTCGCCTCGGTCGGGCTCACCGAAGCCGCGGCGCAGCAGGCCGGGCGGCGCGTGCGCGCGGTCGACGTCGAGTTCTCCTCGGTCGCGGGTGCCTCCCTGCACGGCGACGGCCCGAACGGGCGCGCGCGGATCGTGGTCGACGAGGATCGGCGCATCCTGCTCGGGGCGACGTTCGTCGGCCCCGAGGTCGCCGAACTCGTGCACGCGGCGACCGTCGCGGTGGTCGGCGAGGTGCCGATCCAGCGGCTCTGGCATGCGGTCCCCTCGTACCCGACGGTGAGCGAGATCTGGTTGCGGCTGCTCGAGGCGTACGGACGGGATTCGGCGTGATCGCGCAAGCCCCTCGTGAATGTCGGTGGGGTGCCGTAGTGTCTGAGCGATGATCGAGTTCCGCTCCGTATCGAAGAGATTCCCCGATGGCACCCTCGCCGTTGGGGAGTTCAACCTGGTCATTCCCGCGCGCCGCACCACGGTGCTGGTGGGCTCCTCGGGCTCGGGCAAGACCACGCTCCTGCGCATGATCAACCGCATGGTCGATCCCAGCTCGGGCACGGTCGAGATCGACGGCGAGAGCGTGCAGGATCGCGACCCCGTCACGCTCCGCCGCAGCATCGGCTACGTCATGCAGAACTCGGGGCTCATGCCGCACTTCACCGTCATCGACAACGTCTCGACGGTGCTCCGCCTCAACGGCGCATCACGGCGCGACGCGCACGCCCGGGCGCGCGAACTGCTCGACACGGTCGGACTCGACCGCGCGCTGGCCGACCGCTACCCGAGCCAGCTCTCCGGCGGGCAGCAGCAGCGCGTCGGCGTGGCCCGCGGCCTCGCCGCCGACCCCAACATCCTGCTCATGGACGAGCCCTTCGGCGCCGTCGATCCGATCGTGCGCTCCGAGCTGCAACAGGAGCTGCTGCGCCTGCAGCGCGAACTCGGCAAGACGGTCGTCTTCGTCACGCACGACATCGACGAGGCACTGCTCCTGGGCGATCAGATCGTCATCCTCGACGCCGGTGCGCGCATCGTGCAGCAGGGTTCCCCCGACGAGATCCTTGCGAACCCCGCCGACGGCTTCGTCTCGGCGTTCATCGGAGCCGATCGGGGCAAGCGCGCGCTGAGCCTCAGGCAGACGCCCCACGGCATGATCGTGGTCGACGCCGACGGCCGCACGCAGGGTCGACTCGTCGAGGATCCGTCGCATGCCGCCGCCCAGCGCGGATCCGCCGCCGAGCCCGGCCCGGCCGCGGGAGGGGGCGACTGACGTGACCTGGATCGGCGACAACCTCGGCCTCATCCTCGACCTCACCGCGGTGCACCTGCGGCAGAGCCTCATCGCGCTCGTGCTCGGCTTCGTGATCGCCCTGCCGCTGGGCCGTCTCGCCTGGCGCTACCGGCTCGTGCGCGGACCCATCATCCTGCTCACGGGCCTGCTCTACACGATCCCCTCGCTCGCGCTCCTCATCCTGCTGCCCGCGCTCCTCGGCTATTCGGCGATCAGCGAGACCAACCTGGTCGTCGCGCTCGCCATCTACGCCGTCGCGATCCTCGTCCGCGCCGTCGCAGACGGGCTCGACTCGGTCGACGCCGACGTGCTGCGCTCCGCGACGGCGACCGGCTACGGGCCCGCGCGCCGCTTCTGGGCGGTGGAGCTCCCGCTCGCGGGCCCCGTCATCCTCGCCGGCGTACGCGTCGCCGCGGTCAGCACCATCGCGCTCGCCACGGTCGGCACGCTGATCGGCGTCAACAACCTCGGCTACCTCTTCACCAACGGGCTCGACCGCCGACTCATCGAGGAGGTCTTCGCGGGCGTCATCGCGGTCGTGCTGCTCGCGCTCATCATCGACGCACTGCTCGTCCTGCTCGGCCGAGTACTCATGCCCTGGCAGCGGGCGAGCAAGAAGCCCCGCACGCGGCGCGCGAGCGCCGACGCACGCGGCGCGCAGCCCCGCTCGGAGGCGATCGCATGAACCTCTTCGGCGACGCACTCGCCTGGCTGTTCGATCCAGCCCAGTGGAGCGGCACCTACGGCATCCCCACACTGCTCGGCCAGCACCTGCTCTATACCGCGCTCTCCGTCCTCATCGCGGCGGTCATCGCCGTGCCCATCGGCTGGATCATCGGTCACACCGGCACGGGCCGCGAGATCGCCGTCGCCGTCTCGGGCGCCGCGCGCGCGATCCCGTCCTTCGGCCTCCTCATCCTGCTCGTGCTGCTCTTCGGCGTGCTCCAGGTGCCGGCCGCCGCCCTGCTCACGTTCGTCCTGCTCGCGATCCCCTCGCTGCTGGCCGGGGCCTACACCGGGCTCGAGGCCATCGACCGCCGCGTCATCGACGCCGCGAAGGCCACCGGCATGACCCAGTGGCAGATCTTCTGGAAAGTCGAGTTCCGCCTCGGGCTCCCCCTCCTGATCGGCGGACTCCGCGCCGCCACACTGCAGGTCATCGCGACCGTGACCATCGCCGCGTACGTCAACCTCGGCGGCCTCGGCTTCCCCATCATCCAGGGCATCCCGCTGCGCCGCTTCGACCAGGTGCTGGCGGGAGCGCTCCTCGTCGCACTCCTCGCGCTCATCGTCGACCTCCTGTTCGCGCTCGCCCAGCGCGCCGCCGTCCCGGCGGGCGTGCGCGCAACAGCCGGTTCAGGCCGCCCCGCCCGCGGCGCGCATCGCGAACGCCACCGCTCTCAGCCGGCCGCCTCGGCCGGCTGAACCCGACCACCGAAGAAGGGAACACCATGTTCACCGTTCGAATCACCCGAATCGCCGCCGTCGGCGCCGCCGCGGCCGTCGCGCTCGCGCTCGGTGCGTGCAGCTCCGGCAATCCCCTCGACGACTCCGGCAAGACGACCACTTCCGGGTCCAGCGACACCGTCGTGGTCGGCTCGCAGGCCTACTACTCGAACGAGATCATCGCCGAGATCTACGCGCAGGCGCTCGAGAAGGACGGCACGAAGGTCGAACGCAAGTTCAACATCGGACAGCGCGACGCATACATGCCCGACCTCAAGTCGGGAGCGATCTCCCTCTTCCCCGAGTACACGGGCAACCTGCTCGAGTTCCTCGACGGCAAGGCCACCGCCACGAGCCCCGACGATGTCTACGCCGCGCTCACGAAGGCGCTCCCGAAGAACCTCACCGCCCTCGACTACGCCAAGGCCGCCGACCAGGACACCTACACGGTACTCAAGAGCACCGCCGACAAGTACGGCCTCGAATCGATCGGCGACCTCTCGAAGCTGCCCGGCAAGCCGACCATCGGCGGCGCCCCCGAGTTCGAGAAGCGCCCCTACGGTCCCGCAGCCGCCAAGGAGCAGTACGGCGTCGACCTCGCCTTCTCGGCAACCGGCCCGACCACGCTCGACGCGCTGCGCGCCGGCACCGTGCAGGTCGCCGACATCTACTCGGCCGACCCCGCCTTCGAGAAGGGCGACCTCGTCGCGCTCAAGGATCCGAAGAACATGATCCTCTCGTCGAACGTGGTACCCATCGCCAGCAGCGACATCGCCGACAAGATCTCGAAGACGATCAACGCGGTCAGCGCGAAGCTCAGCACCGAGGAGCTCGTCAAGCTCAACGTCCAGAGCACCGTCGACAAGAAGCAGCCCGCCGACATCGCCAAGGACTGGCTGAAGGCCAACGGCCTGAGCTGACATCGACCCGCACCAGTACACTGATCCGATACTCCGTCTCGGCGCCCCGCTCATCGCGGGCGCCGAGACGGAACCCGTCGAGAAGATCAGGAGCCGCCGGTGAGTCCCGACACCCGCCCCGAGCCCCGCTCCGAGGCGGGCTGGAGGCCGGCCCAGGCACCGGGCGTCGTGCGCTGGTGGGACGGCGACGGCTGGACCGATCACATCATGGTGAAGGGCCGCGAAACCACCATCGAAGATCGCAGATCCGCACTGGGCGATCAGCTGTTCCTCTTCGAGATCACCATGATCCTGCTCGGGGTCGCCGCCGTCATCGGCGGCGGGGCCGGATTCCTCCCCGAAGGCATGTCCGGGACGCCGGTCACGGGATTCATCGGTGCCGCGATCGCGATCCTCGTCAACACCCGGCAGCAGCAGCGACGCCTCTCGCGTACGCGCACCGGGGAGCAGTACCCGCCGGCGCCCTGAATCCGGGCTCCGTCGGAACCGGCAGCGATCCGAAACTCCCCTCGGCGCGCCGAAGCGTTCGCTACGGAGTCGACACGGGCGCGTGCACCGCGGTGCTCGCCCCGGTGCCCGCCGCGGGCGGGCCGGTCAGCATCGACTGCGTCGTACCCGTGATCATGAGGAAGAGCGAGATCGCCGCGACGAACGCGAGCGCGCAGGCCGCTACGAGCGCGACCGCGACGAAGGGAACCGGCTGCTTGAGAGCGTGTGCGATTGTCATGCCTCCAGCATCGCCGCGCGAGCTCCGCCGCACATCGACCCGAGGTACTGACCCGCGTAGGACTCAGGTCTGATCCGGGCGGCCGGGACCGGCCCCGGAACCGGCCCCGGAATCGGCCCCGGGATCGCCCCCACCGGCGCCGACACCCGAATCAGCACCACCACCGCATCCGCGCCCGCCCCCGCGGCCGCGCCCCAGCAGCACCGGACGCAGCAGCCGGACGACGAGCGCGAACACGAGGAACGCGCACGCCCCGAGGATCACGGCGTCCGCGGCGAACAGCCACCAGTCCTCGACGCTCGGCGGCGGATCGACCACGTACTTCCCGCCGATGTAGTCCATGCTCGCCGGATACCGCTGCGGTGCGTAGCGGGTGAGATCCTGCGTCGTCCAGACGAGCGGCCAACCGAACTCGACCCGCGTGAGCTGCGCCGCCGAATCGATCGTGGTCGGCAGGGTCCGCAGCCACAGCGCGAGCCCGGCCCCGAACGGCATCAGGCCGAGCAGCGGCAGCAGCCACGACCGGACACGACCTCGACCTCGACCACGACCTCGGCGCCGAAGCGGCTCGGGGAAGGCGGCTGCCACGTCATCCGCGCCCATCGGGGTCCAGCTCACTGCGGGTGCGGCGTCTCGCCGCCCTCCAGCATCGCCAGGATCTTCGCGAGCCGGTTCGCCCGCGTCGTCGCGTTCGACGCGGTCATGAGCCGGTGCAGCACCGAATACCGGTTCGCCCCGTTCAGCCCCGCGAACGCAGCCGCCGCGCCCGGCGACGCTGCGAGGGCGGCCGCCAGGTCGTCGGGCACCTCCGCCTTCGACGCTCCCGCGTACGCGCGATCCCAGCGGCCATCGCCCTTCGCGCGCTCGATCTCGGCGTGCCCGCGCTCGCGCATCCGCCCCGCTTCGATCAGCTCCGCAACGAGTCCGATGTTGCGCTCCGACCACATCGACTGCTTGCGCCGCGGCGTGAAGCGCTGCCGGAACGTCGCCGCGTCGAGGCTCCCCTTCTGCCCGTCGATCCATCCGCTGCACAGCGCCTCGTCGAGCGCCTGCGCGTAGCTCAGCGTCGTCGGCTCGGTCGTGCCCTTCTTCGCGAGCACCAGCCAGACCCCGTCCGAGGTCTCCTCGTTCTCATCGAGCCAGGCCCGCCAGGCGGCGGCATCGGCGAGCGTGAGCAGCGGCGGCAGCGGTGCGGTCATGCCTCCATCGTAGAGAGGCCGGCGCGATCCGGCTCCCCCGTCCCACCGAGCCGCCAGGCGCTCGCGGCGTGCTGCTGCCGCCAGAACTCGGCGAAGCGCCCGCCGGCCGCGAGCAGTTCCTCCGGTGAACCGTCCTCGACGATGCGCCCGCCGTCGAGGAACACGACGCGGTCGGCGGCGCCGCGGATGCTGCTCAGCCGGTGCGCGACGATCACGCGGGTGCGCGGCGTCGGGTCGTCGGCGAGCGCGGCGGACACGGCCGCCTCGTTCTCGGCGTCGAGCGCGCTGGTCGCCTCATCGACCAGGAGCACGGGAGCGCGCGACACGAGCGCCCGCGCGATCGAGACCCGCTGCCGTTCCCCGCCCGAGAGGGATCCGCCGGCCTCGCCGACCCGGCTCTCCCAGCCGTCGGGCAGGCGATCCGCGAGGGTGTCGACGCGGGCGAGCGCGGCGGCTGCGCGCCAGCGCTCCTCGGACGCCACAGGATCGCCGACGAGGATGTTGTCGCGCACGGTGCCGTCGAACAGGTACGGGTGCTGGAACACGACGCTGACGAGTTCGCGCCGCGACGCATCGCTCAGCTCGGCCAGCGGGACGCCGTCGACGAGCACGCTGCCCGCGCCCGGGCGGCGCAGGCCCGCGAGGAGCTGCAGCACGGTGGTCTTGCCCGAGCCCGAGGGGCCGACGATCGCGGTCGTCGTGCCCGGAGCGAACTCCAGGTCGAAGTCCGAGAGCACGCGGGATCCGGCCGAAGCGACCCCGGAGCCGGCCGCCCCGTCGTAGTCGAAGCTCACCCCGCGGAGCGCGATCCTCGGCGCGGAGCCCCGAGCCGGTTCGCGATCCCCCGCGGGATCGACGGGCGCGTCGAGCACCGCCCGCATGTTGCGCAGCGCACCGGTCGCCGCTTCGATACCGGGCGCCAGCTCGGCCAGCGCGGTGAACGGCTCGAGGTAGCGCACGATCACGAGCGTGAGCGCGATCGCCTCGGGTGCCGAGAGCGCACCGGTCGCCGCGAGCCAGACCGTGGTGCCCGCGAGCAGCAGGAGCGCGAGCTGGGCCGCGAGGCCGAACAGCAGCTGGCCGGGCACCTGCAGCAGGATCAGCCGGGTCGTGGCGCGGTGCTGCTCGGCGAGGGCGGATCCCGCGAGGCTGCGTGCCGGATCGACGCGGCGCGCAGCCCGCAGAGCCTGCTGCGTGCGCGCGAACTCGACGATCCGCTCGGTCAGCGCGGTGTTCGCGTCGGCCGCCGCACGGTCGGCGTCCCGGCTGAGCCGGCCCGCGAGCCAGAAGGCGCCGAACAGGATCGGCACACCGGCCAGCGCCGCGAGCGCGAGCGGCCAGGCGATGGGCAGCAGCGCGACCGCGATGGCGATCGGCAGCAGGATCGCGCTGAGCACCGGGGTCACGAGATAGATGACGACGCCGACGAGGTCGGGACCGGTCGCGGCGACGGCCTGGCGCGCGGTCGCGGTGCGCTCGGCGTCGAACCAGGCGAGCCGCACCTCGGCGATGCGGTCGGCGACGGTGCGCTGCCCGCTGTCGAGCAGCGCGAAGCCGAGCGCGAATCCCCGCTTCGCGGCGGCGGCGTCGACCGCCCAACCGAGCACGGTCGCCGCGGCGAGCGCTGCGAGCCACGGCCAGGCGTCCGCGGGGCTCGGCCCGAACAGCGCCGAGACCAGGGGCACGAGCAGCACGGCGCCGACGGCGCGCAGCAGGATGCCGAGCACGGTGAGCCCGAGGTGGGCGACGACCGCGCGGCGGCGGTTCGCGGGGAGCAGGCTGAGCAGGGTGCGGATCATCGGGTCTGCTCCGTTCCGGCGGCGACGGGTTCGGGGGTGGATTCAGGGGTGGACGAGATCCCGGTCGAGACCCCGGACGCGGCGTCCCAGAGACTCCGGTAGCGGCCGCCCCGAGCGAGGAGCTCGTCGTGCGTGCCGGACTCGGCGATGCGGCCGTGGTCGAGCACGACGATGCGGTCGGCCGAGGCGACGGTGTGCAGCCGGTGGGCGATCACGAGCACGGTGCGGCCCTCGGCCAGCCGGCTCAGCGCCCGCTGCACGAGGTATTCGGATTCGGGGTCGGCGAACGCGGTCGCCTCGTCGAGGATCAGCACGGGGGTGTCCGCCAGGATCGCGCGGGCGATCGTGAGGCGCTGCCGCTCGCCGCCCGACAGCGCGGCGTCGGGGCCGAGCACGGTGCCGTACCCCTCGGGCAGGCGAAGGATCCGATCGTGGATCTGCGCGGCCCGCGCCGCGGCCTCGACCTCGGCGTCGCTCGCGTCGGGATTCGCGAGGGCGAGGTTGTCGCGCACGGTGCCGTTCACGAGCTGGGTCTGCTGGAACACGAAGCCGACGCGGGCGTAGAGCTCGTCGGGGTCGAGCGCGCGGAGGTCGTCGCCGCCGACGCGGATGCGGCCGGACTCCGGGTCGTGGAAGCGTGCGAGCAGGGCGGCGAGGGTCGACTTGCCGGATCCGGACGGGCCGACGAGCGCGGTCACGGTGCCGGGCTCCAACGACAGGGAGACGTCCTCCAGCACGGGAACGCCCGGCCGGTAGGCGAAGCCGACACGGTCGAACTCGACGCGGCCGCGCGGTACCCGAGGCGCGCCCTCGGCGGGCTCGCCTGCTTCCTCGGTCTCGAGCTCGGGCTCGTCGAGGGCGACCTGGATCCGTCGCGCGGCGAGCAGACCGGCCCGCAGGCCGCCGAGCCCGTAGCCGATCCCGAGCAGCCGGGAGCCGAACGTCGTGCCGAGCAGCAGGAACGGCAGCAGCGCGATCGGCTGCATGGTCCCGCCCGTGATCAGCACGGTGCCGAGCGCACAGATGAGCAGCAGGAACGTGGCCGGACGGGTGACGAGGTCGATGAACGCCTTCTGCCCGCTGAGGGGCCGCTGCCAGCGGTCGAGGAACCCGATGTACTCGCCCAGCCGGGCGCGGAAGCCGGTGGCCGCCGCTCCCCCGAACACGCGGATCACCGGCTGGCCTTCCAGGTAGGAGCCCGCCTCGCTGTTCATGCGTTCCGACCAGCGCAGCGCCTCGGCCGTGCGCGGCGCCGATTGCACGACCATGACCGCCATGGCGATCACGTAGACGAGCACCGGCAGGAGGAGCAGGAGCGCGATCCGCCAGTCGACCGCGAACAGGTAGACGAGGACCGCGACGGGCGCGACCACGGCGGCGACCGCGTCGGGCACGGCGTGGGTCACGAGGTAGTGCAGCGCGAGCGTGTCGTCCTGCACGAGCTGCTTGACCCGGCCGGACCCGCGTGCGTCGAACCAGCCGAGCGGCACGCGGGCGAGCTTGCGCAGCAGACGCTGCCGCAGCTCGCGCTCGAAGCGGGCGTCGACCGCGTGGGTCCAGACGAGCAGTGCGGTCGAGAGCACGACGCCCGCGGCCATCAGGCCGATGGCCCACCCTCCGAGGGCCCAGAGCCGCGACGCCTCGGCGCCGCCGAGCAGCAGTCGGGCGAGCTCGACGATCAGCACGAACGGAGCGAGCTGCAGGAGGGTGACGATCCCCTGGGCGACACCGGCGGCGACGAGCTTCGGGCGCAGCGGGGCGAGCAGCCGCGATCCCGCGTTCGCCCGCCAGGATCCGCGCGGGGCCGCGGGTGCCGCAGGTGCCTCGGCCGCCTCGGGAACAGCCGCCTCGCCGACCGCAGCCGGTGCGGGATCCCGCGCCGGATCCGGTGCGGGATCCGCCGCGATCGCCGCGACCGACGCGACCGCCGCTTCGGTCCTCCCGACCGCATCGGCGGCCGACGCATCCGCCGCGGGCTCCGTTTCGGGCGCGGCCTTGGATCGGTTCGCGCCGAACGCGCGACCGAAGTACCAGTAGGCCTGCGCGTGCGTCTCGCTCTTCGGGAATCCGAACTCGGCGCGCAGGCGACCGCGGAGGTGCTTGAGCGATCCCGACTCGGGCGCGGCCCAGACGTACCAGTCCGACCAGTCGCGCGACTCGATCGCGGCGGCGAGCGAGGTCTCGCCCTGACGCGGGACCCAGTGCACGCGAGCGCGCGGGTGCTCGTGCAGCGGGATCCTCCGGTCGTCGGGGGTGTGCTCCTCGAGGTAGATCTCGATCGGCACCTCGTCGGGCACGGTCCCGAGGATCGCGTTGATCGCGGGGATCGACGCGCGGTCGCCGATGAGCAGGTAGCCGGCGGGCAGTTCGTCCGGCAGGTCGAAGCGCGAGGATCCGAGGGTCGTGACCGACACCCGGGCTCCCGGGGCCGCGGCGGCGGCCCAGGTGCTCGCCGGCCCGGCGGGCTCGTGCAGGACCATGTCGACCGCGAAGGTTCCGGCGGTCTCGTCGACCTCGGAGAGCGTGTAGGCGCGCTGCTGCTCGAACTCGGGCCGCTCGGGGTCGGGGAACCAGAAGCGCAGCCAGGCCGTCGGCGAGACCACCACGTCCTGCAGCAGCGTCGGGGCGCTCATGCGCACCCGCACGAAGTGGGGCGCGAGCGGTTGGACCTCGGTGACGATCGCCTCGTGGTCGCGGGCTCCGTACCCGCGCATCATCACTCCGGAGAACCCGCGCTTGGCCATCGCGCACCCTTCTCGGGGCCCACGTCGAACCCCGCAACTTAGCCAAGCCTAACTTACATCTGAGGAATGCGGTTCTCCGACCGCAGCGCCGCATCGACCTCCGCCACGGCGTCCCGCCCGGCGCGGTTCGCGCCGACCGTGGACTGCGACGGCCCGTACCCGATCAGGTGCACTCTCGGCTCCGCGACGACCCTCGTTCCGCGCACCTCGATCCCGCCCCGCTCGTTGCGCAACCCGAGCGGATCCAGGTGCGCGATCGAGGGACGGAACCCGGTCGCCCACAGGATCGTGTCGACCGAGGTGAACGAGCCGTCGGCCTCGCGCACGCCGTGCGGTTCAATGGCCGTGAAGATCGGCCGGCGCGCGAGCACGCCGCGATCCCGCGCGGCCCGCGCGTACGGGGTCCAGGCCAGGCCCGTGTACGAGACGACGCTGCGCGACGGGTTGCCCGCCTCGACGTCCGCGGTGACCCGCTCGATCGTCTCGCGCCCCTCGACCTCCGGACTGAAATCGCCGTCGAGGAACACGGGCTCGTGGCGCGTGTACCAGGCGACGCGCGCCACCCGCGAGATCTCCTCGAGCTGCTGCACGGCCGAGATCCCGCCGCCGACCACCGCGACGCTGCGTCCGGCGAACTCGTCGAGCGAGACGTAGTCGCGGGTGTGCAACTGCCGCCCGAGGAACCGGTCGGCGCCGGGCACCTCCGGCAGCACGGGGTTCCGCCAGGTTCCGGTCGCGTTGATCACCGCCCGCGCTCGCCAGAGCCCGGCACTGCTCTCGATCAGCAGTTCGCCGTCGGGGTCCGTGTCGGCGCGCCGCACCGCGGCCACCGAGACCGGCCGGAGGATCGGCAGCCGCATCTTCGCCTCGAACGCGGCGAAGTACCCGGGCACCGCCTCGCGGCTCGAGGTGGCCGGGTCGACCGCGGACTGTCGGAACCCGGGCAGGTCGAAGATGTGGTTCACCGTCGCCATCGTGAGGGACGCCCACCGGTGCTGCCAGGCGCCGCCCGGCCGAGCCTCCCCGTCGAGGATCACGAAGCTCCGCTCGGCCTCGGGATCGAGCAGCGCGCTCGCGAAGCCGTGGCGCTGCAGGTGGTAGCCCGCCGAGAGCCCCGCCTGCCCGGCACCGATCACGACGACGGTCGCGCGGCGATCCCGGCTCATCGCTGCGGCAGGATCACGAGCTTGCCGCGCGTGCGTCCGGTGCGACTGGCGCGGAAGGCGTCCCCGACCCCGTCGAGCCCGAAGGTCTCGGCGATCTCGACCCGAAGGGCGCCGCTGCGGGCGAGCTCGGCGAGGCGGGCCGTCTCCGCGCCGTCGACGCGCACCCAGATGATGCGTCCACCGTGCTCCACGACCGAGTCGTCGGCGACCGAGACGTGCGGACCATCGGGGCGGAGCACGGCGAGCGTGGTCTCGAGCTGTCCGCCGACGAAGTCCGCGACGGCGTCGACCGGGCCGCCCGCCAGCGCGAGCACCCGCTCCGCGAGCCCCGCGCCGTGCGCGACGGGCTCGGCACCGAGGCTCCGGAGGAACTCGTGGTTGCGCTCCGACGCGGTGCCGATCACCCGCGCACCGCGGGCCACCGCGATCTGCACGGCGAGACTGCCGACGCCGCCCGCGGCCGCGTGCACGAGCAGCACGCGCCCGTCCAGCTCGCCGAGGGCGTCGACGGCGCGCAGCGCCGTTCCGCCGGCGAGCGGCAGACCCGCGGCCTGCTCCCACGACAGTTCGGCGGGCTTGAGGGCGACGGCCTCGGCGGGCACGGCCACCCGCTCCGCGAAGGTCCCGGCCGACACGGTCTCCTTGCGCGCGTACGCCAGCACCTCGTCGCCGACGCGGAACTCCGGCGTATCGGCTCCGACGGCGACGACGACCCCGGCGACGTCCCACCCCGGGATCACCGGGAATCGCGCGTCGATCATGCCGTCCAGGTACCCCGCCATGATCTTCCAGTCGACGGGGTTCACGGAGGCCGCGCGCACCTCGATCAGCACCGAACCGGCGAAGAGCTTCGGTTCCGCCACCTCTCGAACCGCGAGCCCTTCGAGCTCCGGACTGTATCGGTCGTAGACGACGGCTCGCATGGCGGCTCTCCTCGTGGTTCGCAGGTCGATCCGGGCGCCCCGGATCCGAAGACGACAGCGCTTCCCCCGTGTCAACACCACCCGATCCCCTGCCATTCCGGGAGTTTCGCAGGAATACTGGTGCCCATCGGCCGGTTGCCCCCAGCACCGGCACCGACCGGAAAGGAGTCCACGTGCGCCCCTATCTCGACAAGATCGCCCCCGAGGCGTGGCAGGCCGCTTCGACCTTCTCCGCATCGATCGCGGACGCCGCGACGCGGCTCGGGCTCACCCCCGCGGAGGCGGAACTCATCAAGGTACGCGCCTCCCAGCTGAACGGCTGCGCGTTCTGCCTGGATCTGCACTCCCGCGGTGCGCGCGAGGCGGGCGTACCCCAGCAGAAGCTCGATCTCCTGCCCGCCTGGCGCGAGACCCCGATCTTCGGCGAGCGGGAGGCCGCGGTGCTCGCCGTCGCCGAAGCCGCCACGCGGCTCCCGCTGAGCGAGGACGCGCAGGCGGACCTGGCCGGCGCCCGCAATGTGCTCGGCGACGAGACCTTCGTCGCGGCCGAGTGGGTCGCCTCGGCGATCAACGCGTTCAACCGGATCTCGATCCTGAGCGAGCACCCGGTGCGCCCGCGCGACGACGCGGGCAAGCTCATCCGCTAGACCGGACCCCGAAGAATCGCACTCAGTGCACGCTGCGCGCACTATGCTGCACTCATGGATACGGGAGCAGAGTCCCTCGCGCGCGCCATCGGCGTGCGCGTGCGGCAGGAGCGCAAGACTCGCGGCTGGACCCTCGAACGCCTGGCCGAGGCGGCGGGCGTCAGCCGCCGCATGGTCGTCAACGTCGAGCAGGGATCCGTCAACCCCAGCGTCGGCACGCTGCTGCGCCTGAGTGACGCCCTCGGCGTCGGCCTGCCCGCGCTCGTCGAACCGCCCGCTCCGCGCGCCGAGCGGATCACCCGCAGCGGCAAGGGCGCCGTACTCTGGACCGGGCCGAACGGCGGCACGGGCGTACTGGTCGCCGGCACCGAGCCGCCCCACGTCGTCGAGCTGTGGGACTGGACCCTGATGCCCGGAGAGAGCCACTCGGGCGATGCCCACTCCGCGGGCACCCGCGAGCTGCTGCAGCTGCACGTCGGCGAGCTGCTCGTCGAGATCGGCGGCCGCGAGTCCCGGCTGGGCCCGGGCGACGCGCTCAGCTTCTTCGGTGACGCGCCGCACCGCTACGCGAACCCCGGCGACGCGCCCGCGCGCTTCTCGCTGTCCGTCTTCGAGCCCGGCGTGGGCATGCAGCGAGCGGCGGGCACCGCATGACCCGGCGACTCTCCCCCGCGCGCGTTCCCGCCTGGTCGATGGCGGTCACCGCCATGCTCATGATCCAGGTCTCGAACGCGCTCTCGGTCGGAATCATCGACGTGGTCGGCCCCGCGGGCACCGCCTGGCTGCGCATGTGCTTCGGCGCGGTGTTCCTCGTCTGCATCGCGCGCCCGTCGCTGCGCGCGGTCCGGCGCGCGGACATCCCGAAGCTCATCGCCCTCGGCGTCGTCACCGGATTCATGACCGCGTCCTTCCTCGCGGCGGTCGACCGGATCCCCCTCGGCACCGCGGTCGCGATCGAGTTCCTCGGCCCGCTGACCGTGGCCGCGCTGACCGGAAAGCACCGCCGTGCGCTGGTCTGGCCCGGGCTCGCGCTCGTCGGCGTCGTGCTGCTCACCGAGCCGTGGCACGGCCGGATCGACCTCATCGGTGTCGCGTTCGCCCTCACCGCAGCGCTCTGCTGGGCGCTCTACAACGTGCTGACGCAGCACGTCGGCGACCGCTTCTCGGGCATCAGCGGCCTCGCGCTCACGATCCCGATCGCCGCGGTCGCGACCGCGCCGTTCGGCATCCCCCAGGTGGTCGGCGGCGAGTTCAGCTGGTGGGTGCTCGCGGCCGCGGCCGGGATCGCGTTCATCACCCCGGTGATCTCGTTCGGGCTCGAGATGCTGGCGCTGCGGCGGATGACGCACAACGCCTTCGGCACGCTGCTCTCGATCGAGCCCGCTTTCGGCGTGCTGACCGGGATCGTGGTGCTCAGTCAGACGCCGAGCCCGATGCAGATCCTCGGCATCGCCCTCGTGGTCCTCGCCGGCGCGGCGGCGCAGCGCGGCGGCGCGAGACCGCCCGCGGCGGGCACGGCCTGATCCGCGCCCCCTCCGCCCGCATCTTTCCCCGAACATTGGAGCAGTGATGAGCATGTTCAGCGGCCTCAGCGCCTTCCCCCTCACGCCCCTGCGCGACGACGCGCTCGACGAGGGCGCGTTCGTCGGGCTGGTCGGGCGCCTGCGCGACGCCGGCGTCGATTCGATCACCGCGCTCGGTTCCACCGGCTCGTACCCCTATCTGGATCGCGCCGAACGCGCCCGCGTCGCTCGGCTCGCCGTCGAGCACGCGGCGGGCACGCCCGTGTTCGTCGGGGTCGGCGATCTGCGCACCTCGCGGGTGCTGCACCGCATCGACGACGCCGAGGCCGCCGGGGCGTCCGGCCTGCTGCTCGCGGCGATGAGCTACCAGCGCCTCACGGACGACGACGTGTTCGAGCTGTTCCGCACGGCGACGGAGCACACCGAGCTGCCGGTGATCCTCTACGACAACCCGGGCACCACGCACTTCTCGTTCTCGATCGAGCTCATCGCTCGCGTCGCGGCGCTTCCGGGGGTCGCAGCGGTCAAGATCCCGAGCGTCCCGGCCGATCCGGCCGCGGCGCAGGAGCGGGTCGACGCGGTGCGGGGCTCGATCCCCGCGGGCGTCACCATCGGCGTCTCGGGCGATGCGTCCGCGGCGAACGGCCTGAACGCCGGCTGCGACGCCTGGAACTCGGTGATCGCGGGCACCCTGCCCGCGCCGGCGCTCGAGATCACGCGAGCCGCGCAGGAGGGACGCCCCGCCGACGCGGTCGCGGCCTCCGAGCGCCTCGCCCCGCTCTGGAACCTGTTCACCGAGTTCGGCGGCAGCATCCGCGTGGTCGCGGCCATCGCAGAAATGCTCGGCCTCGTCGGCGAACGCTCGCTGCCGCTCCCCCTGCAGGGCCTCACCGCGCCGCAGCGGGCGCGGGTCGCCGAGGTCGTGCGCGGGCTCGGGCTGACGGCGTAGGCCGGTCGGGCCCGCGCCGCCTCGCCTGCTCGCGAGAATCCCGACGTCTCGAAAGCCTCACCGTGCGCAAGACCCCCGCGAGAGCGGGGGTCTTTTCTTTGCGCTCCGCGAGCGGCGTCCCGGCCTTCCACCGGGCGCAACATCAGATGCCATCGGAGATCCCGCTTCACAAAAATGGGTTTTGGTGCAATATTGACACTTTTGTTGCCAGGGAGACTGAGTCTCGCGAATACTATCCATGTCGCTCGAACTGAGCGCAGACAATATTTGGAATGAGAATTCCAAGACCAAACAGAAAGGATCAAATATGCCGACCACGAACATTAGCGGCTCTACTCCGGCGAACGGCGCAGTGACGAATTACACCGTCTCGCGAGCATTCAAGGCGAGTTCGTCAATCAAGGTGACCAGCCTGACTCGACCGAGCGGCGGATACCCCGGATATGATGGCGATCCGAATGCTCGAATTCGCATCGGACTGGTCAATAGCGCAGGCACCCAGGTCGCCGTAGTCGAGGTACCCAAGAAGGACCTCAACAAGGCCATCAGCTTCGGGAACGCAGCCGGCTCGTACAAGATCGCCGCTCGCTATCTTGGTGGCGGGCTGCACGGGGGGCCCTCTGCCGATTGGGCCGCAGTCCTCACCCACTAGCGGCGAGAAGTGAGGCCTCATCGAGCCCCTGACCGGAGCGCGACCGAGGCCTCACTCCGCCCCTTCAGCCCAACACCCCCCCTTCGAGCGCGAGCCGCATTCTGCAGTCGACGCCCGCCAGCCGCCATCAGAACGCCCCCGGACGCATACCGTCACGCATCGAGATTGCAAATATCCGGGGGCAGGAAAGAACATCAGCACTCAGACACCGACTGGACCCGTAGCGATTCAGTGGTCAACGCCGCACAATCCATGAAGGATAAAACATCACGACCGACCCCTGGGTTCAGCGCACACAAAGCTGACTGAACACAACCTACGGAACTCACGCACAGTGGGTCAATATCGATGAAAACGGGAGAACCGGTTAGCCCACCATGGAGGCCCTCACAAGAGCCCTTCAGATCGAACTCGGAATCACAACACTGTCGCCAGCATTCGATCCAACGACTCTCGCAGAGTTGACTGCGCAATATGGAAGCATCGGCATCGGTCAGCACACTGGATCGAACATTGTAAAGATCATCCAAGGTGGCGCCTATTGCAAGGGTTTCAACACCTGAGCGGTGCCGACCGTCTGCCGCCCGAAGTTCTGTGCGAGCGCAGACTCACTCGCTACTGTCACGTTTGGGAGGCAGGGCGGAACCTCATAGGCAGCGAAGCGCCAGGCCTGCCGCCAGAATTTGAAGGCCTGACACACGAGAAAACCCCCGCCGGAGCGGGGGTTTTGCTTTGCTGGGATACCAGGACTCGAACCTAGAATGACGGTACCAGAAACCGTAGTGTTGCCAATTACACCATATCCCAATGGCGAGATTCCGAAGCCCGGAGGACTGCGGCACCGAGAGACAACTCTACATCGAACCTCGGCAAAGTTCAAAACGTGGTCGCCCGGGCGCGCCTCGACGCGGGATACTGGAGCGGGACGAGCTCGGAGCGCCCGCTCCCCCGCTCGCACGACCAGAGGAGCCACCCGTGATCGATCGCTTCGGCAACGTCATGATCTACGTCACCGACCCCCGCACTGTCGCCGACTTCTGGGTCGGCACCGTCGGCTTCACCGAGCTCTCGTCGCAGGAGCTGGACGGCAAGACGCTCTCGGTCGAGATCGCGCACACCCCCGGCTCGGAGGCGGCGCTCACCCTGTTCGACCGCGCCGTGGTCGCCCAGATGTCGCCCGAGCTCGACCTCGCGACCCCGTCGATCCTGTTCGCGAGCCGCGACGTGCGCGCCATGCGCGATGCGCTCGAAGCGCAGGGCGTCACCGTCGGCCCGATCGCCGAGCACGGCGGGCAGACCACGTTCAACTTCGCGGACCCCGAGGGCCACTACTTCGCCGTTCGGGAAATCGCCGACTAGCTGTAGTTCCCAGTGAGGTTGTGGACACGATCTGACGGCGTCAACCCACCAAGCCCGGTATGGGGTCGGTGATGATTGTAGTGATGCAGCCAGGCGTCGTACGTTGAGGCTCTCGCGGCCTCACTGGTGTACACCTCCGCATACGCCCATTCCTGCGCGAGCGTGCGATTAAATCGTTCCACCTTGCCGTTGGTCTGGGGCCGGTACGGGCGAGTGAAACGATGCGTTACGTGCGGGCCGAGTGCCTGCGCGAAGACGCGCGAGCGGTAACACGACCCGTTATCGGTCATGACTGCAGTCACCTGCACGCCCGCATCCGCGAAGAAATCCCGCGCTCGTTCCCAGAACGCTGCCGCGGTCTCTTGCTTCTCATCGGTGAGGATCTCTGAGTAGGCCATGCGCGAGTAATCATCAACGGCGTGATGCAAGAACGCATACCCGAGGCCCCGCTTCTGGTTATTCCGGTTCCCGATTGTGCGGCCGAACATGCGATGCCCGCCACCATTCGGGATCCGGCCCAGCTTCTTGATATCCACATGCACCAGCTCGCCCGGAGCACTCTTCTCATAGCGCACGACCGTCGGCTTTCGAACCGGTAGGCCGGTCGCCTGATCGATGTGAGTAAGTTTCGGCATCCCGTACCGGGCGAGGACACGTTCAATCGTGGAGCGTGGGATACCCAGGTGGTAGCTGATGCGGTGTGGCCCCCACCTGCGCGTGAATCGGAGAGAGATGATGCGATGCTCCCGCTTTCGCGGCAACCTGGCCGGCGAGTAGTGCGGGCGTGAGGAACGATCCGTGAGCGCTTCGCCGCTCCGATACCGGGCCGCCCATTTCGTTGCCGTCGCTGGCGATACCTGGAAGCGTTCAGCCACACGCCGAACCGGCCATCCGTCTTCAACGATCAGCGAGGCCAGGCGTCGGCGTCCGATGGGGGTGAGTGGTGCGTTAGCGTGGGACACGAAGACCTCCGGTTAGGTGTGTGAGTGTGGTAACCCACATCCTGCCGGAGGTCTTCATTTTCCTCTCACGTGTTCACAACGTCCCGAGAAACTACAACTAGCGCAAGACCGCCGACTCACGGGAAACCGCGACCCACACGAATCACCGACGGGTGTCGGTGCGGGCGAGGAAGGGGCCGCCGCTCAGCATGAGCCGCGGCCCCTTCCCGCGTCGGGGTGCCGCCGCAGCGCCTCAGATCAGGTCGTCGACGGCGATCTGACGGATGCCTTCGCTGTGCAGCACGAACTGCGCACGGATCGGCAGCCCGCCGTCGGCGGTCGCCGCCGAGAAGGCGCGCGCCCAGCTGAGGTCGGCGTTCGAGAACTTCGCCGGCCCGCGGCGTTCCCACACCAGCACGAGCGATTCCGCACCCACCATCTTGGCGATTTCGCCGATGCGATCCCACAGCACATCGATGATCGGGTCGTCGGCGCGGCCTTCGATCTCGGAGGGGTCGTCGGGGCTGATCGGGTAGTCGTCCATCGGCATGAGCGGACCGACGATGCGCCGCGTGCCGTCGAGGAAGATCAGCCAGAACTGCCGCTGGTTGGCTTCGCGGAGCAGGAGGCCCAGGACCTCCTGAAGGGCGTGATCGGTGGCGAGGACGCGTTCCGGGTCGAGCCGGGAGTCTGAAGTTCTCATGCCTTCGACTCTGCCGCCCGGTCGGCGGGTGCGGGGCACGATCCGGGAATCTGTGGATGGATCGCGCTTGTGGAGGGCGATACCCCTCCGATTCAGCTCCGCCTCAGCCCCGCCTCAGCTCTCGACGGGATCGGCTCCAGGGCTATCGAGCGAATCGATGTACCGCAGCACGATCCCCTCGCGCAGCGCCCACGGCGAGATCGTGAGGGTGTCGACCTCGAACACCTTCATGGCCGTGCGCAGCACGACCGCCCCCGCCATGATCTGGTAGCCGCGCTCGGGCGTGATCCCGGGCAGATACTCGCGCACCGACCCCGGCATCTCGCGAAGCGACGGCTCCCACTCGCGCAGACCGACGTAGTGCAGGGGCGCCAGGTCGCCCGTGATCGGGTCGGACGGGCCGCCGATCAGACGCGCGAGCGAACGGATCGTCTTCGAGGTGCCGACGACGCGCTTGGGGCGCGGCCGCTCCGAGAAGAGCTCCTCCCGCACCCGGGTGAACTCGGTCCGGGCGTGGGCGCGCAGCAGCGAGACGGCCTCCCGCGGCGGCGGATCCTCGGCCAGGAAGTTGATCGTGGATCGCCCGGCGCCGAGCGGCAGCGACACCTGCACGTCGGGGTACTCGTCGGCGCCCTGCGCGATCTCGAACGAGCCGCCGCCGATATCGAACAGCAGAATCTCGCCCGCCGACCAGCCCAGCCAGCGCCGCACGGCGAGCATCGTGATCCGGGCCTCGTCCTCGCCGGTCAGCACCCGCAGCCGGATCCCCGTCTCGCGCTCGATCCGGGCGAGCACCTCCTCGCCGTTCGCCGCCTCGCGGATCGCCGAGGTGGCGGTGGCGATCAGATCGTCGACGCCGATCTCGGCGACCGTGTCGCGCGCCTCGCGGATCGCGTCGACGATGCGGACGACGCCCTCCTCGACGATGGCACCGTCGGAATCGAGGTAGCGCATGAGGCGCAGCACCGAGCGCTGCGAGTGGTACGGCACGGGGCTCGCGCCCGGGTGCGCGTCCACCACCAGCAGGTGGACGGTGTTTGATCCGACGTCGATCACTCCGAGGCGCATGTCGAAAGCATAGTGCCGCCGCCGTCCGGAATAGCGCGGGGCGGATCCGGGTTGCACCCGCGGTGCCGATGCGCGCGCATCGCACGGTTCTCGAAAGGACTCCCATGCAGATCGCACTCTGGATCGTCTCCGGCCTGCTCGCCGCGCTCTTCCTCATGGCCGGCATCGCGAAGATGTCGACGCCGAAGGAGAAGCTGGCCGAGAAGATGGCCTGGGTGAACGACTACTCCCCCGCGGGTGTGAAACTCGTCGGACTCGCCGAGGCCCTGGGCGGCATCGGCCTGATCCTGCCGCAGCTCACCGGGATCCTGCCCGTGCTGACTCCGCTCGCGGCGGCCGGCCTCGCCGTGGTGATGGTGCTCGCGATCATCTGGCACGTGCGCCACGACGACGCCAAGGCCATCGGCATGAACATCGCGCTGCTCGCGGCCTCGCTGTTCGTCGCCGTGTTCCGCTTCATCGGGCTCTGATCGGGCGACCCGGGCGACCCGGCCGACCCGGACGCCCTCGGGCGATCCTCGCGCGCTACCGCGCGGGGACGCCCGAGGGGCCGCCGATCTCGCCCATCTCCCCGGGCGGAGCGGAGTCGTCCGCGTCGCTCAGCGCCTCGCGCTTGGTCTTCACCCAGGACCGGACCCCGAACAGCTGCCGGAACAGCGCTCGGTAGACCACCGGGTAGATGATCCAGGAGTAGATCAGGTAGCCGTGCGCGATCAGCAGGTCGACGAGGATGTCTCGCACTCGGCGCCCGTGGCGCGCGTGCAGCACGCCGATGATGCCGGGCACCGCGGTGAACAGGTAGAAGAGCACGGCCATGATGATGGTCCAGTGCGGTCGCACCTGCCCGGTGATGAGGAACACGATGCTGAGCACCACCGAGAGCCCCACCCACGCCTGCACGATCGGCGTCGCGAGGTACCAGAGCTGGCTCAGCTTGGCCATGATCCCGTGCGATCGGTCGCGCAGCACCGCCCCGGCGAGGTCGATCACCTGCCAACCGCCCTGCGCCCACCGTGTGCGCTGCCGGTAGAGCATGCGCAGCGAGTTGAGCCCCTGCTGCGAGACGGTGATGCTGCGGGCCTGTTCGCCGCGCCAACCGGCGTGCAGCAGGCGGAGCCCGATGTCCTGATCCTCGGTCAGGCGGCCCGCCCGCCAGGGGCCGAGGCGTCCGCGGTCGTCGCGCACGGCCACGCTGTCGAGCGCCGCGAGCCGGTTGAACTGGCCGTTGCCGCCCATGTTCGCCGTGCCCCACGCCATCCGCCCGCGCTGCAGCAGGTTGCCGAACACCCCGAACTCGACGTCCTGAGCCCAGGTGAGCGGGGTCGTCCGGTTGTAGATGCGCACGAGCGACTGTACACCGCCTACCTCGGGATCGCGGAAGTGCCAGCTCACGCGTCCGGCACGCGGATCCAGGCGCCCGTCGGCATCGACGATCGTGAAGATCACTCGCTCGACCGGCCAATCCGCCCACCGGCCGGTCCGCAGCACCCGCTCGTGCAGGTGCCGCCAGGCCGCGTTCAGCGCCTCCGATTTCCCCTCGCGGGCTTCGGGCGGCACGCGCGTCAGCACGGTGAGCTCGGGCAGGTCGAGTCCCGCGAGGATCTCCCCCGTACGGTCGTCGGATCCGTCGTCGATCACGAGGATCACCCGATTGCGCACCTCCACATCGGCCAACCGTCCCACGGAGTCCGCGATCGTCACCTCCTCGTTGAGCGCGGGCACGACGAACACCCAGAGGAAGTCAGACTCGTCGAGCTCCGGCAGGTCCCGATCGTCGTCGCGCTCGCGCCGCCCCTCGCTGCGGGATCGGTTGCCGAGGACCAGCGTCGACAGCACCGAGACCAGGATCAGCGCCAGCGCGACGACGAAGACGGGCTGGCACCACGGGGGCGAGCCGTCGAACAGGTGCGCCATGGCGTAGGCCGTGCGGTCGATCTCGTCCTGCAGCGAGGCGGGTGCGACGACCACCGGCAAGAGCAGCGCCGGGCCGACCCCGCCGCTCACGCGCCGCCCCCGATCGGATCCGGGAGTCCGAGGCGGCGGCGCACGCCCGCGCGCACCTCCCGCTCACGCGCGCTCATCGCTCCGGGATCATCGCTGAACACCGCGTCGAGGATCCTCGCGATCCGTTCCGACGCGGTGCCGTCGCCATAGGGATTGCGCCGGGATCCGCGCTCGGCGCGCATCGCCGGGTTCTCGATCAGGGCGCTTCCCTCCGCCAGGATCCGCTCAGGATCCGTGCCGACGAGCACGAGCGTCCCCGCTTCGACGCCCTCGCCCCGCTCCGTAGTGTCCCGAGTGACGAGCACGGGGGTGCCCAGCGCCGGCGCCTCCTCCTGCACTCCGCCGGAGTCCGTCAGCGCGAACAGCGCCCGATCCATGAGGTGCGCGAATGCGACGTAGCCGCGCGGCTCGACGAGCCGCGCGTTGGGCAGGTCCGCGAGCGCGGCCTGCAACGGACGGCGGGCGACGGGATTCGGGTGCAGGGGCACCACGAAGCGGACCTCGGGGAACCGCTCGGCGAGCGCGCGCACGCCCGCGGCGATACGGTCGAGACCGCTCCCCCAGTTCTCGCGGCGGTGCGCGGTGACGAGCACGAACGAGGCGTCGGGATCCGCGGTGAGATCCTCGAGGCCCGGACCGAAGTCGAGCGGCTGCCGCGTCGCCCACTCGAGCATGTCGATGGAGGTGTTGCCCGTCACGACGATCCGGTCGTCGTCGATCTGCTCGGCCAGCAGGTTCTCGCGATTCGTCCCGGTCGGCGCGAAGTGCAGGCCCGCGATGCGCGAGATGAGCTGACGGTTGCCCTCCTCGGGGAACGGCGACAGCAGGTTCGAGGTGCGCAGCCCCGCCTCGACGTGCACGACCGGGAGCTGCAGGTTGAACGCGGCGAGCGCCGCCGCTGCCGCTGAGCTCGTATCGCCGTGCACGAGGCAGGCGAGCGCCCCGTCCGGGCCGCGTCGGCCGTCGGAGCGGTTGCGCTCGGGCACGGCCTGCACCCGCCAGATCCGGTCGATCCCCGTGATGACCCGGGCGACCATCTCGTTGAGCGTGGGCCGCCGGTCCTCGCCCGAGTCGGGATCGCGCACGGGATCCGCGACGCGCAGGTCGGCGTCGATCCGCTTCCCCTGCGCTTCGAACAGCTCGCGCACCATCTCGGTGTGCTGCCCGGTCGAGATGACGACCGGGCGGATCCGGCCGCCGTCGTCGAGCGCCCGGATCACCGGGATCATCTTGATGGCTTCCGGCCGCGTCCCGACGATGACGAGCACGCGCCGCAGTCTCTCTTCGACCATCGGTCCCCCCGGATCCGCCCGCGGCGGTCGGATCCGCGGTTGGAGATATCTTCACGCGTCCGTGCTGCGCTGCCAAGGGGGTGCCGGGAATCTCGCAGCAGGTGCATAGGATCGCGTCCGGGTGTGCAACGCGTCGTTCGCGGTGCTGAGGCGCGCGCTGCGCGGGGTCAGACTCCCGACAGCGGCCCGACGCGCTCCACGCGGATCACCGGTTCGCCCTCGGACTCGGATTCGCCGAGGTCGACGACGCCCTCGATCGCCCAGTCGCGGTCGCCCGCGGGGTCGAGCAGCACCTGGCGGAACCGCCAGACCCCCTCGCCCACGGCCTCGGATCCGCGATCGATCTGCAGCAGGTTCGCTGCGCGCGCGTCGGCATCGACCCCGATCTCCTCGTACTCGGTGAAGTACCCGTCGAGCGCATCGCGCCAGCGATCCTCGCCGAAGCCGCCGGGCCCGTCGAGCTCCGCGAGCTCGTCGTAGCGTTCGAAGGCGGCGGCCTGGACCCGGCGGAACAGCGCACCGCGGATCATGACCAGGAAGGCCCGCTCGTTGCCGAGCAGCGATCGCATGGCCGGGGGCGCGACGGGGCCCTCCGCGGAGGCGCGCTCCGCGGCCTCGTGAGCCGCCGCATCCGGGTGCGCGAGTTCCTCCCACTCGTCGATCAGGCTCGAATCGACCTGGCGGACGAGCTCGCCGAGCCAGTCGATCAGCTCGTCGAGCTCCTCGGTCTTCGACTGCTCGGGCACCGTCCGTTCGATGGCGCGGAACGCGTCGGAGAGATAGCGCAGCACGCCGCCCTCGGCCCGGCCCAGCCCGTAGAAGGAGACCAGGTCGCGGAATCCGAAGCCGCGCTCGATCATGTCCCGCACCACGGTCTTGGGGCTCAGCCGGTAGTCGCGCGCCCACGGCACCTCGGCCGTGTAGGCCTCGTAGGCCTCGTCGAGCAGCTCCTTGAGCGGCTGCGGGTGCGTGATCTGCTCGAGCCGCTCCATCCGCTCGTCGTACTCGATGCCCTCGGCCTTCATCGCCGCGACCGCTTCGCCGCGGGCGCGGTGCTCCTGCGCGCGCAGGATCTGCCGCGGATCTTCGAGCGTCGCCTCGATGATCGAGATGACGTCGAGCGAATAGGTCGCCGAATCGGGATCCAGCAGCTCGATTGCGGCGAGCGCGAACGGCGACAGCGGCTGGTTCAGGGCGAAGTTCGCCTGCAGGTCGATGGTGAGGCCGAGGAGGCGCCGGGTCTCGCCGGTGGCCGGGTCGACGTGCTCGCGCACCTCGACGATGCCGCCGTTGCGGAGGGTGCGGAAGATCTCGAGCGCGGTGCGCGCGTGCGCGAACTGGGCGGCCCGCGGCTCGTGGCTGTCGAAGATCAGCATCTGCATCGTGTTGAGGGCCTCGCCCTCCCACTCCTCGCCGCGGCCGATGACGCCGAGCACCATCGAGTGCGTGACCCGCATGCGGCTGACGAGCGGTTCGGGTTCGGACGCGATGAGCTTGTCGAGGGTCTGCTCGCTCCACGCGACGAAGCCCTGCGGCGGTGCCTTCTTCTTGACCGGCTTCGCCTTCTTGCCGCCCTTGCCGTCGGCCGCCTTCGCCGCGGCCTTCGCGACCGCGCGGGCGTTCTCGATCTCGTGCTCGGGCGCGAGCGCGATCACGTCACCCTCGGTGTCGTAGCCGGCGCGGCCGGCGCGACCGGCGATCTGGTGGAACTCGCGGGCCGAGAGGCGGCGCATCTTCTCGCCGTCGAACTTGGTCAGCGCGGTGAGCACGACCGTGCGGATCGGCACGTTGATGCCGACTCCGAGCGTGTCGGTTCCGCAGATGATGCGGAGCAGGCCGCGCTGCGCGAGCTGTTCGACGAGGCGCCGGTAGCGCGGCAGCATGCCCGCGTGGTGCACGCCGATGCCCGAGCGGACGAGCCGCGAGAGCGTCGTGCCGAACCCGGTCGAGAAGCGGAAGTCGCCGATCGCGGCGGCGATCTCGTCGCGCCCCGCGCGATCCACGATCCTGATCGAGGCGAGCGCCTGCGCCTGCTCGACCGCGTGCGACTGATTGAAATGCACGAGGTAGGCGGGGGTCTCGCGATCGGCGATGAGCTGCTCGACGACCTCGTGCACCGGCGCGACCTCGTAGCTGAAGCTCAGCGGAACGGGGCGTTCGACGCCGGTGACCAGCGCGGTATCGCGATCGGTCGCCTCGCTCAGGTCCGCGGCGAGCGCGGTGACGTCGCCGAGCGTCGCCGACATCAGCAGGAACTGCGCGTCGTGCATGAGCAGCAGCGGCACCTGCCAGGCCCAGCCGCGGTCGGGGTCGGCGTAGTAGTGGAACTCGTCCATCACCACCTGGGTGATGCCGCCGGCCTCCGGGTTGTCGACGTCGCGGTCGCGGATCGCGAGGTTCGCGAGGATCTCGGCCGTGCAGCACAGGATCGGGGCGTCGGCGTTGATCGCGGTATCGCCGGTGACCATGCCGACGTTCTCGGCGCCGAAGATGCCGACGAGGTCGAAGAACTTCTCGCTCACGAGCGCCTTGATCGGGGCGGTGTAGACGGTCCGCCGGCCCTCGGCGACGGCGATGAAGTGCGCGCCGATCGCGACGAGCGACTTGCCGGTGCCGGTGGGGGTCGCGAGGATCACGTTGCTGCCGAGGGTGATGCCGAGCACGGCCTCCTCCTGGGCGGGGTAGAGACTGAGGCCGCGCTCCTCGAGGGCCCACTCCTCGAACGTCGCGAACGCCTCCTCGGCGTCGCCGCCGTTCTGACGCACCTCGGTGAGGGCCTGCTGCAGGCTCATGTGTCGGAATTCTCCTTTTGGTCCGGTGCGGACGGCACCGCCGCGGACGTCGACGGCTCGAGCTCGGCGAATCTCGCCTGCATGGTCGGGTTGCCCCGCGTGAGCCTCTTGATCGTAACGCCCTGAGCCTTGTCGTTCGCGAGGCGCAGGTTGTTCTCGGACTTCAGCAGGTTGTCCTTGACCTTCTGCATCTCGGCGATCGACGTGTCGATGCGTTTGATCGCCTCCTGGAACTGCCGCGAGGCGAGGTCGTAGTTGCGCCCGAACGCGTCCTTGAAGGTCTCGAGGTGATCCTCGAAGTGGGTGATGTCGATGTTCTGCGCGCGCACCTGCTCGAGTTCGGCCTTGTACTGCAGCGCGTTCAGAGCGGCGTTGCGCAGCAGCGTGATGAGCGGGAGGAAGAACTGCGGCCGGATCACGTACATCTTGGGGTAGAGATGCGAGACGTCGACGATACCGGCGTTGTAGAGCTCGCTCTCGGGCTCGAGCAGCGAGACGAGCACCGCGTACTCGCAGCCCTTCTCGCGGCGATCCTTGTCGAGCTCCTTCAGGAAGTCGGTGTTCTTGTGCTTCGTGGCGGTCTCGTCGGCCTCGTTCTTCATCTCGAACATGATCGAGACGACCTCGATGCCCGTCGCGTCGAAGTCGCGGAAGATGTAGTCGCCCTTGCTGCCGGTGCGGGCGTCGTTGTCCTTCTCGAAGTAGGCGTTCGGGAACGCCATCGCCCGGAACTGGTTGAAGGTGTTCTCGCAGTGGAGCTCGAGCGTCTCGCCGATCATCTTGGTCGAGAGCCGCGCCTTCAGGTCGCGCAGCCGCTCGATCTGGTCATCGCGATCCTTCAGCTGCACCGCGAATCGTTCCTGCATCGACTTCTCGGCGAGCTCCTTCTCGAGCGCGGCCCGGTCCAGTCCGTTGCGCAGTTCGTCGCGCTGCTTCTCGACCGCGCCGACGGCCTCGCTCACCGCGAGCTTCTGCGCGAGTTCGGCCCCCGACACCCTGGCCCGCAGCTCGGTCAGTTCCTTCTCGAGCGCGGCGCGCGCCTCGGACACCGCGAGCTGCCGCGCGGCCTCACCGGCGTCGACCTTCGCCCGCAGCGCCTGGATCTCGGCGTCCTTCGCCGCTTCGGCCCGCTGCAGGTCGCCCGCGGCGCGCTCCCCGGCGAGTTCGAGGGCGTTCGCCTTGTCCTGCTCGGCGAGTTCGAGCCGCTCGTGCAGCTGCCGTTCGAACTCGGCGTCGCGCACCTGCTTGAGGATCTCTGCGTACCCGGCCTCGTCGACCGTGAACGCCTTGCCGCAGTGCGGGCACTTGATCTCGTGCATCGCGCCGATCCTTTCTCGCGGGTGCCATCGGGCGGGACGCGTCCAGCCTGGCAGATCCCTCCGACATCGGACACTCGGGACCGGAGTACGCTCGCTGACCATGGCCGATCCGCTGCTCTTCCGTCCCTTCCGCATGCGCGACACCGAGGTGCGCAACCGCCTCTGGGTCTCCCCCATGTGCCAGTACTCCGCCGATGCGCAGGACGGCATGCCGACCGACTGGCACCTCGCGCACCTCGGCGGGCTGGCGCGCGGCGGAGCCGGGATGGTGATCATGGAGGCGACCGGCGTGGTGCCCGAGGGCCGCATCTCGCCGTTCTGCCTCGGACTCTGGAACGACGCGCAGGAGGCCGCGTTCGCGCGCCTGGCCGAGATCGTGCACGGGCACGGTGCGAAGCTCGCCGTGCAGCTCGGCCACGCGGGGCGCAAGGCCTCGACCCACCCCTGGATGCCCGGCGGCCCCGAGGGCTCGGTTCCGGTGAGCGCGGGCGGCTGGCCGACCGTCGCGCCGTCCGCCGTCGCCTTCGACGACCTCGCGGAACCCCGGGCGCTCGACTCCGACGAGCTGCCCGGCCTGGTGCGCGCGTTCGTCGACGCGGCCTCGCGGGCGGTGCGCGCCGGACTCGACGCCGTCGAGATCCACGCGGCGCACGGGTACCTGCTGCACCAGTTCCTCTCGCCGCTCTCGAACTTCCGCACCGACGCGTACGGCGGATCGCTCGAGAATCGGGCGCGCCTGCTGCGCGAGGTGGTCGGCGCCGTCCGCGCCGAGCACCCCGCGCTCCCGGTCCTGGTGCGGATTTCGGCGACCGACTGGATCCCCGGCGGCTTCGAGCTGCACGAGGCGCAGCAGGTCGCCGTGTGGATCGCCGAGGACGGAGCCGATCTCGTCGACTGCTCCACGGGCGGCAACGCGCCGAGCGCACCGATCCCGGTCGGCCCCTCGTACCAGGTGCACTGCGCCGCGGCCGTGCGTGAAGGAGGGATCCCGACGGGAGCGGTCGGCCTCATCACCGAGGCGGCGCAGGCCGAGGGGATCCTCGCGACCGGTCAGGCGGACGTGGTGCTGCTCGGACGCGCACTGCTGCGGGATCCGCACCTGCCGCTGCGCTGGGCGCACGAACTGCGCGCCCCGGGCGCGGACGCGCTCGTCCCCCGGCAGTACTGGCGGGCCCGCTTCTGACCGCCCCTTCCCGATGTCGGTGGGCACCCCTAGAGTGATGCCATGACCGACCCCGCGCCCTCCGCAGGCACCGCCGACCTCATCGGCTGGCGCATGCGCGCACTCGGCCTCTGGGCGTCACTGCCCGGCGCCGCTCCCGCCGGGCAGCCCGACGGCGCCGAACGCGTCCACGCGGTCGCGCAGGGCCTGCTCGCGCTCCAGGGGCAGGACTGGCACGCCTCGCGCTGGGCGCTCGGGCTCCGAGCACCGGGCACCTCCGACGCCGACGTACGCGAGGCCTTCGCCCGCGGCCTCGTCGTGCGTTCCTGGCCCATGCGCGGCACCATCCACGTCGTGCCCGCCGAAGACATCGGCTGGATGCAGCAGGCGACCAATCATCGCGTGCTGCCCGGTGCGGCCAAACGCCGAACGGTCCTCGGCCTCGACGACACGTCGCTCGCGCGCATGACCGACGTCGCCGTCACCGCGCTCACGGGCGGCAAGTCGCTCTCGCGCGACGAACTCGCCGAGGCCTGGGCCCGGGCGGGCATCGAGGTGCAGAGCGCCTGGCGCTACCACGTGGTCTGGTGGCTCTGCCAGAACGGCCTGCTCGTGCAGGGCCCGAGCACCGACGGCGGTGAGCCGCGACTCGTGCTCTCCGAAGAATGGATCCGCGCGCCGCGCGCGCTCGACGGCGATGAGGCGCTGGCCGAGCTGGCGGCGCGGTTCGCCCGCGGTCGAGGCCCGGTGCAGGATCGCGACTTCGCCTGGTGGACCGGCCTCCCCGTCACCGTCGCCCGTCGGGGTATCGCCGCGGCGGCGGCCGAGCAGCGGCTCGCACCCGTCGAGGTCGACGGCGTCCGCCACTGGGCGGAGCCCGCGCTGCTCGACGGCCCGAGCACGATCCTCACGGGCGAGGCCGCAGCCGCTGCGGGCATACCCGAGGTGCTGCTGCTGCCCGGCTTCGACGAGCACCTGCTCGGCTACACCGAGCGCTCGTCCGTGCTCGCCCCCGAGCACTTCGAGCGCATCGTCCCCGGCCGCAACGGCATGTTCCGGGCAACGGTGGTCGAGCGGGGTCGCGTGCGCGGCATCTGGCTCAGGACGCCCCGCGCGAAGGCGACCCGCATCGACGCGGAGCTCTTCCCCGGCGGCGGCCGGCTCGGCGCACGCGCGCTCCGGCCGCACGCCGCGGCCTGGGGCGCGTTCCAGGGCGTCACCGCAGAGATCGGCTCGGTCAGCACGGTCCGCTGAGCGGGCGGTCGCTCGGTGAACCACGGCCTGACGACCGGCAGCGCTGCCCGGTTTCCCTCAGCGACCCCGTCGGTACGCTGAGTGCATGGAACTCGCGCTGCTCGCCGTGCTCGGCCTGGTCATCGTCGTCGGAGTCTCCATGCTGTCCGGCCGCATCGGCGTCGCCGCGCCCCTGCTCCTCGTCGTGCTCGGCATCGGTATCGGTTACGTGCCCGGCGTCCCGCCGGTGAACCTCGATCCCGAGATCATCCTGCTCGGTGTGCTGCCGCCGCTGCTCTACTCGGCCGCCGTCAACGTGCCGATCCTCGATCTGCGACGCAACGTCGGCCCCATCGCGGGGCTCTCCGTGGTGCTCGTGATCGTGTCGTCCGTGGCGATCGGCGCACTGCTGCACCTCGTCGTGCCCCAGATCCCGCTCGCCGCGGCGATCGCCCTCGGCGCGGTGGTCGCACCCACCGACGCCGTCGCGGCGACCTCGATCGGCAAGCGCCTCGGAATGCCCCCGCGCCTCGTCACGATCCTCGAAGGCGAGAGCCTCGTCAACGACGCCACCTCGCTCGTGCTGCTCCGCACCGCCATCGCGGCGGTCGCCGGCAGCTTCGTCTTCTGGGAGGCCGTCGGCCAGTTCGCCTTCGCCGTCGCGGTCGCCGTGGTGATCGGTCTGCTCATCGGCGTGCTCACCGTCTGGCTGCGCTCCAAGCTCGTCAACCCGGTCTACGACACCATCGTCTCGTTCACCGTCCCGTTCATCTCGTTCGTGCCGACCGAGGCCGTCGGCGCCTCGGGCGTGCTCGCCGTCGTGATCACGGGCCTCTACTCGGGGCATCACGCTGCGAAGAAGTTCAGCGCCACCTCCCGCATCAACGAGCGGCTCAACTGGCGCACCGTGCAGTTCATCCTCGAGAACGGCGTGTTCCTGGTGATGGGTCTGCAGTTGCACGCCCTCGTCGACAAGGTCGGCGACAGCGAGGTCACGATCGTGCACATCGGACTCATCTCGATCGGCGTCGTCGCGATCCTCATCCTCTGCCGCATGATCTTCATGATCCCGCTCGTGAAGTCCCTCGCCCGCGCGCTGCCGCGCTACGAGGCCCGGGCCACCGGGATGCGCAGGCTCGTCTCGCGGGCCCGCAACATCGAAGTGCCCGAGGAGAAGAGCGCGCGCTACGCGGCGAAGCTACAGCGGGTCGAGCGCATGGCCCGGCGCACGGCAGCGGACCTGGAGCACGCGCAGACGCAGAGCTTCGGCTGGCGCGGCGCCTTCATCCTCGGGTGGAGCGGTATGCGGGGCGTGGTCACGCTCGCCGCCGCCCAGTCGATCCCCACCACCGTGCCCTACCGTCCTCAGCTCGTGCTCATCGCGTTCCTCGTCGCCACGATCACGCTGCTCCTGCACGGGCTGAGCCTGCCCTGGGTGATCCGCCGTCTACGCCCCGCAGGCCCCACGGCCGACGAGCGCTCCGACGAACTCGTCTCGCTCGGCCAGGACCTCGTGGAGGAGGCGACGACCGCGCTCGACGGGATCATCGAACGCGAGCGCGCGCTCGCCGAGGCCGACCCGTCGCACCGCGTCCCGTCCGAGGCCGTCGCCAAGCGCGTGCGCGCGAGCGCGCAGAACGCGCTCGCACCGCTCGCCTTCGCCGTCGCCGCCGAGCAGCGTTCCGGCGAGCCCGACGCCGAGCCGAGCGAGATGGAGCGGGAAGCCTACGACTACCTGCGGCTCGCCCGCCTCGTGCTCGAGGCCCAGCGCGACGCGCTGCTCGAGGAGCGCGCGATCGGGCAGTACAGCTCGCAGGCGCTGCACACGGCCGAGCTCGCGCTCGACGCCCACGAGTCCCGGCTCACCCCGCCGCAGCACCACTGAACCCGGGCCCGCCCGCTACGCTGAGTCCCGGCGCACCGCAGCAGCGCACCGCGCCCGGAACCGCGACCGCGGATCCGCACGCGACGAAGGAGCGCACCCATGGCCGCATTCAGCACCGCAGACCTGGTCGACGAGCTCGGCGACGCCGTGCAGTCCGTCTCGCTCCAGTTCCAGAACATCGGCGGTCACCCGCGATTCAGCGGTCCCATCCGCACCGTGCGCTGCCACCGCGACAACGCGCTGCTCAAGGCGATCCTCTCGACGCCCGGCGATGGCGCCGTGCTCGTGGTCGACGGCGGAGGTTCGCTGGAATCCGCGCTGGTGGGCGACCTGATCGCCGCGCTCGGCGTCGAGCACGGTTGGGCCGGGATCATCGTCAACGGGGTGATCCGCGATCGCGTCGCCATCGGCGGGCTGCCCATCGGCGTGAAGGCGCTCGGCAGCAACCCCCGCAAATCGAGCAAGACCGGCGCCGGCGAGGCCGACGTGGTGGTGTCGTTCGGCGGCGCGACCTTCCGGCCGGGCGCGACCGTGTGGAGCGACGAGGACGGGATCCTCACCGACGGCGAGGTCTGACCTGGCGGGCGTCAGGCTGGCAGGCCTTCGGACGCTTCCTCGACCGCTGGGCACTTTGCCGGCACGAGTGGACGTCCTGCCGACGATCGGATGCCCTGCCGACGATCGGATGCCCTACCGACGAGTGGACGTCTCGTCGACGACCGGACGCCCTCTCACCGCGAAATCAGGCGTCCGGTCGTCGACGAGACGTCCACCCGTGCCGGCGTCAACGGTTTCGATGCCTACCGCGAGCCCGGTACCGCACGGCCGTGCACCCGCTACGGGTGCACGGCCCCGCCGAACGGCCGCACCGCACGGCCGCAAGCCCGCGCCGAACGATCCGGTGATCCGGTGATCCCTACGGGGCGATCCCCACGCCCGCCGCGGCGAGCTCCTTGAGCGCCGCTGCGGAGGTCTCGGGCGCGACGCCCGCGATGAGCTCGGTCCGCACGGCGACCGCGAGACCCGCGGCCCGCGCGTCGAGCGCCGAAGCCCGCACGCAGTAGTCGGTCGCGATGCCGACCACGTCGAGCGCGTCGATCCCCGCTTCCGAGAGCACGTCGATCAGGCGCTCCCCGCGCGTGGTCACGCCCTCGAACGCCGAGTAGGCCGGCTCCCCCATGCCCTTGCGCACGTGCACGTCGATCCGGCCCAGGTCGAGCGCGTCGTGGTATTCCGCACCCTCGGTGCCCGCGACGCAGTGCCGCGGCCAGGTATCGGTGAAGTCGGGCTGCTCGCCGTCCGCCGCGAAGTGCCCGCCGTTCGACCCGTCGGCGTCGTGCCAGTCGCGCGACGCGATCACGAGCGCGTAGTCGGGCTCGCTCCGCAGCAGCTCGGTGACGCCGGAGGCCACCGCGGCACCGCCCGCGACCCCCAGTGCGCCGCCCTCGGTGAAGTCCTTCTGGACGTCGACGATCAGCAGTCCGCGAGCCATGCGGCATCCCCTCGCTCGGTATCGCCCGGATCCGCGCGTTCGCGCGCCGGACTCACCGCGAGCGTAGCGGGTTACTCCTCGAACCGCACCGGGTTCGCGTGGTGCGCGAACACGATGCTGGTGCGCGTGCTCGACACGGCCGGGTGCACCGACAGGTGGTCCATGACGAACTCCCGAACGTGATCGGCGTCGCGCGCGGCGAGGTGGATGATGAAGTCCTCGACGCCGCCGAGGAAGAACAGCTGCATCACCTCGGGCAGCGACTGCAGCTCGTCGCTGAACTCCTGGATGCGCTGACGGGCGCCCGACCGGATGGTCACGCTGACCATCACCTGCAGGTGCATGCCCATGGCCGCGGGGTCCACGCGCGCCGAGAAACCGGTGATGATCCCGCGGGACCCGAGGCTGCGCACGCGCGCCACGCAGGTCGACGCGGCGATGCCCACCCGGTCCGCCAGTTCGGCGTTGGTGATGCGCCCGTTCAGCTGCAGCTCTTCGACGATCCGTCGGTCGACCTCGTCGAGAGCCACTTCAGAACGCAGATTCTTCGCCCGATCCATGCAGACTCCACTCGAAACAGTTGCTGGTACTGCGATTATTGACGATTTCCGCGAAAATTTCCACTGAAAGCCGCGCGATTCGAATATGCTTCCATGCGAGTGGTGACCCGCGCAGCGACGAGCGGCGACGGTCGGCAGCGTGTCCGACCGGCTCCGATGCCCGGTGCGGTGCGGATCACTCGCTGTCCCAACGCTGTCATCACAGGAGCACAACATGCGCGTCGGTATTCCCACCGAGATCAAGAACAACGAGAACCGTGTCGCCATCACCCAGGCCGGCGTCTTCGAGCTGAAGCGTCGCGGCCACGAGGTGCTGGTCCAGGCGGGTGCCGGTCTCGGCTCCGCCATCACCGACGCCGAGTACGTCGCGGCCGGTGCCACGATCGTCGAGACCGCAGAGCAGGTCTGGGCCGACTCCGACATGATCCTCAAGGTCAAGGAGCCCATCGCCGCCGAGTACGACAAGATGCGCAAGGGTCAGGTGCTCTTCACCTACCTGCACCTCGCAGCGGACAAGACCCTCACCGAGAAGGTCCTCGAGTCGGGCACCACCGCCATCGCCTACGAGACCGTGCAGGCCGGCCGTGCGCTGCCGCTGCTCGCTCCGATGTCCGAGGTCGCCGGTCGTCTCTCGGTCCAGGTCGGCGCGCACTCGCTGATGAAGGCCAACGGCGGCCGCGGCATGCTGCTCGGCGGCGTCACCGCGACCCGTCGCGGCAAGGTCGTCGTCATCGGCGGCGGCGCTGCGGGCGAGCAGGCCGCACGCATGGCATTCGGCCTCGGCGCCGACGTCACCGTCATCGACATCGCCCTCCCCCGCCTCAAGCAGCTCGAGGACGAGTTCAACGGTCGCATCCAGACCCGCACCTCGAACGCGCACAACATCACCGAGGCACTCAAGGAAGCCGATCTCGTCATCGGCTCCGTGCTGATCCCGGGCGAGAAGGCGCCGAAGCTCGTCACCGACGAGATGGTCGCGCAGATGAAGCAGGGCTCCGTGCTCGTCGACATCGCGATCGACCAGGGCGGCTGCTTCGAGAACTCGCACCCGACCACGCACGACGACCCCACCTTCCCGGTGCACAACTCGATCTACTACTGCGTGGCGAACATGCCGGGCGCGGTCCCCGAGACCTCGACCGCTGCGCTCACCAACGCCACCCTCCCCTACGTCGTCGCGCTCGCCGACAAGGGCTGGGTCGCCGCGCTCAAGGCCGACGAGTCGCTCGCCAAGGGCCTCAACGCCCACGACGGCGTCCTGACCTTCAAGGGCGTCTCGGACGCGTTCCCGGAGCTCGCCTTCTCGAGCGTCGAGGACGTGCTCGCGAACGCCTAAGCGTTCACGCACTGCGCAGACGGGGCCCGTTCCGAGAGGAGCGGGCCCCGTTTCGTCTTCCCGGGCCACGGGATCGCCGCCGCGAGACGAACCGGGCCCGCGGAGGGCCTTCCATCTCAGCCGCGAGTCGCGGACGAAGCCAACAGGGCCGAGATTCCCGAACGGAGTACCGATTCGGGCGCGGCGTCGATCCGCTCATGCAGCGTCGCATACGTCGGTGCGACGCTCGGATCGACCACCGCAGCGGGCTCGCGCGCGGCCGCTTGCGCTGTCGTCGCGCTCCCGAGCACGAAGTTCGTCAGAGCGTAGGCCGTGAGCAGCGGTTCGCATGCACCCGATTCGCGAAGCTGGAGCACGAGCCGTTCCGAGAAGGCAAGCCCGTTTGGCCCGCGGGGCGGCCGCATTCCGAGCACGGCGCAGGCCCACGGATGCCGCAGGAGATGACGGTAGAGGGCGAGCATCACCGCGACCGTGTCCGCTTCACACAGGGCCGCCTGGAGCATCTGATCACACCCCAGGGCTCGGTCCAGGGCGAGATCGAACAGGTCGTCGACCGACTCCACCCGCGAGTACAGGCTCGGCGGCGCAACGCCCAATGCCGCAGCCACGGCACGAAGCGTCAGCGCGCTCGTCCCACCGTCGTCGAGTACCGCGAGGGCGGCCTCGGCGAGGGAGTCGATATCGACCGCTCGCGCACGACGCACCGGCTTGGCATGGTCCCAGTAGCTCACGATCCCACTCTAAACTATCTATGTTAGTTTTACGTCATGCTCGATCCGTCACTCCTGCCCCTGGCCGATGACCGCGTCGTTCTCCGCCGCCTCACCGATGCCGACGCACCCGCCTTTGCCGCGGGCAGCGCCGATGCTGCGGTACGCGAGTACGCGCACCTGCCCGAACCCGAATACACCGCGGAATCGGTGCGCGCGATGATCGCCGCGGTGACCGATCCGATGCTCGACCGCGGCGAGCTCGCGGTTCTCTCGCTCGCCCGACGCGACTCGAACGCGTTCGCGGGAAGCCTCGTGCTGTTCGACGTCCTCAACGACCGGGCCGAGGTCGGCTTCTGGCTCCACCCCGACGCCCGCGGTGCGGGCCGCGCTGTCGCCGCACTGGCCCTCGCCGCGCGATTCGCCGCAGGCAGCGGTTTGACGTGCCTCACCGCACGCACCGCGCTCGACAACTCCGCCTCGCAGCGGACGCTCGAGGCCGGGGGTTTCGCCCGCATCGGCGATTCGGAGGGAACGACTCCCTCCGGCCAGCGCATGGTGTCCCTGCACTACGAGCTCTCCCTCGACTCACCGGCGAAGCCGGCCCCCTGAGCCACGGCCCGGCTGCTCCGATTGGATCGGCGCGGCCGCCCGCTGCTATCCTCTGTGCGCCCCGAACGTCTCGTGGCTCGCGCATCCGAGGAGTCCCCATGGATCTGAAGTTCAGCTTCGCCGACCGGCAGCCGGCCGCGCACGACCACGACGCCGACGGGGCGGCGATGCCGCCCGGAAGCCGCGCACTGCCGTTCAGCACGGCTCCCTCGGCGACCAGCTCGGAGCTGATCCTGCGCGTGTCGCATGCGGGTGGATCCGACGCCGACGCACCCGTGGTCGGCGAGGCGCTCTCGGGCGACGGCATGAGCTACGGCCGTTCCGAGGTGCGCGTGCGCGGCGCGGCGAGCGACATCGAGGCGCTGGCGGCGACCGTGCGGTCGGCCACGGCCCGCGTCGTCGCCGAGCTCGGCGATCCGCTGTCGACCTCCATCAGCCGCCTCGAACTCGCGCTCGGCGGCACGGAGGCGTCCGTCGCCGCCCTGCTCTCGCTCGATCCGGGATCCGGCCCCGGCGAACTCGCCCGCGCCTCGGAGCCATTCCAGATGCGCACGGGACTGGCCGCCGGCACCCCGGTCGTGCAGGCGGGCTGACCGGTCGTCCGGGACGCGTAGCATGACTGCGTGTCCCTCACCCTGCGCAAGCTCCTGCAGAACCCGTCCCTCCACCTCAAGGTCGTGGTGGGAGGCGGCGACAGCCAGGATGCGCTCGACCGTTCTCTCGATCGCGAGTTCGAGTGGTTGCACGCGACCGATCTGATCGACCCGACGCCCTTCCTCGGCCCGGCGGAGGTGATCCTCACGCTCGGGTGGCAGTTCCCCGTGGTCGAGGGCGCGGATTCCTCGATCCCGGAGGTGCGCGTCGCTCCGGAGCGGCTCGACCGGATCTACCACGACTACGCGGCGCTCGTCGCCGCGCACGGCCTCATCGGCATCGGCTTCGGCAGCGACGTCGTGCACCGCGGGATCCCGCACCAGCTCGCGACGGCCTGCCGACGGCACGGACTGATCCTGTTCGAGGTGCCCTACGAGATCTCGTTCATGGACCTGCTGCAGGAAGCCGCGCGCGTGCTGCAGCGCGATCAGACCGAGCGCTACACGCGATCCCTGCGCGCGCAGAAGGCCATCGCGACGGCTGCGACCCGCCGCGACGGCCTCACAGCGACGCTGCGGGAGACCGCGCGCCAGCTCGGCTGCGGTGTCGCCCTCTACGATCCGCTCGGCCGCGCGGTCACCGTGGTGGAGGCGCCCGAGGGGCCCCGCGCCGAGAGCTCGGATCTCGCCCCCTTCGTGCTGGAGGGGCTGGAGAGCCGCCAGCGTTTCCGCTCGGTCCAGGTGACGCCCGAGGTCGAGGCCGTGCTGCAGATGCTCGGCGAGACCGACGACCCCAGCGGCATGCTGGTGCTCACGCTGAGTCGCGGCTTCGACGATCTGTCGCGCAACGTCCTGACGAGCGTGCTCGCCCTCGTGAGCGTCTCGCTGGAGCAGAACCAGGCGCTCGCCGGCCTGCACCGGACGCTCCGCGAAGCACTGCTGCAGCTCCTCCTCTCGGGCAACGTCGACGTCACCCGTCACATCGTCGAGAGCGTCTGGGGTCCGCTGCCCCAACCGCCCCTCGTCGCCCTCATCGGGATCCCGCAGCACTTCGACACGGTGCGACTGATGCCCGCGCTCGAATCGCTGCATCTCTCGGGCGAGATCCCCCTCTTCTTCGCGCAGTACCGGAGCGACGTCGCGATTCTCGCGCCGGCGGCCGACGCGGACCGCCTGCTCGCGCTGCTCCAGCCGTTCGGCCTGGTGCTCGGCCGCTCGCAGGCCGAGCACTGGGACGCGCTGCCGCTGTCGCTCGAGGAGGCGAAGAAGGCGGCGGAGTTCGGGCTCCGCCGCGGCACCCCGCAGGTCACCGCGTTCCCCGACATCTGGCGCGAGGGTATCGCGGACCTCATCGACACCTCCGACGCAGCCCTCATCGCCGGCCGGATGTTCGGTCCGCTGATCGAGCACGACCGCGCGCAGGGCTCGGAACTTCTGCGCACGCTGCGGGTATGGCTCGAGGCGCACGGTCGGCAACTCCCCGCCGCACGCGAGCTCGGCGTCCATCGGCACACGCTGCTCAACCGGCTCGAGCAGATCGCTGCGCTCACCGGGTCCGACCTCGACGACTTCGAGGTCCGCGCCGAGCTCACGCTCGCGCTGCGGTACCTGCACTGATTCGACAGTTCGCACATCAGGGATCCCTGTAGGGACATTTCGTCAGAGGAATGCGTCCCGGAGCTTCCGCACTCTGTCGCACTGCGCGGTCGATTCCGACGCACTGTCGAGTGCGGGCCGGTGCCGCTCTGCTGCAAGCTTGAGTTCGCCGCGCACGGGGCAGTCGCCCGCTTCGCCGCCGGCGAATTGCAAAGGAGCAATGGGCATGACCAAACTCAAGCGAAGCCTCGGCTTCACCGCGGCCTACGCCGCATCGACCGGACTCGTCGTCTCGGGCACCGCGATGGTATCGCTCGGCAACGGCTTCGGAACCGGTGGCCTCGCGTTCGCGATCCCCGCATTCATCGGCCTCGTGATCATCCTGATGGTCGCGATCTCCTACGGCGAGCTCGCCTCGATGCTGCCCGGCGGCGGCATGGTCGGCGAATACACGATGCCCGCGCTCGGCCGGCTCATGGCGATCATCGCCGTGCTCGGCGGCTACATGGTCCTCGTCTCGGCCGACGGCGGCACGCAGCTCATGGTCGCCGGCAACGCGTTCCAATCGCTCACCGGCGTGCCCGCACCGGCGTTCTCGTTCCTGCTGCTCGCGATCCTCTTCGCTCTGAACATCGCCGGGGTCAACTTCTACGCCCGCGTCCAGATCCCCATCGTGGTCACCAAGATGAGCATCCTGGCGATCATGGGCTTCTGCGGGATCTTCGGCCTCGGCACGGGGACGCCGGTCGACAACCCGTTCCTCGCCACCGACTGGGGCACCCTCGCGTCGATGGGCGCGGTCGCGATCTGGCTCTACATCGGCATGGAGTTCGTCGCTCCCCTCGCCGAGGAGATCAAGGACCCCTGGAAGAACATCCCGCTCGCCATGGTGGCGGGGGTCATCACCATCTTCATCGTCGATCTGCTGTTCGGGTGGGGCGCCACCCGCTACGCGGACCTCGCCGAGATGGCCTCGTCCTCGATCCCGCAGGTGGTCGGCGCGACCGCGATCTTCGGCGGCGCCGGCGGCCTCATCATGACCCTCGGGACCATCGCCGCGTCGTTCTCGACGGGCAACTCCTACCTCGCGGCGATCCCCCGCATGCTGTACGGCCTGGCCAACGAGGGGCTGCTGCCGAAGTGGTTCGGCAAGGTCTCCCGCCGGACCCGTGTGCCCTGGGCCGGCATGATCGTGACCGCCGCGTGCATGGCCTCCGTGCTGGCCTACTCGATGTTCTCCTCCGGCGGCATCGACCTGATCCTCACGCTCGTCAGCATCGCCTGCACCACCTGGCTGCTGAGCTACATCATCGCCCAGGTCGACGTGATCGTGCTGCGCCGCAAGTATCCGAACGCCAAGCGTCCGTTCAAGACCCCCTTCTACCCCCTGCCCCAGGTGCTCGGCATCGCATCCTGCATCTATCTGATCGTGTTCATCGTGCCCGACTTCGATCAGCGCATCGTGATCTGGAGCGTCGCTGGAATCCTGATCGCCGCGATCGCCCTGTTCGGCATCGTCTGGCTCAAGGCGAACCGCCTCCCGCTGTTCACGCCGACCGACCTCACCCACACCCAGTCGAACATCATCGTCCGCTCGGAGAGCATGGACCACGAGTACGACGACGCGGCGGACTCGGCGGACTCGACGGGAGATCCCGCCGGCGCCGAGCCCGAAGGGGCGGACCTGCGATGAGCGGCTTCGAAGGAAGCATCACGGTCGCACCCGTCCGAGGGCGTCGCGAGCGCAAGCACCCGCTGGCCGGGGAAGGCCCGATCGTCGACCGCGCCCGCCGGGCGCTGCGCTTCACCGCCGAGCAGTTCGGAACCGTCCGGCGGGCGGACCGCACCACCGTCGAGGTCCGCACCGACGACGGGATCGATCTGGTGCTCAGCTACGACCCGGGCAACTTCATCTTCTCCCGTGTCTACGCGTTCACCGTCTCGACGGTGCTGCCCGAGACCACCGCGGTTCCGAACGGCGTGAAGCTCACGCACCGCGGAACGCCCCGGGGCGGCGCGTTCGTCTCCCGGAGCGGGACCGGCACCGATCCCTCGGCGTCGCCGCTCTTGGCCCGGCTCAACGCAGCCGCCTCGCCGCACCTCGCCCGCATCGACATGGTGCACGCGGGGATCTCGGGCTCGTCGCGGCGCACGCTGACCCTCAGCCCGATGGGCGGCGCGTTCGTATGGGTGCTGATCCCGCCGGTGTTCAAAGCCACCGCGTTCCCGCAGGGCGAACCCGCCCGCATCCTCGATCTCATCCGTGCGGTGCGGGCGCTCGGCCCGACCGTTTCACCGTCTTCGTCACCTGCTGCCTGAGCAGCCAGACCTGCTGCCTGAGCAGCCAGAAAGGATCCCGGCATGTCCACCATCGATGTGAGGGCCGCTGTCTTCGTCGCCCCGAATCAACCCCTCGAGTTCCGCGATCTCAGCATTCCCGCCGAGCCCGGCGCGAACGAGGTACTCGTGCGGCTCGCCGCCTCGGGCGTCTGCCACAGCGATCTGCACGCGCTCGACGGCGAGTGGGACACCCCGGTGCCGATCGTGCTCGGGCACGAGGGCGCCGGTGAGGTCGTCGCGATCGGCTCCGAGGTGTCCGAGCTCGAGATCGGCGACCACGTGATCCTCTCGTGGACGCCCTCCTGCCAGAAGTGCGAGTTCTGCGTCTCCGGCCGCCCCGTGCTCTGCCAGCTCGCCAACGAGACCGCCTACCAGCACGTCTTCTTCGACGGGAAGCCCCGGTTGAGCGACGGGGACGAGTCCGTGAAGAGCTTCCTCGCGGTCGGATCCTTCGGCGATCACGCAATGGTGCCGGCGTCCGCCGCGATCCGGATCCGCAAGGATGCACCGCTCGCCCAGGCCGCTCTGGTGGGCTGCGCGGTCACCACCGGGATCGGCGCCGTCACCAACACGGCGCAGGTCGAGCCCGGGTCGACGGTGCTCGTCGTCGGCTGCGGCGGAGTCGGACTGAACGTCGTCCAGGGCGCCAGGCTCGCCGGTGCCAAGCAGATCATCGTGGCCGACGTCAGCGAGGAGAAGCTCGAGCTCGGCCGTCGCTTCGGCGCGACGCACACCGTCAACAGCCGCGAGGTCGACCTGATCGAAACGGTGCGCGAACTGACCGGCGGACGTGGAGTGGACTACGCGTTCGAAGCCATCGGTCTCCCCTTCACCATCGAAGCCTGCTACGAGGCGATCCGCCGCGGGGGCACCGCCGTCGTCGTCGGCCAGGTCGCGGACGGCGTGAAGATCTCGATCGATCCGTTCGTGATGAGCGATCAGGAGAAGCGCCTGATCGGCTCGAACTACGGCTCCAGCCGGCAGTCGATCGATTTCCCCAAGATCATCGACCTGTACATGGAGGGGAAGGTCGACCTCGATTCGATGGTGACCGATCGGATCCCGCTCGACGGCGTCAACGACGCGTTCGCGCGCATGCGCGCCGGGCAGGGGATCCGCACCGTCATCGAGTACTGAGCGGACGAGTGGTCAAGAACCCCCTGCGCGAGCCGATAGTGTGCTGCGCAGGGGGTTTTGCATCCGAGACGAAGGAGTCCGACCATGGCCAGCGCGACCGACCTGTTCCTGTCCGGTGACCACGAGCACGCGAAGCAGCTGGTGCACGCCGCGCTCATCGCGCAGGGCTTCGAGGTGTCGCTCACGCCGACGCGCGGGTTCCACGCGCGGCGCGGCAGCCAGGCGCTCACCGTGCTGTTCGGCGGACTTGCCGGCGGCAAGTTCCAGATCACGTTCCTCATCGAGTTCATGGTGACCGAGCAGGGACTGCTGGTCGCGCGGATCTCGCGCAACATGACGGGCGGCGCGCTCAAGGGCGGCGCTATCGGCGCGGTGAAGACCTCGAACGCGTTCGACGAGACGGTCGCCCGCCTCCAGGAGGCGCTGATGCGCGACGGCGCGTTCGTCTCGCGCCTCGATCACCAGTAGGCAGGTTACGAACGCCCCTCAATCGCGTCCGCGCCGAAATCACTCGACACGGACGCGATCGGCCGCCTATTTGACAGCGACGAAGAGCGAATCACCGAATGCGTTCGCTCGAACGCTGAGCACTCCATCACCTGCGCTCTTCGCTGGAACCGCGAATACCGTGTTGCCGGTAACCGAGGCCCCGTTGTAGAGGGTCTGGGTGGTATCGAGCGGTTCCGGAGCAAGGGCGATCACGTCGTAATTGTTCACGGTGTTCCCATCGACGGTGACGTATTCGATAGTCGACATGGGCATTTCACCCTTGGCATCCTTGCCGAGATACTTCACCGTAGCGTTCACCAGGATGTAGACGTTCCCCTCTCCTGCAGGGTCGTTGAACTGATTCTCCTCAGCGATCAACTGGTCCGCGTTCAGGTTGACGCTGTTGATGGTGAGTTCCCAATCACGCTGCTTCACCGTGGAACCCATAGGCAGCGGATGCTCTCGGCTCGACCCAGGCTGGCCGGCCTCCTGCTGGGGTTTGGCGGGTTCCTCGGCACTCTCGTTCGTCGTCTGAGGCGCAGTGGCTTCAGTTTTGCCGCTGGCTGCCGCATCGCCGAACACGAAAGCCATGAACGCAAAGAACACGATGAAACCCACGATGGTGCCAACGACGGAGACGGACAAGCCCGCGATTCCGAACGCCTTCTTCTTCCCTCGAAGGCAGAGTGCGACGATGCTGAGGATGAATGCGGCAGGGAGCAGCACCCACCCGATGATGAAAGCTCCCGGGATGCACACGAACACGAATCCAACAACCGCCAGGACGAACCCGACGATCCCCGGAACGTTTGTCTGAGCCGGCTGCATCACGGGAGCCGAATAGGTCTGCTGAGTCTCAAATACAGGAGGCTGATAGCTCATAAAATTGATTGTAGCTTAAAGCTGAAAATTACCTGAATAAACTCAGCTCAGTTTTCACCCTCGATGTCACCCTCCCGGAGCCTGGAACCGCAGGATCCGGCTGAGCGCCTCTTCGACCGCGGCCTCGCCCGCCGCGTAGGACAGGCGCACCGTGCGGGTGCCGTGCATCGGATCGAAGTCGACACCGGGCACGACCGCGACGTCCGCGCCGTCGAGCAGCGCCCGGGCGTAGCCGAGCGAGTCGCCGAACCGTTCGAGCTGCGGTCCGAGGTCGGCGTAGAAGTAGAACGCGCCGTCCGACGGGGCCGATTCGCCCCACCGCAGCGCCGGTTCGGCGTCGAGGATCAGTGCGCGGGCGCGGGCGAACCCCGCGACCACGGCGTCGCGCTCGGCGTAGCGTTCTTCGGAGAACGCACCGAGCGCGAGCTCCTGCGCCGGCGCCGGCGGCGAGAGCGCGAAGTTCGAGGCGAGCGCCTCCATCGGGGCGATGAGCGACTCAGGCAGCACGGCCCAGCCGAGCCGCCACCCGGTCATGCCCCAGTACTTCGAGAAGGAGTTGATGGCGATCGCCTCGGGGTCGAGCTCGACCGCACTGACGCCACGGGCATCGGGGCCGCCCGCCTCGGCGTAGGTGATGCCGTGGTAGATCTCGTCGCTGATGAGACGTACCCGCTGCTCCGCGCACCACTCGACGAGCGCCGAGAGCTCCGCCCGGCTGAGCATGGATCCGGTCGGGTTGGCCGGCGAAGCCACGATGAGGCCCGCGAGCGGCCCATGGGCCTCGACCGCGGCGTCGAGCAGCGCGGGGGTTGGCTGATACCGGGTTTCGGACCCGGTCGGGATCTCGATCACGTCGACCCCGAGCGAACGCAGGATGTTCCGGTACGCCGGGTAGCCGGGGCTCGCGAGCGCGACCCGATCGCCGGGATCGAACGCGGCGAGGAACACCAGCTGGAACGCGCCGGAGGATCCGGTGGTGACCGCGACCCGTGCGGGGTCGATCGACACGCCGTACCAGTTCGCATAGTGCCCGGCGATCGCCTCACGCAGCGGCGCGGTGCCGAGCGGGCTCGTGTAGCCCGCGGGCTTCAGCATGCCGGGTGCGGGACGGGCGCTGGGCTCGCCCGCGCACAGCGAGACGATGTCGCGGCCCTCGGCACGCCGCCGCTCGACCTCGCCGGTGATCTGCATGACCTCGAAAGCGGGGATCACCGAGCGTCGCGAAGCGCCGAGACCGTGCGGAGCATCGGCTGCGCTCGACGGCGGCTCGGCGGCCTCGCCCTGCGCTCCTGCGGGGTGGGGCGGCAGGCTGGGAGGCGGGGTCTTGAAGGGTCCTCGGGCGGCCATCAGCGGCTCCTCTCGGGTGACGACGCGGTCGGATTCCGGTGCGCGGACGCACCGCTCGGCACGGCTGCGCCCACGTGCCGGACGAAGATGATGAGCCAGGCGAAGATGACGCCCGCCACGACGAGTTCGAACGCCGCGAGGTTGTAATAGCCGAGCGGCCAGAACAGCAGCGCCGCGAAGACGATCGCCGCGAGCACCACGTCCGAGAACAGCAGGAACACCCGGGTGAACCCGTCGAGCAACCAGCGCAGACCGATGAGGATCGCGCCGAAGACGACCGCCATTCCGGTGGCGAAGGTGTTGTGGACGATGAGGTTGAGGTTCACCGGCACGATCCCGACGCCCGCGAGGCAGATCCCGATGATCTGGAATCCCCACGCGACCGCGCGCACATTGCGGGTGCGGCTGGGCGGGGCCGCCGCGGCCCAGGCCGCGAGGTCGATGAGCAGCGTGAACGCGAACGCGGCGAGCAGGAGCCCGCCGAGGAAGAGCGTGAGATTGAACACGAGCCCGCTGACGTCGGTGCCCGCGCCGAGCTCGCTGAAGTGGAAGTGCCACCACTTGGCGTCGGAGGTGGTGAGCATCGCCACCACGATGCCTCCGGTCAGGAACATCGACAGCAGCATCGAGAGCTCGGCGGTGGTGATCTTGGCCGCGGAGACGGTGACGAGGTACGCCGTACCCGCGGCGACGATGACGGACGCGACGGTCGAGGTGAGCTGATCGAGCTGCACCCCGAAGAAGCCCTGCGACAGCACCGCGAACACCATGCCGATGCCGATCACGGCGATGCCGCCGTGCACGAGCGCGACGGCGGCGATCCCGACGAAGCGCTGCGCCCGGGCCGCCCGGGGCGACCAGGAGGCGGGGGCACGCATCGGTGCGCGCAGCTGCTCGGCGACCGAGCTCGCGATCGCCACCAGTCCGGCGAGCAGCGTGCCGATCGACCCCGTCGAGATGCTCCCCCAGAGCGGATGGGTGCCCGGGCCGAACACGACGAGTCCGACGAGGATCGCTGCGGCTGCGGCCAGGGTCGCCGCTCCCAGGGCTCGGGCCTCGACCCGCGCCTGGTGCGAGTCGGCACCGCCGCTCGCGTCGCCCGGGTAGAGCAGTTCGAGGGTCGTATCGATCGCGCGCGGGATGCGTGCGCGAAGCCGAGCCCGGCGCTGAGCCAAGCCGGTGTCCCGCGCGTTCCCGTTCATGCGTCCCATCCTGGCACGCAGCGACCGGCGACGGCGATGCCCGCCGACGCCCCGCAACGGCCTCCGGCCTCCGGGGTCATGGCCGACCGTCGGGGGTCGAGCCGCGCTCCTCGAGCCGCAGGTACCCGCTCAGCGCTGCGACGCCCTCGGCGCTCATCGGCAGTCCTTCCCCGAGCCGGCTGGAGCTCACCAGGTGGGTGGCCCATTTCGCGCGGCTGATGGCGACGTTGAGGCGGTTGCGCAGCAGCAGGAACTCGAGCCCTCGGGGGACGTCGTCGGGGCTCGACGCGGCGAGGGTCACGACGGCGAGCAGGGCCTCCTGCCCCTGGAAGCGGTCGACGGTGCCGACGCGTACCTCGGCGCACCCGATGGCAGCGAGACGTTCCGCGACGCATTCCACCTGAGCGTTGTATGCCGCGACCACGATGATGTCGTCGGGAGTGAGCGCGCGCTCCCCCGTTCCGGTGTCGCAGCGCCCGTGTTCGAGCGCGTCGCGCACGATGCCGGCGACCACCTCGGCCTCCTCGACCGAGTGCGTGGTGTTCGCGGAGTGCTCGACCTCGTGCCGGACCAGACCGGGCCCGCCGATCCCGCTCGCGCGCACCGCGGCCGTGCTCGGATGCGCGCGCAGCCGGCCTCCGTACGCGAGCTCGGAGACCACCTCGGTGAGTTCCGGGCGCATGCGCCGGGTCTCGGCGAGGAAGTACCCCAGGTCTTCGGGCATGGTCTCGTGATCGCCGAGCAGCCAGCCGAGGGCGGAGGTGTCGACCGGTTCGGGGTGCGTGCCCTGGGACACCTGCGGCAGCTGCTGCGGGTCGCCGAGCAGGAGCAATCGTTTGGCGCCGACCGATGCCGCGATGGTCGGGGCGAGCGAGAACTGCCCGGCCTCGTCGATCACGAGCAGGTCGAGTTCGTGGCGCGCGACGCGGGTCGGGTTGCTGAAGTCCCAGGCAGTGCCGCCGAGCACGCAACCCAGGCCGGCCGCCTCGTGCTCGCGGAGGAACAGCCGATGGGTGTTGCGTCCGAGCGCCCGGAACGCCGGCTCCGCGGCGTCGTCGGCCCGACCGCTCTGCGGGACCTTGCCGACCTGTTCCGAGGCCAGGCCCGCGGCGACGACGCCCTCGAGGACGTGCTCGACCACCCGGTGGGACTGCGCGACGACGCCGATCCGCCAGCCGTCCTCCTCGACCAGTCGACGGATGACGCGTGCGGCCAGGTAGGTCTTTCCGGTGCCCGGTGGGCCCTGGACCGCGAGGTAGGAGCGGTCGAGTTCCCGCAGGGTCGCCGTGACGGCTCCGATCGTGCGGGCCTCGTCGTCGCCGCCGGCGACGAGCGCGAGCTCGCTCGCCGGATCGACGATCGGAGCGCCGGCGCCGAGCACGGGCGCCGTTCGCCGGATCAGGTCGACGACCGGATCGCGCGGGAGCTCCCCGCGGTCGAGCGCGGACGCGAACGCGCGTCCCCAGGCTTCGATCGCGCCCTTCTGCTGACCGGCGTGCGGCGGCGGACCGGGCACGAGCGCAACGGGAAGCACGTCGAAGGGCGTCGCGTCGCGCGGCAGCAGCTCCTCCACGAGCACCTCATCGCCGTCGCGTTCGACCACCGTGACCCGGGAGGCGCTGCGGGCACCGGGTTCGACGCCGCGGGTCGCGAACGGCGCGGGTGCCTCGTAGAGCAGGTAGGCCTGACCACCCGGCCGGAGCGAGCTGCCCGGCGCGAGCGCACCGCGCAACCGGACCCGCCGCCGCAGTGCGCGCGCCCGCGGTTCGTCCGGCACGTGCCAGTCGTCGGAGACCCGGCTGAACAGGTCGTCGACGACGAGCACATCGCGGGTGTCCGCCCAGTCCTCGACGGGGTCGACGAGTCGCGCGTAGTGCGCCCACCAGAACGATTTCTGTTCGCGCTGGTGGTAGTCGATCGCGCTCGAGGCGAGCGCCGCGGTCTTGGCGATCGCGGGATCGGAGATCTGCTCGGCATGCCGCCCGAGCGCCTCGGCGACCGGGCTCAGCCGGAGCTCGGGCTCATCCTCGTCCGCCGGGAGCGCCTCGGGGAACGGCTCGACGCCGTGCTCCTGCGCGATCCCACGGAGCCAGTCGCGCAGCCGCAGTGTGGATACGCAGTCGTAGCGGTTGTAGTCCGCGATCGCGGCGAGCCGGCGCTCGCCCTCCGCGCGCTCCGCGGGGTCGGTCGAGCGGAGCTGCTCACTCGCTTCGGCGAACTCGGTGACAGACTGCGCGCCGCTCGTCACGCCGTCGGCGTCGCGCAGCTCATCGCCCATGTAGAGCGGTTCCAGCTTCTTGATCGAGTAGGAGCGGGTGCCGATGCGCAGCGCCTTGCGCACGATCGGATAGAGATCCACCAGCACGTGCTCGCGCAGCAGGTCGTCGACCTCGGCTTCACCCACCCCGTGGCGGGCCGCGATGCTCAGCAGGTGGGTGCGCTCGTACGCCGCGTAGTGGTAGATCCGCATGCCAGGGAAGTCGATCCGGCGCTGGCGCACCAGTTCGAGGAACCGCAGCAGGGTGCGCTTCTCGGCGTCGAGGTCGTGGGCCCAGAGCGGCAGGAACCGCTCCTGCTCGTCGACCGAGCCGAAGAGGTAGTCGATCCCCCAGCGGGCATCGCTCGCGTCCCCGGGTTCGCGGTACATCGGGTCGCCCTCGAAGTCGAAGAACAGGTCGCCGGAGTTCGGCCGCGGGATCGCCGCGAGCGCGGCGGCATCGATGACCCGGAACGGCGGGAGCTCGCCCGCCCGGGCGTCGAGCTGCACGCGGGCCTGCGCCGCGAGCCGTTCGAGCACGTGCAGGCCGATGCCGGGCACCCGCTCGGACTCGGCGACTCCGCCGACCGCCCGGAATCCTTCGGCGGGCGGTTCCACGGTGCCGTCGAGCTCGGCGACCGCTTCGATCCGGTCGAAGCCGGCCGCGACCAGGCGGTTGCGCTGGGCCGCGGTGATCCCGGCGATGAGCAGAGGGTCGCGGGTGCGCTCGACCTCGGGCAGGCACACCTCGCATCGGCCGCATGCCGCGACGCCCTCGGCGCCCCAGGCGACGGGAGCCGCCGACTCGCGCGCGCCGTCGTCGCCGACCGCCGCGTAGCGGTCGAGCAGGATCCGATGCATGCGAGCGCGCCGCGCCCGGAACACCGGAGCGATGTCGGCGAGGCGATGCCTCGAATGCGCGCCGTCGCCGAGGATCAGCGTCGCCTCGGGAGCGACGGGGATCCCGGTTCGCTCGAGCTGCTCGGCGTAGGCCGCCAGCTGCATGAGCGCGGTCGCCTTCGGGCGCCGCGCGAGCTTCGTATCCTGCACCTCGTAGCCGTCCGCGACGGTGAGGCGCAGGAAGTCGGCAAAGCCGACGAAACCGATGGCGGGCTCACCGGCGTCGGGATCGGCGGCGCGCTGGGCCGGGTCGAAGAAGGTCGCCTGGAACACCAAGGGTGCGCGCGCCACGAGCGCCGCGGTCGTCTGCTCGGCGACGTCGAGCAGCGGGGCCTCGCCCATGCTCTCGGGTCGGGGGATCTCGACGACCCCCGCCGCCCCCGTTCCGAGTTCACCGCGGTAGGCCTCGAGGGTCCGTTCCTCGTGCTGGTCGCCGAGACGGGCCGCCCGCGCGAGCATCGGATCGTCGTCCGGCGGCACCTCGACCGCGCGTCCCAGCTTCGCGTCGACCCGCCGCAGGAACGCGAACTCGCAGGCGCTGGCCGCGGTCAGGTCGGTCGCACTCGTGACCAGGCGGGTTCCCCCGTCAGCACCGCGCTGCACGAACATGCGTTCTCCCTCCGCGTCGCCTCCCGGCGTTCGCCGAGGTCCATCCGACGCTATCGGTGCCCGCCGACATTCGTCGGCGTCGACGCCCGCTCAGAGCCGGGCCAGGGTCTCGATGTCCTCCGAGAACGCCGACTGCTCCTCCTCGGAGACGGTCGCGCGGGTGACCTCGAGCGCCGCACGGTAGTCGGCGGTGTCGAGCTGGGTGCGGTCGGTTTCGAGCACCGCGCCCTCGGCGCGCAGCACCCGGGCCAGCGCCTCCTGCGACGCGCGGCGGGCCGCGTACTCGATGTCCGCGGGGGTCAGGCCGTCGCTCTCCGCGACGAGGACGCCGAAGTCGATCGATTCCGAGATCTCGCCGGGCACGTACCGGCGCCAGATCGCCTCGCGCGCCTCCGCGTCGGGAAGCCCGATCGGCAGCACGTAGTCGAATCGGCCGTGGCGCAGGAACGCGGCGTCGAGCGCCCGCACGAAGTTGGTCGCGCAGATGAGCAGCTGGCCCTCGCGATCCCGGAAATCGGCGACGATCTTGAGCAGCTCGTTCGTGACGCCCTGCGTCGGCGACGGCGGATCGCCTCGGCGCTGCGACGCGATCTCCTCGACCTCGTCGATGAACACGACCGCGTGCTCCAACTGCTCGATCCGCTCGAAGACGTTGCGCAGCGACGCCGCCATCCCGCTGCCCGCATCGCCGAGACGCGACGGGAAGACCTCGACGAAGGGCCAGTCGAGCCGGGAGGCGACCGCCTTCGCGAAGGTGGTCTTGCCCGTTCCCGGAGGCCCGAACAGCATCACCGCGTGCGGCGGGACGACCCCGTACCGATCGGCGAGGTCGGGTTCGGCGAGGGGCGCCACGAGGCGCTCCTCGAGCAGCTGCTTCTCGTGCCGCATGCCCGCCACGTTCTCCCAGAGATGGCGCGGCAGCACTCGTCCGCCGACGTCCTTCAGCAGGTCGAGCTCGCGGCGCTGCACCGGCATCTGCCGCTCGAGGTAGCGCAGCCCGTAGCGCAGCTGGAAGCCGTTCGAGGTGAGCAGCCCCAGTCGTCCGCCCTCGGGCATGAGCACCGAGAGCGTGGACAGGCCGAGCGGCGCCATCTTGCGCTCGAGCGCGTCGAGCAGCGCTCCAGACACGTTCTCGGATCGGGCGTCCTCGGAGATTCCGAAGAAGACGACCCACCCCTGGGCGTGGGCGGCCCGCCCCACGGCGGCCGCCACGATCCGGTCGCCCCGCACCGCGACCACCGCGTGGTCCTCGCGGCAGGACGCCGTGACCTCCGCGAGCGAGTACACCGGCTGGTCGACCGTCGAGCGCACCTCCCACCAGAGGCGCACGACCCCGTCGAGGTCGTCGTCGTGGAATTCGCGAATGCGGATGCGTGTCATGCTTCATCTTCTCAGACCGACCCCTCCTGTGACGCGACGTGTCGCACATCCGCGCGATCGCGGGGCGGAACGCTCAGCGCGAACGGTGGAACGCATCGCGCGGACCGGCGCCCCGACGTGCAAGACTGGAAGCAGTTCAGGTCACGCCCGACCCCAGGACGCGAAGCCCGAAGGTGCCAACGACGATGCTCGACACTCTCCACAGACGCCGGTTCACGACGGCCCTGGCGCTCGGCGCCGCGCTGACGCTCGCCCTCGCGGGCTGCAGTGCGTCCGGGTCCGGATCGAACACCGCGGGCGGCGCCTCCGACGACGGCTGCACCGCCGTCGTGGTCGCGACCTCGTCCGAGAAGGTCAACCTCATGGAGGCCCTCGGCGAGCAGTTCAAGAAATCGTCCGAGCACCAGGGACTCAAGACGTGCGCTACCGTGCGCCCCGTCAACGTGGCATCCGGCAAGGCCGCGCAGTACCTCTCGGACTCGACGAAGGAGTGGAAGCTCGGCGCCGACACCGCGCCGAGCGTCTGGTCCCCCGCTTCGACCGTCTGGACCGACCGGGTCGCCTCCATCTCGGGCGAGCAGGTCGTGGCCGGCGCCGAGAGCTTCGCGAAGACCCCCGTCGTGTTCGGGGTCCCCGAGTCGATGGCGCGAGCGCTCGACTACCCGGCCAAGCCCGTCAGCATCGCCCAGATCAAGGGGCTCATCGAGAACCCCGAGGGCTGGGGCGCCCTCGGCAAGTCGATCTGGGGCTCCTTCAAGATCGCGAAGACCAACCCCAACACCTCGACCACCGGTCTCTCGATGCTCCTGATGCAGAGCTATGCGGCCGCCGGCAAGGCGAAGGATCTGACCACGGCCGATGTGCAGAAGGCCGAAGCGTTCAACAAGGCCTTCGAGTCGGGCGCGATCCACTACGGCGACACCACGGGCAAGGTGCTGCAGAACCTCGCCGACAAGACTTCGGGCAAGGGTTCTTCCTACGTCAGCGCGATCGCGCTGGAGGAGACCTCGCTCTACAACTACAACATCGGCAACCCCGACTCGCACACCGTCCAGCCCGGCGAGACCCTCACGCCGCCGTCCGAGAAGCTCGTCGCGGTGTACCCCGCCGAGGGATCGATGTGGAGCGACAATCCGGCGGTCGTGCTGAACGCCGCCTGGGTGACGCCCGAGCAGAAGAGCGCCTCGCAGGCGTTCGTGAAGTTCCTGCACACGCCCGAGGCGCAGAAGCTGCTGCCGAAGTACGGCTTCCGCCCGCTCGACGATTCGGTCGACGTCAGCCAGTACCTGAACGACAAGGTCGGCATCGATCCGAAGCGCCCGGCGATCACGCTCCCCCAGCCCGCACCCGAGGTTGTCTCGGCCGCGCTCGACCAGTGGACCGCGATCCGCAAGCCGTCGGCGATCCTGCAGCTGATCGATATCTCGGGCTCGATGGACGAGAGCATCGGCGGGGGCAAGACCCGCCTCGACGGCGCGCTCGCCGGCTCGACCACGACGCTCGGCCAGGTGCGCCCCACCGACGAGATCGGCGTCTGGGCGTTCACCACGGGCCTCGAGTCCAAGTTCGACGGGAAGAATGTGCCCGGCGTCGCCGTCGTGCGCCCGTTCGGCCCGCTCGGCGGCGACAAGGAAGGCCTGAAGAAGGAGATCGACGAACTCGCGCAGAGCCAGCGCGCGGGCACTCCCCTGTACGACGCCCTGTCGTCGGCCTACGACTACATGAAGCAGCACGCGGAGGAGGGCCGGATCAACGCGATCGTCGTGCTCTCCGACGGCGAGGACACCGATTCGAGCACCACGCTGAACTCCCTGATCCAGCGCATCAACGCGGATCAGAAGGAGGGCGGCAACCGCAAGCCGGTGCGGATCTTCGCCATCGCCTACTCGAACGCGGCCGACAAATCCTCGCTCGAGCGGCTCGCGAAGGCCTCCGGCGGGCAGGTGTTCGACGCGAGCGACCCGACGAAGATCACCGAGACCTTCCAGTCGGTGATGAACAACTTCTAGGCGGTCACGGTGAGCACAATCGAACAGATCATCCAGGTCTGCGGCGACCGGCCCGTCTGCCTGGTCGACGGCGCGTCAATATCGGACCCGGATTCGCTGGCCTCGGTGCTGCCGAGCGGCGCGCGGGTCCTGGTGATCCCCGCCCCGGATCAGGCCCAGAGCGTCTCCTCCGGGACCGTCGCGAACGAGTTCAAGGCCGCGACCGGCGCCCAGACGGTCGTCGTCATCGAGGACCGCGCGAAGGACCGTTTCGGGGTCGCCTCGAACGGGGACGCGAACAAGATCGCGACCGAGCTGAACTCGCAGAATCTGCCCGACGGCGGCGAGGCCGTCGCCAACATCGCGAGCACGCTCGTCTCCGCGGGCCCCGCGCCCTCCGGCGGCCAGGGCGATGGCGGAGCCCCCTGGATTGTGGGCGCCGGCGTCCTGATCCTGGTGGCGGTCGGCGCGGCGGTCACGACGCTGCTGATCCGCCGCTCCCGCAACGCGAAGCGCGCGGTCGGAGCCTCGCGCAAGCTCGAGAAGCAGCTCGAAGCCGCCCTGCACGGCGAGAACGGCGAGTTCGTCCGCGATGCGATCGACGAGATCCGCCGTCTGGCGGGGGCATATCCCGAGCTCGGTCCCCGTCTGAACGGGCTGTCCGAGCACCTTTCCGAGCTGTTCGTCCGGGTGCGCAGCCGAGGAACGGACCAGCAGCTCCGGCTGCTGCTCGTCCAGTACCGAGACACCCTCTCCAAGCTCTCGAAGGCGCTCGCCGACGACTACTACGGCGACGTGCAGCGCAACCCGCAGTACTGGAGCAACCCGCAGGACCGGCTGGGCGAGGTGCAGCGCGCCGTCGATTCCGTCGACCAGCAGGCCGTCGAGAACATCCGGCAGGTCAACGAGTCGCGCGACCTCGAATTCAAGGTCGCCCTCGACTCCCTCATCAAGGCCGTCAACGATGCGAAGCTGTCCGACGTGTACAGCGATCGCGATCCGAGCAACCCGCAGAGCTAAGGACCCGACATGACCGATTCCACCGGCACCGAACCCACCATCTCCGTCGACTTCGCGCAGCTGCTCGAGCCCGCTGACACCCGCGCCGCCGAGGTACCCGGATCCGCCCTCGAGGCCGCCGTCGCCGAAGCGCCCGCGAGCGACATCGAGTCCGCGGCGAAGACGCCCGCCGACGCGGTGTTCAAGTTCCGCAGCCTGCTCACCGAGCAGCAGCTCGCCGACCTGCAGCGCGGCGCACCGGCGCTCGCGCAGAAGTTCGTCGCCGACGTGAACCAGATCGTCACCTTCGGCGGGCCGGTAATGCAGAAGCTGAACAGCGCCTCCGTGCAGCTGCTCGACGCCCAGCGCAACATCCGCGTGCCCGAGGCCGATGCCATCGTCAACGACATGCTCCGCACCATGGACGGCTTCGAGAAGAAGTGGCGCTCGCAGAAGCTCGAGGACGCGGCGAACGCGATCGTCGGCTGGTTCAAGAAGGGCAAGTACACCCTCAGCACCATGATCCGCGAGTCGAAGCCGATCTCCGACAAGATCGACCTCGCCGAGGTCAAGCTGCAGGAGATGGAGAACGCGCTCGCCGACAACATCGCCCGCGGCCAGCTGCTCCACGCGCAGACCCTCGAGCACATGGACGACGTGGTCGCGGTGCTCGCCGCGCTCGAGCAGGTCATCGAGGTGCTCCGCACCGAGTTCGACGAGGCCGATACCGCGCTCCGGATGGCCGAGACCGCCGGCACCGAGTCGACGACCTACCAGGGCAAGGCCATCTCGGTGAGCGAGCTGCGCGAGATCCAGAGCAACCTCTCGCTCGTGCTCTCGGAGACCGAGAAGACCTGGGCCGACTGGCGCTCGCAGTTCTTCCTCGGCTTCGCCCACGCCCCCGCGACCCGCAACCTGGTCGTCACGACCTTCGCGCTGCGCCGCCGGCTCGCGACGTTCCGCACCATGGGCCTCCCCTCCGCACGTCAGTCGCTCGCCCTCTGGCAGCAGGCGGCGTTCGCCCGCGAGGGCGCCGAGATGGGCGCCTCGATCCAGAAGGGCACCAACAAGCTCATCCAGGGCGCGTTCGCCGAGACCGCGAAGTCGGTCGAGGCGGTCGCGAACGCCTCCCAGATGCCCGTCATCACCGAGGAGACCATCTGGGCCGTGATCGACTCGGTGAAGGCGCAGTGCGCCGCCATCGTCGAAGCGGATCGCGCGGGCCGGGCCCTGCGCGCGCGCAACATCCAGGCGCTCGAGCGCGGCGAGTCCGTCATCGAGGACGCCGTCGTCGCTTCGCAGCGCGCGGTGGCGAACGGATCTCGGGGCGATGCGGCGGGATCGGTCACGCGCGGTTCCGGCGCCGGGTCCACGACCGACCCGGGTGCCGACCTCCTGGGCAAGCTCACGAGCTGAACCGATGCCCGGGAGCGCCCCTCGGGCCGCTCTCGGGCACGTCGGGTAGACTGAGCGAAGAGGTTGCGCCGATCCCAGCATCGGCGGGCCCCACGTCGCTGAATTTCAGAGCTCGCGCATCGCGAATGCGCCAGGGCCGACCGACTCTTCCGCGGCGAACGGATGCGCGAACCCGCGCACTCGCCGACTCGGCCACGCCCAGCGACTCGATCCGATCACGGATCCTGCGGACGCGCGCCGGACCGACACGAAAGCAGCACTCGCTCACGTGACCACCGACCAGACCACTCCCTCGTTCATCGACCTCGGCGTGCCCGCCCCCATCGCGCACGCGCTCGACAAGAACGGCAAGACCACCCCCTTCCCCATCCAGCGCGACACGCTCCCCGACACGCTCGCGGGCCGCGACGTGCTCGGCCGCGGCCGCACGGGTTCGGGCAAGACCATCGCGTTCGGCATCCCGCTCGTCGCGAACCTCGCCGATGATGCCGCGAAGAAGCGCAAGCCGAGCCGCCCGCGCGCCATCGTGCTCGCCCCCACCCGCGAGCTCGTCACGCAGATCGCCGAGACCGTCAAGATGCTCGCCGACCCCGTCGGCGTCAAGGTCACCACGATCTTCGGCGGGATCCCCCAGCGACGCCAGGAGGCCGCTCTGGAGGCCGGCGTCGACATCGTCGTCGCAGCCCCCGGTCGCCTCGACGACCTCATGAAGCAGGGCCTCGTCGATCTCGGCGGCGTCGAGATCACGGTGCTCGACGAGGCCGACCACATGGCCGACATGGGCTTCCTGCCCGTCGTCACGCGGATCCTCAACAAGACCCCCAAGCAGGGGCAGCGCCTGCTCTTCAGCGCGACCCTCGACAACGGGGTCGACAACATCGTGAAGAAGTACCTGCACGATCCGATCCTGCACTCCGTCGACGCGGCGGAGTCCCCCGTGCCCCAGCTCACGCACCACGTGTTCGAGGTCGCCGGCAAGGATCAGAAGGAAGCCCTCATCGAGGCGCTCGCCTCGGGCACCGCGCGACGCATCTTCTTCACGCGCATGAAGCACCAGGCGAAGAAGCTCGCGAAGCAGCTCACCGCGCGCGGCATCCCCGCCGTCGAGCTGCAGGGCAACCTGTCGCAGAACGCCCGGGACCGCAACCTCGCCGAGTTCGTGAGCGGCGCGGCCAAAGTCCTCGTCGCGACCGACGTCGCGGCGCGCGGCGTGCACGTCGACGGTGTGGAGCTCGTCGTCCACGTCGATCCGCCCGTCGAGCACAAGGCGTACCTGCACCGTTCCGGCCGCACCGCGCGCGCCGGCAACGAGGGCGACGTCGTCACCCTCGTGCTGCCCGAGCAGCGGGGTGAGATGCGCCAGATCATGCGCGCGGCCAAGATCCGGGTGACCCCGAAGCCGGTGAACCCGATGGCATCGAACATCGATCCCGAGGTGCTGTCGCTCATCGGCGAGGTCGCCCCGCGCATCGATCCGAAGGAGACCGAGCGTCGCCGGGCCGCCGCGCAGGCGGAGCAGCAGCGCGCCGCCGGTCATGCCCCGTCGGGCGAGGGCAAGTCCCAGGGCGCCAACGCGAAGCGCAAGCGCTCGCGCGGCGGCCGCGGACGCGGCGCCGGCGCCGAGGGCGGGGCCGGCACCGCCGGTGCCGCGAACGGGCGTTCGGGTTCGAGCGAGGGCGGCGCGGGATCGCGCGGCCGTCGCGGCGGCAACGGCGGAAACGGCGGCCGCGGCCGCGGCGGATCGGGATCGTCGAACGGTGGCGGCTCGGGCGCATCGCGCCAGGGCGGCTCCACGTCGGTCTACTCGACCAGCACGGGCGGCGGTCAGGCCCCCGCACCGCGCCAGCGTCAGCAGGGCTCGCGCCGGGCCCAGCGGCCCAGCGGGCTGTAACGGCCCACCCCGGCCGACCGTTCGAACGGTCGGCCATCCGAGGGAATGGCGCGAAGCGCCTCCACCTCGACATTCGAAGCCGGCGGCGTCCGATGGACGCCGCCGGCTTCGTCGTTCCCAACCCCGGAACGCGAACTCCGTGGGTATCGACGCCGAGAACCACGGATTCCGCGATCCGATCTGAAGCGGGCGCCCCCTCGTGCCCTCCAAGATGGAGAGGTCCCCCACCGACCGCGATTGCGAAGGAGCAACGTGACATCGACGACCCGGATGATCCACCTGGGGCGCAGGGAGAAGCCGAAGCGCGGCGCCCTCCTGCTCCTCGTTCCCGGCATCGCCTCGGTTGTGCTGCTGGGTGTGCTGCCGCTCTTCATCGTGGCGCGCAACAGCTTCGCCGTCGCCGACGACTACGGCGGCGTCACCGGAGGCCTCACCCTCGACAACTACGCCAAGCTCCTCGATCCCGTCTACTCGAAGACGCTGCTCTACTCGCTCGGACTCGGCGTGCTGAACACCGTCGTCTGCCTCGTCGTGGCCTATTTGACCTCCTACTACATCGTGTCGAGGCCCGCGAACCGCCAGGGCCTGCTCCTGCTCCTCGTCATCATTCCGTTCTGGACCGACTTCCTCGTCCGCACCTTCGCGTGGATCACGATCCTCGGATCGGGAGGACCGGTCGCCGGCGTGCTCGGCATCTTCGGACTCAGCGGCTTCTCGCTGATCCCGAGCAACGTCGCGGTGGTCCTCGGTCTGCTCTACTCGTTCCTCCCCACCGCGATCTTCCCGATCTACGCATCGATGCGATCGATCGATGGATCGCTCAAGGAAGCGGCCACCGACCTGGGCTGCGGCTGGTGGGGCGTCCACCGCCGTGTGATCCTCCCCCTCAGCCGGCCGGGCATCCTCGGTGCCGCGCTGCTCACCTTCATCCCGACCATGGGCGTGTTCGTGATCCCCGTGCTGCTCGGCGGCGGCAAGGATCCGCTGGTCGGCAACCTGATCGTCACGCTCTACACCGAGTTCCGCAATCAGCCGATGGGGGCCGCCGTCTCGATGGTTCTACTCGTACTGATGCTGCTCTCGATGGCGCTCATCGGACTGCTGCTGCGCCGTCCTTCCCCGAAGAAGCCGGAGGCCTGACCGTGGACCGCATCGTGAACGGCATCGCCCGGGCCGTATTCATCTTCCTCTACCTGCCGATCGCGGCGGTGATCATCTACTCCTTCAACGCTGCGGGAACGAACACGCGCTTCGACGGTCTCACCCTGCAGTGGTACGTCGACCTGTTCCAGGACGGCGCCCTCATGCAGACGCTGCGCACCAGCGCGATCGTCGCGGTCATCACCGCGACCGTCGCTTCGGCCATCGGCATCATGTTCGCGCTCGGGATGGCCCGCTACCGCGGCCGAGGCAAGGGCGCGTTGCTGGCGCTCATCGCACTGCCGCTGATCGTGCCGGAGATCGTGCTCGGAGTCGCACTCCTGAGCGTGTTCAGCAGCGCGAAGGTGCCGCTCGGTATCGCGACGCTGGTGCTGGGCCATCTGGTCGTGTCCCTCCCGCTCGCCACGCTCGTCCTGATGAGCTCGGCGGCGATGCTCGATCCGAGCCTGCCCGAGGCCGCGACCGACCTCGGCTGCACACCGTGGCAGACCTTCACGCGGGTCTACTTCCCGCTCCTCAGGCCCGCGGTCGTCGCCGCCTGGCTGCTCAGCTTCACCACATCCTTCAGCAACATCGTCATGTCGACCTTCCTCAGCGGAGTCGGATCGACGACGCTCCCGCTGAAGATCTACTCGAGCCTGAAGACGGGACTGACTCCCAGCATCAACGCACTCGGTGCGCTCCTGATCCTGCTCACGCTCGTGATCGTGCTCCTCGTCGGAGTCACTCAGATGCGCAGGATCCTCGTCGACTCTCGCTCCAACTAGTCGGTCGGCGCGACCGCGCCGGCTCCCGCACCCCACGAAAGGACGCTTCATGAAGAAGTTCGCCATCGCCTCCGTCGGCATCGTCGCCGCACTGGCGCTCACCTCCTGCTCCGGCACCTCGGATTCCGGCGGGAGCGGTTCGAAGGAACTCAACCTCTACGCCTGGGCCGATGAGATCCCGCAGCCGGTCATCGACCGGTTCACCAAAGAGACCGGAATCAAGGTCAACGTCGACAGCTTCGACAGCAACGAGACCATGATCTCCAAGCTCGCTGCCGGGAGCTCCGGCTACGACGTCATCGAGCCGAGCCAGTACGCGGTCCAGCAGCTCGTCGGCCAGGATCTCATCGAGCCGCTCGACAAGTCGAAGATCGAAGGCCTCGACAAGATCGCCGAGAAGTTCCGCAACCCGAGCTACGACGAGGGGCTCAAGCACTCCGTCCCGTGGGTGTGGGGCACCACCGGACTGCTCTACAACTCGAAGTGCACCGGCGGTGAGGAGATCACCAGCTGGAAGTCGCTCTTCGATCCGAAGTGGAAGGGCAAGGTCAACATGCTCGACAACATGCTCGCTGCGTACATCGCCGGCCTGCAGGTGAACGGCTATCCGGCGAACAGCACCAAGGAGAGCGAGATCGCCAAGGCCACCGAATCGCTCATCGCCCAGAAGCCGCTGCTCTCGGGGTACAACTCCACGAACTACGGCGAGCTCGTCGCGAACGGCGACGTCTGCATCTCCGAGGCCTGGGGCGGCACCAGCACGGCGAAGATCGTCGAGAAGAACTCCGACGTCCACTACGTGCTCCCCGAAGAGGGCGGCAGCCTCTGGGTCGACGGCCTGGCCATCGCGAAGGGCGCCCCGCACCAGGACGCAGCCTATGCGTTCATCAACTTCCTGTTGCGTCCCGACGTCGCCGCGATGGCGACCAACGACGGCGGTCTCGCGAGCGCGAACAGCGCCGCACAGGAGCACGTCACCGACAAGGGCCTGCTCAGTAACGCAGCGGTCTACGCATCCGACGAGCAGATCGCGAAGGCCGACTTCATCACCGACCCGGGCAAGTCGATGAAGTTCTACCAGGACGGCTGGACCCGGGTCAAGGCGTCCTGACCGACTCTCCTCGAACAGCGATTGGGATCATGAACACGCAGACCACGAACACCGCGGCACCGGCCGTCGAGATCCACGGCATCTCCAAGCGATTCGGCGAGCACCTCGCCGTCCATCCGCTCGACCTCGAAATCCGGGAGAACGAGTTCTTCTCTATCCTCGGCCCATCGGGGTGCGGGAAGACCACGCTGATGCGCATGATCACGGGGTTCGAGACGCCGAGCAGCGGGCGAGTGCACCTCGGCGGCGCGGACGTCACGAACGTGCCGACGCGGAACCGGGACCTCAACATGCTCTTCCAGAGCTACGCGCTGTTCCCCCATCTCACCGTCTTCGAGAACGTCGCGTTCGAACTCCGCGTGCGCCGCGTCGCCAAGGCCGAGGCGAACCGGCGCGCACAGGAGGCGCTCGAGCTGGTCCGGCTCGGACACCTCGGGGACCGGAAGCCCGATCAGCTCTCGGGAGGGCAGCGGCAGCGCGTCGCCCTCGCCCGAGCGGTGGTCTCCGGTCCCCGGGTGGTGCTCCTCGACGAACCGCTCGGCGCCCTCGACCAGCAGCTCCGCAAGGAGATGCAGATCGAGCTGAAGCGGATGCAGCGCGAGGTCGGGATCACGTTCATCTACGTGACCCACGACCAGGAGGAGGCGCTCACCATGTCCGACCGGATCGCGGTGATGAGCGACGGAGTCGTGCAGCAGGTAGCCCCTCCGGAGGACATCTACAACCGGCCGGACACCCGTTTCGTCGCCGGGTTCATCGGCAGCTGCAATCTGCTCGACGTCTCGGTGACCGCCGGCCCGGCCGGTGAAGCCGTCGTCGTGCAGGTCGACGGCGTGGGCGCCGCGCGAGGCATCCGCGCCGAGCAGATCGAGCGCGAAGCCGCCGGCACGATGCTGGTGCGTCCCGAACGGATAGAGGTGCGCCGCGACGGCGACGGGCTCATGGGCGTCGTCGAGACGCTCACCTTCCTCGGCGAGGAGTGGCATGCGCACCTGCGCGTGGGTACCCAGGTCATCAAGGCATCCATCTCGAGCCTGGTCAAGGAGCGGGATCTCCCCGGTCTCACGGCCGGGGAATCGCTCAGGCTGTCCTGGCGGCCCCAGGATGCCCGCATCGTGACCCGCTGAGCCCAGCGCTTCTCCCCCATCGTTTCTTCACCCGCGTTCCCAGAAAGGGGCGTCCTATGAGAGTCGCCGTCGCGCAGACCTCCCCGGGCATCGATCCGGATCACAACCTCACCACCATCGCCCGATTGACCGCCGAGGCTGCGGTCCGCGGGGCTCGACTCGTCGTCTTCCCGGAGGAAGCGATGCTCCTCGCGGACGACTCCATCAAACCGCAGTTCCGCGATCTGCTCCCAACGGTCTGGCCGCGCTTCGAGGCAAGGATTCGTTCCCTCGCCGAAGAGCACGGCATCGCCGTCATCGCCGCAGGATACGAGCCGAACCCCGACGGGGCCCCGTTCAACACCGTGCTCGCGATCGCAGCGGACGGCACCGAGCTCGCCAGATACCACAAGGTGCATACCTACGATGCCTTTGCCTACCAGGAATCGGCATACGTGACCCGCGGCGATGCGCTCCCACCGGTGATCGAGATCGACGGACTCCGCATCGGCCTCGCGAACTGCTACGACGTGCGGTTCCCCGAGCTCTTCCGGAGCCTGGCGGATCGCGGCGTCGACGCCATCGCGCTCTCGGCCGCCTGGGTATCGGGCAAGGGCAAGGAGGAGCACTGGGCGGTGCTCACGCAGGCCAGGGCGATTGAGAACGTGAGCTGGCTGCTCGCCTCGGCGACCGTCGGTCCTGATTCGGCCGGGCTGAGCCGCATCATCGATCCGCTCGGGGTCGTCGTCGCAGGTCTGAACGCGCACGACGAAGGGCTCATCGTGAGCGAGCTGGACGCCGAGCGCACCGAACGGGCGCGCGCAATGCTCCCGGCCCTCGAGAACCGCCGCATCGCACTCGACTACGAACTGCACTAGACAGGAGCCAGCAATGTTCTTCCACGCAGGCGAAGCCCCCGCTTCGCTCTCCCCCGAGCTCCGCGCCAAGCTCGAACGGCTGAGCTTTCCCACGCTCGGGCACTACCTCGAAGAGGGATTCGTCGACCCGGACATCCGTCGGATCGTCGCCGGACCCGCCCGGATCATCGGCACCGCGTTCACCGTCCGCACCACGGCGACCGACTCGACCGCGCTGCATCATGCGGCGGGTCTGATCGGCACCGGGCAGGTGCTCGTGCTCGACACGGGAGGCGACCGTCGGCACGCGCCCCTCGGAGAGGTCGTCGCGGCCCAGCTCGTCGCGCGCGGGGCGGCCGGTGCCGTGATCGACGGAGTGATGACCGACACCGACGAGATCACCGAGCTCGGCCTGGCCGTGCACGCGCGCGGGACGAGCATGCTCACCACCAAGCTGCACGGAATCGACGCGGGAGGAGTGAACATCCCGATCACCTGCGGCGGAGCGGTGGTCCGTCCCGGCGACCTCGTGCTCGCCGATGCCAACGGCGTCCTCGCCGTGCCCGTCGAGGTCGCCGAACGTCTCGTCGATCTCGCGCTCGCCGACGATGCGGAGGAGCCGGACCTCATCGCCGAGCTCCGCACAGGGGCTCCGCTCGGAGCCCTCACCGGGGCGAGCTCGACCGTCGCCCAGCTGCTCAGCAGCACCACCCCGCAGTAGCCGGGGCGAACGCCCCGACCCCAGCGCGCGCTCGATCACCGCCGACCGGCTCGGCGATGATCGAGCGCGCACCACACCAGAGAAAGGCCTCACCACGATGCTTCTGAAAGCCGCGATCAACGGCGGACGTCCCACCTCCGAGCATCCGGCGGTACCGCGCACGCTCGCCGCCATCGTCGAGGACAGCGCTGCAGTGATCGCCGCGGGCGCCGACGTCGTCCACGCCCATGTGATCACCGAGACCGGCGAGCAGACGATCAGGCCCGACCACGTCGGGGCCTGGGTGCGCGCGATGCGCGCCGCAGATCCTCGGATCGTGGTCGGGACCACCACGGGGCTGTGGACCGTCTCCTCCCACTCCGAGCGGATGCGTCACCTGAGCGAATGGCCGGCCGACGCGCTGCCCGACTTCGCCTCGGTCGCATTCTGCGAGGAGGGTGCCGCCGAAGCCGCCGAGCTCGTGCTCGAGCGCGGCATGGTGCTCGAATCGGCGGTGTGGTCGATGGAGGATGTCCCGGCGCTCCTCGCCTCGTCCTCGCTGCACCGGAACGTGCGCGTCCTCATCGAGCCGGAGACCGAGGACCCCGATCTCGCCGTCGCCCAGTGCCGCGAGATCGCTGCGGCGCTGAGAGCAGCCGGAGTCACCGCGCCGATCCTCTACCACGGCTACGACGAGACGGTCTGGCCGGTGGTGCGGGCCGCGATCGAGGACGGGTGCGAGACCCGGATCGGCTTCGAAGACGGTGTGCTGCTGCCCGACGGCACGCTTCCCAGGGACAACGCGGAGCTCGTGACCGCCGTCCGAGCTCTCGAACCGCGGGCATGAACGACGACGCGCGCCGCCTTCCCCCGACCGATACTCTCGATACGGGGAAGGCGGGGCGCGACATGATTGACGATCTCGATCGGCGGCTCATCGAGCTGCTCGCGCGGGACGGACGGCGCACCTTCGCGGCGCTCGCCGAGGACCTGGGCGTATCGCAGTCGACGGTGCGTGCGCGTCTCGCGAAGCTGCAGGAGGACGACGTCGTGATGATCGTCGCGCTCTGCAACGCCCTGCTGCTCGGGCACCAGGTGGTCCGTCTTCTCCTGCGGGTGCGCAACCTCACGCCGCTCGCCGTCGCCGACGGTCTGGTCGGCATCCGGCAGATCAACCACGTCGCCCTCGTGGCCGGCTCCCACGATCTCTATCTGGAAGCGACCTGCCGAGATCAGCAGCAGCTGATCGATCTGCTCGACGAGATCCGGCGGCACCCCGGCGTCGCGGCAATCCAGCCGATCATCGTCACCTCGCTCGCGAAGGACTACACGCGACAGGGCCTGCGCGGCACCTCCGGGCCGAGCGTCAGCGACCCGAACCGCTGAGCTTCGAGGCTTGAACCGAGAGCGGCGACGGTTCACGGAATCCCTGCCACAGGTAGTCGTCCTTGCGCACCTCGAGCACCGTCAGCGTTTCGAGGTCGGAGATCCCCCTGATGCGGCGGAGGTCCTGCAGGACGATCTTGCCGAGGCCCCTGGCGTCGGGTGCGACGAGATCGAGAATTATGTCGTAGTAGCCGAGCGTGCAGGCGACGTACTTCACGTTCGGGTGCTCGGCGAGCTGCTCGGCGACGCGGGCGACGGGCACCTCAGCGACCCGGATGCCGACGTGAGCGGCGATGCCGCCGATCTTCGTCTCGTCGTACATGCCCGCGACGTAGATGAAACCGAGTGAGACCAGTCGGTTGTACCGCTGCCGGACGGTCGGTTCGGAGAAGCCGATTCTTCGCCCGATCTCCGCGAAGGACATGCGACCGTCGACCCGGAGCTGGTCGATGATCTCGCGGTCGACGTCATCGAGCGGAGAACTGGTGTGCTTCTTCGCTGCGTCCACCGGTCCAGTCTACGGCAGGCCCCGCGTCAGGACGCGTCGAGCGGATCCCCGTCGACGTAGCGCCAGCGCTCCGGGGCCGTCGCGGCGAGACCGTCGCGATCCCTGAGGAACCGGCTGCGCTCGCGCTGCTCGAAGCGCCCCTCGGGCGTGCGTCCGATCGCGGTGAAGACGACGAAGCCCTCACGGTCGAAGGGACCGCCGCGCTCGGTCGTCTCGACGAGCAGTCGGCGCCACTCCACCTCGGGATCGAGTTCCAGCGACTCCGGTCGCGTGCTCGGGTGCCAGGAGTCGAGCAGGTACGCCCCCAGGCCGAGCGCGAAGGCGCTGTAGCGGGACCGCATCAGCCGCTCCGCGGTCGGCGCGGGCTCCCCCGCGTGCAACGGTTCGCAGCACTCGGCGTACCTCTGGCCCCGCCCGCAGGGGCAAGGCAGGGCCGAGGCCTCGCTCACAGCTCGCCGCGCAGGGTCCGCTGCATGGTGTCGAGGCGGATCACGCCGAGCTCGAGCGCGTCGCGGTGGAAGTCGCGGATGTCGAACTCGCGGCCGGCCTCGCGCTCCCGCGCCGCGTACTCGTCGCGCTGCTCCTCCCAGATGCGCTGACCGATCTTGTAGGACGGGGCCTGGCCCGCCCAGCCGAGGTAGCGGTTCACCTCGAACTTCACGAAGCCGTCGTTCATGTTGACGTTCTCGCCCATGAACTCGAACGCGTACTCCGCGGTCCAGGCACCCTGCCCGTCGGGGCGCTGCTTGCCGAGGTGCACGCCGATGTCGAGCACCACGCGGGCCGCGCGCATGCGCTGCCCGTCGAGCATGCCGAAACGGTCTGCGGGATCGTCGAGGTAGCCGAGCTGCTCCATGAGGCGCTCCGCGTAGAGCGCCCACCCTTCGGCGTGACCGGAGGTGCCGGCGAGCTGGCGCCGCCAACCGTTCAGCAGACCGCGGTTCACGACCGCCTGCGCGATCTGCAGGTGGTGGCCGGGAACTCCCTCGTGGTAGACGGTGGTCAGCTCGCGCCAGGTGTCGAACTCGGTGACGCCCTCGGGCACGGACCACCACATGCGGCCGGGACGCGAGAGGTCGTCGCTGGGGCCGGTGTAGTAGATGCCGCCCTCCTGCGTGGGCGCGATGCGGCACTCGAGGGTCCGGATCTCGGCGGGGATGTCGAAGTGCGTCGCGCCGAGCTCGGCGACGGCGCGATCGCTGGTCTCCTGCATCCACCGCTGCAGCGCGTCGGTGCCGTGGAGCTTGCGCGAGGGGTCGGCGTCGAGCTTCGCGATCGCCTCGGCCACGATGCCGGGTCGCACCGAGCCTCCGACGATCTCGGCGGCGATGCGCTCCTGCTCGTCGCGCATGCGCGCGAGCTCCTCGATGCCCCACTCGTAGGTCTCGTCGAGATCCACCGACGCCCCGACGAAGCGCTCGGAGGCGAGCGCGTACCGCTCGCGCCCGAAGCCGTCGGTCTCGGACGCGCGCGGGGCCAGGTCGCCCTCGAGCGCATCGGCGAGGTCGGCGTACGCGCGGCCGGCGAGCGACGCCGCCTCCGAGAGCTCCTGCGCGAGCGAGGTGGGCACCGCGCCGCCCGCAGCAGCGCCGCGGGCGGCGATCGCCTGGAAGAATCCCTCGGCGGATCCCTCGACGCCCGCGGTGCGGCGCAGCTGCGCCGCGACCTCGAGCACCTGGCGACGGGCGGGGACGAGCCCGCGCTCGGCGCCGAGGTCGAGGGATTCGCGGTATCCGGCGAGCGCCGCGGGAACCGCGCGCATGCGTTCGGCGAGATCGGCCCAGTCGGACTCGCTCTCGCTCGGCATCAGATCGAAGCTGTCGCGCACCTGCTGCGCCGGCGACTCGATGACGTTGAGATCGCGCAGGGCCTCGCCGGCCTCGTGCTGGGCGAGCGAGAGCCGCAGTTCGGACGCCAGGTCGGCGCGGGTCACCGCATCGACGGCGTCGACCGGAGTCTGGGCCTCCACCGCGGCGAGGACGGCGCGCTGCGCCGTCGCGACCGCGTCCGCTCCCGCGGGCGAGAAGTCGGGCAGCAGGCGATTGGACCCGGACCGGCCGAGATACGTTCCGGTGATCGGGTCGAGGGCGACGACGTCGTCGACCCAGCGCTCGGCGATGCGGTCGATCTCGGTCTGCGGACGGTTCGGGCGCGGAGCGGTCTGATCAGTGGTCATGCTGTCGATGCTAACGATCCGAGGTCGCGTCCGGGCTGCGGGATCGCCGTGCGGCCGCCGCTTCCCGCGGCCGCCGTCGCGCCGGTTCGCGGGAAACGCTCAGGAGCGGCAGAATAGAGGGGTCCGCGGCGGCAGCCGCACCGATCCTGCGAGGAGACCGAAGTGAAGATCCGTACCCGCATCGCAGCCGCGGTGACCACCGCGCTCATGTCCGTGTTCGTGGCGGTCCCGGCGTTCGCCCACGGCGACGAGGCGCACGACAACTTCTCCCACGCGGGCGAGCCGCTGCAGGTCGTCCCGATCCTGATCGTCGGCGTCGTGCTGCTCGCCGTCGTGCTGATCACCTCGACCCTGGTCGGCAACCTCTTCGAGAAGCCGAAGCGATGACCGTCGCGGATCGCCTCGCCGCCCTCGACCGCCGCACGCTCGCGCTCGACGTGCGCGAGGCGATCCTCACGATCACCATCACTCGGCCGGAGGTCCTGAACGCGCTCTCCCCCGAGGTGATCGCCGAGCTGCGCGAGGTCGTCGGCATCCTGCGCGACGGCATCGGCGCAGGCACGGATCCCGACTGGTCGGTCCGCGGCGTCGTCATCACCGGCGCGGGTCCGAAGGCCTTCGTCGCGGGTGCCGACATCGCGCGGATGCGCGAGATGACCGCTGAGCAGGCCGACGCCTACACCGCCGAAGCGCAGGAGCTCACGAGCTGGCTCGAGACCCTGCCCGTGCCCGTGGTCGCCGCCGTCAACGGCTTCGCCCTGGGCGGCGGGTGCGAGCTCGCCATGGCCTGCGACGTGATCCTCGCCTCCGAGAACGCGGCCTTCGGGCAGCCCGAGGTCGCGCTCGGCCTCATCCCCGGCTTCGGCGGCTGCGTCCGCCTGCAGCAGTACGTCGGCATCGCCGCCGCCCGCGAACTCATCCTGACCGGCCGACGCATCTCCGCCGCGGAGGCCGAGCGCCTCGGCCTGGTCTCACGCGTGCTCGAGGATCAGGACGCGCTGCTCGCGGCGGCCCGCGAGATCATCGCGCTCGCGGCCCGGCAATCGCCGACCGCCGTCGCCGCGGCCAAGCGCACCGTCCGTGCCGCGCAGGCGCACCCGACCGACGCCGGGCTCGCGATCGAGCGCGAGGCCTTCGTCGCGCGCTTCGGCACTCCCGACATGCTCGAGGGCACTGCGGCGTTCGTCGAGAAGCGCCGACCCGAGTTCACCGGGGCCTAGCCGAACGGCCCCGCAGCCCGCAGACGACGAAGGCGGTGCGATCCATTTTGGATCGCACCGCCTTCGTCGTCTCTCCGGGACCGCGCTCAGCGGCCCCGGATCCGTGCTAGGACTGGGCGGCGGTCAGCGGATCCCGCACCACGCGGAAGCTCCGCACCTCGGGATCCGCGGCACCGCGCACGTACCCGGTCGGAGACGCCGCGACGGCCTGCAGGAACGCGACGGTCTCGGGGGTGATCTCCTCGCCCGGCACCAGGTTCGGGATCCCGGGCGGGTAGGCGGCGAGCGTGTCGGCCGACACGCGCCCGATCGCGTCTTCGGCGGCGACGAGCTCGCTCTCGCCGAAGAACGCGGCGCGCGGCAGCATGCGCAGGGTGCCCGCCTCGGGCAGCGCGGGGAACGCCTCGACCGCGGCGGTCTCGCCGGCGGCGCGCAGCGCCTCGGCCTCGCGGGCGACGGCGTCGAGGGAGGTCATGAGCCGATCGACGTCGAGCCCCGCACGAGCGCCGATCACCGCAACGATCACCGTCGCGGTCGACATCTCGAAGTAGACCCCGTGGTCGTCGATGAGCCGGTTGCGGACCCAGTGGCCGCTCTGCCCGAGCTGCGAGACGTCGATCGGCACGCGCAGCGGATCGATCGCCACGATGTCGCCGAAGTCGCCGAAGTCGTCGCTGACCACCGAGAAGCGGTCATCGGCGCGCAGGCGGGCGCGGAAGTCCTCGGAGGCCGCGACCGCGCGGGTGATCTCGTCGTGCCCCTGCACGAGCGCGTGCCGGGATGCGTCGAGCGAGCCCATGAGGAGAGCGCTCGCGGAGGTCGAGGAGGTCATCGTGTAGGCGCGGGCCACGAGCGGCTCGAGCCGCTCCGCGAACTCGGTGTCGCCCAGGTGCAGCATGGCGGACTGGGTGAAGGACCCGGCGAGCTTGTGCGTGCTCGAGATCACGAGGTCGGCGCCGAGGCGCGCCGGCGAATCGGGCAGGTCCTCGTGGAAGCCGAAGTGCGCACCCCAGGCGCCGTCGACGATCAGTGCGGCGCCGGCCTCGTGCGCGACGCGGGCGAGGCCCGCGACGTCCGCGGTCGAACCGAAGTAGCTCGGCGAGACGACATAGACGCTCGACACCTCGCGACCGGCCTCGGCCTCCTCGCGCAGCGCGGTCTCGAGCAGCTCGGGGGTGAGTCCGTGCGCGATGCCGTTCTCGTGGTCGACGTTGGGCGCGACGAACGACGGGATCAGCCCGCCGAGCAGCACGCCGTCGCTGAAGCTCGAGTGCGAGCTGCGCTGCACGAGCACGCGCTCGCCGAGCCCGCGCACCGCGAGCGCCGCCGTGCGGTTCGCCTGCGAGGCACCGTTGGTCATGAACCAGGTGGTCTTCGCGCCCCACGCCTCGGCTGCGAGTGCCCGGGCCTGCTCGAGCGGGGATCCGGGACCGAGGTCGATCCCGTCGAGCATCAGCGGGACGTCGAGCTCGACCGTGCGGGCGCCGAAGATATCGGCGAGGTGCGAGCCGCCCGCGACGGGATCGCAGCCGTGACCGGGGACCATGACGTGCAGCGGGGCGGCGTCGGCGTGCTGCTGCACCGCCTCGACGTAGGGGGCGTGCTGCTGTCGCTCGAGCCGGGCGATCGCCCGGATCGGATGCTCGCTCGCACCGGTCTCGACGCGGGAGGCGGAGGTGGGTGCGGGAGTGATGTCGTCGTTGCGCAGCATCTCTCAACTCTGCTCCCGCTCGAGCGGCGGCGGAACCCCGGAATCCGCTCAGTCGAACCATATACACTCTGGAGCAAGGACGGGGATCTCCTCCGTCAGCGTCCAAAGAATGCGGGGCACGCATGATCGACCTCAGACAGCTGCAGGCCCTGTCCGCGGTCGCGGCCGAGGGCTCCGTCTCGCGGGCGGCGGTGCGGCTCGGCTGGAGCCAGCCCACCGTCGACTACCACCTGCGCAACCTCGACAACCTCGTCGGCACGGCGCTCACCTCGCGCAGCACCCGCGGCAGCACGCTCACGGCCGCGGGCTCCCTCATGCTCGAGCGCGGATCCGAGATCCTCGCGCTCTCCGATCGCGCCCTGACCGACGTGCGCGAACTCGCCCAGCTCGGCCGGACCCGGCTGCGCTTCGGAACCTTCCCCACCGCGGCCGCGCACCTGCTGCCCGGGATCGCGGCCCGGCTGACCGAGCTCGGCATCGACCTCGATGCGGTGCTCACCGAGGTGGCGCCGCTCGTCGAGCAGGTGAATCAGAACACGATCGATGCCGCCCTGGTGTACACGGCGAGCGGCTACGGTCTTCCGTTCCGTTCCGAGGTGCACACGACCCGTATCCTCCGCGATCCGCTGCTGCTGGCGGTCCCCGAGCACCACTCGGCCGCGCAGCGGGAGAGCATCGACCTGCCGACGCTGCGTTCGCTCCACGAGGAGGCCTGGGTGTTCGGTGCGACGCCGGGCGACACCATCGACGACATCGTGCGGGACCTCTTCACCGCCGACGGGCACACCGCGGAGGTGGCGCTGCGCACCGACGACTACACGGTCGTGCTCGGCATGGTGGCCGCGGGGCTCGGCGTCGGCCTCGTGCCGAAGCTGGCGGCCGCGCATCCGCCGGCCGGCGTCGCGCTCCGACCGCTCGAGGATCCGCGCTTCGCGCGGGAGATCCTGCTGGCGGCGAAGGGCCCCGCGAGCGGGCCTCCCCCGGCGGTGCGCCAGCTCGCCGAGGCGCTCCGCCGCACCGTCGAGTCGCTGGCGTAGCGCCGCTCCGCCAGCCGCGCCCGGCTCGTTCGCGCCCCAGCGCACCCGTACACCCGCGCCCCGTCGAGTGAACGCGTGTACATGAAATAGGACCGCTTTCCATGTACGCGCGTTCACTCGACAGGATCCGGAGCGGAAGCAGCCAGACGACTGGGGCTTCGAGTGCTCCGCCGAGTCCGTGCGCTCAGCAGGATTCTCACCCGTGCGCTCAGTCGGATCTGAGCACTCAGCCGGACGAATTCGACACCTTGGATCCGGCTGAGCGTTCAGATCCGGCTGAGTGAACAGCGCGGGAGCGCCACCGGCCCGGCGGAACACAGCAGGCACGGCGGAACACAACAGGCAGGGCGGAGCGAACGGCCCCGACTGAACAACTAGCGCCGGAGACCCGCGGAGCTCCTCTCCCGAACGCATCGCGCGAACACCCCGCGCGGGCGACGCAGCAGCTCCCGGTACCCGCGAACGCACGGAACCCCGCCGGTCAGAGCCGGCGGGGTTCCGTGTCGGTGCGGGAGCGGTGCCGGTCAGTGCCCGACCGGGACCTGCTGCGCCTGCGGCGCGGGATCGCGCACGAACAGCGCCACCACGATGCCGAGCGTCGCGACGGCCCCGCCGATGAGGAACGCGACGTGCGTGCCCGACGCGAGCGCGGCAGCGCCGACCGCGGTCGGGGATTCCGCGTGCGCGACCGACACCAGGGTCATGATCGTCACGAAGAGCGCGGTGCCCGCCGCGCCCGCGACCTGCTGCACGGTGCCGATCATCGCGCTGCCGTACGAGGCGAGCTCGTGCGGCAGCGAGCCGAGCGAGACCGTGAACAGGGGCGTGAACGTCGCTGCGAGGCCGACGCTCATGACCACGTGGGTCAGGATGACGAACCACAGCGGCGTGCCGACGCCGAAGAGACCCATGCCCCAGAGGCCGATCGCGGTGATGATCGTGCCCGGGATGAGGACCGGGCGCGCACCGCGACGGTCGACGAGCCGACCGACGATCGGCCCGAGCAGGCCCATGACGAGTCCGCCCGGCAGGAGCGAGAGGCCCGCTTCGAACACCGAGAGTCCGAGCACCCGCTGCACGAAGATCGGCAGCAGGATGAGGCTGCCGAACAGCGCGAGCGACGCGCAGGCGAACAGCAGCACCGAGAACGCGAACGGCCGCGAGCGGAACGTGCGCAGGTCGAGCAGCGCGCGCTCACGCCGCTGGAGGCTGAGCTGTCGGAGCACGAACCACACGAGCGAGACGACGCCGATGACGACCGGGATCCACGGCGGCACGGAGGACCCGCCGCTCGCCAGTTCGCCGACGGCGCTGAGCCCGTAGACGAGTCCGCCGAAGCCGAGGAGGGAGAGCAGCACCGAGAGCGCGTCGATGGGCGCCTTGCGGGGCTCGCCCACGTTCGGCATGCGGAGCGCGCCGATGATGAGCGCCGCGAGCGAGATGGGCAGCACGAGGATGAACAGCCAGCGCCACTCGAAGTGCTCGAGGATGACGCCGGAGATGGTCGGGCCGAGGGCGGGTGCGACCGAGATGACGATCGAGATGCGCCCCATGAGCCGGCCGCGGCTGGCCTCGGGTACCACGGTGATGACCGTGGTCATCAGCAGCGGCATCATGATCGCCGTGCCGCAGGCCTGCACCACGCGACCGACGAGGAGCATCTCGAAGCCGGGCGCGGCGGCGGCGATGGCCGTGCCGACGGTGAAGAACCCCATCGCCGCGATGAACAGCGTGCGGGTGCGGATGCGCTGGATCAGCATGCCCGTGATCGGGATGACCACGCTCATGGTCAGGAGGAAGGCGGTGGTGAGCCACTGCCCGGCGGACGCGCTGATGTGCAGCGCGTCCATGAGGCGCGGCAGCGCGACGCCCATGATCGTCTCGTTCAGGATGACGACGAAGGCGGAACCGAGCAGCACCCAGACGGCGAGCTGCTCGCGCGGCCCGAACGGGGTGGGATCGGTCGAGGTGGAGGGAGCTGAAACGGATTCAGCGGTCGAATCGGGCAGGGCGGGATCAGGGCGCGAAGCGGCGGCCACAGGTACATCGCTTTCAGATAGGTCGGAGGACGAGTGTTCACTCGGTCCTTCGAGGGAGTCGTTCTATGCTAACGGGAGGCACCGACATCGACGGAGGAACTCCGCCGTCGGCAGCGCCGGTGCGAGGGCGCATCCGCACGGGGTGCGCGGCGAAGGGAGCGAACGTGACCGAATCCGCAGGCAACAGCACCCGCCCGGGCAACGTCCCCGCACTCGAACGCGCGACCAGCATCCCCTGGGAGGACTGGGTCGCGCTCTTCGAGTCGGCGGGCGCGAAGACCCTCGGCCACACCGAGATCGCGCGGATCGCACGGGAGAAGATCCCCGCGTCGGTCGAGAACCCCGACTGGTGGGCCCAGGGCGCCGCCATCGCGTTCGAGCAGTATGCGGGCCTCCGGGTCCCCGGCCAGTCCTCGACCGGGTCCTTCCGCGTGAGCGCGAGCCGCACGGTCGAGATGGATCGCGACGCCGCGATCGAATCCTGGGCCGGAGTCGTCGCCGGACTCGATCACCACCTCGGGCACCTCACCACCGGGCGCCGTCGATCCCGCACCGAGAAGCGCACCTTCTGGCGCGCGAACCTCGAGGGATCGGGCGTGGTCGAGGTCTCCGCCGTCGCGAAGGACGACAGCCGGTCGGTCGTCGCGGTCGAGCACAACGGCCTACCCGACGCCGACAGCATCGAGGCCTGGCGCGCGCACTGGAAGGAGCTGCTGGCGCAGATCTGAGCCCCACCCCGGTGGGGCCCTTCGCGCGAGCGGCTCAGGCGAAGGGCTCGCGCAGCCGCGCGAGGAACTCCCGGGTCTCCTCGCGCTGCGGCGACTCGAAGATCTGCTCGGGCGGCCCGGACTCGATGATCCGGCCGTCCTTCAGGTAGACCACCCGATCGGCAACGCGCCGCGCGAACGACATCTCGTGCGTCGCCATGACGATCGTGGATCCCCCGGCCTTGAGCTCGCGCACCAGGTCGAGCACTTCGCCGACGAGCTGCGGGTCGAGCGCGCTCGTGATCTCGTCCAGCAGGAGCAGCTCGGGATCGGTCGCGAGGGCGCGGGCGATCGCGACGCGCTGCTGCTGCCCGCCCGAGAGGCGATCCGGGAACTCCTTCGCCTTCTCGACGAGCCCGATCCGCTCGAGCAGTCCGAGCCCGACGCGCTCGGCCTCGGGACGCGGGATCCCGAAGACCTGGCGCGCGGCAAGGGTGACGTTGTCGAGCACGTTCATGTGCGGGAACAGGTTGTAGTGCTGGAACACGACGCCGATGCGCGCACGCACGCGATCGGCGTTGACACGGGGATCGGTGATGTCCTCATCGCCCAGGAAGATGCGGCCGTCGTCGATCTGCTCCAGCAGGTTGATGGTCTTGAGCAGCGTCGACTTGCCCGAACCCGAGGCCCCGATGAGCACGACGACCTCGTGCGCCTCGACCTCGAGGTCGATCCCCCGCAGCACGGGGTGCTCGCCGAAGCGCTTGACGACGCCCTCGACCCGCAGCACCGGGGTCGCTCGTTCCGCGCTCATACGACGCCTCCGATCTGCTCGCGCTTCTGCGCCCGCGCCGAGATCCAGTCGGTGAGGCGGATGAACGGCCAGGCCAGGATCACGAACAGCAGGCCGGCGACCACGTACGGGGTGAAGTTGGCGACCGAGGCGACCTCGATCTGCGCGGCGCGGATCGCATCGACCGCGCCGAGCGCCGAGATCAGACCGACGTCCTTCATGAGCGACACGAAGTCGTTCATGAGCGCGGGCGTCACCTTGCGCACCGCCTGCGGCAGCACCACGAGGCGCAGGGTCTTGCCGTGGCTGAGGCCCAGCGAGCGGGCGGCGAGGCGCTGCGACGGGTGCACGGCGTCCATGCCCGCGCGCAGCACTTCGGCCACGTACGCCGAGTAGCAGAGCACGAGGGCGATCGTGCCCAGCACCTGGACGGGGATGCGCCCGGTGAGCCCGAGCCCGGGAATACCGAAGCCGATGAGGTACAGCACGAGCAGCACCGGGATCCCCCGGAAGACGTCGGTGTAGCCGGCGGCGAGCAGCCGCAGCGGTGTGAACACCGGTCCGCGCAGAGTACGCGCGATCGCGACGAGGGTGCTGAGGATCGCGACGCCGATCACGGCGAAGAAGAGCACCTGGATGTTCAGCCAGAGCCCGACGAGCACCTTGGGGAGCGCGTCGATCGCGGTCTGCGGGTCGAAGAACGACTCCCGCACACGCTCCCAACCCGGGCTGTTGATGAGCAGGAGCACCACCGCGGCCAGGAACACCAGGGTGCTCACGACGCTGATCAGCGCCGAGCGGCGTCCGCGGGCGGTGCGATAGGCGCGTCGCTCCAGCTCGATCGAGCTCACCTCGGTGGTGCTCACCGGGTCACCCCACTCTCTTCGGCTTGCGGCGGGGTCACTTCAGGACGGGAGCGCCCTGGTCGGCGATCCACTCTGCGGCGAGCTTGTCGAGCTCGCCGTCCTTGCGGAGCGCGTCGACCGCGTCGCTGACCTTCTTGGTGAGCTTCGATCCCTTCGGCAGCGCGAAGGCGAACTCGTCGCCGCCGGCGCTGCCGGAGGGCAGCTGGCCGACGATCACACCGCCGTCGAGCTGCGCATCGCGCACGTAGAACGCGCCGGGCAGGTCGGTGACCATCGCGTCGATCTGGCCGCTCTTGAGCGCCTGCACGGTGTCGTCGACCGAGTTGAAGACCTTGAGCTCCTGCTTCGGGGCGATCTCCTGCTGGGCGACCTTCAGCGAGGTGGTGCCCGAGGCGACGCCGATCACGGCGTTCTTGAGGTCCGCGATGCTCTTCGCCTTGGCGGCGTCGGTCTTGCCCGCAGCGACCACGGCCTGGGTCGTCGTGTAGTAGGGCGACGAGAAGTCGACGGCCTTCTTGCGCTCCTCGCTCACGGAGAACTGCTGGATGTTCAGGTCGAAGTCCTTGGGACCGGGCGCGATGGCGGCGTCGAAGCTGGTGCGGGTCCAGACGACGTCCTTCTTGTCGTAGCCCATCTTCTCGGCCACGGCGTACGCGACGGCGGCCTCGAAGCCCTTGCCGCTCTCGGGCTTGTTGTCGATCACCCAGGGGGCGTAGGCCGGCTCGCCCGTGGCGATGGTCAGCTTGCCCGGGGTGACGGTCTCGCCGGAGTCGGCGCCGCCGGCGCACGCGGTCAGGCCGAGCACGATCGCGGCCGAAGCTGCGACGACGGCGGAGATGCGGGTGAAGCGCGACGGGCGGTTCATGGGGCTCCTTCGAGGGGTCCGGGCCGGATCGAGACAGACTCGGCCAGCGAACATTCTATTCGCAGGGCCCGCTGGGCCGAACACCCGACGTCACGGAACGTCACACGCGCCGGGCCGCGCCGCCGCACGGCTCGCTCAGGACGCCGCGTAGCGCTCCTCGCCCGCGACGATGGTGCGCGCGCAGCGACCGGCACCGTCCTCGACGAGCTGCGCGAGCGCGGCGTCGGGATCCCGCGCATCGATGTCGAACAGCGCGAGATCCGCGAGCGCTCCCACGCCGAGCTGACCGATACGGCGCTTGCCGACGTGCAGCCCCAGAGCGGTCGCGCCGCCGAGGGTGACCGCGGAGAAGAGGCGCTGGTGCAGATCGCGATCCGCGTAGCCCTGCTGCCGGGCGACGCGGTAGAGCAGCGCGACATCGGCGAGCGGGTCGAGCGAGGGCGAGGACGAGAGCGAGTCGGTGCCCACCGCGACGGCATTGCCCTCGCGCAGGTAGTCCGCGACCGGCGGCATATCGAGGCCGATGATCTCGTTCGAGCGCGGGCAGAGTGCGACGCTCGTGCCCCGCGCCCGGAGCAGCGCACGGTCGGCGGCGCTCACGTAGACCCCGTGCGCGATGTGGCAGTCGGGCCCGAGCACGCCGAGATGGTCGACGAACTGGGTGGAGGAGACCCCGATCCCCCGCGACCGCAGCGCGCGGAAGCTGTCGGCTCCGAGCTCGGGCCAGGTCTCGTGCCCCGGCGTTCCCGTGCCGCGCTCGCGCTCCATGTGCGCTTCCGCCAGGTGGATGTGCAGGCGCAGGCCCTCCTCGCGCACGAGGTCGGGGAGCTCGAGCAGCGGCTGCACGTCGAGCGAGTAGGGCGCGTGCGGCGAGACACCCGCACCGGGCGGGGTCGGGATGCGACGGATGCGTTCGAGCACCTCGTCGCGGGCCTCCGGGGTCCAGTCCTCGTTGCTGGCGCCGTAGACCTCCCAGTAGGCGATGCCGTGCATGCCGGCATCGTGCAGCGCCGAGAGCGCGGGCTCGTCGGTGACGACGTCGGCGGCGGCCGTGACGCCCGCGGCGAGCGACATGCGCGCACCGTCCGCGGCGGCGCCGGCCCAGTCGTGGTCGCCGGCCTCGTAGGCGACGTCGAAGGCGTCGCCCCAGTCGTCGAAGCCGGTGTAGTGCCGCTCGGCGACCTCGGTCATGCGGGTGTACTGCAGGTGCGTGTGCGCGTTGACGAGGCCCGGGGCGATCGCGCCGGTCCAGTGCTCCTCGCGGAACGCCGCGCCGCGCTCGGCGAGCGCGTCGAGCACCCAGCGGCGGTCCCCCACGTGCAGGATCCGGCCGTCGCGCACGGCGACGGCTCCGTCGCGGATGCGGGGGCTGGTCACGGGCAGCACCAGGTCAGCGCTGTGGACGACGATCTCGGGGGCGGCAGTCACGGTGTCGAGTGTATGGCCTGCGGCGGGCCCGGCCCGATTCAGCCGGCGGAGCGGTAACGGTGCACACGCCACGGCTGAGCAGCACCGCCCGGACGCGCGCCGACGGGCGCGGGGTCCGCGCCGTCCCCGCGCGCCGCGAGCGCGGCGGCGGCGACCCGGAGCTCGTCGGCGGTGTCGATCGCGTGCACCCCCGGTTCGAGCTCGGTGCGCGCGAGCCGGTCGAGGGCCGCGAGCTGCGTCGCGAACGAGAGGTCCATCACCTCGATGGGGTTCCCCTCCCCCGCCGTGTAGTTCACGCCGCCGCCATCGGCGAGGACCAGGATCCCGTGCTCCGTCGCCTCGCTGCCGGGCTCGCTCCACTCGGCGATGCCCGGCGCGAGTTCCCGTGCCGTCCAGCCCGCCGCACCGAGCTCATCGAGCCCGAGCTCGTCGTCGATGCCTCCGGCGACGGCGACCGCGGTGCCGGGACGCAGCGCCGCGAGCACGGCCCCGTCGAGCGTGTGCCAGACGCCGGTCGCGCTGATCACCACATCGACGGAGGCGCAGGCCTCGGCGAGCGGAGCCGCCGCGAAGCCGTCGTGCACCGCCGAGAGCGCGCGGACGGCATCGCGCTCGACCACGGTGACCCGCGCGCCGAGCGCCGCCGCGAAGCGCGCCACACCCTCGCCGACCGGCCCGTAGCCGACGACGGTCCAGGACGTGCCCGCGACGGGGACGAGGGGACGTTCGAGCACGAGCGGCGGGGCGTCGTCGGGATCGAGCAGGTCCGCCACCGCGAGCACGCAGGACTGCCCCGTGCCGACGCGGTTGTCGAAGTCCGTCTTCGTGCGCGCGTCGTTCACCGCGATCACGGGCAGGCGCAGTTCGCCCGCGGCCGCCATCTCGTGCAGCGGGCGCACCCCGCTCGTCGTCTCCTCGCTGGATCCGCGCAGCCCCGAGAGCGCTTCGGGGCGTTCAGAGTGGGCGAGCCGGATCAGGTGGGAGCCGTCATCGACGAGCAACTGCGGCCGCCAGTCGAGCACCCCCGCGGCGTGCTCGGCGTCGACCGCCGCGGCCTCGTGCGCGGCCACCTGCGTCTGCGGAGCGAACACCCGGACGCCGCCCGCGGCGAGCGCCCGCGCCACCGACGGATCCGTCTCGCTCACGGCGCTGAACACGGCGACCTCGGCGCCCGCCCGTTGCAGGGCCAGGGCGAGCGCGCTGGTCTTGGGTTCGAGCACCAGGCTCACGGCGACCCGGGTTCCCGCGACGCTGCGGCGTTCGGCCAGTTCCGCGGCGAGCGCCGCGGTGACGGGCATGCCGAGCGCCGCCCAGGCGATGCGCGCTTCGGCATCAGCCTCGGGTGCCAGGCCGGTACGCAGGGCCACCGCCGCGCTGCCCTCGGGTCCGTGGAAGGCGAGGATGTCGCGCCGCAGGGGTTCGGCCCGCCAATCGGCGCCCAGGATCGCGAGCACGGTCCCGGTCAGGTCGAGGTCGCCCTCGATGTCGCTCGTCGACGGACCGAGCGGAACGGGGATCACGGTGACGGGCAGGCCGGTCACCGCACTGTCGGTTCGCGCGAACGCTCGGATCGTATCGGCGATGCGTGCTCCGTCGCGGGCGGCGAACACGAAATCGGGTCGCCCGGCACCGGAACCGGCGCCGACGCGGACCCCCATGCGCGTCAGCACGCCCGTGATCGCGGCGGCACGGGCGGAGTCGTGGATCCGGACCTCCGCCCGGCCGCCGGCGAGCAGCCGGTTGCCGGCGCGGGCGGCGAGGCGCACCGCCCGCTCGGTGCTCTGCTCGAGTTCGCGCTCCGCGTCCGCGGCTCCGCCGTGCTCCGTCACTGCTGCTCCTTCGGTGCGCCGGTGCTCGGCGCCGGTTCGCTCGACTTCGACTTCGACTTCTTCTGCTGTTCGGCCCGCCACTGCGCGCACGCGGCCTGCGGTTCGCCCGTCAGGCCGAGGGCGGCGCGTGCCCGGGTGTCGCTCGCCGCCGCATCGCCCGGGTCCCACCGGTAGGCGATCGCCGCGGCCGCGTCGAGCTTCGCTACGCGCTTCGCCTGCGCGGCGTCGGCGGCGAGGGAATCGCGCACCGCGTCGATGATCGGGGCCGCGGCCTTCGGCCAGACGATGGCGGTCGTGCCGAGCTCCTCCGCGGCGCGCGTGCTTGCCGCCCCGACCTCCCCGATGGCCTCGGAGAACGGCACGACCTCGGCTTTCCCGGCCGCGGCGGCGCCGCGCGCGAGCACGAGCCTGAGCCGATCCAGTTCGACATCGGCCCGATCCCATGCCCCGTTCACCGGACAGACCGCGCTGAGGTAGTGGATTCCGGCCTCCGAGAGGGTCAGCTTCTGGGGTTCGGGCTCGGGGCTGCCGCACCCGGAGAGCAGCAGCGCGACCGCACCCGCTGCGGCGACCGCGGCGATGCGACGGCCCGCGAGCGTCATCGCTCCCCCGGTTCGGGGCTGTCGCCCGGGTCGACGGCGTTCGACGCGGGTTCGATGATGCGGTGCGCGAGGGCTCCGCCGAGCGCCGTGGCCAGACCGAAGACGGCGAACAGCAGCGCCGGACCCCACGAGGCGTTCCCCGACCACCCGAGGGAGGCCTGCGCGAGCAGCGGCAGGAAACCGCCGATGACGGCCGCAAGGTTGTAGCCGAGGCTCACCCCCGAGTAGCGGAGCTCGGACGGGAAGAGCATGGTGAGCGCCGGTCCGGCGACCCCGTAGGCGAGGATCACGGCGGCGAGGCCGAGGCAGACCGCGAGTACTGCGGCGACCGGCTGTCGCGAATCCACGAGCCAGAACACCGGGAACGCGACCGCGGCGGTCGCGAGTCCGCCCCAGAGCGTCACCCGGCCCGGGCCGAAGCGTTCGGCGAGCCGGCCCGAGAGCAGGGTGACGCCCACCTGTACGACGGCGGCGATGAGCGTCGCGTTGACCATGAGCTGGCGGTCGAGACCGCGCGCGCCCGAGCCGAAGTTCACCAGGAAGGTGTTCATGAAGTAGAACCCGCCCACCCCGAGCAGCGACACCAGGATCGCGATGCCGAGCCGACCGGGGGCCCGCGAGATCACCTGGAGCACGGGGATCCGGGCGCGCCGCCCCGAGCCGACGAGCTCGACGAACGCCGGCGACTCCTCGATGCGGCGGCGGAGCCAGACCGCGACGAGCAGCATCGGGATCGCCGCGAGGAAGGGCACGCGCCACCCCCAGGCGTCGAAGTCCGCGGCAGGCAGCAGGAGCACGAGCGAGAAGGCTCCGCTCGAGAGCAGGGTCGCGATCGGGGACGACAGCTGCACGAGCGCCGCCAGGCGGTTGCGCAGCCGCGCAGGGGCGTGCTCGACGGCGATGGTCATCGCTCCGCTCCACTCGCCCCCGACCGCGACGCCCTGCACCAGACGCAGCAGCACGAGCAGCACGGGTGCCGCGATGCCGATCGATGCGAAGTCGGGCAGCAGACCGATGAGCGCGGTCGCCGTACCGATGAGCACGACGCTGAGGACGAGGGTCGGGCGCCGGCCGATGCGGTCGCCGAGGGTGCCGAACAGGATCGCGCCGAGCGGGCGCGCGACGAAGCCGACGCCGAAGGTCGCGAAGGCAGCCAGCGCAGCGGCCTGGGGGTCGAGGGTCGTGAAGTAGAGGCGGTTGAACACCAGTGCGGCGGCGAGCCCGAAGAGGTAGTAGTCGTACCACTCCATGGCGGTTCCGGCGAGCGCGGCGACCGCCACGCGTCGGGCCTGGGCCGCGGAGAGCGCGGCGGACGGCGGTGTGGGCGCCTGAGTGGTGGTCACGGGGCTCCTCGAGGGATGCGACGGCGAGCGCGGAGCGGCGCTGCGCGGGGCGGTGTTCCGGGAGTTCCAGGGTAGCGGGCGCCTCCGACGCCGGTTCGCGGTCCGCGGTCCGCGGTCCGCGGTCCGCGGCGTACCCTAAACCCATGGCGAGATATCTCGATGAGGCGTCGGCCGCGGCCGACGGGATCCTGCTCACCCACGAACCGGAGCGGGACCGCTTCGTGCTGACACGCGACGGAGCGCAGATCGGCGAAGCACACTACTCGCTGCTCGGCGACGACGCGATCGACTTCGACCACACGGTCGTCGATCCGTCGCTGCGCGGCACCGGTCTCGCGGGCGTGCTCGCGCAGCGGGCGCTGACCGACCCGGTCACGACCGGCCGGCGCATCGAGGCGTCCTGCTGGTTCATCGCGGGCTACCTGCAGCGGCACCCCGAACTCGCGGGCGGTGCGGCGGCGGATGCCGCGACCGGCTCTGAGGATTAGTCCTCCTCGTCGTCGCCCTTCTTGGCGCGGCGCTTCTTGAACAGACCGGCCTTCGGCTCCGCGTGCTCGCGCACAAGCGCCGTCAGGTCCTTCTCGATGAGCTGCTGGATCCGGGAGTCCCGGGCTTCTCGGTACTCCGCGCTCGCGCCCCCGCTGTAGTAGGGGTGCGTGGCGCGCTCCTTCAGCGAGTCGCCGATCTCCTCCCAGGCGGCGGCGCGGGCGCGCGTGGCGGTCTCCGAGAGGTACTCGGGATCGGCCGCGCGGCGGCGCAGCTCGGCCGCGATGTTCTCGTAGACCTCCTGGCGGTGCCGCAGCGTGCGGTTGTCTTCGTTGCCGTACTCGGACTCGCTCCAAGCGCTGCGACCGGTGTCACGGATCTCGCCGCGGACACGGCTGATGTGCTTCGCATCGCGTTCGCGCTCGGCGGCCAGGTCCTCGGTCGCCTCGCGGACCATGTCGACGACCTTGGTCTCGTCGTAGTCCATGTGCTTCTTGAGGGCGTTCATGATGATGTCGTTCTTCACCGTCATGCGGACGGCGACATCGGCGACGAGCAGACCCTGCTCGACGATCTCCTCGACGGGGGCGAGCACCCGGCGCGGCAGCTTGCGCGGGGCGCGCGAGCCCGGACGCTTGCGCTTCTTCGACCAACCGAACACGCAGCCCCCTTTCCTCAGACGCTCGCAGACCAGTATTCCGCAACCGGGGTGCCTCGCGCATCATGCACCTGTGCATCCGGTGAGTCGCGGGTTGCCAGCCCGCACCGAGTGTGCGAGCCTGGAGGGGCTTCGCTCTGAGTCGAAGCGCGGACGAGGGAGCAGTACCCGCCCAGCGACAAGACTGCCACGGAGGTGGATATGTCTGTCGCATGGATCGTCCTGATCCTCAGCGGAATGCTCGAGGCCGTCTGGGCCTCGGCGCTCGACGCATCGAAGGGCTTCAAGAAGCTCTGGCCGAGCGTGCTCTTCGTCGTCTCGGTCACGGCCTCGATGGTCGGGCTCGCCTGGGCGATGCGCGAGATCCCGGTCGGTACGGCCTACGCGGTCTGGGTCGGGCTCGGCGCGGTACTCACCGCGGCCTGGGCGATGATCACCCGCAAGGAGCGCGCCACCGTGCTGCGGATCGCGCTGCTCGCGGGCCTGATCGCCTGCGTCGCCGGCCTGAAGCTGGTGAGCGCATGACCGCGCAGGGCCGCCGCGACGGCCGCACCCCGAGCCAGGCCTCCGCGTGGAGCGTGCTCCTCGCGAGCGCGGTGCTGGAGGCGATCTGGGCGCTCGCACTGCACGCCTCGCACGGGTTCACCGTGCTCGCCCCCTCGCTCGTGTTCGCGGTCGCCGCGCCGCTCAGCATGATCGGCCTCGGGTACGCGATGCGCGGGATCCCGCTCAGCACCGCGTACGCGGTCTGGACCGGAACCGGCGCGGCGCTGACCGTGCTCGCCTCGATGGTGCTCGGGACCGAACCGGTGTCCGTGCTGAAGCTCCTGTTCATCGCCGGCATCGTCGGTTGCGTGATCGGGCTGAAGTTCGCACCGGCGTCCCCGCGGAAGGCCGCGGACGCCGAGAGCGGGTCCGTGCAAGACTGAGGCCGTGGAGATCCTGCTGAAGCGGGCCTACGAGCCCGCGTCACCGTCCGACGGCACCCGCGTCCTCGTGGATCGGCTGTGGCCGCGCGGCGTGAGCCGTGAGCGTGCGGCCCTCGACGACTGGGCGAAGGAGGCCGCACCGAGCGCCGAGCTGCGCACGGAGTGGCACCACGATCCCGAGGGGCACTCCCCCGAGCACTTCGCGGCGTTCGCCGCGCGGTACCGCGCGGAGCTCTCCGAGGGCGCGGGGCTGGCGGCGCTCGATCGGCTGCTCGCCCTCGCCCGCTCGGTGCCGCGGATCACGCTCGTCTACGGTGCGAAGGATCCGGTCCGGAACCACGCGATGGTGCTGCGCGACGCGCTGCGCGACCGCGCGGAGGCGACCGATCCGGATCCCTCCGGAGCGCGCTAGTCCGCTTCGAGGATCTCGCGGAAGTGCCGCAGTGCGCGATCGAACTCGGCCTCGTCGGCTCCGCCGAGACCGATCACGATCCCGTGCTGCGGCGCGGCCGAGCCGCCCGGAGCACCGGATGCGCTGTGCGCGCTCGGGATCCTTTCCCGCCGCTGCCAGTAGCGCTCGAGCGAGGCTCCGCCGAGCCCGGCCTGCTCGATCCGGCGCACCGCGGCGGCCTCCCGCTCGCGGCCGCCGGCTCCCGGTCCGAGCTCGACCACGGCGTGCAGCCCGCCGTGCGTGGGTCGCACGCGGACCCCGGCGATGCCGGCGAGCCGTTCGCCCACGAGCTCCCTGCGGATCGCGTACCGGCGCCGCATCCGAGCGGTGTGCCGGCGCAGCTCGCCCGTGGCCAGGAACTCGGCGAGCGCCGTCTGCACGACGGTCGAGACCGGCCCGCCCAGCTCCTCCCGCACGGGTTCGATGACCCCGCGCAGGCCGGAGGGCGCGAGCAGGAAGCCCGCCGAGAGCGCCGGTGCGATGGTCTGCGAGAAGGTGCCGAGCAGCAGCACCGCCCCCGCGGCGGGATCGTCGAGCGCCGCGAGCGTCGGCAGCGGACTGCCGCTGTGCCGCAGTTCGGAGTCGTAGTCGTCCTCGACGATCACGACCCCGCGGCGCCGGGCCCAGTCGAGCAGTTCGCGCCGCCGCGCGAGCGGGAGCGATCCTCCCAGCGGATACTGGTGGCTCGGCGTGACGATCACCACGTCGAGGACCCCCTCGGGCAATCGCGCGGTGTCGAGCCCGTCGGCATCTGCGGGAAGCGCGAAGACCTGCGCCCCGTGGCGGGCCGCGACCCCGCGGAGCGAGGGATACCCGGGGTCCTCGACCCCGACGGCGAGCGCCCGGCCGCGGGTCGTGCCGAGCGCGGTGAGCACGAGCCCCAGCCCCTCGCGCGCGCCGGCGGTCACGATCACGTCCTCGGCGTCGCGCGCGGTGCCGCGCATGCGGCGCAGGTGCTCCGCTATCTCGGCGCGGAGCCGAGGATCGCCGAGCTCGGGAGCGGCCAGGTGGGCGCGTGCGGCGGCGGTGCGCCAGGCCGAACGCCAGGCGGGCCGGTCGACCGCGTCACTGATCGGCCTGCCGGGGGCGAGCGGGCCGGGCAGCCGCGGCAAGGGGCGGGATGCTCCGGCCGGTGAGGGCGCCGGCGCCGGGGCCGTCCGCGGGTCCGAGCGCGGACCCGATCCCTGCGGCACCGGAGCGGACGGCACGGCCTGCCGCAATTCCGGATGCACCGTGGTGCCGCGCCCGTGACCGGCCGAGAGGTAGCCTTCGGCGATCAGCTGCTCGTAGGCCGCGACGACGACGCCGCGGGCGACGCCGAGCTGGCGCCCGAGCTCGCGCGTCGCCGGCACGGATTCGCCGGCGCGAAGCACGCCGCGGTCGATCGCGTCGCGGATCTGGGCCGCGAGCTGCACGGGGAGCGGCGCGTCCGCCGAGCGGTCCAGCGGCGCCGAGAGCGTGAGCGAGGCCGCCCTGGCGGAGCGCGCGCGCGCGCGCGGATCGGAATCGAGCATGCCTCGATTCTTGCACCTCGCCCGCCCTTGGTCCATTCGAGCTCACAAGAAATGGATCTTGTCACGGACCAATTGGGTTCGTCAGGCTGTTCGGCATGACTGATTCCCAGAACCCCGGAACCCCCGACCTCCTCGACGCCATCGGCTCGCCGCTCGTGAAGCGCGGCCTCGCCGACATGCTCAAGGGCGGCGTGATCATGGACGTCGTCACGCCCGAGCAGGCGCGCATCGCCGAGGACGCGGGCGCCGTCGCCGTCATGGCGCTCGAGCGCGTCCCCGCCGATATCCGCGCGCAGGGCGGCGTCGCCCGCATGAGCGACCCCGACCTCATCGACGGGATCAAGACCGCAGTCTCGATCCCGGTCATGGCGAAGGCCCGCATCGGCCACTTCGTCGAAGCGCAGGTGCTCGAGGCGCTCGAGGTCGACTACATCGACGAGAGCGAAGTGCTCTCCCCCGCCGACTACGTGAACCACATCGACAAGCGGGCGTTCACCGTGCCCTTCGTCTGCGGGGCGACGAACCTGGGCGAGGCCCTGCGCCGCATCGCCGAGGGCGCCGCCATGATCCGATCCAAGGGCGAGGCCGGCACCGGCGACGTCTCGGAGGCGACGAAGCACATCCGCACCATCAAACGGGAGATCGCCCGGCTCGGCTCGCTCGACGCCGACGAGCTCTACGTCGCGGCCAAGGACCTGCAGGCGCCCTACGACCTCGTCGCCGAGATCGCCCGCACCGGCAAGCTCCCCGTCGTGCTCTTCACCGCGGGCGGCGTCGCGACCCCTGCGGACGCCGCGATGATGATGCAGCTCGGCGCCGACGGCGTCTTCGTGGGATCCGGCATCTTCAAGTCGGGCGATCCCGCCGCCCGCGCGGCCGCGATCGTGCGCGCCACCGCCCGCTTCGACGACCCCCGCGAGATCGCCGCCGCTTCGCGCGGGCTCGGCGAGGCCATGGTGGGGATCAACGTCGCCGACCTCGCCGCCCCGCACCGCCTCGCCGAGCGCGGCTGGTGAGCCGGGTGCGCGCGGGGGTGCTCGCGCTCCAGGGCGGCGTCGCCGAGCACGCGCGCGTGCTCGAGCGGCTCGGCGCCGAGGTGACCCTCGTCCGCCGCGAGCGCGACCTCGCGGGGCCCGACGGCCCGCGGCTCGACGCGCTCGTGCTGCCCGGAGGCGAGTCGAGCACGCAGGATCGTCTGCTGCGCCTGCTCGACCTCGCGAGCCCCCTGCGCGCCGCGATCTCGGCGGGACTCCCGACGCTCGGCACCTGCGCCGGCCTGATCCTGCTCGCGCGCGAGGTGCTCGATCCCGCTCCGGGCCAGCGATCCCTCGGGTTCCTCGACGTCGCCGTGCGCCGCAACGCCTTCGGCGCGCAGCTGGCCTCGACGGAGGCCGAGTTCGCGGTGGACGTCGCGGGCGTCTCGGGAACCGGCGCGGAGGGGGCCGTGCGCGGAGCGCTGATCCGGGCTCCCGAGATCGTGTCAGTCGGCCCGGGCGCTCGCCCGATCGCCCGGGTCGGCGGCCGCGTGCTCGGCGCGACCTCGGCGACCGCGGGCGCATCCGGCACCGGCGCGGACGCGTCCGACGCCGGCGCCGCGGGCATCGGATCCGCGCTCAGGCTCGGCACGGTCACCGGGATCTCGTTCCATCCCGAGCTCTCGGGCGATCCCGCGGTGCACCGCGCGCTCCTCGAGCTCGCCGCCGATCCCGATCGAGCCGACGCGGACGCGGACGCGCGGCTCGCCGCGGGCTAGAGGCCGACGACCGCCCCGGTGGAGGCGAGGCGCTGCGCCATGACCGCGATCGACTCCGGATTGTCGTCCATGAGCACGAACTTGCGCTTCAGCTCCGCCGCCGCGGCGCCGGCGGTGCCGCTGCCCGCAAACGGATCGATGATCCAGTCACCCGGGCGGCTCGAGGCCTGGATCATGCGGCGCACCACGCCGACGGGCTTCTGCGTCGGATAGCCGACGCGCTCCTTGCCCGTGGGCGAGACGATCGTGTGCCACCAGGTGTCGGTGGGCAGCTTGCCCTTCGCGGCCTTCTCGGCGGTCACGAGGCCGGGAGCCATGTAGGGCTCGCGGTCGACGGCCTCGGCGTCGAAGTAGTAGCGGTCCGGATCCTTCACGTACATGAGGATCGTGTCGTGCTTCGTCGGCCAGCGCCGCTTGGTGCGGGCGCCGAAGTCGTAGGCCCAGATGATCTCGTTGATGAAGCAGTCGCGCCCGAACAGCCCGTCGAGCAGCACCTTCGCGTAGTGCGCCTCGCGATAGTCGAGGTGGAGGTAGAGTGTGCCGTCGGGCGCGAGCAGGCGCCAGGTCTCGGCGAGGCGGGGTTCGAGGAACTCCCAGTACTCGACGAAGCGGTCGTCGAAGCGCAGCGTGCGCTCCCGGACCACCTCGTAGGAGAGCCCGCGGAAGCCCAGGCGACCGCCCTCCTCCGCTTCGGGGCTCTCGCCCGCGTTCGCACCCGCGGCGTCGGGATCGGCCTTCGGCTCGATGCGCGTGCCGCGCACCCGCTCGTACTGGCGCGCACGCCCGGTGTTGAAGGGCGGGTCGCAGTAGGCCACGGTGAAGGACTCGCGGGGCAGCGCCCGCATCAGCGGCAGATTGTCGCCCGCGAGCACGAGATCGGGACTCGCAGGGGTCCAGTCGATCACCTGGCGCATGCTGTTCCCGATCTCCATCCGGATCAGCCTACCGGCGTCCGCGCGCGAATGCCGCGGCGGCAACCCGGATGTCGGCGGCACCCGCTAGCGTGAGCCCCATCGCATCCCCGACGAACGGAGTACGAAGATGACCTCTCTCGGCATGGTGACCATCGACACCGGCAGGCCCCGCGAACTGGCCGCGTGGTGGGCCGAACGCCTCGGCGGCGAGATCGTGCAGGACCACGAGGGCTACTTCTGCGTCGTGCGGGCCCCCGAGGTCCCCGTGGCGCTCGGTTTCCAGCTGGTCGAAGATCCGACGCCGGGCAAGAACCGCCTGCACCTCGACTTCGACCGGGGCACCGCGAGCCGCGATGAGGTCATCACGGCCTACGTCTCGGGGGGCGCCGAGCACCTCGGCACCCGCGGCGAGGCCGGGTTCCAGTGGGACACCTTCGCCGACATCGACGGCAACGAGTTCTGCATCGGCGACCCGCACTAGGCAGCCGGGTTCCGGGGCCGTGCCGTTCATCGGCGCGGCCCCGGAATCCGACTAGAGGGAATCGACGAATGCCCTCGCGACCTTCTGCGGGTCCTGCTTCTCGATCTCGATCTTGGCGTTCATCTCGATCAGCTTCTCGGTGGTGAGTGCCGCCGAGACCGTGTCGAGCGCCTTCACGAGCTTGGGGTCCTCGCGGTCCGAACGCAGCACCGGCACGATGTTCTCGGCGAGCGCCATGTGTTCGGGATCCTCGAGAGCGACGAAGCCGTTCTCCGAGATCGCCGATTGCGTGGTGAACATGAACGCCACGTCGAGGTCGCCGTTCTTGAGACCCGCGATGGTCAGCGGTCCGCCGAGATCCACCGCTTTGAACTCCTTGAAGTCGAGCCCGTAGAGCTCCTTCAAACCGGTCACCCCGGCACGGCGATCCTTGTTCTCGGGCGGCCCGCCGAGCACCATGCCGCTCGCGATCGACTTCAGATCACCGATCGCGGAGAGACCGTGCTTCTTCGCGGTCTCCTTCGTCACGACGAGGGTGTCCTTGTCCTCGGCCGGGGACGCGGTGAGCATCGCCAGATCCTTCGGCAGCGCCTGCTGTAGCGCCGCAGTGACGTCTTCCGACGAGAACACCTGCGACTTCGGATCCAGATACGAGAGCAGGGCTCCGCTGTACTCGGGTACGAGGTCGATCGAGCCGTCCTTGAGCGCCGGGATCACGACCTCGCGGCTGCCGATGTTCGGCTTCACCGTGGCCGAGAACCCCGCGTCCGAGAGCGCCTCGGCATAGATGTTCGCCAGCAGCACGTTCTCCGAGAAGTTCGCCGAGCCCACGGTGATGGAGTTCGAGTCGGTCGAACCGCCGGAACTCCCGGAGCCGCCGAGCGAGTCCCCGCTCGCGCACCCGCTGAGGGCGAGGAGCGCCGCTGCTCCCGCCGCGAGGATGAGGTGTCGTTTCTTCATCGCTTTCCCTTTCTTCGCCGCCAGAGGCGGTCGTTCGGTCCGTTCGCGCAAGCACCGCTTCACGAGTCCTCCTCCGTGACGCCGACCCGGATCACCCGGGTCGTCGTCACGTCCGCCGCGGCCGCCTGCCGCACCGACCGCCGCGGTACCGCGCGCCGCTGATGCCGTCCGACGAACCGACCGGCGACGGCGAAGATCCCGTCCGCGACGAGCGCGAGCAGCGCCACGAGGATCGCACCGGCGGCCATCTGGCCGTAGTCGCGCAGCGCCAGGCCGTCGAGCAGGAACCGCCCGAGCCCGCCGAGCGCGATGTACGCCGCGACCGTGGCGGTCGCGATGATCTGCAGCACGGCCGAACGGAACCCGCCGAGGATCACCTTCGCAGCGATCGGCAGCTCGACGGTCAGGAGGATCCGCCACTCGGGCATCCCGATCCCACGCGCCGCGTCCACGACACCGGGGTCGACGCCCTTCACACCGGCGTAGGCCGCGGTGAGGATCGACGGGATCGCGAGGATGACGAGCACGATCGCGGCGGGCGTGAAGCCGAGCCCGAGCAGCAGCACCATCAGGGTCAGGAGACCCAGCGTCGGGAGCGCGCGCGATGCGTTCGCGATGTTGATGACGATCCAGGATCCCTTGCGGGTGTGCCCGATGATCGCGCCGGCCGGCAGCGCGATGACCGCCGCGATCGCGATGACGACGAGGGTGTAGAGCAGGTGCTCGCCGACGCGCACCGGGATCCCGTCGGGCCCCGACCAGTTGGCCGGGTCCGAGAAGAAGGCCAGGATCTGCTGGAAGATCATCGTCGTTCCCCCGCTCGGATCCAGGGCGTGGCGGCGCGTTCGCCCCACACGATGCAGAGATCGACGACGAGTGCGAGCAGCACGCTCAGTAGGATCCCCCAGACGATCGGCACGAGGTAGTTGCGCTGGAATCCCTCGGTGAAGAGATCGCCGAGTCCGCCGACCCCGATCAGCGCTCCGACCGAGACCAGGCTGACGTTCGATACAGCGGCGACGCGGAGCGTCGCACCGATCACGGGGATCGCGAGCGGGAGCTCGACCGTGAACAGCATGCGGACCCGGCCGATCCCCATCGCTTCGGCGGCCTGCCGAGTCTCGATCGGCACTGCCCGCAACGCCTCGACCACACCGCCGAAGATCAGTGCGAACGCATAGACCGAGAGCGCGATCACGATGTTCACCGGATCGAGGATCCTGGTGCCGAAGAGGATCGGGATGAAGATGAAGAGCGTCAGCGACGGGATCGTGAAGAGGATCCCGCTGATGGCGAGCGCCGGTCCGGAGACCCTCGGCGCCCGAGCCACGAGCATGCCCGCGAGCAGGGCGACGAGCAGGCCGAGCAGCGTGGATGCGAGCGCGAGCACCACGTGGAGCCCGGCGAGGCCGAGCACCCTCGTGCCGTTGTCGAGGAGCCAGTCGATCACGGTCGCGCTCCGGCTCCGCCGCGCTGCCCGCCGACGCCGGCCTCGGCGAGCTCGGCCAGTCCGATCGTCCCCAGCACCCGGTCGCCATCGCCCAGGACCGCCGCGCGCGCGGTCGGGCTCGTCAGCACCGCGTCCATCGCGCTGCGCATGCTGTCGCCCGGCCGGACGGCACCCGCACGGGAGCGGATCGAAGCCGCGTCGCCGCGACCGTCGTCGATCCAGCCGAGGAAGGCGCCGGCGGCATCGACGAGTCCGCTCCACCTGCCGGCGAGGCCCGGATCCCGGTCGCCGACCGCGACGAGATCGAGGGAGCCCAGCGCGTCGAAGGCGTCCACGTCGAACGTCTCGAAGGAGAGCGCCCGGTATCCTCGATCGCGTCCGACGAACTGGGCCACGAACTCGCTCGCCGGCGCCTCCAGCAGTTCTTCCGGTGCGGCGTACTGGGCGAGCACGCCGCCCGGTTCGAACACCGCGATGCGGTCGCCGAGACGGATCGCCTCGTCGATGTCGTGGGTCACGAACACGATCGTGGTGCCGAGCTCCGGCCCGAGCCGCGAGAACTCCTCCTGCAGTTCGGCGCGGACGACGGGGTCGAGCGCGGAGAAGGGCTCGTCCATGAGGATCACCCGGGGCTCTGCGGCGAGCGCCCGGGCGACGCCGACGCGCTGCTGCTGGCCGCCCGAGAGCTGCGAGGGGTACCGGCCCGCGAACTCCGCAGGGAGGCCGACGAGTTCGAGCAGCTGCATCGCGCGGTCGCGCGCCTTCGCCGCGGGAACACCGTTCAGCCGGGGCACGGTCGCGATGTTCTGCGCAACCGTGCGGTGCGGGAACAGGCCGGCGTTCTGGATCACGTAGCCGATGCCGCGCCGGAGCTCGGCCTTCGCGAGCGTGGCCGCGTCGATTCCATCGATGCTGATGCGGCCCGCGGTCGGCTCGATCATGCGGTTGATCATGCGCAGGCTGGTCGTCTTGCCGCAGCCGCTCGGGCCGACGAACACGGTGGTCTGCCCTTCGGCGACGTCGAGCGAGAGCGAGCGGACCGCGACGGTGCCGTCGGGGTAGCGCTTCTCGACGTCCCGGAATTCGATCATGTTGCTCATCGCGTCGCCACCTGGCGTTCGTCTTCGATTCGCCGTTCCATCCCGCGCTCCTTTGCCATAGAATGAAATTCAAGATGTTCATGCAATGAAACACGAGGAACATCGCACCTGTCAAGACCTGCACGGCCCCGGCGCAGAGGCGCGCCGCTTGGAGGGAGCCCCATGAACGACGCGCAGCCACTACTCCTCGGCGACCGCCCGATCACCATCGACGACATCGGGACCTTCGCGCGAGGCCGAGGCCGGATCGCGTATTCCTCGGCCGGGGTCCGAACCATCGCCGATGCGCACGAGACCCTGCTGCGCCTCGCCGCCGCACGTCCCGTATACGGGCTCTCCACCGGGGTGGGCGCCCGGCGCTCGGTCCCGGTCGAGCGCACCCGCGATTCGTGCCTCCGCCTCTGGCGCAGTCACGCACTGCAGCTCGGAGAGGAGGTCGACGCTGCGAGAGTCCGGGCGATGCTCCTCGTCCGCGCCCACCAGATCACCCGGGGAGGTTCCGGTGTGAGCCCGGCCCTGGCTGAAGCCCTGGTCCGGGCGAGCGAACCGGGTCGACTCCCCCGGGTCCGTTTCGGCGGGGCGCTGGGCACGGGCGATCTCGGAGCCCTCGCTTCGACCGCGCTGCAGCTCACCGGCGATGGGGCGTACGGCGGTTTCGCGCCTTCCGACGGCCTTCCGTTCATGAGCAGCAGCGCACTCACCCTCGCCGATGCGGCGCTCACCCTCGACGACCTCGATCGCGCCCTCGACGCCGCGACGGTGTTGGGGGCGGCGACCGCCCGCGCACTCGGGACCACGGTCGAGCACTTCGCCGCCGAGGCGTTCGCGCATCGCCAGCCCCCGGTCCGGAGAGCCGCGTCACGCCTCGCGCCGCCCGCTTCCGAGTCCGGTACGCGCGTGCAGGATCCGTTCTCCATGCGGTTGCTCCCGCAATCGCTCGGCGCACTGCGTCTCGTCTGGGAACGCTGCCGCGACGCGGTCCTGCAGGACGTGAACGGAGCTCACGAGAACCCGAGGGTCTTCATCGAAGAGCAGCGGATCGCGCACACCGGCAACTTCTATACCGTCGAGATCGAACTGGCCATCGGCACCATGATCCGGGCGCTCGCCCAGGACGCGAGTCTGCTGCTCGCCCGCCTCGGACTCCTCATGGATCCCCGATACACGGGAGCGGCCGAATTCCTCGGCGACGGCAGCGCCGATTCGACGGGGGCGATGATGCTCGAGTACGCGGCAGCCGATGCCCTCGCGCAGATCCGGGATCTCGCGAGCGCGCACGGCGGGCACGGTGTCCATCTTTCGCTGGGGGCCGAGGAACACGCCCCGTTCACCCCGCAGGCGGTGCGTCGGCTGGATCGCGCCGTCCGCAGCTATCGGACCATGCTCGCCTGCTTCGCGATCGCGCTCCGCAGGCTCCCCGGCGCGTTCGACGGCGTCGTCGGGCTTCCGTCGGCACGCGGAGGGCTCGAGGATCGAGACCTGAGCGTCGAACTGCTCGACGCCGTGGACGCTCTCGATAGGATTCGGTTCGAGCAGCCGCCGCAGAGCACGAAGGAGTCCCGATGACCCCGAGCACCCCCGAGACCTCCACCGAAGGGGCCGACGGGATCGACTCCGGAGCCGGACCCCGCGCGGTGCATCGGGCGCTGGAACTCCTCACGCTCATCGTCGACTCTGGCCCTCAACCGCTGAGCGATCTCGCCCGCTCGAGCGGCCTGCCGACCAGCACGACGCTCCGGTCGCTCCGCGCGCTCGAGCACTGGGGGTACATCGCGCGGACCGACGACGGCGGCTACGTGGCGGGGCACCGATTCGCCCGCTCACGCTTCGACGCCGAGCCGAGCTCCGCCGAGCATCTTTTCGAGCGATCTGCCGACGTCCTGCAGCGACTCACCGAGCTCAGCGGAGAGTCCAGCTATCTCGCGGTCCGCGGCCCTGGACGCACCTGCATCTACCTGCGCGAAGTGCAGAGCGACCAGCCCATCCGGCACGTCGGTTTCTCCGGCTGGGCCGGACGGACCGCGCCGATGGACGGTTCGGCGGTCGGGGCGGTGTTCGACGGGCGGACGCCGAGCTCCGGGTTCCTCGTGCTCGAAGCGCTGTCCGCCCCCGATGCCACGGTCGTCGCGGCTCCGGTGCTCGACCCCGCGGGCGACATCGTCGCCTCGATCAGCATCGTCGGGCCCAGCTTCCGCATGGGTTCCGAACACGTCGCTGAGCTCGGCCCGCTGGTCGCGAACGCCTCGATCGATCTCACTGCGGCGCTGCGCTAGTCGAGGTCGAGCGGGTCCTCGCCCTCCGCGTGCGGGGCGAGGATCCGGGCGATCTCGGCGCGGTCGAGCCCCTCGATCGAGTCCGGCGCCCATCGCGGGTCGCCGTCCTTGTCGATGAGCTGCGCCCGCACGCCCTCGGCGAAGTCGGGGCGCGCGAGCAGCCGCCCGAGCACGCGGTAGTCGTCCGCCAGCACCTCGGCGAGACCGAGCCCGTCGCGGCGGGTGCGCGCGAGCTGGGCCAGCGTCACGGCGACGGAGGTCGGGCAGAGCTCGCGCACCTCGGCTCCCAGCGCACGGGCGCGCGGGTGCTCCGAGGTCTCGAGGCCGCGCAGCAACCGCTCCGCGGCGCCCACGGGATCCGCGAGCACGCCGTCGGCGCCCGCGCGATCGGCCCGGCCCAGCGCGGCATCGGCGATCGGGTCGAACCAGACCCGGGCGTCGAGCACGGGGGTCTCCACGACGGGGGCGGCTCCGGTCGAACCGTCGAGGCTCTCGGCGGCGATCGCCCGGGCGGCTCCCTCGGGATCCTCGCCCGCGGCGATCCGCTCGGCGAGGTCGGCCAGCCGATCGCTCGGCACGAAGTGGTCGGCGAAGCCCAGCATCAGCGCGTCCCCCGCGCCCATCGATCCCGACGAGATCGCGAGCATCTCGCCGAGTCGACCCGGTGCCCGCGAAAGCAGGAGGTGCCCGCCCACGTCCGGCACGATCCCGATCCGCGTCTCGGGCATCGCCAGTCGGCTGCGCTCGGTCACGATCCGCAGCGCGCTGTGCCCCGTCAGGCCGATCCCGCCGCCCATCGTGATCCCGTCCATGACGCCGATCACCGGCAGTTCGGACCGCGCGGTCGCGAGATCCGCCCGGTACTCGGCCGCGAGGAACGCGAGCGCACCCGTGAGCCCGTCGCTCGACATCGCCTTCACGTCGCCGCCGCCGCAGAACCCGCGGTCGCCGGCGCCGTCGAGCCAGATCGCGGTGACACCGGGCGTCTCGGCCGCACCTCGGATCGCGGCGCGCACCAGTTCGGCCATCCGCCGGGTCAGCGCATTGATCGCCCGCGGCCGATTCAGGGTGATGCGCAGCAGGGCGCCGTCCTGCCGGACGATCACGAGCGGTTCGGCTTCGGTGCGGAGGTCCTCGGTCACGTGCGATCCCTTCGGGGCTCGATGCTGATCCGGCGCTCCGCGATCCCGGTCAGGGGGTCGGATGCACCGCGTCGTACTGCTGGAACCCACGGTACACGCGCAGGAAGGCCAGCATGATGGCCATGATCACGAGCCCGCCGACCAGGGCCGGCGCCCAGAGCGCGAGCGCGGTCGCGATCAGTCCCGCGACCAGGTCGCCGACACGGGGGCCGCCCGCGACGACCACCGAGAAGAGGCCCTGCATGCGCCCACGCACCTCGTCCGGTGCGGCGGCCTGCAGGATTGTGGTGCGGAACACCGCGCTGACGTTGTCGCTCGCCCCGGCCCCCGCCAGCGCGATCCCGCCGAGCACGATCGCCGGCACGATGGGCCCGCGCCCCGGCTCGGTGCCGTGCGTGATCGCCGTGACGAGCAGCACGACGCCGAAGAGCGCGGTGCTCGCCCCGAACGCGAGGATCGCGAGCGTGACCGCGCGGCCCTGGCGGCGCACCTGGCCGAGCGGGCCCGAGAGCAGCCCGCTGAGCAATGCCCCGACGGCGAAGGACGCCGTAAGCGCGCCCACCGTCACCGATCCCCCGCCCAGCAGCACGGCGCCCGCGGCCGGATAGACGACGCGCGGCGTGCCGAAGATCATCGCGACGAGGTCGAACACGAAGGTCGCGCGGATGTTCGGCGCGCGACGCAGGAACCGCAGGCTGTCCGCGACCGACGACAGGCCGAACCCGGTCACCGCGACGTCGGGGCGGAGCTGCGGCAGGCCGAAGATCCCCACGAACGCGGCGGTGAACAGCACCGCGTCGAGCAGGTAGGTCCACGGGTACCCCCACGCGGCGACGGTGATACCGGCGACCGCCGGACCGACGGTGACCGCGAGGCCCATGGTGATGCCGCCGAGCGCGGCGGCGGCCGGCAGCAGGTGGTTCGGCAGGAGCTTCGGCAGGATCGCGCCGCGCGCGGCGCCCATGATCGTCGCGGCAGCCGCGTTGCCCGCCGCGAGCGCGTAGTAGAGCCAGAGGGTCTCGACGTCGAGGAAGGCGATCGTGGTGAGCGCGCCGATGCAGATCCAGGCGATGATCGCGGTGACGAGCGCGACGAGCCTCCGGTCGTAGCGGTCGGCGAGGGCGCCGCCGAAGAGCCCCGCGAGGATCATGGGGCCGAGCGCCCAGACGGCGACCATGGAGACGGCGAGCGTCGAGTGGGTCAGCGCGTAGACGTGCAATCCGACGGCGACGATGGTGACCTGTGCCCCGATCTGGGCGACGGAGGTGCCGATCCAGAGCCGCGCGAAGGCGGGGCTCTCGCGCAGGGGCGAGATGTCGACGAGAAGGCCCCGCAACCGCCGGCTCGATCTGCTGCCGGGTTCGTCTGCGTCGCTCACTCGTGCACGCTATCACGCGGCTTCGGCGGCATCCGGACCGCTGATCCGAGCCGGTCACGCAGCGTCAGATAGTCCGCGTCCTCCGGCGATCGACGGCGCCGATCCGTGCGTTCGGGCACGCCCGTTCCCGGCGGGCGCGAGAAGTTTCGCCGATCCGGTCACACTCCCGGCCGCTCGTTCGTCTTCTCCATGCGGCCGATTTCCTCGGCCGCATGATCCGAATCCGAAGGAGCACCCCGACATGAGCATCGACAGCGTCACCGGCACCACTGCCGTCGCACCCGCACCCATTCCCGCGCCCGCTGCGGAGGAGCTCGTCACGCACAAGGCGCGGATGCCCCACCCCGGCTTCCTGCTCGAAGGCGGCATCGACGCGCTCGCCGGAGTGAACGGCATCGCGCACGCGTCCGGGCTGCCGGAATCGCTGCTGCACCTGGTCTCGCTGCGCGCGAGCCAGATCAACGGCTGCAGCTGGTGCGTCGTCGATCACTCGCGCCAGGTCGTCGAGGACGGCGGGCATCCGCAGCGCGTGTTCGCCGTCGCCGCGTGGCGCGAAGCACCGTACTTCACCGCCGCGGAGCGGGCGGCGCTCGAGTTCACCGAGGTCCTCACGCGCCTCGCCGACCACCACGATCCGGTGTCCGATGCGCTCTGGGCGGAACTGTTGCAGCACTTCACCCACCGCCAGATCTCGGGGCTGCTGTTCGAGATCAGCGCGATCAACGCGTGGAATCGCATCAACGCGGCGATCCGTCAGCCGGCCGGCGCACGCTGACCGCTAGGTTGCGGATCATGCAGACGACGCCGTTGAGCGAAGCGTTCGAGTCGCATCGGGCCTATCTGACGACCGTCGCGTATCGGATGCTCGGCTCGCACGCCGATGCCGAGGACGCGGTCCAGGAGGCCTGGTTGCGTGCGGCGCGCACCGATCCCGATGTCGAGGATCTCCGCGCCTGGTTGACGCGAGTCGTGAGCCGGATCTGCCTCGATCAGCTGCGCGGTCGCACCCGACGGCGCGAGAACCCCCTGGACCTGCTCCCCGACCCGGAACCGGTGCCGGAGCAGGACGGGCCGGTCGCGCGGGCGGAGACCGCCGATCGCGTGGGCTACGCGCTGATGCTGGTGCTGGAGCAGCTGTCCCCGGACGAGCGGCTCGCGTACGTGCTGCACGACGTGTTCGGGCTGTCGTTCGGCGAGATCGCACCGGTGGTGGATCGGACGGTCCCCGCGGCGCGCAAGCTCGCGAGCCGCGCACGGGACCGGGTGCGGGGCACCTCACCGGAGGACCCCCGACGTGCGGTCGCACGCGCGCAGGAGCGCGCGGTCGTCGAGGCGTTCCTCGCGGCCGCGCGGGGCGGCGACTTCGAGGGTCTGCTGGCGGTGCTGCATCCCGATGTCGAGTTCCGGCAGGATCTGGGTGCCGAGGGTGTGCGGATCGTCCGCGGCGCGGAGCGGGTCGCGAGCAGCGCTGCCGCGTACCACCGCTACGCGCGGGGGTTCGACTTCGAGATCGTCGAGCTGGGCGACGGCTTCGCGGTCGTGGCGATCGACGGCGGCGTCCCCGCATCGCTGCTCGCGTTCACCTCGGAAGCCGATCGGATCGTCGCGATGGAGACCCGCGAGATCGGGTGAGGCACGGAACGACCGGCGTGCGCCGCCCGACGGTGCGCGAGTCCCGGGTCCGCCGTCACCGGGTGGTTTGCACGGGCGGGGCACCCGCGAAGACCGCCCGGTCGAAGCGGCGACCGGCCGGATTCGATGACGTCAGCACCATGACGAGCACGGCGATCTGTCCGAGCACCGGGAGCAGCATGAGCAGCGCCAGCGGCCCAGCAAGGTTTGCATCCTGCAGGCGCCGCCAGGTGATCGAAAGCAGCGGGATCAGCGAACCGAGGGCGACGGCGAGCATGAGCAGGAATGCGTACATCGCAGCGATGTTCAGTCCGATGTTGACGGCTGGACTGACCGGGTCGTAGGGGTCGAGGCCGGACCCGATGAACACGATGGGGAGGAACAGCAGGTAGGGGAAGATGCGCAGGATGGCCAGCACCAGGATCCCCCACCAGAACTCGCTCGGAGAGGACCGCCCGGTGAAGCGGGCGAAACCGCGGAAGAGGCGGACGAAGGCCTGCCCGAACGTTGCACCGTAGAGCGGTCGGTCGAGCTGGTTCGGGGCCGCGGCTCCGTCGAGTCGGTCTCGTGCGTCGCCGAGGGGCAGGAGTCTGGTCGGCCCGGCCTCGGTGGTCGGAGACTGGGGGAAGGTCATCGAGAGCTTTCTTGGTCAGGTCGTTACAGCAGCGGGTTGTTCGGCTCGCACAGCTTGCCGGGATTGAGAGGCCGGCATCGGGGAGTACGGGTGTTTCGACCGCCCAACCTTGGGCCAGGCTGGAACATCCGGGATGGCTGGAGCAGCGGACAGCACGACCTGACTGAGTTGCGGAAGCAGGACAGGTGGCTGCACAGCAGTCAGGACCTTTTCGCAGCAAGTCTTTTCAAGCCGCGCGCAAAAGGAATGATCGCGGTCTGGTCGGTTTCGAAAGAGATCCAGGCACGATCTCCTTCGACGTTCCCCAGCCAGACGCTCACGTTGAAGTGCCCGATCAGATTCGTGCACTCGATAGAGATGGCGCCCTCGCCGTCGATGTCCCAAAGCGTAGCCTTGCTGCCGTTCTCGATCCCTTGCACGAACTCCTCAACGTGCACATCAGCCGCCGCAAAATTCCCTGATGCGGAGATCCTGGGTCCTGCCGCCCGAACCCAAAACCTCAGATAGCAAAACACGGCATCTCGATCTTCAGATTCGCGGAGAATCTCGAGAACCTTTTGATTATCATGCGTGTCCAGGGAGAGCACTCGCCCCGCATCGGCGTTGTCCAATGGGTACCTCCTACGAAAATTTGAGATCTTCGGTACACGCAGCTCCACATTTGACTCCCATCGACCTGTCGCCTTCTCGGCGCCTGCGCCCCAACGTGCGCTACCAATCAAGGAACTCCGATCCACTTCGCTGAGGGTCCAGCCACGCCAATCTCCTACCCGAGCGAGGCCCCGCTGCTGGCGTCAAAGAATCCCGGGAGCACGATCATCCTTGCCTACCCGCGCGGGCATACGCCTCCAGGAACTTGTCAGTGAGGCGAAGCCTGGAGTATTCATGGATCCGCTCGAGGGCGATCGAAAAATCCTCTTCTGGATTTTCAATGAACGCAAAATCCCTGCCAGCAAATTCGGTCACAGTCACACCTTCATTGATCTGCAAGAATTCTCCAATCGAAGAGTACGGTGCCCCAGAAAAGCCGAACCCGAAGACCACCGAGTCGTAGAACGCAAACCTCACATACCCGCCTTCCGGATCTCGCTCACGATCAAGACGGACTGTATCTACATACCGAGCTACACCCGGAAGCGCTCTTTCAATATACATTCTTACGCCAGCAAGCTTAAATAGGCCAGTTTCACTCAACCTCATAGCGCAACCTTTCAGTAGAGTTCGTCACACACTGCAAGATACTTTTCAGGAAGACGAAGCCTGCAATACCAGTCAACTACATTGAGGGCTTCTTCGACTCCGCGTTCGCTGTTCTCAATAAACACCAACTCTCTTCCCAGGAGAGAATTAGTAACTCGATTCGAGGCGAGCTCAAGAGCAACTTGAAGCGTATCATATGGCTCCTCGGATACGAAAAATCTAAATCCAAACACCCCATACAAATCAAACAACACGTAACCCTGGCTCAAGTAGCTGCACTGGTACTTTGCCCGTGCACCAAATTTCGACTGGACCCTCTGCCGAAACCCCTCCACACCATCTACATACACGCCGCGCCTCCTGCCATTTTGGGAAAACCATTAGGCTATCTGAATCAAATACACAATCGGCCTTGCCGAGAATCGCAAGCCCCCTTCAGTCTCCAGATGGGTGAGAACGAATTGCAGGGAGGACTCGTTTAGATCAGTTCGAACTTAGAAATCGCCGCCAAGATACAGATTCTCCAAAATTTGCCCTATCGACGCTTGTGGCGAGGTTGTGGTTTTCTAGGAGCGTTGAGAACATCTCGGGCGCCCCCTGATGAGCTTGTCGTTCGGTCCCTGATATGACGGCAGTGTCGTGAGCCCGGGATTGCTGCGCGGATTATTGCCCTTCCACACGCACCGCCGCGATCAAGACACCCCAGCTCCGTGTCGGGTGCGGACCTGCACGCCAAGCGTCCGTTCATGAAGTCGATGGTGACTGTCGATTTCACAATCGACTCGATCCCAGTACCAGGCTCCACCGTGATCATTGCAGCTCCCGCCCAAACGACAACGCCTTAAGGTCGTGGAGCACCTTCTCCGTTTGCGACGAGGTTGCGGTTCTCCAAGGGCGTCGAGAGCATATCTATCGGATTCCCTTCCGTGAACGGCGCCCGCTATTCCTCATTTCACCGCATCCCAGGCCGGGAACGGCCGGTACACACCCGGCAGCAGCGTCATTCGCCCCTCCACCATCGGGTGGTCCGAGTACCAGGCGAGACCGCCCTCCCGTTCGGCATCCCGACGGGCACCGATCGCCATACTGATCTTCAGCTCATCACCCCAATAGACCGGGGAGAACCCGGTCAGGCTGATTTCGCTCCCCTGCTCGGCAAGCTCGAACCAGTACCCCTCGGGAGTGGTCGTAGTGATCCGCTCCTCGCCGTTGTAGGACGACCTCTCCCGGCCGACGTCCCAACTCTTGGCTGACCAGTTATCCGCCACACGCGTCAGCAGCGTTTTCGCTTCCCTTTCTGCTTGATGCCAACGAGACACCGAGAAGTAGTAACTCTCGCCCCGCTCATCACCCTCGAGTTCCCCTCCATGGGTGTATCCAGATCCGGGTATCACCTCTGAGCTCGCGCCGCCATCCTTCCAGGCGTCCTCGAATACCTCGCGTTGTAGCGCCGCCACACGGTCGTTCAGACTCATGTACCGCTCGCCGGCTAGCACGTACTGCTCGTGCAAGCTCATCATCTGCGTCTCCTCCCGTGTCACACCTGATGCGTCTTTCGCGCTCTCGGAGGCCGCGCATCCGGCGAGCAATGCGACTAGAACGGCACTGACTGCCGCGACTCGTCCTGTTCGCCTCATCCGTGTCCTCGCATGATTTTCCCGAGCCCGTCGACCGTGCTGGACTTGTCATTGAGGTACCCGACCTCGTCCGCCGCGGCGGTCCCGTCAAAGGTGTCGGCCGCCCACTGCAGCGCGGGCCCGACCAACCAAGTGTCCTTCCAGTTGATCGGATTCACCAGGTTGTGCATGGTGACCCGTTTGCCGTCCGGCGTCTTCTCCGACGAGAAGGTCTTGGCCCCGTCGAGGTTTCTCGGATCGACCCGGGCCTCATAGAGACCACCACCGTCCTCGGCGATGAAACGGAAGTGGAAGCGCTGCCCGACGGCCTCGGCGATGTTGTCGCCGTTTGCATGGGTCGCGTGGATCTCGGGCACTCCCAAGTCTTTAGCCGTCGTGCCGTATTTGAGCCCGGCGGAGCCGAGCGTGACGAAGGCGTCGACCCTGGCGTTCGTGATCTTCAACGCTTCCGCGAGGACGTTCGTACCGTAGGAGTGCCCCATGGTCACGAAGCGCTCGATCGGGTTTCCGTTCCGCTGCACGGCAATGCCGTCGAGGAATCCGGCAAGCGCCGTGGCTCCGGCATCCGCGCGGTCTTGGAACGCTTCCTCGGCCAGGTTGGGTGAGCGATACCCGACCCAGGTCAGCATGGCAGTACTGACGTCGCCCGCCCGGATCTTCTGGAAGGCATCGAACGCGTCCGCAATACCGCGGACGTCGGAATTCATGCCGGAGACCAGCAGTCCGACCGTGCTGGCACGATCCAGATCCCCCATGGAGATTCCCGCAGTCACCACGCCGTCATGCCGACCGAACGCAACCAACTGCACCGTGCCGCCTTCGCCGATCTTCAGTTCGGCCTTCACAAGCGCCTCCTGGATCTTCTCCAGGTCGGTCTTGAACTCTTCGAGCGAGCGTTCCCCGTCGGTGAATCCCATCCGGGCGAACGCTTTCCGCAGCTGATCGGGGTACTTCGGGTCGAGCGCGTACTCAAGAGCGGTGCGCGCCGCCTGATTCATCACCGCGAACGGGAGGCCGTTCCGGCTCGCCAGTTCGAAGGCGTGCTCCTCGATGAACGCGTCGGCGTCGAAGTCTTCGCTCGCGATCAACTCCGCCCACGCCCTGGCAACCTCTTCGGGCGTCGCACCGCTCTTCAGCAGCACCCCGGTCAGCTTCCGCACGGCAGCGCTCGTATTCGCCCGCGCCCCGAACGACACTCCTGGCAGCTGCCCCAGCGCACCAAACCCCTCCGCGCTGCTCCCGGCGGGCAGTCCTTCCAGCACGGACGCGCACCCGTTCAGCATCGACGCGCACCGCGCATCCGCGGCCCGGCGCTCCTCGTCCAGCGCCGCGAGTTGTCGTTCGATCTCGCCCAGTTCGGTCTCCTCCCCGATGAGGCTTGACCGCACTTTCGACTGCAGGGCGTCCATTCCCGGCCCGGTCGAGGGGTTCGCGGCGAGCGTGTTCATCAGACTCACCCGGCGGGCCTCGGCTTCTCCCCGGCGCACCCTCAGTCGACGCGCCCGCTGCTGCAGCTCATCCACCCGACCCGCATACGAAGCGAGGGCCTGGCCGGCCTTCTGCCTCGACTGCGCGATCTGCTGGGCCTGCCGCTCGACCGGTCGACACGCAGCACGCAGCCGGGACAGTGCGACCGAATCGCCCGAGGCTTGCACCTGCGCGATTCCGGTACGCAACTGGTGCATCGCCTGCTGCATGCCACCCAGATCCGACAGCCTGCGGGCCGCGGACCGTACCGCGCTCATCTCGCCCCGCAGCACCGCATCGCCAGCACCCACTACGACACCGCCCGAGCAAGCCTCGCGTCCAGATTCTGGAAGGCCTGCTGCGTTTGAGCAGCGGTGCGGCCGTGCGCCTCGGTACGCTCGCCCGACACGCTCGCCGCGCGCCGAAGCGCGCGCCCGACCCGGTCGAGCGCGCTCGATACCGTGTCGGCCCCGGTATCGGGACCTGCCGGCACGTTCCCAGCGCTCTGAAACATGCGGCCAGCGGTCGATAGCGAGCCCGATGCCTGCACCAGCGCCGCACCGGTGACCCGCACCTGCCCGGTCATACCCGTTCCCGGACTAGTTGATCTTGGATGCGATCTGCGAATCCAGCTCACGCATCGCGTTCGCTGTCCCCGTCAGGAACTGCTGAATCTCGTTCAACTGCGCGATCAACGTGTTCGCGGACTGCGTGTACTTCGTGTACGCGTCGTTGAACTTGCCCGACGCCTGATCCGTGACGAACCCCGACGACACCAGGTTCGCGATCTGCGACTGCATGTTCTGCAGCTTCGACGTGATCTCCTCACGCCCCGAACCCAGCTGCGACGCAGCCTGCTCGATCTCCGCGTAACTGACCTTGATATTCGACATGTGAGAACCCGCTCTCGCTTCGCTCGCCTTGCTTCAGGGGGAGGCTCCGGGTCGCAAGGCGAACGCCGCCGGAACTGCGATTCACAGTACGATATGCGCATACCGAACGCAAATCCGGTATTGAAATACACGGATCCGCGGATATCACTCACCGAGAACCCGCGCCCGAACCGACTACCGATAGATCCGGCCCGCTGAACGGCCGCGATCCGAACTGCCCCGAGGACCCCTCCCCCCATGAAGCTCCGCGTCACGATCCCCCGTCATGTCGACGGCGCGCACCGCAGAACCCACGACGTCAGCCTGACCGTCGCGGTCACGGCGACGGTCGGCGAAGTCGCACGCGGCCTCGTCCGCGCCGGCGTCGGCGATCCGCGGCTCCTGCCGTTCGCCGAGCACCGGCAGGCCCCGCTCACGCTGCGCGTCGGCTATCCCGACGGATCCGCCCTGATCCTCGACGCGGGCCAGACGGTCGCCGAGTCGGGTCTGCTCTCGGGAAGCCTCGTCGAGCCGGTGTTCGAGGCGGCACCGGGTCCAGGCCCGCGCGCCAGGCGTCCGATCGCGAAGCTGACGGTGCTCGACGGAGCACAGAAGGGCGTCTCGTTCCTCGCTGTGCAGGGCGAGAACCTCATCGGCCGCGAGCGCGGCAGCCGCGTGGAGCTGCACGACCGGAGCGTCTCGCGCCAGCATGCGATCCTCCGGAGCACCGGGTCCGGGGTCGAGATCGCCGACCTGGGCTCGGCGAACGGCATCATCCTGATCGCCGAGGACGGCAAGCGGCGGGAGCTCCGCTCGGCTGCCAGCCCCCTACCGATGGCCTCCACCATCGAGGTCGGAACGGTGCCCATCCAGGTCGAGCTCGGGCCGCCGTCAGAACCCGACCCCGTCAGATCGAGCACGGTTCCGCACCCGCAGTCCCCCCGAGTCGATCCGGTGTTCGCGCCCGAACCGCTGGATCTCCCGGCGCCGCCCGACCGCGGCGAACCGGCCCGGTTCCCGCTCATCGCGTTGGTCGCGCCGCTGATCATGGGGACGGTGCTGTACCTGACGACCAAATCAATGATGAGCCTCATCTTCGTCGCGCTCTCCCCGCTCATCATGCTCGGCACCTGGCTCGATAGCCGTCTCTCGAAGCGTAAGAGCACCAAGCAGGCTCAGCGCGAGTTCGAGCAGGGCATCAAACAGGCCCGCGAAGAGCTCGTCGAGAACGCAGAGGCTGAGCGCCTCGCCCGCGCGGAGGAGACTCCGCCTCCCGAGAACCTGCTGGAGCTGCCCGCCAGCCGGTCCGCCGAGCTCTGGACCCGCCGTGCGGAGCACCGGGCCTTCCTCGAGCTGCGACTGGGAACCGCCACGCAGCCCAGCCGCAAGCGGATCGTCCTGCCCCCGCGGGGAAAGATCAGCGCGAAGGACTGGGCGTCCCTCAGCGAGCTGGCGGGCGAGTTCCGGACGCTGCCCGAGGTGCCGGTGCTCGAGCGGCTCGACCGATCCGGCTCGCTCGGTATCGCCGGGCCGAAGCCGGGGTCGGGCGACGTCGCCCGAGGGCTCCTGGTCCAGCTCCTGGCCCTGCACTCGCCGGCGGACCTGGTGCTCACCGCGTTCGCCGACGCGGAACAGGCCGAAGCCGAGTGGGCCTGGCTGAAGTGGGTGCCGCACATCGATTCCGCGTTCAGCCCGGTCCCGGCCCCGCACCTCGCCGCGGACGACCGGGGATCGAACCGTCTGCTGACCGCGCTCGAGGGCCTGATCGGGCTGCGCTCCGCGGGGACGACCGGCCGTGGCGTTCGGTCCCGCTCCGAAGGCAGCGCCTCGGACGCGCAGGAGCGCCTGCGCCCCGCCGAGGCGAATGCCGCGGTCCCCGCGGTGGTCGTGCTCGTACTCTCCGACGCCCTGGTCGACCGGACCAGGCTCGTCGGCCTGGCCGAGGACGGCGCCGATGTCGGCGTGCACCTCATCTGGGTGGCCGACGAGATGCGCGGGATCCCCGCAGCCTGCCGCACCGTCGTCGAGGTCGCCGATGGCGAGCCGAAGGTGCACTTCGTCCGGCAGGGAGAAGTGGTGCGTCTCACCGAGCCCGACGCGATCCGGGTCCCGTTCGCGGAGACCTTCGCACGCGCGCTCTCGCCCATCGTCGACACCGGAGCCAGGATGCTCGACGAGAGCGACCTCCCCCGGAGCGTCTCGCTCGGCCAGATCGCCGAAGGCGAGATCCTCGCCTCGGGCCACGCGATTCTGCAGCGCTGGCTCAGGAACGACAGCATCGCCGCGCGCTGGACCCCGGGCACCGAACGCGAGCCCGGACCGCTCACCGCGATCGTCGGCCAGGGTAGCGACGGCCCCGTCGAGATCGATCTCCGCACGCACGGACCGCACGCTCTGGTCGGCGGCACGACCGGGTCGGGCAAGTCGGAGTTCCTGCAGACCTGGATCCTGTCCCTCGCCGCGAACTACTCGCCGGATCGCCTCACGTTCCTCCTCGTCGACTACAAGGGCGGCGCCGCGTTCGCCGACTGCGTCGCACTCCCGCACACCGTCGGCCTCGTCACGGACCTCACCCCGCACCTCGTGCGGCGCGCACTCGCCTCGCTCCGCGCCGAGCTCAGATATCGCGAGGAGCTGCTGAACGAGAAGGGCGCGAAGGATCTGATCGCGCTCGAGCGCCGGGGCGACCCCGAGGCGCCGCCGACGCTCGTGATCGTCATCGACGAGTTCGCCGCTCTCGTAAGCGAGATCCCCGAGTTCGTCGACGGCGTCATCGACGTGGCGCAGCGCGGCCGTTCCCTCGGCCTCCACCTCGTCATGGCGACGCAACGCCCGGCCGGCGTGATCAAGGACAATCTGCGCGCCAACACCAACCTCCGCATCGGACTGCGCATGGCCGACCCCGCGGACAGCAGCGACGTGCTCGGCGTTCCCGACGCCGCCGACTTCGCCGCAGAGATCCCCGGCCGCGCGGCCGTCAAGATCGGTGCCGCGCGCCTGCGCCACTTCCAGACCGGCTACCTGGGCGGCCGCGCCGACTCCGACCGCCAGGAGGTCGTCGAGGTACGCGACCTCGGCTTCGCGGAACGCGCACCGTGGGCGCTCGCGCCCGAGATCCGCTCCGAACCCGGACGGCGGGGCAGGGGTCCGCGCGACATCGAGGTGCTCGCGGGCAATATCCGCACGGCGGCGAAGATCGCGGAGGTCCGTCAGCCGCGGAAACCCTGGGTCGACCAGCTCCCGACCGCGCTGCCCCTCGAGCGGGTTCTCGCGCACTCGCGCCCCTCGGCACGGAGCAGCACCGCCCTCCCCCTCGGACTCGCCGACGAGCCGGAAGCCCAGCGGCAGTCGAGCTACGCCTGCGATTTCGGAGGCGCCGGAAACCTCGTGGTCTACGGCGGTCCGGGCTCCGGGAAGAGCACCTCCTTGCTCACCATCGGGGTCTCCGCCGTCCTGCAGAACCGAGCGACCCGGATCTACGGGATCGACGCGGCCGGTGGCCGCCTCGGAGCGCTTGGCTCACTGCCCAACGTCGGCGACATCGTCTCGTCGGACGACCGGGACCGCGTGCAGCGGCTCCTGGGCCTGCTGCGCGCCGAGATCACCGAACGGCTCGAGACCCGGCAGGACTCGCCCCCGACGTTCCTCCTCCTCGACGGATTCGCAGCGTTCCGCGACGCCTACGAGCACCAGACGGGCAGCTCGGCACCCTTCGCAGACCTGATCGAGATCGCCCGAGCGGGACGCACCGTCGGGATCCACCTGGCTCTCACTTCGGAGCGGGCGATGGCGCTCCCGGCCGCGCTCGCCGCCAGCGTGACCGAACGGCTCGCGCTCCGCCTTCCGTCGGAGGCGGACGCGCAGCTCCTCGGAGTACCGACGGGCGTGCTCGACGAGGCGGATCCCGGCCGTGCGCTGCGCATCGGCGATGCGCGCGAGATCCAGTTCGGCGTGCCCGGCGGGGACGCCGACCCCGCCGAGATCGACGCCTCGATCGCCGCGCTCGCGTCGGATCAGGTCGCGCACGTGGCTGAACGGCCCGTCGGCGTGCCAGAGATCCCGACCCGGCTCGCGCGGGCGGAACTGCCCAGCGCGGACGAAGGAGCTCCCGCGTTCGCCATCGACACCGTCGGCATGGAGCCCGTGGCTGCACCGGCCGACGGCCTGATGCTCGTCACGGGTCCCGCGGGATCCGGCCGCACCACGGCGGTGCGCTCCCTGCTCGACGCGCTGGCCGAGCGGGCCGCGGGTTCCGGACGCGAGCTCGACGCCGTACTGATCGCGCCGCGCCGCTCGTCGCTCGGGTCGCTCCCGTTCTGGAGCGAGGTCGCCGATACCCCGGAGCTCCGCGAGCGCCAGATCGAACGGCTCACCCGCTCGCTGGGCGGATCGACGAGCAAGCCCGCCGGGCTGCCGCTGCTGCCGTTGATCGGCTCGGACGCGCCGATGCACGAGGAGCGCACGATGCCGGTGGCCGAGGCCGCGCCGTTCCCCGCGCCGGAACGCATCGGCGTCGTCGTGATCGAGGACATCGGCGGATTCGACGGCACGGGCGATGAATCCGCGCTCGCGTCCCTGCTGAAGCTGCTGCGGCGCAGCGAGCTCGCAGTGATCGTCGAGGGTGAGAACGCGACGATCGGCACCGTCTGGGAGCTCGCGAGCCCCCTGCGCGGCGCACGTTGGGCACTCGCGCTGCAGCCGGACGCGAACGACGTCCCGAGCCTCTTCACGGTGTCCTTCGCACACGCCAAGCGCACGGACTTCCCGCCGGGCCGCGGATTCCTCATCCGCTCCGGAGCGCAGACCGGGGTGCACGTCGGCACGCCCACGGGCGATGTCCCCGCGACGCACTAGGCTCGCAGGCATGTTCGACGACCGTTACGACCGCGACGTCCTCGCCGATATGAAGCCCCGGCGCGGCCCCGTGCAGCGCACCCCGGTGACGCTCGCGCGCGGGCTCGTGGTCGAGCACACCGAGTCCGAGTGGTGCGGCGCCGTGGTGGGCCTGCGCGAGGGCCTCGTGCAGCTCGAGGATTTCCGCGGCAAGGTCCGGTCCTTCCCGCTGAACGACGCCTTCCTCATCGACGGCAAGCCGGTCACCCTCGTGCTGCCGCAGAAGCAGGCGGCGCGGCGGCGCACCGCGTCGGGCTCGTTCGCGGTCGCCCAGGAACGGGCGAAGGTGGCCATGCCGAGCCGGATCTTCGTGGAGGGCAAGCACGACGCCGAACTCGTCGAGCAGGTCTGGGGCGACGACCTGCGGGTCGAGGGCGTCGTCGTCGAGCTGCTGCAGGGCGCCGACAATCTGGACGACGTGCTGCGGGACTTCGGGCCGGGCCCCGAACGGCGCGCGGGCGTGCTGCTCGACCACCTCGTCGCGGGAAGCAAGGAATCGCGCATCGCGCAGGCGATCGAGCGCGGCCCGCACGGTTCGCACGTGCTGATCGTCGGTCACCCGTTCGTCGACATCTGGGCCGCGGTGAAGGCCGAACGCGTCGGCCTCTCGGCCTGGCCCGAGATCCCCCGCAGCATCGAGTGGAAGACCGGCATCTGCCGTGCGCTCGGCTGGCCGGGCGACGAACCGGCGGACATCGCCGAGGCCTGGTCGCGGATCCGCGGGCGCGTGCGCAGTTTCCGCGACCTCGATCCCGCGCTCGTCGGCCGGGTCGAGCAGCTCATCGACTTCGTGACGATCGGGCACGACGCGCACTGAGCGCACGACGCGCGCCCGCACTGGGAACGCGCTGCGAGCACCCCGAACGGCGGGTCCGCCCGCCGCATCGGCGGACCGCTCCGGGCGTACCATTGGGGCATGGGCGTTCGAACCGAGCGCGTGAAGTGCACAGAGTCGGAGGGACCGCGATGACCGGACCCGTGTTCCTGGTGATGCCGCAGTGGCAGGGGTCGCCGTCGTCGCGCGCGATGCAGCTGATCGACGGGGCCGCCGCGATCAAGGAGGACCTGCCCGAGTCGGCCAGGCGCGAGGTCCCGGTGCCGCTCGAGGCCGGCGACGCGCTCGGCACTCCGGCCGCCCGCCTGAGCAGCCTGCTCCGCGCTCGCGCCTCGGCGCTCGAGATCCTGCGCGAGCTCGAGGGGCCCGCGATCACGCTCGGCGGCGACTGCGCCTCGACCCTCCCCGGACTCGAGCGCGTCGTGGAGCGGCACGGCGCCGAGCGCGTCGCCGTGCTCTGGTTCGACGCACACCCCGACCTGCAGCACCCGAGCACCTCGCCGTCGGGCGCCGTCTCGGGGATGGCGCTGCGGCACGCGCTCGGCGACGGCATCGACGACCTCGCGTTCCCGGATCCCGTCGGGGCGACCCACGTGACGCTGGTGGGTTCGCGCGCGATCGACGACGAGGAGGACCTCGAGCTGGAGCGGCGCGAGCTGCACCGCATCGGCCATATCTTCGACGCGACGGTCGACGTCGAGCCCGATCCCGCACCCCTCGCGGCCGCCGTGCGCGACCGGCTCGAGGATCTCGTGCGCGACCACGGGGTCTCGCACGTCTACGTCCACGTCGACCTCGACGTGCTCGACCCCTCGGAGTTCGCCGCGGTGCACGCCCCGGTCCCCTTCGGCCTCAGCGTCGCTCAGCTCACCGCGGCGATCCGCGCCGCGACCGAGACCGTCCCGCTCGCGGGCGCTGCGGTGTGCGAGTTCGCACCGGCCGACCGGGCCGCGGCGGACGAGGATCTCCCGACCGTGCTGCGCGTGCTCGCGGCGCTGACGGCGCGCAGCCGGAACGACGGCGCGTGATCCGCCGTCCGCTCCCCCTGGCACGCTTCGGATACGCCTACGCCACCGCCGTCGGCTTCGCGTGGGGCGCGCTCTGGAGCACGGGGCGGATCGAACGCGTCGACGGCCTCTGGGTGTTCCGCGGCATGCCGAAGTGGACCTTCGGTCGCGGCGGGAGCTGCGTCGGCGGCTGCTACCTGACCGACCGCAACGACGGCCCGCGGGTGCTGAAACACGAGCGCGTGCACCAGGAGCAGTGGCGCCGGTACGGGCTCGCCATGCCGTTCCTCTACCTCCTCGCCGGACGCGATCCGCTGCGCAACCGGTTCGAGATCGAGGCCGGCCTCGAAGACGGCGGCTACCGCTAGTTTCAGCACCCCGGCTGCCGCCCGGCGATTCCCCCTAGACTCCTGCGCATGCGAACGTTGCAGGAGCCCCCGATCGACGACGAGTTCCGCTTCCTCGCGGGCGACGCTGCGCGGGTGTCCCGCACCGCACCGCTGCCCGAGGTGCGGCGGGTCGATGCGCCGGTATCGCAGGGCCGCCGCATCAGCGGGCTGTGGTTCGAGCCGGACCGCGCGCCCGAGCCGGTGCTGCTGCACGGCGCCGGCCTGAACGCGCACGGCTTCGATCCGACGCTGCTGGCGCTCGGTCGGCCGGCGCTGGCACTCGACCTGCCGGGGCACGGCCGGAGCGACTGGCGGGAGGACGCCGACTACCGCCCCGACCTGCTGGCGCCCGACGTCGCCCTCGCGCTCGACGCGCTCGCCCCCGGATCGACGGCGCTCGTCGGCCACTCCCTCGGCGGTCTCACGGCGATCCTGACCGCCTCCGCTCGGGCCGACCGCACCCGTGCGCTCGTCCTCGTCGACATCACCCCCGGGGTGGTCCCGGCGCGAGACGCCGGATCGGTGGCCGAGTTCATCACGGGGCAGCGCAGCTACGCCGACCACGAGGAGATCATCGATCGCGCGATCGCGTTCGGCATCGGGTCGAGCCGGGAGTCGCTCGCCCGCGGGATCGCGCTGAACACGCGCCGCCGGCCCGACGGCCGCTGGGAGTGGACGCACCACCTGGCGCACCTCGACGGCCTCCCCGCGGGCGGCCCGGATCCCGCGGACGCGGCCGCCGGCGCAGCCGTCGGTACCGAGTCACCGCTCGCCCCGCTGTGGCGGCCGCTGGAGGCGCTGCACAATGCGGGGCTCCCGGTCGCGCTGATCCGCGCGGACGCCGGGATGGTCGATGCGCGGCTGGCGGACGAGTGGCGGGATCGTCTGCCGGGTTCTCCAGTGCGCACGATCGCGGGCCCGCACAACCTGCACGAGGCCGCACCGCGGGAGCTCGCGTCAGTGCTCGGGGAGCTCATCGGCTCGGTCTGAACCGGCGCGCGGCGCGCCGCTGCCGCCCGTTCCGGTTCGCGGCGCGGAACCGAACCAAAATCGTATCTTACAACTGATCACAAGAGGTTAACAACCCGGCCTCGAAGGCGTGGGTCGCGCCCGCCGGAGCGTAGCCTCTCCTATCGACGTCCGTGCACCGCCGCGCGCACGCTCACAGCAGTGAGACACCGACCCGCGGCCGCCGTCCCGGCCCCGCACGACCCTGGGAGACCCCGTGACCGTTCCCGTGATCGACGCACCGGCACCCGCGTATCGCAAGCGCAAGCGCTCCAAGATGCCGTTCGTCATCGGCGGCATCGTGCTGGTCGTCGCGATCGTCGCGACCGCGATCGCCCTCTCGGTGTCGAGCACCGCCTCCGCTGCGAAGGAGGAGATCTCGATCGGCCTGGTGAACGAGCCGCAGAACCTCGATATCCGCAGCACCGCGGGCGTCGCCCTCGACCAGATCCTCATCGACAACGTCTACCAGGGCCTCGTCGGCCTGAAGCCCGGCACCGTCGACCAGATCGTCCCCGTGCTCGCCGAGCGGATGCCCGAGGTGTCGTCCGACGGCCGGACCTACGATTTCGCACTGCGCGACGGGGTCGCGTTCCACGACGGCGCGAAGCTGGCCGCGCAGGACGTCGTCGCCTCGCTCACCGCCGCGCTGACCCCCGAGGTCGTCGGAGGCGCCGCGACCGTGACGGCGCCCGACGCGCGCTCCGTCCGCGTGGTGCTCGCGGAACCGAACAGTCAGCTGCTGTGGCTGCTCGCGAACCGCCCCGGCCTGATCCTCGAGGCGAAGGCCAAGAACCGGCTCAGCAACTCCGCGAACGGCACCGGCCCCTTCCGCTTCGAGCAGTGGAAACAGGGCGACAGCCTCACCCTCGTGCGCAACGACGACTACTGGGGCGATGCCGCGAACCTCAAGACGGTCGTGTTCCGCTTCATCCCCGACGGCCGGGCCGCCGTGAGCGCGCTCAAGGAGGGCGACCTCGACGTGCACGCCGCGCTGCTGCCCTCGCTGCGCTCCGAGTTCGACGGCAACCGCGACTTCCGCCTCGAGCGCGCCGACGGCACCGACGTCTTCACGCTCGCGTTCAACTCGGCGAAGCCGCCGCTGAACGACCTGCGCGTGCGCGAGGCGCTGAGCCGCGCCATCGATACGAAGGCCCTCATCGAGACGCAGCACGGCGACGGCAAGCAGATCGGCGGACCGATCACCCGGCTCGAGCCCGGCTATCAGGACCTCAGCGCGGTCAACGCCTACGACCCCGCGGCCGCGCGGAAGCTGCTCGCCGAGGCCGGGCAGCAGAACCTCAGTCTGACGCTCACCGCGCCGAACTTCTACGACCAGTCCACGATCGACCTCATCTCGACCCAGCTCGCCGACGTCGGCGTGAGCGTGAAGGTCAAGCGGGTCGAGTTCGCGACCTGGCTCGAGCAGGTGTACACGAACCACGACTACCAGCTCAGCTACGTCGACCACGCGGAGGCGCGCGACTTCGGCAACTACGCGAACCCCGGGTACTACTTCGGCTACGACAGCGCGAAGGTGCAGCAGCTCTACGCAGAGTCGCTGCGCGCGACGGATCCCACGACCGCGAACGAGCTGCTCTCCGCCGCCGAGAAGCAGGTCGCCGCCGACGCTCCCGCGAAGTGGCTGTACAACTACACCCCGACCAACGTGATCAGCACGAAGGTCACCGGATTTCCCCGCGCGAACACCAACTCGCGCCTGAACCTCGAAGGTGTCAGTATTCACGGGTGACCCGTTTCGTCCTGACGCGCCTCGGGCTGCTCGTCATCGCGTGGATCGCGGCGAGCCTGCTCGTCTTCGCGACGCTCCGGCTGCTGCCCGGCGACGTCGCGCAGGTGATCGGCGGCGTCCAGGCCTCCCCCGCCCGGCTCGCCGAACTCCGCGAGCAGCTCGGGCTGGATCGTCCCGTCGCGGTCCAGTATCTCGACTGGATCGGCGGCTTCTTCACCGGCGACCTCGGCACGTCCGCGCTGACCGGCACCCCCGTCGCGGCGGAGCTCGCGCAGAAGGCGCAGGTGACGATCCCGCTCACCCTGATGTCTCTGCTCGTGCTGCTGGCCGTCGCGGTGCCGACCGGCGTCTTCGCGGCGTACCGCAGCGGCCGGGCCTCCAGCCGGGCGATCTCGGCGGGCGCGCTGCTCACCGCGGCGGTGCCGACGGTCGCCGTCGGCCTGCTCGCGATCCTCGTCGGTGCCGGCTGGCTCGGCTGGCTCCCAGCGCAGGGATTCCCCCGCGACGGCTGGCAGGATCCGCTCCGCGCGCTGCGCGCCCTCGTGCTGCCCGCGCTCACCATCGGGCTCGTCGAGGGCGCCGTGCTGTTCCGCTTCGTGCGGAGCGCCACCCTGACCGCCCTCGACGCCGATCACGTGCGCACCGCCCGCGCGCAGGGGCTGACCCGCCCGCGCGCGCTGCTCGAGCACGGCCTTCCCGGGGTCGGTCTCTCGATCGTCTCGGTGCTCGGCCTGCAGATCGCGGCACTGATCGTCGGCGCCGTCGTGGTCGAGCAGCTGTTCTCGCTGCCCGGGCTGGGCCGCATGCTCGTCGGCGACGTCGGGAACCGCGACCTGCCGAAGGTGCAGAGCACCCTGCTCGTGCTCACGGGGGTCATCCTGCTGATCGGCGCGCTCGTCGACGTGATCCACCGAGCGATCGATCCCCGACTCCGGAGCGCCGCATCGTGAGCGCGCGGATCCCGAGCCGACTCGCGCCGGGCGGCATCGCCGCCGCGGCGATCCTCGTCGCGCTCGTGCTCGTCGCCCTGCTGAGCCTCGCGTGGCTGCCCGCGGATCCGAACGCGGCGAGCGCGCAACGGCTGTGGCTCGATCCCTCGCCCGCGCACCCGCTCGGCACCGACGGCAGCGGCCGCGACGTCGCGGCCCGACTCATGGCGGGGACGCGCGTGACGCTGGCCGTACTGCTCGGCACCGGGGCCCTCGCCGCGGTCATCGGGCTCGCCCTCGCGCTGATCGGCGGGCTCGGTCCGCGCCGCCTGCGCGAGACGGTCGCGGTCGCGATCGATGTGCTGGTGGCGTTCCCCACCGTGCTGCTCGCCATGATGCTCGCGGCGGTGTTCGGCAGCGGGATCCCCATCGTGATCGCGGCGCTGGGCGTCGCGTTCGGCGTCGGAATCGGTCGGGTGCTGCGCGCCGAGCTCCGGCAGGTCGCCGAGCTCGACTACATCCTCGCGGCGCGGGCGGTCGGCCTCCCGCGGGCGACGATCCTGCGCCGGCACCTGCTGCCCGGTGTCCGCCCGGTGCTCCTCGTGCAGCTCTCCCTCGCCATAGGTCTGTCGGTGCTCGCCGAGGCGAGCCTCAGCTACCTGGGGTTCGGGGCTCCGCCCGAGGTGCCCTCCTGGGGGCTCATGCTCGCGGAGGCGCAACGGGTGATCCAGGTGCACCCCCTCGCGGCGCTGTGGCCGGGACTCGCGATCACGCTGGTCGCTCTCGCCTGCTATCTGCTGGGCGACGCCCTGCGCGACGCCCTCGACCCGGGGGTCGGGCGCCGCGTGACGGGCGCCCGCCCCGTCCACGGATCGGAGGTCCGCCCGTGACCGCTCTGCCGCTCGTCGTCTCGGATCTGCGCGTCGCGATCCGCGGGACGGAACTGCTGCGCGGCGTCTCGTTCGCGCTCGCTCCCGGCGACCGGCTCGGTCTGATCGGCGGCTCTGGATCGGGCAAGACGTTGACCGCCCTCGCGATCGCGGGGCTCCTCCCCGACGACGCCGAGACGAGCGGATCGATCCGACTCGGCGAACGGGAGCTCATCGGTGCGTCGGATCGGGACCTGTCGGAGATCCGCGGCGACCTGATCGGGATGGTGTTCCAGGAGCCGAGGACCGCGCTCAACCCGGTCCGGCGCCTCGGACGGCAGATGACCGAGGCCCTCGCGCAGCACTACGACCTGGATCGTTCAGAGCGGCGCGACGCCGCGCTGCGGCTCGCCCGTCGCGTGGGGCTCGACGATCCCGAGCGCATCGTGCGCGCCTACCCGCACGAGGTGTCGGGCGGTCAGCGGCAGCGCGCCGCCATCGCCGCGGCGCTGTCGGCCGGCCCCGGGCTGCTGCTCGCGGACGAGCCGACCACGGCGCTCGATGTCACGGTGCAGCGCGGGATCCTGGAGCTGTTCCGGGCCGTGACCGCCGACGACGCCTGCTCGCTCGTCTTCATCACGCACGATCTCGCGGTGCTCGCCTCCGTCGCCGACCGGGTCGTCGTGCTCGACGACGGGCTCGTGGTCGAGCACGGTCCCGTGGGCCGGATCCTCACGGCGCCCGAGCACCGGGTCACCCGCGCGCTCATCGAGGCGCTTCCCGAGGGGAGCCGCGCATGACCGCCGCGCTCATCGAGGCCGAGGGCCTCGTCACCCGCTTCCGCACCCCGCCCCGACGGCTGTTCGAGCGCGCGGGCAGCGTCGCGGCGATCGACGGGATCGAGCTGCGCATCGAGGCCGGCGAGAGCGTCGCGATCGTGGGCGAGTCCGGCTCGGGGAAGTCGACGCTGCTGCGCGCGCTCCTCGGCCTCGGGCACCTCGACGCGGGCACGGTGCGGTTCGACGGGCGCCCCGTCGTGGCGGACCCGCGCGACCGGATGCTCTGGCTGCGTCGCCGCACCGGCCTCGTCTTCCAGGACCCCTACGCCTCGTTCAATCCGAGGCGCACGATCAGGCAGACCGTCGCCGAGCCGCTCGAGGCGATCGGCGAGACCGCCGACGCCGAGGCCCGCGTCGACGCGATCCTCGACCGGCTCGGACTGCCCGCGGACGCGGCGCAGCGCCTCCCGCGTGAATTCTCGGGCGGCCAACGCCAGCGCATCGCAATCGCACGGGCGCTGGTGCACGGCCCCGAGCTGCTCGTCGGGGACGAGCCGGTGAGCGCGCTCGACGTACTGGTGCGCCGCCGGATCCTCGAGCTGCTCGCCGAGCTGCGACGGGACCTCGGGCTCACGATGCTCACGGTCACGCACGATCTCGCGATCGTGCCGACCATCGCCGAGCGGGTCGTCGTGATGCGCCGCGGCCGGATCGTGGAATCGGGGCCGGTCGCGCGGATCCTCGAGGATCCGCGCGAGCCGTACACCCGCGAGCTCGTCGCGTCGCGTCCCACGCTGCCTCCGGGCACGTGGATCGGACGCTGACGAGCCTGCCGCAGCGGCGATGCGCAGGACGGGCCGAAAGGTCGGTGCTGCCGGGTCGCGCCCCCCTAGGCGTGCTGGTCGAGCTCGCGCAGCCCGCGCAGCACGGCGTCGCGCAGGCTCGGCGGCGCTTCCTCTTCGCAAGCCCGCTTCACCGCGATCGTGAGGTGCTCGAAGACCTGCTGCTCGTCGCGGCAGTCCGGGCAGTTCGCCAGGTGCTCGCGGATCGGGCCGCAGGCGCCCTCGCTCAGTTCGCCGCGCAGCAGCTCCTCGAGGTTGTCGCGCGCGGTCTGGCAATCGCATCCGCTCATCGTCGTTCACCTCCCGCCGTCTGATCGGGGGCCTCGGCCCCGCCGATCCCCTGTTCGCGCGCGTAGCTGCCCAGCGACTGGCGCAGCCGCGCACGGCCCCGGTGCAGCCGGCTCATGACCGTGCCGATCGGGGTCTCCATGATGTCCGCGATCTCCTGGTACGCGAATCCCTCGACGTCGGCGAGGTACACGACCATCCGGAAGTCCTCGGGAAGCGCGTTCAGCGCCTCGGTCACCACCGTCGAGGGCGTGCGATCGATCGCCTCCGCCTCGGCCGAGCGCGAGGAGGCCGCGGTGGTCGACTCGGCGCCGCCCATCTGCCAGTCCTCGAGATCCTCGACCGCGCCCATCAGCGGCTGGCGCTGACGCTTGCGGTAGGTGTTGATGTAGCTGTTGGTCATGATCCGGTACAGCCACGCCTTGAGGTTCGTGCCCTCGGTGAACGTGTGGAACGCCTGGAAGGCCTTCAGGAAGGTCTCCTGGACCAGGTCCTGGGCGTCCGCCGGATTGCGGGTCATCTTCATCGCCGCGCCGTACAGCTGGTCGAGGTACGGGAGTGCGTCTCGCGTGAAGCGCTGCTCCAGCTCGTTCGCGGTCGTCTCGGTGGGGGTCACAGTCTCCGATCCTACGCGGGCGCGCTGGTCGCGGGCTGCGCGGGCCGCGCGCCGAACCGCGGCGCGACCGGTCCCGACCGCGGATCCGAAGCGCGGCAAGCGGAGCGTCGGCGCCTCGTGCACTGCGATCGAGCTCACTGCGGCCTTCCTCTCGAACGGGTTCCGCGGACGCCCTCGACACCGCCGCCTCGGCGGCGCCGGAAGGCGATCCCACCGGATCGCGGGGTTGCGCCGGTAGAGTGAGTAACCGATGTTCATCGCAAAACATTCCCGAGGCAATGACGACCCGACCGGCATCGGCGAGGTCGACGACGACGCTGCCGTGGCGTGGGAGGCTCCGGTGCCCGATGGGGCGCTCGACGCCACCGTGCCGCTGCCCGGCTCCAAGTCGCTCACCGGCCGAGAACTGATCCTCTCGGCGCTCGCCGACGGACCGGGCGTGCTGCGCGCCCCGCTCCGCTCGCGCGACGCCGAGCTCATGACCGAGGCGCTCCGTTCGCTCGGCACCGGCATCACGGCCGAGCCGCGCGGCGACGGTCGCGACGACGACCTGCGGATCGTCCCCGCGACCGAGCTGTCCGGCTCCACCACGATCGACTGCGGGCTCGCCGGCACCGTGATGCGTTTCGTCCCGCCCGTCGCCGCGCTCGCGCTCGGACCCACCGCCTTCGACGGCGACCCCTACGCCCGCAAGCGCCCCATGCGCCCCGTGCTCGACGCGCTGCGCGCGCTCGGCGCCGACATCGCCGACGACGGCCGCGGTGCGCTGCCCTTCACCGTGCACGGCACCGGATCGCTGCGCGGCGGCCGGGTCGAGCTCGACGCCTCGCTGTCGAGCCAGTTCGTCTCGGGCCTGCTGCTCTCGGCGGCCCGCTTCGACGAGGGCGTGCACGTGGTGCACACCGGCGACCGCCTGCCGAGCGTGCCGCACATCGAGATGACCCTCGACGTGCTCCGGGCGCGCGGCGTCGAGGCGGACTCCCCCGCACCCGGCGAGTGGCGGGTCGCCCCCGGGCCCATCGCCGCGCGAGAGGTCGAGATCGAGCCCGACCTCTCGAACGCCGCTCCGTTCCTCGCGGCGGCGCTCGCGGTCGGCGGCCGCGTGACCGTGCCCGGCTGGCCCGCATCGACCACGCAGGTCGGCGACCAGCTGCGCGAGCTGCTGCCCGCGTTCGGCGGCGAGGTCTCGCTCGACGGCGACCGGCTCACCGTCTCGGGCGATGGCGTCCTGCGCGGCGTCGAACTGCACGTTCCCGAGGCCGGGGAACTCGCCCCGACCCTCGTCGGCCTCGCGGCGCTCGCGGCGCTGCCCCGACCCGACGGTACCCCCGGCGAATCCAGCACCATCACCGGCATCGGCCACATCCGGCACCACGAGACCGACCGTATCGCGGCGCTCGTCGCCGAGATCCGCGGACTCGGCGGCGACGCCGACGAGCTCGAGGACGGCATCGTCGTGCGCCCGGCCGCGCTGCACGCGGGCCTCTGGCACGCCTACGCCGACCACCGCATGGCCACCACCGGCGCCCTGATCGGGCTCCTCGTGCCCGGCGTCCAGGTCGACGACATCGGATCCACGTCGAAGACCCTGCCGCAGTTCACACGCCTCTGGGACCGCATGCTCGGCAGCGGAACCTCGGACGAGAAGCTCGACGGCTCCGACGTCGCCGGCAACGGTCTGACCGCGGCTGCCGACATCCTCTCCGGCCTGCTCGGCGGCTTCGGGCGCGCATGAGCTGGCTGATCCCCGACGACGAGGACGACGACGTCCCCTACGGCGAATACGCCGACCACGCGGTCCGGCAACGCCCGAATCCCAAGGCGAACCGGCCGCGCACCAAGCGGCGCCCCGAGCACTCCGACGCGGTGATCGGCATGGTGACGGGCGTGGATCGCGGCCGCTACGCGGCGCTCATCGCCGCGGGCGCCGACCCCGAGGATCCCGACGAGCGCGAGATCACCGCAGCCCGCGCCCGCGAGCTGCGCAACACACCGATCGTGATCGGCGACCGGGCGCAGCTCGTCGGCGACACGAGCGGGGCCGAGGGATCCCTCGCCCGCATCGTGGGCATCGAGGATCGCCGCACCCTGCTGCGCCGCAGCGCCGACGACAGCGACCGCGTCGAGCGCGTCATGGTCGCCAACGCGGACCAGATGCTGATCGTCGTCGCGGCCGCGAACCCCGAACCCCGCGTCCGTCTCGTCGACCGCTACCTGGTCGCCGCCTACGACGCGGGCATCTCGCCCCTCATCTGCATCACGAAGACCGACCTCGCGGACCCCGAGCCGTTCCTCGCGAACTTCGCCGCGCTCGAGGTTCCGGTGTTCCGGTCGCAGCCGGGCGACTGGGAGGACGACTCCCCCGGCGGCGTGCTGGCCCGCATCCGCGCGGCGCTCGCCGGCAAGACCACCGTGTTCGTCGGCCACTCGGGCGTCGGCAAGTCGACCCTCATCAACGCGCTCGTGCCCGAGGCCGAGCGCGCGACCGGGCACGTAAACGCCGTGACCGGGCGCGGCCGCCACACCTCGTCGTCCTCGGTCGCGCTGCGCGCCCGCACGCCGGGCTCCGCGAGCGGTGATTCCGGCTGGGTCATCGATACGCCGGGCGTGCGCTCCTTCGGTCTCGGACACGTCACGAGCGAGGGGATCCTGCGCGGATTCACCGACCTCGCGCCGCTGCTCGACGAGTGCCCGCGCGGCTGCACCCACCTCGACGATGCGCCGGACTGCGAGCTCGACGCCGCGATCGCCGACGGCCGGCTCGACGCCACGGGCGCCGGCCGCGTCGAGTCGCTGCGACGCCTGCTTCACTAGGCTGGAGGGCATGACCGAACGCGTGATCCTCGAACCCGGAATGCCCGCCCCCAGCTTCACCCTGCCCGATCAGGACGGGGTCGAGCGCTCGCTCGCCGACTACCGCGGCCAGAAGGTCGTGCTGTTCTTCTACCCCGAGGCGATGACCCCGGCCTGCACCAAGGAGGCCTGCGAGTTCCAGGAGTCGTCGGCGCCCCTCGAGGCCGCCGGCTACCGCGTGCTCGGCGTCTCCCGCGATGCCGTGGAGCGCCTGCGCCGCTTCGCCGACCGCGACTCCCTGGAGTACCCGCTGCTCAGCGACCCCGACACCGCCGTGCACCGCGCCTACGGGGCGTTCGGCACGAAGAACAGCTACGGCCGGATCATCGAGGGCGTCATCCGGTCCACCTTCGTGATCGACGCCGAGGGCAAGATCGAGCACGCGCTCTACAACATCAAGGCGACCGGCCACGTGGCGCGCGTCACCAAGCTCCTCGGGGTCTAGCGACCGCCGTGCCGTGTGCGCGGGGCGGGTGATGCGCCCGCCCCGCGCACACGCTTCGGATCAGTCCTCTTCGCCCTCGAGCGTCGGACGGTCCGCCGGGCGCGCCAGCATCGCGGCGACGAAGCCGACCACGCCGACCGCGACGATGGCGAACCCGAACTGCCAGGCGAGGAGCTGCAGCTGCAGGATCCCCGTGCCCGCTGCGAACAGCAGCACGTGGATCGTGAGCGCGGAGCCGCGCGCCCAGCTCGGACGCCCGCGCAGGGCGCCGACGAGGGTCACGACCACCCAGATCCAGGAGATCGCGGCGGCGAGGACGAGGCTGAGGTTCTGCCCGAGCGTGCCCGCGGAGTTCATGGCTCCGAGGATCGAGAAGAACACCACCACGATCCCGAAGAACGCCTCGATGAGGAGCAGGCCGGTCAGCACCGCCCATCCGCCTCGAGAGCGCGGGTGAACGGCAGGTGAGCTGGGCATCACGGGATCCCTTCGAAAAGTTTGCCAGCAGACTATTGATTTGCGTCTGCGTCCATGAAACTATATATTCCGTCGAGTTTCGCGCACACCGACGTGAGCATTCTCAAGCCACGTATTCAGGACACGCGCGAGAGCAACACCACCCGAACCCATGGGTGTTTCGCGTGTGCGCAGCACCAAGGAGGACACCCATGGATTGGCGCGAACAGGCGGCCTGCCTCACCGTAGACCCCGAGCTCTTCTTCCCGGTCGGCAACACCGGCCCGGCCGTCGACCAGATCGAGCGAGCCAAGGCCGTGTGCGCCCGCTGCACCGTCACCGAGATGTGCCTCCAGTACGCGATGGACACCAGCCAGGACTCCGGCGTCTGGGGTGGCCTCAGCGAGGACGAGCGCCGCGCTCTGAAGCGCCGCGCCGCTCGCGCGCGCCGCGCCTCCTAAAGACTTTTCCACGAACGGCCCCGGGGTACTCCCCCGGGGCCGTTCGCGTGTCTGCGGGGGTGTGCGGGCGCCTGCGGGGTGCTGCAACGCGCGAGGGCGCCCATCCTGACCGGATGGGCGCCCTCGCGCGTTCGGGTGAGTCCCCGGGTCAGTCGGTGCCGGCGTCGAACGCGGCCGACAGGCCGAGCTCGTCGGCGTCCTCGTCGATGCCGGTGACGGCGTCGGCGATCTGCTCGGCGCCGCCGGCCTCGAGCTGGCCCACGACGTCGGCGGTGGTGACGCCGACCAGGCCCATCGCCGCGTACTGCTCGAGCCGCTGACGCGAGTCGGCGATGTCGAGGTTGCGCATGGTCAGCTGACCGATGCGGTCCTCGGGGCCGAAGGCCGCGCCCACGGTGCGCTCCATGGAGAGCTTCTCGGGGTGGTAGCTGAGGTTCGGGCCGGTGGTGTTCAGGATCGTGTAGTCGTCGCCGCGACGCAGGCGCAGAGTGACCTCGCCGGTGATCGCGGATCCGACCCAGCGCTGCAGCGATTCGCTGAGCATGAGCGCCTGCGGGTCGAACCAGCGGCCCTCGTACATGAGGCGGCCGAGCTTGCGGCCCTCGTTGTGGTAGCTCGCGACCGTGTCCTCGTTGTGGATCGCGTTGACGAGCCGTTCGTAGGTGATGTGCAGCAGCGCCATGCCCGGCGCCTCGTAGATGCCGCGCGACTTCGCCTCGATGATGCGGTTCTCGATCTGGTCGGAGACGCCGAGGCCGTGACGGCCGCCGATCTCGTTCGCCGCGTAGACGAGCGCCACCGGGTCGTCGAACTCGACGCCGTTGATGGCGACGGGACGGCCGGCTTCGAAGCGCACCGAGACCTCTTCGGTGGCGACCTCGACATCGTCGCGCCACGCGGCGACGCCCATGATCGGCTCGACGATGTCGAGGCCGGTGTCGAGGAACTCGAGGCGCTTGGCCTCGTGGGTCGCGCCCCAGATGTTCGCGTCGGTCGAGTAGGCCTTCTCGGCGGAGTCGCGGTAGGGGTAGCCGTGGGCGACGAGCCATTCGCTCATCTCCTGGCGACCGCCGAGCTCTTCGACGAACTGCTTGTCGAGCCAGGGCTTGTAGATGCGCAGTGCCGGGTTGGCCATGAGGCCGTAGCGGTAGAAGCGCTCGATGTCGTTGCCCTTGTAGGTGGAGCCGTCGCCCCAAATGTCGACGCCGTCCTCCTTCATGGCGCGCACGAGCAGCGTGCCGGTGACGGCGCGGCCGAGCGGCGTGGTGTTGAAGTAGGTCTTGCCGCCCGAGCGGACGTTGAACGCGCCGGTGGCGAGGGCGATGAAGCCCTGCTCGACGAGGGGGCGCTTCGCGTCGACGAAGCGGGCGATCTCCGCGCCGTACTCCTTCGCACGGCCGGCGACGCCGTCGATGTCGGGCTCGTCGTACTGGCCGATGTCGGCGGTGTAGGTGCAGGGCACTGCGCCCTTGTCTCGCATCCATGCGACCGCGCACGAAGTATCGAGACCGCCGGAGAAGGCGATGCCGACGCGCTCGCCCACGGGAAGAGAAGACAGGACCTTAGACATGCTTCCCATACTAGGGCGCTCGGGGGCGCCTGTTCGACGCGGGCGGGCTCTCGTTACGGGATCAGTCCGAGCTCGCGCACCGCGTCGCGCTCGGCGACCAGCTCGGCGACCGAGGCGTCGATGCGCTGTCGCGAGAAGTCGTCGACGCCGAGTCCCTCGACCACGCGCCATCCGTCACCGTCCGAGCGCACCGGGAACGAGGAGATGAGTCCCTCGGGAACGCCGTACTCGCCCCGGGAGACGACCGCGGCGCTGGTGCGCCGATCCCCCGTGCCGAGCACCCAGTCGCGCACGTGCTCGATCGCGGCGTTCGCTGCGGACGCGACGGAGGATCCACCGCGCACCTCGATGATCTCCGCGCCGCGCTTCGCGACCCGCTCGATGTAGGGGCCGCGCGCCCATGCGGCGTCGACCGTTTCGAGCGCGGGTCGGCCGTCGATGGTCGCGTGGCTCAGGTCGGGGTACTGCGTGGCGGAGTGGTTGCCCCAGATCGTGATGCCGTCGACGGCGCGCACCGAGGCGCCGGCCTCGGCGGCGAGCAGGCCGACGGCCCGGTTGTGGTCGAGGCGGGTGAGCGCGCTGAACCGTTCGGCGGGCACTCCCGCCGCGTGCTGCTGGGCGATGAGCGCGTTGGTGTTGGCGGGGTTGCCGACGACGGCCACGCGCACGTCGTCGGCCGCGTGCTCGCCGATCGCGCGTCCCTGGGGTCCGAAGATCGCGCCGTTGGCTGCGAGCAGGTCACCGCGCTCCATGCCCGCGGTGCGCGGCCGCGAGCCGATGAGTAGGGCGATGTTCGCACCGTCGAACGCGACGTTCGGGTCGTCGCTGATCTCGACGCTCTCGAGCAGCGGGAAGGCGCAGTCGAGCAGTTCCATCGCCGCGCCCTCGGCCCCGCGCATCCCCTGCGGGATCTCGAGCAGGCGCAGTGCGATCAGGCGGTCGGGGCCGAGCATGTCGCCCGCGGCGATGCGGAAGAGGGCGGCGTAGCCGATCTGCCCGCCGGCGCCCGTCAGCGTGATGGTGGTGGTCTGCGCCATGGTCGATCCTCTTCCCGGGTCCGGTCAGCGCACGTCGAAGGTGCGGGGGTCCGGGCCGAAGTTGTGCTGTTCGTCGAGGGCGTCGATCGCCGCCATCTCGTCGTCGCTGAGCACGAAGTCGAAGATCGCCGCGTTCTCGACCATGCGCTCGCGGCGCGTGGTCTTGGGGAACACGATCGTGCCGTGCTGCACGTGCCATCGGAGCACGATCTGCGCGGGGCTCTTGCCGTGCGCCGCGGCGGCCGCGGTGATCGCGTCGCGTTCGAACAGGTCGCTCTTGCCCTGCGCGAGCGGCCCCCAAGCCTCGATCGCGATGCCGTGGGCGGCGCAGAACTCGCGAAGTTCCCGACGCTGGTGCAGCGGGTGGAGCTCGATCTGATTGACGGCCGGCACTACGCCGGTCTCGTCGAGCAGTTCGCGCAGGTGCTCGATCTCGAAGTTCGACACACCGATGGAGCGGGCGCGACCCGATCCGATGATCTCGATGAGTCCGCGCCAGGCGCCGACCGCGGTGCCCGCTGCCGGTACCGGCCAGTGCACGAGGTAGAGGTCGACCGCATCGAGCCCAAGGCGTTCGAGGCTCTGCTCGAACGCGGCGACGGGGTTCTCCTGATCGGAGTTCCACAGCTTGGTCGTGATGAACAGTTCGTCGCGCGGGATCCCGCTGGCGGCGAGCGCTCGGCCGGTCTCGGCCTCGTTGTCGTAGATCCGCGCGGTGTCGATGTGGCGGTAGCCGACCTCGAGCGCGTCGGTGACGATCCGCTCCGTCTCGCCGGGATCCACCTTGAACACGCCGAGTCCGAGCTGCGGGATCAGATTCCCGTCGTTCAGCTTGATCTCGGGGATCTGCAGAGCGGTCATCGCTGGGTCTCCTTCGGTCGCACGGCGCGGAGCGAGGCGAGCTGGGCCCCGCCGTTCCGCAGTCTACGCCGACAGGATCGGCGGACCGACGGATGCGCGGTGTCGGGGTGTCGCGATGGCCGCACAGCTCGCATCGTGGCCCCCGCTCGGGTGACTTACGCGTGAATGCCGCGCGTCGCAATACCGCAAAACGCGCAGAACCCCCACAATATGCACCATGAGCAGGTCTCGTGAAGCGGCGGTACCCGGCCAAGCGCCGGATCTCTACCGTGCCGCGAAGCAGGAGGATCTCCCGGCGGTGCGGCGACTCATCGCGGCCGGGGCCGAGGTGGACGTGCGCAATCACCACGATCGCACGCCCCTGTTCGCGGCCGCGACCCGGGGCTACGCCGAGATCGCGCGCGCATTGCTCGCGGCGGGCGCCGATCCCAACGCGTTTGACGAACGCCACGACTCGCCGTTCCTGGAAGCGGGCGCGGGGGGCTTCGTCGAGGTGCTCTCGGCATGTCTCGATCACGGGGCCGACGTGCGCAGCACGAATCGTTTCGGCGGTACCGCGTTGATCCCCGCGTGCGAGCGGGCGCATCTGCCGGCGATCCGGCTGCTGCTCTCCGCGGGGGTCGACCCGAACCACGTCAATCGGCTCGGCTGGACCGGTCTGCACGAGGCGATCATCCTGGGCGACGGTTCGGGGCGGTACCTCGAGGTGGTGCGCACGCTCCTCTCGGGCGGGGCGGATCCGACGCTGCCCGACGGCGACGGCACGACGCCGCTGCGGCTCGCACTGGATCGCGGCTACGTGCAGATCGCGGATCTGCTCGAGGACGCCGCGGTCCGTTCCTGATTCGCCCGATCGTTCGTGCGGGATCCGCGCTGCGCACGGGATAATGGGAACGCTATGTCTGAACCTCGCATCGAGTTCCCCGCCGATCTCCCCGTCTCGCAGATGCGCGACGAGATCCAGTCGGCGATCCGCGACCACCAGGTGGTGATCGTCGCGGGTGAGACCGGCTCTGGCAAGACGACGCAGCTGCCGAAGATCGCGCTGGCGCTCGGCCGCGAGCGCATCGCGCATACGCAGCCGCGACGGATCGCAGCACGCACCATCGCCGAGCGCATCGCGGAGGAGCTCGGTTCGGAGCTCGGCGGCCTGGTCGGCTACCAGGTGCGGTTCACCGATCAGGTCTCGGCCGAGACCCGCATCCGCCTGATGACGGACGGCATCCTGCTGAACGCGATCCATCGCGATCGCGACCTGCGCGCGTACGACACGATCATCATCGATGAGGCGCACGAGCGCTCCCTCAACATCGACTTCCTGCTCGGGTACCTGAAGACGCTGCTGCCCCGCCGCCCGGACCTGAAGGTGATCATCACCTCGGCGACCATCGATCCGGAATCCTTCGCGGAGCACTTCGCTTCGGCGGACGGGAAGCCGGCCCCGATCATCGAGGTGTCGGGGCGCACCTATCCGGTGGAGCTGCGCTACCGGCCCCTGGTCGAGGAGATCGAGACGCCCGATCCGAAGGGCGGGGCACCCAGGATTCGAAAGGTCGAGCGGGACCTGTTCGACGCGATCGGCGATGCGGTCGACGAGCTGGGACGCGAGGCTCCGGGCGATGTGCTCGTGTTCCTCTCGGGCGAAGCCGAGATCCGGGATGCTGCCGATGCGTTGAACGGCAGGCTCCGTTCTTCCTCCCGGACGAAGCCGACCGAGATCCTGCCGCTCTACGGCCGCCTGAGCGCGGCGGAGCAGCATCGCGTCTTCGAGCGGCGTCCCGGTGCCGTCTCGCGGCGGGTGGTGCTCGCGACGAACGTCGCCGAGACCTCGCTGACGGTGCCCGGAATCCGGTACGTGGTCGATGCCGGCACTGCGCGAATCTCGCGCTACTCGGCGCGCAGCAAGGTGCAGCGGCTGCCGATCGAGGCGATCTCGCAGGCGAGCGCGAATCAGCGATCCGGTCGGTCCGGTCGTACGAGCGCGGGCATCGCGATCCGGCTCTATTCGCAGGACGACTTCGAGTCGCGTCCCGAGTTCACCGAGCCCGAGGTCCGCCGCACGGGCCTGGCCTCGGTGATCCTGCAGATGCTCGCCCTCGGGCTCGGCGATATCGCGAAGTTCCCCTTCCTCACGCCCCCGGATCAGCGCGGCATCACCGACGGTCTCGGCCTGCTGACCGAGCTGGGCGCGGTCGAGGCGGTCTCGGCGCGGGACGCTGCACGCGGTTCGCGACGCGGTGGCGAGTCCGTCCGCGGGGCCGGTCGCGCGAAGGGGTCGCACCGCATCACCCGGATCGGACGGGAGCTCTCCCGGCTGCCCATCGAACCGCGCTTCGCGCGCATGGTGGTCGAGGCCCGCACGCACGACGTGGTCCCGGAGGTCCTCGCGATCGTGGCGGGGCTCACGATCCAGGACGTGCGCGAGCGTCCGACCGAGCAGCGCGGCCGCGCGGACCAGCTGCATGCCCGCTTCGCGGACCCGCAGGGCGATCTGATGACGCTGCTCAATCTGTGGAACTACGTGCGCGAGCAGCAGCAGGAGCTGTCGTCGAGCGCGTTCCGCAGGCTCTGCCGCGACGAGTTCCTGAACTTCCTGCGCGTGCGGGAGTGGATGGATCTCTTCCGTCAGCTCTCGCGCATCGCGAAGGCGCCGAAGCAGGAATCGGGCACGCACCGGGCGAAGGCCGCGGTCGCCGCCGACCCCGCGCGCTCGGACGACACGGCGTTCGCGTCTTCCGCCCCGTTCGAGCCGATCCACCGGTCGATCCTCGCGGGTCTGCTGTCGCAGCTCGGTGTGCGCGACGATCGTCAGGACCGCAGTGCGCCCGCCCGCGGGCGCGGCGCTGCGGGACCTGCGAAGCGCAAGCCTGCGCAGGAGTACGTGGGTTCCCGGGGTACTCGGTTCGTTCTGTATCCCGGGTCGGTGCTTGCGAAGAAGCCGCCGGAGGTGGTGATGAGCGTCGAGCTCGTCGAGACCTCTCGCTTGTTCGCACGGTCGAACGCCGTGGTGGATCCCGCGTGGGCGGAGGAGCTCGCGGGGCCGCTGGCGAAGCGGCAGCTCTCCGAACCGCACTGGGAGCGCAAGCAGGGGGCGGCGGTCGCCTACGAGCGGGTCACGCTGTTTGGTGTGCCGATCGTGGATCGCCGACGGGTCGCGCTCGAGCGGTTCGATCCGGTTCACGCGCGCGAGCTGTTCATCCGGCACGCGCTCGTCGAAGGCGATTGGGATTCGCCGCAGGCCTTCGATCGCGCGAACCGGCAGCTGCGCCGCGAACTCGAGCAGCTTGAGGAGCGCACGCGACGCCGCGACATCGTGAGCGACGACGAGGCGATCTTCGAGTTCTACGACGCCCGGATTCCCGCCGAAGTGGCCTCCACCCGCGGATTCGAGGGCTGGTGGAAGCGCGCGCAGCGGGATCAGCCGAAGCTGCTCAACCTGCGCCGCGAGGACCTGCTCGACGATTCCGATGCCGCGGGCGTGGACGAACGCGAGTTCCCGCGCGAGTGGCGCAGCGGGGATCAGACGCTGCGCCTCCGCTATCGCTTCGACCCGACGGCCGAGGACGACGGTGTGACGGTGACCGTGCCGCTTCCCCTGCTGCCGCGACTCGACGGCGGAGAATTCGAACGGCTCGTGCCCGGCCTGCGCGAAGAGCTCACGACGGCGCTGATCAAGACGCTGCCGAAGGCGATCCGCAAGCACGTCGTGCCCGCGGCCGACTGGGCTCGCACGCTGCTGGCCGCGATCGGCCCCCGACTCGACGGAACGGCGACGGGAGTCGGTCAGAACGGCACGGGTGCGTCCGGTGCCGACGCCGGTTCGCTGACCGAGCTGCTCGCCTCCGAGATCCAGCGGCGCACGAGCGTGCGGGTATCCGCCGACGACTTCGATCCCGCCCGCCTGCCCGCGCACCTCACGCCGACCTTCCGCGTGGTCGATGGAAGAGGCCGCACGATCGGCAGCAGCAAGGACCTCGCCGCGCTGCAGCACGCGCACCGCTCGCGCGCGGAATCCGGAGTCGCCCGCGTCGCGCAGGCCGCGCTGCCGAAGAGCGAACTGGAGCGCAGCGGTGCGACGACGTGGGCGTTCGGCGAGATCCCGAAGCACGTCGATACGGCCTTCGCCGCGGGACGCGGCTCCGGGCGAGGAGCGGGCGTGGTGCGCGCCTACCCCGCGCTCGTGGATCGCCGCACCGCGGTCGATCTCAAGCTCGTCGCGGACCCCGCGGAACAGGCCCGGCTCTCGCGACGCGGCATTCGCCGACTGCTCGCGCTGAGTTCGCCGTCGCCCGCCAGCTATGTGCGGGAGCACCTCTCGAACCAGGAGAAGCTCCTGCTCGGAGCGGGCCCGTACCGAACGCTCGATCAGGCCATCGCCGATGTCTCGCTTGCGGTGGCCGACCGCGTGATCCGCAGGCATGCCCCCGACGGACTCGTCTGGAGCGCCGCTGCGTTCGAAGCGATCGCCGACGACTACTCGCGCGCGCTGATCGACGAGATCTACCGAGCCATCGCCCTGACCGCACGGGTGCTCGATGGGGCCCGGCTCGCGCGCAAGGCGATCGACGGAGCGAAGTCGATCCAGGTGCTCGGGCAGGTCGCCGGGGCGGCCGCTCAGGTGGATGCGCTCGTGTTCGACGGTTTCGTCTCGCGCACCGGGCTCACGCAGCTCGAGCGCCTCCCCGTCTATCTCGAAGCGGTCGTGCTGCGCATGCAGGGCCTCACCGAGAACGCGGGGCGCGACCGGGCCTGGCAGAACGACGTCGACCGCGTCTCCGCTGCGTATGCCGAGGCCGGTGGAGTGCTGCCCCTGCCGGTCGACGCTCCGGAACGCATGGAGCGGGTGCGCTGGATGATCGAGGAATTGCGCGTCAGTCTCTTCGCGCAGCGGCTGCGCACCTCGGAACCGGTCTCCGCCCAACGGATTCTGAAGGTGCTGCGGGACGGCTAGGCCGCGCAGGGTCGTTCGCTCAGACCGACCCGGCACGACCACCGCTTCCTCCGCAGAACGAGAATCGCTGCCGTAAGCGAAGCGGCGGAGGCGAGACGCCGAACGCGCGAAGCCGACGTTCAAAGGTCGGAAGAGAGACGGTGTCGCTCGGGCTCCAGCGGATGAGTCGCTTAGCCGTGCGGCCGCGGATCCAGTCCTCGCGGCGCTTCTCGTCGTAGAGCGCCTCATCTGCGCTCCGGCCGTCACGCAGATCCGGGTTCGTGTACTTCTGCCTTCCGTCGACCTCCCCGAGCACCCCGACATCGAGCAGTTCGAAATCGACCCGGTAGTCGCCCCCGCCCGGCGCCGCGACCCGGATCTGGGTGCGGACGTCGTATCCCAGGGTGATCAGGCGGTACCGGCTCACGCTCTCCGCCACCGATTCGGCACCGCAGTCGGTGATCCGCAGGAGCTTCGCAGCACGATCGACGCCCCTGCGGTCGGTGCTGTCTGAGAGCCGCGCCAACCACCGATCCCTGCATTCGTGAGCGTGCGGTCCCGACTCGGCCGCCGAATAGGACGCGGCGGGGATGAGAGCGCGCAGTGCGGCGTCGGCCGCGGCGAGCGCCAGTTCCGGTCGGTGCAGGCGAGCCAGGTCGGTGACGGTGCGGTCGAGAGTCGTCACCCGGATCCCCTCGACCTCGGTGATCTCGAAGGAGTGGATCCGTGCACGGCTGCGCCGCACGAGCGCCGAGTTCTCCGCGCTGCGAGCGCCCACGAGGATGATCTCGGCTCGGGGGTCGTGAGGTCGATAGAGCGGAAGACCGTGGAGGACCGCCGCAGACGTCCCCGACCAGACGGCGTTCGGTCCCTGCCTCGGTGCGAGCGCCAGCACACGTGCCAGCAGTTGCCGTTCCGGCACCCAGCTGTTCCAGGTGTCGAGTCGGGTGTAGACGCCGTGCGACACCCGGAAAAGACGCCCGGCGATCCGTTCGCGACGCAACGATGCGAAGGTCCATCCCTCGTGCAGCAGACGCTCCGTCGATCTGAGCTCCGCCAGGGTCTCGGCGAGATGATTGCGAGGTTTCATGACAGCAGCGTCTCAGCCGTCGAACAGTACTGGCCGCTCGTCCACAGGCTCTCGTGCGCTGAGGCGTCCGACCCCGCTTGAACACTCGGTGTGAGCGGCAAACCCGCCCTTCCCTGTCGGACCTCGAGGAACCGTCAGACTCTCGAAGAAGGGTGCGGCTCTCGAGAGTGCCCTCGGCTCAGCCGATTCTGCCGAGGCTCCCGCCAGCGGCACCGCGTCTCGAAAGCAGCACCGCTCCTCGACAGTCCCCACCGACTGTCCGACCCCGGACTTCCACCCCGACGTCCACACCGGCGCCGGCACCCGCCCCCGCGCCAACCACACCAGCCCGCCCCGACACCCGCCCGCGCCCGCGCCGAACACCCCTCCGAACCGGGCTAAGCTGTTCTGCATGCAGCAGGCCCCAGCGATCGGCATCGACATCGGCGGCACCGGCATCAAGGGCGCCGCGATCGACACGGCCACCGGCGAGATGCTGACCGGCCGCCACCGCGTCCCCACCCCCGAGGGCGGACACCCGGGCGACATCGCGGCGGCCGTCGCGGTCATGGTCTCGGGGATCCGCGACGAGCTCGCCGAGAACGGCGCGCTCCCCCGCGAAACGGTACCCGCGGTCGGCATCACGCTGCCCGTGGTCGTGCAGCACGGCATCGCGCGCACCGCCGCCAACATCGACAAGAGCTGGATCGGCACCGACGCCGTCCGCCTCTTCTCGGACGCGACCGGACTCCCCTGCCTCGTGGTCAACGACGCGGATGCGGCGGGCATCGCCGAGACCGCGTTCGGTGCGGCGCACGGCGTCGACGGTGTGACCATGGTGCTGACCTTCGGCACCGGCATCGGCGTGGCGCTGATCCACGACGGCTGCCTCGTGCCGAACTTCGAGCTCGGCCACATCGAGCTCGACGGGCATCACCCGTACGAGCGCTTCGCGTCCCCCAAGACGATCGAGCGCGAGGGCATCACGATCCAGGAGTGGGCGAAGCGCGCGGAGCGTCTGCTCGAGCACCTCGAGTTCATCACCCGCCCCGACCGCTTCGTGATCGGCGGCAGCATCTCCAAGTCGTCCGACGAGTACCTGCCGTTCGCGAAGGTGAACGTCCCCGTCGTGCCCGCGCACTTCCGCAACAACGCGGGCATCGTCGGCGCTGCCGGGCTCGCCGCCCAGGCCCACTGAATCGGCTTCTCGGGCGCGTCGCCCCTGGCGCCGCCCCCTCCCTCCACCACTAGAATCTGCTGGTGGGCATCTATCGTGATCTGAGTCGCAGCCCCGGAGTCTTCCGCATCCTCATGGCGCAGCTGACCGCTCGCTTCCCGTTCGGGATGCTGTCGATCACCATGCTGCTGCATATTCAACTGGGCTACGGCAATTACACGTCGGCCGGCGTCATCCTCGCCGCCGAGAGCGTCGGGCAGGCCGTCTCCGGCCCGCTGACGAGCCGTCTCATGGGCCGCTGGGGCATGCGCCCGGTGCTCACCGTCACGACGCTCGCCTGCGCGACGTTCCTCACGGTGATCGCGCTGACCCACATGCCGCTCGGCGTGGTCACCGTGCTGTCGCTCCTCGTCGGCCTCACCACGCCCCCGGTGACCCCCGCTGTCCGCACCATCTACCCGAAGATGGTGCCGGGCAAGCAGCTGACCGCGCTGTTCTCGCTCGACGCGTCCGCGCAGGAGATCATCTGGATCATCGGCCCGGTGGTCGCCGTGTTCGTGTCGACGCAGCTGAACACCACGCTCGGCCTGCTCACAGCCGCGGCGTTCATGCTCGGCGGCGGCCTCTGGTTCATCATGAGCCCGGAGGTCGGCCGCGTGCGGATCCCGCGTGCACGACGACGCTTCGGCGCGATCCTGTTCCGCCCGACCGTGATCGTGGCGACCGTCACCGGGTTCTTCTTCGTCGCGTCGTTCGCCGCGATCGAGGCCGGGATCGTGGCCGCGTTCGGGCACGAGGGCGTTGAGGCCGGCGTGCTGCTCGCGATCTTCTCGGCCGGATCGATCGTGGGTGGCCTGCTCATCGGTCACCGCAGCATCTCGAAGTGGTCGCTGTTCTGGCGCGTACTGATCGTGGCGCTCGGCACCGCGCTCTGCCTCGTCGCCCTGAATCCGTGGTGGCTCGCCGCAGTGCTCTTCGTCGGCGGCCTCGGCACGGCACCGACGTTCACCGCGATCTTCTCGATCGTGAGCTCGACCGTGAAGTTCTCGGAGTCGGCGGAGGCCTACGGCTGGGTCGGCACCGGGCAGCTCGTCGGCGTCGCCCTCGGTTCCGCGTTCGCGGGCATCGCGATCGACCAGGCGGGACCGAACGGCGCGATCCTCGTGTCGGCGATCCTGCTGATGCTGACCGCCGTCACCGCGGCGATCAGCGTGCCCTGGATCCCCGATCTGCGCGGTCGCGACGCGAGCCCGCTGCCCGACACCGAGCCGGTGCAGCTTCCCGACGCGAGCTGATCGCCGCTCGGTGCCCGGCAGGAGCCGGGTACCGAGCGATACGCGCCGAGTACCGGGCCCCGGGCCGGGTCAGTTCGATCCGCTCCACGCGGCCGGGATCAGGGCCCACAGCACCTCCGCGCCGTCGGCGCCGGTGGTCCAGGTGTGCGGCGAGCGCCCGGGGAACGTTAGCGTGTCGCCCGCGACGAGCCGTTCTTCGCGGTCCGACAGCCGCAGGTGCAGCGAACCCGCGACGACATGCAGCACCTCGAGGTCGCAGTTGACGGTGTAGAGGGCCTCGCCCCCGCTGGCGTTCGGCGCGAGCGATGAGCGGATCAGCTGCACCCTCGATTCCGAGCGGGGCGTGACCTGCCGCTCGAGCGCGCCCTGCCCGCCCATGTTGATGCGCGGGGCGTCGTCGAGGGCGATCCGCTGCACCTCCGGCGGCTCGAACAGGCTGCCGATCGAGATCGAGAGCGCCTCGCAGATCTGCAGCAGCGTCGCGAGGCTCGGCGAGGTGGCGTCGCGCTCCAGCCGACTGAGGAACCCGCGGGTGACACCGGTCGCCTCGGCGAGCTGTTCGAGCGTGAGGTTCTGGGCGAGCCGGCAGGCGCGCAGCTGGGCTCCGATCCTGATGTCGCCGGACCCGGCTTCGGGATTCACCGCTCGCATGGCGCCTCGTTTCGTGTCTCGATCGCAATCGACTCGCGTTGACCGTTCGCCGGTCGCGGACCTATAGTCGAGGTGGAGTTCACCTCCACGCTTCACATGTTTACCACAGGTAAACACAGAAACACAGATTTCACGAAAGGACCCGACGTGACCGATCACACGCCGCAGGGTCCCGTCGACGCGAGCCTCACGCCGCGCTACGCCGGGATCGCCACCTTCGCCAAGCTCCCCCGCATCGAGGACGTGCCTTCGGCCGACATCGCAGTGGTCGGCGTGCCCTTCGATACCGGCGTCAGCTTCCGCCCGGGCGCCCGCTTCGGCCCCTCGCACGTGCGCGAGGCCTCGCGGCTGCTCCGCCCCTACAACCCGGCTCAGGACGTGTCGCCGTTCGCGCTCAAGCAGGTCGTCGACGCCGGCGACATCGTCGCGAACCCGTTCAACCTGACCGAGGCCGTGGACCAGGTCGAGGCCGCCGCGACCGAGCTCGGCGAGAAGGTCGACAAGATCGTCACCATCGGCGGCGACCACACCATCGCGCTGCCGCTGCTGCGCGCCATCAACAAGAAGCACGGTCCCGTCGCCGTGCTGCACTTCGACGCGCACCTCGACACCTGGGACACCTACTTCGGTGCTCCCACCACGCACGGCACCCCCTTCCGCCGCGCGTCCGAGGAGGGCCTCATCGACATGACGGCTTCCATGCACGGCGGCACCCGCGGCCCCCTGTACGGCAAGCAGGACCTGGCCGACGACGCGATGCTCGGCTTCCAGATCGTCACCTCCGAGTTCATCGAAGAGAACGGCGTCCCCGCCGCGCTCGAGCGGATCCGTACCCGCGTCGGCGACAAGCCCCTCTACATCTCGATCGACATCGACGTCCTGGATCCGGCTCACGCGCCCGGCACCGGCACCCCCGAAGCCGGTGGCCTCACCAGCCGCGAGATGCTCCGCCTGATCCGCGGTCTCGCCGATCTCAACATCGTCGGCGCCGACGTGGTCGAGGTCGCTCCGGCCTACGATCACGCGCAGATCACCGCGGTCGCCGCGAGCCACGTGGTCTACGAGCTCGTCAGCGCGATGGCGGGCCGCGAGGCCTGATCCCCGACCGCCGGTCCCGCTTCGGCGGGGCCGGCGGTTCCGCTTCCCCTCCCTCCGCACCGCAGCAGCTCCCGCAGCACCCGTTCATAGGAGAACCGACATGCCCACTCCCACCGAAGCGGCCGTGCTCGACGCCGCAGACGCCATCATCGACGCGTTCGCGGCGACCGACACCACCGCCTACTTCGCGGGCTTCTCCGCCGACGCGAGCTTCATCTTCCACCCCGAGCCCGCGCGCCTGAACTCGCGCGCCGAGTACGAGGCGCTGTGGGCCGGTTGGGTCGAGAGCGGCTGGAAGGTCACTTCCTGCAGCTCGACCGACCGCCTCGTGCAGGTGTTCGACGGCGGCGCGGTCTTCAGCCACACCGTCGCCACGAGCATCGACTCCGCCGACGGCCCCGACTCCTACGTCGAGCGCGAGAGCATCATCTTCCGCGCCGAGGCCGACGGCGGCCTCGTCGCGATCCACGAGCACCTCTCGACCGTGCCCGAGACGAGCGCCGACGCATGAGCAGCCCGGAGACGATGGCCGTCAACCTCGACGGCCAGGACGAATCCGCGGGCCCGGTCCGCGGCACCCAGGGCGTGCTCCGGATCGGCATGATCTGGCTGGCCGCCAACCTGGTGGTCACGACCCTCCTCACGGGCACCCTGTTCGTCCCCGCAGTGTCGTTCGGCACCGCGAGCGCGATGATCCTCGTCGGCACCCTGCTCGGCGTGATCGTGCTCGTGCTCGTCGGCAACATGGGCACGCGCACCGGGCTCCCCACCATGGCGCTGACCCGCGGCTCGTTCGGGATCCGCGGCAGCATCATCCCCGCCGCCGCGAACCTCATCATCCTGATGGGGTGGAGCTGGGTACAGGCGATGCTGGCCGGCGTCACCGTCAATTACCTCGTGCACGAGGCCACCGGATTCTCGAACCCGGCACTGTTCTCGGCCATCTGCCAGGGCATCGTCGTGGTGCTGGCCATCTTCGGCCACACGGGCATCTCGCGGGTCGAGCCCTGGCTGGCCCTCCTGATCCTGATCGTGATGGGCTTCGTGTTCGCCGCGGCCTTCGGCGCGTTCAGCCCCTCCGAGTTCGCCGCGCTCCCCGTCGACACGAGCCTGGGCGGCACCCCGTTCATCACGCTCGACATGGTGCTCGCGACCGCCATCTCGTGGACCGTCCTCTCGGCCGACATGAACCGCCACGCGAAGAGCAGCACCGCCGGCATCGTCGGATCCGGCATCGGCTACACCCTGTCCACCTGCATCGCGATGCTGCTCGGCCTCGTGGCGTTCAGCACCGTGCTGCTGCGCGGCGGGGACGCCACCGCGTTCGACCCCGCGGTCATCGTGGGCGAGTTCGGCTGGCCGCTCGGGATCGCGATCTTCCTGTCGGTCATGGCGACCAACACGATGGTCGTCTTCGGCATGGTGACCTCGGTGGTCAACGCTCAGTCGCGCTGGCACCTGCGCTTCCTGCCGACCGCGATCGTGCTCGGCATCATCTCGATCATCGGCTCCACGTTCCTCGGCCTGCTGAACCAGTTCACCGACTTCCTCTTCGTCATCAGCGCCTTCTTCGTACCGGTGTTCGCGATCATGATCGCCGACTACTACCTGCTCAAGCGACGCGGCTACTCCCGCCAGATCCTGCACGAGCGGCGCGAGAGCCGGTACTGGTACTCGGGCGGTGTCAACTGGGTCGCCGTGATCGTCTGGGTGATCGGCGCCGCGGCGTCGTACCTCATGTCGTACGTGGTCCCGAGCCCGATCGGCGCGAACATCCCGGCCTTCATCCTGAGCTTCCTGCTCTACCTCGGCCTCATGTACGGCCTCGGCGGAGTGCGCGGCCTGGGGCTGCGCGACCCGCGCGACGCGGAGCCGACCGGGCACCTGCTCGACGGCGCGGACGCCACGAGCGCGCTGCGCCTCGAGGACCCCAGCGCGACGCGCGCCCCGCGCCCGGAGTGACGCGATGCTCGTCGACCTGAGCCACCCGCTCGAGACCGGGATGCCGGTGTTCCCCGGCGATCCCGAGGTGCGGATCGAACCGGCCCTCGCGGTGCCCGAGGACGGCGTCGCGGTCGCGCGGCTCGACCTCGGTTCGCACGCCGGCACCCACATCGACGCGCCGTCGCACTCGGTCGTCGGCGGAGCGACGGTCGACGAGCTGCCGCTGGAGTGGCTGGTCGGCGACGCGCGGGTGCTGCGCGTCGCCGATCCCCGACCCGACACCGCGTACGGGATCGAGGATCTCGCGGAGCCCCTCCCCGGGCGCTTGCCCTCGGCGGTCCTGATCGCCACCGGATGGGACACGCGCTTCGGCTCCGATGCCGCCTTCGCCCATCCGTTCGTCGATGCGGACCTCGCGGAGCGGCTCTGGGACGCCGGGGCCCGCGTGCTCGGCGTCGACACGCTGAGCCCGGACTCGACGCCGCGCGCCGTCTCCGGCGCAGGGCTGCCCGTGCACGAGCAGTGGCTGGGACGCGGCGGCGCCATCGTCGAGAATCTGCGCGGACTCGGTCAGCTCCCAGCGAACGTGCGGATTTCGCTGCTGCCGCTCCGGATCTTCGGCGGCGACGGTTCACCGATCCGCGCAATCGCAGAAACGACGGTTTCCGAAGCCGTCCAGCCCCCGGACCCCCGGGATCCGTAGCCAGAACCGGTGACCCGCGCGGGAATCCGGAGCTAGTGCTCCCCGTCCGGGTGTGCCAAACTGGCTGCAACCACGCTAACGACGAAGTTCACAAGGAGTGTGTCATCCATGGGCAAGTACGCCGTCATCAATCCCGCGACCGGTGAGACCGTCAAGGAGTACCCCGACGCCACCGCGGCGGAGATCGAGAGCGCGCTCGAGAGCACGCAGCGCACCTACCAGGAGTGGTCGCGCACCACCACGGTCGCCGAGCGCGCCGCCCTGGCACACCGCGCAGCCGAGCTCTTCGAAGAGCGCAAGGACGAGCTGGGCGCCATCATCCACCGCGAGATGGGCAAGCCGCTCGACCAGTCGATCGGCGAGGCCGAGTTCTCGGGCGCGATCACCGAGGCGTTCGCCAAGAACGCCGAGAAGTGGCTCGCCGACGAGGAGCTCGAGGTCGAGGACGGCCTGAAGAGCTTCTTCCGTTTCCAGGGCATCGGCGTGATCCTCGGCATCATGCCGTGGAACTACCCGTACTACCAGGTCGCCCGCTTCGCGGTCCCGAACCTGATCCTCGGCAACACCGTGATCCTGAAGCACGCCGAGCAGTGCCCCGAGTCGGCACTCGCGCTCGAGCAGATCTTCCTGGACGCGGGCTTCCCCAAGGGTGCCTACGTCAACGTCTTCGCGACGCACGACCAGATCTCGACCATCATCGCCGATGACCGCACCCAGGGCGTCTCGCTCACCGGGTCGGAGCGCGCGGGTTCGATCGTCGCCGAGCAGGCCGGCAAGCACCTCAAGAAGTGCGTGCTCGAGCTCGGCGGCTCGGACGTCTTCATCGTGCTCGACACCGCTGACGTCGACCACGCGGTCGAGCACGCGGTCGGCGGCCGCATGGAGAACACCGGTCAGGCCTGCAACGGCTCGAAGCGCATCGTCGTGCTCGACACGGTCTACGACGAGTTCTCGAAGAAGTTCGAGGAGGCCATCGCCGGCCAGTCGCTCGAGGCGGGCAACTACGGCCCCCTGTCGTCCGAGAAGGCCACCGAGACCCTCAAGGCTCAGGTGCAGGGCGCGATCGACCAGGGCGCGGAGGTGCTCGTGGGCAACAACGCTCCCGAGGGCAACTTCTACACCCCGACCGTCATCGGCGGCGTGACCCCCGAGATGGACGTCTACCGTCAGGAGCTCTTCGGCCCCGTCGCGCAGCTCTACAAGGTGTCCAGCGATGAAGAGGCGATCCGCCTCGCCAACTCGTCGCCGTACGGCCTCGGTTCCGTGGTCATCGCCGACGATCTCGAGCGCGCCGAGCGCGTGGGCAACCAGCTCGACGTGGGCATGGTGTTCATCGGCGGCGCCGGCCTCGAGGGCGCGGACGTGCCCTTCGGCGGCGTGAAGAAGTCGGGCTACGGCCGCGAGCTCGGCAAGGGCGGCATGCTGGAGTTCGCCAACAAGAAGCTCTTCCGCTTCGCCGAGTAATCCACTCGCACGCAGAGGGCCCGGGATCCGTCAGGATCCCGGGCCCTCTGCGTGTTCCGGGCGAGGCCGGCCGAGTGTCAGGCCCCCGGCACGTGGCGCTCGTCGACGCCGTCGTACGCCGACAGCGGGCGGATCAGCGCGTTCGACGCCGCCTGTTCCATGACGTGCGCGGTCCATCCCGTCACGCGGGCGGCGATGAAGAGCGGCGTGAAGATCTCGGTGTCGAAGCCGAGCAGGCGGTATGCGGGGCCCGACGGGTAGTCGAGGTTCGGGTAGATGCCCTTGCGCGCCACGAACTCCCGCTCGAGCGTCTCGTAGAGCCCGGCGAGCCCGGTGTCCCCCGATTCGTCGAGCAACACCCTGAGGGCGCGGTCCATGGTCGGCACGCGGGAATCGCCGTGCTTGTAGACCCGATGACCGAACCCCATGATCTTGCGCTTCTCGGCGAGCGCACGGTCGAGCCAGGCGCCGACCTCGTCGGCGGATCCGATCTCGTCGAAGATGTGCATGACCGCCTCGTTGGCGCCGCCGTGCAGCGGCCCCTTCAGCGCCCCGATCGCGCCGACCACCGCCGAGTAGAGATCGGAGGTCGTCGAGGCGATCACCCGCGCGGTGAAGGTCGATGCGTTGAAGGAGTGCTCGGCGTAGAGCACCATCGAGACGCGGAAGACGTCGACCGCCGCGTCGGACGGCAGCTCGCCGAAGGTCATCCAGAGGAAGTTGCGGGCGTAGTCGAGGTCGTCGCGCGGCGGGATCGGTTCCTGCCCGCGTCGGCGGCGCTGCACCGCGGCGACGACGGTCGGCAGCTGGGCGAAGAGGTACGCGGAGCGCCCGAGGTCGAGTTCGCGATCGGTCCAGCCGCCGGGCCGGTGGAGCGTCTCGTCGAAGGTGCCGAGCTGGCTCACGACCGTTCGCACGATGTCCATCGGGTGCGCGTCGCTCGGGATCGTGTCGAGCAGCGCGAACGTTCGTGGGTCGAGCGACCGCAGCGAGCGCTCCATCGCCTCGAACGACGCCAACTGCTCGGCGGTCGGCAGTTCGCCGTGCCAGAGCAGGTACGCGACCGCCTCGAACGGTTGGCTCGCGGCGAGCTCCTGCACCGGGTATCCGCGGTAGAGCAGGCTGTTGCTCTCGGGATTGACCTTCGAGATCGCGGTCGTATCGACCACGACCCCCGCGAGGCCCTTCTTGATCTCCGTATCGGTCATCTTCGACTCCTTCGTCGCGTCTCGGCTCGTCCTGCGCAGTCGCAGGATCTCATGCGGTGCTCGGTGGATCCTGCGACTCCGGCGATGCCGCGGAGCCGCAGGATCGCCTCAGCGCTCGACCTCGAAGTTGAACACCCCGGAATCGAACCGGTTGTAGGCCTCGTAGTCGACCAGGTCGTAGAGGTCCGCCCGGTGCTGCATCTCGTCCAGACGACCCCGCAGGTGCCCCTCGTCGTTCAGCGTGTCGAGGGCGCGACCGGTCGCGCCCATCGCGATGCGCAGCATCGACACGGGCCAGATCACGATGTTCATGCCGATGTCGGCGAGCTGCTGCGCGCTGAACAGCTCGCTCTTGCCGAACTCGGTCATGTTGGCGAGCAGCGGGACGTCGACCGCGCCCCGCATCGTCTCGAACTCCTCGAGCGTGCGCATGGCCTCCGGGAAGATCGCGTCGGCGCCCGCATCGACGAGCGCTTTCGCGCGGTCGACGGCGATGTCGAGTCCCATCGGCCCGTCCGCGGTCGCCCGGATGTCGGTGCGCGCCATGATCAGGAAGTTCGGGTCCCGACGCGCATCGACCGCCGCGCGGATCCGCTTCGCCGCGGTGTCGACATCGACGACGGCCTTGCCGTCGAGGTGACCGCACCGCTTGGGGTTGATCTGATCCTCGATGTGGCAACCCGCGATCCCGGCGTTCTCGAGGCTCTGGATCGTGCGGGCGACGTTCATCGGCTCGCCGAAGCCCGTGTCGGCGTCGATGATCGCCGGCAGCTCGGTCATGCGGGCGATCTGCTCCCCGCGACCGGCGACCTCGCTCAGCGTCGTGAGCCCGATGTCGGGCAGCCCCAGGTCGGCGGCGAGCACCGCTCCCGAGATGTAGACGCCGTCGAAGCCCTTGCGTTCGATGAGCCGGGCGGAGAGCGGATTGAACGCACCCGGGAAGCGCAGCAGCTCACCGCTCGCGAGGCGTTCGCGCAGCGCCAGCCGCTTCTGCTCGGCGGTAGTCTTCGAGTACAGCATCAGAAGAGTCCCTTCGGGGCGGCGGAGAGGTCGATGACGCCCGGCGCGGCGACGATGTTGAGCTCGCGCACCTCGTCGACGGTCAGCTCGGGCAGCCGCTGCACGAGCTCGAGGAACCGCTCGATCTCCGCCGGTTCGAGCACGGGCTCGGCGAGGATCCGGAACTTCGCGATGTAGTTCTCGCGGGCGAAGGGGCGCGCACCGAGCGGGTGGGCGTCGGCGACGGCGATCTGGTCGACGATGGTCGTGCCGTCGGCCAGCGCGATCTCGACGCGACCGCCGAAGGCCTTCTCGTTGGGATCCTCGGAGTGGTAGCGACGGGTCCACTCGGGATCCTCCGCAGTGGTGATCCTGTGCCACAGCTCGACCGTGTCGGGGCGCCCCGCCCGCTCGGGCGCGTAGGAGTCGACGTGGTGCCAGCCGCCGTCCTGCAGCGCGACTGCGAAGATATACGGGATCGAGTGGTCGAGCGTCTCGCGCGAGGCCTTCGGATCGTACTTCTGCGGATCGTTCGCCCCCGAGCCGATCACGTAGTGCGTGTGGTGGCTGGTGTGCAGCACGATCGACGCGACGTTCGCGGGGTCGGCCAGCTCGGGGTGCGCGCCGTGCAGCTTGCGCGCGAGGTCGATCCAGGCCTGCGCCTGGTACTCGGCCGAGTGCTCCTTGGTGTAGCTGTCGAGGATCGCGCGCTTCGCCTCTCCCGGGGCCGGCAGCGGCACGTCGTACGACGCGTTCGGACCGTCGAGCATCCAGGCGATGACGCCGTCCTCGCCCTCGTAGATCGGCGCGGGAGCGGTCTGCCCGCGCATGGCGCGGTCGACGGCCTCGACCGCCATCTTGCCGGCGAACGCCGGCGCGTGCGCCTTCCAGGTCGAGATCTCGCCCTTCCGGCTCTGCCGCGTCGCGGTGGTGGTGTGGAGCGCCTGCGCGACCGCCTGCGCGATCACCGGGGTCTCGAGGCCGAGCAGGGTGCCGATGCCCGCGGCGGCGGACGGGCCGAGGTGCGCGACGTGGTCGATCTTGTGCCGGTGCAGGCAGATCGCGCGCACCAGGTCCATCTGGATCTCGTACCCGGTCGCGATCGCGCGCACCACCGCAGCGCCATCGCTGCCGACGTGCTGGGCGACCGCGAGGATCGGCGGGATGTTGTCGCCCGGGTGCGAGTACTCCGCGGCGAGGAAGGTGTCGTGGTAGTCGAGCTCGCGCACCGCGACCCCGTTCGCCCAGGCCGCCCACTCGGGGCTCGACAGCTCGGCGTCGGCGCCCGTGCTCGGCAGGCCGAAGATCGAGGCGCCGGCACCGCCGGTCGATACCGGGTGATCGAGCGCCTGCGCGCGTGCGGCGATGATGGGACCGCGGTTCAGCGATGCTGCGGCGACCGAGGCGTTGTCGATCACGCGATTGATGATCATGTCGACGACGTCGGCATCGACCGGGACGGGGTCCGTCGCGACCTCCGCGATCTTCCAGGCCAGCTGTCCCTCGCGGGGCAGCTCCTCTTCGCTCGTGTGGACGCGGACGTGATGGATGACGGTCATGGCGTGCCTTCCGTGTGGGTCGGGGACGAGCCCCCGATGGAGCTCAGGATCGAGATGAGCGCGTTGTGCAGGTGCACATGGGTGGCGTGCGCGGCGAGCGCGGCGTCGCCCTCGGCGATCGCACCGGCGATCAGCGCGTGCTCGCCGGCCGAGACGACCAGGCGCTCCGGGTTGTCCTTCGCGAGCTGTCGGACCCGGACGAGATGGGTGTGCACGGTGCGCAGCGCGGAGGCGAGATAGTCGTTGCGGATCGCGTCGCCGACCGCCGCGTCGTAGGCGGAGATGAGCGCGTAGTAGCCCGCGTGCTCCGCCGGGTCGGCGAGCCCCGGATTCGCGGTCGCGGCAGCGCTGAAGGACTCGGCGAGCGCGGTGAATACGGCCGCATCGCCCCGTTCCGCAGCGGCCCGGACGGCGAGCTCCTCGAGTCCGCGCCGCAGCTCGAAGAGACTGCGGATGTCGTTCTCGTCGATTCCGGCGACCACGGTGACCCGCGGCGACTGCTGCACAACGAAGCCCTCAGACCCGAGACGGACGAGAGCCTCCCGCAGGGGCGTACGACTGATGCCCAGCCGCGCCGACTGCTCGACCTCGGCGAGCACCGCCCCGGCCGGGAGCGCGCCGGTCTGGATCTCGTCGAGCAGCACGGCGTAGGCGCGCTCGACCGCGGTCGTACGTCCCCCGATGTTCATCGCCATGCTCTATGTATACACTCAGGTCTTACGAAGCGCAATGACCCCCCTGCATTCTGCAGTATGCATGCAGAACGCCGATTCGAACGCGGTGGAACGGACCGGATGTCGGCGCTCCCCGCTAGACTTCGCCCATGTCGCAGTTCGCTTCCGTCGCCCCCGCAGCACCCACCGTCTCCGCGGCGCTCGCGGGTGCGCTCGCCCGCCACACCGCGCAGGGCTTCGCCCGCATCGCCCGGGTCAACACCACACTGGTCACCGATCTCGAGCAGCACGGCATCGGCGTCACCATGGTGGGGCACGAGGTCGCCACGATCGCCTCGGCGGACGCCTTCGCGCGCGCGACCGGCACCCTCGCGGTGGCCGTCACCACCACGGGCCCCGGATTCACGAACGCGCTCACCGCGCTCGCCGAGACCACCCGGGCGCGCGTGCCGCTCATCGTGCTCGCGGCCGACGCGCCGACCACGGGCAACCGCCCGTGGGACGTCGACCAGGAGATGCTGGCGGCTGCGCTCGGGGTCCGCACCCTCACCGTCACCCCCGACAACATCGATGCGATCGTCGACCGCGCGGTCGATTCCGCACTGCGCACCCGGCGCCCGGTCGTACTGTCGGTCGCCATCGACGTCATCGGCGCTCCCGCGTCGCTCACCGATTCCCGCGGCATCGACCTCTCCGACCCGGCGGTCATCCGATCGCTGAGCGCGGCGACGCTGCCCTCGGCCGCCGCGACCCCCGCAGCGATCCCGCACCCGCCGACGGGTGTCAATCCGGTCGAGCGCACCTCGGCGGTGCAGGCGCTGACGGTCGCCATGCGCCCCGTCATCATCGCCGGGCGCGGGGCCTGGCTCTCGGGCGCGGCGACCGAGCTGGGCCTCATGGCCGACGCACTGGGAGCGATCACCGCCACCACCGCACTCGCCCGTGGGATCTTCCCCGCCCAGCACTTCGACGTGGGCGTCGTCGGCGGACTCGGTCAGGACGCGGCGATGCGGCTCATCTCGGAGGCCGACGCGGTGCTCGTGGTGGGCGCGAGCCTCAACTCCTTCACCACGGCGGGCGGCACGCTGTTCGGGCCGCACACCACCGTGGTGCGCATCGACGTGGACGACGTCCCCGCTCCGGAGGCCGATCACGAGATCGTGCAGCACCGGCTCCGCGGCGACGCCTCCGCCGTGCTGCGCGAACTGCGCGAGACCCTCGCCCTCTCCCGTCCCGCTCCGAGCGGCTGGCGCGAGCGGGTGCCCGGGCTCGAGCCCGGCGGCACCCTCAGAGTGCGCGACACCGGTTTCGTCGAGCACCCCACCGGAATCTGCGCCGACGGACTGCTCGATCCGCGTTCCGTCGCGACGAGGCTCGCAGAACTCCTCCCGCTCGACCGATACGTCGCCACCGACGGCGGGTCGGCGATCGCCTGGTCGGGCCGCTACTGGTCGGTGGCCTCCCCGGCCCGCTCCATCATGGTGGGTTCGGCGTTCCGTGCCATCGGGCTCGGCTGCGCATCCATCGCGGGCGTCGCGGCCGCCGCCCCGGGGTCCACCGCCGTCCTCTCCACGGGAAGCGACCCGGGCCTGCAGGCGCTCGACGACGTCGAGACCGCGATCCGCACCGCGCAGCGCTGCGTGATCGTCGTCTGGAACGACGGGTCCTCGGCCGCCGACTTCGCCGCGCTCGCGAACGCGCTCGGTGCGCAGGGGGTCTCGGTCACCGAGCTCGCCCACCTCGATGCACTGGCCGCGTGGAGCGCGGCCGGCGGGACGGGCACGATCCTGCTGGATTGCCGTGTCTCGCCGACCGTGCCGAGCTACGTCCCGCGCGCTCACTGACTCGGACCACCTGCCGTGAGCTTGCCGTGTCCGGCTGCGAGGCCGGACACGGCAAGCTCACCTCGCGTGCAGGAGCATCGGCTTCGGCTCCTCCAGCCTGGCCACTGCGATCTTCACCTCGACGATGTCTGCAGCAACCTGGCGAACCTCACCGCGGAGCTGACCGATTTCGGCGTGCAGCTCGGAGCGCATCTCGATGAACTGCGCGTCGACCCGCTCGAAGCGTCGGTCGATGCGCAGCTCCATTCGCTGCAGCATACGATGCAGCGTCGCGGCGAGACCGCCGAAGAGCGTCGCGGTCGTGCCGAACGCGGCCACGATCGTCGCGATCACGTCCGGAGTCATGCTCGCACCTGCTTTCAGGTCATTCGGTGTTTCGTTCACGGGACACGCTACGCGGGTTCAGCCTGAGGGAAGCAGGAACCGCTCGATCTGTGGATAACTCGCCCGTCTACTGCTCGAGCAGCACTCCTGCGAAGTAGTCGGCGGTCAACTCGGGTGCGTCGAGCGGCAGCACCGCCGCGACGTAGTGATCGGGACGCACGACGACCACGGCCCCGGCGCGATCGATGCCCCGTTGCTCGAAGATGTCGTCCCCGGGCAGCGCGGCGTAGACCTTCTCGTAGTCGGTGAGCCCGAACGGACCGCTCGCCGGCAGGAACAGCTTCGGCACCGACGGCAGCCCGACCCGATCGTGCGGCTGCTGGTAGACGGCCTTCACGTCGAGCAGCACGTCGATGTCGGCTCCCTCCGGCGTGTAGCGCCGGACCGGCGATGCCGGATCCTCGAGCATCCAGGCGGCCCACTCGGCCAACCGCTCCCCCGTCGCATCCGCGAAGGCGTAGACCCTGAACCGCCCGTCGGCCCGGTGATGGTGCCCGAGGTGCACGGGCACGGCATCGGCGACCCGCGTCGTCATCACCGACTTGAAGCGCTTGCCCAGCGGGAAGCCCGTCGCCAGCGACTGGTGCGCGTCGCCGCCGGTGAGCATGGACTCCGTGTACTGGGTCATGAAGCCCGCGGGGAACTCGGCGGTGGCGACGTAGAAGTCCTCGAGCTCGGACGGGGAATCGAACTCCTCGGGCTTCTTCGCCATGAGCGTCGACCACTCCCGATCGAAATCGATGAGGTTCTTCGACGTGACCCAGCGCTCGTCGGAGTAGGTCTTCAGCAGCGACTCGGGGCTGCGGCCCTCGAGCACGTACCCGAGCTTCCAGCCAAGGTTCCAGCCGTCCTGCATCGACACGTTCATGCCCTGCCCGGCCTTCGCGCTGTGCGTATGGCACGCGTCGCCCATCAGGAACACGCGGCCCTTGCCGTCGGGCGAGCTGGCGGCATCGTCGAAGCGGTCGGTCAGGCGATGGGCGACCTCGTACACGCTGTGCCACGGAACATCGCGCACGTCGAGCGTGTAGGGGTGCAGGATCGCGTTCGCCCGCGCAATGACCTCGTCGAGCGGAGTGTGCCGCACCTGCCCGCCGTCGTTCTCGTCGGTCTCGCCGAGATCCACGTAGATGCGCGCCAGGTGATTGCCCTCGCGCGGGATGTGCAGGATCGATCCCGCCTCGGAGTGGATGATGCACTTCTTGCGGAAGTCGGGGAAATCGGTGACCGCGAGCACGTCCATGACGCCCCAGGCGTGCAGGGAGGTGGATCCGGCGAGCGAGCCGCCGATGGAGCGGCGTACGGAGGACCGGGCTCCGTCGGCGCCGATGACGTATTTGGCGCGGACCGTGACCGTCTCCTCGGCCGCACCGCCCTCCGCCTTCTCCGTGTTGATCCCTGCCCCGCTGAAACCCGAGACCTTCCGGAGCGTCACCAGGACCGGGTACTCCCCTTCGCCCGTGACCTCGAGATCGACAAATTCGTAGCCGTAGTCGATGTCTCCGCGGGCCGGCGCGCGCCGCGCGTAGTCGGCGAAGTAGTCGATGACTCGGGCCTGGTTGACGATGAGGTGCGGGAACTCGCTGATCCCCTGCGGATCGTCCGGGGTGGTGGAGCTGTGGACGATGTTCGCGGGCCGGGCGGGGTCCGGGGTCCAGAAGCTCGTCTCGGTGATCTGGTAGGCCTCCTGGATGATCTGCTGCGCGAAGCCGAACGCCTGGAAGGTCTCGACGCTGCGCGCCTGGATGCCGTCGGCCTGGCCCAGCACCAGTCGGCCGTCGCGGCGCTCGACCACCCGGGTCACCACGTTCGGGAACTGCGCGAGCTGCGCTGCGGCGACGATCCCCGCGGGGCCGGATCCGACGATGAGCACGTCGATCTCGCTCGGGAGCTCGGCCGGTCGGTCGAGACCGACGCCCGCGGCGGGTGCGATCCTCGGATCGCCCGACACGTAGCCGTGGTGGTGGAACTGCATGGCTTCTCCTTCACTGCGCTGTGACGCCGGGCCGAGTTGCGGGAGGCCCACCCCCGGAAAGCTGTGTTCAATAGATGAACACCAAGTTTGAATACTGCACACACATCATATGTCGGAGGCGGCCCGGGCACAACGCGCCCGCGAGCCCGCGGTGCGACCCGCAGGACCCGTCCGGATCCGCCACAATGGTCGCATGGTTTCTCCCGCCGAGACGCCGGCGGGAACCGCCGGATCGCAGACGCTCGACCGCGGCCTCCGCGCCCTCGAAGCACTCGCCGACGCCGAGCGTCCGATGTCGATCAGCGAGCTCGCCGACGCCCTCGGCGTGCATCGCTCGAACGCCTACCGGATCCTGCGCACGCTCGAGGAGCACCGCTTCGTCCTGCGCGACGACGCCGGTCTCATCCGGCTCGGCCCGCGTCTCGCCGCGCTCGGCCGCGGTGCGGCGTCCACGCTGCACTCCGCGGCGCTGCCCGAACTCACCGAGCTGGCCAACACGGTCGGCATGACCGCGTTCGTGACCGTGCTCGACGGCACCGAGGTCATCACCCTCGTCAGCGTCGAACCGCGCCGCAGCCACGCTACCGTGGCACAGCGCCCCGGCACCCGGCATCCGGCCACGGCGGGCGCCCCCGGCCATGCGATCGAGGCCTCCCTCTCACCCGCCGAGCGCGTCGCGGTCTTCGGCGAGGTGCCGCTGAGCGAGGGCGCCGAGCAGTGCCAGATCGACGGCTACGCACTGAGCCACGACGAGGTGATCCGGGGACTCACCTCGATCGCGGTCCCGCTGCGCCTCGAGGGCGAACCGCCCGCGGCACTCGCGGTGGTGCACATCGGCGTCCCCGACGACCTCGCGGAGCTCGGGCTCGAGATGCGGCGCGCGGCGGCCCGCATCGTGCGCGCCGCCGGCTGAGCGGCCGACCGCGGGTTCTCACCGCCGTCGGCCGCTCCCGACCGGACTCAGGCGGCCTTCTCCCACACGAAGTGACCGCGCTGCTGCACGTCCTCGTGCTCGGGGCCGAGCGGGATCCCTGTGCGGTCGCGCAGCAGCAGCGTCGCGACGAACGCGATGACCATGACGCCCGCGATGTAGAACGCGACGGACAGCGAGGTTCCGGTCTCGGCGACGAGCCAGGCCGAGATCATCGGAGCGAACGCGCCGCCGAGGATCGCGCCGATCGCGTAGGCGATCGAGACGCCCGAGTACCGGATCGACGCCGGGAACAGCTCCGCGAAGTAGGCGGCCTGAGGCCCGTAGGTGAGTCCGTTGCCGATCGCGAAGAGCGACAGCCCGAGGAACAGCAACCAGACGTTGCCCGTGTTGACGAGCGGGAACAGCACGAAGATGACGGCGAGGAACGCGATCCACCCGGCGATGTAGGTGTTGCGACGGCCGATGCGGTCCGAGATCGCCCCGGCGAAGAAGGTGATCGCGAGCCAGACCAGCGAGGCGGCCGCAACCGCGAGCAGCACCGGCGTGCGCTCCATCCCGACGAGCCCGCCGTCGGCGATCGGCGTCGTCGCGTAGTTCTGGATGTAGCCGCCGGTCGTCATGTATCCCGCCGCGTTGTTGCCCGCGAAGGTGAGGGCGGCGAGGAGCACGAGCAGCCAGTGCTTCCGGAAGAGCTGCACGATCGGGATCCGGGTCCGCTCCTTGCGCTCCGAGATCTCGGCGAAGACCGGGCTCTCCTCGACCGCGCGGCGCACGAAGATGCCGACCACCACGAGGACGAAGCTCAACAGGAACGGGATGCGCCAGCCCCACTCGAGGAACGCGGCTCCGGGCGAGACGACCCCGGTCATGAGCGCGAGCACGCCCGAGGCGAGGAGCAGGCCGATCGGGACCCCGATCTGCGGGTACGCCCCCATGAGGCCGCGCCGGTTGCTCGGGGCATGCTCGACCGCCATCAGCACGGCACCGCCCCACTCGCCGCCGGTCGAGAGGCCCTGCAGGATGCGCAGCAGCATGAGGAGCACGGGCGCGAGCATGCCGACCTGCGAGTAGGTGGGCAGCACGCCGATGAGCGTGGTCGCCGCCCCCATCAGGATGAGCGTGATGACGAGCATCGCCTTGCGGCCCACCCGATCGCCGAAGTGGCCGGCGAGGAACGCGCCGAGCGGCCGGAACAGGAAGCTCACGCCGACGGTCGCGAACGAGATGATCGTCGCGGCCTGCGAACCGGCGGGCTTGAAGAAGAGCTCGCCGAAGACCAGGCCCGCCGCGCTCGCGTACAGGAAGAAGTCGTACCACTCGATGGTGGTTCCGATGACGGTCGCGGCGGCGACTCGGCGCAGCTCTCGCGGAGAGGACGCGGTGGCGGGTGCGGAAGACATGGCTATGGGGACTCCTTTGTCGGCGGCCAACTAGTGAACGCAATGTGCGTTATCTGAACACCAATTCGAGGTGTTCACCCTAACAGGAGTTCGCCTGCGCTGTCGCGCCCCTCACCGGATCAGATGCACGACGTGCCGCACCTCCGAGGCGTCCCGCCGCCCGTCCGCCACGAAGAACCCGCGCTGCAGCTCCGCGAGTTCCGGCTCAGCGGTCTCGAACCGCAACTGCACCCGGAAGTACGGTGCTTCGCCCTCCGCAGCGGCCGCCCGGATCCCGATGGCCCGGATCCCGATGAGCCCGCCACCGCTGCTTCTCGCGGAGTAGCCCGCGTCGATCTCGACAGCGTCATCGGAGCGCAGCAGCTGCCGGTCCCCGCCGCCGGGAAGGATCTCCGCCCGCAGACGTCCGATCCCCAGGCGCTCGGCGTCCTCGCCCGGCAGCCCGCGCAGCTCACCGCCCAGCACGGGCGTGAATCTGCGGCGACCGTCCCGCGTCTCACCGAAATCGAGCGGCTCGCCGAGTCGAACCCGGATCTCGGCGACCGGGACCGCCTCGAGCCGGGGTCCGCTCCGCACCGATCCTCCGGGCTTCATGCCGCGCCGGAATCGCGCAGCGATGCGGCCGACGCATCGGCCGACCGGCGCACGCCGAGGGACGGCCGCGCGGCGAGCTCGGACGGATGGAACCCGGCCGCCCGCTTGTACTCAGCCGCGATCCCCTCGAGCTCCGCCGCCGAGATCGCATCGTGCACGTCGGCGAAGCCCTCCGGCGCGCGCTCGAACGCCAGTTGCATGACGCGCTCGGGTCCCGTCTGACGCGTCAGCTCGAGCAGCCGAGCGGTCGCGGGCCGACGGTCCGCCTCGTACGCGGCGAGCGCCGCCGGAACACCCGCCGCGGTTCCGGCGAGCGCCACGTGGTACGCGAGCGTCCGCGCATCGAGCGTGGCCTGCGAGCCACCGTTCGAACCGTTCGGGTACATGGCGTGCGCCGCGTCGCCGAGCAGGGTCGTACGCCCGAAGGTCCATTGCGGGATCGCATCGCGGTCCACCATCGGGTACTCCAGCAGCTCCTCGGCACCGGCGATCGTCGCGGGGACGTCGAGCCAGTCGAAGCGCCAGTCCGCGAACAGCTCGGCGATCGGCGCCCGCTCGACCTGACGATTCCAGTCCGCGCCGGAGACGCCGCCTCCCCGACGCTCCGCGATGAAATTGACCCGGATCCTGCCGTCCTCGAGCGGCGCTCCCAGCGGGTAGGCGACGAACTTCTGCTCGGCATCGCCCGCCATGATCATGGTGCGCCCGTCCAGGAACGGCTCGATCAGCGCGGTGCCACGCCAGAGGGTGAGCCCGCCCCACCGCGGTCCCCCCTCTTCGGGGTATCGCAGCGAGCGTGCCACGGAGTGGATCCCGTCCGCGGCGACGACGAGGTCTCCGGCCAGTTCGACGCGTTCGCCGCCGGCGACCTCGAAGGTCGCGACGGCACGCCGTTCGGCGTCGCCGGGTTCGAGCGCGACGAGCGAGTGGCCCAGGCGGATGACGTCACCGAGACGCTCCTCGACGAGGTCGCGGAGGAGGATCTGCAGGCGGCCGCGATGCACCGAGAGCTGCGGCCAGGCATAGCCCGCGTCCCGTCCGCGCGGCTCGCTCCAGATCGCCTGCCCGTGCCGGTTGAAGTACGCGAGCGTGCCCGGTTCGACGCCGAGCTCCGCGATCCGATCGGCCACCCCGAGCTCGGTGAGCTCTCGGACGGCATGCGGCAGCAGGTTGAGCCCGACACCGAGACCGCGGATCTCGCGACTGCGTTCAGCGACCACGATGTCGCGGAAGCCCGCGGCCTCCAGGCTGAGGGCGGTGATGAAGCCTCCGATACCGGCCCCGACGATGACGATCTGCATGCGTGTTCTCCTTCGGTCGCGTGCGCAGAGAGCGTAACCGCCAGGAAACTCAGATGTCAACGTCATTGACATGACCATTGACGAATGCACTGCTCGTCGGTGGTACGATTTCGTCGTCCATCAGCGACCGGTCGGCGGATCCGACCGGGGCATCGCAGAAGGCGTTCGAAAAAGGGGCGCTGAACCGGCAACGGCGAGACATACAGCTTCCTCGTACATCGACGTCTCGGAGCTCAGCATGTCTCAGCACGCGCCCGCCTACCCTGTTTCCCCCTCCGCCGGAACCGACCACGGCCGGTCGGACTCTCCGCGATCCGAAGGATCGCAGCACCCCGCCACCGTCTCGACGGTGCTCGCGACCGCGCTCGCCCAGCGTGCCACCCACGCGTTCGCCCTGATGGGCAACGGCAACGCGCACCTGATGGAGGGCCTGCGCGACGCCGGGCTGCCCATCACCACGGTCCGCCACGAAGCGGCGACCGTCGCCTCGTCCGACGCCTACCATCGGGTCGGCGGCGGTCTCGCGATCGCGAGCACCACCTACGGCGCCGGGTTCACGAACACCCTCACCGCGCTCGCCGAGTCCGCGCAGGCCCGGATCCCGATGCTCGTCGTGGTCGGCGACGCTCCCACCGGCGGCCCCCGCCCCTGGGACGTCGACCAGGAGCTGCTCGCCGCGGCCATCGGCGTGCGCACGCTGACCGTCGGCACGACCGGGATCGACGCGCTGGTCGAGCGAGCCGCCGATTCGGCCACGCGCACACGACGTCCCGTCGTGCTCGCGATCCCATACGACCTGCCCACCGCTCCGGTCACGGCCGGATCGACCGCCGGCTCGGCGGCCGTCGACTCCGCCGCGCTGCCGTCGGCCGCCGCGCTCGCTCCGACGGCGCCCTCCGAGCAGCCGGCCCCCGCCGTCGACACGCCCCCGCTCGACGCCCGGGCGCTCGATGTCGCCGTCGCAGCGCTCGCGCGGGCGGAGCGCCCCCTGATCCTCGCCGGTCGCGGCGCGTGGATCTCGGGAGCCGCCGCCGAGCTCGGCGCCCTCGCCGACGCTCTCGGCGCCGTCACGTCCTCCACCGCGCTCGGCCGCGGCATCTTCCCCGAGCAGCGCTTCGACCTCGGCGTCACCGGCGGCTTCGGCCAGGAGGCCGCGATGGATCTCGTCGCGACCGCAGACGTCGTCCTCGCCGTGGGCGCGAGCCTCAACCAGTTCACGATGCGGTTCGGCGATCTGCTCGGCGCGGGCACGATGCTGATCCGTGTCGACGTCGACCGCGTCGCTCCCCCGAAGTCCGCGCACCCGATCGAGCAGACCCTGCTGCAGGGCGACGCCCGCACCGTGCTCGGCGCGCTCCGGGGCGCACTCGGGGACGCGCGCCCCGAGCCCAGCGGATGGCGCGAGCGGGTCGCCGGCCTCGAGCCGGGTGGCGCCCTGCGAGTGCGCGACACCGGCCTCGCCGAGCACCCCGACGGAATCTGCCCCGACGGACGTCTCGATCCCCGAGCGGTGGGCTCCCGTCTCGCGGAGCTGCTGCCCGAGGACCGCCACGTCACCACCGACGGCGGGCACTTCATCGGCTGGACCAACATGTTCTGGCCGGTGGCCTCGCCCGAGCGCATGGCGATGGTCGGCACCGCCTACCAGACCATCGGCCTCGGATTCTCGACCGTCGCGGGCGTCGCCGCGGCCGCGCCCGATTCCACCGTCGTGCTCTCGACGGGCGACGGCGGCGGCCTCATGGCGCTCGCCGACCTCGAGACCGCGATCCGCACCGCGCCGCGCTGCGTGATCGTCGTCTGGAACGACGCCGCGTACGGGGCCGAGGTGCACCTCTACGGACGCATGGGTCTGGATCAGACCCCCATGCGGATCCCCGACGCCAACTTCGCGGGCCTCGCCTCGGCGCTCGGCGCCACCGGCGTCCGCGTCGAGCGGCTCTCGGATCTCGATGCCCTCGCCGAGTGGAACGCCGCCGGCGGTACCGGCACGATCCTGCTCGACTGCCGGATCTCGTCGAGCGTGGTCGCTCCGTACCAGGTCGAGATCCAGCGGGTCAACGGCGTGGCCTGAGCGGCCGGTTCTGCCGCATCGAAGGCTGGACGCCGCACCGACGGGTGGACGCCCAGCCGACGAGTGGACGCCCAGCCGACGAGTGGACGCCGCACCGACGAGCGGATGCCCCACCGACGGGTGGACGCCGCACCGACGGGTGGACGCCCAGCCGACGAGTGGACGCCGCACCGACGAGCGGATGCCGCATCGGCGACCGACTCGCCGTCCATTCGTCGTCGAGGCATCCAACGGTGCCGCACGCGCTGCGCATTCCGCATAGACACCGCCCGCAGAACGACGATGCGCCGCTCCCCTCCTCGGGGAACGGCGCATCGTTCAGTACGGCTCGATCAGGAGCCGCGGACTACCAGCGGGGCTTGCGCTTGCCGTCGGAGCGGTTCTCGCCCGAATCGCGACGGTCGCCGCGATCCCACGAGCGTCCCCCGCGGTCGCCACCGCGATCGTTGCCCCGGTCACGGTCGCCGTACGAACGGCCACCGCGGTCGCCACCGCGGTCACGGTCGCCGTACGAACGCCCGCCGCGGTCACCGCCGCGATCGTTGCCGCGGTCACGGTCGCCGTAGGAGCGTCCGCCGCGGTCGCCGCCACGGTCGTTGCCCCGGTCACGGTCGCCGTAGGAACGGCCGCCCCGGTCGCCGCCGCGGTCCCGGTCGCCGTAGGAGCGACCACCGCGATCGCCACCGCGCTGCGGTCCGTTGTCGACCGCGATGTTGATCGGAGTCCCGCCGATGCGGGTCTGGCTCAGCGCCTCGAGGGTCTCACGCGAGAGATCCTTCGGCAGCTCGACCAGGGAGAAATCGTCGAACACCTTGATGCGGCCGAAGTCGTCGCGGGTCAGGTTGCCCTCGTTCGCGAGCGCGCCCACGATCTGGCCGGGCTGCACGCGCTGGCGGCGTCCCACCTCGATGCGGTACTGCTGCAGGTCGTCGCGCGTCTGGCGCGGGCCGCGATCCTCGCGGTCGCGACCGGGGCGCTCGCGCTCCGGGCGATCTTCGAGGAAGGTCTTGGCGGTGCGGCGGTCGCGCTCGAACTGACGATCATCGGCTTCGGTGAGCAGCAGGGGCGTGTCGCCCTGCGCCACGACCGCGAGCGCGGCGGCGACGTCGGTCTCGGGCACGTCGTGGTGACGCACGTAGTGGGCGATGATGTCGCGGAACGCGTCGACGCGCGTGGTCTCGCCGAGCGCCGAGGTGATCGCGTCGTCGAAGCGCGAGAGACGGGTCGCGTTGACCTCGTCGACCTGCGGCAGCTGCATCTGCGTGAGCGGCTGCTTGGTGGTCTTCTCGATCGCCTTGAGCAGGCGGCGCTCGCGCGGGGTGACGAAGCTGATCGCGTCGCCCGAGCGGCCGGCACGGCCGGTGCGGCCGATGCGGTGCACGTACGACTCGGTGTCGATCGGCAGGTCGTAGTTGATGACGTGGCTGATGCGCTCGACGTCGAGGCCGCGCGCCGCGACGTCGGTGGCGACGAGGATGTCGAGCTTGCCGTCCTTCAGCGCCTGCACGGTGCGCTCGCGCTGCGCCTGCTGGATGTCGCCGTTGATCGCGGCGGCCGAGTAGCCGCGCGCGCGGAGCTTCTCGGCGACCTGCTCGGAATCGCCGCGGGTGCGGGTGAAGACGATCAGGCCGTCGAATTCTTCGACCTCGAGGATGCGCGTGAGGGCGTCGAGCTTCTGCTGGTACGAGCAGACCACGTAGCGCTGGGTGATGTTCGAGCTCGTCTGGGTCTTGCCCGCGATCTTGATCTCTTCGGGATCGTTCAGGTACTGCTGCGAGATGCGGCGGATCTGCGCCGGCATGGTCGCCGAGAACAGGGCGACCTGCTTCTCGTCGGGGGTGTCGGCGAGGATCGTCTCGACGTCCTCGGCGAAGCCCATCTTGAGCATCTCGTCGGCCTCGTCGAGCACGAGGTACTTGATCTGCGAGAGATCGAGCGAGCCGCGCTTCATGTGGTCCATGATGCGGCCGGGGGTGCCCACGACGATGTCGACGCCGCGGCGCAGCGCCGAGAGCTGCTGGGTGTACGACTGCCCGCCGTAGACCGGGAGCAGGTGCACCTCGGGCAGGTGGGCCGCGTAGCTCTCGAACGCCTCGCAGACCTGCAGCGCGAGCTCGCGCGTCGGTGCGAGCACGAGCGCCTGCGGGACGCCCTGGCCCGGATCGATGCGGGACAGGACCGGAAGCGCGAACGCCGCGGTCTTGCCGGTGCCGGTCTGCGCCAGACCGACGACGTCGCGGCCCTCGAGCAGGACGGGGATGGTGGCGGCCTGGATCGCCGACGGGGTCTCGTAGCCGACGTCGGTGATCGCGCGGAGGACGTCGTCGGCGAGACCGAGGTCGGCGAACGTCACCCGCTGTTCCGGTTCTTCGGCGGGGGTGGTGGGTTCGTTCTCGGCCTCGCTCGTGACGGGGCTCTCGTTTTCGCGCATCATGCTATTCTACGCGATCCTGGTGACGCGCGGGGAACGTCGATCCGCACCCCGGTTTTCCACCGGCTCGCTCGGCTAGACTCCGGCGCATGGAACCCGCGATCGAAGCCGTCGGGCTCTCGCGCAGCTTCGGCGAGATCCCGGTCGTGCACAACGCCACGCTCTCGGTCGCGCCCGGCGAGATCACCGCGCTGGTCGGCCCGAACGGCAGCGGCAAGACGACGCTCATGCTGATGCTCGCGACGCTGCTGCGCCCCGACCGCGGCACCGTGCGGATCGCCGGCCGCGACGCGATCGAGGATCCGCTGGCGGCCCGGACCGCGCTCGGCTGGATGCCGGACGCGCTCGGCGTCTGGCCGACGCTGACCGTGCGCGAGACGCTGCTGGCCGTGTGCGGCATGTACGGGCTCCGCGGCGCTCCGGCGGCCGGCCGCACCGATGAGCTGCTCGCCCAGACCGAGCTCGTCGAACTCGCGGGGCAGCGCAGCAACACCCTGTCCCGGGGGCAGAAGCAGCGGCTCAGCCTGGCGCGGGCCCTCGTGCACCGACCGCGCGTGCTCCTGCTCGACGAGCCGGCGTCCGGCCTCGACCCGGAGGCCCGGCTGACGCAGCGACGCATGCTCACCGAGCTCGCCGCCGAGGGGGTCGCGATCCTCGTCACCAGCCACGTGCTCGACGAACTCGACGAGATCTCGACCGGGGTGGTGTTCCTCCGCAAGGGCCTGACGACCGCGCCGGAGGCCGTCGACGCCGCGCTCCAGCGCGGCAGCCGCTGGCGCGTCCGCTCGCTCGACGAGCGCGCGCTCGAGACCGAGCTCGCCCGGCTGGGGATCCCGGCTACGAGCCGGGCGTCGCTCAGCGGCACCGTGCACCTGATCGACGCCGCGGACGAGAAGGCCGCCACGGCCGCGCTCTCGGCGCTCGTCTCGGCCGGCGTCCCGGTGGTCGAGTTCGCCCCCGCGTCGAGCACGCTCGAGCAGGCCTTCGTGCGGCTCTCGCACCCGGGCACCGAGATCGCCGCCGACCCGGAGGCCACCCGATGACCGGCACGGCGCCCGCGATCCCGCCCGCGTTCGAGATCCGCCCGCCGGGCTTCTGGCGGGGCATGCGGCACATCGCCGCGCTCGAGCTCCGGCAGCGCCTGCGTTCGCGCACGCTGCTCGTCCTCGCGATCGTGTGGTTCTGCCTGATCGGCGTGGTCACGGGCGCGATGTGGCTCTGGCTCTCGGCCATGAGCGGCGCGTACGGGCAGGGTTTCGACTCCTACCCGCTGTTCTCGGTCATCGTCTACTTCGTGCTGCTGTTCGGCACGCTGGTGGCGCCGGCGATCTCCGCCGGTTCGATCAGCGCCGAACGCTCGGGCGGCACCCTCGCGACCACCCAGGTCACACTCATCGGCACCTGGTCGCTGCTGCTCGGCAAGGCCCTCGCGGCCTGGGTCACGGGCTTCGCGTTCCTGGTGGTCGCGGCCCCCTTCGTGGTGATCAGCCTGCTGCTCTCGCGCACCGACCCCCTGCAGCTCCTCGTGGCGGTGCTCGCGCTTGCCCTGCAGATCGGGGTCTTCACGGTGTTCGGCGTCGCGCTCTCGGCGATGATCTCCTCGCAGGTCTTCGCGATCGTCACCGCCTATCTGCTGGTCGCGCTGCTGTCGATCGGCACCCTGATCGCGTTCGCGCTGTCGGTCGGGGTCAGCACGCGCTACGTCGACATCAGCTACCAGACGTTCTCGCCGGGCTACTGGAACGCCGTCAACGCGTGCTCGGCCGATACGAACGACGAGGACGCCATCGCCAAGTGCACGGAGGCCGTGCCGGTCGAGTGCGTGACCGAGGCGACCACCGTCCCCGTCTCCCCGACGTCCGGCATCTGGTGGGTCCTCACCCCGAATCCCTACGTCGTCGTCGCCGACATGGTCGCGCCGCGCGCCGGCAGCGCCCACGCCTCCGACGACCTGTTCTCGGGGATCTCGACGCTGGTTCGGGGCATGCAGGACGACCGCGCCAAGCCGCAGGACTGGAACGACTGCCCGGCGCCCCGCAGCGAGTCGTCGGCGTCGGCGCCGTCCGAGACCGGTGCTCCGGTGTGGTGGATCGGCGCGACGGTGCAGCTGGCGCTCGCGGCCGGCCTCCTGTGGGCCGGGCACCGGCGCCTGCGCACCCCGGCGGCCAAGCTGCCGCGCGGCGCCCGCGTGGCCTAGGCCCGTGGCTGCGCGGCCGCCGCGCCCACGAGGTCGCGCGCCGCGCCGAACAGGTCGCGCTCGTTCCCCCGCCAGACCGCGGCCAGGGGCCGGGTGATCGGTTCGCCGAGCATCTCGACCGCGCGCATCCGGCCGAGCCGCAGATCGTCGGCGACCGTCAGATCGCTGAGCACGGCGGGCCCGAGTCCGCCCGCCACGGCGGAACGCACCGCCGCCTCGGTCGAGAGCACGACCGCCGGCGCCGCGGGCGCGCGTCCGAGGCGGCGCCGCACCTCGGTCTCGAACGCCTCGCGCGTTCCGCTGCCGACCTCGCGCGCGACGAGCGGGGTGTCCGCGAGCTCCGCGAGGGCGACTCCGCGCTCGCGCCGCGCCCACGGGTGATCGGGCGCGACGACGAGCACCATGCGGTCGGTGCGCACCGCACGAACGGCGAGCCCGCTCGGGGCGAGCGGCGATTCGATGAAGCCGAGATCGGCGCGCCCCTCGCGCACCAGGCGGATCACCTCGGTGCTGTTGCCGGTGCGGAGCTCGGTCTCGGCGGGTGCCCGACCGCGGTCGGCCTGGGCCCGGCGCATGTCGAGCACCCAGCCGGGGAGCAGGTGCGCCGCGATGGTCTGGCTCGCGGCGACGGCGAGCGCGCGGCCCGCGGTCCCGCGCAGTCCGTCGACGGTCTCGGCGAGGCGGCGTGCGGCGGCGAGCACCTCGCGGGCGCCGGCGAGCACCGCGCTCCCGGTCTCGGTCGGCACGGCGCCGGCGGCGGATCGGGAGACGAGCGGGAGCCCGAGCCGGCGTTCCATGCCGCGCAGCCGGGAGGACACGGCCTGCTGGCTGACGCCGAGCTCGCGCGCGGCGGCCGAGAGGCTGCCCGTGCGCGCGACGGCGTCGAGCAGTTCGAGTTCGGCGAGCTCGGGAACGTCCATGACCCCATACTACAAGCCTCGCTTGTGTCCCGACAACGCGCGCCTCGTTCCCCGGAGCCGCACCGCACCGCCATGCTGGAGAGCATGCAACTGTCCCCCGTGCGCACGCTCCCCTCGCGACTCGTCCTCCGCGGACGCGATGTCCTGCCCGGAGCGCTGGTCTGCGCCGCGATCGCCGTCGTCGCGACCGTCATCGGATCCTTCGTCCCCGTGCTCGGTTCCGCGCTGCCGGCGATCATCATCGGCGTGATTGTCTCGGCCGTCCGCCGCCCGGGCCCCCGGATCGCACCGGGCATCGGCTACTCCGGCAAGTTCCTGCTGCAGTGCGCCGTCGTCCTGCTCGGCGCGCAGCTGTCCATCGCAGCGGTGCTCCGGGTGGGGGCGGAGTCCTTCCCCGTCATGATCTCCTCGCTCGCCGTCTGCCTCCTCGCGGCCTGGCTGATCGGGCGCGCGATGGGGATCGAGCGCCGGATCCGCACGCTCATCGGCGTCGGCACCGGTATCTGCGGAGCCTCGGCGATCGCCGCGGTCTCCCCCGTGATCAAGGCGAAGAGCGCCGAGATCTCCTACGCCATCTCGACCGTGTTCCTCTTCAACATCGTCGCCGTAGCGGTGTTCCCCGTGATCGGCCACCTGCTGAACCTCGATCCGCACGCCTTCGGCCTGCTCGCGGGGACCGCGGTCAACGACACCAGCTCGGTGGTCGCCGCCGCCAGCGTCTTCAGCGCCGAAGCGCTCGGCTTCGCCGTCGTCGTGAAGCTCGTGCGCACGCTCATGATCATCCCGATCAGCATCGGGCTCGCCGGCATGGAGGCCCGCCGCTCGGGCGACGGCGAACGCCTCGGACTCCGCCGCATCGTCGGCCTGGTGCCCTGGTTCCTCGTCGGCTTCCTGGTCGTCACCCTGGCGGTGTCGGTCGGTCTGATCCCGCCCGCCGCGACGCAGGCGCTGACGAGCACGAGCGTGTTCCTCGTCGCGACCGCCCTCGCCGGGATCGGCCTCTCGACCGATCTCGGCGCGATCCGCCGCGCGGGCCTCAAGCCGCTCGGGCTCGGGGCGATCCTCTCGCTGCTCGTCACCGCGACGACGCTCACCGCGATGGCGCTGACCGGGGCGATCGGCTGAGCAGGGGTCAGGCCCGCCGGGCCTCCGTCGGCGAGACGCCGTAGGCGGCCTTGAACACGCGGCTGAAGTGCGCGGCGTCGACGAAGCCCCAGCGCGAGGCGAGCGCGGACACCGGCCGCTCGGCGAGCAGCGGATCGAGCAGGTCCATGCGGCAGCGCTCGAGGCGGCGCTCGCGGATCCAGGTCGACACGGTGACGCCCATCGGCCGGAACAGCGTGTGCAGGTGCCGGGTCGAGATGTAGTGCGCCGCCGCGATGCTGCCGGGCGACAGCTCGGAGGATCCGAGGTTCGCGTCGATGTAGTCGGTGATCTTCTGCATCAGCACCTGATGCGGGTCGCGCTGCACGGGATCCGCATCGAGGATCGTCGACAGCAGGGTGCTGATCAGATCGAGGCTCGTGTGCGCGAGCTTCGCCTGCACCCGCGGGCCGAGCTCGGTGAGCTGCGCCGGGAACTGCGTGAGGAACGCGACGAGCACCGAGGAGAGCGCGGGATGCTGCGCCCCGAGGGACTCGGCGGTGAGCTGCTGCGCGAAGGATCCGGGGAGCTCGAGCCGGTTCTTGGGGAACATGACGATGAGGTTGCGGAACGTCTCGGTGAACATCAGCGAGTAGGGCCGCGAGGTGTCGTAGATCGACAGGTCGCCCGGGTGCATCACGAGTTCCTTGCCGTCCTGGATCAGGATGCTCGATCCCGAGAGCAGCAGGCTCATCTTGTAGTGCCCGCTGCCCCCGTTGTCGATCGTCGCCTGGGTCCGCTCGACGAGGTGCGGCGCGGCCGCGACCTCGGTGAACGCGACCCCGTCGGCATCGGCCGAGCTGATGCGAGCCGAGAAGCCCTCGGAGCGCTCGGCGCTGACCTCGAGCGGCACGAAGGACGTCGAGATCATGGAACGGAATGCGGGGAGGTCGTCGGCCCGGTCGACGTGGGGAGTCGAGCCGGTCTGAGCCGACACCGTTGTGAGCTGCATGCGAATCACCTCTCCGGCGAGGATAACACTTCGGATTTCTCGGGATGCCTGGGCTCGGGTCAGACCCGGACCTCGGCGAGCGACGCTTCGAGGGCGTCGAGCAGGATCGGCAGTTCCGCCGCGCCGAAGGCGAGCGGCGGGCGCACCTTGAGCACGCTCTCGTCCCGGCCGATGCGCGAGATGAGCACCCGACGCGCCTTCATGGCCTCGACGACCTGCTTCGCCAGGTGCGGGGCCGGGACGCCGTCGACCGCGAAGTCGAGTCCGAGGAACAGGCCCGTCCCCTTCGCGGTGCGCACGAAGTCGCCGTGCTGCGACGCCAGCTCGCGGAACCGCGCGAGCGCCTGCCCGCCGAGCTCCTGTGCGCGCGGCATGAGCGCCTCGGCCTCCATCTCGAGCAGCACGGCCTCGCCGACCGCCGCGGAGACGGGGTTGCCGGCGAAGGTGTTGAAGAACTCGTTGCGCGAGCCGAAGCGGTCGAGCACGTCCTCGCTCGTCACCACGGCGGACATCGGATGCCCGTTGCCCATGGGCTTGCCCATCGTCACGAGATCGGGCTCCATGCCCGCGTAGTCGTGGCCCCACATGTGCGAACCCGTGCGCCCGAAGCCGCTCTGCACCTCGTCGGCGATCACCATACCGCCGGCCGCGCGTACCCGATCGACGATGCCGGCGACGAGCCCGGCGGGCACGCGGGGCATGCCCTCGGTCGAGAACAGCGGATCGAACAGCGATGCGGACACCCCGAACCCGCCCTCCTGCAGCGACGCGATCGAGGCGTCGAGCGACGCGAGGGCCTCGGCGAGCACCTCGGCCTCGGGCCGCGGATCGGAGTCGAGATCCGGAATCCGGAGCGTGCGCACGTGCGCGCCGAGCGGTTCGCGGGTCTTGAGTCCCGTGGTCATCTGGGCGAGCGTGATCGTGGTGCCGTGGTAGCTGTAGTCCGACACGATGACACCGGTGCTGCCGGTCAGCTGCCGGGCGATCCGCAGGGCGAGCTCGTTGGCCTCCGAACCGGAGTTGCCGAAGAACACCCGGTCGAGCCCCGGCCGGAACGTCGAGAGCAGGCGCTCCGAGTAGTCGACGACGCGCTCGTTCAGGTAGCGCGTGTGCACGTTCAGCAGGGCGGCCTGCTCGCTCAGTGCGCGCACCACGCGATCGTTCGCGTGGCCCACGTGCGGCACGTTGTTGTAGCCGTCGAGGTAGCGATCGCCGTTCGCCTCGGTGAACCACACGCCCTTGGCCGAGACGAACTGCAGCGGTTCGGCGTAGAACAGGGGCGAGTAGGGGCCGATGGTGCGATTGCGGCGTGCGATGAGGTCGGCGTTGCTGGTCATTTCGCTGGTCTCCAGGTGTCGGGATGCGTGGCGGAGTCGGGCGGTCAGGCGACGAGTTCGCGCGAGAGGCGGACCACGTACGGCAGCACGGTGGTCGCGTGCCACTCGGCCGTGGACTCGCCCCGGCGGTCCGCGGCCCAGCCGAGGTAGGTGAGGCCGCGGGCGAGCAGGATCGCGGGGAACGCCTCGTGGTCGGCCGGGGTGAGCGGGCGCACCGACTCGTAGCCGGCGAACAGGGCGGCCCGGTACTCGGCGGCGCGCGGGTGGGGCGTGAAGAAGTAGATGGCGGTCGCCAGGTCGAACAGGTGCCAGCCGGCGGCGAAGTCGTCGAAGTCGATCAGCACGAGACCCGCCGGCGTGCGCAGCACGTTCTCGGGGGTGAGATCCGCGTGGATCGGGCCGAAGCGGCCGACCGGGCGCCCGTAGCGCTCGAGGTCCTCCCGGATCCGGGCGATCGCCGCCTCGACGGCGGCCCGGTCGTCGCCGACGAGCTCCGCCATGCGCAGCGGATCGCCCCAGGCGGGCTCCGCGCCGACGAGTCCTTCGAGGTCCCAGTCGCCGCGCGGGACCGACGGGAGGTAGCCGGAACGCTCGGTCGCGGCGTGCAGCTCGGCCGCCAGGCGCCCGAGCTCGAAGAAGTCCTCGGCGGGCAGGTCGGCCGTGCCGTCGACGGCGGTCCGTTCGTCGCCGAAGTTGCCGGTGTTGACGAGCAGGTCCTGCACGTCGACCTGGTGGATCCCCGCGGGGTGCTCGGCCCCGACCCGGCAGAACGCCCGCCCGTCGTCGGTGCGGAGGAAGGTCGGCACCGCAACGCCCTCGCCGCGGAGCGCCTGGACGAAGTCGAGCTCGCAGTCGAGCTCCGCATCGCTGCGGTATCCGCTGCGGTGCACGCGGACCACGTATTCGCGGTCGCCGTGCGTCGTGGCGAACACGACGTTCTCTCGATGCTTCAGGAGCCGGAGCTCGGCATCCGCTGCGAAGCCGTAGCTCGGCAGCGCTTCGCGGGCGAGCTCGGCGGCGGCTGCGGGGTCGACGACGACCATGTGGTTCCCCTCCTCTGATCCGGCGACGACGCCGGATACGAAAACTATACGGCGAGTATAGAAACTAGACGCCGAGTACACAATACCTCGCGATCGCCGTAGACTGCGGGGCATGACGACCGAGGCTCCGACGCGCACCGAACCCCTCACCCTGCGCGAACGACGCCAGCTGCGCACGCGGACGGACCTCGTCTCCGCGGTCCTCGCCGTGATCGCCGCCGACGGCGCGGACGCGCTCACCATCGATCGGGTCGGCATCGAGTCCGGGGTCTCGCGCGGCACCATCTACGCCCATTTCTCGGGCGGGCGCGACGAACTGCTCCGCGCCGCCTACGCCCGGCTCGGCACCGACCTCGTCGCCCGCACCCAGGCCGCCGTCGCGCAGGCCTCCGGGTGGAAGAAGCGCCTCACCGCGCACGCCGGGACCATGTTCGAGCTGGCGGGCGATCCGCACCTCGGCCGCTTCTACAACGTGTCGGGCCCCGCGCTCATCACGGACGGCGCCGAGCGCGGCATCGGGTCCGGGGCGAGCACCGCGATGATCCGGCAGACGCTCGAGGAGGCGCAGCGTTCGGGCGAGGTCGACGCCGAGGCCGATGCCGGTGCGGTCGCGATCCTCCTCGTCGGCGCGATGCGGGAGGCGGCGATCGGTGTCGCGGGGGGCACCGCGGACCCCGAACGCGCGTTCGCCGCGTTCTCGCGCCTCCTCGACGGCCTCGCCGCGCGCTGAGCGCGAGCGCGGAACGCGCCGGCGGGACCCGGCCGAACCCGGCTCAGGCCAGCGGGTCGGCGATCCGGGTCGAGCGGTAGCCCGCGCCCGACCGCAGCGGCACCCACCGCCGCCACTGCTTGGCGGAGAGGCGGAACGGCAGGTGCTCCTGCAGGTGCCGGGCCGCCGGGACCAGGCGCTCGTCGGCGGGGAGCGTGAGCCAGAGCGAGAGCTTCGACCCGGCCGTCCCGAACGATGCGCGCACGCCCGAGACGCCGAGCCGTCGACCGTACCCGTCGATCGGGTCTTCGCCGAACCGGGCCGGATCCAGCTCGGGATCGGGGCGACCCGTCGCCGGGTCCGTGAGCCTGCCGGACAGGGTCCGCACGAGCGAGGCCCGCTGCCCGGTCGGTGCGCGGAGAGCGCCCGGGAGCTTCGGGTCGAGCAGCGCCGCCGCCTCGGCGGCGCGTTCCGCGGGTACCCGCCACACGCGCCGCGCGGCTTCGGTACGCGCCGGGCCGCCGAGCGCCTCCCGCAGCGCCTGCTCGTACGCCCCGCCGGAGGCCGCGGGACGACCGAGCACCTGGAACGTCCACCGCGAATCCCCCGACGGTTCGAGGCAGGCGTCGACGAACGCGTCGACCGCGGCCATCGCCCGGTCGACCCGTGCGATGCGCATGCCGTGCGCGCCGCCCGACGCCGCCGGCAGGCCGTCGTAGCTCACGGCCTCCGGCCCGGACCCAGCGACTCCGCTCATGAGGCCCGAGGGTAGCAGCGCCAGGATCTCCGCGAACCCGCAGCCGTTCCCGTACAGACAATCTCATCGCGGTCTCGGACAACATCTCCGGCTCGCCCGGCACGTACGCTGATCGAGACTGGACAATCATCCCGAAGCGGAGGATCAATGGAGACCTACAGCAGCCTGCTCGCAGCGGTCACGGCTCAGGGCGGCGAGACCCGCGAGGTGCTCGACCCGGCGACCGGCGAGCGCATCGGCGATGCGCCCATGCAGGGCGTCGACGCGCTCGAAGCGGCCATCGACACGGCGGAGGCCGCGCAGCCCGCGTGGGCCGCGCTCGGCGACGCCGAGCGCAGCGCCTACCTGAACCGCGCCGCGGACGCGATCGAGGCCTCCGCCGAGGCGCTCGCCGAGCTGCTCTCGCGCGAGCAGGGCAAGCCGCTCAACGGCCCCAACGCGCGCTTCGAGGTCGGCGCCTGCGCCGTCTGGACCCGTTCCGCCGCCGATACCCCGCTGCCCGTCGAGGTCATCGTCGACGACGGCGAGAACTACGCCGAGCTGCACTACCGCCCGATCGGCGTCGTCGGTGCGATCTCGCCGTGGAACTGGCCCATGATGATCTCGATCTGGCAGATCGCGCCGTCGCTGCGCATGGGCAACACCGTGGTCATCAAGCCCGCCGAGACGACCACCCTCTCGGTGCTCGCACTCGTGGCCGTGATGAACCAGGTGCTGCCGGCCGGCGTGCTCAACATCGTGCCCGGCCCCGGCAGCACGGTCGGCGACGCGCTGACCCGCAGCCCGAAGATCGGCAAGATCATGTTCACCGGCTCGACACCGGTGGGCAAGCGCATCATCGAGGCCTCCGCCGGCAACGTGACCCGCCTCACCCTCGAGCTCGGCGGCAACGACGCCGGCATCGTGCTCCCCGACGTGGACCCGAAGGCCATCGCCGAGGACCTGTTCTGGGGCGCGTTCATCAACACCGGCCAGACCTGCGCGGCGCTCAAGCGCCTCTACGTCCACGACGCGGTCTACGACGCCGTCGTCGAGGAGCTGGCGAAGGTCGCCGCCGCGGTGCCCATGGGCGTCGGCGTCGACGAGCAGAACGTGCTCGGCCCGCTGCAGAACCGCGCCCAGTTCGACGTCGTCGACCGCCTGGTCGAGGCGGCCAAGGCCTCGGGCGCCCGCGTGGTGCTGGGCGGCGAGCCCGACCGGGACGCCGTCGGGTACTTCTACCCGACCACCCTGGTCGCCGACATCGACCCGCACAACGACCTCGTGCTCGAGGAGCAGTTCGGTCCGGCGCTGCCCATCATCCGTTATTCCGAGCTCGATGAGGCCGTCCGCCTCGCGAACGAGCTCGAGGTCGGCCTCGGCGCCTCGGTGTGGTCGAGCGACCGCGATGAGGCGAAGCGGATCGCGGCCCGGCTGCAGGCCGGCACCGTGTGGATCAACTCGCACGGCGGACTGCATCCGCAGATCCCGTTCGGCGGGGCGAAGCAGTCCGGCTACGGCCGCGAGTTCGGTGTCGAGGGCCTCAAGGCCGTCGCCGAGCCGCAGGTCGTCAGCGGCTGAACCTCGCGAGGGGCTCCGGCCGGCGGTTCTCCGCCGGGCGGAGCCCCTCGCGTTACCCGAACGCAATACGGCGGGCGCCGAAGCCCGCGGCGTTGCACCTACGATTGGGGGCAGGGCGCCGCCTCCACAGCATCTGGCGCCCCCGCACGAAGAGAAACCGATGACGATGACTCCTCTTGTTCCGACCTCCCTGGACGCCTCCCAGAGCATGCCCCTGCTCGATTTCAGCTCGTTCAGCGAAGCGTCCTCCTCCGCGTTCGTGCCCCTCGCGATCCGCAGCCGCAAACGCGGATCCTTCCGCGGCCGCATGCGCACCTCGGAGGTCGACCGCCTCGCGTTCACCGAACTGTTCGCCACCGCGCACGAGGTGGAGCGCACGCCGAAGCTCATCTCGCAGGGCGGCGACCGCTACATGGTCGGCATCATGCTCGCGGGCAGCGGGATCCTGGTGCAGGACGGCCGCGAGCTCGTGCTCCGCGAGGGCGACATCACCATCTACGACACGGCCCGGCCGTTCTCGCTGAGCTTCGACGACGAGTCCAAGAACTTCGTGATCTGCGTCCCGAAGGACATGCTGAACCTGCCGCAGGAACTCGTGGGCGAGCTCACCGCCACCCGCCTGCCCGACGGATCGCGCACCGGCGCCCTCGCATCGCAGTTCCTGCTGCACGTGCCCCAGGCGCTGCAGACCTCGTTCCGGGAGGCGAACATCAGCATCGCCCGCACCTCGGTCGGCCTGCTGGAGACGCTGCTCACCATGGCGCTCGGCGCCGAACGCCTCGAGCAGGATCCGCACCACGTGCTGCTCCGCAAGATCCGCGAGTACATCGACGACCACCTGGGCTCCCCCGAGCTGAACCCGGGCCAGATCGCGCTCGCCCACCACATCTCGACGCGGCACCTGCACGGGCTGTTCCGCAGCCAGGGCACCACGGTTTCGGCGTACATCCGCTCCCAGCGGCTCGAGCGCTGCCGCCGCGACCTGACGAATCCGGCGCTGACCGACCGCCCCGTCTCGGTGATCGCCGCCCGCTGGGGATTCATCGATGCGGCCCACTTCAGTCGGGTGTTCCGCGCGCACTTCGGCTCGACGCCGCGCGAAGTACGCGCCCAGCGCTGACTCGCGGGGAAAAGTCCCAGGCTGACCGTCGCGGGTCCATCGCCCGCGGGATCCGAGCCCCGTAGCGTGGAACGCACGGGGCGTCGGAGCACCCGGGACAGGTCCGCCGACGCACCGGCATACGAGACCCATTCCGGAGGAACCATGTCGAACATCCACGACGACCTGTTCGTCACGAACATGCCGAACATCGCGGCCGATTTCAAGAACGAGGGCGACGCCGCAGGGCTGCCCACCCCCACGAACGTGGGCGAGGCGCTCGGCCTGATGCGGTCGAACGAGGTGCCGCAGAGCAAGATCCACATGAGCCACTGCTGGATCTTCGAGACCGACGAGCCGCAGCACTGGGTCAACGAGCACGAGCACGACTACGACGAGATCCTGATCTGGACCGGCACCGATCCCGAGAACCCGACCGAGCTCGGCGCCGAGCTCTACTTCGACATCGAGGGCGAGCGCCACACCGTCACTACCTCGGGCTCCGTCTACATCCCGGCGGGCACGCGCCACTGCCCGCTCGGCTTCACCAAGGTCACGCGCCCGTTCACCTTCAGCGCGCTCTCGCTGAGCCCGCTGTACGACTCCGACGAGAACGCCGGCCTGCTCGAGCAGATCGGCAAGGCGTAGGCCGCACACCGAGCGGCCGCGCGCCGCTCCGAACCCCGAGGGGACCGCAATGGAAGATCAGGTCAGGGCCGCCGTCGAGCGCTACGTCGCGGGCGTAAGCGCGAACGATGCCGAGCTCGTGAAGCAGGCGTTCACCGAGGACGGCCGCATGTGGGGCTACCTCGGCGACGCCTTCACGGTGATGACGGCGGTCGATTTCGCCGAGCAGGTCGTCGCGACCGCTCCCCCGGCGGATCCCGCGTACCGCGCCGAGATCCACAGCATCGAGGTGACGGGCGGGATCGCCTCGGCGATCCTCGACGAGCGCGCCTATCTGGGCTCCGACTTCCGCAACCAGTTCGGCCTGGTGCTGGTCGACGGGGACTGGCGCATCGCGAGCAAGGTGTTCACCACGCGCTGAGCACCGCGCGATCCGCACGAGCAGGGCCCGCACTCCGATCGGAGTGCGGGCCCTGCTCGTGCTCCGAGGTGCTCGAAAGCATCCCTGACCGCCGATGCATCACTCGACCGGTTTCGCGGCCAGCCGTTCCGCCCGCAGGCTTCGGTGCTTCGACGCCTCGCGACGTTCCCACCACAGCATGTGCCCGGTGAACACGAGCGCCAGGTAGACGCCGGAGATGAGAATGCTCCAGGACTCGTCGAAGTTCATCCCCCTCGCCAGCGTGGTCGAGGCCCCGAGCTGGCCGACCGGATAGGCGCCCAGCACTCCGACGACGACGCCGATCGCGCAGGCTCTCAGATATGCGCTTGCGGTGCCCGGAGGCGAAGCTCTGATCCGCCACAGACAGAGGCAGAGGACGCTGAGGCCCAGCCCCAGGACCAGGGAGGGGATGCAGAGGAAGGCGAAGCCCGCTTTCAGGGAATAGGGCTGGAAACCCGGGATCGTGAACGCCATGACCCCGAGCTGCACGACTACGGGCACCGTCACCGCGAACGGACCGGACAGGAGCACGAAGCCGGGATCCTTATAGAACTCGCTCGGCCGCACCTCGTCCTCCATGCGTCCACCTCGCTTCTTCCGAGCCCCCGTCCCGCCGGTCCACCCGCTCCCTTCGCAAACCATATAGCAGGACGGGAAGCGGAGACCGTGTCCCGCGCGAGAACGCGAGAAGGGCCCGGGATCGAAGATCCCGGGCCCTTCTCATACGGGCACTACGCGGCCTGCGCGGCGTCCTTGTTGCTCGTGTACTTCGGCGCGAGCGAGAGCGCGCTGAAGCGGAACGGGCGGTCGACACGCACGAAGTCGAGCGGGCAGTGCACCGTGCCGGCCGGGATGTAGACCGAGCCGGAGGTCGTGATGGTGTGCTTCTCGCCGTCGATCTCCATCGTGATCTCGGCGCCGAGATCACGAGGATCGTCCGGGTTCGAGCCCGTCCAGATCAGGATCTCGTCGTAGTCGTGGGTGTGCGGGTTCACCCAGTGCACCGGCTCCGAGATCTCGTGCACCCAGATGTGGGTCATGTTGATCTGGCTCTCGGGCACCAGCTTGCTGTGCATCAGCCAGAAGCCGTCGCCCAGGTTCTTCGGCTGCTCGAGACCGGCGGCCTCGCCCTCGTTGTCCATCTCGCCGACGATCACCGGCATGTCGCGCACGAAGAGGCGCTCGTACTGATTCCCCATGGTTGCTTCCTTCCCGGGCATCCACGCCGATGCCCGTCTTCGACGCTACGGACCCGGCACGGTGCCGGGCAACGCTCTCCGCGAGCCTCTGCTCGCCGGGTCAAGTCTCCTGCGCGAACTGGAGAAGCGCCGCGGTCAGCGGCGCGCGAGCAGCGCCGGACGGCGCTGCCACGTGTTCCAGAGCGGCCGGTACCCCATGCGGCACCAGAACGGACCCGAGCGCGGGTTGAGCGCCGCATAGTCGAGCAGGATCCGGTCGAAGCCCGCCCCCTCCAACTGCCCGTGCCCGAACTCGACGACGGCCTCGCCGAGCCCGCCGCCGCGCACTCCGGGCCGCAGATACATTGCCTGGATGAATGCGATGCTCCCGCCGGGGGCGAGCCGCTCGCGGTGCCGGTCCTTGCCGGTCTCGATGCTCAGGTACCCCGCGGGTGCGCCGTCCTGCTCGAGGATCCAGGTCCACTCGGGATCCGCGGCGAGGCGCTGGGCGATCCCGTCGCGCAGAATCCCGGTCGCGCCCGGGCGCGGGGTCACCCCGCCGTGCTGCGCGTCGTGCGCCAGGAGCTCGGTGTCGAGCTCGGCCAGCAGATCCAGGTCGGCCGGCCCCGCCGGGCGTACCGAGATCCCCGCGGCCCGCAGACGTTCCGCGGCGCCAGCCGCGTCCGCGCCCCGCGTCCCGATCCGGATCCCCTCGACCCCCGTGACCGCGAAACCCCGGGACAGCATCGGCCGCACCAGCGCCGAATCCCGGCTGGGCAGCCGCAGCGACAGCGACGAGTCCCAGTCGCCGGCGCCGGAATCAGCACCAGCACCGGCACCGGCGAGCTCCGGGCCGACCTCCGCGATCCAGTCGTCGAGCAGCTCCCCGGCACCCGCTTCATCGCCGTCCCAGCGCAGCTCGAGGGAGGCGCGGCGTGCCGCACCCCAGATCGCGCCGGGATCACCCGGCCGCAGGATCTCGACCGTCGACGCGCCCGCCGCCCGGACCGCGCCGCCGTGCTCGGAGACGAGCAGCCGCACGGACGCATCGAACGAACGATCGGGCAGTTGCGGATCGAGCGCCCGATCCCGCCGATTCATCGCGTCGAGCGCCGCGGTGATGCCCGAGGTGCCGGTGATTCTGCTGCTGGTCATTCGTCCGCCCCATCGTCCGATTCGCGTTCCGCCTCGAGGCTAGCCCGAGCCCGGAGCCCGCCGATTGACTCTGCCGGTAGAACTGTTGCGCGCATCGGCACGGAACCGGAGGACCCTTGAGCCCGGCCCCCCGGCTGCCCGAGACTCGGAGCACACCCACCGTTCGAAAGGATGCGGCAGTGACCCATCGAGACATCGTCGCCGCGCACTACGCGGCCGGAGCACGCGGCGACCTCGCCGGCATGCTCGCCGACTTCGCCCCCGACATCAGCTGGACCGAGTCCGCCGGCTTCCCGCTGGCCGGCACCTACGTCGGCCCCGACGAGATCCGCGACCGCGTGCTCGGCCCCATCGCCGCCGAATGGGACGGCTTCGGCATGCGCGTCGACGAACTCGTCGGCGACGCCGGCACCGTCATCGCCGTCGGGCGCTACGTCGGCACCCACCGCCGCACCGGCCACCCCCTCGACGCGCGCACCGTGCACATCTGGCGCCTCGACGGCGACCGGATCACCGGCTTCGAGCAGATCACCGACACGCGCCTCGTCGCGCTCGCCGCAGAGGGGGACGACGCGTGACCGGGCAGCAGGGCGATGCATTCGCCGGAACGCCGTCGGGGCGCAAGGCCCGTGATCTCGGTCTGCGGATGGGCGCGCTGCCGAGCGGCCCGCGCAACGCGATCACCGACGTCGCGGGCGTCCGGGTCGGCCACACCACCCTCATTTCGGGCGAGGGCGAGCTCGTGCCCGGTGAGGGCCCCGTGCGCACGGGCGTCACCGTGATCGTCCCGAACGACGCCCCCTGGAAGCAGCCGCTCTACGCCGCACCGCACCGGCTCAACGGCAACGGCGAGATGACGGGCCTCGAGTGGGTGCGCGAATCGGGCACCCTCACGAGCTACATCGGCCTCACCAACACGCACAGCGTCGGCGTCGTGCGCGACGCGCTCGTCGCGCACGAGGGATCGACCCGGCCCCCGGGCGAGGACTACTGGTCGCTTCCCGTGGTCGGCGAGACCTGGGACGGCGCGCTCAACGATCTGAACGGGTTCCACGTGCGCCCGGAGCACGTGCGCGAGGCGATCGCTTCGGCGCACGACGGCCACGTGCCCGAGGGCAGCGTCGGCGGCGGCACCGGCATGATCGCCCACGGGTTCAAGGGCGGCATCGGAACCGCATCGCGCGTGGTCGCCGAGGCCGATGGCGGCTACACGGTCGGCGTGCTGGTGCAGGCGAACCACGGCCGCCGCGAGCGCCTGAGCATCGACGGGAAGCTGGTCGGCCCGTCGATCGAGCTGCCCGGCGACGCCGACGGCAGCGCGACGGCGGGCAGCGCGCTGCCCGAGGGGAGCGGATCCATCATCGTGATCGTCGCCACCGACGCGCCCCTGCTCCCCCACCAGTGCGCCCGCCTCGCGCAGCGCTCCTCGCTCGGCATCGCCCGCGTCGGCGGCGCCGGCGAAAACGGCAGCGGCGACCTCGCCTTCTGCTTCTCGACCGGCAACTCGGGGATCCCGGCGGGCTTCGATCCCGGCGCACCCGTCGAGTACACCGTCTCGGCGGTCGCGAACGATCGCATCGACCCGCTCTTCTACGCCACCATCGAGGCCACCGAGGAGGCGATCGTCAACGCGATGCTCGCGTCCGACACAATGGTCGGCAAGGGCGGGACCGTGCGCTACGGGCTGCCCCACGACCAGCTGCTGGGGCTGCTCGGGATCGCGTAGCTCGGCGCAGGCGAACGCGGAAGGGCGGGCCCGAATGAGATCCGGGCCCGCCCTTCCGCGTGCTCAGGCCGCCGACAGGTCGAGCGTGTCGGCGAGCAGCCCCTGCGTGTAGAGATCGCGCGGGTGATCGAGCACGCGATCGACGCGCCCCTGCTCGACGATCTCGCCCCGGTTGAGCACGGCGACCGAGTCGGCGATGCTGCGCACCACGGCCAGGTTGTGCGTCACGAAGATCATGCTGAGCCCGTCCCGCAGGAGCCCGCGCAGCAGCTCGACGACCGAGGCCTGCACCGAGACGTCGAGCGCCGAGGTCACCTCGTCGCAGATGAGCACGCTCGGGTCGGCGAGCAGCGCCCGGGCGATCGCGACGCGCTGCCGCTGCCCGCCCGACAGCTCCGACGGGTACAGCTCGGCCATGCGCGCCGGGATCTCGACCCGCTCCAGCGCCTCGCCGACGCGGCGGCGCACCTCGGCGCCGCTCGGGCGCTCGAAGTGGCGCAGGGGTGCGGCGAGGCTCGTGCCGACGTCGAGGCGGGGGTTCAGCGAGCCGTAGGGGTTCTGGAAGATGTACTGCATCCGTCGGCGCGCGGCGGAGCTGCGCTTCGCCGCCGACCGCGCCAGCGATTCGCCGTCGAGCAGCAGTTCGCCCTCCCACTCGGTGTGCAGGCCGATGAGGCAGCGCGACAGGGTGCTCTTGCCCGAGCCCGATTCGCCGACGATCGCGAGGCATTCCCCGGCCCGCACGTCGAGGTCGATGCCGTGCAGCACCTCGACGTGGCCGTAGGAGGCGCGGAGATCCGCGACGCGGAGCACTGAGTCGGGGCGATCCTCGAAGTCGCCGACGGGCGCGACTGAGACGGTGGCCGGCGGGCGCTGCCCGATCTCGACGTGCCGGATGCAGCGCACGAGGCCGTCGCCCGAGGGCTCGAGCGGCGGCACCGCCGAGCGGCAGGCGTCGGTCGCGAACGCGCAGCGCGCCGCGAACACGCAGCCCGTCGGCCGGTCGCCGATGCTGGGCGCGCGCCCGGGGATCGGCACGAGCATGTGCCGGTCCTGCGTCGACGGCAGCGCCTGCAGCAGCGCGCGGGTGTAGGGGTGCGCCGGGGCCTGCAGCACCGATGCGGTCGAGCCGGTCTCGACGACCTGACCGCCGTACATCACGGTCACACGGTCGGCGACCTCGGCGACGACCGCGAGGTCGTGCGTCACGTAGATCGCGGCGATGCGGTACTCGGCGCAGAGCCGCTTGACGAGCTCGAGCACCTTCATCTGCGTCGAGACGTCGAGGCCCGTGGTCGGCTCGTCGAGCACGATCAACCGCGGCTGCGCGACGACCGCCATGGCGATCGCGATGCGCTGCTGCTGCCCGCCCGACAGCTCGCTCGCGCGCCGCTTCAGGAACGCGTCGTCCGCTGGCAGACCGACGGCCTCGAGCACCTCGCGGATCCGGGCCATCGACTGCTCCCGCGGCCCGTCGATGGCTTCGAGCAGCTGCGTGCGCAGCCGCATCGAGGGGTTCAGCGCCGTCGCGGGATCCTGCGCGACATAGCTCACCAGCCCGCGCCGTGCGGCGCGGAGACCGGCGGCGTCGAGCCGCAGCAGGTCGGTCCCCTCGATGTCGACGGATCCGGCGCGGATCTCGCCGCCCGAGCGCGCGTACCCGAGCAGCGCGAGCGCGAGCGTGCTCTTGCCCGATCCGGACTCGCCGACGATGCCCATCACCTCGCTCGAACCGAGCTCGAGCGAGACGTCCTCGATGATCGTGGTGTCCTTGCCCGTCAGGCCGACCGTGAGACCGGTCACCGTGATTGCGGCCATGGTTACTTCCCTTCCGTGCGGGCGATGACGCGTGCGCCGCCCTCGGCGATGAGGTTGCCGCCGACCGTGAACAGCACGATCATGACGATCGGCGCGAGCACGGCCCACGGCTGCGTGGCGAGACCGGTGCGGTTCTCGCTCACCATGAGGCCCCAGTCGGGGGTCGGCGGCTGGATCCCGTATCCGATGAAGCTGATCGAGGCGAGGATGCCGACCGCCCACATGAGACGGACGCCCAGCTCGACGAGCAGCGGCGAGGTGATGTTCGGCAGCACCTCGCGCACGATCATGCGCCGGCCGGGGATCCCCACCGACCGGGCCCAGAGCACGAACTCGCGGTCGCAGATGGGGCGAGCGGCACCGCGGATCACGCGGGCGACACCGGGGATCAGCGCGAGCACGACGAGCGTGACGAGCAGCCACGGCGACGGACCGAACACGGACACGAACATGAGCGCCATGAGGATGCCGGGGAACGCGAGCAGCACGTCCATCGCGCGCATCAGGATCGTCTCCGTCCAGCCGCCGGTGAAGGCGGCCGCGAGGCCGACGGCTGCGCCGACCGCAACGCTGAGCACGGCGCTCAGCGGCGCCATCCACGCCAGCGAGACGCCGCCGGCGAGCACGCGCGACAGCACGTCGCGGCCGAGCTGGTCGGAACCGAGCAGCAGGCCCCCGCCCGGCGGGGCGTACGGCGTCGTGATGGGGTCGGTCGGCGAGTACGGGGCGAGCAGGCCGCCGAAGCAGGCGAGCAGCGTGGTGAGCACCACGAGGCCGATCCCCCAGCGCACCTGGTTCGAGGCGAGGAACCGCGCGAGCACGCGGGACCGCGGTCGGGAGTCGGGCGCCGATGCGGGCAGCACGTCGTTCTGCTGAGTCATGGATCCCACCTATTCCTTGCGGCGGCCGGCGCCCGCGTCCGAGAGCAGGTCGGCGATGAAGTTGAAGACGAAGTACGCGGAGGCGATGATCAGCACGACCGCCTGGATCAGCGGCAGATCCCGGTTGCCCACGGATTCCACGAGCGTGAGCCCGATGCCCGGGTACGAGAACAGGTACTCGACCACGACGGTGCCGCCGATGAGGAACGCCGCGACGAGCGACGCCGCCGGGATGATCGGCGCGAGCGCGTTCGGCAGCGCGTGCCGGTACAGGATCCGGCGGGTGCTCAGCCCCTTGAGCTGGGCCGTCTGGATGAACTCGCTGTTCATCACGTCGATGAACGAGACGCGCACGAGCCGCGACAGGTAGGCGACGCCGCCGATGACGAGCGTCGTCACGGGCAGCACGAGCGCGAGCGGGTGCCACCACGGCATATCGGCGGGCGGGATCAGCGAGACCGGCGGGAAGATCCGGAACACGGTCGTGCCGAACAGCGCGATGAGCACCGTGCCGAGCACGAACTCGGGAACCGCGTTGACCACCATCGACCCGCCCATGAACAGCTTGTCGAAGACGCGGTCCTTGCGCTGCGCCGCGATGACGCCGATCACGAGCGAGATCGGCAGCATGATGATGAGGGCGAGCGCGCCGAGCGTCAGCGAGTTGCGCAGCCGGAGCGACAGCGTGTCCGCCACGGGCGCGCCGTTGGTGAGCGAGACGCCCCAGTCGCCGCGCAGGATCCCGCCGAGCCACGTGAGGTACTGCTGCAGCAGCGGCGCATCGAGCCCCAGCTCCTTACGGAGGGTGGCGAGCCGCTCGGGGGTCGCGTTCACGCCGAGAATCACCTTGGCGACATCGCCCGGCATCGCCTGCGTGGCGAAGAAGATGAGCAGCGAGACCAGCAGCAGCGTGATGACGCCCTGCAGGAGCTTGCCGCCCCAGCGCATCATCGTGCGCCGCCGTCGGCGTCGCACCGCTCCGCTGCCCCGCTCCCGCGAGAGCGCGATCATCTCGGTCATGGTGGTGGTTCCTTCCGCATCGCGTGCAGCGATGACGACGGGAACCCCGTTCCTGCGTCATCACAGGGCATCTCGACCGAACGAGACATCTCTTGAATGTCTCCATCGTGGGCACCCGTGGCGGGCGGCACAATCGCGCCGCGCCCATTCCTGCTCCCGCCGTCAATCTGCATGCTCCGGATGACAAACCGACCCGCCGTACGGGCGGCAAGACTGAAACGGACAGCCGGTGGACACCGGGCCGATGGAGCGATGGAGGACGCATGCAGACCGCGACGGCGCCGATCTTCCCGGTGCACGACATCGTCCCGCGCGAGGGATCCGCGTGCGGATCGTTCCTCGTCGTCGAGGACATCGACGACCGCGCAGCGTTCCGCTCGCCGCATCGCCACGCCTTCACCCAGCTGGTGCTCGTCGAGGCCGGGAGCGGGATCCACCGCATCGATTTCTCGCCCGTGCCGATCCGCGCCGGCGAGGTGCACCTGCTGGCACCCGGGCAGGTGCACGAGTGGTGCGCCGACCCGGGGCTGCGCTGCACCGCGGTGATGTTCTCGGAGGACGTGCTCGACTCCGTCGGCGCCCTGCCCGATCGGATGCACGAGCTGCTCCTGCTGGGCGCCGCGCCGCTCGCCCCGTCCGAGGCGGCCGCGGACCGCCTGCGCCGGCTCGTCGATGCGCTGCGCGAGGCCGGATCGCCGGGAGGCGCCCGGCACCTGCTCGCGGCGCTGCTGCACGAGTGCGCCGAGGCGATCCCCCAGGTGGACGCCCCGAGCGCCCGCTCGCCCCTCACCCGCGCGTTCCTGCGGGAGGTGCTGCGCGCACCCGACGCGAGCCAGACCGTGTCGAGCTGCGCCCGCGCGCTCGGCGTGACCACCGGCTACCTGGCCGAGCAGGTCGCCGCCGATACGGGGACGACGCCGGGGCGGATCCTGCGCACGGCCGTCGCCCGGGAGGCGCAGCGACTGCTCGGCGGCACCGCGCTCAGCGCGGCGCAGATCTCCTTCCGCCTCGGGTTCACCGAGGCCTCCTACTTCTCGCGCTTCTTCCGCCGCGAGGTCGGCTGCACGCCGACCGAGTACCGGGACCTCGGACTCCGCGGCGAGAATCCCCCACGAAAGGACCGACATGCAAGCTGACCTCCTGTTCGAGCAGGCCACCCTCTTCGACGGCGAGGAGCTGCTGGACGCACCGGTATCGATCGCGGTGGCCGACGGGACCGTCATCGGCATCGGCGCCGACCTCTCCCACCTCGTCGGCCCGGCGACCGTGCGCCGCGATCTGGCCGGGGCGTTCGTGATGCCCGGGCTCGTCGACGTGCACAACCACCACGCAGTGGCGGGGCGCGCGGAGCTGTTCGAGCTCGTCGTGCCCATCGGCGCGAGCCTCGACGAGGTGTTGGCCGCCGTGGCCGAGCAGGCCGAGGCCACCCCCGCGGACGGGTGGATCGTGGGCGGCCCGTGGGGCACCAATCTCCTGGGGGAGCTGAACTCGTCCGCCGCGCTCGCGCGCCTGGACGAGGCCGCGGGCGGGCGCCCGGTGGTGCTCATCGAGGACAGTCGGCACAACCGCTGGGCCTCGAGCGAGGCGCTTCGCCTCGCGGGGATCCTCGACGGCTCGCACGCGGACGGCGCGGGCAGCGCGGGCGTGCTGCGGGATCCCGCGACCGGATCCCCCACCGGTGTGCTGCTCGAGGGCGCGGGCCTCCGTGTCGAGTACGCGATGGCGGAGGCCGGCGGCTTCACCGAGGCGCAGCACCGGGCCGCGTCCGCCCGCGGCGTCGAGATCCTCAACAGCTTCGGCATCACCGCGTTCCAGGACGCGGCCGCCTCGCTCGACATGCTCCGCGCGCTGCACGGGCTCGACACCGCCGGCGATCTGAACGCCTGGGTCGTGACCTCGATCACCATCAACGACGAGATCTTCGGATTCACCCCGATCGGACAGGAGCTCGTCGACCTGGCCGAGCCGTTCCGCAGCGCGCACCACCGCCCCGACTTCGTGAAGGTGTTCCTCGACGGCGTGCCGCCGGCCCGCACGGCCGCGTTCCTCGAGCCCTACCTCCCCGACGAGGAGCACGGGCACGAGTTCACCGGCGCCATGCTGATCCCGCAGGCCGAGTTCGCCGAACTGATGACGAGCATCGCCGGGCAGGGCCTCGGGCTCAAGGTGCACTGCGCGGGTGACGCGGCGGCCCGCGCCGTGCTCGACGCGACGCAGGCACTGCGCGAACGCGGCGACACGAGCACCCGCGTACACATCGCCCACGGCCAGTTCCTCTCGGACGCCGATCTGCCGCGCCTCGCCGAGCTCGACGTCACCGCCGACATGTCGCCGTTCGTGTGGTTCCCCGGGGTCATCCCCCAGGCGCTCTCCGAGGTGCTGCCCCAGCCCCTCGCCGGGAAGATCCAGCCGAACCGCGCCCTCACCGATCTCGGTGCCCGCCTCGCGATGGGTTCCGACTGGCCCGTCAGCCCCACCCCGAACCCCTGGTTCGGGATCCACGGGCTCGTGACCCGCGCCGACCCGTTCCGCCAGACTCCGGGAACCCTGTGGCCCGAGCAGGCGCTGACCCTGCTCGAGGCGCTCCGCGTCTGCACCTCGCGCGGCGCCGAGGCGATCGGGCTCGGCGACGTCACCGGGCGCGTGGCACCGGGATTCTCGGCCGACCTCGTGGTGCTCGACGCCGACCCGTTCGAGCGCGACCCGCTCGAACTGGCCGACACACAGGTCGTCGAGACCTGGTTCGAGGGCCGGCTCGTGCACTCGCGTGCGGACTGACGCGATCCGGCCGAGCGCCGGACTGATCCTGCTGCTCGGGCTGCTGGAGGCCTTCGGCCCGCTGTCGATGGACCTCTACATGCCCGCGCTGCCCGAGCTCGCGCGCTCGCTCGGCATCGGCGACGCGCTCGCCCAGACCACCATGTCGGTGTGCATGCTCGGGCTCGGACTCGGCCAGCTGATCGCCGGCCCCATGAGCGATCGTTTCGGGCGCCGGCTCCCGCTCCTCATCGGCGTCGCCGCGTTCGCGGTGTTCTCGGCCGCCTGCGCCGTCGCGCCCTCGGTCGGCTGGCTGCTGCTGTTCCGCGCGCTCCAGGGCGTGAGCGGCGCGGCCGGCATGGTGGTCACGCTCGCGATCGCGCGCGACATCTTCTCGGGCGCGCGACTCGCGCGCATGCTCTCCTGGCTCGCCCTCGTCGGCGCCGTAGCGCCCGTCGTGGCCCCGATCCTCGGCGGGCAGCTCAGCCGGTTCCTCGACTGGCGCGGGATCTTCTGGGTGCTCGCCGGCATCGGCGTCCTACTGCTCGCGTCGGCGCTCCGCTGGCTCCCCGAATCGCATCCGCGGGAGCTGCGCAGCACGAGCAGCGGGCCCCTCTCGCTGCTGTCCGACGCCCGCGTGCTGCTCGCCCACCCGACCTACCGGGCCGTGCTCATCATCTCCGCCGTCAGCGGCGCCGCGTTCTTCGCGTACCTCTCGATGTCGAGCTTCGTGCTGCAGAACGGCTTCGGCGTCACCCCCGCGGTATTCGGGATCCTGTTCGCCGCCGGATCGCTCTGCAACGTCGTCGGGTCCCAGACCAACCGCGTGCTGCTCGCCTCGACCAGCCCGGAGCGGCTCTACCTCGTCGGCATGGTGCTCGCGTTCCTCGGCAGCGCCGCCGCTGCGGCGAGCGCGCTGCTCGGCCTCGGCTTCGGCCCGTTCGTCGCCGGCCTGGCCCTCTACCTCGCGTCGACCGGGTTCACGATGCCGAACGCGAGCGCGATCGGCCTGACCGCGCACGGGGACCGCGCGGGATCGGCGGCGGCGCTGCTCGGCACGTCCTCGCTGTTCCTGGGCCCGATCGTCGCCCCGCTGGTCTCGCTCTCCGGCGTCACGGCCGCGGTGCTCGGCCTGACGATGCTCGTCGGATCCGCGCTCATGCTCGCCGTCGGTCTCGCGGCGTTCGGCCGGGCGCCGCGACGGCCCTGATCCGCCGGACTGCTGTCGTTCGGCCGCTCTTCCGTTTCCCAGTTCACCGCGCACCGCACACTCACCGCACCGAAGGAGCCGCATCATGGCGAAGTACGATCACCTGTTCGTCAAGGACATGCCGAACTGCATGGACGAGATGGTCATGGACGACGAGGAGCAGCTGGAGTACCCGCTGCCGAACCTGGGCGAGGGGCTGTGGCTCGTGAACAGCGACCTCGTGCCCGGCGCTCAGGCCAACATGACGCACATCTGGATCCACCCGTCCGACGAACCGCAGCTGTGGGTCAACCCGCACCAGCACGACTACGACGAGATCCTCATCTGGACGGGCGGCAACCCCGACGATCCGCGCGATCTCGGCGCCGAACTGTACATGGAGATCGAGGGCGAGCGGCACGTCATCACGACGTCGGGATCCGTCTACATCCCCGCAGGCACGGTGCACTGCCCGCTCGGCTTCACCCGCATCGACCGCCCGTTCCGCTTCAGCGCGCTCTCGCTCGCGCCGAAATACCGCGCGCAGGACCGCTCGGAGTAGCCGCCGGGCGCGGTCGGTCTCCTATGCTCCGGTCTGGAACACGACCGTGGCGGGATCGCCGCCGACGATGACCCGGCCGAGTCCCGGCACCGTCACCGTATGCGGGACGACGTACTCGGTCCCCCGAACGGTCGTCTCCCCGGTGGCACTGTCGAGACCGACCGCCGAGATCCCGGACAGCCCGAATCGCTCGAGCCAGGGCTGGCTTCCGCTGCTGATCTCCGCTCTGAGCGTCTCCGCACGTTCGGCGCTGCGCTCCGACGAAGGCGTGCGCTCGGCGTTCGCGCTCACGATCGCTCCGCTGCGCTCGGCCGGCACGGCCGACGCTCCCGCGACCGGAAGCGCCGCGAGGCCGAGCGCAACGACCGCCGCAGCTCCGAACGCATTCAACCGCGACTTCTTCTCGCTTCGCACGTGGTCGCCCTTCGTCGTCCGTCGGCTCCGGCCGACCGTTCCGCCCCAGTCGGATGCGTAACCCCAGCACACACGATCGCGGGCCGACTCGCAAGCCCGCTCGCTGGCTCGCTGCCGGTCGAGAGTGCAGTTGTCCATGGAATAGCGCCGCATTCCATGGACAACTGCACTCTCGGCAGACCGCCGAAGGGGCGGGAGCGATCCTTCGCTCCCGCCCCTTCGGCGGTGGACGAGCCCCGCTAGCCGACCGTCACGTTGGTCAGCAGGAACGAGGTGCGCCCGTAGAGGTCCTTCTCGAGTCCCTTCACGTTGGCGCGGTGCACCGTGATGTTCTGGCCGTAGACCGGCACCAGGTATCCGCCCCGCTCGTACTCGATCGTCTGCAGCTGCTGGATGATCTTGCACTGGGCCGCGGTGTCGGTGGTCTGGTACAGCTCCGCCGCGAGCGAGTTGTACTCGGGGTCGTTCATGTGGGTGCCGTTCTCGGATCCACCGGGCAGGAAGTGCCCCTTCGCGGTGATCTCGTACGGGCTGGACGTGTAACTGATGAACAGCGGCCAGTCGAGCCACCGGTCGAGGAACGTGGCCACGTCGAGCTTGCGCACCGAGATCTTGATCCCGGCCTTGCCCGCATCATCGGCGACGAGCTGGGCCATCTCCATCATGCCGGGGAACGCGCCGTCGGTGACGAGCTCCACCTGGGCGCCCTCGGCGCCGGCCTCCGAGACGAGCTGCTTCGCCTTCGCGAGGTCCTGCGTGCGCTGCGGCAGCTTCGGCGGCTCGCACGAGGAGTTCTTGCCGATGAAGTCGTTCGCCACCGTCGCGTAGCCGCCGAAGGCGTTCTTCACGATCCGCTCGCGGTCGACCGAGAGCCGGATCGCTTCGCGCACCTTCGGGTCGGAGAACGGCTTGTCCTGCATGTTCATTGCGATGAGCGGGTAGCTCGCCGTGTCGCTCACCACGAGCCCGAGGTTCGGATCCCCCTTGAGCGCGGGGACCTCGGGGAACGGGATGCCCTGCGCGACGTCGATCTGACCGCCGCGGATCGCGTTGGTGACCGCGTTCTGCTCGGTGAAGAACGACAGCGTGAGGCTGTCGAGCTTCGGCTTCTCGCCCCAGTAGTCCTTGAACTTCGAGAGCTTCGCCTCCTGACCAGGGGTGAACGAGTCGATGGTCCAGGGGCCCGTGCCCGCCGGCTTGTCGACCGTGGCGCCGCCGCGGATGCTGCGCATGTTGATGCGCGCCATCGAGAACATCTCGGGGACCAGGCCGAACGGCTTCTTGAGGTTCAGCTTGAGCGTCGTGCCGTCGACGACCTCGATGCCGGCTGCGTCGACGAAGTCGAGGTTGGTCGCGTACGCCCAGGCCTTCTTCGGGTCGATCATCGCCTTGATGCTCTCGGCCGCGTCCTCGGCGTTGAAGGCCTCGCCGTTGTGCAGCTTCACGCCCTTCCGGAGCTTGATGGTCCAGACGTCCTTCGCCGCGTTCGGCTCCATGGACTCGGCGAGGACGTAGACGACCTTGCCCGTGCGGTCGCGGGCGGTGAGCCCCTCGTAGACCTGCTTGAACAGCGCATCGCTCGAGACCGAGCCCTGCTGCTGGTAGGGGTTGACCTCGTCGCTGGTGCTGCCGACCATGCCGACCCGGATCGAGGTCTGGCCGGAGGCCCCGCCCGATGAGGGGGGCGCGCAACCGACGAGCGAGAGCGAGAGCGCGACCGCCGCGACTGCGGCGACCCGGGCTCCAGCGCGTGAGCGGAATCGGAAAGTCATGAGTCCAGTCCTCCTGATGCGTATGCGTGGGGTGGTCGGTCCCGCTGCAGTCGCCCTCCCCGATTTCGGGGACCTGCGGCGGTGCGACCGGCTTGCGCGGCGGCCCTCGCCTTCGAGTTCCGCGCTCCCGGCCTCCGCTCGGTGCGGCGGGTACGGGTGCGCACCCTCATGGTCGAGGGGCGCCGGGCGCGCTGGCAAGGCGGGCCCGGCAGTCTGTACGGCTCGGGACAACTCCTCTGCCGGGAACGACAACTGCGGGGCCGAAGCCGGATCAGCGCTCGGATTCGGGCCGGTAGTGACCGTCGCCGCTCACGGCGACCGCGAGGAATCGGAAGGGACGGTCGACCCGGTTGAATCCCAGCGGGCAGTGCTTGGTGCCCGCGGGGATGTAGACCGACCCCGAGGTCGTGATGAGGTGCCGCTCCCCCTCGATGTCGAGGTACACCTCGGCGCCGAGGTCGTGCGGATCCTCCGGATTCGATCCGGTGAACGCCAGCACCTCGTCGTACTCGTGCTCGTGCTCGTGCACCCAGAAGGTCTCCTCCTGCGTCGGGTGCACCCAGCTCATGGTGATGTACGCCTTCGCCTCGGGGACGTCATCCGCGCGCATGATCGCCCACGGCCGGCTGAGGTTGGCGGGGAGGGGCCGGCCGGCCGGCTCCGCCTCGTTGGTCATGTCGTCTCGGCAGTCCACGAGATCGCGGACGAAGAGGTGCTCGTACTGGCTCGGTGCCACGGTGTCGATCCTTCGTTCGGGGCGGCCTGCGCCGCTCGTCGGGTTCCGGTCGGCCGTCGGCCGCCGTGCAGCGAGGCTATTGCGCGGAGCGCGGGACCGGCGAGGCACTGGGACGGGGCAGGATGGGACTTTCCGCGGGCGTCGAATCCCCCGATCCGCGCGTTTTTCCGTCTACACTGGGTGACGCAACCGAGCCCCGGAAAGGCCCCCATGCCGAAGATCATCGACCACGACCAGCGCCGCGACGAGATCGTCGACGTCACCTGGCAGCTCATCGTCGAGGGCGGGATCGAGGCGGCGACCATGCGCGAGATCGCGTCGCGCGCCGGCTTCGCGAACGGCGCGCTGAAGCACTACTTCACGGGCAAGGATCAGATCATCACCGGCGCGTACGAGCGCTCGCTGAACAGCCTGGGCGATCGCCTCACGGCCTACGTCGCCGGCAAGCGCGGCATCGAGGCGCTCGAGATGTTCATGCGGTACACCCTGCCCGTCGAACAGGAGGATGCGACCGCCGCCCGGGTGCTGCTGTCGTTCTGGGAGCGCTGCGCGTTCAGCGTCGAGGTGCGCGGCGGATACGACGCCCACCTCGACACCTGGAAGGCGGGATACCTGCGCTACCTCGCCGAGGGCCGCGAGGACGGGGATATCCGATCCTCGACCCCCGACGATCAGCTCGCCGACGAGATCATCATGATGAACATCGGCGCCACGGTCATCAGGGTCGTGAGCCCCGATCACCTGCACGTGGACGTGCTCGAGCGGCAGGTCACCGACTTCGTCGCCCGGCTGCGCCGGGCGGACTGAGCGGCGCCGGATCGGCCGGCGCTCCGCTGCGCCGCTGGCCGGCGCGCCTACCCCGCGGAGCGCGGCGCGGCGAAGGCGAGCAGCCTCGCCGGGTTGTCGATCATGATCCGGTCGAGCGCCTCGGGCGCGACACCGAACTCGGCGAGCGTTGGCAGGAAGTGCTCGACGACGTAACCGTAGCCGTGCCCGCCGTAGCGGCGCAGCTGCACGCGCTGGCAGACGTCGCCGCCGAGCACGAGCCGGTCGCCCCAGCCGTCGGCGACGAGCTCGGCGAAGCCGCGGGCGACGCCACGATCGGTGAAGGGGAACAGCGTCCCCCACGGGCTTCCGGTGGTCCCGAGGAAGTCGGCCTCGACCGAGACGCCGCGCGCCAGCAGGCGGCGGGCGAAGTCCAGGTCGTCGCCGATGGTACCGGCGTGCCCGAACACCACGCCTCTCGGATCGGCGCCCTCCTCCTCGAGCGCATCGAGCACGCGCAGCCGCTCCTCGCCGAAGCCGCCCATGTGCAGGGTGATCGGCGCACCGGTGAGCGCCGAGGCGCGGCCGGCGGCGCGCACGCTGCGCATCTCCTGCGGATCGACGGGCGCGCCCTCGGCGCCGACCTCCCCGATGATCCCGGAGCGGATCCCGGTGCCGTCCGCGCCGACGACGATGTCGCGCACGATCGCTGCGACCAGCGCCTCCTGCGGAAGCTCCGAGAACCCCGCGGGGTGCAGATCCTTCTGGTACCAACCGGCGCCCATCACGAGGTGCAGTCCGGACACGCTACTGAGCCGCGCGAGCGCTCGCGCATCCCGCCCGATCCCGGGCGTCGTGACCTCCACCATCGTGCCGCCGCCCTGCGCGACGAAGTCGCCGACCTCGTCGAGCACGGTCGCGAAGTCGCCGATCAGGTCGTTGTCGGTGTTCGGACGACCGCGGCGCACCGCGGCGAGGTTCCCGAGCCCGAGCGGCTCCTGCGCGTCGTCGTCCCACTCGCCCGGACGCGGGTTCGGGCTGTGCGCGGGCCTGCGGATGTCGAGGAAGAGGTGCTCGTGCATGAGCGTCGTCCCGAGCGCCTCGGGCCGCACGGGTCCGAGCACGGTCTGCACGAGGCCCTCGAGGTTCGGGATCTCGAGGCCGTCGAGGTCCGGGATCGGGGCTGCGGCGTTCGCCTTCGCGGTCATCGGGTCTCCTCCGGAGCGGTTCGGGCGAGGATCCTCGCAGCGTTCGCGCCGCCGACCGCGCGCTGCAGGGCCGGATCTGCGCCGAGCATGCCGAGGTAGGGCAGGAACTGCTCGACGGTGAACTCGAGCCCGTTCCCGCCGAACGCGGTGAGGCGGTGCCGATTGCGGATCCCGCAGCTGAGCAGGATCCGCTCCTGGGCACCGTGCTCGGCGGCGCGCAGGATCACGAGCGCGATGTCGTGATCCGACACGACGGTGCGCACGTTCGGGATCCGTCCCAGGTCATCGAAGCAGAGCGCGGTCCCGCGATCCAGCAGGGCGTCGAAGCGGGTCCCGTCGATGCCGATCCGACCGGCGACGGCGGTCGCGACGCCGGTCAGCAGCACGCGGTGCCGGGGCAGCCCGACGGAGTCGACCGCGGCGAGCGCCCGGTCGAGGGCCGGCACGGCGTCGGAGTCGGAATCCGCTGCCGCTGAGCCGGAGGGCGTCCCCGGGCCCGACAGGTCGAGCACGAGCGCTGCCCCGGCCAACCGGGCGGCATCGGCGGCCGCCCGGATCAGGGCGGAGCGCCGATCCGCCGCACGACGGCCGGTGCCGTCGATGCCGCCGTCCGCGTCCGCGTCGCGGACCGGGATCGCCCCGACGATTCCGGCGGGGTGGGCGCGCGCGCTCAGCTCCGCGAGGATCCGGAGCCCCACGCTCTCGGGATCCTCGGGTGCGGTGCGCGCTCCGCCCGCGCAGCCGTCGGCGGATCGTCCCGCGGTGCCCCGTACGATCTCGATGCCCGACGCGGCGCTCACCCGGGCGAGGGCGTCGCCCGTGCTGGCCGCTTCCCGCTCGTCGAGCGAGACGAGCAGGCGGATCCCGCCGCCGTCCGGCGACCGCGGTTCCGATGCCGCGGGGGCCCCGGGAAGCGCGGGTGCCGCCGGAGCGGCGGCCGCGCGGAACCGGAGCAGCGCGGCGGTCGCCTCGGGCTCCCCGATGGTGCGGTCCTCGAGGTTCTCGGCTCCCATGAGGAGGCGTCCGAGCACGTCGATGGTGACGGGGGCTCGCAGGAACTCCGCGTCGCTCGCGGGGATCCCCGCGTTGCCGCGCGCAGGCACCGGCGCGCGAAGGAGAGACTCGGCGGCGAGCACGACGCCGACGTCACCCGCGGGAACCGGTCCCCGGACCGCGGTGATCGCGGAGGCGGGCCCGGGCCCGGGAACCGATGCCATGCTCAGACCGCCGTCGCGACCAGCACGCGGGGGCTGCCGGGCAGCGCGACGAGGCGCTCCAGCTTCCAGCCGGTCTCGGCGAGCCAGGCCTCGACCTGCTCGACGGGATAGACGACCGTGCCGTCGATGTTGAAGTACTCGCCGGCGTGCAGCGCATCGATCGGGCGCTGGGTCTCGTCGGCATCGAGGAAGAAGTCGAGCAGCATGAGGGTGGCGCCGGGAGCCGCCGCACCGCGGGAAGCGGCCAGGATCGCGCGGTTCTGCGCCTCGTCGAAGCGGTGCAGCACATGGGTGAGCAGCACGAGGTCGTGGTCGCCGCCGGGCTGCGCGGTCTCGGTCGGCGCCTCCTCGATCGAGATGCGGCCGAGGAATCCGGCCTCGGTCGCGGCGTCGGTGATCGAGTCGGCGAAGCCGGGCGCGTACACGTAGCGGGTGGTGAGCTCGGGGTTCTGCTGCATCGCGGCGAACGAGAATCCGGCCGCGAGGCCTCCGAAGTCGAGGGCGCTGCGGAAGCCCGAGAAGTCGAACGCCTCGCCGAACTGCTCGGCGTGCAGCGCGTTGTAGGTCATGACGCCCGCGAGGAAGTCGGTCCAGCCGGCCTCGTCGAGGTCGAGCGTTCCCGCCTCGTCGGTGTCGACCGTGCGGTCGTAGCCCAGCCACTGCTGGTAGCTGATGTCGTTCAGGAAGGCGAGGAAGGGGCCGAGGTCGATCTCGCCGGTGCCGGCGAGGTACTTCGCGGAGTCCTCGGCGAGCGAGTACTCCCCCGAGGCGCGGTTCAGCAGGCCGAGTCCGTTCATGGCGTCGGCGAGCGTGCGGACCTGGCGCTCGGAGTGCCCGGTCGCGGTCGCGAGGGCGGCGAGATCCTTGGGGCCGTCGGCGAGCGCCGAGAACAGACCGATCCGGCTGGCGGCGGTCAGCTGCTTCGCGCCCATGAAGCCGATCGCGATGTCGATGATGCGTGCTGGTGAGGCAGTCATTGGGTGTCATCCTTCACAGTTCGTGCCGCCCCGAATCGTTGGGGACGACGGTGTCCGGCCGGTGGCCTGCGCGAAACTCTACAAGCGTAGACAAAAGATGTCCAGCGCTTGTATCCTGTTTTTCCACCCTTGGTGAAAAACATGTTCGCCGGGGCCGCCCTCCTCCGGGCGCCGCACGATCCACCCGCACGATCCATCCGCACCCTTCACCGCCGAAAGGTCCCCCATGGTCCTCGCCACCCGTTCCTTCCCCGCCGAGCCCGGCACCGGATCCGCGCACCCGCTCCCCCCGGTCGCCCTGCTGCACGGCTTCGCCGCGAGCGGCGACTCCGACTTCGTCGCGACCGGGTGGCCCGAAGCCCTCGCCGCAGCCGGACGCTCGTCGATCGTGATCGACCTGCCCGGACACGGATCGAGCCCCGCGATCGCGGGCCCCGAGGACGCCCGCACCTCGGCCGTGATCGCCGCGATCCTGGAGGCCATCGCCCTGACCGACCCCGAGGGCCCGGTCGACGTCATCGGCTACTCCCTCGGCGGGCGCCTCGCCTGGGAGCTGCCCGCGGCGTCGCCCCGCATCCGCCGGCTCGCGCTCGGCGGCGTGAGCCCGATGGAGCCGTTCGCAGCAGTGGATCCGGCCGAGCTCGGTCGGGCGCTCGCGGGCGTCTCACCCGAGAACCCGCTGGTCGGCATGATGGCCGCCATGATCTCGGCGCCCGGAGCAGATACCGCGTCGCTCGCGACACTCATCCCGGGCCTCGCCTCCGAGCCGTTCGCCCCGCAGGCGAGCGCGCCCCGGGTGCCGACCCTGCTCGTCGCGGGCGAGCAGGACCCGATGAGCCAGGGCGTCGAAACGCTGCTGGACGCGCTGCCCGACGGTCGACTCGTCCGCGTGCCGGGCGACCACCGCGGCGCGCTCGACAGCCCCGAGTTCCGCGCGTCCGCGATCGAGTTCCTGGCGGACTGAGACCCGGCCCGGCCGGGCCGGGTTCGGCCGGGGAGCGGAATCAGATTCCGCGTCGCGGCCGAACGGACGCGTCGCGTCAAGCAGGCGCCCACACCCCGTCGGCGCGCACCTCCCGGTCGAGCCAGAGCTCGGCGACCGACTCGCGGATCGCGTCCGCACCGACCGCGTCGAGCAGCGAGATCGCCCCGAGGTTGTCGTCGAACTGCCGCACGCTCGATGCCCCGAAGAGCACGTTGGCGGTCGCCGGATTCGCGAGGCAGAACGCGAGTCCGAGCTGCGCGGGCGTCGCCCCGAACGATCGCGCGATCTCGGCGACCCGCGGGTAGGCCGCCACGATGCGAGCGCGGATCCCGCCGACGTCGGCGCCGATCTTACGATTCGGCGATAGCTTCCCGACCAGGATTCCACCCTCGAAGGCGTCGGACGCCTGCAGCGCGAGCGCCCCCTCGCGGAACCATCGGCCGTAGAACTCGCCCTCGGCCATGCTGCGGCGGGCGATGCCGTACTTCAGCTGCGCGAACGAGGGCGGGGTGAGCCCCTCCCCGGCCGCGGTATCGAGCGCGAGCTGCAGCGACTCGGCCGGCCAGTTGTTCACACCCCAGCTCGCGAAGCTGCCCCGGTCGATCTCGGCCTGCACGTCGCGCACCACCTGAGCGATGTCGATGTCGCTCATGAAGTCGCCGACGACGACGGTGTCGAAGGATCCGACCTCGGCGCCGCCGCGCGCGATGCGCTCGAGCGACTCGTCCATCTGCCCCGCGAACCCGGTCGCCGGGTACTCCCAGAGCCAGAGCTTGCCGCACAGCCGGTAGTCGGAGCGCGCGAGACCGAGCTCGTGCAGCGCCTCGCCGAACAGCAGATCGGTGCGCGAGGCCTCGGCGTGCGGACCCATGTTGTAGTACGCGACGTCGAAGAAGGCCGAGCCGACCTCGACGGCGCGGGTGATCAGCGCACGTCGCTCCGCGGCCTCCATCCGGTCCCAGATGTTCCATGAGCCGAGCGCGAACACGGGCACCTCGGGGCCGCCGGGACCCAACCGTCGGATCGGAACCTCACCGCTGAACTTCACAACCGCCTCCTCGCAGCCTCGGGTCCGGCGTTTCGCGTGCGCGAGCCTTCCCCTTTATTTTCTACAATCGTATAATAAAGACTGCGCGGATTCCAGATCGGAGTCCCGAAGGGCCGGACCCGCGGCCCGCACCGACGAAGGAGTCACCGTGACCACACCCCGAACCGTGCTCATCACCGGCGGCGCCGGCGGAATCGGCCAGGGCATCGCCCGCGCCTTCCTCGCCGAGGGCGAGCGCGTGATCCTCGCCGACCGCGACCCCGACGCCGTCGCATCGGCCGCGGACGCGCTCGGCGCCGACGCGTTGACATTCGACATCACCGACCCCGCCGCGGTCGCCGCCGCGTTCGCATCGCTCGCCGCCGCCGGCACCGCGGTCGATGTGCTCGTGAACAACGCCGGGATCCTCTCGGTGCACGGCGCCGTCACCGAACTCGCGCCCGAGGCGTACCGCTCGATCCTCGAGGTCAACGTGATCGGCACCTTCGCCGTCACCCAGGCGTTCGCGCACCACCGCATCGCGGCGGGCGGCGGCGGGTCCGTCGTCAACATCTCGTCCATCGGCGGACGCCAGCCCACCCCCGGCATGGGCGCCTACGAATCCAGCAAGGCCGCCGTCGACTCGGTGACCCGCTGGGCCGCGATCGAGCTCGCCCCGCACGGGATCCGCGTCAACGCCGTCGCCCCCGGGCCCGTACTCACCCCCATGCTCGAGATGGGCATGCCCGAGGGATCCCCCGCGCGGCAGGCGTGGGCGAGCCGGATCCCGCTCGGCGACCTCGCGAAGGTCACCGATATCGCCCCGGCCGTCGTGTTCCTCGCCGGATCCGGCGCCGCGCACATCACGGGCGTCAGCCTCGCGGTCGACGGCGGGCAACTGCTCACCTGAGCCGCGCGCTCCCGCGCGCTTGCGCGTCTACGCTCTGGCCCTCTTGTGCTCTTGTGCTCTTGCGAAGGAGATTCGGCGCCGGAAGGACGATTCCGTTCAATTCGTCCTTCCTGCGCCGAATCTCCTTCCGACGGCCGACAGCGTCCGCCCTTGGCGCGGAGGGCATCCGCCCTCGGCGCGGGGCCACGGGCCTGCGGGATTGCGGGACTGCTGGACTGCGGGACCACGGCCACAGCACCACCGGCCCCGCGATTCCCACCGCTGGACCCCTACTCGACGACTGGACGGCGAGTCGCACACCAATTCAGCGTCCACCCGTCGACAGGCCATCCACCCGTCGACACGGCGCCCGGTCGTCGACTCGATACCACTCGTCGGCTCAGTGTCCGATCGTCAGCTCAGCGTCCACTCGTCAGCAAGGCACCCAATCGCCTGTTCAGCGTCCGGTCGCCAGCTCAGCGTCTCCTCCTCGAACAGCGGGCATCCACCGAGACGAACCGAGGCGTCCCGATCCCGTCGAAACAGCCCAGCCCGATCCCTGCCCTGGACCAGTGGACCCCATCACGACGACTGGACGGCGAGTCGCGCACCAATTCAGCGTCCACTCGTCGACAAGGCGTCCACTCGTCAGCAAGAGGTCCGGTCGTCGATTCAACGTCCGACCGAGAGCACGGCGTCCATTCGTCAGCACGGCGTCCGACCGTCGTCCCAACGCACGAACGTCACCCCAACGCACGCCCGTCGCCCCAACGCACGAACGGCGGCCCAACGGACGCCCGTCGCCCCAACGCACGAACGGCGGCCCAACGCACGAACCGCGCCCCAACGCACGACCGTCGCCCCAACGCACGAACAGAGCCCCGGCATCCCCGGCGCCCGGACACCCGGCGCGCCGGGAACGCCGTCCGCACCCCTCAGCTCTCGCGTTCGAAGACCACGTTCCCGTCGAGCACCGTCAGATCGATCTCGACGCCGGGCAGGCCCGCCGCGCCGACCGCGAACGGGTCCTGCGCGAGCACGACGAGGTCGGCGACCTTGCCCGCCTCGACGGTCCCCTTCCAGTCGGCCGCGCGATCCTGCTGCGCCGGCACCGCGGTGTGCGCCCGCAACAGGCCGTGCAGCCGGGCCGCCGCCGCGGCGGGATCGGCCGGGGCGCCGCCGCGCCGGATCCAGGCTTCGGCGGCCGCGACGGTCTCGCGCCAGTCGGGGGCGAGGATCGGCGCATCGGAGGAGAGCACGAGCACACCCGCGTCGAGCGCCACGGCATAGGGCCAGGGGGCGACGTCCGCGCCCAGCACGCCGGCCATCCAGTCGGCGGTGGTGACGGCGATGCCCGGCTGCGAGTTGAACCACATGCCGAGCTCCGCGATCCGCGCGACCTGCTCGGGCGTCGCGAGGTCGCCGTGGATCACGTAGTGGCCCAGGTCGCGCGGGTGCGGCGCGCCCGGCTCGTCGGCAGCCGAGGCGACCGCGTCGAGCACGACCTCGATCGTGCGGTCGCCGGTGGCGTGCACGCCGACCTGGAGGCACGCCCGATGCCCGGCGCGCACCATCTCGCGCAGCGCCTCTGCCTGCGCCTCGAGGGTCTCGCCCTCGACGAGCAGGCCGCCGTGGGTGCCGTCGTCGTAGGGGCGCGAACTCCACGCCTGCTTCGAGAGCGGGATCAAGTCGCCGAAGATCTTGATGCCGGCGATGCGCAGCCACTCGGGATCGCTGCCGCCCTGCGCGTCGACGAGCTCGGTGATACCGGCCGTGACGACGTCGAGCCGGCTGGGCCCGTCGAGGATCCCGTACAGCCCGAGCAGGGTCACCCGCTGCCGCAGCTCCCCCGCCTCGGCGAGTTCGCGGTAGACGTCGAGCACCTCTCCGGCGAAGCAGCCGGTCTCGCCGTCGTCCTCGCCGGGGCCGATGCCCGGCTCGGTGAGGCTCGTGATCCCGAAGCTCGACAGCAGTTCGCCGGCGCGCAGGATCGCGGCGCGGCGGGCCGCCCGGTCGCCGGTGAGCACTCCTTCGATCTGCGCCCCGTCGGCGTGCCCGCCGAAGAAGGTGTGCGGCCAGCGCGCCCCGAGCCAGGTGGCGTGCAGGTGGGAGTCGTTGATGCCGGGGAGCACGGCGCGTCCGTCGAGTTCGATCACCCGGGTGGCCGCACCGATCAGGGGCGCGACGTCGTCGCGGGTGCCGACGGCGAGGATCCGGCCGCCGGCGACCGCGACCGCGTCCGCGCGACTGCCCGCCGCGTCCATGACCAGCACGGGTCCGCCCTGCAGCACCAGCTCGGCGTGCTCCGCCGATGCGCTCGCACCGATTCCTGTCATTGCTCTCCCTCGAGAACGGGCGGGGCCCGGTTCGGATCGAGGGGCTTCCCGTTTTGGTCAACGTATGTAGAATAAAACCACATTCTCGGCAGCAGAGCAACGACGCCGGCCGAGCCCACCGGAACGGAGCCTTCGATGACGATCCCCACCTCCACCCGCGCCGCCGTGCTCGTCGAGCACGGCGGCCCCCTTGAGCTGCAGGACCTCCCGCTGCCCGAGACGGTCGAGCCCGGCGCCGCCCTCGTGCGCATCACCTGCACCACGCTCTGCGGCACCGACATCGAGATCTGGGAGGGCCGCATGACCTTCCCCGGCATGCTGCCGATGGTGCTCGGCCACGAGATGGTCGGCGAGGTGATCGCCGTGGGCGACGGCACCGTCGACGCGCTCGGCACGCCCATCGAGGTCGGCGACCGCATCGGCTGGTCGGAGTCCGTCTGCGGCGAGTGCTTCGGCTGCACCGTGCTGCGCCAGCCCGTCGCCTGCTCGAAGCGCGGCTACGGATTCCTGCAGCGCTCCGACGTGCCGCCCTACGCGACCGCCGGCCTCTCCGAGTACGCCTACGTCACGCCGGGCGCGCAGAAGCTGCGCCTGCCCGAGGAGGTCAAGGACACGTGGGCCTCGGCCGCCGGCTGCGCGGCGAAGACCGTGCTGCGGGCGTTCGACCGCGCGGGCGGCGTGCGGCCGGGATCCCGGGTCGTGGTGCAGGGCTCCGGCGCGCTCGGCCTCTTCGCGACCGCGGTCGCGAGCATCTCGGGCGCGGCCCAGGTCATCACCGTCGGGGCTCCCGCCTCCCGCCTCGCGCTCGCCGAGCGATTCGGCGCCACGCACACCGTCGACATCGCCGGAGGGTCGGAGGCGACCATCGCCCGCGTGCAGGAGCTGACGGGCGGCCGGGGCGCCGACCTGATCCTCGACTTCGCCGGCGCTCCCTCGATCGGCCCCGAGGCCATCGCGATGGCCGCGCAGCGCGGCGTGTTCGCCGTCGTCGGTTCCACGGGCCCCACCGGAGACCCCTTCCCCATCTCGGCGATCATGGGCAAGGAGATCACGGTCGTCGGATCGCTCAACGGCGACGTCTCCGATTATTTCCGCTCGATCGAGTTCTTCCGCGCCTTCGCCGACCGCTTCCCCTGGGACGAACTGTTCTCGGAGCCGTGCGGTCTCGCCGAGGCGTCCGAGCGGATCGCGAACATGCACGTGCTCGGCGAGGTCAAGGCCGTGATCGATCCGCGCATCACCGAACGCACCGCCGAGCAGTCGGCCGCGCGCTAGACCGAGCCCCCCGTCAGAGAGGACACCATGACTTCCGTATCCCCCGTCCCCCGCCGCCGCATCGGCACGAGCGAACTCGAGACCTCGGTCTTCGCGCTCGGCTCGTGGCACGTCTACGACCGCATGCACTTCGAGGACACCGTCGCCCTGCTGCGCACCGCGATCGACCGGGGCATCACCCTGTTCGACGTCGGCGTCTATGCGGCCCCCGGGTTCCCGCCGGCGTTCACCGACGTGCTCTTCTCCGCCGCGATCCGCGCCGCGGGCGTCGCCCGCGACGAGTACCTGCTCTCCGAGAAGCTCTGGCTCGAGGGGTGGGACGCGGCGACCGGGTTCCGGGCGCAGCTCGAGGCCGCGCTGTTCCGCGTCGACAGCCCGAACGCCGACCTCGTGATCCTCGGCGATCTGCGCCGCGACGATCTCGAACTGCGCGACATCGTGCTCAACCTGGCCTCGCTGCGCGACGCCGGCCTGATCCGCGCCTGGGGCGTGAACAACTGGTCGGCGGGCAACGTGCAGCGCCTCATCGACATCGCCTCCGAGGAGGGCGTCGAGGGTCCCGCCATCGCGCAGCTCAAGTACAGCGTCTCGCGCCGCTCGATCCCCGACGGGGCGCCGTTCGCGAAGCTCTGGGAGCAGGGGCTCTCGATGCAGGCGTCCGACGTGATGGAGGGCGGCTATCTCGCGGGCAAGATCACGACCGACCGCGAGGTCGGGCGCGATCCGGGCGGGATCCGGCAACGGATCATCGACGACGTCCCCGGGTTCGTCGCCCTCGCCGAGGAGCTCGGAGCGACCCCGGCGCAGCTCGCCATCGCGTTCACCCTGACCCACCCCGCGACCGCCACGACCCTGTTCGGGGCGTCGAGCGTCGCCCAGCTCGAGGCGAACCTCGGCAGCCTCGAACTGCTCGGCCGCATCGGCGCCGAGACGATCCGCGAGCGTGTCACCCCGTTCTGGGCCGACCGCGACGTCGTCGATCCGGAAGGACCGTGAGCATGACCGTGCCCGCAGCACCAGCAGCACCGGTGGCGCACGGTGCCCCCGGCGTCGCTCCCGTCCCCTTCGCAGCCGAACTGCAGCCGCTCGTCGATGCGATGGCCGCGAACCCGATGCCGCCGCTGACCGAGGAGAACCTGCGCGACGGAGGAACCGCCTTCGGGCCGGGCTTCCCCGACGGTGCGGGCGCGGTCGCCGGCCGCACCGTCTCGGCCGAGGAGCTCGTGATCCCCGGCCCCGAGGGCTCCCCGGATCTCGAGATCACCGTGTTCCACCCGACCGGGCCGTCGGCCGGGCCGCTGCCGATCCTCATCAACTTCCACGGCGGCGGCATGATCGTCGGGCATCGCAGCTGGGAGCACGGCCGTCTCGTCGACCTCGTCGAGACGCACGGCGCGATCGGCGTGAACGTCGAGTACCGACTCGCGCCGGAGCACCCGTTCCCCGCCGGTGTCGAGGACAACTACGCGGCGACGGTCTGGGTCGCCGAGCGCGCCGCCGAGCTCGGCGGCGATCCGGATCGCCTGATCGTGATGGGCGGCAGCGCCGGGGGCGGCTTCGCGGCCGCCGTCGCGCTGCTCGCCCGCGAGCGCCGGGGTCCGGCCATCGCCGGCCAGCTGCTGCTCTGCCCCATGCTCGACAACACCAACCGCACCGTCTCGTCGCTGCAGTACGACGGGATCGGCACCTGGACCCGCGACGCGAACCTGCTCGCGTGGCGGCTCGTCCTCGGCGAGGAGCTCGCCTACTCGGACGCCGCGCCCGCCGCGGCAGCGCCCGCTCGCGAGACCGATCTCTCGGGCCTTCCGCCCGCGTTCATCGAGGTCGGATCGGCCGAGATGTTCCGTGACGAGGACACGGCGTTCGCGACCCGGATCTGGGCCGCGGGCGGCGAGGCCGAACTGCACGTCTGGTCGGGCGGGTTCCACGGCTTCGACGTGTACGCGCCAGACAGCGAGCTCACCCGCGCGGCGCTCGCCGCTCGGGACTCCTGGCTCGCGCGCGTGCTCGGCGCCGCCGGTTCCGACGGGGCCGTCTCGTGAGCGGCGCGCCCTACCGCGCGACGCCGCCGGATCCGCGCCCGACGCCCGTGCCCTACGATCCCGCGCTCGAACCCGGCCTCGCGTTCTTCCTCGACCTCGTCGAGCGGATCCCGCTCCGCGCGCACACGATCCTGGAGAACCGCGCGCACTTCGCGACCATCATCCCGCCAATGGGGGCGCAGGTCGAGGGTCGCGCCGTGACGAGTGAGGATCGGGCGATCCCCGGTCCCGAGGGGGCGCCCGAGGTCGAGATCACCATCGTGCGTCCCGCCGGCGCGTTCGATGGCCCCCGCCCGATCGTGCTCGGGATCCACGGCGGCGGCTACGTGCTCGGCACCCGCTTCTTCGAGACCTCCGAGCTCGTCGACCTCGCCGAGCGCTACGGCGCGATCGGCGTCGGCGTCGAGTACCGGCTCGCGCCGGAGCACCCCGCTCCCGCCCAGGCCGAGGACTGCTTCGCGGCGCTCGCCTGGATCGTCGCGCACGCGGCCAAGCTCGGCGGCGATCCCGCTCGGATCGTCGTGACCGGCGCATCGGCCGGGGGCGGGCTCGCCGCGGCCGTTTCGTTCATGGCGCGCGACCGCGGGATCGCTCTCGCGGGCCAGCTGGTCGGGGCTCCCATGATCGACGACCGCAACGACACGGTCTCGGCCTGGCAGTACGACGGCATCGGCGCGTGGGACCGCAACAACAACGACACCGGCTGGGACGCGATGCTCGGCGCCGATCGCGGCACCGAGCACGTGCACCCGTACCGGGCGCCCGCGCGCGCGACCGATCTCGCCGGTCTCGCGCCCGCGTTCATCGAGGTCGGAGCCGCCGAGGTGTTCCGCGACGAGGCCGTGTCCTATGCGAGCCGCATCTGGGCGGCCGGCGGCAGCGCCGAGCTGCACGTCTGGGCGGGCGGGTACCACGGCTTCAGCGGGTTCTCGCCCGACGCCGTCGTCTCGCAGGCCGCCGATGCGGCGCGCGACAGCTGGTGGCGCCGGGTGCTCGCACCGTGAGCGCGACGACCGCGGCCGCCCCGCGAGCCGGAGCGAAGCGGCCGATGGGCCTCCTGCGCCTCACCCTCGTGCTCGGGGCGCTGGAGGCCTTCGGGCCGCTGTCGATGGACGTGTACATGCCGCAGCTGCCGCAGCTCGCCGCTCAGCTGCAGACCTCCGACGCGCTCGCCCAGGCGACCATGTCGGTGTGCATGATCGGGCTCGGGCTCGGGCAGCTCGTCGCGGGCCCGCTCTCGGACCGCTTCGGGCGCAAGCGCCCGCTCGCCATCGGCGTCGCCTGCTTCGCCCTGCTGTCGGTGCTCTGCGCGATCGCGCCCAGTATCGAGCTGCTGCTCGTCGCGCGGTTCCTCCAGGGGCTCGCCGGCTCGGCGGGGGTCGTGATCAGCCTCGCGGTCGCCCGCGACCTGTTCCAGGGGGTCGCGCTCTCGCGCATGCTCTCGATGCTCGCGATCGTCACCGCCAGCACCCCGATCGTCGCGCCCGTGCTCGGCGGACAGCTCGCCCGGTTCATGGACTGGCGCGGCATCTTCTTCGTGCTCGGAGGGATCGGCGTCGCGCTGCTCGCGGTCGCCGTCCTCGGGCTCCGCGAGACGCTCCCGCCCGAGCGACGGCACTCCGACGGGTTCGTCGGGGGGACGGCCTCCCACATGTCGGAGGTGCTGCGCGATCCGCTCTTCACCGCGATCCTCTCGGCGTCCTGCCTCGGCGGGCTGTCGTTCTTCTCGTACCTGTCGATGTCGAGCTTCGTGCTGCAGGACGAGTTCGGGATCACCCCGCAGATCTTCAGCCTGCTGTTCGCCGTGAACGCGCTCGCGAACCTGGCCGGGTCCCAGATCAGCCGGCTGCTCGTCGGCCGGCTCGGTCCGACCCGCGTGTACCTCACCGGGCAGATCGGCACCGGCCTCGTGGGCGCGGCGCTCCTCGCGGCGACGCTGCTCGGACTGCCCGCACCCGTGTATCTCGTGCTGCTGGCGCTGTTCCTCTGCGCGATCGGGCTCGGCGGCCCCAACGGCACCACGCTCGCGCTCAGCGGCCACGGTCGTCACGCGGGCACGGCCTCGGCGCTGCTCGGCACCTCGATGTTCACGGTCGGCGCGCTGCTCGTCCCGGTCGTCTCGGCGCTCTTCGGCACCTCGGCGCTGACGATGGCCGCGACCGTGCTCGCGGGTTCCGGCACCGCCGCCCTCATCGGCGTGCTCTTCGTGCGCCGGATCGCGCCCCCGGAGTTCGGCAGGCCCGTTCGGGGCTGACCGACCCGGCCTTGCTGAGCCCGACGGGGCGGCGTTCGTCGCCGCCCCGACGGGCTCAGTACTCGCGGAAGGCGGACGCCTGGGCGCGCTGCGTCGCCGTCGCGCTCGCATTGAGACCGTCGCACCAGCTCGGGTACACGCGGAAGCCGCGCTTGCCCGCGCGCGGTCCGGCGGTGATCCCGAGCGCGGCCAGGTGCTCGGCGGTGAAGCGGAACGCGCCCCGGCGGCCCGCCTGCTCGACGAACACGATCAGCCCGGCACTGACCGCGTCGGCGGCGAAGGGCGCAGTCCCGCCGGTCTCGTCCCGGCGCCAGAACGCGAGGAACGCTCCGGGCTTGGTGGGCGTGGTCCGCGCGGTGCGCAGGTGCCAGGTCTCGCCGTCGACCTCCGCGACCCCGGACTCGTAGTCGCTGTTCTGCGCCTCGGGCCGCGCGGTATCGACCGCTTCGGGTCGTCCGACGGCCACGGCGTACTCGGAGAAGGCGCGGAACTCCATGCGATCCACGCTAGCGCGCCCGGCGCCCCCACCGGACCCTACGACGCGACGGCGTCCTCGCGGAGCGCGAGCCACTCCCCGCGGCGCTCGGCCTGGAGCACCGGATCGGCGACGGGCGACGCGGCCAGCAGCCGCCTGCTGTACGGGTGCTGCGGGTCCCGGGTGACCTGCTCGCCGTCACCGATCTCGACCAGGTTGCCGCGGTACATCACGGCGACGCGGTGGCAGATGCGGCGCACGACGCCGAGGTCGTGCGACACGAAGAGGTACGACACCCCGGTCTCGCGCTGCAGGTCGATGAGCAGGTCGAGCACGGTCGCCTGGGTCGTGAGGTCGAGCGCGCTGACGGGCTCGTCGCAGATGATCAGCCGGGGCCGGCGCACGAGGGCGCGGGCGATCGCGATGCGCTGCCGCTGGCCGCCCGAGAACTCGCTCGGATAGCGGTCGACCACGTTCGCGGGCAGGTTGACGCGTTCGAGCATCTCGCCGACGGTCCGCAGCGCTTCCGCCCGAGTGGCTCCGGCCGCCGAGAGCGGTTCGGAGAGGATCTCGCCCACCGTCATCATGGGGTTCAGCGAGCCGTAGGGATCCTGGAACACCACCTGGATGTCGGAGGCGAGCTCGCGCCGCCCGCGCCCCTTGAGGTGCGTGATGTCGCGGCCGTCGAACTCGATGCGCCCACCGGCGACCGGCACGAGGCCCAGGATCGCCTTGCCGAGCGTCGACTTGCCCGAACCGGACTCGCCGACGAGGCCGACGCACTCGCCCGGGCCGACCTCGAGCGAGACCTCGTGCAGCACCCGGTTCGGGCGCCGCTTCGAGCCGTACTCGACGATCACGTTCTCGGCCCGCAGCAGCGGGGTCGTTGCGGTCATGCTCCGGCCTCCTCGGTCTTCACGCGCGCGGCGAGCGCGGCTCCGCCTCCCGGAGCCCCGGCGCTCGCGAGCGCGGCTTCACGGTCGAGCTCGACACGGCTGGCCGCCCCGTCGAGCGATGCGGCGATGAGCTCGCGGGTGTAGGGGTTCTCCGCGTCGGCGAAGATCGGTCCGACGTCGTCGATCTCGACGATCGATCCGGAGCGCATCACGACGACGCGGTCGCAGATATCGGCGACGACGCCGAAGTTGTGGGTGACGATCACGAGCGCCATCTGGTACTCCTGCTGCAGTTCGCGCAGCAGTTCGAGCACCTCGGCCTGCACGGTCACGTCGAGCGCCGTGGTCGGTTCATCGGCGACGAGCACGGACGGCTTGCCCGCGATCGCACCGGCGATGAGCACGCGCTGCGCCATGCCGCCCGACAGCTCGTGCGGGTACGACTTCATCACGCGGACCGGATCGACGATCCCGACCCGTTCGAGCATCGCGAACGCGCGCTCGCGGGCTTCGGCGCGACTCATGCCGTGCACCGCGCGCAGCGGCTCGGTGAGCTGCGCGCCGATCGTGTACGAGGGATCGAGGTTCGTCATGGGCTCCTGCGGGATGTACCCGATCTCGGAGCCGAGCAGGCGGGCGCGGTCCTTGCGCGACAGCGTGGTCACGTCCTCGCCGCCGATCCAGATCGCGTCGGCCGTGTAGTAGCCGGACTTCGGCAGCAGGTCGAGCATCGAGAACACGGTCTGGGACTTGCCCGATCCGGATTCGCCGACGATGCCGAGCACCTCGCCCGGGGCGACGTCGAGGGTGATGCCGTGCACCACCTCGACCTCGCCCGCCGCGGTCTCGTAGTTCACCCGCAGGTTCTCGAGCCGCACGGCCGAGTCGACGGCGGCGACCGAGATGGATCCGGTCGTGGTGGACTTCGGCGCGGCGCGGTTCGCGGCGTTCGTCGCCTCGACCGCGCGGCGCTGCTTGCGCGACAGCACCGGCTGCTTCGAGTTGATCACGTCGCCGAGGGTCGATCCGAGCACCGCGAACGCGGCGATCGCGACGCCGAGCGCGATGGACGGCCAGAGCAGCAGGAGCGGCGCGGTGCGCATCACCTGGAAGCCCTCGTTCATCGCGGCGCCCCAGCCGGGGGTCGTGCCGCCGCCGATGCCGAGGAACTGCAGGCCGGCCTGCATGCCCATCGCCATACCGGCGGTGAGCGCCGACTGGATCACGATCGGTGCGATCACCTGGCGGATCACGTGGCGCGACATGATGCGCAGGTCGGTGAGGCCCGCGACGCGCGCCGCGTCGACGTACATCTCGCCGCGCACGGCGAGCACGGTGGAGCGCGTGAGGCGGAAGTAGCCGGGGGCCATGAACACGCCGACGGTGACCATGAGGATGGTGAGGTCGTTGCCCGTGTTCGCGCCGACGATCAGCAGGATGATCATGCCGGGCACCGACTGCAGCGCGTCGCTGATCCAGGTGCCGATGCGATCGGTCGCGCCGCCGAAGTAGCCGGCGGCGAGGCCCGAGGGGACGCCCAGCACGAGCGACGTCAGGATCGAGACGAACGCGCCCCACAGCGTGATCTGGGTGCCCCAGATGAGGCGGCTCAGCACGTCGCGGCCGGTGTTGTCGCCGCCGAGCGGGTGCGCCCAGGTCGGCAGGGCCCGCGCCTGCGACAGGATCACCTCGTTGGGATCGTGCGGCGAGATCCACGGAGCGAGGATCGCGACGAGCAGGATGAGCGCGAGGACCGCGAGCGAGACGAGGCCGGCGGGGCGGCGGAGCAGCCGCACGAAGACGGATCCGCGGTCGCCGCCGCGGGTGTCGACCGCGTCGACCGTCGTCGCGTCGAGGATGGGGCCTGCGGAAGTGGTCATTTCACACGCACCTTGGGGTTGATCCAGCCGAGCACGATGTCGAGCAGGAGGTTGACGATGACGACGAAGACGACGGTGAGCACCGTCACCCCGAGCAGGGTCGGGATGTCGCCGTTCTGCGAGGCCGACTGGGTCAGCTCGCCGAGGCCCTTGATGCCGAAGATCTGCTCGACGATGATCGCGCCCGAGAGCAGCCCGACGAACATGAGCGCGAGGACGGTGAGCGAGGCCGGCGCCGAGTTGCGCAGCAGGTGCAGGGCGACGCGCCAGAACGGGAGCCCGCGACTGCGCAGGGTGCGGGCGTAGTCCTGCGAGTCCGCGTGGATGATGCCGTTGCGCAGCTGCTCGGCGATCATGACGATCGCGCCGAGCGCGAGCGAGACGGCGGGCAGGGTGATGGATCGGAGCCAGCCCTGCAGCGATTCCGACGGCGAGACGTAGCCGATGGCCGGGAACCACTTGAGCTGCACCGCGAAGAGCATGACGAGCGCGACCGCGACCCAGAAGCCGGGCAGCGCGAACAGGATCACGGAGCCCGCCTTGACGGCCTTGTCGATCCAGCTGTGGGGTCGCAGGCCCGCGGCGGTGCCGAGCACCGCGCCGAGCACGGCCGAGAGGGCGACCGAGGCGATCACCAGCGACAGGGTGATCGGGAACCGGATCCCGAGGGTCTTGCCGATCGGCAGGCCGTTCTTCCAGGAGGTGCCGAAGTCGCCCTGGAACAGGTGGACGAGCCACTCCTGGTACTGCACCAGGATCGGGCGGTCGGCTCCGATCTTCGCGGTGAGCGCCTGCACCGCGTCCGGGGTCGCGTTGCTGCCGAGCAGCCCGAGCGCCGGGTTCGGGATCGCGGCGTGCGCGAGGAAGAAGGTGCCGCTCGCGACCACGAACAGCAGCACGACTCCGAAGAGGAGTCGTTTGAGCACGAAGGGGATCATCGGGTCTCCCGGGTCGAACGATGAGAAGAGATGGGGAAGCGGGGTCGCGGGTCGGGACCGCCGAGGCGGCCCCGACCCGCGGGGGTCACTTGGTCGAGATCTGCCGGAGCGTCGGGAACATGAGGCCGATGACCGGCTTCACGGTGAATTCCTTCGTGCTCACGTAGGTGTTCTCGTTCTGGCCCCAGACCGCGTTGTAGGCCTGGTCGGTGACGAGCTCGTTGAGCTTCTCGATCTCGGTGTTCTGCGCGTCGCCGGGGGCGGCCGCGAAGACCTTGTCGAGCTGCGCCTGCACGCCGTCGAGGGTGTCGATGCCCGGGTTCGGGTTGTACCACTGCGGCTTGGCGATCTGGCGCTCGACGGTCGCGACCGGGTTCGAGTCCATCGCGATCACCGCGATGTACATCGGATACTTGCCGGCCTTGCCCATGTAGCTCATGAAGTCGGTCGCGTCCCACTTCACCTTGATGCCGAGCTGTTTGAAGGTCTGCTCGGTGATCGCCTGGTAGGGCTGGAACGGCGGTGCCATCGGCATGCTGATCTCGAAGCCGTTCGGGTAGCCGGCCTCGGCGAGCAGCTGCTTCGCCTTCGCGATGTCGTACTTGTAGCGATCGTTGAGCGACTTCACGTAGCCCGTCTGGTCGACCGGGAAGAACTGGTTGGTGACGTAGCCCTGTCCCTGCGCGATGGAGGTGTGCATCGCCTGCGTGTCGAAGGCGTAGTTGAGCGCCTGGCGCACCTTCAGCTTGCCGATCGGCGAACCCATCGCGCCCGAGCGGTCGGCGAACTGCAGGCCGGCCCACATCGAGAGGCCCTTGGCGACGTTCCAGTCGTTCTTCTTCGCGGCATCGCTGCCGGTCTTATCGGTGTAGATGAGGTTCAGCTGGCCGGCCTCCATCGCGTTGAGCATGGCGGTGCCGTCGCTCAGCGGGGTGATCTTCAGCGGGTCGAACGGGAACTGCTTCGCGTCCCAGTGGTCCTTCACCTTGTCGAAGTCGTACTCGCTGCCCGGGGTGCTGTTCTCCCCCAGCGTGTAGGGACCGGAACCAACGGGCTTCTCGGAGAGCTTGCCGCCGGAGATCGCCTTCGGCGAAGCGAGGTAGCTGCGCCCGAGGCCCATGAGGTACAGCATCGTGTCGTCGCGCTTCTTCATGTGGAAGACGATCGTGTGGTCGTCGGTCTTCTCGATCGACTCGACGTTCGTGTAGGCCTCCTGCGAGGTCGGCCCCTTCTGCAGGTGCTCGAGGCCCGTCACGGCGGCCGCCGCGTCGAGCTTGGTGCCGTCCGAGAACTTCGCGTCGGTGCGGATGTCGAAGGTGACGGTCTTGAAATCGGACGACACCTCCCACTTCTTGGCGATGCCCGGCTGCGGCTCGCCCTTCTCATTGGTGGTCAGGAGCGCGTCGTAGACCGCGGACAGATAGGGACCGTCGAAGCCGAGGTCCGCGCTCGCGGGATCCCAGTTGGTGACGTCCAGGAAGTTGCCGATGCTGAGCGGCACGCTCGCACCGGCCGCGGCACCGTTGCCGCCGTCGCCGGAGCCGTCGGACGAGCAGCCGGTGAGCGCGAGCGCGACGGCTGCGAGCGCCGCGACGCCCGTCAGAGTTTTCTTCATCATGTCTACTTCTCTCGGTATTCGGACATGCGGGTAGGTATGGGGTGAGGCTCCGCCTGCGTATCCACCTCGCCTGTCCGGAACTCGAGGTTCCCCGGCTGCGATGGACGCCACGTCGGTGTGCCGTCGCGTTTCATTCTACAAACGTTGACAAAAACCACAAGCGGTCGCGAGATCAATTTTCGGCAACGGTTCGAGCGGCCGAAAATCCGACTCGCTGGCCCCGGTCGGGCTGGATCGTATACGATCTGATCGACCCCGACGAAGTGGAGGCTCAATGCTCACCCCCGAAGAGATCGAGACGATCGCAGACGAACTCGTGCGCGCGGATCGCGAACGCACCATCGTGCCGAAGCTCACCACGCGCTACCCCGGCATGACCATCGAGGACTCCTACGCGATCCAGAAGATCTGGACCGACCGCCGCATCGCCGCGGGCCGACGCCTCGTCGGCCACAAGATCGGCCTCACCTCCAAGGTCATGCAGCTCGCGACCGGCATCACCGAACCCGACTACGGCGTGATCCTCGACGACATGGTCATCGAATCCGGATCCGTCGTCGAGTTCGACCGGTTCTCGAACGTGCGCATCGAGGTCGAGCTCGCCTTCGTGCTCGCGAAGCCGCTCGTCGGCCCGAACATCACCATCTTCGACGTGCTCGACGCGACCGCCTACGTGGTGCCCGCGCTCGAGATCCTCAACGCGCACATCGAGCTCGAGGGCCGCACCATCGTCGACACGATCAGCGACAACGCCTCCACCGGCGCGATCGTGCTCGGCGGCCGCCCGGTGCCCGTCGGCGAGCTCGACCTGCGCTGGATCTCGGCTCTGCTCTACCGCAACGAGACCATCGAGGACTCGGGCGTCGCCGGTGCCGTGCTCGGCCACCCCGCCATGGGGATCGCCTGGCTCGCGAACAAGCTCGCGCAGCACGGGCAGTCGCTCGAGGCCGGCGAGATCGTGCTCGCCGGATCCTTCACGAAGCCCATGTGGGTGGAGCGCGGCGACACCGTGCACGCCGAGTACCAGGGACTGGGGTCGGTGACATGCCGGTTCCTCTGACCCTCCCCCCGACGTTCCGGGACCGCCTCGCCGAGGCCGACGGGCGCGCGCTCATCGGCCTCTGGACTTGCGCCGGCAGCCCCGTCACCGCCGAGATCGTCGCGGGCTCCGGCTGCGACTGGGTGCTCCTCGACGCCGAGCACTCCCCCAACGGTCTCGAATCGGTGCTCGCCCAGCTGCACGCCATGTCGGCCTACCCGGCGACCCCGCTCGTGCGCCCGCCGTTCGGCGACACCGTGCTCATCAAGCAGTTCCTCGACCTCGGCGCGCAGAACCTCCTGATCCCGATGGTCGACTCCGCCGAGCAGGCCGAGCAGATCGTGCGCGCCGCGCGCTACCCGCTCGGCGGGGTCCGCGGCGTCGGATCGGCGCTCGCGCGTTCGGCACGCTGGAACCGGGTCGACGGCTACCTCGGCCGCGCGAGCGAGACCATCAGCCTCACCGTGCAGATCGAATCCGCCGCGGCGGTGCAGGACGTCGAGCGCATTGCGGCCGTCGACGGCGTCGACGCGCTCTTCGTCGGCCCGTCCGACCTCGCCGCGTCGATGGGCCACCTCGGCCAGCAGAGCCACCCCGAGGTCGTCGACGCCGTGCTGCGCTCCATCGAAGCGGGCCGCGCCGCGGGCACGCCCGTCGGCGTCAACGCGTTCGTCCCCGCCGACGCGGAGCGCTACATCGCGGCGGGCGCGAGCTTCGTCGCGGTCGGCGCCGATGTCGCGATCCTCGCGCGGCAGACCGAGGCGCTCGTCGATCGTTTCGCGGGTGTCGCCGGCGGCGAGCGCTCGAGCTACTGAGCTCCGGTGACCGGGCGAGGAACGCCCTCTTCCCGAAGCCCGCAAGATCGTATATGATTTGAGATACAACGAAGTGAGCGAGACACCATGACCTACGGAATCGACACCCCCGGCAAGATCATCGCCGTGCACCTCAACTACCCGTCGAGGATCGCGCAGCGCGGTCGCACGCCCGCGTTCCCCTCCTACTTCTTCAAGCCCGCCTCGTCGCTCGCCCCCACGGGCGGCACCATCGAGCGTCCCGCCGGCACCGAGCTGCTCGCCTTCGAGGGCGAGATCGCCCTCGTCATCGGCGAGCCCGCCCGCTGGGTCTCCCCCGAGGACGGCTGGAAGCACGTCGCGCAGATCACCGCGGCGAACGACTTCGGGCTCTACGACCTCCGCGCCGCCGACAAGGGTTCGAACGTGCGCAACAAGGGCGGCGACGGGTTCACCCCGATCGGCCCGGCCGCGATCCCGACCGCCGGCATCGACCAGGACTCCTGGCGCGTGCGCACCTGGGTCAACGGCGCGCTCGTGCAGGACGACACGAGCGACACGCTCAAGTTCCCCTTCGGCCAGCTCGTCGCCGACCTGTCGCAGCACATGACCCTCGAGACCGGCGACGTGATCCTCACGGGTACGCCCGCCGGCTCCTCCGTCGTGGTCCCCGGCGACGTCGTCGAGGTCGAGGTCGATGCGCCGAACGCGCCCGGAGCTCCCACCACCGGGCGCCTCGTCACGACCGTCACCCAGGGCACCACCGCGTTCGGCGACTTCGGCAACCGCCCGAGGATCGACGACCTGCAGCGCGTCGAGGCCTGGGGCGACGAGGCCGCGCACGCGGCGGCCGTCGCGGCCGGCCGCGCGACCCCGCTCGACGGCCCCTCGGCGGGTCCCCTGACCGACGAGATCCGCGCGCAGCTCGACGGCGTCGCCGTCGCCACGGTCTCGGCGGCCCTGCGCAAGCGCGGCTACGTCGACATCTTCATCGACGGCGTGCACCCGAACCACGAGGGCGACCGGATCCTCGGAACCGCCAAGACCCTCCGCTTCATCCCGTTCCGCCCCGACCTGTTCAAGGAATTCGGCGGCGGCTTCAACGCCCAGAAGCGCGCCTTCGACACGGTCGAGGCCGGCGAGGTGCTCGTGGTCGAGGCCCGCGGGATCCCGAGCACCGGGACGGTCGGCGACGTGCTCGCGCTGCGCGCCCAGGTGCGCGGCGCCGCCGGCATCGTGACCGACGGCGGCGTGCGCGACTTCGCCGCCGTGCAGGAGTTCGACATCCCCGTCTTCTCGCAGGGCGCACACCCGAGCGTGCTCGGCCGACGCCACGTGCCGTGGGAGGTCGACGTCACCGTCGCCTGCGGCGGTGCAGCGGTGCAGCCCGGCGACATCATCATGGGCGACCGCGACGGCGTCATCGTGATCCCGCCGTTCCTGCTCGCCGAGGTCGCGGCCGAGGCCGCGGCCCAGGAGGAGGCCGACGCGTGGGTCGCCGAGCAGGTCGCCGCCGGCGCGCCCGTCGACGGCCTGTTCCCCATGAACGCCGAGTGGCGGGCGAAGTACGACGCCTCGCGCGCCGCGAACGAGACCGGGGCCTGACATGGCCGTCGTCCCCAAGAGCGAGCAGGCGTACCGCCTGATCCGCGAGCGCATCGAGAGCGGGCAGTACGTGCCCGGCTACCGCCTGGTGCTCTCGCCCATCGCGACCGAGCTCGGCATGTCGGTGGTGCCCGTGCGCGAGGCGATCCGCCGCCTCGAGGCCGAGGGCTTCGTCACGTTCGAGGCGAACGTCGGTGCGCAGGTCTCCCTCATCAAGGAGACCGAGTACCTGCACACGATGCAGACGCTCGCGCTCGTCGAGGGATCCGCGACCGCGCTGGCCGCGCCCACCGTCTCGGCCGATCAGATCGCCCGGGCGCGCAGGATCAACGCGCAGATGCGCGAGACCCTGACCCGCTTCGACCCGCAGGCGTTCACCGATCTCAACCTCGAACTCCACTCCGTGCTGTTCGAGAGCTGCCCGAACCCGCACATCCTCGACCTCGTGCACCGCGGCTGGAACCGCATGAAGGTGCTGCGGAACTCGTCGTTCAGCTTCGTCCCCGACCGCGCGGCGGCATCGGTCGACGAGCACGAACGGCTGCTCGACCTCATCGAGGACGGGGCGTCGCCGCTCGAGATCGAGCTCGCCGCCCGCAATCACCGACTCGCCACGCTCGACGCAGTGCTGGCGCACCAGGACCAACTCACCCATCAGAGGAGGAAGACCGCATGACCCACCAGAAGCCCGAGGGGCTCCCCGAGAAGATCCAGCTCTTCATCGACGGCGAGTTCGTCGACGCCCAGGACGGCGCGACGTTCGACGTCATCGAGCCCGTGTCGAACGAGGTCTACATCACCGCCGCCTCGGCGGGCAAGGCCGACGTCGACCGCGCCGTCGCGGCGGCGAAGCGCGCCTTCGACGAGGGCCCCTGGCCCAAGATGCTCCCCCGCGAGCGCTCGCGGATCCTGCACCGGGTGGCCGACATCGTCGAGTCCCGCGACGAGCAGCTCGCGCTCCTCGAGAGCTGGGACTCGGGCCTCCCGATCACCCAGGCGAAGGGCCAGGCCCGCCGCGCGGCCGAGAACTTCCGGTTCTTCGCCGACCTCATCGTCGCCGAGCACGACAACGTCACCAAGGTGCCGGGTCGCCAGATCAACTACGTGAACCGCAAACCCAAGGGCGTCGCGGGCCTCATCACGCCCTGGAACGTCCCGTTCATGCAGGAGTCGTGGAAGCTCGCCCCGGCCATCGCGACCGGCAACACGGTCGTGCTGAAGCCGGCCAGCTACACCCCGCTCTCGGCGGCGCTGTGGCCCGAGATCTTCCGCGAGGCCGGCGTGCCCGAGGGCGTCTTCAACCTGATCCTCGGCTCCGGCGGTGTCGCGGGCGACGCGCTCGTCAAGCACCCCGACGTCCCGCTGATCTCCTTCACCGGCGACAGCTCGACCGGCGCGATGATCTCGACCAACGCGGCGCCGTTCCTCAAGGGCCTGTCCCTCGAGCTCGGCGGCAAGAGCCCCTCGGTCGTCTTCGCCGACGCCGACCTCGAGGAGGCGCTCGACGCCACCGTGTTCAGCGTGTTCAGCCTGAACGGCGAGCGCTGCACCGCCGGCAGCCGCGTGCTCGTCGAGCGCTCGATCTACGACGACTTCGTCGCCCGCTACGCCGAGCGCGCGAAGAACATCGTGATCGGCCTGCCCTCCGACCCGGCCACCGAGGTCGGCGCGCTCGTGCACCCGTCGCACTTCGAGAAGGTCATGAGCTACGTCGAGATCGGCAAGAGCGAGGGCCGCCTCGTCGCCGGCGGCGGACGCCCCGAGGGCTTCCCCGAGGGCAACTACGTCGCCCCGACCGTGTTCGCCGATGTGAAGCCCGACGCCCGGATCTTCCAGGAGGAGATCTTCGGCCCCGTCGTCGCGATCACCCCGTTCGACACGGACGAGGAGGCGCTGGAGCTCGCCAACGACACCAAGTACGGCCTCGCGGCCTACGTCTGGACCTCGAACCTGAAGCGCGCGCACAACTTCGCGCACGGCATCGAGTCGGGCATGGTGTGGCTGAACTCGAACAACGTGCGCGACCTGCGCACCCCGTTCGGCGGCGTCAAGGCCTCGGGCCTCGGCCGCGAGGGCGGCTACCGCTCGGTGGACTTCTACACCACCGCGCAGTCGATCCAGATCACCCTCAACGAGGCCCACTCGCCCCGCTTCGGCGCGGGCAAGTAATCCGATCCAATCCCCCGCCCTCGTCATCCTGCGCGAGGAGCGAGTCGCAGGATCCATCGAGATCCTGCGACTCCTCCGTCGCTCAGGATGACGGGAACCACGCAAGGAAGCGAACATGGCAAAACTCAACGAAGAAGACAAGCAGTCCGCGGGCTTCTGGGTCACCAAGGAGGCCCCCATCGTGGCGGCCAACCCGATCCCCACCGCCACGTCCGAAGCACCGGACATCCTGCGCTGCGCCTACATGGAGCTCATCGTCACCGACCTCGCCGCGTCGCGCGAGTTCTACGTCGACGTGCTCGGCCTCTACGTCACCACCGAGGACGACGAGGCGATCTACCTCCGCTCGACCGAGGAGTTCATCCACCACAACCTGGTGCTGCGCAAGGGCCCGGTCGCAGCGGTCGCCGCGTTCTCGTACCGCGTGCGCACCCCCGAGGACCTCGACAAGGCCGTCGCCTTCTACGAGGAGCTCGGCTGCGAGGTCCGCCGCAACCCGGACGGCTTCGTGAAGGGCATCGGCGACTCGGTCCGCGTCGTCGATCCGCTGGGCTTCCCCTACGAGTTCTTCTACCAGACCGAGCACACCGAGCGGATGTCGTGGCGCTACGATCTGCACATCCCCGGTGAGCTCGTGCGCCTCGACCACTTCAACCAGGTCACGCCCGACGTGCCGCGCGCCGTCGGGTTCATGCAGAACCTCGGCTTCCGCGTCACCGAGGACATCCAGGACAACGAGGGCACCGTCTACGCCGCGTGGATGCGCCGCAAGCCGACCGTGCACGACACCGCGATGACGGGCGGCGACGGCCCCCGCATGCACCACGTCTGCTTCGCGACGCACGAGAAGCACAACATCCTCGCGATCTGCGACAAGCTCGGCGCCCTGCGCAAGTCGGACAGCATCGAGCGCGGCCCGGGCCGCCACGGCGTCTCGAACGCGTTCTACCTGTACCTGCGCGATCCCGACGGCCACCGCGTCGAGGTCTACACCCAGGACTACTACACGGGCGATCCCGACAACCCGGTCGTCACCTGGGACGTGCACGACAACCAGCGCCGTGACTGGTGGGGCAACCCGGTCGTGCCCTCGTGGTACACCGACGCCTCGCTCGTGCTCGACCTCGACGGCAACCCGCAGCCCGTCGTCGCCCGCACCGACGACAGCGAGATGGCAGTGACCATCGGCGCCGACGGGTTCTCGTACACCCGCGACGACGAGGGCGAGAAGGGCTTCAAGCTCGGCAACACGCTGTAGGCCCGGCGCACGCGGAAGGGGCCGGGACGCATCTGCGTCCCGGCCCCTTCCGCGTGCGCGCGCGAACTGCGAGCGACGACCGACGGCCTCAGTCCGCGACGTATCCGGGACGCCGCTCGGGCGGGATCCCCAGCGCGAGCTCGGCGTAGCTCCGCACCGCCTCCCGGCACTCCTCGCGCGGCGTCAGGTCGCCGATGAGCGGGTAGAGGTCGTAGGCGTCCTCGAGCGCGACGAGGTTGCGGGCGATGGTCCCCGGGGGCGAGGCGAGCTCGAACTCCCCGACGCCCGCGCCGATCTCGACGAGGGTGCGGTAGAGCATCACCTGGCGCTCGTTGAGGGCGCGGTGCTCGGCGATGTACTTGGAGTGCTCGGCGAGGATCGCCACGCTCTCGTACACCTGGCGCAGCTCGTCGCTGATGGTGTCGGGCACACCGGCCTCGATCATGGCGTAGATGCGCTCGGTCGCGGTGACCGGCAGGTCGAGCACGCGTCTGCGCTGCTCGACGAACTCCTCGCGAGCGCCCGCGACCGCGGTCATCTGCAGTTCGTCGAGCGTCGAGAAATAGTGCAGCACGTTGGCCGGGCTCATCTCGGCCTCGGCCGCGACCGCCCGCACGTTGATCGCGCGACGCGGCCGCGACCGCGCGACGCGCCAGAACGCGCGGATGATCTCATCCCGTCGTTCATGGCGTCGTCGCGCGGTCGCATTCACAGGCCCAGCCTATTGCTCGGAGCGGGCCCCGATGGAATCGCGCTCACCTGCGGACTCCGCGACCTCGTCGACCGGCACGACGCGCACCGACTCGGTGAGCCCGGCGTAGTAGTCGGGCTTGCGGGCCTTCAGCACGAGCGCGACGATGATCCCGCCGATGAAGAGGATGGGGGTGGGCAGCAGGAGGATCTGGTTGATCGGCCCTTCGAGGCTCGTGACCACGTCGAAGTTCGTGGCGATCAGGATGAATCCGACGACGAGCCCGATCGCCCCGAGGATCGGCGCGACGGTCACCCGCCAGACGCTGTGCCCGCGGCGGTCCTTCACGAAGTACCAGACGACGGCGATGGCGGTCACCGCCTGAGCGAACACGAGTCCCTGCACGCCGGTCGCGTAGGTCCAGAGCGCGAGGCCGAGGAACGGGTCGGCGTTCAGCACGATGGCAATGAGCACGCCGAGCGCCGAGAACGCGCTCAGGGTCAGGCTCGCCACGGCGGGCGACTGGGTGCTGCGGCTGGTGCGGCCGAGCACGCGCGGCAGCAGCCCCTCGCGACCGAGCGAGAACAGGTAGCGGGTGCAGGCGTTGTGGAACGACAGCACGCAGGCGAAGAAGCTCGTGACGATGAGGATCTTCATGACGAACGCCGCCCACGCCCCGGCCAGGTTGCCGGTGCCCTCGATCACCATCGTCTCGAACGCGTCGCTGCGCGCCATCTCGACGACGCCGTTCGCCCCGAATGCGACGGTGAGGATCCAGAAGGTGAAGGCGTAGAAGACCCCGAGGAACGCGACCGCGATGATGGTGGCGCGCGGCACGGTGCGCTCCGGCTGCTTCGCCTCCTCGGCGTAGATGGCGGTGCTCTCGAACCCGAGGTAGGCGCCGAAGCCCATCACGAACAGCGCGCCCGCGCCGGTGGCGAAGAACACGTTCTTCGGTTCGAACGAGGCGAGGCTCCACGGCTCGGGGCCGCCGTTCGCCATCGCCGCGAAGGCGAGCACGAGCAGGATCGCGACCTCGAGCGTGAGCAGCACCGCGAGCACCTTCGCCCCGACGTCGATCTTGCGGTAGCCGAGGAACGCGACGATCGCGACGGCGATGAGCGACCAGACGCCCCAGGGCAGGTCGATGTGCAGCAGCTCCTTGAAGGTGAACTGCGCGAAGAAGCCGATGAACCCGTAGAACGAGATCACGAGCGAGATGTAGGCGAAGACCGTGACGGAGGAGACGCCGAGACCGAACGGCTTTCCGAGCCCGCGCGAGACGTAGGCGTAGAAGGCGCCCGCGTTGCGCACGCTCTTCGACATGGCGGTGAAGCCGAGCGCGAAGAAGATGAGCACGACCGCGCAGAAGAGGATCGCGCCGGGTGCGCCGATGCCGCCCATGCGGAACGAGGTGATCGCGCCGCTGGCGATCACGGTGAGGGGCGCGGCCGCCGAGATCACGAAGAACACGATGTCCCACGTGCCGAGGCGGCCGGTCGCGAGACGCCCGCCCGACCCCGCCTCCGGGGCCTGCGACGAGTGCGATGTTGAGGCGGTCATGAGGGCGACTCCTTTGTCCGATGCTGCGAGATCCGCGAGTTGCTGAACGTTGATCAGAACTTTTCCGATTCGTGAATCCTTTGGGTAGTGTAAACACAAACGATAGGATTGAACAATGTTTGAAGACTCGCTCAGCGCTGACGAGCAAGCCGGCATCGCGATCCGCGCACGGGACCTGGGCGTCCCGTTCGACGGCGAACCCGGCCGATGGAACGCGATCACCGACGTTCCCGGCCTCGAGGTCGGCTTCAGCACGATCGTGTCCGACGGACCGGCGCCCGCCCGCACCGGGGTGACGGCGATCCTCCCCCGCGGGCGCGAGCACGCGGGCCTCCCCTGCGCGGCGGGTGTCGCGGTGCTCAACGGCAACGGCGAGCTCACCGGCCGCAGCTGGATCGAGGAGTCCGGCCAGTTCCAGACCCCGATCGGGATCACCAACTCGCACTCCGTCGGCGCCGTGCACTCCGGGATCGATCGCTGGATGGCCGAGCACCACCCGGGCAGCGCCGCGGCGTGGATGCTCCCCGTCGTCGGCGAGACCTGGGACGGCTACCTCAACTCGATCAACGCGGAGCACGTGCGCCCCGAGCACGCGACGGCGGCGCTCGACGCGGCGAGCGGCGGCCCGGTCGCCGAGGGCAACGTCGGCGGCGGGACGGGCATGAACTGCTACGGCTTCAAAGGCGGCACCGGCACCGCCTCGCGCGTGGTGCGGATCTGCGATCGGCGCTGGACGGTCGGCGTGCTGCTGCAGGCGAACTTCGGCAGCCGCTCGGAGCTCCGCGTCGCGGGCCGCCCGCTCGGCCGGGACTCGCAGGCGCCGAACCCGATGGAGACGAGCGGCTGGTTCGAGCGCGAGGCCGGCCCCGGCGCCCGCGCGGTCGCCGGCGCGGGCAGCGTCATCGCGATCGTCGCGACCGACGCCCCGCTCCTCCCGGACCAGTGCGCGGCGCTCGCGCGCCGGGTCCCGCTCGGTCTCGCGCGCACCGGCACCACGGGCAGCCACTTCTCGGGCGACATCTTCCTCGCGTTCTCGACGGCGAACGCGGGGGCCCTCGGCTCGCGCATGAGCACCGAGGGCCCCGACGTCGAGCATCTCTCGCACCTCGCCTGGGGGCGGATCGACCCCTTCTACACGGCCGTCGTCGAGGCGACCGAGGAGGCCGTGCTCAACGCGCTGGCGGCCGCCGAGGACACCGTCGGGCGAGACGGGCACGAGAGCTTCGCCCTGCCCCACGACGAGGTGCGCGCGGCGTTCGCGGCGAGCGCCTGAGCCGCTCCGGCCGCCCCGCGGAGCACCGTCGGACGGCCGGGAACCGGATTACTTGAAGCTGAGCGCTTTCGGACATGGCCTGTGCGCGCAGCGACCAGGCCCTGCCTTCGCGCCCTTCCTAGACTCGGGGGCACTCGAACCTCATCGGCGACGACGCCGGCGCGCGACGAAGACGCTGCGCGCGGGAAGGATGACCTGCTCATGACCGCTTCAACCACCGACGCCCCGGCGACGCACGATCCGGGGCTCAGCCGCCGGACGCTCGGCGTCCCGTCGATCACGCTGATGATCATCGCCGCGTCCGCACCGCTCACCGTGGTCGCGGGCGGCGTCACCACTTCCTTCGCGGTAACCGGCTCCCTCGGCGTCCCGCTCGGCTTCGTCGTGATCGCGGTGATCCTCACCGTGTTCGCGGTCGGCTACACCGCCATGGGCCGCTACATCACCAACGCGGGCGCGTTCTACGCCTACATCTCGCAGGGCCTCGGCCGCCCGATCGGCGTCGGCGCCTCGCTCATCGCGCTCGTCTCGTACAACGCGATGCAGATCGGCGTGTACGGCCTCTTCGGCTTCCAGCTCTCGATGTTCCTCGAGGCCAAGTTCGGATTCTCGTCGCCCTGGTGGCTGTGGATCCTGCTCTGCATCGTGGTCGTCGGCGTGCTCGGCGTGAACCGCATCGACTTCTCGGCGAAGGTGCTCGGCGTGCTCGTCGCCCTCGAGTTCCTCGTCGTGATCGTGTTCGACGTCGTCTCGCTCGCTGTCGCGCCCGAGGGCGTCACCGCGACCACGTTGAACCCGGCGGAGCTCTTCGGCCCCTCGCTCGGCATCGTGCTCGTCTTCGGCGTCGCGGCGTTCATGGGCTTCGAGGGCGCCGCGATCTACGGCGAGGAGGCGAAGGACCCGAAGCGTACCGTGCCGCGGGCGACCTACGCCGCCGTCGCGATCATCGGTCTCTTCTACGCGTTCAGCGCGTGGGCGTTCTCGGTCGGCATCGGCCCGTCGAACATCGTCGCGAAGTCGCAGGAATCGGGCCCCGACCTGATGTTCGTGTTCATGAACAGCCACGTCAGCGTGATCTTCGTCGACATCATGAACATCCTGTTCCTCACGAGCCTCTTCGCCTCGCTGCAGTCGTTCCACAACGCGGTCGCCCGCTACTTCTTCTCGCTCGGCCGCGAGGGCGTGCTGCCCACCTGGTTCGCGGGAACCTCGAAGCACGGCGCTCCGTGGGCCGGCTCGGTCGCGCAGACCGTCATCGCGCTCGTCGTCACGATCGGCTTCATCTTCTCGGGCGAGGTGTTCGGCGGTGCCGCGGCGCTCGGCGAGCAGAGCTTCCTCTACCCGGTGCTCACCATGTTCACCTGGCTCACCAACACGGGCGCCATGGGCCTCGTGCTCCTCATGGCGGTCATCGCGGCCGCGGTCATCGGATTCTTCCGCAGGGATCGCCGCGGGCTCGGCGCGTGGACGACGATCGTGGCGCCGCTCGTCTCTGGCCTCCTGCTCGCCTGGGTGTTCGTCATGATCATCGCGAACTTCCACGTGCAGCTCGGGCAGAAGGAGCCCACGTTCGGCACGTACGTGCTCCCGATCATCGTGGTCCTGGCCGGCATCGTCGGCGTCGTCTGGGGTCTCTCTCTCCGGCGTCGCAAGCCCGAGATCTACCGGCAGATCGGCCACGGCACCGAGCCGGGCGCCTACGGCACCGAGCTCATCGGCGTCGTCGACGAGCGCTGAGCTCCGCGCCCCTCATCATCCGGCTCGAGGGACGAGCCGCAGGATCCTGCGGCTCGTCCCTCGAGCCGGATGACGTCGCGCCACCGCTACGCTCGAACGCATGAACGATGCCTCCGGCCGCACCGCCCTGCTGCACGCCACCATCGTGGTGGTCGCCTCGGGCGGCCTGCGCGCGCTCACCTATCGCGCCGTCGCGGCCGAGGCGGGGGTGTCGCACGGCCTGGTCCGGCACCACTTCGGCAGCCGCGATCAACTCATCGCCGAGGCCATGGAGTTCGCGATCGACGAGAGCCTGCGCGGCTCGAACATGCTCGAGAGCGGCCTCACCGTCGACGCGTTCGCCGCCGGCATCGAGTCGCTGGCCGACCGCGACAGCGAGATCCAGTCGTTCCAGTACGAGCTCTTGCTCGAGTCGCGCAGGCGCCCCGAGCTTCGCTCGCTCGCGGAGCGCCACTACGGCGCCTACCACGACGCGATCACGCGCCAACTGGCGCGGCTCGGCGTCGAGGATCCCGAGCTCGCCGAACTGATCTGGTTCGCGCTCGACGGCATCGTCTTCAAGCAGCTGGTGCTGCCCGAGAACGCCGGTGCGGCGCTGAGCCGGATCCGCGCGCTGATCGCCGACGCCGCGCGGCGCTGAGCCGCAGCCGGATCCCTCGGATTCCCAGCCCGAATCCGCACGCGCACCCTTGACTATCCAATTGGATAGTCTTAGGCTGAAGCGCCTCCGTCGCCGCTCGGGCACCGCCCGGCGGGACATCGAGACCAGACCCGAAGGGACACACCGCCGTGCCGAACACCGCCATCGAATTCCTCTACCTGTCGGAACCCGACATGATCGCCGCCGGCGTGACCGACATGGCCTCGTGCGTCGACACCATGAGCGAGATGCTCGTCGAGTTCAAGCGCGGCGACTACCGCATGGCCGGCATCGAGAACGACCTGCACGGCGCCCAGATCTACTTCCCCAAGGAGTCGCCCTTCGCGGGGATGCCCCTCGACGGCCCCGACCGCCGCTTCATGGCGATGCCCGCATACCTCGGCGGCAGCTTCCAGATGGCCGGCTGCAAGTGGTACGGCTCCAACACCGAGAACCGCAAGCTCGGCCTCCCCCGCTCGATCCTCATGTTCACCCTCAACGACAAGGACACGGGCGCCCCGCTCGCGCACATGTCGGCGAACCTCCTCAGCGCCTACCGCACCGGCGCGATCCCGGGCATCGGCGCCCGTCACCTCGCCCGCGAGGACGCGCACGTCGTCGGAATCGCGGGCCCCGGCCCGATGAACCGCACCTCGCTCGAAGCCCTCATCGCAGTGCGCCCCGGGATCGACACGATCCGCGTATTCGGTCGCAGCCAGGGCAGCATCGACGCCTACATCGCCTGGGCGCAGCAGCAGTTCCCGCAGCTCACCACCATCGAGCAGGTGGACTCGCTGCGGGGCGCGGTCGAGGACTGCGACATCGTCAGCATCGCGATCCCCAGCCCCTCCGGCACCGAGAACTACCCCACCGTCGAGGAGGCCTGGGTGAAGCCCGGCGCGCTCGTGCTCTGCTCGGCGCACCTCGGCGTCGAGGAGTCGCTCGTTCGCAAGGCCCGGCACGTCGCCGACGCGAGGAGCATCTACCAGGCCTGGGCGTCCGAGATCCCGGGCAACGCCCACGACGTCGTCGGCATCTGGGGCATGCACCTCGTCGACCGCGTGCGTGACGGACGCATGACTCCCGAACAGTTCGAGGACCTCGGCGAGATCATCGACGGCGACACCCCTGGCCGCACGAACGACGACGAGATCTTCATCTACTCGGTCGGCGGCATGCCGGTCGAGGACGTCGCATGGGCCACCCGCGTGTACCGCAACGCGGTCGAGCGCGGCATCGGCACGAAGCTGAAGCTCTGGGACGAGCCCGCGCTCGCCTGAGCCCGGCCGGACGAACCGAACAGCGACCCGAGCAGCAGAGAAGAAGGAACGAATGGACCTGCAGAAGACCAACGTCGTCGTCATCGGCGCGGGCACGGTGGGCTCGATGGCCCTGTGGCAGCTGAGCAAGCGCGAGGGCATCGATGTCGTCGGCATCGAGCAGTACGGGCGCGTGCACTCGCACGGCTCCTACGCGGGCGAATCCCGCGTGTTCCGCACCGCGGTGCACGAGGGCGGCACCTACGTCGGGATGATCCAGCGCTCGCGCGATCTGTGGCGCGAACTCGAACGCGAGTCGGGCCGCAGCATCTACCTGGAGGCCGGCTGCCTGAGCATCGCACCCGAGGGCTTCCCCGATCTCGTCACCGCGCTGGGCACGGTGCAGGAGTTCGGGATCCCGCACCGCACCCTCACGACCGAGGAGCTGCGTCGCGAGTACCCCCAGCACCTCGTCCAGGACGGCGACATCGGCCTGCTCGACGCGCACGGCGGCGGGCTCCGCCCCGAGGTCGCCGTGATGAGCGCCCTCGACATCGCCGAGCGGAACGGCGCGCGCCTGCTCTTCAACACCGCCGTGCTCGGGATCGAGGAGCGCGCGGACGGCGTGGTCGTGCGCACCACCCAGGGATCCTGGCTGGCCGACACCGTCGTGGTGGCGTCCGGATCGTGGTCGGGGCGCCTCTCGCCCGAGCTGCACGACCTGCTGCGCCTGCAGGTGCTGGGGCTCACCTGGTTCATGCCGCGCGACCCCGATGCGTTCGCGCCCGAGCGGTTCCCGGCGTTCCTGCGCGATTCGGGCCCCGTGCACTTCTTCGGCGCTCCGAGCTTCGACGGCTACGCGTTCAAGGCGTGCACGAACCCCGAGTGGCCCGTGTTCCGCGACCCCTCCGAGGTGCCGACGTCGCACACCCGCGAGGAGCTCATCAAGATCGGGCAGCGGGCCGCCGAACTGTTCGACGGCATCAACCCCGAGCCGGTGCGTCAGAGCGTGCACCACTGCGCCTACACGCCCGATCGCCTGCCGGTCGTCGACGTGAACGCGAGCGGACGCGTGGTGACGATCGCCGGCCTGTCGGGCCACGGCTTCAAGTTCTCGCCGCGCCTCGGCGAGTTCGCGGCCGCGCTCGCGACCGGTTCGTCGCCGGCCGACGCGGGTATCGATCCGCGCTTCGCGCTCGCGTCGCACCTGGAGCGGCTCGCGGTGCTCGGCGCCTACACGGGCGGCGGGCACTAGCGAGCGCGCCGGCTCAACCGGCGGCCGGATCCACCCGCCAGTCGACGGGCGCGGCGCCCTGCGCTTCGAGCGCCGCGTTCGCACGGCTGAACGGCTTCGAGCCGAAGAAGCCGCGCGACGCCGACAGCGGCGACGGGTGCGGGCTCTCGATCCGCGGCACGTCGCCGAGCATCGGGCCGAGCGAGCGAGCGTCGTTGCCCCAGAGGATCGCGACGAGCGGACCGCCTCGGGCGACGAGCGCGCGGATCGCGTGCTCGGTGAAGGCTTCCCACCCCTTGCCGCGGTGCGACGCCGGGGTGCCGGCGCGCACGGTCAGCACCCGGTTCAGCAGCATGACCCCGTGGTCGGCCCAGGCCGAGAGATCTCCGTGGGGCGCGGGCTCGATACCGAGGTCCTCGCGCATCTCCTTGTAGATGTTCTGCAGGCTGCGCGGGATCGGCCGGACGTCGGGCGCCGTCGCGAAGGAGAGCCCGATCGGGTGCCCGGGCGTCGGGTAGGGGTCCTGCCCGACGATGAGCACGCGCACGTCGGCGAGCGGCCGCTGGAAGGCCGACAGGATCCGGTCGCCCGCGGGCAGCACCTGCTGCCCGTCCGAGCGCTCCGCGTTGAGGAACCGTCCGAGCTCCGCGAGGCGGTCGCCCATCGGTTCGAGGGCCTCGGCCCAGTCGCGCGCCAGGTAGCCGTTGTCGGCGAGCTCCGCGAGGTTCATGGCCATGTTCATGCCTCCGCCTTCGGCACCAGCGGCCCGCGGTGGGTGTGGAACACGCTCGACTGCGCGACCGGCCGGATCACGATGAGGTCCTGGTTGACGTGCGGCGGCTGCTCGAACGCGCCGACGAGCACCCGCGCGACGTCCTCGGGCGCGAGCGGGATGACGTCCTCGTAGGGCTTCGCCGCGGCCGCGGCGTCGCCGCGCAGGCGGTTGAGGGTGAACTCCTCGGTGTGCACGAGTCCGGGCGCGAGCTCCATCACGCGGATCGGCTCGCCCGCGAGTTCGAGCCGCAGCACCTCGGTGACGGCGTGCGCCGCGTACTTGGCGGCGTTGTACCCGCCGCCGCCCGGGTAGGCGGCGTGCCCCGCGGTCGAGGTGAGGTTGAGGATCGATGCCCAGCCCGCGCCGTCGGCGTCGAGGCCGGCTCGGGCGCCGTCGCGCAGCACGGGCAGCAGCGCGGCCGTGACGGTGCGCAGACCGATCACGTTGACCTCGAACATGCGCCGCCAGTCCTCGTTCAGCGCGCGCTCGACGGACTCGGTGCCGAGCGCGCCGCCCGCGTTGTTCACCAGCCCGGTCGCGCCGCCCGTCTCGGCCACCTCGGCGGCCATGCGGGCGACCTGCGCCTCGTCGGTGACGTCGCACACGATCGGGTGCGCCCCGGTCTCGGCGGCGAGCGCACGCAGGCGGTCCTCGCGCCGCGCGATCGCGACTGTCTGCCAGCCGAGCTCGGCGAACCGCCGCACGGTCGCGGCTCCGATCCCCGAGCTCGCGCCCGTCACCACTACGCGCCGCTCCGCCATGCCGGCCTCCCTCGTGTTCGGCCGCTGCCGGCCCGCTGTGCAGCCTATCGCGCCTGTTACGCCCGGTGTCCGGGAGGCTTCCCTCCTGCGGCGCCGACTCCGTACGCTCTCCCCAACCGATCCAAAAGGGGAGCCTCTCATGACCGATTCCGCCGCCTGGCATTTCGAGACCAAGCAGGTCCACTCGGGCGCGCAGCCCGATCCGACCACCAACTCGCGGGCCGTGCCGATCTACCAGACGACGTCGTACGTCTTCGACAGCACCGACCACGCGAAGAATCTCTTCGCGCTGGCCGAGTTCGGCAACATCTACACCCGGATCATGAACCCCACGCAGGCCGTCGTCGAGGAGCGTCTCGCGGCGCTCGAGGGCGGCACCGGCGCGCTGCTGCTCGCCAGCGGTCAGGCGGCGGCGACCTTCGCGATCCTCAACATCGCGCAGGCCGGCGATCACTTCGTCTCGTCGAGCTCGATCTACGGCGGCACCTACAACCTGTTCAAGTACACGCTGGCGAAGCTCGGCGTCGAGGTCACCTTCGTCGAGAATCAGGACGATCCGGCCGAGTGGCAGCGCGCGGTGCGCCCGAACACGAAGGCGTTCTTCGCCGAGACGATCGGCAACCCGAAGATCAACATCCTCGACATCCGTACCGTCGCCGACATCGCGCACGAGAACGGCGTCCCGCTGATCGTCGACAACACGATCGCGACCCCGTACCTGATCCGCCCGTTCGAGCACGGCGCCGACCTCGTGATCCACTCGGCGACGAAGTTCCTGGGCGGCCACGGCACGACGCTCGGCGGCATCATCGTCGACGGCGGCACGTTCAAGTGGTCGGAGAACGTCGAGCGCTTCCCGGGGCTCACCGAGCCGGATCCCTCGTACCACGGCGCCTCGTACACCGCTGCGGTGGGCGACGGCCTCGCCTACATCATCAAGGCGCGCGTGCAGCTGCTGCGCGACCTCGGCTCGGCGATCGCGCCGAACAGCGCGTGGCTGCTGATCCAGGGCATCGAGACCCTGTCGCTGCGCATCGAGCGCCACGTGCAGAACACGCAGGAGATCGCGGAGTGGCTGGAGAACCACCCCGACGTGGCGAGCGTCAACTACGCGGGTCTGCCGACGAGCCCCTGGTACGCGGCGGCGAACCGCTACGCACCCAAGGGCGTCGGCGCGGTGCTCTCGTTCGAGCTGAAGGGCGGCGTCGACGCGGGCAAGGCACTGGTCGAGAACGTCGAGCTGTTCAGCCACCTGGCCAACATCGGCGACGTCCGCAGCCTGATCATCCACCCGGCGTCCACGACGCACTCGCAGCTCACGCCCGAGCAGCAGCTCACCGCGGGCGTCACGCCGGGCCTCGTCCGACTGTCGGTCGGCATCGAGAACGTCGACGACCTCAAGGCCGACCTCGAGGCCGGCTTCGCGGCGGCCCGCGCCGCGGTCTCGGAGGCGCGCGCGACCGCGTAACCGGTCTCGGTCCCAGATGGGCCCGGGTCGCTCTCGAATCGAGAGGGATCCGGGCCCTTCTGCTTTTCCGAATGATTCGCCACCGGGATAGATGACGGGCGACACCTAATTTCGTGCGATATTCACAATTCGGTCACGAATACTAATATCCTGAGTATTCGGCACCGAATTTCGGCCTTTCCGCATCATTCACCGTGATACTTTTGCGCGATGATCGCCCGCCGTTCCCGGCAGCCGGTCCCCCTTCCGACATGACGCACCCCAGGAACGAGGCCGCCATGACCCGCGCCACCATCGCCATCGCCGCCGCACTCGCGGCGACCCTCGCGCTCGCCGGCTGCTCCGGCGACGGCAAGAAGAAGAACGAGCCGGAGGAGGGTCCGCTCGCCAAGTACCTGTCGGCGCTCTACGACGAGTCGGCCTGGACCGAGGACCGCATGGAGGCGGACCACAAGAAGATGGAGAAGGTCATCGCCGAGTGCATGACCAAGGAGGGCTTCGAGTACAAGCCGGCTCCTTACCAGGGCGGCACGGTGTTCAACCCCGAGGACGACGAGGGCCCGCAGATGGGCACGATGGAGTTCGCCAAGCAGTACGGCTACGGGATCATCGATTCCCCCTGGCAGCAGAGCATCGACGAGCAGAACCAGGACCAGCCGCCGGCCGACCCGAACCAGAAGTACCTCGAGTCGCTGAGCGAGTCCGAGCAGATGGCCTATTCCGAGACGCTCTACGGCCCGCAGCCCACCGCCGAAGAGATGGCCGCGATGGAGGAGGGGGACGGCGCCGAGCCGGTTCCGTACGACTGGAAGAAGGCCGGCTGCCAGGGCAAGGCCCAGCACGAGGTGCAGGGCGAGCAGAGCTACGAGGCCGCGAGCAAGGATCCGGCGTACGCCGAGCTGCTCAAGTCCGTCGATGAATTCTGGCAGAAGCAGTACGAGAACAATGACGCGCTCGACGCGCTCGATCGCAAGTGGGCCGATTGCATGAGCAAGGCCGGCTTCTCGGACGCCGCGAAGCGGAACGACGCCCAGTCGAAGCTCAACGACGAGTGGAACGAGGCCATGTCCCAGGGCCAGCCCACCGACGACAGCGGCGAGTGGAAAGAGCCCAGCAAGGCCGAGAAGAAGAAGTTCCAGGAGCGCGAGATCGAGGTCGCCGTCGCCGACATCACCTGCGCCGAGAAGGTGCAGTACGACGACAAGGCCGCCGCGCTGAACCTGAAGGCCGAGCAGAAGTTCGTCGACGAGCACGAGAAGCAGCTCAAGGCGCTCGTCGCCCAGTACGGCGTGAAGAAGAAGTAGTCGTGCGGAGTCGGAAGCAGAGGAATTCAGCGGAACAGCACGAAGAGGTCGGCGGGAGCGACGAGTTCTCGCGGGTGCTCGCGGGCGAGCCCGAAGAGCCAGGTGCCGCCGGTGCCGCCGACGCGGATTCACCGGGTGCTGACGCCGCAACGGCAGACGGCACCGACGCCGCGCGTCCCGGCCGCCTGCGCCGCTGGTTCTCGGGCCCGTGGACGGGATCCCGCCTCGTCGCGCTCATCGCGGGCGTGGCCGTGCTCTCGCTCCTCGCGGGCGTCGTACTCATGCAGTTCATCGTGTCCCCGGCGGAGCTCGCCGCACGCGCCGCTCCGCCGAAGGCCGGCCCGGTCACCGCTCCGATCGAGGAGCGCAAGATCGAGAACACCGTCGTGAGCCGCGGCGAGGTGACCTACGCCGACGCCGTCGACGCGCAGATCGACGCGGCCGGCCTCTCCGAGCGCGCCGTCGTGACCGGGCAGGTCCCCCAGTCGGGCAAGATCCTCAAGGCCGGCGACATCGCCCTCGAGATCGCGGGACGCCCGGTCATCGTGCTCGCCGGGGAGCTCCCCGCGTACCGCAGCATGAGCATCGGCCAGCGCGGACCCGACGTGCTCCAGCTCAAGCAGGCGCTGACCGCGCTCGGCCTGTCGGCGGGCGACACCTCGAACAACGTCTTCGAGGGCGACACCTCGAACGCGATCGGAGCGCTCTACGAGCGGCTCGGCTACCCCGCCCCCGTCGTGCCCGACAGCGCGCAGGGAGCGACCGACGCGGAGTCGGGCGTCCGCAACGCGGAGCTCGCGCTCACCCAGGCCCAGGTCACCCTGTCGCAGGCGATCGAGGCCAAGTCGAAGGACGTGCGCGCGGAGCAGGCCGGGGTCGATTCCGCCGCCGCCGAGCTCGAGAAGGCGCGCGAATCGCTCGTGAAGGCGCAGGAGGCGGCGATGCCGACCATGCCCTCGGCCGAGGTGCTGTTCCTCAGCAGCCTGCCCCGGCGCGTCGACGAGGTCCGGGTGAAGCGCGGCGACGTGCTCCAGGGCACCGCGATGACGGTGTCCGGCGCGACGCTCACGGTCACGGGCACCGTCGCGAAGCAGGACGCCGAGCTGCTCTCGAAGGGTCTCCCGGCCACGTTCGCCCCGGCGGGCGGTGCCGAGCTGAAGGCCACCGTGACCCGGATCGACAAGCCCGGCACGAAGCCCGAGGGCTCGGGTCAGAACGGTTCCGCGTCCGCCGATGCCGGATCCGGCGGCGGGGACAGCAGCGGCTCGGGCGGCGAAGCCCCGAAGTCGAGCGACCGCTACACCGTGTTCCTCGACCCCGGCAAGCTCACCTCCGAGCAGATCGAGCAGCTGCGCGGCACCAACGTACGGCTCAAGATCCCGGTGGCGTCCACCAAGGGCGAGGTGCTCAGCGTCCCCATCGCGGCGCTGTCGACGGGCTCCGGCGGCGAGAACCGGGTCGAGCTCCTCGTCTCGTCGAAGCAGAACGGCAAGGATCGCACCGACGAGACCGCCACCGTGACGGTGAAGGCCGGACTCGCGGCCGACGGCTACGTCGAGATCAGCTCCTCGGATCCCCGGATCAAGGCGGGCGCCAAGGTCGTGGTCGGCCGGTGATCCTCGAGAACGCGGAGGATCGACGCGTCCGCTCGCGCGCTCGGGCCCGCGCGGCGAAGCGCGCCCGCGAGCAGCGGCGCACCGAGCGGCCGACGACGGTCGGCGATCCCGATTTCGCGGGCCCCATCGTGGAGCTCGCCGACGTCACCCGGCTCTTCCCCGGGCCGCCCGCGGTGCAGGCGCTGCGCGGGGTCGATCTCGTGCTCGAGCGCGGCGACTTCCTCGCGATCGTCGGCCCCTCGGGCTCCGGCAAATCCACGATGCTCAACACCCTCGGCCTGCTCGACCGGCCGAGCAGCGGCGCTTTCCGCTTCGAGGGCATCGATACCTCGGAGCTCACCGAGGACGAGCGCGCGGCGCTCCGCGGGCGGGCGCTGGGCTTCGTGTTCCAGTCGTTCCACCTCATGCCCACGCGCAGCGTCCTCGAGAACGTGATGCTGGCCACCGTCTACGCCGGCGTGGATCCGAACGACCGCGAGCGGCTCGCGCGCGAGGCGCTCGATCGGGTCGGCCTCGCGCACCGGGTCGGGTTCTCCCCCGCGACCCTGTCCGGCGGCGAACGGCAGCGCGTCGCCGTCGCGCGGGCCGTGAGCACCTCGCCCCGTCTGCTGCTCGCGGACGAGCCGACCGGCAACCTCGACCGGGAGAACTCCGAGGCCGTGCTGCGGCTCTTCTCGGAGCTCGGCGCCGACGGTCTGACGATCGTCATGATCACGCACGACTCCGCGGTCGCCGATGCGGCCCGTCGCCGCGTCCGCATCAGCGACGGCCGCCTCTCGGAGCTCGCGTGAGCCCCCGCGCGGCCCGCGACGGGCGCACCGGGCGCGAGGGGCGACGCCAGCGACGGTTCGGCTTCCCCCGACGACGCCCCGCGCGCTGGGCGCACACCGGACTGCACTGGCGCGACCTCGCGCACGAATCGCTCGAGGGAATCGGATCGCGGCCGTCCCGGCTCGCGATCACGCTGATCGGAACGGTGCTCGGCATCGCTTCGCTCATCGTCACCATCGGCCTCTCCCAGACCGCCGCGGGCCAGATCTCGCAGCAGTTCGACTCCGTCGCGGCGACCCGGGTGACGGTCGAGCCCGGCACCGCGAAGGCCGCGGGCGGCAAGGAGCGCGCCCAGAGCCGGATCCCCTGGGACGCCGCCGATCGCGTGAGCGGCCTCGCGGGCGTCGAAGCCGCCTCGGTCTACGCGAAGCTGCCGAACACCCCGACGGTCGAGGCCGTCGAGGTCCACGACCCCGCCGAAGCCTCGCAGGCGCCGCCGCCGGTCATCGCCGCGTCCGGCGATTACATCGACGTCGTGCAGGGGCACATCCGCACGGGCCGGTTCTTCGATTCGGGCCACGACGAGCGCGGCGATCGGGTCGCCGTGCTCGGCTCGAAGGCCGCGAAGCAGCTCGGCGTGAACCGCGTGAGCGGTCAGCCGGCGATCTTCATCGACGGCCGCGCCTACACGGTGATCGGGATCATGGATCGCGTCGGCGCCCGCGAGGCCACGCTCGACTCCGTCATCGTGCCCGCGCGCACGGCGCGAGCCGCGCTCGGGCTCACCGCCCCCGAGAGCCTCGATATCCGGATCGCCGTCGGGGCGGGACCGGTGGTCGCCCGGCAGGCACCGATCGCGCTCGATCCGAACGCTCCCAAGACCTTCAAGGTGGCGGCGCCGCAGTCCGGCAGCGAGCTGCAGGGCAGCGTCGAGTCCGACATCAACGTCATCTTCGTCATCATCGGCGGCGTAGCGCTGCTGGGCGGTGGTGTGGGCATCGCCAACGTGACCCTGCTCTCCGTCTCGGAGCGGCGCGGCGAGATCGGCCTCCGGCGCGCGCTCGGCGCTCGCACCCGGGACATCGCGCGGCAGTTCATCCTGGAGTCGCTCACCACGGGCGTGCTGGGCGGGCTCATCGGCGTCGCGATCGGGCTCTTCGCGATGCTCGGTGTCTGCCTCGTGCAGGAGTGGACTCCGACGATCGCGCCCTGGGCGGCTCCCGTCGGCGTGCTCCTGGGAGCCCTCGTCGGTCTGGCAGCCGGGGCCTACCCGGCGCTCAAGGCCGCCAGGATCGAACCCGTGGACGCCCTGCGCGACGCCCGCTGAGCGTCAGCTCTCGTTCCGCCGCACGATCTCGGGCACCCAGATCGGCACGTAGGGCGAGACGCATCCGGGCGGCGTGGGATAGTCCTCGAGCACGCCGAGGCGCTCGCCGATGTCGAGCACTCGCGCACGCCGGCTCGCGTCCCGGATCCCGATCTCACCGAGGCAGGAGTTCATCGCCCACTGCAGGCGGTCGGGCGCATCGCGCATCTCGGCTTCGATCGTGTCGAGCAGCCCGTCGAGATCGAGACCTTCGGGCTGCTTCGCCACGCGCTCGGTCGTCAGCGCCCATCCGGCGCTCGCGACCACCGGATCGGGATCCGCGATCCAGCGCTGCCGCAGCGGCTCGGCGCTCGGGCTCTTCTTGACCAGGTAGGCCACCAGCCAGTCGTGCGCCTTCGGCGATCCGGCCTCGCGCAGCATGGCGTCGTAGCCCTCGGCGTCGCGATCCTTGGGCCGCAGCATGAGGATCGCGACGAGTTGCGCCGCGACGTCCCCGGACGACCACAGCTCGGCCGCCGCGGCTTCGTCACGGCCCGCGGCCTTCGCGACCGCGCGCAGCTTCGTGAGGTTCACCCCGTGCGAGTCCCCGTGCCGCTCGTTCACGGCCCGGACCCTGGGGTCCTCCAGAGCGGCGAGCTGCTCGCGCACGGCGGTCGCGGTGTTCGTCTCGGTCATGCCGCCCAGCGTACGCGTAACATTCGCTCGCGCGCCCGGGAACCCGGGCAGGATGGAGGACATGGACTGGCAGACGCCCGAGGACTCGTTTCCGACGGACTTCATCACCGACGCGCAGCTGCGCGCCCTCATCGGACGCCCGCCGATCTCGGGAGCCTGGCGCGACGGCGACCCCGTCGGCTCCCGGAAGTTCCTGCCGATCGGCGATTTCGTCACGGAGGCCGGCGATACGCTGCCCGGCGCCCGCATCGCCTACGAGATCTTCGGGGAGCTCACCCCCGCGCGCGACAACGCGATCCTCGTCTTCCACGCGCTCACGGGCGACAGCCACCTCGCCGGTCCCGCGGGTCCGGGGCACCCGACCGACGGCTGGTGGGCCGAGATCGTCGGGCCGGGCAAGGCGCTCGACACCGACCGCTACTGCGTCATCGCCCCGAACGTGCTCGGCGGCTGCCAGGGATCGACCGGACCCGCATCGCTCGACCCGAGCGGACGCGAGTGGGGCGGCCGGTTCCCCTACCTCACGATCCGGGACCAGGTGAACGCCGCGGCACGCTTCGTCGACGAGCTCGGCATCGCGCGCTTCCGAGCGGTCATCGGCGGATCGGTCGGCGGCATGCACGCGCTCGAGTGGCAGCTGAGCCACCCGGATCGCGCCGACCGCCTCGCGGTGATCGCCGCCCCGCCGGTGACCACCGCCGACCAGATCGGCCTGAACCTCGTGCAACTGGAGGCGATCCGCTCGGATCCCGCCTTCCGCGGCGGCAACTACTACGACGCGCCCGACGGGGTCGGCCCGCACCACGGCCTCGCCACGGCTCGGCGGCTCGCGCTGCTCAACTACCGCAGCAACACCGAGCTCGACGAGCGCTTCGGGCGCGCCTGGCAGTCGGCGGTCAGCCCGCTCGGCGGCGGCGGCCGCTTCGCGGTCGAGTCCTACCTCGATTTCCACGGCAACAAGTTCACCCGCCGCTTCGACGCCGGCAGCTACGTGGCCCTCGTGCAGGCCATGAACTCGCACGACGTCGGCCGCGGGCGCGGTGGCGTCGCCGCTGCGCTGCAGCGGCTCGAGCTCCCGACCCTGGTGCTCGGGATCCCCAGCGACCGGCTGTTCACGATCGACGGCCAGGACCTCATCGCGGAGCACGCCCCGGGCAGCCTCGACGGCGATCGCGCGACCCGCATCGACTCCCCGTTCGGGCACGACGCGTTCCTGATCGAGTTCGCGCTCGTCGGCGCTCAGCTCGAGCGGCTGCTCGCCGCCTGAACCGCCGTCCATCGGCGGCCGCCCCCTCGGCCGGGTGCGGGAGCGGCGCTCAGCACGCTCCCACCTCGCCCGCCTAGGCTTCCTGAGTCGGTCCCACCGGGAGAGAAAGAGGAGAGATGCGTCGTTCTGCGCGCACGTCCCGTGCCAAGGTGGCTGCGACGCTCGCGGTCCCCCTGTGCCTCGTCGGCTGCGCGGCGGCCCAGGCCCCGTCGCACTCCGTCAGCCCCCCGCTGCGGGCCGAGAACGGATCGGGCATCTTCGACGAGCAGGCGGCGACCGAGCACCGGGTCACCGGCCTCACCATCACGAAGCCCGAGAGCCTCAAACTGCTGAGCGAGCACGGCGTGACGGTCAGCGGCAGGATCACGATCAGCTCGAGCGAGATCACCGCGGCGACGGTCGACGCCCGGCTCGCCGACGGCCCCGAGCTGACCTTCTCGCTCACCGAGGCCGTAGTGCTCCGTCGCGCGGGCGACGAGGATCCCGTCACCGTCTCGGGCAGCCTCGCCATCGCGGGTCAGAACCCCGTGGGCACCAACGTCTCGGTCACGCCGCACCTGGTCGGCGAGGGGCACGATCGGCTCGACCTGTCGATCGAGATCCCGAAGACCCTGCCCCCCGCGCTCCAGATGATGCTCGGCTCGACCAGCAGCATCGACGCGTCCGTCCAGCTGTCGACGGAGCACGAGGTTCAGTCGGCGAACCGCTGACGCCTCGTGGCGTCGTGCACCTCTCCGACCAGCTCCTCGATCACGTCCTCCAGGAACACGATGCCCAGGATCAGGCCGTCCCGATCCCGAATCTGAGCGAGGTGCACGCCGCGCGCCTGCATGCGCGCGAGCACGTCCTCGAGCTCCGCTTCGGGGTGCATGGTGAGCAGCTCGCGGATCCGCTTCGGCGGGATCGGCTCCGCGATGCGGTCGGCCCCCAGTCGCAGCAGATCCTTGATGTGCACGTAGCCCACCAGCGCATCGTCGGCGTCCCGCATCGGGTAGCGCGAGAAGCCGTGCTTCGTGACCGCGGCCTCGACGTCCTCGGTCGTCGCGCCGATCGGCAGTGAGACGAGCCGGTCGAGCGGCACCAGGATGTCCTTCGCCTGCTTCGTCGTGAACTCGAAGGCGGCGGAGAGCGCCCCGCTGCGGTCCTCGAGGACTCCTTCTCGGGTCGAGTGGCTGACGATGTTCGCGACCTCCTCGAGCGTGAAGGTGCTGTTGGACTCGTTCTTCGGCTCGACCTTGAAAAGGCGCAGCACCCCGTTCGCGGTCGCGTTCAAGCCGGCGATCACGAAGCGCAGGATCCGCGAGATCCAGACGAGCGGCGGCGCGAGCAGCAGCACGGCCTGGTCGGGCATCGAGAAGGCCGCGTTCTTCGGGATCATCTCGCCGAAGACGACGTGCAGGTAGGACACCACGAGCAGGGTGATGACGAACGCCGCGACGGAGACGACCTCGGTCGAGAGGCCGGTCCAGCTCAGCGGCCCCGACAGCAGGTGGTGGATCGAGGGTTCCGAGACGTTCAGGATCAGCAGCGAGCAGACGGTGATGCCGAGCTGGCTCGTCGCGAGCATCAGCGTGGCATGCTCCATCGCGTAGAGCGCGGTCTTCGCCCGCTTCGAGCCGGCCTCGGCCTTCGGCTCGATCTGCGAGCGTCGGGCCGAGATGACCGCGAACTCCGCCGCGACGAAGAAGGCGTTGGCGATGAGCAGCAGCACCAGCCAGAGGATTCCGAGCCAGTCGTTCATGCGCGGGCCTCCCCCTCGTCGGTCGCGGATCCGGTGTCGGTCACCTGCGCGGGCGCGAAGTACCGCAGGCGCGCGATGCGGCGCCCTTCCATGCGCTCCACCCGCAGGCGGCCGCCCTCGGGCAGCAGTACCTCGTCGCCGACCACGGGGATCCGCTCGAGCTGCTGCAGCACGTAGCCGGCGACGGTGTCGTAGCTGTCGTGCTCGGGGATCTCGATCCCGGTGCGATCGCGGACCTCGTCCGGCCGCAGGTCGGCCGGGAAGGTGAGCTCCGTCGCGGTGCCGACCACGCCGGCCTGCGCGCGATCGTGCTCGTCGGCGACCTCGCCGACGAGCTCCTCCACCAGGTCCTCGAGGGTGACGATGCCGGCGGTCCCGCCGTACTCGTCGACGACGAGGGCGAGCTGGTAGCCGGAACCGCGCAGTTCGCCGAGGAGCTGGTCGAGCCGCATGGTCTCGGGGACGCGCATGGCCTCCTCTGCCAGCGCCGCCGCGGGGACCTCGCCGCGCTTCTCGCGCGGCACCGAGACCGCCTGCTTGACGTGGACGACGCCGACGACGTCGTCGCGGTCGCCGTCGATCACGGGGAACCGGGAGAATCCGGTGCGGCCCGCGAGCTCGAGCACGGCCTGCGCCGGTTCGAGGCGCTGCACGCTCTCGACCTTGAGCCGCGGGGTCATCACATCGGCCGCGGTGAGCTCCGAGAAGCGCAGGGTGCGGTCGAGCAGCGTCGCGGTGTCGGCCTCGAGCAGGCCGGCGCTCGCCGAGTGGCGCACGAGCGAGGACAGCTCCTCGGCCGTGCGGGCGCCCGAGAGCTCCTCCTTCGGCTCGATCCCCATGGATCGCAGCACGCCGTTCGCGCTGCCGTTCAGCACGAGGACGGCGGGCTTGAACACCGCGGTGAACGCGGCCTGCATGGGGACGACGAAGCGCGCGGTGCCCAGGGGCTTCGCCAGGGCGAAGTTCTTGGGCACGAGCTCGCCGACCACCATCGAGAAGAGCGTCGCGAGGGCGACCGCGAGCGGCGCGCTGATCGCGCGGCGCAGCGACTCGGGGACTCCGAGCGCACCGATGGGTCCGTCGAGCCAGGCGCTGAGCACCGGCTCGAGCAGGAAGCCGGCGAGCAGCGTCGTGAGCGTGATGCCGAGCTGCGCGCTGGAGAGGTGCGTCGAGGTGTGCCGGAGGGCGTTGATCACCCGGTCGAGCCCGCGCTCGCCGGAGTCGCGGCGCCGCTCGAGTTCGTGGCGATCGAGCGCGACGAGCGAGAATTCGGCCGCGACGAACACGCCGGTTCCGAAGGTCAGCAGTATGCCGAGTGCAAAAGCGATGGCGTCGTTCATCGACGGCCTCGCACGGGGATCCGCGCCTCAGCGCGGTTGGTACTCGGAGGGTCCGATTGAGAGTGGGCTGGGGCGTCCATTTGCGCTCATCCTAGCAGGGGGACCTTCTCGACCGACAGGTGTCCGGGATACCGGATGAACGCCTGTCCGCGCACCGCGGACGGATCCACGGCGCCCAGGGAATAGGCGTAGGGTATTCGGGTGAGCGCCCCCATCGATGCGAGGCGCTTGCGGGCCTTCCCGCGCGCGCTACAGAAAACGAGAGGAATTCGGTTTGGCTGAGCGGACTCCGGTTACCGAGAACGGTAACCCCGCAGGAGATTTCGGTGCGAACGCCTGGCTGGTCGAGGAGCTGTACAAGCAGTACAGCGCCGACCCCAACTCGGTGGACCGCTCCTGGTGGCCGATCCTCCAGCGCTTCGCCGCAGGAGACAGCGCTCCGGGAGCCGCCGCTCCCCCGCAGACCGCAGCCCCCGCCGCGCAGGCGGTGACGCCACCCCCGGCTCCCGCAGCCGCGGCCACGAGCCCCGCCGCCTCGACGGGCACCCAACCCGCGCGCACCACCAACGTCGCACCGCGCTCCGCCCCGATCCCGGCGGAGGCCCCCCGCACGACGCCCATCACGGGCGTGATCCCGGTCGACGAGGACGCCGTCACCCCGCTCCGCGGCATGGCGCGCACGCTGTCCAAGAACATGGACCAGAGCCTCACGATCCCGACCGCGACGAGCGTGCGAACGATCCCGGCGAAGCTCCTCATCGACAACCGCATCGTGATCAACAACCACCTCCGCCGCAGCCGCGGCGGCAAGGTGTCGTTCACGCACCTCATCGGCTGGGCGCTGATCCAGACCCTCAAGGACTTCCCCAGCCAGAACGTGGCCTACGCCGACGTCGACGGCAAGCCGTCCATCGTGGTGCCCGCGCACATCGGCCTCGGCATCGCGATCGACATCCCGAAGCCCGACGGCACCCGCTCGCTGCTCGTCCCCTCGATCAAGCGCGCCGAGACCCTCGACTTCAACGACTACCTCGTCGCCTACGAGGACCTGGTGAAGCGCGCCCGCGACAACAAACTCGGCGCCGCCGACTTCCAGGGCACCACGATCTCGCTGACCAACCCCGGCGGCATCGGCACCGTGCACTCGGTCCCCCGCCTCATGCAGGGCCAGGGCGCGATCATCGGCGCCGGCGCGCTCGAGTACCCGGCCGAGTTCCAGGGCGCCTCCGAAGAGGTGCTGACCCGTCTCGGCATCTCGAAGACCATCACCCTGACCAGCACCTACGACCACCGCGTCATCCAGGGCGCGGGATCGGGCCAGTTCCTCAAGATCGTGCACGAGCGCCTCACCGGCGGGCACGACTTCTACGAGGAGATCTTCGCCGCGCTCCGCATCCCCTACAAGCCGGTGCAGTGGGCCTCCGACATCCACGTCGACATCTCGGGCGCCATCGACAAGTCCGCCCGCGTGCAGGAGCTCATCAACTCCTTCCGCGTGCGCGGCCACCTCATGGCCGACGTCGATCCCCTCGAGTACGTGCAGCGCACGCACCCCGACCTCGAGATCGAGAACCACGGACTCACCTTCTGGGATCTCGACCGCGAGTTCGTCACCGGCGGCATCGGCGGCAAGCGCACCATGCTGCTCCGCGACATCCTCGGCGTGCTCCGCGACTCCTACTGCCGCAAGATCGGCATCGAGTACATGCACATCCAGGATCCCGAGCAGCGGCTCTGGATCCGGGGCAAGGTCGAGGTCCCCTACGAGAAGCCCAGCCACGACGAGCAGCTGCGCATCCTCGACAAGCTGAACGAGGCCGAGGCCTTCGAGACGTTCCTCCAGACCAAGTACGTCGGGCAGAAGCGGTTCAGCCTCGAGGGCGGCGAGTCCGTGATCCCGTTCCTCGACGCCATGCTCATCGACGCGGCCGAGGACGGCGTCGACAGCGTCGACATCGGCATGGCGCACCGCGGCCGCCTCAACGTGCTCTCCAACATCGCGGGCAAGACCTACGGTCAGATCTTCCGCGAGTTCGAGGGCGCGCAGATGCAGAAGGCCGGCTCGGGCGACGTGAAGTACCACCTCGGCACCTCCGGCGTCTTCACCGCACCGAACGGCACCCAGGTGCCGATCCACCTCGCCGCGAACCCCTCGCACCTCGAGACCGTCGACGGCGTGCTCGAGGGCATCGTCCGCGCCAAGCAGGATCTGAAGCCGATCGGCTCGTTCACCACGCTGCCGATCCTCATCCACGGCGACGCGGCGATGGCCGGACAGGGCGTCGTGTACGAGACCCTGCAGATGTCGCAGCTGCGCGGCTACCGCACGGGCGGCACGATCCACATCGTGATCAACAACCAGGTCGGCTTCACGACCCTCCCCCGCGACTCGCGCACCGGCATCTACTCGACCGACGTGGGCAAGACGATCCAGGTGCCCATCTTCCACGTGAACGGCGACGACCCCGAGTCGGTCGTCCGCGTCGCGAAGCTCGCCTACGAGTTCCGTCAGCGGTTCCACATCGACGTCATCATCGACCTCGTCTGCTACCGCCGCCGCGGTCACAACGAGGGCGACGACCCCTCGATGACCCAGCCGCTCATGACCGACCTCATCGAGGCGAAGCGCTCGACCCGTCGCCTGTACACCGGCGCGCTCGTCGGTCGCGGCGACATCACCGAAGAGGAGTACGAGAAGTCGAAGCTGGACTTCCAGGACCGCCTCGAGCGGGCGTTCATGGAGACGCACGCCGCGCAGACCGGCTCGATCCCCGTGATCGACCAGAGCGGCGTCGGGACCCCGCCGAGCGCCGAGACCGCGACGACCGCCGTCGAGACCGCGGTCAGCCGCGCCGTGGTCGAGCGCATCGGCGACGCGCACGCGAACAAGCCCGAGGGCTTCACCGTGCACCAGAAGCTGCAGCAGCTCCTCAACAAGCGCGTGCAGATGAGCCGTGAGGGCGGCATCGACTGGGGCTTCGGCGAGCTGCTCGCACTCGGCTCCCTACTGATGGAGGGCACCGCGGTGCGCTTCGCCGGCCAGGATGCCCGCCGCGGCACCTTCGCGCAGCGCCACGCCGTCTTCCACGACCGCGCGAACGGCCAGGAATGGCTCCCGCTGCTCAATCTGTCGGAGGATCAGGCCCGCTTCTGGATCTACGACTCGCTGCTCTCCGAGTACGCGGCGCTCGCCTACGAGTACGGCTACTCGCTGCAGCGCGAGGACGCCCTCGTGCTGTGGGAGGCGCAGTTCGGCGACTTCGCGAACACCGCGCAGGCCGTGATCGACGAGTACATCGCGGCGGCCGAGCAGAAGTGGGGCCAGCGCTCCTCGGTGGTCATGCTCCTGCCGCACGGCTACGAGGGCCAGGGCCCCGACCACTCGTCGGCCCGCATCGAGCGCTACCTGCAGCTGTGCGCCGAGGACAACATGACGGTCGCCCGCCCCTCGACGCCCGCGAACTACTTCCACCTGCTGCGCCGCCAGGCGTACGCACGCCCCCGCAAGCCGCTCATCGTCTTCACCCCGAAGTCGATGCTGCGTCTGCGCGGCGCGACCTCGAGCGTCGAGGAGTTCACGACCGGAGCGTTCCAGCCCGTCATCGACGATCCGAAGCTCGAGAGCAAGAGCCAGGTGCGCCGGGTGATCCTGGTCTCGGGCAAGACCTACTACGACCTGCGCGCGGCGCTCGACAAGAACCCCGATCCCCGCGTCGCCGTGGTGCGCATCGAGCAGTTCTACCCGATGCCGACCGCCGAGCTCACCTCGGTGCTCTCCGGGTACCCGGGCGCCGAGCTCGTGTGGGTGCAGGACGAGCCCGAGAACCAGGGCGCATGGCCGTTCATCTCGCTCGAGCTCGCGAAGAAGCTCGCGAACGACAAGATCCGCCTGGTCTCGCGCGCAGCCTCTGCGGCGCCGTCCACCGGTTCCGCCAAGGTGCACGCGGTCGAGCAGGAGTCGCTGATCAGCCGCGCGCTGACCTTCGACAGCTGATCCCCCGCTTCACCGCACCGTGAGGGCCCGCGCTTCGGCGCGGGCCCTCACGTGTTTCGGGCGTTGCTCGTGTCCGCTCGATCCTCGAGGGCCGGGCCCGGTGTCGAGGAACGGACCCGGTGTCGAAGAACGGACTCGGTGCCGAGGAACAGGCGAACTCCTCGATCCGGGGCCGTTCCTCGACAGCAGCACCGCTCTTCGCAAGAGATGCTGCTTCTCGGCGAAGGGGCCGACGCTCGAGGAGCTTGCCCCTGCCGACGCAGACGTCCTTCTTCACGAACGCGACGAACGCGGATCCGCTCTATTCGTTCCCGAACGACGGAGAGAAGCAACGTCGAGGGGCTGCGTTGTCTCCGAGGAACGGTCCAAGTGCCGAGGAACGGGCGAACTACACGATCCGGGGCCGTTCCTCGACAGCAGCACCGTTCCTCGAGGGAAGAACCGGCCCTCGACAGGGCACCTGGCCATCGGGAACAGGACCGGGTCCCGATCAGGCGGCCGAGCCCCATCGGCCGAGCCCCGGCAACTTTGCCTCGGCGCGCGTCCGGCGGCTCAGACCCCGGTACGCGGGCGGATCGCCAGCACGACCGCCGCTGCGGACGCCGGGATCGCGACGAGGAACAGTCCGAGCGCGGGATCCGATGAGGTCGTCGATTCGGGGAGCAGCAGGCAGGCGCTCGCGGCGGCGAGCAGCGCGACCACGGTCGCGGGCAGGATCATCGGGTGACGACGGGAGAAGCGGCTGCGGTGCGGGGTCACGGTGGCCTCCGAGGCGCTGGATGCTGCGGGATGAACGCACTCAGTCTCGGCGATCCTCGTCGCGCCCGCACCCGACGCGCGCGCGGGACCGCCAAGCTTCCGCTCGGCGATCCCGCTCGTTCACCGCGTCGTCACCCGCGCGTCACAGACGCCCCGATCGGGACGCCTCCGGTCAGGAGTCCCCGACCTCGGTTCCCGCGAACTTCGACATCAGGTCGGCGAAGGCGTCGTGCTCCTCGCGCTTGGCCTGGTCCTGGAGCGAACTGCGGCTGAAGTCCGCCGTCGTGGCGGCGATGGTCGGGGCACCGGCTGCCGCCGGGTCGTCGTCCATGCGCGCGGTCGAGTCGTCACCCGGCGCGGAAGCCGCCGCCGACGCATCGGCACCGGCATCGGCCGCGTCGCCTCCCCCACGGACCGGAAGCGCGGAGAGCACGGCGTCGCCGCCCGAGGAGCGCGCGCCCCCGCCCGCCCAGAGGCGGTGCCGGATCGCGTCGACGAGTTCGCGGGCGACGCGCGCCGACCGCTCGTCGATCCCGTCGCTGCCCCGGGCCGATCCCCATTCCTCGGTGGCCGCGAAGATGCCGGTGGGCATGGGGATGGATCGCAGGTAGGCGAAGAGCGGCCGCATCGCGAACTCGATCACGAGCGAGTGCCGGGCGCTGCCGCCCGTCGCTCCCATCGCGACCGGGATCCCGCGCAGCTCCCCGGGTTCGATGAGGTCGAAGAAGGACTTGAAGAGCCCGGCGATGGAGGCGTTGAACACGGGTGAGACCGCGATGACGCCGTCGGCCGAGCGCACCGCGTCGAGCGCTGCGCGCAGCCGGGGTTCGGCGAACCCGGTGACGAGGTTGTGGGCGATCTCGACCGCGAGCTCGCGGAGCTCGACGACCTCGGTCTCGGCCACGATCCCGTGCGCCTCGAGCGAGCGCTGCGCGTGCGAGACGATCCGGTCGACGAGCAGACGGGAGCTGGACGGGCTGCCGAGCCCGCCCGAGACCGCGACCAGGCGGACCCGCTGCGGGGTCGCTGCCGGTGCGAGGTGCTGGGTGGCGTTCACGATGGTTTTCTCCGGTCTATTCTTCGGGTGCCACGAGGCGTTCGGTGAGGCCGCGCAGGGTCTCGATCTCGTCGGCAGTGAGTCGTTCGCGCATCGCCGCGGCGACGTCGCGTGCGTGGCCTGCGCCGATGCGGCGCTGCAGTTCGAGTCCGGTGGCGGTCAGCGACAGGATGGTGCCGCGCCGGTCGTCGGGATCGGGACGGCGCTCCACGAGCTCCTCCTTCACGAGCCGATCGATCAGCCGGCTCAGCGAGGGCTGCGAGATGAGCAGCAGCGAGGTGAGGTCGCACTGGCGCAGCCGCTCGGCGCCCGGCTTGCTCAGCTGGTAGAGCACGTCGTACTCCTGCATGGTGCGGCCGTGCCAGACGGGTGCCGCGGCGAACCGGCGTGCCAGGGTGGACTGGGCGACGAACAGCGCCTCCCAGGCGGCGACCGCCGCCCCGGAGCTCCCCGCCCTCACCAGCGGTCCTCGTCGAGGGCGGGATCCACCGGAGCCTCGGCGGCCTGCGCCTCGGCCACGGCCGTCGCCGCTCGCGCCGCCTCGAGCCGGGTGGCGTGCTTCGGGGTCTCGGACACGTCGGCCGGACGGCCCTTGGCGAACTCCTCGCGGAGCGCCGGCAGCACGAGCTCGCCGAACAGGTCGAGCTGTTCGAGGACCGTCTTGAGCGGCAGCCCGGCATGGTCGATGAGGAAGAGCTGGCGCTGGTAGTCCCCCGCCCACTCGCGGAACGAGAGCGTCCGGTCAATGACCTGCTGCGGGCTGCCGACGATGAGCGGCGTCTGGTTCATGAAGTCCTCCATCGAGGGCCCGTGCCCGTAGACGGGGGCCTTGTCGAAGTAGGGACGGAACTCGTTCACCGCGTCCTGCGAGTTCTTCCGCATGAAGAACTGCCCGCCGAGCCCGACGATCGCCTGGTGCGCTTTGCCATGCCCGTAGTGCTCGTAGCGCTCGCGGTAGATCGCGATGAGCCGCTGGTAGTGCTCCTTCGGCCAGAAGATGTTGTTCGCGAAGAACCCGTCACCGTAGAACGCGGCCTGGTGCGCGATCTCGGGGCTGCGGATGGATCCGTGCCAGACGAACGGAGGCACGCCGTCGAGGGGGCGCGGCGTGGAGGTGAAGTCGCGCAGCGGGGTGCGGAACTGCCCCTCCCAGTCGACCACGTCCTCGGTCCAGAGGCGGCGCAGCAGCGCGTAGTTCTCGATCGCGAGGGGGATCCCGGTGCGGATATCCTTGCCGAACCAGGGGTACACCGGACCGGTGTTGCCGCGGCCCATGACGAGGTCGACGCGGCCGTCTGCGAGGTGCTGCAGCGTGGCGTAGTCCTCGGCGATCTTGACGGGGTCGTTGGTGGTGATGAGCGTGGTCGCGGTCGAGAGCGTGATCCGCTCGGTCACCGCGGCGATGTAGCCGAGCGTGGTGGTGGGCGACGAGGGGAAGAACGGAGGGTTGTGGTGCTCGCCGGTCGCGAACACGTCCATGCCGATCTCCTCGACCTTTTTCGCGATCGCGACGTGCGCCTTGATCCGTTCGTGCTCGGTCGGCATGATGCCGGTGGTGGGATCGACGGTGAGGTCTCCGACGGAGAAGACTCCGAACTCCATGACGGGCTCCTTCAACTGCTCTCGCTCCGCGTTCTGCGGAGCCTGCGATACTCCAACTATATTCACTTGAATACATTTTCGCAAGGGGCGCGGCTGAGAGCCCGCTGCGCACGAGCGCGGGCCGCACCGCAGGGTCTGCGGCAGAGGCGCAGCCGAGGATCACGAGCGCTCCGGTGACCCGTAGACTGTTCCGACACACCACTGACACGATGAAGGACGAGGGTGCGATGAGCGCTTGGCGCATGCCCATCGAGGGGCACGAGCAGGATCGACTCTGGCTGGCCTGGCCGACGACCGGCTACACGCTGGGAGACACCGAGGCGGAGGCCGAGGAGGCCCGCACGACCTGGTCCGCCGTGGCGAACGCCGCGAGCGAGTTCCAGCCGGTGACGGTCGTCGTGAACCCGGGCGACGAGGCCGTCGCCCGCCGCTACCTCTCGGGGCAGATCGAGCTGCTGACCGCGCCGCTCAACGACGCGTGGATGCGCGACATCGGCCCGAGCTTCGTGCTCGGCGAGAACGGCCGCCTCGGCGCCGTCAACTACGTCTTCAACGGCTGGGGCGGCCAGAGCTGGGCCCAGTGGGACAAGGATCAGCACATCGGCCGCATCGTCGCCGAGGCCGCGGGCGCCGAGCTGATCGATTCCGAGATGACCAACGAGGGCGGCGGCATTCAGGTCGACGGCACCGGCCGCGTCGTGCTCACCGAGACCGTGCAGCTCGATCCGGGACGCAACCCGGGCTGGAGCAAGGCGCAGGTCGAGGCCGAGCTGAACCGCACCATCGGCACCGAGAGCGCGCTGTGGCTCCCCCGCGGCCTGCACCGCGACCACGACACCTTCGGCACCCGCGGCCACTCCGACATCCTCGCGGTGTTCCCGAACCCCGAGGTGCTGCTCATGCACCGCCAGGACGCCGAGAGCCACCCCGACCACGTCATCGCGCGCGAGAACCGCGCCGTGGCCGAGCGCTGGAACACCGAGACCTCGGCCGGCCTCGAGATCCTCGACCTCCCCGCGCCCGAGGCGCTGCGCGACGAAGAGGGCTTCGTCGACTACAGCTACATCAACCACGTCGTGATCAACGGCGCCGTGCTGGCCTGCGCCTTCGCGGATCCGGCCGACGATCGCGCCCAGGGCATCCTGCGCGAAGCGTACCCGGGCCGCGAGATCATCGGGATCGATGCGCGTCCGCTGTTCGCGCGCGGCGGCGGCATCCACTGCATCACGCAGCAGCAGCCCAAGGTCGGCTGAGTCCGAACCTCCCGAAGCACGGCCCCGGATCCCTCGCGGATCCGGGGCCGTTCTCGTGCGCGCGGGCCTTCGGCCGCCGGCGATGTCGGTGGTGCGGGATACCGTTGTCGGCATGCCCCCTCGAGAATCCCCGTCGACGCCCCGCTGGTGCGTCGTCGGGCGATCCGCGGCCGCAGGCGGGTTCGCGGCGGTCGAGATCGACGATCAGGGTGCGCGTTCGCCCGAGATCCCGATTCCGGCGGACGGGCTCGCCGAGTTCGTGTCGGCCCGCGAGGCCGAGGCGCCGCGCAGGTGGGTGTGGGCCGACACCCCCGCGGTCTACCCGGGACTCCTCTCCGCCGGCGTCCGCGTCGAGCGATGCCACGATCTGCGGCTCTGCCACCAGATCCTGCGCAGCTCGGAGCTCGTGGGCGATCGCTCCGCGGTTCGCGCGGCGACGCAGTGGGCGGTGCCCTCCGAGGCCGCCGAAGAACCGCGCGCACCCCTCGCACCCGCCCTGTTCGAGCTCGAGGCCGAGGCCAGGTCCGTGCGACGCCCGTCGGTCCCCGAATCCCTGCCGGAGGCGCTCGCCGAGTTCGACCGGCAGCGGGCCGCCATCGACTCCGCCGCCGAACCGAACCGCATCGCGCTGCTGCTCGCCGCGGAGTCGGTCGGAGCGCTCATCGCGGTCGAGCTGACCTCGGCCGGGGTCCCCTGGGACGCCGAGGAGCACGACCGCATCCTGAGCGAGGCGCTCGGTCCCCGGCCGGCTCCCGGCGCGAAGCCGGCGGCGCTCCTCGCCGTCGGCGAAGAGGTCCGCGCCGCGCTCGGCGACCCCGCGGCGAGCCTCGACTCGCCGCCGAAGCTGCTGCGCGCCCTGCGCGCCGCGGGCGTCGAGGCGTCCTCGACGTCGCGCTGGGAGCTCGCCGAGCACGAGCACCCCGCGATCCCGCCGCTCCTTCTCTACAAGAAGCTCGCGCGCCTGCTCGCGGCGAACGGCTGGAACTGGCTCGACGAGTGGGTGCGCGACGGCAGATACCGTCCGGTCTACGTGCCGGGCGGCGTGGTCACCGGTCGCTGGGCATCGAGCGGTGGCGGCGCGCTGCAGATCCCGCGCCAGCTGCGTCCGGCGCTGCGCGCCGACCCCGGCTGCCTGCTCGTCTCGGCCGACGTGTCGCAGCTCGAACCGCGCGTCCTCGCGGCGATGTCGGGCGACCGCGCCATGGCCGCCGCGGGCGCCGGACGCGACCTCTACGCGGGAATCGTCGAGAGCGGGGCCGTCGCCACCCGGCAGGACGCGAAGATCGCCGTGCTCGGTGCGATGTACGGCGGCACGAGCGGCGACAGCGGCCGTCTGGTCCCCCGGTTGCGCCGCGCGTTCCCCGCTGCGATGCGGCTGGTCGACGATGCGGCCGCGGTCGGCGAGCAGGGCGGCATCGTGACGACCTGGCTCGGACGCAGCTCCCCGCCGCCCGGCGACGAGTGGCGGGGCGTGCAGGCCGCAGCGAGCCTGCCGGGAGCCGGACGCCGCGAGGAGGAGCACGCGCGCCGCATCGCCCGCGACTTCGGCAGGTTCACCCGCAACTTCGTCGTGCAGGGCACCGCCGCCGAGTGGGCGCTCGCCTGGATGGGCGAGCTGCGCCGGCGGCTCTTCGCGTTCGAGCCATCGCCCGGCGAGGCTCCTATGGCGGCGTCCGGCCCGGTGTTCTCGGCGCGCCCCCACCTCGCCTTCTTCCTGCACGACGAGGTGATCGTGCACGCACCCCGAGCGCACGCCGAGGCGGTCGCGGGCGCGATCGAAGAATCCGCGCAGGCGGCCGGGCGGCTGCTCTTCGGGGACGCGCCCGTCGACTTCCGGCTCGACCTGCGCATCTCGGAGCGCGCGCTCAAGGACTGAGCGCGGCGGCCCGGTTCGCACCGGACCGCCGCGCCCCGCTTCTCACTCGCTCACGCGAGGTCGCCCTGCGGCAGGATCACCCTTCCTCGTGATCCGCGCGACGCCTGCGCACCGCGACCAGCCCGACGGCTCCGATCCCGACGACTCCGAGGCCCGTCGCGACGACCGCAACCCAGACCAGCCCGAACGGGGACTCCGCACCGGTCTCGGCGAGCGGCCGCTTCGCGCCCGCCTCACCGGAGGCGCCTGCGGAACCCGCGCCGTCGGAGCCGGCGCCGGCACCGCCCGGGGTTCCCGTCGTCGGCTTCCCGGTCGGTTTCGCGGTCGGCTTCCCGGTCGGCGTCGGCTGCACCGTCGGCTTGGGGGTGACGGTGGGCTTCGGCGTGGGCTTCGGGTCCGGCTTCACGGGAGCCACGGTGTCGAGGCTCAGGATCCGCACCGCGGGATCCTCGCTGTCGCTGAAGATCGCGGGAGCGCCCACGGCGAAGGTGACCCGCTTCCCCGCGGGGTCGCCGGTGAGGTCCGCGAAGGCGCGGCCGAGTCGCTGCCCGGCGCGCTCGCCGGCAATGAGTTCGACTCCGGGAACCGACGCCGACGCCAGCTCGGAGGTCTCGAGCACGCGGTTCGCGCCGGTCGCCTTGCCGGCCGCGAGGAAGCGGGAATCCACCGCCACCGCGTAGCCGGACCCCTCGCGGGCGGGATCGGGCGATCCGTCCATGCCGCCGACGAGCAGCATCGACCAGCCCTGCATCCGGACCGCGCCCACGCCGTGCCCGAAGTGGTCGCCGGACGCCATGCCGCTGATCCACCAGCCGCGCGCGCGGGGCGCCGCAGTCGTCGCCGCCGGAGCCGCGGCTGCCGCGGCTGCCGCGGCTGCCGCATCGTTCCGCGGAGCGGCCTCGCGAACGGCGGGTCCGTCGGTCGCGAGCGGGTCGGTTCGCACGTCGACGCCGTCGGGACCGCCGGTGACGACCACCGCGCTGCCCGGCTTCGGCTCATCCGACTCGCCGCCGATGAGCAGGTCGTCGTACCCGTCTCCGTCGATATCGCCGAGCCCGACCGTCGCCGTTCCGAGCAGGTCGTAGCCGCGCGGCGGCCCGTCGATCCGGAATCCGGGGATCGGGTCCGCGCCCACTCGCACGTCGGCGCTCGAGTCCGTGATCACCCAGACGGCTCCCGTCGCGAAGCGCTCCGCGCCGGGGGCCTTCCACGAGGAGGCGCCGACGGCGAGGTCCTCGCGTCCATCCCCGTTCATGTCGCCCGCTCGGCTCACCGAGACCAGGTCGATCCCCTTCCCCGAGATCCGGGGGCCCGGCGCATCCGCGAGACGCGACTGGGGCGGCAACTGCTCGGCGTGCAGGATCGTGACGACACCGCTCGTGTCGGTGACCGCGACCTCGTCGCGGCCGTCCCCGTCGATGTCGCCGACGCCGTTGCCGCGGGTGATCGATCCGAGCACGGTGCGGCCCCGGTCGCCGAGCGAATCGAGCCGGACCTCCGAGAAGTCGAGCGATCCAAAGACGATGAACGCCCCGACCGCTTGCGCCACCACCACGAGGTCGTCGATGCCGTCGCCGTTCACGTCGCCCGCGCAGCGCACGTCGACACCGCCCATCATGTTGCGGGCCGTGTCGATGATCCGCACGGGGCGTTCGTCCTCGACGCGGGACGTACCGCCGGTCGCCTGTGCCCCGGCGCCGAGCAGCACGTAGGCGCCCGTGGCGCCCGGACTCGTATCGAAGGTCGCGTAGGTGCCGACGGCGAGATCGGGCACCCCGTCCCCGTTGACATCGCATCGCGCCTGCGACGCGGTCGAACCGAAGGCCGTGCCGGTGGGGCCCTGGACCGTGCGGTCGGCAGCGGGGGCGGCGGTGGCCGGGGCGGGCGTCGCGAGCAGCGCGACCCCGGGGATCGCCAGGGCGAGCGCGGCGACGGCGCCGAGCGCCCTCCCGGCTCCGCGTCTCGACGGAGGAGTGATGGACACAGTGCACCTTTCGAACGTGTGCGGCCGAAGCCAAAAGATCAGACGTTCATTAACTTAGCCTAACCTAACTATCGTCTGATCATACGGGCCCGGGCGCCGCTCCCACCCTCATCGGGGGCCCATCGCTTCGCCCACGATGCACATCCGCCCGCGGGCGAGCAGGTCAGAACGGCCACCCTCCAGCCCGGTCGAACCTGGAAGACTGGGCGGCGGGCGCGCCGAGTCGCGCACGCGCGAGGACTTCGCAGTACAATTGCACATGCCACAGCACGGCCCGTGCTGCGCTCCGAACCCGCCCCCAGACGCCGCCGTCGATCAGACCCCGTGGAGGAACCCAGCAATGACCGAAACCCTCTCCCCCGAGCTCGAGGCAGTCGTCGCGCGCGCCGCGACCGCTGCTCCCGCGTACGCCGCCGTCGCGCCCGAGGATCGCGCCCGCGCCATCGTCGCGGTCGCCGACGCGCTCGAGGCGAACAAGGCGGACCTGGTCGCGATCGCGATGCGCGAGACCGGCCTCACCGAGGCCCGCCTCAGCGGCGAGGTCACCCGCACCGCGGTCCAGCTGCGCCTCTTCGCCGACACGCTGGTGACCGGCGCCCACCTCGACGCCCGCATCGACGAGGCCGACGGCGCATTCGCCCTCGGCGTCCGCCCCGATGTGCGCCGCGTGCTGCGCCCCCTCGGCCCGATCATCAACTTCTCGGCCTCGAACTTCCCCTTCGCCTTCTCCGTCGCCGGCGGCGACTCGGCCGCGATCCTCGCGGCCGGCTGCCCGCTGATCGTGAAGGCGCACTCGGGGCACCCCGAGCTCTCCGACGCCACCGCGGCCGTCGTCACCGCGGCGCTCGCCGGCGCCGGCATGCCCGATGGCACCTTCCAGCTCGTGCACGGCCGCGAAGCCGGCGTCGCGATCCTCAAGGATCCCCGCGTCAAGGGCGGCGCGTTCACCGGCTCCATCGCCGTCGGCCGCCTGCTCGCCGACATCGCGGCCGCGCGCCCGGCACCCGTTCCCTTCTTCGGCGAGCTCGGCAGCGTCAACCCGGTGTTCGTCACCGAGGCGGCGATCGCCGAGCGCGGCGACGACATCGCGAGCGGCTTCGTCACGAGCGTCTCGGGATCCGCCGGTCAGCTCTGCACCAAGCCCGGCTTCGTCTTCGTCCCCTCCGTCGAGGCGCTCGAGGCGCCCATCGCGGCGGCGGCGCAGGGCATCCCCGAGCACCGCCTGCTCGACCCGCGCATCGCGAAGAGCTTCGCCGAGCGCCGCGACACGATCCTCGGCACCCCCGGCGTCCGTCCCCTCGTCGAGGGCGGCGTCCGCTTCGACGCGGACGGTCAGGGCTGGGCCACTCCGACCATCGTCGCCGTCTCGCTCGACGACTTCCGCGCCGGGCACGAGCGCCTCGTCCACGAGGCCTTCGGCCCGCTGTCGATCCTCGTCGAGGTCCCCGCGGGCACCGATCTCGCGGCGCTGCTGCCCGAGTTCTTCGAGGGCAACCTCACCGCGACCCTGCATCTGAGCGAGGCCGAGGGCGCGGGCTCCGCGAACGCCGAGGCGATCGCCGCGCTGGTCGAGGCGATGAGCCTGCAGGTGGGCCGCGTGCTCTTCAACGGCTGGTCGACCGGCGTGGCCGTCACCCCGGCCATGCAGCACGGCGGACCGTGGCCCGCCACCTCCAACGATTCGAGCACCTCGGTGGGCACGGCCGCGATCCAGCGATTCGTGCGCCCGGTCGCCTACCAGAACGTCACCCAGGCGTTCCTGCCCGCGGCGCTGCGCGACGACAACCCGCTCGGCGTGCCCCAGGCGCGCACCGGCGCGGGCGAGTCCCAGGAGTGGGGCGCCCGCTGGCGCTGATCCGCACCGGAACAACGCGGAAGCCCCGCCGTCCCGAGGGGCGGCGGGGCTTCCGCGTTGCGGGAGCGCTCGGGCTCAGTGCCAGAGCACCGCGAGTGCGACGTTCAGCGTCGCGAGGCCCGCGATCGCGCCGAGCACGCCGCCCGAGATCTTCTCCTTCTTGCGGTTCACGAGGATCAGCACGATGAGGCCGATCAGCACGATGAGCTTCACACCGATCTTCATGTTGTTCGGGTGGCCGCCGAGACCGTAGATGGTGCCGACGAGCGCCAGTCCCGTGACCAGCAGACCGAGCGAGCCGTGCAGCAGCCCGTTCGAGATCTTCGCGCGGCCCTCGCGCACCGCCGGCAGCTGGGCGAGCGCGCCGCCCATGACCACGCCGAAGCAGACGATGTGCAGCACCACGAGGATCGACTTGAGGATTTCCATACCCCCATCGTATCCGGCGCTCCAGGCCAGCAGCAGCCGCGGCACGATCATCGTTCAGCCCCTTCCTCGATCACTCTGCTACTCGGTTCCCGACCCGCGGATCCGGCCGCTCAATCCACCGCGAGCGCGGCGACCGGCGAGACGCGGATCGCGCGGCGCGCGGGTGCGGCCGAGGCGATCATCGCGAGCACTGCACCGAACACCGCGACCCCGGCGATCATGCCCCACGGGATCGACGGCGGCATGAGCCCCGCCTGCTGCCCGAGCATGCTCTGCGCGGCGACCCAGCCGTAGAACGTTCCGAGCAGCAGCCCGAACACGAGCGCGGCGAAGGTCATCTGCGCGCTCTCGGCGGTGATGGTGCTGCGCACCTGACGCCCGGTGAAGCCGAGCGCCCGCAGCAGGCCCAGCTCGCGGGTGCGCTGCAGCACGCTGAGCGAGAGGGTGTTCACCATGCCCACGGCCGCGATCACCGCGGAGAAGCCGACGAGGCCGGTGAGGATCGCCATCGTGACGGCGAAGGTGCTCTCGAGCGCCTCCTTCATCGCGGGGTTGCCGTCGAACACCTGCATCGTCATCTGCTGGTAGGTCTGCAGCGCGACCGCGAACATCGTGACGAGCGTCACGCCGATCACGAGTCCGATCGTCGCGCGGGCGCTCCGCTCGGGGAACCGCACCGCGTTCGCCGCGGCGAGCCGGCCGGTGACCCCGCGCCCGAGCAGCCGGCCCGAGAGACGGAGCAGCGGCGGCATGATCCAGTGGGCGCCGATCGCGATGCCGGTGAAGGAGGCGAGCCCGCCGAAGAACGCGACGAGCAGCCCGAGCGGCGACACCAGGCCGACCAGCACGCCGAGCGCCAGCACGCCCGCGCCGAGCACGAGCAGGATCACCGAGAACACGGTGCGCCCGGTGCGGCGCTGGGCCGACTCGGGATCGAGTTCGACCGACGCCCCGGTCGCCGCGATGGGCGACACCGCGCCCACGCGCCGCGACCCGACCCAGGCCGACACCCAGGTGGTGAGCGCGACGACGGCGACGCCGACGAGCGCGAGCGGATCGAACAGCGGGTAGTCGTGCCCGGCCGGCAGCCAGCCCTGCTCGGGGGCGACCGCGACGAAGACCGTGCAGAGCAGCCAGGAGGCCGCGAGACCGATGGCCGCGCCGATGAGGCCGACCATGAGCCCTTCGAACGCCACCCGGGAACGCACGCGGCGCGAGCTCGCCCCGACGAGGCGCAGCAGCGCGATCGTGCGCGCCCGTCCGGCGATGATCGTGGAGAACGTGTTGGCGGTGACGATCGACCCGACGTAGAGCGCGATCAGGATGAACACGGTCGCGACGATGAAGAGCATCATCCGCATGGTGCCCGATTCCTCGACCAGCCGCGGATCGATCGCCGCGGTCAGGATCCCGACCGTCTGGATCAGCGTCGCCGCGAACATCGCCGAGAGCGCCGCCACGACGACCGTGGCGCCGTGGTCGCGCGCCGACCCTCCGGCGGCAGCGCCGAAGCCGCGCCCGCTCATCGCGCCACCGCTTCCATGCCGAGCATCGTGCGCGAGATGTCCTCGGCGCTCATGGGGCCGCGGTCGTCGACGATGCGGCCGTCGGCGAGGAACAGGATCCGGTCGGCGTGGCTCGCCGCGATCGGATCGTGCGTGACCATCGCGATGCTCTGACCCGAACGGTGCGCCGCGTCGCGCAGCAGCGCGAGCACCTCGCGGCTGGTGCGCGAGTCGAGCGCGCCGGTCGGCTCGTCGGCGAACAGCAGGTCGGGGCGGCGGGCCAGGGCGCGCGCGATCGCGACGCGCTGCTGCTGCCCGCCCGACAGCTGATGCGGGCGGTGGGTGAGGCGCTCGCGCAGTCCGAGCGCGTCGACGATGCTGTCGATCCACTCACGCTCCTCGCGCGTCGGCCGGCGGCCGTCGAGCTCGAACGGGAGCGTGATGTTGTCCTGCGCGTCGAGCGTCGGCACCAGGTTGAACGCCTGGAACACGAAGCCGACCCGGCGGCGGCGCAGCACCGTGAGCTCGGCATCGCGCATGCCGGTGATCTCCTGATCCCCGAGCCAGACGCGTCCGCCGCCGTCGGCGTCCGCGGTGTCGAGGCCGGCCATGACGTGCATGAGAGTGGACTTGCCCGAGCCCGACGGACCCATGATCGCGGTGAACTCACCGCGCCGGATCCCGATCGAGACGTCGTCGAGGGCGACCACGCGGTGCTCGCCCGAACCGTAGTGCTTGCTGAGGTGAGTGACGCGGGCGATGAGCCCGAGGTCGCTTGGCTGTGTCTCCATACCTCAGACGGTACGGATCGACGCGGGCGCTCCGCGTCGTCCCTGGGTGCCCCCCCGGGTCAGCCGACGGTACCGTCCGCGAGGTCCCAGGCGACGGCCGCACCTCCGAGCAGCGCGGAGCGCTTGCCGCACTCCGCGCGCAGCATCTCCGCGGCGCCGGCGCGGCGCTCGGTGCGGCGGCGGTACCGGAGTCCGGCGGCGGCCATGAGCGGGGTGTCGGCGGCGCCGAGTCCCCCTCCGATCACGATGGCGTGCGGGTCGAGCAGTTCCGTCGCGTCGGCGAGCGCGTCGGCGAGCGCGACACCCGCGGACTCGAGCACTACGGCGGCGACCCGGTCCCCGGCGTAGGATCTGCGCACGATCTCGGGGCCGCGCAGCCGCGCGCCGGTCGCCTCGGCGTACCTCCGCTCGACGCCGGTGCCCGAGGCCACGGACTCGAGGTTCTCGCCGCTCTCGAGGAGCTTCTCGCCGAGTGCGATGGCCTGCCCGCGAGCGCCCGACCAGGGGGTGCCGTCGATCACGAGCGTCGATGAAAGACCGGTGCCGAGGGAGACGTAGAGGAACGAGGCGAGCCCCCGTCCGGCGCCGTATCGGCCCTCGCCGTGAGCGCCGAGGCGGACGTCGGACTCGATGCGCGTGCGTTCGGCGGCGACACCACGACCCGCAGCGAGGTCCACGAGCACTCGGTTCGGATCCGTGTCCCATCGCAGCACCTCGTCCGAGGTCACCCGCCCGGCCGGATCCACGTACTCCGGCACCCCTGCGACGATGGCGAGGGGTTCCGACCGCCCTCCGCGGCCACCGCCGCCACCACCGCTGTGCGCGGCCTCGGCCACGACGCCGGAGATCGCGCAGCCGAAGACGAGCGCGCGGGCGATCTCGTCGCCCGCCGAGGTCCTCGTCGTCTGCTCCCGCTCGGCGAGGATGCGGCCGTCGCGCGCGACGAGGGCGGCGAGCGTCTTGGTCCCGCCGACATCGACGGAGAGCACCCGCTCACTCATGCGGAGGCCGGCCGGAAGAGCGTGGCCTGGAACTCGTAGGCGTCGTTGCGGTAGACGACCCGGCCGAGCGCGATGGGGACCCCGTCGACCCCGGCCGCGATCTCCTCGCCGACCAGCACCGGAGCACCCTCTGCGAGTCCGAGCTGAGCGGAGTCCGCGCCGCTCGCCCCCTCGGCCTTCACGGTGTAGTCGCTGCGCACGACGATGATGCCGCACGCGGTTTCGAGCCGCTCGTAGAGCGAGGCGTCGGTGAAATCGATGTCGGCGACCCCCGCGGCCCGCGATGTCGGGATGATGGTGCGATCGACGCAGGCCGGGCGGTCGTTCAGCGTACGGAGGCGGAGCATTTCGAAGACCTCCTCGCCGGGTGCCAGGCGGAGCAGACGTGCCTCTTCGGGCGCTGCATCGCGCAGCGCCGACGACAGCACGACCGCTCCGGGGCGGAGCCCGCGCTCGAGCGCCATGCTCGTGAACGACTGCAGCTCGACCCGCTCCTGCATGTGGGTTCCCGTGACGAACCAACCGCGCCAGGGCGAGGCCTCGATGCGGTGCTCGTCGGCGAGCACCGAGAGCGCGTCGCGCAGCACCGTCCGACTCACTCCGACGGCGACCGCGAGCTCCCGCTCTCCCGGCAGCTTGCTGCCGCCCGGGTACACGCCCGCCTCGATCAGCTCGAGGATCTTCGCGCGGGCTCCCTCGGCGGCGCGGCCGAGCCCGCGCGGCGCCGGTTCCTCGGCGCTCATGCCGCTCCCGCCGCGGCGCGGTCGGCGTGCAGCGCCGCACCGGGGATCAGCCGGAAGACGGTCGCCGGCCACTCGGGGTCGTAGCCCTCCCCCGCGGTGAGGCGGTCGAAGGCGCCGCGCTTCCCCGCGTCGAGCACGATCATGGCCGCCGCCTTCGACAGCTCGGCGATGGTCGCGATCCCGACCGTGACACCGTGCGTCTGCACCGCGTCGATCGACGGGAACTCGGGGAAGGTCGCGAGGTTGTCGCGCCGGGTCTGCTCGGCGAGCTCGACGATCCGCGAGCGGGAATCGACGGACGAGCCCGGCGGGTTGAACGCCACGTGCCCGTCGCCGGCTCCGCTCGCGAGGATGAAGAAGTCGATGCCCCCGGCCTCGCGGATGCGCACGTCGTAGTCGGCGGGAGCGGCCGGATCCGGGAACCACACGTTCTCGTCGGGCAGCGCGTGGCCCGGTTGCGCGGCGGCCGTCAGCACGCCCTGGATGTCCTCCCGGGCGAATCGGCGGCACGAGTTGTGCGCGTCCGCGGAGATCTGCACCCAGGCGTCGCCCGCGGGCTCCAGGTAGTCGTCCATCATCACGATGACGACCTCGCGCAGGTCGTAGTCGTGGGCGGCGAGCTGCTCGGCCAGCGCGGCGTAGGTGGTGACGGGGGTGCGCCCGCCGGGGCAGCCGAGGAGGAAGCGACGGCCCGCGGCGCGGGCCTCGAGCGCGCGCTCGACGATGGCGGCCGCGACGGCGCGCCCCAGCGCGTCGGCGTCGGCGTGGACTACGACGGGGTGTCCGAGGACGGACTGCTCGGAAGACGGCATGACAGGACTCCTCATGGGTTCACTCTTTCACGGCACCGGCGGCGATGCCGCTGATGAACCGTCGCTGGAAGAAGACGTAGACGATCAGGATGGGCAGGGCGACGATGACCGCCGCCGCCGCGGTGACGCCCGGATCGAAGTTCCGGGTGCTGCCGGCGAAGAACGACAGGGCGAGCGGGGCGGTCTGCACGGCCGGATTCTGTGGCACGAGCACGAGCGCCATCAGGAACTCGTTCCAGGTATACAGGAACAGCAGGGTGCCGAGCGTCGCGATCCCCGACTGCGAGATCGGCACGTAGACCTGCCACAGTGTGCGCCACTTCGAGGCGCCGTCGATGCTCGCCGCGTCGCGCAGCGAGGCCGGCACGTTGCCGTAGGCCGTGCGCATCCACAGCACGCCGAGCGGCACCGAGGTCGCGATCTGCGGCAGGATCAGGGCCCAGTAGGTGTTCAGCAACCCCATGCCGTCGAGCAGGAAGTAGAGCGGGACGATGATGCCCTCATAGGGCACGATGAGCCCGACGAGCAGCACCGCCATGATCAGCGGCTTCCCCGGGAAGCGCAGCACCGCGAAGGCGTACCCCGCGAGGATCGAGACGAGGAGCGCCCCGGCGACGACGCCGACCGCGACGACCACCGACGACCAGAGGGCCGAGCCGAAACCGCCGCGCTCCCACGCCTGCGCGAAGTTCTCGAAGCTGAACGACGGCGGGATCAGTTGCCCCGGCTGCCGTTCCTTCGCGGGCGTCAGCGCGAGCATGAGGATCGAGAAGAACGGGTAGAGGGCGAGCAAAGCTCCGATGCCGAGCACCAGGTAGCCGAACACGCGTTCGCGCGCGGGGACGTTCATCGTTGCGCTCCCTGCTCGGCCCGGGTCAGCCGCATGACGATTCCGACCACCAGGAAGATGAGCAGGGTGAGCACGATCGCGATCGCCGAGGCGCGACCGACGTGGTGCGTCGTGAACGCCTCCCGGTAGATGAAGTACGACGGCACCGTGGTCGAGGTGCCCGGTCCGCCCGAGGTGGTGTTCCAGACGATGTCGAAGTTGCGCAGCGCGGCGGTGACGAGCAGCACGAGGGCGACCTGGATCTCACCGCGCAGCGCCGGCAGCGTGACCGCGAAGAACTCGCGGATCGGGCCCGCACCGTCGATGCGCGCCGCCTCGTAGAGCTCGGTCGGGATGTTCTGCAGGCCGCTCACGAACAGGACGAAGGCGAGGCCGAACATGGCCCAGGTGCCGATGATCCCGACCGACGGCAACGCCGTCGTGAAGTCGCCGAGCCAGCTGCGTGCGATCCCGCCGAGCCCTACCGAGCGGAGCAGCGAGTTGAGGGGCCCGGTCTCGGCGAAGATCCAGCGCCAGGCGATCGCGATCACGACCGTCGAGAGGATGTAGGGCAGGAAGAGCACCGCCCGGTAGAAGGCGAGGCCGCGCACCCTGAAGCGGGACACGATGCCGACGACCAGCAGCGCCAGCGCTGCGGGGAACAGCGCGTAGAACACGATGAACACGAGCGAGTGCAGCAGCGCCTCGCCGATCTTCGGATCGGTGAGCACCGACTGGAAGTTCGCGAGACCGACCCAGGTGCTCGGCGAGATGCCGTCCCAGTCGAACAGCGCGATCCAGGCCGACTCGAGGGTCGGACGGAGCAGGAACACTGCGTAGAAGATGAGCGCGGGCACGAGATAGAGGAAGGCGTCCCAGTCGTACCGCCGCCAGAGGGGCTTCCGCCCGGCTCCGGTCGTTCGTGTGGCCATGGTGTGGTCTCCAAGCGTCCGGTTCCGGGCGACGCGGACGCGTCCCCCGGAACCGGATCCCTTACTTCTTGTTGTGGAACGCGGTCCAGTCGTCCTGCACGCGCTTCGCGAGCGCATCGGGCGTCGTACGGCCCGCGAGGGCCTCCTGGAGGCCTCCGGTGAAGGTGTCGAACATGGTGTCGGTCGCCCAGTCGTACCAGTAGAGCGGTCCGGCGTTCTCGAGCTGGTTCTTCGACGCGGCGAGCAGATCCGGGAAGGTGGTCTTCGCGTCACCGGCCTGCACGGGGTGGATCGGCACCCGCTGCACCTCGGCGAGGAGCGGGGCGGTGTCGGCGGAGTTCAGCATGCCCACCCAGGCGACCGCGGCGAGCTCGGCCTTGGACTTCGAGCTGACGTGCCACGGCATGCCGAACGATCCGGCGGTGGCGTAGCCGCCGCTCTTGAAGCCGGCCGAGAAGCCGAACTTCGCACCGTCGGCGATGCTGCTCGCGTACCAGTTGCCGCCGACGAAGAACACGCCCTGGCCCTTGGCGAACGCGGCCGCCGCGTCATCGGGGCTGGTGCCGTCGTAGCCGGCCGAGAGGTAGCCGTCCTTCGCCCAGGAGGAGAAGGTCTGGAGCGCCTGCACGTTGCTCGGCACCGCGAAATCGGATCCGGCAGCGCCCGCGATCCAGGCCCGGGTCTCCTTGGCCGGGGTGTCGGCCCCCTGCACGAGCGAGAACGCCTGCATCGCCGAGGCCTTGTCCGAGTTCCCGATCTCGAGCGGCACCTCGCCCGACTGCTTCGCCTTCGCGAGGGCGGCGGTGAACTCGTCGAGCGAAGCGGGCACCTGCAGGCCGAGCTTCTGCAGCTTCTCCTTGTTGTAGAAGAGCCCGACCATCTGGTTGTCGGGCGACATGCCGTAGACGTCGCCCTCGCCGAAGGTCTTGCCGTCCTTGGACCACTGCAGCTGGGTGATCGCATCGCCCGCGGCCGCCCGATACCCGTAGGCGTCGGCCACGTCGTCGAGCGGTCGGATCAGGCCGGCCTTGACGAGCGCGCCGTCGGTCGCCCACCCCTGATTGCCCTGGGTCACGTCGGGCGCGCTCGACGAGTTCATGGCGTTCAGCACGGTCGCCGTCAGATCGTTGAAGCTCTTGAACTGGATCTTCACGTCGACGTTCGGGTACCGCTTCTCGAACAGCGGGACGAACTTGTCGAGCAGTTGCTGCTCGCCCTGATCGGCCCAGACGTTGAGGGTGACCTTGCCGAGCTTCGCGACCTGCTCGGTCGTGACGGGCTCGGTGATCTTGGTGGTGTCGCCCCCGGATTTCGGGGCGCTGCCGCCCGGGGCGGAGCAGGACGCGAGCCCGAAGACGAGGGCTGCGCCGATGACGGCGGTCGAAAGACGCACTGTTCGACGGTGAAACGGCATCTGTTCGGTCCTTTCTAGTTGGCGGCGGGGCCGGCGAGATGCCGACGCAGCCAGTCGAGATTGGCGCGCTGGTCGGCGACCACGGCCTGATAGGTATCGGGGGTCAGCTGCTCGCGGTCCTGCTCGACCACGACCCAGCGGTCGTAGCCGGCGGCGCGCAGCGCGACGGCGAACTCGTCGAGGCGGGACTCCCCCTCGCCGAGCCGGGTGCAGGCCCGGGGGAACCAGCCGGCGAAGTCGTCGTCACCGGCGGCCCGTGCGGCTTCGAGCACCTCGGGGCGCACGTCCTTGATGTGCACGTGGTTGATCCGCTCGCGCCACCGCTCGTAGAGCGCGATCCCGTCGCCGCCCGCGAGCACGACGTGACCGATGTCGTAGGTGATCGAGAGGTCCGTGTCGTTCAGCAGCCGCTCGATCTCATCGGGCAGCTCGACGTAGGTCGCGACGTGCGGGTGGAACGAGACCTCGAGGCCGCGATCCCGTGCGCGCTTCGCGGCCTCCGTGACCACTCCGATCAGCTGCGCCCAGCCATCGCGATCCAACATCCGCGATCGGTCCTTGCGCGGTCGGGCGATGAGGCCCGGGTCGCCCTCGTCGGCGAGGATCACGAGCGCCGCCGGGTCCACGGCCTCGATCTCGTCGAGGGTGAGCTCCATCCGAGCGAGATCCCGGTCGAGCACCGCGCCCGGTTGCTGCGTGTTCAGTGGCACGTAGGCGCCGACCGCGGCGAGCCCCGAGGCGCGGAAGGCCTCGGCCGCGCGCTCGGGTCGCCCGAAGAATCCGGGCGGACCGAGCTCGGAGCCGGCGTAGCCGGCCTCGGCCATGGTGCGCAGCAGCTCCTCGGTCGTGGTCACCCCGTCGAGGGTGAGCTCGCCGAAGATCCCGTACGAGACCGGAGCGTTCGCGAATCGCATGATCAGCGGCCCGTCTCGATCTCGATGCGCGCACCGCTCGCGGCGGCGATCGCCTGCGCGATCAGCTGCAGCTGACTGATGTCGTCCTTCGCGCCGGCCAGGCCGGCCGGGTTCGGCGCGCCCTCGCGGATCGCAGCGGCGAAGGCGTCGAGCTGGCGCAGGAAGCCGGTCTCGTGGCCCGCCCGGTACTCGGTGTCCTCCCGGCGTTCGCCCGTATGCCTGCGGCTCACGAGGCGGCTGCGCTCCTCCACCAGGTAGGGCTTCGCGAGGTGGAACTCGAGGCGGCCGTTCGACGCGAGCACCGTGAGCTCCTCGTCGTACTCCGGGTAGTCGGGCAGCCAGTTCCAGCTGAGCACGACCGCGGTCTCGCCCGCGAGGCCCGTCGCGAGCAGGCTCGCCGGCGCATCGCCGTCGAGCGGGGTGACGACCTCGGCCGTCCAGCGGTCGGGGAACGGGATGCCCATGGCCCGCATGAGGCTGAGCTCGTGGATCACCGAACCGTTGAGCACGTTCGCGTAGTAGGCGCGGAGGCTCGCATCGGCGCCGGGCAGCGCTTCCTCGGCCCGAGCCGCGTCGGACGCGACGGCCTCGGCGATCGCGGCCGGATCGGCGTCGCGCGGGGCCGGCTCCATGCGCAGGTGCGAGATCTGGGGCTCGTCGGCCGGGTGCATGACGGTGACGCGCACCAGCCGGACCCCCTCGAGCGCGGCGTACTCGTCCGCCGCCGTCTCGAGCAGCGGATCGAACATCTTCATGTAGCCGACCTGCGTCACGACGCCGTGCTCCGCGGCGAGGGCTTCGAGCTCCTCGACCTCGCGCACGGTGAAGGCCAGCGGCTTCTCGGCGAGCACGTGCTTGCCCGCGCGGATCGCGTCGGCCGCGAGCTTCGCGTGGGTGCCGGGCGTCGCGATCAGCACGGCGTCGACGTCGGAGGCGAACGCCTCTGCGGGGTCGGAGACGGCCCGGGCCCCGATCGAGGCGGCCACCTCGGCTGCTCGGCTCGGCGACAGGTCGCAGACGATCCGCACGTCGAAGCCGGCTCGGCGCAGGCTCGTCAGGTGCACCGACTGGGAGATGGTTCCCGCGCCGATGACGGCGATCGAGAGGGGGCTCGAGGCTGCGCTCACTGCTGTGCTCCTTTGCAAGTGCGGCGCGGATCGTCTCATCCGCTTCCAACGCAGAGTCAAGCAGATTTATACCAATTAGTCCAGTTTTGGATCATCTGGTTCGAACTGGTCGGTTCGTCGGGTCACGGTTGGGAACGGAACGGGATCCGCGATCCCAGCCGCGCCGACGGCGCGAACGCCCGAGGGGCGCCGGATCCGCTCGGATCCGACGCCCCTCGGGCGTTGCGCTTCGACTCTGCCGGTGCGGCTCAGTGGAAGAAGTGGCGCTCCCCGGTGAAGTACATGGTGACGCCGGCCGCCTTCGCGGCCTCGATCACCTCGGGATCGCGCACCGAGCCGCCCGGCTGCACGACGGCGCGCACGCCGGCGTCGAGCAGCACCTGCAGACCGTCGGCGAAGGGGAAGAACGCATCGGACGCGGCGACCGAACCCGTGGCACGCTCACCCGCACGCTCGACCGCGAGGCGGCACGAGTCCACCCGGTTGACCTGACCCATGCCGACACCGACCGAGGCGCCGCCCTGCGCGAGCAGGATCGCGTTCGACTTCACGGCGCGGCAGGCGCGCCAGGCGAACTCGAGCTCGGCGAGCGTCCCGGCGTCCGCCGGCTCGCCGGTGGCGAGCTCCCACTCGGAGGCCGGAGCGAAGGAACGGTCGGCGTCCTGCAGCAGGAAGCCGCCCGAGACCTGGCGCAGCTCGAGCGGGCTCGGCTCGAAGTCGCCGGGCAGCACGAGCAGACGCAGGTTCTTCTTCTGCGTGAGGATCGCGAGCGCCTCGGGATCGAAGCCGGGAGCGATGATCACCTCGGTGAAGATGCCCGAGACCGTCTCGGCCATGGCCTTCGTGACGGTGCGGTTCGCGGCGATCACTCCGCCGAACGCCGACACCGGGTCGCAGGCGTGCGCCAGCTCGTGGGCGGCCGCGATCTCGTCGGCCGCCCCCTCGGGCGCCACCGCGATCCCGCACGGGTTCGCGTGCTTGATGATCGCGACCGCCGGACGGTCGTGGTCGTAGGCCGCGCGCAGGGCCGCGTCGGCGTCGACGTAGTTGTTGTACGACATCTCCTTGCCGTGCAGCTGGGTCGCCTGCGCGATCCCGGTGCCGCCCGGCTCGGTGAAGAGCGCCGCGCGCTGGTGGCTGTTCTCGCCGTAGCGCAGCACCGCGTCGCGCAGGCCGCCGACCTCGAGGCCGACGGTCGTGCCGGTCGGGTCTTCGAGGTCGATCGCGAAGATCGCGTCGATCGAGCCCGCGGTCCCGTCCTCGCCGTCGAAGTCCGCGTCGTCGTCCAGCAGCGCCTCGGCACCCTGCTCCGCGCCGAAGTCGGCGTCGAAGTCCGCGTCGAACCCGGCCTCGTCGAGCGTCTCGCCCGTCCAGCCGACGAACTCCTGCTCGAGGAAGTAGGTCGCGACCGAGGCGTCGTACGAAGCGGTGTGCGTGAAGGCGTCGGCGGCGAGCGAGCGACGCAGGTCGAGGGTCGTACCGCCCGCCTGCACCGCCTCGATGACCTCGTCGTAGCGCTCGGGCGACACGACGATGGCCGCATTGGCGTGGTTCTTCGCCGTGGCGCGCACCATCGCCGGGCCGCCGATGTCGACGTTCTCGATCACGTCGGCGACGGGCTTGCCCGCGGCCACCGTCTCCTCGAACGGGTAGAGGTTCACGACGACGAGCTCGAACGGCTCGATGCCGAGCTGCGCGAGCTGATCGCGGTGATCGGCGAGGCGGAGGTCGGCGAGCAGGCCGGCGTGCACCGAGGGGTGCAGCGTCTTGACGCGCCCGTCGAGCGCCTCGGCGAATCCGGTGACCTCGGCGACGTCGGTGACCGGGTGGCCCGCGTCGCGGATCGTCGACGCCGTGGAACCGGTCGACACGATCTCGACGCCCGCGGCGGCGAGCGCCCCGGCGAGTTCGAGCAGGCGGGACTTGTCGCTCACCGAGATGAGCGCCCGGCGCACCGGGATCAGATCGCGGTGCTCGTACAGGCTGGGGTCGTGGCTCTGGACTGCCATCAGGTTCGGTCTCCTATTCGGCCGATTGGGGAAGGTTCAGGTCTCCGGTCGCGATGTCGCGCACGACATCGACGAGCAGGGGGCGCTCGAGCTGCTTGATCCGCTCGTGGAGCTCGTCCTCGGTCTCGCCGTCGCGCACGACGACGGAGCGCTGGCGCAGCACGGGGCCGGTGTCGACGCCCTCGTCGATCACGTGCACGGTCACGCCCGTCTCTGCGGCGCCTGCGGCGAGCGCGTCGCGCACGGCGTGCGCTCCGGGGAAGTTCGGCAGCAGCGCGGGGTGGGTGTTGATGAGGGCGGGCGAGAAGAGGCGCACGAAGCCGGGCGGCAGGATCCGCATGAGCCCGGCGCTCACGACGAGGCTCGGTTCGGGGCCGGTGCCGACGCCGTGCTCCTGGATGGCGGCGGCGAGCAGCTGGCCCCATTCCTCGCGAGTGTCGGAGTCGGCGGGCCGCACGACGAAGGTCGGAATGCCCGCGGCTTCGGCGTGGGCGAGTCCGGGCGCCTCGGTGTCGGATCCCACGACCGCGATGCGGGCGGGGAAGCCGGGTTCGGAGGTCGCGTCGATCAGGGCCTTGAGGTTGCTGCCCCCACCGGAGATCAGCACCGCGATGTTCAGCACGCGGCAAGTCTAGCGGGGCCGCGGAGCATACGCTCTCGAAACAGTCGCCGCGGTCTCATTGGAGTGGGCGCCCCGCGCGTCCGCCCGAAGAAAGCAGGTTCCGCATGTCCGTTCACGCCCCGACCGTCCGTTCCGAGTACGCTCCCCGCCCCGCCGCGGTCGTCTTCCTGCTGCTCGTCGTCGCCGGGATCGGCGTCGTCACCCTCGGACCGCGCGGTCTCGTGCTGACGGCGCGCATCGAGGCGGTCGACGCAATCAATGCGGTGCTCGCTCGCTTCGACGCGTCGCTCACGACGATGCAGATCGAGGACCTCGCCAACGTCGCGCTGTTCGTGCCGCTCGGCCTCGCGGTCGCCGCGGTGCTCCCCCGCCGTGCGTGGTGGTTCGCACTGCCGATCTGCGTCGCGGCGACCGCGGCGATCGAGCTGAGCCAGACGGTGATCCCCGGTCGGGTCCCGGATCTGTCCGACGTCGTGCTCAACGCCGCCGGCGCCGCGATCGGTTGCGCGATCCTGGGGATCTCGCGAGCGGTCCGGCGCAACTGATATCCCAATTTCGTTTCGCGCTGCCGCGCGGGTACCATGCCACACGGCGAACCCGCCGCCGTCGAACCGAAAGAGGCATCACCCGTGCAGGAACCGGCTTCCGCTCCGTCCCCGTCGAACGGAGCCAAGCTCCGCCCGCGGCACGTCACCATGATCACGCTCGGCGGCATCATCGGCGCGAGCCTCTTCGTCGGGTCCGGCAACATCATCCGCTCGGTGGGTCCGGCCGCGATCATCTCCTACCTCATCGGCGGCCTGCTCGTGTTCCTCGCGATGCGCATGCTCGGCGAGATGGCCGCGGCTCGGCCTGCGATCGGCTCGTTCATGGAGTACGCCCGCGTCGGGCTGGGTGACTGGGCCGCCTACCTCGTCGGCTGGCTCTACTGGTACTTCTGGGTCGGCGTGCTCGCCTACGAGGCGGTGCTCGGCGGCGAGACCCTGCACTCCTGGTTCGTGTTCCTGCCGGGCTGGGCGTGGTCGCTGATCCTGATCGCCGTGTTCATCGGCGCCAATCTGATCTCGGTGCGCACCTTCGGCGAAGTCGAGTTCTGGCTCGCCAGCATCAAGGTCATCGCGATCGTCGTGTTCCTCGGCGCGGGCCTGCTCTTCGCGCTCGGCCTGTGGCCGCAGTCGACCTTCTCCGTTCCGAACCTCTGGGAGCACGGCGGATTCGCCCCGAACGGCTTCGGCATCGCGTTCACGGGCGTCGCGCTCGTCATCTTCTCGTACTTCGGCACCGAGATCGCGGTGATGGCCGCGGCCGAGTCCGAGAACCCCGCGAAGGGCATCAAGCAGGCCACCAGCACCGTCATCTGGCGGATCCTGCTGTTCTTCGTCGGCGCCGTGCTCATCATCACGATGGTCGTGCCCTGGGACGAGCTGCCCGAGCCCGTGAACGTGGCGACCGCGCCCTTCACCTACGTGTTCTCGCTGCTCGGCGTCCCCGGCGCCGCCGCGATCATGCAGATCATCATCTTCACCGCCGTGATCTCGGTGCTCAATTCGGGCCTCTACTCGGCGTCGCGCATGTTCGCAGCCCTCGCCGAGCAGGGGTACGCCCCGCGCATCATGACGCGTCGGACCCGCTCGGGCGTCCCCGCCTTCGCACTGTTCGCCTCCACCATCGGCGCGGTCGCCGCGACCATCGTCAACTTCGCGGCGCCCGAGTCCGGCGTCTTCGACTTCATTATGAACTCGGCCGGCCTCGTGGCGCTCTTCGTCTACGTCTTCATCGCGCTCACGCAGATGCGGATGCGGCAGAAGATGTCGGCCGAGGAGGTCGCCGGACTGAAGCTGAAGATGTGGCTCCACCCGTGGCTCAACATCCTCCTCATCGCCGCGATCGCAGCGGTGCTCGTCGTGATGCTGAGCTCCGAGACCGGCCGCACGCAGGTGTGGACGAGCCTCATCGCGACCGGCGCGCTCGTCGCCTGCTGGCCCCTGGTACGACGCTCGCTCGCGAAGCGCCGGGCCGCGGCTGCGGGCGCGGGCGCGGGCGTCGATCCCGCAGCCGAAGCCGAGCAGATCGCGGCCGACGAGGCCGCGGGCTCCGAGGCGCACGGGCACTGATCCGCACCGTTCCGGAGCGGCGGTCTGGGCCGTCCGCTCCGGAACGCCGTCTCGCGACGGCGAGCGATCACCCGCCGTGCAGGATCTCGCGCGCGAACGCGATCGGGTGCGTGCGCGCGGCGAGCGCGTCCTCCTGGCTCGCCCAGCGGTCCCAGTACGGTCGGAACGTCTCGCCGTCGCGCGCGAGCGCCCTGCGGCGGCGCTCTTCCGCGGGCAGCTCGATCCAGACCGGCAGCACGGCACCGGCAGCGGCACGAGCACCGGCCTCGACACCAGCTCCGGCACCGGCACCCGAACCCGCCGCCCATGCCCGTGCGGCCGCCAGGTTCTCGGCGCTGAGCGCGCCGCAGCCCTCGATCACGAGCGGTCGTCCGCGCTCGATCCTGCGCTCCTCGGCGAAGTTCCCGGCGATCCAGTCGTAGCGTCGGTAGCGTCCCGTGCGCAGCGCCGCGGGCACCGAGGCGGCTCCCGCCGCGAGCCCGTCCCAGCCGGGGTACAGGTCCTCGACCCGCAGCAGCTCGGCGGGGGCGCCGAGGGCGTCCCCGAGCAGCGGCACCAGTGCACCCGCGATCGTGGTCTTGCCGGATCCGGAACGGCCGTCCACGAGCACCACGCACGGCGGGCGTCCGCGCAGCAGGGCCGCCCGCGCCAGAAGGGCGCGCGCGACCGTCTCCGCGCCGGAGTCCGGCCCGGTCGCCGGCCCGCTCACGCCGCGCTCCCCTCCGCGAGGACGCGGCCGTCGCGCATGCGGACGACACGGTCGGCGATCGCTTCGGCCTCCTCGGGGTCGTGGGTCACGAGGATCGCCGTGGTGCCCGTCTCGCGCAGCAGCCGTGCCAGGTCCTCCGCGAGGCGCGTCCGCAGCTCGCGGTCGAGCGCCGAGAGGGGCTCGTCGAGCAGGAGGAGGCGCGGTCGAGGTGCGAGGGAGCGCGCGAGCGCGATCCGCTGGCGCTCTCCTCCGGACAGCTCGGTCACGCGCCGCCCCTCGGTCCCCGGCAGGCCGACCAGCTCGAGCAGCTCGGCGACTCGCGCGGCGCGCTCGGGCTTGGGCATCCGCTGGGATTCCATCCCGTAGGCGACATTCGCCCCGACGTTCCGGTGCCCGAACAGCTGCCCGTCCTGGAACATCAGCCCGAATCCGCGCCGGTGCGGTGCGACCCCGGCGAGGTCCTCGCCCGCCCACGCGATGCGCCCCCGGGCGAGCGGCTCGAGCCCCGCGATCGCCCGCAGCAGGGTCGACTTGCCGCAGCCGCTCGGACCGAGGAGCGCGACGATCTCGCGCTCGTCGACGGCGAGGCTCGCACCGTCGACCGCCGGCCGCGCGGACGCGTCGGTTCCCGGGTACCGCACCGTCGCGCGGTCCACGGAGAGTCCGCGCGTTCCGATCGCCCGATCCGTCCCGTCCGCTTCCGCCATGCGCCGCTCCTTCGTCTCGGTCACCATTCTGCCGCCGCCTCTCCTCGCCAGCGCTCCGCCAGCAGCATGATCCCCGCCGTGATCGCGCCCAGCACGACCGCGCCCGCGAGCGCGGTGCCGTAGCTGTCGCTCCCCTGCCTCCCGATCAGCTGTGCGATCACGACGGGCAGGGTCTGCGTGTCGGGACGAACCAGGAACGAGGTCGCGCCGAACTCGCCGAGCGAGGCCGCGAGAGCGAAGCCCGCCGCGAGCCCCGCCGATCGCCCGAGCAGCGGCAGGTCGATCGTGCCGAGCACCCGCAGCGGGCCCGCACCGAGCATGGCGGCGGCGTCCCGCTGCCGCGGGTCGATCCCGCGCAGCACGGGCAGCAGCGTGCGCACCACGATGGGCAGCGCGACGAGCGCCTGCGCGATGGGGATCAGCACGGTCGAGGTGCGCAGGTCGAGCCCGATCCCGAGCGGCCGGTTCATCGTCAGCAGCAGACCGAAGCCGAGCGTCACCGCGGAGACTCCGAGGGGCAGCATGATCGCTCCGTCGAACCACTCGATCCCCCGGGCGAGAACGCGGGATCTCGGGCGCCGCGAGGCCACGAGCGCGACCAATCCGCCGAGCAGCAGCGCGATCGTCGCGGCGAGCGCGGCGATGCCGAGGCTCGTCGCGAGCGCGTCGGCCACGGATCCGTCGATCGGGGAATCCGCGGGCGGCACGAACAGGTTCGTGTAGTTCTGCAGGGTCCACTCGGCGGCACCGTCGGCGCCGTCGGTGCGGCCGCGCAGCGACCCGACGAGCAGCGCGATCATGGGCAGCAGGTGCAGCAGCAGCACGGTCGCCGCGAGCACCGCGATCGCGGGTGCGTGGGACCGGCGGATCCGCTCGGCGGTCGGCCGCAGCGAGACGGTCTGCTCGCGCCGACGGCGCAGCCGGGCCGAGACCACGAGCACGGCGGCGACCAGCGCGAACTGCAGCAGCGACAGAACCGCCGCCGAGCGCAGGTCGAGGAACTGCACGGTCAGCCGGTAGATCTCGGTCTCGACGTTCGACAGGCTGCGACCGCCGAGGATCAGCACGATGCCGAACGAGGTGGCGCAGAACAGGAACACGAGCGACGCCGCGGAGGCGAGCGCGGGTGCGATCTGCGGCAGCGTGACGGTCCACCAGACCCGGGCCGGGCCGGCGCCGAGCATGCGCGCCGCCTGCTCGGGGCGCGGGTCCAGCTGCGACCAGAATCCGCCGACCGTGCGGGCGACGACCGTGACGTTGAAGAACGCCAGCGCGAGCACCACGACCAGCAGGGTGCGGTCGAGTCCGAGCGCGGCGAGCGGGCCGCCCTCGCCGAACACCGACTCGAAGGCGACGCCCACCACGACCGTGGGCAGCACGAACGGTACCGTCATGAGGCCCCGCAAGGCCGCGCGGCCGCGGAACCGGAGCCGGTAGAGCACGAACGCGGCGGGCACGCCGAGCACGAGCGACAGCAGCGTGCCGAGCGCGGCTTGGGCGAGGGTCTGCCCGACGACGCTCCAGGTGCGGGGCTCGCCGAGCACCGCGGGGATGCCGGACGCGTCGAAGCGCCCCTCGGTCGTGAAGCCCGTCGCGATGAGCGACAGGACGGGCAGCAGGAAGAAGACGGCGAGGAACGCGAGCGGGATCGCGGCAGCGGCGGTCCACGCCGCGATCCCCCACGCGCGGCCGGTTCCGACCGCGCGTCCCGCTCGCCGGGTCGAGCGGCTCACCAGCCGGTCGCCGTGCTCCACGTCTTCAGCCAGGACTCGCGCTTCGCCCCGATCTCGGCGGCGGGCAGGTCGTTCGGCTTCGCGGGCTTCGGCGCGAACTTCGTCCAGTCGGCGGGCACGTTCGCGCCGGCGTCGACGGGGAACATGTACATGGAATCCGCGATGGTGTCCTGGAACTCGCGCGAGACGAGGTAGTCGACGACCTTCTTCGCCCCCTCGGGGTTGGCGGCGCCCTTCAGCACGCCCGCGTACTCGACCTGGTTGGAGCAGGTGTCGAGCAGCGCGGCCGTGGTGGTCGCCGAGCCGTCCTTGGTGAGGGTCCAGGCGGGCGAGGTCGCGTACGAGACGACGATCGGCCGGGTGCCGGTGCCGCCGCCCTGGGTGAACTGGCCGTTGTACGCCTCGGTCCAGCCCTGCTCGACGCGGGTGCCGTTCTTCGCGACCCGCTTCCAGTAGTCGGCGAAGCCGTTCTCGCCGAACTTCGCGACGGTGCCGACGAGGAACGAACCGCCGGTCGACGAGGCGGTGGGGTCGAGCACGACGGCCAGATCCTTGTACTTCGCGTCGGTGAGCGCATCGTAGCCCGTGGGGGCGGCGATACCGTGCTTCGCGAACCAGCCCGTGTCGATGTTCAGGCAGGTGGCGCCGTAGTCGACGGCGGTCAGCGATCCGCGGTCGTCGGCCGCGAGCTGCTTCGCGCCCTCGGGCAGGCCCTTGGGCGTATACGCCTCCGTGATCCCGCCGTCGATGAGCCGGGACGCGAAGATCTGGTCGACGCCGAAGAACGCGTCGGCGATCGGCGCGCCCTTGGTGAGCACGAGCTTGTTGGTGAGCTCGCCGCCGTCGCCGGCCGAGACGACCTTCACCTTCAGGCCGGTCGCCTTGCTCGCGGCCTTCGCGAACTCCTTGTTCGGGAACGAGCTGTGCACGACGAGCGTGACCTCGCCCGAGGCGGCCTTCTCGCCGGAGCCGCCGGACGCGGCGCACCCGGCCGCGGTGAGGGCGAGCGCTCCGGTGAGAGCGAGCACGGCGAATGTACGGGCATGCGAACGCATAGGGTTCCTTCCTCCGCTGGTATGACCCAGATCAGGTTGACGGTCGGAGCTCGCGTGCTCCCTCTCAGCCCCTCGCGCAGGGACTCCCGTGGATTCGATTCAGCCTAGCGCACTCCGCATCCCCGACTCTCCCGACGGGTAGGCTGACCGCATGACGGACCACGGCGCGGTGCCCGCATCGGCCACTCGGGCGATGCTCCTCGAGCACGCGCAGACGGTCGAGGAGCAGGCGGCGCAGCACGCCGTGACGCTGGAGTCCCTGCTCGCGGTCCTGCGCTCCCCGCGCCTCGACGACCGGGCGGCACGTGCGACGGCGGTCGACCTCGCAGTCGAGGCGCTGATCGGGCTCCGCTCCGGCGTCGACGAGCAGCAGGCGGGCCTGCTCGAGCCCGTGACCGCCGCGTTCACCCGCCTGCGCGAGGACCTCCGCCCGCTCGTCCGCTTCGGCGATCTCGAGATGCAGTTCGTGGATCCCCCGCGCTCCGGACGTGCGCTCCCCGGTGAGGTCGCGCACACGGCCCGCTCGATCGTCCGGATCGCCGTGCTCGCGCTGATCGACACGGGCGATGCGCGGCGCGTGCGGATCCAGTGGGACTGCGACGGTCTCCATCTGCTCATGAGCATCCGCGACGACGGCCGGGGCGATCTCACGGCGAACCACGACGCCCTCCGGCCCATCGTCGAGCGCGTGATCGCGCTCGACGGCGCGCTCGACGTCGACTCCACCTCCGGCTGGGGCTCCACCCTCGGGATCCGGATCCCGCTCGATCCGCCCGCGCCGCGGGATTCCTCCTCGGGGACCGCCGATCTGACGGCCCGTGAGCGCGAGGTGCTGGGGTTCGTCGCTGCGGGGCAGCGCAACAAGGCCATCGCGGAGGCCTTGGGGATCAGCCCCAACACGGTCAAGTACCACGTGTCGAAGCTCCTGCAGAAGACCGGATCGACCTCGCGCGCCGAGCTCGTCGCGATCGGTGTCGCGTCGCTCTGACCGAAGCACCTCCCCAAACGGGTGGTCCGGCCCAGCCCTCGGGACGGTTGAGCGCAGCCCGGTTCGGGGAGAGGCTCGGGGTGGCGGGAGCCGCCGAAATCTGCAGAGAGGACGAAGATGTCTGGAAACCGAGCAGTCGCATATCAGGGGCCCGGTGTCGTCGAAGTGGTCGACACCCCCTATCCCGAGTTCGAGCTCAAGGACGGGCCGGGCGTCAACCCGGCGAACGTCGGACGCAAGGTGCCCCACGGGGCGATCCTGCGGACCGTCAGCACCAACATCTGCGGCTCGGACCAGCACATGGTCCGCGGCCGCACCACCGCGCCGGAGGGCCTGGTCCTCGGCCACGAGATCACGGGCGAGGTCGTCGAGGTCGGCCCCGACGTCGAGTTCATCAAGGTCGGCGACATCGTCTCCGTCCCCTTCAACATCGCCTGCGGGCGCTGTCGGAACTGCAAGGAGGGGAAGACCGGGATCTGCCTCAACGTCAACCCGGACCGTCCGGGCAGCGCCTACGGCTACGTCGACATGGGCGGCTGGGTGGGCGGCCAGGCCGAGTTCGTGCTCGTCCCCTACGCGGACTGGAACCTGCTCAAGTTCCCCGACCGCGATCAGGCGCTCGAGAAGATCCTCGACCTCACGATGCTCTCCGACATCTTCCCGACCGGTTTCCACGGCGCCTACACGGCGGGGGTCCGGCCCGGGTCGACCGTCTACATCGCCGGTGCGGGCCCGGTCGGGATCGCGGCGGCGGTCGGTGCGCAGCTGCTCGGTGCGGCCTGCGTGATCGTCGGCGATCTCAACGAGGAGCGGCTCGCGCAGGCACGATCCTTCGGCTGCGAGACGGTCGACGTCTCGAAGGGCGATCCGCGCGATCAGATCGAGCAGATCCTCGGGGTGCCCGAGGTGGAGTGCGGCGTCGACGCCGTCGGCTTCGAGGCGCGCGGGCACGGGGCCGGTTCGGCGACCGAGGCCCCGGCGACGGTGCTGAACTCGCTCATGGATCTCACCGAGGCCGGCGGCGGGCTCGGGATCCCCGGCCTCTACGTGACCGGTGATCCGGGCGGCGTCGACGAGGCGGCGAAGGTCGGCTCGCTGTCGCTCCGGCTCGGACTCGGCTGGGCGAAGTCGCTGTCGTTCACCACGGGCCAGTGCCCGGTGATGCGCTACAACCGGCAGCTCATGCAGGCGATCCTGCACGACAAGGTGCAGATCGCGAAGGCGGTGAACGCGACCCCGATCTCGCTGGAGGACGCACCCCGCGGCTACGCGGAGTTCGATCAGGGCGCAGCGCGCAAGTACGTGCTGAACCCGAACGGCTACATCAAGGCCTGACCACGGAGCGGAGCCGGTGGGCCCGGGTGGAGAGCGCCCGGGCCCACTGGTTCACCAGGCCGCGGCGACCGCCCGGTGGGTCTCGAACAGCGGCACCGCGGTGCCCTCGGGGGCCCGCCCGAAACCGCACTCGGTGGCGACGCCGAACGGGCGCACGACATGCTGCTGCGCAGAGGCGATCCGGCGCGCAGCGCCCTCGGCGCCGTCCTCCCAGTGCACGAGGCCCAGGTAGAGCTCCGTGTGCTCGGGAAGCGCCAGCTCGGCGAGCGCGGCGAAGTACTCGGCGTCGTCCCGTTCGATCGGCACGGGCAGGTGCAGCCAGGTCAGGGGGCGCGCGGCGGCGCCCACGAGCAGGTTCGCGAACCGGACCAGGTTGGCGCTGTCCGAGGGCTCGACGAAGTGCTTCTCGGCGACGTCGCCGTAGCAGAGGTGCACGCCGACCTCGACGTCCGCGGGCACGCGGTCGATCTGGCGCGCCAGGCGCTCGCTCGTGCCCGCCCAGGCGTCGTCGAACCACTCGTACCGCTTGCCGCCGCGCTCCGCGTAGGCGGCCGACTCGATGATGGCGAACTCGAGCGCGGCGTCCCACTGGATCGCGAGCCGGTCGTGCGGGATCGCGTCGAGGATCTGCTGGAGCTCAGCCGCGAGCGCGGCTTCGTAGACGGGCTCGAACTCGGCCCGGTCCGCCTCGGCGACGAAGCTGCCGACGACGCCGAGCGGGCTCGGCAGCGAGACCTGGAACCGGGTACCGGCCGGGATCGCGCCCTCGCGCTGCAACCGGTCGAAGACGGCCCACGATTCGAGCGCGGCGTCCGCGTACCCGAGCGGCGGCAGCTCGACGTCGGCCGCGCGCACGCCCTCCGCGAGCGCGACCGGCCGCAGGTCGAGCATGCGGAGCGGGATCGGGGTGTCGCCGACCCGCACGATACCCGCGGCCTGCGCGATGCGATCGGGCTGGAACGCGATCCAGTGGAACCGCTCCCCCACCTCGCCGTCGGGGATCCGCTTCAGGTGCGAGCCGAGGTGCTCGGCGGCGACGCGCATGGTCGATTCCGCGTCGTCGAAGTTGATGCTTCCCACCAGGTGGGCGCCCTGGACCGTGCCGGGCTGGCTCATGGATTCACTCCCGCTCGCTGTGCTCGGCGTCGCCTGGCGCGCCGGACCGCGCGAGGAATCCGCGCGTCGGCCCTACCGTACTCCGTCGCCGTCGCCGCCGTGCGGCGACGCGTCATCGTCCTCAACACTGTCGCGGCGCAGCCGGGAACGGAGGCCCTTCGGCAGCTGGAACGGTGCGCGCGGCCCCTTCTCGGGTCCGGGCTCGATCGCGTCCGGGACGGATCCGCCCTCGGGCGATCGCGCGTCCCAGGAGAAGGCGCGCAGCAGCGGATCGACGTGCTCGTCCTCGGCGCGCTCCTCCACGAGGTCGGCCGGCTCCGGGGCGTCGTCCTCCTCGGGCTGATCCTGCGCGGCGGCGACGACCTCGTCCGAGATCTCGACGGTCGCCTGATCCGCGGCGCCGGAGCCGACGGGCACGGCTTCCTCCGCAGGATCCGGGTCGGCGCCCGCCTCCGCGTCGGCCGCGAGGAGATCCTGCGGATCGATGGATCCGTCGGGGTCGAGCGGCGCGGTCTCCTGCTCTTCGTGCGTCCCGGCGGCGAATGCGGCTTCGCTCGCGGCGAGCTCGTGCGCGTCGAACTCGGGCAGCGGCAGATCGAGGGGCCCTGCGGCATCCGCACCGCTCGTCCGCGGTCGGGTGGTGTCCGCCGTCGTCGGAACCGATGCTCCCGCGCCTTCGGCCGTGCCATCGGCGACGGCCCCGGCGCGCGATGAACGACCGGGGATCGGCAGCGCCGAGAGGTCGGGCACCCGCAGCTCGCCGACGGCCCGCACCAGCACTTCGCGACGGCCGATCAGCACACCGAGCAGCAGACCGATGCCGAGCTCGAGCGCGGCGAATCCACCGGCCGCCCACGCGTCGGGGCCGGTGACCGAGAGGCGGTCGGGCCCCACCGCGCCCGAGGCGAGGAGCGAGAGCAGCGCGACGGCGCCCCCGGCGAGGATCCCGCCGAGCACCGGCACCGCGACCGTCGCCGCGAGCCCGCGGGCGCGACCGGCGAGACGCGGGGCCGCGAGCAGTCCGATCACCAGGCCGAGCACGAGCACCACGGCGGGGGCCGCGGCGCCGATGGCGGCCCACTCCGGCGGAAGCGCGCCGAGCAGCGGGAGCTGCGGCAGCGGGCCGAGGTAGGTGCCGAACGGGGAGACCGAGCTCCCCTGGCCGATCGCGAAGCCGGTCCCGGTCCACCAGGTCGCGCCCCAGATCACGGCGACGGGCAGGAGCGCCAGCTGGAGCACGAAGAGCAGGATCGCGCCGAGCGGATCCAGCTGCAACTGCTGGCTCAGTGAGATGCTGTCGACGTAGCCGGCGATGAGCCCGACGGCCACACCGAACGCGCCCAGCCCGAGCAGCGCGACGGTCGACGCGGTAGCGATCCGGATCGCCGCACCGATGGCCCAGCCGAACGAGGGCAGGCTGCGGACGCCGAGGTACTCGCGGACCCTGCCGAGGCCCCGGGCCGCGGCGAGCCACCAGTCGTGCGGCTCGGTCGCCGCCCGCACCAGGAACGGGACACCGCTCGAGATCGCGTAGACGGTCGTGGGCAGCGCGATCGCGATCCAGCGCGGCGCGTCGAGCACGGGGCCCGCGAACGCCGCCGCGACCGCGGCGACGGCGCCGAATCCGATGCTGCCGCCCAGCACCGCCGCGACCCCGACACCGCCACGGGCGGAGAACCGCCAGCCCGAGCGCGCGGCCAGCACGGCGGTCAGCGCGGTCAGTCCGAGCGGCGCCAGCGAGAACGGGATCTGGAGCGCCTGCGCCGGGAGGCCCAGTCCGAGCGCGGCCTGGGCGCTCACTGAAAAGTGCAGCGGCACGAAGTGCGCGAGCAGCCAGCCGCCGGCCACCGCCCCGCCGACGTCGCCCGGGTCGGCCGCGAAGCCGAAGCCCGCGCCCCAGAGGAGCATGGCGAATGCCGCGATCAGGAGGCCGCCCGCGAGCGCGACGGCGACTGATTCGATGGCTGCGATGATCGCCGTCAGAATTGATCTCATGCTGGGTGCAGTCTAACGAGCGCGGCCCGCGCGCCCCCTGAGGGCGCGCGGGCCGCGTGCACCAGCCGGGCCTCAGCCCTGCGGCGCGTTCGCGAGCGCGATTAGCTGGGCGACCTGCTCGCGGTCGATCCCCATGCCGGGGAACCCGGCGATCCTTCCGATCGGGAAGGACTCCATCATCTTGTCGATCGCTTCGTCTCCCATGACCCCGGCGTCCATCGCCTCGTCCATCTGCCCGCGGGTTCCGGCGAGCCGGGCCTGGACGATGGGGCCGGCGACCGGGTGGGCGAGCACCTCGGCGATGGAGGAGTCCTCGCTGAGCGGGAGCAGGATCGGCTCCCCCGCGAGCTCGATCGCCGCGCTGCTGCGGATATCCCGACTCGATGCCCCGACCGCGACCCGGTAGGTCCCCGGCTCGACGACGAAGCGGTCCACTCGGATGTCCCAGTACGCGAGATCCTCGGCGCGCACCGCGAGCTCGACCTCGCGGGTCTCCCCCGCCGCGATCTCGACCGAGGCGAACGCCTTGAGCTCGCGCGGCGCGCGCTCGACGGCCGACTCGTCGACCGAGACGTAGACCTGCACGACCTCGCGACCGTCGCGCGCTCCCGTGTTCGTGACGGGAACGACCACCCGCAGGTTCCCGTCGCCGAGCTCGGCGACGCGCGCGCTCCCGTACTCGAAGCTCGTGTACGAGAGCCCGTGGCCGAACGGGAAGGCCACGTCCATGCGTCGGGCGTCGTACCAGCGGTAGCCGACGAGGATCCCCTCGCCGTACTGGACCCGCCCGAAGGAGCCCGGGAAGTTGCCGAACGCCGGGGTGTCCTCGATCCGGTGCGGCACGGTCTCGGCGAGGCGGGCCGAAGGGTTCACCGTACCGAGCAGCACGTCGACCGTCGCGGATCCCCCGGCCTGACCGAGCAGCCAGGCCTCGAGGATCGCGGGCACCCGGTCGGCGAACGGGAGCGCCACGACCGAGCCGTTGGAGAGCACCACGACCGTGCGAGGATTCGCTGCGAGCACCGCGTCGAGCAGCGCGAGCTGCACCGGCGAGAGGTCGATGTGCTCCCGGTCGAATCCTTCGGACTCCTCGGGATCGGTCAGACCGAGGAACACCACGGCGATGTCGCGACCGGCGGCGAGCGCGGCGGCCTCGTCGCGCAGCCGCGCCTGCTCCTCGACGGGGGTCCGCGGGTCGAAGGCGAAGCCCGCCGCGAAGGCCGCGCGGTCGCCCGCCTCCGCCGAGAGCGCGTCCCACGCGGTGTCGACGCGGGTCGGGTTGATGTGCGAGGATCCGCCGCCCTGGAAGCGCGGGGTGCGCGCGAACTCGCCGATCACGGCGATGCTGGCATCGGGAGCGAGCGGCAGCAGCGGCTCCGCGCCGTTCACCGGGTCGTTCTTGAGCAGCACGATGGAGCGGCCGGCCGCCTCGCGCGCGAGTGCGTGGTGGGCGTCGACGTCGAGCGGGCCCGCGACCGACGGGCGCTGCTGCGCCCGACCGACGAGGTCGAGCATGCGTCCCGCAGCCGTGTCGAGCGCCTCGATCGGGAGGGCGCCGCTCTCGACCGCCGCGACGACCTGCCGATCGGTGTGCCCGCCGCTCGACGGCATCTCGAGGTCGAGGCCGGCGGCGACGCCGGCGACCCGGTTCTGCACCGCTCCCCAGTCGGAGACGACGAGTCCGTCGAAACCCCACTCGTCGCGGAGCACGTCGGTCAGCAGCCAGCGGTGCTCGGAGGCGTAGACGCCGTTCAGGCGGTTGTACGAGCACATCACGGTCCACGGCTGCGCGTCGGTGACGACCCGCTGGAACCCGCGCAGGTAGATCTCGCGCAGCGTGCGCGCGTCGATCTCGGCGGAGACGCGCATGCGGTCGTCCTCCTGGTTGTTCGCCGCGAAGTGCTTGAGCGAGGCGCCGACGCCCCGGGACTGGATTCCGCGGACGAGTCCGGCACCGATCTCGCCCGAGAGGATCGGGTCCTCCGAGACGTACTCGAAGTTGCGTCCGCACAGCGGCGAGCGCTTGATGTTGATGCCGGGGCCGAGGATCACCGCGACGTCCTCGATGGCGGACTCGATACCGAGGGCGACGCCGACGCGTTCGGCGAGCTCGGGGTCGAAGCTCGCGCCGAGGCCCGAGGCCGGCGGGAAGCACGTGGCCGGCACGCTGTCGTTCAACCCGAGGTGGTCGCTCGCCTCCGCCTGCTTGCGCAGTCCGTGCGGTCCGTCGGTCAGCATGATCGAGGGCAGTCCGATCCGCTCGATCGGCTTCGTGGTCCAGAAGTCGGCGCCGCTCAGCAGCGACGCCTTCTCCTCCGTGCTGAGTTCGGGGAGTCGGTCGCGCGGTGATTCGGTCATGTCGTGTCCTTTGCGAGTCGGGGTGGATCGAGGAGGGGTGGGTCAGGTCGCCGGGTGCTCGGCCCGGGCCCGGCCGCGGGCGAAACCGGGCCTGCGCGCGAAGTCGCGCTGCAGGCCGGGCCAGAAGGCCCACTGCAGCAGCAGGCCGACGCCGAGTCCGGCGAGGATTCCGGCGATGGTGTCGCTGAACCAGTGCGCGTTGATCAGCGTGCGCTGCCAGACGATCCCGATCAGCAGGATCGCGGCGACGACGAAGCCGACCGCGCGCAGCCCGCGCCTGGCCGGCGGAATCAGCGCGAGGATCGTGACCGCGGCGACGGCGGCGCTCACCGCGTGCCCGGAGGGGAAGGACCCGTGGTCGACGGTGAACAGCGGCCCGAAGAGTCCGGCGGCCTCGTCCGCGGCGGGTCGGGGCCCGGCCCCGCGAGCTGCAGCAGGAACACGAAGATCGCCGAGCGCCAGCGGCCCAGCGCGACGAGCACGATGGGGAGCACGAGCGCGAACACGATCATGCCCGGCAGCTGACCGAGCTGCTGGAAGAACATCGCGACCGGGGAACCCGGAAGCGGTGAGTCGGGGCCGACGCCCACCGCCGAGCGCCAGGCGTCGTCGATGCCCTGGCTCCACGGTTTCGCGGGGTCGGCGAGCACCGCCGCTCCCATGCCGACGAAGATGACCAGGAGGGCGATCCCCGCGATCAGCAGCGCCCGGGGCCGCGCGGTCGACGCGGGCCGCACGGCCGACGCGCCCCTCACAGCAGCGGCCTGACGGAGGCGTACGCGTCTCGTGCGTCCCGGCTGGGGACGTCGAAGACGCGCGCGATGCGGTCGGCCCCGCCGTGCGCCGGCCAGCCGGGATCCCCGTTCGCGATGAACGCGACCGCCGCCGCGTGCACCTCGTCGGCGAGCGCCTGCGGCGGGTTCGGCCCGGCCAGCGGCTCGATGGCCGGCCCGTCGAGGCAGTCGAAGAAGAACGGCACGTCCAGGCAGTGCTCGGCGAATCCGAAGGCGCCGGACGGCCACGAGAAGCGGTACACCCAGGTGGGGGCGGCCCCCCGGTCCTCGGCGATGCGCAGGATCGCGGTGCGGAACATCCGGTCGGTGAGCACCCGGCCGGCCAGCCGCGCCTTGCCCGCGGCGACGACATCGGCGTTCGCCGCGAGATAGGCTCCCCGCGCCGACTTCGGCACGCCGAGCTTGCCGAGCAGGATCCCCTTCGGCACCCAGCGCAGGGCCTTCGCCGCGTCCGTCATGGCCATGCTGAACTCGTCGTCGGTCGCGCCGAGGACGAGCGGCTTGTCGGATCCGACGCCGAGCCGGAACGACTCGGGCGTGGGGCGCAGCAGCAGCTCGCCGTCGACCGCCGGACCGAGCGGGAGCCCCTCGTCGATGATCTCGCTCATCGAGTCCGACGTCATGGCGGTCGCGGCCTTCTGCAGTTCGAGGACCCGATCCTCGGGGATCGCGGACCAGCCGGCCCGGGTGGGTGCCGCGCCCGCGGACTCCGCGAGCTTCCGTCCGAACGCCTCGGACCGCTCGGCCGACACGTCGGCGAGCGCCCCCGAGATCGCGTACACGCCGTGGAACAGGTGCTGCGCGCGCTCCATGCCGAGCAGCGTCATCACGGCTCCGCCGCCGGCCGACTGCCCGGCGATCGTGACCCGCGCGGGGTCTCCCCCGAACGCCGCGATGTTGCGCTGCACCCACTCGAGCGCCAGCAGCCAGTCGCGCACGCCGCGGTTCGAGGGCGCGTCCTCGATCCAACCGAAGCCGTCGAAGCCCAGGCGGTACGAGATGGTGACGGTCACGACGCCGTCTCGGGTGAAGTTGCGGCCGTCGTACCAGACGCTCGCCGGGGACCCGGCGAAGTATCCGCCTCCGTGGATCCAGACGAGCACGGGCAGACCGGTTCCCGGATCCGCCGCGACGGGCTCGGGCGTGAACACGTTGACGTTGAGCGTCGAGTCGCCCGGAATGCTCGGCTCGGGGATCAGCGTCACCCCGGGATCGCCGCGCTGCGCCGTCGCGCCGAACTCGGCGGCGTCGAGCACGTCGCCCCAGGGCGCCTTCGGCTGCGGCGCCGCGAAGCGCAGCTCGCCGACCGGCGCCTCGGCGAACGGGATCCCGAGGAACGCCGCCGAGCGCGCGTTGCCCCGCCCGCCCGTGGTCGGACGCCAGCGGCCGCGGACGAGGCCCTCGGCGATGCGCACCTCGGGATGCTCCGTTCCGAGCAGCGCACCGTTCGATGCCGGGTGTTCCAGGGTCATGGGGTCTCCGTTCCTTCGAGGACGTTCGCGAATCGACGGTCGGGCCGGTACCGCGCGATCATCGGGCGCTCCGGATCGGGATGATCGCGAGGGCGGCGATGACGACGAACACGATCCCGAATACGAACAGCATGGCGTATCCGCCGAAGAGCGTGATGATGAGCAGGGCGACGCTCGAGCTGAGCGCCTGCGGGATGTTGGTCGCGACGTTGAGGATCCCGAGGTCCTTGCCCGCCGCGGTGCCCTCGTTCGGCAGCACCTCGGTCATGAGCGCCGCGTCCACCGACATGTAGAGGCCGAAGCCGACGCCGTTGACGATGTTCATCAGGATCATCCCTGTCATATCGGGCATGACGAGCGGGAAGACGAATCCCACGACCATGACCGCGGACGCCGCGTAGATGAACACCTTCCGCTTGCCGATCCGGTCGCTCCACCAGCCCGAGAGCACGATCGCGATGAGAGTGGGGAGGAACGAGACGAGCGTCAGCATCACGGTGGCGTTCGTCGCGTCCTCGAGCGACATCCCGATGTAGTCGGTGAGCATGTACATCGAGTAGGCGGCCACCACGAAGTATCCGAGCATCAGCAGGAAGCGGGCGGCGAAAGCCCAACCGAAGTCGGGGTACTTCCTCGGGTTGATCCAGAATCCGACGAAGAAGCGTCGCCAGCTGAACAGTTCGACGGCGGCGTCCTTCGACGACCAGTCGGTGTTGAACACCACGAAGAGCACGGTGATCACGAGGACGGCAGCCCCGAACACCGAGTAGCCGAGGCCGAGTCGTGCACCGAGCTCCCCGGCGAGCATGACGCCGAGCAAGCCGCCCAGCTGCATGCCGACACCCATCATCGCGCTCGCTCCGCCGCGCTTCGCGCGCGGGAAGCGATCAGCGGTGATCGTGGTCAACGGCGCCTGGAGGAAGTTCAGCGCGACCTGGATCACTGTCCAGAACACCGTGATCCACAGGATGTCCGTGAGCGAGCCGATCCCGAACAGGAACACGGCTCCGACGACCGCGCCCATGAGCATCCACGGTGCGCGTCGGCCGAACCGCGACCGGGTCCGGTCGCTCAGGGCACCGGCGATCGGCTGCGCGAAGAGCGTGAACACGAAGGAGACCGTCGTGACGATCGCGAGATTCGCCTCCTTGCGGGACTCGTCGAGCAGCGCCACCTGGATCGGGAGCAGGATCGCGATGAGCCCCGCGTAGGTGCCGTAGAGGGTGAGCGAGCCGAAGAGCAGACTCGGCAGCAGCCTCCGGTTCGCGGGTGGGCTGGCGGCGGGTTCGCCGGCGCCGGGAGGCGCGGTCGTGATGGTTCCGGTCGGCGCGAGGCCTGCGGCCGGGTCCGTGGGCGGCATGGTCATGATGCTCCTCGTTGAGCGGGTCGAAGGGGAATCCAAAACCAAACACCGTTCGCATTTGAGGATTCGGCGACCACTTTGTCACCTTCGCGCCGGTCACGCAAGAGCATTGCGCACAATTTCCGAACAATGATCGGTTTTCGTGATCCGATGCCCGCGAGTCCGCTAGCCTGAACCCATGGCTCGGCGAGGTGCGTACGCGAAGGGCCTCGCGAAGCGCGAGGAGATCCTTGAGGCCGCCCTCCGCGTCGTCGCCGAGCACGGCTACCGCAAGGCTTCCGTCCGCGAGATCGCCGATGCGGTCGAGCTGAGCCCCGCCGGCCTGCTGCACTACTTCGGCAGCAAGGAGGAGCTCTTCGTCGCGATCCTCGCCGCCCGCGACGCCCGCGACGAAGACCGCGTCGTCAGCGAGGACATCGTCGAAGGCCTGCTCGAGATCGTCGGCCGCAACACCGCGGTACCCGGGCTCGTGCAGCTCTACGCCCAGCTCGCGGCCGAAGCCGCGGATCCCGAGCACCCGGCGCGCGCGTTCTTCGCGCACCGCACCGCCCGGCTCGAGGGATATGCGATCGCCGAGCTCGAGGCCGCTCAGCGCGCCGGACGGATCCGCAGCGACCTCGACCCGGCATGGATCATCCGTTCGGTGCACGCCATGGCCGACGGCCTGCAGACCGCGTGGCTGATCGACCGCGAGATCGACATGGCCGCCGATCTCCGCCGGTTCATCGCATTGCTGGAGCCCGCGCCCGCGCAGAACCCCGCTCCCGGCGACGCCGGCTGATCAGCGCGGACCGTTCGACCCGCGCCGATCGGCCGCGGTCATCCGGTCCGACCCCGGCGCGCAGCTCGGCGCACCAGCAGCAGCATGCCCCCGCCGACCCCGAGCATCAGGAACGCAGCCCCGAGCATCGGCGCGGGATCCGACCCTGTGCCGGTGCTCGCGAGGCTCCCACCCGCGGTCGGTGTCGCGGTCGGGGTCGGGGTCGCGCCGGTCGTCGGCTTCGGTGAGACCGCCAGGCGGAGGTTCTCGGCCGTGACGACGCAGCTTCCCTGGTCGCTCGAGAAGAAGACCTGCACGACGTCCACCCCCGCGCGCTTCGGCGTGTAGCGGTACTCCGCGGTCCCATCCGCGTCCACCGGCACCGTCGCCAGGCTCTCGCCGTCCCGCGAGAACTCGATGCTGCCCGCGGGCTGCGCTGGGCACACCGCGGTGGCGCGCAGCGTCGTCGATTCGCCGAGCGTCAACGAGGCCGGCGCCGCCGACACCGACGAGAACTTCCCGGTGGCGACGGAGACGAAGAGGTCGAACGAGGTCGAGGCCGGGGTGCAGGCATCGGAGCCCGAGAACTTCGCGGTCGTCGTGTAACTGCCCTGCCGCGCGGGAGTGTAGGCCAGCACGGCCCGACCGGTCGCGGAGTCCACCGTCGCGGTGCCGAGCACGGTCGCGCCCTGCGCGAAGGTGACGGTCCCGCCGGTCAACGGCTCGACGCAGGTGACCTGGGCGGCCAGATCGACCGGCCCCGAACCGAAGTCGGTGACGACCGGCCCGGCCGCCGCCACCTCGGACTTCGCCGGCCCGATCTTGTAGGAGACCACGACCGAGCCGTTGCGGCTCTCGCCCGGGGCGAGCGGCTGCTGCTCGATCGACGACGCCGCGAATCCCTGGGCGAGGAAGCCGGAGCCACCGCCACCGGCGAGGCCGGTGTTGAGCGGGGAGGTGCCGGTGCCGTTATCGAACGGCCCGTCGAACACTCCACCGACACCACCGGCACCGCCCATCAGACCACCGCCGCCTCCGCTGCCGGAACCGTTGCCCGCGAAGCGCGCAGCGCCGCCCCCGCCGCCCTGCCCCGGAGCGAAGCCGCCGCCCGGGGAATAGCTCGCGGGGCCGGCGCCGGGAGAGCCAGCCGAGTTGCCCGGGTCCGAACCGCCGAATCCACCGCCCTCACCGGGCTCGTTCGCACCGCCGCCGGCGGGTGGCCAGTCAGCGGTCCCGCCGGCTGCACCGGCCCCGCCGCCCGCGATCGCGAAGAGGCGCCACGGGGCATCGGCGAAGTGCGAGAACACGTAGGTCCCGCCGCCCCCACCCTGCCCCTGATAGCTCGCACCATCGCCCAGAGCGCCGCCTGCGCCGCCGCCACCCCAGCCGCCGCCGGCTCCCTGGCCGCCCTGGCCGACGGCCATCGCGAACTCGGTACCCGCGGCGATGTCGGCGGGCTTCGTCGAGAACCCGCCGCCGAGCCCCGCAGCGTACCAGTGGCTCTGCCCCGATGCCCCGATCACCCGGAAGCTCACCTGGACCGCGCGGTCGGGCACCGTCCAGCGTGCGACGTCACCGCTGAAGGCGAACTCGAGCTCGCAATCGCCCGAGGCCGAGCACTCCGGCGGCAGCGGGGCCGCCTGGGCCGCCTTCGGGGTCGCGACGAGCGAGCCCGCCACCAGCACTGCACCGAGCGCGATCGCTCCGAGAAACCGCCGCATGCTCTTCCCTCTGCATGTCAGTCGACCCCGCACCCTCGCGGGGCCGTTCACGGACGAGCATACGAGCAATCGCTCCCCGCTCGGATAACGATTCGCGCATCGAGTCAGGAAACGCCGCGGGGGCGGGGATGCCTTTCGGCACCCCCGCCCCCGCGGTTCGCGTTCGCGTCGGGTCAGAGCGCGTTGTATGCAGCGCGCAGCAGCTCGGCCGCCTCGGTCGGCGTCTTGCCGACCTTGACGCCCGCGGCCTCGAGGGCCTCCTTCTTCGCCTGCGCGGTACCCGCCGAGCCCGACACGATGGCGCCGGCGTGGCCCATGGTCTTGCCCTCGGGCGCGGTGAAGCCCGCGACGTAGCCGACGACCGGCTTCGTCACGTTCGCCTTGATGTACTCGGCCGCGCGCTCCTCGGCGTCGCCGCCGATCTCGCCGATCATGACGATCGCCTGCGTCTCGGGGTCGGCCTCGAACGCGGCGAGCGCGTCGATGTGGGTGGTGCCGATGATCGGGTCGCCGCCGATGCCGATGGCGGTCGAGAAGCCGAGATCGCGCAGCTCGTACATCATCTGGTAGGTCAGGGTGCCCGACTTCGAGACGAGGCCGATCGGACCCTTGCCCGTGATCGTCGCGGGGGTGATGCCCGCGAGCGCCTCGCCCGGGGTGATGATGCCGGGGCAGTTCGGCCCGATGATGCGGGTCTTGTTTCCGGTGGCCTTGGCGTGCGCCCAGAGCTCCGCGGAGTCCTTGACCGGAACGCCCTCGGTGATGATCACGAGCAGGCCGATGCCCGCGTCGATGGCCTCGACGGCCGCGTTCTTGGTGAAGGCCGGGGGCACGAAGGCGACCGAGACGTCGGCGCCGGTCGCGGCCATCGCCTCGGCGACCGACGCGAACACGGGGAGCTCGACGGCGTTGCCTGCGGCGTCGGTGTGCGACACGGTGGTGCCGGCCTTGCGGGCGTTCACGCCGCCCACGATCTGGGTGCCCGCGGCGAGCATGCGCGCGGTGTGCTTGGTGCCCTCGCCGCCGGTGATGCCCTGGACGATGACCTTGGAATCCTTGTTCAGGAAGATCGACATTCTGTTGCTTCTTTCGTCAGTCTCGTCGTCGGTTCAGCGGGCGTTGGCCAGCTCGGCGGCCTTGTCGGCGCCCTCGTCCATGGTGGCGGCCTGGGTCACGAGCGGGTGCGCGGCCTCGTTCAGGATCGCGCGACCCTCTTCGACGTTGTTGCCGTCGAGGCGCACGACGAGCGGCTTGTTCGCAGCGTCGCCGAGCTTGGCGAGCGCGCCCACGATGCCGTTGGCGACGGCGTCGCAGGCGGTGATGCCGCCGAACACGTTGACGAACACCGACTTGACCTGCGGATCGCCGAGGATCACGTCGAGGCCGGCGGCCATGACCTCGGCCGAGGCGCCGCCGCCGATGTCGAGGAAGTTGGCGGGCTTCACGTTGCCGTGCTTCTCGCCCGCGTAGGCGACGACGTCGAGCGTCGACATGACGAGGCCCGCGCCGTTGCCGATCACGCCGACCTCGCCGTCGAGCTTCACGTAGTTGAGGTCCTGCGCCTTGGCCTTCGCCTCCAGCGGATCCTCGGCGGCCTTGTCCTCGAGCTCGGCGTGGCCGGGCTGGCGGAAGTCGGCGTTGGCGTCGAGCGACACCTTGCCGTCGAGCGCGACGATGTCGCCGGCGCCGGTGAGCACGAGCGGGTTCACCTCGACCAGGGTCGCGTCCTCGCCCGCGTAGACCTCGTAGAGCTTCTGGAACACGGGGACGACCTTGCCCACGAGCTCCTTGGGGAACTTCGCGGCGCGCGCGATCTCCTCGGCCTTGGCCGCGTCGATACCCGCGATCGGGTCGACCTCGATGCGTGCGAGCGCCTCGGGCTTCTCGACGGCGAGCACCTCGATCTCCATGCCGCCCTCGACGGAGCACAGCGAGAGGTAGGAGCGATTGGCGCGGTCGAGCAGCACGGAGAAGTAGAACTCCTGCTTGATGTCGGCGCCCGCGGCGACCATGACCCGGTTGACCGTGTGGCCCTTGATGTCGAGGCCGAGGATCGCCTGCGCGGCCTCGAACGCCTCGTCGGGTGTCTTCGCGACCTTGACGCCGCCGGCCTTGCCGCGCCCGCCGACCTTCACCTGGGCCTTGACGACCACCACGCCGCCGATCTTCTCGGCTGCCGCGCGCACCTCCTCGGGAGTATCCGCGACGATCCCGGGGAGCACCGGCACCCCGTATCGTTCGAAGAGATCTCGTGCCTGGTACTCGTACAGATCCACGTACTGTCCTTACATGCTAGGAGTATTGGGGGTCCGAGGCAGAAAAATGTCTCGATGTCGAGATAAGTCGACCAGTGCCCGAGTCTACCATCGCAGCCTGTCCGTCCCGCGACCGCGCCACCCCGCCAGGGCTTCCGATTCCCTCGGTCCGCGCCCCGGCCGCACGCGCCTCAGCGCTCGGCGATCCGGCCCAGATCCAGCCCGGAGGACGCGGCCTGGGCCGCGTCCAGCTGCGCCACGTACTCGTTCTTCAGCTTCTTGCCGTCCCCCGCGAACGGTCCGGTGCGGAAGCCGTAGAAGGCGAGCGTCGGCAGCATCGCGTCGGCCGAGGTGAGGATCGCGTTGTGGAAGTCGCCGTTGCCGCGCCGCAGTTCGGCGAAGATCCCGGCGGCGAGCACATCCTCGTCGAGCGCGTCCCGATCCGCGTCGGCGGTGAGCTGCAGGGCGAGGTGCAGCTGCCGATCGCCGTTCGCGTCCTCGAACGAGATGAGCCGGTGGTTCTCGATCGCGTGCAGCAGCACCGGATCGGCGTTGATCACGTCGCGCAGCGAATCCGGCCCGATCACCGCGCCGTTGAAGTCGACCGAGAGGTCGCTGCGCCCGTAATGGAACAGCAGGGGCAGGTCGAGCATCTGCCGCTGCTTCAGGTGCTGCAGTCCGAGCTCCTCGAGAACCGGTTCCAGCTCGCGCAGCCGCAGCACGTGCCCGCGGTCGTGGATGTTGTAGCGGATCCGGGGGTTCAGGTTCTCGGCGCGCGCGATCGTGACGAGCAGCTCCCCCGCCGCGTTGGTCTCGATCTGGTAGTTGAACGGGTTGAACTGGAAGATCATCGGCAGCACCCCGTACTCGTGGCGCTTGCTGATGCGGTGCGCCAGTTCGGGGTGCTCGACGAGCGCGCGGCGCAGGTCGACGGTGAGGTCGGTCTCGATCGCCAGGTTGATCTCGAGATCGCTCGCCCCGTAGCTGCCGTACGCGGCGTGGGCGGTGCGCAGGATGTGGTCGCGCATGCTCTCGCTGATACCCTCGCCGCCGAACGCCGCGACGATGTCGTACTGCGACCAGTCGAGTCGGTCGTCGTCGAACAGCGCTTTGAGGAACGGCGGATAGCTGAGGATCACGTAGGTGAAGCCGGTGCCGAACTCGCGCATCGTGGCGATGATCTTCGTCGCGTCCGGCCCGATCGACTTGATCATGGTGACGTCGGTGAGCGAGGTGGTCACGTTCATGCCGGTCGCCCACGCGCCGAGCGAGAACGCGTTGAGCACGAACGGCGGCTTCGTCATGCTGCTCTCGGTGTTCGAGAAACCGAGCTGCAGCAGCTGCCGCGTCGCGATCCGCTCGCGCGGCCCGCGCACCCAGCTCGTCGGCGTGCCCGAGCTGCCGCTCGACTCGTCGACCACCACGCCGCGGCGCGGGATCCGGCCGTCGACGCAGCGCTCGGGGATCGACCACCGCTTGATGTAGCTGTCCTTGTCCATCTCGGGAATCGTCCGCAGCGCGGCCGCGATCCCACCGCGGGTGCGCAGCCGCGTCGGGAACCCCCGTTCGCCGAGGAACGCCCGGTAGGCGGGCACCCGCTTCGCCGTGCGTTCGAAGGTGCGCCAGGCCCGCCAGCGCCCCAGGGTCCAGCGCAGCGGCTCGATCCCGGGTGCGAGCAGGATCTTGTGGGTGTTCACGCGCGGCATGAACAGGCGGACCAGGTGGTCCTGGATCCAGACGAAGGTGAAGACGGCGGCGCGTTTCATGCGGGTGCCCCTTCCAGGGTCATGGCGGCGGCCGGCCTGCGGTGCGCGAGCGGCGGGGTCTCGCTGTAGCCGAAGCGGAACAGCATCCAGGCCAGTCGCTCCCCCGCTTCGTCCGCTTGGACCGCCTCGGCGAACAGGGCGTGCGAGCGCGGGTTCGTGATGACGGTGCCGAAGGGGTGCAGCACGACGCCGTGGCGGTGCAGCTCGAGCCAGACCCGCATGAACGTGCGTCCGGCCTCGATGTAGTCGGCGGGGCCGCCGAAGGGACCTTCGATCCAGCCGAGCTGGTGCACGCCGCGCATGGTGCGCAGGTACACGCTGCGGATCAGCGCGCCGATGACCGGTGCGCGCCACAGCCCGCGGTGCGCCATCGCGTAGCGCAGGATCGGGCCGGGCATGAGCATCGCCTCGGCCGAGAGCCCGTCGGCCTTCGCGGCGGCTTCGCCCTTCGAGAAGCGGAGCCAGTGCATGATCTCGCCGTAGACGGCATCGTTCTCGAGGTCGTCGAAGAGGGTCGCCTGGTTGACGTGCACGATCCGGCGCACGAGCGCGGCGTCGTCGGTCGAGCGGAACTCGTAGCCGGCGTCGGTGCAGATGCGTGCGGCCTCGGCGCGGACCTCGGTCGGCACCGCCCGGCGGTCGTAGGGTCGGCGCGAGGTGCGGCGGGTGCGGAACCGGTCGAGGGCGGCGCGGGCCTCGGCGTCGCGCTCCGTCTCGCCCGGGTCGTCGGGATCGCGGGGCACCAGTTCGACCTCGGCGATGCGGTGCTGCCGGTCCGAGCTGTCGAAGTCCATCTCGGCGTGGTCGAGCGTCTCGCGCACGTCGTAGCCGTGGGCCGCGGCGACCACGGCGAGCGATTCGAGGAAGACGCCGGCGCAGACGTGCCCGAACGGGATCCCGAACGATTCGGCGGGGAGCCCGAGGTCGAGGTCGTAGCTGACCGTGGCACGGAGCACCGCGCCGGATCCGCCGTCGACCGCGGCGTGCGGCCGCACCTTGATGGGCTGGGAGTTGTGCGGGCTCGGGTAGTTGCGGGCGTCCTCCAGGATCGCCGGCCACGGATTCAGCGTCGAATCGCTCATGCGGCTGAGTCTAGGTGCGGCTCATGCGGGGTGCGACATATGGGCGGTCCGAACGCTCGGCCGGATAGGAACCGTCGGCCGGATCCCCGCGCCGGATTCGTCCGACTGGGGCTGGATACCCGGTTGAGCGCACACGCCCCTCGACGGCGCCCGCGCTACTCTTCGGCGCTGTCGAGGCCGGCATCGAGCTTGGCGATGGGGGCGAGCTTGACCAGCAGCTTGCGCTCCCCCACCGTGTCGAACACGACGTGGGCGATGCGCTTCGAACCGGCACCGGTGATGCCTGTGACCCGGCCCGCGCCGTACTCGTCGTGCCGGATCCGATCGCCCGGGGCCAGCTCGAGGTCGCCGTTGTCGCGGACCGAGCCGACGATCGTGTTCGGGAATCCGCCGCCCGCGGCCTGCGCGGCCTTGGCCTGCCGTTTGCGTTCGCGCCACTGCTCGAGCGCCGACTGCATGTTGCCGCTCGCCGGTTCGGAGACCGCTGCGGCACCCGATCCGCCGCGTCCGTAGCCGCCACTGCCCGAGCCGGATCCGAACGAGACCGAGGACTCGACGCCGCGCCCGGCGCCGCCTCGACTCGGGCGGGCGCCCGAACGGGGTGCGTTCAGCGCGCGCGACTCGGTGCCGCCGCGGCCCGTGACCTCGCCCGGCGACTGGCGCCAGTCGATGAGGGACTCGGGGATCTCTTGAAGGAACCGCGAGGGCATCGCCACCTGCACGTCGCCGAACTGGGCGCGCGTGCTGGCCAGGGTCAGGTAGAGCTGCTTGCGCGCACGGGTGATGCCCACGTACATGAGCCGGCGTTCCTCGGAGATGCCGCCGATCTCGTCGACCGACATCTGGTGCGGCAGCAGTCCCTCCTCGACGCCCGTGATGAACACCGCTGGGAATTCGAGGCCCTTCGCCGTGTGCATGGTCATGAGCGAGACCGTGCCGCTCTCGTCGTCGAGCTCGTCGACCGCGGCGACCAGGCTCACCTCGGTGAGGAACTCGAGCAGCCCGACGCCCGGGTGCTGCACGTCGTATTCCTTGGCGACCGAGACGAGCTCCTCGAGGTTCTCGGCGCGGGCTTCGTCCTGCGGGTCGCGCTTCGCCCGCAGCTTCTCGATCATCTGCGTCTCGTCGAGGATCAGCTTCAGCACGTCGGCGACGGGCGCCGGCTGCTTCCGGGTCTCGGAGTCGTCGGTGGCGCCGCCGCCCGCGGCCATGCGCGCCGCGCGCTGCAGCAGCTGGCCCAGGCTCTCGATCGCCGCGCGCACCTTCGGCCCGAACGAGAGCTCGCCCGCTCGGAGCATGGCGTCGTGGAAGGAGATGCCCATCGCCTCCGCGTAGTTGGCGAGCTGCGCCTCGGCCATGGGACCGATGCCGCGCTTGGGAGCGCCGATGAGGCGCGACCAGGCGATGGGATCGTAGGGGTTCGCGAGGCTCGTGAGGTACGCCATGGCGTCCTTGATCTCGGCCCGCTCGTAGAACTTGGTGCCGCCGAGCACCCGGTACGGGATCGCGGCCCGGATCAGCAGCTCCTCGAGCGCACGGGTCTGCGAGTTGGTGCGGTAGAACACCGCCACGTCGCCGTAGGCGAGGCCCGAGCGGTGCAGGTCCTCGATCTCCTCGGCCACGAACCGAGCCTCGTCGTGCTGCGAGTAGCCCGTGAACCCGACGATCTGCGGGCCGTCGCCCTCCGAGGTCCAGAGGCTCTTGTCTTGTCGGTCGAGGTTGTTGCCGATCACGGCGTTGGCCGCCGAGAGGATGTTCTGCGTCGACCGGTAGTTCTGCTCGAGCTTGACCACCTCGGCACCCGGGAAGTCGCGCTCGAACTCGACGATGTTGCGGATGTCGGCACCGCGGAAGGCGTAGATGGACTGGTCGGAGTCGCCCACGACGGTGAGGCTCGCGGCCGGGATGCAACCGAGGCCGTCGAGCTCGCGCTCGCGCACGGGCGGAACGAGGCGCTCGACCACGTCGCGCTCGACGGGCCGCGTGAGCTCACGGATCAGCGAGTACTGCGCGTGGTTCGTGTCTTGATATTCGTCGACCAGCAGGAAGCGGAAGCGCCGTTGGTAGACGGCCGCGACCTCGGGGAAGGTGCGGAAGAGGTGCACCGTCTGGCCGATGAGGTCGTCGAAGTCGAAGGCGTTGGCCCGGCGCAGCTCCTGCTCGTAGCTGCGGAAGATCTCGATGAACAGCCGCTCGCGCGGGTCGTTCGCGTTGGCCGTGGCCGCGTAGCTGTCGGCGTCGGAGAGCTCGTTCTTGAGCCGCGAGATCTTCGAGCTCGCGTTGGCCGGGGTGAAGCCGTAGCTGTCGGCCTCGAGGTCTTTGATGATGCGCTTGAGCAGCGCTCGGGAATCGGCCGAGTCGTAGATGGTGAAGCCCGAGACGTAGCCGAAGCGCTCCGCCTCGCGGCGCAGGATGCGCACGCAGGCCGAGTGGAAGGTCGAGATCCACATGCCCTCGGCCGCGCTGCCGAGCAGGCCCTCGACGCGCTCGCGCATCTCGGCGGCCGCCTTGTTGGTGAAGGTGATGGCGAGGATCTGGCTGGGCCAGGCCTCGCGGTTGCGGATGAGCTGCGCGATGCGGTGGGTGAGCACGCGGGTCTTGCCCGAGCCCGCGCCCGCGACGATGAGCAGTGCGGGGGAACGCGTGCTGACGGCCTGCGCCTGGGGCGGGTTGAGGCCGTCGAGCAGCGGATCCGGCGCGCCGGAGGCGCCGGTGCCCGGGTCGCCGAGGGGAACGCCGGACGGGTCGAGAAGTTCGAATTCGCTCATCGTGGTCCCAGTCTAGGAGCGACCACCGACATACTCCCCCGGGGAGCCGGGCTAGCATGGCTGGGGTCCGACCCGAGGCCCCGATGAACGGAGACCGATGCCCACCGATCCGAGGCTCCTCGTGCTCGCCACCGGCGGCACGATCGGCATGCGCGAGACGCCGGCGGGCATCGCCCCCGACCCGGACTTCCCCGAGATCCTCGAGGACATGCTCGCCGAGATCTGCGAACCCCTCGGGATCGAGTGGCGGGTCAATCACCTCCAGCCCCCGATCGACAGCGCGAACGCCGACGCCGACACCGCACCGCGCATCGCGCGCACGCTGAGCGCCCGGGTGCGCACGCAGCAGCCGCGCGGCGTGGTCGTGCTGCACGGCACCGACACCCTCGCCTACACCGGCGCGCGCCTCGCATTCGAGCTCTCGGGCCTCGGCTCGCCGGTCGTGCTCACCGGCAGCCAACTCCCCCACGGCGCCGAGGGATCCGACGCCCGCGACAACCTGAGCCTCGCGGTCCGCGCCGCGATGCGCGCGTCGCGCACGGCCCCGGTCTCCATCGCCTTCGGCGGGGCGATCGTGCCCGCGGTGCGCGCGACCAAGCACCACAGCTCCGCGCTGGAGGCGTTCCGCGCCGAGCTCCCCCTGGGCGCGAGGCCCGCGGGGATCCCGAAGCTCGACGACGGCTCCCGCGGAGCCGCCTCGGCCCGCGTGATCTCGTTCCGTTTCGTCCCCGGCGTCACCGCCGACGACCTGCGCGGCGCCGTCGCGGGCGCTCCCGACGGCCTCGTGCTCGAGTGCTACGGCAGCGGCAACGGCCCCATGGACCGCCCCGGCATGCGCGACGCGCTCCGCGAGATCAGCTCGCGGATCCCCGTCGTCGCGATCACCCAGTGCACGGCCGGCGGCGGGGTCGACCTCGCACGGTACGCGGTCGGGCGCGAACTGGCGCGCACGGGCGTGATCACCGGATCCGACCTCACCCTGGAGGCCGCGATCGCGAAGCTCGGCTGGCTCGTCGACCGCGGCGCGGTCGGCAACATCCTGCGGGATCTCGTCCCCATCAACCTCATCGGCGAGTGCGCACCGCCGGCCGCCGAGGACCCGATCAGCTGAGGTGCGCCGCCGCGGCCCCGAGCTCGGGGTGGTCGACGAAGATCCCGTCGACGCCGGTTCCCACGATCGCGCCGAACGCGGCGCGCCAGTCGCCCCACGCGCTCACGGTCGCGGGATCCCGCGGATCGCCGATACGGAACGGCGCCGCGAGGAACCGGTTCTCGGGACGCAGCGTCCACGTGAGCACCGCGAGTCCGCGGGCGTGGGCACGCTCGACCAGGTCGGAGGCCACCGCAGCGCCGTCGGATCCGACGCCCACCAGGTCGCAGGTGTCGACGCTGATCCCCTCGACCCGGCCGGCCAGCGCGTCGAGCCCCGCGTCGCTGCGGTACCAGGCGTAGCTCGCGGCGGCGGATCCGCCGGCCGCCTCGCGCGCCACCTCGTCAGCACCCGATCCGTCATGCTCCAGCAGGAATACGAAGTCCGCGGCCAGGCCGTCGGCGCGCAGCCGGTCCAGGATCCCCAGCTCGAAGCACTCGATCACGAGCCGCTCCCGACGGTCCGCCCAGCCGGCCTCCGCCAGCACCGGCGGCAGCAGCTGCTCGAAACGGTGCCCCAGCTCCGAGAAGTACTGCGCGTGCTTCACCTCGAGCACGACCCCGATCCCGCGGTCGGTCGCCGCGCTCTCCTCGTCGATGATCGCGAGCACGTCCGACAGCCGGAGGATCGGCTCGCGTCCATCGAACTCCCGGTTGTCGGGGCGCACCTCGGGCAGGCGCTCCCGGCTGCGCAGGATCGCGAGCTCGTCCCAGTCGAAGTCCTCGGTGAACCAGCCGGTCAGCTCGACGCCGTCGACGGTCTTCGTCGTGCGCCGGCCGGCGAACTCCGGGTGATCCGCGACGTCCGTGGTGCCCGAGATCTCGTTCTCGTGCCGCACCACCAGCACGCCGTCGCGGGTGACGACCACGTCCGGCTCGACCGCGTCGACGCCCTGCCTGCAGGCGAGCCGGTACGCCGATTCGGTGTGCTCGGGGCGGACGCCGGAGGCTCCGCGATGGCCGATGACCAGGGGACGGGATCGGGCGGCGCCGGAGGTGTCGAGCATGCCGACCATGCTAGGTCCGCCGGGTGAACGATCGGGGTGACGGACCGGGTGAGCTGCGGGCGAACACCCAGTGGATTCCTATGCTGGCGTGGGAATCCGCCGATAGGCTGGTGTGAAATCCCGTCGAGAAAGGATCCCGACGCACATGAGCAATCCCGCGCTCTCCAACAACCCGGCGCTCAACGGCAAGACGCTGACCGCCGAGGAACTGCACCGCATCTACGATCAGCCGGCGGCGCAGCCCCAGCGCCCGGGCATCGACGTGCCCGCCGGTCAGCCCGCGCAGCAGGGCTTCGGCGCGCAGCCGGGCGCCCAGCAGCCGCCCGTCATCACCCCGTCCGACAAGCCGATGACCTACGAGAACACCATCTCGAAGACGGTCATGCTGTTCCTCATCGTGCTCGCCTTCGGCGCCGTGGGCTGGTTCGTGCCGGTCCTCATGCTCCCGGGCGCGATCGCCGGCCTCGTGCTGGGCCTCGTGAACGCCTTCAAGAAGGAGCCGAGCGTTCCGCTGATCATCGCCTACGCCGCCGCGCAGGGCCTGTTCCTCGGCGGCATCTCGGGCACCTTCGAGGCGATGTTCAACGGCATCGTCGCCCAGGCCATCATCGGCACGCTCGCCGTGTTCGCCATCACGCTGCTGCTGTTCCGCAGCGGCAAGGTGCGCACCAGCCCCCGTGCGACCAAGATCTTCATGGTCGCGATCATCGGCTACGCCGCCTTCTCGCTGGTCAACGTCGTACTCATGCTCACCGGTGTCAACTCCGATCCCTGGGGCATGCGAGGTGCTGTCCTCTTCGGCTGGCTCCCCCTCGGCGTCGTCATCGGTGCCCTCGCGGTGCTGCTCGCCGCGTACTCGCTCGTCATGGACTTCGAGCTGATCCAGAACGGCGTGCGCAACCGCGTCCCCGAGAAGTGGGCCTGGTCGGCCGCGTTCGGCCTCATGGTCACGCTGATCTGGCTCTACGTCGAGATCCTGCGCATCATCGCGATCTTCCGCAGCAATTAGCGGCTGACGCGACACCGACGCCGAAGGGCGGGGAACCGAACGGTTCCCCGCCCTTCGGCGTCTGCGGTGCGTTCGAGTTCCCCGGGTCAGGCGGAGATCGAGCGAGGCGGCTCCGGCGATTCGATCGGCGGCACGGGCACCACCGTCACCGGACTCGTCGGCAGGCCGCCGTGCAGCGCGCGGTGCAGCCGCTCCATGCGCGCGTCGAGCTCGGCCGCGGTGTCGGCGGCGTCCTTGAGGCTCGCCAGCAGGCCCTCGGGCACCTGGCGCTCGTACTTGTAGTGGATCTTGTGCTCGAGACTCGCCCAGAAGTCCATCGCGATGGTGCGGAACTGGATCTCGACGGGCACGCGTACCGCACCCGTCGAGAGGAACACGGGCACCTCGACGATCGCGTGCAGGCTCTGGTAGCCGTTCGGCTTCGGCTGCGCGATGTAGTCCTTCACGAGCAGCAGCGTCACGTCGTCCTGCTGCGTGAGCAGCTCGAACAGCCGGTAGACGTCGGCGGTGAAGCTGCAGGTGATGCGCACGCCCGCGATGTCGGTGATGTGCTGGCGCACGACGTCGAGGCCCGGCGGCAGACCGCGCCTGCGCACCTTGTCGAGCAGGCTGTCCGTCGACTTCACCCGGCTCGACACGTGCTCGATCGGGTTGTAGTCGTGCATGTAGAGGAACTCGTCGCGCAGGATCTCGATCTTGGTCTCGATCTCCTTCAGCCCGAACTCGTACTCGAGCAGGAACCGCTGGAACTCGTCGCGGACCGCCCGGGCCTCGGCCGCGGACATCGAGATGCGTTCGTCATCGGCACTGTCCATGTGCTCGACCCTAGCCGCGCAGTCTCGGCGCGGGCTGCGAGTCCCCTGCGCCGCTCCCCCGCCGGCACGGCCGCCGCGCCGGTCCTCGCCGCGGCTCGAGCCGCAGCCCGAACCGGGGAGGCATGCGCCCCCGGCTAGTCTTGACGGATGATCCTCGAGTCGATTCGCGCCGGGCTCGCCAGAGCCTTCTGGTGGCTGTCCCCGTGGCGACTCGTCCCCGAGAGCGATCCGCCCGCCGGGCCGCGCCTGCTGATCGGCGCACCGCACACCTCGAACGTCGACTTCGTGCTGATGCTCGGCATCGCCTGGAGCGCGCGCATGCGGATCCACTGGCTCGGCAAGCGCGAGCTCTTCCGCGGCATCGCCGGTCCGATCATGCGCGGACTCGGCGGGATCCCCGTCGACCGCGCGAACGCATCGGGCGTCGTCGACGCCGTGGTCGCGCGCGCCCGCACGACCGACCGCTTCATCCTGGTGGTCACGCCCGAGGGAACCCGCTCGGGCAGCGGCTGGCGCAGCGGCTTCTATCGGATCGCCCGCGCCGCCGAGCTGCCCGTCACGCTCGGCTTCGTCGACCGCACCACCCGCACCACGGGCCTCGGGCCGACGCTCGCGCTCACCGGCGACGTGGTCGCCGACATGGACGTGATCCGCGCGTTCTACGCGGACAAGGCCGGAGTGCGTCCCGAGCGCCGCACCGAACCCCGCCTGCAGGACGAGGCCGGGCTCACCGCGCTGCTGGCGGGCGACTCCGCGGAGCCCGGCGCCGTCTGAGCGCGCCGTCGTCGAACGCAGCGCGACGCAGGGTGCGTACCGCCGCACAGCGGAACGGGCCGGGGAGCTTCGCTCCCCGGCCCGTTCCGCTTCCGTCAGCGCCGAGGCGCCGAACGGATCACTCCCACTCGATGGTCCCCGGCGGCTTCGACGTCACGTCGAGCACCACTCGGTTGACCTCGGGCACCTGGTTGGTGATGCGGTTGGAGATCTTGGCGAGCACCTCGTAGGGCACGCGGGTCCAGTCGGCCGTCATGGCGTCCTCGGACGAGACGGGGCGCAGCACGATCGGGTGGCCGTAGGTGCGGCCGTCGCCCTGCACGCCCACCGAGCGCACGTCGGCGAGCAGCACGACCGGGCACTGCCAGATCGTCTGGTCGAGGCCGGCGGCGGTGAGCTCCTCGCGGGCGATCGCGTCGGCCTCGCGCAGCACGTCGAGGCGCTCGCGGGTGACCTCGCCGACGATGCGGATGCCGAGACCGGGGCCGGGGAACGGCTGGCGGCCGACGATCGCCTCGGGGATCCCGAGCTCGCGGCCGATCGCGCGGACCTCGTCCTTGAACAGGGCGCGCAGCGGCTCGATCAGCTCGAAGTCGAGGTCCTCGGGGAGGCCGCCGACGTTGTGGTGCGACTTGATGTTCGCGGTGCCCGCGCCGCCGCCCGACTCGACGACGTCGGGGTACAGGGTGCCCTGCACGAGGAACTTGACCTTCTCGCCCGAGGCCTTGGCCTCGGCGACGAGGTCGAGCTGCACCTGCTCGAACGCGCGGATGAATTCGCGGCCGATGATCTTGCGCTTCTCTTCGGGATCGGTGACCCCGGCGAGGTGGCCGAGGAAGATGTCGGCCGCATCGACGGTGATGAGCTTGACGCCGGTCGAGGCGACGTAGTCGCGCTCCACCTGCTCGCGCTCGCCCTTGCGCAGCAGACCGTGGTCGACGAACACCGCCGTGAGCTGGTCGCCGATGGCCTCGTGCACGAGCGCGGTCGAGACGGCCGAGTCGACGCCGCCCGACAGCGCGGAGATGACGCGCGCGTCGCCGACCTGCTCGCGGATCCGTTCGATCTGCTCGGCGATCACGTTGCCGGCGGTCCAGTCCGCGGGGATCCCCGCGACGTGGTGCAGGAAGTTCTCGAGCACCCGCTGGCCGTGATCGGAGTGCTTCACCTCGGGGTGCCACTGCACGCCGTAGAGCTTCTTCTCGGCGGAGCCGAACGCCGCGACCGGGGTCACCGCGGTGCGGGCGTAGACCTCGAAGCCCTCGGGCGCCTGCTGCACGGCGTCGCCGTGGCTCATCCAGACGTTCTGGGCCTCGGGCTGGCCGCCGAGGATCGCGCCGCCGCCGCCCACGAGGGTCGCGCCGGTCGCGCCGTACTCGCGGTCGCCGGTGTTGCCGACGGTGCCGCCGAGCGCGCGCGCCATGACCTGGAAGCCGTAGCAGATGCCGAGCACGGGGATCCCGAGGTCGAACACGCTGTCGTCGAAGGCGGGAGCGCCCTCCTCGTAGACGGACGAGGGTCCGCCCGAGAGCACGATGCCGAGCGGGCGCTTCGCCTCGACCTCGGCCGCGGTGATGGTGTGCGGCACGAGTTCGGAGTAGACGCCCGCTTCGCGCACGCGGCGCGCGATGAGCTGGGCGTACTGCGCTCCGAAGTCGACGACGAGGACCGGGCGGTGCTCGGTCGAGGTCTGATCGGTCATGAACGGCCTTCCGGGATCGGTGCGGCCGAGGCCGCGTTGGGAGTGGGAGTCTGGGCGGCCTCGAGGTACTCGAGGGTCTGCGTGACCTCTCGTGCGGTGCGCCCCTCGAGGAAGAAGGACATGAACGGGATCACGCCGCCGAGCGCGAGCAGCAGGAAGCGTCCGAAGTTCCAGCGCATCGGACTCCACAGCATGAAGTTCGAGATCAGGTAGACCACGTAGAACCAGCCGTGCGCGATGAGGATCGCCTTGAACAGGTCGAAGCCCTGCACCGCGAAGTCGCGCTCCATGCCGCCGGGCATGACGGGCTCGAAGTGGGCGAAGCCGTTCGGGGTGAAGAGGAACAGCTCGACCCGGAACACGTACTTCATGACCATGACGGCGCAGAGCAGCAGCAGCATGGTGCCGGTGATCACCGAGGTGACCTTGTAGAAGCTCAGCGACTTGCGGATGCGCGGGAAGTCGGCGGGCTTGGGCTGCAGAACCATGGATTCCATCCTATCGCGGTGTGACGTTTCGTCCTGCCCGGAGGAAGGACGTCATCCTGCGCGAGGAACGAGCCGCAGGATCTCGGGATTCTGCGACTCGTTCCTCGCGCAGAATGACGGGATGAGGATCAGGGGCCGGCCGCGCCGCCGCCCTCCGCCTCGAGCGCCTTGAGCTCGTGCTCCTTCTCCCAGGCATCGCGCGCCAGGCGGTACCAGAAGAAGATCGCGAAGCCCGCGAACACGACCCACTCGATCGCGTAGAAGACGTTGAGCCAGTTCACCGTCTCGGCCGGCAGCGGCGGGACGGACTCGATACGGTCGAGCCCGTACTTCGACAGCGGCTCGCCCAGCAGCAGTTCGGCCGACTGCTTCGGGTGCAGCACCAGGTAGCCGCCGTAGCTGGGCTCGTCGCCCGCGCCCCAGCGGTTCACGAGCTGCGCCGGAGCCATCGAGAGGATGGTCTGCGGGTCGCGGTCGGCCGTCGGGATCAGCGGCGCGTCCGGCGGCATGTACCGGCCCTCGAACGCCACCGGCTGGAACACCTGGGCGACCGGCTGCTCGGCGATGCGCTTCGCGGCCGCCTCGGCCTTCGCCGCGGACGGCGCCCAGCCGAGCGCCACCGCGAGCCGTGCGGAGGATCCGTTGCCCTGGTCGACCTGCACCTCGCCGACCACCCAGGCGCCCTGCGCGCCGAAGTTGGTGCGGTTCTCGACCACCAGGGTCGAGGTACGGGTCAGCACACCGGTGCCCGTGGCGACCATGCCGCCCGCGTGATCGCTGACCGCGATCCCCGGTTCGGTGAGCTCGTTCAGCGGGCGCGGCTGCTCGGAGGACGAGGTCGAGTCCTTCGCGCTGTTCTGCACGGCGACCCCGAGCTGCCACTGGCCCAGCCAGGCGAAACCGGCCGCGACCGCGAGCGCCGCGATGAGCGCCAGGATCCACTGCGGGCGCACCATGACCCGTGCAAGAGTCGGGTCGCCGAGGTATTCGGGGCGTTTCGCGGACGTGCTGATGGTTCGGCGCTCCTGCCAGAGGGATCAGGGCCGGAGAACCCACGGCCCACGGTCGGAGAACGACCGGACGAACCGATTCTATCGGGCCTCGCCGGGTCCGTCCTGAGCGTCCGGATCGTCGGCGCTGCCCGTGAAATCGGGGGCTTCGAGTCGCACCCGGTCCGCCGCTTCGTCGGTCAGCTCCTGCTGGCTCGCCCGCTCCGCGGCGACGCGTTCGAGGTAGCGCTCGACCTCGCGTCCGATGCGCGCCGCGTCCCAGCCGAGCACTCCTGCCATGAGCTCGGCCGCGACCGGCGCGGCGGAGACGCCGCGATCCCATGCCTCGATCGAGATCCGCGTGCGCCGTGCGAGCACGTCGTCGAGGTGCAGCGCGCCCTCGTGGCTCGCCGCGTAGACGATCTCGGCGCCGATCACGTCGTCGGCACCGGGCAGCGACTCGCCGAGCTCGGGACGCTCGGCGATGAGCGCGAGCACGTCGTCGGTGCGCGACCCGTAGCGCTGCAGCAGGTGCTCCACCCGGTCGACGTGCACCCCCGCGGCCTTCGCCGAGCGCGCACGCCGGTTCCAGGCCGCGCGGTACCCCTCGGCGCCCACGAGGGGGACGTCGTCGGTGATCGAGGACGGGATCCGCCCCTCCATCGCGGCGACCGCCTCGTCGACCGCGTCCTTCGCCATGACCCGGTAGGTGGTGAGCTTGCCGCCCGCGACCATCACGAGGCCGGGCACGGCGTGCACCACGAGGTGCTCGCGCGAGAGCTTCGAGGTCTCGTCGCTCTCCCCCGCGAGCAGCGGCCGGAGGCCCGCGTAGACGCCCTCGACGTCGTCACGGGTGAGCGGGGTCTGCAGCACCGTGTTCACGTGCTCCAGCAGATAGTCGATGTCGGCCGCGGTCGCCGCCGGATGCGCCTTGTCGAGCTCCCAGTCGGTGTCGGTCGTGCCGATGAGCCAGTGCCGCCCCCAGGGGATCACGAAGAGCACGCTCTTCTCGGTGCGCAGCAGCAGACCGTACTTCGAGCGGAAGCGGTCCCGCGGGACCACGAGGTGGATCCCCTTCGATGCGCGCACCCGGAAGGTGCTCCGCTCCCCCACGAGCGCCTGCGTGTCGTCGGTCCAGACACCGGTCGCGTTGATGACCTGCTTCGCGCGGACCTCGAAGCGCTCGCCGGTCTCGAGGTCGTGCGCTTGGACGCCGACCACCCGCTCGCCGACGCGGAGGAATCCCTCGACGCGCACCCGGTTCGCGGCGAGCGCGCCGTAGGCGGCCGCGGTGCGCACGACCGTCGACACGAGTCGCGCGTCGTCCACCTGCGCGTCGGAGTAGCTGAGCCCGCCCCGGAACGCGTCGCGGCGGAGGCCCGGCGCCTCGCGGCCCAGCCGCCGGCGGGTCACGTGCGCGTGCCACGGCACCCCGGGCGGACGCCCGCCGGTCCGCGCGAACAGATCGTAGAGCAGCATGCCGGCGCCCACGTAGCAGCGCTCGATCACGGGGACCGTGACGGGGTAGAGGAAGCGGACCGGACGCACGAGGTGCGGTGCCAGGCGTTGCAGCAGCAGCCCGCGCTCGACGAGCGCCTCGCGCACGAGCGAGAAGTTCATCTGCTCGAGGTAGCGGATGCCGCCGTGCACGAGCTTCGAGGATCGGCTCGACGTGCCCGACGCCCAGTCCCTGGCCTCCAGGATTCCGGTGGAGAGACCGCGGGTCGCCGCGTCGAGCGCGACGCCCGCACCGGTGATCCCGCCGCCGATCACCAGCACGTCGAGTTCGGCACCGGGCTCGCGCATCGCGGCGATCGCCGCGGCGCGCTCATCGGGTCCGAGCCTGCCGCGGGTGTCCCCCGCCGCAGGCGGTTGCGAGTTCTTCCGTACGCTCATGCGCTCCTCCTTCCGAACCCGCGAAGCGCTCAGCGCTCTGCGTGCACGATCCCGACGCGCTGGAACTCCTTGACCTCGGAGTACCCGGCTGTGGCCATGGCCCGGCGCAGCGCGCCGATGAGATTCGCGGTGCCGTCGGCCACATGGGCCGGCCCGCCGATGATCTGCTCGAGCGGGGCGACGCCGCCGACCTGCACCCGCGCGCCGCGCGGCAGGTCTTCGTGGTGCGCCTCCTGGCCCCAGTGCCAGCCGCCGCCCGGGGCGTCGGTGGCGCGTGCGAGGGCCGCACCGAGCATGACCGCGTCCGCGCCGCAGGCGATCGCCTTGATCAGGTCGCCCGAGGTGCCGAGCCCGCCGTCGGCGATCACGTGCACGTAGCGGCCGCCCGACTCGTCGAGGTAGTCGGTGCGGGCCCCGGCGACGTCGGCGATCGCGGTCGCCATGGGTGCGCGGATGCCCAGCGTGGCACGGGTGGTCGACGAGGCGCCCCCGCCGAAGCCGACGAGCACGCCGGCCGCTCCCGTGCGCATGAGGTGCAGGGCCGACTGGTAGGTCGCGGCGCCGCCGACGATCACCGGCACGTCGAGCTCGTAGATGAACTGCTTGAGGTTGAGCGGCTCGCGGCCCGGCACCGAGACGTGCTCGGCCGAGACGGTGTTGCCGCGGATCACGAAGAGGTCGACGCCCGCACCGATGACGGTCTCGGAGAACTCGGCGGTGCGGTGCGGCGACAGCGCGCCGGCCACCGTCACCCCGGCCTCGCGGATCTCGCCCAGGCGGGCCGTGATCAGCTCGGGGCGGATCGGGGCCGCGTACAGCTCCCGCATGCGGGCGAGCGCGGCCACCGGGTCGGAGATGGTCGCCAGATCGGCGAGCAGCGGCTCCGGGTTCTCGTGGCGGGTCCAGAGGCCCTCGAGGTTCAGCACGCCGAGGCCGCCGAGGCGGCCGAGCGCGATCGCCGTCGCGGGCGACATGACCGAGTCCATGGGGGCGCCCAGCACCGGGATCTCGAACTGGAACGCGTCGATGGTCCAGCCCGTCGAGACGAGCTCGGGGTCGCGGGTGCGCCGCGTCGGCACGATGCCGATCTCGTCGAAGGTGTACACGCGACGTGCGCGCTTGCCGCGGCCGATCTCGATCTCGTTGCTCACGAAACCAGCCTACCGGCCGCACGCCGATACGGCGAAGCCCCCGATCGCACGGGGGCGTCGGGGGCTTCGTCCGGAGAGCGGATCAGCGCCGGTAGTTGGGCGCCTCGACCACCATCTGGATGTCGTGCGGGTGGCTCTCCTTGAGGCCCGCGGAGGTGATGCGGACGAACTCGCCGCGCTCCTTGAGCTCCGTGATCGAACGCGCGCCCACGTAGAACATCGACTGGCGGAGGCCGCCGATCATCTGGTGCGCGACCGCCCCGACGGGCCCGCGGTAGGGCACCTGGCCCTCGATGCCCTCGGGGATCAGCTTCTCGTCGCTCGGGACGTCGGCCTGGAAGTAGCGATCCTTCGAGTAGGAGGTGCGCTCACCGCGGGTCTGCAGCGCGCCGAGCGAGCCCATGCCGCGGTAGTTCTTGAACTGCTTGCCGCCCACGAACACCAGGTCCCCCGGGCTCTCGTCGGTACCGGCGAGCAGCGAGCCCATCATCACCGAGGACGCGCCGGCGACGAGCGCCTTCGCGATGTCGCCCGAGTACTGCAGGCCGCCGTCCGCGATCACGGGGACGCCCGCGGGCGTCGCGGCGCGCGCGGCCTCGTAGACCGCGGTCACCTGCGGCACGCCGACACCGGCGATCACGCGGGTGGTGCAGATGGAGCCCGGCCCGACGCCGACCTTCACCGCGTCCGCGCCGGCCTCGACGAGCGCCTTGGCGCCGTTGTAGGTCGCGACGTTGCCGCCGATCACGTCGATGTGCGCGAACGCGGGATCGGCCTTGATCTTGGCGATGATGTCGAGCACGCCCTTGCTGTCGCCGTTGGCGGTGTCGACGACGAGCACGTCGACGCCCGCGTCGAGCAGCGAGGTGGCGCGCTTCCAGGCGTCGCCGAAGAAGCCGACCGCGGCGCCGACGCGCAGGCGACCCGCGTCGTCCTTGGTGGCGTTCGGGTACTGCTCCTCCTTGTCGAAGTCCTTCACCGTGATGAGCCCGGTGAGGCGACCCGACCCGTCGACGAGCGGCAGCTTCTCGATCTTGTGCTGGCGGAAGATCTCGGCGGCGTCGCTGCGGCTCATGCCGGTGCGACCCGTGATGAGGGGCATCTTGGTCATCGCGTCGCCGACGCGCACGCGGGAGCGCTCGCCCGGATCGATGAACCGCATGTCGCGGTTCGTGATGATGCCGAGCAGGGTGCCCTGCTTGTCGACGACGGGCAGGCCACTTACGCGGTACTCGCCGCAGAGGGCGTCGACCTCGGCCACGGTCGCGTCGACCGTGGTGGTGACCGGGTTCGTGATCATGCCGGCTTCGCTGCGCTTGACGCGGTCGACCATCTCGGCCTGGTCCTGGATGGACAGGTTGCGGTGGAGGATCCCGAGGCCGCCGTTGCGGGCCATCGCGACCGCCATGCGCGTCTCGGTCACGGTGTCCATGGCCGCCGAGATGAGCGGGATCCCGAGCTCGATCCGGCGCGTGAGCCGGGTCGAGGTGTCGGCCTCGCTGGGGATGACGTCGGTGTGCGCCGGAAGCAGCAGCACATCGTCGTAGGTCAGACCGGTGAACGCGAAGGGATCGCGCTGTTCCATGGAGCCTCTTTCCGGGTCGGGATCGTTGCGAGGAGAACGGCGCATCCGCTGCCGTTGCACCATTCTAAACGCTGGACCCCCGCCGCTTCTTCCCGCGGGTTCCCAGGCGGCTATCCGCCGAGGGCGATCGGCCCCGTCTTGGGCTCGGCCGTCACCCGCGCGTTCGGCCCGCGCCGCAGCGTCGCGACCATGTCGACGACGAGGAACACGAGCGCGATCCAGACCCCGATGAAGCCGATCCAGCGCGCCGTCGACATCTCCTCGTGCATGACGAAGTAGCCGAACAGGAACCCGATCACCGGGGTCATGAACTGCAGGAAGCCGATGTAGGTGAGCGGGAGCCGCTGCGCGGCCTCGCCGAACAGGATCAGCGGGACCGCGGTGACGAGCCCGCTGAGCAGCACGAACACCGTCACGAGCGTGCCGTGGGAGAACGCGCCGAGCCCCGCGGGGAGCGCGGCGAGGATCGCGAGCTGCGTGAGCCCCACGGGCACCGAGACGATCGTCTCGACGGTGAGCCCCGTCACGCCGTCGACCGCGTCGATGCGCTGGTGCACGACGCCGTAGAGCCCGAACGACACGGCGAGGCCGATCGCGATCCAGGGGAACTGGCCGTAGGCGACCGTCGACACGAGCACGCCGAGACCGGCGATGGAGACCGCGATCCACTGCAGGCGCGACAGCTTCTCGCGCCAGAAGATCACGCCGAACAGGATCGTGAACAACGGATTGATGAAGTAGCCGAGGGCCGTTTCGAGCACGTGGCCCGAGATCACGCCGATGACGAAGAGCTGCCAGTTCGCGTAGAGCAGCAGCGATGCGAGCGCCAGCGCGCCGAGCTTCTTCGGCGAGCGCAGGATCCCGGCCACGGCGCCCCAGCGCCGGGTGATCGTGACGATCAGCGCGCAGATGATGAGAGTCGTGATGACCCGCCACGGCACGACCTCGAGCGGGTTCACCGCCGCGATGACGGTGAAGAAGAGCGGGAAGGCTCCCCACATGAGGTAGGCCCCGAATCCGAAGGCCAATCCCGATCTGAACCGCGTCGTCGCCCCGTTTCCGCTCATCGATCCAGTCTAGTGATCGACGCGGACCCGGTCGATGCGCCCGCGGACGATCCCGTACGCGAAAGCTGGCGGAGCGAACAGAACGGGCCCCGGAGGCGATGCCTCCGGGGCCCGTGTTCGCGCGGCCGGAAGGCCGCGGAGCGCTTAGCGGGTGACGACCGCGAGGACGTCGCGAGCCGAGAGCACGAGGTAGTCGGCGCCGCCGACCTTGACCTCGGTGCCGCCGAACTTCGAGTAGATCACCACGTCGCCGACCGCGATATCGAGCGGGACGCGAGCGCCGCTGTCGGAGACGCGGCCGGGGCCCACTGCCACGACCTCGCCCTCCTGGGGCTTCTCCTTGGCGCTGTCGGGGATGACGAGGCCCGAAGCGGTGGTCTGCTCGGCCTCGACCTGCTTGATGACGATTCGATCCTCGAGCGGCTTGATGGCAACCGACACGATTGACCCCTTTTCTGACGTGAACTGAAGATTGTGCGAGCGCCCGGAGGAAACCGGGCGTCGTGTGAAGTCTAGGGTCTGGTTTGGCACTCCTGCAAGGCGAGTGCCAGCGAATGCGCAGGTGATCGCGAGGGGCGAACGCGCGCGATCCGGCGGCGCCGTCCCGGAAACGATTCCGGCCGTGCGCACGGGCGCTCACGGCGCGGCATGCGAGGATGTTCGGCAACGGCCGGGAACTCCCCGGCATCCGCCGCCGACGGCCCGAGGAAGAAGTACGAGATGTCGTTCCCCACCGACCCCGCCCAGCCCCCGCAGCAGCCCGAGCAGCCGGCCGCGCCCGAGCAGCCGGCTCCGCCTGCGCAGCCCGCGCAGCCCGAAGCTCCGCAGTTCGTCGCCCCGCAGCCGAACGCCCCGCAGGCTCCGGCGCCGCAGGCCGCGCCGCAGCAGCCCTACGGCGCTCCCCAGCCCTACGGCGCTCCCCAGCCCTACGGTGCACCGCAGCAGCCGTACGGCGCTCCCCAGCCCTACGGTGCACCGCAGCAGCCGTACGGCGCGCCGCAGGCCCCGTACGGAGCGCCCCAGCCCGGCGCCGTCCCGCAGTACGCGGCGTACCCCGCTCCTCCGGCCACCAACACGATGGCGATCATCGCGTTCATCGCGTCGTTCTTCATCCCGCTGCTCGGCATCATCCTCGGGCACATCAGCCTGAGCCAGATCAAGCGCACCGGTGAGAACGGCCGAGGCCTCGCGCTCGCCGGCACCATCATCGGATACGTGTGCACCGCGATCGTCGTGCTCTGGATCGGATTCTTCATCGTGATCTCGGTGATCGCCGCGGCGTCGTCCAGCGGCTACTCCTACTCGAGCTACTGAGCACCCGCTCGCGCACTCGACCGAGAGGAGGCCCCGGACCAGCGTCCGGGGCCTCCTCTCGGTTTCACAGACTCCTGATGACACGGGAAAACCGCCATGTCGTATGGTGGAAGCGCAGCAGGTATCGGCTGCACGAACGAGATCCGGAGCTCAGCATGTCGAACGCCACCCCGCAGGAGCCGCAGAACACCGGCGCGCAGCCCACTGTTCCGCAGCCCACCGCACCGCAGCAGCAGTTCACCGTTCCGCAGCCGACCGCGACGCAGCCCTACGCCGCGACGCAGCAGTACCCCGCGGTCCCGCCGCAGCCGGCCCCGGCCTACAGCGCCGCCCCGCGCAAGCCCGAGGCCACCACCATGGGCCTTACCAACACCTACGCGGTCCTGGCCATCATCTTCGCGTTCATCGCGCCGCTCGCGGGCATCATCTTCGGGCACCTCTCGCTCGGCCAGATCAAGCGCACGGGCGATGCCGGCCGCGGCATCGCGCTCACCGGCCTCATCGTCAGCTACGCGTACTTCGTGCTGATCGCGCTCTTCTTCATCTTCTACATCGGCTTCATCGTCGTGCTGATCGGCACCGCCGGCACCGCGTTCACGCACTCGAGCACGTACTGATCCATGGCGAAACCGCGCAGACGACCCCGGGGCGACGCCCCGGGGTCGTCCGTTTCACGCCCCGCCGACTCCCGCGCGTCGACGCCCCGTCCCTCCGCCGCTCCGGGCGGACGGGTCGCGGCGGCCGGCTCCGTGCTGCCCGGCTGGGATGAGCTCGCGACGCCCGCCGGCCTCGAGCTGCTCGACCGCATCGACGCGTCCACCGCGTCCGGGCTCGACGCCGCCGCGATCGGACGCGGGCTGCGTGCCGAGGGGACCGATCCCGGACTGATCGCGGCGGCGCTGACCCAGCACGGCCTCCGCGTCCGCGCCGCGGCCAAGTTCGGATCGCGCCGCGCCGCACGCATGCTCTTCACCCCGGCGGGCCTCGAGCAGGCCTCCCGCTTCGCCGTCGCCGAGCGCCACGCGGCCCGGTTCCGGGCGGCGGGATCGACCCGGGTCGCCGATCTCGGCTGCGGGATCGGCACCGAGTCGCTCGCCGTGCTCGAAGCGGGCCTGGTGCCGCGCGCGGTGGAGCTCGATCCACTGACCGCGACGTTCGCCGCCCATAACCTCGCGATTGCCGGCGCCGACGACAGCGTGCGCGTCGGCGACGCCGAGGCGCTGAGCACGGCCGACGCCGACGCCGCGTTCCTCGATCCCGCCCGCCGCACCGCGGGGCATCGCGATACCCGACGGCTCGCCGGCCCCGACGACTACGCGCCCTCGCTCGGCTTCGCTTTCGGCCTCGCCGAACGAATGCCGACCGGCATCAAGCTCGGCCCCGGCTTCGACCGGGAACTCATCCCCGTCGATGCCGAAGCCCAGTGGGTCTCGGTCGGCGGGCAGCTCGTCGAGATGGGGCTGTGGTTCGGGGCCGCCGCGCGTCCGGGCGTCCGGCGCTCGGCGCTCGTCCTGCGCGCCTCCGGGGATCCCGATCCGGAACCCGTCGCCGACGAGCTGCACGCCGATGCCGACGCCGACGACGCCGAGGTGCGCCCGCTCGGCGGGTTCCTCTACGAACCCGACGGGGCCGTGATCCGAGCCCGGCTCATCGGCCTGCTCGCCGAGCAGCTGCGGGCCGGCATGCTGAGCGACGGGATCGCCTACCTGACGGGCGACGCGCTCGTGCCGACGCCGTTCGCGACGGCGTTCCGCGTGCTCGAGACGCTGCCCGTCAAAGAAGCGGAGCTGCGGCGCGCGCTCGCGGAGCGCTCGATCGGCACCCTCGAGATCAAGAAGCGCGGGATCGATGTCGACCCCGCCGCGCTGCGCACCCGGCTCAAGCTCCGCGGGGCCGAACGGGCGACGCTCGTGCTCACCCGCGCGGCGGGCAAGCACACGGCGCTGCTCGTCGAGCGCTGCTGACGCCCGTGAAGCGCCGGGAGGCCCGGATCCTCACGGATCCGGGCCTCCCGCCGCACTGTCTGGACCCTACGGAGTGGTCGTGATGTCGACGCTGGAGCAATCGATCGTCTGCCCCGCGATCTCGACCGTCGCCGCGCCGTTGGCGCACTGCTCGGCCGCGTTGCCGACCGCACCGAGTGCGAGCAGCGCCACGATCACGATGACCACGCCGGCGACCAGGCCGAGGATACCGACGATGAGGCCGGTGAGGCTGAAGCCCTTGGGCTGCTTCTTCACCATCGCGACGATGCTGAGCACGATACCCACGAACGCGAGCGGGATCCCGAGGAACGGGAGGAAGCACAGCACCAGGCCCACGATCGAGAGCACCATGCCGGTGATCGCGAGGCCCTTCTTCGGCGCGGTATCGGTCGTGTAGGGCTGCGCTGCGCCGTAGCTCGGCACGCCCGGAGCCGCGGGGGCGGCGGGCGGGATCGGCGCCGCGACCGGCGGTACCGCGGCGGCGGGTGCGGCCGGGGGCACCGGAGGCGCGACCGGGGCGGCGGGCTCCGCAGGCGGAACCGGCGCCGCTGCGGGCGTGGGCTCGGCCTGGTCGTTCGGCTGAGCCGGATCGTTCGGCAGGTTGTCGGACATGATGCTCCTTGAGGCTCGAATCGGTCGGACGGCGTCTCACGCGGTCTCCCCGTGCCGCCGAGCCCCGAAGGCCCCCGCGCCGTTGGCACCACGATACCGCTTCGTCCGGCGCTCCGGACAGGAAAATCGTCGCCCGCGCGGCGGATCTCCGCTCAGCCGGCGACGGCCACCTGCACCTCGGTGACGGGCAGCGTCGAATCCGCACCGAAGTCGAGGGTCGAGGGCGCGTGCCCTGCCGCGACCAGCTGGGCCCCGAGCGAGGCGATCATGGCGCCGTTGTCGGTGCAGAGCGACAGGGGCGGCACGCGCAGGATCACGCCGGCGGCCTCCGCGCGCTCGGCGGCGAGCGCACGGACGCGCGCGTTCGCCGCGACGCCGCCGCCCAGCAGCAGCCGGGGAACCCCGAGGTCCCGGCAGGCGGCGATCGCCTTCGCGGTGAGCACGTCGGCGACGGCCTCGCGGAAGCTCGCGGCGACGTCGGCGACCGGCACCTCGTCGCCCGCATCGCGCGTGCGCTCCACCCAGCGCGCGACCGAGGTCTTGAGTCCCGAGAAGGAGAAGTCGTACCGGTGGCGCTCGAGGTCGGCGGGCTTGGTCAGTCCGCGCGGGAACCGGATCGCGTTCGGGTCGCCCTCGGCCGCCACGCGGTCGATGTGCGGGCCGCCCGGGTAGGGCAGGCCGAGCAGGCGGGCGACCTTGTCGAAGGCTTCGCCCGCGGCGTCGTCGATGGTCTCGCCCAACAGCTCGACCTCGCCGACGAGGTCGCGGACCAGCAGGAGGGACGTGTGGCCGCCCGAGACCAGCAGCGCGACGGTCGGCAGTTCGAGCGCCCCGATCTCTCCGCCACCCACGGGTCGCAGCCCGTCGCCCTGCAGCAGATCGGCTCCGACATGGCCGACGAGGTGGTTGACCGCGTAGAGCGGTTTGCCGAGCGCGAGGGCGAGGGACTTCGCCGCGGCGACCCCGACCATGAGCGCGCCGGCGAGGCCGGGGCCGCTCGTCACGGCGATGGCGTCGAGCTCGTCGAGCGAGATGCCGGCCTCGGCGACCGCGCGCTCGATGGTCGGGCCGATCGCCTCGACGTGCGCACGCGCGGCGACCTCGGGCACGACGCCGCCGAATCGGGCGTGCTCGTCCATGGAGGAGGCCACGGCGTTGGCGAGCAGCGTGCGCCCGCGCACGATGCCCACGCCGGTCTCGTCGCAGCTCGTCTCGATACCGAGCACCAGGGGTTCGGCCCCCGCTGCGATCGCTGCCGTTCCTTCGGCGCTCATCCGCGCGCTCCTTCGCTCAGTTCCAGCCGCATGACGATCGCGTCGACGCCCTCGGGCTGGTAGTACTTCGGTCGGACGCCGATCTCGGCGAATCCGAGGTCGGCGTAGAGCCGCTGCGCGACCGGGTTGTCCGCGCGCACCTCGAGGAACACCTCGCGCACGCCGCGCCGGACCGCTTCTGCGAGGAGCTCGCGCATGAGCGCGCGCCCGTGGCCGCCGCCGCGGGCCTCGGGCACCACGGCGATCGTCTGGATGTCGCCCTCCGAGCCGACCGTCAGGAGCCCCGCGTACCCGCGGATCGCGTCGGTCGCGGGGTCCACGAGCGCGATGTAGTGGCGGTGGTCGGCCGTCAGCTCCTCGCGCATCATCTCGCGGCTCCAGGCCTCCCCCGCGAAGACGTCGGCCTCGATGCGCCAGATGGCGTCGAGATCGGCCTCCGTGGTCGGGCGCAGGATCATGCGGAGACCCGCTTCTGCGCTCCCGGCTGCTTGATGTCCGGCTCGCGCAGGTAGAGGGGCCGTTCGGATTCGAAGGGGCGCCCGGCGGCGAGCCGCAGCGCGGCCAGGCGGATCAGCGCCCCGCCGGGGATCCGCTCCGGCCAGACCTCGTGGGGCGCCTCGGCGTACTCCGCGCGGGCGACGAGGTGCGGGTCCACGGAGCGCACCGGGAGCTCGGCCCAGTCGAGCCCCGAGTACTCGGTCACGAACAGCTCGCGGCGGCGCGCGTCCTGCACCACGCGGACCCCGGCCGCGGCTCCCCGGGAGAGCACCTCGAACGCGACCGCCTCGTGCCCGTGCAGCGGGAGCAGCGGGACGCCGCGGCCGACCGCGAAGGCGCGCGCGGCCGCGATCCCGACCCGCAGGCCCGTGAACGGGCCCGGGCCGATGCCGCAGACGACGCCCGCGATCCGGGACGGGTCGACGCCGCTCTCGTCGAGCACGCGCTCGAGCAGCGGGCCGACGATCTCGGCGTGCCGCATGGGGTCGTCGCTCACCGCTTCGAACACGCGGTCGCCGACGCCCAGCGCGACGCTCGTGCCGAGCGAGGTGTCGATCGCGAGCAGCGCCCGCTCTCGCGATCCGGGGATTCCGACTGCGCCGTTCACCAGGCCGCCTCCGTCTGCCAGCGCGGTCCGACCGCGGTGATGGTCACTGTGCGGGGTTCCACGAGCGTCTCGGACCAGTCGGGATCGTCGGCACCGTCGCCGGCCCGCCCCTCGGGACGCTCGATCACGACGTCCAGCCAGGAGTCGCGCTCGGCGTGCAGGCCCGCACCCCACTCGGCGACGACGACCGAGCGCTCGAAGTCGAGGTCCAGGTCGTCGAGCTCCTCGGCGTCGGCCAGCCGGTAGGCGTCGACGTGCACGAGCGGCGGCCCGTCGACGAGCGACGGATGCGTCCGCGCGAGCACGAAGGTCGGGCTGGTCACCGGCCCGCGCACGCCGAGCCCCTCGCCGATCCCGCGGGTCAGCGTGGTCTTGCCGGCGCCGAGCGGGCCGGTCAGGATCAGCAGATCGCCCGCGCGCAGCCGCTCCCCCAGGTTCACACCCAGCGCGTGCATCGCGTCGGGATCGACGATCTCGAATCGTCGCGACGCCGCTTCGGGTCCCGCGGCGCTCACGCGTCGCTCCGCACAGGCTCCGCGATCGCCTCGTCGGGTTCGACCGCATCCGGAGCCAGCGGTTCCTCGACCGGCACCCGGAGCACGCGGGGTCCGATGCCGACGATGATCTCGTAGTTGATGGTGCGCATGAGCCCGGCCCAGATCTCGACCGGCGGCGCGCCCCGCTCGGGATCGCCGAACAGCACCACGGGCTCGCCGAGCTCGAGCCGCCCCGCGAGCGGGCCGACATCGACGATGAACTGATCCATGCCGATGCGGCCGACGATCGGGCGGTGCTCGCCCGCGACGGTCACCCAGGCCCCCGAGCCGTTCAGCGCCCGGGGCATGCCGTCCGCGTAGCCCATCGGTACGAGCGCGAGGGTCGTGGCCGTCTCGCACACGTGGTTGTAGCCGTAGGAGACGCCCGTGCCCGCGGGCACGCCGCGCAGCGCGACGATCTCGGACTTCAGCGTCATCGCCGGAACGAGCCCGAGCTGGGCGGAGGTCTTGTCGGCGAGCGGACTCAGCCCGTAGGCGGCGACGCCGATCCGCACGGTGTCGTAGTGCAGGTGCGGCGACGACAGCGTGGCCGCGCTCGCGGCGAGGTGGCGCATCTCGGGCTCGACCCCGTGCGCGGCGAGCAGCGCGATCGCCTCGTCGAAGTTCGCGGCCTGGGCGCGGTCGGCATCGGCGCCGGCGTTCGCGAGGTGGCTGAAGATGCCCCGGACCGAGATCGTGCCTTCGGCGACCAGTTCGGCGGCGCGGGCGAACACGACGTCCCAGTCGCTCGGCTGGATCCCGTTGCGGCTCAGCCCCGTGTCGACCTTCAGCTGCACCGTCGCCTGCAGCCCGGCGGCGCGGGCCGCCTCGGCGATGGCGTCGAGCTGGGCCAGGTTGTTCACACCGAGCTCGATGCGGTGCTCGATGGCCGCGCCGAAGTCGGTGCGGGGACCGTGCAGCCAGCACAGGAGCGGGACCTCGACGCCGGCCTCGCGCAGCCGCAGCGACTCCTCCAGGTCGGCGGTCGCGAGCATGGTCGCCCCGCCGTCCATGGCGGCCTGGGCGATGATCGCCGCGCCGTGGCCGTACCCGTCGGCCTTCACGACGACGATCACCTGACCGCCGCTGAGCTCCTTGATGCGCCGCACGTTGTGCCGCACCGCGGGCAGGGAGATCTCGGCGATCCGCATTCCGCCTGTTCTCATGGCTTACGCTCCGTCCTGCTCGGCTTCTGCTTCGAGGCTACTGCCCGGCCCTGCGGCATCGCCGGTCTCGAGCACGACGAATGCGGTGGCCATGCCGCCGTCGTGCGTCATCGAGACGTGGGGCATGCCCGCTCCGCGCGCGCCGAGCACCCGGACGAGCGCGGCCGTCGGCGCGAACCCGGGCACACGGTCTTCGCCGCGCACGATCGCGAGATCCTGCCAGCTGAGTCCGGCGTCGCCGCCGAGGGCCTTGATCAGCGCCTCCTTGGCCGCGAACCGCGCGGCCAAGGAGTGGAGCGGCAGCGCGCGTTCAGGCTCCGCGAAGAGCCGCGCCAGCAGCCGCGGAGTGCGCTCGATCTGCCGCTCGAAACGACCGATATCGACCGTGTCGACGCCGATCCCGATGATCACTACTCGACCGTCACCGACTTCGCGAGGTTGCGCGGCTGGTCGACGTCGAGGCCCTTGGCCGTCGACAGCTCAAGCGCGAACCACTGCAGCGGGATGACCTGCAGCAGCGGCTCGAAGAGCGTGTCGGTGAGCGGGATCCGGATCACGTCGTCGGCGTAGGGCAGCACCGAGGTGTCGCCCTTCTCGACGATCGCGATGACGCGGGCGCCGCGCGCCCGGATCTCCTGGATGTTCGAGACGACCTTCGAGTGCATGACGGGGGCCGTGCGCGGGCTCGGCACGAGCACGAACACCGGCTGGCCGTGGTCGATGAGGGCGATCGGGCCGTGCTTGAGCTCGCCTGCGGCGAAGCCCTCGGCGTGGATGTACGCGATCTCCTTGAGCTTCAGCGCGCCCTCGAGCGCCGTCGGGTACCCGACGTGGCGGCCGAGGAACAGCACCGAGCGGGTATCGGCCATCCAGTGCGCGAGCTGCGCGATCTGCTCGTGGGTGTCGACGGCCTCGGCGACCTGCGCCGGCAGCGCGTCGAGCGCGGCGACCGCGCTCGCCTGCGCGTCGGCGGCGAGCGTGCCGCGCACGCGTCCGAGGTGCAGACCGATGAGGTACAGCGCGGTGATCTGCGCGACGAAGGCCTTGGTCGACGCGACCGCGACCTCCGGGCCCGCGTGCGTGTAGACCGCCGCGTCGGACTCCCGGGGGATCGTCGCGCTCTGCGTGTTGCAGACCGAGACGGTGGTGACGCCGCGCTCGATGGCGTACTTCACGGCCATCAGGGTGTCCATGGTCTCGCCCGACTGGCTCACCGAGATGAGCAGCGTGCCGTCGGTGAGGATCGGGTCGCGGTAGCGGAACTCGTGGCTGAGCTGCACCTCGACGGGGATCCGGGCCCACTGCTCGATCGCGTAGGCGCCGATCATGCCCGCGTAGGAGGCGGTGCCGCACGCGATGATGATGATGCGGTCGATCTCGCGCAGTCGATCGTCGCCGAGCTCGGTGAGCTCGGGGATCTCGACGGCGCCGTCGACCACGCGTCCGCGGATCGTGTTGCCGACCGCGTCGGGCTGCTCGGTGATCTCCTTCGCCATGAACGACGACCAGCCGCCCTTGTCGGCGGCCTCGGCGTCCCAGGCGACCTCGTACTCCTCGAACTCGACGGGCGCGCCCGAGAAATCGGTGATGCGCACCCCCTCGGGAGTGATGATCGCGATGTTGTCCTCGTCGACCGCGACCGCGCGGCGGGTCGAGCTGACGAAGGCCGCGACGTCGGAACCGAGGAAGTTCTCGCCGTCGCCGAGGCCGACCACCAGCGGGGAGTTGTGGCGCGCGGACACGACGACGCCCGGCTGATCCTGGTGCATGGCGAGCAGGGTGAAGGTGCCGTGCAGGCGTCCGACCACCGCGCGGAACGCGGTCTCGAGGTCGGCGTCGCCCGCCTCGCGGCCCTTCGCGATCTCGTGCCCGAGCAGGGCGGCGACGACCTCGGTGTCGGTCTCGCTGAGCAGTTCGATGCCCGCGGCCTCGAGCTCGGCGCGGAGCTCGGCGAAGTTCTCGATGATCCCGTTGTGGATCAGGGCGAGCTTGCCGCCGTCGCCCAGGTGCGGGTGCGCGTTCACGTCGGTCGGGCCGCCGTGGGTCGCCCAGCGGGTGTGCCCGATGCCGGTGCCGGCCGCGGCCAGCGGATCGAGTTCGAGGAGTTCCTCGAGGCGGGCGAGCTTGCCCGAGCGCTTGCGCACCGCGACCGCGCCCTCAGCGTCGACGACGGCGACTCCGGCCGAGTCGTATCCGCGGTATTCGAGACGGCGCAGGCCGTTCAGCAGCACCTCAACGGTGTCGTTAGGGCCGACATATCCGACGATTCCACACATGCGCATCAGTTTAGTGGCACCATGAGTGAACGATGACCGAGTTCAGCAGCGACACCCAGGCCCTGATCCGTCCCGACTTCTCCTCCCCGTTCATCGAGATCGGGCGAGAGGAATGGGCGCGCCTCGCGGGCGAGACCCCCATGCCGCTCACCGAAGCGGAGATCGAGGCGTTCCGCGGCCTCGGCGAGCTGCTCGACCTCCGGGAGGTCTCCGAGGTCTACCGCCCGCTCAGCCGGCTCCTCAACGAGTACGCGCAGGGCGTGCGCGAGGTGCACCGCCGCACGCGCGGCTTCCTGCACCGCGAGCAGGACCGCCCCTCCCCCTTCGTGCTCGGCATCGCCGGCTCCGTCGCCGTCGGCAAGTCGACCGTGGCGAGGATCCTGCGCGATCTGCTCGCCCGCTGGCCCGAGACCCCGCAGGTGCAGCTCGTCACGACCGACGGGTTCCTCTACCCGAACGCAGAGCTGGAGCGCCGCGGGATCTCGCACCGCAAGGGCTTCCCCGAGTCCTACGACCGCCGCGCGCTCATGCGCTTCGTGTCGCAGGTGAAGGCCGGCATGCCCGAGGTCCGCGTGCCCCACTACAGCCACCTGATCTACGACATCGTGCCCGACGAGTACACGATCGTGCGCAACCCCGACATCCTCATCGTCGAGGGGCTCAACGTGCTGCAGCCCCCGTCGAACGAGCGCCCGCTCGCGGTGTCCGACCTCTTCGACTTCTCGATCTACGTCGACGCGCGCACCTCCGACATCGAGCGCTGGTACCAGGATCGATTCCTGAAGCTCAAGGACGGCGCGTTCGCCGACCCGAGCTCCTACTTCCGGCGCTTCGCCGGGCTCGACGAGGAGCAGGCCCGCGCGCTCGCGCACGAGTTCTGGAAGGGCATCAACGAGCCCAACCTGGTCGAGAACATCCGGCCCACGCGCGCTCGCGCCTCGCTCGTGCTCCGCAAGGAGGCCGACCACCGCGTGCAGAAGGTGCTGCTCCGCAAGCTCTGACGTCCGAGCGGCATCCGATGCGCCGGGATCCGCCTCGCCGGGCGCGCGACCAGGATCCGCCGAAGCGGGTGTTCTACACTTCCGGGCATGACTGCTCTCCGGCGTTCCCGTCGTGCCGCGGTCGCGACCCTCGCCGCGGCCCTCGTCCTCGCGGGCGCCCTCCCCGCGGTCGCGAACACCGGCGACGGGACCGCGGACGGCTATCCCACCTGGGACGAGGTCAACGCCGCCCGCGCATCCCAGAGCGCGAAGCAGGCGGAGTACGCGAAGCTGCAGCAGGCGCTGCAGCGCGCCCAGTCGGGCGCGGCCACCACCTCCGCGAAGGCCGTGGCGGCGTTCCGCACCGCGCAGCGCGCGGATCAGGATCTCGCGGACGCCACCGCGCGCGAGAAGCAGCTCCAGAGCCGGCTCGAGGCCGACCGGACCCGGCTGCAGAGCGACAGCGAGAGCCTCGGACGCGTGGTCTCCTGGATGTACCGCGACGGCACCGGCCTCGCCAGCACCAGCCAGCTGATCACCGCCAAGGACCCCGCGGAGTTCATGTCGAAGCTCGACACCGCCCAGCAGGTGGCGGGCACCTGGAACACGCTCTCCGAGCGCGCCGCGGCGGCGGTGAACACCGAGCAGAACCTGAAGGATCAGGCGACGTCGGCCAAGAAGGAGCGCGCTCGGCTCGCTGCGGAAGCGGATCGGGCGTCGACCGCGGCGTCCGCCGCGCAGCAACGTGCCGACGCCGCGGTCGACACGGCCAGCCGCAGCAGCAGCACCGTGTACGCGCAGCTCGCCTCGCTGCGCGGCACCACCGCGAAGGTCGAGGAGCGCTACCAGCTCGGGCTCCAGGTCGCCGAGCAGCAGCGCGAGGAGGAGGCTCGGCGGCAGCAGCAGGAACAGAACGGCGGTGGCAACGGCGGCGGGAACGGCGGTGGAGGCAACGTCAACATCGGCGGCGGAGTCACCGTGGATCCCGCGGGGGCGCAGGCCTACGCGCGATCCGTCCTGCCCTCGTACGGCTGGGGCGGCGAGCAGTTCTCCTGCCTGGTCTCGCTGTGGAACGGCGAGTCCGACTGGCGTGCGGACGCGCTGAATCCGTCGAGCGGCGCCTACGGGATCCCTCAGGCGCTGCCCGCCGAGAAGATGGCCGCGGCCGGGGCCGACTGGCGCACCAACGGCGCGACCCAGGTCAACTGGGGCCTCGCCTACATCTCGGCCAGCTACGGCAGCCCGTGCAACGCCTGGAACACCTGGCAGTCGCGGAGCCCGCACTGGTACTGAGCCGCGAAGCGGCCGAGCATCAGTCGGTCTCGTCGCCCCTGCGCCGACGCGCCGCGATGATCATCGCGGCGCCGAGCACTCCGCACAGCGGGCGGTAGAAGCGCCGATCCAGCTCGCGGAAGCGCTTACCCGCGGGCGGCAGCCCCAGCACCGCGAGCGCCGCGTCGCCTCCGAACGCGGCCCGCGCCAGCAGCACCGCGCCGCCCGTGCGCCGCACCGCGACCGCGACTCCGCTCTCGCCCAGCGCACCGCCGGCGATCGCGCCCCCGACGAGCGCCGTCGCGCCGACGACCGCGGTGGCCGTCGGCTCGGGCAGCGCCGCAGCGTTGCCGACGACCGACTCGGCGAGGCGCTTGCGGTTCTTCGCGGGCCAGGGGGATCCGGAGGCCCAGGCGAGGTGGAGGGCGCCGACCGCGGTCAGTCCCGTCCAGGCGATGAGTCGTGCGAATCCCTTGAGAGCGCTCATGCCACCACCCTATCCCCCGTCCAGAAACGCAGGAGGGCCCGGCTTCCGCCGGGCCCTCCTGTCGGGGTGATGCGCGCGCATCGGTTCGGGATCGATCAGACCGCGAGGCGTTCCTTCACGACCGCTGCGAGATCGTCGGCGAGCTGCTGCGCCTGATCCACGTGCTCGGCCTCGACCATCACACGGACGACGGGCTCGGTGCCGGACGGGCGGAGCAGCACTCGGCCCTTGGCGCCCAGCACCATCTCGGCCTGCCGTACGGCCTGCTCGAGCACGGCGTCGCCGTGCACGCCCGTGCGATCGACGCCGCGCACGTTGACGAGCACCTGGGGGTACACGGTCATGCACTTCGCGAGTTCGGAGAGCGGCTTCCCGGTGCGCGCGATCTCGGCCGCGATGTGCAGACCGGTGAGGATCCCGTCGCCGGTCGTCGCGTGCTCGCTCATGATCACGTGCCCGGACTGCTCGCCTCCCAGCGAATAGCCGTGCGCATTGATCGCCTCGAGCACGTAGCGGTCGCCGACACCGGTCTCGATCACGTCGATGCCGTTGTCGGACATCGCGAGCTTGAGCCCCAGGTTCGACATGACCGTCGCGACGAGCGTGTTCTGCTCGAGCTTGCCCCGGCCCGCCATCGAGAGCGCGAGGATCGCCATGATCCGGTCGCCGTCGACGACCGCGCCGTCGGCATCGACCGCGAGGCAGCGATCGGCGTCGCCGTCGTGGGCGATGCCGAGATCGGCGCCCGTCGAGCGCACCGTCTCGATGAGCTGCTCGAGGTGGGTCGAGCCGATCCCGTCGTTGATGTTGAACCCGTCGGGATCGTTGCCGATCACCGTGACCTTCGCCCCCGCATCCGAGAAGACCTCGGGTGAGATGCCGGCCGCGGCGCCGTGCGCGCAGTCGAGCACGACGTGCAGTCCGTCGAGACGGACGCCCTCGAGCGTGCCGAGTAGGTGGACCACGTAGCGATCCTCCGCGTCGGCGAAGCGCCGGATGCGCCCGACCTCACGGCCGGTGGTGCCGGCGTGGGGACGCTGCATCGCTGCCTCGATCTCGTCCTCGATCTCGTCGGCGAGCTTGCGCCCGCCCGCGGCGAAGAACTTGATCCCGTTGTCGGGCGCGGGGTTGTGCGATGCCGAGACCATGACGCCGAAGTCGGCGCCGGTGTCGGCCACGAGGTACGCCGCAGCGGGCGTCGGGATGACTCCCGCGTCGAGCACGTCGACACCGGCCGATGCGAGGCCGGCGGCGACGGCCGCCGCGATGAACTCCCCGGAGACCCGGGGGTCTCGCGCCACGATGGCCGTGGCGCGACGACTCTCGGTGCGCGCATCGCGCCCGAGAACAAAGGCTGCAGACTGAGCGAGGCCCAGGGCCAGCTCGGCGGTCACATCGACCCCGGCCAGACCCCGGACCCCGTCCGTGCCAAACAGGCGACCCATTTCGGGACCTTCGGCGATTAACGCTTCGAGTACTGGGGAGCCTTGCGGGCCTTCTTGAGACCGGCCTTCTTGCGCTCCTTGATTCGGGCGTCGCGGCTCAGGAAGCCGGCCTTCTTCAGGGTCGGGCGGTTGTGCTCGGCATCGATCTCGTTGAGCGCGCGAGCGATCGCGAGACGCAGCGCGCCGGCCTGGCCCGAGGGGCCGCCGCCGACGATGCGGGCGATCACGTCGTACGAGCCGTTCAGCTCGAGCGCGGTGAACGGATCGGTGATCAGCTGCTGGTGCAGCTTGTTCGGGAAGTACTCGGCGAGGTCGCGACCGTTGACGGTCATGGTGCCGGTGCCGGGAACGAGGCGCACGCGGGCGATGGCCTGCTTGCGGCGGCCGACGGCTGCACCGGGAACGGTGAGCGCCGGGCGCGGGGTGGAGGCGACGGCCTGCGAGGCCGGCGTCTCGGTGGTGTAGCTCTCGGGGGCCACGGTCTGCTCTGCAGTGGTCACAGTGTGATGTCCTTCTCTAAAACTCTGGTCCGCGACTACTGCGCGACCTGGCCGATGGTGTAGGCGGTCGGCTGCTGGGCCGCGTGCGGGTGCTCGGCACCTGCGTAGACCTTCAGCTTGCGGAACTGGTCGCGGCCGAGCGAGTTCTTCGGGAGCATGCCGCGGATCGCCTTCTCGACGGCGCGCTCCGGGTTCTTCTCGAGCAGCTCGGTGTAGCTGACCGAACGGAGGCCGCCCGGGTAGCCCGAGTGGCGGTAGGCGCGCTTCTGAGCGGCCTTGTTCGCGGTCAGGACGACCTTGTCGGCGTTGATGATGATCACGTGATCGCCCATGTCCATGTGGGGGGCGAAGGTGGTCTTGTGCTTGCCGCGGAGCAGAGCTGCGGCGTGCGAAGCGAGGCGGCCGAGGACCACGTCGGTGGCGTCGATGACGAGCCAGTCGTGCTTCTGCTCAGCTGCCTTCGGCGAGTAAGTGCGAGTCACTGTCGTGCTGCTTTCTGTCGAAATGGAGGTGTTCGTGGATCCCGCTCCGGACGGTTCGCGGCGTGCCGCGAGCCGGAAATGGAGGGCTCACATTCGGGCACGCACTGCAGGCAGCGCGCACCAAGGGTCTACTTTAGCACAGGCCTTCGCTTCGAGCGGCTCGGATCAGTCGAGGGCGTCCCGCTTCGCACGCGTCTGCTCGGCCCGCTCCGCGAGCAGACCGGCCTCGGGGTACGCGATCTCCTCGAGCGAGAGGCCGTGCGCCGGCATCACCGTGAACCGGCTCGACCGCTCCCGCGCGTCCCTGAGGCGCACGAGCTCGGCCAGGTCCATGCGCCCGTGCCCGACCGCGACCACCGCTCCGACCAGCGCGCGCACCATCGAGTGGCAGAACGCGTCCGCCTCGATCCGGGCGGCGTAAGCGCCGTCCTCGGTCTCGCGCCACTCGAACGAGAGCAGATCGCGCACGGCGGTCGCTCCCTCCCGCGCCTTGCAGAAGGTCGTGAAGTCGTTCAGTCCGAGCAACTCGTCGGCCGCCATCTGCATCGCCGCGAGGTCCAGCTCCCTGGGGATCTCGGCCGTGTACCGCGCGCTCAGCGGATCGCGCCGGGCGTTCGCGCCGCGCACCCGGTACTCGTAGCGCCTGCGCAGCGCCGAGAATCGCGCATCGAACCCGTCGGGCGCTTCGTGCACCGAGTGCACCACCAGATCCGGTGCGCTCCGACGCAGCACGCCGTTGACCTTGCGGGTGCGCAGCCGCGAGTCCCCGCCCCACTTCGCGACCCCGGCGGCATCGACGTCGAGGTGCGCCACCTGCCCGCGCGCGTGCACGCCCGCGTCGGTGCGGCCGCCGACCGTGAGGCGCACCGCGGCGGGATCGACGTGCAGCAGCACCGCGATCGCGGACTCCAGCTCGGCCTGCGCGGTACGCAGTCCCGGCTGGGTCGCCCAGCCGTGGAAGTCGGTGCCGTCGTAGGCGAGGTCGAGACGCAAACGCATGCTCCGATCCTGCCAGACGGATCCCGCCGCGACCGCGCGCGGACGGCTGTCGGCGCCCTCGCGTAGACTGAGGGCGACTTCGTCGGGCGGCATCGGTTCGCCCGTCAGCTCGGTATCGATGACTGCACCGCCCACTGCCTCCGTTTCCGCGCGCCCCGGCGCGCGGGTCGGCGCTCCCCGCTCCAGCGGCTGGTTCGGCGGCCTCGACGGACTCCGGGCGCTCGCGGTGACGCTGGTCGTCGTCTACCACCTGTTCCCCGGTGCACTGCCCGGCGGGTTCATCGGCGTCGACGTCTTCTTCGCCATCAGCGGCTTCCTCATCACCTCGCTGCTGCTGCGCGAGGCGGATCGCAGCGGGACGATCCGCCTGGGCCGCTTCTGGCGCAGGCGCGCCAGAAGGCTACTCCCGGCGCTCGGCGCCACCCTGCTCATCTGCACCGCCGCGGCCCTCGCGGTCGGGCGCGACGCGCTCGTGGGCATCGGCGGGCAGCTCCTGGGCGCTGCGTTCTTCGTCAGCAACTGGGTCTACACGGCGACCGGGGTCGACTACTTCGCGAAGGACGCCCCGGAGCTGTTCCGCAACACCTGGTCGCTCTCGATCGAGGAGCAGTTCTACGTCGTCCTCCCCCTCCTGCTGCTCCTGCTGCTCCGTCGGGCGAAGCGCAGCACCGCGGTCGTGCTGCTGTTCGCCCTCGGGATCGCCTCCGCGATCTGGATGGCCGTCCTCGCACTCGGCGGAGCACCGCCCACGCGCGTCTACTTCGGTTCCGACACCCACGTCTTCGGTCTGCTGCTCGGCGCCGCGCTCGCGCTGCGGATGTACCGGCCCGAACAGCTCGGCGTCGTCGCGAGCGTCCCCGATCGACCCGCCCAGCTCCGCCTGCTCGCCATCTCGGGAGGCGGGCTCGCGGTGCTGCTCTGGCTCGCCTGCGTGCTGCGCGAGGGCTCGGTCGAGAGCTTCGCGGGCGGCATCCAGCTCGCCACAGCGGCCTCGCTCGCGGTGATCGCCGCAGTCACCCGCCCCGGCGCCTGGCTCGGCCGGGCGCTCGACGTCGCCCCGCTGCGCTGGATCGGCGCGCGCTCGTACGGCATCTACCTTTGGCATTGGCCGGTCTGGGTGCTGGGCGCCGAGCTGATGGGCCCGGAGGGCCGAACGGGCGCCGGAGCCTGGACGCTCGGCATCGGCGTCCTGCTCATCACGATCGCCTGCGCGACGCTCTCGTACCGCTACCTGGAACTCCCGATACGGGCGCTCGGCCTGCGCCGCTCCCTCGGCCTGCTGCTCCGCCCCGCCCAGGGCACCCCGCGCCGACGAAGGATCGCGTCCGCCGTGCTCGTGCTGCTGCTCCTGACCGTGCCCGCCGTCACGATCGCGGTCGCCACCGCCCCGAGCCGCAGCAGCTCCGCGGAAGCGATCCTGCGCGGGCAGGAGGCCCTGCGGAAGAAGCAGGCGACTCCCCCGCCCACAGCGGCCGCATCGGCGAAACCGGCCGGCGGCGACATCACGGCCGTCGGCGACTCGGTCATGCTCGCCAGCTCGCCCGAGCTCGAGACGCGGTACCCGGGGATCTCGATCGACGCGGAGGTGTCGCGCGGGCTCGGCGCCGGTCTCGGCATCGTCGAGGACCTCGCGAAGCGCGGCCAGCTACGACACGTGCTCGTCATCGGTCTCGGCACCAACGGCCCCGTGCTCGATGACGATCTCGCGCGGCTGCGGACCGTCGCCGGTACCCGCCAGCTCGTACTGGTCAACGCGCACGCCGACCGGGACTGGATCCCCGGCGTGAACGCGGACCTGCAGAAGTTCGCCGCACAGCACCGCGGGGTCGTCGTCGCCGACTGGAACGCCGCGATCACCCCGCGACCGGAACTGCTGGCCGGCGACGGGATCCACCCGGAACCCGAGGGCGGTGCCCGCTACGCGGATGCCGTGTCGAAGGCCGTCGTCGCGCTGCAGCAGCCCGACGAAGCGATCGGCTTCGGCGCACCGCGACGCTAGCGCCCGCTGCCGACACTCCGGGCGGTCCCCCGGCCGGTGCTCGGGCCGGTCCGCTCGACCACCGGCACCTCCGTTCGGCCGCCGGCCCGGCCGTTCGGCCGCCGGCGAGGCGAACCCCGGAAACGCGGAAGCGCCCCGCCGTGCGAACACGGCGGGGCGCTTCCGAGAAGCAGAGGGCCTTACTCGGCCTTCTCCTCGGCAGCCTCGGCGGCGGGCGCCTCGGCCTCGACCTCAGCGGCCTCGGTCTCGACGACCTCAGCAGCGGGCTCCTCGACCTTGGCAGCCTTCTTGGCGGCCTTCGGCTTCGGGTTGACAGGCTCGAGAACGAGCTCGATCACTGCGAGGGGAGCGTTGTCGCCCTTGCGGAAACCGGTCTTGATGATGCGGGTGTAGCCGCCCTCGCGGTTCTCGACCTGCGGCGCGATCTCGGTGAAGAGCTCGTGGACGACCGACTTGTCGAGGATCTGACGCATCACGCGACGGCGAGCGTGCAGGTCGCCGCGCTTCGCGAAGGTGACCAGGCGCTCGGCGACCGGCTGCAGGCGCTTGGCCTTGGTCTCGGTCGTCTGGATCCGCTTGTGCTCGAAGAGCTGCGAAGCGAGCTGGTTGAGCATCAGGCGCTCGTGGGTGGGTCCGCCTCCGAGGCGGCGGCCCTTGGTGGGCTTAGGCATTGGTTACTCCAGTGGAAAAATGAACGGTCGGGCGAACGCCGGCCGAATTAGTTGGCGTCGTCTTCGTAGCTGTAGAACTGTGCGCCGTCGAAACCGGGCACGGCGTCCTTCAGCGAGAGGCCCATCTCGGTGAGCTTGTCGCGCACCTCGAAGACGGACTTCTGACCGAAGTTGCGGATGTTCATGAGCTGCGCCTCGGAGAGGGCGACGAGCTCGCTGACGGTGTTGATCCCCTCGCGCTTGAGGCAGTTGTAGCTGCGCACCGAGAGATCGAGATCCTCGATCGGGATCGAGAGCTCCCCGTCGGAGACCGCGTCGACCGGCGCGGGGCCGATCTCGACGCCCTCGGCGGCGGTGTTGAGCTCGCGAGCCAGGCCGAACAGCTCCACCAGCGTCGAACCGGCGGACGCGATCGCGTCGCGCGGGCTGATCGCGGGCTTCGACTCGACGTCGACCACGAGGCGGTCGAAGTCGGTGCGCTCACCGGCACGAGTCGCCTCGACGCGGTAGGTCACCTTGAGCACGGGCGAGTAGATCGAGTCGACCGGAATACGGCCGACCTCGGCGTCCTCGTTGCGGTTCTGAGCCGCCGAGACGTAGCCGCGGCCACGCTCGATGGTCAGCTCGAGCTCGAACTGAGCCGTGTCGCTGAGCGTTGCGATGACGAGTTCGGGGTTGTGCACCTCGACACCGGCCGGAGCCGAGATGTCTGCAGCGGTCACCTCGCCGGCGCCCGTCTTGCGGAGGTACGCCGTGATCGGCTCGTCGTGCTCGCTCGAGACGACGAGATCCTTGATGTTGAGGATGATCTCGGTGACGTCCTCGGTCACGCCGGGGATCGTCGTGAACTCGTGTGCAACGCCCTCGAAGCGCACGCTGGTCACAGCGGCACCCGGGATCGAGGACAGCAGGGTGCGACGCAGCGAGTTACCGAGCGTGTAGCCGAAGCCCGGCTCCAGGGGCTCGATGACGAAACGCGAACGGAACTCGGAGATGGAATCTTCAGTCAGAGTGGGTCGCTGTGCAATCAGCACTGTGTGTGGTCCTTTCGCTGGAGTCCGCTATATGACTCATGCGGGATCTGGTCTGAGCCAGGGGGATGGGGTGCCGCCCGACGGGCGGCAGTCGCGCCGGCCGGAGCCGGCGCGACTGTCGACTCAGACGCGGCGACGCTTCGGCGGACGGCAGCCGTTGTGCGTCTGCGGGGTCACGTCGTTGATCGACCCGACCTCGAGACCGGCGGCCTGCAGCGAGCGGATCGCGGTCTCGCGACCCGAGCCCGGGCCCTTGACGAAGACGTCGACCTTCTTCATGCCGTGCTCCTGCGCCTTGCGGGCAGCGTTCTCGGCGGCGAGCTGTGCGGCGAAGGGCGTCGACTTGCGCGAGCCCTTGAAGCCGACGCCACCCGAGGAGGCCCAGCTGATCACGGCACCGGTGGTGTCGGTGATCGAGACGATCGTGTTGTTGAAGGTCGACTTGATGTGGGCCTGGCCCACGACGACGTTCTTCTTGTCCTTGCGACGCGGCTTACGTGCCGCGGACTTCGGTGCAGCCATTGACTGTTCTCCTGAAACCTATGTGTGTGGTCGCGCTGACCGGGATTACTTCTTCTTACCGGCGACGGTGCGCTTCGGGCCCTTGCGGGTACGAGCGTTCGTCTTGGTGCGCTGACCGTGCACGGGCAGGCCCTTGCGGTGGCGGAGGCCCTGGTAGCTGCCGATCTCGACCTTGCGGCGGATGTCGGCGGCGACCTCACGGCGGAGGTCGCCCTCAACCTTGTAGTTGCCCTCGATGTAGTCGCGGAGCAGGACGAGCTGATCGTCGCTGAGGTCCTTGACGCGGATGTTGCCATCGATGCCGGTGTCGGCGAGGGTCTTGAGCGCGCGGGTGCGGCCCACGCCGTAGATGTACGTGAGTGCGATCTCAACGCGCTTTTCGCGCGGGATGTCGACTCCTGCGAGACGTGCCATTCTGGCTCTCCTTGCGGATCGTGGAGGTGTGGTGCGCATCGGGGGTTCGGGCCTCCGACCCGAGGTGTCCCCCGCACCGCGACCGGCGTGCTGCCGACCGTCGTGCGGGATCTTCGATGCGCTTGTGGGTCCTCCTGCGAACCGGTTCGGTCGCAGGATTCGTATTCAGTTGCGTGTGATCGGGGTCCGGGACCCCGGAGCAGCCCTGCCGGGCGCCGGGACTAGCCCTGGCGCTGCTTGTGGCGGGGGTTCTCGCAGATCACCATGACGCGGCCGTGGCGACGGATCACGCGGCACTTGTCGCAGATCTTCTTGACGCTGGGCTTGACCTTCATGATGTTTCCTTTACGTGGTTCGCTGTCCTCGTGCTCGCGGGGTGCCGCGAGCCGTTACTTCGGAGCGATCCTCAGCGGTAGCGGTAGACGATCCGGCCGCGGGTCAGATCGTAGGGGGTCAGCTCAACGACCACGCGATCCTCGGGGAGGATGCGGATGTAGTGCTGACGCATCTTGCCCGAGATGTGGGCGAGAACCTTGTGCCCGTTGGTCAGCTCAACGCGGAACATCGCGTTGGGCAGAGCCTCGATCACCTGGCCCTCGATCTCGATGACGCCGTCTTTTTTGGCCATAGCCTCACTATCGCTTCGGTGGGTATTCACTCGTCTTGCGAATGCCGAACGCCCCTTCTCGTGCCCTCGAACGAGAACGCGAAATGGGGCGCAAGGCACCAAAGAGAAATCCTAACCGAACTCGCCCGGGATCACAAGCGAATCAGCGTGTCGGCTTGACGCCCGCCGGCCGACTACGGGATGGGGACGGGCGTCACGCCGAGCGGCTCGAGGCCGGCGGCTCCGCCGTCCTCGGCGGTGAGCACCCAGATGCCGCCCGGGTGCACGGCGACGGAGTGCTCCCACTGCGCGCTGAGCGATCCGTCGGCGATGGTCACGGTCCAGTCGTCATCCTGCACGACGGTGTCGATGCCGCCGGCTGAGATGATCGGTTCGATCGCGACGACGAGTCCGGGACGGACCTCGGGCCCCTTGCGGGACACCGGCACGTTGAAGACCGGCGGGTCCTCGTGCATGCGGCGTCCGATGCCGTGGCCGATGTAGTCCTCGAGCACGCCGTAGTCGCTGTGCTTGCGCACGTAGCTCGAGACGGCCTCGCCGATCTCGTTCACGTGCTTCGCGCTGGCGAGCCGGGCGATACCGCGCCACATGGCCTGCTCGGTCACGTGGCTCAGCTTCTCGATCTCGGCCGTGTGATCGGGCCGCGTCGGATCGGGCAGCGCGACCGTGATGGCCGCGTCGCTGTTCCAGCCGCCCAGAACGGCGCCCACGTCGAGGGAGACGATGTCGCCGGGCTCGAGCGCGTGATCGGTCGGGATGCCGTGCACCACGTGCTCGTTCAGGTTCGCGCAGATCGTGTGCCGGTAGCCGGGCTCCAGCATGAAGTTGGGCGCTCCCCCGAGCGAGCGGATCGCGTCCTCGGCGATCGCGTCGAGCTCGAGCAGCGTGATCCCGGGCCGCACTGCCTCGCGCATCGCCCGCAGCGCAGCCGCACCGGCAAGGCCGGGCTCGCGCATCAGGCGCAGCTGCGCGGGCGACTTGTAGATCGAACGGCGCAGGATCCCACGACTCACTTGACGGCGCTCAGCTTCCCGTCGAGAGCATCGGCGATGCGCGAGGAGACCTCGTCGATACCGCCGAGACCGTCGACCGAGACGAGGATACCTCGGGCCGAGAAGAGCTCGATGAGCGGAGCCGTCTGGGCCGCGTAGACCTCCTGGCGGTGCCGGATGACCTCTTCGGTGTCGTCTGCGCGTCCCTCGACGGCTGCACGCTTGAGCAGGCGGGCGACGACCTCTTCGGTGTCGGCCTCGAGGAGCACGACGGCGTCGAGCGACGCGCCCTGCGCGTCGAGCACGGCGTCGAGCGCGTGCACCTGGTCGACCGTGCGCGGGTAGCCGTCGAGCAGGAACCCGTTCGCCGCGTCGCTCTGGCCGAGCCGATCCGCGACGATCTCGTTGGTGAGCTCGTCGGGCACCAGCTCGCCGGCCTCGATGATGGCCTGGACGCGCTTGCCGAGCTCCGTGCCGCCCTTGATGTTCGCGCGGAAGATGTCTCCGGTCGAGATCGCGGGAACGCCGTAGCGCTCCACGATCCGCTGCGCCTGCGTGCCCTTGCCCGCCCCGGGGGGTCCGACGATGAGCAGTCGGGCGATGCGGTGGGATTCGGTCACTTGAGGAGCCCTTCGTAGTGCCGCTGCTGCAGCTGAGCGTCGATCTGCTTGACGGTCTCAAGGCCGACGCCGACGATGATGAGGATCGAGGATCCGCCGAACGGGAAGTTCTGGTTCGCGCCGAAGAACGACAGCGCGATGAGCGGGATCAGTGCGATGAGGCCGATGTAGAGCGAGCCTGCGCTGGTGATGCGGTTCAGCACGTAGTTCAGGTACTCGGCGGTCGGACGGCCCGCGCGGATGCCCGGGATGAAGCCGCCGTACTTCTTCATGTTGTCCGCGACCTCCTCCGGGTTGAAGGTGATCTGCACGTAGAAGAACGTGAAGCCGATCACGAGGAGGAAGAAGACCAGCATGTAGAGCGGCTGATCGCCCTGCACGAGGTTGTTCGAGATCCAGACGACCCAGGGCTTCGGCTCTTCGCCGATGCCGGGCTGGTTGAACTGCGCGATGAGCATCGGCAGGTACAGGATCGCCGAGGCGAAGATGACCGGGATCACGCCCGCCATGTTCACCTTGATCGGGATGTAGGTGCTCGAGCCGCCGTAGGTGCGGCGCCCGACGACGCGCTTGGCGTACTGCACCGGGATGCGGCGCTGCGACTGCTCGACGAACACGACCGCGGCGACCACGACGAGGCCGACGCCGAGCACCAGGAAGAAGACCTCCCAGCCCTTGGCCTGCTTGATGGCCCAGAGCGAGTTCGGGAACTGCGCCGCGATGGAGGTGAAGATGAGGAGCGACATGCCGTTGCCGATGCCGCGCTCGGTGATGAGCTCGCCGAACCACATGATGAGGCCGGTGCCGGCGGTCAGGGTCAGGATCATGATGAGCACGGCCCACCACTCCTGCGAGACGAGGTTCTGGCAGGCCTGGTTCGCGGACGCGCCGAACAGCAGACCCGAGCGCGCGACGGTGACGAGCGTGGTCGACTGCAGGATCGCCAGGGCGATGGTCAGGTAGCGCGTGTACTGGGTGAGCTTGGCCTGGCCGGCCTGGCCCTCCTTGTGCAGCGCCTCGAAGTGCGGGATGACGACGCGGAGCAGCTGCGTGATGATCGACGCCGTGATGTACGGCATGATGCCCAGCGCGAAGATCGACAGCTGCAGCAGCGCACCGCCGCTAAACATGTTGATCATCTCGTAGAGCCCCGAGGTGCCCTGGTTTGCCGCGAGGCAGGCCTGGACGTTGCTGTAGCTCACGAAGGGTGCCGGCACGAAGGAGCCGACGCGGAACAGGGCGACGATGGCGAGCGTGAAGAGAATCTTCCGCCGCAGATCGGGCGTCCGGAAGATCCGGCCGATGGCACTGAACAAAACCTTGCCTCCTGAGGGCGTCGTCGAGGGCTTCGCCGTCACGACGAGAACCGATACTCCAGCCTACACGTGACGTGCAAGTCGGGAAAATACGAACGGGGGCGGAAGGCTTCGACTGCGTCGAAGTCCCCCGCCCCCGGGCGCTGTGCCGACCCGAAGGTCGACGGACTTACTTGATCTCGCCGCCGGCGGCGACGATCTTCTGCTCAGCGGAGCCGGAGACCTTGTCGACCGAAACGGTGAGCTTCACCTGGATGTCGCCGTCGCCCAGGACCTTGACCGGCTGGTTCTTGCGAACCGCGCCCTTGGCCACGAGATCCTCGACGGTAACCTCGCCACCCTTCGGGTAGAGCTCTGCGAGCTTCGCGAGGTTGACGACCTGGTACTCGGTGCGGAACGGGTTCTTGAACCCGCGCAGCTTCGGGGTGCGCATGTGCAGCGGCATCTGCCCGCCCTCGAAGCCGACCTTCACCTGGTAGCGGGCCTTGGTGCCCTTGGTGCCGCGACCAGCGGTCTTACCCTTGGACGCCTCACCACGACCCACGCGGGTCTTGGCCTTCTTGGAACCGGCTGCCGGGCGCAGGTGGTGCGCCTTGAGCACGTCGCCGCGCTCTTCGTTCTTCTCGGTCATGCGTCGATCTCCTCAACCTCGACCAGGTGAGCGACCGCGCGGATGTAGCCACGGTTGGCCTGGGTGTCCTCACGAACGACCGACTGGCCGATCTTGCGGAGACCGAGGCTGCGCAGCGTATCGCGCTGGTTCTGCTTCTCGCTGATAACGGACTTCGTCTGCGTAATCTTCAGGCTCTTCGCCATTACGCACCTGCCTTCGCCTTGGCGGCAGCGTCGGCCGCGGCCTTCGCCTCGGCGCGCACGATGCGGGCCGGAGCGACGCGGTCGAAGTCGAGACCGCGGCGAGCTGCGACGGAGCGGGGCTCCTCGAGCTGCTGCAGCGCCTCGACGGTCGCGTGCACGATGTTCAGGGTGTTCGACGAACCGAGCGACTTGCTCAGCACATCGTGGATGCCGGCGCACTCGAGCACGGCGCGGACGGGGCCACCAGCGATAACACCGGTACCGGCAGCAGCCGGGCGGAGCAGCACGACGCCGGCAGCGGCCTCGCCCTGCACCGGGTGCGGGATGGTGTTGCCGACGCGGGGCACGCGGAAGAAGTTCTTCTTGGCCTCCTCGACACCCTTGGAGATGGCGAGGGGCACCTCCTTCGCCTTGCCGTAGCCGACACCGACGGTGCCGTTGCCATCGCCCACCACGACGAGCGCGGTGAAGCTGAAGCGACGGCCGCCCTTGACGACCTTCGAAACGCGGTTGATGGTGACGACGCGCTCGAGGAACTGGCTCTCGTTGCGGTCGCGGCCGCCGCGCTCGCCACGGGTGCCGCGGTCGCGGCTCCCCCGGCGCTGCTCGCGGGGCTCGTTGCGGTGATCGGTGGCCGGGGCCTCAGCAGTCTGAGTCTCAGCCTGCGCCTCTGCGGACACTTCCTGCTCCTTCGTTTCGTTGCTCACAGCGTCAGACCTGCCTCACGGGCGCCGTCAGCGATAGCTGCGACACGGCCTGCGTACTTGCTGCCGCCACGGTCGAAGACGACTGCCTCGACACCGGCGCTCTTCGCGCGCTCGGCGACGAGCTCGCCGACGCGGCGAGCCTTGGCGGTCTTGTCGCCCTCGAACGAGCGGAGGTCCGCCTCCATCGTCGACGCCGAAGCCACGGTGTGGCCCTTCGAGTCGTCGACGATCTGGACGAACACGTGACGCGACGAGCGGGTCACGACGAGACGGGGGCGAACCTCCGTGCCGACGATCTTCTTGCGCAGGCGGGTGTGGCGGCGGATGCGCGCAGCCGAACGGCCCTTGGCCCGGGAAATACTAGCGGCCATGGTTACTTACCAGCCTTTCCAGCCTTGCGACGGACGTTCTCGCCCGCGTAGCGGATGCCCTTGCCCTTGTAGGGCTCCGGCTTCTTCAGCTTGCGGATGTTCGCAGCGGCCTCGCCGACCGCCTGCTTCGAGATCCCGCTCACGGTGATCTTGGTGTTGCCCTCGACGGAGAGCGTGATGCCCGCGGGGGCGTCAACGTTGACCGGGTGCGAGAAGCCGAGCGCCAGCTCGAGGCCGGTGCCCTTCTGCTGCACGCGGTAACCGGTGCCGACGACCTCGAGCTGCTTCGAGTAGCCCTCGGTCACACCGATGATGTCGTTGTTGATGAGCGTGCGGGTCAGGCCGTGGAGCGCACGCGAGTCGCGCTCGTCGTCGGGCCGGGTCACCAGCACCTGGCCGTCCTCCAGCGCAACGCGGATGGGCTCGGCGACGACGAGCGTCAGCTCGCCCTTCGGGCCCTTGACCGTGACCGACTGGCCGTCGATCGAGACGTTGACGCTGCCGGGGACAGCAATGGGAAGCTTTCCAATACGTGACATGTCGGAATTACCACACGTAGGCGAGAACTTCTCCGCCCACGCCCTTCTGCTCGGCCTCGCGGTCCGTGAGGAGCCCCGAGGAGGTGGACAGGATCGCGATGCCGAGGCCGCCGAGCACGCTCGGGATCTCGGTGGAGCGCGCGTACACCCGGAGGCCGGGCTTGGAGACGCGCTTGATGCCCTCGATGGAGCGCTCGCGGTTGGTGCCGTACTTCAGCGACAGGGTCAGGGTGGTGCCGACGCGGGCGTCCTCGACCTTCCAATCCGCGATGTAGCCCTCGCGCTTGAGGATCTCCGCGATCCGCTCCTTCAGCTTCGAGCCGGGGAGCGACACGTCGTCATGGTGCGCAGAGTTTGCGTTGCGCAGCCGGGTCAGCATATCTGCGACCGGATCAGTCATCGTCATAAGTGACTCTTCTTTCTCGCCTGGTATCGCGCAGCCGGACACGGCTGGCGACCTGGGTGACGCGGCGAAGGTGCCCCGGAAACCGGGGCACCCGCGCCACTTGGACTATTCAGTTGTTATTCGGCCTTGAACGGGAAGCCGAGCGCCTTGAGCAGCGCGCGACCCTCGTCGTCGGTCTTCGCGGTGGTGACGACAGTGATGTCGAAACCACGCACCCGATCGATCTTATCCTGATCGATCTCGTGGAACACACTCTGCTCGGTCAAACCGAAGGTGTAGTTGCCGTTCCCGTCGAACTGCTTGGGCGACAGACCGCGGAAATCGCGGATGCGCGGCAGTGCGAGGTTGACCAGACGGTCCAGGAACTCCCACGCGCGGTCACCGCGGAGGGTGACGTGCGCGCCGATGGCCTGGCCCTCGCGCAGCTTGAACTGAGCGATGGACTTGCGGGCGGTCGTGACCTTCGGCTTCTGGCCGGTGATCTTGATGAGGTCCGCGATTGCGCCCTCGATCACCTTGCTGTCGCGAGCTGCCTCGCCGACACCGGTGTTCACGACGACCTTGACCAGGCCGGGAACCTGCATGACGTTCTCGAACTGGAACTCCTCGCGGAGCGCCGGAACGATCTCGGCACGGTACTTCTGCTTGAGGCGCGGCTGGATCTTCGTTGCCGTCTCAGACATCAGAGGTCCTTCCCAGACTTCTTGGCGAAGCGGACGCGGACGGTCTTCTTCTTGCCGCCCTTCTCCACCTCTTCGGTGCGGAAACCGACGCGGGTCGGCTTCTTGGTCTCGGGATCGACGATCGCGACGTTCGAGATGTGGATCGGGGCCTCGACGGTCTCGATCCCTCCCTCGTTGGTGCCGCGAGCCGACTGGCCCTGCTTCACGTGCTTGGTGACGAAGTTGACACCCTCGACGACCACACGGTCGGTCTCGGTCAGGACCGCGATGACGTGGCCCTGCTTGCCCTTGTAGCCACCGCGCTCCTGCGACGGGCCCGAGATGACCTCGACGAGGTCACCCTTCTTGATCTTGCTAGCCATGGACTAGATCACCTCCGGTGCGAGCGAGACGATCTTCATGAACCGCTTGTCGCGAAGCTCGCGACCGACGGGTCCGAAGATACGGGTGCCGCGGGGCTCCCCGTCGGCCTTGAGGATGACGGCGGCGTTCTCGTCGAACTTGATGTACGAACCGTCTGCACGACGGGTCGCCTTCTTCGCACGAACGACAACAGCCTTGACGACGTCGCCCTTCTTCACGTTGCCGCCCGGGATCGCGTCCTTGACGGTCGCGACGATGGTGTCCCCGAGGCCGGCGTAACGGCGGCTCGAACCACCGAGCACGCGGATGGTGAGCAGCTCCTTGGCGCCGGTGTTATCGGCGACCTTGAGCCTGGATTCCTGCTGAATCACTTCTTACTCCTTACTCAGTAAGCCCGAGGGCTTACTTCGCCTTCTCGAGGATCTCGACGAGGCGCCAGCGCTTCGAGGCGCTCAGCGGACGGGTCTCGTGGATGAGCACGAGATCGCCGATGCCTGCGGTGTTCTGCTCGTCGTGGGCCTTGACCTTCGACGAACGGCGCAGGACCTTGCCGTAGAGCGGGTGCTTCACGCGATCCTCGACCTCGACGACGATGGTCTTGTCCATCTTGTCGCTGACGACGTAGCCGCGGCGAGCCTTACGGTAGCCGCGCTGTTCCTTCTCGACCTCAGCCATAATCAGGCCTCCTTCGTCTCAGCGGCGGCGTCCGCCTGCTCGGTCTTCTTGCTGCTCTTCTTCGCCTTCGCGGGAGCCGCGGGGGCGGGCGTGGCCCGGATCCCCAGCTCGCGCTCGCGGAGCACGGTGTAGATGCGCGCGATGTCGCGCTTCACCTGACGCACGCGGCCGTGGCTCTCGAGCTGGCCGGTGGCCGACTGGAACCGCAGGTTGAACAGCTCCGCCTTGGCCTTCTTGAGCTCCTCAGCCAGACGCTCGTCCTCGAAGGTGTCGAGCTCGCTGATGACCAGTTCCTTGCTTCCGATCGCCATTACGCGTCGCCCTCCTCGCGCTTGATAATCCGAGCCTTGAGCGGCAGCTTGTGGATGGCGCGGGTGAGCGCCTCACGAGCGAGCTGCTCATCAACACCAGCGACCTCGAAGAGGACGCGGCCGGGCTTGACGTTTGCGACCCACCACTCGGGCGAGCCCTTACCGGAACCCATGCGGGTTTCCGCGGGCTTCTTCGTCAGGGGACGATCCGGGTAGATGTTGATCCACACCTTGCCGCCACGCTTGATGTGGCGGGTCATGGCGATACGGGCCGACTCGATCTGGCGGTTCGTCACGTACGCGGGGGTGAGGGCCTGGATGCCGAACTCACCGAACGCGACCGTGTTGCCGCCCTTCGAACGACCGCTGCGCCCCGGGTGGTGCTGCTTGCGGTACTTGACTCGACGGGGAATCAGCATGCTTACTTCTCCGCTCCTGCTGCGACGGGCGCAGCCTCGGTCTGCGCGCCACGGGGCGCGCGACGGCGGTCATCGCGGCGATCGCGCGACGGCTTCTGGGCCGCCTGCTCGCGAGCGAGTTCCTTGTTCGTGAGGTCACCCTTGTAGATCCAAACCTTCACGCCGATACGGCCGAAGGTGGTCTTCGCCTCGTAGAAGCCGTAGTCGATGTTCGCGCGAAGGGTGTGCAGCGGCACGCGACCCTCGCGGTAGAACTCCGAACGGCTCATCTCGGCGCCGCCGAGACGGCCGGAGACCTGGATACGGATGCCCTTGGCGCCGGCGCGCTGAGCGCCCTGCAGACCCTTGCGCATCGCGCGGCGGAACGCCACGCGAGCAGCGAGCTGCTCGGCGATGCCCTGCGCGACGAGCTGAGCGTCGGCCTCGGGGTTCTTGACCTCGAGGATGTTCAGCTGGATCTGCTTGCCGGTGAGCTTCTCGAGCTCGGCACGGATGCGCTCCGCCTCGGCGCCGCGGCGGCCGATGACGATGCCCGGGCGAGCCGAGTGGATGTCCACGCGGACGCGGTCACGGGTGCGCTCGATCTCGACGCGGGACACGCCTGCGCGGTCCAGCTGCTCGGTCAGGTGCTTGCGGATGCGGATGTCCTCTGCGAGGTAGTCCGCGTACCGCTGACCCGGCTTGGTCGAATCCGAGAACCAACGCGAAACGTGGTCGGTCGTGATCCCGAGGCGGAAGCCGTAGGGATGAATCTTCTGGCCCATTTACTTGGCTCCCTTCTTCGCGGTCACGAGCTCACCGGCGGTCTGAAGCACGACCGTGATGTGGCTGGTGCGCTTGTTGATGCGGAACGCGCGGCCCTGGGCCCGCGGACGGAACCGCTTCAGCGTGGCGCCCTCGTCGACGAATGCACGAGCGATGACCAGCTCGTCCTCGTTGAGACGAAGGTTCTCGTTGTCGGCCTTCACGCGAGCGTTCGCGATCGCCGAGGCGACGAGCTTGAAAATCGGCTCCGATGCTGCCTGCGGGGCGAACTTCAGGATGGCCAGGGCCTCCTGCGCGTTCTTGCCGCGGATCAGGTCAACAACACGACGGGCCTTCTGGGGGGTGATGCGGATATGACGCACGCGTGCGATCGACTCCACCATTTCTCTTCCTCCTTCACGTCACCGCGTTAGCGGCGACGGCCCTTCTTGTCGTCCTTCACGTGACCACGGAAGGTACGGGTCGGGGCGAACTCGCCCAGCTTGTGACCCACCATGGTCTCGGTGACGAACACCGGGATGTGCTTGCGACCGTCGTGCACTGCGATGGTGTGACCCAGCATTGCCGGGATGATCATCGAGCGGCGCGACCAGGTCTTGATCACGTTCTTGGTGCCAGCTTCGTTCTGCGAAACCACCTTGCCGAGCAGGTGGTTGTCGACGAAGGGGCCCTTCTTGAGACTACGAGGCATCTTCTACTCTCTCCTACCTGCCGACTAGTGCTTACCGCGGGGACGGCGACGAACGATGAGCTTGTCGCTTTCCTTGTTGGGACGGCGCGTACGGCCTTCCTTCTGACCCCAGGGGCTGACCGGGTGACGACCACCCGAGGTACGGCCCTCGCCACCACCGTGGGGGTGGTCGACCGGGTTCATGACGACACCGCGGACGGTCGGGCGGACGCCCTTCCAGCGCATACGGCCGGCCTTGCCCCAGTTGATGTTCGACTGCTCGGCGTTGCCCACCTCGCCGACGGTTGCGCGGCAGCGCACGTCGACGTTGCGGATCTCGCCCGAGGGCAGACGCAGCTGGGCGTAGGGGCCGTCCTTCGCCACGAGGCGAACCGACGAACCTGCGGAACGCGCCAGCTTGGCGCCCCCGCCCGGCTTCAGCTCGATCGCGTGGATCACGGTACCGGTCGGGATGTTGCGCAGCGGCAGGTTGTTGCCGGGCTTGATATCGGCGGCCGGACCCGACTCGACGATGTCGCCCTGCTTCAGCTTGTTCGGCGCGATGATGTAGCGCTTGGTGCCGTCCTCGAAGTGGAGGAGCGCGATGCGGGCCGTACGGTTGGGGTCGTACTCGATGTGAGCGACCTTCGCGTTCACGCCGTCCTTGTCGTTCCGACGGAAGTCGATGACGCGGTACTGGCGCTTGTGGCCACCACCGATGTGACGGGTGGTGATGCGGCCCTGGTTGTTGCGGCCACCGGTCTTCGGCAGCGGACGGAGCAGCGACTTCTCGGGGGTCGAACGCGTGATCTCAGCGAAATCGGCGACGCTCGAACCGCGACGACCGGGGGTCGTCGGCTTGTACTTACGAATAGCCATGTGTGTCTTCTCTCTTCGCTTCCGAGCTACAGCGCAGCCGTGAAGATGTCGATGGAGCCCGACTTCAGGGTGACGATGGCGCGCTTGGTGTCCTTGCGCTTGCCCATGCCGAACTTGGTCCGGCGCGTCTTGCCCTTGCGGTTGAGCGTGTTGATCTTGTCGACCTTCACTCCGAAGACCTGCTCGATGGCGAGCTTGATCTCGGTCTTGTTGGCCGTCGGCTGCACCTCGAAGGTGTACTGGCCGTTGGCGTCGATGAGCCCGTAGCTCTTCTCCGAGACGATCGGTCGGATGATGACGTCGTGCACGTTCTTGTTCAGGCTCACTTCGAGACCTCCTCAGCGGCGCGTCCGTCGACGAATGCGTCGTAGGCGCCCTTGGTGAAGACGAGATCGTCGCTGACGACCACGTCGTAGGCGTTGAGCTGATCCCAGGCGATGACGTGCACGCCGGGCAGGTTGCGGACGCTCAGCACGGTGAGCTCGTCGTCGCGGCCGATGACCACGAGGACGCGCTTGCCGGGGGCGACGTTCGCGAGGAACTCGCGAGCGGCCTTGGTGCTGGGCTTGTCTGCGATGCCGAACGAGTCGACGACGTGCAGGCGGTTCGCGCGAGCGCGGTCCGAGAGGAGGCCGCGGAGTGCTGCCGCGATCATCTTCTTGGGGGTGCGCTGCGAGTAGTCGCGCGGCACGGGGCCGTGCACGACGCCGCCGCCGCGGTGCTCAGGAGCGCGGACCGAACCCTGACGAGCGCGGCCGGTGCCCTTCTGCTTGAACGGCTTGACGCCCGAACCGGAGACCTCGCCACGGTTCTTGGTCTTGTGCGTACCCTGGCGTCGAGCAGCGAGCTGCGCGGTGACGACCTGGTGGATCAGCGGGACGTTGGTCTCGGCGCCGAAGAGCGACTCGGGCAGCGAGACCTCGCCGGCCTTCTTGCCCTTCGCGTCGAGCACCTGGAGCTTGGTTGCGGTAGCCATGAACTACGCCCCCTTCACAGCGTTGCGAACGAATACGAGACGGCCGCGCGCACCGGGAACGGCACCCTTGATCAGGATGAGACCCTTCTCGGCGTCGACCGCGTGCACGGTGAGGTTCTGCACGGTGACGCGCTCGCCACCCATGCGGCCGGCCATGCGCTGGCCCTTGAACACGCGACCGGGGGTCGCGGCGCCGCCGATCGAACCCGGCTTGCGGTGGTTGCGGTGTGCACCGTGCGAAGCCGAGACGCCGGAGAAGTTGTGACGCTTCATGACGCCGGCGAAGCCCTTGCCCTTCGAGGTGCCGACGACGTCGATCTTCTGACCGGCCTCGAAGGTGCCATCGATGGTGAGCTCCTGGCCCAGCGAGTAGTCGGCTGCGTCCGCGGTGCGCACCTCGGTGAGGTGGCGACGCGGGGTGACGCCGGCCTTCGCGAAGTGACCAGCGGTGGGCTGGTTCACCTTGCGGGGATCGATCTGCCCGGCGGCGATCTGCACGGCGCTGTAGCCGTCGACCTCAGCGGTGCGGATCTGGGTGACCACGTTGGGGGCCACCTCGATCACGGTGACGGGAACGACCTTGCCGTTCTCGTCCCAGACCTGCGTCATGCCGAGCTTGGTGCCCAGGAGACCCTTGACGTTGCGATTCAGATGCGACATTCTCAGATCCCCCCTTAGAGCTTGATCTCGATGTTGACATCGGCCGGAAGGTCGAGACGCATGAGCGAATCGACGGCCTTGGGAGTGGGATCGACGATGTCGATCAGGCGCTTGTGCGTGCGCTTCTCGAAGTGCTCGCGGCTGTCCTTGTACTTGTGCGGCGAACGGATCACTGCGATCACGTTCTTCTCCGTCGGGAGCGGCACGGGGCCGATAACGGTCGCGCCTGCACGGGTGACCGTGTCGACGATCTTGCGCGCGGAGCTGTCGATGACCTCGTGGTCATACGACTTCAGTCGAATGCGGATCTTCTGTCCCGCCATGTGACTCTCTACTTTCTACTTGCGTCGTACCGCGCCGCCTCTCGGCTGCGCGGCATTGGACGTCTTGCGTACCAGCGCCCTGGCACCCCGATCTGAACGAACGAATGCTGGGTCTCTGTTCACCTGTCAAAGCCCGCACACATGCGAAGACGGCCGGACTCTCGTCTGGCCGACGTGCGACATGCGGGCTGGTGTTCGCTCCCCGCGGCCTCACCGGACCCGCGGCGGACCGCGGTGGTGATGCACTGCCTGGCAGTGATCCCCGCACAGGCGGGGAATGCTGAACCTGTCTATTCTCGCACGGGCTTCATGCATCGTGCAACCCGGGCGTGTCGCGCCCGCGAGCCGCGTCCGGATCCTGCCCGGAACCCCTACTGTCGGGCGCCTAGACCGTGCGCGCCGGCAGCAGTCGCGGAAGCGCGAGATAGACGAGCAGCACCGCGAGACCCGCCGCGAACAGTGCGATCGCTCCCCCGAATCCGACGAACAGCGAGCCCAGGCCGAGGAGCGAGGTGAGCAGCGTGCAGCCGGCGGCGAGCAGGGACGCCTGCAGGTGCGAGTAGCCCCGCTGCTCGATCCGCTGGTAGGTGTGCTCCTTGTGCGGCTCGTCCCAGCGCTTGCCCTCGCGGACGCGCTTCACGAGCGTGACCCCCACGTCGCCGAAGGTGATCACCATCGGACCGATCGTCGCGAGCAGCGGCACACCGGCGAGCAGCGCGGCGAAGCTCGTGATCGCGACCGCGCCGCCGAGCAGGTAGCTGCCGACGTCTCCGAGGAACGCGCCGGGCTTCGTGAGGTTCCACGGCAGGAAGCCGGCGAAGCCCGCGGCGAGCACCAGGCCCGCGAGCACCAGCCAGCCGAGCCCGGTCATCCACCCCGCGGCGGCGAAGGCGAGCCCGGCGATGACCCCGTGCAGACCGCTGATCCCGTTCAGACCGTCGACGAAGTTCGCCACGTTGATGTAGCCCGAGACGAACAGCATCGCGTAGAGCAGCAGGAGGATCGCGCTCCACCACTCGAGCTGGAGCGGCACCGCCGCACTGCCGTTGATCCAGCCGAAGCTCGCGCCCGGCAGCGGAGGGCGCGTGGCGAGCAGCAGCAGCGCGCCCGGCCCTGCCAGCGCGATGAGGATGAGCCAGATGCTCCGCGCGCGCACGCTCACGCCGTGCAGGTCCTCGCCCAGGCCCAGCAGCCCGGCCGCGAGCGAAGCCAGCACGATGACCAGCAGGAGGTCCCATCGGTCGGGGAACCCCCCGCTCTCCCCGAGCAGCAGCACACCGAGCAGGCCGCCGCAGAGCATGGCGATGAGCACCGCCAGACCGAGGCCGCGCAGCACGGGACGCGAGTGCGAGGATCGTTCGTTCGGGACGTCCATGATCCCGAGCCGGACCAGGAGCGGGCGCACCGCGAACGGCAGCAACAGGCTCAGCAGCAGCGTGGCACCGGCGACGAGCGATGCGATGAGGGCGAGGCTCACTGGACCCGCTCCCCGGCCTCATCGGTGAGGTCCAGGCGCGCCACCCAGCCGTCGTGGTCGAGCCGGTCGGGCGCGAGCACGTCGACGTGCGCGTGCGAGATCTTCGGGTGGAAGGGGCGCTCGTCGCCCTCGCCCAGGGCGACCAGTTCCTCGTGCAGCTTCTCGCCGTGCCGCAGCCCGGTGAAGACGATCTCGATCGGCTTGCCCGACTGTGCGATCATGCGCTGCGCGACGTCGAGGATCCGCACCGGCTCGCCCATGTCGAGGATCAGCACCTCGCCCTGCCGACCGATGCCTCCGGCCTGCACGACCAGCTGGCATGCCTCGGGGATCGTCATGAAGAAGCGGGTCACGTCGGGGTGCGTCACGGTGACCGGGCCGCCGGACTCGATGAGCGCGGCGAAGGTCGGCAGCATGGATCCCCGGCTGCCGATGACATTGCCGAAGCGCACCGAGAGGTACCGCTCCCCCGTCTCCTGCGCCATCCAGGCGGTGAGCTTCTCGGCGACGCGCTTCGAATGCCCGAGCACGCTCGTGGGGTTGGCCGCCTTGTCGGTCGAGATGTTCACGAAGGTGCCCACGCCGACCGACTGCGCGGCGCGCAGCACGTTGAGCGTCCCGAGCACGTTCGTCTTCCAGGCTTCCTCGGGGTACTGCTCCAGCATCGGCAGGTGCTTCAGCGCCGCCGCGTGGAACACCACCTCGGGCTTCCGCTCGGCGAAGATCTGGCGCAGGGTCTCGGCGTCCCGGATATCCGCGAGGACGACGTCGCGGGTGTCGAGCAGACCGTGTCCGCTGATGGAGAGCTGCGCGGCCTGCAGGGCCGTCTCATCGCGATCGAGCAGGATCAGCTCGCGCGGCGCGAATCGCGCCAGCTGCCGCGAGAGCTCCGAGCCGATCGAGCCGCCGGCCCCCGTCACGAGCACCACGCGATCCTGCAGGTACTCCGCGATGGAGGCCATTTCGAGCCGCACCGGGTGCCGGCCGATCAGATCCTCGATCGAGATGTCGCGCACGTCCGAGATCGCGGAGGCGTTCAGGAGCAGCTGCTCGAGCGAAGGCAGCACCATGACCCGGATCCCGAGCCGATCCGCCGCCTCGTCGATGCGCCGCAGCAGGCTCGCGTCCGCGTCGCCGATGCAGACCATGACCGCGGTCGCGCCCGTCTCCTCGACCGCGCGGGCGAGGTCCGCGAAGCCGCCGTGCACGCGCACGCCGCGCACCTCGTGGTTGCGCTTCTCGACATCGTCGTCGAGGAAGCCCACCGGAAGCAGGCTCGACTCGGCATCGGTGAGCAGCCGCTTGGCGGTCTGCGCTCCCAGATACCCGGAGCCGTAGAGCAGCACCCGCTCCGCGCCCCGACTCGGCTTCGCGCGCTGCTCGGCACCGAGGCGCTTGAGGTAGCGCAGTACGCCCATGACGCTGAAGGCGATCGGGGCGGCGATGATCATCGTGCTGCGCGGGATCCCGTTCGCGTAGCCCACCAGGTACGCGAACAGCCAGGCGACCACGGTGACCGCGGTGATCTCGAGCACGATGGCCCGGACCTCGTCGAAGCCGCCGATCTCGTACCGGGAGCGGTAGAGCCAGAACACCCAGCCCCCGATGAGCTGCAGCAGTGCCGTGACGAGGATCAGCACCGGTGTCCAGCCCCAGTGGATCCGTGACAGATCGAAGTCGAAGCGGAGCACGAGCGCGGCGAGGATGCCCACCGCCCAGGCGAGGCAGTCCCCCAGGTAGAGCAGGCCGTACTGCTTCAGGAAGTGCGCGACGCGTTGGGTGGCAGTGAGCGGCACTTCGCCCCCTTCTCGATCGGACGGTCTGCGGTCCGGGCGGGCCCCGGAGTCCACTACGAGGATAGCGGCCCGGCCCTGCTGAGCCCGCTGCAACGCCCCACTGCGCGGTGTCTCGAGGCCCGCCGGGGGGCGGCGTTCGTCGAGGAGCAGGCATTATCCTGCGGATTCCCTGAAAATACTCGGAGTGTTTCCAAGCGATTCCTCGGACAGAATGAGCGCGTGAGGTGTCCGCCTCACACCGGATCCAGCGCCGCGGGAGGGACCGCGGTCGCGGACATCGTTCGGAGGACGTGACATGGGTATCGAGGATCTCGGCAAGCAGGCCGGAGAATTCATCAAGGGCAACGCCGACAAGATCAGCGAGGCGCTGCACAGCGAGCAGGCCGAGGGCATCAGCGACAAGGTGCTCGACGGCGCCGCCGACCTGGCGAACAAGGTCACCGGCGGAAAGTTTGAGGAGCAGGTCGAGGACGTCCGCTCGAACGTCGACAAGCAGGTCGGCAACGAGTAGTCCGGACCCGTTCGCGGCGCCCCGCACCGCGCACGCCATGAACCCCCGCAGAGCCTGCTCTGCGGGGGTTCATGGCGTTCGGGGCCGCCGGTCCCGGGACATGGTCTCAGCGATCGCGACGCGCGCGTTCCGCGAGGAAGTCGCGTGCGGTGAAGCGATGCTCCCGCTTTCCGTAGTCGTCGGCTGTGATCCCCTGCAGCAGCACGCCCGCGTCGACCTCGAGCGCGCTCGCCACACGGACGACGGTCTCGACGGAGGGGCTCTGGGCACCGCGCTCTAGCTTGCCCAGCGTCGCCGCGTCGATCTCGGCGAGTGCACTCAGGTCCTCGATGGTCAGCCCGAGTTCATGGCGGGCTTCGCGGATCCGCGCGCCGATCTTCTCTGCGGCGAGGACCTTTCTGGGAGACATGCTCCCAGCCTGGTCGCCCGGGAATCGCAGATCCAGGGTGTACACGCGCGAGCATTCATCACATCACGCATGCACGCATAGTGCGTTTGCGCCTGATCTTGCGTATACGCGCGAGCATCGGGGAAAACGACAGCGGGGCCGCACCCGAAGGTGCGGCCCCGCTGCAGGATCGAGTAATGCTTACTCGACGACCTTGGTCACCGTGCCGGCGCCGACGGTGCGGCCACCCTCACGGATCGCGAAGCCGAGGCCCTCTTCCATAGCGATCGGCTGGATCAGCTCGACCGACATGTCGGTGGTGTCGCCGGGCATAACCATCGGCTTGTCCTCGGGCAGGGTGATGACACCGGTCACGTCAGTCGTACGGAAGTAGAACTGCGGACGGTAGTTCGTCTCGAACGGGTTGTGACGGCCGCCCTCTTCCTTCTTCAGGATGTAGGCGGTGCCCTCGAACTTGGTGTGCGGGGTGATCGAACCCGGCTTCACGACGACCTGGCCGCGCTCGACATCCTCGCGCTTGGTGCCGCGGAGCAGCAGGCCACAGTTCTCGCCGGCCCACGCCTCGTCGAGCTGCTTGTGGAACATCTCGATACCGGTGACGGTGGTCTTCTGCGTCGGACGCAGACCCACGATCTCGACCTCGCTGTTGATGGCGAGGGTACCGCGCTCGGCGCGGCCGGTGACGACGGTTCCACGACCGGTGATGGTGAAGACATCCTCGACGGGCATGAGGAACGGCTTGTCCTTGTCACGCACCGGATCGGGGATGCTCTCGTCGACCGCAGCCATGAGCTCGAGGATGGAGTTGACCCACTTCTCGTTGCCCTGCAGAGCCTCGTAGCCCGAGACGCGCACGACGGGAGCGTTGTCGCCGTCGAAGCCGTTCTTGGAGAGCTCCTCGCGGACCTCCATCTCGACGAGCTCGAGGATCTCCTCGTCGTCGACCATGTCGCTCTTGTTCAGCGCGACGAGCAGGTAGGGAACGCCGACCTGCTTGGCGAGGAGGATGTGCTCCTTGGTCTGAGCCATCATGCCGTCGGTCGCCGCGACCACGAGGATCGCGCCGTCCATCTGAGCGGCACCGGTGATCATGTTCTTGATGTAGTCGGCGTGGCCCGGTGCATCAACGTGCGCGTAGTGGCGCTTCTCGGTCTCGTACTCGACGTGCGAGATGTTGATGGTGATGCCGCGCTGGCGCTCCTCGGGAGCCGAGTCGATCGTGTCGAAGTCGCGCTGGACGTTCACGTCAGACGGGAACTTGTCAGCAAGAGTCTTCGAGATCGCCGCGGTAAGAGTGGTCTTACCGTGATCGACGTGACCGATGGTTCCGATGTTCACGTGCGGCTTGGTCCGCTCGAACTTGGCCTTCGCCACTATGGTCCTCCTCAGGACGTTGAGTACCGCTTCCCTCCGAAGGTTTCGGAGGTCACGAGTACGGGGTGTGTACCTATGTTACAAGCTCGCGCCGTGAAGATCGACCCGAGCGTTCTGGCGGTGGGGCTCAGCACCCCACCGCCAGGTGGGCGTTACTCGCCCTTAGCCTTCTGAACGATTTCTTCGGCCACGGCCTTCGGCACCTCGGAGTAGGAGTCGAAGGTCATCGAGAACACCGCGCGACCGCTGGTCTTCGACCGCAGATCGCCGATGTACCCGAACATCTCGGAGAGCGGAACGAGCGCGCGGATGACCTTGACGCCCGATGCATCCTCCATGGACTGGATCTGACCGCGACGCGAGTTCAGGTCGCCGATCACGTCGCCCATGTACTCCTCGGGAGTACGCACCTCGACCGCCATGAGCGGCTCGAGCAGCACGGGCTGCGCCATACGAGCGGCCTCCTTGAAGGCCATCGAACCGGCGATCTTGAACGCCATCTCCGAGGAGTCGACGTCGTGGTACGCGCCGTCGAGCAGCGTCGCCTTGACACCCACGACGGGGAAGCCGGCGAGGATGCCGTACTGCATCGCGTCCTGGATACCGGCGTCGACCGACGGGATGTACTCGCGAGGCACGCGACCACCGGTCACCTTGTCCTCGAACTCGTACAGCTTGTCGCCCGCGTCCTCGCCGACGAGCGGAGCCAGAGCGATCTGCACCTTCGCGAACTGACCGGAACCACCGGTCTGCTTCTTGTGGGTGTAGTCGTACTTCTCGACCGTGCGACGGATGGTCTCGCGGTAGGCCACCTGGGGCTTGCCCACGTTGGCCTCGACCTTGAACTCGCGCTTCATGCGGTCCACGAGGATGTCGAGGTGGAGCTCGCCCATGCCCGCGATGACGGTCTGGCCGGTCTCGGCGTTCAGGCTCACGCGGAAGGTCGGATCCTCCTCGGCGAGCTTCTGGATCGCGGTCGACAGCTTCTCCTGGTCGCCCTTGGTCTTCGGCTCGATGGCCACCTCGATCACGGGCTCCGGGAAGGTCATCGACTCGAGCACGACCTGGTTGCTGGGATCGGAGAGGGTGTCACCGGTGGTGGTGTCCTTCAGACCGATCACTGCGTAGATGTTGCCGGCGGTCAGGTTGTCGACCGGCATCTCCTTGTTGGCGTGCATCTGGAAGATCTTGCCGATGCGCTCCTTCTTGCCCTTGGTCGAGTTGATGACCTGGGCACCCGAGTCGAGCTGACCCGAGTAGACGCGCACGTAGGTGAGGCGACCGAAGAAGGGGTGCACGGCGACCTTGAATGCGAGCGCCGAGAACGGCTGATCCGCTGCGGGCAGACGCTCGATGACGACCGACTCGTCGCGCGGGTCGTGCGCCTCGATGGCGCCCACGTCGAGCGGGTTCGGCAGGAAGTCGACGACCGCGTCGAGCATCGGCTGGATGCCGCGGTTCTTGAACGCCGAGCCGCAGTACACGGGGTAGATCTCGTTGTTCACGACGAGCTTGCGGATGCCGGTCTTGAGCTCCTCGACCGAGATCTCCTCGCCGCCGAAGAACTTCTCGAGCAGCGCGTCGTCGGTCTCGGCGACGGTCTCGACGAGCTTCGCGCGGTACTCCTCGGCCTTGGCCTGGAGGTCGGCGGGGATCTCCTGGGTCTCGTAGGCAGCGCCCAGGGTCACGTCGCCCTTGGCGTCGCCCTCCCAGACGAAGGCCTTCATCGAGAGCAGGTCGACGACGCCGATGAAGTCGCTCTCAGCGCCGATGGGCAGCTGCATCACGAGCGGCTTGGCGCCGAGACGGCTGACGATGGTGTCGACCGTGAAGTAGAAGTCGGCACCCATCTTGTCCATCTTGTTGACGAAGCAGATGCGGGGGACGCCGTACTTGTCGGCCTGACGCCACACGGTCTCGGACTGGGGCTCGACGCCCTCCTTGCCGTCGAAGACGGCGACGGCGCCGTCGAGGACGCGGAGCGAACGCTCCACCTCGACGGTGAAGTCCACGTGACCCGGGGTGTCGATGATGTTGATCTGGTTCTTGTTCCAGAAGCAGGTCACGGCGGCCGACGTGATCGTGATGCCGCGCTCCTTCTCCTGCTCCATCCAGTCAGTCGTCGAAGCGCCGTCGTGGGTCTCGCCCAGCTTGTGGTTGACACCCGTGTAGAACAGGATGCGCTCGGTGGTGGTGGTCTTGCCGGCATCGATGTGCGCCATGATGCCGATGTTGCGGACCTTGCTCAGGTCCGTGAGCACGTCTTGTGCCACAGGTGTCTCCTCCGGGTGGGGGTGGTGGTCTTCGGGAAGTTTCCGGATCGCGGGCTCAGGCCCGCGGGGCCGGGACGGGTCGCGATCGGCGACCCGTCCCGAGCCGGATGGCTGCTACCAGCGGTAGTGAGCGAACGCGCGGTTCGACTCGGCCATCTTGTGCGTGTCCTCACGGCGCTTGACCGCGGCACCGAGGCCGTTCGAAGCGTCGAGGATCTCGTTGGTGAGGCGCTCGGTCATGGTGTTCTCACGACGAGCCTTGGCGTAGCTGGTCAGCCAGCGCAGCGCGAGCGTGTTCGCGCGGTGCGGCTTGACCTCGACGGGCACCTGGTAGGTGGAACCGCCGACGCGGCGCGAACGGACCTCAAGGGTGGGGCGCACGTTGTCGAGCGCCTTCTTGAGAACCGTCACCGCGTCCTGGCCGGACTTCTCGGCGACCTTTTCGAGAGCACCGTAAACGATGCGCTCGGCGAGGCCCTTCTTGCCGTCCAGGAGGATCTTGTTGACGAGCTGGCTCACCACGGGCGAGCCGTACACCGGATCGGCGACGACGGGGCGCTTCGGAGCAGGTCCCTTACGAGGCATTACTTCACCTTCTTTGCACCGTAGCGGCTACGAGCCTGCTGGCGATCCTTGACCGCCTGCGTGTCGAGCGCGCCGCGCACGATCTTGTAGCGGACACCGGGGAGGTCCTTGACACGACCGCCGCGCACGAGCACCATCGAGTGCTCCTGCAGGTTGTGGCCCTCACCGGGGATGTAGGCCGTGACCTCGGTTCCGTTGGAGAGCTTCACACGAGCGACCTTACGCATCGCCGAGTTCGGCTTCTTCGGGGTGGTGGTGTACACACGGGTGCACACACCGCGCTGCTGAGGGTTCGCCTTCAGAGCGGGCGCCTTGGTCTTCGAGACCTTCGGCGTCCGGCCCTTGCGAACCAGCTGCTGAATAGTAGGCACTGATTCTCCTATTTGCTCCTGCACGGTGACAGGAATGCTTACATGAACAAGCATGCGCGGCCGCTCTCGCGACCGCTGACCTGCTGCCGCTCGCGCGACGGGTGCAGGTATGCCGTGGGGGTTCCGCCGGGGCGGATGACCCAAGATGCCCTCCCCCGACACCCGCCGAGACCAGGCACGGCAAACGTCGGTGGAACACACCAAGAGTCAACTATACGCGCCGAGGAGCGCGAAACGCAAGGGATCGCGCGGGCGTCCAGCCGCCTACTGGGGCGGCTCGAGGTGCCGGCTCAGCTCGGCCAGCAGCGCCTGCACCTGCGGCTCGACGAAACGCTGGACCGCAGCCTCGATGCGGGGACGGTGGGCCACCAGCGCGAAGCACAGTCCCTGCCCGGTATCGACCGCGCACCGGTCGGCGAGTTCGATCTCGCGGCGGAGCCGTTGCTTCTCCTCCGAGCTCAGCGGCGGCCGCGGAAGCGGCTGCTCGGGACGACTCTGCTCCGCGAGCTCCGTCATGGTGAACAGGAAGGGCTGCTCGGCGTCCTCGGGCTCGGGATCCGGGTCGACGCCCTCGTACTCCGGTTCGAGCCCGGCGACGGGGTCGAAGCCGCCGGACTTCCAGAGCTCGTCTCCGTCGAGCTCCGCCCGCAGAGCGGGGAGCTCCTCGGAGGTGAACTCGTCGACGGTGCGGTCGATGATGCGCTGCATGCGCATGTTCAACGCGTGCGCGACCTGGTGGGGGACGTCCGCGGTGAGACCCGCCGACGCCAGGATCGGGGACCCCATGCAGCGACGGCAGATGCGGGATCGGGCGCGCTGGCTTCCCGGCTGCCAGCTCGGCAGCCACCGCAGCCAGGCATCGACCGCGGCCGATACCCGTTCTTCGAGGCTCTCTCCGATCGCCATGCTCACTCCGCCCCGCCGTCGTCGTGCCGCTCCCAGGGCCACTTCGGCGTCGCACGATCAGTGTAGACGCGGCGCGCCAGCACCGCCCAGAACAGCAGGGAGACGAGTACCCAGATCACGGCGAGCACCCCGGCGAACGGGCTGGCGAGCGTGTCTGCGAGCGGCATTCCGACGATCAGCCCGACCAGGGACCAGACGAGGTACGACAGACCGCCGGCGATCAGGATCAGGTCCCAGGAAGGGGTCTTGCGTCCGCGCAGCAGCACGATCGCCGCACGCCAGAGCAGCCACCCGAGCAGCGCGAGCGCCAGGAGCACGAGCAGCGGAGCCGACGGCATCGGCACGCCGGAGCCGCTCACCGGCTCGCGATTCAGCGCCAGCGCGAGGCCTCCCCAGGCAGCGACCAACAGGGCGACGGCGGTGATCAGCGTCGCGGCGAGGAGGCCGCCCACGTAGCCGCGGGTGACGCCGCGCCTGACGCCGTCGCTCACGGCTTCGCGGTCCGCGATTCCTCGAGCGCGGTTTCGTACTCGTCGATCGCAGCGCGGTTGCGCGCGGTCACCCGGCGGCCGCGGCTGCCGATCCACGCGCCGAACCAGACCGTGGCCTCACGGGCGACGAGCGCCGCTGCGAGAGCGGGAACCGAGAAGCCGAGCGAACGGACGAGCTCGACCGGGTTCCAGCCCGGATCGCCGACGGGCTGCTGCCACAGCGGGCCCTGCACGGTGAGGTTCGAGTCGAGCACGAGGCGCAGCCCGACGACCGTCGCCGCCCAGACCAGCAGCGCCACGAAGAATCCGCCCAGCACGTAGGCCCACCAGCCGGCGCGACCCACCACCAGCACCACGATCACGAGGCCGACGAAGAACGCCGCGGTCGCCGCGATGAACGCCCACGACGTCAGCAGTGGCACCAGGCCCTCGGAGAAGTAGGTCGAGGGCGGGAAGCTGGGAGCGATCCAGAGCGCGAGCACACCGGCGTAGACGAGCGCGAACCCGACGGTGGCGACGAGCGCGATCAGCACGCCGGCGCCGCGGTTGCCGCGGATCTCGGGAGGCATCGGGGTCTGCACGTAGAGCGCGGCCATCGGGTGGTCCGCGCTGATGCGGATCTCGCCGTCCCGCTCGGGACCGAGGTCGCTCAGGTCGGATGCCTCGGTCTTCGAAGCCGCTGCCGAGGGCAGCTCATCGACGGCCGGAGCGATGACGGGGCGGGGCTCGGGGCGCTCAAGATCGAGCTGGGTGTCGACGAGCGAGGCTTCGCGACGGTGCTCGAGCTCGGCCTCGGCAGCATCGGCGTCGGCCACGGGTGCTGCGGAGGACTCCCCCGCCTCCGCGTCCGTTCCGGTCCCGGCCTCGACCGGGGCCGCGTCGGAAGCGGCGGGCGCTCCGCCCTCGGTCGCTCGCGCGATCGCGGCATCGACCTCGGCGGGGTTGGTCTCGGTCTCTTCGACGGGCGAACCGGCAGGCAGGGTCTCGCGCTCTTCGCTCATCGCTGCACCTCTCAATCGCGGCCCGCCGAGCGGGCGGGATCCGAACATGATCGTGGCAAATGTACAAGACCGCACCGACATCGCCGCGCTCCCGCGCGGCGGTGCGGAAAAACGGAACGGGCGCCCACCCGAAGGTGGACGCCCGTTCCGATGGGACTCAGCGCTTAGCTGTAGTTGCCCGGGTTGAACTCGTCAGCGGTGAAGCTGTCGAAGTCCACGAACGACAGGTCGTTCTCGTCGAAGGTCGTGTCGGTGGCGAACAGACGGTTCGGGTAGCGCTCCGCCTTCGCCTCCTCCGTCGCCTCGACGTCGACGTCGCGGTAGTTCTTCAGGCCGGTGCCGGCCGGGATGAGCTTACCGATGATGACGTTCTCCTTGAGACCGATCAGCGGGTCCCTGAGGCCCTCGATCGCCGCCTGCGTGAGCACGCGGGTCGTCTCCTGGAACGACGCGGCCGACAGCCACGACTCGGTCGCGAGCGAGGCCTTGGTGATACCCATGACCTCGGGACGCGCGGTCGCGGCGCGCTTGCCCTCGAGCAGCGCCTCGCGGTTGATCCGCTGGTAGCGCGCGCGGTCGACGAGCTCGCCCGGGAGCAGCTCGGTCTCGCCGTGGTCGACGACGGTGACCTTGCGCAGCATCTGGCGGACGATGACCTCGATGTGCTTGTCGTGGATCGGCACGCCCTGCGAGCGGTACACGCCCTGGACGCCCTCGACGAGGTACTTCTGCACCGCGCGCTCGCCCGGGATGTGCTTGTCGCGCTCGGTGGAGCCGACCTGCAGGATGTCCTTCGGGTCCAGCGTTCCGGCGAGGAACGGCTGGCCGAGCTCGACGTGGTCGCCGTCCTCGACGAGGAGGGTGGAGCGCTTCAGGACCGGGTAGGCCTTCTCTTCGCTGCCGTCGTCCGGAACGAGCAGGATGCTACGTCCCTTCGGGGTGTCCTCGATGGAGATGCGGCCGGCGGCCTCGGCGATCGGCGACGCGCCCTTCGGGGTACGGGCCTCGAACAGCTCCTGCACGCGGGGCAGACCCTGCGTGATGTCGTCGGCCGAGGCCGAACCACCGGTGTGGAAGGTACGCATGGTGAGCTGCGTGCCCGGCTCGCCGATCGACTGCGCCGCGATGATGCCCACGGCCTCGCCGATGTCGACGCGCTGACCGGTGGCCAGCGAACGGCCGTAGCAGGTCGCGCAGACGCCGACGGCGGACTCGCAGGTGAGCACCGACCGGACCTTGATCTCGGTCACGCCCGCCTCGACCAGCTGGTCGATGAGCACGTCGCCCACGTCGGATCCGGCGATGGCGACCACGGTGCCGTTCGCGTCCACCGCGTCAGCGGCCAGGGTGCGAGCGTAGACCGAGTTCTCCACGTCCTCGTCGCGGACCAGCACGCCGTTGGCGTCGGCCTCGGCGATGGGCAGGTCCAGGCCGCGGCGGGTGCCGCAGTCGTCCTCGCGGATGATGACGTCCTGCGAGACGTCGACCAGACGACGGGTCAGGTAGCCCGAGTCGGCGGTACGGAGCGCCGTATCGGCCAGACCCTTACGCGCACCGTGGGTCGCGATGAAGTACTCCGCCACCGACAGGCCCTCGCGGTACGAGTTGATGATCGGGCGGGGGATGATCTCGCCCTTCGGGTCGCTCACCAGGCCGCGCATACCCGCGATGTTGCGGATCTGCAGCCAGTTACCACGGGCACCCGACGACACCATGCGGAAGATGGTGTTGTCGGCCGGGAACGCGTCGCGCATGGCGGCGGCGACCTCGTCGGTCGCCTCCGTCCAGATCTCGACGAGCTCGGCGTGACGCTCGGCGTCGGTGATCAGACCGCGCTCGAACTTCTTCTGCACGGCGGCCGCGGCCTTCTCGTGCACCGCGAGGATCTCGGCCTTGTTCGACGGGGTCACGATGTCGGACAGCGCGACGGTCACACCGGAACGGGTCGCCCAGTAGAAACCGGCGTCCTTGATCCGGTCGAGGGTCGCGGCGACCTCCACCTTGGGGAACCGCTCGGCGAGGTCGTTGACCAGGCCGGAGAGGCTGCCCTTGTCGGCCACCCGCTCGAAGTACGGGTAGGTGGTCGGCAGCGCCTCGTTGAAGATCGCACGACCCAGGGTCGTCTCGACCAGCAGCGGGCCCTCGGTGACGTTGCCGTCGGCATCGGCGTAGCCGGTGAGGCGGAGCTTCACCTTGGCGCCGAGGTCGAGGGTGCCCTCGTCCATCGCGAGGATGGCCTCGGAGATCGAGCCGAACGCGCGGCCCTCGCCGGGCACGCCCTCCTTGACCGTGGTCAGGTGGTGCAGACCGATGATCATGTCCTGCGAGGGCAGGGTCACCGGACGTCCGTCCGACGGCTTCAGGATGTTGTTCGACGCGAGCATCAGCACGCGGGCCTCGGCCTGGGCCTCGACCGACAGCGGCAGGTGGACGGCCATCTGGTCGCCGTCGAAGTCCGCGTTGAAGGCGGTGCAGACGAGCGGGTGCAGCTGGATCGCCTTGCCCTCGACGAGCTGCGGCTCGAACGCCTGGATGCCGAGGCGGTGCAGGGTCGGTGCACGGTTGAGCAGCACGGGGCGCTCGCGGATGATCTCCTCGAGCACGTCCCAGACCTCGCTGCGGGCGCGCTCCACCATGCGCTTCGCGGCCTTGATGTTCTGCGCGTGCGACAGATCAATCAGGCGCTTGATGACGAACGGCTTGAACAGCTCGAGCGCCATCTGCTTGGGCAGACCGCACTGGTGCAGCTTGAGCTGCGGGCCGACCACGATGACCGAACGGCCCGAGTAGTCGACGCGCTTGCCGAGCAGGTTCTGACGGAAGCGGCCCTGCTTGCCCTTGAGCATGTCGGACAGCGACTTCAGCGCACGGTTTCCGGTGCCCGTGACGGGGCGGCCGCGGCGACCGTTGTCGAACAGCGCGTCGACGGCCTCCTGCAGCATGCGCTTCTCGTTGTTGACGATGATCTCGGGCGCGCCGAGATCGAGCAGGCGACGCAGACGGTTGTTGCGGTTGATCACGCGGCGGTACAGATCGTTGAGATCCGAGGTCGCGAAGCGGCCGCCGTCGAGCTGCACCATCGGGCGCAGCTCCGGCGGGATCACCGGAACGACGTCGAGCACCATCGCGGCCGGGCTCGCGCCCGTCGAGAGGAAGGAGCTGACGACCTTCAGGCGCTTGATCGCGCGGATCTTCTTCTGGCCCTTGCCCTCGGCGATCTGCAGGTGCAGCGCCTCGCTCTCGGCGGCGAGGTCGAAGGACTCGAGACGCTTCTTGATCGCCTCGGCGCCCATGTAGGCCTCGAAGTAATCGCCGTAGCGGTCCATGAGCTCCGCGAAGGTCGCGTCCTCGGGCTTGAGGTCGCCGACCTTGAGGTTGCGGAAGTCCTCCCACACGCGCTGCAGACGAGCGATGTCGTCGTCGAAGCTCTTGCGGAGGGCCGCCATCTCCTTCTCGGCCGACTGCTCGGCGCGACGGCGCTGCTCGGCCTTGGCACCCTCGGCCTCGAGCGCGGCGAGGTCGGCCTCGGCCTGCTGCTGGCGCTGGGCGATCTGGATGTCGCGCTGGTCCTCGAGCGTCTTGAGCTCCAGACGGAGCTCGTTCTCGAGCTCGCCCATGTCCTCGTGACGACCCTCGACGTCGACATCGATGATCATGTAGGCGGCGAAGTAGATGACCTTCTCGAGGTCCTTCGGCGCCATGTCGAGCAGGTAGCCGAGACGCGACGGCACGCCCTTGAAGTACCAGATGTGGGTCACGGGAGCGGCGAGCTCGATGTGGCCCATGCGCTCACGGCGCACGCTGGACTTCGTCACTTCGACGCCGCAGCGCTCGCAGACGATGCCCTTGTAACGGACGCGCTTGTACTTGCCGCACGCGCACTCCCAGTCGCGGCTGGGCCCGAAGATCTGCTCACCGAACAGACCGTCCTTCTCGGGCTTCAGCGTGCGGTAGTTGATGGTCTCCGGCTTCTTGACCTCGCCGAACGACCAGCCGCGGATATCGTCGGCGGTCGCCAGACGGATCTGCAGCTCGTTGAAACTCGTACCCTCGAGCAAAATGTTCTCCTTGAGAATCTGAAAAACGTATCTTGTGGGATCGGCCGGCGCCCCGCCGGAAGGCGGGGCCGCCGATCAGCTCAGATCTCGTCGATCGACGACGACTCGAAGCGGGTGGACAGGTTGATGCCGAGCTCCTCGGCGGTGCGGTGCGCCTCGTCGTCGTTGTCGCGCAGGTTGACGGCGTTGCCGTCGGCACCCAGGACCTCGACGTTCAGGCAGAGCGACTGCATCTCCTTCATGAGCACGCGGAACGACTCGGGGACGCCCGGCTCGGGGATGTTCTCGCCGCGGACGATGGCCTCGTAGACCTTCACGCGACCGAGGATGTCGTCGGACTTCACCGTGAGCAGCTCCTGCAGCGCGTACGCGGCGCCGTAGGCCTCGAGCGCCCACACCTCCATCTCACCGAAGCGCTGGCCGCCGAACTGGGCCTTACCGCCGAGCGGCTGCTGGGTGATCATCGAGTAGGGGCCCGTCGAGCGCGCGTGGATCTTGTCGTCCACCAGGTGGTGCAGCTTCAGGATGTACATGTAGCCGACCGAGATCGGGTACGGGAAGGGCTCGCCCGAGCGGCCGTCGAACAGGCGGGTCTTGCCGCTCGAGCCGATGAGACGCTCGCCGTCGCGGGTGAGCAGGGTCGAGTCGAGCAGACCCGAGATCTCCTCCTCGGTCGCGCCGTCGAACACCGGGGTCGCGACCTTGGTGCCGGGGGCGGCCTCGAGCGCTGCCTCGGCGAGCTTCGCAGCCCACTCCGGCGAGCCGTCGACCTTCCAGCCCTGCTTGGCGATCCAACCGAGGTGGACCTCGAGCACCTGGCCGAAGTTCATTCGACCGGGGATGCCCAGCGGGTTCAGGATCACGTCGACGGGCGTGCCGTCGGCGAGGAACGGCATGTCCTCGACGGGCAGGATCTTCGAGATGACGCCCTTGTTGCCGTGACGGCCCGCGAGCTTGTCGCCCTCGGTGATCTTGCGCTTCTGGGCGATGTAGACCACGACGCGCTGGTTGACGCCCGAGCCGAGCTCGTCGTCGTTGTCGTTCTCCGCGTCGAAGACCTTGACCGCGGTGACCGTGCCCGAGACGCCGTGCGGCACCTTGAGCGAGGTGTCGCGGACCTCGCGGCTCTTCTCGTTGAAGATCGCGCGGAGCAGGCGCTCCTCGGCCGACAGCTCGGTCTCGCCCTTCGGCGTGACCTTGCCGACGAGGATGTCGCCGGGGCGGACCTCGGCGCCGATGCGGATGATGCCGCGCTCGTCCAGGTCCTTCAGCGCCTCCATGCTGGCGTTGGGGAGGTCACGGGTGATCTCCTCCTTGCCGAGCTTGGTGTCGCGGGCGTCGACGTCGTACTCCTCGATGTGGATCGACGAGAGGGTGTCGTCCTTCACCAGGTTCTGGCTCAGGATGATCGCGTCCTCGTAGTTGTGACCCTCCCACGACATGAACGCGACGAGCAGGTTCTTGCCGAGCGCGAGCTCGCCGTTCTCGGTCGCGGGGCCGTCGGCGATGACCTCGCCGGCCTCGATCCGCTCGCCCGCCTTGACGATCACGCGGTGGTTGTAGTTCGTGCCCTGGTTCGAGCGGTCGAACTTGCGGAGGTAGTAGCTCTTCGTGCCGCCCTCGTCGAGCTGGATCGTGACGACGTCGGCCGAGACTTCGTCGACCACGCCGGCCTTCTCGTTGATGACGACGTCGCCGGCGTCGATGGCCGCGTAGCCCTCCATGCCGGTGCCGACCAGCGGCGACTCGCTACGGACCAGCGGCACCGCCTGGCGCTGCATGTTGGCGCCCATGAGCGCGCGGTTCGCATCGTCGTGCTCGAGGAACGGGATGAGCGAGGTACCGACCGACACCATCTGGCGCGGCGAGACGTCCATGTAGTCGACGAGCTCGGCGTCGACCATCTGCACCTCGGTGCCGCGGGGGCGGGCGAGGACCTGGGTCTCGGCGAACTTGCCCTCGGCGGTCAGCGGAGCGCCGGCCTGCGCGATGAGGAACTCGTCCTCCTCGTGCGCGGTGAGGTAGTCGACCTGGTCGGTGACCTGACCGTTCAGCACGCGGCGGTACGGCGTCTCGATGAAGCCGAAGGCGTTGATGCGTGCGAAGGTCGCGAGCGCGCCGATCAGACCGATGTTCGGGCCTTCAGGGGTCTCGATGGGGCACATGCGGCCGTAGTGCGACGGGTGCACGTCTCGCACCTCGACGCCCGCGCGGTCGCGGGACAGGCCGCCGGGGCCGAGGGCCGAGAGGCGACGCTTGTTGGTCAGGCCCGCGAGCGGGTTGTTCTGATCCATGAACTGCGACAGCTGCGAGGTGCCGAAGAACTCCTTGATCGCCGCGAGCACGGGGCGCGTGTTGATCAGGGTGTTCGGCGTGATCGCCTCGATGTCCTGCGTGGTCATGCGCTCGCGCACCACGCGCTCCATGCGGCTGAGGCCGGTGCGCACCTGGTTCTGGATCAGCTCGCCGACCGCGCGGATGCGACGGTTGCCGAAGTGATCGATGTCGTCGGTGTCGAGGCGCACGTCGATCGCCTGGCCGTCGCGGACGCCCGGCAGGGTCTCGGTGCCCGCGTGCAGGCCGACCAGGTACTTGATGGTCGCGACGATGTCCTCGAGCGACAGCACCGAATCGGTGATGGGCGCATCGATGCCGAGCTTGCGGTTGATCTTGTAGCGGCCGACCTTCGCGAGGTCGTAGCGCTTCGGGTTGAAGTAGCTGTTGTCGAGCAGAGCGCGCGCGGCCTCGATGGCCACCTGCTCGCCCGGACGCTGCTTGCGGTAGATGTCCTTGAGCGCTTCCTCCTGCGTGAGGATGCCGTCCTTCTCGAGGGTGAGCGCGATCGACTCGTAGCCGGCGAACTCCTCGAGGATCTCCTCGCTCGTCATGCCGAGCGCCTTGAGGAACACGGTGACCGACTGCTTGCGCTTGCGGTCGATGCGGACACCGACCTGATCGCGCTTGTCGACCTCGAACTCGAGCCACGCACCGCGGCTGGGGATCACGCGAGCGGTGAAGACGTCCTTATCGGAGGTCTTCTCCTGGGCGCGCTCGAAGTAGACGCCGGGGCTGCGGACGAGCTGCGAGACGATGACGCGCTCGGTGCCGTTGATGATGAAGGTGCCCTTGTCGGTCATGATGGGGAAGTCGCCCATGTAGACCGTCTGGCTCTTCAGCACCTGAGTCTCGGTGTTGTAGAACGCCGCCTCGACGTAGAGGGGCGCGGAGTAGGTCTTGCCCCGCTCCTTGCACTCCTCGATCGAGAACTTCTGCTCGTCGAGGATCGGGTTCTCGAACGACAGCTGCATGGTGCCGGCGTTGTCCTCGATGGGCGAGATCTCGTCGAAGATCTCTTCGAGGCCGCTCTTCAGCGCGATGTCGTCGCGCCCTTCGGACTGTGCCTCGACGACGCGCGTCTTCCACGCGTCGTTGCCGACGAGCCAGTCGAAGCTCTCGAGCTGCAGTGCCAGCAGGTTCGGCATCGACAGCGTGTCGGAAATCTTGGCGAAGGACAGTCGCGAGTGATCGCGACCGTTCTTCGGAGTGGGCGTGGAAGTTGCGTTGCGCGCAGCAGCCAAGGAAACTACCTCCGTGGGCCCCGTCGGGCCGGTTGACCAGGTCTCAGTGTGAGTCGCTTCGGAACACGCGGTGAGGCGCTCGAACTGGAGCTGACGGCCAACCGCTATATGAAGGCAGACTAGTGTCCGAAGTGCAACTATCGACTCTAACCGATATGCACGCGCCTGTCCAGCACTGTTTTTGTGCGCCTCATCGGGAGCAAATCGGCCGCCTCGGATGTCGGTCGGATCGCATACGCTGAATCCGACGCCGTTCCCCCTTCGGCGCACCACCGACCGAAAGGATCTCCCATGGGCTTCTTCACCAAGGAACAGACCCCCGCTGCCGGCGGCGGAGCGCTCGCTCCGCTCTCCAAGGACCGCGTCAAGCACGCCCTCGAGAACGCCGGCTGGCAGTACCGGGTCGATTCCGACGGAGACATCGGAGGCGGCTGGGAGAACGGCTTCTTCTACTTCTTCGTGAACGGCGAGAAGCAGGAGCTCTTCTGCGTGCGCGGCACCTGGTACGGCGAGCTCAGCCAGGCCGAGTTCGAGCGCGCGCTCGTGGCCTGCAACACCTGGAACACCGAGAAGCTCTGGCCGAAGACCTACGCCCGCCCCGACGACGAGGGCAAGGTGCGCGTGCACTGCGAGCTCAACGTCGATTACGAGCACGGCCTCACCGACGAGCAGCTGACGCAGCACCTGCTCTGCGTGATCAACACGGGCGGCGCCTTCTTCGAGTCGCTCAACGAGCAGTTCCCCGAGGCAGCGGCGGCGGTCGCCGCACGCAGCGCCGAGTAGGCGAGCGCCAGAGCCTCCCCCGACCGCTCAGCTCTCCTCTCAGAAAGACCGCATGTCCGAACGCTTCCAGGTCGACCTCACCGGCATGGTCGACCTGCTGTCCCGCCACCTGTACTCGGGACCGCAGGTCTTCGTGCGCGAACTGCTGCAGAACGCCGTCGACGCGCTCACCGCACGGCGCGAGCTCGATCCGTCCGCTCCGGCGACGGTCCGGATCACGACCGGCACCGACCCGGACGGCCGGGCGACGCTCAGCGTCATCGACACCGGCATCGGGCTGACCGCGGCAGAGGCCGCGGAGCTGCTCGCGACCATCGGCCGGTCCTCGAAGCGCGACGCGGACCTGGGGCTCGGCCGTTCGGAGTTCATCGGACAGTTCGGCATCGGCATGCTCGCGGCGTTCATGGTGGCCGACGAGATCGAGGTCCGCTCGCGATCGGCACGGCCCGGCGCCGTGCCGATCCGGTGGACCGGCCGGGCCGACGGGACCTTCGATGTCGAGGAGCTGGGCGGCGAGGAGGTCGAGGTCGGCACCGCGGTGCGCTTGACCGCACGCAGCGATACCCGGCACTGGCTCGCGAACCGCACCGTCGTCGACCTGGCGACCGAATACGGCGGGTTCCTGCCGTTCGACGTCGCGGTCGAGGTGCCGGTCGAGGGCGTCGGCCCGCTCTGGCAGCGGATCACCGCACCCGAGCTGCCCTGGCGCGCGAAGTATCCTGTGCCCGGCGAGCGCGAGCGCGCGCTGGATCGGGCCTGCGAGTCGCTCTTCGGGTTCACGCCGCTCGGTCGCATCGACCTCGACCTGCCGGTCGCCGGCATCAGCGGCGTCGCCTTCATCCTGCCGCAGGCGGTGTCCCCCGGCAGCGGCCAGCACCGGGTCTACACGAAGCGCATGCTCCTCGGTTCGCGCGTCGACCGGATCCTGCCCGACTGGGCGTTCTTCACGCGTGCGGTCATCGACGCCGAGGGGCTCTCGCCGACGGCGTCGCGCGAGCAGCTGCACGACGACGAGGTACTCCAGGCCGCCCGCGAAGCGCTCGGCGCCCAGATCATCGCCTGGGCCGCGCGCACGCTGACCAGCGGATCGCGGCTCGCCGCCGACTTCATCCGCACCCATCACCTCGCGCTGCGCGCGCTCGCGGTCACCGAACCCGACATGCTCGAGCTCGTCGCCCGCGTCCTCCCCTTCGAGACCACCGACGGCCCCCTCACGCTCGCCCAGGTCGCCGAGCGCGGCGAGGTCGTCTATTCGACCACCACCGAGTCGTTCCGGCGCGTCGCCACCGTCGCCCGCGCTCAGGGGCTCGTGGTGGTCAACGCCGGCTACGTCTACGACCTCGACCTGCTGCAGCAGCTGGCCGCGCGGCCCGGCTGGAAGGTGCGCGAGCTCTCGAACGCCGATCTCGTGCACGTGCTCCGCGTACCCGATCTCGAGCGCGAGCTCGAGGTCGCCGACGCCGTCGCCCGTTCGCGGGAGCTGCTCGAGAGCGCCGACTGCGACGTCATCGTGCGCAGCTTCGAGCCGTCGGCCGTTCCCGCGATGCTCCTCCGCGATTCCGCGGGCGAGCAGCGCCGCGACCTCGACCGCGAGCGCTCGGCGGCCCCCGGGCTCTGGAGCGGTCTCCTCGACGCGTTCTCCGACCCCGAGGTCAGCGCCCGCACGCGCACCCTCGTGCTCAACGACGACTCCGCGGTGGTCCGCAGGCTCCTCGCGGCCCCGGCCGGCGGCGTGTTCGACGCCGGACTCAACTCCCTCTACCTCTCGGCGGTGATGCTGGCCGGCGACGGCCTGCACTCGGCCGAAGCCGTCGCCCTCGGCGACGCGCTGAGCGTGCTGCTCGACGCGTCGCTCGGCGGCGATCCCGACACCGCCTGACCGGGCACCCGAGAAAGGAACTCCGTTGGCCAAGGACATCGACCACGAACTCCGCACCCTCCGACGTCTCCCCTACGGCGTCGCCCGCACCTCGGCCACCGAGGCCCTGGTCCGCCGGCTCGAGACCGACGGCCCCGAACGCCAGCTGCCCCAGGCCCTGCTCGACCTCGTCGAGGCCTACACCTTCGCGAACCTGGGCAAGCAGGGTTTCGTCGCCTTCGCCCGTACGCTCCGCCTCTGGGACTCCCGCCCCGAACTGTTCGACGAGGCCGACGAGCGCAACCTGTTCTGGGAGTTCAAGTGGATCGCGGGCGACCTGCCCGACTACCCCGAGATCACGGCCGAGCAGGCCGACGCGTTCCTCGCCGATATGACCCACCGCTTCGCGGTCGCGGGCAAGGGCGGATCCTCGGTCCGCATGTCGCGCTTCCGCTGGGCCTGGCACACCGGCAGCGCCGACATGGAGCGAGCGCGCATCGACTGGATCACGGGCGACCGCGACGAGCTCGAGGACTGCGCGACCTGCACCGTGGGCCAGCAGACCGACTACTTCACCGAGCTCGGCCGCTACGAGGAGGCCGTGGCCATCGGTCGGACCTCGACCGGCACCTGCAATCTCGAGCCCACCCGCACCATGCACGCGCTGGCCCTCGCCGCGCTGCGCGCGGGCGACGCCGAGCTCGCCACCCGCAGCTACCGCAGGGCGGTCGCCACGTACTCGAGCGCCGAGGGCAGCGATTTCGCCCCCGCCCACGGTCAGGCATTCGAGCTCCTCGCCATCGGCGGCGCGCTCGATCGGGCGCTGCAGCAGCTGCGCACCGATACGGGCCGCCTGCTGCTCGATGCCTCCACCCCGCTCTTCCGGCTCCGGTTCCTGCTCGGGGTCCTCTCGGGGCTCTCCGCGAACCTCGACCGGAGCGAGCTCCCCACGGGCCTCAGCGCCCCCGCGGCTCCCACCCTCGGGGAGCTCCACGCCTGGGTGCGCGACGAGACCGAGGCGCTCGCGGCGCAGTTCGACCGCCGCAACGGTACCGGCTACTACGCCGACCAGGTCGCCCGGGCCCTCGCCAGCCGGCGCGCGGAGCACGAGCTGCTGCTCGGCCGCCTCGGCGACCCCTCCCCTGATGCATCCGACGGGGACTCCGACGCTCCGTCCGATACCACGACCGCGGACGACGGCGATGCCGGGGATCCGACCCGGCCGGACACCGACGACGTGCCGGCCGATGCCCGCCCGGAGCCCGCGAACGCCGACGAGGCGTACGCCCGCGCCGAGACCCAGGCCGGCATGCGCGCGTACCTGACCGCGTCCGACGACTACGCCCTCGCGGCGGCGCTCGCGCAGGCCGAGGGCCGGCTCGAGTTCGCCGGGATCTGCTGGGCCGAGGCGGCGAAGGCCGCGGAGCTCGCCGGCGATGCGAGCGCGGCGCACGAGCGCTACGCGGCAGCCATCCCCCGTCTGGAAGCCGCCGGCTCCGAGGACGGGCTGATCGCGCAGGTGCTCGTCGGCTGGGCCCCCGTCGCGGCGCAGGTGGCGGACTGCGCCGAGCTCGTCGCGCGCCTGCGCGCGGCTCTGGTCCGCACCGAGGAGCACGTCCCCGAGCCCGCGTTGACCGAGGAGCTCACCGAGAGCCGCCGGATCGAGCACCTGCTGACCCTGGCCACGCTGCGCGACACTCTCGCGCGGAGCCTCGGCGCCACGGGATCCGCCACCCGGGCGGATGCGCCCGAGCACGCGGAGGCGGTCTCGGCCGCGCAGCGCGCCGGCGAGGAGTTCGCCCAGGCCGGCCGGATCTCGGACGCCGCGCACGCGTTCTGGCTCGCGGGACGCCTGCAGCGCTCGGCGGGCGACACCACGGGTGCCGTCTGGTCGCTGGAGTCGGCCTTCGAGGGCTTCGCGGTCGCGCGACTGACGAACGAACGGGCCCACGCCGCCGGCGAGCTCATCGAGGTGCTGCGCGAGACCGGGCAGAGCGATCGCGCCGACGCGGTGATCGCCGAGCTCGGAGCATAGCCGGCCGGCTGCCGGGCCGCGGGCCGCAAAGCCGCGGGGTCACGGGGCCATCGGGCCGACCGGCTCTGCGCCGCCGCCCAGGATCCGCCGCTCCCGCGTCGTTAGGGTGTGGGGATGATCGAGGCACGGAGCCCGCGAGCGCGGGGCATCAGCGGCAGCGCGATCGCGTGCGCCTGGCTCGCCATCGCGGTGGTCATCGCCTTCGGCGTGTACCTGCTCGTCAGCGGGGGCGACCCCACGCCCGTCGACACGGCCTGGCACGATGCGATCGGGGCTGAGCGCGGCAGCTTCGCCGCGGTCCTCGCGACCGACCTCGCCGGCATCGGCGGCTGGATCGGGGTCGTCACCTGCGGACTCATCGCGTGCGCCGGGCTCTTCGCCGCGCGCCGGCCGCGCGATGCGGGGATCCTGATCACCGCGCTCGTGGTCGGCGTCGCCGCCTCCGAGCTGCTGAAGCTCCTGATCGGACGCCAGCGTCCCGCCGACATGCTGATCCACGCAGCCGGATCCTCGTACCCGTCGGGCCACTCCCTCTCGGCGGCGACCCTGGCGGTCGCCGTCGCGATCGTCCTGGCGCGCACCGCGCCGCCGACGATCGCGAAGCTGCTCTTCGCGGCCGCGGCGTTCTGGGTCCTGCTCATGATGTGGAGCCGCACCGCCCTGCACGTGCACTGGCTCACGGACACCATCGGCGGTGCGCTGCTCGGCACCGCCGTCGCGATCCTGTCGGCAGCGGCCTGGCAGCGGCGGGAGCGTAGGATCGACGCATGAGCGATTCCACCGCATCCGCTTCCGCAGCACCGCAGATCCGCGTCTTCGGCGCCGACTGGTGCGGCGATTGCCGACGCGCCAAGCGCGTGCTGAACGACCTCGAGGTGCCGTTCGAGTGGGTCGACCTGGTCGAGGATCCGGCCGCCGCCGACGTGGCGCGCGACATCAGCGGACGCACGAACATCCCGGTCGTGACGTTCCCCGACGGCACCCACCAGGTCGAGCCGAGCGACGGGGACCTGCGCTCCAAGCTCGCCGAGCTCGGCCTCACCGCTCGCACCGCGTGAGCGAGCAGCCCGCACGGTCCCGGATCCTGTCCTCCGGGCTCGTGGCCGAGATCGAGGACGACCGCTTCGTGCCCGGCGCCGTGCAGCTCGTGGTCGACGGCACTCCGCAGTCGCACGTGAACCTCGACGACCCGTCAGACCTGTTCTTCGAGTACATCCGCCGCATCGGCCACGTCATCGACCTGTTCCGCCCGAGCGGCGCCCCCATCTCGGCGCTGCACCTCGGGGGCGGCGCCTTCACCCTGCCGCGCTACGTCGAGGCCACCCGCCCCGGCAGCCGGCAGCAGGTCATCGAGATCGAGGACGCGCTCGTCGACCTGGTGCGCGAGCACGCGCCGCTGCCGAAGCGAGCGAGCATCCGCGTACGTCGCGGCGACGCCCGCGCGGTGCTCGCGAAGCTCCCCGCCGGGATGCAGGGCGCGATGGACCTCGTGGTCGTCGACATCTTCGCGGGCGCCCGCACGCCCGCGCACGTGTCCAGCCTCGAGTTCTACGACCTCGTCCGCCCGCTGCTCGCCCCCGACGGACTCGTGGTGCTCAATGCCGCGGACGGCACCGGCCTGCCCTTCGTCCGCGGTCAGGCGGCGACGCTCGCCGCCCGCTTCGCGAACGTGGTCGCCGTGGCCGAGCCCCAGGTACTGAAGGGCCGACGGTTCGGCAACGTCGTGCTGATCGCGTCGAACGGCGACGTGAGCGAGCTGGACTGGCTGCCGCGCCTGCTGGCCGGCGGGCCGCACCCGGCGCGAATGCTGGAGGGCGCCGAGCTCTCGGAGCTCATCCGGGGCACCTCGCCCGTGACCGATGCGACGGCGGTGGACTCCCCCGCTCCCGCGCGCGAGCTGTTCGGCCGTGGCTGACCTCGAGCGCGTCCGCGTGTGGGCCGATGCGCTCATCCGCATGCACCTGGATCCCCGGGCCTGGAGCTTCGGCTTCGACCACGCCCGGCGCCGAGCGGGCCTGTGCGACTACACGAACCGGCGCATCACCGTGTCGAGGCACCTCGCGGCGAAGTTCGACGACGACGAGATCCACCAGGTGCTGCTGCACGAGGTGGCGCACGCGATGGCCGGCCCCTCGGCCGGCCACGGCCCGAAGTGGCGGGCGGTCGCGGCGGGGATCGGCTACGTCGGCGGACGGACGCACGACGGCGAGATCGCGCACGAGCTAGCGCCGTGGGTGGGCACCTGCCCCGCCGGGCACGAGCACTTCCGCTTCCGCAAGCCGACCCGGGTGTCGTCCTGCGCGCGCTGCGCTCGGGGGTTCCGCCCGGAGCACACGATCAGCTGGCGGCGGCGCGAGGACGCCCAACGGGGCTGACCGTCGCCCAGCGGGGCCGCGACCGCCCGTCGCCGAGGCCGCCGACTCAGCAGCCGACGGTGGCGAGCACCTGCCGGAGCAGGCGGCCGCGCCCGCCGACCAGCTCGGCGAGCGTCTCGGGCGCGAGCGCCTCCTCCGGCGACATCCAGGTCACCTCGAGCGCGTCCTGACGCGGTGTGCAGCTGCCCGTCACCGGCACCACGTAGACGAGCGACACCGCATGCTGGCGCTCGTCGACGTAGGGGGTGAGACCAGGCAGCGGGAAGTACTCGGCCACCTGCGCGGGCACCGGGGCCGCCGGGATCAGCGGGAAGGCCATGTGGCCGAGGTCGTTCTCGAGGTGCCGGAACAGCGCGTCCCGCAGCGCCTCGTCCTTGCGGACCCGACCCGAGACGAGCGCCCGGGTCATGCCGCCGTCGGCGGTGCCGCGCAGCAGCAGACCGACCTCGGTGACCCGCCCGACGCCGTCGACCCGCACGGGAACCGCTTCGACGTAGACGAGCGGCACCCGGCCGCGCACGAACGAGAGCTCGTCGTCGCTGAGCCATCCGCTGCCGTCCGGGCCGAACTGCGGACGGTCCTCGGGGTCCTGCGGTTCCGGTAGCTCGGCGGTGTCGATGCTCATGCGGCCCATTCTGCCCGACTCCGCTCGGGAACGCGCCGCGCCGGGAGGAATCGGCGCACCGCGGGGCCCAGGCGGTTTCGAACTACGCTGGACCCATGGCAGAGCTGCAGATCGACCCGGCCCGCGTTCGATGGGCCGTCGACGGTGCACCGGCGTCCGAGGCGGAGGCGCTCGCCGCACTGGTCGACCGCCCCCTGCTCGTGCTCATGCACGGCTACGGGTCCTTCGAGGGCGATCTGATCGAGCTCGCCCCGTTCCTGCCGTCGGCCGTCTGCGCTTCGCCGCGCGCACCGCTGGTCGCCCCCGCGCCGGTCGAGAACGGCTACGCCTGGTTCCCGCTGTCGTTCGGCGCGCAGGGCCTCGCGCACGATCCGACGCCCGACCGGTTCGAGGGCACGGTGCCCCACGCCGCGGCCGTCGCCGCACTCGCCTGGATCGACGGCGTCGTCGAGCGCGCGCTCGAGGCCGGGGCCGAGCGCCGCCCGTCCGTCGCGCTGCTCGGGTTCTCGCAGGGCGGAGCGATGGTGACCTCGCTGCTGCGACTGCGCCCCGGAGGTTTCGCCGCGGGTGCGATCTGCTCGGGCTTCGTCCCCGCCGGCTCCTACGACGGGGATCGGGAGCTCGCCGCCGCGCGCCCGCCGGTCTTCTGGGGCCGCGACGTGGAGGACCCCGTGATCGACGCCGCCCGCATCGCGCGCACCGCCGAGTGGCTGCCCGAGCGCACGTCGCTGGTCTACCGGGAGTACACCGGGATCCTGCACGGCATCGGTCGCGACGAGCTCGACGACATCGCCGCGTTCCTCCGACCGCTCCTCGCGGACGAGCGCGCTTCCGCGGCGGGCGCCGACGGAGCGGATCAGCGATGAGCGCGGATCCCCAGGCCGGTCCCCGCGACAAGACCAGGCGGGTCTACGACCACGTGATGGAGCGGATCGTGGCGGGCGACTTCGCCGCGGGCGACCCGATCCACATCGGCACGCTCGCGGGCGAGACGGGCGTCAGCCTGATCCCGGTCCGCGAGGCGCTGCGCCGCCTGGAGTCCGAGGGGCTCGTCGAGTTCGAGTTCCACCGCGGCGCCCGGGTCGCCGAGCTCGGCGCCGAGGGGTACCGCGATGTGATGCAGACGCAGGCCGTGCTCGAGGGGCTCGCGGTATCGCTCTCGGCGCCGCTGCTGACCGCGGAGGATCTCGACCGGGCTCGGGAGCTCAACGCGCTGATGGATGCGGCGCACGAGCGCGGCGACTTCCACGCCTACAACGAGGCCAGCCTCAAGTTCCACGGCCTCCTGCAGTCGCGCTGCCCCAACCACTACCTGCGCGACACGCTGCAGCGCGGGCAGCTGCGGGTGGCGGCCATGCGGGCCTCCGTGGTCGGGTACCGCGGGGAGATCAGCGAGCGGCTCTCGCACGAGCACACCGAACTGGTCGACCGGATCGCCGCGGGCGCGCCCGCCGGCGAGATCGAGGCGCTCATGCGCGCGCACCGCACGGGCACCCTCGCGCACGACTCCGCCGGGATCGCGGAGCGCGCAGCGACCGCGGATTCCGCGGTGTCGGAGGTCGACTCTAGGCTGAGGGCATGACCGTATCCGAGAAGGACCTGCTCCGCGCGAAGCTCGACGAGGTGCGCGGCGCGCTGCTCTGGAAGCTCGACGGGCTGGGCGAGTACGAGCTGCGTCGTCCGATGACCCCGACGGGTACCAACCTGCTCGGGCTCGTGAAGCACACGGCGAGCGTCGAGCTCGACTACTTCGGCCGGGTCTTCGGCCGTCCCTCGGGCATCGCGCTCCCCTGGCTCGCCGACGACGCCGAACCGAACGCCGACATGTGGGCGACCCCCGACCAGACGAGCGCCGAGATCATCGCGCTGTCCCGCGCGGCGGCCGAACGCACCGCCGCCACCGTCGACGCGCTCGACCTCGACGCCCAGGGCACGGTGCCCTGGTGGACCCGCAACCCGGTCACGCTCCGGCAGATCCTGGTCCACGTGACCGCCGAGTACGCCCGCCATGCAGGCCACGCAGACATCGTGCGCGAGCTCGTCGACGGCTCGGCGGGCATGCGTCCCGACGCGACGAACCTGCCCGCGGTGGACGACGAGTGGCTGACCGACTACCGGCAGCGGCTCGAGGCCGCGGCGCACGAGGCGGCCCGGCGCAGCGACGCCCGCGTGAGGATCGACGCATGACCCGCGTGCTGCTCGCGCAGGTGGTGAGCCCCGACGACGAATCGCAGCCGGACCGCATCGCGCGCGTCGAGCAGCTGCTGCTGCGCGAGGCCCCGGGCGCCGACCTCGTCGTGCTCCCCGAGCTGTGGAGCGCCGGCTACTTCTCGTTCGACGCGTACGCCGATCGCGCCGAGCCGATCGACGGCCCGACGGTGGCCATGGGCCGCCGTGTCGCCCGCGCCACGGGGGCCGCCGTGCACCTCGGCAGCATCGTCGAACGCGACGGCAGCGGCCGGCTGTTCAACACCGCCGTGCTGCTCGACCGCGACGGGCGCGTCACGCAGACCTACCGCAAGATCCACGTCTTCGGCTACCGCTCGCTCGAGGCCGAGCTGCTGACCCCGGGCGACCGTCTGAGCGTCACGGGCAGCCCCGTCGGCGCGCTCGCCAGCACCACCTGCTACGACCTGCGGTTCCCCGGGCTCTGGCAGCAGATCAGCTCCCGCGGCGCCGAGAGCGTCGTGGTGCCGGCGGCCTGGCCCGCCGCGCGGCGCGAGCACTGGCAGCTGCTCACCCGCGCCCGCGCGGTCGAGCACCAGCTGTTCGTCATCGCGGTCAACGCGTGCGGCACGCAGCGCGGCGTCGAGCTCGGCGGCAGCAGCCGGGTGGTCGATCCGTCGGGGCTCGTGCTCGCCGAGTGCGGCGCCGACGAGCAGCTGCTCGCCGTCGACATCGATCCGGCCCGCGTCGCCGAGGTGCGCTCGGAGTTCCCCGTCATCGCCGACCGGCTCGTCGACTATGCGGGGCTCTCCGCAGACGCGGGGGCCGAGCCCGAGGCCTAGCCCTCCAGCTCGCCCAGCACGGCGTCGAGCGCGGCGACGAACACGTCGGCCTCGGCGATCGTGAGGGTCATGGGCGGCTTCACCTTGAGCACGTTCTGCCGCTCGGAGGTCGCCTGCATGATGATCCCGTGGTCGAGCAGCCGCTCGCAGATGCGAGCGGTCTCCTCCTGCGCGGGCTCCAGGGTCTCGCGGTCGCGCACCAGCTCGACGCCGAGGTAGAGCCCGCTGCCGTGCACCCTGCCGATCAGGCTGCGACGGGCGGCCAGTTCCTCGATCCGCGCGCGCAGGTGCGCGCCGACGATCGCCGCGTTCCGCTGGAGTCCCTCGTCGCGGATCACGTCGAGCACCGCGGACGCGGCGACCGCGCTCGCGGGGGCTCCCGCCGCGGACGAGAAGAACATGCCCTCGTCACGCAGCGCGTCGACGATCTCGCGTCGGGCGATCACCGCTCCCACCGGGTAGGCGTTGCCCGCGGCCTTCGCGACCGCGATGATGTCGGGGACCGCGCCCTGCAGCTCGGACCCCCAGAAGGCGCCGCCCAGGCGGCCGTAGCCGACCTGCACCTCGTCGGCGATCGCGAGCCCGCCGTTCGCCCGGATCGCGTCGTATGCGGCCGCGAGGTACCCCTCGGGCGGCATCACGCCCCCGGCGTTGCCGAGCACCGGTTCGCAGATGAACGCCGCGGCCGGCCGGCCCTCGTCGCCGAGGCGGGCGGCGACCCGGCCCACCTGCGCGGCATAGGCGGCGCCCGCACCCGTGCCCCGGTGCGGGCCGCGGTAGTCGTTCGGCGCGTCCACGAGGTGGACCCACTCGGGGCGGGAGGCGAGCGCCGACGGGTTGTCGAAGGCAGAGGTGCTGACGGCGTCCGCGGCCATGGTCCAGCCGTGGTACCCCTCGCGGGCCGCGATGAGGTCGCGCCGGCCGGTGGCCGCCTGAGCGAGGCGGATCGCGAGATCGACCGCCTCGGAACCGCTGTTGACGGGGATCACCGTGTCGAGCGAGGGATCCGGCGCGTGCGCGAGCAGCTTCTCGGCGAAGTCCGCGTAGGCCTCGTAGAGGAACCGGGAGTTCGTGTTGAGCAGGTGCAGCTGCCGACCGACCGCGTCCGCGAGCCGCGGGTGCGAGTGCCCGATCGCGGTCACGTTGTTGACCAGGTCGAGGTACGCGCGACCGCGCGTGTCGATGAGCAGGGTGTTCCAGCCACGTTCGAACCGGGGCGGATCGAGGTAGTACCGCTCCGCGGCCCCGCCCATGGCGTGCTCGCGGCGACGCTGCTCATCGCGCAGCTCGCGGGTGGGGTCCGGCACGGCGACGAGCCCCAGCAGCGCCGAGGGATCGGCGGCGCCCTCCGGCGCGTACTCGTCGAGCGCGCCCGCGAAGAGCGGAGCCGGAGCCGCATCGAGCATGCGGCGCGCGACCACGAGCCGGCCGAGGCCCGGGGCCTGCGCTCCGACGCGTCCGAGCTCCGCCCCCGCGCGGACCTCACCGGCGGACGGGGACACCGCGGGGTCGATCCCCTCGATGCGCAGCACCACGCCGTCGGCGCGCAGCTCCGCGAACCCGGCCCCCGTCTCGATGCGCCCGGCGAACGGAGCGGTCACCGTCGCCCCGGGCCGGGTCCAGAGCTCCACGCAGCGGGAGCGGGTGTCGGCGGGTTCGCGGACGTCGGTCGAGACCCGGCTCAGGCGGGCCTCGCCGAAGCGCATGACGGCGACGGACGCGGTGCCGAGCGCCGCGCGGGCGAGCTCCTGCTCGACCCCGGCGTCGGTCCAGCGCCCGCGGTCGAGCGCCACGCTGCGGATCCCGAGGTCGATGATCCGCACCCGGTCGAGCCCGGGCACCAGATCCCGGTAGACCAGGCCGGCCCGGTGGGTCAGTCCTGCGGCCAGCCGCAGCTGCGCCTCGACCGGGTCGGGATCGAGCGCGGCGGCGCGTTCGAACACCCGCCACTCGTGCTCGAGGCGCTCGCGCGCGTACGCGTTGTCCGGATCGATGCGGATCTGGCTCCACCCGCTCACCGCGAGCACGGCGCCGCGGAGCGTGACGAGGGGCCAGAGCGCGGCGAGCTCGGCGTCGGTCAGCGGATCCTCGCACGTCGCGGCGAATCCGCTCACGGCGCGGGCGGCGGCGGCGAGGCTGCCCGTGCGTCCCAGCACATCGGCCACGAGCACGGCGAGCTCCGCGATGCGCCAGGAGCGGGCGGCGTCGCCCAGATCGATGACCCACAGCGCTCCGGCGGCGTCGAGCATGATGTTGTCGCTCGTGAGATCCCCGTGGATCAGCTGGGCGCGCAGCAGCGGGCGCACGGCATCGAGCCGCTGCAGCGCCCCGTAGACCGCGCGACGGCACGCGTCCCTTCGTTCCTCGGGCAGTTCTCCGATGAGCCGCTCGACCACCGCTGCCGCGTTGCCGAGCTCCCACTGGTGGCTGCGCCGCGCCTCGGGATGATCGACGGAGGCCAGCGCGTTCGCGACGCGCGCCGCCAAGGATCCGAGCTCCTCGGCGCGGGCCCCGTCGATCTCGTGGCGGTCGGCCAGCGCGACGCCCCGAACCGTCTCGTAGGCGAGGACGCGGGACTCGCCGCCCTCGCGGCCCGCGATCGCAAGGGAGCGCTGACCGGACGCTGCGGTGAGGATCCTCGGAGTGCGCACCCCGGCCTCGCGCAGCGCGTCGGAGACCCGGACCTGGAGCGAGACCTCGGCCTCGGTCACCGTGGGGTGGACGACCTTCAGCAGGATGCTCGCGTCGCCCGCAGGATCGCCGATCAGGAAGTTGCGGTCCTGCTGGCTGCCCAGTTCGCCGAGCGTACCCGTCGCACCGAATTCGGCCTCCGCGATGCGCGCGACCTCAGCGAGGTCCGGTTCCGGGCGCCGGAGCAGCCAATCTTCACGCAACGCATCACCCATCGATCCCACTCCATCCATTTTAGTCATTTTCCATCACCACGCAGAGCGTATCAGTAACTTTTCATCCTCGATACACTGGTCAGTGTTCGCCCGCGACTCCACGGAGGCCCCATGCACGACGCACCGCACGACACCCCGGACGTCCTCGACGACATCGATCGCGCCCTACTGACCGCGCTGCAGGAGGACGGCCGACTCGGGTACGCGGAGCTCGGGCAGCTCGTCGGGCTCACCGCCGGGGGCGCCCGCAAGCGGGTCATGCGACTCGAGGAACGCGGCACCCTGCAGATCGTCGGCGTCACGAATCCGCTCCGGCTCGGATACCGCAGCATGGCGATGGTCGGGGTCGTCGCCGACGGCGATCTCGAAGTCGTCGCCGAGGCGCTGAGCGAGATCGAGAACGTCATCTACGTCGTGCTGGCCGCGGGTCGCTACGACCTGCTCGTCGAGGTCATCGCCGAGGACCAGGAGGCGCTGTTCGAGCTCATCAATCGACGCATCCGCCCCACCCCCGGGGTCTCCCGCGCCGAGACCTTCACCTACTACGGCATCCGCACCCACCGCTTCGGCTGGGGCGCCCGCTAGCTCCACCCTCTTCAACCGAAGAACCCCGGTGCCCGCCTTGCGGGCGGGCACCGGGGACGGATCGGGACGGGCTGGTTCGGGGGACGAGGACTCGTCCCGATCCGACTACTCAGAGCGCTCGCGCGAGCGAATGTGACGCGTTTCGGCGCGCGATTTCGAGATCGGTCTGCCGGCCCATCGCAGGTACACGACCGCGAGCAGGATCGCGCCGATCATCGCCGGGATCCACCAGGGGAAATGCGGTACCGCGGAGGGCTTGCCCGCCGCCTCGACGTCCGCGGGCGGCGTCGGGGTGATCCGTTCGCCCGTGACGAGGATCCGGTGCGAGTTCACTCCGAGCGGGGTGCAGGTGATGAGCGTGACGAGGTCCTCGCCCGCGACCTGATGCAGCGTCTCGGTGTCCTCCGGCGCCACCACGGTGACGTCCTTCACGCGGTAGGTGAGCACCTCGCCGAAGGTCTCGATCGTGAAGGTGTCCCCGGTCTTCACCCGATCCAGATTCGTGAACATCTTAGCGCTGGCGAGCCCCCGATGACCGGTGATCACCGAGCGCGTGCTCGACCCGCCGACCGGGAGCGACGTGCCCTCCAGGTGTCCGAGCCCGCGCAGCAGGGTGTCGTCATCGGTTCCGTGGAAGATCGGCAGGTCCAGGTCGATGGCCGGCACCCGCAGGCGGGCCATCATGCCGCTCGGGGTCACCAGCTGCGATCGGTACGGCCGCGCAGCGGAGTCCCGGGACTCCCCCGCACCGACCGGGGCGTTCGCGCCCGCCGGCAGCAGGACCCCGGACGACAGCGCCTCGTTGTAGGCCCGTGCGTTCTTGATCTGGGTCCGCCCGTCGGGCGACGCGTGCTCGACCTGCCGGTCGTAGAAGCCGATCAGCGTGGACTGGTTGTATTGCGAGATCCAGGCCGCGGCGGTCGGGTACAGCAGGATCGCGACGCCGAGCACCCAGCAGGCGGCCGTGATCCACGGGGCTGCGCCGAGCGGTCTGCGTCCGCGCCGCGCGCGCAGCTCGCGGCGCGTGACGGACGGCCCGGGACGTACCTCGGCGGTCTCGGCCGGGTGCAGCTCGTGATCCATGCGCGATGTCTCCGATCAGTTCGGGAGGTTCGGGGTCTGGGGGCGGGTCCCGGGGTTTCGGGAACGACCGCGGCCGGTCCGGCGCTCCCGCGAGGGTGCACCGGACCGGCCGGGAGCCGCGTACGGCAGGCGGGAGGCTAGGCTCGCTGCTGCTTGCGGCGCGAGACCAGCACGGTACCCGCGGCGACCGCGACAAGCGCGAGCCCGCCCGCGATCATGAGGACCTGACCGGCCGCACCCGTAAGAGGCAGCTCAGGAACCTCCTGCTGCTTGTTCTCGATATCGATCACAGCATTCGCAGTGGTGCCCGGCTTCACGACCACGTTCGTGAGCGCGTCCGCCCCGATAGGCAGCACGAAGCCGGCGGGAGCCTTCACCTCGACCAGCTGGTAACAGCGCGTCGCGAGACCGATGGTCTCCTCACCCTTGTCGTTCACCGAATCACTGCCGACCCACAGGCCGGGAATGTTCACCACACCGTTCGCGCCGGAAGAGACCACCAGCTTCTTGCTCGTGTCAGCAGGATCCTTCACGTCCGCGAACACGGTGTCGGCGGTGCACTCGGCGGTATCGCCCATGCGCACCTCGAACTCCGCGCCGGTCAGCCCCTTCTTCGAGGGATCAACCTTCACGATCTGCGCCAGGCCCCAGCGGGTCTTGACCGTGTTGGTGGGGTTCTCAGGATCCGGACCGCCGGGCTCGCCCGGCTTCGCGGGCGTGTAGTCCATGTCGTTCACATTCACGAACGCGGTGTTCTCGATCTTGCCGTCACCGACCGAGGTGATGGTCGCGGCGAACTCGAAGCGCACCTTCGCCCCGGCGGAGAGCTTCGCGAGACCCGACGCGGTCAACTGCACCTTGACGGTCTGCCCCGCGGACCCGGTCGTCGTGAAGTCCGCAGCAGCGAGCGCGACGCCGTCGACGAGCACCTTGACGGTGCCGACCTTCGGGCTCAGCCGGCCGTCGAGCGTGTCGGACAGGGTGAACTTCTGGTAAGTCTCGCCCGCGGCGATACCGGGCACGATCTGCTCGACCGAGAACTGCACGTCAGAGCCGACGGCGGCGCTGCTGGGCGCCTGGTCATCGATGCGCTTGACGGGCGGATTGCCCACGGTGTTCTTGGGGTACACGTTGACGTCGTAGACCCAGGCGCCCGTGCCGGTGCCCGAGTTGACCGACGGGGTCGGCACGGTGACGATGAACGGATCGGCCTTCTTCGCGGCGTTCGCCGGCGCCTTGACCTCGCGCACCAGGTAGGCGCCGAGCGCCAGGCGGCCGGAGCTCGCGACACCCGCGGCGTCGGTATCGGGCAGCGTCGTGCAGTTCGACAGCGTGTAGCTCGCGAGCTGGGTGCCGTTCTGCGCCGCCAGCAGCTGCGCGTTCGACACGGCCTTGACCTGATTCCAGCCGGTGTTCCCGGCCGCGGTGAGATCGATGCCGTCGACGTGGCAGACCTCGAAGCCGACGCCCGCGATGGGCTTCGTCTTCGGGGCAGCACCCGTGCCGTCGGGGTTCATCGTCCCGTTCCCGGGGTTCTCGAACTTGTTGACGATGATCGAACCGGTCTTCGCCGTGTCGATGTTGTCGGCGAAGGCCGCGGTTCCTCCGACGAACAGGCCGGCGGCGCCGACGGCGAGCGCCGCGGTCGCGGCCAGACCGCGCGACAGGGCGCGCGATGCGGTGTGCTCAGACATGGAATGCCTTTCTTTTCATGGGTGTGCCGAGAATCGGCGTCCGGTTCTCCTCCTCGCGGAGAAGAGATCTGGGTGGTCAGTCGACGGCGAGGCGCCGTCTGCGGGTGGTGCGGATCACGAGGAACGCGGTGACCGCGATGAGCAGGCCTCCGCCGATCGAGAACACGAGGGTTCCGATCCCGCCGGTCAGCGGGAGCACGGGCACGTCGATCTGTCGGTTCTCGATCTGCCCGACCGCCACGGCGGTGGTGCCGGCGACGGTCACCTTCACGGGCGCGGTGAGCTTCGCGAATCCGGCCGGTGCGCGGGTCTCGATCAGGTGGTAGTCGCCCACCGGGACCTGGCGGAGCAGGAACTTCCCGGCCGCGGGATCGGCATCGGGCCCCAGGCATCCGGCAGCGCTCTGCTGCACGCAGTCGGTGACGTGGACGACGGTGCCGCCGGCGATCGGTGTGCCCGCCCCGTCGACGGGGACGAGGTCCCACTCCGATCCCGCCAGCCGCTGGTGCTGCGGGTCGACCTTCTCCCAGCTCACGTCGACGCCCGGCTTCACGTTCTTCACGTCGCCGATCCGGTAGATCCAGCCGGCGGCGTCGAGACCGCCCGGCCCGACCACGACGCGCACCGGGTCCGTGGGGAGCACGTAGCCCGCCGGGGCCTTCGTCTCGCGCAGGTCGTAGCTGCCCCACGGCACCCCGACGACGCGGAACTTGCCCGGCGCGGGATCCTGATCCGGCCCGGTGCAGGGCGCCTGGCCGCAGTCGACGATGGTCTTCGGCCAGGTGCCCGCAGGCGCGGGTGCGCCGGCGACGACGACCGGGGTCAGGGTCCATTCGGATCCGGCGAGGAGCTTGCTCGAATCGAGACCGTCGACCTTGTTCCAGGCCAGTTCGGGCGCGAGCTGCAGGCCGACCTTCGGCGCCTCGTTCGGCAGCATGGGGATCCCGCTCGAGTTGCGGTTGCCCGCGATCGCCACATTGTTCCAGGCGATACCGGTCAGGTCGCCACCGCTTCCGGCGCGGGCCGGGAAGGTCGCGGTGTAGGCGTCGAGCGGCTTCCAGACGAGCGATCCGAAGTCGATCCGGATCCCGGTGACCTTCGCCCAGTCGGTGCCGATCGCCGCTGCGGCGACCCAGGTGTCGTCGCAGCCGGCCGGCGCGGAGCTCCGCGTCCCTCCGCCCGCGCCCGCGAGCTCGCCGCGGCACGGGTTCGGCGCGGTCGAGTAGAGCACCGTGGTCCCCGCGGGGAGGCCCGTCACCGGTCCGGTCATGAACACGTCGAACGCGGATCCTCGGACGTCCGCGCCGGGGCGCACGCCGTGGTCGCCGGTGCGGGGCAGGAGATCGTAGACCACCACGTCGCGCATGTCGACGTTGCCGGTGTTCGAGACGGGGATCCGGTAGCTCGCGGCGCCCGCGCGATCGGTCGAACCGATCCCGGGCGACGGCACGTAGTCCGCGTCGTAGGCCCCCTTGACCTGCTTCTGCGATCCCATGCCGGGGCCCTCGACCACGGTGTAGGGCTTCTGCGTGCGGCACCCGGTGTCGGCCTCTGGCCCCTGCACGGCGTTGCTGAAGCTCAGGTCGCCCCAGCTCTTGACCGGGTCGGAGACCTTGGGGTCGGCGTACGCCCCGGGGTAGGAGCAGGTGAGATAGCCGGTCGCGGCCTCCTTCGCCTGCACGAGGCTGTAGTTCTGGTACGTGGCCGCAGGAGTGCCCTCCTTGACGCGGACGTCGAAGCCGACGGTCAGCTTCTCCTCCCGCCCCGTGGCGGGGTCCCAGATGAAGAGCCCGCTGCCGTCGGCGGCGTTCGGGAAGTCGACGACGATCTTCGTGCGGGTCTTGCCGCCGATCACGACCTCGCTGACCGTGACCCGCGGCGTCCCGAGCTTCGCGATCACCGCCGAGGCGGGGCGGTCGGGGTTGCCCTCCAGCCCCAGGTACACGGGGTTCGCGGGATCCTTCGGGTCGTAGACCAGGTTCTCGGGAAGGATGTCGGTGATGGTCGGCGTGAAGCGAGCGGCCCGCATGGTCGCGTCGTCGCCTCCGCCCCACGAGGAGCGCTGCGTCTGGATCTCGACGCGCAGCCGGTCGCCGGGCTGGGCGCTGGCCTGCGCCTGCTTCTGGGCGACGGTGGTCGCGGTGCTCGGGTTGTACACCCGCTTCTCGGAGTAGATCGAGACGGGGTCGCGCGCGATGCGGTTGTACCCGCAGCGCCCCTCCTGGTTCGAATCGACCAGGCGACCGTTGGTGGTCATGCTGCCGCCGTTCCACGTGATCGTGTTGTCGGCGGTGCAGTTCTCCACCGTGACCCACAGCGGGTGCTCGGAGGACGGTGTCACGCCGCGCACCGGAGTGGGCTGCGCTGTGCCGGTGGTCAGGAAGTGCGGCTGGTAGGTTCCGGCGGCCACCGCCGCGGAGTTGTCGATGGGGATGTCGCGGCTGATGCTGCCGAACAGCAGCAGCTTGCCCTTCGTCCCTCCCTTCATCGGGTTCTGGTCGAGCCAGAACTTCGTGATCCACTCACCGGCACCCATCGGGATCGGATCTCCCGCCGAGACGCCGTTGCAGAATCGGACCGTGCTGTCGCCCGCGGTGAACCCCTCGGGGATCGTGCAGACGCCCGTGCGCCCCTGGTTGGTGATCCAGTGCACCGTGAGTTCCGACATGGCGCCGTTCGCGCCGAATGAGATGTCGCGGTACGCCGGCTTCGCACAGGTCGTCGCGTTCGGATCGGACGGGGAGGTCCAGCCGCACGGCAGCACGTCGGTCATCGACCAGGACCCGACGGCGTTGCCGGTTCCGGTGACGCTGAAGCTGTGCAGGTAGCCGCGCACCCAGTCGCCCTGCGAGGAGTCCTCGCCCCGGGCCCACTGCCGCGAGGTGCTGTTCGACGCGGCGTAGGGGATCCCCTTCTGCACGGTGAACTTGCCGTCGGCGCCGATCCGCAGGTAGTGCTCCGCCTTCGCGCTGTCGGACAGCGTGGTGCCGGGCCGCAGCCAGGGCTGCGCCGTCGCGGACACGGTGTTCGTCTGCAGCAGGTGCTGGTTCGCCGCGTCCGTGAACGTGCTCGCGGGGAAGTTCACCGTGACGAGCAGATCCTTCGCGAAGGTGCTCGCATCGCACGAGGCGACACCGTTCGCATCCACCTTCGCCGAGTCGCCGAGGTTCCAGGTGACCGTGTGGTTCTGGGCGTTGTAGACGCCGTTCATCGTCGCGCTCTTGAACACGGTGCCCGGGGGCAGCTGATCCACGATCACGAGGTTCTTCATCGCCCACAGCCCGGGCGCCTTGCAGAACGAATCGTTGCCGTAGTAGAGGTGGCTCCCGCTCGCAGGGAACTGGCTCGGGTAGCCGGACTCGATCAGGTAGGTCACGTCGCCGTCGACGTAGGGGTCCTCGGTGGGTGCGGACTTGGTCTTGCGGATCTTCAGTCCGAGCTCCGCTGTGATCGTGGCGGGCGCGGACGTGGCCGAGGCCGTTCCGAGGCTCGAGGTGAAGGTCGCCGAGGGCGTCACCGTCGTCCCGTCGGGAGTCACCCAGTTCTGCGACTTCAGCATGAAGGTGACGGTGCCCGCGTTCGAACCGGTCATGGTCGGCGGCAGGCTCCACACGATCTTGCGATTCGCGCCGGTCCCCTGCACGCTGACCGGGTAGCTCGTGCCGCCGATCGTCACCGCGGTGAAGCTCTCGACGCTCAGCGAGACCCCGTCGGGCTGACCGTCGGGAACGGGCACCACGATCTGCCCGTTCGCGCAGGTCGGCGAGTTCGTGCTGCCGCACTCCCACTGCACCTCGAACGAGATGTTCTCGCCGGATTTCACCTGGGTGTCGAGCGGCCGGATGGCCACGGACATGTCGTTGCCCGCGGCCGACGCGGGCAGCGTCACCCCCATGAGCACGACGAGCGCCGCGGCTCCCGCCGCGACGAGCGCGCGCACGGGCCTGGCCGCGTCACGGAAACGCCACCGAGATCTCATACTTCCTCCGCTGATCGAGTTCGACGTTCGGGAGGTCCCCTTCCGCAGCATTCGGCGCTGCGGTCGTCCCCCGCAGAGTCAGAGTCGGTTCCCGGGGAATGTGACGCGGTTGCGGAAAAGTTTTCGCTACACGCTGCTACGCTTCTGGGCATGCAGGCTCCGGACGAGGCGCACGGCCCCGGTCCGGGCCCGAACGAGGCGTCCGATTCCGAGCTCTGCGACCTGATCCGCGCCGGCAGCGCCTGGCCGCTCGAGACGCTCTGGCGGCGACATCACGGGCTCGTGCTCGGCTGGGCCGTGCGCAAGGACCCCGCGGTCGCCGAGGACGCCGTCGCCGAGGCGTTCGATGCCGTGTTCCAGGCGCTGCTCGCCGGAGGCGGCCCGCGGGAATCGTTCCGCGCCTACCTCTTCCGCACCGTGCAGACCCGTCTCGGGCAGCACTGGGAGTCGCGCAAACGCGGCGCCCCGCTCGAGGATCTGCCGCTCGAGGGAGCCTCGCTCGAACCGCACGATGATTCCCTCGAGTCCGCGGAGCAGCGGGCCGCGGCGGCAGCGGCGCTGCAGGACCTGCCTCCGCGCTGGCAGCAGATCGTGCTCGCCGTCGATGTCGAGGGCCGGTCCGTGCAGGAGGTCGCCGGAGAACTGGAGCTCACCCCGAATTCAGCCTCGGTGCTGCTCAAGCGCGCCCGCGACGGCCTGCGCAAGGGCTGGGTCGAACGCATGCACCCGACCCGGAACCTGCCGGAGGACTGCGCGACGAGCGTGGGGCGGTTCAAGGACCTGCGCTGGGGCAAGAAGAACACCCGGCGCCGCGCGGAGGCGCAGGCGCACCTCGACGGCTGCGCGGACTGCCGCAGGCGGTGGGTGCTGTTCGGGGAGCAGGCGGGCGCGATCGGGCTCTCCCTCGCCGGGATCCTCGCGCTCACCCACGACTGGCGCAGACGCACCGCGACCGGGACCCTCGCGGCGCTCTCCGCCACGGGCGTCGTGCTGGCGACCGCGGGCACGATCGGCGGCCTCGCGATGCCGGGCTCGATCCCGGCCGAGCCGCACGCACCCGCGTCGAGCACGAGCGGCATCGACCGGTCCGCGGGGGACGCCCCGGATCGGGCACCGGCCCCGGTGCGCGATGCGCATCGTGCCGGTCGCACCGCGTCCGGCACTGGGACCGGAAGCGGGTCCGAGAACCGCATCCCCGAGTCCCCGCGGTCGCCGGAGCGCCCGCCGACCGCGCCCGGACCCGAACCTTCACCGACCCCGAGCCCGACGCCGACGCCGGGCACCGACCCGCCGGCGCTCTACTTCGGCGACTGGACCGGGTGGTGCGAGCGCTCGCAGACGTTCTCCGCGGACTGCTGATCAGGCTCGCGGACGCCGGCCGCTTTGCCGGGCCGCGCCGACGATCCAGGCGCCCCCGAGCAGCAGGATCACCGCCGCCCAGACGGCCGTGCCCCGGCTCGCGGCATCGGATCCGGTCGCGCTGAGTTCGGCAGGTCGGCCCCCGACTCCGGTGCCGCTCGACCCCTCGGCGGCGCCGGTCGCCGGCCCCGCCTCGATCGCCGTACCGTCGGAACCTCGATCGCCGTCGCCGGCGGCCGCGGAACCCTCCGGCGGCGTCGTGCGCGGCGGAGCGCCGCTCGCAGATGCCCCGCCCGCGCGTGCGGATCCGCCGTCGGAACCGCCCTTCGCGGATCCGGCGGATCCGGCGGACCCGGCCGCGGTGCCCGACCCGGCCGCGGACCCGTGCCCCGTGCGGTCGTCGGGCATGATCACGAACGGCGGGGGCGGATCGAGCGGGTCGATGTTGCCGACGGGAGCCGGCTGGGGTCCGGACAGTCCCCCGGCGTTCGGGAGCACCCCGTGCCCCGAGAGATGCAGCGGCTTGCTCTGCACCCGTGTCTTCGCCCCGTCGACGTCCGCCGTGACCGTGGCCGAGACCTGGGCGATGCCGCCGATCATCAGGTCGTCGACGCGCCCCTCGAATCGCACCGTCCGCAGTTCGCCGGGTTGCAGCTCGCCCTCGAGGGTCTGAGCGTTCCAGGGCGCACCGTCGACCGACACCCGCACCCCCGTGAGCGCCGCGTCGCCGCGGTTGCGCACCAGCACGAACACCTGCACCGGCTTGTCGACGGTCACGAAGCCATCGCGAACAGCATCGACGACCCGCGCCTTCACGTCGGTGTCGAGCAGCACCGGATCCGGACGGAACGCGGGGAAGGAGATCGGAGCCGACGCGGGCACCGGATCCGATTCGTTCCCCTGGACCGAGACCGTCCACTGCTGGGTGTACGCGGATCCGGAACTGATCATGCTGAGCGCGAAGTCGTGCTGCCGTTCCTCCCCCGGCTGCAGCGGACCGCCGACGCAGAGGAAGCGGCCTCCCGATGCTGCGCAACCGTCGGGCATCTCGACCGCCCGGTTGTCGGGCCGCTCGGGCCCGAAGTCCAACTGGTACCCGGTCGAGACCGTGGTCCCCTCGTTGCGGACCACGGGGATCAGGTGCACCGGCTTGCGCCCGCCCGACCACTCGGCCGTGAAGCGCACGCTCAGGTGAACGGGCGCCGCCGGGATCAGGGCCGCGTCCAGGTTGCTCGACGCCGGGCTATCGGCGTAGCCGACGAGCTCGGCCTTCGCGGGGTCATCCGTCGCCAGACGCAGCTGCACCGCGCCTCCGCTGTTCGCCAGGAAGCCGAGGTTGCCGTTCCCGTAGGTCCACGCTCCGCCGAACGACCCGCCGCCGAACCGGGTCCCGTCGACGCCGGGCACGGGGGCCTCCTGGAGCCGTCCGTCGAGTCCGAGCCGCGTGAGCACCGCGCGCCGATCCACGATGCGCAGGCCCCAGAAGTACCCCTGACTCCAGGCGAAGTCGACCGGGACGAAGGAGCCCGTCATCGACACCGTGCCCCGTTCCCGGGTCGCGACATCGACCCAGGCCAGCTGCTTCGATCCCCGCGGGACGTAGTACATGCGATCCGGATGCTCGGAATCGGCGAAGGCCCCGACCACGCTGGCGGCGCCGAGCCGCATCACGGTCCGCGTCGTCCCGTCCCCGAGCACGCGGATCAGATCGCCGCTCGCGTCCTCGATCGCGTAGAGCGCACCGTCGGCCAGGTGCGCGGCGAGCGCGTTGTAGGAGCGGCCCGTCGGCGCGCCGACCGGGTCGAACGCGATCCCGCCGTCGCTCCGCTGGCTGCCCCGCATCAGCTGCGTCGGGGATCCGAGCGCCAGGTAGAGCCCCGGCTCGTGCGATTCCGGCGAATCGGCCTCGGCCGAACCCGCCGGCGCGATGAGCAGCGTCGCCACGATCAGCGCACCGCAGGCGAGGGCCAGAACGGCCCGCGCGACGGCACGCACCCCTTTGAAGCGCATGCGCGTATACCCCTGTTTCTCGCGGCGGGTTTCCCCCCGAAACGACCGGCCGCGCATCACTTGCGCTACTGAGTGTTGCATATTCATCGAATTCCCACCAAGCACCGGTCTAGGGTGTGTGCATGAACCAGGGCCGACCGCGCGATACCGATATCACCGAACGAGTGCTCGAACTCGCCCGCGCGCAGCTGCTCGACGGCGGCCTCGCGGCGCTCAACTACGACGCGCTGGCGGTCGGTGCCGGCACGAGCCGCACCGCGATCTACCGGCGCTGGCCGAACCGCACCGACCTCGCCCGCGACGTGGTCGAGGCCTCGACCCTTCCGTGGGTCAGGCCCGAGACCGGATCCGTCGTCGAGGACCTCGTACAGCACTCCATGCAGAATGTGCTCAACCAGCAGATGGTGCTCCGCGGCCGCGATGCGTCGTCGCTGTGGCTCACGATCCTGAGCCCCGAGATCCTCGACCACTTCATGGAGCGCATCGGCCGCCGCCGCAGGGATCTCGGCCGCGAGATCATCGCGGCGGGCATCTCGCGCGAGGAGCTCCCCGCCGATACCGACGAGGAGCTCCTGCTCGATACGCTCGCGGGGCTCGCGCTCTTCCGCAGCGTCGTCGCCCGACGCCCGGCGGCCGAGCACGAGATCCGCACCGTCGTGCGATCCCTGTGCGAGACGCCGCCCCGTCGGGGTGCGGCGCACCCCGACGGGGCGGCGACGACTACCTGACGGGGTCGTCGATCCCGTCCTGGGCCAGCAGCTCCTCCTCGACCTCGCCGCCGTAGCCCTCGGACTGCGGGTCCCCGTGCAGGCCGCCCGAGACCGCGTACTCCTCCTCCGGCGAGAGGATCAGCCGGTGCCGGGTGTAGACGCCGAACACGATGAGCCCGATCGCGTAGACGATCGCGATCGCGACGATCGCAGGGCGGAACGTCTCGTTCAGCAGGAAGCCGAGGAAGATCAGCGCCGAGATCACGGCCGCGGCGCCGGCCCCGAACACGCCCCACGGGCTCAGGTAGGGCCGCTTCGCGTTCGGGTACTTCCTGCGCAGGATGATGAACGACAGCATCTGCATGAAGTAGGCGACCACCGCTCCCCACACCGCGATGTTCAGCACGACCGCGCCGCCGACGCCGCTGCCGCCGCCCGTCAGGTCGACGACGACGAGTGCCGCGAAGCCGATGAGCGCGCCCGCGATGAGCGCCACCCAGGGGGTCTGGCGCTTGCCCGTGAGCGAGAGGAACTTCGGGTAGTACCCGGCGCGCGAGAGCGAGTACAGGTTGCGCCCGTAGGCGAACATGATGCCCTGCAGCGAGGCCAGCAGACCGAACAGCGCGAAGAGCGCGAGCAGACCGGCGACCCAGGCGAGGTCGTCGCCGAGGATCTTGCGGAAGCCGTCGAGCAGCGGCTCGCCCGCCTTACCGGTGTCCTTGGATCCGAGCACCGCGGTGTTGAGGAACAGCACGAGCAGGCCGGTCACGATGAGGGTGCCGCGCGCCCAGAGGCCGGCGCGCGGGATGTCGCGGACCGGGTTGTGCGATTCCTCGGCCGCGAGCGGCAGCTCCTCGATGCCGAGGAACAGCCACATGGCGAACGGCAGCGCGAAGAGGATCGGGAGCACGCCGTGCGGCAGGAACTCGCTCTGCCCCGGATCGGGCGCGATGTTGAAGAGGCTGCCCCAGTCGGCCGAGCCGCTGAAGAGCGCCATCGCACCGAACAGCACCAGCACGCCGATCGAGATGAACGACACGACGATCGCGAACTTCAGCGAGATGGAGGCGCCCGCCGTGTTGAGCCCGACGAAGGCTGCGTAGAGGATGATCCACCACACCCAGGTCGGCAGCGAGAAGCCCATCAGCCCCTCGGTGACACCGTTCGCGTAGCCCGCCGAGAAGTAGACGATCACCGCGGTGGTCGCGACGTACTCGATGGACTCCGCGAGCCCGGTGACGAAGCCGCCCCAGGGTCCCATCGCCGCTCGCCCGAACGAGTAGGCGCCGCCCGTGTGCGGCATCGCGGCCGCCATCTCGCCGATCGAGAAGACGAGCCCGTAGTACATGACGACGAGGATCGCGAAGGCGATCATCATGCCGCCGAAGCCCGCCGCCTCGATCCCGAAATTCCAACCCGAGAAGTTGCCCGAGATCACCGCGCCGACCGCGAGGCCCCAGAGCCCCCAGACGCCAGCGGAGCGCTTGAGCTGGCGCTTCTCGAAGTACCCTGCCTCCGCCGTGGTGTACGTCACCCCGGAGACCTTCAGCGTGTCCTTGGCCATGCCGGCCCCTTTCACTTCGTTGTGAACGGTCCGCCCAGAAGCTGCATCTTTGCGGCGCGTCATGATGACTATAACCGCCTATTGGTACTTCACAACAACCTTTTTCGAGCATCTTTTCGGATCGAATCCGGCGCGAATCGAGCCTCGTCGTGATGTAATGGTCGGAGTTCCGACCATTCGGGATCGCGGCCCCCGAGTCGCGGCCGTAGGATGGCACCGCACCCCCGACTCTCGACGATGAGCAGAAGGAGAACCATGATCCCCGCGAGCGGAAACCTGACACCCGACGAGCTGCGCGGAGCCGTGAGCTCCGGCGAGATCGACACCGTCATCATCGGATTCACCGACATGCAGGGCCGCCTTGTCGGCAAGCGGGTCTCCGCCCGATTGTTCGTCGAGGACACGCTCGAGCACGGCGCCGAGTGCTGCAACTACCTCCTCGCGGTCGATGTCGAGCTCAACACCGTGGACGGCTACGCGCTGACGAGCTGGGAGCACGGCTACGGCGACATGGCGATGATCCCCGACCTCTCGACGCTGCGCCGGATGCCCTGGCTGCCCGGCACCGCGATGGTCACCGCCGACCTGACGACCGCGAACGACCACACCCCCATCGAGGTCGCGCCGCGGCAGATCCTGCGCCGCCAGGTCGAGCGGCTCGCCGCGCACGGCTTCGAGCCCTTCGTCGGCACCGAGCTCGAGTTCATCGTCTTCGACACCGACTACCGCACCGCCTGGCGCCAGCGCTACAACGACCTCACCGCGGCGAGCGACTACAACACCGACTACGCCCTCCAGGGATCGACCCGCCTCGAACCGCTGCTGCGCGACATCCGCACCTCCATGGACGGAGCGGGCATGTACTGCGAGGGCGTGAAGGGCGAGTGCAACCTCGGCCAGCAGGAGATCGCGTTCCGCTACACCCACGCGCTCCCCACCTGCGACAACCACTCGATCTACAAGAGCGGCGCGAAGGAGATCGCCGAGGCGCACGGCAAGAGCATCACCTTCATGGCGAAGTTCAACGAGCGGGAGGGCAACAGCTGCCACGTGCACACGAGCCTCCGCTCGGAGTCCGGCGAACCGCTGTTCGTCGACGATTCCACCCCCGACGGCATGTCGAAGCTGTTCCGCCGCTACCTCGCGGGCCAGCTCGCCGCCCTGCGGGAGTTCACCCTGCTCTACGCCCCGAACATCAACTCCTACAAGCGCTTCGCCGAGGGCAGTTTCGCCCCCACCGCCGTCGCGTGGGGCCACGACAACCGGACCTGCGCGCTGCGCGTCGTCGGTCGCGGCATGGGCATGCGCGTCGAGAACCGCGTGCCGGGCGGCGACGTGAACCAGTACCTCGCGGTCGCCGGCATGCTCGCCTCCGGCCTCGAGGGGATCGAGCAGGAGCTCGAGCTCGGCGAACCGCTCGCCGGCAACGCCTACGCGAGCGACATCGAGCGAGTGCCGAGCACGCTCGCCGAGGCGGCCGATCTCTTCGAGGGATCCGCACTGGCCCGTCGGGTGTTCGGCGACGAGGTCGTCGAGCACTACGTGCACGCGGCGCGCGTCGAGGTCGCGGCGTTCAACGCGGCGGTCACGGACTGGGAGCGGGTGCGCGGCTTTGAGCGTCTCTGAATCCCAGGCGGCGAGCGCGGCCGGCGCCGTGCGCCCCCTGATCGGCATCACCAGCTACCTGGAGCAGGCGCAGACGGGCGTCTGGGACGTCCGCGCGTCGTTCCTGCCGAAAGTCTATCTCGACGCGGTCACCGACGTCGGCGGGATCGCCATCGTGCTCCCCCCGCAGCCGGCGGATCCCGCGGTCGCCCGCAGCATCGTCGCGTCGCTCGACGGCCTGATCCTCTCGGGCGGCGCCGACGTCGACCCCGCCCGCTACGCGCAGGAGCCGCACGAACGCACCGGTGCGCCCCGCACCGACCGCGACGGCTTCGAAGCGGCGCTGCTCGACGCGGCCATCGAGGCCGAGCTCCCGTTCCTCGGCATCTGCCGCGGCGCGCAGGTGCTCAACGTCGAGCGCGGCGGCACTCTGATCCAGCATCTCCCCGACGCGGTCGGCGACGACCGCTACCAGCTCGGCGACGGCGTCTTCAACCCGATCGAGGTCGAGGTCGACGAGGGATCCCGCCTCGCGGGCCTGCTCGGCGAGGATCTGCGCGCACGCGCCCACCTGTACCACCACCAGGCGATCGACGAGGTCGGCGACGGCCTCACCGTCACCAGTCGCACCGCGGACGGCGTCATCGAGTCGATCGAGCTCGACTCCGTCCCGTTCGGCGTCGCCGTCCAGTGGCACCCGGAGGAGAACCCCGAGGACCGCCGGATCTTCAAGGGCCTCGTCCGCGCCGCACGGGAGCACCGCGCGTCCCGCGCACCGTCCACCGCAGCCCCCGCGAAGGAGCAGCCATGAGCTACACCGTCATCAATCCCGCCACCGGCGAGGCCGTCACCGAGGTCGCCCACCTCGACGTGCCCGAGACCGATGCCGCCATCGCCGCGGCGGTGCGTGCGCAGCGCGACTGGGCGAAGGTCGCGCCCGCGGATCGCGCGAAGGCGCTGCGCCGCTTCGCGGACGCCGTCGACGCCGACCTCGAGCGCCTCGCGCAGCTCGAGACCGCGAACTCCGGGCACCCCATCGGGCAGTCGCGCTGGGAGGCCGGGCACGTCCGCGACGTGCTCGAGTACTACTCGGCCGCCCCCGAGCGCCTCATCGGCAAGCAGATCCCGGTCGCCGGCGGCATGGACGTCACGTTCCACGAGCCGATCGGCGTCGTCGGGGTGATCACGCCGTGGAACTTCCCCATGACCATCGCCGCGTGGGGATTCGCCCCGGCGCTGGCGGCCGGCAACGCGGTCGTGCTGAAGCCCGCCGAGTGGACGCCGCTCACCAGTCTGCGCCTCGGCGAGCTCGCGCTCGAGTCCGGGCTGCCCGAGGGCCTGTTCCAGGTGCTCGCCGGCCGCGGATCCGTCGTCGGCGAGCGGTTCGTCACCCACCCCGACGTGCGCAAGCTCGTGTTCACCGGATCCACCGCGGTCGGCAAGCGGATCATGGCCGGCGCGGCCGAGCAGGTGAAGCGGGTCACGCTGGAGCTCGGCGGCAAGAGCGCGAACATCGTGTTCGAGGACGCCGACATCGATCGGGCCGCCGCGACCGCGCCCTACTCGGTGTTCGACAACGCCGGACAGGACTGCTGCGCCCGCAGCCGCCTGCTCGTGCAGCGCAGCGTGTACGACCGATTCATGGAGCGCTTCGAGACGGCAGTGCAGGGCGTCAAGGTCGGCGACCCGACCGACGAGTCGACCGAGGTCGGCCCGCTCGTGACGCAGGCCCACAAGGAGAGCGTGGCCGCGTTCCTCGACGAGGACGCCCCCGTCGCCTTCCGGGGATCCTGCCCCGACGGCCCGGGATCCTGGTTCGCACCCACCGTCGTCACCCCCGAACGCGGATCGCGCGTCGCGACCGAGGAGATCTTCGGGCCCGTCGTCGCCGTCCTGCCGTTCGACGACGAGGCCGACGCGATCCAGCTGGCCAACGCCACCGAGTTCGGGCTCAGCGGCTCGATCTGGACGCAGGATCTCGCCCGCGGCATCCGCACGGCGCGCGCCGTCGAGGGCGGGAACCTCTCCGTCAACTCCCACTCCTCGGTGCGCTACTCGACCCCCTTCGGCGGCTTCAAGCAGTCCGGCCTCGGCCGCGAGCTCGGACCTGACGCCGCCGAGCACTTCACCGAGACGAAGAACGTCTTCTTCGCCACCGAATAGCCCGTCTTCTTCACGCACGACACTTCAGAAGGAAGCACCATGAACGACATCACCCCGATCGACCTGACCCAGCGCCTCGCCGGGAAGGTCGCCGTCATCACCGGCGGCGCGAGCGGCATCGGCCTGGCCACCGCCCGTCGCATGCGCGCCGAGGGCGCGACGATCGTGATCGGCGACATGAACCCGGCGGCCGGCGAGGCCGCCGCGGCCGAGGTCGGCGGCCTGTTCGTCCAGGTCAACGTGACCGACGAGGCCCAGGTGAACCACCTGTTCGACACCGCCGCCCGCGAGTTCGGCTCCGTCGACATCGCGTTCAACAACGCCGGCATCTCGCCCGACGACGACGATTCGATCGAGATCACCGAGCTCCCCGCGTGGGAGAAGGTGCAGGACGTGAACCTCAAGAGCGTCTACCTGTGCTCCCGCGCCGCGCTGCGGCACATGACCGCGCAGGGATCCGGCTCGATCATCAACACCGCGTCGTTCGTCGCCGTGATGGGATCCGCGACCTCGCAGATCTCCTACACCGCGTCGAAGGGCGGCGTGCTCGCCATGACCCGCGAGCTCGGCGTGCAGTTCGCCCGGCAGGGCATCCGCGTGAACGCGCTCTGCCCCGGCCCGGTGAACACCCCGCTGCTGCAGGAGCTGTTCGCGAAGGATCCGGAGCGCGCGGCCCGCCGCCTCGTGCACGTCCCCGTCGGTCGCTTCGCCCGTCCCGAGGAGCTCGCGGCGTCGGTCGCGTTCCTCGCGAGCGACGACGCGTCGTTCATCACCGCGTCGACGTTCCTCGTCGACGGCGGCCTGACCAGCGCGTACACGACCCCGCTCTGAACCGCGCCCCGAGGCCCGGGCGACGACGCGCGTCGTCGCCCGGGCCTCGGCGTACACTCGCAATGGACCGAACGGCAGGAGGAGGATCGATGCATCCCTCGGCAGACGGCGTCGAGCTCCTGATCCGGGCCGAACGCCCCACCAACGCCTACGAGGAGACGGTGCAGCGGCTGCTGCAGTCGATCCGCCTCGGCATGATCGGCCCGGGCGAGCGGCTGCCCGCCGAACGCGATCTCGCGGCGATGCTCAAGGTCAGCCGCGATACCGTGCGCGAGGCGCTCGCGACGCTCACCGAGGCCGGCCTCGTGCTCTCGCGCCGCGGCCGCTACGGCGGCACCTTCGTCGTCGACGCCCTGCCCGACGAGTCCGCCCTGCGTCCCGCCCACGCCGAACTCGGCGAGGCGGAGGTCGAGGACACGACCGTGCTGCGGCGCGTGCTCGAGGTCGGGGCCGCGCGCGAGGCCGCGGCCCGCGACCTGACCGCCGACGAACGGGCCGCGCTCGCCCGCGCGCTCGAGGAGTGCCGCGCCTCCGACGACGCGAACCACCGCCGCCTCGACTCGCGCCTGCACCTCCTCATCGCGGAGATCTCGGGCTCCCCCAGTCTCGTCCCCCTGGTCGCGGACCTCCGCACGCGCGTCAACGCGCTGCTCGACGAGATCCCGATGCTCCGCCCGAACCTCTCGCACTCCGACGCGCAGCACGAAGCCATCGTCTCGGCGATCCTCGCCGGCCGCCCGCAGTCCGCCGCCGAGGCCATGCTCGAGCACATCGAAGGATCCGCGGCGCTGCTGCGCGGCTTCCTGTCGAGCCGCTGACGGCGAGGTCGGCGGGGCGGCTCGGTCGGCGGGGCGGCTCGGTCGGCGGGCGGTCGGCTGGGCTGTTCGGCGGGCGGTCGAGCCCCGGGTTCGGCCTCCGATCGCCGGTTCGCTGGATCACCGGTTCGCTGGATCACCGGTTCGCTGGATCACCGGTTCGACGATTGGACCTCGAACCGACGAGTGGACGCCCAAGCGCCGTGCGACTCGCCGTCCACTCGTCGCGCAGGCGTTCAGTAGTGGTGACGGGCAGCTCAAGAGAGGCCGGCAACGGACGTGGTTCGGTCGGCCCCGAGGTGGAACACCGAGTTCGAGTTCGTCACGGCTTCATCCGTCTCGGCACCCCGCTGGCGGGTGGTCGTGCTGTTGCCGCACGAGACTCCGCGCATCATCGGGCGTCCAGGGAGAGACGCCGAGTCGCGAACCGAGGGATGAGCCACCTGCGCGCGGCAATGAATCTCCCTCATTCCGGTGAGCGCCGGGACGACATGGTCGGGGGGGGTGAGCTATCCAGGCTGATCCACGCTGATCCCGTACCGCCGGGCTATCGCGTGGAGCGTCGTGTTTCCAGGTTCCCCCAGCCAGTCCGCCGGATATGTCTCGTGCGGGAACATGCCGGCAGGCGCGCAGACGATCGTGAGCTCGAGGCCGTCGTCCTCGAGGATCCACCAGGTCCTGCTGCTGTCCCACAGGACGAGTCTTCCTTCGAACCCGAAGACTTCGTGCACCCAGGAGGTGTAGCTACTCCAGTCGAGTTTGTCGGCTGGCACTGGTACGGGCTCGTCCCGGATTTCCGTCCGCCGGTAATTCGTGAGCCTGCCATCAGGCCGTCGAGTCCAGGTCTCGTGGAAACCCGCATGATCGTTGACGAGCATCACGGAGACCTGGGGGCCTCGGGCAAGTCTTGCCCAGTCCGCCTCGCTCAGGGTCGGGCTGCCCAGCACGATGCTCGATTCGAGCATCACCACGGTGTTTCCGGGAATCGGGTCCGGCCACCCCTCGCCGACCCCGAATGGGGAGCCGGCTGATGAACTGCTCATCCGTACGATCCCACGGCCAGCACGGCACGGTGATCGCCTCCGGGACGGCTCCCGCCGAAGTGCTCGCCGGCGATGCGCTTGGAACAGGCACGTGCGAAGCGCAGAGGCGCACGAGATGCGACCAGGAGCAATGCGTTCAAGACCATCCCTTGTTCGGCAGATGTCGCTTCTGCAACGTACCCTGCATGGTCTCACCAGGCCGACGCAAGCCCAACAACCGAAAAAGCCGCGGAAACCAAGTGGTTTCCGCGGCTTTCGTGGTCGGGATGACAGGATTTGAACCTGCGACCCCGTCCATCAAAAGCCCTGATCACGATTGGTTTCGAGGCCATACGGATGACTACGGTTCCCTGGTGTTGGTTAGGGATGTGGCGTTGCGCCAGTTCCGAGTGTAGCCGGTTGGTTCAGGGTCGTCACTGTTGATTTCCATAGGTTCTGCGTGGCCTGCGAGATCGAGGAGTCGTCGACTCAGCTTCTACCTTCGCCGCCAGCCCAACCTGCTCGATTGTCTCCCGTGCAGCGCAAGTTGCGCGCTCAAGACTGTTCAGTCGATCCAGGAGCGCCGCTCGCCGCTCATCCGGATCTGAGTTACTAGCGATCATCCGGCCAAGAACAGCACGAAGTGCTTCGTCCGCTTCACTATCACCCAGAAGACCTGCGTAAGACAGCCACGCTTCCTCATCATTTCCCGCATGCAATTGGAGTTCCGTGAGCAGGGCTGAGGATACAGCACCTGCCGCCGCACCAACGGCGACGAGGTCTTGCGCGATACGCGCGAAGTCACCATTCACTGGAGGGCTATCGTCGTCAGCTGGAGCACCAAATGGGTAGCCAGTACCAAGACGATCCATGCGATCGATAGCCCGAAGTATCTCTGCGTAGCGAAGGTATGGTTGGCGTCTGAGCGGCGCAGAGGCGCGATGAGCCCAGAGACGCAGCACGATTTCAGTGATCATCGCGTCGTCCGCGTCCGGATCCGATGAAGTTTTACGCCCCTCCAATAGATCGCTTAGGTGATGAGCCATCCAGCGACCCAGAGTATCAGTATCGTCTAGCTCTGCAGCTAAAGCCCTACCCAGTCTGAGGACGTCCTTGGTAATCAACCCAGCCTCGCCCGGAGCGGTATTCGAAGACTCGGAAGTTGTGCTCATGACTGTCCAATCTATCCTCGCGTAACTCTCGTCTCCACTGATCGTTAAGCCGTCGGTCTATTGAAACGACCGCCACAAGTGCAAGCCGCTGCGTTGCCAAGAGCACGTCCAGGTGGTCATACGTCGCTACGAGCCGAGACCCTGATCGTCCTCGATTTTGATATCCATGATCATCCCATGCCTCTGCCCACGCAACCGGACTGTTGTCACCATCGCACCAAGTCACACGGGGCGGACGGTTATCTTCAATCACACCTACGAGTTCGGCATCAAGATGTGGCGGAGGATACCTGAGGTTGCCGACCGCGAGGTCATGCTTGTCGAGCCCTTCGCGGCCGTCAATGAGACGCACCCATGGTCGTAGCACGTAAGGGGCCGATTGGCTCTGGCTGCCAATGTCTCCGAAGGGATCTCCGTCATCATCTTCGTGACACTCTTGCACTGTCGGCACTCGAAAATCCCAGAAGTCCCGATCCAGTTGCAGAGCACGAGCGTAGGCCGAGGCCAACTCAGCCGGAACCAGAACCGTTTGGACTTTCACACTTTCGGAACGCGTGTAGTCAGAGCTGTCATAGTCAGCCCAGCAAACGAATCTCGCATTAGAGATGTGTAGGTGAGGCATGAAGTCTTCCCCTCGAATACTCCGCTCCCAAAGCTCGTCACTGCCGTTCTCTTCGAGGGGAGGGACAGGGGGCGCCATTCGCGTCTCGCTCACCCAATAGCCGTCGGCACGAACAATTCGATGCTCACGAAGCCAATGCGTGAACTCATCTTCGTCGCTCCCTTCATGCTGCTGCGCCGGGTACGTTTCAGCGATTGAGCCAGCGACACTCATCAGCGCATGCAGTGAAAGGTAGTGGTCGAGGTCATGCACGGGAGGATTCGCGTATCGGTCATAAGTCTCTCCTTCCTGGAAGACCTTCATTGTGTGCCGCACGTCCTCATCTAGCGACCCTCTTTCTTCTCTCCGCCAAGTCTGAGTGATGAGATCGCTCACATCGCGTTCTACCTGTTCCCGATCCAAACCGAAGGCATCAGCGACGTCGTGGATCTGGCTCTCGCGAAAGTCCCAGTCGAACTTGTAGTTAACATCGGGTCGGTTGTAGTGGTCGCGGCCTCGATGGCTCCATTCGGTACGGACTGGTGAGACCGGCGGCCACATGGGTAGCTCGTCCCCATTCAGGACAGCAACAATTTCCTGAGCGAGGGGGCTAAGTATCGCGTGAACAGGGCCGCCTGTCACACGCTTGAGAAACGGTTCAAATCTTCGGACACCTTCGCGCAGGTCAGTGTCGATGACGGCGCGGCGTAACGCGAGTAGGAGGAACCAGTCAGCGTGCAGCGCATAGAACTCGAACGCAGGGTCACCGGAGTCTCCTGCTCCTCCGACCTGCGCGAGTGCACTCAACTCAGTTAATACTTCGTTCTGATTGAGCCGTATGAGACCTACGACGGAGAATGCGGCGTCCCAACGAGTGGCAGTCGCCGGGTCAGCGAGTGCGCCCCACACCAGTCTCGCAATGGTGGAAGCGATCGAACTTGCCACACCTGGCACATCAACCGGCGGCAGCTCAATGGATGTCGCCTCTACTACCGAGTCGAACTGTTCCAGGGCGTCGTCCAGGAGCGTAAGCGTTGCTTGAGATCCAGCAAGTTTAGCGAGGTGGATAGTCATCGCGTAGTAGCCGTCGACAGAAGTGGGCTCTTCCAATTGTGCCCAAGCTTCGAAAATGTCCTCTCTCACATTCGATACTGATCGGCCGAGCAGTTGCGCAACTTTCGATAGCGGCAGGGCTTGATACGTGGATGTCGCCACGTCGTGAGAGAACCTCGTGACCAACTGTTGGATCGTATCAATGGTTGCGCGGCGTTCTGGCACCGATACGTTTTGGAGCGAGTGAAGTGTTTTGATTGCGGATCGCGCCAGACCGGAATTGTCAACGACCTCGACGAGAGTTCTAATGATGGCCGACCGATCGTTGGAAGCCATAGCAGGAAGCGCAATTGGAAAGACCTCTGATCCATCGAGACCGTTCTTCCAAGTAGACAGACCGAACGCGTGCCGCCATCTGTCGGCGTCACGGTAGTTAAGCTTCGCAAGCTCTTGCCTGATGTCTCGCGCCCGTTGCTCGCGTGCGCGCTTCTCGGCTTTTGATTCCGAGTACTGAGGGTTGGAATAGGCACGGTGTCCGTTCGAGGGTCGAAATTTCAGATCATGACCCAAAGCGTTGGCAAACATGCAAAGTTCTTGATCGGAGTCAGGTGACACGCCCCTCCTATGGAGCACCGATACGGCGTGCCCGAAAGCAGATTCAGCCTGATCGCTCGACACTCCCGCGATGAGTCGACCGACCGGCGCTCGGTGCAAAGCGGCGATGGCGAGGGCGACTTCGGAGTGTGAGCGAAGTGCATCGTCATCCCGATCCAGGAGACCATCAAAAGATTGTTCGAGGGTCGCGATACGCCTATCTCGCCAACGGGATGCGATGTCGATTGCCACGACCGGATTCATCGCTGCGATGGCACGAACGGACTCGGCGGGACTGAGTTCAAGCAGGGTCGCGCGCTGGATTCCTTCGCTTGCTCGCGCAAATGCGATTGCCTGCGCGACAGTGGGACGAGCTGGCGCGGCGAGGACAGCGATCTCGCTGGTCGCCCGCCACTGCAGATGAATTTCGTCTCCAATGAGATCGGCAGCGTCCAGCGCTTCGAGAAAATAGGCGCGAGCGTTGTCCGGCTCGAGGGTCCAGCAGATCCGGGCGAGATCGACGTACAGCGCAGTCTTTGCGGCGGCCCCCTCCACGTAAGATCGCGATCGGGTTTCCAAGATCCTGACCAGCTGCTCCGTGATCGCCCGCCTTTTCGGAGATTGATAACGGAGTGACCTAGCCGCCCGGATGAGCGCAGGGTCTCCGAGAATGACCCCATTAGCATCAAGCCATTGGGTCACCGAGGTAGGTGCAAGTCGTCCGCGAGCGGAGAGACTTGTCTGAATCCTAAGCAACCACTTTGCATGAAGCCGTGGCGGTTCATGACTAGCCATTTTTTGCTTCAGGCTTGTTCTGAGTGCGGCGAGATCGACCGGCTTCCCTAGAACCGAATTTGCCCACGCGTTGAGCCAGGGAATCGTGGGGACGATGTTGATTCGGTATTCTCGGGTCTCTCGATCTGAGGTCGACTCGATCGACAACTTCTTCTTTACTGCATTCGACGCGAGCGAGTCGGTGTCAAGCGCCGAACCTGCTAACGCAGCTGCGAGGGCGGAGCCAAAGGCGTACGTCAAGCGATCGCGATGATGCGCATTCCCTAGGTACTTTGGGATTTGAGCAGGAAGGTGCCTCAAAAGAACTCGAAGTGCAACTTCTTCTGAGATCTCTTGCTTCTCTAGAGCAAGGACTACTACTGCCAGGATTGCGCCGAGCGCAGCGTCTTCGTCATCGCGATCCTCGATTGGGAATGGTGCTCTGGACCGCTTAAGTATCGCTGCAACATGCCGAGCCGACGCGCTGCTCAACGCGAGATCGCAAATCCACATCTCCTGACAACAGGCAAGGGCCGCGAGCCGATGGCTAGTTGATTGAAGGAACTGATCGAGAACCGCTGGATTCCCTTGATCCAGAAAACGACTCGCCACAATCCGCATCGACGGAAAATGGACCCAATCGCGGAATCGGCTTAGCTCTTCCTCCAGCCCCGCGGGACCTTGAAGAATCAAGCGTCCGAGGAGAACATTTGCGATGTCACTCATGCTGATTCTCGGCAGATCATCCTGCCCGTCAGTCTGCCTGGAGTATGAGATCATCCATTCATGAGCGCTACGCATTCTCCCGAGCGCTGCACCTCGTGAGTCGGGCCGCATGGCAAGTAGTAACCCCTCGCGTGCCAAATTAAATCCAGGGTCACCCATAGCGAGCGAGCGCGATGCCACGTAGCGATCGGCCATCTCAAGATCGAGCGCGAAGCCTGCAAGGTCGCAATTCTCCGATATCACCCGGTCGCGAACAGTACTGGCTTCACTCAATCTACCGGCCCGAAGCGCCAGCCTGGACGCACTGCCCCACTCACGAAGCGCGATAGCGGCTCGAAGCGCATAGAGCGTGCGATTCTTTGCCACTTCTTTCCCCTCAGTCACACTCGTGGAAGGAAGAGCTCGATCGGCAAGAGCAAGGTCGATAAGACTGCTGTACCGACTGCTCTCCCAAAGCAACTGTGGGAGAGCAGATGCAAGGTAGAAATTGTCACTCGCAAGCCTTTCCACCTTCGCGACGATCTGATCAAGAGCGTTCGCATCGGGCATGAGATGTCGTCGAAAGTAGGTCTCCGTCGGTTCGTCGCGGAAGTGCAACGTCTCGCCGACACGCTGAACGGAGAACGGTAACTCGGTAAGGAAGCTCCCGACAAGCGAGGTTGGCACACCAGCTATCTCAGCCACCGTTTCGATACGGATCACTGGGCGGAGACTTGCGAGTACCGCACAAATCATGTCAATCTGGTTAGCACGTTGCCCATATGAGTCTCGGACATTGGCGAGGGTTGACCGGATCAATTCGTCCAGCGCTTCGGTTGCCGATGTCAGCCTGAACCCTGCGAGATTCTTAAGAACATGAGCCACGGATGTGCCAGCACTGATGGCAAAGGCTTGGACACGCGCATTCCCCCAGGTAGCCTCGCAAAACTCCGCCGCTTGCACGGCCGTAACTACCGCAAACTTCTGGGCTAGTAACTCTTTACTCTCCACCACGGTGAACGGGGCGAGTGAAAGGGAACGTATTTGCGGAGGTACGGAGAGCGATTCGATACGCTCGGTTCGCGCGGTCAACACGATCCTCACGTTGTCGGGCATCGTCTCCCGCAATAGATCGGGCGCAAAAGATGCCGAACCGATCTGAGCCTCAGCTGCCATGACTGAGTTGTCCGCCGCATCGACCACAATGATCAAGCGCTTCCCTCGGAGGTCAAGGGTCGCTGCTGCTTCGCGCACGCGAACCAGGAACGCACGCATGTATTGTGTACTGTCTGCCGCTGTGGTGGGCACCAACGGCTCACACAGATTTCTCGTCGCTAGCTCGTTGGCGATCTGGGTGAGACCGCGCCGATGGTCATGCCGCAGTTGACTCACCTCACGGTAGCTACCACCTGCGAAGCAGTCGAACACCACTACCTCGTCGTCTTGACATTTGCTCGCTGCCAACCAAGCTGAAAATGAGGACTTTCCGACTCCACCAGCTGCGTGCACAATCGTCGCCCCCGGCGCATTGATGATGCGCTCCCTGAGCTCCTTGTACGCAACTCTCTCAATAAGACCCGTTGCATCAAACGCGCTGGGCGCAGGCAGGAGATCGCTCTCATCTACCTTCAACGCCAACAGCACATCCGCACGACGGATCGGAGGGTGGGCATCGGTACTTGCTCGGTCGGCGACGACTTCCTTTAGCCGGAGCATTAAGTCAGAATTCGCCGCAACCAGGTAGCTGCCGCTATCGCGCGCTAGAGAATCCACCTGCTCAAGAACACCGACCTCCGTGTCATCGAACTCCAGGCGCTCGAGAAAAGCACTCGCCTTCGCACCAAGGTGCGCAACGTACGTTTGCAGAGCTCTTGAGGACGGATTCGCCGGCTCGCTGGCAGCGACACGCCGCAAGGCATCCCTTGCCGACGACGCGATGGGGCGATTAGTCACGATTCGAAATCGCATTTGATCTATCGAGATCGAACCAGCGTCGAGCAGGTCTTGGCAGACTGTTGCAAATCGGGAGATCACATCTTCAAAATCAGAGATGGTCCACTCTGTGGTCAGCCGACGAGTCGAATGCTTCAACTGGCTGTAGATCACACGCTGTGGCGCTTCAGATGTGAAATACTCGGCTACGTCGATTACCTCGTCAGCGTCTGTCTCACGATCCGAGGGCGAACGCCCCTCAACCACTATTTCGGTACGTGTCGTTCCGGGGCGCAATAGTTCCAGCGTCTTGCGCGCCGCCCAGTAGTAGTGAAACTTGTCCCCGGCTCGGCTAGGAGCGAGAAGGTCGACCTTGGTCATGGCTTTTTCCTGATCATCGTCAGCGGCTGATCTTGGATTGTTGGCATGCCGCTAAACTCACCATACAGACCACCGAGCAGGTAGATGCTTTGCTCTCATCCTTGAGTGCGGCCCATTCCGGTCAAGTCACGCGTTCGCCCCAGTAGAGATGTCCTTGCTGCACGTCGAGGCAGCAAGCCCACCGAGAAGAGCCCTCGCTGTTTCTCATGGCTGCAGGCAGCCTCGCGACCTTCTTGATGAAGCTGGCCGCACGAGCAACTCTCAAGTCACGCAGCAGCAGTCCACTGAGCAGGAAGAAGCACAAACTTCTCCCACCCTCTCGTAGAGCCGTCAACGGCGTGCTCGATCGGCGACACAAAACCGCATCTGCAAGACGCGTGGTAGCTCAGAAGGCAGGGTGGGTAGGCCTGGTGAACTGTCTGGGGTATCCGTATCGAAGGATGGATGAGGGCGGCTCGGCGTACAACTGTGAAGTGACCAGCTCGGTACTAGGAAGTCGTCGATTCGAGGAGCAAGATGACCAGCCCTCGGGATACCGAGACATCGCACCTCGAATCGCTGGTCCTCCCGACACCATTCCACCCGACCTGTTATTGCCGCGAGCAAGCTCAGCACCGGCACCTCGCCTCTACGAACGAAGACCGGGCACCGCGTGGTCCTGGGAGAGAATGGATACGCAGCCGCTGAAAGGAGACCTGATGTCCGCTGTCACATCTTCTGGAACTCTCACGGTCGGCATGGTCTCTGACTTAGTCGGTGTCAGCGTGCGAACGCTGCACCACTGGGATCAGATCGGGTTGGTTCCTCCGACCTCTCGGACGAGCGCTGGCTACCGCAGCTATACGGCCGAGGATGTTAGCCGTATCCATCGAGTCCTCGTGTACCGGGAGCTCGGGTTCAGCCTCTCCGCGATTACGGAGCTCCTGGACGATCCCGACCTCGACGAGGTGCAGCATCTGCGTGAGCAACAGCGCCTCCTTCGCACGCAGATCGCCGAGTTGCAGCGCACTGCGGAAGCCGTGGACCAGGTGCTGGCTCGGAGAGAAGCCGGCGTCACACTCACCGCGCAGGAACAGGCTGAGATCTTCGGCAGAGGCTGGCGTCAAGATTGGGCAGATGAAGCGCAGGAGCGTTGGGGCGAGTCTGAACAATGGAAGCAGTTCGAAGCGAACGCTGCCGCTTTCACCGCAGATGAGCGGTTTGCTGTGCAGCAGACTGGCGAAGCATTGCACAAGGAGATGGCCGAGGCGAAGCGTTCCGGAGTGCTCTCCTCGAGCCCAGAGGCTGTTGCGCTTGCCGAACGGCATCGGGCCATGATTGGTGCGCTCTACACTTGCACCCCGTCAATGCACGCGCTACTCGGACGGATGTACGTTGAAGATCCTCGCTTCCGAGGCACAATCGACACGACCGAACCTGGTCTGAGCGTGTGGCTGCAAGATGCGATCTATGCGGCTGCCCGCGCACACGGTATCGACCCTGCTGCGGCAGTCTGGGCATAGCCCAACCACTGCGGATTTGACCCTCACGCTGCGTGAGGCCGGACGCTGGATGCATGACCCCTGGTACCTTCCTCGACGAGGCATCCGCACCGGCACTGTCCGCCGCGGTTATTGATGATGCTCGTCATCCTGCAGTCAGGAGGGTCGCTGACGTGCTGCGTTCCCGAGCGCCGAGGGCACGGACGATCCTGATCGATGACGAAGAGAACATCGTCCAAGCGGTCCGCGCTGGCGTCGAGATCATCACTCTTTACTTCTCAGCGGACCTGACTGAAGATGCCAGCAGGAGTCGGTTGGTGGGATCCGCCGCCGATGTCCGAGTGCTCAGCCGTGAGGTACTGCGAGGGCTGTTCGCTGGCGAAAAGCAGAGCCGCATGTTTGCTCTCGCCCGCGCGCCGAAAGCAGCTTCCTGGCGCTCCCTTTCTACAAGGGGAGGTGATTTGCTGGTGCTCGATGGGGTGCGAATCCCCGGGAATATCGGCGCGATATTAAGGTCCGCTTCCGCTTTTGGCGCCGCCGGTGTTGTGCTGCTCCACAGTGGACTGACCTCAATCTATGACCGTCGTCTGATTCGCTCGAGTCGTGGGCTCGTCTTCACCATTCCAGTGATGACCTGCACTCACGGTGACCTCGCGGCGTTCCTGCATACTGAGCAGATCCCGCTCGCAGCGCTGACTGCCGATGCCAATGATTCACTCGATGCAATCAACCAAGTGCCAACCCGACTCGCGATCCTAATGGGCTCCGAACGTACTGGGCCGTCCGACGTACTCGCTCACAAAGCGAAATACAGGTATGGCGTACCGATGATGCCGGGCGTGGAGTCTCTCAATGTGTCGGTTGCCGCGGGGATCGCTTTACACGAACGCCACCGAAGCCTCGGGAGACGTAACTTCGGTGGATGATAGACCGCCACCGAATGATCTCACTCCTGAAACGAAGCCGAATGTTGGAGAGATTGAGTTCAGCCGGCAAGGACGGCGCTGCGTGAGTGTGTCGCAGGATCCCCGAACGGTGTAGAGCAATGTGGCCGGTGGGAAGCGGTGCGCACCTATCCGGCGACGACCCTCAAGTTTCCGAAAGGATCACGGAGCGCGACCATGCAGCGCCACCCCTCAGCACTCACCCAGTGGATGAAGACCCTGCTCGGTGTCAGCTCAGAGCGGAGATATGCGGTGCCGTCGAATCGACGGCACCTAGTGGGCGGGCCAACGCTGTCGAGTCGATTCGACCCCACCGCGTGACTCCGAATTCGGTGGTGCCGAATCGGCACCACCGGGGATCGCTGGCAAAGGCGATATCTTTCAACGACCTCAACTATCGAAGCCTCTGGACCCTGTAACTCCGATTGATGAAGATCGCTAGATCAGAAGCCCACCGAGTACCACGAGTCCAAGGTTGCTTTCGCGAGGCGATCCAACTTCTCCCGCCGGCTTCTACGGTTTCGCAAACGCCCGCTCGAGAATCCGCGCTGTGGCAGGGTCGACCATTTCGTTTCGACGGATGTAGTGCTGGATCGTGATGCGCGGGTCGGTGTGACCGAGCAACTCAGCAGCGAGTTCGGTGCTCGCCTCGCCATTGATCGCAGTGGCGACGGTGCGCCGGAACGTATGCGGGGTGATCCCGCTGAGTCCAGCGAATGAGAGCGCCTGCCGAAGCTGGCGACGCACATTCGCAGGCGTGAGCGGAGTTCCCTCCCTGCTGCAGAAGAGCAACGCTTCAGACGATGGATCGGTGAGCTTGCTCAATCGACTGCGCACCGCTTCGGCGGTGAACGAGGGCACGGCGGTGGTGCGCCGCGACTTCGAGGTCTTCGGGTGATCCTGCCGTTGAACGAGTTCGCCTTTGGGTGTAATGATCGTGCCGGAGATCGACATCAGCGGCTCTGTGGTGGTCATGTCGATGTCCATGCGACGGAACGCGAGGGCTTCGCCGATACGCGCTGAGGTTCCGAGAAGTACCTCGACGATCTGCCCCAACTGTCCGTCCGGTTTCGGGCCGGAAGAGGAAAGGCCCGTCTCCCAGTGCGCGATTGCCGCTCGGCAAGCGTTCACCTCGGTCGGCGTCATTGCATCGGGGGTTGCCTGCGGTCGCCGCAATCGCGCAATGCTATCCATGGGGTTGCGGGGCAACACCTCGTGCCGGACGGCCAGACCGAACGCGAGCCGGAGCACATTGCGGGCCTGCTTCGCCCGGTTAGGGCTCTTGCGCGCAAGTTTCTTGATGAGGCGGTCGCAGCGGGCGACCCCGATCTCGCGAAGGGTGAAGTCCTTGAACGCCGGCGTCACGAGTGTGCGCATGTTGCGTTCGTAGAGATCCTTCGTGCCCCTCGACAGGTGATCATCGAGTGCGAGGTCTTCGAGCCAGTACGTCACAAGCGCCGGGAACGGACTGTCAGGGGTGAGCAGCGTTGATGTGGGTTGGAACTCGCTTCGGGCGGCGAGCTTCGCCTTGAGTGCTGTCTCAGCAGCCTTCTGCGTGGCGGCCGTGGCCTGGACGAGGCGCGTGGCTCCGTCCCAGTCACGGAAGTTCGCACGAGCCTGCACGTTCTCGCGTTTGCCTGCGACGAACCAGATGTCCCCGAAAGTGCCGATGGGAAGACGAGGGCGACTCATCGAGCTACCCCCGATCCGAACTCGGAGTACCTGGCGTAGCTTCGCGTTGTTCCTCCATCCAGGCACGCACGTCGGAGAGTGCGAACTTCAGGCGTTTTCCGAAGCGATAGGCGCGGGGCCCGAGCCCACGAGTGCGCCAGTCGTAGATCGTGGAGAGCGGCACGCCGAGATACTCGGCAAGCTCCGTGATGTCGAAGAGCGGTTCGAGACCGGGGTGCGAAGGAGGCGTGGCTGTCATGGAGATCAGGTGCGCTGTGTCGGCACCGATGACGAGCAATCAGCAGCAACCGCAGACAGTCAGAAGGCTGACCCGCCGAGGATGCTACGAGGAGCAGTTCTACATGGGTTTTACGTGGCCGGTTCAAGTTCTACAACCTAAAAAGTCGCGGAAACCGTGAGGTTTCCGCGACTTTCGTGGTCGGGATGACAGGATTTGAACCTGCGACCCCGTCGTCCCGAACGACGTGCGCTACCAAGCTGCGCCACATCCCGATTGCGCCGAGGCGCAGGGAACAGCTTAGCGTGCTCCGGGGCGCAAACGGAAATCGGGTCGTTCGGGCGTGTGGCGCATGGGAGACTGGAGCAATGCTTGCCCAACCGCTGCCCGACCTGATCGCTTTCGACCTCGACGACACCCTCGCGCCGTCCAAGTCGCCGCTCGAGCCCCGCATGCTCGCCGTGTTCGAACGGCTGCTGGACCGCACCTCGGTCGCGGTCATCTCGGGCGGCAACTTCGAGCAGTTCGAGAACCAGCTCGTCTCGCAGCTCGGCGACGCCGCGGAGGACGCCCTCGAGCGCCTGCACCTGCTCCCCACCTGCGGTACGCGCTACGAGCGCCGCAGCGCCGGCGCCTGGCAGACCGTCTACCGCGAGGACCTCACCCCCGAACAGCGCGACGCCGCCTTCGTCGCGCTCCGCGAGGAGGCCGAACGCCTCGGCCTCTGGGAGGCGAAGCCCTGGGGTGAGATCCTCGAGGATCGCGGCTCGCAGGTCACCTTCTCGGCCCTCGGCCAGCGGGCCCCCGTCGACGCGAAGCACGCGTGGGATCCCGACGGCACGAAGAAGAACACCCTGCGCGCCGCCGTCGCCGATCGCCTGCCCGACCTCGAGGTGCGCAGCGGCGGATCCACCTCCGTCGACATCACCCGTCGAGGGATCGACAAGGCCTACGGCATGCGCAAGCTCACCGAGCAGACGGGGATCCCCCTCGACCGCATGCTCTTCGTCGGCGACCGCCTCGACCCGGACGGCAACGACTACCCCGTGAAGGCGATGGGCGTGCGCTGCCACGCGGTCACCGGCTGGGAGGACACCGCGCAGTACCTCGAGCAGCTGCTCGCGGAGTAGCCGCGCGTCCGTGGTGCGGTGGCGGGCCGGCGTCCGGTTCGCGCGCCGATCCATCCGCGGCCGGTGCGCTGGCGCGCACTGGCCGCTCCCGCCAGCCCCGCCAGGCGCGCGAACCGGATGCCGGCCCACCACCGCCTTCCCGCGAGCGCGTGCTCTGCTCACAAAACGCAGAAGGGGCGGGATCCTGTTGGATCCCGCCCCTCTGGCGTTGAAGCTCGTTACTCGGCCGCTGCGGCCTCGACCTGCTTCGGCAGCAGCCCGAGCACGGCGCCCGTCTCGGCGAGCGTCTGCGCGGCGAGGGCCGCATCGTGGTTGACGCCCGTGCCGTAGGCCGGGATCTGCGCGAGGAACTCGTCGCGCCAGCGGGCCTCGAACTGCTCGGGGAAGCACTTCTGCAGCACACCGAGCATGGCGTGCACCGCGGTCGAGGCTCCCGGCGAAGCGCCGAGCAGGCCGGCGATGGTGCCGTCGGCGCCCGTGATGACCTCGGTGCCGAACTGCAGCACGCCGCCCTTCTTCGGGTCCTTCTTCATGACCTGGACGCGCTGACCGGCGGTGATCATCTCCCAGTCGCCGCGCTTGGCGGAGGGCATGTACTCGCGCAGGGTCGAGAGCTGCTTCTCGCGGCTCGCCATGAGCTCGGTGAGGAGGTACTTCTCGAGCGAGAACTCGCTGAGGCCGACGCGGATCATGGGCCACAGGTTGTGCAGGCGGATGGAGCCCGGCAGATCCCACCAGGAGCCCTTCTTGAGGAAGTTCGGGCTGAAACCGGCGTACGGCCCGAAGAGCAGGCTCTCCTTGCCGTCGACGATGCGGGTGTCGAGGTGCGGGACCGACATGGGCGGTGCGCCGACCGCGGCCTTGCCGTAGACCTTGGCGCGGTGCTCGCGCACGACCTCGGGGTTGTCGCACTTGAGGAACTTGCCGCTGATGGGGAAGCCGCCGAAGCCCTTGATCTCGGGGATCTTGGAGGACTGCAGGAGCGACAGCGCGCCGCCGCCGGCACCCACGAATACGAAGCGCGCGTTGACGGTGCGCTTGCCGAAGCCGGCACGGTTGCGCACGGTCACGTCCCAGGTGCCGTCGGCACGCCGACGCAGCTTCTTGACCTCGTGCCCCAGGTTGACGGTGACGCCCTGGTCCTCGAGGTGGCCGATGAGCTGGCGGGTGACCGCGCCGAAGTCGACGTCGGTGCCGCTGAGCGAGCGCGTGGCCGCGAAGACCTCGTCCTTGCTGCGGCGCTCGACGAGCATCGGGGTCCACTCGGCGATCTGCTCGGGGTCGTCGCTGAACTCCATGTCGGAGAACAGCGGCTCCTCCTTCAGGAGCTCATAGCGTCGGCGCAGGTAGTCGACGTTCGACTCGCCGCGCACGAAAGTCATGTGCGGGGTCGCGTTGATGAAGCTGGAGGGCTCGCCGAGCACGCCCTGCTTGACCAGCGAGGACCACCACTGGCGGGACAGCTGGAACTGCTCGTTGATGTCGATGGCCTTCGCCGCCGACAGGCTGCCGTCCTTGCCCTCGGGCATGTAGTTGAGCTCGCACAGGGCCGCGTGGCCGGTGCCCGCGTTGTTCCATGCGTTGGTGCTCTCGGTCGCCACCTCGGTGCGCGACTCGAACAGCTCGATGCTCCAGTCGGGCTCGACCTGGGAGATCATGGTGCCGAGGGTGGCGCTCATGATCCCGCCACCGATGAGGACGACGTCTACCGTGTTGTTGCTCACGATCCTCGATTCTACTCCCCGAGCGCGAGCGCTCTCGCCCGTGCGAGGGTTCCGCTGTCGGAATCGACGAGTCTGCGGTATCCGAGTCGCTGCGCCTCGGCGCGCCGCTGCTCGCCGCCGACGACCGGACGGACCTCGCCGGCCAGGCTGATCTCGCCGACAGCGGCGAGTTCGTGCGCCAGCGGCTGGTCGGTGATCGCCGACAGCACCGCCAGCGCGATGGCGAGGTCGGCCGCAGGTTCTGCGAGGCGGACGCCGCCGACCGTGGAGACGTAGACGTCCTTGTCGTGCAGTTTGACCCGGGCACGGCGCTCGAGCACCGCGAGCACCATGGCCACGCGGGCGCTGTCGACGCCGCTGGTGACGCGCCTCGGGTTGGGCGCGGTCGTGCTCGCGACGAGCGCCTGCACCTCGACGGGGATCGCCCGGCGTCCCTCGAGCGCGATCGTGGCGCAGGTGCCGCTGACCGGCTCCGTGCTGCGGCTGAGGAAGAGCCCGCTCGGATCCGGCACCTCCTGGATTCCGCTGCCGCTCATCTCGAAGCAGCCGACCTCGTCGGTCGGGCCGAATCGGTTCTTGAGGGTGCGCAGGAAGCGCAGGGTGGATCGGCGGTCGCCCTCGAAGTGGCAGACGACGTCGACGAGGTGCTCGAGCAGTCGCGGGCCCGCCACGTTGCCGTCCTTCGTGACGTGACCGACGAGGATGACGGGCACACCGTGCTCCTTCGCCACCCGGATCAGCGCCGCAGCGACCTCGCGCACCTGCGCCGGCCCGCCCGCGCCGCCGTCGACCCGGTCGCTCGCGAGCGTCTGCACCGAATCGACGATGACGAGCTCGGGCTGCACCGCCTCGATGTGCCCGAGCACCGTCGCGAGATCGGTCTCGCTGGCGAGGTACAGCGTGTCGTGCAGGGCGCCCGTGCGTTCGGCGCGCATGCGGATCTGCCCGGTGGATTCCTCGCCGCTCGCGTAGAGCACCCGCCCGCCGCGTTCGGCCGCGCGCGCCGCGGCGTCGAGCAGCAGGGTCGACTTGCCGACGCCGGGTTCGCCCGAGAACAGCACCGCGGCGCCCGGCACGATGCCGCCGCCGAGCACCCGGTCGAGCTCGCCGATGCCGGTGGGACGGTGCCGCACGGGCTCGCCGCTCAGCTCGGTGATGGGCCGCGCCTCGCGCCCCGACGCGGGGGCCGAGGCCTGCACCGTACGCGCCAGCGTGGCGCCGGGAGTACCCACGACCTGCACCGTGCCCCACTGCTGGCACTCGCCGCAGCGCCCGACCCACTTGGGTGCGCGCCAACCGCACTCGGTGCACGCGTAGCCGCCGCTCGATTTCGCCATGCGGCGAGCCTATCCGGGACCGCCGACATCGATCCCGGAGACGGCGATGGCGGCCCGTGCGCGATGCACGGGCCGCCATCGGCAGGTCAGGCCGAGACCTCGACGGGCGCCTTCGTCGGCGGACTCGCCGCACGCCCCATCGCTGCCCTCCAGCGATCCTTCACCCCCTGGCTCACCTTCTGCCAGCTGCGGTCGCGGATGAAGATCGAATCGATCGCGATCATCGTCAGCGAGAACCACGGCAGGCCCATGAGCACCGCGATGGCGATGTGGAAGCCGAGGATCCCGAACAGGGCGATGATGCGCGTGGGACGCGACAGCAGCGCGAGCGGGAACGCGACCTGCAGGATGATCGATCCCCAGGAGGCGACCGCGACCATCGGCCCCCAGGTCGTCACCAGGTCGCTGAGCACGGGCCAGGTGCCGAAGCGCATGGTGTGCAGCGGGTTGTAGACCGCGTAGCCCTCCGACCAGGGACTGCCGCTGGCCTTGTAGAGGCCGCCCGACGCGTACACGAACATGACCTGCGCGGTCAGCGCGATCAGCGCGAGGTTGTGCAGGGCGTTCCCGATCTGCCGGGGACCGCTCTCCTCGGCGAACCACTCCCGCTTCGCGCGTCTGCGCGCATCCAGCGACCAGCGGGCGGCAGGATCCGCGAAGAACAGCAGGATCATCGCGATGCGGAACATGTTGTCGCCCTGATCGCCGACCATGTCGTTCGCTTCGATGAAGCCGACCCAGCCGACGAAGAAGATCGGCAGGACGATGCGGAACCGCCATCCCAGGATGAACAGCACCGCGAGCGCCATCAGCGCGACGTAGCAGACCGTGTAGAGCACGGCGTCTCCGGCGACGGCGTGGAACAGGCTGAAGATCCAGATCTTCGGGAAGTCGCTGACGGGCTCGGCGAGCTCCCCGTTCCACGCGGACCCCGGTCCGAAGGTGTACAGACGCGTCGAGAAGTTCGCCAGCAGGAGCCCGAGCCCGGTGACTCCGAACAGGATCCGGGTGACCGCGAGACCGTAGAGGGACTTCTTGCTGACGAGCAGCCAGTTCTCGAAGAACACGAGCCCCTTGCCGATCGTCACGATCGGGGTGCGGACCGCGACGACGATGAGGCTCCAGACGAATGCGCCGAACTGCGCGACCCGGTTCATTTGCTCATCCGTTCGTACTGCGCGCGGAACACGTCCGCGAAGTCCTGATCGCTCTGGCCGGGCTCGGTCACCAGCGGGCGCCAGCCCGGCAGGATCACCGTCGGAGCGGGCCTCTCGGCCTTCGGATCGTTCCGCTGCGCGAACGGGATCACGTTCTGCCGGCTCACGCGATACTGCACGCGCTCGACGCCCTCGCCCCAGATCGCCTTGGCCACCTGAGTCGCGTAGGCGGTCGACATGTGCTCCTGGCCGAGGTAGGTGCTCATCTGGTCCGAGGTCACCGAGACCCCGGAGTTGCCGTTCGCCGCGGCCTTCTCATCGAGCTTGTCGTAGAGGGCCGTCTCCCACTCCGCATTCGAGTAGTCGCCGCCCACGAGCTTCTGCTGGTCCGCGTTGAGCGCGTCGAACGCCGACTTGTAGTTCGACGCGACCTCGCTCGACTGGATCCCCGCTCGGGGCGGGAAGAGGTTGTAGCGGATCATCGAGATCTCGACGTCGGTGGCGCTCACCCAACCCGTCGTGACCTCCTTGCCGTCCTGCTTGATGACGGCGCGCACGTTGAAGTGGTAGTCGCCGTTGATCGGCTCGGGAGCGAACACGCTCCACGACTGCCCGAAGAACGGGATCATGTACGAGGTGAGGAGGTTCCCGGGAACCACCTCACGCGCATTCGCGGAGTAGGGCGCGATCCACAGGAACGACGCGAACACCTGCCAGGCGGTGAGGAGCACCGCCCCCCAGGCGATGACGCGGACCACTGGCTTGCGCTTCTTCCGCGGAGCGCGGATCGACCCGGAATCGGGGGGAGAGTCTGACGCGGATGGCGGTTCTGCATCGCCGCCCTGCCCGGCACGAGTCGGAGTTCCCTCAGACTCCCCGAGCACCTTCTGTTTCACCAAGACCTACAGCTCCTTTCACAGTTCCCTCCCGCGGCTGAGTCTACTGACCCTGAGAAGGAACGGAGAATGGCCGGGACTGCGTCGCAGCCCCGGCCATCTCGTCACCCGACTAGCAGGACGGTCGGTTGTTCAGCACCTTGTCGCTGACCACACCGGTGCCGCCCAGAACGAATCCGGTCTTCGGCTTGATGTCAGTGAAGACACCGTAGACATCCTTCGGGATGCAGTACCGCTGCGTCAGCATGATCGGAGCAGTCTGAGCACCGGCGACCGCGGAACCCGAGAGGGCGTCCGGGAAGTCGAGACCGGTGGCCAGGTAGACCAGGCCGTTCTTCGTGTTCCACTTCGCCGCGAGCAGCGCCGAGGTCTCGTAGCGGTCGAGGCCCGCGTAGCGCTTCACGGTGGTGGCCGAGGATCGCACGGAGGTCGCGACGCCCTTCGACACCACTCCCTCACCACCCGCGATGTAGATGTTCTTCAGGTGGAACTGCTTCAGCTCGGCGAGCGCCGCCCTCGAGGCGACCGGCTGCATGCCGTCGACCAGAAGAACCGGAGCACCGATCGCACCTGCCGCGCTGCCCGCGGACAGCGCGTCCGGGTAGTCGCGGCCGGTCGCCACGAACACCGAGTCCGTGCCGCTCGCACCCCAACCGGCCTCCGCGATCTTCAGCGAGGTCTCGTAGCGATCCCCGCCGCCGAGGCGCACCGTCTTGATGCCGAGCGCCTTGATCGCGTTCTCCGTCGCGGTGCTGACCGCACCGGTCTGGCCTGCGATGTAGGCGGTCTTCGGCTTCAGGCGCTTGAGCTCCGCAGCCGTGTCGGTGTTGAGCGACTTGGTCTGCGTGAGCAGCACCGGAGACTTCAGCTTCGCGGCGAACGGAGCCGCCGACAGCGCATCGGGGGCGATGTCGCTGCGCGCGATGACCACGCTCTGCGAGCCCTTGGGGAAGGTCTCCTGCGAGATCTTCACCGCGGTCTTGAACCGGTCCGCACCGCCGAGGCGCTTCCACTTCGTGTTGTTGACCGGGCCGTCGGCATCCGCCGAGGCGTCGCTCGAGGAGGTGGACTGAGCCGCCGCCTGCGATGCTGCACCGGCGTTCGCGTTGCCGCGGGTCGATGCGCTCGCGTGCGCCGCCGAGTTGGCGTTCGAGTCCGCCGTCGCGGCAGCGGCCACCTGAGCGGCGGCGTTCGCCGCAGCGGCGGTGTTCGACGTCGCGTTGGTGGTGGCGGTGGCGTTCTGGTTCGCCGCGGCCTTCGCCGCGATCGACGCGTCACCGTTCGCCGCGGCCGAGGCCTGGCTGCTGTTGTCCGCCATCGCCGCGGCCTTGGCCGCGGCCTGGGCGTTCGCGTGGCTCGTGCTGTTCGCGTTCGCCGAGGCCGACGCCGACGCGGTCGCGTTGGTGTTGGCCTGGGAGTTCGCGTTGCTCGAGCTGCTCGAGGTGGCGCTCGCAGCGGCGTTCGCCGATGCGTTCGTGCTCGAGTTCGCCGTCGCCGCAGCCTTCGATGCCGCTTCGGCGTTCGCCGTCGCGGCCGCCGAAGCGTCGGCCTTGGTGTTGGACGATGCGTCGGTGTTCGCCGCGGCCTTGGCCGACGCGCTCGCGGCTGCGTTCGCAGTCGTGGTCGCCGTCGTCGAGGCGTTGGTCGATGCCGCAGGGTCCGCAGCTGCCTTCGCCGCGGAATCAGCGTTCGCCGTGGCTGCTGCCGTAGCCGTGGTGGTGGCATCGGTCTTCGCTGCCGCCTGCGCTGCGGCCTGCGCCGCCGCGTTGGCGTTGCTGTCGGCCTGGGCCGAGGCTGCTGCGGACGCCGAGGCATTCGCATTGGCACCGGCGTTCGCGTTGGCGTTGGTGTTCGCGTTGGCGCCGCTCGTGCCCTTCGTCACCGTCACGGTCGCCTTCGCCACCTTGTTGCTGGTGCCGCCGGTCGCGGTGAACTCGAGCGAGCCCAGAGCCTGGTTCGCCGGAACGGCCCAGGTCTTGGTGAAGGTTCCGTCGTTGCCGGTCGTCGCGGTGACCGGGGTGCCGGCACCCGGAGCGATCGAGACGGTCTCGGTGGGGGTGAAACCGTCGCCCTTGAGCGTGACCGTCGCGCCCTGCTCCACCGAGCTCGGCGTCGCCGTCAGCTTCGGATCGGCGGCGGCCTTGACCGTCGAGGAACCGAGCTGGAGCTTGACCGCGTCGTTGCCCAGCAGAGTCGGGAGCAGCGTCAGCGACAGCGGGCGGACCGTGAAGCTCCCGCTTCCGAGATCGCCGTTCTGCGCGGGCGAGAGCTTGGTCGGCTGCTCGTTGATGCGCAGTGCGAGAAGCTGCTGGAGTACCAGCTTCAAGGCGCCGCTTCCGCCCAGCAGACCGTTCACCACGGGGGTCGTCACACCGCCCACTGTGCTCGCAAGGTTTCCGACCACAGTTGTGACGACCGGTTTGAGGACCGTGTTGCCGATGGCCTGGACCAGGCCCTTCAACAGGTTGGTCACCGGGGTCAGGATCTGCCCAAGAAGGCCCGAGCCCAGCAGGGTGAGCTGGCTCGTGTCGATCACCGGATCCTTGTATCCTCCTGCGGCCCCGAACAGGAAGTCACCGATGGAACCAGAAACGGTGACCGGAGCTTTGGCGAGCAGCCCGCCGAGAGCCGAGATCTCGATGCTGACGTTGACCTTGGCGTTGTAGAGACCATCGGTGACCAGGTTGACGGCCTTGCTCGTCAGCGAGTTCGCCCCGGGCCCCGTCAGCGCATCGGTAACACCGGCGAGGATGGCGTTGACCGTATCCGCGTCGAGTACTTCAGTGTTGGCCGGGAGCTCGTTCAGCGAGTTCACGCCGTGTCCCTTGATCAGGACCTTCGCCAGGTCGACGTGCACCAGACCGGTCTTGAGGTCCACGGTGATACTGCCGTCGCTGTTCTGTAGGGGGGTCTTCAAGAGCTCGGTGGTCGCCGTCGAGATGACGCTCGAGACGTCCACAGACAGCGCTTCGGTCTTCGCGGAGACCAGGAGACCGAGGCCGAGGGCACTGATCGCATCGGTCACGCCCTTGACCGTGGTCTCGAGCAAGCCGCCGGGGCCAGCGAGGTCACTCACCGGCTTGATCGTCGAGTCGAGGGTGTTCCCCAGCGTGGTCACGAGTCCACCGACCAGGTTGCTGTGCACATCGACGCCGAGGCCGGCGAGCATGTACTCCGAGCTGTTCTGCCCGTAGTTGCTCTCCGCGTGCGAGGCGAGTGCTCCGATGTTCACCGAGGCCTGATCCAGCACCGTGTCGGTCACCGTCTGCCCGAGCACCTGCTCGAGCAGGGCCGAAACGTCGAGCTTCGCCGGCTTGTAGTCCGAAGCGCTCGAAGCGTCGAGGTTCAGCGCACCGTCCTGCGTGATGAGGCCGGACGCCGCCACGGACTTCGTGGAAGTCGGCGAGGCGCCGTAGCTCGAGATCGCGCCAAGGCTGCCGAGATCCAGCAGCCCGCCGGCGCCCGGGTTCGCCGGGTCCTTCAGGAGCGGCACCTTGACATTGCCCAAGTCGACCTTCAGCGCACCGAGCAGCGAGACGTTCAGCGCGTCGCGGTTCGGACCGACGGAATCGGAGTAGTACGAGTTCGCCTCGGCACCGCCCAGGACGTTCAGGTTGAGCGCGTCGACCCAGAGTCCGTGCCCGTGCGCGGCGGATGCCGCGGTCGAGATCGGTCCCGAGGTCTTCGAGTCGGCGTTGGCCGCGGATGCGACGCCGAAGGCTGGAGCGAGGATGGTCGCGGCGGCGGTGACCAGGGCGATGCCCCGGACTCTCCGCTTGCCGGCATCCGTTCGCCGGAGTTGCTTGGTCAAGTGTTCCCCCAAACGCTTGATGATGAGGTTCGTGAGGCTCCCGGGGTCGCAGGTGTTCCCACAACGTCCCGACGCTCTCGTCGCGAGCGTATCCAGGGGTCCAGCAAACCCCCAGGACTCTGCGTAACCCGGACTACGCGTACGCACATACGATTGAAAGCGGTGCGGAATACGGATTCCCCGGGCTCGCCCTACTGAGACTTCTGGACGAATGTCTGAGAGTCGAGACATATAACTCCGAATGTTTTTCGGCGGAGCGCACTGAGATGGCTAGGCTGCTGCTCATACCGTCGATGACGGGGTATGCGGCTGGGGGAACGGTTCGCACAAACATTGGTGATCTTCAGGAGATGTGACCCATGGTGGATCGGCTCTTTCAGCTGCGCATAGGAATAACGGACGCGATACTCTCGGAGTTCGAACGGCACTCGCTCGTGCTCGTGCTCGGTGAGACCGGACTCGGACACAGTCACGAGCTCCGCGCGGTGCAGATCCGCTTGGGATCGGCCGTCGGCCGGAGCGAGCTCATCGACTGCGCGCTGCCGGGCGCGGCTGAGCGCGTCGCCGCGATGCAGCCCCACCGCGTGCTCCTGCTGGACCGGCTCGAGCGCGCCGACCTCGAGACGCTCCGTGCGCTCAAGTCCTTCATCGACGCCGGAGGTCACGCCATCGGGGCCCTCGAGATCAGCGAACTGCGCAACAGCTACTCCGACGCCATCGAGGCGCTCGTCGCCGAGGACCCGAGCACGCTGGCATCGCTCGAACGAGCGGTCCGGATCCGACTCGAGCCGTTCGAACTCGAGCAGATCGCGGATCTGGCCCACCGGCATGCACAGCAGCCGCTCGACTCGGCGACGGTCGGGGCGATACAGCAGCTCTCGCTCGGGCGCCCCCACTGGGCCCTCGATCTGCTGACGATCGCGGAATCGGGGCAGCTCGTGCCCGGTCCCCGGCCCAGCATCCGTCATGACCGGCTCCACGAGCTCAATCTGCCGGCCATGCAGGCGGCCTCCCGCCTCGCGCACGGCCTCGACACGCAGACCCTCGCCGCGGCCGCGGTGCTGTCCGAGCTCGACCCCCTCGACCCCGCATCCGCGGAGGAGCTGACCGGCGGCGACCTGCTGCGCGAGCTCACGGATCGCGGCATCGCCATCCAGTACGGGTCATCGGATCTGCTCCACGTTCCCGAATTCATCGCGGTGCCGCTGCGCAGCACGATCTCCAGCCAGGAGCTCGAGGTCACGCGTCGGCGCATCACCGAGGGACTGCTCAGCCTCGAGATGCTCGGCCTTCCCCTCTCGGATCGGGACGCCGAGTTCTGCGCGCGCACTCCCCTGTCGAGCGAGATCCCGCGCGCCGCGCAGGCCGCCGTGCTGCACCGAGTGCTCGAGCAGCGGCTGACCTTCGGCGTCGACGGGCTCACCCGGGCGCTGTTCCTCCGAGCGGGCGCACTCGGCCAGCCCCTGGAGCCGCAGACGCGAGTCCGCGCGCTCGCCGGACTCAAGGGCGCCCCGACGGGCCTCTCGGCCCTGGTCGGGACCGCGATCCCCGCGGAGCCGGTGCCGCGGCTCGCCCACCTCAACGCCTGGGCGGTGCTGAGCGCGGAATCGGGAGTCGACCCCTCGGATCCGCACGCGTTCGCGCAGTTGGATCCCGCTGGCTCCTCGGAGGCCTCGACCGCCCTCGTGCTGAGCCGCCTCAACGACACCGAGCCCCTGGGTTCCGACCGCGCGACCATCACCGCGTGCGCCGCGTCCCACCCCTCTCCCGAGGTGGCCTGCGCGGCCGGGATCCTGCAGGTGCTCGACGCGGTGCCGCGCGGGGCGATCCCCGCACGGTCCCTCGCAGCGGCGGCCCGGACGCTCACGGGCCGCATGGGCCTGCCCGAGTCCCGGGTGCTCCACCACCTGCACGGATCGATCCTGCTGGGATGGGCCCTCAACACGCTGTTCACCGACACCTTGCGCGAGCACGCCGAGGATCTGCGCGGGGTGGCTCGGCGGCTGCCGGCCGGAGCCTCCCACCTGATCTGGCTCGGCCACCTCGAAGCCGCCGCGGGCGCGCTCTCCGCCGGAGACGCGCACCATGCGCTGCTCGAATGGCAGCGCATGGAGCAGCGACTGCCGATGTTCCTCCCGAAGCGTCTCACGCACACCGTCGCCCTCATCGCCCGCGCGCTGACCGCTGAGAACCATCGGGACCGCACTGCCCCCTCGAGCGTCGACACCACGTTCACCGGCATCGTCGGCTACCTCGCCGGCCGCCTCGAATCCCTCGACCCGTCCGTCGTGCGCATCGACGTCGAAGAACAGCCGGCACCGCTCGTCGCCGTCGCCGCCGCGCACCGTCGTGCATTCGATCAGCAGAACCCGGTCGAGCTGCTCCGTATCGCCGAGCACCTCTGCGACAGCGAGCACTGGGCCGCGGCCGAGAACGCCGCGAACGCCGCACGGCGGATCCAGCTGAAACGCCGCGCGTCCGGCGCGGTCGGACGCTGCGACCGCCTGCTCGAACGGATCGACACCGCGATCACGCTCTCGCTCCCGTGGCGCATGCGCGAACAGATCCCCCGGCCGACGCAGCAGCCGGCACGCACCCCGTTGACCGCCCGGGAGCGGACAGCGGCCGAACTCGCCGCGCAGGGCCTGGGGAACCGCGAGATCGCGGAGCGGATGGGCTGCGGCGTCCGGACGGTCGAGTCGCACATCGCCCAGGCCCGCGCCAAGCTCGGAGCCGCGAATCGCAGCGAGCTGGTCGAGCGACTCGCGCAGGAACACGCCGATTTCACATTCGGCGCCCGCATCCCCTAAGCTCTTTCTCGGTGACGTGTCCGAGCGGCCGAAGGTGCAACTCTCGAAAAGTTGTGTAGGGTAACCCCCTACCGTGGGTTCAAATCCCACCGTCACCGCCAGAGCTGAGGCCCTGACTCCCTTTGCGGGGAGCCGGGGCCTCAGTCATTTCCGGCGGCGTTTGCCCACGTTCTGCCCACGCTTCCGGCCGGTGGTCCGGCTCACCGACCGGACCACCGCTCGCGCTCACCCGAGCCGCACCGCCTCACCGCTCGCGACGGATCGGCGCGCGGCGTCGACGACCTCGAGCGTCCGCAGTCCGACGGCGCCGTCGGGCCTGGGTGCTCGCCCTGAGCGCACCGCGTCCAGGAATTCGTCGAGCATGGCCGCATCGAGGTTGTCGCCGGTCGAGGCCCAGACCGCCCCGTCCGACGCGATCCCGGCCACGTGCTGGGCGAAGGGGTCGATCGTGATGCTGCCGCGCGTCCCGATCACCTGCAGCGTCAGCCCGCCCCAGGCCGGTCCGCTCTCGGGCATGCTCCACGTGCAGTCGATGCTCGCGATGACCCCGCCGGGGTACTTCGCGGTCACGAGGCCACCGGTCTCGACCGCGGCTCCCGCGTGGATCGTGCGGTTCGCCACGGCGTAGACCGTCTCGGCTCGCGCGCCGAGCAGTTCGTCGATGAGGTCGGCGCAGTGCACGACGTGGTCGACGAGCGCGCCGCCGCCGGCCAGCTCCGGGTCGGTGAACCAGGCGCGATCCGACGGGAGCTTGCCGTTGTTCGTGCCGCGCACCGCGAGGATCGTGCCAAGCGCCCCATCGCGTACGCGACGCACCAGATCGGCGAAGGCGGGCGCGAACCGCACCGGGTACGCCGTCATGAGCGCGACCCCGGCGCGTTCCGTCGCTGCGAGCATCGCCCGGGCGTCCTCGAGCGTCGTGGCGAGCGGCTTCTCGCAGAGCACGTGCGCACCAGCCTCCGCGGCGAGCTCGACCAGCTCCCGGTGCCGCGCGTTCTCGGCGGTGACGATCACCGCGTCCGGGCCCCACGCGAGCGCGTCGGCGTAGCTGTCGACGTAGTCGACGCCCAGGGAGGCCGCCAGCTCCGCCCCTCGCGGCGCGTCGTCCGGAGCTGCGGCACCGTCCGGATCGGCGACGACGAGTTCGATGTCCGCGCGACCCGACAGGGCCTCGCAGTAGCTGATGGCGTGCGTGTGGGCGAACGACAGCACCGCGATCCGGAGCGGCTTGTTCTGTTCGGCGTTCATCGGGTCTCCTCCGATTCGATCGGGTCGAGCGCGACGTCGACCGGCTGACCGGTCCGCAGCGACGCCGAGGCGGCTTCCGCGAGCTGCACGGCGCGCACGCCGTCCGCCGGGCTCACCGCTGCCGAAGATCCGGCTGCGATCGCCTCGACGAAGGCGCGCAGCTCGGCGGTGTAGGGGCTGACGGCGTTGGCCTGCGGAGGCAGATACCCGGTCCCGTCCATCGCACCCGGCAGCTCGATCCGGCTCGGATCGTGGGCGGTCGAATCGATCGACAGGGTCCCGCCGCTGCCCGCGAGATCCGCGCTCGTCCGGAACCGCATTCCCGGCGGCCCCCAGGTCCCCTGCACATGCGACACGGCCCCGCTCGCGTGCGTGAGCAAGACGTGAGCGGTCACGGCGTCGGGCGCGACGGCATCGTCCGCCGGAGCGCTGCGCACCGCGTAGACCCGCACGACGTCCCCGGCCAACCAGAGCGCCTGATCCAGATCGTGGATCATCTGGTCGCGGATGATCCCGCCGCCCTCGGCCTCGTCGTGGAACCAGGATCCGGTGCGCGGCGCCTCTCCCCCGCGCAGGAAGCGCAGCACGGCGAGGTCCCCGATCCTCCCGGCGACCGCCTGCTCGTGCATGGCGACGTAGTCGGGGAAGTAGCGGACGACGTGCGCGGGAAACAATCGCACCCCGGCGCGCCGGGCCGCATCGACGATCTGCCGCGCTTCGTCCGCGGTGCCGGCGAGCGGCTTCTCGCAGATGACGTGCTTGCCGGCGGAGATCGCGGCGTGCGCGAGCGGGCCGTGGCTGGGCGTCGAGGTCACGATGTCGACGATGTCGCACGCGGCGAGCAGCGCATCGAGATCGGACGCGATCGCGAATCCGTACTCGGCGGCGAGCGCCTCGGCGCCCTCGTGCGAGTAGACGGTCACGTCGGCGTCGAGCGCTCGCCACCCGTCGGCATGGACGCGGGAGATTCCGCCGGCTCCGATGAGGCCGATACGCAGGGGGTTCACTGGAGGAGCACCTTTCTTCACGGGTTACTTCAGCCCCGAGAACGCGATGCCGTCGATCACGCGCCGTTGCATGGAGAGGAACAGGATGAGCACCGGTGCCATCGCCAGCAGGCTGGCGGCGAGGAGCAGCGGATAGTCGGGGATGGAGCGCTGGCTGGTGAGCGTCGCGATCCCCGGTGCGAGCGGCATCTGCGTGGCGTCGGTGGCGACGATCAGCGGCCAGAGCAGGTCGTTCCAGGAGGCGAGCACCGTGATGATCGCGAGCGCCGAGAGACCGGGCTTCGCGAGCGGCAGCATGATCTTCCAGAAGATCTGGAAGTGGTTCGCCCCGTCGAGCCGGGCGGCCTCCGAGAGCTCCTCGGGCAGGCCCATGAAGAACTGCCGCATCATGAACGTTCCGAACGCGCTGAAGATGCCGGGGGCGGCGATGCCCGCGATCGTGTTGAGCCAGCCGAGGCCCTGAACGATTTGGTACTGCGGCAGCAGGTAGACCTGCGGCGGCACCATGAGGATCGCGAGGACGATCGCGAAGATCGTGCGCTTGAACGGGAACTCGAGGCGGGCGAACGCGTACCCCGCCATGGAGCAGAGCAGCAGCTGCCCCACCGTGCGGATCGTCGTGACCGCCGCCGAGACCCAGAGCTGGTTGAGGAACGGGAGCTGGTCGAACACGTGCGCGAAGTTCTCGAAGTGCAGCTCGCCCGGCCAGAAGGTGGGCGGCACCGAGGTGACCTGGGCGTTGGTCGCGAGCGACATGAGGATCTGCCAGAGGAACGGGAAGATCATGGTCAGCGACGCGACGATCAGGACCGCGTGCGTGACGCCGTTGCCGAGTCGGAGCCGTTTGCCCGCTGCGCGCTGCCGGATGGCGAGCGCGGTCGTCTGCGTGTCAGTCATAGGTCACCCACCGCTTCTGCATCCGGAACTGGAGCATCGTGAACACGCCGACGAGCAGCAGAATCGCCACGCCGACCGCCGCCGCGTACCCGTTGTCCCCGGCCTGCTGGTGCGCAAAGAAGAGGAAGACGAGCGACTGGGTCTGGTTGATCGCGGGGTTCTGCGTGCCCATGAGCGCGTAGAGCAGGTCGAAGACCTGGAACCCGGTGATCACGGTCATGACCGAGACGAAGAAGATGGACGGGCTGAGGAGCGGCACCGTGATGGAGAAGAACTGCCGGGCGCGGCTCGCTCCGTCGAGGGTCGATGCCTCGTACATCTCGGGCGGGATCCCCCGCATGCCTGCCGAGAGCACGATCAGGTTGAAGCCGAGCGAGATCCACATGCCGACGAGCCCGACGGACAGCAGCGCGAACCACTCGGTGCTGAGCCAGTTCGGCCCTGTGATACCGACGAGCGACAGCGTGTAGTTGAGGATCCCGAAATCGCCGTTGAAGATGATCCGCCACACCATGGCCACGGCCGCCGGCATCGCCACATAGGGCAGGAAGAAGGCCGTGCGGTAGACCGCCGCGAACCGCAGGCCGGGCCGGTTGATGAGCGCGGCGAAGAGCACCGCGACCGGGATCCCGAGCAGCAGGATGCCGACGTAGATCAGCGTGTTGACGATGGCGCGCCAGAAGTCGGGATCGCCGAGCATCGTCTCGTAGTTGTCGAGCCCGGTCCAGGTCGCGCCGCCGAACGCGCCCCACGTGGTGAAGCTGAAGTAGGCGTTGCGGAAGATGGGCCAGATGTAGAAGACGAGCACGCCGAAGAGCAGCGGGCCGACGAACAGGAGCGCCCAGAGGGAGCTCCTGAGGCGGGCCCGAGGGCGCGGATCCGAGGATCCGCGCCGCCCGGATCGGGGTGCGGTCGCCTGCGCGGCGACCGCACCCGGAGCAGAAGCGAAGCCCGTCACTTCTGCTCTTTCTCCAGCGCCTTGTTCATCTCGGCCGCGAGCTTCTTCGCCACGTCGGGCACCGGCTGCTCACCGCTGAACGCGGCGGGCAGCAGGTCGTTCTCGAGCTTGTTCCACGCCGCCGTGTTCTTCGAGATCGGGTACGGGAAGGCGTACTCGGTCGCCGCGTTCTCGAAGATGTTCAGGTCCCAGGGCGCCGAATCGACGAAGGCCTGTTGCGTGCCGTTGAAGGCGGGGTTCGCGGCGCCCAGCTTCGCCTGGGTCTCGGCGGCCTGCTTGCTGCCGAGGTAGTTCTGGAACGCGAGCGCCGCGGCCTTGTTCTTCGATCCCTTCGCGACCGCATTGGCGAGGCCGTGGATCACGGTCGCCTTGCGCTCGCCCTTCGGCAGCGGCGCGACCGCGATCGAGTCCTTCACCTGCGAGCCGAGGAATTCGGAGTTCGACCAGGTGCCCGACCAGATCATCGCCGACTTGCCGTTGATGAACCACTGGTCCTGCGGGGTGTCCGAGAGCTGGGACGGGGTCGGCGACGAATCGTCGGCGACGAGGTCGCGCACGAACTGCAGCCCGGCGATCGACTTGGGATCGTCGTAGCCCGACTTCTTGCCGTCCTCCGAGATGATGCTGCCGCCGGCCTGCAGGATCGTGTTGTAGTAGACCTCCTGCCCGCCGTTGAGCCCGCTCGCGACGCCGTAGATGCCCTTGGACTTCAGTTTGTCGGAGATCGCCTTGGCCTTCTGATGGAACTCGTCCCAGGTCCAGTCCGCTGTCGGGTAGGCGACGCCCGCCTCGTCGAAGATCGCCTTGTTGTAGTACACGGCGATCGTGTCGAAGTCCTTCGGCGCACCGTACTGGGTCCCCTGCCAGGAGTAGAGGTCGTTGAGCGCCTTCGGGTAGTCCGCCGGTTTCAGATCCTTGCTCATCGGCTCGAGCATGTCGTTGGAGGCATACAGCTGGAAGTTCGGGCCGTTCAGCCAGAACACGTCGGGCAGCGTGTTCGAGCTGCCCTGCGTCTGCAGCTTCGTGAAGTAGTTCGCGTAGGGGGTGATCTGCGTCTTCACCGTGATGTTCGGGAACTCCTTGTTGAAGTCCTTGATCAGCGCCTCCATCGCCGGCTTCTGGTTGACGTCCCAGAACGCGTACGAGATCTCGGCCTTCAGGTTGTGATCGCTGGCCGCCTCGGAGGCGCCGCCGCCGGAGCATCCCGACAGGGCCAGGGCGGTCACCGCGAGCGCCCCGGCGAGTGCGAGGGTCTTCTTCTTCATGGATTCTCCTTTGAATACGGGGGTCTGAATGGGTCGTGCCCGGAACTGCGGCCGGCGGATCAGAGCCGCGCGGCGACGCCCGGATCCACCGGACGCACGCGGCGCGGCGCGCCGTCTGCCCGGATCGACTCGGTCGCGGCGACCGCGGTGGCCACCGCGTCGCGAGCCGCGACCGCCGAGGTCGTCGTGGCGATCCCGTCGCGCACGAACGCGACGAACTCGGCGACCGTGAGCCGGTCGGCGTCGCCGTGCCCGCCCGCGTCCCCGATCACCGGGTACTCCGCGTCGCCGTGCTCGGAGTAGAGCGTGCGCGTGTTCCAGACCCGCACGACCGCTCCATCCCCGTCGCCGAAGTTCTCGAGCCGCCCCTCGGTGCCGATCACGGTGTAGTTGCGCCAGTAGTCGGGGGTGTAGTGGCACTGCTGGTACGACGCGAGCACACCGTTGTCGAGGCGCATCGCGACCATCGACAGGTCCTCCACGTCGATGACCGGGTTCAGCTCGGTCTGGCTCAGCGGGGGCCAGGAATCGAGTGAGAACCACTCCGGCATGGTGCGATCCGAGTTGTCGCGGCGATCGTCGATCCCGCCGTAGAGCGTGAGCCCGCCGAGGCCCGTCACCAGTTCGGAGGTGCCGCCCGCGAGCCAGTGGATCACGTCGATGTCGTGGGCGCCCTTCTGCAGCAGCAGCCCGTTCGCCTTGGACCGGTCCGCGTGCCAGTCCTTGAAGTAGTAGTCGCCACCGTTGCCGACGAAGTGGCGGCACCAGATCGCCTTGACCTCGCCGATCTCCCCGCGGAGGATCAGCTCCCGCATGGTGCGCACCACCGACATGTGCCGCATGTTGTGCCCGACGTAGAGGCGGGTTCCCGAATCGGCCGAGGCCGCCAGGATCGCGTCCGCGTCGTCGACGTCGATCGCGAGGGGCTTCTCGAGGTAGACGGCGATCCCCGCGTTCAGCAGCGCGACCGCGATCTCGGCATGGGTGTCGTCGGGCGAGGTGACGAACGCGGCGTCGATGTCGAGGCCCGATGCGGCGGCCGCGATCAGTTCGTCGAGGGTTTCGAACGTCGCCTCGCAGGCGAAGGACGCCGAGGCGCGCGCCCGCGCGTTCGCGCTCGGATCCACCGCGGCGACGATGCGTGCGTCCCCGGACTCGACCGCGTGCTGGGCGATCGCCGATCGGGCCCCCGCGCCCACGACCGCAAGCCGGAGCATCGTCGATTCCCCATGCTGCGGGTTCATCCGTCGGCTCCTTCAGGCTGGGCGCTCGCGCGCTCGATGACCGCGCGCACCTGCGCGAGGTCGAATCCCGGATCCGCGGGCGGCTCGCTCGGATGACGGATCTCTGCTGCGCGCTGCGCCGCGAGCGACAGCGCGCCGAGCGCTACCGACTCCGCCCCCAGCCGGGACGGCACGATCTCGGGTTCCACCGGCAGAGTGATCTCGGCGTTGACCGCTCGACGCAGCGGCCCGAGCAGTTCCTCACCGGCGAGCGAGAGGCCGCCGCCGACGATCACCAGATCGGGATCCACCGCCATCGTGACGATCGCGACGCCGACCGCGAGGCCCTGCGCGAACCGCACGATCTCCTCGCTGGCAGCCCGATCGCCGGCCGCCGCCGCGCGGAACACCTGCTCGCCCGACTCCGCACTGCTCCACCGGAGCTTGCCCGTGCTGTCGACCTGGGAGGAGAACGCGAAGCCGCCGAGGCCGATCTCGCCCGCGACGGAGTGCTTGCCCCGCCGGATCTTGCCATCGATGATGAGGCCGAGCGAGACGCGATGCCCCGCGAAGACGTAGGCCACGTCGTCGACGTGCTTCGCCGCGCCCAGGCGGAACTCGGCGAGAGCCGCGAGCCGAATGTCGTTCTCGACCACGGCGGCGCAGCCGAACTCGGCGCTCAGCAGTCCGGCGAGATCGATCCCCTCCCACTCCGGGAAGTTGTGGGAGATCAGGATACGGCCCCCCGGGTCGACGACGCCCGAGACCGCCAGCGCCAGACAGGAGTGGCGGAGCAACCGCTCCGGATCGATGCCCGAGCTGCGGAGCGCCGTGCGGACGGTCGAGATGACGAGGGCGATGCGCTCGTCCCCGTCGATGCCGAGCGCGCTCTCGGTCTCGTGCCATCCGACGACGCGACCGTCGAGCTCGGCGAGCACGACACGCAGCCGGTGGATGCCGACATCGACTCCGACGAGGAGGCCAGCGTCGGCGCAGAACTCGAAGAATCGGGCGGGACGTCCCGCGCGGCGCTCGCCTGCCTCCGCGTCGTCGACCACGCGCACGAGCCCGAGCTCCCGCAGCCGGGTCAGCTCTGCGTCGACGGTCGGACGGGACAGCCCCGTGCGCTCCGCGATCTGGGTCACGCTCGCACGCCCGCTCTCGAGCAGCGCAGCGGCCACGCGTGCGTTCACCGCGCTCGGCAGCCCGCTGCCTCCGGGCGCATCGCTCGCATTGGGTGCCATGGGGACCTCGCCGTCCTAATTAAGAAAGTGACTTTCGTAATGCGCTCGCAAGTACACCACGAGCCATCGAGGCATGTCAAGACATGCCTCGATGCGCGGACGGTTCCCGCCGGGAGCCGGACCGGTTCGGGTCGAACTGGGAGCAAGTTCGGGGCAAGTTCGGGCGGGACCCGGTCCCGCTGCCTGCGCCTGGGACCCGTTCGAACGCTCGGACGCTCAGACGAGCGGCGCCAGGCCCCAGAACCCGGCCGCCGCCGCGAGGGTCGACAGCACGGCGGTGCCTCCCGCGTAGCCGAGGGCTGCGTTCCAGCGACGCGCCGCGATCAGGCGGGCCGCGTCGACGCTCGCGGTCGAGAACGTCGTGTATCCGCCGAGGAACCCGGTGCCGAGTACCGCGAACCACTCGTGCGGCAGCACTTGCGCTCCCCCGGCGAGGCCCGCGAGCGCGGCGAGCATGCCGAGCACGAGGGAGCCCGACACGTTGATGAGCAGCGTGGCCCAGGGGAAGCCGTGGGACCCGGGGCGCTCCAGTCGCCGCAGCAGCGGCTGCATCGCCGCGTCGAACGAGAACCGGGCGACGGCGCCGACGCCGCCGGCGAGCGCGACGCCCAGCAGCAGGAGCGGGGTCATGCCGATTCCTTCCGGCGACGCAACCGACCGCCGAGGAGGATCCCCAGCGTCGCGGCGGCGATGCCGAGCAGGACCGAGAGCGCCAGATACCCGATCCCGACCCAGGGCAGCCCTCCGTGAGCGAGCTCGACCGTGCCGAGCGCGAGCGTGCTGTAGGTCGTGAAGCCGCCCATCACTCCGGTGCCGAGCAGCAGCCTCAGGTCGGCGACCGCCACGGGCTCGGGTACGGGACGCAGCAGCGCTTCCAGCAGGATCCCGAGCAGGAGCGCTCCGAGCACGTTGATGACGAGGATCGCGAGGGGGAATCCGCCCGGCTTCGGGATCGCGGCGTCGAGTGCCGCCCGTGCCGCCGTGCCGACCGCACCGCCGACGAAGACGAGCAGCAGCGCGCGGATCCTCACGGCGGTCCCCTCTCTGCCCCTCCTGCGGAGCGGTACGGATTTCTGGCGGTCAGGCGAAGAGTTCGGGGAGCTCCGCCTCGGCGAACGTGCGCAGCTGTTCGCTCTTGCGGAACACGATGGTGTCCCATTCCTCGTCGGTGGTGGAGCTGTCGGCGAAGTCCGACGGCACCTTCAGGATCACGAGTTCCAGGTCGAAACGCGCGCAGAGGGCCGCGATCGCGTAGCTCTCCATGTCGACGAGCTCGGCGCCGAGCTCGGCGATGCGGGCGCGCTGCGCGTCGTCCTGGACGAAGACGTCGCCGGTCGCGACGGTCAGCTTCGGCGCGAGGACCGGACCGCGCGGCTCGATCGTGGGCGAGGGCAGCGAGAAGTCGTGCTGCTTCACGGCACCGATCTGGTACACCGTGTCGAGGTCGGGGCCGTCGTCGACGACGCCGGCGGTGCCGAGCACGATGACGCGCGACACGGCTCCGGCACGGCTCGCCAGCTCCCCGGCAAGCGACACCGCTGCGTTCACCTTGCCGACCCCGGTGACGAGGTGCGGGACGTCGCTGAACGCGGATGCTTCGTCGCGGTGCGCGAAGACCAGCAGGGTGGATCCGGGGGCGGTCGTTCGCTGCGGCGTTTCCGCCGTGGATTCTCCGTGCTGCATGCCGCCCTTTCCGCGTCTTCGTGCGATTCTTCAGCACGGCTCGACGCCGCGCACGGGCCGAGTCTAGCAATTCTCAAACTTTTCGGTTATGCTTACGGATTGAGCTTGCGCAGCCGCATGCCGTGTCCGCCAGAAGCCATTCATTGGCCGGCGTCGACACCGGCTCGCTCCCGGCCGCAGCGCTCCATTCCACCGGGATCCACGGATCCGTTCCGGAAGCGTTCGTTCGAACGTTCCGATCCCACCGGTCGACCGCATTCGCGTTCGATCACGTACCGCGCTCCCGCCGTTCGGCGAGGATCGCTCGGCGCCGCGCCGCGAACCGCGAGCGGCTGCCGCACACACAGAAAGGACAGCACCATGCAGCACACTCTGCACGCCAGCGACGTCGCGACGCGCCACTTTGCACCGGTCGCTCCCGTCGCGCAGGCTCCGCGCACCCCGTACCACGCCCTCGGCTCCGATTCCGCTCCGCGGATCCCGGCCTGGGCCGAGCACCGTTCGGTGTACCGGGGTTCCGGTCGCACGCTCTACCTCGTCGAGACGAAGAATCTCGATGCGGCGGGGAACGATCTGCAGCGGCTCTCGGCCGATGGTTGGGATGTTCGCGTCGAGCGCTCGGCCGATTCGGCTCGGGTCGCTCTGATGGCGGCCTGACCGCCGCGACAGTGCGGGCGCGTTCGCGCTCGCGCTGTCATCCGCGGTCACGCGGGCCCGTTTCACGGCGGTGCGGCGTAGCGTGGGTTCGGAAGAACCCTGCTGCGCCGCACCGCCGTTCTGCTTCTGGCATTTGCTTCTTGTTACCGGTGCGGTGTTCGAGATCCGAGGAGGAGCCGTGGGCGAAGTCGAGCTGGCCGAGGTCGAGAGCTTCGCGCTCGATCACACGAAGGTGCGTGCGCCGTATGTGCGCCTCATCGGGGTGGAGCGCGGACCGAAGGGCGATGCGATCTCGAACTTCGATATCCGGCTGGTGCAGCCGAACGAGGGCGAGATCCCGACCGCCGGACTGCACACGATCGAGCACACGATCGCGGGCCTGCTGCGCACGCGTCTGGATGGCGTGATCGACATTTCTCCGTTCGGCTGCCGCACCGGTTTCCACCTGATCGTCTGGGGCGAGCCGAGCAACGCGGACGTCGCGTCTGCGATCAAGGCGTCGCTCGACGATATCGCTGAGCGGGTGACCTGGGACGACGTGCCGGGCACGGACGCGGTGAGCTGCGGCAACTACCGCGACCACAGCCTGCACTCGGCCCGCGAGTGGTCGCGCGCCGTGCTCGAGCAGGGCATCAGCGTTGACGCGTTCGATCGTTCGGTGCTCGCCTAGGTCTGCTCCCGTTCGGTGTCGGCTCGGGGCTGTTCCCGTTCGGTGTCGGCTCTGTTCTGTTCCTGTGCGGTGCCTGCCCGGCTCGGCGTACCGCTCGGTGCCGATTCCGGGGTCGGCGGAGCTGACGGCTTCGGCAGATCTCGCGGGCTCGGGGCTCCGGAAGCGCGTCGAGGCGCGAGCTCCGGCTGCGCTCGGAACTGACCGGACAGTCCGAGTCCGAGGGCGACCGCGCCGAGCACGATCCAGCCTGCGGCACCGAGCGGGCTGACGAGTGCCGGATCGAGCGGCGCCCCGGACGCCGCGAGCAGCATGAAGGTGCCCGCCGCGGCGTTCAACGCGCCGTGTCCGACGACGGCGGGCCAGACCGATCCGCTGCGCAGACGAAGCCAGCCGAAGAACACACCCCAGGCCATGCAGCCGAGCACCATGAACGCGACCCCGGTCCAGTCGGTGCGACCGAAGTTGTACCCGAGCAGGATCAGCGGCGAATGCCAGAGTCCCCAGATCGCGCCGGACCCGAGGAGCGCCGGCCAGGTACCGAGCGGCCGCAGCGCAGGCAGCAGCCACCCGCGCCAACCCACCTCTTCGCCGAACGCGAGGAGCGCGTTGAACAACGCGCCGAATGGCATGGAGAGCAGCTGGAGCGCCACGAGCACCGCGATGGGTGGAAGCGCCTCGATCGGGCTCTGCGCCGGGAGGGATGCCCGGACGGTGTCCGCGTAGGCGGAGAACCCGACGAGATCGAGCCGTAACCAGCCGAACGCGGCTGCGACTCCGGCGGTGACGAAGGTCAACAGGATCGGCAGGAACAGCGCGGCGACCGTGAACCATACGACCCGCTTGGCCGGCCGGAGCGGCCACATGCCGAGGAACCGCAGGAACCCGCCCCGTTCCTCGAGCGCAGCGCCGAGACGCCTCTCGCGACGCCGCCCGGGTGCTCCCAGAAGCCGCACCGCCAGCACGGCGATGCCCGGCGTGAACATGGTCGCGGAGGCCAGCAGGCTGAACAGCACCGGGAATGCGGGAGTCGTCGGGTCCATGGTCCAGAGCGGGAGGCAGACGAGCCAGGCCAAGCCGAACGACACCGCGACGAACACGGCGATCGACCCCCAGGGAACCGCGGACGGGCCCCGCCGAACCTCGATCGGCAGACCGGGCGATGCGGGCGCAGCGGCTTCCCCGGACAGGCCCCCGGCCGGGTGCTCCGGGAACACCGGCAGTTCGGTGCCGCTCATCGCGTGCCCTCCGATCCGGTGCGGGCGCTCCGAGCGGCCGCGGCGAGCACGGCCGCGCCGGTCTCCGCGTCGTCGACGGTGATGCCGAAGATGCTCCCGCTGCGGCGCGTGACGACGATCCCGGGGCCCGTGCGCAGGACGATGCCGAACCGTCCGGGCATCCAACGGAATCCCCATCCCCCGAATTCGCCGAGGGGATTGATCTCTGCCGCCGCCACGCGGTCGATGTCGGCTGCGCGCACGCGCACGACCGGCCATCCGAGCACCGATCGCGCTTCGAGGCCCGCCGCGTCGATGCGAACGCGGAAACCGATGGTGGTGATGATCAGAGCGCTCACCAGGGCACCCACCAGCGCGAGAACCCACCATCCCGCGAATTGCCCGACCAGGCTCCCCAGGCAGAGGGCCAGCATGAGCACGACCATGATCCCTGCGAACCATCGGTAGCCGGCGTTCGGCAGGGAGCGACCGATCCAGACGGCTCGCTCGTGCTCGGATAGCGGGAGCGGCACGCTGTCGCCGGAAGCCGGCGCCGCCACCGTGACCTTGGGCTGTACGAACCACCCCAGGACTCCGGCAGCGGCAGCGGTGAGCACCGCGACCACCATCGGCCCGGCGACGGTCCCGACGGTTCGGGCATCGGCGACATCGAGCTGGATCTGCACGAGCCCGACGATGAGCACCGAGATGAACACGACCGTCGCCGCACCGAAGGCTGCGAGGAAACGGGAAGCGCTCGACCAGGCCGGGAATCCCGGGCGCCGCCCTCGGGGGATCAGCAGGATCACCGCGAAGATGAGCGTCATACCGATCCCGGTGATGGCGAAGAACAGGATGTTGCCCCAGGGGCTGGAGAATCCGTCGGGCCCGCCGCTGCCGCTCCAGTGCGTGGCGATCGGGTCGGGCAGGCGCGGAATCCAGAGAACCTGCAGGAGCACGCCCAGCGCCACCACGATGAGCGGCGCCCAGACGCCGACCCACAGCGCGGCCCGGCGCGCACGCGCGACATCGGAGGAGGGTGCATCGCTCATCGCGCCCGACGCGCTGGACGAGCCCGGGACGCCGGTCGGGTGAGGGGTCATCGGAGGCTCCTATCTGTTTCGGATACGACTTCGCCACGGAGATGCGCGGGGTCGGTGATCATCGCGGCGAGAGTACTCGGGGCGACCCCGAGGGCACGGGCGCGCGCCACCAGAACCGCGACGTCGGCGTGCAGGGCGACCAGCTTGGGTGCGGCCTCCGTGACTACCGCGCCACGTCCCCTACGGAGGTCGACGAGACCCTCGTCGCGGAGCGCCTGATAGGCGTGGAGCACCGTGTGCGCGTTGATGCCGAGGCCCTCGGCGATCTCGCGGGCCGGTGGAAGCAGCTGCCCGGCGAGGACGCGCTGTGCGGCGATCGATCCTCGAATGGAGTCGGCGATCTGCGCATAGATGGGACGCTCGCTCGCGGCATCGATCCGGACCAGCATGCGCACCTCCTTGATGACAAAAATTATAGCCGAATATGAACTTTTACCGATATCGTAATCCGATTTTCGTGGAATCAGCTCGGCAGGAGCGCAGCCTCCACGAGGGCAGGCGCCTGAACCCGGCCGAGCTTCTGCGCGAGCCGAGCGATCAGTCGCCCGCGGGCAGCGGCGTCGAACAGGTCGATGGAATGCGCGCGGATCACCGTCCAGCCGGCATCCCGCGCCCGATCGAGCCGCCGGATGTCTCGCAGGTACTGCGCGCGGCTCGTGCGGTGCTGTTCTCCGTCGTATTCGAGGATGACCCGCCACTCGACGCAGACCAGGTCGAAGCGGCCGATGAAGCCCGTGCCATCGCGAACCTCATGCTGGAGTTCGAAGTACCCGGCCAGTCCGTACGCTTCGAGCAGCAGCCGGAGCAGAGTCTCCATGCGGGACTCCGCACCGACCCGAGAGAAGTCGAGCGCCCGGCGGAGACGCCGCGCACCTCGTCCGGTGTAGTCCGCCGCTGCAGAAGACAGCTCATCCCGCGTGGACAGCGACCATACCGTTCCGTTCGAGGACCGGCGTTGCCCGACGATCGCATCGGCCGCGACCACCAGCTCCACCAACGGGAGCAGTCCAGCCGATTGCAGCAACGCTTGCGCGGGCTCCACTGTCGGGATCGCGGGGAGACGACCGCCAGGAGGGAGCCAAGGCATTGTTTCGAGCGGGTCGAGCGGGATGCGGGTGAACTCCGTCGGCCAGGTGTGCCCTCGCGCGGTGGAGAGCCGCCGGCCCCGGTTCGGTACTGGAATCGTGAGGTGCACAAGACCATCGCCTGCGATCGGGCATCCGTGGAGCCGCAACGCAGTGGAATGACTGATGGCTTCACCCGGTCGCAGGAGCGGGACGCAAGCTATCACGCGCTTCATCCAGGCTTCGTCTTCGAATGCTCCCTCACCCTGCGGCGTCGCCGCCAGCCCCGCCCGGACGATGCCACCCGCCGACCACCGCATCCCTCTATGCACCGCCTCGAATCGAGCATGTTCGAGAACACGACGGCTCACTCCGGCGCGCAGCGCTGCCGTAGTCGAGCAGGGCGTTCCACCGAGCGGTGCGGCAGCCTGGCGAGCAGAGAGATGTTCCATCACGCAAGCTTCCATGGCGGCGCCGGCCCCGGGAACGTTCTCAACAGGCGCCGAGTGCCGAATCCCGCTGTGTAGGACGTACCTGGTCAGCTTCCATCTCCCGCACAAGCCCGGGCTCCCCACTCTTACCCACTACACAACAATCGAGAGGGCTCGATTCCACCTCTTCTCGAAAGAAACAGGTGGAATCGAGCCCTCTCGATACCGAACCGGGGGGGGCGGGGCCGGGGGCGCGGGCAGGACCCCAAGCCCAAGCCCAAGCCCAAGCCCAAGCCCCTTAGAACGCGGCGATGCCCGTCAGCTCGCGGCCGATCACCAGCTGGTGCACCTCGTCGGTGCCCTCGTAGGTGCGCACCGACTCGAGGTTCGCCATGTGGCGCATCACGGGGAAGTCGGAGGTGATGCCGTCGCCGCCGAGGATCGAGCGGCAGGTGCCGGCGATCTTGATGGCCTCGCGCACGTTGTTGAGCTTGCCGACGGAGATCTGCCCGTACGACAGGTTTCCGGCGTCCTTCAGTCGGCCGAGGTGCAGGGCGAGCAGCAGGCCCTTCTCGTACTCGACGAACATGTCGGCGAGCTTCGCCTGGATGATCTGCTTCGAACCGATGGGGGCCCCGAACACCTCGCGGGTCTGCGAGCGCTCCACGGCGACCTCGAGGCAGGCGCGCGCCGCCCCCATGACGCCCCAGGCGATGCCGTAGCGCGCCTCGTTGAGGCACTTGAAGGGCGACGACAGGCCCTTCGAACCGGGCAGGATCGCGTCGAGCGGCAGGCGCACGTCCTCGAGCACGATCTCGGTCTGCAGCGAGGCGCGCATCGACAACTTGTTCTCGATCGCGGTCGCGGTGAAGCCGGGGGTGTCGGTCGGCACGACGAAGCCGCGCACGATCCCCTCTTCGTCCTTCGCCCAGATCACGCCGACCTGCGCGATGGTGGCGAGGCCGATCCACCGCTTCTTGCCGTTGAGCACCCACTGGTCGCCCTCGCGGCGCGCGTGGGTGAGCATGGTGTTGGGGTCGGATCCGCCCTGGGGTTCGGTGAGTCCGAAGAAGCCGATGGCCTCGCCGCGACCCATCTTGGGCAGCCACTCCTGCTTCTGCTCCTCCGAGCCGAACTTGTAGATCGCACCCATGGCGAGCGAGCCCTGCACGGAGAGCGCGGTGCGGAAGCCGGAGTCGACGGCTTCGAACTCCATCGCGACGAGCCCGTAGGCGACCGAGGAGGCACCCTTCAGACCGTAGCCGTTCATGTACATGCCGAAGGCGCCGAACTCGCCGACCTCGGGCAGCAGCTCGACGGGCAGGCGGCGGTCCTCGAACGCCTGGTCGATGATCGGCTTGATCTTGGTCTGCGCGAAGTCGCGAGCCTTGAGCTGCCACTCCCGCTCCTCTTCGGTGACGAAGTCGGAGACGTTGAACAGCTGGTCGATGGTGGTGGTCATTGCGGGTCCTTTCGGAACGGGACTGACGGTTCGAAGACGGTGGATCAGCGCGGCAGCCACTCGGCGCCGGCGTGCTCGCCGAGTCCGGGCGGCGGGGCCGAGTAGCGGGACGGGGTGGCCGAGAACGAGATGGGCGTCGCGACCGAGCGCAGCACGCGCTCCTGCCCGTCGGCGGCGGTCGCGCGGGTCTCGGCGACGGGCTCCAGCCCGAGGGTCTCGGCGAGGTCGAGCGCCTGGGCGATGGTGTTCACGCGGCCGGCCGGGATGTTCGCGGCGGTGAAGGCGTCGATCCACTCCCCCGCGGGGCGAGCGGCGAGCAGCCCTTCGAGCAGCGCCTTGAGCTCGAGGCGGTGCGCCACGCGCGACGGGTTGTCGACGAAGCGCGGGTCGCTCGCGAGTTCGGGGGCTCCGAGCACCTCGCACAGGCGGGCGAACTGGCCGTCGGTGCCGACCGCGAGCGCGACCTCCTGGTCGGCGGCGGCGAAGGTCTCGTAGGGCGCGATCGACGGGTGCGCGTTGCCCATGCGGCCGGGAGCCCGTCCGGTCTCGAGCGTGGACGACGCCTGGTTGGCGAGCGCCGAGAGCAGCGAGCCGAGCAGCGCCACCTTCACGTGCTGGCCGCGCCCCGCGGTCGGCGATTCGGCGGTGTCGCGGGCGCGCAGCGCCGCCTGGATCCCGATCACGGAGTTGAGACCGGTGAGGATGTCGACGAGCGCGACGCCGACCTTGGTGGGCTCGCCGCCGTCGGCGTCGCTCTGCCCGGTGATGCTCATGAGGCCGCCGACGGCCTGCACGAGCAGGTCGTAGCCGGGCAGGTCGCGACCGGCGGCGTCGCCGAAGCCCGAGATGGAGCAGTACACGACGCCCGGGTTGTCGGCGGCGACGGCGTCGTAGCCGAGGCCGAACTTGTCCATGGTGCCGGGCTTGAAGTTCTCGATGACGACGTCGGCCGTTGACGCCAGCGAGCGGGCGAGCGCCTGCCCCTCCTCGGATCGCAGGTCGCACACGACCGAGCGCTTGCCGCGGTTGACGCCGGCGAAGTAGGTGCTCTGCCCGACGGCGTTGACGGGCGGCGACCACTGCCGGGTGCCGTCGCCCTCGGGGCTCTCGATCTTGATCACGTCGGCGCCGAAGTCGGCCAGGATCATGGTGGCGTGCGGGCCTGCGAGCACTCGCGAGAAGTCGGCCACCCGGATGCCGGACAGCGGGCCTCGCGTCGTCGTGTCGTTCGCCTCGGTCATGCCGTCTCCCTCTTGCGCCGGTGCTCGGGTCGGGCCGCGTTCCGCTGCCCGCTCGCCCTCAGTCTAGGCGCGAGCCGGAAGCCCGCAGATGCCACTCTGCACCGCTACCCGCCGCGCTGCTGTGCAAAGATGTCGTCATGGCACGCCTCTCGCACCTGCTCTCCACCCCCGGGCTCGGGCTCCGCCTCGTGCAGGCCGGCGCCGGGGATCCCGACCTGAGCTGGGTCTCGACCACCGAGCTGCTCGATCTGGGCGCCTACCTCGACGGCGGCGAGCTCGTGCTCACGACCGGGCTCGCGCTCGAGGAGGACGATCCGCGGTGGCACGACTTCGTCGCGAGCCTGGGCCGGGCGCGGGTGGCCGCGATCGGCTTCGGGGTCGGCGTCGCGCACGCACGGATCCCCCGCCCGCTCGTCGCCGCGGCCAGCGCCTACCGGGTCGCTCTGATCGAGGTCCCACCGCCGACCCCCTTCATCGCGGTCAGCAAGGCGGTCGCCGCGCTGCTCGAGGCCGACGAGCTCAGCGCCGCGCACCGCGCGCTCCAGGCGCACCGGGAGCTCTTCGTCGGCGGCCAGAATCCGGCGGCCACGATCGCGACGCTCGCGCAGGCGACCGGGCGCAGGATCGCGGCCCTGCGCGCCGACGGCAGCCTGCTGGCCGGCAGCAGCGGACTCGCGGGCGGTTCGGATCCGGGCGCGCACGCCGAACGGATCCCCCTCGATACCGCGGGCACCGTGCTCGTCGTCGCCGGCGACGATCCCCTCTCACCCGACGCACGGGCGCTGCTCGCGGCGGGCGCGATGGCGCTCGGCATTGAGCTGCGCAGCGCGGGCGGCGAGCAGGATCGCGAGCGCGAGCGCTGGGAGCGCCTGACCGCGCTGCTGCTCGGACGGGCCGGTGCGGCCCCGGCCGATGGCGGCGTCGCGAGCGCGCGAGTGCTGGATCCGAGCATGCGATTCCCCGGGCAGGTTCGCGCGATCGCCGTCGCGGGTGGCGCCGAGGCGCTCTCGGACTGGCGGCGATCACCCCGCACGGGTTTGGAACGCCTGGTCGCGACGAACGACGGCGACGGCGGGATCGGGGGCTGGCAGCTCTGCCCCGATGACGAAGCCGCGCTCGGCACCGCGGTGAACGCCGCGGTCTCCGCGGGTCTCGACGCGGTCGTCGGACGCCCGGCCCCGCTCGCTCGGGCGGCGACCAGCGCCCGTTCGGCCGCGGCGGCGTTCGCGGCGCGGCCCCCGTTCGCGAGCGGCGAGGCGCCGGCGCCCCGAGTCCGCTGGGTCGATCGCGAAGAGCCCGTGTTCGAGGCGGTGCTCGCGGGATCCGCGGACCTCGCCGGCATCGTCGCGGCCGTGCTCGGACCGCTCGCGACCGCCGTCGACGCCGAGGCGCAGGAGCTCCGGCGCACGGCGCGGGTGCTGCTCGCCCATCACGGCCAGCGGCAGCCGGCGGCGGCCGAGCTGCGGATCCACCGCAACACGCTGCGGGACCGCCTGGCGCGCATCGAGCAGCTCACCGGCCGCTCGTTCGGAGACGCCGACGACCGCTCGGAGCTGTGGTTCGCGCTGCGCATCGAAGCGCTCACGCGGGAGCCGTCGCTCCCGCCGATCGAGCCGACCGAGTAGGGAGCGCGGGCGCCGCCTACTTCTTCGAGGAGTGGCCCTCGTGACCCTCGTCGTGGGGTTCGTGCAGCGCGTGGAGCATGCCCGTCACGTTGCCGTGGAGCAGGTCGTCGACCAGCTCGTCGACCGCGACCGCCTCGTTGCTGCCCTGCTGAATCTCGACACGAATGCCACCGGTGCGTGCGGTGGGCTCCTGCTTGCGTTCCATGCTTCACTGTACGTCCGGGGTCGGCCGCCCACCATTGAAAACGCCGAAACGTTCCCGGATCTTCACCGAGAATCAGCCATGCGCTCCGCGGTCAGGCGGGCTGCACCGACAGCAGCTGGTACCCCTCGGGCACCTTCGAGAGCACGTCCGCATAGTCGGCGCCCTCGAGCATCTCGACGCCGTCCCGGCGGGCGAGCGTCGCCTCGCAGCTGAGCACGGTGTCGTGCTTCGACATGGCCACCGACATCCCGGCCACGGCCCATCCTTCGGGGGTCTGCGCATGGACGAGCTCGTGCACCTCGGGAAGCCCCTCGCCCTGCACGCTGATGGTCGTCGTCTCGACGGGGCGGATCATGCCGATGTACATGCGATGCAGCCTATCGCTCGCGAACCGCCGACCGGCCCGGCCCCGCCGGTGCGTCCGATCAGCCCAGGATGAACTGCGCCGTGCCGTCGCCCTGCGCCGACCCCACCGACACCTTCAGGTGGTAGGAGGCACCGCCCGCGGTCACGGGATCGCGGCTGATGTCGCACGTGTCCTTGCTGCTGCGGGTGCGATCCCAGGTGATCGTCTCGGTCTCGAGCGGCTTGCCCGGCTGCAGGATGACCGAGCGATGATCGGGCTTCTTCTGGCAGTCCGTCGACAGCCAGACCTGGTCGGCGCCGCTCGTGATCGCGAAGGTCATGGTCGCGGTCCCGAGGTCGCCCGAGCACGCCTTGGTGCCGCGATTCTCGACCTTGAGCGAGAGCTTCGGCTCCTCGCCCTCGGCGTAGCTGCTCTTGTCGGCGATCGGGGTCACCACGAGCTCGCCCTCGGCGCAGGCCGGCGTCGAGTTCTTGCCGGCCGAGGTCGTCGGCTTCGCCGCGGTGTCGCCGAGGTCGCCCGGCACCGACACCTTGGGCGCGTCCGAGGCTCCGCCGACGCCGCCCGGTTTCAGGATGATGAGCACGACTGCGGCGACGACCGCGAGCAGCGCGACGAGCACGATGATCCGGCGCCGGACGTAGACGCTCTTGTCCTTGGGTCCTACGGGATCGCGAAGCGTCGACATGGCCCCAGGCTAGCCGCAGCCCGGCCCGTCACGGCTCAGGCGCGCGCGGCTCCGATGCCCTTCAGCATGCGGGTGTTGCCGAGCGTGTTCGGCTTGACGCGCGCCAGGTCGAGGAACTCGGCCACGCCCTCGTCGTTCGAGCGGAGGAGCTCGGCGTACACGTCGATCGCGACCAGCTGCTCGTCCTCCCCCGCCGGCGCGAAGCCGTGCTTGCCGAAGAAATCCACCTCGAAGGTGAGGCAGAACAGCTGGCTCAGGCCGAACTCGAGGGCGCGCTGCTCGAGCGCGTCGAGCAGCCGATGGCCGATGCCGCGCCCCAGCCAGTCCTCCGAGACGCCGAGCGTGCGCACCTCGCCCAGGTGCTCCCACATGACGTGCAGCGCACCGTAGCCGATCACGACGCCGTCGGCGTCCTCGGCGACGAGGAACTCGGGGACCGCCCCGTAGAGGTCGACCAGGTCCTTGCCCAGCAGGATCCGTCGCTCCACCAGCGGGACCATGAGCGCGGCGATGGCCGCCACGTCGGAGGTGCGTGCCTGGCGGATGCGGATCTCGGCTGCTTCGGGCATAGGCACAGCCTAGTGCTGCGGAAACGTCGCGCGGACCGCCCGGAAACCTCGGGAAACACCCCGGAACGGCGGAACGCCCACCGCCGTGAGGCGATGGGCGTTCCGTTCGACCCGTGGGATCAGCTGTGGTCGGTGGTGGGGGCCGTCGAGGCGACCGCCGCGGCCGCGGAGGCCGAGGACGCCGAGTGGTCCCGGTTCGACCCCTCGGTGACGAACGTGAACTGGCCGTCCACGAAGTCCACCTTCACGAGGTCTCCCGCCAGCAGCTCCGCGCTGAGGATCCGCTCCGAGAGGCGATCCTCGATCTCGCGCTGCATCGCACGGCGCAGCGGCCGCGCACCGAGCGTCGGGTCGTAGCCGAGGTCGATGAGCCGCTCGCGCGCCGGGACCGAGATCTCGATGCGCATGTCGCGATCGAGCAGGCGGTCCTGCAGGCGCTTGACGAACAGATCGACGATCTGCAGCAGCTCGGGCTTCGAGAGCTGCGGGAACACGATCGTGTCGTCGACGCGGTTCAGGAACTCGGGCTTGAAGTGCTTCTTGAGCTCCTCGTTGACCTTGCCCTTCATCATGTCGTAGCCGACCGAGGTGTCGCCCTCGAGCTGGAAGCCCACGGGACCGCCGGCGATGCCCTTCGACCCCAGGTTGGTCGTCATGATGATGACCGTGTTCTTGAAGTCGACCACGCGGCCCTGACCGTCGGTCAGGCGACCCTCTTCGAGGATCTGCAGCAGCGAGTTGAAGATGTCGGGGTGCGCCTTCTCGATCTCGTCGAACAGCACGACCGAGAACGGCTTGCGGCGCACCTTCTCGGTGAGCTGGCCGCCCTCTTCGAAGCCGACGAACCCGGGAGGGGCGCCGAACAGGCGGGACACGGTGTGCTTCTCGCCGTACTCCGACATGTCGAGCGAGATCAGTGCGTCCTCGTCGTCGAACAGGAACTCCGCGAGGGCCTTCGCGAGCTCGGTCTTGCCGACGCCCGTGGGGCCGGCGAAGATGAACGAGCCCGAGGGGCGCTTCGGATCCTTGAGGCCGGCGCGCTGGCGACGGATGGTCCGCGCGAGCGCCGAGATGGCCTCGTTCTGGCCGATGACGCGCTGGTGCAGAGCTTCCTCCATGAAGCGGAGACGCGAGGTCTCCTCTTCGGTGAGCTTGAACACGGGGATGCCGGTGGCCTGCGCCAGCACCTCGGCGATGAGCCCCTCGTCGACCTCGGCGTGCGTCGCGACGTCGCCCGAGCGCCACTGCTTCTCGAGCCGCAGGCGCTCCGCGATGAGCTTCTTCTCCTCATCGCGCAGGCTCGCGGCCTTCTCGAAGTCCTGGCCCTCGATGGCCTGCTCCTTGTCGGCGCGGACCACGGCGATCTTCTCGTCGAACTCGCGCAGCTCGGGCGGGCTCGAGAGGATCGAGAGGCGCAGGCGGGCGCCGGCCTCGTCGATCAGGTCGATCGCCTTGTCGGGCAGGAAGCGGTCCTGCACGTAGCGGTCGGCGAGGTTCACCGCGGCGACGATGGCGCCGTCGGTGATGGAGACCTTGTGGTGCGCCTCGTAGCGATCGCGCAGCCCCTTGAGGATGTTGATCGCGTGCGGCAGCGACGGCTCGTTGACCATCACCGACTGGAAACGACGCTCGAGCGCGGCGTCCTTCTCGAAGTGCTTTCGGTACTCGTCGAGCGTGGTCGCACCGATGGTCTGGAGCTCGCCGCGGGCGAGCAGCGGCTTCAGGATGTTGGCGGCGTCGATCGCGCCCTCGGCCGCACCGGCGCCGACGAGGGTGTGGATCTCGTCGATGAAGATGATGATGTCGCCGCGGGTGCGGATCTCCTTCGTCACCTTCTTCAGGCGCTCCTCGAAGTCGCCGCGGTAGCGGCTGCCCGCGATGAGCGAGCCGAGGTCGAGCACGTAGACCTGCTTGTCCTTCAGCGTCTCGGGCACCTCGCCCTTGACGATGGCCTGCGCGAGGCCCTCGACGACGGCGGTCTTGCCGACGCCGGGCTCGCCGATCAGCACCGGGTTGTTCTTGGAACGGCGCGAGAGGATCTGCATGACCCGCTCGACCTCCTTCTCGCGCCCGATCACCGGGTCGAGCTTGCCGTCGCGCGCGGCCTGGGTCAGGTTGCGCCCGAACTGGTCGAGCACGGCCGAGCCCTTCTCGGAGCCGCCGGACTCGGGGGCGCCGACCGTCGCGTTCTCCTTGCCGGCCTGGTAGCCGGAGAGCAGCTGGATCACGGTCTGGCGCACGCGGTTGAGGTCGGCGCCGAGCTTGACGAGCACCTGAGCGGCGACGCCCTCGCCCTCGCGGATCAGGCCGAGCAGGATGTGCTCGGTGCCGATGTAGCTGTGGCCGAGCTGCAGCGCCTCGCGCAGGCTCAGCTCGAGCACCTTCTTGGCGCGCGGAGTGAAGGGGATGTGGCCGGCGGGCGGCTGCTGGCCGGTGCCGATGATGTCGGTCACCTGCTCGCGCACGGCGTCGAGCGAGATCTCGAGCTGCTCGAGGGCCTTCGCGGCGACGCCCTCGCCCTCGTGGATCAGGCCGAGCAGGATGTGCTCGGTGCCGATGTAGTTGTGGTTGAGCATCTTCGCCTCTTCTTGGGCGAGGACGACCACCCGGCGGGCCCGGTCGGTGAATCTCTCGAACATGCTTCCTCCTGGGTACCGGAGACAGCGGTCACCTCCGGCGATACCGACAGCGTACGCGCCGGATCCGGGCCGTGGGTCCGTGTTCGCCGCAGGCGTGACCGGAGGCCGGTGCGACTTGACGGGAGCCGCGGGAACCCGCACACTTATCGACAAGCGTTAATATCGTTTATCGATAAGGAGTGGATCATGACCATCGCCTCCGACATCCGTCCCTCGCGCGGCGACCGCGTCGCGCTCTGGTTGTTCGTCGCGGTCGGCGCCGTCATCGCCATCGCCGTCGCCGTCGGAGCCGCCCTCCGCATCGGCGAGCTGCTCGGCAGCGGTCCGATCCGGGTCGCAGCCGAGTTCATCGATCAGCGCGCGACCGCCCCCATCGGTCCCGACGGATCGGACGTCGAGGTCCTGCTCGACCGGGCCGTGCTCCGCACCGCGGTGCCGCCGATCGCCACCTGGGCGGGCGTGATCGGCCAGCTCGTGCTCGTGATCGCCTTCGCCACGGTGATCCTGTGCCTGATCCTGCTGAGCCGCAGACTCTCCCGCGGCCGCATCTTCGGCCGGTCGAGCACCGTGCTCGTCGGCACCGCCGGCATCACCGGTCTCATCGGGGCCGCGGCGACGCGGTTCTTCGACAACATGCTCGCCAATGCGGCGGTCGCGCAGGTCTCCGACTACGGCGACGTGCGCAACGCGGTGCTGAGCATCGAGCCGTTCCCGTTCGTCGTCGCCGCCTTCGCCGTGGCGATCGTCTGCACGGTGTTCGTGATCGGCGAGCGCATGCAGCGCGAGACCGAGGGGCTCGTATGACCCCGGCCGAGCCCGAGGACGGGCACGCGATCCACTGCCGGCTCGACGAACTGCTGGCCGCCCGTGGCATGACCCTGACCGAGCTGAGCGAGGCCGTCGGCGTCAGCATCGTCAATCTCTCGGTCCTCAAGAACGACCGGGCCCGCGCGATCCGGTTCTCCACCCTCACCGCGATCTGCCGCGCGCTCGATTGCACGGTCGGCGAACTGCTCGTCGCCGACGACCGCGCGGGCTGATCGGAATCCACAGATCCCCGGCCGGTGCAACGGCCAGCGACCCGACACCCCGCGGACACTGCGCGTTCACGCTCGCGACTTAGCGTGACCCCATGCCCGCAGCACCGCAGCCCTCCACCGTGCCCCTCGCGAGCCGCATCGCGGTCGTCGCGCTGATCCGCGCGCACGCGGCGACGCTCGGTGCAAGCGAGGGCGCGGTCGCCCGCGTGATCCTGGACCGCCCGCACGAGGTCCCGCAGTGGTCGACGCAGGAGCTCGCGGCCGCGGCGGGCACCTCCACCGCGACCGTGATCCGTGCCTGCCAGCGACTCGGGTTCCGCGGATTCCAGCACCTGCGGCTCGAACTCGCGCGTGAGGCCCCCGAGCCGGGCGGCGACGACACCCCCGGAGACGCGGTGGACCACCTCTTCGAGAGCGCGCGAGCCGTGCTGCACGTCGCCCGGCAGGCGATCGATCGCACGGCGCTCGTGAACGCCGCCGAGCTGCTCGCGACCGCCGGACGCGTGGTCTGCGCCGCCAACGGCTTCTCGGCTCCGCCGTTGCAGGATGCCGCCATGCGCTTCGCCACCGTCGGTCGGCCGGTCGAGGCCCCGCTCGACATCCTCGCCCAGCAGTTCGCCGCCCACACTCTCACCCCCGACGACGCCTGCCTCGCGCTGAGCCACTCGGGCGCCAACGCGCACACGCTCGCGACGGTGCGGGCCGCACGCCGACGCGGGGCACGCATCATCGCGCTCTCCAGCTACGCCAGGACGCCGCTGACCGACCTTGCGGATGTGACGCTCTCCACGGGGTCGGTCGGCACCCAGCACACGGTGGATCCCTTCTTCAACCGCCTCGGCCACTCGGTGCTGCTGCAGGCGCTCGTCGCCGAGGTCTCGGAACGCACCGCCCCCGTCGACGCGCTCGACATGCGCGAGGTCGTCGCGGAGGCGCTCGCGGACTCCGACCTCTGAACGCGCCCGGACCCTTCTCCCGCCGCTCACGCCGCGTCCGCCGGCCGTTCACCCCACCGACACCCGACCTCGGGAAGCTGCTCTGCGTAACCGCATTTCACGCCCGATGTAACGGGCGCAACCGGTAGGAGAAACTCGCAGTGCACGTCATTCCGATCGAGGGCAGCTACAACGCACGAGGGTTCGGCCGGCCCGACCGCCCCTGGCTCGTGCGCTCCGCCGCGCTCGACGGTCTGACATCCGGCGGCGAGCGCACGCTGCGCGAGCTCGGCGTCGATCTGGTGATCGATCTCCGCGAGTCCGGCGAGCAGGCGCACCGCACCCACGGGATCCCCGTGCGCTCCCTCCCGCTCTACGGTGAGGCCCCTCCCGCGACGGGATCGCTCGAACGGATCTATACGGGGCTGCTGACGGATCGCGGAGATCGGGTCGCGGCCGCCGTCGCGGAGATCGCCGAGCATCCGGGCACCGCCGTGGTGCACTGCACGGCGGGCAAGGACCGTACGGGCCTCGTGGTCGCGCTCGCCCGGCTCGCAACGGGCGCCGGGCGGAGCGAGGTCATCGCCGACTACGCACTGTCCGGGGCTTCGGTGCGCCCGGCCCGCGCCGGGATCGCGGCCGCGCAGCTCGACGCCCTCGACCTGGTGCCCGCGGCCCGGGCCGAGTCCGAGCGGCTGCATCTCGACAGCCCCGCGGAGGCGTTGGAGCACGCCCTCGATCTCGTGGATCGTCTGGGCGGCGTCGACGCCTACCTGATCGACCGCGGAGCGACTCCGGCGCAGCTCGCGGCCCTCGCGGATCGCGCGGCGGGCCGCGCGATCCGCCGCACCGCCGCGGTGCTCCCGGAGCTGGCGCGATGAGCCGCGCGACCGGCCGGTTCACGATCCTGCACCTGAGCGATGTGCACGCGACCGAGAGCGGGCTCCTCTACGGCGCCGTCGACGGGATCGCCCGTCTGGAGCGCGTCGGCGACTACGCGCGGGCGACCGGGATCACCCCCGAGGTCGTCGTGATCACCGGCGACCTCGTGGAACGCGGCAACCCAGGGGCGTACGCGGCGGTCGCGGACGCCTGCCGCAGGCTCGGCACGCGCCTGGGCGCCCCGGTGCTCACGGTGCTCGGCAATCATGACGACCCCGTCGCGGCGCGCGCACTACCCGGGCACGAGTCGGGGCACGTTTCGGCGGAGCGCGTCGACGGTGTCCGGGTGATCCGTCTCGATTCCCACCGGGGCGAGCTCGACGCGGCGCAGCTCGAGTGGCTCACCGACGAGCTCGCGATCCCCGCGGAGCGCGGCACCGTCGTCGCACTGCACCACGCGCCGATCGGATCGCCGCTGCCGACGCTGCGGAGCCAGGGGCTCTCGAACGCCGACGCCCTGCTCGCGGTCCTCGAAGGATCCGACGTCCGCGCGATCCTCGCCGGCCACTTCCACCACGGGCTCTCGGCCCAGTTGCGCGGGATCCCGGTCTTCGTCGGTCCATCACTCGCCTACCACCAGGTCATGGACGCCGGCCCCGATGCGGTCGCCGGGCACGACTCCCCCATGTTCTCGCTCGTGCAGCTCTCGGACGACGGTGTCGTCGCCTCGACGGTCGCACTGCACGCCCCCCGGCCCCTCTTCACGCGCACACTCACCCACGCACGACAGGAAGCGACCCATGTCCCGTAACCGCTCGCTCGGCGTCATCGCCGCGTTCGCCCTCTCCGCCCTCACCCTCACCGGCTGCGCCGCCTCGGCAGCGAACTCGACCGGCGGCTCCGATTCCGGCTCGCCCCGGGCGACCAAGGCCTCGACCATCACGCTCTACACCTCTGAACCGCAGGAGAAGATCGACGCGGTCGTGGCCGCGTTCTCCAAGCAGCAGCCCGAGATCACCGTCAAGGTGTTCCGTGCCGGCACCGGCGACCTGACCGCGCGCATCGCCGCGGAGGAGAAGGCCGGCGACATCGGCGCCGACCTGCTGCTCGCCGCCGATGCGGGCACCTTCGAGGGCTACGCGGAGCGCGACCTGCTGCTCGCCTACGAGTCGCCCGAGGCCGCGAAGCTCTCGAAGGATCTCATCGACCCCGAGCACTTCTACGTCGGCACCCGCATCATCCCGACCGTGATCGCCGTCAACACGAACGTGATCACCGATGCGCCGAAGTCGTGGAAGGATCTCACCGATCCGAAGTACGCCGGCAAGATCGCGATGCCGAACCCCGATGTCTCGGGCGCGGCGGCGTACAACGCCGCCGTGTGGCTGAACGAGAAGTCGCTCGGCACGAGCTGGCTCGAAGGCCTGGCGAAGAACAAGCCGCTGATCGCCGACAGCAACGGCCCGGTCTCGCAGGCCGTCGCCGACGGCAGCAGCCCGGTCGGCATCGTGGTCGACTCGCTCGTGCGCGATCTCGCCGCCGCTGGATCTCCGATCAAGGCCGTCTACCCGAGCGAGGGCGTGCCCTTCGTCTCGCAGCCGGTCGGGATCTTCGCCGACACGAAGGAGCCCGAGGCGTCGAAGCTGTTCGTCGACTTCCTCATCAGCAAGGAGGGCCAGGAGATCGCCGCCTCGCAGTCGTACCTTCCCGTGCGCGACGATGTCGAGAGCCCGAAGGGCGCACCCGCACTCGCCGACATCACCCTGCTCACCCCGAGCCTCGAGACCATCCGCGCCTCGCAGGCCGACGCGGTCAAGACCTTCAATGGCCTCTTCCAGTAGCCCGATCGCGGTCGCCGCCGCGGCCCCCGTCGCTCCCGCGGGAGCGGTCGGGGGCCGCGGCCTCCTCGGTCGCGCCTTCTCGGCGGTCCGGTTCGACGGCCTCACCGCGGCGCGCGTCGCACTCTGGTGCGCCGTCACCGCGCTGATCCTGGTCCCGATCGCCGCGATCGTCGCGCTCGCGGCGACCGGCGGCGGCTGGTCGGCGCTCGCGGATCCTGATGTGCTCGGCGCGGCCGCCAACTCCCTCGTCTCGGCCGTCGTCTCCGGCGCGCTCGCCGTGCTCATCGGCACCGCGCTCGCGCTGCTGCTCGAGCGCACCGACATCCGGCTCCGCGGCGCTCTCCGGCTGCTCGCGCTCAGCCCCATGCTCATGCCGCCGTTCGTCGGCGCGATCGCCTGGCTGAGCCTGCTCGGCCCGTCCTCCGCGCTGAACGGCTTCTGGACGAAGCACTTCGGCGGCCCGCTCTGGAACCTCTACGGCGGCGACGGCGTGGTGTTCCTCCTCACCCTGCACAGCGCTCCGGTCGCGATGCTGATCGTCACCGCCGCCCTGCGCCGCATCCCCGCCGACCTCGAACAGGCCGCACGGATCGCGGGATCCTCGGCGCCCCGCGCCCTCTGGGAGATCACCGCTCCGCTGCTGCGCCCGGCGATGCTGTCGTCGTTCACCCTCATCGCGGTCTCGAACCTGGCCGACTTCGGCATCCCCTCGATCGTCGGCCTGCCGGAGCGCTACGTGACCCTCTCCACGCTCGTCTACCGCTATCTGCAGTCGGGCACCGTCGAGGATCCGCTCGCGGTGGTCGCAGCCATCGGCGCGGTGCTGCTGGTGATCGCTCTGCTCGGCGTCGTCGTCGGCGCGCTGAGCGGCCGCACCCGGGTCGAACTCGATGCGCAAGCCGGTGCCCCCGCGCGCCTCCCCCTCGGGGCGGCGCGCACCCCGATCACGGTCCTCACCGCGCTGCTCGTACTCGCCGTGACCGTGCTACCGCTCGTCACGCTCGCGATCCAGTCGCTGCTGCCCGCGCCCGGAGTCCCGCTCTCGGTCGAGACCGCCACCCTCGCGAACTTCGAGCGGGCGCTCTCGGCCTCGGGCACGCTGGCCGGCATCGGCAACTCCGTGATGCTCGCGACGCTGGCGGCGCTGATCTGCGGAATCCTGGGGCTCGGGATCGGCGCGCTCGTCACCCGCACCCGTTCCCGCGGCAACGCACCGCTGCTCGGCATCGCCCTGCTCCCGCAGGCGATCCCCGGCCTCGTGATCGCGGTCGCCTGGCTCGTCATCGCACCGCGGATCGGCCTGCACAACACGCCCTGGTTGATCCTCTGCGCGTATCTGACGTCGTTCCTCGCGCTCGTGGTGCAGTCGGTGCACGCCCCGCTGTCGGCGACCCCCACCACCGCGGAGGAGGCCGCGCGCATCTCGGGCGCATCCCGGCTGCGCGCGCTCTGGGACATCTCGTGCCGCATGGCCGTGCCCGCCGCGATCTCGGGGGCGATCCTCGTCGCGCTCACCGCGGTACGCGAACTCACCCTGTCGGTGCTGCTGCTCTCCCCCGGCTCGCAGACCCTCGGCGTCGTCATCTTCAACCTGCAGCAGGCGGGCGCCTACAACGCATCGTCCGCCCTCTCGCTCATCGTCGCCGTGGTCGGCCTGCTCGGCCTCGGCATCACCGCCCGTTCGCACCGTTAGGACCGCCCGTGTCTTCCGTCTCCCTCGATTCCGTCAGCCTCGCCTACCCGGGCGGCCAGCTCGGCCTCGCGGACGTCGATCTCCGCATCGGCGACGGCGAGTTCGTCGCGCTCGTCGGCCCGTCCGGGTCCGGCAAGACCACCCTGCTGCGCACGGTCGCCGGCTTCGTCTCGCCGACCACGGGCACCGTCAGCATCGGCGATGCCGAGGTCGCATCGCCGAACCGGAGCGTCGAACCGGAGCGCCGCGGGCTCGGCATGGTGTTCCAGCAGCACGCGGTCTGGCCGCACTGGAACGTGGGGCGCAACATCGCGTACCCGCTGCAGCGCGCCGGCGTGCCCCGCGCCGAACGGAGGCGGCGGGTCGCCGAGGCGCTCGACCTCGTCGGACTGCCCGGCACCGAGCGGCGCGATCCCGCCACGCTCTCCGGCGGTCAGCGGCAGCGCGTCGCCATCGCCCGGGCGATCATCGCCCGCCCGCGCGTGCTGCTGCTCGACGAGGCGCTCTCGGCCCTCGACGAACCGCTCCGCGACCGGCTGCGGCTCGAGCTCCGCGCGCTCACCGATTCGCTCGGGCTCACCGTGCTGCACGTGACGCACGACCGCAGCGAGGCGCTGGCGCTCGCGGATCGGGTCGTCGTGCTCGACGGCGGGCGCGTGCAGCAGGTCGGGGCACCCACGGACCTCCTGGATCGACCGGCGACGCCGTTCGTCGCCCGGTTCCTCTCCGATGCGGCGATCGTGCGGGGCGTGCTCGCACCGGGACGCTTCCGCGCGCACGGGCTGCCGCTCGAGATCCCCCTCGACCGGATCGCGTCCGCAGATCCGCGGACGCGTCCGAGGTCCGGCGAGGAAGCGGAACTCGCGATCCAGCCCGAGCACATTCGGGTCATCCCGGACGCCGCGGGCCCCGCGACCGTCGAGTCCTCCCTGTTCGGCCGGAGCGGCGATGAGCTCATCGTGCGGTGGTCCGGACGGACGCTCCGCTCGAGGATGCCCGGTGCGCGCTGCTCCGCCGGCACACGGGTCCGCGTCGAGGTCGAACGGGCCGTGCTGTTCGGGCCGGAGCAGGAGCCGGGGGCGGCCACCGCGCCGCCGCAGGAACCGCTCCCCGAGCACCGCGCGAGCACCGCGCCCCGGCAGCCGCTCGGCACTGTCGCATGAAGCGGCCGGACGCTCCGGCCCGCGGAATCGCAGTGGTGCGGCACGGCGAGACCGACTGGAACATCGGACGGCGGATCCAGGGGCGCAGCGAGGTGCCGCTGAACGCGCGCGGGCGGGCGCAGGCCCGCGAGAGCGCCGAACTCCTCCGAGCGGCCGGAGCCTGGACCCGCGTCGTCGCCTCGCCGCTCGGCCGGGCCGCCGAGACCGGGCGCATCATCGCGGCCGCGATCGGACTCCCCGAGCCCGCTCCTGTTCCGGACCTGATCGAGCGCGATTTCGGCGCGGCGGAGGGGCTCCCCGTGGCCGAGGCCGAGCAGCGCTGGCCCGGGCTCGTGATCCCCGACGCCGAGACGTCCGACGCGCTCGCCCGCCGCGGAGCCGCCGCACTCACCCGCCTGCGCGAGGAGGCGCCGGGATCGATCGCGATCGCCCACGGCGCCCTCATGCGCGCGGCGCTCGCGGAGCTGAGCGGAGCGCCGGTGCCGCGGATCCTGAACGGCGAGGTGTGGCTGATCCTCCCGGTGGGCGGCGGAGCCACGGCGATCCGCAGGCTCGGCGCACCCGCAGGGCAGCACGCGCTCTGACCCCGGGACTCGCGCGATGCGCGATATCCGAGGCCCGGGACCCGGCGCGGCCGCTACTGCGCGGGGTTCGCCGGGGCCTGCGGCGCGATGGGCTCGATCACCACGGCCGTGCCGTAGGCGCAGAACTCGGTGAAGCTGCCGATCGATCCGGAATCGAAGCGCATGGCGATGACCGCGTTGGCGCCGCGCTGCTGCGCCTCCGACCACATGCGGTTCATGACCTCCCAGCGCGACTCGTAGATGACCTTGGTGTACTCGGGCATCTCGCCGCCGCCGAGCGAGCGGAAGCCCGCGGTGAAGTTCTGACCGAAGTTCGCGGAGCGCACCGTCAGCCCCATCACCTCGCCCAGCACCTGCGTGATGCGGTAGCCGGGCACATCATTCGTCGTGACTACGAACATGGGATTCCTCTTCTCGTCCGGAAGGCGGGGCGGCGACGCCCCACCTCGGATCCTATGCCGCGCCGCTGCTGAGCGCCCAGGACGCAGCGTCGAACGCGCGCAGGGTCCAGAACAGGCGCTCGGCGTACTGCGGCGTCGGCCAGCTCGACACCTTGACCCCGACGACCCCGGTCAGCCGGTTCATGTAGATCATCTGTCCGTGGATGCCGAGCGCGAGCATCACGTCGCCGCTCTCGCCCGGGAACCAGAAGCCGTTGCGGTACATGCCGCCGGGCATGAGCGTCGGCTCGACCGCGTTCGCGAAGGCCTCCCGCGAGTCCGGCCCACCGGCGAAGGTGTCGTCCACCCACCATTCGGGGAGCACCGCGGCTCCGTCGAGCGCCGCACCGCGGTTCACGAACAGGTTGCCGAAGCGCGCCAGGTCGCGCAGCGCGGCCGAGATCCCGCCGTCGAACATGCCGGATCCCACGCTGTCGACGCCCACGTGCGCGTCGAACTCGGCGCCCATCGGCTGCCAGAGACGCTCCGACACGACGTCGGCGGCGGGCTGCCCGGTCGCACCCTCGATCACGAAGCCGAGCGCGTCGGTCTCGCAGGACTTGTAGTCGAAGGCGCCGCCGTGCGGCCCCTGCTGCCCGAGGGTCGCGAGGAAGTCGAGCAGCGTGTCGGGCACCTCGGCGTGCCGCTTGGGCGCCCAGCCGATGGCCTCCTCGAGGAGCCGCACCTCGGCGCCGTCGTTCAGGTACTCCTCCGAGAAGCGCACGCCCGTGCGCATGTCGACGAGGTGCCGCACGAGCGCGCCATCGTACCCGGACCCCTCGAGCCGGGGCACGTACTCGGTGACCGGACGGTCGAGGTCGAGCTCACCGGAAGCGGCGAGCAGTCCCGCGGTCGTCGCGGTCAGCGACTTCGACACCGACATCAGCAGGTGCATGCCGCCCGGGGCGAGGGTGCCGAAGTACTCCTCGCCGACCACGGCCCCGCCGACCGTCATCATCCACCCGTCGGTGTCGGTCATCGCCATCACCTCGGCGAACGAGGCGTGCCGATCCTCCCAGGGGTGGGCGACCGAGAGGGTGCCGAGCTCCGCGGCCCGGGCCCCGAACTCGGTGCTGCGCACCCCGCGTCGGATCTGCCGCACCGGCAGGAAGGACTGGATGTTCTGCATCGACCACTGCAGGTACGGGGCGAACTGCCACTGGTCGAGCGGCGGCACCTCGATCCCGGCGTCCGCGGGCGTGCTCATTGCGGCGTCAGCGTCTGCGATCATCAGGCGAGTATCCCACGCTCCCGTCATTTGCCCTTGGCCGGTGCCGGCTTGAGCTCGGGTTCGCCGCCCTCGACCGGCGTCGCGTAGTACATGCCGCGGATCGCATCGATCAGGTACTTGGCGTGGATCGTGAGCCCGCCGTGGTCCGCCTCGAGGTGCGCCTTGGTGACGAGGATCCCGAGGTCCGCGCCCTTCCAGCGGTAGTCGCCCGCGTCGTAGATGCGCAGGTAGAACGCCTCGGCCTCGTTGCTCAGCAGGTGCCAGTCGAGGTCCCCGTGCGTGTAGGTGAGACGGCCCGAGTGGTCGAGCACGTAGCGCCCCGTGCGCGGGGCGGCGTTGATCCGCTCCACCGTGCTCGAGGTGTGCTTGATCACCATGTGGCTCCACTCGTCCTCGGACGCGAGGTCCTCCCAGCGGGCGTTGATCTCGTCGACGTCGATCTCGAAGTCGATGCCCGCGTACTCGAGCAGGTGGAAGGCGAACAGCGGCACGTCCGCGTAGGCGCCGGCGGTCACGTTGGTGATCGCCGAAGCGCCGCTGACGCGCGGGTTCAGCTCGCCCAGGTAGACGTCACCCGTGTCGGTGTCGAGCAGCACGTCGACCTCGAAGAAGCCGCGGTACCCCTCGGCCCCGAGCCGGTCGCCGAGCTTGCGCACGAGCTGGATCGCCGCATGGCGGCTTCCATCGTCGAGCACCGTCGGGAACATCTCGTTGCCCGCCCAGCCGCCGCGGTAGGGCGTCAGCTCGGCGTGCCCCGTGATCTCGGTCATGCAGGGGCCCACGACGGTGCCCTGGCGCGTGATCACGGCCTCGACCGCGATCGGCCGATTGTTGATCCGCTTCATGACCTTGATCTCGACGCCCGTCACCTCGTCGGCGATCGCGTCGAACTCCTCCTCGCTCGTCACGAAGTAGGTGGTCTTGCCGGAGTCGCCGTAGGCGGTCTGGATCACGAGGTCCCGGCCGAGCCCGGCGGCGTCGACGGCGCGCACCAGCTCGTCCCAATCGGCGACGGTCGTGAGGATGTTCGGCACGCTCGGCACGCCGACCGAGTCCGCGATCTGCGTCGTCACGATCTTGGAATCGAGCCGCTCGCGCAGCGCGTGCGACGGCAGGATCAGTTCGTAGTCGAGCTCCTCGCAGATCCGCTCGGTGCGCTCGTCGAAGAACACCATGACGATCTTCGGGCGCAGGCCCGGGGGCGTCTGGCGCTCGATGTGCGCCCGCACCTCGTGGTTGCTGAGCAGCCAGTTGTTGATGTCCTCGCCGCTCTCGAACTCGACGTAGGGTTTGTCGCTCGGGCTGAACACGCGCGGGTGCGCGCCGTCCCAGCTGTCGTAGTAGGTGATGTACGAGAAGCCGCGCACCCAACGATCGAGGCCGAGCAGGTTGAAGGCCGTCGCGCCGACGAAGAAGACGGGCGACTCGTTCGTCCGGAAGTAGTGGCGGATCTCGGAGATGTTCTTGAGCTTGGTCGATCCGCTGCGGCCGATGGTGACGGGGCCGGTCTTGGGCTCCTTGCGGGGGCGCTTGCGACGGGCGATCGCGGCGAGGGCGCTCTTGGCGGCCTGGGGCACCTCGGCAGGCGCCTCGACCGCCGCGGCAGCGGGCTTCGCCGCCTTCGCGGGATTGGCCGCGGAGGCCCGTGTCGCGGCCTTCTTGGCGACCGCGGGTTTCGACGCCGTCCTCTTCGCCGCGCTGCTCTTCGACGCGGCGCTCGCGCCTGCGCTCTTCGCTGCGGTCCGGGGCCGCGAGGCCCGCGGTTTCGCCGCCGGATCGGCGGTCGTCGCCGCTTCGGTCACGGGGGTCTGGAGATCGGTGTCACGCGCCATTGCGTTGTCCTTCCGTGGAGAGGTGCGAGCATCCTGACACGCAGAATCCCCGTTCTCCAAAACGGCGGAGGGGCGCGCGAGGCGCACCGCAGATCCTCCGTCGAAGCGGTGACCCGATCGCGGATCCCGCCGCCGGAGGGGCCAGGATCCGCGGATGCTACTGGAGCGCGGAGGTGAGGCGGGCGAGTCCGTCGAGCAGCTGCGCGGGCAGCGGCTGACGCTTCCATTCTTCGGCGGTGAGCTCGCGCGAATTGGCCCGGTAGTAGTCGATGACCTCGTCGAGCTCGCGCACGAAGCCCTCGCCGTGGACGACCATCGAGATCTCCATGTTGAGACCGAAGGAGCGCTGATCCATGTTCGAGGACCCGACCACCGCGACCGAATCGTCGATGGTGAAGTGCTTCGAGTGCAGGATGTACGGCGGACGGTACATCCAGATGCGCACGCCGGCGCGCAGCAGCTCGTCGTAGTAGGAGCGCTGCGCGTGGTAGACGACGGCCTGATCCCCGGTCTCCGAGACGAAGAGCTCCACCTCGACCCCGCGCGCCGTCGCGGCGCGGAGCGCGTTCATGATCGAGCCGTCGGGCACGAAGTAGGGGCTCGTGATGCTGATGCGCCGCTGCGCCGCGTAGAGCAGAGCGACGAAGACCTGCAGGTTGTTCTCGCCCGCGTACCCGGGACCGCTCGGCACGATCTGGCAGTCGAGAGCGCCGGGGCGATCCGACTCGAAGTCGGACTCCGCGAGGTGCGCGAGCAGCTCCCCGGTCTCGAGGTACCAGTCGCCCTGGAACACGGCCTCGAGGCCGAGCACGATGGGGCCCTCGACCCGCACCATGAGGTCCTTCCAGTGCAGGCCGCGCCGCCGGTTCGACGGCTTGTTGTAGCTCGAATCGACGAGGTTCTGCGAGCCCATGAATCCGACCGTGCCGTCGACGACGAGCAGCTTGCGGTGGTTGCGCAGATCGGGGCGCTGGTACTGCCCCTTCAGCGGACGCACCGGCAGCAGGTACGCCCACTCGGCGCCCATGTCGGTGAGGCTCCGCGCCGTGCGCTTCTCGCCCGGGTTGCGCTTCGCCGAGATGTGATCGAGCAGCACGCGCACCTTGACGCCGCGCGCGGCGGCCTCGCGCATCGCCTGGAACACCACGTCGGTGGTCTCGTCGTGCACGAGGATGTAGAACTCGACGTGCACGTACTCCTTGGCCTCGCGGATCGCGGCGGCCATGCGCTCGAGCGAGATCCCGTAGTCGATGCAGATCGACGCCGAATTGCCGCGCAGCATCGGCTGCGCGCCGAGCGAACTGCCGAGGCGCACCGCGCTCTCGATGCCCGGAGGCAGGGAGTCCGCATCGGTCACGAGGGCCTGGCCCTCGCGCTGGGCCAGCTCCGCCACCATCTGGTTGATGGCGTCCTGCTTCTCGACCCGGGCCTTCGGCAGGTGGTTGCTGCCGATCACGAGGAACAGCAGGAGGCCGGGGATCGGCAGGAGGAAGATCGCCATGAGCCAGGCCATGCCGGACGTCGGGCGGCGGTTTCGAGGCACCACGAACACCGCGATCACGCGGATCAGGTTGTCGACGATGAAGATGCCGACGGTCCAGATCCACGGCCAGTCCAGACCCATGATCAGGTTGAACACCCAGTCCGTCCCCTCCGAGCCGGCTCAGGGCTCGGGGCTACCTTATCGGGTGCTGTCGGCGGCGTCGGCCGGAGGCAGCCCGAGCTTCGCGCGCTCCTCGTTCTCGATTTCGCGGTAGACGCGTCGCTCGGTGCGGTCGGCGCGCAGGATGAGGCGCAGCACCGAGAAGAAGAAGATGCCGATCAGCACGGTCGGGGTGATCGACCAGAGCGCATTGACCCACCAGTTCTCCATGCCCGCCATCCTACCCCGAAGCGAACGCCGGAGCCTGGGAGCCGAACGCGGACGGGCGGGGAGCGCGGAACGCTCCCCGCCCGTCGCGGGTGACGACGGTTCGCCGTCGTCCGGGATCAGCCGGCCGTGACCCGCTCGCCGACCACCGCGATCGCCTCGGTCGGCTGGCGCAGCCGCCGGCCGAGCAGGTAGCCGGCGACGCCGATGAGCACGATGACGCCGAGGGTCGAGAGCGTGAACACCGAGAAGGTGCCCTGATCGACGCCCCAGATGTCGGCGAAGGGGTACTCGACGCCGAACAGGGCCTCGAGCGTCCCCGGGAAGATCGCGACCCAGGTGCCCAGCGCGATCCAGGCCGTGCAGATCACGCCGAACAGCTTCCAGACGACGTTGTTGACGGGCACCCGGTAGGGCCGGTGCACGTCGGGGAACTTCTTGCGGAGGCTGATGGCCGCCGGGATCGCGAACAGGTAGCTCATGAGGAACGTCGAGATGCAGATCGTCAGCACGACCTGGAACAGGGCCCCGGCCTGACCGTTGACGAAGACCATCGCGGCGAGCATGAACACGGTGCCGACGATGCCCGACATGGTGTTCACCCGAACCGGCGTGCCGAGACCCGGGTGGATCTTGCCGAAGAAGCCGCCGAAGAAGGATCCGTCGGCCGCGGCCATCGCCTGCATGCGGTCGCTGATGATCATCCACGCGCCGCCCTGCGACATGAGCACGAAGATGAAGACGATCGCCGAGATGGTGAGCATGGTGCCCGCGCCGTCCCCGAAGATCGAGAACACGGTCGCGACCGCCTCGAACAGTCCGCTGATGCCCTGGATCTTCTCGACCGGGACGACGAGCAGGATCGCGAGGATCGGCAGCAGGTAGCTCGCGGCTGCGATCCCTGCCGAGCGGGCGATCGACACCGGTACGTCGCGGCCCGGATTCTTCATCTCGCCCGCCGCGCTGTTGCCCGACTCGAAGCCGAGGAACGAGAACAGCAGCAGCGGAGTGAGCCCGAGGAACCCGGTGAGGGTGGGGGCGAAATAGGAGGCGGTGAGCCCCTGGAAGCCGTGCTGCACGCCGTAGATGACGGTGACGACGAGGAAGAACGCGAGGAACGCCACCTTCAGCAGGGCGCCGAGCGTGGGCAGCCACTTGCCGTGCTTCAGGCTGACGATCGCGCTCGCGACGGTCACCCAGATGAAGATGAGCTTGAAGCCGTAGTCCCAGAACGATCCGTGATCGATCGGCGCCACGTACGCCGACCAGGTCTCGACCGCGATGAACGCGCTCGTTCCGCCCACCCACACGGGCTGCGTCACCCAGGTGAGCATCGCCGCGATGGCCCCCGCGAAGCGTCCGAAGGCCTGGCGCACCCAGGTGTAGACGCCGCCCTCCTCGGTGAACGCGCCGCCGGTCTCGGCGAAGATGAGCGCGTAGGGCACCAGGAACAGCACCGTGAGCACCAGGGTCCAGGTGAAGGTCTCACCGCCGTAGCCGGCGACCTGGCCGAGCACCTCGATCGATACGACGGCGGCGACGACCAGGAAGACGATATCGAAACGGCCGAGCGTCTTCTGCAGGTGCTTCGATTCCTCGAGCGCCATCTGCGTCGGCGCCGTCTCGGGAGCTGCTGTGCTCACGGTGATTCCTTTCCTCATTGAAGGGTTCTGCACCAGCAAACGAGAATCCGCGCGGGAATGCGAACAGCGGTTTCCTATGCAGCCGATCTGCTCAGCAGAACGCCCCGGGCACGCTCGATCTGCGGGCGCGTGCCCTCTGGCACGCGGGCACGCCGAAGTGCCCAGTGCGGGGGTTCTGCAGAGTCAGAACCCCCGCACGGGGCACCTCGGCGCCGGATCTGCCGTGCGCTCCGGCCGCTCGCTACAGCCCGGCGCGCTCCGTCGCCAGGACGAAGGCGCGGTCCAGCAGATCGGCGAGCTCGTCGATGTCAGCGCGGGTCATGACCAGCGGGGGCGAGACCTGCACGAGCGGGTTGCCCTCGGCGTCGATCGCGACACGGCAGATGAGCCCGACCTCGGCGAGCGCCGGGTTCAGATGGGCGCCCACGAAGTCGCCCGCGCTGATGACGTCGTCCTCCCAGGTCTTCGTCCGCTTGTTCGTGACGAGCTCGAAGCTGCGGTGGAAGCCGTCGCCGCGGAAGTCGCCGACGATCGCGGTGTGCTTCTCGGCGACCGCGGAGAGCCGCTCCTCGAGGTAGGGGCTCAGCGCGGCGACGTTCTCGACGACGCCCTCCCGCTCCATGATCTCGAGGTTCTTCAGCGCCGCGGCGCAGGCGACCGGGTGGCCGCCGTAGGTCAGCGCGTGGTTGAACATGCCCACGGGGCCGTCGAGCACGGTCTCGATGATCCGGTCGCTCGCGATGACGCCGCCGAGGGGCACGTACGCCGACGCGATGCCCTTCGCGAAGACGATCATGTCGGGCTGGAAGTCGTAGTGCTGCGAGCCGAACCACGAGCCGAGGCGGCCGAAGCCGGTGATGACCTCGTCGGCGATCATGAGGATCCCGTACTTGTCGCACAGGGCGCGCACGCCGGCGAAGTACTCGGGCGTCGGCGGCTTCAGGCTGCCGCCGGCGTTCTGCAGCGGCTCCATGATGATCGCGGCGATCGTCTCGGGCCCCTCCTGCACGATGAGCGACTCGATCTCGCCGAGCAGGAACGCGGTGGTCTGCTCGGGGGTCTCGCCCTCGGGGCGGCGGTAGGTCTTGGTGTTGTGAGTGTGGCGGACGCCCGACATCAGCGGTTCGAACATGGCCCGCACGTTCGTCATGCCGTTCAGCGACATCGCGCCAAAGCTGGTGCCGTGGTAGGCGACGCGGCGGGCGATGAACTTGGTGCGGGTGCCCTGACCGATGGTCTGCTGGTACTGGCGGGCGAGCTTGATCGCGGCCTCGTTCGACTCGCCGCCGCCCGACGCGAAGAACACGCGGTTCAGGTCGCCGGGGGCGAGCTGCGCGATCTTCTGGGCGAGCAGCGCGGCCGGCGGGTGGGTGACGCTCCAGGTGGTCTGGTACGGCAGCGCCGCGAGCTGCTCGCGGACCGCGTCGCCGACCTCGGCGCCGTGGGTGTAGCCGAGCTGCACGCAGAACAGGCCGGCGAGGCCGTCGAAGAAGCGCCGGCCGCTCTCGTCGAACACCGAGCAGTGCTCGCCCCGCACGAAGACGGGGAGCTCGTCCTCCCGGTACTTGGAGGCCGGGGTGAAGTTCATCACCAGGTGGCGCTTCGCGATCTCGGCGAGGCCGCTGGGCGTATCCGTCGCGGCGTCCTCGAACGACACCGTCTCCTGCTGCAGGGTCATGATTCTTGAGAGTCCTCTCAGTCGGCTCTGACTGGGCGTGAAACCGCCTCTGGTGCCATCGTCGCACCGCCGGGAGCATCGGCAAAATAGCGAAATCGGCTCGCCTGCATCGCGCGATCAGATGCAGGATCGCGGGCGGGAGCGCTTCGGTCCTTCCATCATCTTGCGCGACGAAGGAGTCGCAGGATCCGGGTGGATCCTGCGACTCGCAGGCTCGCTCGACCAGCTGGAAGGGTCAGCCCCACTGCATCCAGGTGGTCTTGTAATCCGTGTAGTTCTCGAGGGCGTGCACCGAGAGGTCGCGCCCGAAGCCGGACTGCTTGAACCCGCCGAACGGGGTAGTGAAGCCGAGCGCATCGACGGTGTTCACCGAGACCGTTCCGGCGACCAGGCGCGACGAGACGCGGTGCGCCCGCGCGAGCGATCCCGTCCAGAGCGAGGCCGCGAGACCGTAGGGGGTCCCGTTCGCGTGCACGATCGCCTCCTCCTCGGAGTCGAACGGGGTCACGACGGCGACCGGGCCGAAGATCTCGCGCGTGTGCACCTCGTGGTCCGCGGGCACGTCGGTCACGATGGTCGGTTCGATGAACGCCCGGGATCCGTTGATCTCGGGCCGGGTGCCGCCCGCGACGATCCGGCCGTCGCGGCGCGCGTTCTCGATGGTCGCCCACACGGAGTCGGCGTGCGCCTCGGAGACGAGCGAGCCGATGCCCGAGGCCGGGTCGAGCGGATCCCCCGGCGCGTACGCCGCGGCGGCCTCCGCGTACAGCCGCAGGAACTCCTCGTACACGGATCGTTCGACGAAGATCCGGGAGTTCGCCGAACAGACCTCGCCCTGGTTGTAGAAACTGCCGAACGCGGCCTTCTCGGCCGCGAGCTTCAGGTCGTCGCAGTCGGCGAAGATCAGGTTGGAACTCTTGCCGCCCGCCTCGAGCGCGAGACGCTTCATGTTCGACTGCCCGGCATACTGCTGCAGCTGCTTCGCGACCTCGGTCGATCCGGTGAACGCGAGCATGTCGACGTCCTCGTGCAGCGCGAGCGCCTTGCCGACCACCGAGCCGCGGCCCGGAACGACGTTGAGGATCCCGGCGGGGATCCCCGCCTCGATCGCGAGCTCGGCGAGCAGCAGCGCCGAGTGCGACGCCTCCACCGGCGGCTTCACCACGACGGCATTGCCCGCGGCGAGCGCGGGGGCGAGCTTCCAGGTGGCGATCTCGAGCGGGTAGTTCCAGGCGACGATGACAGCGACGACGCCGAGGGCCTCCCGGGTGACGAGGGCGGTGGATCCGGGCGGGGTGACGGGGATCAGATCCTCGGTCTTCTCGATCGCCTCGGCGTAGAAGCGGTAGAGCGCCGCGGAACCGGGGGCGTCGATGGTCGACGATTCGCGCACGGGCTTGCCCATGTCGAGGGAGTCGTAGAGGGCGAACTCGTCGGCTCGCGCCTCGATCAGGCGGGCGAGCTCGAGCAGGCGCTCCCGGCGGAATCCGGCGCCCGCGCGCGACCAGGCGCCCGACTCGTAGGCGGCTCGGGCGGCTGCGACCGCGGCGTCGACCTCTTCGGGCCCGCAGTCGTGGATCTGCGAGAGGACCTCGCCCGTCGCCGGGTTGGTCTTCTCGATGGTCCGGCCCGAGGCGGCGGCGCGTCGGGCGCCGTCGATCACGGGGCGACCGTCGAAGACGAGGGCCGCGGCGGCGGCCGTCCATTCGGCGTGGGTGCGGGTCATGACTGGTCTCCTTCGGAGGTGGTGCGGGATGTGCGGATGTCGGGGATCGTGACGGTCGCGGTCTCGAGGTCCTGCGCTTTGAGCAGCGGGATGCCGCGGGTCTCGGGAAGGCTGAGCACGGTGACCAGGCCGACGATGCCGACGCCGACGAGGAAGAAGCCGGGGACGAGCTGATTGCCGGTCGTGTCGATGAGCCAGGTCAGCAGGTAGGGCGCGGTGCCGGCGAAGAGCGCCGCGGTGACGGCGTAGGCGATCGAGAGGCCGGTCTGCCGCGTGCGGGTCGGGAACAGTTCGACGACGGTGACCGCGTGGGTGCCGAGCACGATCGCGAGGATCAGTGCGAGCCCGAGGGTCGAGGCGAAGGTCGCCCACGGCGCGGGATTGTTCATCAGCATGAACAGCGGGACGGAGAGCACCGTGAGCGCGATCGCCGCGGCGAGCAGCACGGGTTTGCGACCGACGCGGTCCGACAGGATCCCCGCGAGGGGGACGACGATGAGGCCGAGGGCGGAGGCGAGCGTCGATAGGAGCGCCGCGCGACCGGCGTCGATGCCGACGGTGACCTCCTGATAGGTCAGCAGGTACACGAGCACTACGTAGAACGTGACGTTCATGAAGATCTCCATGCCGCAGGTCTGGATGAACTCCTTGAGGTTGCGCTGGAACACCTCCTTGACGGGGGCGTGCGAGACGGTCTCGAGCTCCTGCAGCTGCTGGAACTCGGGGGTGTCCTCGATCCGGCGTCGGATGTAGAGGCCGATGAAGCCGAGCGGGACGGTGACGAGGAACGGGATGCGCCACGCCCAATCGGCGATCTGCTGCGCGTCGAAGGCGAGGTTCAGCAGGAACACCGCGAACGAGGCCAGCAGGAATCCGAGGAGGCTGCCGAACTCGAGCCAGCTGACGCCGAAGCCGCGGCGCTTCGCCGGCGAGAACTCGCCGAGGAAGGCTGCCGCGCTGCCGAACTCGCCTCCGGCCGCGAGGCCCTGCACGATGCGCGTCGCGATGAGCAGGATCGGCGCCGCGATGCCGATGGAGGAATAGCCGGGCAGCAGGCCGAGGACGAGCGTGGAGAGCGCCATCGCGAGGATCACGATCGAGAGGGTCTGCTTGCGGCCGAGCCGGTCGCCGAGCCGTCCGAAGATGATCGCGCCCAGCGGGCGCACGAGGAAGGAGACCGCGAACACCGCGAAGGTCGCGAGCAGGCCGGCGGTCGCGCTCTCCTCGGGGAAGAACACGGAGGCGATGGTTCCGGCGAGGTAGGCGTAGACCGCCCAGTCGAACCAGTGCACCAGCACTCCGATGGCACCGGCGGCCACGCTCTTGCGCAGGCTCTTCTGGTCGACGAGATCGCTGAGCTCTCGGACGGGTTCGGAGGTCGACATTGACGGTTCCTTTGCTGCTGGGGCGGATGGTCGCGAACGGCCGGTGTTCGCACGGTTCCCGGCTCGGACGCCGGGCCTCGGTGGGCCCGGCGTCCTACCGGGTGCCGCCGCGCGCGAGCGCGACGTCGAGGGCGGTCCAGGCGAGCGCGGTGGCGCCGTCCCGCAGAGCCTGCTCGGCGAGCGGGCCGACGCAGGCCTCGGCGAACGCGGGCTGGTGGTTGCTGGCGGTGCCGCCGACGCCGATGTAGGGGTGGATCGCGTTCACGATCTGCGACACGTTGCCCATGTCGGTCGAGGCGCGGTTCATGGTCGCGGCGTCGGGGTCGACGTCGAAGTCGCGCCCGAGGCGGATCGCGTTGGCCCGGTAGTACTCCTGCGCCTCGACGTCGGTGCGCATCTCGGCGTAGCGCTCGCTCTCGGGCGTGACGGTCAGCTCGGCACCGGTCGCGAGCGCCCCGGCCTCGAAGCAGCGCAGCACCCGGGTCTCGGTCTCGAGCAGCTGCTCCATGGTCTCGGCGCGCACGTACCAGCGCCCCTCGGTGCGCTCGGGAATCGCGTTCGGCGCCTCTCCCCCGCGGGTCTGCACGCCGTGCACCCGCACGCCCGCGGGCAGCTGCTGCCGCAGCAGGGCGATGGCGGTCTGCGCGACGATGAACGCGTCGTTCGCGTTGACGCCCCGTTCCGGGTAGGCGGCGGCGTGCGCGGCACGACCGTCGTAGCGGACGTGCCAGTGGGCGACGGCGAAGGGCCGCGCCTCGGCGACGTCGACGGGCGCGGGGTGGGCCATGAGCGCGAGGTCGAGCTCGCGGAACGCCCCGCGGTCGAGCAGCACGATCTTGCCGCCGCCGCCCTCCTCGGCCGGGGTTCCGATCACCTCGACGGTGAGCCCGGCGTCCTCCGCGACGGCGGCGAGCGCGAGCGCTCCGCCCGCCGACATGGCCGAGATGAGGTTGTGGCCGCAGGCATGGCCGAGCCCGGGCAGCGCGTCGTACTCGGCGAGGAACCCGACGGTGAACGGCCCGGATCCGATGGTCGCCCGGAACGCCGTGTCGAGCCCGAGATAGGGCTGTTCGATCGCGAAGCCGTGCGCTGCGAGCAGGCCCGCGACCGCGGCGGAGGAGCGGTGCTCCTGCCAGCCGAGCTCGGGGTCGTCGTGCAGGCCGTCCGACAGCGCGACCAGCTCGCCGTCGAGTTCGTCGCGCCGCGCGGCGATCCGCCGCTTCAGCGCGTCCGCGTCAGTGATCATGGGGATCCGCTCCGTCGCTATTCGTCGCCGGGCACGCCGTACGAGGGCGCCGCCGCCGGGTTCAGTCCTCGGCTCACGTAGTCGTCCCGCTGCGGCAGCCACTCGTCGAGCGCGCGGCCGAGCTGCTCGATCGGGTCGTCCTCGGCCCAGTCGACGCGGAGGTCGGTGACTCGCCAACCGGCGCTTCCCACGACCGAGATTCCGGCCGAGTGCACCGGGCCCGCTTCGCCGCCCGCGGCGACCGCAGCGCGCAGCGCGGCGAGCAGACGCTCCTCGATCCGGCCGGGGACGGTCAGCGCCGTGTCGACGAGCGCATCGAGTACGTCGAGGCTCGCGAGCATGTTGCCGCCGGCGACCGCGTTCTCGCGGCCGGCCGAACCGAAGATGCCGAGCGCACGGGTCCCCGAGAACACGGCCGGAGCACCGGAGGCGTCGAGCACGAGCAGCTGACGGAAGTCGATGGTGGCCGGATCCGCCGCCGCGACGACGGCGTCGATCGCCTGCTGGGCGGAGTCCCCGGCGCGGAGGCGCTCGATGAGCGCGGGCCCGAGCCGCGGATCGGTGACGTTCTGCGAGTGGGCGCCGCCCAGATCGTCGGCGAGGTTGACGCATCGCGCGGCGACCGCGGGCGAGGACGACGAGATCGCGGAGCCGAACTCGCCGGTCTCCGGATCCCTGAGGATGAGCGAGAAGGTCATGCGCCGCTCGTCCCGCTGATCACGGCGGTGGCGTCGATCTCGACCAGCCACTCGGGACGCGCGAGCGCCTGCACGACGATGCCGGTCGAGACCGGGTAGACGCCCTTCAGGTACTTCCCCATGGTGCGGTAGACGTCCTCGCGGTAGCGGGGATCGATGATGTAGACGGTGACCTTGACGATGTCGGCGAGGCTGCTGCCGGCCTCGCCGAGCAGCATCTCGATGTTCTGCATGGCGCGCTCGGTCTGGGCGACGACGTCGCCGATCCCGACCGACTCGCGGGTCTCGAGGTCCTGGCCGATCTGACCGCGCAGGTAGACGACGCCGTTCGCGACGACGGCCTGGCACAGATCGTTGTCGAGGTTCTGCTCCGGGTAGGTCTCTTTGGTGTTGAACTTCCGCAGTCGCAGGTGCGTCTCCGTCACGATGCCTCCTCGTCGAGCCTTGCGCACGCCATTCACGTCGCAGCACTATTGTTGGGAGGCCACACTCCATCTGTAAAATAGCCAAAAGATAGAGGCTCGATCGCTCCAGCAGATCGAGCCGAAGGAGCTCCGATGACGCAGCGCTTCTCCATCACGCTCACGCAGCTGAGCTACTTCGTCGAATGCGCGAAGACGCTCAACATGACGGCGGCCAGCCAGCAGTTGCACGTCGCGCAGTCGGCCGTGTCCACCGCGATCTCGCACCTCGAGCGCTCGCTCGGCACAGCCCTGTTCATCCGGCAGCACTCCAAGGGCCTGATCCTGACCCCGGCGGGCGAGACCCTGCTGCGAGACTCGCACCAGCTCTTCGGCCTCCTCACCGACACGATCGACTCGATCCGCGCCGAGCAGCACGAGGTGCGCGGCAGCATCACCATCGCGTGCTTCAACACCTTCGCGCCTTTCCTGCTCCCCCACCTGCTCGGGCGCCTGCAGGACCGCCACCCCGACCTCGACGTGCAGGTCATCGAGGGCGACGACGACGAGGTGCTGGGAGCCCTCCGCGGCGGGCGGGCGGAGCTCGCGATCGCCTACCAGTTCTCGGACTCCGAGGGACTCGACCGCACCGTCATCGGCGAATTCCAGCCGCACGTGCTCGTGGGCGCGGAGCATCGGCTCGCGGACCGCGGGAGCGTCGCGCTCGCCGAGCTCGCCGAGGATCCGTTCGTGCTGCTCGACCTGCCGAGCAGCCGCGACTACTTCCTGGGGCTGCTGCGCCAGGCCGGCATCACCCCGGTGCTGAAGTACCGCACGGCGAGCTACGAGACCGTGCGCTCGATGGTCGCCACCGGGCTGGGCTACTCGATCCTCAACCAGCGACCGCGCACGAACGAGACGTACTCGGGCGAGCGCCTCGTCGTGCTCGAGATCAGCGACCCGCTGCCCGGCCTGAGCGTCGCGGTCGCCTCGCTCGCGCAGATGCAGCGCTCGACCCGGGCCCGCGCGGTCGAGGCGACCGCGCGGGAGATCCTCGCCGAGACCGCGCACTGAACCGTTCTCCTCGCTCTCGCACCCTCACTCGTTCGCTCTCGCATCCTCGATGCGCTGCGGTGATCGCGATTCGCTTCTGCATCGCTTTGAGCGATCCAGGGGACCGCGAATGACTATTGGCGCTCTCCGTACCCGCTGAGGTTTGCTGGGGGAATCCGAGGCCGGCGCACCGTCGCGACCGGCCGGATCCCGAATCGCACCCAGCAGAGTGGAGAACGAAGATGTCGAGCCAGGAGGTCGAGGTCACCGAAGTCCTCGTCATCGGAGCCGGGCAGGCGGGGATCGCCGCGAGCGAGCACCTGAGCGCCGCCGGGATCCCCCACATCGTGCTCGAACGGAGCCGCATCGCCGAGCGCTGGCGCAGCGAGCGCTGGGACTCGCTCGTCGCCAACGGCCCCGCCTGGCACGACCGGTTCCCCGGGCTCGAGTTCGACGACGTCGATCCCGACGCCTTCGCGCCCAAGGAGCGCGTCGCCCGATACTTCGAGCAGTACGCCGAGAAGTTCGCGCTGCCGATCCGTACCGGCGTCGAGGTGCTCGGAGTGCAACGCGATCCCGCGCACGGCGGTTTCATCGCCGAGACCAGTGCCGGACCGATCCGCGCCGCGTACGTGATCGCGGCGACCGGCGCCTTCCAGGTGCCCGCCGTGCCCGCCGTGGTGCCCGAGTCGGCCGGCGTCGAGCAGATCCACTCGAGCGCGTACCGCAACCCCGAGCAGCTGCCCGACGGTGCCGTGCTCGTGGTCGGCGCAGGATCCTCCGGCGTGCAGATCGCCGACGAGCTGCGGGCGTCCGGCCGCGAGGTGTTCCTCGCCGTCGGCGCGCACGACCGCCCGCCGCAGCGCTACCGCGACCGCAGCTTCGTCTGGTGGCTCGGCACGCTCGGCCTCTGGGAGAAGTCCACGCCCCCGGCCGGCGCCGAGCACACGACCATCGCGGTCAGCGGCGCGCACGGCGGCCGCACCATCGACTTCCGCGACCTCGCCGCGGACGGGATCACCCTCGTCGGGCGGGCGGACGCCTATGCCGACGGCGTGATCTCGTTCGGCCCCGACCTCGAGCGGGACGTGCGCGCGGGCGATGCGAATTACCTGTCCGTCCTCGACCAGGCCGACGCCTACATCTCCCGCACCGGCATCGACCTGCCCGAGGAGCCCGCGGCGCGGGAGCTCGACCCCCTCCCCGAATCGGTCGTGCACCCGATCCGCTCGCTGGACCTCGCCGAGGCCGGTGTCGGCTCGATCGTGTGGGCCACCGGGTTCCGGGTCGACTACCGCTGGCTGCCCGAGGGCGCCGTCGACGCGCAGGGCCGCCCCCGGCACGAGCGCGGGGTCTCGGCCGAGCCCGGCATCTACTTCCTCGGCCTGCCCTGGCAGTCGCGCCGCGGATCCAGCTTCATCTGGGGCGTGTGGCACGACGCCAAGTACGTCGCCGAGCAGATCGAGATCCAGCGCGGCTACCTGGGCTACACGGGGAACGGGCGCCCGGCCGCGGCCCCGTCCACGGCCCCGGCCGACGTCCGCCCGGAGCTCACCGCTGCCACGGCCTGAGCACCGAACGCAGCAGGGCCCCGAACGGTCGAAACCGGTCGGGGCCCTGCTGCGTTCGGTCACTCCGGGATCCTGCGACTCATCGTCATGCTGCGCGAGGCACGAGTCGCAGGCTCGCGCAGGATAGACGACCGCTCGCAGGCTCCCGGTCGTCTACTTGACGAGCGGGAAGAGGATCGTCTCGCGGATCCCGAGGCCGGTGAGCGCCATGAGCAGGCGGTCCATGCCCATGCCCATGCCGCCCGACGGGGGCATGGCGTGCTCGAGGGCGCGCAGGAACTCCTCGTCGACGCCCATCGCCTCGTCATCGCCGCGGGCCGCCTCGGCGGCCTGCTGCACGAAGCGCTCGCGCTGCACGACGGGATCCACGAGCTCGGAGTAGCCGGTCGCCAGCTCGAAGCCGCGGATGTAGAGATCCCACTTCTCGACGACGCCCGGGATCGAGCGGTGGTGGCGGGTCAGCGGGCTCGTCTCGACCGGGAAGTCCATGACGAAGGTCGGACGGGTGAGCGAGTCGATCACGAAGTGCTCCCAGAGCTCCTCGATCAGCTTGCCGTGGTTCGGCAGCTTGACCTCGACGCCCTCCTGCTCGGCGAGCGCGAGCAGCTCCTCGACCGAGGTCTCGGGCGTGATCTCGCGGCCGGCCGCCTCGGAAAGGGATCCGTACATCGAGATGCGATCCCAGTCGCCGCCGAGGTCGAAGAGGGTGCCGTCGGCCCACTCCACGACCTGGGTGCCCTCGCGCTCCGTGCCGACGTTCGCGGCGAGCGCCGCGTTCTGCACGAGCGCCTGGGTGAGGTCGGCGATCCCGTTGTAGTCGGTGTAGGCCTGGTACGCCTCGAGCATCGCGAACTCGGGGCTGTGCGTCGAGTCGGCGCCCTCGTTGCGGAAGTTGCGGTTGATCTCGAAGACGCGCTCGAGGCCGCCGACCGCGGCGCGCTTGAGGAAGAGCTCGGGCGCGATGCGCAGGTAGAGCTCGGTGTCGAAGGCGTTGGAGTGGGTGACGAACGGACGCGCCGATGCGCCGCCGTGCATGGTCTGCAGCATGGGCGTCTCGACCTCGATGAAGTCGCGATCGGCGAAGGTCCGGCGCAGGCTCGCCATGGTGCGGGCGCGGGTGACGACGTTGCGGCGCGCCTGCTCGCGCTGGATGAGGTCGAGGTAACGCTGGCGGACCCGGGTCTCCTCGTTCAGCTCCGTGTACATGTTGGGCAGCGGGGCGATGGCCTTGGCGGCGATCCGCCACTCCGTGACCATGATCGAGAGCTCGCCGCGGCGGCTCGAGATGACCTCGCCGCTGACGAACAGGTGGTCGCCCAGGTCGACGAGCTCCTTGTAGCTCGCGAGCGAGTCCTCGCCGACCTCGGCGAGGCTCACCATCACCTGGATCCGCTCGCCGTTCCCCGCCTGCAGCGAGCCGAAGCACAGCTTGCCGGTGTTGCGCTGGAACACGACGCGGCCGGCGATGCCGACGATCTCGCCGGTCTCGTCGCCGGCGACGAGCTCGCCGAACTTCGCGCGCACGGCGGGGATCGTGGTGGTCACGGGGACCGAGACGGGGTACGCGCCGCCCGCCAGGTCGGCGCCGGCATTGAGCTTGTCGCGCTTCTCGAGGCGCACGCGCTTCTGCTCGAAGACCTCTGCTTCGGTTTCGACGTGCGTTTCGGGTGCGGTCTGCTCGCTCATTTGGGCGGGATCCTCCATGCTGTGCTCTGATGCGGCGCGCGGGACCCGGCCCGGGCGCACCGGATCAGTCTACGCGAGGGCGATGACGCCGAACCGTGCGCGCGGAGTCGCCCGCTTGTGCACATGGACAAGCACCGCACGGACCGGACGATCGTATACGATTCAGGCGAGCGGGTGGGCCGCCGAAGGAGGAGCACCGTGAGCACTGCGCAACCCCGCCTGACTCCGGGACTCCTCGCCGCGCTCGGCCTGCTCGCCGCCGTGAGCGCGGTCGCCACCGACCTCTACATCCCGTCGATCCCGAGCATCGCGAGCGAACTGCACGCCTCGGCGTCGTCGGTGCAGCTGACGCTCTCGCTGTTCTTCTTCGGCGTCGGCCTCGGACAGCTGCTGCTCGGTCCGCTCTCCGACTCGCTCGGTCGCCGCCCCGTGCTGCTCGCGGGCTTCGCGGTGTTCGCGCTCACCGGCATCGCGACCGTGTTCGTGCAGGACATCGGCACGCTGATCGCCCTGCGCCTGCTGCAGGGCCTCTCGGGCGCCGTCGGCATCGTGCTCTCGCGCGCCATCGCCGCGGACCTCAGCACCGGCGACACCGCGGTGCGCGCGCTGAGCCTCATCGCCATGGTGGTCGGGCTCGGGCCCATGATCGCGCCCGTGCTCGGCGGCTTCGCCCACCGGCTCTGGGACTGGCGCGGCGTGCTCGCCGTGCTCGCCGTCATCTCGACGCTCATGCTCCTGCTCGCGTGGCGCCGGGTGCCCGAGTCGCTGCCCGTCGAGCAGCGGCGCCCGCACGGCGTCGGCGCCGCCCTGCGGCCCTTCGGGGAACTGATCCGGGATCGCGGCTTCGTCGCGCTCACGCTCGCCTTCGCGCTGTCGTTCACCGCGATGATCTCGTACATCTCGGCATCGCCGTTCATCGGCCAGCGGCTCCTGCGCATGACGCCCATCGAGTACGCGCTCTCGTTCGCCGCCGGAGCATCCGCCCTGCTCATCGCGAACCTGGTGAACGCCCGCTTGGCCCCACGGGTGGGCCCGGCGCGCATGCTCTCCGTGGGATCCGGCCTGCTCGTGCTCGGCGGGCTCGGCATGCTGACGCTCGTGCTCTCGGACGCGCTCACGATCCCCGGTTTCATCGCCTGCGCGTTCGCGCTCACGGGCGGCACCGGCCTCACCATGTCGAACGCGAGCGCTCTCGCGCTCGCCCGCGCCGGGAGCGCACGCGGATCGGGGTCGGCACTGATCGGCACCGCGCAGTTCGCCCTCGGCGGCGCGGCCGCTCCGCTGGTCGGGCTCTGGGGCGAGACGACCGCGCTGCCCATGGCGATCACCGTCGCCGCGGCCGCCGTGCTGTCGGCCGCCTGCGCGACGATCCGCCGCAGGGGCTGAGGCGCGAGCGCTCCGCGGCCCCGCAGCCCGCGGCTACTCCGCGCGCGGCACGGCCCGCGCGAGCGCTTCCTCGACCGAGGCGCGGACGAGGCCGCCGATCACCCGGTCGGGATGCTCCAGGCCGATCCCGTCGAGCGCTTCGAGCGCCTGCCGCACCACGGCGCTCGAGAACTCGCGCGCCGCGGCGAGCGCCTCGGCGTACGCCGGTCGATCCCGCTCGGCGACCACGACGGGCTCCGCACCCATCTCGACCGCGAGCGCCTGCCCGATCGGCAGCACCGGAGCGGGGGCCGTGACCGCGACCGTCGATTCGGCGAGCCGAGTCAGGTCGAGGCTCGTGCCGGTGAAGACGAGCGCCGGGTGCAGGGCGAGCGGGATCACGCCCGTCGCGAGCGCGGGCGCGAACACGCCGTAGCCGTGCTCGGGCGCGGTGTGCACGGCGAGCTGGCCCGGCTGCCACGCCCCGGTCTCGGTGAGTCCGCGCACGAGGCCGGGGAGCTCGTCGCCGGGGATCGCGAACAGCACGAGCTCCGAGCGGCGCACGACCTCCGGCACGTCGAGCACCGGAACGCCGGGCAGCATGGCCTCCGCGCGCTCGCGGCTCTCGTCGCTGACGGCCGAGATCCCGGTGATCGCGTGCCCGGCTCCGGCGAGCGCGTTGCCGAGCACGGGGCCCACGCGGCCCGCACCGACGATCCCGATGCCGAGCCGCCCGTCGCGACGGGTCTCGCTCATCGCGGGGTCCCGGCGACGTCGTCGCGCTGCGCCGCCACGGCCTGAGCCGCGAGCTGCTCGAACAGGCGGCGGGCATGGTCGAGTTCGAGTCCCGCGATCTCGGTCGGCACGGGCCCGAACACCGTGTGCACCCGAACACGGGCGAGGCCCAGCGCGCGGTGGAAGAACGTGCGGTGCAGCAGCACCGACTGGGCTCGCGCGAGCGGCACGAGGGCGTAGCCGCGGGTGAGCACGCCGCGTCGGATCAGCGCGAGCGTGTGCGGGGATCCCGGGCCCGGCTCGGTCACCGCGATCCCGGTGCGCCGACGCGCGGCCCAGAGCACGAGCCCGCTGCGCGGCCCGGCACCGAGGTAGCCGCCGCCCGCACCCGCGATCCCGTCCCGCAGCACGGCGTACGAGAGCGGGCCTTCGGCGCCGCCGCCGCTCGCCGCGAAGAAGTTCCGGTCGCCCAGGATCGTCTGCGTCACGCGCACCGCGTCGTCGAGCGTGCCGACGGGCAGCACGATCCCGGCGACCTTCTGGCCGTCCGATCCGTTGGTCGCGTTGCCCGCGAGGGTGATCCGCACCTGCCACCAGCCGAACGGCTTCCAGAGCAGCGGCTGCCGCACGTCGACGGCGTGCACCCGCGCGAAGGGGATGGTCTCGGTGCGCGTCGCGGTGAGGCCCGCGCCGATCCGGATCGCGTCGTCCGAACGCGAGAGCGTGAACCCGAAGCCTCGGTTGAAGTGGCTCACGATCACCGCGACCGAGGCGATGACGATCGGGATCAGGCCCGCGAGCGCCGCCGGATGCCCGGCGATCACGAAACCGCCGATCACGCCCACCAGCACGATGGCGACCAGGAAGCCCCAGCCGAGCACGATGCTGCCGACGAGGCGCCCGAGCGGCACCGTGACGAGCGTGCCCGACATGCGCGCACCCTGGTCGACGTCGTCGTCGGCGAAGTCGGTGACGCGCGATTCGAGGTCGAGCGCGTTCCGCAGGCGGGATCCGGACTGCGCGTCCGCGGTCGCGGTCGCGTCCGCCGTCCCGGCCGTGCCTTCCGCCGCGGCCGCCGCTGCGGGATCCACCGCAGCCGGATCCGCGCTCGCGGTGCCGGCGGTCTGCGCGCGGACCAGACGGAGGATCTGCTCCCGCACGGCCTGCGCGTCGCGGTGCCCGAGGTAAGCGAGCGTCAGCTTGCCGCCCTGGCCCGCGGTCTGTACCTCGACCTGGGTGAGTCCGAGCACGCGGGCCAGCAGCTGCCGCTGCAGGTCCACCGCCTGGATCCGGTCGAGCGGCGCCCGGCGGTGCTGCTTGAACAGGACGCCGCGGCGCAGCTCCACCGCATCGTCGGCGATGCGGAACTGCGCGAAGCGGTACGACAGCCAGGAGAACAGGATCACCAGCGCGATGATCCCCGCGACGACCAGCAGCGCCACGACCACGAGACCGTGCTCGAAGATGTAGTCGATGCCGCCGTTCTCGGGACTCTGGTTCCAGCTCGAGTTGCCGATGACCAGGCTGATCACCTGGTCGCGCAGATTCGCGACGATGATGCCGAACAGCACGAGCACGAAGAGCCCGCCGCGCAGCAGCGGCGAGAGCGGATGGAGCCGCCGCCACTCGCCGTCGCTCGGGATCGCGGGCTGTCCCTGGGCTCCGCCCCCGGGCTGCGCCGGGCCGAACGGGTGAGCCGGGACCGCGGGGTCTCTCACAGCCCCGACCGCCGCGACTCGGCGAGCCGGATCAGCTCGTCGCGCAGCGCCTCCGCGTCGGCGTCGACGAGGCCGGGCAGGGCGATGCCCGTCGCCGCGGCCGCGGTGACGAACTTGAGATTCGCGAGCCCGAGCGCGCGCAGGAGCGGCCCGCGGGTGACGTCGACCAGCTGCAGGCGGCCGTAGGGCACCGCGACCACGCGCTCGAACATGATGCCGCGGCGGAAGACGAGGTCGTCCTCGCGCAGCGCGTAGCCCATCGCGCGCACGCGGCGGAAGGCGAGGATCGCGTTCACGAGGAACGCGGCTGCCACGACGGCCAGCGCGATGACGACGAGCACGGGGACGTCGGTGCGGATGTACGTCGGGATCACGTAGGCGGCACCGCCCGCGATCACGACGGGGATCAGGTTGCCGACCAGGTCGACCCAGGCGTACTTCGGCGAGACCCGCAACCACGCGGTCGCGCCGGTCTCGCTCGCGGCACCGTGGCGGGCGACGGGCTGATCGGAGGGGGATGCTGAATGCGCCGGTTCTGTCACGCTCCCACTCTACGGCGAACCCGGCGCGCGGCACCGGTCCCGGCGCGCTTCGGCGCGATCCGGGCCTCTTCGGCGCGGTTCGGTTTGGCGCGGCACTCTCGGCACCGCTTCGATGAACGCGCCGATTGCCGAGGGCCGGGCCGACTGTCGAGGGCCGGGCGAACTTGCGAGGTTTTCCCCGGCCTTTGACAGTCGCCCCGGTCCTCGACAGATCACCTGCTCCTCGGCCCGACGAAGCATCCGCCCGCGAGCTCACAGGACCGCATTCGCCAGGCCCGCATGCGCTGAGCACACGGTGTCGAACGCCGAGCGCCCCGGCTCAGATGTCGCGGGGTCGGGTGCGGGTGGCGTGCGGCGCGGGTTCCTCGCCCGAGCGTCCGACCGCTCCCCCGCCGGGCCCGCCGCCGCTGCCTTCGCCGTCCTCGTCGTCGCTCGGCGGGACGCGGCACCAGTGCTCGACCAGTATCCCGACGACCAGCAGCACCGCGCCGGTGATCGCGGTCGCGAGGATCGGGGCCCAGGTCGCGCTCGGTGCGGGGACACTGCGCGCGCCGAGCGGCAGCAGGGCGCCGACGCCGAAGCCGCCGAACAGCGCGCCCACGAATTGGGAGGCGCGCGACGCGGCGAGCAGGCGGACGGCGTGGAACGGGTTGACCATGCGCTCGGCCCGATGAGTCACGGCCCGGCGCAGCAGAATGCCGAGCACCAACAGCACTCCGGCGAGCACGGTGAGCGTGGCCGAGAGCGACGGCGGCGGGACGATCGGCGGCATGCCGACGGCGGAGCGCTGGGCCTGCACGAGCGCACCGGCGCCGGCTCCGACGATCCCGAAGACGAGCAGCCAGATCCACGAGGTGCGATGCTCCCGCTGCATCAGCGCGCGCCTCCGTCGTCGAGCCGGGTGGTCGAGTCGCCGATCCGTTCGAGCAGCGCTGCGACCGTGCCGTGGCCCGGCAGCGCGGCGTGCGGATCGAGGTCGAGCCAGGGGGCGAGCACGAAGTCGCGCTCGTGCGCGCGCGGGTGCGGTACGGTGAGGCGCTCGTCGCGGATGCTGCGTCCGCCGTACAGGATCAGGTCGATGTCGAGCGTGCGGTCGCCCCAGCGCACGTCGCGCGTGCGCCCGTGCTCCGACTCGATGCGCTGCAGCAGGTCGAGCAGCGCGTGCGGGTCGAGCGTGGTCTCGGCGAGCGCGATCCCGTTGATGTAGCGGGGCGCGTCGGGGTCGGGGCCGTCGAGCGTGAGCGCGATCGTCTCGCGCAGCGGCGACGCGCTCAGGCTGAGGACCCCCGGCGCCGCGAGGATCTCGGCCTGCGCCGCGGCGATGGTCTCGCCGCGGTCGCCGAGGTTGGCGCCGAAGGCGAGCACGACGGGGACGAGCTGGGCGATCATTCGGAGCCTCCAGCGGTGCCGGCACCGGCCGCGGCGCGGACGACCGTGACCGACACGTCACCGAAGGGCAGGTCGATGGGCGCTTCGGGCTTGTGCACGGTGAGACGGACGGCGCGCACGCCGTCGAAGCTCAGCGCGACGTCGGCCGCGCGTTCGGCGACCGTCTCGATGAGGTCGACCGGGTCCCGTTCGACCGCTGCCGAGATGGCCTCGGCCAGTTCGCCGTAGTGCACGGTGCGGGACAGCTCGTCGCTGCGCGCGGCCGCGCCGAGATCGACCGAGACCTCGGCGTCGATGAGAAAGCGCTGGCCCTGCTCGCGCTCGAAGTCGAAGACGCCGTGGTGGGCCCGGACTTCGAGTCCCGAGAGACGGATCAGGTCGCCGTCGAAGCGGGGCGCCGGCGCGGGATCGGATCCCTCGACTCGCAGGCTCGCGCGGGATGACGATGGGGAGACAGCACCGAACTGCGAGGGCAGCGCCTCGCCGAACACCGGCAGGGATGCCGCCGGGAATGCCTGCGTCGACGCGGTCCCCTCGGCGGCGCTCCAGGCGCCGGCCACGGCGAGCGCCTGGACCGTCGACGGGACGTCGTGCACGCGAACGCCCCACGCGCCCGCGCGGACGGCGAGAGCGCTCGTGACGGCGGTCGCGAGGTCGCGCGCCATCGGCCCGCCCGCCCCGCGGGCGGCCTCCGGCAGCGCGTCGAGCAGTTCGCCGAGCATCCGCTTGCGCGAGATGCCCACCAGGATGCGCGCTTCGGGTCCGCCGAGCTCGCGCAGCTGCGCGAGCAGCCGCCAGCCCTGTTCGGCGGTCTTATCGAAGCCGAGGCCGGGATCGAGGATGATGCGCCGGGCGTCGACTCCCGCGGCGACCGCGCGCTCCGCCGAGCGCGCCAGCGCCTCGCGGATCTCGCCGACCACGTCGACGTAGCCGGATCGGCCGTGCGCCGGGTCGGGGATCCCCCGCCAGTGCCCGATCGCGAACTCGGCGCCGGACGCGGCGACGGCCTCGGCCATGCGCGGGTCGTGCAGGCCGCCCGAGACGTCGTTGACGATCGAGGCACCGGCGGCGACCGCGGCCTCGGCGGTCTCGGCGTGGATCGTGTCGATCGAGATGCGGATTCCGGACTCGGCGAGGGCGCGGATCACGGGGACGACGCGACGCTGCTCCTCGCTCGGAGGCACCGCTTCGGCGCCCGGACGGGTCGACTCGCCGCCGACGTCGACGATGGTGGCGCCCTGCGCGACGAGCTCCCGGCCGCGCGCGATCGCGGCGTCGAGCGCGTCGAAGCGGCCCCCGTCGCTGAACGAGTCGGGCGTGACGTTGAGCACGCCCATGACCTCAGTCATCGGCCGGCTTTCCGAGCAGGACCATGATCTCGGCGCGGGCCGCCGGTTCGGCGAGCTCCCCGCGGGAGGCGATGGTGACGGTGACGGCATCGGCCTGGCGCACGCCGCGATCGGCGACGCAGCCGTGGCTGGCCTCGAGCACGACCAGCACGCCGGCGGGATCGAGACCGTCCTCGAGCACCTGGGCGATCTGCTCGCCGAGCCGTTCCTGCACCTGGGGCCGCGAAGCGAGGGTCTCGACGACGCGCGGGAGCGCGCTGAGCCCGACCACTCGTTCGGCGGGTCGGTAGGCGATGTGGGCGCGCCCGCGGAACGGCAGCAGGTGGTGCTCGCAGACCGAGCGCAGGGCGATGTCGCGCAGCAGCACGAGCTCGCCGGGGCGGTCCCCCACCGGCACGGCGTCGGCGAGGTGCACCGACGGGTCGACGCCCACGCCGGAGAAGAACTCGGCGTAGGCGTCGGCCACGCGAGCGGGGGTGCTCGCGAGCTCGTGGCGGTCGGGATCCTCGCCGATCGCCGTCAGCAGCTCCCGCACTGCGGCGGCGATGCGCGGGCGATCGACGCTCGGGGTCATGATGCGGCGCCCGGCCCTTCGGGAGCCGGCGGCACGGGCGGGGCCGGAGGCGCGGTCGGCTCCTGCGGAGCGGCCGGTGCCTGCGGAGCCGCCTGCGGTGCATCGGTGGCGACCGAGGCGGGGACCGCGATGGGCGGGCGATCGGAGACCGGGCGCTCCTGGTGCGAGAGCCAGGTGGGGCGCTCGGGGAGCTTCTTCACGTCGCGGAAGATCTCGGCGATCTGGATGTGGTCGAGCGTCTCCTTCACGAGCAGCTCGCGCGCCAGATCGTCGAGGATGTCGCGGTTGAGCACGAGCACCTCGTAGGCCTCGTTGTGCGCCTGCTCCATGAGCGCGCGCACCTCGGCGTCGATCTCCACCGCGATGCCCTCGGAGTAGTCGCGGTTCTGTCCGTACTCGCCGAGGAACGCTCCGGCCTGGGCCTGGCCGAGCTTGACCGGACCGACCGAGGCCGACATGCCGTACTCGGTGACCATCTTGCGCGCCGTGCTCGTGGCCTTCTCAATGTCGTTGCCCGCGCCGGTGGTGGGATCGTGGAACACGAGCTCCTCCGCGACGCGACCGCCCAGGGCGTAGGCGAGCTGATCCTGCAGCTCGTTGCGAGTGATCGAGTACTTGTCTTCCAGCGGGATGACCATGGTGTAGCCGAGCGCGCGGCCGCGGGGCAGGATCGTGATCTTGGTGACCGGATCCGTGTGGTTGAGCGCGGCGGCGACGAGCGCGTGACCGCCCTCGTGGTACGCCGTGATCAGCTTCTCCTGATCCTTCATCACCCGGGTGCGTCGCTGGGGGCCCGCGACCACGCGGTCGATGGCCTCGTCGAGCGCCCGGTTGTCGATGAGCTGCGCGTGCGAGCGCGCCGTGAGCAGCGCGGCCTCGTTGAGCACGTTCGCGAGATCGGCGCCCGAGAACCCGGGGGTCTTGCGCGCGACGACGTCGAGGTCGACGTTCTTGGACAGCGGCTTGCCCGCCGAGTGCACCTCGAGGATCTTGCGACGGCCGGCCATGTCGGGGGCGTCGACGCCGATCTGGCGGTCGAAGCGGCCCGGGCGCAGCAGCGCGGGGTCGAGCATGTCGGGGCGGTTGGTCGCCGCGATCATGATCACGTTGGTCTTGGGGTCGAAGCCGTCCATCTCGACGAGCAGCTGGTTGAGCGTCTGCTCGCGCTCGTCGTGGCCGCCGCCCATGCCCTGGCCGCGGCGCTGGCCGACCGCGTCGATCTCGTCGACGAAGATGATGGCCGGGGCGTTTGCCTTGGCCTCTTTGAAGAGGTCGCGCACGCGGCTCGCGCCGACGCCGACGAACATCTCGACGAAGTCGGATCCCGAGATCGAGTAGAACGGCACACCGGCCTCGCCGGCCACCGCGCGCGCCAGCAGGGTCTTGCCCGTGCCGGGAGGACCGTAGAGCAGCACGCCCTTGGGGATCCGGGCCCCGACCGCTTGGAAGCGCGAGGCGTCCTGCAGGAAGTCCTTGATCTCGTGCAGTTCTTCGACCGCCTCGTCGGCGCCCGCGACGTCCGCGAAGGTGACGGTGGGTGCCTCCTTCGAGACGAGCTTCGCCCGCGACTTGCCGAACTGCATGACCTTGTTGCCGCCGCCCTGCATGGACGACAGCATCCACCAGAAGAACAGGCCGATGAGCAGCACCGGCAGCAGGAAGCCGAGCAGCGACCACAGCGGGTTCGGCTGCGGCACCTGGTCGGTGTAGCCGTCCTTCGGAGCGGCCTTGGTGACCGCTTCGACCACGGACTCGCCGCGCGGGCCGACGTAGTAGAAGAAGACCTCGTCGGTGCCCGCCTTCTTGTCGACGGAGGTCAGCGTGAGGTTGACGCGCTGGTCGCCGTCGATGATCTCGGCCTGCTTGACCTTGCCCTCGGAGAGCAGTTCGAGTCCGCGCTCGGTCTTCACCTCGCGCGACCCGCCGCCCATGATCAGCATCCACCCGACCAGCACGATGATGGGCGCGAGGATCAAGTAGATCAGGGGGCCGCGGAACAGCTTCTTCCCCTTGGACAGTGTCTCAGCCACGTTGGGCCCTTTCTGGGTCCGGCGGGTGCGCTGAGCTCAGCCCGTCCGCCGCATGTCGATTCGACCGCGATGCCGATGCGGCGCGTGCCGCACCGGACTTCACGAGTGCAAGCGTAGCCGTCCGGTCTGACAACGCCCCCGGCTTCCGCCGAGGGCGAACCGAGGAACGGCCCTGAATCGCCGGGTTACTCGCTGTAGACGTGCGGTGCGAGGATCGCGACGTCGCGCAGGTTGCGGTAGCGCTCGGCGTAGTCGAGCCCGTAGCCGACGACGAAGTCGACGGGGATGTCGTAGCCGACGTAGTCGACCTCGAGGTCGACCTTCATCGCCTCAGGCTTGCGCAGCATGGTGCAGATGCGCACCGACTTCGCGCCGCGGCTCTCGAGGTTCTCCTTCAGCCAGGACAGCGTGAGCCCGGAGTCGATGATGTCCTCGACGATGAGCACGTCGCGGCCGGTGAGGTCGGCGTCGAGGTCCTTCATGATCTTGACGACGCCGCTCGACTTGGTGCCGGCGCCGTACGAGCTGACGGCCATCCAGTCCATCTCGGCGTGGAATCGGAGTTCGCGCGAGAGATCCGCCATGACCATGACGGCGCCCTTGAGGACGCCGACGAGCAGCGGCGGCTCGTCCCGGTAGTCGGCTTCGATCTCGCGCGCCAGCTCCGCCAGCCGTGCGTGCAGCTCGGCTTCGGTGTGCAGCACGACCGTGAGGTCATCGCCGAGGTGGGACGCGTCCATGTGACTCCTGCTCTCGCTCGAAAGGGGTGGCGGCGGTGAACACGAGGCGCTCACCGGCACGAACTACTGTAGCGCCGGGGACGGTGAGCGGTCCCTGACCGCGCCACTCGGTGATCAGCCGATCGATCTCGAGCGTGTGGGTCCGCGAGAGCAGGGCGCCGAACTCGTCGCGCGCCACCCGACGGATCACCCGGTGCCGGATCGCCGCCGGGTTCGCGGCGAGCGCGGGGATCAGCACCGCGATCCCCGCCTCGGCGAACTCGACCAGCTCCTCGATGCACTCGTCGACCATCCCGTCGAGCGCGTCCGCGTCCTCGCGCGCCTGCTCGGCGCTGCGGGCGAGCGCCGCGGCCGCGCCGGGGCCCAGCTCCCGCTCCAGGACGGGCAGCACCGAGATCCTGGCGCGCACCCGGGCGAAGGCGGGATCCGCGTTCTGCGGATCGGTCCAGGGATCCAGCCCCTGCGCCGCGCAGGCGGCCTCGGTGCTGGACCGCGGAACACCGAGCAGCGGGCGCAGGATCCGGCCGCGGCGCGGGGGGATCCCCGCGATGGATCGCGTGCCCGAGCCGCGCGAGAGGCCGAGCAGCACCTGCTCGGCCTGGTCGTCGCGCGTGTGCGCGGTGAGGATCGCCGCCGCGCCCGTCTCGTCGGCCGCGGCCTCGAGCGCGGCGTACCGGGCGCGTCGGGCGGCGGCCTCCGGGCCGTCGGGATCCGCGGCATCGACGTCGACCGGTCGCACGAGCACCGGATCGAGGCCGAGCGCTCGCGCCTGCCCGGCGGCGCGCTCGGCGACGTCGGCGGATCCCTCCTGCAGTCCGTGGTCCACGACCTCGGCGCCGAAGCGGTGCCCGCCCGCCCGCGCTTCGTGGGCCGCCGCCGCCGCGAGCGCGAGCGAGTCGGCGCCGCCGGACAGCGCGACGAGCGCGAGCGGAACGTCGGACCGCCGCGCGACGGCGGACTCGCCGGACCCCAGCGCGCGCCGCAGCGCGAGCCGGATCTCGGCGACCGCCGGATCGAGCGGTGGGAGCCTGGGGGTCATGATCCCGCGCTCAGAACGTGATCGTCTCGCCCGGCTCGGGGACCACCCGCACCGCGCCCTTGTCGGCCGACTGCGCGAACGCCGCGTAGGCACGCAGCGCCGGCGAGACCTCGCGCACGCGGCTCTTCGGGCGGTATCCGCCGTTCGCCTCGAGCTCGGCGCGTCGACGATCGAGCTCCTCCTGCGGCACGTCGAGGGCGAGCTTGCGGGTGGGGATGTCGATCGACACGATGTCGCCGTCCTCGACGAGGGCGATGACGCCGCCCGCGGCCGCCTCCGGCGAGACGTGCCCGATCGAGAGCCCCGAGGTGCCGCCCGAGAAGCGGCCGTCGGTGACGAGCGCGCAGGCCTTGCCGAGGCCGCGTCCCTTGAGGAACGAGGTCGGGTAGAGCATCTCCTGCATGCCGGGGCCGCCCTTCGGGCCCTCGTAGCGGATCACGACGACGTCGCCCTCGGTCACCTGCTTGTTCAGGATTTTCTCGACGGCCTCGTCCTGCGACTCGCAGACCACGGCGGGTCCCGAGAAGGTCCAGATCGACTCGTCGACGCCGGCGGTCTTGACGACCGCGCCGTCGACGGCGAGGTTGCCGCGCAGCACGCCGAGGCCGCCGTCCTTCGAATAGGCGTGCTCGACGCTGTGGATGCAGCCGTTCTCGGCGTCGAGGTCGAGGTCGCGCCAGCGCTCCGACTGCGAGAACGCGGTCGAGGATCGCTTGCCGCCGGGAGCCGCGTGCCAGAGCTCGAACGCCTCGTCGCTGGCCTTGCCGCCGCGCACGTCCCACTCGTCGAGCCACTCGCCGAGCGTCGCCGAGTGCACGGTGTGCACCTGGTCGTCGAGCATGCCGCCGCGGCGCAGCTCGCCGAGGAGCGCGGGGATGCCGCCGGCGCGGTGCACGTCCTCCATGTAGTAGGTCTTGCCGTTCGCCACGTTGGGGGCGACCTTCGCGAGGCAGGGCACGCGGCGCGAGACCGCGTCGATCTCGTCCAGGCCGAACTCCACGCCCGCCTCGTGCGCCGCCGCGAGCAGGTGCAGGATCGTGTTGGTCGATCCGCCCATCGCGATGTCAAGCGCCATGGCGTTCTCGAACGCCGCCGGGGTCGCGATGTTGCGCGGCAGCACCGAGGCGTCGTCGCCCTCGTAGTAGCGCTTGGTGATGTCGACGACGAGCGCTCCCGCGTTCTCGTACAGCGCGCGGCGCGCGGTGTGCGTGGCCAGCGTCGAGCCGTTGCCGGGCAGCGACAGGCCGATCGCCTCGGTCAGGCAGTTCATCGAGTTCGCGGTGAACATGCCCGAGCAGGAGCCGCAGGTCGGGCAGGCCGATTCCTCGATCTTCTGGATGTCCTCGTCGGAGACGTTCTCGTTCACGGCCTCGGAGATCGCGTCGACGAGGTCGAGCGTGCGCACCATACCGTTCGCGAGCACGGCGCGACCCGACTCCATCGGGCCGCCCGAGACGAACACGGTCGGGATGTTGAGGCGGAGCGCCGCGAGCAGCATGCCCGGGGTGATCTTGTCGCAGTTGGAGATGCAGATGAGCGCGTCGGCGCAGTGCGCGTTGGTCATGTACTCGACCGAGTCGGCGATCAGGTCGCGCGAGGGCAGCGAGTAGAGCATGCCGCCGTGACCCATCGCGATGCCGTCGTCGACCGCGATGGTGTTGAACTCGCGCGGGATGCCGCCCGCGGCGGTGATCGCGTCCGAGACGATGCGTCCGACGGGGGCGAGGTGCGTGTGCCCCGGGACGAACTCGGTGAACGAGTTCGCGACCGCGATGATCGGCTTGCGGCCGAGATCGGCACCGTTGACGCCGGCGGCGCGGAACAGCGCTCGGGCGCCCGCCATGTTGCGTCCGTGGGTGACCGTGTGGGAACGATAGATGACCATGCTCCGCATTTTGTCGGAGTTCGCGGGGATCGCAAAGTTACGGCGAGTACCGGTACTGGGAGTACTGTTGGCTCGTGATCCGACCGCGCACCCCCCGCCGCGAGCAGCTGGGCGAGTTCCTCGCCACCCGCAGACGTGCGCTGCGTCGCGCCGATCTCGGGCTCCCCCAGGGCGCCCGCAGGCGCGAGACCGGGCTGAGCCGCGAGGAGATCTCGGCGCTCGCCGGGGTCAGCGTGAGCTGGTACACCTGGCTCGAGCAGGGGCGCGACATCAACGTCTCGCACCAGGTGCTCGCGGCGGTGGCCCGCGTGCTGCACCTCTCGCCCGACGAGACGGACTACGTCGTCGCCCTCGCGGCCCCCGCGGAGGAATCCGAGGAACCGTCGCCCGAGACCGCCCCGGAGCACCTGCAGCACCTGGTCGACGCGCTCCCCTTCCCCGCGTTCATCGTGGCGGCCGACTGGGCGATCGTCGGGTGGAACGCCGGATACGCGGAGCTCTACCCGCCGATCGCCGCGCTGGCCCCCGAGGACCGCAACCTGATCTGGCTGGTCTACACGGATCCCCGGCTGCGGAGCATGCTGCCGGACTGGGAGCGCGACAGCCGCAGCTTCCTCGCGGAGTTCCGCACCGAATCGGGCGTGCGGCTGAGCTCCGACCGGCACCGGTCGCTCGTGGCCCGGCTGCGCGACGCCAGCCCCGACTTCCGTACCCAGTGGGCTGAGCACGCGATCGAGCGCTTCACCTCGCGCACCCGCGTCTTCGTGCTGCCCGACGGCGAGCGCCGTTTCGAGCACCACCGCCTCGTTCCGTCGGACTCCACCGGCCTGCACGTGGTCGCCTACGTGCCGATCGGCTGAGCGACTTCACCGCAGGCGGAGCCTCGCGTTCAGGGCCGACCCCTTCTAGACTGTGCATTCCCGTGCGTCAGCGCTCTTCCGCGCATCCGGCGCCCCTCCCCGAGCCCAGGAGTCGTCTGTGTCCCGCAGTGCACGCACCGTCATCGCGGCCGTCCTCGTCGGCGCGGCGCTGCTCAGCCCGATCGCGGCCGTGGCCGATCCCGCTTCCGCCGACGAGCCCTGGTTGCCGCAGATCCCGACCGATTCCGCGCCCGCCGGCACCGAGCCCGCGCCCGGAGCCCCGCAGTCGCAGCGGATGGCTGCGGCGGGCGTCCCGTCCCGCGTCGAGAACGCCCGACTCGCTCGGAAGGCCCTCACGTACGTCGGGAAGCCGGGGAACGTCGCCTGCCGCGAAGCCGGCATGTATCTGAGCGACTGGGCCGGCGGACAGTGCAAGCAGTTCGTGAACTGCATCTCGATCCTGGTGTTCGGCAAGAACCCCGCGCCGGGCTACCAGGCCGGCTTCGCCAAGGAGGGCATCGAGGTCGCCGGCGGTCCGGGCGTCGTCATGGGCGACATCATCCAGGTCGGCGACAGCGACGGCGCGTGGCCGCTGCACACCGCCATCGTGGTGCGGAACCTGGGCGGCGGCCGCTACGACGTGGTCGACTCGAACGCCGCGGGCAGCGATCTGACGGTCAGCCGGCACGAGTGGGTGCCGCCGGCCGGCTCCCGCTTCTGGCGGCTCGGCACCCCGGCATCGGACCCGCAGGGCCCGCAGGCGTCGCGCCTGGCCGGACTCGACCGGTACGAGACCTCGGCAGCGGTCTCGCGCGGAACCTTCTCGGCGGGAGTCCCGGTCGCCTACGTCGCGAACGGGCTCGACTTCCCCGACGCGCTCTCCGGCTCGGCAGCCGCCGGGACGGGACAGGGCCCGGTGCTGCTCGTCCGCCCGGGATCGATCCCGGCCGCGATCGCCTCCGAGCTCCAGCGGCTGAAGCCGCAGCGCATCGTCGTCCTCGGCGGCACGGGCGTCGTCTCCTCCGCGGTCGAAGCGCAGCTGAAGTCCTCCACCGCGGGCGCGGTGAGCCGTCTGTCGGGCGCCGACCGGTTCGGAACCTCCGCGGCGGTGTCGCGCGCGACCTTCGCCCAGGGCGCCTCGGTCGCCTACATCGCGAACGGCCTGGACTTCCCGGACTCGCTTCCCGCCGGCGGTGTGGCCGGAACGAACGGGGGGCCGCTGCTGATGGTGCGGCCCGACTCGGTCCCGGGCGAGATCGCCGCGGAACTCGAGCGGCTCAAGCCGAGCCGGATCGTCGTCGTCGGCGGCACCGGGGTCGTCACCCCTGCGGTCCAGGCCCGGGTGCAGGCCTACACTGCGGGGCCCGTGACCCGCGCGGCCGGACCGGATCGCTTCGCCACCTCCACCGCGCTCTCGCAGGCCGAGTACGCGCCGGGCGTCCCCGTCGTCTACCTCACGAGCGGTCTAGACTTCCCGGATGCGCTCTCGGGCGCCGCGGCCGCAGGCGCCCGTGGCGGACCCGTCCTCTACGTGCGCCCCGACGCGATCCCCCTCGCGGTGCAGTCGGAGCTGGGCCGCCTCGCCCCGCGCAAGGTCGTCGTGCTCGGCGGCACCGGGGCCGTCAGCCAGGACGTGCAGTCCCAGCTCGGCGCCTATGTCGTCCCGTAGGCCCGACGTCCGCCCGGTTCACGTCTCGCGTTTCCCGTTTCCCGTTTCCGCAGACGGTTCAGTAGGCTGAGGCCACCATGTACGGCGGCTATCTCGATACCCAGGCCCAGCTGAACTCCGATCCGCGCATCCGCAAGAGCCACGCGAACTTCTGGACCATGGCGCTCATCATCGGCGGCGTCCTCCTGGTGCTCTCCGTGATCGGCACCGTCGGGCTCGCGATCCGGAGCGGTCTCGCCGCCGCGATCATCTTCTTCCCGTTCGCCTGCGTCATGAGCATCGGCCTCGCCGCGCTGCTCGGCTGGGTGTTCCAACAGCGCGGGTGGTTACAGCTCTTCGGCGACTCCTTCGGCGTCTGGAAGGTGCGCGCGACGGGTTCTTCGCTGAGCCGCGTGTGGAACCGGCACTGGAACACCCCGCCCGAGTACCACGGCTGGCTCTACGGCGAGCTGCTCGCCGGCAACTTCGACGCGGTCCAGCAGCTCGGCCCCGGGACCGGCCTGAACGTCGGCGAGCTCTACCTCTCGCTGTACGCCGCACCGCAGGATCGGGTCGCGTTCCTCGTCATGTCGACGCAGACCGGGAAGCGCTTGGGCACGGACACCGGCTGGCGCCCCATCGAGCTCCGCGGCGAGTGGCACGACTACGCGTTCTCCCGCTTCAACTTCTACGTCTGAGCCACGGAACAGCGGCCGGGGTCCGGGTACGCTTGACCCGTGATCCGGCGCGCCCGGATCCCGGCACGCACGCCGTGCCGAGCCACGATCCACCGCAACACATCGCAAGGAGCCGCACATGACCGCAGCATTCGACGCCGTCATCGAGATCCCCAAGGGGAGCCGCAACAAGTACGAGGTCGACCACGAGACCGGCCGGGTGTACCTCGATCGCGTGCTCTACACGGGCTTCGTCTACCCCACCGACTACGGCTTCTTCGAGGAGACCCTCGGCGAGGACGGCGATCCGCTCGACGTGCTCGTGCTGCTCGACTACCCGGTGTTCCCCGGCGTGGGCATCAAGGTGCGTCCGGTCGGCGTGCTCAAGATGAGCGACGAGGCCGGCGGCGACGACAAGGTCATCGCGGTGCAGCACAAGGATCCGCGCTGGGCGCACATCCAGGACGTCGCCGATATCCCGGAGTACACCCGCAAGGAGATCGAGCACTTCTTCGAGCACTACAAGGATCTCGAGCCCGGCAAGTGGGTCAAGGTCGACGCCTGGGGTTCGGCCGCCGACGCCGAGCAGCTGATCGTCGAAGCTCAGGAGCGCCTGCAGGCCGAGGGCCACTGAGCCCGCGGAGCCGCATGGCTCCGGTACGTCGAAGGGGGCGGGGATCGCATGATCCCCGCCCCCTTCGGCGTACCCGCCCGTCTTAGAAGTTGATGACGAACGCCGGGTTCACGAAGTCGTACCAGCCGTTGTCCTGGTTGGGTCGCATCTCGAAGTGGAGGTGCGGGCCGGTGCTGCAGCCGGTGCTGCCGACGTAGCCGACGGTCTGGCCGCGCTGCACGGTCTGGCCGTTGCCGACGAGCGACCAGCTCGCCATGTGGGCGTAACGGGTCTGCCAGCCGTTGGGGTGGTTGATGCTGACCATGTTGCCGCCACAGGGATCCCAGTAGGCGGACGCCACGGTACCCGACATCGCGGCGCGGATCGGGGTGCCGTACGCGGTCGCGAGGTCGATGCCGGTGTGGTCGGGGCGGCCCGGCGGGCGGAAGCCCTCGGAGACGTAGTAGCCGGTGACCGGAATCAGCCAGCCGTTGCTGCTGCCGTTGTTGCCGCCCCCGGGGTTGGGGTTGACGGGCGGGTTGCCGCCATTGTTCCCGCCGTTGTTCTCCTGCTCGCGGCGCCGCCGCTCTTCTTCCTCGGCCAGCCGGCGGTTCTCGGCCTCGATCCGCTTGCGCTCCGCCTCGGCTTCCTGGCGCAGGCGTTCCTGGTAGCCGGCGACCGTCTTGGTGGTCTTGTCCTGCAGGGCGGCGAGCTGGGTCTCGAGGACCTGGATCTGCGCCTCCTGCTTGCGCACGACCTCGCCCTGGTTCTGCACCGCGGTCGCTGCGGCCTTCTCGGCGACGTCCGCCTCCTTGGCGAGGCGGTCCCGCTCGGCCTTCGCGGCTTCGGCCTGCTTGCTCAGCGAGTCGGCGTTGTTGGTGCTCTGCTCGGCCTGCTCCGAGATCACGGTGTTGCGCTCGGTGGCCTTCGACATCGAGGCGAGGCGACCGAGCAGCGCGTCGGCGGTGTCCTTGTTGGAGTCGAGGAACAGCTCGAGGTTGCGGTCGACGCCGCCCGAGCGGTACATCTGCGACACGAGCGCGGCCGCCTGCTCCTTCGCCCGATCGGCTTCCTTCTTGCTCGCCGCGGCCGCATCTTCGAGCGTCTTCGCCCGACCCGCGGCCTCGGCGAGCTTCTGCTCCGCGACCCGGCTGGCCTCGATCTTGTCGCTGTGCAGGTTGCGCAGACGGTCGAGCTCCTTCTTCTGGCTCACGATGAGCTGCTCGATCTCCTTGACCTTGGCATCGGTCGCGGCCTGGTTCGCCTTGGCGCGCTGCACGTCGTCCCAGGTCGGCAGGTCGACGGCGTGCGCCGCGGGCGGGGTCGCCGGCGGTGCCGTCAGCAGGGTCGCGGCGATGACGAGCGCGCCGAGGATCCCCCAGCGGGCGCGTTTGGCCTTGCGGCGCTCGGTCATGCGGAACCCACCTCTAACTGCTCGTCGTACACGGATCCGCGGACGCCGAAAGCGAACGCAGACACCCGATCACGGTATCAAACGGCCCCGCCGCCCGCCGAGACCCCTCGCCGCAGCACTCTCGGCTCACGTTCAGGTTCAAGGTGAGACTTCGGAGTCGACGCCGGGAACGCCACGTCTCGGTCACGGTTCGGTCACGGATCGGAAATCTCCGCGACCGATATTGCTCAATATTAGTTTGTACGCTTTACTAACTCGCATGGACCCCGCAACGCAGCGCTCTTCCGCACCCGCTCGGCGTGCTCCCGGCGCGCTCCGCGTCGGAGCGAAGGCGCTCCCCGGCGACGCGCGACGGCACAACCGGACCCTCGTGCTCCAGACGGTCTACCGCAGCGGCCCCGCCAGCCGGGCCGACATCGCCCGGGCGACGCAGCTCACCAAGGTCACCGTCTCCGACCTCGTCTCCGAGCTCACCGCCGAGGGCCTCATGCTCGAACTCGGCACCCGCGAGGTCACCGGCCCCGGCAAGCCCGCCATGCTCGTCGATCTCGCGCGCACCACGCGCGCGATCGTCAGTCTCGACCTCAGCGACCACCGCCGGTTCCGCGGCGCCGTGCTCGACCTCGACGGCAGGATCCTGCACCGCGCCGACGCGCCGCTCGAGGGCGCGGTCGGCGACGCCGCGGTCGAGCGCACCGTCGCCCTCGCCGGCGAGCTCATCGCACGCACCGAGCTCTCGCTGCTCGGCCTCGGCGTCGGCACCCCGGGCGTCGTCGACGACGCGGGCACCGTGCGCACCGCCCCGAACCTCGGCTGGGCCGACGTGCCGCTCCAGCGGATCCTGCAGGAGCGCACGGGCCTCCCCACCGTCGTCGCCAACGACGGCAACGCCGGCGTGCTCGCCGAGCACAACTTCGGCGGCGCGGGCGACGACCTCATGCTCATCGCCATCGGCCACGGCCTGGGCTCCGGGCTGATCGTCGGCGGCGTGCCGGTCGTCGGCAGCAGCTTCGCCGGCGGCGAGATCGGGCAGGTGATGGTCGGTTCCGACCTCCCGCTCGACGCCCCCTACTCCCGCGAGCAGGTGCTCGAGCACTGGCTGTCGGTCCCCGGACTCACGGCCGCGCTCGCGGAAGCCGGCGACGACGAGCGCGAGCGCGTGCTCCGCGAGGCGGGGCAGCGCCTCGGCACGCTCGCGCTCGTCGTCGGCGCCCTGAACCTCTCCGAGATCGTCCTCTCCGGCCCCCAGGAGCTCGTCGGCGACGTGCTCGCCGACGCCACCCTCGAGATCCTGCAGCGGCGCACGCTCCCCGAATCGCACCGCGGCCTCGTCATCCGCACCAGCTCCCAGGGCGCGGACCTGATCCTGCGCGGCGCCACGGCGCTCGTGCTGCAGGCGCAGCTCGGCATCACCTGATCCACCGCCCGGGCCCCGGCCGCGGGCGCAGACCTCACCGACGCAACACCTCGCGGACCGGCACCGCCGGAACCGCACCCCAGAAAGGAATCACCATGAAGAAGAGAACGCTCGTCGGCCTCGCCGCCGCGGCCGTCGCTTCGGCTCTCGTGCTCTCGGGCTGCTCGCAGGGCAGCGCGAACACCGCTGGCAGCGACAACAAGGGCAAGTCGATCACCATGTGGGTCATCGGCGCCGACACCCCCAAGGAGCTCCGCGACTACCTCAAGAAGGAGTTCACGAAGAAGACCGGGGCCGAGCTCAAGATCGAGGAGCAGACCTGGGGCGACATCGTCACCAAGCTGACCACCTCGCTGCCCGACAAGAACAACACCCCCGACGTCACCGAGATCGGCAACACCCAGTCGCCGACCTTCACCAACGTCGGCGCGTTCCTCGACGTGAGCGACATCACCGACGAGCTCGGCGGCAAGAACCTGCTGCAGTCGTTCGTCGACGCCGGCAAGGTCGACGGCAAGAACTACACGCTCCCCTACTACTTCGGGTCGCGCTACATGTTCATGCGCAAGGACATCTGGAGCGCCGCGGGACAGCAGGTGCCCAAGACCCTCGACGAGTTCAACGCGGCGGTCAAGACGATCGCCGAGAAGAACCCGAAGGGGATCAAGAACTTCTCGGGCTTCTACCTGGGCGGCCAGGACTGGCGCGACGGCGTCTCGTGGATCTTCGCCAACGGCGGCGACATCGCCCAGCTGAAGGACGGCAAGTGGAAGGCCACCCTCGACTCCCCCGAGTCGCTGAAGGGCCTCCAGCAGCTGCAGGAGCTCTACCGCACCGCATCGAAGGCACCGAACGATGCCAAGGACGCGAACCAGTACCAGTTCCTCAACGACTCGGACGAGGTCAAGGACGAGGCCGGCCAGGTCACGCAGAACCTGTCGCTGAGCGCCGCCACGATCATGGCGCCGGGCTGGGCGCACTGGTCGATCGGCGACCTGAAGAAGGACGACAAGGGCGAGCCGACCCGCGTGTGGAACGACGCTACCTTCGGCACCTTCGTGCTCCCGGGCAACGACGGCAAGCCCGCCCCGGTCTTCGCCGGCGGCTCGAACATCGGCATCTCGGCCGCGACCAAGGAGCCCGCGCTCTCCAAGGACCTGATGCGGATCATCTTCTCCAAGGAGTACCAGGAGATGCTCGGCAAGAACGGCCTCGGCCCGGCGAACCAGGAGTACACCTCCTCGCTCGGCGACGACCAGTTCGCGAAGGCCCTCGTCGAGTCGGCCTCCAACTCGAAGCTGACCCCGGCCGCGCCGGGCTGGGCGTCGATCGAGGCGAAGAACATCATGGAGGAGTTCTTCTCGCAGATCCGCGACTCGAACGATCTCGAGAAGCTGGCGAAGGACACCAACGCCAAGCTCGACGCGCTGCTCAACCAGAAGTGACGCCGAGGGCGTAGCCCTCAGCGTCATCCTGCGCGAGGAACGAACCGTCATCCTGCGCGAGGAACGAGTCGCAGGATCCGATCGAGATCCTGCGACTCCTCCGTCGCGCAGGATGACGGGCCCGTCGCGCAGGACGACGATCCCCTCCCCTCCCCCACATCAAGAAAGGCCGCTCGATGAGCTCCGAACCCACCGTTCGCAAGCCGCGCCGTCCGTCGACGTTCGTGCCGTACGCGCTGCTGCTCCCGGCGACCCTCATCGTGCTGCTCGCGCTCGGCTACCCCATCGTGTGGCAGCTGATCACCTCGATGCAGCATTTCGGCCTCGCGCAGCAGTTCGGCAAGCCGCCGGAGTTCGTGTGGTTCGCGAACTACGCCGAGCTGTTCACCTCCGCCGAGACGTGGATCGTCGTGATCCGCTCGGTGCTGTTCTGCCTCATCACGGCCGCCGTCACCATGGCCGTCGGCCTCGGACTCGCCCTGCTCATGCAGGCCGCCGCGACCTGGGTGCGGATCACCCTGCAGATCTCGCTGCTGCTCGCCTGGGCCACCCCCGTGGTCGCCGCCATGACCATCTGGAACTGGATCTTCGACTGGCGCCGCGGCCTCGTGAACTGGGTGCTCACCGGTCTCGGGCTCCCGTTCGACGGCCACAACTGGCTGCAGAACCCGCTCTCGTTCTTCTTCGTCGCGCTCATCGTCGTGGTCTGGATGAGCGTCCCCTTCGTCGCGTTCTCGATCTACGCCGGCCTCACCCAGGTGCCCGGCGAGGTGCTCGAGGCCGCTCAGATGGACGGTGCCTCGGCCTGGCAGCGCCTGCGCCTCATCATCCTCCCGGTCATCAAGCCGGTGCTCGGCATCGTCATGCTGCTCCAGATCATCTGGGATCTGCGCGTCTTCACGCAGATCAAAATGCTGCAGGATCGCGGCTCGATCGCCAGCCAGACCGACGTGCTCGGCACGTACATCTACCAGCTCGGGATCGGATCCAGCGACTTCGCGATGGCGAGCGCCATGTCGATCTTCGTCCTGCTGCTCACCATCGCCCTCAGCTGGGCCTATGTCCGCAATCTGATCAAGGAGGACGAGGGACGATGAGCATCGCAGCGCCCCGCCGCGCCACCGCCCCCGCCCGTCGCGGCACCAGCCGCCGCACCGCCCGAACGCTCTTCGCCGTGCTCGGCGTCGTGCTCTCGGCGATCTGGGTGTTCCCCGTCTACTGGATGCTGAACTCGTCGCTGCTGCCGGCGGTGACGCTCGATCAGACCACCCCGACGCTGCTGCCGTTCGGCGGCTCCTTCGCCAACTTCGCGAAGATCCTCGAGGGCGGCACGTTCTTCCCCGCGCTCGGCATGAGCGTCCTCATCGCCCTGGTCACCGTGATCGTCTGCCTCGCATTCGCGTTCCTCGCGGCGCTCGCGATCAGCCGCTTCCGGTTCAAGGGCCGCCGCAGCTTCGTGCTCGCCGTGCTCTTCATCCAGATGCTCCCCGCCGAGGGCATGTTCATCGCGCAGTACAAGCTGATGGACTCGCTGAACCTCCTCAACTCGGTGATCGGCGTCAGCATCATCTACATCGCGGCCGTGGTGCCGTTCACGATCTGGATGCTGCGCGGCTTCGTCGCCGGCGTCCCCGCCGACCTCGAGGAGGCGGCGATGGTCGACGGTCTGAGCCGCACGCAGGCCTTCCTGCGCATCACCTTCCCGCTGCTCGCGCCGGGCCTGGTGGCGAGCGGTGTCTACGCGTTCCTGCAGGCCTGGAACGAGTTCACGGTGGCGCTGGTGATCCTGCAGAACTCGGAGTCGCACACGCTGCCGCTCTGGCTGCGCGGCTTCGTGCAGCAGTCGGCCTCGCGCACCATCGACTGGGGTCAGGTGATGGCCGCGTCGACCCTCGTCGCGATCCCCGTCATCATCTTCTTCCTGTTCGTGCAGGGCCGCATGACCAGCGGCCTCGTCAGCGGGGCGGTCAAGGGATGAGCGAGCGGAGCACGGTCCTCCCGCCCGCCGAGGGGCTCCGCGCCGAGGTGCGCGCGACGCTCATGCCGGGGTTCCCGGGCCTCGAGGCGCCCGAGTGGATCCGCGACGCGCTGCGCGACGGCCTGCACTCGGTCTGCATCTACGGCGAGAACGTGCGCGATGCCGACCAGCTGCGCGCGCTCGGCCGCTCGCTGCGCGAGGCCCGCCCGGACGCGCTCGTCGCCATCGACGAGGAGGGCGGCGAGGTCACCCGCCTGCACTACGTGGACGGCGCTCCCTACCCCGGGGCCGCGGTCCTCGGCCGCATCGACGACCTCGACTACACGGCCGAGGTTGGCGCCCGGGTCGCCCGCGCGGTGCGCAGCGCCGGCGCCTCGCTCGTGCTCGCTCCCGACGCCGACGTGAACGCGAACCCCCGCAACCCCGTGATCGGCACCCGCAGCTTCTCGTCCGATCCCGAGCGCGCCGCCGCGCACGTCGCGGCGTGGGTGCGCGGCGCGCAGGCCGCGGGCGTCGCGACCTGCCCCAAGCACTTCCCCGGGCACGGCGACACCGCGCAGGACAGCCACCTGGCACTGCCGGTGGTGGACGTCGCGCCCGAGGTGCTCGAGCAGCGCGAGCTCGTCCCCTTCCGCTCGGCCATCGCGGCCGGCGCGCAGACGATCATGTCGTCGCACATCCTGCTCCCCCGCATCGACCCCGACGCTCCGGCGACGTTCAGCCGCACGATCCTGCAGGGGTTCCTGCGCGAGCGCCTCGGCTTCGACGGCGTCGTGGTGTCCGATGCGCTCGACATGCGCGGTGCCAGCGGCGAGATCGGGATCCCGGCCGCGGCCGCACGGGCTCTCGCGGCCGGCTGCGACCTGCTCTGCATCGGTCCCGGCACGACCCCCGCCCAGCTCGCCGAGATCGAGGATCGGATCCTCGCCGCGGTCGAGGCCGGCGAACTCTCGGCGGCGCGCGTGCGCGACGCCGCCGCTCGGGTCCGCGCGCTCGCGGAGGCCGTACCCCCGATCGCCGGGGACGCGCTCGCCGACCTCGCTGCAGAGGCCGAAGCGAGCGACGCGGTGACCGCGGACGAGCTGCTGCGCGTCGCCGACTCCTTCTCGGGCACCGACCGGGCGCACGGCTGGCTCCGCGCGCACCCGGGCGCCGCCGTGGTGCGCGTCGAGACCGTCGCGAACATGGCCGTCGGCTTCGCCCCGTGGGGCCCCTTCGCCGCGGCCGCGGCGCCGCTCGACGGCACCGGCCCGTCCGCCGAGGCGTTCCGCGCCCGCCCGGAGGTCCTCGTCGATGCCGAGACCCCCGGAATCTGGACCGACGCGCCCGCGGTGATCGTCATCGGGCGGGAGCTGCACCGGCACCCCTTCGCTGTCGCCGGGATCGCGGCGCTCCGCGAGCGAGGCACGGCCGTGCTCGCGGTCGAGATGGGGTGGCCCGACGCCGAGGTGCCCGCCGACCTCTCGACCTACGGCTCGTCCCGCCTCGTCGGAGCGGCGCTGCTCTCCGTGCTCGAAGCTCCGGCCGCATGAGCGTCGGCGTCGCATCCGCCCGGCCGCGCATCGGTCTCGACATCGGCGGCACCAAGCTCGAGGCGATCTCGCTCGATCCCGCGGGCGCGGTGACGGGAAGCCTGCGCCTGCCGACCGAGCCCGGCGAGGCCGCGGTGCTGCGGTCGAGCGAGCTCGCCGTGCGCACGCTGGCCGAACGCGCCGGCGTGCCGCTCGACGGCTTCGCATCGGTGGGCATCGGGATCCCCGGGCGCATTGACCGGCGCAGCGGGATCGTGCACGACGCCGTGAACCTCGGCGTCCGATCGCTCGCGCTCGGTCCCGACCTCTCGGCCCGGATCGGCCTGCCCGTGACCCTCGACAACGACGTGACCGCTGCCGCGGTCGGCGCCGTGTCGCTGCTGGGCCTGCGCGGCACCGCCGCCTATCTCAACCTCGGCACCGGCCTCGCGGCCGGGATCGTCGTCGACGGGGTCCCCTGGCGGGGCGGCACCGGCATCGCCGGCGAGATCGGGCACCTGCCCTTCGACTCCGCCGGGCTCCCCTGCGCCTGCGGCCAGCGCGGCTGCCTCGAGACCGCCGCGAGCGGTTCCGCGCTGAAACGGACCTGGCCGGCCGGCGGCGAGCATCCCGGACGCGTGCTCCTCGCCGCGATCGCGGCGGGCGATCCGGACGCGCGGCACGCCTTCGACCGGCTCGTCTCGGGAGCGGCGCACTGCGTGCAGCTGCTCGCGCTCTCGATCGACCCCTCGGCCATCGTCATCGGCGGCGGACTGCGCCTGCTCGGCGCTCCCCTGCTCGACGGGATCCGGGCGGAGCTCGCTGCGCGCGCAGCGACGTCGCCGTTCCTCGCCGGCGCGGCCCTCGCTGAGCGCGTGCGCCTGCTCGACGGGGACTCCCCCGCTGCCGCCGTCGGCGCCGCGCTCTCCGCCGACCGCTGACGACTCGTCGCCGACCGTTCACCGGAACACGCCGCGCGCACGCACGGGATCGGCATAGGCTGGAATCCCGACCGTGAGGACCCCCCATGAGCGAACCGTTGGACGCCGCGAGCTTCGTCGCCGCAGGCCCCGATCAGATCGACGTCACGCCCGAGATCGACGAGCTCGGCGAACTGCGCCGGGCAGGTGCTCCGCGTCGCCTCGACGTGTCTCCGGAAGCGCCCTGGCGGCAGGGCTACCCGTACGACGTGAAGCTCTCGCGGTCCGCGTACGAGCGCGAGAAGCGCAAGCTGCAGATCGAGCTCCTCAAGCTGCAGGCGTGGGTGAAGGAGAGCGGCCAGAAGATCGTGCTCCTGTTCGAGGGCCGCGATGCCGCGGGCAAGGGCGGCGCGATCAAGCGATTCATGGAGCACCTCAACCCCCGCGGCGCCCGCGTGGTCGCGCTCGAGATCCCGACCGACCGCGAGCGCAGCCAGTGGTACTTCCAGCGCTACGTGCAGCACCTGCCCTCGGGCGGCGAGATCGTGATGTTCGACCGGTCCTGGTACAACCGGGCAGGCGTCGAACGGGTCATGGGCTACTGCACGCCGCAGGAGTACCTCGAGTTCACGCGCTCCGCGCCCGAGTTCGAGCGGATGCTCGTGCAGTCGGGCGTGCACCTCATCAAGTTCTGGTTCTCAGTGGGTCGCGCGGAGCAGCACGATCGCTTCATGTCGCGATCGCAGGACGTGGTGAAGCAGTGGAAGCTGTCGCCCACCGACCTCGCGAGCCTCGACAAGTGGGACGACTACACGGCCGCCAAGGAGGCCATGTTCTTCTACACGGACACCCCGCAGGCGCCGTGGACGGTCGTCAAGTCGAACGACAAGAAGCGCGCCCGCCTCGAGGCGATGCGCTGGGTGCTGTCGCAATTCGACTACCCCGACAAGGACCGCAAGGTGGTCGGCACCCCCGATCCGCGGATCATCGGCGCGCCCGCGAGCGTGTACGACGAGGGCGAGACCCCCTCGGGCACGTTCCCCGTGGTGTCGGGCCGGAGCTGATCGGGATCCCGCGATGACCCGCCCCGCGCCGCCGCCGGATCCGACCCCGATGGAGATCGAGCGCTGGGAGGGCTTCGGCGGGACCTGGCTGGTCGAGTCGGTCGACGATCGCCGCTGCCGCATCGCGCTCTGCCGCTGCGACGGCGGCGAGATCGTCGAGCACTTCGAGTCGGAGGATCCCGCGATCGTGCGGTGGGCCACCCGGAGGCTCAGCCCGCACTGAGCCCGATCAGAGCTCGACCACGGAGTCCCAGGACAGGAACCGGCGATCCTGGTAGAGCAGCGGTGCCGCGCCATCGGCCCCGGGCAGCACCTCGAGCACGTCCGCGAGGATCAGGTTCGACGGTCCGACGGGGTGCACCTCGCGAGCGACGCAGCGCAGTGCGACCGCGGCGCTCGGCAGGTACGGCTCGCCGGTCGGCAGCGTCTCCCAGCCCTGCGCGTCGGTGAATCTGGGGGCGCCGGTGCGGGCGAACGCCTCGGCGACCTCGCGCTGGCCGCTCGTCAGGAAGTGCACGACGAAGCTCGGCGCGCCGAGGATCCCGCCGGCGCTGCCGGTCGCGCGCGTGACCGAGAACGACAGCACGGGCGGTTCCGCGCTGACCGACGCCACCGAGGAGAGCGTGAGGCCGACCGGTCCGTCGGGCGCGACGCCCGACACGAGCGCCACACCCGCGGGGTGCAGGCGGAACGCGTTCTTGAATCGGTCGGTCGTCTCGGTCTGCGCAGCGGTATCGGTCACGGTGCTCCATTCTCGCGTATTCATCTGGATGAACCGCGAGCGGAGCCTGCGTATTCCGGGTCCCGGCGGGCCGGAGCCCGCCGGGGCCCGCCAGGACTACGCCTGCTGGATGCGCAGCATGTTGCCCGCGGGATCCCGGAAGGCGCAGTCCCGCGCGCCCCACTGCTGATCCATGGGCTCCTGCACGACCTCGGCGCCGGCCGCTTCGAGCCGGGCGAAGGTCGCGTCGAGATCCGAGGCCGAGAGGTTCGCGCCGAAGTAGCTGCCCTTGGCGATCAGCTCCATCAACGTGCGGCCCTCCTCCTCGGTGAGTCCGGGGTTCGCGAGCGGCGGGTGCAGCACGATCGCGGTGTCGGGCTGGTCGGCCGGACCGACCGTGATCCACCGCATGTTCTCGTGGCCGACGTCGAGGCGCACCTCGAAGCCGAGCGCGTCGCGGTAGAAGGCCAGCGAGGCCTCGGCGTCGACGAGGGGCAGGAAACTGGAACGGATGGTGATGCTCATGGCTTCAGCGTAGGCACGCCGACGAGCTCACGCTTCTCGATTCCTGATCGGTCTCGAGATCTGCTTCACGATGCACGGCGGCATGCCCGGCAGGGTCTCCGCGCCGCTCGCCCGGTACTCGCTCGGGGGCACGCCGACGAGCTCGGCGAAGCGGAGGCTGAACGTGCCGAGCGAGGAGTACCCGATCTCGAAGCAGATCTCGGTCACGCTGAGCTCACTGTTCCGCAGCAGCACCATGGCCCGCTCGATCCGCCGGGTCATCAGGTACGAGTAGGGCGATTCGCCGAAGGCGCGCTTGAACTGCCGACTCAGGTGCCCGGCCGACATGTGGGCGCCCGCGGCGAGCGCCTCGACGTCGAGCGGGCTCGCGAACTCGCGGTCGATGCGGTCGCGCACACGGCGGAGCGCGACGAGCGTCGCGAGGTCGGCGGGTTTCGCCCCGGGCCCCGGAGCGGGGTCGGTCATGTGCCGAGCACCGGGCCGTACTCGGCGACGGTGTTCGCGACGGCGAAGAACACCCCGAAGGTGATCCCGGGCCCGAGCACGGCGAGCACGATCGCGGTCACGCCGAACCATCGACCGCGTCCGGTCGCTGCCGCGATGATGCCGAGGATCAGCGCGGCGAGGCCGAGCAGCGCCCACAGCCCCTGGGACAGACCGAGCCAGCCGAGGGCCGATGCTTCGGCATCGGGGATCGCTCCGGAGGCGCTGTAGCGGTACGTGAGGTCGACGATCCGGGTGGCTCCGATCCACGCGGTTCCGGCCGATGCGGCCAGCGCGACGAGCACGAGCACGAGCGCGGTGATGCCGAGGCCCGCGGGCCGGGCCGCCCGGGTGGGCGGGAGGACGGGCTGCGGGGGCATCGGGACCCAGCTCGGTCCGCTGGAGGGGTAGGGGGCGCTCACCCTTCGAGGCTATCCGTCCAGCTTCGGCTTCGCCACGGCGGGTAGCATCGGGGGTTCGTGTCCGCCGCCAGCCCCGAGGAGCCCCGATGCCCGAACCCGCTCGACGTCGCCGGCCTGCCGGGATCCTGATCGCGCTCTGCGCCGCGCTGCTCGGCGCGGCGATCCTCTGGCACGCCCAGGTACCCGATCTGCTGGGACTCGCGCTGCCCTTCGAAGCGGTCCTCCCCTGGTTGGGCATTCCGATCGCGCTGCTGCTGCTCGCGGCCCTGTTCCGTCGGGCCTGGTTCGGGATCCTGATGAGCCTCGCCGCGGTGGCGGCGTGGAGCATCGTGTTCACCCCGCGGGTGCTGCCCCTCGAACCGGTCTCGGGCAGCGGCGCGGCCGCGATCACGGTACTCACCCAGAACCTGCACGGCGTCGACGGCTCGCCCGAGAAGAGCGCCCGGGCGGCGATCGGGCAGCAGGCCGACATCGTCGCGTTCGAGGAGGTCGACGCGGCCGCTCGCGGCACCGTGGACGAGGTGCTCGGCGGCGCGTATCCGCACGCGGTCCGCGTGGGCACGGTGTCGCTGTGGAGCCGCTTCCCGCTGTCGAACCTCGAGCCCCTCGATCTGGGACTCGGGTGGAAGCGGGCGCTGCGCGTCACCGCCGAGACGCCGAGCGGGCCGGTTCGGGTCTACGCCGTGCACGCGGCTTCCACGCGGATCGGAGCCCACGAGGAGCGCGACCGGATGCTCGACGAGCTGCGGCAGGAGATCCAGCAGGACGGCGCCTCACGGATCATCGCCATGGGCGACTTCAATGCGGGCACCGACGATCGGGCCTTCGCCCCGCTGCTGGAACTGCTCCGCGAGCCGCGCGATTCGAGCTGGGGCTTCGGTTTCACCTGGCCCGCCGAGTTCCCGGTGGTGCGCATCGACCACGTGCTGGAGCGCGGCTTCGATCCGCGCGCGATGCGCACCGTCAAGCTCGGCGACAGCGACCACCTCGCGGTCGTGGCGACGCTGCGGCCGTCCGTCTAGCGAGCGCGGCGCGCTCGTGGCCTAGCTTCTCCGGATGCGGAGGATGCACGCGACGACGGCGAGCACGATCACGAACGCGCCGTACCCGGCGACGACCGGCCCGAGCCCGAGCATCGGCACCAGGAGGCCCGCGACGACGGTCGGGATCCCGAACGCCAGGTACGAGAACAGGAAGATCACCGAGAACACGTCGGCGCGCTGCGTCGCGGGGATGTTCGGGGCGAGCGCACTCACGACGCCGAAGAACGCGGTGCCGAAGCCGGCGCCGGTGACCGCCGCCGCGGCGAGGTACCCGGGCAGGGAACCGAGGCCGAGCGCGACGAGCGAGAGCGCTGTGCCGAGGGCGAGGGCCGCGGTGCCGAACACGGTCACGGTGCGCGGACCGCGATGCCGGATCGCGAGCGCCGCGACGGCGCCCGTTCCCGCGAGCAGCGCGACCGAGAGCCCCTGCGCGAGGTGCGCGGTGCCGCCGAGCTGCGCGCGCACGATGCTGGCGCCGAAGGACAGGAAGAGGCCGCCCGTCGCCCAGCCCGCGACGATGGCGGGCGCGCTGCGCCAGAAGTCGGCGCGGATGCCGAGCGGCAGCGAGAGCCGGAACGCGAGCGAGGCGAGCGCGCCCGGCCTGCGCGGCGCGGTCTCGGGCGCGAACACGAAGAGCAGCGCGAGCAGCACGTAGAGCGCCGCGAGCGGACCGAAGACGTCGGCCATGGCCTCGCGGGTCAGGTCGAGCGCGATCCCCGAGACGAGCGCGCCCAGCGCGAGCCCGATGCCGGGCCCGAGCGCGTTCCAGATCGCGGCGGATCCGGGTCGCGAGGCGGGTTCGAGGTCGGTGATCGAGGCCGAGAGCGAGGAGAGCAGCAGGCCGCTCGCGACCCCCTGGATCACGCGGGCGACGACGAGCAGGGCGACCGAGTCGGCGTGCCAGAACACGGCGAGTCCCCCGGCCAGCACCAGCAGGCCGACGATCGCGACCGGGCGGCGCCCGATGTGGTCGGAGATCGATCCCGCGGTGAGCAGTGTGAGCAGCAGCGCGAGCGCGTAGACCGCGAAGACCGCCGAGATGGTCGACGGGCCGAAGCCGATGGACTCGGCGAGCACGGGGTAGAACGGCGAGGGCGCGCTCGCTCCGGCCATCATCGCGATGAGCGAGACGACCGAGAGCGCGCGGGCGGCGCGCTCGCCGCGCACCGCGGAGTCGGCGGGGCGCGCGGCGACGACGGGGACGGATCCGGTCGCGGATGCGGTGTCTGCGGTCATGGGATCCCCTCGCTCGGTCGACCGGCCGGTCAGCCATTCAGTTCGAAAATGCTCGAACGATTGGAGCGTAGTCGACGCGAGCGAATGGTTCAAGTATTATCGAACCATGTCGAATCCCAGCGACCTCGCGCACCCCGACCGGGCGCAGATCGCCCTGCCCGAGGTGCTGTTCGCGCTCAGCGACCCCGACCGGCTCGCCATCGCACGCCAGCTCGCCGACGGACCGCTCGACATGGCGTCCTGCCACGCGACCGACCCGAACCTGCCGAAGTCGACGAAGTCCCACCTCATGAAGGTGCTGCGCGAGGCCGGCGTGATCCGCAACGAGCCCAACGGACGCCGCCGACGGCTGACGCTGCGCCGGGAAGACCTCGATGCCCGCTTCCCCGGGCTCCTCGACGCCGTGCTGCGCGACCCCGAACAGGGCTGAGCCGCGCACGAAGCGCGAACGGCGCCGATCACGAGGGATCGACGCCGTTCGCGAGCGGAGCTCCGCTCGGGTCAGCCGGTGTACCCGCGCAGCTGCGCGAGCACGGCATCGGACACCACGCCCGAACCGCCCAGCACGACGATCTTGTCGATCTTGCGCTTCGACTTGAGCGTCTGCAGCGCCGTCGCGGTGCTGGACGGGATCGCACCCGCCTCGACGAGCAGGATCGGGGCGTTCTGCACCGCTGCGACCGGAGCCGCCGCCAGCGCGTCGGGCAGGCCGAGGCCGTTCGCCACGTAGACGGTGGCCGCGCCCGAACCGAACGCCTGGGTGGTCACGGTCGCCGCGGTCGAGTAGCGGTCGCTGCCGGCCCACCGGACGATGCTCGGGTTCGACCCGGCCGCGGCGGCGAGCTTCGACTCGAGCGCCTTCGGCACCACGCCGGTGCCGCCGAGCACCACGATCTTCTTCGGCTTCAGCGCGGCCAGGCGGGCTGCGGTGACGCTCGGGACCGAGCCGGTGGCCACCAGGAGGATCGGGGAGTTCCCGATCCCCGCGACCGGCGCCGAGGCGAGCGCGTCGGGCAGGCCGAGACCGTTGGCGACGTACACCGTGTCGACGGTTCCGGGGAAGGCGCGCTTCGCCACGTCCGCCGCGGTCGCGTAACGGTCGCTGCCGTTCCAGCGCTCGACCGCGCTCGCGCCCGACGCCGCCTTGACCTTGGCGATCATGGCGTCGGAGATCACTCCGGTACCTCCGAGGAGGACGATCTTCGCGGGCTTCAGGCGCTTCAGCTCGGCCGCCGTCGCAGCCGGGATGGCGTTCGTCTCGACCAGCAGGATCGGCGACTTGCCGTGACCCGCGACGGGTGCCGCGGCGAGCGCGTCGGGCAGCCCGACGCCATTGGCGAGGTAGACCGTGCCGCCGGTCTGCGTGAACGACGCCTTCGAGACGTTCGCCGCGGTCTCGTAGCGCGAGCCCCCGGCGAGTCGGGTGGCGACCCCGGGGACCGGCGGAGCCTTCGGGGTGACCGCGGCGGAGGCGGCGGAGAGCCCCGACGCACCGTACCCGGTGAAGGCCTGCACCTTGAAGGTGTACGCGGTCCCGTTGGTGAGGCCGGTCACGATGACGCTCTTGGCGCCGGTGGTGGTGACCGTCTTCACCGCGGTCGCACCCGAGTAGGCGGTCACGGAGTACTGGTAGACGACGGCGCCGTTGAGATCGGTCGGGGTGGTCCAGGAGACGGTGGCCTGCGCATTGCCAGCGGTCGCGGAGACCGTGGCCGGTGCGTTGGGGCCGCCGCGACGCATGGTGATATTCGGCACCGTCTTCGTTCCGGGGGTGGTGGCGTTCAGAGCACTGCTGCTCGCCTGGTCCGGGACGACCGTCGCGGAACCGCTCTTCCAGAAGCCGTAGTCCCCGCGGCCGTTCTGGAAGGAGATGCGATAGTTCGCGGCCGGCAGGTTGATGATGCTCCACTTGCCCGCCGCATCGGTCACCGCGGTGTGCTGACCGCCGTTCGAGCTGGCGATGTCATCCGCACCGACGTAGATACCGGCAGCGGGCTTGCCGTCGGGATCGGTGACCGTCCCGGTCGCGACGATACCGGTACCGGCGAAGACGAGATCGAGGCCGCTGCGGCCGCCGGCGGGCACGGTGAAGGTGCTGCCGCCCGAGTAGGCGCTGCTCGCACCGCCGACCCAGCCTTCGAGCGTGTAGTCACCGGGCAGGACGTACGCGCTCCACGCGGTGGAGCCGTTCGCAGCCTGGGCCTCGATGCCGCCGAAGTACTTGCCTGCGCTGCCGTTCTTGCCGGTGAACGCGGCCCAGGCCCGCGTGGGGGCCGGGTATCCCGAGAGCGTGAAATTGCCCGAGACCTTCACTCCGGACTGCAGCGTCAGGGTTCCGAGCGCAAATGTGCCGCCTCCGTCGAAGACGCGCATCTGGCTCGAATCCCCCGTGGCCAGCTTGCCGCTCGTATCGAGCACCGATCCCGCGTAGGGGGCCGGGCCGTGGACGCTCAGCACGAAACGGGTCGACAGGTCGCTGACCAGGGTGAAGGTGCCGTCGGCCTTGGTGGTGGCGCTGCGCGGAGGCGGCGAGAAGGTGTCGCCCATGTTCGGTTCCGCCGTGAGCTTCGCCCCAGCGACCGGCTGCCCGGCCGAGTTCACGATCTTGCCGGAGATCGTCGTGATCTTCGCGACCTGCGGGTCCGACGCGTGCGCCGGAGCGATGCCGACGCCTGCGCCCGTCGCGATACCGCTCACCGCGAGGAGCGCACCCAGCGCCCACGCGAATGCACCGCGCGCGATTCGCCGACCCGGCGCGCTTCCCCGCGCGTCGTTCGTACTCTTGATCTGCATATTCTGTCCCCACCCGGTTCGGTCGGCCGCGCAGGCATCCGAGGGCGCCCGGCGAGCCGGAATGTCAGGAGCAGCCTAAGCGACGAAATCGCAGATCACAGAGTCGAATCAGATTCAAGTAATTTGCGCCCGCATATCCCGCCTGGCGTATTCGATATTTGCAATCGGATTCAACCAATATTGCAATCGGATTCAACTGAATTGCAATCGATTTCAACTTTTCAGTCCCGCTCGAAGCCCGCGCCGATACGCTGGATCCGTGGCTTCCGATTCGACCGCTCCGAGCGCAGCGGCACTCGTGCGCTACGACCGTCGGTATCGCCGCGACGGCGTCACCATGGCCTACACCGAGACCCTGGGCCCGAAGCCGACCGTGTTCGTCCTCGTGCACGGAATCGGCATGGGCCGGGCGGTCTACGCGGACCTCGCCGATGCCCTCGCCGCACACGGCCGGGTCCTGGCACCCGACCTGCCCGGCTTCGGCGACTCCCCCGAGCCCGGCAGCGCCGCGACGCTCGAGCAGACCGCCGAGACCGTCTCGAGATTCATCGCGACAGAGGCCCCCGGCCCCGTCGTGCTCATCGGACACTCCATGGGAACCCAGATCGTCGCCGAGATCGCGCTGCGGCACCCCGAGCAGGTGTCGGGGCTCGTGCTCATCGCCCCGACGGTCAATCGGCACGAGCGCACCGCGCTGCGGCAGGCCGCGCGCATGGTGCAGGACCTCACCGGCGAGCAGCCGAAGGTGCTGCTGCTCGGCACCTGGCAGTACGCGAAGACGAGCCCGCTCTGGTTCGCGAACAAGCTCCGATTCATGCTCGCGCACCACCTGGAGAACATCTGCCCCGGGATCCGCACCCCGACCCTCGTGCTGCGCGGCGAGACCGATCGGGTCTGCCCGCGCGATTGGGTCTCGGAGGTCGCGGCGCTCCTTCCCGACTCCGAGATGGCGGAGCTCGACGGCCGCGGCCACGAGGCCGTGATCCGAAGCGCGGAACCGGCGGCGTCCATGATCGTCGACTTCCTCGACCGGAAGCGAGTCGGGACCGACTGAGCGCGAAACCGGGCGCGATCCGATCAGGCCGGATCGCGCCAGTAGGTCTGCGCGCTCCCGCCGTCGTCGAGCCGGACCACTGCGTAGGGCGCGTACCCGAGACGCTCGTAGCGGGCGTCGTTCGCCGGATTCGAGGACTCGAGGTAGGTGGGGATGCCCGCCGCGTCGTACCGTTCCAGGCCGGCCCGCAGCAGGGACATGCCGTACCCGCCGCCCCGCGCACCCGGCGCCACTGCGAGCAGCGTCAGATAGGCGTGGGGGTCCGTCGGCCGGGCCGCGCCGAACTGCTCGCCAGAGCGGAACATCGCCGGCGCCGCCTCGGGCCCGAGCAGATCCACGACCATCGTCTCGTAGGCGTCGTGCGCGTCCTCGGCGACCTCGTCGGCCCCGGGCGGCAGCCAGACCGAGATCGCGCGCAGCCCGCCCGCCTCGCCCTCGAGCACGAGGGAGTCGGGGTGCCGCAGCGCCTCGTCGACCATGAACCGCCAGTAGGCGCGGGTCTGGGCCTCGCGGCGGGCGGGATCGGGCTCCGGGAACAGCGGGCCCCAGACCGGATCGGGGAGGAACGCGGCGCTGAGGATCCGTGCCATCGCGTCAGCGTCGCCCGCGGTCGCCGGACGTACGCCCTCGGGCAGCTGAAGCTGGGTCATCAATCGTTCCTCGGAGTCGTTCCATCGCCCGCCTCGGGTTCGACGGCGGGGCCCGACGCCCCCGGCTTCGCCAGCAGAGCGTCGCGCACCACGATAGCGCGTCGGATGTCGGCCATGATCGGGTCGAAGAAGCGCTCGCGGTAGCGCGCCTCGCTCACCGCGGAGAACACGAACGGCAGCGTCGAGATGATCGACAGCACGGCCGCGGATTTGACGAGGTTGACGGTGATCGGCAGCGTCGCGCCGCCGACCACGAGCGGCTCCACGCGCAGCGGGTGCGCGGGAGTGCCCGGCCCCACCCACAGCTCCACCACCCCGACGGGGACCGCGATCCCGCCGATGATCATGAGCAGCGACCAGAGCAGCGCGGCGAAGAGCAGCGCCTGCATGAGCTGGGCGACCGCCATCACGAGCAGCAGGTTGATCCGTTGGATCAGGCGCAGCGGCCGGGTCGGAGCTTGCTCCGCGCCGGGACGCCCCTCGACCGGGGTCCCGGTCAAGAGGTGCCCGCGCTCGTCGGCGCTGAGCACGCGACCCATGTCGTCGATCTCAGAGGCGCAGACGCGGAGCACGACGACGAGCGCCAGCGCGCCGACGACCAGCCCGACCAGGGCGATGCTGCCCCAGTGGAGCGCGGAGGACATCTGCCACACCTCGGCCGAGAAGAACGCGAAGACGACGAGCATGAGGATCACGGGGAGCGCGATCGAGGCCATGTGCCCCACCGCCGAGGCGTTGCGCACCGCGAGCCGGGTGCCCCAGGACAGCAGCGCACCGCCCCCCATGCCGGTGATGAGCATGCAGACGAGGACCGTCGCGATCGCGGAGAAGGCCGGGCCGACGGTGGCACCGGGCTTCGCCAGATATCCGCCGACGATCAGCAGCGCCAGGCAGACGAGGATCAGGGCGACGCCGACCGCGTTGCCGACCGCGGGCGAGAGTCGCCGCATCGCCGCGCGCACCAACCGGTATCCGGCCCAGGCGAGCAGCGCGAGGATCGCGAGCACCACGAGCACGATGGTGACGACGATCCACTGCCCGTCGTCGACTTCGGGCACCAAGCGCACGGCCTCGTCGATCGCGCGTTCGAACTGGTCGTCGCTGAGCGCCGCCAGGATCGTGACGGCGGTGACGAGCGGCGCGACCCGGCGGGGCAGGTCGATGAACCAGCGGCGCAGCGGCACGAAGGTGGGGAGACCGAGCTCGCGGAACCACCGGTCGATCCGGCGACCAGCGGCCCGTGCGCCGGTCCTCGGCGGCGATGACGATGCGGTGCTCACGAGAGCGACACTACACAGCCCGGCCTGGACCCTGTGCCGCGCAGCGTGCAGGATGAGGGGACCGGCCCTCGGCATCGGGAATCGCCCGCGCCGGACAGGAGCAGAGATGAATCTCTCGAAGAACGAGGCGTGGGACGCCGTGCACGACGAGCGTCTGCGACTCGCGGACGACCTCGCGACGATCGCGGCGGCGGACTGGCAACGGCCCTCCCTCTGCCCCGGCTGGAGCGTCCACGACGTCCTGGCGCACCTGCTCGACACCGCCCGCACCGGACGCGTCGCGTTCGTGCGGAGCATGATCGCCGCTCGGGGCGATTTCGACCGCGCCAACGCCGATGGGATCCGTCGATGCAAGGATCCGGACCCCGCGCGGACGCTCGCGGAGTTCCGCGCGTCCGCAGGCCTCCGACGGACCCCTCCGGCGAACCTCGCGACGCGGCTCGTCGAGGCGATCGTGCACGGCGAGGACGTGCGCCGACCGCTCGGCCTCTCGGGCGACTACCCGGCCCCGGCCGTGCGGGGCGCGCTCGATTACCAACTGCGCACCCGTGTCTCGTTCGGCGGTGGAGCGGAACGCGCCGCCGGTCTCCGCCTGATCTCCGCGGACTCCGGAGCGGCCCGGGGCGAGGGACCCGAGGTGCGGGGAACCGAGCTCGACCTGCTGATGGCGGTGTCGGGACGCCCCGTGCCGGTCGCAGCGTTCGACGGCCCAGGAGCCGAGCTGCTCGCCGCCCGCTCGGCTCAGAGCTCGATCCAGTAGCGGCGCAATCGCGGGTACCCGACGTCGGACGCGTCGATGAGGTCGCCCAGCACGCCTCCGGCGCCCTCGATGGTGCGCGCGGATCCCGGATTGTCGTCGTCGCAGGTGATCATCACCCGATCGATCCCGCGCTCGCGCGCCTGGTCCAGCGCGAGCCGGAGCGCCGCACCGGCGTAGCCGCGCCGTCGGCTCGACGGCTTCACCGAGTAGCCGATGTGCCCGCCGGCGTGCGCGAGGTACGCGTTCAGCTCCCAGCGGAGTCCGATGAACCCGACGACCTCGTCGCCGTCGACGATCCAGAAGTGGTCCGCGTGGACCTTGTCGGCGGGGATCTCGGCGTCGGGATCCGCGAAGCGCTCCGCGAGTTCCACCAGCGCCGCGCAGCTCGCGCGGTCGGGAACCGTGCTCGCGTCCATGCCCATGCCGTGGACGTCCGCGCCGCCGAACTCCGCGAGCGCTTCACCCCAGGCGTCGCAGAGATCCATCGTGGGGCGAACGAGCGTGGCGGCCATGCGACCAGTCAAGCAGACGCGCGCGCGGCGCGGACCCCGCGCTCCATCGCCCAGATCCCGCCCGCGAGCGCGGAGGCGCCCATGCCGTACGCGACCCAGCCCGCGATGCCCGGCACGAGGAGCGAGACGGCGAGCTCTCCGATCAGCACGCCGACCGTGACGAACGCCGGGAGGATCGCCGCACCCCGGGCCGCCGCCACCGCGACGGGATCGGGCCGACCGTCCCGGGTGATCGCGCGTACGTAGCGCAGGAAGAAGAGGAAGAACACGCCGACCGCGATCGCGGTCGCCCAGGGCCCGAACCCGCTCATGCCGCACGCTCTCGGTTCGCGGGACGGGACGGGTTCGCTCGGGTGGATGGGGCAGGCACCGTTCGACGGTAGCGCACCTCGGCGCGCGGGCCGGAGCGCGGTCGAGGGGGGCCGGGGCGGGGCGGGTCAGTCGAGCACCGCGCGCAGCCAGCGCTCGGTGCGCGCGGCGGTCGCGCCGTCGGGATCCAGCCGCGGGTTGAGGATCGACACGCTGATCCCCAGGAATCCGGGGTCGAGCGCCAGCGGGCGCACGATCTTCGTCAGCTGCTCCCAGTCGAGCCCGCCCGCGAGCGGGTAGTCGATCGCCGGGAACGCCGCAGTGCTCAGCACGTCGAAGTCGATGTGCACCCAGAACCCGTCGGACTCCGAGGCGCGCAGCCGGGCGAGCGCCCGAGACGCCGCCTCGTCGGCCCCGCCCCCTCGGAGCTCCGGCTCGTCGATCACGAGCACGGCGGGGTGCGCCTCGGCGGGCAACGGGGAACCGGAGTCCCGCATTTCGTCGTGGTCGCGGGGGCCGATGACCACGAGCCGTTCGTCCTCGACGGACCGCTCCGCGCCCGAGAGCCCCGAGAGTTCGGCCGGGCCCGCTCCGAGCAGGATCCCGACCTCCATGTCAGCAACCTCGCCCGTCTCGCTGCGGTGCGGCTCGTGCATGTCGAAGTGCCCGTCGATGAACACGAGCCCCGCGTCCGGTCGGATCCGCCGTACCGCGGCGAAGGTGCCCAGCAGGATGCTGCAGCAGCCACCCGTCACGAGCGGACGCTCGCCGGTCCGCAGCACCGGCTCCAACGCGTCGCGCACCACCACCGAGGCGTTCACCAGGTCGGCGAAGCCGATGATCCCGGTGTCGGAGTCGCGTCGCGGATCGGCGAGCACCGCCTGCACGTTGCCCCGATCCTGCACCGGCCAGCCCGCCATGCCGGCTTCCCGCAGCGCCGCGGGCATGAGCTCGCACCCCGCGAATCGGCCGGAGGAGTCCATGGGAATGCCGATGACACCGTCGATGATCATGCGTTCACGCAACCAGTCCGCGACGAACCGGTCAAGACCCGGAACCCGAGAACGCCCGACCGATCAGCTTCGCGTAGAGGGCCTCCAGCGGCCCCATCGCGAACATGATGACCATCGAGTAGTAGCCGATGGCGGGCGACAGCACCGCGATGAGCAGCGAGAGCCCGAAGAGCGTGGCCATCGCCAAGTCGACGGCCGTGCCGTCGCGCAGCGTGGACAGCGGAGTCGTGTGCAGTTCGGGGTTGCGGCGCAGATAGAGCCGGATCACGAGCGAGAGGAGCGCGGTGACGATCATGCTGCCGATGTAGAGGACGCGGGCGAGCGAATCCTCCCCCGACATCTGCCCCGAGATCGAGGTCGCGACCGGCAGCCAGACGATCGAGAGCATCCAGGCGGCGAGCAGCCACAGCAGCCGGTTCGACACGAGGTGCACGTGCGCGAACAGGCGGTGGTGGCTCATCCAGAACATCGCGATGATCACGAAGCTCAGGCCGAAGCTGAGCAGCTGGTCGCGATGGCCGCCGAGCCACTCGAGCGTGTCCTCGCCCGAGGATGAGGCCTCGCCCACGCTCTCCATGAGCGGCAGGATCAGCAGCGTCATCGCGATCGCGACGACGGCGTCCACGAAGGCCTTCGGCCGCTCGGCGGCGTAGTTGCGGGATTCTTCGTCGGGACGACCCTCGCTCATGCGACGGATGCTAGCACCGGCCGTCCGCATCGCACGGCAGCCCCGCTTGGATCCGGCCCGTGTTCGGTGCCATGCTGGGCGCGACACCGAGGAGGCCGCCCATGGAATCGATCGCACTGCTGTTCGTGCTCGGAGCCCTGCTCGTCATCGGGAGCAGCTGGCTCGCGCCGAAGATCGGCATCGCCGCGCCGATCCTCCTCGTAGTGCTCGGCATCGGTGCGAGCTTCATCCCCGGGCAGGAGCCGCTCGACATCCCGCCGGAGCTGATCCTCACCGTCGTGCTGCCGCCGATCCTGTACGCCGCGGCCGTCAACGTGCCGATGACCGACTTCCGCCGCAACTTCGGCGCCATCAGCGGCCTGTCGGTCGTGCTGGTCGTGCTCTCCTCCGTCCTCATCGGCTTCCTGCTCACCTGGCTGCTGCCCGGGCTGCCCCTGCCGATCGGCATCGCGCTCGGCGCGGTGGTCTCTCCGCCGGACGCGGTCGCCGCGACCTCGATCGGCAAGCGCCTCGGACTGCCGCCGCGCCTCGTCACCGTGCTCGAGGGCGAGGGGCTCGTGAACGACGCGACCGCGCTGGTGCTGCTGCGCTCCGCGGTCGCCGCAGCGGCCGGCGGTTTCGCGTTCCTCGACGTCGCCTCCGACTTCGCGTTCTCGGTGGTCGTCGCCCTGCTCATCGGCGCCGTCGTTGGCGTCGTGACGGTCTGGGTGCGCTCGCGCATCGACCAGCCGACGCTCACCACCGCGATCTCGTTCGTCGTCCCCTTCCTCGCGTTCCTCCCCGCCGAGGCGCTCGACGCCTCCGGCGTCCTCGCCGTCGTCGTCGCGGGGCTCGTCACCGGTTTCAAAGCGACCCGCCACCTCACGGCCCAGGACCGGATCAGCGAGCGGATGAACTGGCGCACGATCCAGCTCGTGCTCGAGAACGGCGTGTTCCTCGTGATGGGGTACGAGATCTCGACGATCATCGCCGAGGTGCAGCGGGACGGCCTGAGCGTGTGGGCCGCCGTCGGGATCGGTCTGATCGTCGTTCTCGCGCTGCTCATCATCCGGATGTTCTTCACCTGGCCGCTGCTGCTCTCCGCACGCAGGCAGCAGCGCAAGGCCGAACGGCACCTCGAGCGCGCCGACCAGTTCCTGCAGCGGATCGACGCCGCGCAGATCGACCTCGCCGACCGCGGCCCGCGCTGGGAGCGCTTCGGCGCTCGCCTGCAGCGGCGGCGCACCGAGTGGCAGGCGCTCGCGGGCGAGGGGCTCGGCTGGCGGGGCGGTGCGGTGATCGCGTGGTCAGGCATGCGCGGCGTGGTCACGCTCGCCGCAGCGCAGTCGCTGCCGGACACGGTGCCGTTCCGTCCGCAGCTGGTGCTGATCGCGTTCACGGTCGCGGTCTTCACGCTCGTGTTCTACGGCTCCACCCTGCCCCTCGTGATCCGGTGGCTCGGGATCTCGGGGCCCGATGAGGAGGCCCGCAACACCGAGGTGCAGGAGCTCGTTGACCTGCTCATCACCGCGGGATCCGAGCGGCTGAACAGCCCCGAGCTGCGACGCGCCGACGGCGAGGCCTACGATCCCGAGCACATCGAGGACGTGACCGCGCGCCGGGCCCAGCTGGCGCAGGACTTCTGGGAGATCCGGTACGCGCCCGAGTCGGGATCCGCCGCGCAGCGCAACGCGCTGTTCCGCGAGATGCTGAGCGCCGAACAGGCGGCGCTCATCGACGCCCGGGCCTCGGGGCAGTACTCGTCGGAGGCGCTCGAGCTCGCGCAGATGGTGCTCGACACCGATCTCGCGCGCACCTCGCAGAACGGCACGATCGGGTGACGACGCGTTGACCTGAGGGGCGGCCGGCTTGTCTGAGCGGGCACGACCCGCGCGCCGACCTCGACGCACCGCGCGCCCGGATGCCAGCCTCGAAGGGAGTGCGCGGCAAGGATGCCGCGACGGAGAGGAGTTCTCATGTCGGAGCAGCTCGGCGAGGGCGTGCAGCCTCGCACCGCGATCGTGGTCGGAGCCGGATCCTCGGGGTCGGTGGTCGCGCGCAGGCTCGCGGACGCCGGGGTCGCGGTCACGGTGCTCGAGGCGGGCGGCGAGGACGGCAATCCCGCGATCCACGATCCGAGCCGCATGGGCGAGCTCTGGCACGGACCCGACGACTGGGACTACTTCACGGAGCCGCAGCCCGGCGCGAACGGGCATCGCCTGCACTGGCCGCGCGGCAAGGTGCTCGGCGGATCCCATTCGCTGAACGCCATGATCTGGGTGCGCTGCACCCCGCAGGACTTCGACCATTGGGAATCGCTCGGCAACCCCGGCTGGGGCTGGAACGACGTGCTGCCCGTCTACCGCAGCATCGAGAACTTCCACGGATCGGGCGACCCGGCGCTGCACGGCACCGACGGCCTGCTCGACGTCACCGACGAGTACCCCCTCTCCCCGATCCAGCGGTCGATCATCGACGCCGCGGTCGAGGAGGGGCTGCCGCTCAACCCCGACTACAACGGCGCCGAGATCGAGGGCGTCTCGAAGCAGCAGGTGACGATCCGCGACGGCCGCCGCTTCAACACCTACATGGCCTATCTGAAGCCGGTGCGGGATCGCGTCGCGGTCGAGACCGGCTGCCACGTGCACGAGCTGATCTTCGCCGAGGATGCGGACGCGGACCCCGCCGCGCGCCCGCGGGTGATCGGCGTGCGCTTCGCCCAGGCCGGAGAGCTGCGGGAGCTGTTCGCCGACGAGGTGATCCTCGCGGCCGGCGCGATCGACTCCCCGCGGGTGCTGCTGCGATCGGGCATCGGCCCGGCCGACGAGCTGCGCGAGGTCGGGATCGAGCCGCGGGTCGATCTGCCCGGCGTCGGCAAGAACCTGCACGACCACTACCTCGCGCCCGTCATCTTCGCCGCCGAGCGCCCCATCGATCCGCCTCGCGAGGGCGTCTCGGTGACCCAGTCGCACCTGTTCTGGAAGAGCCGCCCCGAGCTCGACCGGCCCGACACCCAGCCGATCCTGTTCTCGGTGCCGATGTACGGCGACTTCCTGGAGCCCGCGGGCGACAACGGATTCTCGCTCATGGGCGGCCTCGTGACGCCGAGCTCACGCGGTTCCATCACCCTGTCGGGGCCGGCGCCCACGGATCCGCTGCGCCTCGACCCGCAGGCCCTCAGCCACGAGGACGACGTCGCATCGCTCGTCGCCTCGGTGCGGCAGTGCCGCCGGATCGGCACGCAGTCGGCGCTGGCCGCGGCTCCCGAGGACGGCGGCTGGGGCGCGACCGAGGTCTACCCCGGTCCGGGGATCGGCGACGGCGAGGATCTCGTCGACTACGTGCGCAGCACCCTGGCGACCTACCACCACCAGGTCGGAACCTGCAAGATGGGCGTCGACGAGCTGGCCGTCGTCTCGCCCCGCCTCGCGGTGCACGGCGTCGACGGGTTGCGCGTGATCGACGCCTCGATCATGCCCCGCGTGACCACGGGCAACACGAACGCGCCCGCCGTGCTGATCGGCGAGCTCGGCGCGGGCTTCGTGCTCGCCGGCGAGCGGTAGGCGCGCGATGGACGGCGGTGCAGCGGCGTTCGCGCCCGGACTGTTCGCGGGGCGCACGGTGCTGGTCACCGGAGGGACCTCGGGCATCGGGCTCGCGGCGGCCGAGCTGTTCGCCGGGCTCGGCGCCCGGGTGATCGCGATCGGCCTCGGCGCCGACCGCACCCCGGTGCCGCCCGGGGCCCCGATCGAGCTGCACGAGGTGGACGTCACCGACGAGGCCGCGGTGCGCGCTGTGATCGACGGGCTCGACCGGCTCGACGTGCTGGTGCCCGCCGCGGGGATCAGCCTGGGCGAGCGCGAGCTGGAGTGGGAGGCGTTCGAACGGGTGCTGTCGATCCAGCTCGGCGCCGTGTACCGGGTGGCCGAGCTGTCCCGCCCGCTGCTGCGCGCCTCGGGCGGATCGCTCATCACGATCGCGTCGATGTTCGCCTTCTTCGGCGGAGGATCGCGCGCGGCCTACTCGGCGGCGAAGGGCGGCGTGGTGCAGCTCACCAAGTCGCTCGCCGAGGCGTGGGCCGCCGACGGGATCCGAGTGAACTCGGTGGCTCCCGGGTGGATCGAGACGCCGCTCGCGGCCGGGCTCGACGAGCCCACGAAGGAGCGGATCCTGTCGCGCACCCCGCTGGGCCGCTTCGGCGCGGCCGACGAAGTGGCCGCAGCGATCGCGTTCCTCGCGTCCGATGCGGCGTCCTTCATCACCGGAGCGGTGCTGCCGGTGGACGGCGGGTATCTGACCGTCGCGATCTGAGCTGAGGCTCAGACGCCGACCGTGCGGAAGCCCGCGTTGCCCATGGACGACCCCGGGGTGTTCCGCGAGCGCGCGGAGTTGCGGTAGCGGTTGCAGTACGACGGATGGCACAGGTGGCTGCCACCGCGCAGCACGCGCTCGGGGCCGCTCTCGGGGCCGCGCGGGTCCCGCACCGGCTCGGCCCCGGCTACACGCGCCGCGTACGTCGCTGCGTCGAAGCGGTCGGCGCACCACTCCCAGACGTTGCCGACGGGCTGCCACAGGCCGTAGCCGTTGGGCGCGTAGCTGCGCACCGGCGCCGTGCCGATCCAGCCGTCGTCGACCGTGTTGTGCGCGGGGAAGGATCCCTGCCAGACGTTCGCCCGCCACACCCCGTCGCTGCCGTCGATGGGCGCGTCGCCCCAGGGGTGCCGGGCGCCCTCGAGGCCGCCACGAGCGGCGCGCTCCCACTCCGCCTCCGTGGGCAGGCGCCGACCGGCCCAGGCGCAGTACGCGTTCGCGTCGTTCCAGGTGACGTGCACGACGGGGTGGTCCTCGAGCCCGACGAGCGAGGAGGCCCGGCCGCCGGGATGCCGCCAGTCGGCGCCGCGGACGCCGATCCACCACGGCGTGCCCGGGACGGGCCCGGTGATGTCGGCGGTGGGCGCGTCGACGAGCAGGTGGAACACCGCGGAGGCCCCGAGCCGCTCGGCCTCGGTGACGTAGCCGGTAGCCGAGACGAAGCGGGCGAATTGCAGGTTCGTGACGGCGGTCGCGTCGATCCCGAACGCGCCCAGCTCGACCGCGTGCACCGGGCGCTCCCCGTCGGCCTCGATGCCGTCGCCGGAGGAATCCCCCATCGCGAAGACCCCGGCCGGGATCGCGCACTGCTCGGAGTCGTGCGCCGCCGTGCCCGTTCCCGGCATCGCGGGGGCCGGGAGCGGCACCGTCGGCGATGCGTGGCCGACCGCGGCTCCGGTAGCCTCCGCAGCGCGCGGTGAGCAGCAGGCTCCGTGCGGCTCAGGCTGCGGCATCCCGCGCCTCCGCTGCCGGACGACCGCCGCGCAGCTCGGCGATCATCGCGTCGATGCTCGCGTGCATGGCGGGATCGGTCGCGGCTTCGGGCGTCAGCACCGCCATCATCTGCCAGCCGGCATTGTGCGCCGAGACGCGGTTCACCTCGTTCTCGATGTCGTGGTCCGGGGCGAGTTCACCGTCCTCCCGCGCCTCGGCGAGGAAGCGGCGGATCAGATCGCGCCGCTTGAGGATGTTGTCGTGGTGGATCTCCCAGAGCTCCGGGTCCTGCGCAGCCCGGTCCCAGAACGAGAGCACAACGCGGGACTTCTGGGGGCCGGCCTCCTCGAACGGCAGCAGCTCCTCGGACATCCGCCGCAGCGCCTCGAGCCCGCGCACCCCGGCGCAGCGCGCGATGGTGCGCTCGTGGGACCCGTTGAAGACGTGCAGGAACGCCGCGGTCAGCAGGCTCTGCTTGTTGGGGAAGTAGCGGGTGATGGCACCGTGCGCGTACCCGGCCTCGGCGGCGATCTCCCGCATCGTCACGCGCTCGAAGCCGTGGTTGATGATGATCTGGGTCACCGCTTCGACGATGTGCGTACGGCGCTCGTCGTGATCGACAATCTTCGGCATGCGTCCCTCCCGATGCATCGATCATAGGGAACCCGGTCCCCGGTACGACCGAGTTTCGGCCCGCGAACGGCTTTTCGTCACCAATTGGTGACGAAACGTTACCGGACCGAAATCTTTCGCGGCCACTTGGAGATTATTCTTTGAGTCGCCACCTGGTGATTAAAAGGGTGCGAGCTCGCCGCTCTCCCCCACGTCGACGAAGGAGTCGCTCATGAAGAAGTCCAACCGCCTGCTGGCCGCACTCGCCCTGATCCCCGCGGTCGCGCTCGCGCTCACCGCCTGCGCCTCGGGCAGCGGCGACGCGGGTGCCGAGGGCTCCGGCGGCTCCGGCGGCCTGACGAAGCTCAAGGTCGCCACGATCGGCCTCACGTCGGACGGCAGCCTCCTCACCGGCATCCAGCAGGGCTTCTTCACGGATGAGGGCCTCGAGATCGAGACCTCGATCGTCGCGAACCCGCCCGCAGGCCTCGCAGCGGTGCAGGGCGGCCAGGTCGACATCGCCTACTCGCCGAGCATCCCGCTGCTGAACGCGCTGAGCCAGGGCGTCCCGATCAAGGTGATTGGCGCGGCCGACGGCTACCCCGCCGACGCGTCGGCGGTGAAGGACCCCGCGGCGTTCGACGACACCGGTCTCTTCGCGAGCCCCGCGAGCGGCATCACCTCGGTCAAGGATCTGAAGGGCAAGACCATCGCGATCCCCGCCCGCAAGGCGCAGCTCGAGGTCGTGATCGCCGGCGAGCTCGAGAAGGCCGGGATCGATCCCACCACCGGGGTCAACTGGGTGGTGCTCGATTTCACCTCCGCCGTCGCCGCGCTGAAGAGCGGCAAGGTCGACGCAGCAGGGCTCGTCAGCCCCTTCACCACCGAGGCCGCGTCCCTCGGCGCGAAGCAGCTCGCCGCACCCTCCATCGGATTCTTCGAGACCGGCGCGACCGGTCTCTGGACCGCGGGCAGCTCCACGGTCGAGCAGAAGAAGCAGGCCATCGAGGCGTTCCAGCGGGCCATCGTCAAGTCCAACGAGTACGCCACCGCGCACCCGAAGGAGGCCATCGAGGCGGGGCTGAAGTACACGGGATCGAAGCTGACGGTCGATGAGGTCAAGGTGCCCGTCTGGCCCACCGCGGTGAAGCTCGAGGATCTGCAGCGCCCGAACGACAAGATGGTCGCGCTCGGCTTCCTCCAGAAGCCCGTGCAGCTCGACGGCGTGATCTTCGGAGGCTGATCCGGCACCATGCGCTCACCCCGACTTCTGCAATTCGGCACCGGCGCCCTCGGCGTCGTGGCGGCGCTCGGCCTTTGGCAGCTCGCCGCCACGACGGGGCCGCTCGCCGACTCCCCGCTGCCGACCGCGACCGAGGCGATCGCCGCGCTGCTCGGCCTGCTCGGCACGCCCGCCATGTGGATCGCCACGTGGGACACCGTCGCCATGACGCTCGCCGGGCTCGTCATCGCGGCCGTCGCCGGCATCCTGCTCGGCATCGGGATCGGGGTCTCCCCGCTCGCGATGCACGCGACCCGGGTTCCCCTCGAATTCCTGAAGCCGATCCCGCCGATCGTGATCCTGCCCATCGTCGTGCTCGTGCTCGGCCCCACCGCCGGCATGGGGATCTTCCTCGTCTTCATCGGCTGTTTCGTCTCGATCGTCGTGCAGGCCTCAGCCGGGGTATTCGACACCGATCCGGTCGCGACCGCGACAGGGCGCTCGTACGGTCTCGGCCGGAGCGAGATCCTCGCCCGGATCGTGCTGCCGAGCGCGCTCCCCTACATCGGTACCGCGATCCGCGTCGCCGCACCCACCGCGCTCATCGTCGCGGTCGTCGCCGGCCTCCTCGGCGGCGGGCCCGGCCTCGGCCAGAGCCTGCTGCTCACCCAGATCGCGGGCGACCAGAGCAAGCTCTTCGCCTACGTGCTCGTGCTCGGGATCCTCGGGCTCATCGTGCAGGGCCTCAGCCAGTGGGGCGAGCGCCGGCTGCTGCACTGGCATCCCCAGCACCGGAAGCAGGTGGCCTGATGACCCTCACCTCGACCGTCCTCGTCCGCACGCGCGAGGCCCGCAGACAGCGCCGTTCCGGTGTGCCGAGATGGGCGCTGATCGGCGCCGAGATCGCGGTCCCGGTCCTGCTGCTCGCCGCCTGGTGGTTCGCCTCGGCGAACTCCACCAACACGTTCTTCCCGCCGCTCCGCACGATCCTGACCCGGCTCGCGGAGCTCTCCGCGACCCCGGCGTTCTGGACGAACGTCGGCTCGTCCGTGGGCAATCTCCTGCTCTCCTTCCTGCTCGCCTGCGCGATCGGCGTCGGGCTCGGCATCGCCCTCGGCACCGTGCGCTGGCTGTCGTGGCTCCTCGAGCCGACGATCCACTTCTTCCGCGCGATCCCGCCGGTCGCCCTCGTGCCGATCTTCGTGTCACTGCTCGGCTTCGGCAACGAGACCCGTATCCTCGCGATCACGCTCTCGGCGGTGTTCCCGGTGCTCATCTCGACGATCGACGGCATCCGGGCGCTCGATCCCGAGCGCGTGAGCGTCGGCCGGATCTACCGGATCGGTCGGTGGGACCGGATCGTCACGATCTCCCTGCCCGAGGCCAGCCCGCGGATTCTCTCCGGCGTGCAGGTGAGCCTCATCACCGCGTTCGTCGTCATGATCGCGAGCGAGATGCTCGGATCATCGCTCGGCCTCGGCGCGATGACCCTGCTCGCGCAGCAGTCCTTCATGATCGCCGACATGTGGGTCGGCATCCTCGTCCTGGGCATCCTCGGCTACGTCGCGAACGCCCTGCTCGTACTCCTCCGGCGCCGCGTGCTGCGCTGGTACATCGCCATCCGACAGCAGGAGAAGAACCTATGAACGCCACCGCACTCGACGCCCCCGCGCGGCTCAGCGTCTCGGGCCTCGCGAAGACCTACGAGACGAAGAAGGGCGCGGTCCCGGTCATCGCCGACCTCACGTTCGACGTGCAGGCCGCCGAGATCGTCTGCATCGTCGGTCCGTCCGGCATCGGCAAGACGACGCTGCTGAAGTGCCTGACCGGGCTGCAGTCGATCTCGTCGGGCTCGGCCCGGATCGACGGCAAGCCGATCGACGGGCCGCCTGAGGAGATGGCGCTCGTATTCCAGGAGTACACGCGTTCGCTCATGCCCTGGCTGACGGTCGAGAAGAACGTGCGCCTCCCGCTCAAGCACCTCCGACTACCGAAGGCCGAACAGGCGGAGCGCATCGCTTCGGCCCTGGCCGCCGTGGGGCTCTCGGGCGCCGAGGCGAAGTATCCGTGGCAGCTCTCGGGCGGCATGCAGCAGCGCGTCGCGATCGCCCGCGCCATCGCCTACCGCCCCGAGGTGCTCGTGATGGACGAGCCGTTCGCCTCGGTCGATGCGCAGACCCGTTTCGAACTCGAGGACCTCTGCCTGCGCGTCCGCGAGCAGTTCGGCATGACCATCGTCGTCGTCACGCACGACATCGACGAGGCCGTGTACCTGTCGGACCGGATCGTCGTGCTCGGCGAGCGGCCGGCCCGGGTGACCCGCATCATCGACGTCGGTCTCGAGGGCGCGCGGGATCAGATCGCGACCCGCGCGAGGCCCGAGTTCGCCGAGCTGCGCACCGAGGTCTTCGAGCTGATCCGGAAGGCGGGCTAGCCCGTGGCGGAACAGGAACGACGGGGGTACGAGGGTTTCGGCGGCCGCGTCGGCGAGTTCGCATCCGAGTCCGAACCCTGGTGGCGCCCCCGGTACACAGCCCGGACCGACGCCCCCAACGTCGTGGTCGTGCTCATCGACGATCTCGGCTTCAGCGACCTCGGACCGTTCGGCAGCGAGATCCCGACACCCAGCATCGATCGGATCGCGGGCGACGGCTGGGTCTTCACCAACTACCGCACGGCCCCCATGTGCTCGCCCGCGCGGGCCGCGCTCATGACGGGGCTGAACCCGCACCGCGCGGGCTTCGGCTACGTCGCGCACACCGATCCCGGATATCCCGGTTTCACCTGCGAACTACCGGAGGACGCCCCGACCCTCGCCGAGTCGCTGCGCGCCGGCGGCTACGCCACCTTCATGGTCGGCAAGTGGCACCTGACGTCGGAGTCACGACTGCACGACGCGGCCGATCGCTCATCGTGGCCGCTGCAGCGCGGCTTCGACCACTACTTCGGCAGCATGGACGGCTTCACCTCGCTGCACCATCCGCACCGGCTCGTGCGCGACAACTCGGTGGTCGACGTGCCGGAGTTCCCCGAGGGGTACTTCCTCACCGACGAGCTCACCGACGCGGCGCTCGCCATGATCGACGAGCTGCGGGTCAACGACGCCGCGAAGCCGTTCTTCCTGTACTTCGCGCACACCTCGGTGCACGGCCCGATCCAGGCGAAGGCCCCCGACATCGCCCGGCACCGGGGTCGCTACGCGGACGGCTGGAACGCCCTGCGCGAGGCGCGCTTCGCGCGGCAGCGCGAACTCGGGATCGTGCCTGATCGCGCCCAGCTGCCGAGCGGCGATCAGGCCGACGACGACCGGATCCCCCGCTGGGAGTCGCTGAGCGCCGAGGAGCGCGAGCTGTTCGCCCGCCACATGGAGGTCTACGCCGCGGCGGTCGACGAGATCGACCAGAGCGTCGGCCGCCTCGTCGCGCGGCTGGAGGAGCTCGGCGAGCTGGAGAACACGGTGATCGTGCTGGCGAGCGACAACGGCGGCACCGCCGAGGGCGGGTCGAGCGGCACGCGCAGCTACTTCGCCCAGTTCGGGCACGCCGCCGCACTGCCCGACGACTGGGTGCGCGACGTGCCGCGCGATCCCGCCGAGATCGGCGGGCCGAAGCTCTTCAGCCAGTACCCGAGCGGCTGGGCGCGCGTCTCGAACACCCCGTTCCGCTCGTTCAAGTCGTCGACCTACGAGGGCGGAGTGCACGCACCGCTCGTCGTCTCCTGGCCGGCCTCGGGCATCGACGCGCGCGGCCTCCGCGACCAGTTCGTGTTCGTCTCGGATCTCGCCCCGACGATCCTCGATCTCGTGGGCGTTCCGCCCCTCGAATCGCGGCACGGCCGGCCGGCTCAGCAGCCCGACGGCCGCAGCCTCGCCGCCGTGCTGGGCGATCCCGGGGCGGAGGGCCGGGAGGCCCAGTACTTCGAGTGCGTGGGCCGCCGTGCGATGGTCGACGGCGACTGGAAGGCGCTGTCGAACGTGCCGCCGACACCGGCCGAGGGCGCCGCGGGCGGGTCCTGGGAACTCTACCGGCTCTCGGAGGACCCGACCGAGACCCGCGACCTGGCCGCGGCCGAACCCGAACGCGTCGCGGAGCTCGCCGGGCGGTGGCACGAGGAGGCCTGGCGCAACACCGTGTTCCCGCTCGACGACGACGGCTCGCTCCACGCCAACCGCCCCGCCTCGGAGGCTCCGCTCTCGGACCCCGTGACGCTCGTGCCGTTCCGGCCGCCGCTCGAACGGTTCCGAGCGGCGAAGCTCACGGTGCTGCGATCCTTCGCGGTGGAGGCGTCGCTTGACCTGGACCGCGAAGCCGCCGGCGTCGTCGTCGCCCACGGCGACCAGGGCGGCGGCTACCTCCTCGCGTTCGAGGACGGCGCTCCCCTGCTCACCTACAACGCCTACGGCGACATGCATCGCGCGCACGGCGCGGCGCTCTCCCCGGGACCGCACGAGCTGCTGCTGCGCGTCGACGAACTCGACGGCATGCGCTGGCGCCTGCGCCTCGACGTGGACGGCGCGACGGTGGCCGAGATCCCGGGGGTCCCGATGCTGCTCGGCATGGCGCCCTTCACCGGCATCAGCGTCGGCTACGACTACGGCGGCCCGGTCGACTGGGAACTGCACGAACGGCACGGGAGCTTCCGCTTCAGCGGCGGCACGATCCTGCGGCTCCGCTACGTGCCCGGCGCGCGCTCGCAGCACGACCGGACCGTGCTGCGCGAGATCGGCGCCGCGGTCGCCGCGATCGCCGACTGAGCGATCGCGGCGACCGCAGGCCCGGCGATCGCCTGCCTCCGGCCTGCTCCCGCCCCGCCTACGCCTCCCGCGCGAAGACCCGTCGACCCGCGAACCAGGTCTCGTCGACGCGGGTGCGCACGAGCTCGTTCGCCGGGTGCGCGAAGGGATCGCGGTCGAGCAGCACGAAGTCGGCCGACTTGCCCACCTCGAGCGACCCCGTCTCCTCGGCCAGCCCCATCGCCTCGGCCGCGTTGATCGTGAACACCGCGATCGCCTCGTCGAGCGTGATCGCCTCCTCCGGCCACAGCGTACCCGGGTACTCCCCGCTCGGGTCCTCGCGGGTCACGAGGCCGTGGATCCCCTCCCAGGCGTTCGGCGAGGCCGACACGGGCCAGTCGGATCCGCCGGCCACGATCGCCCCGGCATCGATCAGCGAGCGGTTCGGCTGCATGCGGTCGGCGCGGTCCCGGGGCAGCACCTCGCGGATCGCCTCCACGATGGGGCCCGGCACCCAGATGAAGGGCGAGATGTCGGCCGAGACGCCGAGCGCCGCGAACCGCGGGATGTCGTCGGGGTGCACGAACTGGCCGTGCGCCACCTGGTACCGCGTCTCGGTGAAGCCCTCGCCGCGCAGCGTCTCGACCGCGTTCAGCACGGCGTGCACCGAGGCGTCGCCCGTGCAGTGGATCTTGGCCGAGATGCCGACCTCGGCGACGCGGCGCAGCCAGTCGGTCAGCTCCGCCGGATCGAGCAGCGTGTCGCCGCGGAAGTGGTCGCCGTGCAGTTCGTCGGGCAGGTAAGGCTCGAGGAACGCGCCCGTGCGGGTGGGCGGCACCCCGTCGAGGAAGATCTTCACGAAGTCGGGTCGGTGGTGCTCGGTGCGGAACCGCTCGCCGCCGAAGACCAGCGCCTCGCCGATCACGTCGTGCCCGAAGATCTCGTCGTTCACCAGCATCGAGGTCACGACCCACGCGTCGAGTTCGCCATCGGTGTCGAGCGCGCGCAGCGCCTCCAGCGTCTGCGTCGAGACGCCCGCGTCCTGGAACGCCGTGATCCCGTACTCGCTGAGCATCGCCACGCCGCGGCGCGAGGCGGCGCGATCCTGCTCGGCGGTGAGCGCCCCCACGGCGCGGTGCGCCTGCGCGACCGGGATCCCCGCGGCCTCGATGAGCACACCGGTGGGCCCTCCCGCGGCATCGAGCGAGACGCCGTCGTCGCCCGCGACGATCCCGGCGAGCTCCATCGCGCGCGAGCTCGCCCACCGGTTGTGGTGCGAGTCGTCGGAGAGCATCACGGGGCGTCCGCCCGCGGCGGCGTCGAGCAGGGCCAGGCCCTCCGCGGTGTCGATCTCGCCGAGCCGGTCGCTCGCCCACGGCCCGCCCACGATCCAGGCGTCGGCCGGCAGCCCGTCGGCGTACGCGCGCACCGCGTCGGCGATCCCGTCGAGGTGCGCGCCGAGCGGCAGACGCAGCTCGAACAGGTCCTCCTGACCCGCGATCGCGTGGTGGTTGTGCACGTCGACCAGACCGGGCATCAGGAACGCGCCGTCGAGCGCACGGCGCTCGGTACGGGGTCCTGCCAGTTCCGCGACCTCGGCGTCCGTGCCGACGGCCGTGATCCGCCCGCCGGTCACCGCGATCGCCTCGGCCCAGGGACGGGCCGGATCCGCGGTGTAGACGCGGGCGCCGGTGAGGATCAGATCGGGGTGGGTCATCGTCGACTCCTGTCTGGGTTCGGAAGCTCGTGGGTGCGCGCGAACGGCACTCCGCCCCAGTATCCCGACGACGGCTCCGGCGACGTTGACCGTGAGGACAGCGCTGTTGCGCATGCGGGACCGATCCGCGCGCGGACCCCCGGGCGGCGGCAGGATGAGGGCACGGCAGAGTCGCCGACGAACGAGAGGGAGAGCCGGATGACCGGAAGCACGGACGTACAGGGGCGCGTGGTCGCCATCACCGGAGGCGGCACCGGCATCGGCGCCGCGGTCGCCGAGCGGTTCGCCGCCGAAGGCGCCACCGTCGTGGTGCTGGGCCGACGCCGCGAGCCGATCGAGGCGGTCGCGCAGCGCATCGGCGGGACCGCGATCGTCGCCGACGCGGCCGACGGCGCATCCGCCCGGGCCGCCGTGGCCGAGATCGTCCGCCGATTCGGCCGCCTCGACGTGCTCGTCGCGAACGCCGGCGGCCACGGCTTCTCGTCGGTCGGCGAGACGAGCGACGCCGACTGGGACACCGCCATCAGCGTCAACCTGTCGACGGCGTTCGTGATGGCCCGCGAGTCGCTGCCCGCGCTGATCGACGCGGCCGCCGAGCACGGCGGCGCCCAGATCGTCATCGTCTCGTCGCTCGCCGGGCTCTTCGCCGGCCCCTCCGTCGCGGGATACACGGTCGGCAAGCACGCCCTCATCGGGCTCACGCGCAGCCTCGCCCGCGACTACGGCGCGAAGGGCGTGCGCGTCAACGCGATCTGCCCGGGCTGGGTGCGCACTCCCATGGCGGACGCCGAGATGGACGAGTTCGCGCAGGCCGCCCCCGAGATCGCCGACCGCGAAGCTGGCTACGCCGCGGTGACCCGCGACGTACCCCTCGGCCGCCCGGCGGAGCCCGCCGAGATCGCGTCCATCGCGCGCTTCCTCGGTTCGTCGCAGTCGTCGTACGTGACCGGATCGGTGCTCGTCGCCGACGGCGGCGCCCACGTCGTCGACCTGCCGACCATCGCGTTCGAGCACGCGGGTATGTAGTCGGCATCAACAATCCGTCATCCTGCGCGAGCTCGCACCGTCATCCTGCGCGAGCTTGCGAGTCGCAGGATCCAGTGAGATCCTGCGACTCGTTCCTCGCGCAGGATGACGGAGGGCGGGGCGTTCAGCTCCCCAGGTAGGCCCGCCGCAGCAGCTCGGGATCCTGCTCGAGCGCCTTCGCCGGCCCCTGCGCATGGCTGACGCGGCCGCTCGCGAGCACCATCGCCTCGTCGGCGATCCCGAGCGCGAGGTGGGTGAACTGCTCGACGAGCAGCACCCCGACCCCGGTCGCCGCGATCTGCTGGATCAGCGGCAGCAACCGCATGAACACCACCGGTGCGAGGCCGAGTGACATCTCGTCGATCAGCAGGAACCGCGGCTTCGACGCGAACGCTCGCGCCAGCACCACCATCTGCTGCTCGCCGCCCGAGAGCAGCGCCGACTGCGCGTCGATGCGCTTCTCGAGCTCGGGGAACGACGCCAGCACCTCCTGCACGCCCGCGTCGTTCTTCGCGGTAAGCAGCAGGTTCTCGCGCACGGTGAGCGACGGGAAGATCGCGCGGCCCTGCTCGATGTGCGCGATCCCCGCGCGGGCGCGCTGCACGCGGCCCCACTTCGCCATCGACCGGCCGTCGACCGAGATGTCGCCCTCCGAGTGCGGGATCACGCCCGACACCGACTCGAGCAGGCTCGTCTTGCCCGCTCCGTTCGGCCCGACGAGCGCGAGGATCTCGCCCTCGCGGAGCACGAGGTCGACCCCCGAGACCACGGGGCCGGCTCCCCGGCTCACGGTCGTTCCGCTCAACTGCAGTTCGCTCACTGCGTCACCTCCGCGTCTCCCATGTATGCGGCCACGACGGCCGGATCCTCCAGCACCGCTCCGGCCTCGCCCTGGGCGAGCACCCGGCCGAAGTCGAGCACGGTGAGCTCGGTGCAGACGGTGCGCACCAGGTCGAGGTCGTGCTCGATGATCACGATCGCGGTGTCGAAGCGCGACGGGATCCGGGTGAGGCGCTGCCCGAACTGCAGGTGCTCCTCGTGCGACAGGCCGGCGGCCGGCTCGTCGAGGATCAGCACGCGCGGGCCCGAGAGCACCGCCGCGGCGACCTCGATCAGTCGGCGGGTGCCGACGTCGACGTTGGCGAGCTGCTCCTCGGGCGGCGGGCAGCCGAGAAACGCGAGCGCATCCGCCAGTTCGTCGCGGTCGAGCGCCCGGCGGGCGACGAAGCGCACGTAGGCCTCGACGGTGAGCTGGGGCGGCACGCGGTCCTGCTGGAAGGTGCGGCGCAGGCCCCTGCGGGCCCGGGACACCGGGGACAGCCGGCTGATGTCGGTGCCGTCGAGCTCGACCGCGCCCGTGTGCTGCGGCAGGAAGCCGCTCACCGCGTCGACGAAGGTCGACTTGCCGGCGCCGTTCGGGCCGATGAGCCCCATGATCGAGCGCGGACGCACCCGGAGGGACACGTCGTCGAGCGCCTTCAGCGCACCGAACTGCACCCCGAGCCCGCGCACCTCCAGCACGGGCGGCGCATCGGCGGGGATCGGCTCCTCGGCCTCGGGCACGGCGAACACGTCGAGCACGCTCGTCGTCACCGACCCCGGGTCGACCGCCTCCGCCTTCCGTCGCTTGGCCCGCTTGCGGATCCCGGCGCGGATCGCCTCGCCGAGGTTCGATCCGCTCGTGAGCGCCTGGATGCCCAGCACGCCGAAGACGACGAAGCCCCAGTCCTGGGGCACGCCCCAGCGCTTCAGCAGCTCGGGCACGAGCACCCACAGGATCCCGCCGAAGATGGCCATGTCGATCAGGTAGGCGCCGCTCATGATCGCGAGGATGTAGAGGGCGAGCGACTGGATCGGAGTGAAGCTCGAGGCGTACGGGATCCCGACCTGGCCGGCCAGCAGACCGCCCGAGATGCCGCCGAGCGCGGCGCTGACCGCGAACGCCGACAGCTTGGCCGCGCTGACGCTCTGGCCGACGGCCGCGGTGCCGCGCTCCGAGAACGCGACGGCCTTCCAGCTGCTGCCGATGCGGCTGCGCTGCAGCAGGAACACGCCGAGCGCGCAGATCACGAGCACGATGATCGCGAAGAAGAAGAACTGCCGATCGCTCGAGAACATGGCGGGCCGCTCGATCTGCGCACCGTCGGCCTGGCCGGGGAACTGCGTCTGCACGAGCAGCACGTCGAACGCCGCCGCGAAGCCGAGGGTGACGACCGCAAGGTTCACGCCGCGCAGGCGCAGGGCGGGCAGGCCGATGATCACGCCGGCGATGCCGGCGCCGATGCCGCCCGCGACGAGCCAGACGATGAAGCCGCCGGGAGCGTGCGACACGTTGAGCCAGGAGACGATCCAGGCCCCGATCGCGCCGAAGGTGAGCTGGCAGAGCGCGATGATGCCCGCCGAGCCCGTGACGATGCCGAGACCGAGGATCGCGATCGTCGCCGTCACCATGCTGATGGCGAGGTAGACGACGTAGCCCGAGAGCCCGACGCTCAGAGCCCAGCCGACGCCGAGGGCGAGCACCGCCACCACGAACGGCAACGCGACGCGGAGGGAGCGGTTAGCGAGCAGCATCCCACACCGCCTTTCTCTGGGACCACAGGAGGAGGACGACGATGAACACGAGCGGCACGAAGCTGCGCACGAGCGTCAGCTCGGACACCTGCGCCACCATGCCGCCGACGAGACCGAGCAGCAGGCCGCCGACGACCGCGAGGTCGAGCCGTTTGAAGCCGCCGAGCAGCGCCGCGGCCGCGGCGGGGATGATGAGCATCGACAGGCTCACCGCATCGTTCGACTGCGTCGGAGCGATGATCAGCACCGTGACCGCGCTCACCGCGCCGGTGACGGCCCAGACCCCGATCGACAGCGACTTCGACGCGATGCCGATCAGCTCCGCCGTGGTGGGGCGGTCCGACAGCGCGCGCAGCTTCGTGCCGATGGTGGTCCTGCGCAGCACGATCGCGGCGGCGAGCGCCACGAGGATCGCGAGCGAGACGGTGACGACGGTGACCCAGCTCACGACCACTCCGGCGACGCTGAACGCGGCGCCGTCGAAGATCGGGGCGAAGGGCTGGGGCTTGTTGCCGAACATGATGTACGAGAGCGACATGAGCAGCAGGAACGGGGCGACGGTCATGGCCGATCGGGTCGACAGGTCGGCCTCGGCGAGCCAGGTCGCCGCGATCCAGCCGATGAGTGCGCTGAGCAGGGCGCCGACGATGACGCCGGCGATCGTCGCGAGCCAGACGGGGATCCCGAGCTTGCTCGCGAACCAGACGGAGATGAACGCGGCGAACATGCCGGTGGCCGCCTGCGCGAAGTTGACGACGCGCACGAGACGGGACATGAGGGTGAGCGTGACGGCGAAGACGGCGTAGACGCCGCCCGCGGCGAGTCCGGAGAGCGCGCCCTGGAGGAGCGCGCCGCCGTTCACGCGCGCCCCCGGGTGCGGGGGCCGCGCGATGCGGGGGTGTGGTGCATGGGAACCTCTGCGGTGGGATCGATGGGACCGGAGCGCCCGGTGCGGCGGAACCCGAGGTTCTGCCGCACCGGGCGCGGGAGCGGAGCGGTTACTTCGACGGCAGCTTCAGCCAGTCGTCCGCGGCCTTGGCCCAGGCGTTCGTGCCGGACTTCAGCACGACCGGCCAGCCGCCGGGCTCGTAGTCCTGCGCGGCGACCTGCTTGAACTGGTAGGGGTAGGCGATCATCTTGTTCTCGATCGGCTTCATCTCGTCGAGCGCCTTGGCGACGCTCTCGCGGGTGATGTCGCCCTTGATGCTCTTGAGCACCTCGATCATGAAGGTCGCCGAGAGGTAGCCGCCCTGGCTGAACGAGGTCAGGGTGATGTCGTTCTTCTTCATCAGCGCCTTCCAGTCGGCGTTGATGTCGCTGTCCTCGGTGAAGGGGTAGAACTCGGCGGGGACGTAGACGCCGGCCGCACTGTTCGACACGGCCTTCGCGAAGCTCTCGCTGTAGGTCGAGGTGAGGAACAGGAAGGTGACGTCGTCCCAGCCCTGCTGGTTCGCGGCCTTGATCTGGCCGATCGCGTCGGGCTCGACGGCGTTGCTCACGATGGCCGTGCAGCCGGCCTTCTTCGCCTTCACGATGTAGGGGGTGTAGTCGGCGCCGCCGTAGGGCACGGTGTCGTCGACGAGCACGGGCTTCTTCCCGGTGATCGAGCTCCAGCGGTCGACGGCGGCCTTGTAGGCGGGGCCGGTCGAACCGATGACGCTCGTGAACACGCAGAGCTTGTCGAGGCCGAGCTTCTCGGATCCGTAGAGCATCGTCAGCGTGGTGTCGTTGAAGGGGCCGATGTTGACCGGCGCGATGTTCTTCGACTTGAAGCAGCCGGGATCGACGCCGATCCCCTGGATCGAGCGCACCTTCTCCTGCTCGTAGTACTTCGCGTTGATCTCGCAGTCGAGCAGCGACGCCGAACCGACCAGCGCGACGACCTCGTCGCTGCCGATCAGCTGTCGGGCGGACGCGGTCGCGGTCGCGGGGTCGGCCTTGTCGTCGGTGATCTTGTACTCGATCTTGCGGCCGTTGATGCCGCCCTTGGCATTGACCTCGTCGAAGACGGCCTTCGCGGCCTGCGAGGCCTCGGGGAAGGTGGCCGGGCCGCTGATGGTGTTGACGGAGCCGAGCTTGATCGGCCCGCCGCCACCGCCGTCGCTTCCGGCGCAGCCGCTGAGCGCGAGCGCTGCGGCCGCGGTCAGGGCCGCAGCCGCCAGGAGTCGTTTCTTCATGTCGGTTCCTCTCGGGACAGGTGAGGGTGAGGTACTGCGGAGCGCGGAGCCCTCGGGCTCCGGGGTCAGACGGGCTGGACGTCGGGGTAGGCGACCGAGCCGAGCGGGTAGACGTGACCGCCGGCGCGCGAGTGCTCGGCCCGGCCGTCGCCCGTGATCCCGAGGAAGATCCCGGTGGTCATGAGCTGGGTGCCGAGGTCGTGCAGCCAGACGCTCGCGACGGCGATGCGGAACTCGCGGAAGCAGAACAGGTAGAGGCCGTCCGCGAACTTCCACACGGTCGACAGGTCCATGTCGCCGTGGCCGCGCTGCACGCCCTGCACGCACTGCCAGGCGTAGCGCTCGCTCGACACGTACATGTGCTCGTAGAGGTGCTCGGGGCTGTAGCGGTACAGGTTGCGGCGGCCGATGAGGTCGCGCGACGGGCCGGGGACCTCGCCGGTGGCGGTGCCGCGGTCGGTGGTCGCGGCCCAGAACGTCTGTCCGACCCGGGGCTCCCCCTCGGTCTCGGACTCGGCGATCTCGGACCGGGTCACGAGCGCCCGGTGGGTGCGCTCCGAGTAGACGATCGTGATCGCCTCGCGCTCGCGCGTCTCGACGGGCAGGTTGAGGAACACGACGTCCTCGCGCACCCGCACCGCGTCGTAGGGATCCCGCAGCTCGCCCGCGGTCGTGATGGAGCCGCTCGCCGACCAGGCGACCTCGCCGTCCTCGAAGGCGAGGCGCAGCTCGGTGCCGTCGTCGAGCAGCAGGGCGAGCGTCTGCCCGTCGAGATCGATGCTCGGCAGGCGGTAGGTGTCGATCCCGGCCGCGAACTCGTCGTAGCTCCGCCACTCGTTCGGATCCGCGGCGGTCAGCTCGGCTGCGGTGGGTGCTGCTGCGGGGGTCGTCATCGTCCCGGGGTCCTTTCAGCGCGTCGGTCATGAGGACGTCGCATCGCGCGCCCAGCCGTCGACTGGAGAGCTTCGATGCTCGTCTTGCGCTCACTGTAGGGAGCGGTGAGCCGACCCGGACCGCACCGCTCGCGCAGCGACAAGGGGCGTGGCGCTCCGGTCAATCCGGGTCACGAAGCGGTTGCGGAGCGCTCCCCGAGACGCAGCTCGCTCGGCGAGACGCCGAACGCCGCCTTGAACGTGCGGCTGAAGTAGGCGGCCTCGGTGAAGCCCCAGCGCGCCGCGATGCTCGCGACGGTGCGGTCGGCGAGCACGGGATCCAGCAGGTCGGCGCGGCAGCGGTCGAGCCGACGCGACCGGATCCAGGCGGACACGGTGGTGCCGGTGCGGCGGAAGACCGCGCTCAGGTGGCTCGTCGAGACGTAGTGCGCCGCCGCGATGCGCCCGGGCGAGAGGTCGGGCGACGCGAGATGGTCGTCGATGTACGCGTAGATGCGCTGCAGCAGCTGGTGGTGCGGGTCCCGCTGCACCGGATCCGTGTCGGCGATCCCCGAGACGAGCGTGGTGACGAGGTCGAGCGCGGTGCGGGCGAGCTTGCCCCGCAGCGGATCGCTCATCGCGGTCAGCTGGGCGGGGAACTGCGCGAGGAACGCCGTCGCGACCGAGGCGAGCGCGGGATGCCGCTCGCCGAGCACCACCGCGGTGAGCTGCTCGGCGTACGGCACGGGCAGCAGGTGCTTCGGGAACATCATGACGAGATTGCGGAAGCTCTCGTCGAGCAGCAGCGAGTACGGCTGTGAGGTATCGGTGATGGTCAGGGATCCCGGCCCGAGCGCCGCCTCGCGACCGTCCTGCACCAGGATCCCGCTGCCCTGCTGCAGCAGCCCGATCTTGTAGTACCCGCTGCCGCCGTTCGCGATCGTCTCGGGCGTGCGCTCGACGAGGTGCGGGCACGCCGTCACCTCGGTGAACACGATGTCGCCGGCCGAGACGGAGTGCATGCGCGCCGCGAACGGCGCCTCCCGCTCCGTGCTGATCCGCAGCGGGACGAACGACGCGGAGACCATGCTGCGGAACGCGGCGAGGCTGTCGGTCTGCGCGACGCCGGACCCGCCCCACGCGCCGTGCGGTGCGATCGTGCGCTGCATCTGCTCCACCCGCCTTCGGGCCGCCGCCCGAGGGCGGGCGCGGGGTCGCCGACGCGCGTCCTCGCGGCGCCGGAGCCGCTGTGCACGCGAGCGTACACGCGCGCGGCCGCGGTGTCTGCGGCTGCGGCCGGACCGGGGCCGCTGGGTCAAGGGGTCGGCGTGGAGAGGCAAGGGTGCGGCGGCGCAGGATCCGCCTGGTTTCGGGCCCGGGGCTCTCCCGCGCCCATCGGATCGCGAGATCGCGCGCCCACTCGGGACTCGACTTCGCCGCGTCGTTGATCCAGTTCGCGACGGAGTCCTGCACGTACGTCGACGGGTCGGCGCGCAGCGGCTCCAGGATCGGCAGGCCCCGATCCGGTTCCGCTCCGAGCACCGCGATGCGCTTCGCCCACACCCCGCGCGGACGCAGGGTCTCGCTCGCGAAACGGCGGATCCGCTCCGATGGATCGCTCGTCAGCTCGGCGAGCGCGGCGATGCTCTCCCCGAGTTCGGCGGCGAGCCGATCCCGCACGGCCATCCAGGCCCATTCGCGCACCCCGAAGTGCGAGTCGTCGGCCGCCGGCAGGATCAGCGCGACGAGCTCGCGCGGGGACCCCGGCTCCGCGGCGAGCGCGAACCAGGCCCACCCGCGCACCGTGTCCGAGGGGTGCCGGGTGAGGTCGGAGCAGGCCGATGTCTCGAGGTGGGCGCGGAGCGCTGCGCCGATGGCGCGCATCCGAGCCAGGATGCCGAGCTCCCCTGCCGCTCGCACCTCGACCACGAGCTCGGAGGACGCGTCCGGGATCGCGTGCGCGAGCAGCACCGCGTGATCCAGCGCGGTGATCTCGCCGAGCGTGCGCGACTCGACGAGACCGCGCTGCACCTCGTCGCGCGGCGCGGACTGGCGGTTCCGGGATCCGCCCGCATGGCTCACGCCGTCGCCGCCGCGTTGCGCTGGATCGTGGCGAGGGCATCGACGCAGACGGTCGCGGTATCGGATCCGATGCCATCCGTGAGCCGCTGGAGCCAGGTCCCGTAGCGCGGGGCGAGCTCGGCCAGCAGCGCCTCCCCTGCCGGGGTGGAGCGCAGGACGAGCGCGCGGCGGTCGCTCGGATCGGGTTCGCGGGCCGCCCACCCCGCACGGGCGAGCCCGTCGACGAGTCCCGTGACCGTGGCCCGGGTCACTCCCAACCGCTCGGCGATCCTCGCGGGCGCCGCCCCCGGCTCCGCCGAGATCGCGAGGAGTGCGGCGAAGCGCCCCTCGGAGAGCCCGTAGGGTTCGAGGAGTGCCGCGCACTCGGCGTCGATGCGGCGCGCCGTGGTGAGCAGTCCCATCACCAGCTCCGCTGCGAGCCCGCCGCCCGCGCGCTCGAGGAGCAGCGCATGCTTGGTGTCGATCATCGCATTCATTAGGCACCAAACTATCAGGTGACTGACTTACCCGCTCGCACTGCCGCGGTCGCTGCAGAGAAGGAAATTCGCGCCCCAACGGAGATTCTGGGCGTTTTCGTCCTTCTGAACGCGGATCTCCTCCTCAAGCCAGCCTGGCGGCAAGCCCGGAGGAGAGGTGGATCAGGCGTACTGCCCGAGCGGGCGCACCGCGCTCGGCTGCGCCCTGGTCCGGCTCGCGAGCTCCACCAGCACGAAGAACACCAGCGCGAGCCAGAGCGCCGTCGGAGCGCCGGCACCCGTCACCCAGAGGAACCAGAAGTAGGCGCAGATCCCCCACACGATCGATTCCAGCGCGCCACCCCGGCTCATGCCCCGATCATCTCGCGACCGGGCCGGCGATGCAATATCCGCATCCGGTTCCACCCGGCGAGCACACCCGAAGCCTCCTTCCTACGCCCCGAATCCGAGTGCGCTCACAGCAAAAGTATCTTGACGTCGAGATACTTTCGGCGTCTAATGAAGGTGAACCTAACTTTCATCGGATGATTGGAGTCGAGGCATGACCGAAGTGCAGGATCTCGCCCGTTTCGTGGGCCGCGCGCGCATCGAGGACCTGAGCGCGGAGGCGCTCGAACAGCTCAAGATCCGGGTGCTCGACACCCTCGGGGTCGCGATCGGAGCGCTCGACGCCGAACCGATCGCAGCGATCCGCGGGCTGCTCGCGGATCTCGACGGCACCCCCACCGCCACACTCATCGGCGGCGGCGCGACCAGCCCCGAGCGCGCCGCGTTCTTCAACAGCGCGCTCAGCCGCTACCTCGACTTCATGGACTCCTATCTCGCCCCGGGCGAGACGAACCACCCCTCCGACAACCTGGGCGCGGTGCTCGCCGCCGCCGAGTCGGTCGACGCCACCGGTGCCGAGTTCCTCACGGCGCTCGCGGTCGCCTACCAGGTGCACACGCGACTCTCCGACGAGGCGCCGGTGCGCGCCCGCGGCTTCGATCACACCACGCAGGGCGCCTTCGCGGTCGCCGCCGGCGCGGCCAAGGCGCTCCGCCTCCCCGAGAAGCAGATCGCGAACGCGGTCGCCATCGCCGGAACCGCGAACGTCGCCCTCCGCGTCACCCGCACCGGCAACCTGAGCCATTGGAAGGGACTCGCCTACCCGCACGTCTCGCAAACCGGCACCTTCGCAGCGCTGCTCGCCGGCCGCGGGATCACCGGCCCCGAGGCGGTGTTCGAGGGGAACAAGGGCTTCAAGGACTCGGTCTCGGGCCCCTTCGAGCTCGACTGGTCGCAGGAGGACCTGGAGCGGGTCCGCCGCACCATCGTCAAGAAGCACAACGCCGAGATCCACTCGCAGTCCGCGCTCGACGCGGCGCAGGACATCCGGGCGCAGGACGGATTCACTTCGCGAGCGATCGCGCAGATCCGGCTCACGACCTTCGACGTCGCGCACTCCATCATCGGCGGCGGCGAGGAGGGCGACAAGCGGCTGGTGCGCACGAAGGAGGAGGCCGACCATTCGCTGCCGTGGATGCTCGCCGTCGTGCTGCTCGACGGCCGGCTGACGCCCGAGCAGTACGCACCCGAGCGCATCGTCGCGGCCGACGTGCAGGGCCTCATGACCCGCGTCGTGATCACCCCCAGCGACGAGCTCTCGGCCCGGTTCCCCGCGCACATGCCCGCCGACCTCGAGGTCGAGCTGGCCGACGGCACGGTGTTCCGCTCCTCGCAGGACAGCTACCACGGCTTCCACGACGACCCCCTCGACTGGGAGGCCGCACGCGCGAAGTTCGACGCGCTCGCCTCCCCCTTCACGGACGCGGCGCTGCGCGACGAGATCGCCGGGATCGTGCGCGAGCTCGACCGCCGCAGCACCCGGGAGCTGACCGCAGCGCTCGCCCGCGTCCCGCGCACCCGCAGCAGCGCGCACAGCGCCGGCGGCGCCCACTGACCGACTCGACCCACCGCAGAAAGGAACTCCCCATGAGCACCGCAGTCCCCCACGACGTCTCCTTCAACTTCGTCCCCCGCGCCTACCGCCCGGCGAAGCCCCGCACCTTCGGCATCACCGAGATCCGCGCCCCCTACTACGACACCTTCGGCACCCGGCACCTGCAGGACGTGTTCGACGTCGCTGGCCAGTGGGTCGACGGCATCAAATGGGCGGGCGGATCCTTCGCCCTGCTGCCGCAGGATCAGGTGCGCGCCTTCAGCGACATCGCCCACGAGCACGGCTCCTACGTCTCGTCGGGCGGCTGGATCGAGACCGTGCTCCGCTACGGCGACGACGCGGTCGACCACTACCTGAAGGAGGCGAAGGAGGTCGGATTCGACGTCATCGAGATCTCCACAGGCTTCATCATGCTCAACACTTCGGGTCTGCTCCGTCTCGTCGACAAGGTCGTGAAGGCCGGCCTGAAGGCGAAGCCCGAGCTCGGGATCCAGATCGGATCCGGCGGCGATTCGGGCGAGGCCGAACTCGCCGTCGAGGGCGCGAAGGACATCGGCGACCTCATCGACCGCGGCCGCCGGGCGCTCGATGCGGGCGCCTCGATCATCATGATCGAATCCGAGGGCATCACCGAGAACGTGCGCGAGTGGAACACGGGCGCGGCGGCGTCCGTGATCAACGGGCTCGGGCTCGAGAACGTGATGTTCGAGGCCGCCGACGGCCCCGTGTTCGAGTGGTACGTCAAGAACTACGGCAACGAGGTGAACCTCTTCGTCGACCACAGCCAGGTGCTGCAGCTCGAGGGGTTGCGGCAGAACATCTGGGGCAACACGAGCACCTGGGGCAGGGTGATCAATCCGGCCCCGTCCGCCGAGAGCTGATCGAGTCGGAGAAATCCGCATCGACCTGGCATTTTCCGGCCGGCTCCCCCGCAGGGGGTGGCCGGCCGGGTCGCATCTTTCGGCAGACGGGCGTATCGTAAGAGATTTGAGGCGGAGAGGGACGGGGCAGTCCGGCCCTCTTCACGTGTGCCCGGGGGTGAAATCGCGCTTCCGGGTCGACTGAAACGGATCCGAATGCCCCTGACCCCCGATGCGGAGACGAGCGACGCCCCGGCGCCCCCGTCCCCCTCACGCGCACCGCTCCGCGGGGTCGGCGCATCGCACGCCAAGGCGATCCTGTTCGGCGAGCACGCCGTGGTCTACGGGGCTCCGGCGATCGCGATCCCGGTCGACAGCCTGACCGCGGAGGCCGTGATCGAGCGCGGCGCACCGGGCCTCCGCATCGAGAGCTCCCTCTTCACCGGCCCCGTCGAGGACGCGCCCGCGCGCCTCGCCCCGGTGGTCACGGCGATCCGCGCCTCGCTGGAGCGTGCCGGGCTCGGTGAACTCGCGAGAGGCGTCGACGCGCAGGGCGCCACCGTGCGGATCCGCAGCGCGATCCCCCACGAGCGCGGGCTCGGTTCGAGCGCGGCGGTGGCCGCGGCGATCACGCGCGCCGCATTCGACCTCGCGGGGAGCGCGCTCGACGACGAGACCCTGTTCGAACTGATCCAGACCGCCGAGAAGGTCGCCCACGGCACCCCGAGCGGCATCGACGCCCGCACCGTCGCGGCGACGGGCGCCATCCGCTTCAACCGCGGCGCGGTCGCCCCGATCCGCATCGGCGCACCGCTCACCCTCGCCTTCGCGGACTCCGGCCACCCGGGCTCGACCGCGAAAGCCGTCGGTTCGGTGCAGGCCCTGCGCGAACGCGAGCCGGAGACGACCGATGCGCTGCTCTCCCGCCTCGCCGAGATCGCCGAGGGATCGATCGCCGACCTCGCCGCGGGCGACCGCGCAGCGATCGGCGCGGCGATGACCGAGGCGCACGGGATCCTGAACCGAGTGGGCGTCAGCTCCGAGCGGCTCGACGCGATCACCGAGGCCGCGCGCGAGGCCGGCGCGGCCGGCGCGAAGCTCACCGGCGGCGGGCTCGGGGGCTGCGTGATCGCGGTCGCCGACGACGCCGCGCACGCAGACCGGATCGGGGCGGCCATGCGCCGCGCCGGCGCCGAACGCACCTGGACCGTGGAGGTACCCGCCGCATGACGACCGCTACAGCTCGCGCTTTCCCGAACATCGCCCTGGTCAAGTACTGGGGCAAGCAGGACGAGGATCTGATCCTCCCCGTCGCGGGCAGCCTGTCGCTGACGCTCGATGCGTTCCCCACCACCACGACCGTCTCGCTCGACGGTGCGGCCGACGCCGACGCCTTCGCGCTGAACGGGGCCGCGGCCTCCGCCGACGCGACCGGCCGGGTGACCCGCTTCCTCGACCGCGTGCGCGAGCTCGCGGGATCCGAGACCCGCGCCTCGGTCGTCTCGACCAACGAGGCGCCCACCGGCGCCGGCCTCGCCTCATCCGCGTCGGGCTTCGCCGCGCTCGCGACCGCCGCGGCGAGCGCCTACGGGCTCGATCTCGACCGGCGCGACCTCAGCAGGCTCGCCCGTCGCGGATCCGGCTCCGCCTCACGCAGCCTCGTCCCGGGCCTCGCCGTCTGGCACGCGGGCGACGATGCGACGTCCTACGCGGAGGCCGTGACGGGCCCCGACATGCGCATGGTCATCGTCACGGTCGACACGGCGCAGAAGGCCGTCTCGAGCCGCGCGGCCATGCGCCGTTCGGCGCTCACCTCCCCGTTCTTCCCCGCGTGGATCTCGTCGACCGAGGAGTCGCTCGCGGCGATGCTCGAGGCCTGCGCGGCCGAGGACTTCACCCGCGTGGGCCGCATCACCGAGTCGCACGCGCTGCGCATGCACGCCGTGATCCAGGCCTGCGACCCGCCCATCCGATACCTGGCGCCCGCGAGCATCGCGATCTTCGACGCCGTCGCCGCGCTGCGCGATATGGGCCTCGAGGCGTACTCCACCGCCGACGCGGGTCCCAACGTGGCCGTGATCGTGCGCCCGGAGCAGGCGGAGGACCTGGTCGCCGCGCTGCAGGGATTCGGCTCGGTGCGCCTCGTGGGCCCGGGTGCGGGCGCGGAGGTGCTCGCGTGATCGAGCACCGCGCGCCGGGCAAGCTCTACATCGCCGGCGAGTACGCCGTCGTGGATCCGGGGCAGCCCGCCGTGATCGTCGCCGTCGATCGCTACATCACGGTGCGCCTCACCGAGGGCTCCGAGGTGGGCCGCGTGCGCTCGAGCGCGTACGGCCGCTCGCCGCTCGTCTGGGTGCGCGACGACGCGAGCGACCGGATCGTGATCGAGCACCAACCGTCGGACTACGTGTTCGCGGCGATCACCGTGGTCGAGCAGCTGCGCTCCGAGCTGCGGCTGCCGCCGCGCTACTACGACCTCGACATCGGCAGCGAGCTCGACGACGTCAGCGGCCGCAAGTTCGGCCTCGGCTCTTCGGCCGCGGTGACCGTCGCGGTCGTGGCCGCGCTCGACGAGTTCTACGGCCTCGACCTCACCCGCACCGAGCGGTTCAAGCTCGCCCTGCTCGCGACCTGCGAGGTCGCGCCCGCGGCCTCCGGCGGCGACCTGGCGGCGAGCACCTTCGGCGGCTGGATCCGCTATTCCTCGCCCGACCGCGGCGCGCTCCGCACGCACCGCGCGGTGCACGGCGTCGCCGCCACGCTGGCCGCGACGGCGGAGTGGGCGGGCTGCGGGGTCACGCGCCTGCCGAACCCGGACTCCCTGCAGCTGCTCGTCGGCTGGACCGGGTCCCCGGCCTCCACCGAGCGCCTCGTCGAGCAGGTGCGGCACTCCGACGGGCGCCGCCCGCTGCAGCCGTACCCCGAGTTCAGCACCGACAGCCGGGCCTGCGTCGACGACCTGGTCGCGGCGTTCGAGCAGCGCGGCGCGGGGGCGCCCGCGGTGATCGGCCGGGCCCGCCGGGTGCTGCAGCGCCTGAGCGAGACGTCGGGAATCACGATCGAGACCTCGCAGCTGCGCGCGCTCTGCGACATCGCCGAGCGGCACGGTGCGGCGGGCAAGCCGTCCGGCGCCGGCGGCGGCGACTGCGGTATCGTGCTCGCGAACGCAGAGCTCTCGACCGATCCGATCCTGCGCGAGTGGGAGGCGAACGACATCCGTCGCCTCAGCCTCGCCCCGCACCCCGCATCAGGAGGCATCGATGCATTCTGATCACCGCGAGATCCCGGGATCCCGAGCCGCCCGCAAGGACGAGCACGTCGACCTCGCCCTCGACCAGCGCGGCGCGGCCGCGCGCAACGAGTTCGACGAGCTCGACTTCGTGCACCAGGCGCTCGGCGGGGTGGACGCCGACCGCATCGACCTCGGGGTGACGATCCCCTTCGGCGCGGGTGCCCGGCACGACGCCGGCGAGTGGCACTGGCGGACCCCGTTCTACGTGAACGGCATGACGGGCGGCACCGAGCGCACCACGCGGATCAACCGCGAGCTCGCGATCGCCGCGCGCGAGACCGGCATGCCGATGGCCTGCGGCTCCGTCTCGGTCGCCCTCGACGATCCCGATGCCGCCCGCGGCTTCGCCGTGATCCGTGCCGAGAACCCCGACGGCTTCGTCATGGCGAACGTCGGCGTCGGCCGGCCCGCCGCGGACGCGCCCCGCGCGGTCGAACTGCTCGGCGCCGACGCGCTGCAGGTGCACGTCAACGCGGTGCAGGAGACGGTGATGCCCGAGGGCTCCCGGGACTTCTCCTCCTGGCTGTCGTCGGTCGAGCAGCTCGCGGCCGCGTCGCCCGTGCCCGTGATCGTCAAGGAGGTCGGCTTCGGCCTGAGCCGGGCGACGCTGCGTCGGCTCTCCGACATCGGCGTGCGCCTCGCCGACGTGAGCGGCCGCGGCGGCACCGATTTCCTGCGCATCGAGAACGCCCGGCGCGAGGCCGGCGAGTACGCGATGCTGACCGGCTTCGGCCAGTCGGCGCTCGCGAGCCTGCTCGACGCCCCCGCGGACGCCCCCACGCTGCTGGCGTCGGGCGGGGTCCGCACCCCGTACGACGTCGTCAAGGCGCTGGCCGCCGGTGCCCGCGCTGTCGGCGTCGCCGGAGCGTTCCTCGAGGCCGTCGGCCCCGACGGCACCGGCGGCGGCGCGGAGCGCCTCATCGCCCTCGTCGAGGATTGGAAGGCGCGCACGCGCGCCGTCTACGCGCTGCTCGGCGCCACCACCCGCGACGAGCTGCTCGCCACCGACCTCATCCTCCGCGGCCGGCTCCGGGAATTCTGCGCCGACCGCGGCGTTGACCTCCGTGGCCTCGCCTCCCGCTCCGAGGCGCCCCGCGCATGACCCGCGCGCACCGCCCCGGCCACCCGAACCTCACCCCTCTCTCCCGAAGGAAGCCATGAGCGTCCCCGACTCCACCCACCGCGAGACCGTCACCGAGATCCCGACCAGCTGGGTCGGCCCGATCCGGATCACGGGATCCTCGGTGTCCGGCGAGATCTCGGTCCCCCTCGCCACGTACGAGACCCCGCTATGGCCGTCCGTCGGCCGCGGTGCGCGCGTCTCGCGCGCCGTCGAGGGCGGGATCCGCACCGTCGTCACCGGCGAGCGCATGACCCGCTCGGTGCTGTTCACCGCACGCGGCGCCGTGGGCGCCCAGATCGCCTCGCAGACCATCGAGGAGCGCTTCGGCGAGCTCCAGGAGGTCGTCTCGGCCGGCAGCCGCCACGCGAAGCTGCTCGAGGCGCACCCCGAGATCGTCGGCAACCTGCTCTTCGTGCGCTTCGCCTTCACCACGGGCGACGCCTCGGGCCACAACATGGTCACCAACGCGGCCGACGCGCTCATGGAGCGGATCCTGTCGTGGGGCCTCGAGATCGAATACGGCTCGATCTCGGGCAACTTCTGCTCCGATAAGAAGGCTACCGCGGTCAACGGCATCCTCGGCCGCGGCCGCAGCGTCGTCGCCGAGATCCTGATCCCCCACGACCTCGTCGCGAGCGGCCTCCGCACCGACGCGCAGCGCGTCGTCGACCTGGTCGTGCGCAAGAACCTCGTGGGCAGCACCATCGCGGGCGCGCTCCGCTCGGCCAACGCGCACTACGCGAACATGCTGCTCGGCTTCTACCTCGCCACCGGCCAGGACGCCGCCAACATCGTCGAGGGCTCGCAGGGCATCACCTACGCCGAGAACCGCGAGGACGGCCTGTACTTCTCGTGCACGATCCCGCACCTCATCGTCGGCACCGTCGGCAACGGCAAGCATCTCCCCCACATCGAGGAGGCGCTCACCCGCATCGGCTGCCGCGAGGACCGCGAACCGGGCGAGAACGCCCGCCGCCTCGCCGAGCTCATGGCCGCCACGGTGCTGTGCGGCGAGCTCTCGCTCATCGCCGCGCAGACGAACCCCGGCGAACTGATGGCTGCGCACCTGCGCATCGAACGGAACGGAGCACAGCAGGCATGACCGCGATCGGCATCCACGATCTGGAGCTGGCGACCACGCATCACCTCCTGGACCTCGGCGTCCTCGCCGAGCGCACCGGAGTCGACCCCGACAAGTACCGTCTGGGGCTCGGCCAGGACGAGATGAGCTTCCCCGCGCCCGACGAGGACATCGTGACGATGGGCGCCACCGCCGCCCTCGCGCTGCTCGACCGCAACGGCATGGAGGGCGTGCGCACGCTGCTCTTCGCGACCGAGTCCGGCCTCGACCACTCGAAGGCCGCCGGCGTGTTCGTGCACAAGCTGCTCGGGCTGCCCGCCCAGGTGCGCGTCGCCGAGATCAAGCAGGCCTGCTACGGCGGCACCGCCGCGATCCAGGCCGCCGTCGGCATCGTGCAGCGCAACCCGCGCGAGCGCGTACTCGTGATCGCGAGCGACATCGCCCGCTACGCCCTCGACTCCCCCGGCGAGCCCACGCAGGGCGCCGGAGCCGCGGCCATGCTCATCTCGGCCGACCCCGCGCTCGTCGAGATCGAGCCCGCCTCGGGTCTGTTCTCCGACGACGTCGACGACTTCTGGCGACCCAACGACTCGACGACCGCGATCGTCGACGGCCGCCTCTCGATCTCGGCCTACCTCGACGCCCTCACGGGAGCGTGGGACGATCTCGCCGCGCACGGCGGCCCCGCGATCGGCGACATCGACCGCCTCGTCTACCACCAGCCCTACACGAAGATGGCGCGCAAGGCGCAGGCCCGCCTCGGCGAGCACCTCGGCGTCGATCTCGGCGATGACGGGCTCGTGCCCGGGGCGATCTACAACCGCCGCCTCGGCAACGCCTACACGGCGTCGCTCTACGCCGGCGTCGCGTCGGTGCTCGACCACGAGAGCGACCTCGTCGGCAAGCGCCTGGGGCTCTTCAGCTACGGATCGGGCAGCGTCAGCGAGTTCCTCACCGGCGTCGTGCAGCCGGGCGCAGCTTCGCGCACCGACCGCTTCACCGCGGCCCTCGACGCTCGGGTGCCGCTGACCATCGATGCGTACCGCGAGCTGCACGCCCGGGAACTGCCGAGCGCGCAGGACGTCGAGACGCCCCGCGTCACCGAGGCCCCGTTCCGCTTCGCCGGGATCCAGGGCAGCGCGCGCCGGTACGAGCGCCGATAGCCGGGCCCGGCTCTCACGTTCGCTCAGCCGGATCCGGGCCCTCAGCCGGACGGATCCCCGTGATCCGATCCGGCTGAGTGCGTTGCGGGCTCCTCGGTCTAGGTGCCGGCCAGCCCGCGGTCGACCGCGTCGATCACGACCGAGAGCTCGTCGCGCAGCGCCATGAGCCGGTCGATGGGCAGGCCGAGACGGGCGACCACCGCCGGCGGCACCCCGAGCGCCTGCTGGCGCAGATCCCGGCCCGCGTCGGTGACGACGAGCGCGAAGGTGCGGTCGTCGCCGTCGACTGGCACCCGCTCGACGAGCCCGGACTGCTCGAGCCGTTTGATGATCGGCGAGAGCGTCGCGGGGTCGAGCCGAAGCATTTCGGCGACCTCCTTGAACCGCAGCGGGGCGTCGCCCCAGAGCGCGAGCATCACCAGGTACTGCGGATGCGTGAGGCCGAGCGGTTCGAGGATCGGCCGGTAGATGCCGATGACGCTGCGGCTGGCGACCGCGAGCGCGAAGCACACCTGCCGTTCGAGTTCGAGGGCGTCGTCCGGCAGCTGTTCCATGCCCAGCAGTCTATATCGTTCGTGGGCCAACGATCTGTGCTAGCATTTCGTTTGTGCGCGAACGAAAAAGACGACTGTGGCATGAGACCCCGTGGGACGGCGAGCCCGGCTTCTGGGCCGCGTGGCGCCGCTTCTTCTACCAGTTCGAGGGGACCTCGCAGATGGGCGACCCCAACGAGCCGCCGTACATCCCGCCGGCGAACCCCAAGTGCCCCATCTGCGCGGCACCGGTGAAGGATCACCAGATCGACCGCGGCGGCCCCGGCAAGCCCACCTACATGAGGTGCCCCACGCAGGGCGAGGAGCGGGCGGCGGCCTGATCCCGTGCGCTTCGGCGCGGTCTCGGCGCGGTCGCCGTCACGCCCTGGCTCGCGGGAGCACCCTGGGGCGCCGGACGCACCCCGGGGCTTCAGAGCCCGCGAAAACCGAGCAGCCGGGCCACGACCCCGGGTTTGCGCTCCCCGCGCCCTGAGAGACGGTCGTAGAGCTGCGGCGTGCCCGGTGGGAACGCGTCGAGGATCCGCCCGGCGCCGATCCGCGCTTCTCCGTTCCGCTTCGCCTCGGAGACCGATCCGCGCCACCCGCTCACGAGCAGGTACCAGTCCGGCTCGAGCTGCGGGTGCCCCGCGGGTGGCGGATCCAGGACGGCGTCGATTGCGACCTTGCCCGCCGTGAGCCGCACGCGTTGCCGGCGGTCCCGGCCAGAGCCGTCGGCTCGGCCCGGCTCGTTGGTCTCGCCGGGCGCGCCGGGCTCGCCGACCTCGCCGACGAGGACGATCTCCGCGGTGGGGTCGCTGGTCCAGTTGATCGCTTTCGACCAGCGCAGCGCGAGCCGGCGCTCCTTGCGCTCGCGCAGATCCTGCAGGGTCCAGAGCACGACGAGCAGCGCGACGAACGCGGCGACGCCGCCCCACAGCCAGACCTGGAACATGTGATTCATCGTAGGGCGGGCGGGTGCCGCGGGCACTCCTGGTCTAGGCTTCGCCGCAGAGCACCCGCGGCGAGGAGGAGCATGGTCGACACCAAGCAGACCAAGACGATCGGCGAGCACTGGGTGGCGAGCGAACTCGCCCGCCGCGGCTGGGCTCCCGCGTTGACCCGGGACGGGCTGGAACGCACCGACATCCTGGCAGTGCTCACGGAAGGGACCCGCCAGCAGATCGAGGTCCAGGTGAAGTCCGCCAGAGGCAGCGGCGCGAGCCTCAACTGGCCGCTGGGCATGAAGGCGCAGAAGCCTCCCCTGCACGACTTCGAGTGGTTCGTCATGGTCGCGATAGATCCCGACCAGAGCGTCCCGCTCCGCGGATTCGTCGTGCCCCGCGCCCACGTCGCGGCCGCGGCCTGGATCGCGCACATGGACTGGTTCACCGAACCCGGGATTCCGCCGGGCAAGCGCAACGCCGGCCCGGAGCGCTCGCGGGTCTATGTCAGAGACTTCGCCCGATACGAGGGGCGTTGGGATCTGCTCGAGCGCCCGACGTCCGAAGCGCCGGTGCTGCTTCCTCCGCGATTCCGAGCGCTCGCGGAGGGCGAGCGGGTCGGACTGCCGGACGAGCATCCCTGGCGCCAGGGTCTTCCGGTCTGGTGAGATCCCAGCAGTCATCCGGGGTACCCCGAGGGGTTGCCCCCCCGCGCGAAGTCGCACCCCCAACGTCGTCGAGATGACCCTTTCGCGGGTTATGGGGCCTCATAACCCGCGAAAGGGTCATCTCGATGGGAGTGCCGATGCGTGACGAGCCCCCGGGGCATCTGGCAGACTCCGTTCCATGAACGAGAGCCAGTCGAGCGGTGCCGTCGCCGCGGGGATCGCACTGATCCTCGCCCCGATCATCGCGCTCGTCATCAAGGCCGCGGTGTTCCCGGGGTGGATGCTGTTCATCATCGTCATGGCGTCGATCCCGCTGCTGCTGGGATACGCACTACAGATCGTCGTCGCCGCGAACGGCATGCTGCGCACGCGGGGCGTGTTCCACGGGATGCCGGGCCGGCAGCGCGGGATCGCCGCGGCGTGGATCACGTCGGCCGGGATCCTGCTCGTCGGAGTGTTCCTCGTCGACGGCGGGGACGACGGCACCTATGGGTCGGCGTTCACCGAGCTGCTCGGCACGTCCTCGACGTCCGGCGGCGAGCAGCTGTCGACCCTGCTCATGCTCGCCTCGGCGCTCCTCTGGATCGGCGGCTGGCTGTGGCTCGTCGTCGAGTGGATCGTGCTGCTGGCTCAGCGGAGAAGGATCGTCGCGGTGAATTGAGACTCCGCAAAATCACCCGGGCAAAGCAAAACCCCCGCGATGTAGAAGCTACGCGGGGGTTTCTGGGGTGATTGTAACGATCACCCTTGTGGCTCCGACGGGCGTCGATCCCGTGACCTCACGATTTTCAGTCGTGCGCTCTACCAACTGAGCTACAGAGCCGAACGATCACATGGCGATCGCCGGAGATGAAGAAACCCTTCCAAGGGAAGGGTTCTTCATCATGGCGACCCTGACGGGACTTGAACCCGCGACCTCCGCCGTGACAGGGCGGCGCGCTAACCAACTGCGCCACAGGGCCATGGTGTATTCAATTGTAGTTTGGTGCTAGTGACCCCAACGGGATTCGAACCCGTGCTGCCGCCGTGAAAGGGCGGTGTCCTAGGCCGCTAAACGATGGGGCCGAGAGGCTTTCGCCTCACTGGCTACCGAGTAGATATCTTATGCAGGGTTCGGCCATCGATGCAAATCGGGGCCCCTTCGGCTGGAATCCCTGGCGTGTCGCGGCTCTATGACTGGGATCGCGTTGCCAGGCCCACCTCCACGTGGGTGCCCGCGAGCACCTGGACGAACACGAACGCAGCGGAACGCCCCGGGCGGAAGGAGCCCGGGGCGTTCCAGTCGGGAAATCTCAATCAGGAGGGGAAGCCGAGGCCCGGGAGCCCCGGGGCACCTCACGGTGCCCCGGAGTCCCCAGGCGCCCTCAGCGGCCCCAGGAGCCCACTCAGCGCTCCTGCGAGCGACGGCGCAGGGCGGAGGCCCAGCAGAGCGCCAGCAGGCCGGAGAGGGCCAGCAGCGACTCCAGCGCGACCAGCGCCCCGTTCGAGTCGCCACCCGTCACCGCGAGCCCGCTCTCGGGCGTCGACGCCACCACCGTCGTGTGCACCGCCGTGGTCACCGGCGGGGTCGTCGCCTTCGGCGGCGTCGTGGTCGGCGGCGTCGTGGTCGGAGGCGTCGTCGTGGGCGGCGTGGTCCGCGGCGTCGTCTTCACCGGTGTCGTCGCCGAGGAGCAGTCGTTCCCCGGGTTCGAGTCGACCGCCGCTGCCGCGGGCGAGGCCAGCAGCGTCGACGGGGCGGAGGCGAAGGCGAGCTCCGGCATCGGGACTTCCTCGGTCGGCGCCGGATCACCGGCCACGCAGGCCGTGTTGGTCAGCGTCGCCGAGTCGGAGGACAGCGAGTCGACCGTCACGTCGAACACCAGCGTCGCGCTGTCGCCCGAACCGAAGGTCCCGCCGAACGATGCCGACACCGATCCGCCGCTCCCGTTGAGGCTCCAGCCGGAGGCCGTGCTCACCGTCGAGGCGAACGAGAGTCCGGCGGGCAGCGAGTCCGTCACGGTGACGTTCGACGCCGCAGCCGGACCGTTGTTCGTCACGACGAGCGTGTACTCGATGGTGTCGCCCACCTGCACGCCGCCCTCGGGAGCCGAGGCAGTCTTGACGATCCCCAGGTCGAAGGGCTCGGGCTTCGGGCACTCGGTGACGGTGATCGTCGCCGTGTCCGCCGGAGTCATCGCCGGGCCGCCCGCGAGGGCCAGCTCCACCGTGTAGCTCTCGGCCGTGTCGACGTAGAGCGTCCGGGTCGCCGAGCTCCCGCCCGCCACGAAGGTGTCGGTCGAGATCGCGCCGCCCGAATCGCTGAGGTTCAGCGCGTAGCTCGTGCCGGCCTGCAGGTCGCCCATCGTGACCGTGATGGCTCGGATCCCGTCGTTCTCCTCCGAGTCCGGAGCTGGGCACTCGGAGACCGAGAGCTGGATGGTCGGTCGATCCGGGCAGGGCGCCAGCTGCACCGTGAACGGCACCGCCGAGGCTTCGTGCGTCGTATCGCTCAGGCTCGCCGTGTAGCTCCCGGCGCCCGTCAGCGGAACCGAGAGCGTCTTGCTCGTCGCGGTCGCGGTGAACGTGTCGCTCCAGGGTCCGCCGCTCGGTCGCGTGACCGTCACGGTGTAGCTGTCGCCGACCACGAGCCCGGTGAGCGTCGCGCTACTCGATCCGGGCAGTTCGCCGCCCGGCACCGTGCAGGGCGCTGCGCTCAACGAGATCGACGGCAGCCCGAAGGGCGTCGGACACGGATTCACCGTGAACTCCTTCGTCCCGCTCTTCCCGCTCGCCGAATCGGTGATCGTGGCAGTGTAGGTTCCGGATCCGTTCACCGACATCTGCAGCGTCGCGCTCGTGCCGTTCGAGGTGAACGACTGCGTCGAGACCGTCGAGCCGTTCTTGGAGAGGACGACCACGTACTCGCGCCCGGCGCCGAGGCTGCTGAGCTGCACCGCCACCGTCAGCGGCACGGTGCCGTTCGCGGTGGTGCACTGCTGCACGTCGATCGCGACCGCGGGCACGGGGACCGGGATCTGGCAGTTGTTGTTGTAGATCGCCTGCCCGTTGGCATCCCAGTTCTGACCCGGGAAGTGCCCGGTCACCCCGTGATCGTTGTAGTCGAACGGCGGGATGATGTCCCGTCCGCCCTGGTGGCTCATGCCCGCGTGCCCGCTGACCGTGCCATTGGCGTTCGGGCTGATCGAGACGTAGCCGCCGTTGCCGAGGGCGTGGCAGATGCCGATCTTCTTGCCGGGGTTGTCACTGCCGTTGCCGGCGCCCGGTGCGGCCGCCGGAGCCGAGACCGCCGGAGCGACCGCCGCGCTCCGTGCCACCTGGGTCGGTGCCGGTGCCGGCTGCGGATCCGGAGCGGCCGCCGATGGTTCGGGTGTCGGTGCGGGATCGGGTGTCGCCGCCGGGGCGGGCGTCACCGCGGGAGCGGGATCCGGCGTCGCGACCGGAGCCGGTTCGACCACCGGGGCCGGTGCCGGGTCGGGAGTCGCCGCAGGAGCCGGCTCGACCACCGGGGCCGGAGCGGGATCCACCGCGGGGGCGGGTTCCGGGGCCGGGGCGGGATCCGCGACCGGGGCCGCCTGGGGCTCCGTCACCGGAGCCGCAACCGTGTCCGGCTGCGCCGCCGGTGCGTCCGCCAGTGCCGCCGTGGCCGCGAGGGATCCGGGCCCGAGCGACAGCACCGCTGCTGCGAGGAGCGCGGTCGCGGTGCGACCGATTCGATGTGTGCGCCGGTCGTCCGAGCTCGAGCGCCTGAGTTGCACGTGCATGAGGATTGCCATCCGTTCTGCTCGGCGCAGATCCGGATGCTCCCGGGTGCCGCGCCCCCTCTTCCGGGGCGCTCGGGAATCGGGTGCCCCCTGAGCAGCAGGGAGCGGCGTTCCGAGGCGCGCGCAGCGGGAACGGAAGCCGCGGCGACTCTGCCGCGCGTCCTTCGTCCGCAGCTACGGACTCCACGGCTTGCCCTTCCTCGCCGCGGAACCGTGGTCCCGACCCGGAGCGACCGATTCGGGGTGTGGTCCTGTTCGCAAGGCTAGGAATCGGACGGCTCCGCCGCGTCCGTGCAGATTACGTATTTGCGCCGGAGAAACGCAGAACGCCGCCCGGGCGGACGGAAAACGGTGGTTCCATCCGCACGAGCGGCGTTCGGTTCGTCTCGGGGACGTGCGGCGACGCGCGCCGCGGAGGATCAGGCCTCGGCGCTGAAGCGGCGGGTGCCGTCGACCCAGGTCTCGCGCACGGGGATCTGCGAGATCTCGGCGCCCTCGGTCGCGAGCGGGTCGCCGCCGAGCACGACGAAGTCGGCGCGCTTGCCGATCGCGAGCGATCCGATCTCGCGGTCGCGGCCGATCGAGATCGCGCCCTCGAGGGTGTGGGCGCGCAGCGCCGCCGCGGGGCTGATGCGCAGCGAGTCCGGACCGAGCTGGTGGCCGCGGCGGGTGACACGGGTCACCGCGGCCTGGATCGCCTCGAGCGGGCGCGGCTCGGCCACGGGCGCGTCGGACGAGATGGTCATGGGGACGCCGGCCGCCTCGAACTCGCCGAGCGGGTTGAAGCGCTCCCCCGGCGTGCCGATGGCCTGCTCCACGCCCTCGCCCCAGTTGTAGTAGTGCTGGGTCTGGTTGACCGGGCGGATGCCGAGCTCGGCCATGCGGGCGACCTCTTCGACGGCCGGGAGACCGCAGTGCTCGATGCGGTGGCGCGCATCGGCGTCGGGGCGATCCGCGAGCGCCTGCTCGATCGCGTCGACCACCATCTTGATCGCGGTGGGCGACTGCGCGTGCGTCGCGGTCTGCAGGCCGGCACCGTGCGCCTTGCGCACGAGCTCGGTGTACTCGCGGGGCTCGTGGTAGAGCTGACCGGTGCGGCAGGGATCGCCCACATAGCCCTCGGGGAAGTACGCGGTCCAGCCGCCGAGCGTGCCATCCGCGTACAGCTTGATGCCGGCCGCCGAGAGGAACGCGTTGCCGAAGGGGCCGGTGAGCCCGAGGTCGACGACCTGGTCGAGCAGGTGCGACAGGAAGTACATCGAGACGCGCATGTTCAGCGCGCCGCGGTCGGCCAGCTCGAGGTAGGCCGCGAACTCGCGCTTCGACACCTGGGCGTCGCCGATCGCGGTGACGCCGCCCGCGAGGAACTCGCGCTGCACGAGGTCGAGCTGACGCTGGTGCTCCGCAGGCTCGTCGCCGAGGTGGAAGTTGGGGCCGTGGTGGCCGATCTTGACGCCGTGCAGGCCCGTGAGCACGTTGCACGCGGCGTCCGAGAGCTCGCCCGTCAGCTCGCCGTCGGCGTCGCGGAAGAACTCGCCGCCCTCGGGGTTCGGGGTGTCGCGCGTGACGCCGAACTTCTCGAAGGTGAAGCTGTTGACGACGCCGCCGTGACCCGAGGCGTTCATCAGGTAGACCTCGCGGTCCGTCGCGATCTCGTCGAGCTCGAAGCGGGTCGGGTGGCGGCGCTCCTCGAGGTTGCGCTGCTCGTAGCCGTAGCCGCGCAGCGGAACCCCGGCGGGCAGCTTCTTCGCGCCCTCGCGCATGAGCTCGACGATCTCGGGGATCGAAGCGGCCTTCGCGGGCGAGACGTCGATCCAGGTGAGCATCTGCCCGTACATCAGCGGGTGCGCGTGCGCGTCGATGAAGCCGGGCACGATGGTCTCGCCCGGGTAGTCGGCGCGCACCGGGTCGAGGCCCGCTTCGCGCGCGGCCTGCTCGACCTCTGCGAGGCTGCCGAGCGCGAGGATCACGCCGCGGTCGGTGAGCATGGCCTCGGCCTCGGGTCGCGCGTCGTCGACGGTGAGGATCCGGGCGGCGGTGACGATCGTCGGATCGGAGTCGCGGGCATCGTAGGTGGCGAGCGAGCGCATGTGCGTCCCTTCATCGGGTCGGAGTCTGAGGGCTCCGGAGCACCGGAGCTTCGAGCCGAGAATAGATCAGGGGCCCGAGGAACGCGAGGCGATCCGACGCCTCAGACGGTCCATCCGCCGCCGTTCTGCAACGCTCACGCGCATACCTGCCGAGAAATCGCATCCGGTGATCCATCTTGTCCGATGATCTGCGGCACCGCGGGGCAGAATCGCGTATCTTGGCAGTCGAGGCGGAACCCGCGAGGAGGAGCACGGATGAGCGGACGGGATCCCGGATCCTTCGACGCCGCACTGACGCGGGCGCTGCAGGAGGACGGACGCGCGAGCGTCAACGAGCTCGCTCGGCGGCTCGGAACCTCGCGCGACGCCGTCTCGCAGCGGATCCGCGTGCTCGCCGAGACCGGCCGCATGCGCGTCGCCGCCGCGCTCGACCCGCGCTTCGTCGGGCACCGGGTGCTGGTGCACGCGAAGGTCGCGGTCGCGGGACCCGTCGCCCCGGTCGCGCGCCGCATCGCCGAGCTGCCCGAGGCGGTGTTCGTCTCGCTCGTCAGCGGCGAACTGCCGCTCGTGTTCGAGTCCCGGCACGGCGACGACGACGAGCTGCACGCCATGCTCGCCCGCGTGCGCGGGATCCCCGGGGTGCGCGGGATCCGGGTCACCACCTACGCGGAGGTGCTCGCCGGATTCTTCGTCGCGAAGCAGCTCGCCGACATCGCCCTCGACGAGGTGGATCACGAGCTCATCGCGCTGCTGCAACGTGACGGGCGCACGAGCTTCCGGCGGTTGGCCGACGCCGTGCACCTCGCCCCGTCGTCGACGCGGGCACGCGTGCAGCGGATGCTCGACGCCGAGGTGTTCCGCATCTCGGCGATGACCTCGGGCGGGCTCACGGGTCACCGGATCGCGCTCGGCGTCGGGATCGCCGCGGCCGGCGACACCGAGCCGATCCGGCGCTACATCCTCGACTGCCCCGCCATCGACTTCGCGGCGCAGGCGCATGGCGCCCACGACTTCATCGCGACCGTCGTCGGCTCGGCCTCGGCGACCGTGCTGGGCGTGCTCGAAGAGCTGCGAGCGCTACCCGAGGTCGGATCGCTCGACACCTGGGCGCACTACGACGTCGTGAAGGAGGCCTACCCTCGGGCTTTCGCCCCGGGTGCCGGACCCGTCGCCGGTTGAGCGACGGAGGGTTAGCCCGCGATCGCGCGCTGCAGGCGCGAGAACGAGATGTCCTGGTGCAGCATCACGCCGTGGTCGGTGCGCTGCTCGAAGGTGAAGCCGAGCTTGCCTTGGCGCAGCACGCCGATGAGGTAGGGCTCGTTGCGGTTCCAGAGGATCCAGGTCGGCTGCCCGTCGGCGTTGTTGCCGAGGAACGTCACCTCGATGTCCTTCTCGCCGAAACGCTGAATGGACGGGACCAGCGCCTGCGTCGAGAGCGCCACCTCGCCCCCGCTCGCCTGCTGCATCTCGCTCATGTCTTGATCCTAACCAACACTGCCCGCTGAATCGCGGGGATTTCGACACCTTTCGGGAACCCGTTTCGGAACGGGCCGGGATCAGGCCCCGGCGAAGAAGCCTCCGGCGGCCTTCGCGAGCCCGTGCAGGTCGTCGACGTGCGCGAGCTCGCGCGCCGAGTGCATCGACAGCAGGGGCACCCCGACGTCGACGGTGCGGATGCCGATGCGGGTCGCCGTGAGCGGGCCGATGGTCGTGCCGCAGGGCACGCCGTTGTTGGAGACGAATTCCTGGATGCCGATGCCCGCGGCGGCGCAGCAGCGGGTCCAGAGCGCCGCGCCGTGGGCGTCGCTCGCGTAGCGCTGGTTCGCGTTCACCTTGAGCATGGGCCCCTGGCCGGCGCGCGGCCGCACCTGGGGATCGTGCCGCTCCGGGTAGTTCGGGTGCACCGAGTGCCCGGCGTCCGCCGAGAGGCACCAGGATCCGGCGAGGCCGCGAGCCGCGTCTTCGACGTCGGCGCCGAGCCCGGCGCGGAGCCGATCGAGCACCTCTTCGAGGAACGGGCCCGAGGCGCCCGAGCGGCTCTCGGAGCCGAGCTCCTCGTGGTCGAAGGCCGCGAGCATGGCGATCGAGTCGGCGGCGGGCTCGGTCTCGACGATCGCGGCGAGCCCGGCCACGACCGAGCTGAGGTTGTCGAGGCGCGGCGAGGCGAGCAGTTCGCCCTCGGCGCCGATGCGGGCCGGCGCCTGCGCATCGGCGACGCGCGCGTCCATCGCGACGACGTCGGCGGCGTCGACCCCGGCCGAGCGGGCGAGCAGCTCGACGGCCGACACCTCTCCGAGGCCCACGATCGGCTGCGTGTGCCGCTGCTTGTCGAGGGTCAGGCCGTTGTTCACCCCGCGGTCGAGATGGATCGCGAGCTGCGGGATCCGCGCCACGGCGCCCGTGCGTGCCAGAGCCTCGGAGCCGTCGCGCAGCACGAGGCGGCCGGCGATCGCCAGGTCGCGGTCGAGCCACGAGTTCAGCAGCGGTCCGCCGTAGACCTCGACCCCGATCTGCGCCCAGCCCTCGGCCTGCGTGTCGGGCTGCGGCTTCAGCACGAAGCCGGGCGAGTCGGTGTGGCAGCCGAACACCCGGACCGGGCTCGCCGCGTGCACGGCCGAGCCGGCCCGCCAGGCGATGAGCGCGCCGTCGCGGCGCACGAATCCGCGGCCCGCGGGCTCGATCCCGAGCCAGGCGTCCGCCTCGCGGTGCTCGACGAAGCCGGCCGCGACGAGCGCCTCGGCGAGCGATGCGACCGCGTGGTAGGAGGTGGGCGACGCTTCCACGAACTCCGTGAACTGGTCGATGTAGCGGTCACGATCCTGCAGCACGGTTCCCATGCTCCTATCCAAGCACTCTTGGCGGTCCGACGCGCGGCCGGTCACCTGCGGTTCAGGATCCGATCACGACGCCGGTGCGCAGCTCGGCGAGGCGTGCGAGCATGGCGGCGACCTCCTCCGGGTCGGCGACGCGGAACTCGGCGACGGACGGCGCCGTGCCCACGCGGATCGCCGCGTCGCCCGATTCGAGTGCGCGGAAGGCGTCCTCGTCGGTGTCGTCGTCGCCGATCATGACCGCGGATCCCTCGGGCAGCGCGGTGCGGATGGTGTGCAGCGCGACGCCCTTGTCGGTGTCGCGCACCGACGCCTCCGTCACGAGCTTGCCCCCGCGCAGGCGGAGCCCGCCGAGCTGCTCGCGCAGGTCCTCGGCCTCGGCGGCCGCCGCGGCCAGCATCGCCTCGGCCTCAGCGAGCTCGGCGACGCCGCGCCCGTGCAGCACGAGTCCGAACGGCTTCTGCTCGACCCAGGCGCCGGGACGGCCGGCCGCGTGCCGTTCGAACAGCTGGCGCACACGCTCGTAGCGCAGGTCCTCGTCGGGCGTGCGCGTGGCCGACACCGTCGGTACCTGTTCATCGCCCGGCAGGCCGACGAGCTCGGCGCCGTGCGAGCCCGAGAGGATCCGACCGTCGGTGCGCAGGCCGGTCGCCCGCAGGTCGGCGATCGACCGCCCCGAGACGATGGCCACGTCCACCCCCGGCGCGTTCTGCAGCACCGAGAGGGCCTGCTCGGCGCGCGGCAGGATGCGCGCCTGATCGGGGTGCGGCACGATCGGCGCGAGCGTGCCGTCGAAGTCGCAGGCGACCAGCAGCCGGGCCTCGGCCGCGAGTCGGCGCAGCACCGCGTCGAGCCCGGTGGGGAGGAAGATCGGCGTGGTGGGCGGGTGCGCCTGGTTCGCCGCGCCGATGCCGTCGTCCGGCTCCGGGGCGCCGTCGCCCGCCGGTGCTTCGGGTGCCTCGGCCAGGATCCGCTGCGCGGCCGCGCCCTCGACCGAGCGCAGGAAGTCGCTCGACCAGCGCGCCACGTCGTTGCGGAACACGACCTTGCGCATCGCCCGCATGCGCTGCCGCTGCTCGGCCTCGGGCATGCGCAGCGCGGCGCCGATGCCCGCCTTGAGCCCGTTGATGTCGTGCGGGTTGACCAGCACGGCCCGGCGCAGCTCGTCGGCCGCCCCGGCGAACTCGGAGAGCACGAGGGCGCCGCGCTCGTCGAAGCGGCAGGCCGCGTACTCCTTGGCGACGAGGTTCATGCCGTCGCGCAGCGCGGTGACCGCGAGCACGTCGGCCGCGAGGTAGAGCGCCGCCATCTCCTCCCGCGGGTAGCCGCGGTGCAGGTACACGACGGGGCTGTGCCCGATGGTGCCGAAGTCGCCGTTGATACGGCCGACCGTCACCTCGATCTCGTCGCGCAGGTGCTGGTAGGCCTCGACCCGCTCGCGGCTGGGACTCGCCACCTGCACGAGGGTGACCTCGGCGGGGTCGATCTCGCCGTCCTGCAGCAGCTCCGAGAAGGCCTTGAGCCGATGCCGGATCCCCTTCGTGTAGTCGAGCCGATCGACGCCGAGGATCACCCGCTTCGGGTCGCCCAGCTCGGCACGGATCTCGCGCGCCCGCCGCTGCACCGACTCGCTCGCCGCGAGCGCCGCGAACTCGGCGGCGTCGATCGAGATGGGGAACTCCTGCGCGAGCACATGCCGCTCGGGCCCGCCCGATCCGTCGGGTGCATCGCCGACGAGGATCCGGTTTCCGTTCGACGGCGCCCCGACGTAGCGGCGCACGGCCGAGCGGAAGTTGGCGGCGTCGGCGACGCGCTGGAAGCCGACGACGTCGGCACCGATGATCCCTTCGAGCACCTGCCGCCGCCAGGGCAGCTGGCCGAAGAGGCCGTGCGCGGGGAACGGGATGTGCAGGAAGAACGCGATGACGAGGTCGGGGCGGAGCTCGCGCAGCATGGCCGGCACGAGCTGCAACTGGTAGTCGTGCACCCAGACGGTCGCTCCGGGTTCGGCGGCCTCCGCCGCGGCCTCGGCGAAGCGGCGGTTGACCGCCACGTAGCGATCCCACCACTCGCGGTGGTAACCGGGAGGCGAGATGACGTCGTGGTAGAGCGGCCAGAACGTGTCGTTCGAGCAGCCCTCGTAGTATTCGGCGAAGTCCTTGGCCGAGAGCGCGACGGGGCGGAGGCGCATGGCGCCGACCGCGAAGGGTTCGAGCTCCTCGTCGATGCTGCCGGGCCAGCCGACCCAGACGCAGCCGAGGTCGCGGACCACGGGCTCCATCGCGGTGACGAGCCCGCCGGGTGACGTGCGCCAGCGCACGCTCCCGTCGGGCTCGGTCACGCGGTCGACGGGCAGTCGGTTCGACACCACCACGAAGGCGCTGCGGACCGGATTCTCGACTCGTGCTGCGGATTCCGACATGCTGCGCCTTTCGTGTGTGGGGCGGTGCGAACTGCTCGTCGCGGGGTTACTCCGCGGTCTCGGGCCGCTCGAAGGCGACCGCGAACTCGGCGAGCAGGCGGGCGCCGAAGGCGGTGCCGCCGACGGAGCGCCAGAGGTCGTCGCGCTCGCTCTCCATGGTGGGAGCGATGTCGATGTGGCCCCAGGGCAGGCCGTCGACGAACTCGTTGAGGAACAGGGCCGCGAGGATTGCGCCGGCGTACTGCCCGCCGATGTTCGAGAGATCGGCGACGTTCGACTTGAGCTGGTCGCGGTAGCGGTGGTCGAGCGGCAGGCGCCAGACGCGCTCGTCGGTCGCGTCGGCGGCGGACTGCAGCTGGGCGGCGACGGCGTCGTTGTTCGCGAAGATCGCGGCGGTGCTCAGGCCGAGCGCGGCCATCGCGTTGCCCGTGAGGGTCGCGATGTCGAGGATCGCGTCGGGGCGGCGCTCCTCCTCGGTGGCGAGCACGAGGCCGTCGGCCATGACGAGGCGGCCCTCGGCGTCGCTGTTCTTGACCTCGACGGTGGTGCCGCCGCGGATGGTGAGCACGTCGCCGATCTTGGTCGCGCTGCCCGACAGCATGTTGTCGGTGCACATGAGCCAGCCGGTGACGGCGGTCTCGGCGCCGAGGTCGCGCAGCGCGGTCATGGAGCCGAACACGTTCGCGGCGCCCATCATGTCGAACTTCATGCCGTGCATGGCGCTCGACGGCTTCAGGCTGATCCCGCCCGAGTCGAACATGATGCCCTTGCCGATGAGCGCGAGGCTCGGGGTCTCGGCGCCGGCGTTCGCCGGGGTGTAGCGCACCTTGATCATGCGGGGCTCGTCGACGCTGCCGGCGTTGACGCCGAGCAGGCCGCCCGTGCCGAGCGCGACGAGCGCGTCGCGGTCGAAGATCTCGACCTCGAGGCCGAACTGCGGCGCGAGGCGCACGGCGACCTCGGCGAACTTCTCGGCAGTGAGGTGGCGGGGCGGGGTGTTCGAGAGGTCGCGCGCGATGGTCGCGGCGCGGGCGAGCGCGGTACCGCGGGCGGCGCCTGCCTCGACCGCGGCGCGATCGCCCTCGGCGGCGACGAGCGTCAGCGACTCGAGCGCGACGGTCTTGGCGTCGGTCTTGAGCTGGTCGTAGCTGTAGCGCGCGAGCACGGCGCCTTCGACGGCGGCCTGCGCGGCCTCCGCGGCGTCCGCGCCCGTTGCGATGAGCGTCGCGAGGTCGAGTGCGAGCGACGGCGACTCGGCGGACGCGCGGGCGAAGGCGGCGACCGCGTCGCGGATCGTGTCGTGGGTCTTCGCGCCGTCGCCGATGCCGACGAGGACGCGCAGCGGGGAGCCCGGCAGACGCAGGGTCTGGCCGGTCTTGCCTCGGAAGCCGGCCGCGGCCAGCAGTTCGCGGTCGACGTCGACCGCGATGTCGCCGTCGACGGGGACCCACACGGGCACGGCCTGCGCGCCGCGCTGGGCGACGGCCTCGTCGACGGTCGCCGCGGGGGCGATGTCGACGCTGCGTGCGAGTGAGGGAACCGGGTCGAAAGCAGGATCAATCACAACTGTCATGGTCCTCAGCCTAGCCCGGCCGGCCGCCGGTCCGCCGGGAGGATTCCACGGATGGACGGCGTGCCGGAGCGCCAGTTATATTCAGTGGAATACATCTGATCCGGCGGAGGTTGCATCGACCATGAGAGCATTCGGATTCCTGTCCTTCGGGCACTACGCGCCCGTGCCCGGCTCGCGCACCCGCACCGCGGGCGACATGCTGCGGCAGACCATCGAGATCGCCGAGGGCGCCGACGAGATCGGCGTGAACGGCGCGTACGTGCGCGTGCACCACTTCGCGCGCCAGGCCGCCTCGCCGATCCCGCTGCTCACCGCGATGGCGGCGCGCACGAAGCGGATCGAGGTCGGCACGGGCGTGATCGACATGCGCTACGAGAACCCGCTGTACCTCGCCGAGGAAGCGGCCGCGCTCGACCTCATCTCCGACGGCAGGCTCGCGCTCGGAGTGAGCCGGGGATCCCCCGAGACCGCGCTGCGCGGCTACGAGGCGTTCGGCTACACGGGATCCGAGGACCCCCGCGGGGCCGACCTCGCGCGCGACAAGTTCGAGCTCTTCCTCAGCGCCGTCGAGGGCGATGCGCTCGTCGACAGCGATCCGCAGATGGCCCCTCCCGGCAGGCTCGCGATCGAGCCGCACTCCCCCGGGCTGCGCGACCGCATCTGGTGGGGCGCCGGATCCCGCGCCACCGCCGAGCAGGTCGGCCGCCAGGGACTCAACCTCATGAGCTCCACCCTGCTGACCGAAGCCACCGGGCAGCCGTTCGACGTGCTGCAGCGCGAGCAGATCGACCGGTTCCGCGAGGCGTACCGCGAGGCCGGCCACTCGGGCGCCCCGCGCGTCTCGGTGAGCCGCAGCGTGTTCCCGCTCGTGTCGGAGGAGGACGAGATGTACTTCGGCCTGCGCGGCCGCGACTCGCAGGATCAGATCGGCGTGATCGACAACTTCCGCTCCACCTTCGGCAAGACCTACGCCGACACCCCCGACCGGCTGATCGAGCAGCTGCGGGCCGACGAGGCCGTCATGGCCGCAGACACCCTCATGCTGACGATCCCGAACCAGCTCGGCCCCGAGTACAACCTGCACGTGCTGCAGGCGTTCGCCGAGCACGTGGCCCCGGCGCTCGGTTGGAAGCCGAACACCGAGGGCCCGGTGCAGGGGGACGTCGTCGGGGGCTGATCCGCTGTCGCAATCGCCGAGATGACCCGTTCGCGGGGAATGAGCGCTCATTGCCCGCGAACGGGTCATCTCGACACCCAGGAGCACCGCGAACCCGCCTGAAATGATGAGGGCATGCAGTGGAATCCGCTCGTGCCCGAGATCTCCGTGTCCGACTTCGCGAAGAGCCTGCGGTTCTATACCGAGGGCGTCGGCTTCTCGGTCGCGTTCACGCGGACCGATCCCGACTTCGCGTATTTCGATCTCGACGGCGCGCAGCTGATGCTGGAAGCCGACCACGACGAGTCCTGGCGTACCGGCGCGTTCGATGCCCCGCGCGGTCGCGGCCTGAACCTGCAGCTCGAGGTCGGCGACGTGCGCGCCGCCCGGGATCGCCTCGCGCAGCTGGGTGCGACGGTCTTCCGTGACCTGCAGGAGAGCTGGTACGAGACGGCGGACGGTCCCGAGGGGCAGCTCGAGCACCTGGTGCAGGATCCCGACGGATACCTCGTACGCCTCGTCGAGATCCTCGATCCCCCGGCGTCCGCGTAACCGAACACCGGAACTCCCAGCGCGTCCGCGTCCGCTCTCAATAGGCTCGGACGCATGATCGCGCTCATCTCGGCCCCGAGCAATCTGGGCTTGCGTCCGCCGCAGCCCGGATCCGTGCCGGGCGCCGCGAAAGCGCCCGAGGCGCTGCGCGAGGCGGGGCTCTTCGAGCGCTTCGCGCGGCACGGTGCCCGCGACGCGGGTGTCGTGCTGCCCGGCCGATACGTCGACGACGACGCGACCCGGGCGACCGGGATCGTCCGCAACCAGGCGCAGCTGATCGCGCACTCGCGCAGGCTCGCCGCCCGCATCGAGGAGGCCCTGGCCGAGGACACCGCTCCCCTCGTGATCGGCGGGGACTGCAGTGTGCTGCTGGCCTCCGGGGTCGCGACCGCGCGACGCGGCGGAGCCGGCCTCGTGCACCTCGACGGCCACACCGACTTCCGGCACCCCGGCAACAGCGATGCCTGCGCGAGCGTCGCGGGCGAGGATCTCGCGGCCGCCGTCGGCCGGCACTGGGACGCGATCGCGAACGTCGACGGGCTCGGCCCCTACTTCGACCCGGCCCGCACCGCGCACCTCGGCCACCGCGCGGACGACACCGAAGCCGCCGAGGCGCGCGGGGTCCTCGGCCTCGTGCTGCCCGCATCGGCGGTACCGGAACGCGGCGCGGCCGAGGTCGCCGCCGCGGTGCGTGCGGTGGCCGAGTCCGGTGAGCGCACCGGCGGGGTGCCGGGCTACTGGCTGCAGCTCGACGTCGACGTGCTCGACCCCGCGGTCATGCCCGCGGTCGACAGCCCCGACCCGGGCGGACTGACGGCCGAAGAGCTCGTCGACCTGCTGCGCGAGCTCGCCCCCGGTGCGCTGGGTGCCTCGGTCACGGTGTTCGACCCCGACCTCGATCCCGACGGACGCTTCGCGCGCCTGCTCACCGACGTGCTCGATGCGGGGTTCGCCGAGCTGGGCGCGGCGGTGCGCTGACCCGGATCGCGCGCCTTCCGACTCGGGACCGGAGGCGGACACCGCCGAGTTGTAGGCTGCCGCCATGACGCACGCGCCGACTCCGGAACAAGCCGCACCGACGATCCCGCGGATCCTGCTGCCCGGGATCGTGCCCGTGCTCGCCTTCGCATCCCCGATCCTGCTGCTGTTCGGCTGGATGATCTTCGGCGGCACCACGAGCCGGCGGTTCTTCGAGGGCGCGCCCTTCCAAGCGACGCTCGGCGTCGTCGTGTTCCTCACCGGCGTCGGCGCTCTGCTCGCAGTGCTCGTGCTCGTGGGCATCCGCACGATGCTCCAGCAGCAGCTCGCTCTCGCGGCCCGGATCGGTCACGACCGGCAGGCGCCCCGCACCGATGCTCGCTGAGGCGACGATGGATCCGCACCCCGTGATCCGAGCGGGCCGGGTGCCCGACGACGTCGAGGGCTGCGCCGGGATCTGGGTGCGCGCGCTCGCGGTCCGCGACGGCTCGGTCGACGCCGAGACCATGGCCGAACGCGTGCGCGTCGCCTTCGGCAACCCGATCGTGCGCTTCGCCGTCGCGACGTCCCCGCGCGCGGGATTCGCCCTGCTCGAGTCGGGCCGCCCCGATCCCGCGGAGGCGTATCTGCACTATCTCGCTGTGGATCCGGACGGGACCGGGCGCGGGGTCGGCGGCGCGCTCATGGCCGACGCGATCGCGCACGCCCGAGCGGCGGGCTTCCGCGCGGTCACGCTCGAGGTGCGCACCGACAACACCCGCGCGATCGAGCTCTACCTGCGCGACGGCTTCGTGCCCGACGGCGAGGCGACCCCGCATCCGACCGCGGGCTATCCGATGCAGCCGTACCGGCTCGCGCTCGACTGAGCCCGGCAGCACGGCAGCACTGCCTCGGAGATCTGCACGAATTCGGACAGGGACCGCCGATGAACTCCGAAATCGTGCGGATCTCCGAGCGGAGCGTCGCGCACGCACAGGCAAGCGCGCACAAAAAAGCCGGTCGCGGGCCGGGTCCCCCCGACCAGACCCGCGACCGGAGCTCAGATCTCGACCGCCCGGGATTCCCGGGCCAGGTACTCCTCGCGCAGTGCGGGGAAGTAGTGGTCGAACATGGGTTCCTCCGTGCCTTCGCACGCAGCAACCAACAGGTCCAAATAATACTCCCATCCAGGACCGATATCTCCCACATCGGCGTCATCGTCCAGGTGGTGCACGAAATGGATCACGCTGTCGTCGCCGTCGGCGAGCACGCGGAGTTCCAGCAGCCAGCCGCCGTCCTCGCCCGAGGTCTGCAGCACGAGCCGGTGCGGGGCGTCGCACAGGCGGATCCCGACCTTGATCTCGGGCTCGCCCGATTCGAAGGCCATGCGCACGCGCACGGTGCTGCCCTGGCGGCCGTCGCCGTCCCAGTCGCCGAACCACTCGGCGGTCAGTTCGGGGTCGGTGATGCGATCCCACGATTCCTCGACCGACTGCGCGAGCGAACGCTCGAGCACCAGATTCCGTCCGCGCTCGGTCCGCAGGATCCTGCCCGTCGCTTCAACGCTCATCGCGCGCCCCTCCGCCCGGCCCGCACTGGGTCGACCCGAAGGGTCGCGGGCTCCTGCGCTCCAGAATACGGGATCGGGGGTTCCGTCCGGCCGGAACTTCGGGTAGCCTCTCGGGCATGGAGATCTGATGCAGCCCTGTTCCGCGCCCGAGGCGCCGAGCACGCTGCGCATTCGGATCCCGTTCGGGTCGACGACTTCCATCGTCCCCACCCCGCGGCAGTGCTCGGCCATGCGTCGAGCTCCGCTCCGCGTCGGGATCCGACGCCGGCACCCTCGGCAATGCCCCGCGGAACCTTTCGAATCCGTTCCGAGAGGCACCCCATGCCCGCACCCATCCAGACCACGACCGTCGCCGCGCAGGCGACCCCCAGCACCTCCGCACGCGGTTCCGGCTCGCCCGGAGCCGGACGTCCGCGGAGCACCGCGCCCAGCACCACGTCGGCCGCACGCGCCGCGCAGCACCGCAGCGCGGACGACTCCCGCGACATGGGCGTCGGCGCGCACCTCGCCGTCTCCGGCGTCTCGAAGGCGTTCGGCGACCGCCGCGTGCTCACCGACCTCACCTTCACCGCGACGCCCGGCGACCGCATCGGCCTGATCGGCGAGAACGGCACCGGCAAGTCCACGCTGCTCTCGATCGTCTCGGGCGACCTCGAACCCGACGCCGGCTTCGTCCGTCACGCCGGATCGGTCGGTCGGCTCGCGCAGGAGCTGCCCTACTCCGACGACGACACCGTCGCGCGGGTGGTCGACGACGCCCAGCGCAGCGCCCTCGGCGTGCTCGACCGCATCGAGCGGGCCGCCACGGCGCTCGCCGCGGATCCCGACGACGACGCGGCCGCGGCCGACTACGCGGACGCGGTCGACGAGGCGACCCGCACCGACGCCTGGTCGGCGGAAGCGCTGCGCGGCGAGGTGCTGCACGGGCTCGGCATCGGCGCGATCCCCGAGGCGACCCCGATCGGGGAGCTCTCGGGCGGTCAGCGCCTGCGGCTGGGTCTCGCGGCCCTGCTGCTCTCGGCGCCGCACACGCTGCTGCTCGACGAGCCGTCGAACCACCTCGACGACGCCTCGGCCGCGTACCTCGAGCGCGTGCTCGCCGACTGGCCGGGGATCGTGCTCGTCGCCAGCCACGATCGCGCGCTGCTCGACGCCATCACGACGCGCATGATCGACCTCGATGCGAGCCCCGTGCCCGCGGCCGTGCTCGCCGATGCCCGTTCGACCGGCATCGGGGTGGACGCGGTGGACCCGTTCGCGGGCCCGCTGCGCACCGCGGCCGAGCACGAGATGCTCGAGGCCGACGACACCGAGGATCCGGGATCCGGTCTCGGCACTCGCGTCTGGGGCGTCGGCTTCTCGGCGGCGCGCGTGGAGCGTGCGGCCGAGATGCGGCGCTGGCGCGAGCGCTACGCCGCCGAGCAGTCGGAACTGGCATCGCTCGCGCACGAGATCGCGGTCGGCGCGCACGAGGTGAACAAGAAGTCCGAGTCGAAGTCGGAGTCGCGCATCACCCGCAAGTTCTACGCCGACAAGGACGCGCGGGTCACCTCGCGCAGGGCCCGCAATGCGCGCGGCCGCCTGGCCGAGCTGCAGCGGCACCGCGTGCGGCGCCCGCCGGAGCCCCTGCGCTTCGCCGGGATCCCGGTGCCCGTGCGCGAGTCGCCGAACGAGCTGCGGCACGAGGATGAGGCGGCGCTGCGCGTCGACCGCGTCGGCTTCGCCGGCAGGCTCGCTCCCGTCTCGTTCGAGCTGGAGCGTGGCGGGCGTCTGCTGCTGCTCGGACCGAACGGCGCGGGCAAGTCGACGCTGCTCGGGATCCTCGCTGGTGCGCTCGAGCCGACCACCGGCACGCTCGAGCGGGCCGAGGGGATGCGCTTCGGCTACCTGCCGCAGGAGGTGCGCTTCGCGCGCCCCGAGCGCAGCGCGGCCGACAGCTACGCGGCGCTCGTCGGGCGACGGCGGGCCGACGAACGCCCGCTCGCCGAGAGCGGCCTGCTCGCCCCGCGCGACGTCGACCGCCCCATCGGTGCGCTCAGCGTCGGCCAGCGACGCCGGGTCGCACTCGCGGCCCTGCTGATCGATCCGCCCGAGCTGCTGCTGCTCGATGAGCCGACCAACCACCTCTCGCTCACCCTCGTGGAGGAGCTGGAGGAGGCGCTCGCCGGGTTCGCCGGCACCCTCGTGATCGCGTCGCACGACCGCTGGATGCGTTCGCAGTGGATCGGCGACACCCTCGCGGTGGTGCCCGAGGGCGAGGAGGCGGCCACGGCTCTTCGCCCGTCCCGCTAACCGCTCCAGGCGCGCCACAGGCGCGCGAAGTGCCCGTCTGAGCGGTCGAGCAGCTCGGAGGGCGGGGCGCATTCGACGAGCGCCCCGCCCTCGAGCACCGCGACCCGATCCGCGTCGAGCGCCTGGGTCAGCCGGTGCGCGATCACGATCGAGGTGCGGCCGCGGCCGACCTCGCGCAGGGCGTCCTCGAGCACCCCGTCCGGCCCCGCGTGGGCGGTCGCCTCGTCGAGCACCACGACGGCCGGATCCGCGAGCAGCACCCGAGCCAGCGCGATCTGCTGGAGCAGCAGGTGGTCCGGCTCGGGGACGGTCCCGAGGCCGTCCGGCAGCGTCCCGGGATCCCGGCCGACCCGGCGCAGCGCGGCGGCGAGCTGCCCGTCATCGGCGCCGGGATCGGCCAGCCGGAGGTTGTCGGCCACGGTGCCCCCGAACAGGTGCGATTCCTGCGTCACGAGCAGCACGGCGGGCCGCGCGGCGGATCCCCCGCGGCCCGGGAGCGAGGCGGTCTCGGCCGGTGCTCCTCCCACCCGGACCGTCCCGGATCCGGGGCCGCCGATCCCGGCGATGAGCCGTCCGAGGGTCGACTTCCCCGATCCCGAAGCGCCGACGAGCGCCAGGGTCGATCCGGCCGGGATCACGAGGCTGACTCCGCTGAGCGCGTCGGCCCGGGCACCCGGGTAGCGGTAGGACGCGGACTCGATACGGATCGTGGCGTCCTCGATGGGGCGCACCGACCTCCCGGGAAGGGATCCGCCACCAGCACCGACACCACCACCGGCGAGCTGCTGCACGCCGACGAGGCGTTCGAGCCCGGCGAGGGCCCGCTGCAGATCGTCGATGCTGCCGAGCAGCCCACCGATCGGGCCGAAGAGCCGGTGGAAGAACAGCGCGCCGGCGGTGACACCTCCGATGGAGAGGGCTCCGGCGCCCGCCCGCACGAACCCGATCGCGAGCACCGCGCCGAGCCCCACGAACTCCGCGAGATTCAGCCCACCGACGAAGCGGTTGCGCGCCCGCGCGGCGTCCCGCTGCGTCTCGACCGCGCGCAGGCTGGCCTCGGCGATCCGGCCGAGTCGATCCTGCTGCAGGCGGTGCGCGCGCACCGTGTCGGCGCCGGCCACGGAGTCGATGATCACCTGCCCGCGCAGCGCTTCCTCCCGCCGCAGCCGCGTGTAGATCGGGCGCGATCGGCGGAGGAAGCGGACCGTGATCCAGACCTGGATCGGCACCGCGAGGAGCGCGCCGAGCGCGAGCCATGGGTCCACCGAGGTCAGCCCGACGGCGGTCAGCACGATGGTGAACCCGGCCTGCAGGAATCTCGGGAGCACCCCGGAGACGGCGTCGGTCACGGCCTCCACGTCGCCGGTCACCCGGGCGACGATGTCACCGCTCCCGGCCTCCTCCACCCGGCCGAGGTCGATCGAGAGCGCGGCGGCGAACACGTCTTCGCGCAACCGGGCGAGTGCCCGCTGCAGGCACCCCACGAGCAGGACCCCACCGCCCCACTCGAGTCCGGCCGCGACCGCGCCGGACCCGAGCAGCGCCGCGCAGCGCAGCGCCAGTTCGAGTGCGTCGCGCCCCGCGATCACCGCGTCGACGAGCGAGCCGAGCAGCCAGGGCACGAGCAGGCCGGCAGCCGCGCCGGCCGCGAGCAGGAGCGTCGCGGCGGCGAGCCGCCAGGGATCCCGGAGCAGAAGTCCCATCGACGCCCGGGCGGTCTTGCGCGCGGAGGCCACGGGCAGCGCGCGCGTCACCGCGGTGCTCCCGCGGTCATCGGGCGCTCCGGATACTCCGGAGGCTCCGGCGCACCCCGCTCGACCACGGTCGCGCAGGAGTCGAGGAGCACCCGGCTTCCGGTGATCACCAGGATCGGTCGTCCCAGGCCCGCGAGCCGCTCGGCGACGCGCTGCTCGGTCACCGGATCGAGCGCGGTGGTCGGTTCGTCGAGCACGACGGCGTCGCCTCCGGCGTGCAGGGCCCGAGCGAGGAGCACGCGCTGCCGTTGTCCGCCCGACAGCCGCGCACCCCGCTCGCCGATGTCGCCGTCGAGTCCGCCGAGCTGATCCACGACGTCCTCGAGCGCCGCCGCACGCAGCAGTTCCGGATCCACCGGCCCGCCGCACGACACGTTGTCGCGGAGCGACCCGGAGAAGAGCACCGCATCGTGCGGCGGCGCCACGATCCGTGCGGCGTATCGGTGCGGCCCGAGCCGGGGCGCATCGTGCCCGCCGACCCGCAGCTCTCCGGGCCCCGGGGCCCGACGGAAGCCCAGGCGATCGGAGGCCTCCCGTGCGGCGGCCGCGGTGCGCACTCGGAGCCCGACGAGTCCGGATCCGGACCGGAGCAGGATCGCGGGCCCCTCCGCCGGATCCCACCGGAGCGGTTCGGATTCGGGACCGGCCGGAACCGCCTCTGCGGAGTCATCCGCCGCGTGCGTCACCGGCAGCGCGTACGATTCGGCGGCGAGCGCGTGGAGGCGCCGGGTCGAGGCCCGCTTGTGCGCCCAGTTCGCCCCGAAGGTGCCGACGTGGTCGAGCGATGCCTGCAGGAATTGGGCGAGCCCGACCACGGTGACGAGCTGCCCCGGGGTGATCCGTCCATCGACCGCCAGCCATGCGGCGGCGAGCGCGAGCGCCGCGAGGTAGGACACCGACACCGCCCGGCTGACCGCCTGGTAGGTGAGCAGCATTCGCGCCGCCGCGACCGCGCCGCGCCGCGAGGCCTCGCTCGCGGTCCCGTAGCGCGCCACGGCCTCGCCCTGCGCACCGAGCCCGTGGACCGTGCGCAGTCCCGCGAGGGTGTCGGCGGCGACCTCGCTGGCGCGGGCGACCGAGGCCTGCTCGGTCATGCCGATGCGCTCGAGGGGTCGTGCGAGGGCCTGCATCACGACGAGCACGAGGGCCGCTCCGAGCAGCACGCCGAGGCCGAGCGGCACCGAGATCGCGAGGAGCACCCCCGAGGACACGAGCACGGCCGCGACGGTCGCCGCCTGTTCGACGATGCTCCAGGAGACTCCGGCCACCCGGTAGGTGTCGCTCGTGACGATCGAGAGCACCTCCCCGTCGGCGCGTCGGCGCCTGAGCCGATGCGGGTGGAGGACGCGCGCGACGGCGAGCTGGCGCAGCGCGTGCTCGCCGTGTCCGTAGACGCGGACCATGCCGAGGGAGGCGGCCTGGTAGCTGGCCGTGAGCACCGCGAAGACTCCGCCGAGCACCGCCAGCCAGACCAGCAGGGCGACGGGATCGCTCGGCCCGATCGCCCGGTCGACGATCACGCCGATGAGCACGGGAACGGCGGTCTCGCACGCCTGGTGCGCCATGAGGCCGACAGCACCCCAGGCCAGGCGGGATCCGCGACCTTCGCGCAGCAGGGCGAGGCGCAGCATCGCGCGGATCCGGAGCTGCTCCGGTGGGCTGGTCGACTCGTTCATCGGCCCCAACCGTAGTGTCGCGGGGTTCGGATCGCGCGACAGGCTGTGTTTCGAATCGGACATCACTAGGCTGAGGCACGATCCCAGGAGAGGACGATCGTGCAGAGACCGCCCGGCCCCGCAGCGCCCTCCGACGTGCCCGCGCACCGTCGGGTCGTGCCCGAGGGCTTCCTGCTGACCACCCGGGCCCTCGGGTACCGCTACCTCGACGATTCCGATGGTTGCCGGGAGGAGGAGCACCGGCACGACGAGCACACGGTGCTCTGGCCGGAGCGGGGCATCGCCGATGTGCGGGTGTCGGGCCGCACGTGGCGCCTCGCCCTCGGGCAGGGGCTCTGGGTGCCGGCGGGCACCCCGCACGCCGCCGATCGCGACGCGAATTCGACGCTGTGGGCGAGCTACATCCTCGCCGAGGCCTGGCCGCGGGAGGTCGGGTCGGTCGGTCCGGTGGTCGTGAACGCGGCGCTGCGGCACCTGCTGATCCACCTCGCGGCGACCGCGATGCCTCGGGAGCAGCGGCTGCGGGCGCAGGCGGTGTGCATGGATCTGGTGACCGCCGAGACCCGGCCGACGGTGCAGCTCCCGCTCCCCCGGGATCCGCGTATCGCGAGCATCGCCGCCACGATCATGCGGGATCCTGCCGACGACCGCTCGATCGAGCAGTGGGCCGCGCTCACGGCGCAGAGCGCACGGACGATCGCTCGCGGATTCCGCGCCGAGACGGGCCTGACCTTCAGCCAGTGGCGCACCGCGGCGCGGCTGGCCCGCGCCGCTCAGCTGCTCGACGAGGGGCTTCCGGTGGGCGTGGTCGCTCGCCGGGTGGGCTACGCGACGAACAGCGCGTTCACCGCCGCGTTCAAGCGGGTGATGCGCGAGACCCCGCGCGAGTTCGCGCCCTCCGGCACGAGCTGACCCGGTCCTCGCGGCGTGAGCCGTTCGCGCGCGAAGCGGCACCCCGGACCCGGCGCGCACCGACGCCGCTGTCCGCTGCGCGATGAAGCGTGTCCGGACCCCGCAACCGTGCGGAACTAACATCAGATCTTGGTTAGGGTAGCCTTCCCTGCTTTCTGTGTCCGTTCCAAACGAAAAGGTGCCTCCATGTTTTGGCTCCGCCGGTCCGCTCCCATCGCAGCGCTGCTCGCCGCAGTACTCGCTCTCTCCGCCTGCGCCGGCGGAAGCTCCGCCGAACCCGCGGCGGACGCGACGGGCGGTGCGGGATTCCCGGTCACCATCGAACACGTGCACGGCAAGACCGAGATCCCGGCGAAGCCGAAGCGCATCGTCACGATCGGCTGGATGACCGAGGACATCGTGGCGGCGCTGGGCACCGCACCGGTGGGCGTGCCCTCCGCTTGGGGCGGCGACAAGGACGGATTCACCCCCTGGTTCCGCTCGCAGGTGACCGAAGTACTGAAGGCCGATCTGCCGACGGTGCTCAAGGAGGGGGAGGATCCCGACTTCGAGCAGATCCTCTCGCTGCAGCCCGATCTGATCCTCGCACCGCACTCGGGCGTCACCGAGACCCAGTACCAGCGCCTCAGCGAGATCGCGCCGACCGTCGCCTACGCTGAACGCCCCTGGACCTCCGGATCCTGGAAGAAGCTCACCCGCACGGTCGCGACCGCGCTCGGTGAGAAGGCGCTGGGCGAGAAGCTCATCGCGCAGACCGAGGACCGGATCGACGCGGCCGTGAAGGCCCACCCCAAGCTGCGGGGCACCGACTTCCTCTACGGGCTCACCCTGCCCGAGGGTTCCACCGAGCTCGGCCTCTACATCTCGAAGGACCCGCGCGTCGCGTTCCTCCGCGAATTCGGACTCGTCGACTCCCCCGATCTCGGCAAGGCGCTCGGCAACATCGGCAGCGACGACTTCTACGGAGCCGTCAGCCTCGAAAAGCTCGGCGAGATCAAGACCGACCTCTTCGTCGGCTGGTCGCGCTCCGCGTCCGAGACGAAGGCGACGCTCGCGAACCCGGTGTTCTCGCGCTGGACCCCGATCGCCGACGGCCGCTTCTACTTCATCGAGGACGAGACGATGGGCATGGCGACCAACGGTCCGACGGTGCTCAGCATCCCCTGGGCGATCGACGCGGGCTTCGTCGACGAGCTCTCGAAGGCCGCCGAGGGCGGCTCGGTCGTGCGTCCGGCGAAGCCGTAGGAGGGCCCGCGATGCGTTCGAACGCCCCCGAGGTCTACGTCCCGCGCGTCCACCGGGCCGAGGTCTCCGCCGTGCGCGTGCTCGGCCCGGGCATGTCGCGCGTCACCTTCGCCGGCGACGACCTCCGCGACTACCCGACCACCGGGATCGGCGACGAGTACGTCCGGCTGTTCTTCCCCGATGCACCCGACGATGAACTCCGGATGCCGGCCGTTGACGGCCGCGGCTGGAGCTACCCGGAGGGGGTCGAACCGATGGAGATGCGCACCTACACGATCCGGGATCGTCGACCGGGAGAGATCGACATCGACTTCGTCCTGCACGACGGCGGCATCGCCGCGGAATGGGCGAAGCAGGCGAGCCCCGGCCAGGCCATCGCCCTCAACCCGCCGACGGCGCTCTACGAGCGGCCGACGCACGCCACCCACCAGCTGCTCGTCGCCGACGAACCGGCGCTGCCCGCGGCGCTCCGTATCGCGGAGCTCACCGCGGGATCGGTCGCCACGACCATCATCGCCGAGGTGCGCAGCGCCGAGCATGAGCTCCTGCCGGAGCTCCCCGCGGGCGTCGACGTGCGCATCGTCTGGGTGCGCGGCACGGGCAACGGCCACGCGCCGAGCGCCCTCGTCCCCGCGCTCCGCAAGGTCGCCGCCGGGCCCGACGCCTACGTCTGGGTCGCCGGCGAAGCCAGGCTCACCCGCGAGGCGCGCAAGCACCTGCGCCACGAGCTCGGGCTCCCGGCCGACGCGTACAAGTGCATCGGGTACTGGACCGAGCGCGGTGAGGAGTGGGAGGCGCGCTACGCGGCCCAGGGCCCCGAGTTCGACGCGAAGATCCAGGCGCTCTACGACAGCGACCGGGACATCGAGGACATCATCGACGACGTCTCCCGCCTCTTCGAGGCCGCCGAGCTGTGACCGCGCACGCGATCACCGCCGAGGCGTCGGCCGCGCGCGAGGCCCCGGGAGGGCTCGCGCGCGGCAACGCCGCGCGCACCGTCGGACTGCTGATCGCCATCGCGGCGCTCGTCGCCTGCGTGTTCCTGAGCATCGGAGTCGGTGCCCGCGGCATCGAGTCGGGCACGATCTGGGACGCGGTGTTCGCGTTCGACCCCGCGAACGACGAGCACGTGATGGTGCGCGAGCTCCGGATCCCCCGCACCGTCACGGGCCTCATCGTCGGACCGGCGCTCGGGCTCTGCGGCGCCCTGATCCAGTCGTTCACGCGCAACCCGCTGGCCGACCCCGGGATCCTCGGCGTGAACGCCGGCGCCACCTTCGCCGTCACCCTCGCGGTCGGCCTGCTCGGTGTCACCGCGCCCCTCGGGTACGTCTGGTTCGCCCTCGCCGGAGCCGGCATCGTCACGATCGTCGTGTACCTGCTCGGCTCCATCGGCGGCACCCGGGCGACCCCGGCGAAGCTCACGCTCGCGGGCGTCGCGATCAGCGCGGCGCTCGGCGGGGTCACGACCGCGCTGACCCTCGCGAACCGGAGGACCTTCGACGACCTGCGGTTCTGGGGCGTCGGATCGATCGGCGGACGCGACCTCGAGACGGTGCTGTCCTTCGCACCGTTCATCGTGGTCGGCACCGTGCTCGGCCTCGCGACCGCACGGTCCCTCAACGCGCTCGCCCTCGGGGACGAGCTCGGCGCCGCACTCGGCGTTCGAACGGCCCGCGTCTGGGTGGTCGTGATCGTCGCGGTCACGCTGCTCGCCGGAACCGCGACCGCGGTCGCCGGACCGATCGCGTTCGTCGGCCTCATGGTGCCGCACGCCGTGCGCTGGTTCGTGGGGCCCGACCAGCGCTGGATCTTCCTCTACACCCTGGTGGTATCGGCGATCCTGCTGCTGGTCTCGGACGTCCTGGGGCGGATCGTCCTGCCGAGCGGCGAGCTCCGCGTCGGACTCGTCACGGCCATCGTCGGCGCACCCGTGCTGATCCTGCTCGCGCGCCGGAGGACGGTGAGCGGACTGTGACGCTCGGACGGACCATCCACCGGGGGTACCCGTCGACCGTGCGGCGGCACGCGAAGGCGGGCCCGGATCGCGGCTACCGCGCCGTCGCGCTGCGCCGCGGACGCTTCTCGGGCGTCGTGCCCGCACGCACCCTCACCGTGTGCGCAGCCCTGCTGCTCGGGGTCCTCGTGCTCGGCGTCGTCGCCCTCGGGATCGGCACCGTGCCGCTGTCGCCCGATCGGGTGATCGGCGCGTTCCTCGGCACCGGCGACCCGCAGTCGAGACTGCTCGTGCTCGGCTGGCGCCTACCCCGCGCGCTCTTCGCCGTGGCCGCCGGGGCGGCGCTCGCGATCTCCGGTGCGATCTTCCAGTCGCTCACCCGCAACCCGCTCGGCTCCCCCGACGTGATCGGGTTCTCCGCCGGCTCCTATACCGGAGCGATCATCGTGATGCTCGCGCTCGGGTCCACCCGCTACCTCGACGTCGCGGCCGGATCCCTCATCGGCGGCGGCATCACCGCCGCCTGCGTCTACCTGCTCGCCCTGCGCCGCGGCACCCTGCAGCCGTTCCGCCTCATCATCATGGGGATCGGCGTCGCCGCGCTGCTCTCGTCCGTGAACTCGGCCCTCATGCTCTTCGTCGATTCCGAGACTGCGATGCTCGGAGCGGTGTGGTCGGCGGGATCCCTCAACGGGCTCGGCACGGCGCAGCTGCTGCCGATGGTGCTCGTGCTCGCGGTGCTGCTCATCGGCGTCGCAGCGCTCGCGACGCCGCTGCGCCAGCTCGAGCTCGGCGACGACGCGGCACGGGCGCTCGGCACCCGCGTCGGGCTCGCCCGGGTCGGCGCCGTGATCCTCGGCGTCGCGCTCACCGCGCTCGTGACGGCCGCGGCCGGGCCCATCGCCTTCGTCGCGCTCGCGGCCCCGCAGATCGCGCACCGGCTCACCCGCGGATCCGGGCTGCAGCTCATCCCGTCGGCGCTCGCCGGCGCCCTCGTGCTGCTCACCTCGGACACCCTCGCGCAGCGCCTCGGGTTCCCCGTCGGCGTGATCACCGCGTCGCTCGGCGGCGTCTACCTGGCCTGGCTGCTGGCCGATGAATTCCGGAGGAGAAGATGAAGAACCGCGAACCGGACCCGCTGCACGCGCCCGACGGAGCGAATGCGCTCACCGCCGCCGGCCTCACCGTGGGCTACGACGGCCGGATGATCTGCAACGGGGTCGATCTGTCGATCCGTGACGGCTCCTTCACCGCGGTGATCGGGCCGAACGCGTGCGGCAAGTCGACCATGCTCCGCGCGCTCGCCCGGATCCTCCCGCGCGAGAGCGGCTCCGTGCTGCTGGACGGACGCGAGATCCTCGATCTGCCCGCAAAGGAACTGGCTCGGCGGCTCGGGCTGCTCCCCCAGACCTCGATCGCGCCCGAGGGCATCCGCGTCGCAGACCTCATCGCTCGCGGCAGGCACCCGCACCAGCGACTCTTCGATCGCTGGTCGGCCGCCGACGAGGCCGCGGTGGTCCGCGCCCTCGACGCGACCGGCACCACCGAGCTGTCCGGCCGGCTCGTCGACGAACTCTCCGGCGGGCAGCGCCAGCGCGTCTGGCTCGCCATGGCGCTCGCCCAGGAGACCCCGCTGCTCCTGCTCGACGAGCCGACCACCTACCTCGACATCGCCCACCAGTACGCTCTGCTCGAGCTGTTCGAGCGGCTGCGGGCCGCGCACGGGCGGACGATCGTCGTCGTGCTGCACGACCTCAACCAGGCCGCGCGCTACGCGAGCAACCTCGTGGTGATGCGCGAGGGCGAGGTCGTCGCCTCGGGCGCGCCCGCCGATGTGCTCACCTCGGATCTCGTCGAGGAGGTCTACGGGCTGCCCTGCCGGGTCGAACCGGACCCCGAGACCGGGGCGCCCATGGTGATCGCGCGGCGCGGGCTCGCGGCGGTCGCCGAGCGGCGCGCGGCGGCCTGAACCGAGGCCGCCCCCGGGCCGGATCCGGGCAGTCGCGACGGACCCCGAAGTACGTCTCGACGAAGTCGAAGATCCGGCTCAGCGGCCCCTGAATTCGGGGTTTTCACTCTCTCGCGAGGCTTGTTACGGTTGACCGTCCCCGCCCGAGAATCCCCGATGAGGAGCCATGTCAGACGTCGATATCTCACGTCCGCACGACTACGACCACAGCCACGCCGACGTCTCGTCGGGTTGGCTGCGCGCCTCCGTGTTCGGGGCGATGGACGGGCTCGTCTCGAACCTCGGACTCATCACCGGTATCGCCGCCGCCGGCGCCGCTCCGGGCATCGTCGCGATCACCGGCATCTCGGGCCTCATCGCGGGCGCGATCTCGATGGCCCTCGGCGAGTTCACCTCGGTCCGCACCCAGAACGAGCAGCTCGACGCGGAGGTGCTGACCGAGCGCGCCGCGCTGGAACGCAACCCCGTCGGCGAGGAGGCGGAGCTCGCCGCGCTGTTCGCCGGGCTCGGCATGGACGAACCGACCGCGAAGCAGGCGGCGTCGCAGGTGCACGGCGACCACGAGCGGGCGCTGCGCGTGCACCTCGCCCACGAGCTCGGCCTGCACCCGGAGGAGAAGCCGTCGCCGTGGGTCGCGGCGATCTCGTCGTTCATCGCGTTCAGCATCGGCGCGCTGATCCCGATCCTCCCGTTCCTCTTCGGCTTCGGAACGCTGTGGACCGGCCTGATCTTCGGCGGCGCCGGCCTGCTGCTCGCCGGCGGGCTCGCGGCCTCGTTCACCCGCAAGAACCGAGCGCTCGGAGCCCTGCGCCAGCTGCTGTTCGGCGGCATCGCGGTCGCCGTCACCTACGCCGTCGGCACCGCGCTCGGCGTCTCCTCGATCGGGTAGTCCCGAGGACTCCGCGCGCAGCGCGTTCATCGCCTCCACCCAACCCGGCTCCGCTTTTTCGGACCTCCGGACGGAACGAACGCGCTCGATGCTCAGCAGGATGGTGACACCGCGTTCACGATCCGAGGAGCACCGATGCCCGCACGCCCAGCACCCGCCATGCGCGACGGGCTCCTCGACGTCGCAGCGATGACCGACGAGGTGCTCGAGCTGGTCCGCTGCGAGTCGCCCTCCGACGACCTCGCCGCGGTCGCGCGCAGCGCCGACTCGGTGGACGGCCTCGGCGCCCGCCTGCTCGGCCGCCGCGCCGAACGGATCGAGATCGACGGGGTCACCCACCTGCGCTGGCGCTTCGGCGGCACCCCCCGCGTGCTGCTGCTCGGCCACCACGACACCGTCTGGCCCGTCGGCTCCCTGCCCGCGCACCCGGCGGAGGTCCGCGACGGGCGGCTCACCGGGCCGGGATCCTTCGATATGAAGGCCGGGATCGTCATGGCGTTCCACGCCATCGCCGCGCTCCCGTCCCCCGACGGGGTCTCCCTGCTCATCACGGGCGACGAGGAGCCCGGATCCACGACCTCGCGCGCGCTCATCGAGGACGAGGCCCGGGGCTGCGCCGCCGCGCTCGTCCTCGAGGCCGCCGGCCCCGGGGGCGCGCTGAAGACGGAGCGCAAGGGCGTCTCGCGCTACGAGGTGCATGTGCGGGGCCGCGCCGCGCACGCGGGCCTCGAACCCGAGCGGGGTGTCAACGCGACCCTCGAACTGGCGCATCAGGTGCAGGCGGTCGCGGGGATCGGGGCGCCCGGGATCGGGACGACCGTCACCATGACCCGCGCCGAGGCCGGGACCACGTCGAACACCGTGCCCGCGCGCGGGCACTTCGCCGTCGACGTGCGCGCGACCTCCGCCGCCGAGCAGCAGCGCGTGCACGCCGAGATCGGCGCGCTCGCGGCCCATCTGCCCGGCGCCTCCGTCGAGGTGCTCGGCGGCGTGAACCGCCCGCCGCTCGACCTCCGGTCGTCCCGGGCGCTGTTCGCGCGCATCAGCCGGATCGCCGACGAGCTCGGCCTCGGCCCGCTCGACTCGGTCGCCGTGGGCGGCGCGTCCGACGGCAACTTCACCGCGGGGGTCGGCACGCCCACCCTCGACGGTCTCGGCGCCGTCGGCGGCGGCGCGCACGCGGACGACGAGCACGTGATCGTGTCCGAGCTCGAGCCCCGGGCGCGGCTGCTCTCGGCGCTCATCGCCGAACTGCTCGCCGGTGCCGACACCGGTGCCGGAACCGGAACCGGCACCGGCACCGACGCGGGAACCGCCACCGGCGGCACCGAGCCCGGCGAGCGGATCGGCCGTGCGTAGCGACGCATCGGGCCCCGATGCCGACGCCGACGCCCGCCTCGCCGAGCAGCGCTCGGGCATCGCGATCCGCGAGCTCGACGACATGCGCTCGCTCGCGGCGGTGCAGCGCCTCTACGAGGCCGTCTGGCGCACCGGCCCCGCCGGCACCCCAGTCACGGCCGATCTGCTGCGCGCGCTCGCGAAGTCGGGCAATCCGGTGTTCGGCGCGTTCGACGGCGACGAACTGCTCGGCGCCTGCTTCGGGTTCTGCTCGCCGCCCGACACCGCGAACTTCCACAGCCACATCGCGGGCGTGACCGCGGGCGCGCAGGGGCGCAGCATCGGGCTCGCGCTCAAGCTGCGGCAGCGCGCGTGGGCGCTCGGGCGCGGCATGCGCACCATGACCTGGACCTTCGATCCTCTGATCCGCCGCAACGCCGTGTTCAACCTGGCGAAGCTGGGGGCGGAGCCGGTCGAATACCTCACCGATTTCTACGGCCAGATGGACGACGACGTGAACCGCGGCGACGCGAGCGACCGGCTGCTCGTCCGCTGGCATCTCGACCGCCCGCTGCCCCCGCACCGCGAGCAGGCCGTCCCGCCTCCGCCCGAGGCGATCCGGATCCCGGTGCCCGCCGACGTCGAGACGCTCCGCCTCGACGACCCGCTGCGCGCCGCCGGGTGGCGGCTCGACCTGCGCCGCGAGCTCGGCGCGCGCATGGCGGCCGGTGCGTCCGTGATCGGATTCGCCCGCGACGGGCACTACCTGGTCGTCCCGGCGGCGGCTTCCGCCGCTTCGGCCGCCCCACCGGCCACCGCTCCGACCCCCGCAGAGAAGCAGGAGACCCCATGAAGCTCGCAGCGATCGAGACCCGCATCGTCGAGATGCCGCTCGTGACCCCGTTCCGCACCTCGTTCGGCACCGAGACGATGCGCCAGGTGCTCGTGGTGCGCGCCGAGACCGACGAGGCCGAGGGCTGGGGCGAGTGCGGCGCCAGCGAGGCCCCGCTCTACTCGTCGGAGTACACGGAGGGCGCCGCAGCCGTGATCCGGGAGTTCTTCGTCCCGGCGCTGCGCGACGCGCAGCGGGATCTCGGCGACGACTTCGACGCGCACCGCGTCGCCCCGGCCCTCGCCGCGTTCAAGGAGCACCGGCTCGCCAAGTCCGCGATCGAGACCGCGATCCTCGACGCCCAGCTGCGCGCCCAAGGCATCTCGTTCGCCTCGGCGCTCGGCGCGGTGCGGGAGTCGGTGCCGTGCGGCGTCTCGCTCGGCATCACCGACACGATCGATCAGCTGCTCGACACGGTCGCGGCATCGCTCGACGCCGGCTACGTCCGCATCAAGCTCAAGATCGAACCGGGCTGGGACCTGGATCCCGTGCGCGCCGTGCGCGAGCGCTTCGGCGACATCGACCTGCAGGTCGACGCGAACGCCGCCTACCGGCGCAGCGATGCGCGCCTGCTCGCGAAGCTCGACGCGTTCGATCTCACGCTGCTCGAGCAGCCGCTGCCCGCCGACGATCTGCTCGGCCACGCGGCGCTCGCCCGCGAGATCACGACCCCCATCTGCCTCGACGAGTCGATCACCTCCGCGCGGGCGGCGGCCACCGCGATCGAGCTCGGGGCCGTCCACATCGTCAACATCAAGCCGGGCCGCGTCGGCGGCTACCTCGAGGCGCGCCGGATCCACGATCTGTGCGCGGCGCACGACGTGCCGGTGTGGTGCGGCGGCATGCTCGAGACGGGGATCGGCCGGGCCGCGAACGTGGCCCTCGCCGCGCTCCCCGGTTTCCTGCTGCCGGGCGACACCTCCGCCTCGGAGCGCTACTTCGCGACCGACCTCACCGAGCCGTTCCGGCTCGAGGAGGGGCGCATCGCCGTGCCGACCGGGCCCGGTCTCGGCGTCACCCCGATCCCCGAGGTGCTCGACCGGTTCACCGTGCGGCAGGATCGTCTGCCCTGCTAGCCTCTGGCTGCTGAGCACGCGACGAGCCGCACCCACGAGGCGCTGATCTGGAGGGCGACATGACCGGACGACCGGCGACCCATCGGCCGCAGACGAGCCTGACGCGCGTGCTCGAGGAGTTCGGCACGACGCTGCTCGACGTCGTCGCCGGCGAGATCACGGAGCGCACCGTCGAGGCGATCGTGATCCACGACCCGCTCGACGAGCCGGAGTCGCCGCGCGGTGCGCTCGTGCTCGGCGTCGGCGTGCGCGATGCCGGCGACGCGGTGCGGATGCTGCCCCGGCTCGGCCTGAGCGGCGCGGTCGCGCTCGTGGTCCGCGCGCCGTTCGCCGCTTCGCCCGAGGTGACCGCGGCCGCGGCGGAGTCGGGCGTCGCCGTGCTGTCGCTCACCCGCGGCACCGCCTGGGCGCACCTCGCCGGCCTGCTGCGCGCGCTCATGACCCCTGGCGACCCCGACGACGCCCGACCCGTCACCTTCGGCGGGATCCTCGCCGGCGACCTGTTCGCGGTCGCGAACGCGATCGCGGCCCTGCTCGGGTTCCCCGTCACCATCGAGGATCGCAACTCGCGGCTCGTCGCCTACTCCGCCCGGCAGGACGGCCCCGACGGCCGCGGCCCCGTGCAGGCGGTGCCGCCGCAGTACACCCGGATCCTCGAGGAGCGCGGCCTGTTCCAGGAGGTCTCGCGCAGCGAGCAGCCCGTGCTCGTCTCGGAGCTCGTCGCCGAGATCGACGCGCGCACCGTGCTCGCGGTCCGAGCGGGCGAGGAGGTGCTCGGCACGATCTGGGTGAGCACGGCCGAGCCGCTCAGCGCGGAGCACCTGCAGGCGCTGCACGATGCGGCGAAGCTCGTCGCCATGCACATGGTGTGGCAGCGCACCGATGCCGACGCCGAGCGCCGCAGGCGCGCGGGACTCCTGCGCACCGCCCTCGACGGCGGGACCGACGCGCCCGAGACCCTGCACCGGCTCGGCCTGCGCGACGAGGCGATGGTCGTGCTGGCCCTCACCCTCGTCGACGCGGCCCCCTCCGCACCCGATCGGATCTCGGCCGACCGCGTCTCCCCCGCGCTGCTCGCGGCGGAGCGCAAGCGGGTCGCCGACGCCTTCGCGGTGCACCTGGCGTTCGCGCACCCGCGGGCCGTGACGGGGCTGATCGGCGACGTCGCCTACGGCGTGCTCCCGAGCGGCGACGACGAATCGGCGGTGCGCTTGGCGACCGAGTTCCTCACCCGGGTGCGCTCGGCCCAGCAGCCCGTCGTCGGCATCGGCCGCGTCGCCCGCGACGGCGCCGAGCTCGCCCGATCCCGCTCGGGCGCGGACCGCGCGCTGCGCGTGCTCCGGGCGGCGTCCGGATCCCACCGCGCCGGGCCCGTCGTGCGCTTCGACGACGTGCACGCCGAGGCGCTGCTGCTCGAGCTCCCCGTGCCCGCGAAGGACCTCCCCTCGGGCGTCATCGCCCGGCTCGCCGCCTACGACGAGGAGCATCAGAGCGCGCTCGTCGACACGCTCCGCGCCTGGCTCGACGCGTTCGGCGACGTGGCCGCGGCGTCCGCCGCGATGTACGTGCACACCAACACGTTCCGGTACCGGCTGCGCCGCGTCACCGAGGTGGGGCTCATCGACCTCGACGACCCGGACGCGCGCTTCGCCGCGATGCTGCAGCTGCGCCTGCTCGCCCTCGCATCGGACCGCTGACCGGCGGCGCACCGCGGGCGGCATCCCGCCCAGCCGCGCGCGGCTCACCGCGGCGCGAACACGCCGATCAGCAGGGGCACCGACACGAACAGCAGGATCGTCGCGACGCCGATCCCCGCCCACACCCAGCTGAGTCCCGATCCCTCGCCGGAATCGCGGACGCGCGCCGCCGGAGCCTGCGCGGCGGGCGCGAGCGCCGCCGCGTACCGGCTCGTCTGGTGCTCCAGCAGATCGACGAGCCGCTGCGTGGCGAGCAGGAGGCGCCGCATCTCCTCCGGCTTCCAGAACGCCGTGGACGGCTTCAGGTACAGGGTCAGCCGCCCGTCGACCAGTTCGAGCTCGGCCTCGTGCGAGAACTCCAGCACCGCCTCGATGACGTCGGGGGTCAGCAGGACCAGGGCGTCGATCTGGCCGCCCGGCACGACGAACAACCGGAACCGCTCGGCGTAATCGCCCTCGAGCGCGAGCCGCTGGGCGCCGCTGCGCGAGATCCCGGCCAGCGGGAGGATGCGCGCGCGTCGGTTCTTGAGGACGAGGTGCGGCACGGGGGTGCCGAGCCCGACCTCGACGAAGACGAACGCCCGGCGCACGTCGGCGGACGAGCCGTGTCCGGAGCCGAACGCCCGATGCCGCCCCAGCGCGAAGCCGATCCCGTGCGCGCCCGCGCGGGCGGCGCCCGAGAGCACGTCGCGCTCGACTCCCCGCAGGTGGCTGGGGAATCCGAGGCCGGGGCGCCGCACGTTCTCCTGCCGGGCGGCGAATACAAGGCCGTTCGCGCGGGCGAAACCCGCGATCCGCGCGCCCCGCATCGCGCCCCGCGCCCACGTGATCGCGAGGTGCACCACGGCGAGGGCCCAGAGCGCGGGGATCGCGGCGAGGAACGGGAGGACGCCCGCACCGCGCAGCAGGATCACCGTCAGCGCGACGAACGCGCAGAACGCGACGGCCGCCGCGCACGCGATGACGCCCACCGACGGAGACCCGGGGGCCAGGGCACCCCGCGCGTACCGGAGCACCCGGCGCATCCCGGGCCGGCGCCGCAGGGGCGAGAGATCCGCGTCGGACAGCCCGCCCCCGGGGGTCATCAGCGCCTCGAGAAGACCGCGTCGTACTCGGCGCCAGTCACCTCGACGACGTCGGTCAGCGGCACGTAGGTCGCGCGGTCGAGGAACTTGCGCAGCTGGACGAAGAGCACCCGATCCTTCTTGTTCTGCCACACCACGAGGTGCAGGGGGCCGCTGTCGACGACCGGACGCTTCATCACGAGCTCGCGGAAGTTGCGGGCGGAGAAGAGCGCGAGCGCCTCCTGCTCGTCGGTCCGGCGCAGGTCGAGCCGGGCATCCGTGAACTGGGTGATCTTGCTTCCGGTCTCGGCCGAGGACCATCCGAGGCCCATGAGCCCGCGGCGCTTGAAGCGCCCCGGATCGGCCGAGAAGAACTCCTGGTGGGATTCCGCGTTGAACGTCGTCATGGGGGGCTTCCTTGTCGCTGGGATGAAGAGCGGGGGTCGGTTCCGCGAGTCGGGTCGACCGTCTCCGCATCGCGCACATTACCAGACTTCCGTCAGGCAATAGGGGTGATCCGGAACTCGTCAGAGCTCAGATCTCCAGCTCGTCGAGGAGCACCGCCAGCCACTCGGAATCCTGCTGCGCGAGGACCTCGGGGCTCGTCGCCGCGCCGTGCCCGGCGTTCTCGAACACGTGCAGCAGAATCGGCGCCTCCCCGCGCTGCGCGGCCTGCAGTCTCGCGACGAACTTGCGCGCCTGCCAGGGCGGGCAGCGGGGATCGGTGGCCCCGGCCTGCACGTACACCGCGGGGAACCGCGCGGGCTCGACGAGCTCGTAGGGCGAGTTGCCCGCGAGCCGCCGAACTTCCTCGGCGACATCGGGATCACCCCAGGCCTTGCGGATCACGAACTCGAGGTAGGGATCGCGGATCCCGCCGATGAGGTCGAGCAGGGGTGCACGAGGCAGCACCGCGCGCCAGAGGTCCGGACGGGTCGTCACGGCGACTCCGCACATGAGCCCGCCGTCGGATCCTCCGGTGAGCGCGAGCCCGCCCTTCGCCGCGATCCCGGTCGCGAGCAGGTGCTCGGCGACGGCGACGAGATCGCCGTCGCGCACGTGCCGACGCTCGCGGTGCGCGCCGCGGAACCAGTCGCTGCCGAGTTCGCCTCCGCCCCGCAGATAGGCCTGCACGAGCGTGCCTCCGGCCGCGACAAACGCGGCGAGGTCGCCCTGGTACTGCGGCAGCAGCGGCACGTTGGCCGCTCCGTAGGCCGAGATGAGCACGGGCGCGGGCGCCGCAGGATCGGCGCCCGCCGGGCGCACCACGTGGAAGGGGATCCCGGTGCTGTCGAGCGCGGTGGCGCAGGCGAGCTCGACCGTCGCGTCGAGCTCGATCCCGGGCGCCCGCAGCGTCTCGAGCGCGCCGGTTGCCGGCAGGTAGCGGTACACGCCCCACGAGGTGGTGAGCGTGGAGAACGCGAAGACGTAACCGTCCCGCTCGCTCGCGGGCGGATTCGCGGCGAGCGCGGTGAGGGCGAAGAACGGGGATCCGATCGCGCCCTCGCCGGGCAGCGGCACCCGGCCCGGCTCTCCGGGCAGCTCGCGTCCGTCGAGCCCGAGGATCCGCACGAACGCGACCGTGCGGTCGAAGCCGTGCAGCAGGAGGCGGTCGCCGACCGGGGTGATCGCGCGCAGCACGGTGTCGCCCTGCGGCACGAGCTCGGTCCAGGTGCTCGGATCGTCGGGGTGCTCGGCATCGAGCGGGATCGCGACGACCCGCCCCCGCGGGGCGTCGACGTCGGTGACCGCGATGTAGGCGTCGCCCACGATGTGGCCGGCGACCGTGCCTCCGGGGCCGAGCGGGAGCCCCGTGACGAAGGGCCGCCAGGGCTCCCCCGGGGTGTCGAGCGCGCGCACGGCGACCGGTGCCGGGCTGCCGAGCCGGTGGCTCGCGACGGCCCGCCAGCCATCGGCCGAGTACTGCAGCCGGGTGTACTCGCGCGACCCCTCGGGGATCGGCACGGCCTCGATCCGCGTGCCGTCGCCGATGCGGTGCTCGAACACGGCCTGCGCGAAGTCCTCGGGGCGGCCGGTGAGCGCGAAGAAGGAGAAACCGCGGCTGTCGGGCCACCAGCTCACACCCCCGGCCCAGGCGCTGTGCAGGGTCTGCGGCGGGGCGTCGGCGCGCTCCGCGCCGGTCGCGACGTCGACGAGGCGGATCCGGTGGTGCTCGCTGCCGTCGGTGCAGACGCCGAGCGCGAGCAGCCGGCCGTCGGGCGAGGGGGCGAGCCAGGACAGGGTGGGGACGGGCGCGTCGGCCCCGAGCTCCGGGTCGCGGAAGTCGGCGAGCCGCGCGAGCACCCGGCCGGGCCCGTAGGGGGCGTCGGCGACGAGCACCTCCGGGCCGCCCGGGCCGGCTTCGGTGCGGAACCAGCGCCCCGCGGCGGGCGCGGGCAGTTCGGGCCGGGCGCCGTCGTCGAAGGCCTCGACGAGGGCGCGGGCGCGCTCCAGCTGCCCGCCCGCGGCGATGGTGGAGACGGCGAGCGCGGCCTGCTCCCGCTGCCAGTCGCGCACCTCGGCGGTATCGGCCTCGAGCCAGCGGTAGGGGTCGGGGATCCGCACGCCCGCGGGCTCCGAGAATTCGGCCCCGGTGCGGGTCGGCGGGTAGGCGGGGCTCACGGCTGCTCCTTCGCGTCGGGGGTGCCGAGGCCGAACTCGGCCCGGAGGCGCTCGAAGGCGCCGGGCACGCGATTGGCCTCGCGCAGGTGCACCACGGCGTCGAACGCCGCGGGGAAGTCGTCGACGGGGTCGAGCTCGCCGCCGGCGAGGATCCCGCTCGCTCCGGCCAGCAGCTCGGCGAGCTCGGGATCCGAGCCGGCCGTCACGTCGGCGTCGAGGCGCAGCAGCACCGCGACGGATTCCGCGCCCGCGGTCTCGGGTGCGGGCAGGACCCGTTCGAGCGCCGCTTCGAGGCTGCCCGGCACGGGGCCCCGGTGGTCGAGCAGCACGTCGCAGTCGAAGGGGCGCGGCGACCGCTGCTCGAACCGCACGAGCGGGCCGTAGGCGTAGGAGGTCGCGATCGCGCGATAGGCGGATCCCGGTTCGGCGGCGAGCAGGGAGCCGAGCGTCGCCCGGCCGTGCAGCGGGGTCCGGCGCACGTGCGAGTTGTGGGCGAGCAGGATCGTCCGCCCGTACCGCTCGGCGATCCAGCGCACGGTGTCGGCCATGAACCGCTCGCGCGGGTAGGCGCGGGGCGCGCCGTCGGGGCCCGGGCCGTCGACGAAGTCGAGCTCGCCGAGGAAGGCGTCGAGCGAGGCCGCGGCCCGCTGCGCGATCCCGTCGCCCTGCGCGCGCACGCGCTCGATGAGACCGCGGATCGCGGCGACCAGCTCAGCCCGCTCCGCGGGGTCCATCCGGTCGAGCGCGATGGCCGCCTCGGTTCGCCCGCCGAGATCGGAGCGACGGAGCAGCTCGGCGTCGCCGGGCAGCGCCGGTATCCGGTCGAGGCAGGCCCGCACGGCGGGGCCGGGCGAGGTCGAGGATCCGGGGAGGTCGATGCCGATCACCCGCACGCGGCGCTCCGGGTGGGCGAGGTTCCAGTCGCGGAGCCCGGCGAGCATGTGCTGCACCTGCGGCGAGGCGCCGAACCCGTAGGTCATGCCGTCGCGGGCGACCGCGTCGAGGTCGGCATCGCGGCCGGAGCCGCCGACCCACGCGTCGAGCGCGAGGGACTCGGCGAAGCCGGACTCGACGGCGACCGCGGCGAACGGCGCGACGGCACCGTCCGGATCCTGCACGAGATCGCGCACGATCAGATCCTGCACGGTCTGCACGTCGGCGACGCTGTGCGCGGCCTCCCCGACCGCGAGCACGCGGGCGCCGTGCGCGAGCGCGCGCACCGCAGCGGCATCCTCCGCGGCGATCGATCCGGGATCGATCGCCGCGGAGTCGACCGCCGAAGCGGCGAAGCTGCGGAGCGCGCGCACGGGGGTTACTTCTGCCCCTCGGTGAAGTACCACTGCTCGGGCGAGTAGATGAAGCTGAGCAGCGCGTTGAAGGTCTCGGGCGGGCCGCTCAGGGTGTCCTTCCACACGACGAGGGTATCCGGCGTCGGCAGCCACAGCGCGGGCAGTTCCTCGCCGATCAGCGTGCCCTCGGCGGCGAGCGCCTGCTCGTCGAGGCCGTAGGTCGAGGCCGAGATGGCCGTGTCGACCTCGGGGTTCGAGTAGCTGCCGAGGTTGAAGCTGCCGTCGGTGTTGAACACGGTGTTGCTCGTCGGGTATCCGGCCGCCTGGTAGAGCGGGCCGAAGTCCTGCATCGCCCACTCGTTGGTCTTGGCCGGGGCGAAGCTGTTGCCGTAGTTCTCGTACATGTAGTTCAGCGACTTCGTGACGACCTTGATGTCGATGCCGGCCTTCTTCGCCTCCGAGACGAAGGCGAGGTCGCGGGCGCCCACGTAGGCCGGGGTGTTGGCCGACGCGATCGTGAAGCTGATCTTCTGCCCCTGCGCGATCCCCTCGCCGCACTGGCCCGCGCCCGTTCCCGGGTTCGTGCACGTGGTGCCCTTGGGGTCGACGGTCCAGCCGTTGTCGGTCAGCAGCTTCTGCGCGGCCTTCGGGTCGAACGGGTACGGCGGCTTGTCCCCGAACTTCGGCGGGAAGGGCGACTCCGCGCCGAGCGGGCTGTAGTTCTCCTCGCCCGCGCCGTTGTAGACGCCGCGGCTCTTGACGTAGCCGGGCTGGTCGATGAGCTGCTGCAGGGCCTGGCGCACGTACTTCTGCGCGATGACCTTGTCGAACCCGTCGACCGTGTTCTTGAAGTTGATGATGAGCGAGTCGAAGCGGGCCGGCGCCGGGGCGCCGTAGACGTGGTAGCCCTTCTTCTGCAGCGCGGGGATCTGCGAGGCGAAGCTCGAGTCGAGCGTGCCGACGGTGAGCTTGCCCGCCTTGTACTGGTTCAGCACGGCCGAGGCCGAGGTGAACGCCTTGAAGTCGACCTGGGCGAGGCGGTGCTCACCGGGTCCGCTGTACTTCGTGTTCGGCGTGAGCGAGTACGAGCCGGTCGTGGGTTCGAACGACTTCAGCTGGTACGGCCCGTTCACGATCTTCCACAGCGGGTTCGTGGCGAAGGTCGACTGGTCGGCGGACTGCGAGGTGAGGTACGCGTAGATCGCCTTCGCGTTCTCGGGCTTCGTGAAGTCGAGCAGCGGGCCGCCCGTCTTCGCGACGCTCCAGTCGGCCGACGGCATCACGTAGATGAGTTCGAGCATCGACAGCAGGTAGGACGGGTTGTAGACCTTCTCGAGCTGGAGCACGAGGGTTTTGTCGTCGGGAGCGGTCGCGGTGACGCCGTCGGGGAACTGGCCGGGCGTGTAGAAGCTCCAGTTGGCGGGGCTCTCGGCGATCGCAGCCTTGAGCAGGGCGAGCGAGAAGACCACGTCCTTCGAGGTGACCGGCTTGCCGTTCGACCACTGGTAGTCCTTCATCGTGATCGTCACGGTCTTGCCGTCGGCGCTCGTCTTCGGCAGCTCGGCGAGGCTCGATCCGGGATCCACGATCTCGCCGCCCGTGCCGCTCGGACGGTAGAGCGCGCGCCACAGCATGCCGCGGGCGATCACGGTGCCGCTGGCTTCGGCCGGCGGGTACGGATAGATGTAGTTCGGGCTGAGGCCGGGGGTCAGCGCGACGGTCGCGGTGCCACCGGTCTGCGGCTTGCCCGATTCCTTGGGCAGGGTCGAGTAGTCGGACTTCGCGTCGGTCGGGCCGGCGCAGCCGGAGAGCAGCAGTGCTCCCGCGGCCGCGACGACGACCGCGATGCGGGCGCCGCGGCGGGTGAGGATCGTCATGTGGGTTCTCCTGGTTCGGAAGGGGAAGGGTCGTTCGGGGCGAGGGGTGCCGAGCCGGCGAGCACCGGGTCGCGGTGCGCGCCGGGCGGCTACTCGCCGCGGCGGTCGAGGGCGTCGCGCAGGGCGTCGCCGAGCAGGTTGAGGGCGAGCACCGTGAGCACGATGCAGCCGCCGACCGGGTAGATGAGCCACCAGTAGTCGGAGGCGATGAAGGTGACGCCCGCGGAGAGCTGGCTGCCCCAGTCGGTCACCGGGTAGGTGAGGCCGAAGCCGAGGAAGCCGAGCGCCGCGATCGTGAGGATCGCGTCGGCGACCTGGAAGGTGACGTTCACCACGATCACGCCGACGGTGTTCGGGATCAGGTGGGTGAAGATGAGGCGGCGGTTCTTCGCCCCCATGAGCCGGGCTGCGAGCACGAACTCGCGGACCCGGAGCGAGAGCACCTCGCTGCGGATGAGGCGGGCGATCACGAGCCACGAGAAGCCGCCGATCACGAGCGCGAGGGTGACCGGCGTGGCGGTGAACCGCGCCGACAGGATCAGCACGAAGAACATGAACGGGATCGCCAGCAGGGTGTCGACGACGCGCATCATGAACCCGTCGAGCACCCCGCCGACGAGGCCGGCGATCGCGCCGTAGATGGTGCCGACCACCGTCGCGACGAGCGCCGCGAGCAGGCCGATCTGCAGCGAGACCTGCCCGCCGAGCATCATGCGGCCGAGCACGTCGAAGCCGTTGCTGTCGGTGCCGAGCGGATACCCGTCGCCGGGCGGCAGCGCGGCGTTCAGCAGGTCGACGTCGGTCTGGTTGGTGCGGTAGACGAGGGGCCCGACGAAGCAGAACAGGAGCAGCGCGACGAGGATCGAGGCGCCGGTCACGCCGAGCTTGTTGCGCATGAGCGAGCGCAGCACCGCACGGAAGGAGCGGGGCGGCCGGGTGACGGCGATGAGGCTCGTCGGATCGGGCTCGGGCTTCGCGGTCGAGGTCTGCACGACCGCCTCCTCGGCGACGGCGGCAGCGGGCTCGTGGTTCGATGCGGTCATTTCTTCAGCTCGATCCGTCGGTCGGCTCGCGCGACCATGAGGTCGGCGATGAAGTTGCCGGCGACCGTGAGGACGCCGCCGATGAGGGTGTAGGCCAGCAGCACCGGGTAGTCCTCGCGGTGCAGGCTGTTGAGGAACAGGAGCCCGAGGCCCGGGTAGTTGAACACGGACTCGACGATCAGGTTGCCCGCCAGCAGGATCGGGATCTGGATGCCGACGAGGGTGATGAGCGGGATGCATGCGTTGCGCAGCAGGTGCTTCGTGAGCACCATGCGCTCCGGCAGGCCCTTCGCCCGCGCTACCTTGATGTAGTCCTGGCCGAGCTGCTCGAGCGCCGAGGAGCGCTGGTACTGCGAGAACACGACCACGTTGGTCACGGTCAGGGTGATGAGCGGCAGCGCCATCGCCCTCGGATCGGTGAAGATCACCCACGGCGATGACGACTGCGAGGCCTCCGCCGGGAAGATCGGGATCGCCTGGCTGAGGATCGCGATCAGCAGCAGCGCGATCAGGAACGAGGGCGTCGCGTAGAGCACGTAGGAGACCGCCGTCGCGGCACGATCCATGAAGGAGTTCTTGCGGACCGCCTGCGCGATGCCGAGCGGGATCGCGATGATCAGCGACAGGATCAGCCCGGCGAACGAGAGCATCGCGCTGCGACCGGCGTTCTGCCACAGCAGCACCGAGACCTGCTCGTTGAGCTTGTAGGAGCGGCCGAGATCGCCCCGCACCAGGTCGCCCAGGTAGCTGACGTACTGCACCAGCACCGGACGATCGTAGCCGTGCTCCTCGTTGAACGCGGCCACCGCCTGGGGCGATGCCTGCGGGCCGAGCACCGCGCGGCCCGGGCTGTCCGAGATGAAGTGCAGCATGAGGAACACCACGAGCGAGAGCCCGAGGAGCACGAGCAGCGAGACGGCGATGCGCCGCAGGGCGTACATGGTCATCGTGCGCCTCCCAGCGCCGGCTCGGACTGGGGCTCGGCCCCGGATCGCGGCGCCGCCGCGGACGCGGCGAGCTCCTGCAGCGGGAAGTGGCAGGCGACGCCGTGCGTGGCGGTCACCGCACGCATGGCGGGCTCCTCCGTCGCGCACCGCTCGGTGGCGAGCGGGCAGCGGGTGCGGAACCGGCAACCGCTCGGCGGATCCAGCGGGCTCGGCAGCTCGCCCGTGATCCGCTCGCCCGCCGGCTGCGCCGCCGCCTCGGGATCGGCCACCGGCACCGCCGAGAGCAGGCCGGCCGTGTACGGGTGCGCGGCCGAACCGTACACCTCGTCGGTCGATCCGACCTCGACCAGCTTGCCGAGGTACATCACGCCCACCCGATCCGACAGGTAGCGGACCACCGAGAGATCGTGCGAGATGACGACGCTCGACAGCCCCCGCTCGATCTGCAGGCGGCGCATCAGGTTGAGCACCTGCGAGCGGATCGACACGTCGAGGGCGCTCACCGGCTCGTCCGCGACGAGCACGCGAGGATCGAGCGCGAGCGAGCGGGCGAGGCCGATGCGCTGGCGCTGCCCGCCCGACAGCTCGTAAGGGTAGCGGTCGAGGATCCCGGCGCCGAGCCCCACGCTGTCGAGCAGCTCGCGCGCCGTCGCTGTGCGCTCCGCCTGCGTGCCGATCCCCTGGATCGCGAGCGGCTCGCGCAGGATCTGCCCGATCCGCATCTTCGGATCGAGCGCAGCGCTCGAATCCTGGAACATCATCTGCAGCTGCGTGCGCCGCGCCCCGAGCTCGCGGGGCTTCAGCCCCGACACCCGCGCCCCGTCGAGCCGCACCTCGCCCGAGGTCGGCGCGTCGAGCGCGACGAGCATGCGGCCGAGCGACGACTTGCCGCAGCCGGACTCGCCGACCAGACCGAAGGTCTCGCCCGCGCTCACCTCGAAGCTCACGCCGTCGACCGCCTTCACCGTGCGGCGCTTCCCCGTCAGCCGGAAGCCCGAGACGGGGTGCTCCCGCCGGACATCGACGACCCGCAGGCGCGGCTCCTCGGCGCCGGCACCGGTCGCGGCCTCCTCTGCCGCCTCCGTCGGTCGCGCGAACGCCCGCTGGCGCACCGTGATCGTCTTCGCGATCACCGGATTCCAGCACGCGAACCCGTGCCCATCCGCCGACGCCTCGAGCGTCGGCGGATACTCCTCGCGGCAGCGCGCGCTCGCCGCCGAGCAGCGGGGCGCGAAGCGGCAGCCCGGCGGCTGCTCCGCGGGATCGGGCGGCGATCCGGGGATGCTGAACAGTTCGATGTCGCGATCCTGCTCGAGCGACGGGATCGACGACAGCAGCGCGTGCGTGTACTGGTGCCGGGTGTCGCTGAACAGCTGCGCGGTCGGGCCGGTCTCGACCAGGCGCCCCGCGTACATCACGCCGACGCGATCGGCGTAGCGCGCGACGACGCCCATGTCGTGCGTCACCAGGATCATCGACATGCCGAGCTGCCGCTTCAGGCCGTCGAGCAGTTCGAGGATCTCGGCCTGGATGGTCACGTCGAGCGCGGTGGTGGGCTCGTCGGCGATCACGAGCTTCGGCTCGCACATGAGCGCCATCGCGATCATCACGCGCTGGCGCATACCGCCGGACAGCTGGTGCGGGTAATCCGAGAGCCGCTCGGACGGTCGCGGGATCCCCACGAGCGCCAGCATCTCCTCGGCCGCCTTCAGCGCGGCGGCGCGACTGCCGCCCCGGTGCAGCCGGTACGGCTCGGCGATCTGCTCGCCGATGCGGCGCGTGGGGTTCAGCGAGGTCAGCGAGTCCTGGAACACCATCGCGATGTCGTTGCCGCGGATCCCCCGGTACGCCTCCGGCGCCAGCCCGACGAGCTCGCGGCCGTCGAACTCGATCGACCCGCCCGTCACCCGTCCGCCCGCGGGCAGCATGCCCATCACCGCGAGACCGGTCATCGACTTGCCCGATCCCGTCTCGCCGACGATCCCGAGCGTCTCGCCGCGCGCAACCGACAGGCTCACTCCGGTGACCGGCCGCACGAGGCGGTCGCCGCGGCGGATCTCGACCGTGAGATCTCTGATCGTCAGCATGCTGCGCTCCCTTGCGCGATCTGGAACCGGGTCCCGGCTCGGAGTGGTGGATGGTTCAGTGGCTCATGTTCGATGGTGCGGGAGCGGGCCCCGCGGCGGTTCGTCGGCTCCTGCGAAGCCGCGGCGGATCATTCGTCGGGCGCGACGAACGCCCCCGCTCCGGTCCCCGCGGAACCGACGGTGCGACCGGCCGACGGCACCCCGAGCTCGGCGCGGAAGAGGCGGCGCACGTTGCCGCCGAGTACCGCGAGGATATCGCCCTCCCGCCACCCGCGACGCAGCAGGGCGTCCGTGAGCAGCGGGAGCCCGGCGGGCCCCTCCAGGCCGGGCAGGTACTCGTCCGCGGCGACACCCGCCACCTCGGTCGCCTCGCAGCAGGGCGGCGTCGTCTCGGCGAGCACCTCCTTCAGGAAGTCGGGGCCGATGCCGACGCGCTCGATGCCCGCGACCGACACGAGGTGCTCCAGGTGATCGACCAGTCGATCGACCGAGAAGTCGGACGCGTGCAGGAACGGCGCGTAGAAGTTCGCGCAGACCACGCCACCGCCCGCCGCGATGCCGCGCAGCTGCTCATCGCTGAGGTTGCGGTGGTGATCGAACAGGGCCCGCGCCGAGGAGTGCGTCGCGATCACGGGCCGGCTCGCGAGCTCGAGCACATGACCGACGCCCGCGGCGCCGAGGTGGCTCACGTCGAACAGCATGCCGAGCCGCTCCATCTCGGCCACGGCCCGCACACCGGCGCTCGTCAGCCGGCTCCCCGTCGCGTCCTCGCCGCTGCCGTCGGCGAAGCCGCCCCGCCCGAAGTGGGCGAGCGACGCCACCCGCACCCCGAGGCGGTGCACCGTCTCGAGCAGCTCGACGTCGTCGCCGATCCCGTGCGCGCCCTCCAGCGCGAGCACCAGGCCGATCCGCCCGGACTCCGCGGCGGCATCGAGATCCGCGCCGTCGAGGCAGAGACGCACGGCGTCCGCGTTCTCCGCGGCGGCGCGCCGCCCGGCCTCGAGCATGCGGAGCGTGCGCCGAAGCGCCCCCTCCGGACGGTAGGCGTCCTCGATGAACACGGGCAGCACCTGCAGTTCGACGCCGCCCGCCCGCAGCTGCGGCACCCAGCGCTCGCCGAAGAAGCTCCCCCACCGATCGACCGGTCGGGCCACGACCGCGCACAGCAGGTCGTTGTGGGTATCGGCGACGTAGGCGCGGCGATGCAGCTCGGCGGCGGCCGGCGACGGCGCGCTCCCGGCGCTCACGCGTCCACCCGCACGTCCGCGCGACCGGTGTGCAGAATCCCGGCACGGCCGCGCGCGTCCGGCGCGAGGAACGCGACCGGCTGGTGCACCCCGCCCTCGGGCTCGACCGGCAGCAGCGCGTCGCCGCGCCAGCCCACGAGCTCGCTGCGATAGGGCAGGTCGCCGAGCTCGGCGACGATCCCGACGGGGACGCGCTCGAGCCAGAGCCGGCCGTCGACGTCGATCCGCACCTCGGTGATCGCGGTGCTCGACGCGTAGCGGCCGGTGAAGCGCTCGGGATCCGCCGGCAACGGCACCGGATCGTGCGCCGGATCGTGCGCCGGGCGCGGCGGCTCCGCCGGAGCGATCCCGGCGAACTCCTCGAGCACGCGGTCGGCGATCTCGGCGAACACCGGCTTCGCATCCCCGCCGTTCGCGAGGACCGCGACCGCGATCCCGCGCGCGGGCACGAGGCGCAGCAGTGCGGACTGCCCGATCGTGCTGCCGTCGTGGCCGATCACCCAGCCGCCGTCGCGCTGCCACATCTCCCAGCCGAGCCCCCAGGCGGTGCCCTGCGCGATCTCGGGCAGCAGGATCTGCGGGTGCTGCATCTCGCGGATCGCGCTCGCGCCGAGCAGCTCCTCCCCCGGAACCGCGCGTCCGCCTGCGAGGTGCAGGCGCGCGAACGCGATCAGGTCCTCGGCGCGCATCGCGAGCCGGGAACCCGCCGGCGAATTCGACCGGGCCATCGCCCAGGTACGCGTCGGGGCGAGCGGAGCGTCGGGATCCTCGCGCACGTGCCCGACCGCGGCCGCCTGCAGGATCGCCTCCCCCGCATCGCCCGCCGCGCGGTCGAGCCCGAGCGGATCGAGCAGGCGCTCGCGCAGCGCGCGATCGAAGGGGACGCCCTCGATCACCTCGATGATGCGGCCGAGCACGCAGATGCCGGCGTTGTTGTAGGAGAACATCGTGCCCGGCGCGAAGAGCTGCGGGGTCGTCGCGAGCTCCGCGACGTAGCGCTCCAGGCAGTCGTCGTTCTCGCCCGTGTCGGTGAACACATCGCCCTCGAAACCGGAGCTGTGGCAGAGGAGCTGCCGCACCGTGATCCGCTCCGCGGCCGCCGCGTCGGCCAGGGCGAACTCGGGCAGGATGCTCCGCACGGTCGCGTCGAGGTCGAGACGCCCCTCGTCGGCGAGGCGCATCGCGAGGGTCGCGGTGAGCACCTTCGTGACGGAGCCGATCTGGAACACCGCGTCGCCCGTGACCGGCACGCCGGTGCGCAGGTTCAGCACGCCGGCCGCGACGGTGATCGTCTCGTCCCCGATCGCGACCGCGAGCGAGGCGCCCGGCACCCCGTGCTCGGCGAGCAGCTCGGGCAGGCGCGCGGCGAGGTGGTCGCGCAGGGCGCGCGTGCGGTGGTCTGTGCGGTCGTTCGTGCTGTGGCCCGATCCGGCGTCCGCCCGGTCGTCCGTGCGGTGGCTCGATCCGGCGTCCGCCCGGTGGCTCGTTCGCGGCATGATGGCCCCCTTCGCCCTCGATGCGCACGAGCCTAGGGAAAGCGCGGAAGCCCTGATTCGTCGAACCCGACGAGCCGCCCGGGCCGAGCTCGTCGGCCCGGCCGAACGCGCGGGCGTACGGTCGCGCGATGCGACGGCGGTCGCCGGGGAGAACGGTACTCGGAGAGGGCGATGCTCGGGCAAAGGAACGGCGGTCCTGCCGAGAGCCGGTGGTGGTGTCGAGGATGGGGGCAGAATCACGAAATTCACGCCGCCTCTCGACAGGAACACCGTCCTTCGCCAGGTACACCGCTCCCCGCCCCGGACACCGATCCTCGTCAGAAGCATCCACCCCCGACAGAAGCGCCGACCCCCGACACGACCACCGCGCGCGGCGGAGCTCAGGGCCGGGCACCGCCTATCCTGGTTCCATGCCGTCCGATGAGTTCGTGGAGCAGGTGCTCGCGGTCGTCGCGCGCATCCCCGAGGGGCGGGTGATGACCTACGGCGATATCGCCGAGGCCATCGGATCCCGTGCGCCGCGCGCCGTCGGCAAGGTGCTCGCGCTGTTCGGCCACGCGGTTCCCTGGTGGCGGGTCGTCCCGTCCTCGGGGGAGCCGCCCCGTGGCCACTCGGCCTCCGCACTGCCGCACTACCTCGAGGAGGGCACGCCGCTGCGCGGCGAGCCGAAGCCCGACGGGTACCGCATCGCCCTGTCGAGCGCCCGTCTCGGCTGGGACCATGAGATCTACGAAGGGATCGCCCCGTGAACGCACCCCTGCGCCTCGGATTCGCCCGAGGGGTCGCCCCCACCAAGTGGGCGAACCGGTGGAAGGCGATCTTCCCCGAGACCCCGCTCGTGCTGGTTCCGCTGACCCCGGCCGGGCGTCTGCCCGCCGGCGAGGACCCCGTCGACGTGCTGCTGGAGCGGGTCGCACCGGGCGGCGAGGCCGAGTCGTCCTCGGGCGAGGATCGCACCCGGCACGGCGTCCGCCTCTACGTCGAGTCGCTCGCGCTCGTGCTCCCCGTCGAGCACGAGCTCGCCGAGGCGACCGTGATCGAGCCCGACGATCTGACCCTGGTCCACCTGCTCGACCATCCCGACCACGCGGCCGAGTGGCCCGAGCCGCAGCCCTGGGCGGATCCGTCGTGGGCGCCGAAGAACGTGCGCGCCGCGCTCGAACTCGTCGGGACCGGTCTGGGCGGGATCCTGCTGCCGCTGCCGTTCGCGCGCCACCTCGTGAACAAGCGCGCGCACGTGATCGTGCCGCTCTCGCCGATCTTCGAGCTGCCCGGCACCGAGATCTGGGCGAGCTGGGACCGTTCGCGCGATGACGCGACGGTGCAGCAGTTCGTCGGTGTGCTCCGCGGCCGCACGGGCCGCAGTTCGCGCGGCGAGGATCCGGGCGCGGACGACGCGGCTCAGGCGGATGATGCTGCGGCGAGCGCGTCGGCCGCCTCGGCCGGCCCCGGGCGGTCGGGCGGGCCCGAGCGGAAGCCCGCCGCGAAGAAGCCCACGGCGAAGCAGGCCGGTGGCCAGGCGGGCGCGAAGGCACCCAAGCGGGCCCTGCCGAAGAACTCCCGCGGGGCGCAGCTCGCCGCCGCGGCCGAGAAGCGCGAACGCGCGAAGCGGGCGAAGGCGGCCGAGAAGCAGAAGCAGGCGAAGCGCCGCAAGCGCTAGTCGCCCGCCACGTCCTCCCGGGCCGCGACGAACGCCGCGACGCAGGCGTCGATCTGCTCGGGGGTGTGCGCGGCCGAGAGCTGCACGCGGATCCGCGCCTCTCCCTTCGGCACCACGGGGTAGCTGAACGCCGTCACGAACACGTCCCGCGAGCGCATGCCCTCGGCCACCCGCTGAGTCAGCACCGCGTCGCGGAACATGACGGGCACGATCGGGTGCTCGCCGGGCAGCAGCTCGAACCCCTCGGCTTCCATGGCCGAGCGGAACCGTGCGGCGTTCGCGACGAGCCGCTCCCGGGCGTCGTGCGCGCCCTCGGCGATGTCGAGCGCCGTGAGGGTGCCCGCGACGATCGCCGGCGAGAGGGTGTTCGAGAACAAGTACGGGCGGGCGCGCTGGCGCAGCAGTGCGATGACCTCGCGATGCCCGGCGACGTAGCCGCCGGACGCCCCACCGAGCGCCTTCCCGAAGGTGCCGGTGAGCAGGTCGATGCGGCCCTCGACGCCTCGCAGCTCGGGGGTGCCTCGGCCGTGCGCGCCGAGGAATCCGACCGCGTGCGAATCGTCGACGAGCACGAGCGCGCCGTACTGCTCGGCGAGGTCGCAGATCGCTTCGAGCGGGGCGATGGCGCCGTCCATCGAGAACACGCCGTCGGTGACGATCACGCGGAAGCGCGCGTCCGCGGCCTCGCGCAGGCGCGCTTCGAGCTCGGCGAGATCCCCGTTCGCGTAGCGCAGACGGCGGGCCTTCGAGAGGCGGATCCCGTCAATGAGCGAGGCGTGGTTCAGGGCGTCCGAGATGATCGCGTCCTCGGCGCCGAACAGGGTCTCGAATACGCCGCCGTTCGCGTCGAAGCACGACGAGAACAGGATCGCGTCGTCCACGCCGAGGAATCGGGCGAGGCGGCGTTCGAGGTCGAGGTGCTGGGTCTGGGTGCCGCAGATGAACCGGACGCTCGCGAGGCCGTAGCCCCACTCGTCGAGCGCGTCCTTCGCGGCGGCCACGAGCCGCGGATCGTCGGCGAGGCCCAGGTAGTCGTTCGCGCAGAAGTTCAGCATCTCGCGCTCCCCGGGGGCGGTTCCGTCGCCCGCGTCGGCTCCGGCGACCCGGATCCGGGGACCCTGCGCCCCGCGGATCCCGAGCTCGCCCTTGGTCAGGCCGGCCTCGTCGATCCCGCGCAGCTCGTCGGCCGCGTGCTCCTTGAATGCTCCGTACATCACAGCTCCGTCCAGTCGAGGATGATCTTGCCCGTGCTCGCCGCGCCCGCGGCGGCGAACGCCGATTCCCACTCGCGCGCGGGCCGCACCTCGGCGATCACCGAGGAGATCCGCTCGCGCAGTTCGGCGCTCGTCTGCAGCATCGCGGCCATCGCGTTCCAGGTCTCGAACATCTCGCGCCCGTAGATGCCCTTGAGCGTGAGCATGTGGGTGACGACCTTGCCCCAGTCGACCGCGAAGTCCGAGCTCGGCAGTCCGAGCATGGCGACGCGGCCGCCGTGGTTGAGGTTCTCGAGCATCTCGGGCAGCGCGGTCGGCGCCCCGCTCATCTCGAACCCGATGTCGAAGCCCTCGCGCATGCCGAGCTCGCTCTGCGCGTCGCGGATCCGGCGCTCGGCCACGTTGACGACCGCGTCGGCTCCGAGGCCCTGCGCGAGCGCGAGCCGCTGCGCACTGACGTCGGTCGCGGCGATGAAGCGCGCCCCGACGTGGCGGGCGATCGCGATCGACATGAGCCCGATGGGCCCGCAGCCGCTGACCAGCACGTCCTCGCCGACGAGCGGGAAGGCGAGCGCCGTGTGGACGGCGTTGCCGAGCGGATCGAAGATCGCGCCGAGCTCCGGCGCGATATCGCCCTGGTGCACCCAGACGTTGCTGGCGGGCAGGGTCAGGAACTCGGCGAACGCGCCGTCGCGGTGCAGTCCGAGCCCGACGGTGCGGATGCACATCTGCCGACGGCCCGCCCGGCAGTTGCGGCAGGTGCCGCAGACGATGTGACCTTCGCCCGAGACCCGGTCCCCGATCGCGACGTCGCAGACCTGCTCGCCGACCTCGACGACTTCGCCGTAGAACTCGTGCCCCGGGATGAGCGGTGCGGCGATGTTGCCGGCCGCCCAGTCGTCCCAGCGCATGATGTGCAGGTCGGTGCCGCAGATCCCCGTGCGGAGGATCCGGATCTTCACCTCGCCCGGCCCGCAGATGGGTTCGGGCACGTCGGTCAGGGTCAGTCCCGCGCCCGGCGCGGTCTTCACGAGTGCTCTCATGCGTCCAATCTCGCGTCCCCGAGGATTCAGAACAAGCGCTAGTGTCTTCACTATCTCTGTAGAGATACCTTCATCGTTGAAGTCGGGATCGGAGCGCTGATGGAACTGCGACAGCTCGAAGTGCTGCGCGAGCTCGAGGCCCTCGGCAGCGTCACCGCCGTCGCCGAGATGATGCACGTCACCCCCTCGGCCGTGTCGCAGCAGATCGCCGCGCTGCAGCGGGAGTTCCGCACGCCGCTCACCCGCAGGCAGGGTCGCGCGCTCGCGCTCACCGAGGCCGGCCGCGCGCTCGCCCGGGCCGGAGTCGACGTGGTCGAGGCGATGGCCGCCGCCCGCCACGCGGTCGAGGACTTCGAGCAGTCGTCGACGGGCGCGGTGACCCTCAGCGGCTTCCACAGCGTCGGGCAGGCGCTCTACGGCCGCGTGCTCGCCGAGCTCGAGGCGCTTCCCGAGCGCCCGGAGCTGCACCTCTCGGACGAGGACGTCTCGCAGGAGGAGTTCCCGGCGCTCACGGCCCACCACGACCTCGTGCTCGCGCACCGCCTCGAGCACAGCCCTCCGTGGCCGGCCGACGGCCTGACGGTGCTGCCCCTCGCGCAGGAACCGATCGACGTGGCCCTCGCCGTGGGCCACCCGCTCGCGTCGCGCTCCGCGCTGAGCCCCGCGGACGTCGCCGGGGAGCGCTGGGTGACGAGCCGCGGCGGTTTCTCCCCCGACGATCTGCTCGGATCCGTCGCGGCGCTCGCCGACCGCCCGCTGACCGTGGCGCACCGCATCAACGACTACGGCTCGGTGGCGTCGGTGGTGGCGGCGGGAGGTGCGATCGGGCTGGTCCCCCGTTACACGGTCGGCCGCGCGGCGGAGGGTCTCGCGCTGCGCCCGCTCTCGGGGATCAGCGCCACGCGGCGCATCGACGTGCTGACTCGTCCCGAGAACCTGCACCGGCGCTCGGTGCAGCTCGTCGTGATGGCGCTGCGCTCCGCCATGGCCGGGCTCATCGCGCGGGGATCGTAATTCCCGGATCTATGGCAGGATATTCCCGTTCATATGAGTAGCGCGGTGTCGTTTCGCGCCGGACAGACGGGATCACCATGGCAGATTCGAGCGCGCAGGCCGGTTGGTACGACGACGGGTCCGGCACCACGCGATGGTGGGACGGTGCCACCTGGACCGATCGCGTGCAGCCGCCGGCCCCGGTCACGGGCATCAGCGGAATGATCGATCACATCGAGTCCGAGGCCGTCTCGGGTGCGCGCCCCCGCCCCTCGGCGAAGGGGATGGATTACGTCGTCCTGCAGGTGATCCTGAAGGAGAAGATGTGGGGAACGGGCTCCGGCAACCTCACCGAGCTGGAGAAGGCGATCAACGCTCAGGCCGCGCTCGGATACCGCCTGCACACCATCACCACGGCGGCGTCCGGGAGCAAGGGCCTCGGCGGCGGGGACCGGATCCAGGCGACGATGGTGTTCGAGCGGATCGCCTAGAGCTGGTTCGCCGCCACGTCGAAGGTGCCGCAGGAGTTGGGGCCCTTCTCGTAGCCGGTCATGAACCAGCGCTGCCGCTGCTCGGAGGTGCCGTGCGTGAACGCGTCGGGGTTCACGCCGCGGCCCGAGCGCTTCATGATGTTGTCGTCGCCGACCGCCGCGGCCGCATCGAGCGCGTCGGCGATCTGCGCCTTCGTGACCGGCTTCAGGAGCAGCACGCCGTTCTTGTCGGGGATCGTCGACGCATCCTTGACCCAGGCGCCCGCGAAGCAGTCCGCCTGCAGTTCGAGGCGCACGGACCCCGAGCTCGCGCCCGAGGCGTTGCCCGCGCTCTGGAGGGATCCGATGAGCTTCGAGATGTGGTGCCCCCACTCGTGCGCGAGCACGTACATCTGAGCGAGCGAACCGGCGGAGGCACCGAAGTCGGTGCGCAGCGTCGCGAAGAACGTCGGGTCGATGTAGACCGTCTCGTCGCTCGGGCAGTAGAACGGGCCGGTCGCGTTCGAGGCCGTGCCGCACGGCGAACTCGTGACCCCGTCGTAGATGACGAAGCCGGGCGAGCGGTACCCGCCGACCTGCTCCGCCCAGTACCGGTCGAGCGAGTTGCTCGCGCCGGCCAGACGGCAGTCGTCGTCGCGGTTCGCGTCGGCGCCCGAGGCGCACTGATCCATGCCCGTGGCCTGCTCCTGGCCCGTCCCGACCGGATCCGTCGTGATCGAGTTCGCGAGCGGGGTCAGGTTGACGCCGAGGATGTTGGAGAGCGCGAAGAGCACGATCATGCCGACGATGCCGATGCCGCCGCCCACGGCGACCTTGCCGCCGGCGCCGCCGCGACGGCGCTGCACGCCGCTGGTGTCGATCTGGGCGTTGTCGTTGAAGGTCAAAGCTACTCCCGCTGGTGATCGCCTGGTGCTGCGAGCATTGATTTCATGCGGATCTTTGGCCGCCTGTTGTGACCGATTCTAGGGCGTGAGGAGAGGTTTTTCGGACTCCTTGCGGACCCGCGTGACGCCATTTTCCTTGAGAGCAGCAACGATTCACACTGCATCGAGGCTCTCGTGCGAGCGTCGCACCTTCTCATTTACGGCGAACCTCTCCTCATCATTCCCAGCGATGTAGGCGTCGATCCACGCCTCAAGCAAGCCAGCAAGCTTCCCGTGCTCAGCTGCGTAGTCGGCACCCGTGGGAATACCAGCGTTGACCCGCTGAGCAAGCGTGATCGCAACGCGGTCATGAAGATCAATGATCCGTGAGTACTCGGCCCGCCGGCTTGCCTGGAGGTGAGACATTATGGCTCGGTTCAACGCAAGAATCTCGTACCGTCTCGCGGCGTACTTGTCTCGATCGAGGTGCGTGGTCGCAATGCGCTCAAGGTCCAGAATTGCTATTACAACGTTGAACCGTAGACGGAGAATCTCTCGATGAGTGGCGTCCGTCCGCTCAAGATCGAGTTGCTTCCGCAACAGCGCTTCGTTCGCATCCCGCTGTTCGAGAAACTGTTTTCTCTGCGCTTCAAGTTGCTCCCGGTGCTGCCGAGTTTGGACGCGCAGAGTGACGATAAGGACGAGAACCATGACGAGACCCGAGAGCAGAGCTCCAAGGAATCCGCTCAAGAGCTGGAAGACGTCTGGACTGGTCACTGTTCCAAGAATCTGCATGCCCTGAACATAGCGCCACCACAACGCATACAGGCGGGGGCGAATCCTCACACTCTTCGTTACGCGCGGGTGGAGTGGTCGCTGACCGTCCCGCCCGAACACACGTTCCGTCTAGCTGGTGTCCACGAGCAGGTTTGTCCGCGAAAATGCCCACGGAAACTAGCTCCAAATCCGCAGGATCACACGATTTCCCAGTCCACATGACTGACTTTGCGAACAGAAGGTCATGTCGCGCTCCCGCTGGTGCTCCGCCCGTGCGGTGCGCACCGACGGTTCGCGGCCGATGACCGCCCGCTGCGACCGATTCTATGAGGTCCCCCGAGGTTCGCGCAGGTCGGATCCGACGGAACGGGACCGCGCCCTCGGCGGCCCGGACCCGGCGAGCCGCCACGGGCGCGGAGAGCGATGTCACCCTTCCCGTATCCCGATTCGGTAACCGGTAGCCTGATTCAACCTCCCCGATACGCAGAAGGATCCGGATCGATGAAGATTTCCCGCCTCACCGCACCTCTGGCCGCGGCAGTGCTCCTGTTCGGAACGGCAGGATGCACGAACGACGACGGAGGCTCGCGCAGCAGCGTCGATGCGAGCCTCATCTCGCACATCGCGCCGGACCCCGCCGCGGAAGAGCTGCTCCCGCAGGACGTGCGCGACCGGGGCGTCCTCCGCATCGGGATCAACCCGAACTATCCCCCGAACGAGTTCAAGGACGCGAGCGGGGCACCCGCCGGATGGGGCGTCGACCTCGGAGACGCGGTCGCTGCGAAACTCGGGCTGAAGCCGCAGTGGCAGTCCATGCAGTTCGACAGCATCATTCCCCGCATCCACGGAGGAACCCTCGACATGAGCTCCTCCTCGTTCACCGACACCGTCGAACGCCAGAAGTCGGTCGACTTCGTCGACTACTACGAAGCAGGATCCCAGTGGGTCTCCCCCAAGGGGAAGCCGGTCGATCCGAACCGGGCGTGCGGTCTGCGGATCGCGGTGAAGGCGACGACCGTGCAGGAGACCGTGGAGCTCCCGGCCCGCAGCGAGAAGTGCGTGGCGGCGGGGAAGGAGCCGCTGCGGGTCGTGGCGTTCAGCCTGCAACCGGAAGCCACCCAGGCCGTCGCCTCGGGAGGCGCTGACGCCTTCTCCGCGGACTCCCCGATCGCCGGCGACGCCGTCGCGCAGCTGGGCGATCACCTGCAGCTGTCGGGCGATGTGTTCGACGCTGCGCCGTACGGGCTGGTGACGCCCCGCGGCAGTGCGCTCACGCGGGCGGTGCAGGCTGCGGTGCAGTCCCTGATGGACGACGGCACGTACGGGAAGATCCTGCGCGGCGCCGGAGTCGAGTCCGGCGCCGTCGACCGCGCGACGGTCAACGGCGCCCGGGCGTAGCGGTCCCGGCGGAGACGGCTGCGCTCAGCGATCCGCGAACGAGTCCGTCGCGCGCACGAGCGCGTCGACGATGCCGGGCTCGCTCGCCGCGTGGCCCGCGTCGGGGATCATCTCGAACGACGCCTCGGGCCAGGCGCGGTGCAGATCCCACGCCGTGGTCGCCGGCGTGCAGGCGTCGTAGCGACCCTGCACGATCACCCCGGGGATCCCGGCGAGCTTCTCGGCGGCGTCGCGGATCAGCTGGCCGTCCTCCATCCACCCGCCGTTCGAGAAGTAGTGGTTCTCGATGCGGGCGAAGGCGACCGCCATGGCCGTGTCGGTGCGGGCCGCAGCGATCGCCGCGGAGTCGGGGATCAGCCGGATCGTGGAGTGCTCCCACACGGTCCAGGCGACACCGACCGGCGTGTGCACGGCCGGGTCCGCGTCGAACAGGCGGCGGTGGTATGCCGCGACGAGGTCCCCGCGCTCCGCTTCGGGGATCACCGAGAGGTACTCCTCCCAGACGTCCGGGAACAGCTGCGAGGCGCCCTCCTGGTAGAACCAGTCGATCTCGCTGCGGCGCAGCGTGAAGATGCCGCGCAATACGAGCTCCGTCACGCGGTCGGCGTGGGTCTGCGCGTAGGCGAGCGCCAGGGTCGACCCCCAGGATCCGCCGAACACCTGCCAGCGGTCGATGCCGAGGTGCTCGCGCAGGCGTTCGATGTCGGCGACGAGGTGCCAGGTGGTGTTCGTCGACAGGTCGGCGTCGGGCGCGCTCGCGTGCGGGATGCTGCGGCCGCAGCCGCGCTGGTCGAACAGCACGATGCGGTATCTCGCGGGATCGAAGTACCGTCGGTGGTCGGGTGAGCAGCCGCCGCCCGGACCGCCGTGGAGGAACACGACCGGCTTGCCCGCGGGGTTGCCGCTCTCCTCCCAGAAGACCTCGTGCCCGTCGCCCACCGGCAGCAGGCCGGAACGGTTCGGTTCGATCGCGGGGTACAGGGTGCGCAGCGGTGCGGTCATACCCTCAGCCTAGTGAGGGTGGTTCGCGCCGATGCTCCGCCCGACCAGGCTCGAGCGCGTCCCGTTCGGCAGGAGATTCGGGTTCAAAAGGACGCATCTCGCGAATCCGTCCTTTTGAACCCGAATCTCCTGCGGAACGAGCCGACGTGCCTACCGTTCGGCCGGGCGCGCCTACCTCTACCCCTGCTGCTGCTTGCGCAGCTGCTTCTCGTGGATCGGCCAGGTGCCCGCCGCCTGCTGCTCCCGCACGTAGTCGGCGGCCTCCTGCTGCCGCTCGGCCTCGATGCCGGTCGCGATCTCGGCGCGCAGCATGCCCGGTGTGAGCCCGAAAGCGTCGACGAGGTCGAGCGCGTGCTCGCGCACGCGGCCGATCAGGCGATCCACGTAGGCGGTGATCGCCTCGACGCGGTGCCCCGAGAGGCGTCCGTGCACGAGGTACCAGGTCGCGTGCTTCTCGAGCAGGCCGAGCCCGAACAGGTCGCGCAGCCAGGTGAGCACGCGCAGGGTCTCGCCGTCGAAACGATCGAGCGCCTCGGTGAACGCTTCCCACTGCAGCAGCTCGGCGTGCGCGCGGGCGGCTTCGATCAGCTTGTGCTGCTGCGCGTTGAACGCGTCGGCCTGGGCGGTCGCCTTCGCGCGCTTGTCGCCCTTGGGCACGTCCTTCGTCGCCTCGCGCATCGCGCCCGCGATCTCGGCGACCATGGTCTGCACCCGATCGGTGAGCAGCGTGCGCTGCGTCTCGGTCTCGCGCAGCTGCTCGACCGAGCGCGACACCTGACCGAGATCGGCGACGCTCTGGCCGATCTGGCGCAGGCCGAAGCGGCTGACGCGGTCGCCGAGCTGGCTGGCCGCCGCCTTGGCGAGCGCGGCCTTGTCGCCGCCCGCGAACTGCGCGGCGTAGTCGGTGAGGAGGCGCTTGCCGACGAGCTGCAGCAGCACGTTGTTGTCGCCCTCGAAGGTGACGTAGATGTCGAGGTCGGCGCGCAGCCCGACGACGCGGTTCTTGGCGATGAACCCGGCGCCGCCGCAGGCCTCGCGCACCTCCTGCAGCGTGTCGAGCGCGGCCCACGTGGAGAGCGGCTTGAGCGACGCGGCGAGCGTCTCGAGATCCTCGCGGTGCGCGTCGTCGTCGCGCACGCCCGAGAACACCTCGTCGAAGGTGGTCAGCAGGCGCTCGCTCGCGAACGCCATGGCGTAGGTCTCGGCGATGCGCGGGATGAGTCGGCGCTGGTGCAGACCGTAGTCGAGGAGCACGGTCTCGCGGCCGTCGGGGCCGGGGAACTGCCGGCGCTCGGATCCGTACCGGATCGCGATGGTCAGCGCCGCCATCATCGCCTTCACCGCCGAGCCGTCGAGCGAGACGCGGCCCTGCACGAGCGTGCCGATCATGGTGAAGAAGCGACGCCCGGGGCTCGGGATGGCCGAGGAGTACGTGCCGTCCGCTGCGACGTCGCCGTAGCGGTTGAGCAGGTTCTCGCGCGGGATCCGCACGTGCGAGAAGTGCAGGCGGCCGTTGTCGATGCCGTTCAGGCCGCCCTTCACACCGTCGTCCTCGCTGCCGACGCCCGGCAGCATCTCGCCGTCGGGAGTGCGGATCGGGACGAAGAAGGCGTGGACGCCGTGGTTGACGCCCTTGGTGATGAGCTGGGCGAACACGACGGCGGCCTGGCCGTGCAGCGCCGCGTTGCCGAGGAACTCCTTCCAGGCCCCCGCGAACGGGGTGTGGATCTCGAACTCCTCGGTGGCGGGATCGTAGGTCGCCGTGGTGCCGATCGAGGCGACGTCGGAGCCGTGTCCGATCTCGGTCATGGCGAACGCGCCCGGGAGCTTGAGGCTCATCACGTCGGGCAGCCACTTCTCGTGGTGCGTGCGCGTGCCGAGGTGCAGGATCGCCGCACCGAACAGCCCCCACTGCACGCCGCTCTTGATCTGCAGCGAGGGATCCGCGAGCACGAGCTCCTGGAACGCCGCGATGTTGCCGCCGTGGTTGTCGCCGCCGCCCAGGTCCTTCGGGAACGCGCGCTGGATCGCGCCCTCCTCGACGAGGATGCCGAGCTGGCCAAGCGCGCGCTCGCGGTGCTCGGGCATGGGCTGACCCGGGATCGTCTGCAGCCGCGGGTCCTCGACGAGCTTGCGGGAGGCGAGGCGCTCCTCCTTCCAGCGGCCGAGCAGCGCATCGGCGACCGCCGGCACGTCGATGCGGGCGGGTTCCCGCTGCGGGGCGGCGGCGCGATCGGTGGCGCTCTGCTGGGCGACGGTCTGCGTTGCGGTCATCTGTGCTCCTCGACGATCCAAGACGAACGGCGGCGCCCGCGCGCATCGCGGCGGGCGATATCGCCAGGCTACGAGCGACCTCCGACAACGGCAATCGATCCGATTCGACCCCACAAAGCGGTGCCGCATCGGCGCCCGCGTCGATTGTGCGCATTCTCCAAACAGAACCGCCCCGCACTGTCGATCAGCGCCATGCGTCGCGGGCGGCGGCGGGCCGATGAGCACGCCCTCAGATCGCCTGGCCGATCACCGCCTCGCCGAGCGGGGTGCGCAGGTGCAGCACGCGCGCACCCTCGCGGGTGCTTGACACGAGACCGGCCCCGCGCAGCACCGAGAGGTGGTGCGACGCCGTCGAGATCGCCAGGCCGGCGTCGGCCGCGACCTGCGAGGTCGTGCGCGCGACGTGCGCAGCGAACAGGATCTCGGCCCGCGCCGCACCGACGAGCGCCGCGACCGCGTCGCGCGCCGCGCCAGAATCCCGCGCCCACTCGGCGGTCACCCCGCGTGCGGGGTAGTAGAGGGTGGGTTGGGCCGGCGGCTCGGTCAGCACCATGCATCCCCAGGAGCTCATCACCGAGGGCACGAGCACCAGTCCGCTCCCCCGGCAGTCGACCTGCTCGCTGTGCTTGCGCAGCACGACGCGCACCGCGCCGTCACCCCAGCTCACCGCGGGGTGGATCCGCGACGCCATCGCCGCCAGCCCATCGGCCGAGACCGTCCGCGACCGCACCGCGATGTCGGCCCGCAGGATCCGCTCGAGCTGCGGCCACACCGGGGCGAGCGCGGCCTCCCACACCTGCGCCCAGGCATCGGCGATCCGCGCGCGGGCCCGCTCGGGATCCGCGCGCATGCGCTCCAGCGCGGCCCGCCGCTCCCCGCTCGATCGGTCCACCATCTTGCCGAGGTCGACGCGCATGCCCGGCAGTGCCGCCGCGCGCAGCGCTGCGAGCTCGGCCTCGGGAGTCAGATCCCAGCGCGCGGTCGTCGTGAGGAAGTCGGGCAGGTACCCGTCGGCTCCGATGACGTCCGAGAGCAGCCCGAACGGCTCCCGCGGCATCCGATCCCGCACCTGCTTCAGCCATCCCCACTGCAGCGGGTAGTGAGCCGGGCGCAGCAGCACCCGCACGGCGTGCGCGAGCTCGTGCCCGGGCGAGATGCCGAAGCGCACGGCCTGGATATCGCCGGGACTGAGCCGGAAATCGACGTGATGCGACTGCGCCGCCTTTCGATCCATATCGAAACTCTACATTTTCGGAGCCGGAGACCGGGAGAGTGGACCCAGCGCAGGATCACCGACCGAGAGGAGCGCATCATGACCGAGAACCCGGCCGCAGCGACGCTGGTCGCACCGGAGGAGATCGCGTTCGGCACGGGCGGCACCCGCCGCTTCCAGGGCATGGACCACGGTGCGGGCGTCTCCTACTTCTCCATCGACTACGCGCCGGGCCGCGGCACCGGTCTCCACTGGCACCCGTACGCCGAGACCTGGATCGTGCTCGAGGGCGAGGCGACCTTCACCGTCGGCGACGCATCGATCCGCGGCACGGCTGGAGACACCGTGACCGGCCCGCCCTGCATGCCGCACCGCTTCGAGAACTCCGGATCCGGGCCGCTGCGCGTCATCGGGATCCACGCCTCGCCCGTCATCATCCAGACCGACCTCGACTGACCACCCGGCCGGCACCGGCCACCCCACCGAAGGAGACCCCCATGTCGTTCCAGAGCTACCTCGACAACATCGAGACCAAGACCGGGCTGACGCCGCGCCGCTTCATCGAACTCGCCGACGAGCGCGGGTTCGGGCCGGGCACGAAGGCCACCCCGATCCTCGAGTGGCTGCAGGCCGACTACGGCCTCGGCCGCGGTCACGGCATGGCGCTCGTGCACGTGATCACCAAGGGACCGCAGATCAGCGACAAGCACGTCGGCTCCGACGGCACGCACGCCGACGCGAGCGACGTGCTCTGGCTCGACGGCAAGGACTCGAACCCCGCCGGCTGACCGCGCTCGAACACGGCGCCGCGCGCCCGATCGGATCGAGCCGAGAGCTCGATCCGATCGGGCGCGCGGTCGCTTCGGCCCGCTACAGCTCGTCGCCGGGTGCGAAGTCGCCGAACGAGTCGGGCTCGATCCCGAGCTGCTCGAAGAGCTCGCGCGTACGCTTCTGCCGGGTGCGCGGGATCACCGTCAGCACGGCCCCGTCGCGGCCGGCCCGGCCGGTGCGTCCCGCGCGGTGCACGTAGGTCTTGGCGTCGCCCGGCGGATCGGCCTGGATCACCAGGTCGACGTCGTCGACGTGCAGTCCGCGGGCGGCGACGTCGGTCGCGACGAGCACGGGAACCTTCCCCTCGGCGAAGCGCTGGAGATTGCGCTCGCGCTTCGCCTGGGCCAGGTCGCCGTGCAGCGCGGTCACGCGGAGGCCCTCTTCGGCGAACAGCTCCGCCAAGCGGTCGACGTAGGCGCGCGTGCGGCAGAACACGATGACCCGCTTGCCGCGGCGCGCGAGCTCGACCAGCGCCGCGTCCTTGTCCTCCCGCAGCACGACGAGCACGCGATGCGTGACATCGCCCTGCACCTCGGCGTCCTCCGCGATCTCGTGCACGGCGGGGTTCCGCAGGAACTCGTCGACGAGGTCACGCACGCCCCAGTCGAGCGTGGCCGAGAACAGCAGGCGCTGCCCGCCGCGCTCGGTGCGGCGCAGGATCCGCTGCACGGGCTCGAGGAACCCGAGCTCGCACATGTGGTCGGCCTCGTCGAGCACGGTCACGTGCACGTCACGCAGTTCGAGGATCCCCCGCTGCGCCAGGTCCTCGATGCGGCCGGGCGTACCGATCACGATGTCGACGCCGCGGTGCAGCGCGTGCAACTGCGGCTCGAACGGGGATCCGCCGACGAACTGGCCGGTGTAGAGCCCGACCGACCGTGCAATGGGCTGCACGGTGCGGTCGATCTGCAGGGCCAGCTCGCGGGTGGGTGCGAGGATCAGCGCCTTCGGCGCGCGCACGCTCGGCTTCTCGCCCTTCTGCCGCTTCTGCGCGACGCCGCGCTCGCGGCGCTGCTTCGGCGGATCCGGGCGGAACACGCCCTCGGCCTTGAGCTTCAGGATGCGCTCGACGAGAGCGGCGCCGAACGCGATGGTCTTGCCGGATCCGGTGCGGGCCCGACCCAGCAGGTGGCGTCCCTCGACGGCGTCCGGGATCGTGGCGGCCTGGATCGGGAACGGCCGCTCGGCGCCGAGCTCGGTGAGCGCGCGCACGATGTTGCCGCCGAGGCCGAGGTCGGCGAAGCCGAGACCCCGCACGTCCTCCGCCGAGGTGCGCTTCGCCTCGAGCCGCTCGAAGGAGACCGAGTGCTCCTGCGACCCGCGCTGCGGCGGTTCGCGTCGATCCTGCGGGCGATGGCCGGCAGCCTGCGGGCGGTGCCCGCGGGACTCGCCGTGCTCGCGATGCGGACGCTCCGAACGCGGTCGCCCCTCGCCGGGCGCACCGCCGCGGGGCATGCCGTCGGCGTCGAACGAGAAGACCCGTGCACCGCCGTTCTGCGCGGCGGCGTCGCGGTGCGACTCGCGCTGGCGTCCCGAGCCGTGGCCGGATCCGCGATCCCTCGACCCCTCGTTCACGCGATCGGGGCGCTCGCTCCGGGCGGCACCGCGGTCCCGCGGATCCCGTCGGGCGCGGTCGGAGCGACCGGCGTCGCGGCCGGTGTCCCGGCCGCCGCGCTGGTCCGAACCCCGGCGCTCGGTGCCGCGGTCCTGCCCGGCGCGCGGATCGGAGTCGCGCCGCGGACGCTCCGGGGAGTCGGCGGGGGCGTTCTGCCGGTCGTCACCGAATCGCCCGCCCGGGCGCCCGCGGCGCCCGGAGGACTTGCCTCGGTTGGGGTTGTAGTCGGATGGTGCGCGGTAGCCGCGCCGACGCTGATTCATCTCTGCCTATCGCTGGGCGGCGGGGCCGGAGCCCGGGCCGTCGTGCTGGTCGCCGTCGGATTCGGCGTCGTGCGTGGCCTGCCACATGAGCTCGGCCCAGTCGAGCTCACCGGTGACCGGCGGAGCCGGCTTCGCGGGATCCGGCTCGGGTGCCGCGGGCAGCTCGATGGGATCGAGTGCGGGTGCTGCGGGCTCGGGCTCCTGCTCGGGCTCGGGCTCGGGTTCCGGCTCCGATGCAGGCTCAGGTTCCGGCTCGGACTCGGGTGCGGGGTCGGTCGCCTCGGTCACGGACTCGACCGGATCGACGGAGTCGTTCTCGGGTTCGGCCGGCTCGGCTTCGGAGTCGAGGGGCAGGCCCAGACGCTCGAGCAGCGCGGAGAGCTCGGGCGAGACCTCGGCCTCGGCCCCCTGATCGGGGTGCTCGTCGGATCCGCTGGGATCGATGTCTGCCACGGGCGCGGCGACAGGCGCTTCTCCCGCCGGCTCCGGCTCCGGCTCCGGCTCCGGCTCCGGTGGGATTGTCGCGGTCGCCGGGACCGGCAGGATCGCGGTCTCGGCCAGCGGCTCGATCGGAGCGGACTCCCCCGGCACCGGCACTGACGCCGGCACGAACGAGTCGGCCTCGAGCGTCGCCTCCGGAACCTCCGCGGCCTCCGCTTCCGGAACCTCCGACTCCTCCGGGTCTTCCGAGGAGACCTCGTCGATCTGCTCGGCCAGCGGGGGCAGCTCGGGCGCGACGGCATCCTCGGCCACGTGCTCGATCGCCGAGACCGGCGCCGCCACGGCCGACGACGCGAGGCCGTCAGTCACGACCGGCAGGACCGGCGCGTCCGCGCCGAGCACGTCGGTGCCCGCGGCGTCCGATTCGACCGCACCGGCACCCGCCATTGCGAGCGCGGGTGCGCCGACGGCTGCCGCAGCCGTAGCCGCAGCACCACCGCCGAGCTTCGGACGACGTCCGCCGCCCGTGCGGCGCCCGGCACGGCGCTCCTTGCGTCGCTCGCGACCGTGCTCGACCGCGTAGTAGAGGGTGGGCAGCACGACGAGGGTCAGCACGGTCGAGGAGAGCAGACCGCCGATCACCACGACCGCGAGCGGCTGCGAGATGAATCCGCCGGATCCCGTGATGCCGAGGCCCATGGGCACGAGCGCCAGGATCGTCGCGAGCGCCGTCATGACGATGGGGCGCAGACGCAGGGAGGCGCCGTGCATCACCGCGTGATGCAGGCTCTCGCCCCGGTCGCGCAACTGGTTCACGAGGTCGATGAGCACGATCGCATTGGTCACGACGATGCCCACGAGCATGAGCACGCCGATGAGCGAGGCGACACCGAGCGGGATGCCCGAGAGGATGAGGAGCAGGATCGCGCCGGTCGCCGCGAACGGCACCGAGATGAGCAGCAGCAGCGGCTGCAGCAGGCTGCGGAAGGTCGCGACCATGACCACGTAGACGATGAGGATCGCGGCGAGCAGCGCGAGGCCGAGCTGCCCGAAGGCCTCGCCCTGCTGCGACATGACGCCGCCGATCTGGGCGTTCGCCCCGCTGGGCAGCTTGACCGAGTCGAGGGCCTTGTTGACCTGCGTGCCCGCGGCGCTGAGGTCGTCGCCCTTCGGCAGCGCCGACACCGTGACGATGCGCGCACCGTCCTCGCTCTTCACCGAGACCGGACCGTCGGCGACCTTGACAGTCGCGAGGTTGTCGAGGCGGACCTCGCCCGACTGGGTCTGCACGGGCAGCGCCTTGACCGCCGCCTCGTTCGCGGGGGCCGTTCCGAGCGACAGGTAGACGGACGTGGTGGTGGAGTCGAGCACGACCTGGCCGACCTGCGCCGGCTGCATGCGCTGCGCGACCATGCCCGCGACCGCGGCCTCGCTGAGGCCGGCCTGCGTTGCCTTGTCGCGGTCGACGATCACCTGCAGGTAGGGGCGGGACTGGCCGAGATCGCTCTCGACCTGGATCAGGCCCTTCTGCTTCTTGAGCTCCGCGACCATGGCGTCGCTCGCGGCGACCAGGGTCTTCTGGTCGGGAGCGGTGACCTGCACCTCGATGGCGCTGGACTGGGTGATGCCGCCGCCCGAGCTGCCGATCGAGAAGTCGCCGGCGTCCTTCAGGCCGTCGACGGCCGTACGGATCCGATCCTGGACCGCGGCCTGATCGGCGTTCTCGCGCGTGGTGATCGCGTAGGTCACGCTGCCGTCGCTGCCCCCGCCGCCGAACATGGCCGCGGCGCCGCCCGAGCTGCCGATCGTGACCTGCACGGTCTCGACGTCGGAGATCTTCTTGAGCTCGGCTTCGACCCGCTCGGCCTGCTTCAGCTGCGCGTCGAGGCTCGTGCCCGGCGCGAGGGCCTGGGTGAGGCCGACCGAGTTCTGCTCATCCGAACCGAGGAAGTTCGTCTTCATGAGCGGCGCGGCCGCCATGGTCCCCGCGAAGATCGCGACGGCGACGCCGAGCGTGATGATGGGGTGCGCGAGGGTCCACCCGATGATCGGGCGGTATCCGCGCTGCATCGCGTTCTCGGGCTCGTCGTCGATGGCCGGCCCCGAGTGCTCGGCCGCGTGCGCCGTGTTCCCCGCGGCGTGGGCAGGAGCGTGCTTCACCCGGATGAACCAGTAGGCCAGCACGGGCACGATGGTGAGCGCGACGAGCAGCGAGGCGATGAGCGCGATGGTCACCGTGAACGCGAACGGACGGAACAGCTCGCCGACCATGCCGCTGACGAAGGCCATAGGCAGGAACACGGCGACCGTCGTCGCCGTCGACGCCGTGATGGCGCCCGCGACCTCGCGCACCGCCGCGACGATCGCGGGCCCCCGGTCGGTGACGCCCGGATGCGAGAGGTGCCGCTTGATGTTCTCGATGACCACGATCGAGTCGTCGACCACGCGGCCGATCGAGATGGTCAGCGCGCCGAGCGTCAGCATGTTCAGCGTGTAGTCGGCGAAGTTGAGCCCGATGAAGGTCAGCAGGACCGAGGTCGGGATGGAGATGGCGGTGACGATGGTCGCCCGCACCGAGAGCAGGAACACCAGGATCACGATGATCGCGAAGCCGAGTCCGAGCAGCCCCTCGGTGGTCAGCGAGTGGATCGAGCGCTCCACGTAGGGCGCTTGGTCGAAGACGACCGTCAGCTTGGCGCCGTCGAGCTCCTTCTCGAGCTTCGGCAGCTCGTCGTGCACGGCCTTCGAGACGTCGACCGTGTTGGCCGAGGAGATCTTGGTGACGCCGATGGTGACGGCCGGCTTGCCGTCGACGCGGGAGATGCCCTGCACGGGATTCGGCTCGAGCGCGACCTTGGCCACGTCGCCGATGGTGACCGTGGGCAGCGGCTCCGTGGCGGTCTGCCCCTGCGCGGTGCCCTGGCTCTGCCCCTGGCCCTGCGCGGCCGCGCTCTGCTCCTGCTGCTGACCCGGGCGCGGCGCCTGCTGCTGCGCGGCCTGCTGCTGCGCCTTCGCCGCGAGCAGTTCGGGGCTGCGCACGAGCGGCAGCGCTGCGATGTCGTCGACGCTGGAGATCTTGGAGCCGGCCTGCACGGCGAGCGTGCGATCGCCGTCGGTCACGGTGCCGGCGGCGACGAGCACGCCGTTCTGCTGGAGCGCATCGGTGATCGACTGCGCGGTCAGGGCTTCCTCGCCCAGCTTCGCGAGGTCGGGGGTCACGGTGACGCGGTCGCCGCGAGCGCCGACGAGCTGGGCGTCGCGCACGCCCGTGAGGTCCTTGATCTTGGGGACCGCGAGGCGCTCGACCGCCTTCGCCGTGGTCTCGGCGTCGCCGCCCGAGGGCGGGGTCACGGCGATCTGCACCACCGGGAAGTCGTCGATGCTGCCCGACATGACCTGCGGGTCGACGTCCTTCGGCAGCACCTTCGAGAGCCGGCTGATGGCCCGCTCCACCTTCTGCTGCGTGGCGGCGGTGTCGACGCCGTAGGTGAACTGCGCGACCACGGTCGAAGCGCCCGTCGACGAGGTCGCCGTGGTGTGCTCGAGGTTCGGCACGCTCTTGAGCGCGGTCTCGATCGGACCCGAGACGTCGTTGCTCACCACCTCGGGAGAGGCGCCCGGGTAGCTGGTGATGACCGCCACGGCCGGGTATTCGACCGAGGGCATGAGCTCCTGCTTCAGGGAGCCGATGCTGATCACTCCGAAGACCGCGGCGACCACCGTGACGAGTGCGATGAGCGCGCGGTTCTTCAGGCTGAGCCTGGTGAGGAGATGCATGGGCCTCATTCTTCCATGCGCGGGTGACACGGCGGCCCCGCGCGGGTGGATAATGCTGCAATGCCGTTTCGCACCCGCCGCACCCTCGGTGCCGTCACCCCAGCGGACTTCGAGCGTCTGGCGCAGCTGAGGCGCATGCAGGCCATCGCGCTGGGACTCCTCATCGCGATGGGCGTGGTCTTCGTCGTCTCGTTCGCCCTGCAGCAGCGGTTCCCCTGGCTGGGCTACGTGCGCGCCGCCAGCGAGGGAGGCATGGTCGGCGCCCTCGCCGACTGGTTCGCCGTCACCGCCCTGTTCCGGCACCCGCTCGGGCTCCGGATCCCCCACACCAATCTGATCTCGAACAAGAAGGACGAGATCGGCGAGGGACTGGGGTCCTTCATCGAGGAGAACTTCCTCGCGGACGACGTCGTCCACGCCAAGCTCTCCGAGATCAGCGGCGCGCGCATGGCCGGCGAGTGGCTGCGCGATCCCGGCAACGCCGAGCGCGCGGGCACGATCCTGTCCGAGGCCGGCACCGCCGCGCTCACAGTGCTCGACGATCGCGATGTGCAGGACCTCATCGAGGGGCTCGTGCGCAAGCACGTCGTCGATCCGAAGTGGGGGCCCACCGTGGGCCACGGCCTGGAGACGGTGCTCGACGCGGGCCACCACGAATCGCTCATCGACATTGCGGCGGATCACCTGGAGCACTGGCTCGTCGCCCATCCCGAGGCCTTCGACCGGGTCGTCTCCTCCCGCCTGCCCAGCTGGGTGCCGAGCATCGTCGACCGCTTCGTCGACAACCGCCTGCACGCCGAGGCCGTGCGCTTCGCTCAGAACGTGGCGAGGGACCGCTCGCACCCGTTCCGCGCGGCGGCGAACAGCTTCCTGCACGATCTGGCCCGGGACCTCGGGCAGAAGCCCGAGCTGCAGGATCAGCTGGAAGCGCTGAAGCACGAGATCTTCGACAGCCCCCGCATCCGAGCCCTCGCCGCGAGCACCTGGGCCTCCGCCCGCGCCGCGCTCGTCGAGATGCTCGCCGACCCGTCGAGCGAGCTACGCACCCGGCTGGTCTCGGCGATGCAGGACTTCGGCCGCCGCCTCCTCGAGGACGCCACCCTGCAGTACAAGATCGACGTCTGGGTGATGAACGCGGTCGAGCACGTCGTCCGACGCTCGCGCCACGAGATCGCGAGCGTCGTCACCGAGACGGTGCAGCGGTGGGACGCCAGCGAGGCCGCCGAGAAGATCGAGCTCCAGGTCGGCAAGGACCTGCAGTTCATCCGGATCAACGGCACCGTGGTCGGCTCGCTCGCCGGTCTCGCGATCTACACGATCGCGACCCTGGTCATCGCCCCGCTCGTGAGCTGAGCCCGCCCGGCCTCGGTCCGCGCCGCGCTACTGCGCGAAGGCGATCGGCAGCTGCATGTCCTGCACCCGATCCTGCGCCGCGGTGTGATCGGCGCGCGTGGTGATGGCGCAGGCCACCTTGCGGCAGTCGAGGCCGTCCGAGCTCGCCTCCGGTACGAGCACGCGGGCGGTGAACGCGCCCTTCGCCGCGTCGGCGTAGCCGTGGCTCGCGAACGCCTTCCAGGCCCAGTCGTCGGTGATCCAGACGCTCGGCTGCGCGCCCTCCTTCGCGGCCTTCCCCCGCTCGGCTCCCTTCGGGATCCCGCCGAGGCACGGCGACGGCTTGCGGCCCGGCTCGGCCGGGATCGCGCACACGCCGACGTATATGCCGATCGACGCATCGAAGCCGGTCCCGGTCACCACGAGTTCGCTCCCCGGCGCGACTCGCGCGAGATCCGCGGGCTTCCCGTCGGGTGTGCGCACCTCGACGGTGCGCGTGCGACCGTCGGCGCCGGTGGCCGTCGACTCGCTCGCGAAGCCCTGCGGGACGGCCTGTCCCGAGCCTCCGGCGCTCTGGTGGGTCAGGATCGGCACGAGGATCGCGACCACGGCGACGAGCACGACGACGGCGACGGCGAGCACGGCGATCAGGATCGCTCGAGCCGGGCGTCGTCTGGGCTGGGTTGCACTCACGCGATCATGCTAGCTCGCGGGCGTGGGCGAAGCGGACCGTGATAAGCTTGCGCCCATACGTCGATATTGTCAGGTCCATGCCTCGCGGAACATTCTTTCGCGGGGCCCGAATGTGTAAGGGGGTCACGCATGGGGCGCGGCCGTCAAAAGGCAAAGCACACCAAGGTCGCACGGGAGCTGAAATATTTCAGCCCCAACACCGACCTGTCTCAGCTGCAGCGAGAGCTCGCAGCGGGGCAGCATTCGGACGAAGATGCGTGGGCCGAATACGCTGACAAGTACAACGACGACTCCGGCGACGAAGAGGAGAAGTGAGGCAGGTCCTCACCCTCTGAGCCGAACGCCCCGTGCGACGGGGCGTTCGTCGTTTCTCACGCACGAGACCGTGCGATCACGTCCCCGACGTTCGTGATCGCACGGTCTTCTTGCTGTCCGGGCAACCACCGGTTCCGCTGCGGTACGGCGGATGCGCTGCTGGCGGGCACCGACTCGGTCGGTGCCCGCCCTCGGCGGTGTCGCTCCGCGATCGCGGAGCATCAGGTCACGAACGCTATGCCGCGAACGCTCCGGTGAGGCGCACGGCGCCGCCGTCGACGCCCTTGGCCCCCTGCTCGAAGCCGGTGAAGTCGCGGGCCGAGGTCGAGACGGTACCCGTCTGCCAGACCGTGAGGCCCTCGGCGCGCAGCCGCTCGGCGACCCGCTCGGCGCGCGCGGCCTCGACCACGGCGAACATGCCGATGCCGAGGTTCCAGGCGCCCTCGACCGATTCGAGCGAGTGCCCGCCCAGATCGGCGAGGTGACGGAACACGGGCAGCGGCGACCAGCTGGCGCGGTCAACCTCGGTCCAGGAGCCGACCGGCAGCACGCGGGCGAGGTTCGCCGCGATGCCGCCTCCGGTGACGTGGCTGAGCGCGTGGATCGCGCCGTCGAGCTCGGGATCTTCGATCGCGCGGAGCAGCGGCGAGGTGTAGAGCGCGGTCGGCACGAGCAGCGCCTCGCCATAGCTCGAGCCGAGCTCGGCGCTGTGGTCGGCGTAGCCGATGCCGCGTTCGGCGAGGATGTGGCGCACGAGCGAGAAGCCGTTGGAGTGCAGACCGGACGCGCCCATCGCGAGCACGACGTCGCCGTCGGCGACGCGCTCGGGCCCGAGCACGCGGTCGGCCTCGACCACGCCGACGGCCGCGCCGGCCACGTCGTAGTCGTCGACGCCCAGCAGGCCGGGGTGCTCGGCGGTCTCCCCGCCGACGAGGGCGGTGCCGGTGGCCTCGCAGGCTTCGGCGATGCCGCGGACGATGTCGGCGATGCGCTGCGGAACGACCTTGCCGCAGGCGATGTAGTCGGTCATGGCGAGCGGCTTCGCGCCGACCACCACGATGTCGTCGACGATCATGGCGACGAGATCCTGGCCGATGGTGTGGTGGATGTCCATGGCCTGCGCGATCGCGACCTTGGTGCCGACGCCGTCGGTCGCGCTCGCGAGCAGCGGGCGGCGGTACTCCTTGAGCGCCGACGCGTCGAAGAGGCCGGCGAAACCGCCCACCCCGCCGATGACCTCGGGACCGTGGGTCCGCGCCACCGCGGACTTCATCAGCTCGACGGCGAGGTCACCCGCAGCAGTATCGACTCCGGACTGGGCATAGATCGACGAGTTCTCGCTCACCCTGCCAGCGTACCCGGTCGCGGCCGCAGTCCAGGCCGGATGTGGGAGACTGGTCGGAGTCTCGTTTTCGTGGCCTCCCGCCCGTCTCGTTAGGGGAACACACGCAGCATGTGTGGCATCGTCGGCATCGTCTCATCGGATCCCGTCAACCAGCAGATCTATGACAGCCTCCTTCTGCTGCAGCATCGCGGACAGGACTCGACGGGCATCGCGACCGCCGAGGGCGACCAGTTCCACATGGTCAAGGCACGCGGACAGGTGCGCGAGGCGTACCGCACCCGCGACATGCGCAGCCTCGCCGGCACCGTCGGCCTCGGGCACGTGCGCTACGCGACACGCGGCAACGCCCACCGCGAGGAGGAGGCGCAGCCGTTCTACGTGAACGCCCCCTACGGCATCATCCTCGTGCACAACGGCAACCTGACGAACACGCGCGAGCTCACCGCGGAGCTCTACAACGTGGATCGCCGCCACCTCAACACCCACTCGGACACCGAGCTGCTGCTCAACGTGCTCGCCAACGAGCTGCAGTCGGGCATCCGCGGGCTCTCGTCGCTCGGCATCGACCAGGTGTTCGATGCCGTCGCGCGGGTGCACCGCAGGATCGAGGGCTCCTACTCCGTGATCTCGATGATCGCCGGGCACGGCCTGCTCGCCTTCCGCGATCCCTTCGGGATCCGCCCGCTCGTGCTCGGTCGCCGGTCGACCGAACAGGGCGACGACTGGATCGTCGCGTCCGAGTCGCTCGTGCTCGAGTCCGGCGGCTACGAGGTCGTGCGCGACGTCGAGCCCGGCGAAGCGATCCTCATCTCGCCCGACGGCACGATGTCGTCGCGCCAGTGCGCGCAGAACCCCGAGCTGGTGCCCTGCGCCTTCGAGTACATCTACCTCGCGCGCCCCGACTCCGTGCTCAGCGGCATCTCGGTCTACGAGGCGCGGCTGCGGCTCGGCAACGAGCTCGCCGACCAGGTCCGCGCCGAGCTGCCGGATCTCGATATCGACGTCGTCATGCCGATCCCCGACTCGGGCCGACCGAGCGCCATGCAGCTCGCGCAGCGCCTCGGCGTGCCCTACCGCGAGGGCTTCTTCAAGAACCACTACGTCGGCCGCACGTTCATCATGCCCGGACAGGCGGTGCGCAAGCGCAGCGTTCGGCAGAAGCTGAACGCGATGCACGCCGAGTTCCGCGGCAAGAACGTGCTGCTCGTCGACGACTCGATCGTGCGCGGCACCACCTCGCGCGAGATCGTCGAGATGGCCCGTGCAGCCGGCGCCAAGTCGGTCACCTTCGCGTCCGCCGCTCCCCCGGTGCTGTTCCCCCACGTCTACGGCATCAACATGCCGACGCGCGCCGAGCTCATCGCGCACGGTCGCACCACCGAGGAGATCGCCGCCGAGCTGGGCGCCGACCACCTCATCTACCAGACCGTCGAGGGCATGGACCGGGCCATCATGGCCGGCCAGAGCCATGTGACCCGGCTCGAACAGAGCTGCTTCACGGGCGAGTACATCGCCGGCGACGTCGACGAGGAGTACCTCGCCTGGGTGGAGTCGAGCCAGACCAGCTAGTCGGGTTGGGCGCGGCGGTTTCGAGCAACGAGCCGCTCCCAACGCTCACCGAAGCACAAAGAAAGCGGGCGATCACCGAGGTGATCGCCCGCTTTCGCAGTTCGTGGGGAGCCGCTACGGCTTCTCGGGAGCCGGCTTGCCCGAATCGGGGTCAGCGGATTCCGACTTCGCGGTGCCGTCGGCCTCGGCCGGCTTGTCGGCGTCGTTCGAGACCTCCTTGCGGAGGATCCGTGCGGACTGGCCCAGGCTCTTGGCGAGCGCCGGCAGCTTCGGCGCGCCGAAGAGCAGCAGGATGATGAAGAGGATGATGACGAAGTGCCATCCGCTCAGGTTGCCAAGCATGTGGGATCGCTCCGATCGAGTCGAGGTCTGTGTCTATCGTACGTCAGTCAGCTCTGCCGTGGCAGAACCGGTTCGCCGACGTGCGACGGCGCCGAGGATGACGGCCAGGATCCCGCCGAGCATCAGGCCGATGCCAGCGCCGATCATGCCGGTGAACCCGGCGACCTGCACCATCGAGTACTCGCCCACCGCGGGGTTGTTCTGGATGGGGAGGAACAGGCAGGCGATCGCGCTCACCAGGCCGCCCAGGATCGCGAAACCGACGACGACGCGGCCGTAGCGCACCGAGCGGCGCACGCCCACCTCGACCTCGGTGACCGTGGCGACCGCGGCCGGGACGGCCGCCTCGGCGCCCTCGGGCGCGGTCGACTGGGCCGAGTCGGCGGACTCGGGGATCACGGCATCGGCGGTACTCATACCCCTATTGTCTCAGGTTCGCCTGTGAACCGGATCCGGTGCCGCCGGGCGGCGGGTACCGGCGGCGGGCCCGCTCAGCCGAGCCAGGTCGGCCGGATCAGCGGGAGCAGCGGCGCGAGGTCGGTGCGCAGGCCCGAGGCGATGACCCGGGTGCTGCCGAGCGCATCCTCCCAGGCGAGTCCGCCCGTTCCAAGCGCGACCCACGTCTCGGGGTCGGTCTCGATCACGCTCGGGGGCGTGCCCCGCGTGTGCTTCGGGCCGGCGACGCACTGCACGGCGCCGAACGGCGGCACCCGCACCTCGACGGCGTTGCCCGGGGCCCGCTCGGCGAGCTCCTCCAGCAGGAACCGCACGGCCGTGGCCCGATTGCCCCGGTCCGTCGCGCCCTCGAGCACCGCGCGCACGGCCGCGCGCCCCTCGCCGTCCCCGATCCTGCGCTTCGCCATGCGATCCACTCTAGAGCCGGCTCCCGCTACTCTGGAGCGGTGAAGATCCTCGTGCTGGGCCCGGGTGCCCGCGAACACGCCATCGTCCGCGCCCTGCTCGCCGAAGCGGCCGAGCACGAGATCGTCTGCGCTCCCGGCAACGCCGGGATCGCGGCGGAGGGCGTCGAGACGCCCGAGCTCGCCTACACCGACCCCGAGGCCGTCGCGGCGTTCGTGCGGGATCGCGGCTTCGACCTCGTCGTGGTCGGCCCCGAGGCCCCGCTCGTCGCGGGCGTCGCAGATCCGCTGCGCGCCGCGGGCGTGCCGGTGTTCGGCCCCGACGCCGCCGCCGCGCAGCTCGAGGGATCCAAGGCGTTCGCGAAGCGGATCATGGACGAGGCCGGCGTGCCGACCGGCCGCGCGGCCCGCGTCGCGTCGGTCGAGGAGGCCGGCCCCGTGCTCGACGAGTTCGGCGCCCCCTACGTGGTCAAGGCCGACGGCCTCGCCGCGGGCAAGGGCGTGCTCGTCACCGAGGATCGCGCCGCCGCGCTCGATCACGTCGCCACCTGGGCCCCGCACGGCGAGGTCCTGGTCGAGGAGTTCCTCGACGGCCAGGAGGTCTCGCTCTTCTTCTTCGCCGACGGCCACGACGTGCTGCCGCTCACCCCGGCGCAGGATTACAAGCGCATCTTCGACGGCGACGCGGGTCCCAACACCGGCGGCATGGGCGCCTACTCGCCGCTGCCGTGGCTGCCGGGCGGGGTCGACGCGTTCGTCGAGGAGATCACCCGCACCGTCGCGCTGCCCACCGTGCGCCGGCTCGAGGCCGAGGGCACCCCGTTCTCGGGTCTGCTCTACTGCGGCCTCATCGTGACGTCGAAGGGCGTGCGCGTCATCGAATTCAACGCGCGCTTCGGCGATCCCGAGACGCAGGTCGTGCTCGCCCGCCTCGAGTCGCCGCTGAGCCGCTACCTGCTCGCCTCGGCGCAGGGCGCCCTCGCCGAGCTGCCCGCCCCCGAGTTCTCCGACGAGCCCGCCGTGATCGTCGTGGTCGCGAGCGAGGGCTACCCGGGCGACGTGACCACCGGCCGCGAGCTGACCGGGCTCGACACCGCTGCCGAGGTGCCGGGCGTGCACCTCGTGCACGCCGCCACCGCGCGCACCGACGACGGAGGCTGGATCGCGACCGGCGGCCGCGTGCTCGGCGTCGTCGCGCGCGGCGAGGACTTCGCCGCGGCCCGCGCCCGCGCCTACGACGCGGTCGACCGCATCGGGCTCGAGGGCGGCCAGCACCGCACCGACATCGCCGCGCGCGTCGCGAACTGACCAGGAGGATCCCGTGACCCAGCTCCCCGCACCGCTCGAGCTCGCCGGGTGGACCCACGTCTATTCGGGCAAGGTCCGCGACCTGTACGTGCCCGAGGGGCGCACCCGCGACGACTCCCCCGTGCTGCTCGTCGTGGCGAGCAACCGGGTCAGCGCGTTCGACCACGTGCTCGATCCCGAGATCCCCGGCAAGGGCGCGCTGCTCACCGAGCTCTCGAACTGGTGGTTCGACCGGATCGAGCTGCCCAACCACCTCGTGCCCGCCGGGACCGACGGCGTCCCGCCGGTGCCCGCCGAGGTCGCCGACCGCGCCGTCGTCAGCCGCCGCCTCGAGATGCACCCCGTCGAGTGCGTCGTGCGCGGCGCGCTGACCGGATCCGGCTACGCCGAGTACACCCGCACCGGGGCGGTGTGCGGCATCGAGCTGCCCGCGGGGATCGCCGACGGCGACCTGCTGCCCGAGCCGATCTACACCCCCGCCTACAAGGCGCCCCTCGGCGAGCACGACGAGAACATCACCTACGAGCGCTCGGTCGAGCTCGTCGGCGCCGAGGCTGCGGCTGCGCTGCGCGACGCCTCGCTCGCGATCTTCACCGCGGCGCGCGAGCTCGCGGCCGAGCGCGGTGTGATCCTCGCCGACACCAAGTTCGAGTTCGGCATCGACCCCGCCACCGGCGAGCTGGTGCTCGCCGACGAGGTGCTCACGAGCGACTCGTCGCGGTACTGGGACGGCGGGATCTACGCCGCCGGCGGCCCCGGCCGCCTGGCCAGCTTCGACAAGCAGATCGTGCGCGACTGGCTCGCGGCGAACTGGGACAAGCAGGGCGTGCCGCCCGTGCTGCCCTCCGAGATCGTCGAGCGCACGCGCGAGCGCTACCAGGAGCTGCTCGACCGCCTGACCTCTTAGACCATCGCGAGCGCGGTCCCGTTTCGGCCCGCTCTTGCGCCGCCCGATCGCCTCGGCGACACTGACGGCATGGAACAGCGGGTCAGCTTCATCACCCTCGCGGTCGCGGACGTCGCACGCAGCCGAGCCTTCTACGTCGACGGCCTCGGCTGGACGCCGATCTTCGAGGACGACGAGGTGGTGATGCTGCCCGTCGGTGCGCACCTGATCCTGTCGCTCTGGAGCGTCGAAGGCTTCACCTCCGAGATCGGTGAGGCCCCGGCCGAAGGCCTCGCCCCGATCACCCTCGCGCACAACGTCGCTACCGAGGCGGAGGCCGACGCGGTCCTCGCACTCGCCGAGACGCTCGGGGCCGTCGCGCAGCCCGCGCAGCGCCGCGAGTGGGGCGGCTACTCGGGCTACTTCCGCGACCCCGACGGGTTCCGCTGGGAGATCGCGGTCAACCCGGGCGAGAGCGGCGCGTACGTGCTGCCGTGATCCTGCGGGAATGCCCGCGGTACCCGGAGCGTTCCAGCAGGACGACCCGACCCCGCCCCCACCGGAAAGCCGACGCACCGCTCATGACCGCCCAGCTCCAGACCGACCTGCTGCCCGACGCTACCGCGATGGGCGCGGTCACGCTCGCCGTCGCCGATCTCGACCGCATGCTCGACTTCTACCACGGCGCGATGGGCCTGCAGGTGCTCGCTCAGGAGCGCGGCACCGCGATCCTCGGCCGCCGAGGCGTACCCGTGCTGGTGCTCGACCAGGACGGCGCGCTCGCGCACGCCCCGGCGACGGCGGCCGGGCTGTACCACACGGCGTTCCTCTTCGAATCGGCCGCCGAGCTCGCCTCGGTCGTCGCCTCCGTCGCCCGCGGCTACGCCGCCCGGTTCCAGGGATCCAGCGACCACCTCGTGTCGGAGGCCTTCTACTTCGCGGACCCCGAGGGCAACGGCGTCGAGCTCTACGTCGACCGGCCGCGTGACACCTGGAGCATCGCGAACGGTGGCGAGATCACCATGGGGACGCTCCCCCTCGACCCGAACCGCTACCTGCAGGAGCACCTCACCGAGGCCGGATCCCTGGCGGTCGCCGACACACCCGCATCGGTGGGCCACGTGCACCTCAAGGTCGGCGACATCGCCTCGGCCCGCGCGTTCTACGTCGACACCCTCGGCTTCGCCGTCACCGCGACCCTGCGCGACCAGGCGCTCTTCGTCTCGGCCGGCGGATACCACCACCACCTCGGCATGAACACGTGGGAGTCGCGCGGCGCGGGCGAGCGGTCCCCCGCGCTCGGCCTCGGCGAGGTGACCATCGAGCTGCCCACCGCCGACGCGATCGGGGCGCTCTCGGAGCGGCTCGGATCCCGAGGCGTCGCCCGCGAGTTCGACGGCCGGGAACTCACCGTTCTCGACCCGTGGCGCAACCGGGTCCGCGTGCGGGTGAGCGGCTCCGAGTAGCCGGTAGACTGGCCGGAGCGCGACCGCGCCGATTCGATGCCAGCGCCGATGGACGGAGACCCGGGTGCCCACGATTGTTGTTGATGTCATGCCCAAGGCCGAGCTGCTCGACCCGCAGGGCAAGGCCACGTCGGGAGCCCTCGACCGCCTCGGTCACGGCCGCTTCCACGACGTCCGCATCGGCAAGCGCTTCGAGCTGAACGTCGACGGCGAGGTCACCGCGGAGGTGCTCGCCGAGGTGCGCACCGTCGCGAACGAGATCCTCTCGAACGCGGTCATCGAGGACGTCGTCGCGATCAGCGTCGACGGCGAGGCCGTAGCGGTCGAGGCCCAGTGATGTCGGCCCGCATCGGCGTCGTCACCTTCCCCGGCTCGCTCGACGACCGCGACGCGCAGCGCGCGATCCGCCTCGCCGGCGCCGAGCCCGTCGCCCTGTGGCACGCGGATCACGACCTGCAGGGCGTCGACGCGATCGTGCTGCCCGGCGGCTTCAGCTACGGCGACTACCTGCGCCCCGGCGCCATCGCCGCGGTGTCGCCCATCATGACCGAGGTCGTGTCCGCCGCGAAGGCGGGCATGCCCGTGCTCGGCATCTGCAACGGCTTCCAGGTGCTCGTCGAGGCGCACCTGCTGCCCGGCGGTCTGATCCGCAACGCGCACCAGCAGTTCATCCGCCGCGACCAGAAGCTCATCGTCGAGAACGCGCGCACCGCGTGGACGAGCGAGTTCGAGCAGGGCGAAGAGATCACCATCCCGCTGAAGAACGGCGACGGCGGCTACATCGCCGACGACGAGACGCTGAAGCGCATCGAGGGCGAGGGGCTCGTCGCGTTCCGCTACGCGGGCGTCAACCCCAACGGCTCCCTCAACGACATCGCGGGCCTCACCAACGAGCGCGGCAACGTGGTCGGCCTCATGCCGCACCCCGAACACGCGGTCGAGGCCGGCTTCGGCCCCGATACGCCCGAGGCGATGCGCTCGGGCCTCGACGGCGCGAAGTTCTTCACGAGCGCCGTGCAGGCGCTCGCCGCGCGGGTCTGACCCGCCGGCACCCCGCATACGACGAAGCCCGCCCGCCCCTCACGGGGTCGGGCGGGCTTCGTCGTCGTTGCGCGCGCTTTCATTCGGAAGGAGATTCGCGTTCGGAAGGACGAAACCGGTGGATTCGTCCTTCTGAACGCGGATCTCCTGCTGATGGCGGAGCCGGAACAGCGCCTACGGACGGGCTGCCGCGGCGGCCGCGGCAGCGGCCGGCAGCACCTCCTCGATGCGGCTCAGCGCAGCGTCGTCGTGGGCGGCCGTCACGAACCACGCCTCGAACGCGCTCGGGGGCAGGTTCACGCCGCCGTCGAGCATGGCGTGGAAGAACGCGCGGTAGCGGAACGCCTCCTGCCGCTGCACCTCGGCGTAGGTGCGCGGCGCCTCGGCGAAGTCGCCGAAGAGCACGCTGAACAGGGTGCCCGCGCGCTGCACACGGTGCGGGACGCCCGCCGTGCTCAGCGCGGCACCGACCGCACCGGACAGGCGCTCGGACGCCGCCGAGAGACGCGCATAGGCCGCGTCGTCCGCGCCGCGCAGCGTCGCGAGGCCCGCGGCCACGGCGACGGGGTTCCCCGAGAGGGTGCCCGCCTGGTAGACGGGACCGAGCGGGGCCAGTTGCTCCATCAGTTCGACGCGACCGCCGACCGCGGCGAGCGGCAGCCCGCCGCCCACGACCTTGCCGAAGGTGAAGAGGTCGGGCTGCACGCCGTCGGCGACTCCCGCGGACTCGATCCCCCAGTACCCCGCCGCGCTCGCGCGGAACCCGGTGAGCACCTCGTCGAGGATCACGAGCGCGCCGTGGCGGTGCGCGAGCTCGATCATCGCGGCGGTGAAGCCGGGCTCGGGCGGCAGCACGCCCATGTTGCAGGCCGCGGCCTCGGCGATGATGCCGGCGATCCGGTCGCCGTGCTCGGCGAAGACCGCTTCGAGCGCCGCGAGGTCGTTGTAGGGCAGCACGAGGGTCTGCCCGGCGGTCTCGGGGGTCACGCCCGCGGAGCCCGGCAGCGACAGCGTCGCGAGCCCGGATCCCGCCTCGGCGAGGAGCCCGTCGGAGTGGCCGTGGTAGTGCCCGGCGAACTTGATGAGCAGCGGTCGACCCGTGGCACCGCGCGCCAGACGGATCGCGGTCATGGTCGCCTCGGTGCCGGTCGACACGAGCCGCAGCCGTTCGACGGCGGGCACGCGCGCGATGATCTTCTCGGCCAGCTCGGCCTCCCCCGGTGCCGAGGCGCCGAAGCCCAGGCCGGCGGCCGCCGCGCGCTGCACGGCGTCGATGACGGGCGGGTGCGCGTGGCCGAGCAGGGCGGGACCCCACGCGGCGACGAGGTCGACGTACTCGTTGCCGTCGGCGTCGGTGACGCACGGGCCCGTGCCCGAGACGAGGAAGCGGGGCGTGCCGCCGACCGAGCCGAAGGCCCGCACGGGCGAGTTGACGCCGCCGGGGATCACGCGCGCCGCGCGCTCCTGCAGGGCCGCGCTCCGATCGGTGGCGGCGTCGGTCCCGGTGGTACCGGTGGTGGGGTTCATCGCAGTCGCTCCGCAACCTCGAGGGCGAAGTAGCTGAGGATCGCGTCGGCCCCCGCACGACGGATCGAGATGAGGGATTCGTGGATGGCCGCCTCGCGGTCGATCCAGCCGTTGGCGGACGCCGCCTCGATCATCGCCGCCTCGCCCGAGACCTGGTAGGCCCAGACCGGCACGGGGCTCGTAGCGGCGACATCGGCGAGCACGTCGAGGTACGACATGGCCGGCTTCACCATGAGCACGTCGGCGCCCTCGGCGAGGTCGAGCTCGGCCTCGCGCAGACCCTCCCGGCGGTTGGCGGGATCCTGCTGGTAGCTGCGGCGGTCCCCCGTGAGCTGCGAGTCGACGGCCTCGCGGAAGGGGCCGTAGAAGGCCGACGCGTACTTCGCGGCGTAGGCCAGGATCGCGGTGTCCGCGTGCCCGGCGGCGTCGAGGGCGTCGCGCACGGCGGCGACCTGGCCGTCCATCATGCCCGAGAGGCCGAGCATCGCGGCGCCGGCGTCGGCCTGCGCCACGGCGGCCGAGCGGTAGCGCTCGAGCGTGGCGTCGTTGTCGACCGATCCGTCGCCCGCGAGCACGCCGCAGTGGCCGTGGTCGGTGAACTCGTCGAGGCAGAGGTCGGTCTGCACGACGAGCGCGTCGCCGACCTCCTGCTGCACCGCGCGGGTGGCGACGTTGAGGATCCCGTCGGGATCGTCGATGCCGGAACCGCGGGCGTCGCGCACCGCGGGCACGCCGAACAGCATCACGCCGCCGAGGCCGGCGGCCGCGGCCTCGGCCGAGATACGGCGCAGCGAATCGACGGTGTGCTGCCGCACACCGGGCATGGCCTGCAGCTCGCGGGGCGCATCGATCCCCTCGCGGACGAAGAGCGGGAGCACGAGCTCGGCCGGGTGCAGCCGGGTCTCGGCGACGAGTCGGCGCATGGCCGGTGTGCTGCGCAGGCGGCGCGGGCGGATGCTGGGGGCGTCAGAGCTGGGCATCGGGGTCCTTCTCGGGTGCGGTGCCGCCGTCGGGCGCGAGGCCCGCGAACGGCGAGGTCGATTCGAACGGCTGCGTGGGCTCGAGGGCGAACGCGGCAGAGAGGGCGTCGAGCAGTCCGTCGACGGTGTGCATCGGGGCGACCGTGTCGGCGCGCAGCCCGGCGTCGACGAGCGCCTGCGCCGTCGGGCCTCCGATCGCCGCGACGCGGGTCTCCGCGGGGATCGTCGCGCAGGCCGCGGCCAGCGCGCGGGCGACGGACCCGCTCGTCACGAGCACGGCGTCGAAACCGCCCTCCGCGAGCGTGGAGGCGTGCGCCGGATCCGGCGCGACCTCGACCGTGCGGTACGCGGTGACGCGCGACACCCAGTGGCCGGCATCGCGCAGCGCCGCCTCCAGGCCGGTGCCCGCCTGGTCGGAGACGGGCAGCAGCACCTCGGCCGGGCCCGCGCCGAGCGCGGCGAGCATGGACGCGGCGAGCCCCTCGCCCGAGTAGTTGCGGGCCGGCATCACGGCGATGCGGAAGTCGTGCTGCTGCAGCGCCTCGGCCGTGCTCGGGCCGACGACCGCGACGCGCGAGTCCGCGCGCGGGCGGGCACCGGCGCTCACAAGCGCGGCGGCGGCGTTGGCGGAGGTGACCGCGAGCCAGTCGTAGTCGCCGCGGTTCCACGCCTCGACCGCGGCGCGCAGCGGCTCGCCGTCGTGCGGCGCGGCCAGTTCGATGAGCTGGCCGGTCACCGGCACTCCGCCGCGGCGGCGCACCTCGGCGGCCACGCGCTCGCCCCAGACGCCGCCGCGCGGCAGCAGGATCCGGCGGTCGGTGAGGGGCAGCGGTGCGCGCCGGACGGGGATCATCGCGTGGCTCCGAGGTCGGCGAGCTGCGCGGCGCCCGCGTCGAGCAGCGCCCGCGCGACCGCGGCGCCGAGCGCGTAGGCGGTCTCGGCCCTGGCGAACGGGTCCTCGGGCAGCTGCGCCGAGTTCTCGCGCACGAGCGACGCGCTGCCGTCGACCCGGTACACGGCTCCGGCGAGCACGATGCGGCCGTCCTCGTCGATGCGCGCCCAGGCGCCGACCGGCGCGGCGCAGCCGGCCTCCAGCGTGCCGAGCAGGCTGCGCTCGGCGAGCGCCGTGCAGCGGGAATCGGTGTGCTCCACGGCGGCGAGCGCCGTGGCGATCGCGCCGGGCGTCGCGGCGTCCTCCGTGCGCGCCTCGATGGCGAGGGCGCCCTGACCGGGGGCGGTCGGGGCGTCCTCGAGCGGGAAGCGCTCGGTGATGGATCCGCCGCGGCCGATCCGCTCGAGTCCGGCGACGGCGAGCACCACGGCGTCGAGGTCGCGGCCCACGCGGCCGAGCCGGGTGTCGACGTTGCCGCGCAGGTCGTGCACGGCGAGGTCGGGGCGGCGCGCGAGCAGCTGCGCGGCACGGCGCGGCGATCCGGTCCCGACGTCGGCGCCCTGCGGGAGCTCCGCGAGGGTCAGGCCGTCGCGGGCGCAGAGCGCGTCGCGGGGATCGACGCGCTCGGGGATCGCGCCGAGCGCGATCCCTTCGCACGGGCCGGTCGGCAGGTCCTTGAGCGAGTGCACGGCGAGGTCGCACTCGCCGGCGAGGAGGGCGTCGCGCAGCGCGCTCACGAACACGCCGGTGCCGCCGAGCTGAGAGAGGGGCGCCCGCGAGGTGTCGCCGTGAGTGGTGATGATCACGAGCACGACCTCGGCACCCGTCGCCGCGGCGATCCGCTCGGCGACGCCCGTCGTCTGGGTGACGGCGAGCGCGCTGCCGCGCGTGCCGACGCGGATCAGGCCGTCGCGGGCCCGCACGGGCTCGCGCGAGACCAGGATCCCGCTGGGTGCGGTCATGCGTCGGCCGCCTGCATCGCTCGGGCGCGGTGCGCGCGCACGGCGGCCTGGCGCTCCTCGGTGTCGCAGCAGCCCTCGCCGCACACGTCGAACCAGGGGCCGAGCGCGAGCTCGGAGGCGCGCTCGGCGACGGGGGTGCCGTCGCGGCGCTCGAGCACGAGGTCGATGAGTCCGCTCACGTATGCCGGGTGGGTGCCGGGGGTCGGCACGCGCACGACCTCGAGGCCGTGCTCGCCCGCGGTCTCGATGGCCTCGGTGTCGAGGTCCCAGAGGACCTCCATGTGGTCGCTCACGAAACCGACGGGCACGATGACGATCGCCTTCGCGCTGCCCTTGGGAATCTCGGCGATGAAGTCGTTGATGTCGGGCTCGAGCCACGGCTGGTGCGCGGGGCCGCTGCGCGACTGGTAGACGAGATCCCAGGCCGCGCCCTCGCCGGCGGCCTCGGCCACCGCGGCGCTCACCGCCAGGTGCTGGGCCTCGTACGCGCCAATTCCCGCGGCAGCCCCGGGGACGCCGGAGCGCGCCACCGTATCAGCGGGCGCCCCCGCGCCGCCGAGCGCCTCGGGGTGCGGCCCGAAGTCGCCCGTGTAGCTGTTCGGCACCGAGTGGGTGGCGAACAGGATCCGGACATCCTGCGCGGGGTCGAGGCCGGGGATCTTCTCGCGCAGTTCGGCGATGCCGCCGCGCAGCGCTTCGACGAAGGGCGCGATGAAGCCCGGGTGGTCGAAGTAGGGGCGGGCCTTGTCGATGGTCAGGCGGCCCGCGAGACCGGTCTCGGCGAGCGCGTCGTCGATGTTCTCCTGGTACTGCTTGCACCCCGAGTAGGAGGCGTAGGCGCTCGTCGCGAGCGCGAGGATCCGGCGGAAACCGTGGGCTTCCGCCTCGCGCAGCGCGTCCGGGAGGGTCGGATCCCAGTTGCGGTTGCCCCACAGCACCGGCAGGTCGATGCCGCGGCGATCCAGCTCGGCCGCGAGCGCGTCGCGCAGTTCGTGGTTCTGCCGATTGATGGGGCTGACCCCGCCGAAGTGGCGGTAGTGGTGCGCGACCTCTTCGAGGCGCTCGTCCGGGATCCCGCGCCCGCGGGTGACGTTGCGCAGGAACGGGATCACGTCGTCCTGCCCCTCCGGGCCGCCGAAGCCGAGCAGCAGGATCGCGTCGTACTCGTGAGGCTGCTCGTCGAACGCGGCCGGTGCGGCGGCGAGGGCGGGATCGGTGCTCATCGAAGGACCTCCAGTGCTTCGGTTTCGGTGATTCGGCGGCCCGTGAAGAACGGGACCTCCTCGCGCATGTGGCGTCGCGCGTCGGTGTTGCGCAGCTCGCGCATCATGTCGACCAGGTCGGTCAGCTCATCGGACTCCATCGGCAGGAGCCACTCGTAGTCGCCCAGCGCGAACGACGAGACGGTGTTCGCCACGACCGAGCGGAACGCGGCGCCCTTGCGCCCGTGGTCGGCGAGCATGCGGCGGCGATCCTCGTCCGGCAGCAGGTACCACTCGGCGTCGCGCACGAAGGGGTAGAGCACGAGCCAGTCGCGCGCGGACTCGCCGCGCAGGAAGCCGGGCACGTGGGCTCGGTTGAACTCGGCGGTGCGGTGCACGCCGAGCGCGTTCCACGTCGGCAGCAGGCGGTCGATGGCGGCCGTGCGGCGCAGCACGCGCAGGGCGGCCTGCAGCCCCTCGGCGGTGTCTCCGTGCAGCCAGACCATCAGGTCGGCGTCGGCGCGCAGACCCGACACGTCGTACCACCCGCGCAGCACGACCCCGTCGGCGGCGAGCCGCTCGCCGGCGGCCGTCAGCTCGGCCAGCTCGGTCTGCGCGGCGGCGGCGCCCGCGGGCGCGGGGCGCTGCGGATCGCGACGGAACACCGCGAACAGGGTGTAGCCGCTCGGGCCGGGCTCGGCGGGGTGCGCCGCGGACTGCTCGTGTGCGCTCATGGGGTGTGACTCCTCTGCTGGGACTCGCTGCGGGTGGACGGTTCGGGGGATCCGCCGGGGGCGGGGGGTCGTTCGGCCGACCGGGACAGGCCGGCCAGCAGCTCGCGCGCGGCGGCGCGCGCGTGCGGGATCACCTGGGCGAGGCCCGTGCCGGAGGCGGCCTCGCCGGTCCGGGCGACCGGGACGCGGGGTGCGGTGCTTCCCGCGACGGTTCCCGCGGTCCCCGCCGCGGCTCCGGCGACGCCGGAGTCCTGCGCAGCGGCGCGCGGCATGGTCCAGACGGCACGGTGCATCTCGCGCACGTCACCGGCGCGCAGCTCGACGCCCAGGAGCTCGGCCGCATCGGCGACGGCGCGCTCGCGCACGGCCGCGTCCCCGAGCCCGCGCGTGGCCGGGATCCAGTCCGCGCTGCCGTAGGAGAGCCGCACGAGGTGCCGGCCGGGGCCGAGCCCCTCGGCCGAGGCGCGCCACTTCGCCGAGGTGTGGGTCAAGGCCTTCGCGGCGGGACCTCCGCGGTCGCTCCCCGCGACGAGCAGGCCGGTGCCGCGGGGGGCCGCGTCGAGTCGCGGATCCTCGATGGCGAGCAGCACGACCTCCACGTCGAAGCCGGGATCCCGCACGAGGCCCGGGAGCTGAACCGCGAGCAGCACCGCATCGACGCGGATCGTCTCGCCGGCGAGATGCACGTCCCAGCCGTCGTCGACGCCGCTCACCTCGACGACCTCGGCGCCGAGGCGGATCGCGACGCCGAGCTCGCGCAGTTCGTCTTCGAGCCGTTCGGGCAGCCGGTGCATGCCGCCGCCGACGCGGGCGACCGCTCCGCCGGCGGAGGTCCGTCGCGCGTTCGCCGCGCGCACCGCCCGGGTGAGCGAACGCCCCTTCGCGAGGGTCGACGCCAGACCGGGGGCGACGCGCGCGACGGGCAGGCTCTCGGGATCCGTCGAGTAGACGCCGCGGGCGACGGGGCGCACGAGGCGGTCGAGCACCCTGGAGCCGAAGCGGGCCTCGACGAGGCCGCCGAGGGACCGCTCGTCGCGGCCGACCGCGCGCGGCAGCAGCGGCTCGATCGCGGCGCGCAGCGCCCCGCCGAGCCCGAGGGCCCGGCGCGCAGCGCGCGAGAACGGCCGCGCGGGGATCCCGAGCAGACCCGGGGGCAGCGCGTACGCGGTCCCGCTGTCGTAGGCCCACGAGCCCAGCTGCCGCGGCGCCTCGATCCGGTCGATCATGCCGAGCTCGGTCAGCAGCACGGCGACGCCGTCGCCGCGGGTGGCGTAGGCCTCAGCCCCCAGATCGGCGACCACGGCATCGGTGCCGGCGCCGGTATCGGTGCCGGTATCGGTGTCGCTGCCGTCATCGGTGCCGCCCCACGCCGCGATCCGCTCGCCGCGCAGCTTGCCGCCGAGCCGGTCGTCGCGTTCGAGCACCGTGACCTCGGCCCCGCCGAGCGCGAGCTCGCGCGCGGCGACGAGGCCGGCGAACCCGCCGCCGACCACGGCGACGCGCGGCCGCCGCGCCGCGCCGCGGTTCGCCGCAGCGGGGAACGCCGCAGCCCGTCGCGCGGCGCGGCCGAGGGGTTGGTCCTCGTCGTCAGCGCCCATGGACCCGCTCCACGAGCCGGGTGAGCACCGACGGATCGGCCTCGGGCGGGACCCCGTGGCCGAGGTTCAGGACGTGCGCGGGCGCGCGCCGCCCGCGGGCGATCACGTCATCGACGTGCGCGTCGAGCACCTCGGCGGGCGCCGCCAGGAACGCCGGATCGATGTTGCCCTGCAGCACCACCGCGTCGCCCAGCGCCCGGCTGGCCTCGTCGAGCGGAGTGCGCCAGTCGACGCCGACGGCGTCGACGCCGAGGCCCGCGAACTGGTCGGCCAGGTGACCGGCGCCGACGGCGAAGTGGATGCGCGGCACCCGTGCCCCGGCAGCGGCGTAGCCCTCGAGGCCGGGATCCGGCGCGTGCAGGTGGCGCACGGCGTCGAGCGCCTTCGCCGAGTGGACCGCGACCGAATCGCGGTAGTCGACGGGGCGCAGCGATCCGGCCCAGGAGTCGAACAGCTGGACGGCGCTCGCGCCCGCCAGCACCTGCGCTTCGAGGAACGCGCCGCTGAGTTCGGCGGCCCAGTCGAGCAGCGCCGCCCACGTCTCGGGCTCCGCGTGCATGAGCGCGCGAGCGCGCAGGTGGTCGCGCGACGGCCCGCCCTCGACCAGGTAGGAGGCGAGCGTGAAGGGCGCGCCCGCGAAGCCGATCAGCGGGGTCGATCCGAGTTCGGCGACGGTGATCTCGACGGCGCGGCGGATCGGATCCAGGTGCTCGCGCAGGCGGTCCGCACCGTGCTCGGCGCGGAGCCGTGCGACCTGCTCGGCGGTGCGCACCGGTTCGGCGAACACGGGGCCGCGGCCCGCGACGATCTGCACGTCGACCCCGGCGAGGAGCAGGGGCACCACGATGTCGCTGAAGAAGATGCCGGCGTCGACGCCGTGCCGGCGCACCGGCTGCAGCGTGATCTCGGCGGCCAGCTCGGGGGTGGTGCAGGCCTCGAGCATGTCGCCGCCGGCGCGCAGCTCGCGGTACTCGGGGAGCGAGCGTCCGGCCTGGCGCATGAACCAGACCGGGGTCGTCTCGGGGCGGTCACCGCGGAGTGCTCGGACGAGCGGAGCGGCCGAGGTGCGGCCGTCGCGGAGGGGGTGCGAGGAGGGCAGGGCATTCATCAGATGATGATGCTAACGTATTCATCCGATGAAGATGCACACTCTCGTTCAGCTTGCTCTCAGGCACCGGGATTCCGCACGATTCCGCGGAGTTCCAGCCTGATGAGCCTGCTCTGCGTATCCGTCGACCACCACCGGGCCGACCTCGAACTGCTCGAACACATCGAGCGACGCGCCGACGACCTCACGGCGCGGCTGACCGATCCCGCATTCGCCACGGGAGCCGTCGTGGTGGCCACGTGCAACCGCTTCGAGGCCTACCTCGACTCCCCCGTGCTCGACCGCGACGCGGTGCTCCGCAGCCTCGCCGAGGCCGCGGAGCTGCCCGCCGAGCGCTTCGCGGACGCGAGCGCCGTGCACGCCGGCAGCGAGGTGCCCGAGCACCTGTTCGCCGTCGCCGGCGGCCTCGAATCGGCCGTCGTCGGCGAGGGCGAGATCGCCGGCCAGGTGCGCCGCGCGCTCGACCGGGCTCGCACCGCGGGCACCGTCACGACCGAGCTCGAACGCCTCTTCCAGCGCGCCACCGGCGTCTCGAAGGCGATCAAGCACCGCACCGGGATCCAGTCGAAGGGCCGCTCGCTCGTCCGCCTCGCCCTGCGCATGGCGGAGAGCCGCATCGGCGACTGGCGCGGCACCCGTATCGTGCTCGTCGGTACCGGCGCCTACGCGGGCGCCAGCCTCGCCGCGCTCCGCGCGCGCGGCGCCGAACGCATCGGGGTCTACTCCCCCTCGGGCCGGGCCCAGCAGTTCGCCGCGTCGCACGGGGTGCGGGCGATCCCGCACGAGGCGCTCGAACTCGAGCTGGAGCGAGCCGACCTCGTGATCGCGTGCAGCCACGCGCAGGATCCGCTGCTCGACCGAGAGCGCTTCGCCCGCACCGTCGCACCGTCGCGCGCGCCGTTCTGCCACGCGCTCGCGGGCGGCGCGGTGTCGAACGCCGACCGGCCGCGCCCCCGTCTCCTCATCGACCTCGGCGTGCCCCGCAACATCGACCCCGCTTCGGCCACCGTGCCGGGCGTCGAACTGCTGGACCTCGAGACCGTCGCGAAGCACGCCCCCATCGCCGAGCTCAGCGCCGAAGCGGAGGCGCGCGAGATCGTCGCCGACGCCGCCGCCGAGTTCGCGGCCGACCGCGCCGAGCTCGACGCGGTACCCGCCCTCGTGACGTTGCGCGGGCACGTGCACGGGATCCTGGAGGACGAGATCGCGCGCTCGGGCGACCCGGACGTCGCTGCCGCACTCCGGCACTTCGCGGGACGCCTCATGCACCAGCCCACCGTGCGGGTGCGCCAGCTGGGCCGCGCCGGACGCGCACCGGAGGCGCGGGCCGCGGTCGAGGCGCTGTTCGGGCCGGGCGAATAGGGCGGGTTCGGGCTCCCTCTCCGGCCCCCTTCGCCGAGAGGCGGCAAACTCATCGAATCAGCGCGCAATCCAGGAGTTTGACGCCACTCGACGACCTGCGGCGAGCGCACACACGCTCGGGGGCCTCCCCTCCCGACGCCCCCGAGTCCCGACCCAGGCCCAAGCCAGAGGCGAGGCCGAACCCCGTCCGAGTTTCAGCCCCGGGATCTAGACGTCGTATCCGTAGGCGAGCAGGTGCACCACGGTGCCGTCGGGTCGGGTGAACTGGCGCTCTCGGTCGACGAGGCGCTCGAAGCCGAGGCGCTCGTAGAGCCTCCAGGCGGGTTCCATCATCAGGCCGGTGTTGAGCACGAGCCGACTGTTGCCGCGGAGTCGGGCCAGGGTGATGCCGAGCCGGGTGAGCCGTTCGCCGATGCCGCGTCCGCGGGCCGCGGCGCCGACACCGAGGAGGCGGATGTCGAGCTCGCCGGGGCGCGCGACGTCGCTGAGCGTCTTCCCGGGGCGGGGCGTCGTGATCGTGCCGAGCAGTTCGCCGCTGTCGCGGTCCTCGGCGACCCACACGATGCCGTCGCGCATGCGTCCGGCGACGTCCGCGATCTCGTTCAGGTAGCCCGAGTCGAGCCCCTCGTAGGTGTCCCGGTATGCGGCGAGCACGAGCGCGCTGACCGCTTCGACGTCGGTGCTCCGGATCTCGCGCACCCGCACGCTCGTATCGATCGGGCCCGCGGCGTCGCCGCCTAGGGGGTAGGCGTAGGTGAGGGATCCTCCGTATCCGCCGTCCGCGAGGCTCGTGTCGCGTTCGGGGGTGCGCTCGTAGCCGAGTTTCGCGTAGAGGTGCTGGGCGGGGTTGCGTTCGCCGGTGTCGAGACGGATCGCGTCGACGCCCCACCGCAGGGCGAGCTCGGTGCCGGCGCGGGTGAGCGCGGCGCCGAGTCCTGAGCCCTGCGCCGCCGGGTCGACGGCGACGAGACGGAGTTCGGCTTCGCCCGGTGCCGCGAGTTTGGTGTAGGCGCCTCCGCCGCGGAGCACGCTGACCGCACCGACCACTTCGCCGGGGGCCTCGGTGCGAACGGCGACGAGCACGCGCCCGGCGGCGTCGCGTCCGGCGGTGTCGCGCTCGGTGGCGAGCCACGCTTCGTTGCCGTCGAGGTCGGCGGCGTAGGGGCCGGCGGCGTACGCCCGGTGCAACAGATCGGCTTCCGCGGTGTGTTCTTCGGGGCGGATGGGACGGATCTCGAAGGCGCTGCTGCTCACCGCTCAAGTTTACGGCTGTCGCATCGCGCTCGTTTCTCTCCGCTTGTGGAGCGGGCTCCCAGCCTGCCCATGGGTTTTCACGTGAGAGTAGTTGTTACGGGGTCGTATTCACCGCAGGTGCGGTGGAGGCGTCGCCGTCGACTTTTTGTTTCTCGAAGGATTCTGCGAAGGGCTGGCGCATGAGACGACGGACCAAGGTGCTGATCGGCTCCGCCGTCGCGTTGGTGCTGATCGGTGGTGCTGTGGCGATCGCAGGGCCGATCGTGTACCGCGACGTGATCGCGAAGCCGGCGGACGCCGTGCCGACCATCTCGGCGGGCCCCGGCACGCTCAGCAGCACCCCGACCGGCCGTCTCTCGGCGGCGGATGTCGATGGTGTCTGGTCCGTGGGCTCCGGTTCGGAGGCGGGGTACCGGGTGAACGAGGTACTGAACGGCACCGACGTGACCGTGACCGGCAGAACCTCCGAGGTGACGGGGTCGTTGACGGTACAGGATCTGACGCTCACGAAGGCGGATCTCTCGGTCGATGTGGCGTCGATCGCGACCGACAGCCAGAATCGCGACGACTACTTCCGCTCGACGGCGCTGCGCACCGATCGGTTCCCGAAGGCCACCTTCGTGCTGACGAAAGCGGCGAAGCCGGCAGCCGCCCCGAAGGCCGGCGAAACCGTGAAGCAGTCGGTGACGGGCGACCTGACGCTCGCGGGCAAGACGCGGTCGGTCACGTTCGAGGTCGAGGTGCGCTCGGACAGTTCGCAGACCCAGATCGCCGGGCAGATCCCGATCACGTTCGCCGACTACGGCGTCGAAGCGCCCAGCCTCGGATTCGTGAAGGTGGAGCCCAAGGGATTCGTCGAGTTCCAGCTGCTGGCGCACAAGGGCTAACCGGCCGCACGAGCGAGACCGCGCACCCGCCGCAGCCGCCGCACGCCCTGTAGCCCTGCAGCGGTGAGCGCCAGCAGGACCCCCGCGAAGGCTCCCGCCTGCGCCGGTGTCTCGGCCGATTCCGTCGCGACGAAGAACGACACCGATTCGCCGGTGCCGCCCTCGGCCCGTGCGGTCACGGTGTGCGCGCCGTCGGGAAGTTCTGGGAGTTCCACCGCCCAGGCACCGTCCGCCCCGGCGACGGCCCGACCGAGTTCCGTTCCGTCGGAGCCGGTCAGGATGACCGTGGCGCCCGGCTCGGCGGCCCCGAACACGACGGGAGTCGCGGTGTCGACGGTCTCGCCCGAGACTGGCCCCTCGATACGCAGCGACGCCTCGCCGCTCGCCTCGGCCAGCAGCCGAGTGTCGAGCAGTTCGACGGCTTCGGAGGACGCGCCGCCCGTCGACCACGCGTCGGATTCCATCTTCCAGACGCCGTAGAGCTGCAGCGAGTCGCCCGGTCGGAGCGCCGACACGATGCGCGCACCCGCGTGCGAGTCGAACTGCTGCGGCACGAGCGCGAAGACCTGATCGGCTGCACCGCTGCACTCGGTGAACCCGACGTGGTTCGTCGGCAGGAGCGTGAGGCATTCCGACCCGGAGGTGATCGGCCCGTGCCTGCCGACCCCGGGGAACTCCGCGGTGATCGCCTGCTCGGGCGTGCCACCGTTGACGAAGGCGATGCGCTGGGCTCCGCGCTGGATCGGGTAGTCGCTCGTCGCGTGCCGCATCACCCAGGGGCCGGTGAGGCGGACCTGCTGATCTGCGGCGACCGTGACGGCGGGCGCGGGCGCCGCACCCGCTGCTGCGGCCCGGGCGGCCGGCCCGAATGCGAGCAGTGCGGCCACGAGTGCGATCGCGGCGGTCAGGGCGCACGAGGCGCTGCCGATGGTGGGACGAATGGACTGCACGGGGCCTCCTGCGGCTCGGATCCGGAACAGCGGCGATCGCCGCTGCGGTGAATCCAAGCTATGAACGCTCCCCCGGCTCAGGCCAGGCGCGTCTGCGCCCTGTGCATAACTCGAGCGGCCAAAGCAGCCCGAGCCGCCGAAGCCACCAGGACCGCCGAGCCGCCGAGGCCCCTACTGCCCCTCGGCGAGCTCCTGCGCCTCCTTCGACAGCTTGCGCACGCGCGCACGCCGCCGCCGGCGCTCGGGGATCATGCTGCGCATCTCCTCCAGCTTGCCGAAGCACAGCAGGCGATCCTCCGCCTCGAGCACCTGGTGCTTGCGAGGGTTCGGGATCACCTGCACGCCGCGGTGGAGCGTGAGCGCCGTGATGTCGCGATCCCACAGGCCCAGATCGCCGAGGGTCTTGCCGACCTGCTCCGCCCCCGAGTGGATGAGGAGCTCGGCGACGCCGTAGCCGGTCGACACCGAGAGCCGCTGACGCACGTCGATCTCGGGGAAGTTCACCTGCCCGGCGATGTAGTCGATGATCGCGCCCGCGACGTCGAGCCCGGTGGCGGCCTCGATGCCCTGGAGGCCCGGCGAGGAGTTGACCTCCATGACGAGCGGCCCCTCGTCGCCCTCGAGCATGTCGACGCCGGCGACGCGCAGCCCCATGATCTGCGCCGCGCGCACCGCGGTCTGCTCGTAGGCCGCGTCGAGCTGCACGGCCTCGACCGTGCCGCCGCGGTGCACGTTCGAGCGGAACTCGTCGCCCGCGGCGCTGCGCCGCATCGCGGCGACCACCCGGTCGCCGACCACGAGCGCGCGGATGTCGCGTCCGCGGCTCTCCGAGACGAAACGCTGGATCAGCACGTTCTGGCGCGTCGAGTGCAGGGTCTCGATGATGGCCTCCGCCACCTTCACCTGCGGCGCGAGGATCACGCCGATGCCCTGGGTCCCCTCGAGCAGCTTGATGACGACCGGCGCGCCGCCGACGCTCTCGATCGCGGGACGCACGTCGGCGCGGTTGCGCACGAACGCGGTCGCGGGCATGTCGATGTTGTGCCGCGACAGGATCTGGATCGCGCGCAGCTTGTCGCGCGCGTTCGCGATCCCGTTCGAGGTGTTGGGCGTGTACACGTCCATCTGCTCGAACTGCCGCACCACGGCGGTTCCGAAGTAGGTGATCGAGTTGCCGATGCGCGGCAGGATCGCGTCGTAGTCGCTCAGCTGCTTGCCCCGGTACTGCAGGTCGGGCTCGTCGCTCGTGAGGTCGATCGCGAAGCGCAGCGTATTGAGCACCTTGGGGGTGTGACCGCGCTGCTCGGCGGCCGCGCGGAGTCGTTGCGTGGAATACGCCTGAGGGGCGCGCGAGAGAATCGCGAGTTTCACGTGGTTTCCTGCCAAGATAGGTGCGTGATCGAACCCCACCATTCAAGCACCCTGACGGGCTGGCGTGAATGGGTTCGCCTGCCCGCGGCGGGAGTTCCCTGGATCAAGGCGAAGATCGACTCGGGCGCGCAGACCTCCGCGCTGCACGCGGCCGAGCTCGAGGAGTTCGAGCGCGACGGCGTGGCGTGGGTCCGCTTCGAAGTGCATCCCTGGCAGAACTCGGAGGAGGACGCCGTCCGGGTGGAGCTCCCGGTGCACGATCGCCGCACCGTGCGGAGCTCGTCGGGCCACTCCCAGGATCGCATCGTCGTGCTCATGGACATCGAGCTGGTGGGGCGCCGCGTGCCCGCCGAGGTGACGCTGACGAGCCGGGACGAGATGGTGTTCCGCATGCTCATCGGCCGGGAGGCGCTGCGCCAGGGGTTCCTGGTCGACTCGGCGGCCTCGTACGTCGGCGAGAAGCCGGAGCGCAAGATCCGCCGGAAGAATCGCGGGCGTTCCTAGACGAGCCGGGCTACGCTGAGGCCATGAGCGACGCCGATCTCGACCTCATCCCATCCGGCACGGTCTTCACGCCCGAACAGATCACCCACTTCGTCGGCGGCGCCGACGGTTCGCGCAGCCTCGAGGACGCGATCCGGCAGGCCGATCTGCTGGTCAGTACACCCCACTCGGGCGCCGCGATCCCCGAGGAGATCGCGGAGTTCCTCTCCCCCGCGCTCACGAAGCGCCTGCAGTACGACTTCAGCGACGTCGCGACCGCCGCGGTGGTGCGCCGCTGGGCCGAGATCGATCCGCGGATCGTCGCGGTCATCAACCCGCACCCGCGGTTGATCCGCGATCCCAACCGCCCGAAGCCCGACGATGTGCGGGGCACCCTCGCGCAGGCCGTCGAGCGGGTGCGCGCGGCCGGGCCCTGGCAGCGCGTCGATCTCACGGGCGTCGACGCGATCCGCCCGGTCACGTTCTCGTTCTTCCCGATCCTCGAGATCCCCGGTACCGAGGCCGGGATCGCCCGCCTCGTCGATGCCTTCGCGCGCACCGCCGAGCAGGGGCTCGGGGTCTACGAGGCGACGCGGGACCGTCTCACCGAGCAGTTCCTCACGATGAAGCTCGCGCGCGGCGGTACGTTCACGCGGCTCTCGTTCCACGACACCATGAACACCACGACCACCCGCGACGGCGCGGTGAACGTGCCGCGCGCCGAGCGGGATCGCCTGCCCGACGTCGTGGCGCTGTCGAACCGCGGCGATGCGCTCGGCGAGCCGCGCGAGGCGGCCGGGCCCGCGGATCCGCCCACCATGCCGGGCGACGCGCTGCGCGCGCTCGCCGACGCCCATCGCGCGGGCTTCGCGGTCGAACGGTCCGACGCCGTCGCGCTCAACCAGCCGTACCTCGGCAGCCAGGAGATCCTGGCCGCGGGAGCGCAGTTCCGCGAAGTGGCGGCGGTCGCCGAGGCGGCCGAGCTGCGGCTCGGAGCGGTGCAGGCCGAGTTCCTGCGCGAGTACCTGCTCGGCCCGGCGGCGACGGCCGAACTGCACGAGCCCGGCACCGGCTGGATCGACGAGGATCCGGCCCGGGTCGATGCGCTGGCGCGCGCTTGCAAGCGCGCCTGGGACGCGTTCCGCGCCCGCGATTAGGCGCCCCGCGGCTCGGCCGCCTACCCGCCCCAGAGCGCCCCGAACAGCGCGCCCGCGGCGATCGTCGTGACCGCGAGGATCAGCGTCGGCAGGAAGAACGCGTGGTCGACGAGCTTCGTGCCGAGCTTGGTGCTGCCCGAGACGTCGAAGTTCGCCGCCGCGATCTGCGATCCGTTGGTGGGCAGCAGGTAGATCCCGGCGAACGCGCCGGCCCACATGCCCGAGAGCAGCCCGAGCGGGATCCCGGCGGCGAGGCCGATCGGCACGATCGTGCGCGTCGCCGTCGACTGGCTCGTGGTGAGCACGCAGACGAGGAACACGCCGAGCGCGAAGACCCACGGCGCCGCGGTGACGAGTCCGCCGACGCCCTCGGCGATGAGCTTCGTGTGCGCGCCGAGGAAGGTGTCGGTGAGCCAGGCCAGGCCGAACAGCGCGATCGCCGACACCATTCCGGCCTTGAACACCGTCATGGTGGGGATCTCGGCGACCTTCGGGCGCGACACGAGCAGGATCAGGGTGCCGACCACGAACATGACGATCTCGATGACCGGGGTCATGGAGATCGCCGCGCCCTCGGCATCGAGCGGACGCAGCCCCTTGAAGAGACCGAAGATCACGATCGCGGCGACGCCGAGGAGGAAGACGAGCGCCGCGTTGCGCCCTGCCGCGGTGACGGTCACCGCAGCCTTGACTTCCTGCGCGTCGGCGTGCGGCGCCTCGAGCTCGCCCTTCGCGATCTTCGACTGGATCTCGGGGTCGTCGGCGATGTCCTTGCCGAGTCGGTTCACCGCGATGCTGGAGAGCACGATGCCCACGATCGCGGCGGGGATCGTGACCTTCAGGATGTCGATGAGCTCGAAGTTCCAGGGTGCGGTGTCGGTGAGCGTGACCATGGCGGCCATCGCTGCCGAGACCGGGCTGCAGGCGAGCGCGACGCCCGTGGCGACCACCGAGAGCGACAGCGGGCGCGAGGGGCGGATCCCGTTGCGGTAGGAGAGGTCCTGGATCACGGGCAGGAGCGGGTAGAGGATGTTGGAGGTGCCCGCGCCGACCGAGAACAGGAACGAGACGAGCGGCGCGACGAGCGTGATCTGTTTGGGACTGCGCGAGATGAGCTTCGCCGCGATCGACACCATCCAGTCGATGCCGCCCGCCGCCTGCATCATCGACGAGGCGAGCACGACCGACAGCACGATGAGCAGCGCGTCCACGGGCGGCGAGCCCGGCGCGAGGCGGAACCCGAACACCAGGATCGCCACGCCCGTACCGCCCCAGAGCCCGAGGCCGACGCCGCTCGACCGGGTGCCCATGACGATGCAGCCGAGCACGACGACGAGCTGCGCGATGAAGAGCGCGATGTCCATCGGGATCCCCCTCCCAGGCCGCTGGGCGGCTGACCTGGACTCAGCGTACTGTCAGCTCCAGGGCCGGGGCCAGAGGCATTCGGAGCAGGTTCGGGATCGCCGCAGCCGCTCGGGCCGAACCCGGTACCCGAGTACCCCATCGCGGTCCCCTCGTCCGACGCGCGCGTCCAGCCGCCCGCGAGAGGCTGGACGCATGTCCACGAGCACGCCGACCGGCCCCGCCCGGCTCCACGTCCCCGTATCCGCCTCCGACGTCGTCCGCGCACCCCGTGTCCGCTACGTCGGCGTCGACCTCGCCCGGTTCCTCGCGATCGCCGGCATGATGGCCACGCACCTCGTCGCGATCTCCGCCATGCTGCCCGGGCTGAGCCCGTTCGAGCAGACCGCGGGATCGGTCGCGCAGACGCTCACCTCGGGCATCGCGGCGCCCCTGTTCGCCGTGCTGGGCGGCCTCAGCCTCGTCTTCGCGTCGCGCGCCCCGCTGCGCGACGGCCGCCGCGGCGCGGCGATCTCCGGGATCCTGATCCGCGGCGCGATCCTCGTGCTCATCGGCATGCTCCTCGGCATGATGCAGGTGCCCATCGTCGTCGTCCTCGCCTACTACGGCCTCGCGATGATCATCGCGGCGCCCGCGATCCTGCTCCCGTCCTGGGCGATCGCGGGGATCGCCGCGGTGCTCGCCGTCGCGGTGCCGCCGCTCAACGCGATGGCGCGATCCGCGCTCGGCGTCGTAAACGAGGGCGGCTCCGTCACCTTCGAGTCGTTCTCGGGCGACCCCGCCGGCGCGATCCGCGGCCTGTTCCTCACCGGCGAGTACCCGGCCGTCACGTGGGTCGTGTACCTCCTGGTCGGAATCCTCATCGCCCGTGTCTTCGTCGCCGCCACCGAGCGCGGTTCGCTGCGCCGCACCGCGCTCGTCGCGGCCGCCGCCGGTGCGGCCGTCGCCGCAGCCGCGCAGGGCGTCTCGATGTGGGTCGTCGCCCACCTCGACCGGTTCGGCTTCGTGCTGCCCGAGGGCGTGGATCCCGAGATGTTCCGCACCATGCTCGTCTCGCCGACCTTCGGCGCCCCGTTCTCGGCCGATCCGTGGGCGATGCTCGTCGCGACCCCGCACTCCGGATCGCCGCTCGACCTCCTGCGCACCGTCGGCATCTCCCTGCTGGTGATCGGACTGCTCGTCGCGATCTTCGACGGCGGGCGTTCGCGCCGCGAGCCCGGTTTCGCACTGAACGTGTTCCGTTCGGCGGGCGCCGCCCCGCTCACCATCTACTCGCTGCACGTGGTCGCGACCGCGCTGCTCGTGCAGCCGGCGATGGAAGCGCTCATGCTGCAGGACGTTCCCGACCCGGGCACGCTGCCCTGGTACTCGATCGGTATGCCGGCCTTCGGCCTGCAGCTCGCGGGCGCGATCCTCATCGGCGCGATCCTCGCCGCCCTGCACCGCCGCGGCCCGCTCGAGGCCCTCGTCTCGGGCGCGGTGCGCCTGCTCACGGGGCAGCGCAAGCGCTAGACGCGCCTAAGGGATCGTGTACCCCGCCGCGGCGAGCAGTTCGTACCACTCGGCCCGGGAGAGCCGGACGTCGATGCCCGCCGCGGCCTCGCGCAGCCGCTCGGGCCGGGTGGTGCCGACGATCGTCTGAATCTCGGCCGGGTGCCGCGCGATCCAGGCGGCGGCGACGCCGGACGGCGTGAGCCCGTGCACATCTGCGACCCGCTGGAGCGCCTGCCGCAGGGCCTTCGGCGCGTCGCGGTCGAACAGCGACCCGGCGAAGAAACCGCGGCGGAACGGCGACCAGGCCTGCAGCCGCACCCCGTTCAGCCGAGACCAGTCGACGAGCCCGCCGTCGCGCATCTCCGACTGCGGGAGGCCCTCCATGTTCGCGGCGACGCCCTGCGCCACGAGCCCCGCGTGCCCCAGCCCGAACTGCACCTGATCGGCGATGAGGGGCTGACGCACCGCGGACCGCAGCAGCTCGATCTGCGCGGGCGTATGGTTCGAGACGCCGAACGCGCACACCTTTCCCGAGCTCTCGAGCTCCGCGAAAGCGCGCGCCACCTCCTCCGGCTCGACCAGCGCGTCGGGCCGGTGCAGCAGGAGCACGTCGAGCCGGTCGGTGCGCAGCGCTTCCAGGGATCCCTCGACCTGCCGCACGATGTGCTCGGCCGAGAAGTCGAAGCCGCCGACGTCGCGCTGGATCCCGCACTTCGACTGGATCACGATCGCGTCGCGCTCGGACGGTGCGAGCCGGAGCGCCTCGCCGAATCGGCGCTCGCACGCATGCCACTCGGAGCCGTAGATGTCGGCATGGTCGAACACATCGACCCCGAGTTCACGGGCCGTGCCGAACAGTTCTCTGACCTGCGCGTCATCGAGCGGCTCCAGTCCCATCATGCCGAGGCCCAGCATCGACGCGTCCCGCGCTCCCAATCGTGTCCGTCGCATGTGTCCGCCCTTCCGCGCGGACTCCGCCGCGTCGCATTCCCAGTATGACGCCGCCTTACCCGTCGCCTTGGGAGCCCCGGGCTACGTGCGCGAGCATGAGGGCATGTCATCCGACGGCGACCCCGACTGCCCCGGCCCGCGCGGCTCCGACCCCAGCGGCACCCCCTTCGCGCAGCTCGATCCCGCGTCGTTGCGCGCGGAGCGCAGCAGCCAGAAATGGAGCCGCTACCCGGCGGATGTGCTGCCGCTCTTCGTCGCGGAGATGGACTACACCGTCGCCCCCGAGATCCGCTCGGCGCTCGCCGAGCGGGTCGCGGCCTCGGACTTCGGGTACCTAGACGGACAGGCGCAGAGCCCGCTCGCCCCGGTGTTCGCCGACTTCGCGTGCGACCGCTGGGGCTGGGACGTCGACCCCGGGCGCGTGCACCTCGCCACCGACGTGAGCGCCGGCGTCGTGGAAGTGCTCCGGCTCGTCCTCGCGGATCGCGCGCGCCGCGGTGCCGCGACGGGCACGCGCGGCCGGGTCGCCCTCGCGACCCCCGCCTACCCCTCCTTCTTCGAGATGCTCGAGGAGCTCGGGGTCGAGATCGTCGAGGTGCCTCTGGCGGTCTCCGACTCCGCCGACGGACCGACCGCGACGCTCGACCTCGCGGCCATCGAAGCGTCGTTCGCCGGGGGAACCGGCGTCGACGCGTTCCTGCTCTGCAACCCGCACAATCCCCACGGCCTCGCGCACGCGGCCGAGACCCTGGCCGCGCTGGCCGCGCTCGCGGCGCGCCACGACGTGTTCGTGCTCTCCGACGAGATCCACGCTCCGCTCGTGCACCGCGGCGTCGCGTTCACCCCGTTCGCACCCGTCGCGGAGGCCGCCGGTGCCCGCTCGGTCACGGCGACCTCGGCGAGCAAGGGCTGGAACCTCGCGGGGACCAAGTGCTCGCTCGTGATCGCCGCGACCGCTGCCGATGCCGTACTCCTGGATGAGCTGCCGCCCGAGGTCGGATCCCGCGCGAGCATCCTCGGCGTGCACGCCAGCATCGCCGCGTTCCGCGACGCCCGCGCCTGGCTCGATCGCGCCGTCGAGACCGTCGAGACGAACGTCGCGCTGCTGCGCCAGCTCGTCGCCGACCGCCTGCCCGGCGTGCGCATCACGGTGCCCCGCGCGGGCTATCTCGCCTGGCTCGACCTCCGCGATGCCGGCCTCGGCGAGGATCCCCACGCGCGGATCCTCGCGGAGGCCCGGGTCGCGCTGAGCAACGGCCGCGCGTTCGGCGCGGGCGGCGCCGGCCACGTGCGCATCAATCTCGCCTGCGCGCCGGACACCCTGCGCGCGGCCATCGACCGCATCGCCGCACTGCCGCCCGTTCGCGAAGGAGCCACGGAATGACCGCCACCGCACAGCCGATCTACGACTGGGACGGCTTCGACTTCGATACGCGCCAGGTGCACGCCGGCGAGTACCCCGACAAGAACCACGGACTCCGGGTCCCGCCGATCGCGCTCTCCGCCGGATACCTCTTCGAGGACTTCGACGACCAGGTGAGCCGCTTCGACGGCAGCATCCACTGGCGCGCCGAGGACGACGGACCCCGCGGCGAGGGCGAGGCCTTCTCGCCCAGCGAGCATGCGCCCATCTACTCCCGCCAGGGCAATCCCTCGAACTGGGTCGCCGAGGAGCGTCTCGCCTCGCTCGAGGGCGGCACCGTCTCGGTCGCCGTGTCGAGCGGGCAGGCCGCGATCTCCTCCGCGCTGTTCGCGCTCGCCCAGCAGGGCGATCACATCGTCTCGACGGCGTCCGTCTACGGCGGCACCCGGATCCTGTTCGGCCGCAGCTTCAAGCGCTTCGGCATCGAGTTCGACTACGTCTGGGACGCCGAGGACGACGCCGAGTGGGAGCGGGCGATCCGTCCGAACACCAAGGCGATCTACACCGAGACCGTGCCGAACCCCTGCAACGACATCACCGACCTGCGCCGCATCGCCGCGGTCGCGGCGCGCTACAACCTGCCGCTCGTGGTCGACAACACGGTCGGCACCCCGGCGCTCATCCGCCCGTTCGAGCACGGCGCCAACATCGTCGTGCACTCGGCGACGAAGTTCCTCACCGGGCACGGAGCGGCGGTCGGCGGCGCGATCGTCGACGGCGGCAACTTCGACTGGGAGGCCGCCGAGCGGGCCGGACGATCCTTCCCGCTCATCACGCGGTCGTCGCGCCCGGGGGTCGCCTCGATGCTCGACCGTTTCGGCGCCGGCGCCTACGCCCGCGCCGCGCGCGAATCCGTCGTCAACGACATCGGCCCGACCCTGTCGCCGCTGCACGGCTTCCTCATGCACCAGGGCATGGAGACGCTCTCACTCCGCATGGAGCGCCACGTCGCCTCGTCGATCCGGATCGCGGCCTGGCTCGAGCAGCAGCCCGAGGTGCTCTCGGTCGACTACGCCGGCCTGCCGTCGTCGAGCTTCCACGCGCTCGCGGCGCGCGACTACGGGCTCGACGCCGACGGCTACGGTCGCACGGGATCGGTGTTCGGCGTCACGGTGCGCGGCGGGATCGACGGCGCCCGGGCGTTCGTGAACGGGCTGCGCCTGTTCTCGCGCATGACCGGGATCGGCGACACCCGCTCGATGGTGCTGCACCCGCACACCTCCACGCACTCGACCTTCGCGCCCGAGATCAACGAGCGCCTCGGCATCACGCCGGGCCTGCTGCGCCTGTCGGTCGGGATCGAGTCGGCGGAAGATCTGATCCGCGATCTGCGCGGTGCGCTGGATCGGGTGGCGGCCGCCGTCTGAGCGGACGCCGCCGCTAGTCCGTGAGCGCCGCCAGCGTCGCGCGGGCGGCCTCGACGGCCTCGTCGCTCGCGGCGTACTGGTGCTCGGTCCCGGGGAACTCCCCCGCGCGCACCTCCGCGGCGTAGGCGGAGAGCGCGGCGGTCATGTCGTCGCCGACGGTGCCGAAGCGCTTCACGAACTTGGCCGTGCGCCCCTCGGTGATGCCGAGCAGGTCGTGCAGCACGAGCACCTGACCGTCGACGCGACCCGCGCCGATCCCGATGATCGGGATCCGCAGCGCGGAACGCAGCAGCTCGGTGATCTCGGCCGGAACCGCCTCGATCACCAGGCAGAACGCGCCCGCGGCCTGCACGCCGAGCGCCTCCGCGACGAGCCGCTCGGCGCTCGCGGTGGTGCGCCCCTGCGCACGGAGCCCGCCGAGAGCGACCGCGGTCTGCGGAGTGAGGCCGATGTGCCCCACGACGGGGATCCCCGCCGCGACGATCGCGCGGATCCGACTGAGCCTCGCCTCGGATCCGCCCTCGAGCTTGACCGAGTCGGCGCCCGCCTCCTTCGCGAAGCGGATCGCGGTCTCGACGGCCTGCGCGTCCGACACCTCGGTCGATCCGAACGGGACGTCGCACACGATGAAGGCGTGCTCGGTGCCGCGGCGCACGGCCTTCGCGAGCACGAGCATCTCGTCGGTGGTGACCGAGACGGTGGAGTCGTGTCCGAGCACGACCTGCGCGCCCGAGTCGCCCACCAGCACCATGTCGACGCCGGCGCGCTCGGCGGCCCGGGCGCCCGGGAAGTCGTAGGCCGTGACCATGACGATGGGCTCGCCCACAGCCTTCTTGGCCTCGAGCTCGGGAATGGTGATGCGGGTCATGCCGCCCCTCCTTCGGTTCCAGCGACCGGCTCGATCACGGCGTTGTCGATGAGGCGCACCTCTCCGACACGGGCCGCGATCGCGCACAGCACGGGTGCGTCCATCGTACGTACGGGCTCGAGCGATGCGGGATCCACGAACGCGAGGTACTCGGGTTCGATCCCGGCGTCGGCGAGGACCGCGGCCGCGACCCCGTGCACCGCCTCCGCGGAGGCCTCGCCGCCGCTCACCGCCGCGGCCGCAGCCGCGAGCGCGCGCGGGATCGCGAGCGCGCGCGTCCGGTCCTCGGCGCTCAGGCGGACGTTGCGGCTCGACCGGGCGAGTCCGTCGTCGTCTCGCGAGGTCGGGCAGGCGACGATCCGGGTCGGGATCCCGAGGTCGGCGACCATGCGCGTGACGACGAGCACCTGCTGGGCGTCCTTCTGCCCGAAGTAGGCCGCGTCGGCCCCGACCGCGAGCAGCAGCTTCGCGACGACGGTGGCCACACCGTCGAAGTGCGCGCCGCCGCGGGCCGCGCCCTCGAGCGTCTCGGTGAGAGCGCCCGAGAGGTGCACGGTCGTGGCGAAGCCGCTCGGGTACACCTCGGAGGCTTCGGGGGCGAAGATCAGGTCGACGCCGGCGCCCTCGGCGAGCGCGGCGTCGGCGGCCTCCTGGCGTGGGTAGCCGGAGAGATCGGCGGCCTCGGTGAACTGGGTCGGGTTCACGAAGATCGACAGCACCACGACGTCGTTCTCGGCGCGCGCCGCGCGCACGAGCGACAGGTGCCCCTCGTGGAGCGCGCCCATGGTCGGCACGAAGCCGACACGGCCGCGCCCGTCGGCCCGGGCCTCGTCCAGTTCGCGGCGCAGGTCCTGCACGGTGCGGACGATCTTCATCGGGAGCCTTTCTGCTGGGCGGCGAGCGCGCGCGTCGCCGTGACGAGCGCGTCGAAGAGGTCGAGGTCGGACGGTGCGCGCTCCGCGACTGCGGCGCGCTGCCGCGCGACCGTCTCGTCGTCCCCGCGCGCGACGGGACCGGTGAGGGCCGCCGCGGCGCCCTCTCGGGCCCAGTTCGCGAGCGCGGCCTCGGCGAGCGGTGCGAGCGCCTCGCGGGGCACGCCCGCGGTGGCGGCCAGCCGTTCGGCGAGGCCCTCGACCACGACCAGGAAGTTGGCGGCCGCCGAGGCCGCCGCGTGATACGCCGGGCGATCCCGCTCGGCGATCCGGAAGACGCGCAGGCCGAGACGCTCGGCGAGCGACTCCGCGGCGGCGCGGGCGTGCTCGTTCGTCCCGTCGATCGCGGCGAAGGCGCCGGCGAAGGCGGTGTCTTCGCCGCTCGTGCCTTCGCCGCTCGTGCCGGTGTCGCCCGCGGTCGGGCCTCCCGTGACCGTGAGCAGCGGGTGCAGGCTGAAGCCGTCCCGAGCGCCGAGCGTTCCGAGGCCGGTCGCGCCGGAGAGGTGCCCGAGCAGCGGTCCGGGCCGGATGGCCGTCGCCGCGTCGGCGATGGCGGCGTCGGGCACGGCGAGCAGCACGAGGTCGACGGGCGAGCCGTCGGGCCCGGTGCCGTCGGCGCCGCGGCCCCCGATGGTGACGTCGAGGTCGTCGGCCGCGAGCGCGGCGGCCAGGGCCGCGCTCATGCGGCCCCGGCCCACGATCTGGATCCGCACGGCGCCCGGGTTACAGCTCGATGCCGATGAGGTTCGGCTCGGGCACCAGGATCACGCCGAACTCCGACTGCACGAGCTGGATCACGAAGCGCGCGAGCTGTGCGACGTCCTCGGCCGTGGCCGCTCCGCGGTTGGTGATCGCGAGGGTGTGCTTCTCGGAGATGGACGCGCCGGAGCCCGGGATCCGGAAGCCCTTGGGGATCCCGGCGTTCTCGATGAGCCAGGCCGCCGAGAGCTTGACCTGCGGGGGCTGCGGGGTCGGCGGCACGCGCAGCGGCACGCCGGCCTCGAGCTCCTCGAAGGTGGTCACGGCGGGTGCCGGTTCGAGGCCCTTGACCGGGAACCGGGGCGCGTTCGTCGGCAGGCCGCGGGCGGATCGCTCGGTGATGATCGGGTTGGTGAAGAACGAGCCGGCGCTCCACGTGTCGTGGTCGGCTGCGTCGAGCACCATGCCCTTGGAGGCGCGGAGCCGCAGCACCGAACGGCGCAGTTCGCGGATCGACACCCGGTCGCCGACCGTGACACCGAGCGCGTCGGCGAGCTGCCCGTAGGCGATGGGGGCGCTCAGCGGGTTGGCCGTGTCTTCGCTCTCGGTGAGCAGCAGGTCGATGGAGAGCACTACGCCCTCGCGGCCGGACTTGATCGAGGAGCTGCGGTAGTCGAGCTCGAGCTCCGCGGCGGGGATGCGCAGCACCTCACCGATCTCGCGATCGAGGAAGGTGATCGAGTGGAGCACGTCGGAGAGCTCCTGGCCGTAGGCGCCGATGTTCTGCACCGGAGCCGCACCGGCGAGCCCGGGGATCCCCGAGAGCGCTTCGATTCCGGCCCAGCCGTGCTCGACGCAGGTCTCGACGAGCTCGTCCCAGTTGTGTCCGGCCTGCACGCGCAGGCGCACCGTTCCGGGCTCGGCGTCGATGCGTTCGATCCCCGTGTTGCGCACGAGCACCGCGGTGCCCTCGAACCCTTCGTCGGCCATGACCGTGTTCGAGCCGCCGCCGAGCAGCAGCCACGGGTCGTCGTACTCCCACAGCTGCAGCGCGGCGCGCACCAGCTCGTCGGAGCTGCGCGCCTCGATGAGGTGCTCCGCCGGCCCCCCGACCCGCATGGTGGTCAGCTCGGAGAAGGGCGTGTCGGCCGCGAGGTCGGCGCCCGCGTGCCCGCCCGAGGAGGTCTCGGTCACGCGAAGGCCACCAGCAGCTGCGCCTTGCCGAGCACCGTCTGCCCGTCGAAGACCACCTTGAGGTCGAAGCGCGCGGTGCGGGCCTCGGCATCGAGGGGGCCGACGGTCGCGGTGACCGTGACCTCGGCGCCGGCTTCGGCGTCCACCGGGATGGGGCGGGTGAAGCGCGACTGGTAGTCGACCACGCTGGCCGCGGCGCCGAGGAGCTCGATCGTGGGCGACGCGGCCGCGCCCATGGTCAGCATGCCGTGCGCGAGCACGCCGGGCAGACCGACCGACTGCGCGACGTCGTCGCGGTAGTGGATCGGGTTGAAGTCGCCCGATGCGCCCGCGTAGCGGACGAGGCGGTCGCGGGTGAGCTCGAGCGTCGCCTCGCTGAACACGTCGCCGGTCGTGAGCGACTCGAAGGTCGGGGCCTGGGCGGTCATTCGTCTCCTCCTCGCACCACGAGCGTCGAGAGCGCGGTCACGACGTGCGCGCCGTCCGCATCGACGATCTCGCTCGACGCGGTGACCATCGAGTGGCCACCGAGCTGCTTGACCGACGCGACGGTGAGCGTCGCGGTGAGCTCGTCGCCCGCGACGATGGGCCGGGTGTAGCTGAAGCGCTGGTCGCCGTGCACGACGCGCGAGAAGTCGATCCCCGCCTCGGGGTCGGCGAGCAGCTGCTGCAGCGTGCTCTCCTGCACCACCACCGCGAAGGTCGGCGGAGCGACCACGTCGGCATAGCCCGCGGCGCGCGCGGCCTCGGGATCGTGATGGATCGAGGCCGAGCTGAGGACGGCACGAGCGAACTCGCGCACCTTCTCGCGTCCGACCTGGTAGGGCTCGGTGGGCGGATACGTGCGCCCCTGAATGTCTGGGTTGACCACGACGCCAGTCTAGAAGATGCCGCTGCGCGAGCCCGGAACATGACGTCCGGGCCCGGCAGCTGCGGCTGCGGTCGCGGCTGCGACTACTTCTTGCCGCCGAAGAGCCCGCCGAGCAGGTCGCCCAGCCCACCGCCGGCCGACTGCCCGCCGGATCCACCACCGAGCAGGCCGCCCAGCAGGTCGCCCAGCCCGCCACCGGACGACTGCCCGCCGCCGGATCCACCCCCGAGCAGGCCGCCCAGCAGATCGCCGATGCCGCCGCCCGAGCTCGAAGCCGATTCCGAGCCCGACTGCTGCTTCGAGAACGCGCCCGAGAGGAACTGCATGACGATGGGGGCGAGCAGCGGGAGCAGCACGGGAATGAGCTTCGCGATGGTCGAATCGCCGCTGTTCGCGCCGAGCGCCTGGGCGACCTCGCCCTGCTTGTCGCCGAGGACATGGTTGACGATCTTGCCGCCGTCCTCTTCGTCGATCGCGTTGAGGTCGATGGTGCCGGACGCGGGAGCGTGCTTGCCGAGCGCGGCCTCGAGCTTGCCCGCGCCCTCGGCGTCCTGCGCGTTGACGGCCATGCCGCCGAGCAGGCCGGGCAGCGCCTGCTGCACCGCCGCGCCCATGGTGCTCTCGTCGACGCCGAAACGCTGGGCGAGATCGCCCAGGGGAATCTGCTGCATAAGGTCGTCGAGGTTCACGGAGTTCTGTGCCATTCGGGTTGCTCCTTCGCGCGGTTCGGTGCCGAGTTCTGGAGCCGCTTCTGCAGCGGATCCACTCGTCTGGAGGCCAGCGTAGCGGCAGGCCACCGCCACCGCGACGGATCCCGCGCAGATGCGCTGGGGAGGGCGAAGCACTGTAGCCATCGGCAACGATTCTCCGAGAGGTTTGTCGTGCATATCCAAGGATCGGGGCCACCCCTCCAATAGGCTGTTGAGCATGTCGCGCATTCGTAAAGTGCTCATCGCCAACCGCGGCGAGATCGCCGTCCGCATCATCCGCGCCGCGAAAGACAGCGGGATCGCCTCGGTCGCGATCTACGCCGATCAGGATCGCGACGCGATGCACGCCCAGCTCGCCGACGAGGCCTACGCGCTGAACGGAACCACCAGCGCCGAGACCTACCTCGTCATCGACAAGATCCTCGCCGTCGCCCGCCGCTCGGGCGCCGACGCCGTGCACCCCGGCTACGGCTTCCTCGCCGAGAACGCCGAGTTCGCCCGCTCCGTCATCGACGCCGGGCTGACCTGGATCGGCCCGAGCCCCGACGCCATCGAGCGCCTCGGCGACAAGGTCTCGGCGCGCCACGTGGCCGAGAAGGTCGGCGCGCCCCTCGCGGCCGGCACCAGCGACCCGGTCGAGAACGCGGACGAGGTGCTCGCCTTCGCCGACGAGGTCGGTCTCCCCATCGCCATCAAGGCCGCCTTCGGCGGCGGTGGCCGCGGCCTCAAGGTCGCCTACGAGCGCGACGAGGTCGCCGAGCTGTTCGAGTCGGCCACCCGCGAAGCCGTCGCCGCGTTCGGCCGCGGCGAGTGCTTCGTCGAGAAGTACCTCGAGAAGCCCCGCCACGTCGAGACCCAGTGCCTCGCCGACGCCCACGGCAACGTGGTGGTCGTCTCCACCCGCGACTGCTCGCTGCAGCGCCGCCACCAGAAGCTCGTCGAGGAGGCGCCCGCGCCATTCCTCACCGACGAGCAGATCGAGCAGCTCTACTCCTCGTCGAAGGCGATCCTCAAGGAGGTCGGCTACGTGGGCGCCGGCACCTGCGAGTTCCTCGTGGCGAAGGACGGCACGGTCTCGTTCCTCGAGGTCAACACCCGCCTCCAGGTCGAGCACTGCGTCTCCGAGGAGGTCACCGGCATCGACCTCGTGCGCGAGCAGTTCCGGATCGCCGAGGGCGGCGTCATCGACTACGCCGATCCGATCGCGCACGGCCACTCCTTCGAGTTCCGTCTGAACGGCGAGGATCCGGGCAACGGCTTCCTCCCCGCGCCGGGCCCCGTCGCGCTCTTCCGTCCGCCGCTCGGCCCGGGTGTCCGCGTCGACACCGGCGTGCAGTCCGGCGACGTCATCTCGGGCTCCTTCGACTCGATGCTCGGCAAGCTCATCGTCACGGGGTCGACCCGCGAGGAGGCGCTCGAGCGCTCCCGCCGCGCCCTCGACGAGTTCGAGATCCAGGGCCTGCCCACCGTGCTCCCGTTCCACCGCAAGATCGTCCGCGACCCGGCGTTCACCGCGCCCGACGGTCGATTCGGTGTCTACACCCTGTGGATCGAGAACGAGTTCCACAACGACATCGAGCCGTGGGAGGGTGAGGTCGCCCCCGTCGTGCAGGATCCGAAGCGCCAGACCGTGGTGGTCGAGGTCGACGGACGCCGCGTCGAGGTCGTCATGCCCGCCACCCTGATCCCGCTCGCCGACCAGCAGATCACTCGCGGTCCCGCACCCAAGCGCGCGAAGGGCGCCGGTGTCTCCGCCGCGACGGGCGACTCGGTCGCGGCCCCCATGCAGGCCACCGTCGTGAAGCTCGCCGTCGAAGAGGGCCAGCAGGTCGAGGCCGGCGAACTCGTCGTCGTGCTCGAGGCCATGAAGATGGAGCAGGCGATCTACGCGCACCGCGACGGCGTCGTGCGCGGCATCGACGCACCCCTCGGCCAGACTGTGTCGAACGGCCACGTGCTGCTCAACATCGTCGACGCCGAGTAACCCAGACGCACAGCGCAAGGCGCCCGGGCTCCGAGGGAGTCCGGGCGCCTTGTGCTGTTCCCGCACGGATGCGCCGGGCCTCCCCCAGGAGATCCGCGTTCCGAAGGAGGAATCCGGCGGAATCGTCCTTCTCACGCCGGATCACCTTCGGAAGCGGACCGAGCGACACGAACGCGGTATCAGGATCAGGTACCACACACGCTCACGGCCTCAGCCCACCGCATGCCACACCACATCCACACATGAAGCAAACAGAACACTCACGTTCAACTTGTAACCGCCCACATGTTAGCGATAGCCTCTCCACATGTCCGATGTGTCACTGCCCACAGTCCTGCGAACCTTCGAATCCCAGCGAATCGCGTCAAGCCGCAAACTCGCCTCTCTCGAAGCGGACCTCGCAGCAGAGCAGGCTCTCCAGGAACATCTGGCCCAGGCCATCCAGGCAATTCAGGCGATGACCCGCAATGACGACTCCAACGCGACCCAGGACGCGTCGGCGGCTCCCCTTCTCCCGCCTGCGCCCGCAGGAGAGGACTTCGATTTCCGCCTCGAAGGCGGCCGGGTGAGATCGGTCGAGATGGTTCGATTCGTCGTGGAGGAATCCCGCTCCGGTCTGACACGGGAAGAACTCCACCAGGCGTTCTTCGCACGCTGGGGCGAGCAGACCTGGATCAATCCGAGGAACGCGTTGAGCACGGCGATCGCACGCGCTGTCGAACGCGGCATCGTCCGCGAAGGCAAAGACGGCAAGCTCCGGCGTGCGAAGTGACCGACCTCGCGGCTTTTCCAGCCCGAAGCTCGGTGTTCGTCGATGAGTCAAAAGCCAGGGAGTTCATCCTGGCCGCGAGCTTCACCTCGAGTTCCTCGCACGCGGAGACGAACCAAAAACTGCGCGGACTCGTCCGCAGAGGTCAACGTCGCATCCATTTCAAGAGCGAATCCGATTCTTCTCGGAAACGCCTACTGTCCGAGATGGCAGCCCTCGACGTCACGGCTCAGGTGTACATCGCACCGCATCAGGTTCCAGCCGCGGCACGGACCCAATGCCTCGAACACCTCATCGATGATCTCGTCGATTCGTCGGCATCGCGTCTGATCCTCGAACGCAATGAATCCGTCCAGGTTTCCGACCGACGCGTCATACGAGCACGCTTGGATCAGAGGAACTACCGCCGCAGCCTCTCCTACGATCACGCCTCACCGCACGAATATCCGCTGCTCTGGGTCAGCGACGCGGTTGCGTGGTGCTGCCAGGCCGGCGGGGATTGGCGCCGCCGCTCCGAACCTCTGATCGGCGGCGTCGTACGCCTTGCCGAATAGGCCGGGAAAGAGCACGAGCCCGGCTCGTCGTACCGTCCGGAAGACTGCCAGGCTCACTTCTTGGGGCTACTGCCCCGCGCTCCTCCAGAATAGCATCGAACGTTCGTGGGTGCTCGATGCCCCCGGCGTCCGAAGGAGATCCGCGTTCCGAAGGAGCAATCCGGCGGAATGGTCCTTCTCACGCCGGATCTCCTTCGGCGGACCAGGCGGACCAGGCAGACCGGGGCGACCAGGCAGCAACCGCAGCAACAGCCTAGAACTCCCAGTCGGCACCGGCCGCGATGGGCCACGACCACGCGACGGCGGCCGCGGCCAGCACGCGCGGATCCCGCGCCTCGACGCGGCCCGCGAGCGCGAGCGCCGCGAGCGACGTCGAGCCGAGGTGCGCCGCGCCGAGCGCGTCGATGTCGAGCACGAGATCGGCAACGCCACCGGCGCCACGAACACCAGCACCAAGAACACCACCAGCACCGACCCGCTCCACGGACGCGGGCCCGAACGCCTCCGTCACGGTGACGCGCCAGCGCCCCGCGTTCTCGGGGATCAACGCGTCGTGCACGTCGAGCACCAGGTCGATGGGTGCCGCGTAGCGGCGGGCGGCGAGGGCGGCGGGCAGGTCGAGGATCCGCACCCAGACGAGGTCGCGCAGGCGCGGTTCGGCGGCCCGCACGTCGATGAGCAGGTGCATGATCGGGTCGTCGACGGGCAGCATGTCGACGGTCGCGCGGTTCGTGAGGTCGAGGTCGAGCAGCAGACTCCAGAGCCGGTGCGCCGCAGCGGGGGTCAGGGCGACAATGTCGCGCACCTCCACCGTGCCGTCGGGTACCGCGCCGTCCCAGTTGACGGATCGCCGGAACCGCGCGTATCCCTGCGCCTGCCCGGACGCGTCGCTCACGACGAGGAGCCGCAGCGCCTCTTTGCCGCGGTGCAGGATCGCCGGGTCGGCGTCCTGCGCGCGGCGCAGCTCCGGGGTCTCCCAGGTGGCCCATCCCGGGCGGCCGATCCCGACGGGCACCTGCGCGACCGAGCGATGCAGCGCGCCGACGAGATCGCCGTGCGCCTCGGGGTCCCAGGTGAGGAACTCGCCGCGGAGGGCGTCGGATCCTGCCACCGGGCGCAGCTCGGCGCCCCGTGGCACAGTGAGCGACAGGGTGGGCGCCGCGTGCCCGTAACCGAAGCGGCCGTAGATCCCCGCCTCGGCGGCGTTGAGCACCGACAGCGATTCCCCGCGTCCGCGCGCCTCGGCGAAGTGGTGGGCGATCATCGATCGAAGCAGGCCGCGCCTGCGGTGGCTCGGGTGCACGCCGACCCAGGTCACCCAGCTGCACGCGGTCTCGTCGCCGGGCACCGGGAAGGCGCGCAGGTCGTAGGCGCCGTACATCCCGGCGAGGGCGTTCGCGGGCGCCAGGGATCCTGCGGGCGGCTCGACGGCCTCGATACCCCACATCCGGCCCCAGGGCAGCGGGCTGGGCAGCTGCCGCAGCTCGTCGAGGCCGTGTTCGATGGGGAACGCCCACGTGTCGACCTCGAGCACGTCGTCGAGACGGGCGCGGTCGTCGAGCGGGATGATGCGGTAGCCGTCGGGAAGGGTCATGCCTCCAGTATCGCGAGGAAGACTCAGAGGTCGCGAGCCTGCCACCAGCCGAAGGCGATCCAGAACCCGATCGTGTCGACGAGGATCCCGGCGAGGAACAGCCACAGCTCGGCTCCCGCGATGCTCGGTGCGAGGCCCATCAGGTAGAAGCCGCCGAAGACGAGGAGCGCCGATACGACGAACACGGGGATCGTCAGCGGGTGCGCGCGATCGCTGCGCGGAGCGAAGAGCCCCTCCCCCTCGCGGGCGGGCCGGTGGGCCGCGACGGTCTCGGCGGTCTCGGTCGTGGTGCGCTCGTCGGACACGGATCCTCCATTCGTTCATGCACGAATACTTGGTGCATGAAATAACCATACGCCCAGGAACCGATCCGCGATAATCGAGGGATGACCGCAGCGGACCCGCTCTCCCTCGACCACCAGGTGTGCTTCGCCCTGACCGTCGCCTCGCGCAGCATCGTCGCGGCGTACAAGCCGGTGCTCGACCCCCTGGGGATCACGCACCCGCAGTACCTGGTGCTGCTCGCCCTCTGGGAGCACGAACGGCTCAGCCTCGGCAGTCTCGCGACGCTCCTGCATCAGGACGCGTCGACCCTGTCTCCGCTCATCAAGCGGCTGGAGCAGCAGGGTCTGCTCGCGCGGCAGCGATCCGCCGCTGACGAGCGCCGTCTCGACATCACGCTCACCGACGCCGGACGTGCGCTGCGCACCCGCGCGCTCGAGGTCCCGCCGCAGATGGCGCAGCGGCTCGACATGACCGAGGACGAGCTGCGCGAGCTCCACGGGTCGATGATCCGCCTCATCGACGCGAGCCGCAGCTCGGTGGGCGAGCCGCCGATCGCGGCGAGTCGCGGGGAATAGGCGCCCGAGCGCCCCGGTTGCACTCCGCATGACTGCCGTTCCGCTCTCCGTGCTCGACCTCGCCGCAATCGAAGAGGACGGAGACATCCGGTCGGCGCTGTCCCACTCGGTCGATCTGGCCCGCGCGGCCGAGGCCGGCGGCTACCGCCGGGTCTGGTACGCCGAGCACCACAACATGCCCTCGATCGCATCGAGCGCGACCTCGGTGCTCATCGCGCACATCGCGGCGCACACGAGCACGATCCGCCTGGGTGCCGGCGGGATCATGCTCCCGAACCACTCGCCGCTCGTGATCGCCGAGCAGTTCGGCACCCTCGCAGAACTGCACCCCGGCCGCATCGACCTCGGCCTCGGACGCGCACCGGGCAGCGACGGCGCCACCTTCCGCGCGCTGCGCCGCACGCACTCCGCGTCCGAGAGCTTCCCGAGCGACGTGCTCGAGCTGCAGGCGTACCTGTCCGACGAGCTACCGCGCGCGGCCGTCAACGCCTACCCCGGCCGCGGCACGAAGGTGCCGCTCACGATCCTCGGGTCGAGCATGTTCGGCGCGAGCCTCGCCGCGCAGCTCGGCCTCCCCTACGCCTTCGCCTCGCACTTCGCGCCGCAGGCGCTGACGGGCGCCGTCGCGCACTACCGCGCCACCTACCAGCCGCGCGAGGGGCACCCCGAGCCGCACGTGATCGCGGGCGTCAACGTGGTCGCGGCCGAGACCGACGAGGCAGCCGAAGCGCTGTTCACCCGGGCCGAGCTCGACCGGGTCCGCCGATTCCTGTCGCGCGGGCGCGAGCGCGAGCTCACGGCCGACGAGGCGGCGCCGCTCCTGGACACCCCCGCCGGGCAGGAGATCCGCGGGATGCTGCGCTACACCGCGATCGGCGGACCGAAGCGCGTGCGCGAGGAGCTGGAGGCGTTCGCGAAGCACGCGGACGCCGACGAACTGATCACCGTGCACGTCGCGCCGACGCGGGCCGAGCAGCTCGTCTCACTGCGGATCGCGGCTCCTGAGGCCACGATCGACGAGGCGTCCGCGGCCTGACCCGGGCGCCCTCGGCGCCACGCCGGGCCGTGAGTCAGAACTCCTCGTAGACCGCGGGGTCCTGATCCTTCAACCGGCCGTCGGGGCGGCCGAGCGCCGTGATCTCGGCGACCTCCTCTGCCGAGAGCCGCACATCGGCGGCCCGCAGGTTCTCGGCCTGTCGGCCCGGATCCGCGGACTTCGGGATCGGCACCGCACCGCGGGCGACGTGCCAGGCCAGGATCGCCTGCACGGGCGAGATGCCATGGGCTGCGGCGATGCGCTGCACCACGGGTTCCGCGGCCATGATCGGCCCACGCCCCACGGGGCTCCACGCCTCCGTGATGATGCCGCGCTCGCGGTGGTACGCCAGCTGCTCCTCCTGCGGGAAGAACGGGTGCAGCTCGATCTGGTTGACCGACGGCCGCACGCCCGTCTCGGCCTCGAGCCGTTCGAGGTGCTCGGGCAGGAAATTGGAGACGCCGATGTGCCGCACGAGCCCGCGCTCGCGCGCCTCGATGAGCGCGCGCCAGGCAGCGACGAAGTCGCCGCTGATCGGGTTCGGCCAGTGGATCAGGTACAGGTCGATACGGTCGAGGCCGGTGCGGAAGACACTCTCCTGGATCGTGCGGAGCGCGGCGTCGGTCGCGTGATGCCGACCCGGGAGCTTGCTCGTGACGATCAGCTCGTCGCGGTCGACCGCGGCATCGCGCACCCCGCGCCCCACCGCTCCCTCGTTCTCGTAGTTGAACGCGGAATCGATGAGGCGGTAGCCCGCCTCGATGCCGCTCCTGACCGCCGCGGCGCCCGCAATGCCGTTCAGGCGGTAGGTGCCGAAGCCGATCGGGGGAAGCACGAGGCCGTCGTGCGAGCGCTGCTCAGTCATGCGGTCAGCCTACGCCCGGCCGCCGGCCCGACTAGGCCGCCGTGACGTGCACGACGCCCTTCATCTCGGGATGGATCGAGCACAGGTACGCGTAGTCGCCGGCCTTGGCGAACCGGTGCGTGTAACTGCCCTCGCGCTGCAGCTTGCTCGCGAACTCCCCGTCGGACTGGATCACGTCGTGCTGGTCCGGGCCGATGAACTCCCACCGCACGGCCTGCCCCGGGGCGATCGAGACCTCGGCGGGCTCGTACGCGTTGTCGACGACCTTCACGGTGACCGCGGCCTGCACGCCGTCCTCGGACGGCACGAACTTCGGCTTCGCCGGAGTGCAGCCGACGAGCGCCGCGGCGCCCACGCCGACGAGCCCGAGCGCACCGCCGAGCAGCGCGCGTCGGCCGAGGACCGCGTTCGCCGCGGGACGGCGCGTGCGCACGGCGCCGCTCACCGCTGGTGCAGCGCGCGGGCCGCGTCGGTGATCGCGCCCGTCATCGACGGGTAGACCGTGAACGCCGAGGCGACCTGGTCGACCGTGAGCCGGTGCTCGACGGCGAGGGCGAGACCGAAGATGAGCTCGCTCGCGCGGTGGGACACGATGACGCCGCCGATGACGGTGCCGGAGGCCTGCCAGGCGAACAGCTTCACGAAGCCGTCGGTGAAGCCAATCATCTTCGCGCGCGGGTTCACGCTGAGCGGGATCGTGTGCGAGATGGCCTTGGCCATGTCGCTCGCGTCGGCGAGGCTGTGCTCGTTCCAGCCGACGGTCGCGATCTCGGGGTAGGTGAAGACGTTCGACGAGACGTTGCGCAGGTCGATGGGGCGCACGAAGTCGCCGAGCGCGTGCATGATCGCGGTGCGCCCCTGCATCGCCGCGACCGAGGCCAGCGGGTAGAAGTCGGTGCAGTCGCCGGCCGCGTAGATCGACGGGATCGAGGTGCGCGCGACCTTGTTGACGTGGATGTGCCCGCTCTCGGTCAGGCCGACACCGGCCTCCTCGAGGCCGAGCCCCGCGGTGTTGGGGATCGAGCCGACGGCCATCAGGCAGTGCGACGCCTCGATGGTGCGGCCGTCGGAGAGCTCGACGAGCACGCCGTTCTCGGTGCGGGTCACGGAGTCGGCGCGCGACTTCGACATGACGTTCATGCCGAGGCGCTTGAACTCGCGCTCGATCACGGCCGCCGCGTCCTTGTCCTCGCCGGGGAGCACCTGCTCGCGGCTCGACACGAGGGTGACCTCGGCGCCGAGCGTGCGGTAGGCGTTCGCGAACTCGGCACCGGTGACGCCGGAGCCGACGACCACGAGGTGCTCGGGGATCGCGGGCAGGTCGTACAGCTGCTTCCAGGTGAGGATCCGCTCGCCGTCGGGCTTCGCGCTGTCGAGCTCGCGCGGGCTCGCGCCGACCGAGACGACGATGGTGTCGGCCTCGATGCGGTCGAAGTCGGTGCCCTCGGCGCCCGCCGTGGTCGCCACGACCACGGCGTTGGGACCGTCGAGGCGGCCCTCGCCGTGCACGATGCGCACGCCGGCCTGCTCGAGGGTGCGGTGCATGTCGTCGGACTGCGCCGCCGCCATGGCGAGCAGGCGCTTGTTGACGGCCTTGAGGTTGACGGCGATCTCGGGGCGGACGGGCTTGCCGTCGCCGCCGGGCACGAACGCCTGCACGCCGAGCTTGCCCGAGTCGCGCACGGCCTGCACGCCGCCGGCCGTGCCGATGAGGCTCTTGGAAGGGACCACGTCGGTGAGCACGGCGGCCCCGCCGACGCCGACTCTCTCGATGAGGGTCACTTCGGCCCCCAGCTGGGCGCCCGCGAGCGCCGCCTCGTATCCGCCGGGACCGCCGCCCAGCACCGCGATCCGGTGCTTCCGATCGAACGCATTCGCCATGCCTCACAGTCTATGCGCCCGCGCGCCCCTCCGGCTGTCCGGGATGCCGGGCGACCGGGGCCGTCATCTTGACCGTCGGGGCATACCTCTCCGCGTAGACTCGGACACCGAATCGCACCGGGGGGACAGCTCGGAGCGTGGCCTGCGCACCGCTGCCCGAAGGAGACGTCACCGATGACCCCCACGCTTGAGAACCAGCTCGAACGCGATCCGGGCATGCCGGCGAGCAGTTGGCGGTTGCGCAGCGATGCGTGGGAGTTCCTGCGCTTCGCCGTGAAGCGGATCGCGCTCGAGGGGAACTCGGGCGATGCGCTCGCGAGCGACGGCGAGATCCGCCGTTCCCTGAGGGCCCTCGAGACGATCGAGCTCTACTGGGCCGGCTTCGGCCAGCGCTACGTGCGCCAGATCGGCGAGCTGCTGGCGCAGGGCGATGCCGCGGGCGCGCTCGATCGCATCGGCCGGGTGGTCCACCGGCTGCGCCGCACCACGGTGCCGGGTTCGGCGGAGGACTCGTTCGACGACGCGGAGCTCGCCGAGCAGCAGGACGATCAGGATCCCCGCCCGCGCTTCGAGGTGCTGCTCGTCGATGAGACGACCGCGGGCGACCGCGACGCGCTCTACGCCGAGGCCCAGCGACTGCGCACCAGCGCCGACGCGTTCATCTACGACTTCGTGATCGTGCCGTCCGCCGACGACGCCATCGCCGCGCTGCTCACCAACCCCAACATCCTCGCCTGCATCGTGCGCCCCGGGTTCAGCGACCGCAGCCGCCAGGCGCTGAGCCGCGACCTGCGCGACTCGATCGAGCTGGCGCATCAGCAGCAGCCGGGGGCGGCACCCGCGTCCTCGCGGAGCGCGCTCGCCTCGGTGCACCGGGTCATGCAGCTCGCCGACACGCTCGCCGCGCTGCGACCGGAGGTCGACCTGTACCTCGTCGCGGGCGCCCACATCGAGGATCTCGCGGGGGCCCTCACACACCGGTTCCGCCGCGTGTTCCGCCGGGAGGATCAGCTCGAGCTCCACCTCTCGCTGCTGCGCCGCGTCTCCCACCTCTACGACACCCCGTTCTTCTCGGCGATCCAGGATCATGCCCGCCGTCCGGTCGGCGTGTTCCACGCGCTCCCGGTCGGCCGCGGCGGCTCGGTCGTCAGTTCGAAGTGGATCCGCGACCTCGCCGATTTCTATGGCATGAACCTGCTGCTCGCCGAGACCTCGGCCACCTCGGGCGGGCTCGATTCGCTGCTCGCGCCCACGGGGGCGATCAAGAAGGCGCAGGATCTCGCGGCCCGCGCCTTCGGGGCGCACCGCACCTTCCTCGTGACCAACGGCACCTCGACGGCGAACAAGATCGTGCACCAGGCGCTCGTCGAGCCCGACGACGTGGTGCTCGTCGACCGCAACTGCCACAAGTCCCACCACCACGCCCTCATGCTCACGGGCGGGCGCACCGCCTACCTCGAGGCGTACCCGCTCAACGACTTCGCGTTCTACGGCGCCGTTCCGCTCAGCCGGATCAAGCAGCTGCTCCTCGACTACCGGGCCGCGGGCCGGCTCGACGAGGTCCACATGATCACGCTGACGAACTGCACCTTCGACGGCATCGTCTACGACCCCGAGCGCGTGATGGCCGAGTGCCTCGCGATCAAGCCCGACCTCGTGTTCCTCTGGGACGAGGCCTGGTTCGCGTTCGCGGCCTTCCACCCCGTGACCCGGCGCCGCACCGCGATGGCCGCGGCGAAACGGCTCGAGGGCCGGCTCCGCTCCGCGGCGCACGCGTCCGCGTACGAGGAGCAGCGCGCGCGCCTCTTCGATCCCGAGACCGGCGCGCCGCGCGACGACGCGGCCTGGCTGTCCGAGCGGCTGCTGCCCGCGCCCGATGCCCGGATCCGCGTGTACGCCACCCAGTCGACCCACAAGACGCTGACCGCGCTGCGACAGGGATCCATGATCCACGTGTACGACCAGGACTGGGCGCTCGAGGCCGAGTACGCGTTCCACGAAGCGTTCATGACCCACACCTCGACCTCGCCGAACTACCAGATCCTCGCCTCGCTCGACCTCGGCCGGCGCCAGGTGGAGCTCGAGGGCTTCGAGCTGGTGCAGCGCCAGCTCGACCTCGCGACGAGCCTCGCGCAGGCCGTCGCGCGGCACCCGCTGCTGCGCCGCACCTTCCGGGTGCTGACCGCCCACGACCTCGTCCCCGCCGACTACCGCGGGAGCAGCCGGCCGATGCCGCTGCGCGACGGACTGGCCGAGATGTGGCGGGCCTGGGACGACGACGAGTTCGTCGTGGACCCGAGCCGGGTCACCATCGAGATCACGCGCACGGGCGTCGACGGCGACACGTTCAAGCACCAGTACCTCATGGACCAGTACGGGATCCAGGTCAACAAGACGAGCCGCAACACCGTGCTGTTCATGACCAACATCGGCACCTCGCGCAGCGCGATCGCGTACCTCATCGAGGTGCTCGTGAAGCTCGCGCAACGGTTCGAGCGGGATCGCGTCGCCCACGGCCTGCCGCCCGTCGCGTCCGACGCGGAGGAGATGCCGCCGCTGCCCGACTTCAGTGCGTTCGCGCCGGCGTATGCGCACGGTTCCGGGCTGCCGGACGGCGATCTGCGTTCCGCGTTCACCGACGGGCAGCGCCGCCAGCTGATCGAATACGTCACGCCGGAGGAGCTGCGCGAGCGCGTCGGCCGCGGCGAGGAGCCGGTGTCCGCCGGGTTCGTGACGCCCTACCCGCCCGGATTCCCCGTCCTCGTCCCCGGCCAGGTGATCACGGCCGAGGTGCTCGACTTCATGGCCGCGCTCGACACCCGAGAGATCCACGGCTTCGACCCGGCGAAGGGCTACCGCGTCATCCGCTAGGCTTCCCCGGTGCTCGCTGCCCTGAAGTCCCCGCGCCTCCTCACCCGGGAAGTGCTCGCGGGACTCGTCGTCGCGCTGGCGCTGATCCCCGAGGCGATCTCGTTCTCGATCATCGCGGGCGTCGACCCCAAGGTCGGCCTGTTCTCGTCGTTCATCATGGCGGTCACCATCGCGTTCGTGGGCGGCCGGCCGGCGATGATCAGCGCGGCCACCGGCGCCGTCGCCCTCGTGATCGCGCCCGTGGCCCGTCAATACGGCTTCGACACCTTCATCGCCACGGTGCTGCTCGCAGGCGTGTTCCAGATCGTGCTCGGCGCGCTCGGCGTCGCGAAACTGATGCGGTTCATCCCGCGCAGCGTCATGGTCGGCTTCGTCAACGCGCTCGCGATCCTCGTCTTCGCCGCGCAGTTCCCGCAGCTCATCGGGGTGCCGTGGATGGTCTACCCGCTCGTCGCGGGCGGCCTCGCGATCCTGATCCTGCTGCCGCGGATCACGCGGGTCGTGCCCGCCCCGCTGGTGACCGTCGTCGTCATCACCGTGCTGGTCGTCGTGTTCGCGATCAACGTGCCGACCGTGGGCGATCAGGGCGAGCTGCCGCGCAGCCTGCCCGAACTGTTCGTGCCGAACGTGCCGCTGACCTGGGAGACGTTCACCACCATCGCACCGTTCGCCCTGGGCATGGCCCTCGTGGGGCTCATGGAGTCGCTCCTCACCGCGAAGCTCGTCGACGACATCACCGACACGCACTCGAACAAGACCCGCGAGTCTTGGGGGCAGGGCGTCGCCAACATCGTCTCGGGCCTCTTCGGAGGCATGGGCGGCTGCGCCGTCGTCGGGCAGACGATGATCAACGTGAAGGTGTCGGGAGCCCGCACCCGCATCTCGACGTTCCTCGCGGGCGCCTTCCTCCTGATCCTGGTCGTCGCGCTCGGCGACGTGGTGGCCGTGATCCCGATGGCCGCGCTCGTCGCCGTCATGATCGTCGTATCCGCGAGCACCTTCGACTGGCACTCGGTGCGCCCGTCGACCCTGAAGCGCATGCCGCTCAGCGAGACCCTGGTGATGGTGGCGACCGTGGTCGTCGTGCTCGCAACCCACAACCTCGCGATCGGCGTGGTCGCCGGGGTGTTCGTCGCGTCGGTGCTGTTCGTGCGGCGCGTGGCCCGCGTCGTCTCGGTCGAGCGCGAGCTCACCGAGGTCGACGGGCTGCCGCAGGCGCGCTACACCGTGACGGGCGAGCTGTTCTTCGCGTCGAGCAACGACCTCACGACCCAGTTCGCGTACGCCGAGGATCCGGCGCGCGTCGTCGTCGACCTCAGCCGATCCCACGTGTGGGATGCGTCGAGCGTCGCCGCACTCGACGCCGTGGTCACCAAGTACGGCCACCGCGGAACGACCGTCGAGATCGTCGGGATGAACCCGACCTCGAACGACTTCCACGACCGGCTGAGCGGCGGGCTCGGCGCGAGCTGATCCCGGCGCGTCACTCGTAGCTCTCGCGCACCACGTCCAGGTGCATCCACGAGGTCACGGTGCTGACCCCGTCGAGGGCTCGGATCCCGTCGAGGGCGGAGTGCAGGGAGCGGAGCGTGGGGCCCGAGATGGTCATCACGATGTCGAACTGGCCGACCGCGACCGCGCCGAACTCGACGGCGGGCATCGCCCGCAGCGCGTCGATCAGTTCCGGGTTCTCGCCGCTCAGCCGGAGGCTCGCGCCCATCTGCATCCGGCGCGCCGGGCCCGGATCATCGAGCTCGCAAGTGACCCGCAGCATGCCGCTCTGCGTGAGCCGTGCCAGCCGCGCGCGCACCGCACCGACCGAGAGCCCGACCTCGCTTCCGAGCTCGCGATACGGCATCCGCCCGTCTTCGCGCAGTAGAGCGATGATCCGCGCGTCGGTCCCGTCGGGCGAGGGGAAGACGGTCTCGGTGAGTTCGCTCGCCGTCTCGAACCTGCTCTTGAAGATCCGGACGAACTGGGAGTTCGCGGTCTCACGCACTCCGGGCACTGCGCGGATCCGGGCCAGCAGCTCATCGAGATGCGCCCGGCTCTCCGCCCCCACCTCGACGACCACGTCGCAATTGCCCGCGACCGCGGTGATGAAGGTCGCCTCGCGGAAGCGGTGGAGCGCCTCGAGCACCGGAGCGGTCGCACCGTCGACCCAGATCATCACGTCGCAGAAGGTGTGGATCCCGAGCAGTGCCGGATGCACGTTCGCCACGATCCGCATCGCCCCGCTGTCCAGCAGCGTGCGCATCCGTTCTTGGACCCGACGCCGCGGGACGTCGAGCCGACGCGCGATCTCGCTGACCGGCAGCCGTCCGTTGTCGCGCAGTGCATCGATCAGTGCTCCGTCGAAGTCCATGCCGCCACTTTCTCGTCACCGATTCGTTATACAGAATCTTGCATCGCCGCGCGATCAGTTTTGCACAAGCGAGCCCGATCTGATCATCACCGAAACATCGAGAATGCTCGATTCGGTCAAAAATGCTTGAAATGGGCGCGATCATCCGCATTTCTGCGCTCGCACCGCTCTCCGCTTCCCGCTACTGTCGTCCCTGCGCACCGTCCCAGCGCTGCGCGAGTCACCCGAAGGAGGGCCCGTGGACACACCCGCAGCGCCAGCAGCAACGCCGCTGCTCGATGCGCGCAACCTGCACAAGAGCTACGGAGATCGGTCCGTGCTGCGCGGCGTCGATCTCTCGATCCGTCCCGGGCAGGTCAAGGCCATGCTCGGTCCGAGCGGTTCGGGCAAGTCCACGACGCTCCGCCTCATCAATCTGCTGGAACGCGCCGACCAGGGGACCATCGAGATCGATGGCCAGCGGCTGGGCACCGTCGGCGGGCCCGGGTCCGAACGCCCGGCACCCGAGCGGATCCTCGCGAAGCAGCGGCAGTCCGTCGGCATGGTGTTCCAGCAGTTCAACCTCTTCCCGCACCTGAACGCGACGCGGAACGTGATGAGCGGGCTGACCACGGTGCAGCGCGTGCCGCACCGCGAGGCCGAGGAGCGCGCCGTGATGATGCTCGAGCGGGTCGGCCTCGGCGCCCACGCCGGCAAGTACCCCTCGGAGCTCTCCGGCGGGCAGCAGCAGCGCGTCGCCATCGCCCGCGCCCTGGTGATGGAGCCGAAGCTCATGCTCTTCGACGAGCCCACCAGCGCGCTCGACCCGGAACTCGTCGGCGAGGTGCTCCGCGTGATGGAGGGCCTGGCCCGCGACGGGATGACCATGCTCGTCGTGACCCACGAGACGCGCTTCGCGCGCCGGGTCGCCGACGAGGTCGTCCTGTTCGACGACGGCGTCATCGTCGAGCAGCAGGAGCCCGAGGGCTTCTTCGAGAATCCGCAGAGCGAGCGCACCAAGGAGTTCCTCCGTCATGTCCACTGATCAGAACCACGCGGCTGTTCCCGTTCCGACCCCGACGATCGCCGACGTGCGCGAGTACGTCACCTGCCGGGCCGCCGACCTCGAGGCAGCCGGCCCGGCGATCGCAGATCGCAGCGTCCGGGGCGCCGAGGTGTTCATGGCCGACCTGGCTCCGCGCACCGAGCCCCTCGCGGCGTCCTCCGAGGATCGCGAGCGTCTGCTCGCCGCGCTCCGCGCCGCCCGGGTGCGGCGCGTCCACTCCTCCTACTGGGCGGCCCCGACCCCCTTCGTCGCGGACGTGGGCTATGGGGAGCTCGTCGAACGGTTCGAGGGCAGCGAGAAGGTCCGCGAGTACTTCGGCGACCTCACCGGTGACCACATGTTCGGCCGGTGGCGCGACGAGTACGCGCTCGCCCGCGATCTCGGCGCGGACGCCTACGTGTTCCACCTGATCGACTACATGCCCGTCGACGGCGCCTGGGCGTTCTCGGTCGACCGACGAGCGGTGCTCGACGCCATGATCGTGCTCACCCAGCGATTCCTCCGCGTGCTCGAGCAGCACGGCCTCATCGACGCCGCCTCCCCCGTGATCGAGCTGGAGAACGCCGGCTGGGGACTCGAGTTCGGCGCGCAGACGGCGGACGACTTCGCCCGGGTGTTCGCGGAGGTGCACGATCCGTCGGACCGCCTGCGCCTGGGCTGGGACCTCAACCACCTCCTGCACGCCACCGGGCTGCGCGGCGGCGCCGGATCCTTCCTGCTCCCCGACGTCGAGCTGACGCCCGCGATGCGGGAGCTGGAGCGGAAGGCCGGAGGCGATATCCGGGCCCTGTCCGCGGAGTGGATCGCGCTGAACGTGCTCGACGAGCGGCTCGTCGACCGGGTCTCGGCGCTGCACCTCTCCGACTGCCCGGCGAAGGAGGTCGAGTACTTCCGCAACGGCCTGCTCGCTCCCGAGTACGCCATCGAGGGGACCGTGGAGGAGCGCGCCGACGCGGGACTCCGCATCGTGCTCGACCACTACGACAACCACGTCTGCCTGGGCGACGGCATCCTCGATCCGGCCGAAGTCCGCCGGGTCATCGCCGCCCTCGCCGACCGGCACCCGCTCATGCTCCTGCACGAGCTGAAGAACGCGCCGGACGTCTGGGCCGAGCTGGATCGCCAGCGCGCCCGGCTCTGGTCGGACGCGCCCGCGAGCGCCGTCTGACTCCGGCGCCGCCCACCCTCATCAGGCACCACCCGTTTCATCCCGCACCACACACGAACACGGAATCGAAGGAGATCCCCATGCGACACCGCGCGAAGATCCTGGCCGGCATCGGCGCCGCAGCGATCCTGGCTGCGTCCCTCACGGCCTGCAGCTCGGACGCCCCGACCGACGGCACGAAGGGCGGGCCGGCGGGCCTGCACGAGGCCGGCGTGCTCAACGACTGCGTCGCGCTGAGCTACGAACCGCTCGAGTACTACGAGAACGGCACGAGCGGGAAGGTCATCGGCTGGGACGTCGACGCCGCGCGCGAGGTCGGCAAGCTCCTCGGCGTCGAGACCAAGGTCAACGTGATGGACTTCGACGGTCTGATCCCGGGGCTGCAGTCGGGCAAGTGCGACCTCGTCTGGTCGGGCGCCTACGTCAACGAGAAGCGCGTCCAGGTGGCCGACGCGGTGCCCGTGCTGCGCACCGGTACCGAGGTCGTGCTGCGGAGCAGCGTCGCGGGGCGGGTGAAGGATCCGCTCGATCTCTGCGGGTTGAGGCTCGCCGCGCAGACCGGCACCGAGGACGAGGCGCACGTCAAGGAGGTCAGCGACACGTGCACCGCCGCCGGGAAGAAAGCGATCGAGGTCACCGGATATCCGGGATCGGTCGACGCCGTGCCGGCCATCCGCAGCGGCAAGCTCGACGGCCTCGCGGACACCACCGTGCTGGCGGCGACGCTCGCCAAGAAGAACGACGATCTGAAGGCCGTGCCCGGCCTCTTCCCCTCGAGCTACTGGTTCGGCGCGTTCACGAACAAGGGCAGCAAGCTCTCGCCCGAGGTCGAGCAGGCGATCCACACCCTGATCGAGAACGGCACGCTCGCGAAGCTCGCCGAGAAGTACGGCCTGAACCCCGACGACGTCGCGAAGGTCGACACGAAGGCGCTGTAGCCGACCGGTGCCCCGCGCTCCGGCGCGGGGCACCCATCGAATGAGGTTGAAATGAGCTTTGATCCGTCCATCTTCTGGGAGCAGCTGATCTCCCCGGTCTACCTGCAGGGCGCCGTGGTCGCGGTGCTGGTCGCCCTCGGCAGCCTCGTGCTGGCCGTCGCGATCGGGCTCGCCATCGCCCTCATGAAGTCGTCCAAGAGCCGGGTGGCGCTCGCGTCGGCGAACACCTACCTGTGGTTCTTCCGCGCGCTGCCCTCCATGCTGCTCCTGCTCATCTGCTGGAACGCCCTTCCGCAGCTGATCCCGGCGCTCCGCAGCGACTGGTACAACCCGTTCATCGCGGCGATCCTCGCGCTCGGCATCAGCGAGGCGGCCTACGTCGCCGAGATGCTCCGCTCGGCGCTGATGTCGGTCGACGACGGGCAGCGGCTCGCGGCCCGCGCGCTCGGCATGACCCCGGTGCAGGCCTTCTTCAAGGTCATCGTGCCGCAGGCCACCCGGATCGCGCTTCCCCCGCTCGGTAACGAGCTCGTCGCCCTCGTCAAGCTCACCGCGATCGCGAGCGTGATCTCGCTGCAGGAGCTGCTGCGCGTGGCGACGATCGGCGTGCAGGCGACCTACCGCTACGCCGAGTACTACGCGGTCGCGATCATCTACTACCTGGTCGTCGTCTCGCTCATCATGATCCTCCAGAGCGTGCTCGAGAAGCGCTTCCGGTGGACCTCGAAGAAAGGCCGGATCGCCCGGTGAACGACATGAATCAGCACCCGACCGCCCTCGACCGCTGGCGCGGGCTCTTCCCGACGCCGAAGCCGGTGCTCGCGATGCTCCACCTCGGCGGCGACGGCCCCGCCGAGAAGGTGGCCCGCGCACGCGCCGAGGCGAGCATCCTCGCCGACGGCGGCGTCGACGCGGTGATCGTCGAGAACTACTTCGGCGACTCGGACGACGTGCGGCGCGCACTCGAAGCCGTCTGCGCCGACGCGCCGACGACCGTGATCGGCCTGAACGTGCTGCGCGACCACGAGCTGGCGTTCGCCCTCGCCGAGGAATTCCCGGTCGGCTTCGTGCAGCTCGACTCGGTCGCCGGCCACCTCGAGCCCGCTGACGACGATGAGTATGCGGCTCGGCTCGCGGAGCGCCGCTCGTCCAGCCGGGCGCTCGTGCTCGGCGGCGTCCGGTTCAAGTACCAGCCGGTCCGCTCCGGGCGCACCGAGGCCGAGGACCTCGCACTCGGCGCGCAGCGCTCCGACGCGATCGTCGTCACGGGCGACGGCACCGGCATGGAGACCGCCGTGTCGAAGATCGAGCGGTTCCGAGCCGCTCTCCCGTCCGGGTTCCCGCTCGTGGTGGGCGCGGGCGTGACCGACGCGAACGCCGCCGAGCAGCTCCGCTCGGCCGACGGCGCGATCGTCGGCAGCTTCCTCAAGGACACCTACCGCGACACCGGCGTGGTCGACGCCGCCCACGTGGCACGGCTCATGGACGCGGTGGCCGCCGTGCGGAGCGCGCGGTGAGCGCCGAAGCACCGGTCCGGACGATCACGGCCGAGGCCCTGACCGCGGAGTCCTTCGCTCCCTACGGCAGGATCGTCGCGTTCGACGGGATCGCACCGGAGCTGGTGCGTACCGCGGGTTCCGACTGGACGGACGCCTACGATGAGCGGCCGATCACCCGCGAGACCCCGAGTCTCGGGATGACCTCCGCGCCCGGCGCCCCCTTCGTCAGCACGGTGATGGAGCGCCACGCGAATGTCGAGGAGGCGCTGCTCCCCGCTGGGCGCGCCATCGTGCTCGCGGTGGCTGAGGCGAGTGCGGCGACCGCCCCCGCGTCCGACGACGTGCGCGCCTTCCTGATCCCTCCGGGCGCCGCGGTCGTGCTCGCCCCGGGGACATGGCACGACGCGTGCCGCGGGGCCGACGGCCCCACCTCGTACTACTGGCTCGCGTCCTGCGTCGATTCGGGATCCTCTCCGTGGACCCCGCTCGCGGGCGGACCAGTGAGTGTGGGGGTGGCGGCATGAGTCCGGCACGTGCAACGGGCACGGTGGATGCGCCCGCCGTCTTCATCGGCGATGTGGCGGTCGACGAGTACTTCGCGGCCGACACATGGGTCATGCCTGGCGACAAGACCATCATCGACACGCTCGCCGTCTACATGGGCGGCAGCATCGCGAACGCGGCACGGGTGCACGCGGGCTTCGGCGGACGCACCGAGTTCATCTCGCTGCTGAATCGAGGGGACCTGACGGATCGGATCCTCGCGGATCTCGCCGAGAATCGCGTCGCAGTCCCCCACATGCTCTTCGATGAGGAGATCGGCGACCAGCGCAACCTCATCTTCCTCGTCGACGGCGAGCACGTCGTGATGACGCCCGACGTCGACGAGCGGCCCATGCGGCTGCCGGAGGACGCTCTCGCGGATCTCGCCAGGCCCGGCTACCTCTACACGACGCTCGACCGGGCTCAGCGCCTGCGGCTGGGCGCGCTCGACGCGACCGGGGTGCTGCGGGAGCTGCGAGCTGCCGGGCGCCGGGTCGTCTTCGATCTCGACGTCGGCGGTCTCGCGGAGGGCGACATCGCTCTGATCCGGGGCGCGCACGTCGTCATGATGAACGACCGCGGCTTCGAGGCGTCGTTCGGCGACGGAGCGTCGGAGGCGGAGGTGCGCGCCTGGCTGGTCGCGCACGAGGTCGAGGTGCTGCTCCATTCCCGGGCGGCGGCCGGAGCGATCGTGCACACGGCGTCCGAGACGTTCGAGGTGCCGGGGTACGCCGTTCCGGTCGCGGACGTCACCGGCGCCGGCGACACGCTCGGGGGGTCTCTCGTCTACGGGCTCGGTGCCGGCTGGCCTCTGCGGCGGGCGGCGGGCTTCGCCGTGGCTGCGGCGTCCCGCTCGGTGATGCGCATGGGCCCGAACGGCGGCATCGCGACCGAGGACGACATCGAGCGCTTCGTCGAGGAGTTCGCTCGGGCGGCGGCGCAGACTTCCTGACTTTGGGCTGCGGTGGGGTCCGACCCGGGGCCGGACCCCACCGCTCGTTCCGCTACGCCGCGAACACCACGCGGCCGTCGACCACGGTCAGGCGGATCGGCAGCTCGGGGAGCTCGTCGGGCGAGGTCTCGACCGGATCCTGCGCCCACACCGTGAGATCGGCGACGGCGCCGACCGCGAGCACTCCGCGATCCTCGTGTCCGCGGGCGAGCGCGGGCCACAGCGTGTAGGCCAGCAGCGCCTCCTCGCCCGTGAGCCGCTGCTCGGGTTCGAACACGGCCGCCTGCGGATCGCCCGGCGTGTGCCGTCCGCGCGCCCAGGCCATGCCGAGCCGCGGGTCGTACTGCGCCACGGGCCAGTCGGATCCGAGGGTCAGGCGCACGCCGGTGTCGAGCACGCTGCGCACCCGGTACCCGGTCTCGGCGCGCCCCTCGCCGAGCCGGGCGGCCCAGTTGTCGCTGTGGTCCGCCGCGCGCCACTGCATGTGCAGCGGCTGCATCGAGGCGGTGACGCCCGCATCGCCGCGGCCGGCGTTGAATCCGCGCAGCTGCTCCACGTCCTCGTCGGCGAGCACCTCCAGGTGCTCGATCGAGTGGAACGGCAGGCCGTCGCGCTCGGGCAGCGTCGCGTACACGTCGAGCACCCGGCTCACGGCGTAGTCGCCGACCGCGTGGGTCGCGATGAGCATGCCGGCGTCGTGGTAGGCGCGCACCACCTCGGCGTAGCGGTCCCAGGACGGCCAGAACGGCACCCGGCCGTCGCCGCACGCATCGACCGTGTGCAGCCAGGCGGTGCCGGTGTCGATCACGCCATCGCTGAACAGCTTGATCCCGTCGTTGCGCCAGAGGCGGCCCGACCGGCCCTTGCCGGCGATGGTCCGTGCCACGTCCTCGTCGGTGTCGCCCACCGCGTGCCAGTGGTGCACGGTGAGGCGGTGATCCAGCTCGCCGCGCTCCTCGAGCTCGGCCAGCAGCTCGACCGTGCGGTCCTTGCCGTCCATGATCGCGCCGCCCGTGAGCCCGACCGCCGCGAGCCTGCGGAACATGTCGCGCAGCGCGTCGCGCTCGTCGTCGTGCGACGCCTTCGGCGCCGCGTCGAAGAGCAGGTTGTAGGCGGTCGGTTCGCGCAGCTCGCCGGTCGGGGTGCCGTCCTCGTCGACCACGATCTCGCTCGCATCGTCGAACTCGCGCGCGCCCGTGATGCCCGCGGCGTCGAGCGCCGGAGCGGTCGCGAGGCCCGTGTGCAGGTCGTAGCAGATGAGCGCGATCGGGCGGCCCGGCGCCGCGTCGGCGAGCAGCTCGCCGCGCAGGCCGGTGTGCTCGAACGCCTCGTACTCGAGGTTCCAGCCGCGCAGCCAGGCGCCGTCGGGCAGCCGCGCGTGCTCGGCGGCGATCGCCTCGCGCAGCTGCTCGACCGTCTCGAGTCCGCCGAGGTCGAGCCCCGCGGTCACCTCGGCCGCCCAGTGGGGATGGGTGTGCGAGTCGAAGAGGCCGGGGGTAACCACGGCGCCGTCGAGGTCGCGCACGGGGATCCCCGCGGCGACGGCCTCGGCGCGCACCGCCGCGTCGTCGCCGATCAGCGCGATGCGACCGTCGCGCACGAGGATCGCGGTGGCGCCGGCGTCGGTGTTCGTGTTGGTGCGCAGTCGCGCTCCGACCAGGGCGAGGTCGCCTCCGCGGGTGTCGGTCATGGTGTCGTCCTCTTTCCAATGCTCTGTCGTGCTGCGCGAAGGGCGAACGGTGCTCCCTCGCGGAGATCCTGCGACTCGTGCCTCGCGCAGGATGACGGTTCTCAGTGCCGCCCGATGGCGGCGAAGTGCGCGCGGGGCGTCGGGTCGTCGTCGAAGCGGCGCGGATCCCAGTGTGCCTGGAACTCGGGGTCGCCCGCACCTCCGACGACGAGGTCGGCGAGGTACTCCCCCATGAACGCGGCGTACTTGAATCCCTCGCCCGAGTCGCCGCAGGCGAGCACGACGGTGGGGTGGGTGCGCCCGACCGCGAAGTCGCCATCACCCGAGTCGGTCCAGGTGCACACCTGGGCGCCGAGCACCGTCGGTGGGACCGCCGTGAGGTCGCGTTCGATCCTGGCCCGGATCGTCTCGGTGCGCACGGGCACCGGAGTGCGGTCGAGGTCGTCGCCGAGAGTGCCGCCGGCGAGGCTCCGGAGCGGCTGGTCGAGGCCGACCTTGTATCCGGCGGAGCCGTTCGGCATCGCGTAGATGCCGGGCGCATCGCCGATCGGGCAGTCCACCAGCCCGGGCAGATCGGGGGCCGGCGGGGTGAGCGCGGGATCGCCGAGGTACACGACCTGCTCGATGTACGGGGTGAGCGGCAGTCGCAGCCCGAGTCCGGGCAGCAGCTCGGCCGTGCCCGGTCCGGCGGCGAGCAGCAGCTGCTCGGCCTCGTGCGCGGTGCCGTCGGCGAGGATCGCCCGTGCGCTCGTGGCACCGGGTTCGATCCGCACGACGCGGCTGTTCGGCAGGTACTCGCCGCCCGCGGCGACGAACGCCCGCAGCGCGCCGCCGAGCAGGCGGTCGGCGTGCACGATCCCGGCCTGTTCCACGAGGAGCCCGTCACGGCCGTCGGGCCGGAGGCCGGTGAAGACCTCCCCGACGCGGTCGGCTCCGATCCGTTCGACCGGCTGGCCGATCGAGGCGAGCGACTCGGCCACGGCCGGGAGCGACTCGTCGTCGCGCCAGAGCAGGCCGGTGCGGCGGAAGACCGGCTCGCCGAGCCGATCCCCCAGCCGCTCCATCGCTCCGAGGGTGCCGAGCATGGCCCGGGCCCGCCACACCTGCGTGTCCGAGAGCCGCCAGAGCCGCGAGCTGCCGCCGTTCGAGGCGAACGGGCCGCCCGGCTCGAAGCGTTCGAGCAGGGTGACCTGCCAGCCGAGATCCTGCAGCCGCAGCGCGGCGGGGAGCCCCCAGGCTCCGCCGCCGACGACGATCGCGCGTTCGCGTTCCGTGGACATGGCTCGTTCCGTTCAGTCGGTGATGATCGTGAAGTGCTTGCGCAGCGGCTCGTGCACCCGCCAGGTGCCGCGCCAGCCCGACGGCATCACCATGATGTCGCCCGGGCCGAACTCCGCGGGAGCCTCGCCGTCGGCCTCGACGGTGACGCGGCCCGAGAGGATCGTGCAGATCTCGGTGTAGCCGTCGCGGAACGCGGTGAAGTCGCCGGGCAGGCACTCCCAGAGCCCGGTCTCGATGGGGCTCTGCGCCCAGACGGTCAGGCCCGCCTCGGTGAGCCCATCGGTCAGGGCGGTCGGCTTGGGCGCGTGCGGCCCGAGGTCGAGCGAGTCGGTGCCGTGCACGGCGACGGTGCGGATGGTGTCGTTCATGGGGGTCCTTCCCGGTCAGTGGCCGCGGCCGGTGATCACGTCGGCGATGTGGGCGATCGGCGAGGTCTTCTCGCGCCCGCCGAGCTCGGAGCGGTCCGCGATCCCGTAGGCCGTGTAGAGGCCCTTGGTCGCGATCCAGCGCAGCGGCTCGGGTTCCCACTTGCGGACCTTGTGGTTCACCCACGGCAGACCCGTGATCTCGGTGTCGTTGCCGAGGATCAGGTCGGCGATGGTGCGGCCGGCGAGGTTCGTCGAGGTGACGCCCGTGCCGACGTAGCCGCCGCCCCAGGCGATGCCCGTCTCGCGGTCGAGTCCGACGGTCGCCGCCCAGTCGCGGGGCACGCCGAGCACGCCCGACCACACGTGGTCGATGCTCGCGCCGCGCGTCGCCGGGAAGAAGCGGTGCAGGATCTCGCTCAGGGTGTCGACGGTGCTGAGCGCGGTCTGCCCGTCGGTGTCGGTCTGCGAGCCGTACTTGTAGGGCACGCCGCGGCCGCCGATGGCGATCCGGTCGTCGGCGGTGCGCTGCGCGTACATGTAGACGTGCGCGAAGTCGCCGAGCACCTCGCCCTCGCTCCAGCGCAGTTCGTCCCACACCTCCGGAGCCAGCGGCTCGGTCGCGATGAGCGACGAGTTCATCGGCAGCCAGAGCCGCTTGAGCCCCTTGAGCCCCGCGGTGAAGCCCTCCGTCGCGCGCACGATGTAGTCGGCGGAGACCGTGCCGTGCGTGGTGCGCAGGCGGTGCGGTTCGATCTCGACGACGCGGGTGCGCTCGTAGATCTCGACGCCCAGGCGCTCGACCGCATCGGCGAGGCCCGAAGCGAGCTTCGCCGGCTGGATCCGGGCCGCGTGCGGATGCCAGACTGCCGCCCGGGTGCCGGCGACGTTGATCTTCGCCCGCGCCTCGGGTGCTTCCAGCAGTTCGAGATCGGTCGAACTCCACGACTGCTCCGAAGCCGCGAACGCGCGGATCCGCGCCTCCTGCGCCGGCGTGTAGGCGACGTTGAACTCGCCGCCCTTCTTGATGTCGGCGTCGATCCCCTCGGCCGCGGCCACCCGGATCACCTCGTCGACGGTCTCGTTCATCGCGCGCTGGAACCGCTCGGCCGCGTCGCGACCGTGGGTCGGCACGTACTGCGCCCTCCCGCCGGTCATGGCCGAGGTGAGCCAGCCGCCGTTGCGCCCGGACGCGCCGTAGCCGGCGTGCCGCTGCTCGACCACGACGACGCGCAGCTCGGGACGCTGCCGCTTCAGGTAGTAGGCGGTCCAGAGTCCGGTGTATCCGGCGCCGACGATGGCGACGTCGGCGGTCAGATCGCCCGGCAGCTCGGGGCGCTGCTTCGGGGTGCCGACCTGCTGCCACCAGTGGGAGACGTTGCCGTTGATCATGGGTATCGAGCTTCCTTGCGAGATGTGATGAGGGGTGGGTGGATCAGGCGGCGACGGCGTCCGCCGTCGCGCCGGGTTCGGCGTCGAACACCGAAGCGCGTGCGGGGTCCCAGCTGAGCCAGGCCGACTGCTCGTCGCCCGAGAGCCAGTCGAGCGCACGCGGGCCGCGGACGACGCCGGTCGAGCCGTCGGGCAGCACGACCTCGTACTTCCAGCCGGAACCGAGGTAGATCGCCTGGCGGATCGAGACGGGGATCGCGGGGCGCCCGGCGCCGACCTCGGTGTCGCGGGAGAAGAGCTCCCCGTGCTCGGGACGGACGACGGTGATCGTGCGTCCGTCGTCGCTCAGCACCTTGGTCGACTCGCCGATGAAGCCCGCGACGAACAGCGACGCCGGGGTCTCGTAGAGCTGCTTCGAGGTGCCGACTTGCTCGATCCGCCCGTTGTTGAACACCGCGATGCGGTCGGACAGCGTGAGCGCCTCCTCCTGGTCGTGGGTCACGAACACGAAGGTGCGGCCGACCTCGCGGTGCACGCGCCGCAGCTCGAGCTGCAGCCGCTCGCGCAGCTGCTTGTCGAGCGCGCCGAGCGGCTCGTCGAGCAGCAGCACCTTCGGCTCGAACACCAGCGCCCGCGCCAGGGCGACGCGCTGCTGCTGCCCGCCCGAGAGCTCCTTCGGCGCGCGATCCTCGTAGCCGGAGAGCCCGGCGGTGAGCAGCGCCGCACGCGCTCGGGCCTCGGCCTCCTGCTTCGCCACCTTGCGCTGCCGCAGCGGGAAGGTGACGTTGTCGAGCACGCTGAGGTGCGGGAACAGCGCGTAGTGCTGGAACACGATGCCCAGGTCGCGCTTGTGCACCGGCACGTCGTCCATGCGCTTGCCGTCGATCTCGACATACCCCGCGGTGAGGTCGGTGAACCCGGCGATCAGGTTGAGCGTCGTGGTCTTGCCCGAGCCCGATGGCCCGAGGAAGGTCATGAACTCGCCCGGCTCCACCTGCAACGAGACGTCGTCGAGCGCGATCGATTTCGGGTAGTGCTTCGAGACGCCCGCGAGCAGGATCTCGGCACCGGTCTGGTTACGCCCTTCGGCCACGGTTCTTCCTTCCGGTGAGCACGAGCGCCACGATGACGAGCGTCGTGATGAGCACGAGGATGACGGTCGCGGCGGCCGCGAGCGTCGGATCGGTGTCGCGAGTCACGCTCGCGTACATGAGGACGGGGAGGGTGTTGAGGTAGGGGCTCTTGATGAAGAGGGACAGCATGACCTCGTCGAACGAGGTGACGAACGCGAACAGCGCGCCCGAGACGAGCCCGGGGATGATGTTCGGCAGCGTCACCGAGAAGAAGGTCTTGAGCCGGCTCGCGCCGAGGCTCAGCGCCGCGAGCTCGAGCCGGTCGTCGAAGCCGGCGAAGCCCGCCGTGATCGCGATGACCGTGAACGGCAGCGCGAGCACCGTGTGCGCGAGCACGAAGCCGACGAGCGTGCCGACGAGGCCGAGCTTCAGGAACACGGAGTAGAGGCCGATCGCCACGACGATGCCCGGCACCACCATGGGTGCCAGCAGCCCGATCCGCAGCGTCGACGACGCCCGCTTGCTGGTGAGCGCCCGCAGGCCGAGCGCGGCGAGCAGGCCGAGCACGGTCGCGAGCAGCGCGACCAGCAGGCCGATCAGCAGCGAGTTGCCGAGCGCCGAGGTCCACGCGGGGTTCGAGAAGAACGACTCGTACCAGCGCAGCGACCAGCTCTCGGGCGGGAACACGAACGATGCCTTACCGGTGAAGCTCAGCGGGATCACCACGAGGGTCGGCGCGATCAGCCAGACCGCGACGAGGATGCTGAACGCCCACAGGATCCCGCGCGTGAGCGGAGTGACACGGATCATGAGAACACCTCCACCGCGAGGCCGCGTTTCTTCGCCCCGCGCGCCACCAGGCCGACGAGGCCGAGCAGCACGAAGGTCGATACGAGCAGGATCACGCCGAGCGCACCGCCGCGGCCCCACTGGAGCAGGCTGCTGACCTGCGCGTAGATGGCCTGGGCGAGCATGCTGTCGGATGGCGAACCCAGCAGCGCGGGTGTGACGTAGAAGCCGAGCGCCTGGATGAACACCATCAGCGCGCCCGCGGCGATGCCGGGGAGCGACAGCGGCAGGAACACCCGGAAGAAGGCCACCGACGGCCGGGCGCCGAGCGAGCGGGCCGCGGTCACGAGCCGGCCGTCGATCCCGCTCATCACCGCGTAGAGCGGCAGCACCATGAACGGCATGAGCACCTGGCTGAGGCCGATGAGCACGCCGGTGTTGCTGCGCAGCAGCTTGACCGGGCCGAGGTTCAGCAGTTCGAGGAAGCTGTTCACCACGCCGGAGTCCTGCAGCAGCACGATCCACGCGAAGGTGCGGATCATGAGCGAGGTCCAGAACGGGATCAGCGCGATCACCACGAGCCAGGCGCGTGCGCGAGGGCCCACCACCGTCATGAGGAAGGCGTACGGGTACGCGAGCAGCAGGCAGATGACGGTCGCCAGCGCGGCGTTGCCGAAGGTGCGCAGCAGGATCCCGATGTTCTGGGAGTTCTCGAAGGCCCAGACGTAGTTGTCGAGGCCGGGCTGCGGGTCGCTGACGCTGCGCCACATGCTCTCGAACACGGGGTAGGCGAAGACGCCGAGCAGTAGCGCGTACGCCGGCAGCAGGAGCAGGAGCGCCCGGACCGGTGCGCGCCGCGAGGTGTTCGCGGCGCGCACCACCGGGATGTTCGTGGTCGTCACGATGAACCGATCAGCCCTGCAGCCACTTCGTCCAGCGCTCGAGCTCGGAGTCGTAGTTCTCGGCCCACCACTTCGCGTCGGTCGGGACCATCTGCTTCGCGATCTCGGGTGCCGTGGTCAGGTACTCCTTGCCGAGCGCGTCGAGCTTCGGCTCCGCCTCGGTGTTGACCGGCGAGTACGAGGTCAGCTCGGTCAGCTTCTCCTGCTGCTCCTTGCCGAGGTAGTAGTTGATGAACGCGAACGCGGCATCCGGGTTCTTCGCGTTCTTCGGCACGCCGAGCGCCTCGGTGATCTGCAGCGCCTGGTTCCAGATCGGCTTGTAGTCGGCTCCGTTCTTCACGGCGGCGTAGCCGCGGCCCGACCAGACGAGCGCCATGTCGGCCTCGCCCGATTCGATCATCTGCTGCGACTCCGCGCCCGTCTTCCAGTAGATGAGGCTGCTGCGGATCCCGTCGATGCTCTTGTACGCGCGATCCATGTCGAGCGGGTAGAGCTTGTCGGGGGCGACGCCGTCGGCGAGCAGGGCGCCCTCGTAGATGCCGGGGCCCACGTCCTCGAACCCGGCGATGGCGCGCTTGCCCGGGAACTTCTGGGTGTCGAAGAAGTCCTTCCACCCGGTCGGCGCGGTGGGGTACTTCTTCGCGTTGTAGAGGATCACGTAGCCGTACTGCATTGCGGGCACGTAGCAGTCGCCGACGAGCCCGTCGGGCACCTTCGACGTGTCGATGATCTTCTTGTCGATCGGCATCAGCAGGCCCTTGTCGCCGCACTGCTTCTGCGCCCAGATGATGTCGGTGTCGACGACGTCCCAGGTGACCGCGTTGTTGTCGACCTGCGCCTTCACCTTCGCGTACTCGGTCGGGCCGTCCTCCAGCACGGTGGCGCCCGAGGCCTTCGCGAAGGGCTTGCCCGCAGCGTCCATCTGCCCCTTCTGGAACACGCCGCCCCACGAGACGAAGGTGACGGTCGAGCCCTGCAGCGCGCCCTCCTTGACCGTTCCGGCCTTCGCGGGACCGCTGCCGAGATCGGCCTTGGGCGCGGTTCCGCCCGAGGCGCAGCCGACGAGCAGTGCGCCCGCGCCGAGCAGTGCGAGGGACGACGCGACCGCGCGTCGCATCCGCTTGGGTGATGACATGGTGTGATCCTCTCCGTTGATGATCAGGGGTGGTCGGCCGGCCCTCGCGGGCGCGGTCGGGTTATGCGCCGTGCGCCTCATCGGGCGTCGGCGGGCTGTTGATCCAGATGACCCGGGCCTCGGCCTCGGACTCGTTCACGATGCGGTGCGGCACCGAGCTCAGGAACTCGATCGAATCGTCGCGCGACATCTCGAAGCGCTCACCGCCGAGCTCGAACACGACGGTGCCCTCGATGACGACGAACATCTCCTGCGCGTTGCCGTGCGTGTAGGGGTTCGCCCCCGTGCTCGCGCCGGGGGCGAACTCTCCCGCGTAGACCTCGAGGTTGCGCAGCGGCGGCAGCGAGAGCACGAACTTCTCGACGCCGAGCGCGCCCTCGAGTCGGGGACGGCGATCCGCGCGGAGCACCCCGCGCGTGTGGGCGGCGCGCTCGTCGAGCAGCTCGGCGGGCGAGACGCCGAGCGCGCCGGCGATCTTGCGCAACGAGGCGACGCTCGCGTTGGTGCGCCCGTTCTCGAGCTGGCTCAGGAAGCTGGTGCTCACGCCGGCCGCGGCGGCGAGCGCGCGCAGGCTCATGCCCCGCAGCTCGCGGAAGGACGCGACCCGCGGGCCGAGGTCGTCTTCGTGATCCGTCATGGTTCTCCTTCGAACCGTTCAGCTCCGCGATCGCGGGACTGAACCCGGATCGCCATCTCACTGAACACTTCGTTCAGTGACGTCCCGCTCACCGTACAGTCCCCGCGGCCGGAGCACAAGGGCCCGATCCGGGGGAGGCGTAGGCTGTCGGAGTCCCCGCCACAAGCGGGGTCGGCCCGAAGTTGCGCACTGAGCACACCCACGGCTCGGTTGCACAGTCCGTGCACCGTCCGTCCCGCCCCTCAGTGAAAGCCGTTCCGTGTCAGCCACGAATCCCCCAGCAGCCTCCCCGACCGCGCCGTCGCAGCCCCGCAACAAGCCGGCGCAGGTGATCCTCGCCAGCCTCATCGGCACCACCATCGAGTTCTACGACTTCTACGTCTACGCGACGGCGGCCGTGCTCGTGTTCCCGGTGCTCTTCTTCCCCACCGGCAACGAGACGACCGCGCTCGTCGCGTCCTTCGCGACATTCGGCGCGGCGATGCTCGCCCGCCCCATCGGAGCGGTCGTCTTCGGCCACCTCGGCGACCGGCTCGGACGCAAGACCACGCTCGTCGCCTCGCTCCTGACCATGGGCATCGCCACGTTCCTGATCGGCCTGCTGCCGACCCACGAGAACATCGGCGTGTGGGCGGCGGTCCTGCTGCTGATCCTCCGCCTCGCCCAGGGCTTCGCCCTCGGCGGCGAGTGGTCGGGCGCGGCGCTCGTCGCCACCGAGAACGCGCCCGCGGGCAAGCGCGCCTGGTACGGCACCTTCCCGCAGCTCGGCGCGCCCATCGGCTTCATCATCGCGAACATGCTGTTCTACGCGATCAACCTCGGACTCGCCGATCCCGACAAGCCGGGCATCGCCTCCGAGGCGTTCCTGCAGTGGGGCTGGCGCGTGCCGTTCCTGTTCTCGGCGCTCATGGTGATCGTCGGCCTCTGGGTCCGCCTGCGCCTCGTCGAGTCGAACGCGTTCGAGCGCACCCGCGAGACCGGCCAGGTGAAGCGCATGCCGCTCGCGGAGGCGTTCACGCGGCACTGGAAGGCGCTGATCCTCGGCACCTTCGCGATGCTCGCCACCTACGTGCTGTTCTACCTGATGACCTCGTTCACGCTGACGCTCGGTACCCGCCCCGGCCGCGACGCCGCGAAGGCCGCCGCCGAGAAGGCCGGCACCCCGTTCGATGCGGCGTCGTACGTGCCGGGCCTCGGTTACACCTACAACGACTTCATCCTGATGCTCGTCTTCGGCGTGATCTTCTTCGGCATCTTCACGCTCGTCTCGGGTCCGCTGGCCGACCGCTACGGCCGCCGCCGCACCCTGATCTGGGTGACCGCCGCGATCGCGCTGTTCGGCTTCACCTTCGTGCCGCTGCTCGGCGGAGGCACCGCGACCGTGATCTTCTTCCTGGCGCTCGGCTTCACCCTGATGGGCCTCACCTTCGGCCCCATGGGCGCGTTCCTGCCCGAGATGTTCCCGACCAACGTGCGCTACACGGGCTCGGCGATCGCCTACAACGTGTCGTCGATCCTGGGTGCCGCGCTGGCGCCGCTCGTCGCGGTGTGGCTGTGGGGGCTCGCCGACGGCAGCCCGGTGCTCGTCGGCCTGTACCTCACGGGAGCCGCGGTGCTCACCCTCGTCTCGCTCATTCTGACGCCCGAGACGAAGAACATCGACATCGAGGCCTAGCGCGGCCCCAGCGGGCTCGCCCCTTCCGGCGGCGAGCCCGCTCCCCCTACGATGAACGAATCGCTCGCGTTCGTTCAAGGGAGAATCACGTGCGGATCATCGTCGTCGGAGCCGGCCTGTCGGGCCTCACTGCGGCTTGGGAGCTCAGCAAGTCCGGGCACGAGGTCACCGCGCTCGAGGCACGGGACCGGGTGGGCGGCCGCACCTGGTCGCAACGGCTCGGCAACGGCCAGGTGACCGAGCGCGGCGGCGAGTACATCTTCCCGACGGAGTTCCCGATCCGCCGCCTGTCGGCCGAGCTCGGCGTCCCGATCATGTCGCACAACGTGCGCTACGGCCGGCGCACGGTGAACGGGCGCGTGATCTCGTTCGAGGAGCTCGGAGCGACGGGCGACCGGGTCCGCGAGACCCTCGCGCGGATGATCGCCGACGGCGCGCGGAACGTGTCGCTCGAGGCCGCCTTCGCCGAGGCGCTCGGCGCGGACTACCGGCTGGATCCGGTGTACCGCCGCACGACCACCTCGGCCGCGGCCGACCCGAACCTGGTCAGCGCCGAGGCGGTGTTGCTGCACGAATCGGCGACCGAGGGCGGCTACGTCGAGGACGGCGGCCGCTTCGTCGGCGGCAACCAGTCGCTCTCGATCGAGATCGCGCGACGCCTCGGCGACCGGGTCCGCCTGGAGCATCCGATCGCACGCATCGACCAGTCGGCGACGGGCGTGCAGGTCGAACTGCGCGACGGCACCCGGCTCGACGCCGACGCGGCCGTGCTGTCGGTGCCGCTGCCGGTGCTGCGCGACCTCGAGCTCGGCTTCGAGCTGCCCGAGGCGCAGCAACGAGCGCTCGACCACCGATTCATGGGCGTCGCCGCCAAGCTCGGCGTGCCGTTCAGCCGCGTCGACGACGACATCGCGCTGCAGAACCCCGACCACACCTGGTGGTCGTGGCGGTCCCTCTCGGTCGACGGCGAGCACCGGATCCCCGCGCTCTCCTGCTTCGCGGGCGGCCCGGCGGCCCTCGGTGCGCTCGGCGTGACCGACGGGCCGGAGGGTTGGGTGCGCGCGCTGCGCGAGATGCGGCCGGAGCTCGCCATCGACGGCGACCCTCTGCTGACCACCTGGGCCGACGACCCGTGGGCCCGCGGCTCCTACAGCGCCCCGAGCCTCGACTGGCACGCGGACGATGCGACCGCGTTCGAGCGCAGCGCCGGCCGGGTCGCGATCGCGGGCGAGCACACCGGGCTCGCGCAGTCGCTCTCGGGTGCCGTCGCCTCGGGCTATCGCGCCGTCGCCGCGCTCGAACGCGAGTTCGCGGCGGGTTCGGGATCGGCCGGATCGGGGGCCGGAGCATGACCCTCGACGGCACCGGCGCCCCCGAGGCCGACGCCGACGTCGTCGTGATCGGCGCCGGCTTCGCCGGCCTCGTCGCCGCGCGCGAGCTCGGCCGGGCCGGGCTCGACGTGATCGTGCTCGAGGCGCGCGACCGCGTCGGCGGCCGCACCTGGACCGACCGTCGCATGGGCCACGACCTCGAGCTCGGCGGCACGTGGGTGCACTGGGTGCAGCCGCACACCTGGGCCGAGATGACCCGGTACCAGCGGGACATCGTGCGCAGCCCCGCGGTCGAGGAGGCCTTCTGGCTCGGAGCGGGTGACGCGCCCCGACGCGGGTCGCTCGCCGAGTTCATGGCGGTGATCGACGCGGGCCAGCAGCAGCTCATCGACGACGTGCGATCGGCGATCCCGCGCGGCGTGGAGCCGACGGTCGGCGGGATCCGGCAGCTCGACGCGCTCTCGATCCAGGATCGATTCGACGCGCTCGGCCTCGATCCCGAGGCGCGCAGCGCGAACGAGTCGGTGTGGGTGGGGCACGTGAACGCGCGGCTCGACCAGGTCGGCCTGTCGAGCGCGATGCGCTGGGTGGCGGCGACGGGCGGGCACTGGCAGCTCATGCACGAGGCTTCGGCCACGTACCGCGTGGTCGGCGGCATGTCGGAGTGGACTCGGCTCATCGCCGAGGACGTGCCGGGCGAGATCCGGCTCGGCACCGCCGTCGCATCGGTCGCGCAGGATCCCGACGCCGGTCTCGTCTCCGTCACGACCGCGGATGGTGCGACGCTGCGCGCCCGCCGCGTCGTCTCGACGCTGCCCATCAACGCGATCCGGGGCATCGCCTTCGAACCGGCGCTGCCCGAGGTCTGGCACCGCGCGGCCGACGAGACGGTCGCGTCGCAGGGCACCAAGGTGTGGGTCAAGGTGCGCGGCACCGTGCCGCGCTTCTTCGCCTACGCGAGCCAGCGCCACCCGCTGTCCGTGCTGAAGAGCGAGTACTTCGGCGCCGACGAGCAGGGCGAGTACTCGATCCTCGTCGGCTTCGGCCCCGACCACACCCAGCTCGACGTCACGAGCGTCGCCGACGTGCAGGCCGCCGTCGGCGCGTTCCGCGGCGACCTCGAGGTGCTCGAGGTCGCCGCGCACGACTGGATGAAGGATCCCCTGTCGCGCAACACCTGGATGACCCACCGGCCCGGCCAACTCACCCGCGATCTGGCGGAGCTGCGCGAACCGCACGGGCTCGTGCGCTTCGCCACCACCGACAACGCGAACCTCTGGGGCGGCTTCGTCGACGGCGCGATCGAGAGCGGGCTGCGCGAGGCGAAGCGGATCGCCGAGGAGCTCGCTCCGAGCTAGGACCGCACGAGCACCGCGTCCCCGAGCACCGCGCGCGCGGTGAGCATGCCGCCGGAGAGCGACGCCGAGTCGAAACCCTCCTGCGCGAGCAGGCGGTGGGCGATGTGCGAGCGGACACCGGAGCCGCAGAGCGCGAGCACGGGACGGCCGGCGGCCGCCGCCCGGACCTCGCCGATCCGCCCGCGCAGCTCGGTGTGCGGCACGTTCAGCGCACCCGGCAGGTGCCCCGCGGCGAACTCCCCCGGGCTGCGGACGTCGAGCACGAGCGCACCGTCGCGGAGTTCCGCCCAGTGCTCGGCGTACCAGAGCTCGAGCGTGCCGTCGACGACGTTCGATCCGACCATCCCGGCGAGATTGACCGGGTCCTTCGCGCTGCCGTGCACGGGCGAGTAGGCCAGGTCGAGATCGACGAGGTCGCCGGCGGTCATCCCCGCCCGGATCGCGGTCGCGAGCACGTCGATCCGTTTGTCGACCCCGTCGGGGCCGACGCCCTGGGCGCCCAGCACCAGCCCGTCGCCGCGACGGACGTGCACGAGCAGCGACATCTGCGCGGCGCCGGGGAAATAGCCGGCGTGCTGATTCGGGTGCAGGTGCAGGGTGGCGAAATCGATGCCCGCGCGGTCGAGCGCCCGCCGGTTGGCGCCGGTGAGCGCGGCGGTGAGGGACCCGACGCGGATCACCGCGGTGCCGAGCGGCGCCGGGATCGGGCGCGCGAGCTCCGGGCGCAGCAGGTGATCGGCGATCTGGCGCCCCGCCCGGTTCGCGGGGCCCGCGAGCAGCACCGAGCGGCGGATCCCGGTGACCGGATCGGTCGAGCGGACCGCGTCGCCGGCCGCGGAGACGTGCGGGGCGGAGGTCCGCCCGCGCTCGTCGACGACGATCGCGCCGTCTTCGCAGAGGATCCCGGCCGCCTCGAACACCGCGGTGTCGGGGCGCGCACCGGCAGCGAGCAGGATCGTGTCGGCGGGGAGGCTCGCGCCGTCGGACAGCAGGACGGTGTCGCGTTCGACGCCGGGCTCGATCCCGACCGCCTCGACTCCCGTGCGCACGCGGACGCCGATCCGCGCGAGCTCCGCGGCGATGGGCGCCGCGATCTCGGGTTCGAGCGGAGCGAGCACGTGCGGTCCCCGCTGCACCAGCTCGACCTCCAGGCCCCGCGCGCGCAGCGCCTCGGCCGCTTCCACGCCGATGAAGCCCGCGCCGAGGACGACCGCGCGACGCACGCCGTCGGCCGGGAATTCCGATTCGACCAGCTCGCGCAGTGCGACCGCATCGCCCACCGTGCGCAGCGTGCCCACGCGCACCGAATCGATCCCGGGGATCTCGGGGCGGACGGCGATCGTGCCGGGCGCGAGCAGCAGCTCGTCGTAGGCGAGCACCTCGTCCCCCGCGGAAGTGCGCACGACGACCTCGCGCGCGGCCGGGTCGAGGCCGATCACCTCGTGCCGCGGACGCACGTCGAGATTCAGCGCGGCCCGCAGCGACTCCGGGGTCTGCACGAGCAGCGCCGACTCGTCGGCGATCTCGCCGCTGACGTAGTAGGGCAGCCCGCAGTTCGCGAAGGAGACGTGCTCGCCGCGCTCCAGCACGATGATCTCCGCGTGCTCGTCGAGCCGACGGGCGCGTGCGGCGGCGCTCATCCCGGCGGCGACGCCGCCCACGATCAGGATCCGCCGCGGTCGCGCGTCGCTCGCGTCCCGCGTCGCGAGCGGCGCACTCGCCGCGCCCGATTCGCCCACCGCGCTCATCGGCCGAACAGCCGGGCGAGGAACCCGCCCCGCTCCGGTGCGGCGGCGTCGATCTCGGCGCGGGAGTGCGACCCCGAGCACCACTGGGACGCCGGCACCGACGCCTTCACCTGCTGCACGTGCTGGCCGCATCCGGCCCACGTCGTTTTGCCGCACACCTTGCACGCGGTGGGTCTGCACATCGTCCACTCCATTCGCTCGAATACCCTAGGGGGTATCCCGACAATATACCCCATGGGGTATCCTGGGAAGCGATTTCGACCCACGCGACGAACGGAGCACGATGAGCAGCACGGAGCACGGGGACCCCGAGACGCAGCGCAAGATCGCGAACCGCCTGCGCCGGGCCCGCGGTCAGCTCGACGCCGTCATCTCGGCGGTGGAGGACGAGGCGAGCTGCCGCGACGTCGTGCAGCAGCTCTCCGCGGTCTCGAAGGCGCTCGACCGCGCGGGCTTCCTCATCGTCGCGACCGCGCTGCGCGAGTGCCTCGAAGCACCGGAGGGCGAGTCCGAGCTCGACGTCGCCGAGCTCGAGAAGCTCTTCCTCTCGCTCGCCTGAGCGAGCACGAGGCCGCGGAACCCGGCTCGGTGCCGGATGCCGCGCCTCAGATCACCCGCCCGGTCCGCGAGAGCACGCCCTCGCCGCGGCGGTAGACGGGTGCGCCGCCGAGGTAGGTCGCGTCGACGACGCCCCGGAGCTCGGCCCCGTCCCACGGCGACATCCGGTTGCGCACGTGCAGTTCCTCGGCGTCGAGCGTGCGGGTCTCGTCGGGACGCACCACCGCGAAGTCGGCCCGCAGCCCCTCCGCGATCCGGCCCCGGTCTCCGATGCCGGCGATCCCCGCCGGACCGGTCGTCATGAGCGGCAGGATCGACTCGAGCGCCACCCCGCGCCGTGAGGCCTCCGCCCAGACCGACGAGAAGCCCGTCTCGACGCCCGAGATCCCGCCCCAGGCGAGTCCCCAGTCGCCGTCGCCCTGCTGCTTCAGCTCGGGCGTCGACGGCGAGTGGTCGCTCACGATCGCGTCGATGGTGCCGTCGAGCACGCCGCCCCAGAGCAGATCCTGGTTTGCGCGCTCGCGGATCGGCGGGCAGCACTTGAACACGGGCGCGGCATCGGGGATGTCCTCGGCGGCGAGGGTCAGGTAGTGCGGGCAGGTCTCGACGGTGAGCCGCACGCCGTCGGCCTTCGCCGCACGGATCGCGTCGAGCGCCCCGGCATCGGCGAGGTGCACGATGTGGGCGCGACCGCCCGTGCGCCGCGCGGCCTCGATGACGCGCAGGATCGCGGTGCGCTCGCTCGCCGCCGGGCGCGATGCGAGGAAGTCCGCGTAGCGGCGGGCGCCGACGGCGTCGCCGAGATGCTCCTCGTCCTCCGCGTGCACGAGCAGGAGGCCGTCGAAGCCCGCGAGCTCCGAGAGCGCCGCTTCGAGCTGCGCGGCGTCGAGGTGGCCGAACTCGTCGATCCCGGACGGTGCGAGGAAGCACTTCACGCCCCGCAGGCCGCCGCCGATGAGCGGTTCGAGCGTGCCGAGGTTCTCGGGCACGGCTCCGCCCCAGAGCGCGACGTCGACCGCGAGCCGCCCTTCGGCGGCCGACCGCTTGGCGGCGATGGCGTCGGGGGTGGTCGTGACGGGCACGCTGTTCAACGGCATGTCGACGACGGTCCCGATGCCGCCGGCCGCCGCCGCCGCGGTCCCGGTCTCGAAGCCCTCCCACTCGACCCGGCCGGGGTCGTTCAGGTGGACGTGGCTGTCGATCAGCGCGGGGAGCAGGATCGCGTCCGCCGGGAGCACGAGCTCCGCGGTCGCGTCGAAGGGGTCCACCGCGGCGATGATCCCGCCTGCGATCCGGACGGTGGCCGGGGCGAAGCGGTCGCCGAGCCAGGTGCGCTCCGCCGCGATCGACGCGACGGGCGCGGACGTCGCGGGCTCGACCGCCCGGCTCACCTGCCGCCGCCCGGAGTGAGCCGCACCTGGCGGTTGACATCCTTGTACAGCAGGTAGCGGAACTGGCCGGGGCCGCCCGCGTAGCAGGCCTGCGGGCAGAAGGCTCGGAGCGACAGGTAGTCCCCGGCCTCCACCTCGACCCAGTCCCCGTTCAAGTGGTACACGGCCTTGCCCTCGAGCATCAGCAGGCCGTGCTCCATGATGTGGGTCTCCGCGAACGGGATCGAGGCACCGGGCTCGAAGGTGACCACGTTGCAGTGCATGTCGTACGCGAGATCGTCGGTCGGCAGCATCCGGGTCGTGCGCCAGGTCCCGTCCGTGTCCGGCATCGCGTCGGGCTCGATGTCGCGCTCGTTGCCGAAGCGCGCGCGGGGCTCGTGGCCGGCGAGCGGCTCGTGGTGCTTGCGGATCCAGCTGAACCAGGCGAGCTCCTCGCCCGCGTTGCGGACCGACCAGTCCGCGCCCGGGGGCAGGTAGGCGAAGCCGCCGGGCTCGAGCACGTGGGTCTCGTCACCGAAGCGCACGGTCAGGCCGCCGGCCATCACGAAGACGAAGGACTGCACCTCGGGCTCGGGCTCGGGCTGCTCGGAGCCGCCGCCGGGGGCGACCTCGACGAGGTACTGGGCGAAGGTGGTGGCGCCGCCCGCGACCGGACGGTTGATCACCCAGGTGCGGGTGCCGGTCCACTCGGGGAGCACGCTCGTCACGATGTCGCGCAGCACTCCGCGCGGGATCACCGTGTACGCCTCGGTCACGACAGCTCGGTCGGTGAGCAGTGCGCGCTGACTGGGAAGCGCCGTATCCGGCACGCGATAGCTGGTCATCTGATCTCCTTCGATCGGTCGGAACACGCGCGCCACGGATGAGTCGCGCGGAGAATTCCCACCGATCATATGTCATACGTCTTATCGTCTGACATTTAGGGTACGATTCGAAGCGGAACCGTCTCGCGAAGGAGCGACATGAAACTGCTGGCCGTCAACTGCAACACCTCGGGGTCCGTCACGCGCGAGATCGAGGCCGCCGCTCAGGCCGTCGCCGCCCCCGGTACCGTGGTCGTCGGCGCCACCCCGAGCTGGGGCGTCGCCTCCGCGGAGGGGTACTACGAGAGCTTCATCTCGGCCGCAGCGGTGCTCGACCTCCTGGCCACCTGGCCGGGGCACTTCGACGCGGTGATCATGGCGGGCTTCGGCGAGCACGGCCGCGAGGGCACGCGCCAGCTGCTCGACGCCCCCGTCGTCGACATCACCGAGGCCGCCGCCATCACCGCCGCGCTCATCGGGCACCGCTTCGGGGTCGTGACCACGCTGTCGAGCACCATCGGATCCATCGAGCAGAGCCTCGACGGACTCGGCCTCGCCTCCCGCTGCGCGGGCGTGCGCGCGTCGGACGTGCCCGTCGTCGACGCGGCCCACGACGTCGCAGCGACGGCCGACGCGCTCGCCGAGGCCGCCCGGCCGCTGCTCGCGGCGGGCGCCGACGTGCTGGTGCTGGGCTGCGCCGGTTTCGCCGGGCTCGACACCCTGCTCGAGGAGCGCACCGGGGTGCCGGTGGTCGACGGCGTCGCCGCGGCCGTCACCCTCTGCGAGTCCCTCGTGCGCCAGGGCAAGCGGACGAGCAAGGCCGGCGCGTACGCCGCACCGAACCGCGCCAAGCCGACACCGGGTTGGCCGGTGAGCGGGCCGGCGGTGCGCTGAGCGCATCCGAGACGAAACGAGGACGGAACATGCACCAGCAGTCGGCGTTGATCGCGCGGCTCACCCAGGACCTCGACCGCGAGCTCGCGGCGGTCGACCGGCGGCTCGCCGAGCAGTATCCCGGCCGGCGAGCCGAACGGCAGCCGATCCACACCGTCTACGTGCCGGCGGACCGGTTCTCGGCGTCGACGGTCGCCGAGTGGGGTGCCGAAGCGGCCCGGATCCTCGACGCGAACGGCGGTGATGCGGCGAGCCTCGCCAGGGTCGTCGGCCTGCCGGTCGAGACCGTCGACGAGCTGCTGCCCCGGGTCCGGCGCAAGCTCGCCGCGGAGCCCATCGAGGACCTGCGGATCGACTTCGAGGACGGCTACGGGCCGCGCTCCGACGCGGAAGAGGACGCCGCGGCGATCGCGGCCGCCTCGGCTCTCGCCGAGCTGCTCGCGGGCGACGGCCCGAAGCCGATGCGCGTCGGGATCCGCTTCAAGTGCTTCGAGGCGGCGACCCGCGCCCGCGGCGTGCGCACCCTCGGACTGTTCGTCGGGGCCCTCGCGGAGGCCGGCGCCGTCGACCGGCGCTTCGTCGTGACGCTGCCCAAGGTGACCGCGGTCGAGCAGGTCTCCGCGCTCGTGACCGTCCTCGGCGCGCTCGAGGTCGAGCACGACCTCGAACCGGGCGTCCTGCGCTTCGAGATCCAGGTCGAGACGCCGCAGTCGATCCTCGCCGCCGACGGCACGGCGCTCGTCGCCCGCCTGATCCACGCGTCGGCCGGCCGGTGCACGGCCCTGCACTACGGCACCTACGACTACTCGGCCTCGTGCGGGATCGTGGGGCGATACCAGTCGATGGAGCATCCGGCCGCGGACCACGCGAAGGCCGTGATGCAGGTCGCGGCGGCGGGCACCGGCGTCGAGCTGTCCGACGGCTCGACGAACGTACTGCCCGTCGGCGACCGCGATCGGGTGCACGCGGGCTGGCGGCTGCACGCCCGGCTCGTGCAGCGCTCGCTCGAGCGCGGCTTCTCCCAGGGCTGGGATCTGCACCCCGGCCAGTTCGCCACGCGCTTCCTCGCGACCTACGCGTTCTTCCGCGACGAGCTCGACATCACCGTGCGCCGGCTCGCCGCCTACGCCGGAGTCGGGGAGCCGACGGAGTATCTGGACGAACCGGCGACCGCGGCCGCGCTCGCCGACACCGTCGTCCGCGGGCTGGAGTGCGGCGCGATCGCGGAGTCGGAGCTCGGCGCGATCGACCGCGAGACCCTCGCGCGACTGCGCAGATAGGAGATCCGGGCGCGCGTGCGCGCGCCCGGATCCTCCTACTCCTCGATCCCGGGCAGCGTGCCCATGCCGTCGACGGCGGGGATCGCGGCGAGCAGCCGCTGGGTGTAGGGCTCCCGCGGATCGGACCAGACCTGCTCGGACGGCCCGCGCTCGACGATCACGCCCGTGTTCATCACGGCGACCTCGTCGGCGATGGTGCGCACAACCGCGAGGTCGTGGCTGATGAACAGCAGCGAGGCGCCGGACTCGAGGGCCAGGCGGCGCATGAGCGCCGCGACCTTCGCCTGCAGGCTCGCGTCGAGCGAGGCGATCGGCTCATCGCCGATGAGGAGCTTCGGCCCGGCGGCGATCGCGCGCGCGATCGCGATGCGCTGCCGCTGGCCGCCCGAGAACTGGTGCGGGAACCGGCTGCCGACATCGGCGGGCAGTTCCACCTCGCTCAGCAGATCCGCCACGCTCCAGCTGGTCGACTCGGGGTTGGCGCGCAGACCGTCCTCGATCTGGCTGCCGACCGTGCGCCGCGGGTTGAGCGAGGCGTAGGGGTTCTGGAACACCATCTGGATGCCCATGAGCTCGCTCGGCCGCCGGCGCATGCCGAGCTTGCCGACCGCGGCGCCGCCGAAGCGGATGCTGCCGTGGGCGATGGGCTCGAGCCCGCAGACCGAGCGGGCGAGGGTCGACTTGCCGCAGCCCGACTCCCCCACGAGGCCGACGACGCTCGACGGCGCGATGTCGATCGAGACGTCGTTCACGGCGGTCAGCGTGCCACCGCCCGGCAGGCGGTATCGGACGGTCAGATCCTGGATCGACAGCAGTGGCTCGGTCATCGTGCGGCCTCGCTTCCCGCGATCGGCTGCCCGTCCTCGTCGAGGAACGGCAGGTGGTTGGGCAGGGCCTCGATGAGGCCTCGGGTGTAGGCCTCGCGCGGACGGCGCAGCACGTCGAAGCGCGGACCCTCCTCGAGGATCACGCCCTCGCGCATCACCGAGATGCGGTCCGCCAGGCTCGACATGACGCCGAGGTCGTGCGTCACGAGCATGACCGCGAGCCCCAGATCGTCGCAGAGCTGCTTCAGCAGCCGCAGCACGCCGGCCTGCACCGTGACGTCCAACGCCGTGGTCGGCTCGTCGGCGATGAGGATCTCGGGTTCGCAGATGATCGCCATCGCGATCGAGATGCGCTGCAGCTGCCCGCCCGAGAACTGGTGCGGATACTTCTTGATCGCGGTCTCGGGATCCGGCACCCGCACGAGCTCGAGCGTGCGGATCGCCCGCTCGCGCGCCGAGCGCTTGTCGATGCCCGCGTGCACCCGCAGGTGGTCGGTCAGCTGGCGGCCGATCGACAGCATCGGATGCAGGCTCGCCGTCGGGTCCTGGAACACCATCGCGATCCGGTTGCCCCGGTACTTCGTGAGGGCGCGCTCGTCGAGCTCGAGCAGGTTGCGCCCGTCGAACTCGATCCGGCCGCCTGTGCGGGCACCGCCGGGCAGCAGCCCGCACATCGCGAGGCCCGTCATCGACTTGCCCGAGCCGGACTCGCCGGCGAGGCCCGTGATGCGCCCCGGTTCGAGATCGAGATCGATCCCGCGCACGACCGGTTTCGGATCGCGTTCCGACCCGAACGTGACCGTCAGGTCGCGGATCTGCAGTCCGCCGCTCATACGGCCCTCCCCTGCACGGCATCCCGCGTGTGCGGGTCGAGCGAATCGCGCAGCGAATCGCCGATGAAGTTGAACGCCATCACGACCGTGAAGATCGCGAGGCCCGGGAACGCGGAGATCCACCACGCCGAGAACTGCTCGATGCCGCCCGCGACCATGGCGCCCCAGTCGGGCGTCGGCGGCACGGCGCCGAGCCCCAGGAACGACAGGCCCGAGAGCAGCAGCATGGCGGTGCCGACGTCGAGCGTGGCCAGCACGAAGACCGGAGCGAGCACGTTCGGCAGGATGTCGCGGCGCAGCGTGGTGAACGGTCCCGCGCCGAGCAGGCGCCCGGCGACCACGTACTCCTGGCCGCGGGCGCTCACCACGAGCGAGCGGGTGACGCGCGCGTACGCCGGCCACGACACGATCAGCATCGCGATGACGGCGTTCGTGAGGTTCGGGCCGAGGGCCGCGGTGATGACCATCGCGAGAATGATCGTCGGGAACGCGAACACCAGGTCCGAGAGCCGCATGATGACCTCGTCGACCGCCTTGCCGAAGTAGCCGGCGACGGCGCCGAGCACGCCGCCCAGCACCATGGCTGCGGCGACGAGCGCGAGCGACAGCGGCAGCGAGACGCGGGAGCCGTGGAGCACGCGCGATAGCACGTCGCGGCCGACCTGGTCGGTCCCGAACCAGTGCTCGGCGCTCGGCGGCTGGAGCCGCGGGAACGCCTGCGCCAGTGGATCCGCCGGGGCGATCACGGGTGCGAGCAGCGCGATCAGCAGCCAGCCGACGGCGATCACGATGCCCGTGATCGCGAGCGGCGTGCGGAACGACGGGTTGATGCGGAACCTGCGGCTGCGCGGCGCCTCGCGGCGCAGCACCTCGGCGGCGCCGGGCGCCTGGGGAGCTTCGGTGCTCATGCCACCCTCACTCTCGGGTCGACGACGCCGTACAGCAGGTCGACGACGAAGTTCAGTCCGATGTAGACGACGCCGACGATCAGACCGACGCCCATGATGGCGGGCAGGTCGAGCTTCGTCGCGGCGGCGAAGGAGTACTGGCCGAGGCCGTGCCACGAGTACACCTGTTCGACGAGCACGGTGCCCGAGAGCAGCGAGCCGAAGGCGAGGCCGAGCACGGTCAGGATCGGCACGAACGCTCCGCGCAGGATGTAGCCGAAGACCACCGTGCGGCGGGGCAGGCCCTTCGCGCGCGCCGCCTTCACGTACTCCATGTCCATCACCTCGAGCACCGCGGAGCGCGAGAAGCGCGTCAGCAGGCCGATCGTGTAGAGCGCGAGCACGGAGGCGGGCAGGATCAGGTGCCGCAGCGCGTCCCAGAAGGTCCAGAGATCGCCCGCGAGCAGCGCGTCGATCGTGTACATGCCGGTCACCTGCGGCGGCGGGATGCTCGCGGGCTCGAGACGACCCGAGCCGGGCAGGATCCCGAGCAGGAAGAAGAAGAGGTAGTACGCGACGAGCGCGAGCCAGAACGTCGGCCAGGAGAGGCCGATGAGGCTCACGACGCGGATCACCTGGTCGACGAGGGTGCGGCGCTTGAGCGCGGCCCACAGGCCGAGCCCGATGCCGATGATCGCCGAGAACACGATCGCGGCGAGCGCGAGCTCGATCGTCGCCGGGAACGCGGCCCCCAGCTCCTTCGCGACGGGCTGGTGGCTCTGCACCGAGGTGCCCAGGTCGCCCTGGAAGATGTTGCCGACGTAGCGCAGGTACTGCATCGGGATCGGCTGGTCGAGCCCCTGCTCGGCGCGGAACTTCGCGACGATCTCGGGGTTGGCTGCCGCCTGCTCGCCGAGCGCGGCCTGCACCGGGTCGGCGGGGACGAGGTTCGTGAGCGTGAAGGTGACGACCGTGACGCCGAACATCAGCAGGACGGTCACCACGAGCCGCACGGCGACGTAGCGCACGAACGGGTGGAGGCCCGCTCGTGCGCTACGTTCGGCCGTGGCGATCGCTCGCGTCTGGCTACTTGATGAGGGCAAGGTCGACGGTCCAGACCGGGTTGGTCGTCACCGAGGAGACGCTGGGCGCCATGACCACGTTCTGGGCGGGCTGCAGCAGCGGGATGAAGGGGCCGCTCGCGTTGAGCTGCTTCTGCCAGTCGCCGTACGCCGCGGCGCGATCCGTGCCGGTGGCCGCTGCTGCTGCCGTGGCGGTCTTCGTCACCGCGTCATCGGCTCCGGCCTTCCAGCCGGCGCGCAGGCCCACGAGCTCGCCGGGCGAGAACACGAGGTAGTTCGAGGGGTCCGGGAAGTCCGGGCCCCAGTACCAGAGACCGACGGTCTCCTTGCCGTTGCGGTAGGCGTCGAGCTCGGTCGCCACGGGGGCGGGGGCGAGCTGCACCGTGATGCCGACCTCGGCGAGCTGCGCCTGGACGCTCTCGGCGACGTTCTGCAGCGAGAGGCCCTGCACGGTGATGTCGTTCGGGAAGTTCAGGGTGATCTTCTCGCCCGCGTAGCCCGACTTCGCGAGCGCGGCCTTCGCCGCCGCGACGTCGCGCTGGTTGCCGTCGGCGGCCTTCAGCGAGCCGTCGAAGAGCGAGGGCACGACGCCGCCGGGGCGCACGGATCCCTTGCCCGCGAGGTCGACGATCTTGTCGTAGTCGACGCCGAGCTTGAACGCCTTGAGGAAGTCCGGGTTGCTCGTCAGCTTGTTGACGGCGGGATCCTGGTTGAGCAGCAGGAAGATCATGTAGCGCGAGGCGTTGCTCTCGACCTTGACCTTCGATCCCGAGAGCTCGGCGACCTGGTCGGGGTTGAGGTCGAGCGCGACCTGCGACTCGCCCTTCTCGACGTTGAGCTTCTGCGTGGGGCCCTCGACGTTGCGCAGCACGACGCGGCTGTAGGCCGGCTTGTCGCCCTGGTAGTTGGGGTTCGCCGTGAAGACGACCTGCTTGGCGGAGTCGAACGACTCGAGCGTGTAGGGGCCGGATCCCGCGGACTCGCCGTTCAGGAAGGCCTCCGCCTTGTCGTTCGCGTCGTTGGTGCCACCGTTCTTGGCGACGACCTTCTGGTTGACGACCGACAGCGCCGGGTTCGGCAGGATGAAGGGCAGTGCCGGGTTCGGCTTCGCCGAGGTGAGGGTCAGCGTCTTGTCGCCGGTCTTCTCGACCGTGATGCCGTCGAGCAGGAACGAGGGGTTGCCCTTCACGCCCTGCACGCGCTGCAGCGAGAAGACGGCGTCGTCGACGGTCACGTCAGAACCGTCGGAGAACTTCGCCCCGCCCTTCATGGTGAGGGTCATGACCGTGTTGTCGGCGTTCATCTCGTAACTGGCGAGGCCGTCGACCGGCTTGGTGACGTCGCTGCCGTTGAAGGTGAGGAGCGTCTGGTAGAGCGCCTTCGCCACGATCGAACCGGTGGTCTCGTACTCGCGGTTCGGGTCCGCGGTCTTGAGGTCGAACGAGGCGTCGACCACGAGCGACTTGCCGCTCGCGCCGCCGCCGGAGTTCGGGCCGCCGGCGCAGCCGGTGAGCGCGAGCGCCGTCGCGGCGACCGCCGTCGCGCCGAGGAGGACGCGGGACAGAGAATGCTTCATCGGATCTCCTTGATGATCGAACGGTCCGCGAACGGACCTGAGTGGAATTATGCTGTGAAGCCGCCGTTTCGTGCTACCCGATCCGCCGGATCGCACGTAACGTTTCGGTCACCCTGCCGCATTTCACCAATTCGTCCAGGATGATGAATGCACGGATCCCAAAGGAGGGACAGAGTGAAGCTCGACGACACCCACCGCCGCATGATCGATCTGCTGCGCCAGGACGGACGGCTCTCGGTCAACGCGCTCGCCGAGCAGCTCGGCATCTCGCGGTCCAACGCCTACCAGCGCTTCGAGCGCCTCATCCAGGCCGGGATCATCACCGGATTCCGCGCCGACATCGACCCGCGAGCCGTCGGGCTCGGCATCTCCGCGCTCGTCTTCGTCACCCTCGAGCAGGCGCGCTGGACCGAGTTCCGCGAGGCGCTCGCGGAGGTCGAGGAGCTCGAGTACTTCGCCGTCACCACCGGGCAGCACGACGCCATGCTGCTGGTGCGCGCGGCCGACGTCGCGGGGATCCACGGCCTCGTCTCGCTCCGCCTCGCGCAGTGGCCGTCGATCAAGTCGACCGAGACGGTGTTCCTCATGGACGAGGCGAGCACCCTCGCGGCGCTCCCGACGGCTCCGGCGCAGGCATCCGCCGCGTCCGAGGAGTTCGACGGGCAGGTCGCCGGCATGACCCGGTTCATCCGCGCGCGCCACGGCGGCGCGCAGGAGTGAACGGACGGGCTCAGCGGGACGGATCCGGGCCGCGGAGGTTCAGCGCACCTCGACGCAGACGCTCGTCTCGGGCCCCGCGGCCGAGCCGTAGAACTCGGTGAGGCGCAGCGCCCCGTCGCCCGTGCGCGAGACGATCGTCACGGCATTGCCGTGCGTCAGCGCGCCCGAGACCGAGCGGTGGTTGTACGAGAGCCGCACGGTATCGCCCTCGCGCACGCCGGCGAAGCGCCCCTCGACCACGGTGTCGCCGGCGTAGTCGCCCCAGACCACTCCCGCGTTCTCGAAGTACGAGAAGCGCGTCGGTTCCGCGGCGACCGAGCTCGTCGTCGAGTGCAGCATCTCGAACACGGTCCCGTCGAGCGGAACCGCGACGCGCTCCCCCTCGATCGCGCTCTCGACGATCTCGATGTGCTCCCGGATCATGGCGTCCCCTCGTGCCGTGCACCGCGCGGCCATCGCGCGGGCGCTCCCACGCTAGTGGATCCGCGCCGCCGGGAGCGCGGCCGGGCCCGGGCGCCCCGCCGGACGGGTTTCGGGGGAAGCCGGCCGGCGGAGCGCTCGGCCCCGGCCGCGCGGTCCCGACCCGGGCTCCCCCGGACCGGGACCGCAGGCGGTCACAGCACCTTCGAGAGGAAGTCCCTCGTGCGCGCCTCGCGCGGATCCACGAGCACCTCGTGCGGCGATCCCTGCTCGACCACGACGCCCTCGTCCATGAAGGTGACCGTGTCGGCCACCTCCCGGGCGAAGCCGATCTCGTGGGTGACGACGATCATCGTCATGCCGCTGCGCGCGAGCTGCTTCATGACCTCGAGCACCTCGCCCACGAGCTCGGGGTCGAGCGCGGAGGTCGGCTCGTCGAACAGCATGAGCTTCGGGCGCATCGCGAGCGCACGGGCGATCGCGACCCGCTGCTGCTGGCCGCCTGAGAGCTCGCTCGGATAGGCCGCCGCCTTCTCGGAGAGCCCCACCTGCTCCAGCAGCTCGCGGGCGTGCGCCTGGGCGACCTGCGGCTTCTCGCCCTTCACCGTGATCGGCGAGCACGCGATGTTCTCGAGCGCCGTCATGTGCGGGAAGAGGTTGAAACGCTGGAACACCATGCCGATGTCGCGGCGCTGCGCGGCAGCCTCCTTGGCGGGCAGCTCGTGCAGCTTCCCGCCGCGCTCCCGGAACCCGATCAGCTCGCCGTCGACGCGGATGCTGCCGCCCTCGATGCTCTCGAGGTGGTTGATGCAGCGCAGGAACGTCGACTTGCCCGAGCCCGACGGGCCGAGCAGGCAGCTCACCTCGCCCGGCCGCACGCTCATCGACACCCCGCGCAGCACGTGGTTGTGCCCGTAGGCCTTGTGGACCTGGTCGGCCTCGACCATGAACTCGCTCATGAGACTCTCCCGTTGTCGCCCGTGTCGGCGCCGAACGCCGGCACGACGCTGATCACCTTCGTCACGCCCTTGCCCGCCCGCGGACCCTTCGGCCCGCGGCTCACCCGGCGCACGTGGCCCCGCGAGAACCGGCGCTCCAGGAAGTACTGGCCGACCATCATGATCGAGGTGAACGCGATGTACCAGACCGACGCCACGAGCAGCAGCGGGATCGGGTTCAGCGTCTCCGACGAGATGTCGCGGGAGCGGGTGTAGAGATCGAAGCTGTAGGGCACGGCGGTGACCAGCGATGTGGTCTTCAGCATGCCGATGATCTCGTTGCCGGTCGGCGGGATGATCACGCGCATGGCCTGCGGCAGCACGACCTTGCGCATGTTCTGCCCCCAGCTCATGCCGAGCGCCGTCGCGGCCTCCGTCTGGCCGGGATCCACGGCGAGCAGACCCGCGCGCACGATCTCGGCCATGTACGCGGCCTCGTTGAGCGCGAGGCCGAGCACCGCGATCCAGAACACGTCGAGCAGGTCGGCGGTGCCGAAGGAGAACCAGGGCTGCTGGGTCGGGAGCCCCACGGTCACGGTCTTGTAGATCGTGGTGAACAGGCCCCAGAAGACGAGCTGCACGTACACCGGGGTGCCGCGGAAGATCCAGATGAACGCCCAGGCGACGGCGACGAACACCCGGTTCGGGCTCTGCCGCATGACCGCGAGCAGCACGCCGAGGGCGATCGCGACGATCATGGAGTAGGCGGTGAGCTGCAGGGTGATGCCCGCCGACTGCACGATCCGCGGATCGAACAGGTAGGTGCGGAACGCGTTCCAGTCGTAGGCCTCGCGGCCGGCCGCGTCGATGATGACGGCGACGACGGCCAGCAGCAGGACCACGGCGACGACCGTGCGCCACGGGTGCTTCGCGCGCGCGGCGCGGATGCGCACCTCGGGCGGGATCCCGAGGTCGGGAGCGGATGCTCTCATGGTGACGGAGACTCCTGACGGCTACTTGGTGGCGGCGTTGATGGTGATCTTGTCGATCGCGCCCTGCTCGACGCCCCAGTACTGCAGGAGCTTCGCATAGGTGCCGTCGTCCGACAGATCCTGGACGGCGGCGCGCAGGGCCTCGGCGAACTCGCCGCGATCCTTCTTGACGATCGCGCCCGAGAGCACCTCGTCGTAGATGGGCGAACCGATGAGCTTGCCCTTGCTGAGCTTCACGGCGTAGCTCGTGACGGGCGAGTCCGAGACCATCGCGTCGGCGCGGCCGAGGGTCAGCGCCGCGGTCTGCTCGTCCTGGGTGTCGTACCCGAGGATCTCGATCTTGCCCTTGCCGGCCGCATCGCACTTCTTCTGCACGGTGGGCAGGTAGTCGAGGATCGCGGAACCGCCGTTCTGGGCGCCGACCTTCATGCCGCAGACCTGCAGCTCCTCGGTGATGGGCTTGTCCTTGGGCGAGGCAAACTGGTTGCCGGCCTTGAAGAAGTCGATGATGTCCATCGTCTCCTGGCGCATCTTCGAGTCGTAGTAGCCCCCGATGCCGAGGTCGTACTTCTCGCCGAGGATGCTCGGCACGATGTTGTCGAACTTGGCGACGCGGTACTCGGTCTCGAGCCCGAGCTTCTTCGCCGCGGCGTTCATGAGGTCGACCTCCCAGCCGATCGGCTTGCCGTTCTTGTCCTTGAACTCGTTCGGCGCGTAGGTCGGGTCGACGCCGATGATGATCTTGCCGGCCTTCGAGACCTCGGCCGGGACCTGGGCCGCGGCGTCCTTGTTCACCGTGATCTTGGTGAGGTCGACGCCGGTCTGATCGCCGCTCTTCTTGTCGTCGACCTGCGGTGCGCAGGCCGCGAGGCTCGAGATGGCGACCGCCGTGACGGCGGCGAGGGCGAGGGTGCGCTTCAGCGACATGGGGTGCTCCTTTGCGTGGTGTGCGGAAGTGGGGTGGTGGTCTGGGTCGGGCCGGAGCCCGCGGTCTATGCGGCCGGGTCGGGCGTTCCGGCCGGATCGGCCGCGCGGAACACGGATCGGCCGCGCGAGAAGGTCTCGACCGTGCGGGTGCGCGCGATCTCGGAGACGGGGGCGGTGAAGGGATTGCGATCGACCACGGTCAGGTCGGCGGCGAAGCCCGGGGCGATCGTGCCGACCTCGTGCTCCCATCCGTTGATCTCGGCGCCGCCGCGCGTGTAGGCGCGGAGCGCCTCGCCGAGGCCGAGGCGTTCCCCGGGCACGAACACGCGCTCGTTGCGGTCTGGGTGCCCCTCGGGGTGCTGCCGGTTCACGGCCACGTGGATCCCGAGCCAGGGGTCCGCGGTGGTCACGGGCCAGTCGGACCCGGCGACGAGCTGCCCCTCGGCCTCCGCGATGCTGCGGAAGGGGTACTGCCACTCGGTGCGGTCCTCGCCGATGAGCGGCACGTTGAGGTCGACCATCTGCGGGTCGTACGACGCCCAGAGCGCCTGCATGTTCGCGGCGACGCGCAGCGCGCCGAAGCGGGTCACATCGTCGGGGTGCACCATCTGCAGGTGCGCGATGTGGTGCGTCGCCCCCGTGTCGCCGTTCGCGGCGCGCGCCGCGGCGACCGCGTCGAGGCACTCGGAGACCCCGCGGTCGCCGATGGCGTGGAAGTGGGCCTGCAGGCCGTCGGCGTCGAAGCGCGTCACGATGCGGTTCAGCAGTTCGGGCTCGACGAACGAGATGCCGGTGTCCCCCGCGTCGCCGCACGCGCAGCCGGCCGGGAGGTAGGGGACGCTGACGGCCGCGGTCTTGTTCTCGACCACGCCGTCCTGCATGATCTTGATCGTCGTGATGCGGAAGCGATCCCCCTGGAACTCGCGGCGCACGGCCTCGAGCTCGGGGATCTGCTCCTCGCCCCGGGTGCGGTCCCACCAGAGGGCCCCGTTGACGCGAGCGTGCAGCTCGTCGCGCTCGATGGCCTCGCGGTAGACGTGCACCTCCTGCGCGCTGTGGTTCCCGTAGTCGCCGATCAGCGCGTCCTGCCAGCCGGTGATCCCGAAGGCGTGCAGGTACTCCTGCGCGGACATGAGCGCCGCGTACATGTCGGCGTGCGTCGGCTCGGGAGCGAGTCCGAGCACCAGCATGCGGGCGCCCTCGTGCAGCGTGCCCGTCGGCTCGCCGTCCGCATCGCGCTCGATGGTGCCGTCGGCGGGATCCGGGGTGTCGCGGGTGATCCCCGCGAGCCGGAGCGCCGCGGTGTTCACCCAGGTGCTGTGGTGGTCGCGGTTCGAGATCGCCATCGGCCGGTCGGAGCAGATCGCGTCGAGGTCGGCGGCCAGCGGGAATCCGCCGGGGAATGCGGCCATCTGCCAGCCGCCGCCGAGGATCCAGGGAGCCGCGGGGTTCGCTTCGACGTAGGCTCGCACCGTCGCGAGGTAGTCCTCGCGCGTCCATCCGTCCGAGAGGTCGCAGCCGAGGCGCTCGAGGCCGCCTTCGACGGGGTGCACGTGCGAGTCGACGAGGCCGGGCAGCAGCAGCCCGCCGCTCAGGTCGACCACGCGGGTCTCCGGGCCGATCAGCGCCGCCACCTCGTCGATGCCCACGGCCGCGATCCGGTCGCCGATCACTCCGACGTCGGTGCGCACCGGATCGGCGCCGCTGCCGTCGAAGACCTCGCCGCCGGTGAAGGCGATCGTGAGCTGCTGCATGGGTTCCCGCTTCGTCGGGATCGAGGCGTTGCTGCGGGGCCGGACGGCCGAGCATCATCGCTCAATCGTTTTAGGTTAATCGTTTGAGTGGAAGATAGCATTGGAGTCGAACAGCCCGCAAGCCGCCGAACGAGGAGCACGCAGATGACCACCACCCTCGCCGACGTCGCGCGGGAGGTCGGCGTCTCGACGGCGGCGGCCTCCCTCGCGATGAACGGCAAGCCCGGCGTCTCGGCCGCGACCCGCGACCGCGTGCTCGAGGCCGCCCACCGGCTCGGCTACCGCCCCAACCCCGCGGGCCGCGCCCTGCGCAGCTCCCGCGCCGGCGCCATCGGCCTCTACCTGCCCAACTCCGCCGTGCACTTCGGCTACTACACCGAAGCCACCAACGGCGTCGCCGAGGCCCTGCACCGCAGCGGGATCCCCCTGCTCGTGCTGCCCAACGCGGCCCACGGCGCGCGCCTCGACACCTTCCCCGCCGTCGACGGCTACCTCATGATCGAGCCGCACTCCGACGACCCCGGCGTCGCCGAGATCCTCGCCCAGGACCTGCCGGTCGTCACCGGCGACCGTCCCCCGCGCGGCTTCGGCGACCCGTGGGGCATCGTCGAGTCCCCCAACGGGGAGCTCGTGTGCACCGTCTTCGACCGGTTCCTCGCGGGCGGCGCGAAGCGACCCGGCATGATCCAGATCGAACGGGTCTCGGAGTGGACCCTGGAGCTCGAGGCCTCCTACCTGGCGTGGTGCGCCGAGCACGGCCTCGAACCGCGCATCGCCGAGGTCGGGTTCCACGACTCGAACGAGGAGATCCTGCGCTCCCTCGCCGGCTTCTTCGACGAGACCTCGGGGTGCGACGCGGTACTCACCGCCGGCGACGGCATCGCGGTGCGCATCGCGGGGATCCTGCGCTCCCTCGGCAAGCGCGTCGGCACCGATGTCCGGCTCATCTCGGGCGTCGACAGCCCGCTCATGGAATTCCACACCCCGTCCATCACCGCCGTCGACCTGCAGCCCCGCGAGTTCGGCCGCGCCTGCGCCGAGCTGCTGCTCGAGCTGCTCGACGCGGAGCGGCCCGAGCAGCCGATCCGGCGCACCGTGCCCTCGCCCCTCGTGGAGCGGGCCTCGGGCTGACCGCGGCTCCGGTTCGGCAGGTTCCGCAGCTGCGCACCCGAACACCCCCGCGACGCGCCGGGACCGCCGCCGCGCGGGTGCTAGCGTGAAGCATCGACCGCTGGGGGAAACGCGGAAGGGGCAGCGATGACCGAGACCACCGACGCTCAGCTCTGCGCGGATGCGCGCGCCTGGGCGGCCCAGGATCCCGATCCCGAGACCCGAGCCGAGGCCGAGGCCCTGGCCGACGCGGCCGAGGCCGGCGACGACGCCGCGCGCGCCGAGCTGCGCGACCGCTTCGACGGCCGCCTGGGCTTCGGCACCGCGGGACTGCGCGCCGAGCTCGGCGCCGGACCCCGCCGGATGAACCGGGTCGTCGTCTCGCAGACGAGCGCCGGTTTCGCCGCGTATCTGCGCGACCGCGCGACGCGCGGCGAGACGACGAGCCCGCCCACCGCGGTGGTCGGCTACGACGGCCGTGTGGGGTCCGAGGTGTTCGCGCGGGACGCCGCCGAGGTGCTCGCGGGCGCGGGGATCCGCGTCACGCTGCTGCCGGAGGCCGGGCCCACCCCGCTCACCGCGTTCGCCGTGCGCCACCTCGGTGCGTCGGCCGGTGTGATGATCACCGCCAGCCACAACCCGCCGCGCGACAACGGCTACAAGGTCTACCTCGGCGACGCCGACGGCGGGTCCCAGATCGCGCCGCCCGTCGACGCCGAGATCGCGGCCCGCATCGCGGTCGCCGCCGACCGGCCGTTCTCGGAGATCGCCCGCGGCACCGGGATCACGATCGCCGGACCGGAGCTCGCCGATACGTACGTGCGCGAGACCGCGGCTGCGGTCGTCGCGGGGATCGCGCCCGAGGCCGAGTCCGACCTCACCGCCTCGCTCACGGTCGTCTACACCGCCATGCACGGCGTCGGCGCCGAGCTCGGTCGCCGCGTGTTCTCGGCGGCGGGCCTCCCGCACGTGGTGCCGGTGCCCGAGCAGGACCGCCCCGACGGCGAGTTCCCGACCCTCGCGTTCCCGAACCCCGAGGAGGATGGCGCGCTCGACTTCGCCTACGCGCTCGCGAGCGACGTCGGCGCCGACCTGATCGTCGCGCACGACCCCGACGCCGACCGATTGGGCCTCGCGGCCCCGGATCCGGCGAACGGGGGCGCCTACCGCCGCCTCAGCGGCAACGAGCTCGGCCTGCTGCTCGGCTGGCGCGCCGCCGAACGACGGCTGCGCGAGGCCGAGCGCGACGACCTCCCCGTCTCGGGTGCGCTCGCGAACACGATCGTTTCCTCGCCGGCGCTCGGCGCCGTGGCTCGGGCGCACGGGCTCGGCATCGTCGAGACGCTGTCGGGGTTCAAGTGGGTGTCCCGCGTACCCGACCTGGTGTTCGGCTACGAGGAGGCGCTGGGCTACCTGCCGTTCCCCGGGGTCGTCCGCGACAAGGACGGGATCCAGGCGAGCGCCGACGCGATCGCGATGGTGCGCGAGCTCGCCGCGGAGGGGCGCACCGTGTGGGATCGCCTCGACGAGGCGTCGGAGCGGTTCGGGCACTTCGCGAGCGCCCAGGTCGTGGTGCGGCTCGACGGCATCGACCGGGTGGAGCGGCTCGCCGAACTGATCCGGCAGGATCCGCCGACCGCGTTCGACGGCGTCGAGGTGAAGCGCTTCATCGACCTCCGCGCGCCCGGCGCGGCCGAGGTCCCGGCGAACGTGCTCCGCTTCGACCTCGCCGGAGGGTCCCGGATCATGATCCGGCCGAGCGGGACCGAGCCGAAGCTCAAGATCTACCTCGATGCGCGGTCGGGCAAGGGATCCGTGGCCGATCGTCGGCGCAAGGCCGAGAAGCGCCTGCGGCGCCTCGAGGCCGCGATCCGCGAGCACCTCGACGGATTGCAGGCGGAATCGGCGTGAGCACGCTCGAGCGCTGGTCGCCCGGCCGCGCGGCGGCCTGGCTCCGGCGTCCATCGCCCGAGGACCACAAGTACCGGCGCGGCGTGCTCGCCGCGCGCACGGGTTCGGCGCAGTATCCCGGCGCTGCCGTGATCGGCGTCTCGGCCGCGTGGCGCACCGGCATCGGCATGGTCCGGTACGTCCCGCCGCTCGAGGACGCGCCTCGGGATCTGCCGGCACCGGCCGCGGCCGTGCTCGCCCGGCACCCCGAGACCGTGCTCGGCGCGGGACGCTGCGACGCCTGGCTGCTCGGATCGGGCACCGATCCGAGCACGCGCACGGCCGCCGAGGAGGCCGAGGTCGTCGCGCTGCTGCGCAGCGGCACCCCGGCCGTCGTCGACGCGGGGGCGCTCGATCTCGTCGCACGCGTCGCGGGCGAGACGGGCCCGCTGATCCTCACTCCGCACCTCGGAGAGTTCGAGCGGCTGCACCGCGGCGCCCCGCTCCCGGACGACGGCTCGCCGGGCGGCGTCGCGCGACGCGGCGAGGCCGCCGTCGCCCTCGCGACCGAGCTCGGCGCCGCCGTGCTGCTCAAGGGATCCGTCTCGATCTGCGCGGGTCCGGACGGTCGCGTGATCGCGCACGGCCCGTCGACGCCCTGGCTCGCGACCGCGGGGACGGGCGACGCGCTCGCCGGGATCCTCGGCGCGCTCGTGGCGACGCACGCGGAACGAGTGCGCGAGCACCCCGCGGCCTTGGTCGAGCTCGGCGCGACCGCGGCCCTGCTGCACGATTCCGCCGCACGCATCGCGGCGAGCGACCCCGCAGCGAACGGCGCAGGCTCCCCCATCACCGCGCTCGACATCGTCGCCGCGCTGCCCCGTGCGTTCCGCGCGGTGAGCGTGGCGGGGACCGGCGCCGGCACCGCCGCGGGCTGAGCGAGCGGGCCGGCCGGGGCTGCGATCCCGGCACGCGCGCCCGCGGGGACGCCCGCGGAGACGCCGACGGGCCGGCCGGGATCGCTCCCGGCCGGCCCGCCTCAGCCTCGCCGTCCTACTGCTCGGCGCGGCGTCGCCTCAGCAGCAGCAGCACGCCACCGGCGCCGATCGCGAGCAGCGCCGCGATGGCCAGCCCGAACAGGCTCTGACCACCGGTCACGACGAGATCCGGTTTCGCGGCCTTCGCCGGAACCTTCACGAGCGCCGTGTCCTGCGCCGAGACCTTGGCGTCCAGTTCGGTCTTACCCGAGACGGTCGCCGTGTTCTTCACCTGCGTCCCGAGCATGGCCTCGGTCACGGGCAGTTCGGCGGTCGCGGTGACCGTCTCGCCCGGGGCGAGCACGCCCGGCTTGCCCGGCCACGCGTACTCGATCGACCCGAGACCCGGCAGGCGGTCCTCGATCTTCACGCCGGACACGGTGACGTTGCCCGTGTTCTTCGCGGTGAACGAGTAGCGGATAGTGCGCTGGTCCTTCGACAGCGCGCCGTGCTTCTCGAGCGAGATCGACGGAGCCTGGCCGAACCCGAGCTGCGCCGAGTCGTCGGCCTGCACTCCGGTTCCTGCGGGATCGGTGCCCGTCGCGGTCGCGGTGTTGGTCAGCGACCCGGCATCGATGTGCGTCTGCGTGAGCGTCAGCTTCGCGGTGGCGCGCACCTGCTGGCCCGGCAGCAGCGTGCCCGGCTTCGCCGGATCCGGCCACGCGCCGAACTCGATCGCGGACAGCCCCGCGAGCTCGTCCGAGAGCTTCACATCGTGCAGCGTCGACTTGCCGGCGTTCGTGATGGTGAAGGCGTAGTCGACCGTTCCACCGGCCGCGGCACGTCCCTGGGGGCCGGTCGCGGTCTTCTGCAGGTCGATCAGCGGGCGGTTGTCGAACGGCAGGGTCACCGAGTCGTCATCGCTCACCGAGCCCCCGTCGGGCGCGGTGCCCGTCGCGGTCGCCTCGTTCTTCAGCGCGCCGGCGTCGATGTGCGCCTGCGTGAGCGTCAGATCGGCGGTCGCGCGCACCTCCTGGCCCGGCAGCAGCGTGCCCGGTTTCGCCGGATCCGGCCACGCGCCGAACTGGATCCCGGACAGCCCCGCGAGCTGGTCCTTCACCTGCACGTCGCTCAGCGTCACCGAACCGGTGTTCTTCACGGTGAACGAGTAGTGCACGGTGTCACCGGCGACCGCATCGGCCGGGTCGGTGCCCGACCCGATCGTCGCGGTCTTGTCGAGCGAGATCCCCGATGTGGTGGGCAGCACCACGCGGGCCGTCGCGTCCGAGGACACGGTGGAGCTCGGCACCGCCGAGTCGCCTTCGGCCTTGGCCGTGTTCACGGCGACGCCAGCATCGATCTGCGCCTGCGTCAGCGGCGAGGTCGCCGTCGCGGTGACCGTGTCCCCCGTGCCGAGCACGCCCGGCTGGGCGGCGTTCGGCCACTGCACGAAGCCGATCGAGCTGATGCCCGGGAGCGCGTCGCTGATGCGCACGTTCTCGAGGCGCGTGTTGCCGGTGTTCGTGACGGTGAAGGTCCAGGTGACGGGCTGGCCCGCCTCGATCTTCGCCGGCGCGACGCCCGACTTCTCGAGCTTCAGGCTCGGGACGTTGTCGCGGAACCCGAAGTCCTGGCCGGCGAGGTCGGAGCCCGCGAGCACCTTGACCGTGCCCGAGCGACCGTTCGAGCCGTTCGCGGGAGCCGCCGTGTTCGACCAGGCGCCGCCGGTGGCGGGCAGGGTCGACATGTCGACGCGGATCAGGTAGTCGCCGGAGGTCCGGTTCGGGAAGGCGTACCCGCCGCTCGCGTCGCTCGTGGTCTCCGCGAGCACGGTCGCGCCGTCGCCACTCAGCAGTTCGACCTTCGCGCCCGGGATCGCCTGCTCGCCGACCTCGCGCGCGCCGTTGCCGTTGGCGTCGTTCCACACCGTGCCGGTGATGGTGCTGCTCTGGATCCGGACGTCGACGGGAGCGCCGGCCGGCAGTGCGGTGGCGCCCTCCATGAGCGAACCGGTCACGGTGTTGCGCAGCACGTCGCCGTTCACCGCGTCGGGCGCCTTCAGACTGTAGCTGAGGGTGCCGACGCTCTTCTGCCCTGCGACGAAGTCGCTGATCGAGACGCGGAGCGCGGTGGCCGCGGAGATCTCCGCGGGCGTCGCCTGCGCGTAGTCGATCCACGTCACGCCGTCGGCCGGCGCGGTGCCCGCGCTGCCCGTCCGGATCGCGGGATCGGTGGTGAGCTGCAGCTTCGCCCCGGTCGCGCCGTCGGCGCTGAGCGATGCCGCATTCAGCGTGACCGCGCCGTGCACCGAGGTGCCCCGCGGGTCCCCGTTGTAGGGCAGCACGTCGACGAAGGCGCTCTTGCCGCGCGAGGTCGAGAGGAAGTTGAACCAGGTCACGTCGTAGGTGGCGAGCGAGCCGCGCTCGATCACCGGCGACTTGGTCGCCTTCTCGACGCGGGCCACGTTGAGCTGCGACGCGTACATGATCGCGCTCGTGGAGGCGGCGGGGCCGCCGTTCGCCGCGAAGATGCCGTCGGCACGGATCTCGGCGTAGTTGTCGAACGCCGATCCGGCGGGCGCGACCTGGGAGGTGCCGATCGAGAAGGTGATCGGCACCAGCGGATCGGCGTACTTCGCCTGCCCCTGGTAGGCGAACGAGATCGCCGTCCGGGTGCCGTTGCCGCACGCGTTCGGCGTGATGGCCGTGACCTTCCACTTGCTCGTGTCGAGCGAGTCGAAGTTCAGCGTGTTCGGCAGCGTGTTCGCCGGCAGGCAGTCGGCGACAACCACGTTCGGGATCGTCAGCGCGCTCGCGTCGTCGGGCTCGAGCCCGCCGGCAATACCGGTGAGCTGCGGCGTGATCGTGTAGCGCACCGACTGGCCCGCGTTCAGGTACACGGTCTCGGGCTTCTGCACGTCCCCGCTCGAATCGAGCACGACGCCCTTCTTCGAGATCGCCGCTCCGCCGGCTCGCACGTAGAGGTCGCGGGCGATGGCGCCCGGTGCAGCCGGGGAGGTCGTCTGGGCCGAGCCCGTGAGCAGGATCCGTGCGAGGTCGTTGGTGCCGGCCGCGGGGAGCGGACGCACGACGGTGAAGTGCGGGACCGCCTGCCAGCGGTAGCGCGCGAAGTCGGAGGCGCCGGTGCCCGGGTTGAACACCCCGCCGTTGCCGATGTACTCGTAGCGGATACCCGTGACGGTGTTCACGTCGCCCGTGAAGCCGCTGCGCGGCACCCACGTCGGGCTCGCGTTGTCGACCGTGTCGGTCGTGTAGTACACGCGGTAGTCGGTGCCCTCGGTGCTGGGCTTGGCCGCTCCGGTCGCCGGATCGAACGCGGTGACCTCGTCGGCGACGCTCGGGTCGAGCACGGCGTCGGCCGGGTTCCAGCGCTGGATCAGGTTCAGGCCGGTGGCCGGGGTCGGCACCATGGTGCTCGTACCCGCGGGCTGCGTGATCGCCGGGACGTAGCGGATGCTGCCCCCGAACTTGGAGCCGGGCAGCACGCCGTATCCGTTGACGCCCTGGTTGCTGTTCTTCGGCTGCACGAGGTCGTACCAGAGCTGCGCGCCCCAGCCGCCGTCGATCGGATCCTTCACCTCGTAGTTGCGGACCTGGGTGTTGTTGCCGTTGGTCCAGTCGCTCAGCGGGGCGCCGTCGGCGCTCTTCCAGTCGGCGCCCGCGGGTTGCGAGACGGTGTTCGACATGACGATCGGGAAGGTGCCCGCGGCCGTCGTGTTCGGCACCTGCGAGCGCGGGATCCAGATGTTCACGTCGGTCCACACCGAGGGCGCATCGGGGATGCTGTCGAACACGACCTGGAACTTGCCGTTCGCCGCGTCGACGTTCTGCAGCTTCACGTCGAGACCCGGGTGGGACTTGCTGCCGAGCGTGATCGCCTGGCCGCTGCCGAGCGCGTTCGCGCCGTCCTTGGTGAGAGTGAAAGCGTCGTCGATCGCCATCGGGCCCTGCCACTTGAACGGCAGGTCGCCGATCCCGCTGCCGTACTGCAGCTCGACGTAGAACGAGTGGCGCAGCGCGGGCTCGGGCCCGTTGCCGAAGTCGAAGGTCCCCTCGGCCGCTGCACCACCGGTGCGCCCGCCCTTGATGAGGTCCATGCGCTCGGCGCCGACCGTGGTGAGCGTGCTGGGCGAACCGGTCGCCGGAACGGTCTTCGTCCCCGCACCGTCGGTCACCGTGAGCTCCGGGGTGTAGGTCGCGTTCACCGCGGCCGCCGTGCGGCTCACGACGGCGGTGGGCGAACGGAATTCGATGATCTGAGTGCCCGCGGCGCCGACGCTCGATGAAAGATGCAGGGTGAGGGTGCGGCCGTCGGGCGAGACCTCGAACGACGAGGTGTAGCCGTTGAGCCCGCCGGGGTTCTGCATGCCCGAGGTGACGAGCGACTGCTGGTCCCAGCTCCATCCCTCGGGAAGGGTCTGCGTGAGCACGCCGTCGGTCAGCTCGTTGACGGTCACCGACCAGGCGAAGCTCGCACGGTTGCCGACCGCGACCTTGCCGTCGGTGGTGGAGGAGTCGCCCGGCACGTTGCTCGTGCCGTCGTTCACGATGGTGAGCGCCGACTCCCGGATCTCACCGGACGCGGCCTGGGCGGCGGCCGGCGTGAGCGCGATCGCGCCCATCAGTACTGTCAGCACCGAGACGAGCATCGCGAGCACGCGTCTGCGCGCACCCTGCCGTCCCGTCGTTTCCGCAGGTTTCATCGTCGTGTTTCCCTTCCCCACGGCCTTGCGGCCGCCACGTAGATGCGCCCGGCCCCCGACGGTCCTGCTAGGGGGAGAGGAACCGGCGGAGACCGGGCACTCTCATAACACGGGCGATCCGTCGTTTCATGACGCGAGTTTCCGAAATTCTTTCTTTCGGCGTGTCGCGGGTACCATCGACACTGCAGACGGCGGCGGTCGGAACATTCCGATCCGCAGCTGGCAGGGGGAGGACCGGATCGGCACACGCCGGGCGGTCTTGCAGTCAATGCACAAGGGGGACTTCTGCTGCCATGCCGAACCTCGGTTCACCATCGCACGACCGCGACGACCCGGCACTGCTCGAAGCGAGCCGCGCCGGAGACACCGCGGCATTCGCCGAGCTCTGGAGCCGGCACTCGGCCGCAGGCCGGGTCGCCGCCCGCAGCCTCGCGCCGCATCTCGACGCCGACGACCTGGTCTCGGAGGCCTATCTCAAGATCCTCGCGCTCCTGCGCGACGGCCGCGGGCCCACCGGCGCGTTCCGCCCGTATCTCTACCGGGTGATCAAGACGACGGCGGCCGACACCGACCGCGGCTCGTTCGAACAGGACGCCGAACCCGACACGGTGCCCACTCCGGACTCCGAGATCCCGGGCGCCGACGAGGGATTCGATCACGACACCGTCGCGCGCGCGTTCACCACGCTGAACGAGCGCTGGCAGGCCGTCCTCTGGTACACGGAGGTGGAGGGGCTCCCGCCCCGCGAGATCGCGTCGATCCTCGGCGTCTCGCCGAACGGCGTTTCGGCGCTCGCGGTGCGCGCCCGCAAGGCGCTGCGCACCGCGTGGATCGACGCCCACGTCGAACAGGATGTCGTCTCCGAGGAGTGCGCGTCCACCCGCAAGCTGCTGCAGCGCTACGGCCAGCACCGCCTGACGCCAGGCAAGCGGCGCGCGGTGGAGGCCCACCTCGACGACTGCGCTCCGTGCCGGAGCGCGTCCGAAGAGCTGCGCGTGCTCGACCTCGATCTGGCTCGCACGCTCGCCATCGCGCTGCTCGGCTTCGGCGGCACGGGCGCGCTGCTCGCCGCGCTCGGCCACGGGAGCGCGGCCGTCGGCGGCGCGACGGCCGCGGCCGCGGTCGGTTCGATCGCGCGCTCCAGCGGCGCAGGAGCGGGAACCGGAGCCGGAGCGGCCGGGGCCGCCACCGGCGCGGGCGCGGGCGCCGGCGCCGGGGCCACTGCGGGCGGCGCCGCCGCCGCGGCCGGTACCGGGCTCCTCGCGGGCATCGCCACCCCGGTCGCGATCGTCGCGACCGTGGGAGTCGCCGCAGCGGCCGCGATCACCGGGGCCGTGATGTTCTCACCCACGGCAACCGGCACCCGGCCCACCGCGCCCAGTTCGAGCACGGCGGAGCGGACGCCCGGACGCGCCTCGAAGCCCGCATCCCCGTCGAAGTCACCCGATCGGAAGCCCACCGATCAGTCGACGACTTCCCCGACCCCGACCCCGACCGGCGGCACAGCGGCGGAGGCCGTCGCGGCGGCACGCGGCACGGGAGGCGCGGACGGGCAGCAGCCCACCCCGAGTCCGTCGCCGTCGCCCGGCCCGTCGCCCTCCCCTGGGCCGACGCCCACACCGACCCCGACGCCGACTCCGACGCCCACGCCGAGTCCGACACCGTCCGCGGGCTATGCAGGGTGCACGCTGACACCGTCCGCTCCGTCGGGCTCGATGGCCCAGCTGGTCGGCAACGCGTCCACGCCGGGAACGGTGTTCTTCACCGTGCAGGTCCCGGGGCGCTCGCCCCAGTCCATGTCGGTGGGCACCTACGGCTCGTCGAACTCCTGGACCTCGCCGAGCCTGCTGGGCGGGACGACGACCCAGCTGCCCGCGGGGGTCACGCTCGCGGACGTGCAGGTGCGCATCGGTTTCACCGGCTCGACGGGATCCGCGGCGGCGCTCGACGTCACGCTCGCCGGCTGCTCCTGAACCGCAGGAGGTGCCGGTTCACTCCCCGGAGCGGACCGGTTCCTCCTGCGGCAGGCCCAACGAGGGATCGAGCCCGGTGGCGATCCACGACGAGGTGAGCAGCAGGATCCGGCAGACGATGTTGAACCACAGCAGCAGGCCGACGAACACCGCGAAGGTGGCGATCACCGGGTTGCTCGTCGCGCCGCCGAGCAGCGCGGAACCGAGCACCTTGATCCCGAAGAGCGCCACACCGCCGAGCGCGGCGCCCCGCAGCAGCGACCAGAACGGCACCGACACCTCGGCGAGGAACCAATGGATCGCGACGAGCACCAGCACGTCGAACAGGTAGAGCGCGCCGTAGCGCGCGAACGCACCGAGCCACCCGAAGAGCCAGCTGTCGGGATCAGCTCCGAAGAGCGAGAACAGGAAGTCGGTGAGGCCCGAGCTCATCACGGTGAGCGCGGCCGAGACGAGCAGCGCGATGAAGAAGCCGATCGCGAGCACGAAGTCGCGCAGCTTCAGCAGCAGCGCGTTCCGGTACTGCTTGACTTCGAGGCCGAAGATGAGCCGGATCGAACGCCGCGTGCTCGTGAACCAGCCGAGCACCACCCAGAGCAGGGACGCACCCGCGACGACACTGAGCCAGGTGATCGAGCGAGATTCCAGCAGCACGTCGATCTTGACGGCGGCATTGGTCTCGTCGCCCGTGCCGACGAGACCGGGGACGAGCGTGTTGATCTGGGTGACGATCGTGTCGAGCAGCTCGGTGTGCCCGCGCAGTGTGATCCCGAGCACGCCGAACCCGACCCAGAGCGCCGCGAACACGGCGAACAGGGCCTGATAGCTCATTCCAGCAGAAAGGGTGCTGCCGCCCACGTCCGTGAAGTGCGAGAACGCACGGTACGGACGCAGGCGGAGCACCCGCTGCCAGAGCTCCTGCATAGCGCCGATCTGCTTAGGAGGTCTTCCCGGTGCGGATCGCGGCCTTGACCTCGGCGATGGCCTTGGTCACCTGGATGCCACGGGGGCACGCGTCGGTGCAGTTGAAGGTGGTGCGGCAGCGCCACACGCCCTCGGTGTCGTTGAGGATGTCGAGGCGCACCTGGGCGTTCTCGTCACGCGAGTCGAAGATGAAGCGGTGCGCGTTGACGATCGCGGCCGGGCCGAAGTACTGGCCGTCGGTCCAGAACACGGGGCACGAGGTCGTGCACGCCGCGCACAGGATGCACTTGGTCGTGTCGTCGAAGCGCTCGCGGTCGGCGATGGTCTGCTTGCGCTCCTTGCCGCCCTCGGGAGCTGCGCCCGAGACGAGGAACGGCTGCACCTGACGGTAGGCCGCGAAGAACGGCTCCATGTCGACGATCAGGTCCTTCTCGAGCGGCAGGCCCTTGATCGCCTCGACGGTGATCGGCTTGGTGATGTCGAGATCCTTGACCAGGGTCTTGCACGCCAGGCGGTTCTTGCCGTTGATGCGCATCGCGTCCGAACCGCAGATGCCGTGCGCGCACGAACGGCGGAAGGTCAGCGTGCCGTCCTGATCCCACTTGATCTTGTGCAGCGCATCGAGGATGCGGTCGGTCGGGTACATGGGGACGTCGAAGTCCTCCCAGTACGCCTCGCGGCCCGACTCGGGGTCGTAGCGGCGGACCAGCAGGGTGACGTTGAACGGCTTCAGCCCGGCCTCTTCGGCGGGGGTGCCGGGACCGTTGGAGGTGGCGCTCATGGGTTAGTACTTCCTCTCCATCGGCGGGTACCGCAACTCGCCCTCTTCGTTCTTGGTGAAGACGACCGGCTTCCAGCCCAGCGTGATGTGGTCCTCGGGGTTCGGCGAATGCGGGTCGCCGGTGAGGTACGCCATGGTGTGCTGCATGTAGTTCTCGTCGTCGCGGTTCGGGTAGTCGTCGCGCATGTGGCCGCCGCGGCTCTCCTTGCGGTTGCGCGCCGCGAAGACGAGCACCTCGGCGAGGTCGAGCAGGAAGCCCAGCTCGATGGCCTCGAGCAGGTCGGTGTTGTACCGCTTGCCGCGGTCCTGCACGCCGACGTTGACGTAGCGCACGCGCAGGTCGTGGATCACGCCGAGGACCTCGGTGAGCGACTCCTCGGTGCGGAACACCTGGGCGCCGCGGTCCATGGCCTCCTGCAGCTCCTTGCGGAGGTCGGCGACGCGCTCCGTGCCCGTACCGTTGCGGAAGTTGTCGACCATCTCGCGCACGTTCTTGGCGGGGTCCTCGGGCAGCGGGACGAACTCGGCGGTGACCGCGTAGTCGGCCGCGTTGTTGCCCGAGCGTTTGCCGAACACGTTGATGTCGAGCAGCGAGTTGGTGCCCAGGCGGTTCGAGCCATGCACCGAGACGCAGGCGCACTCGCCCGCGGCGTACAGGCCCGGGACGACGGTGTCGTTGTCGGACAGCACCTCGGCGTTGTTGTTGGTCGGGATGCCGCCCATCGCGTAGTGCGCGGTCGGGAACACCGGGACCGGCTCGGTCACGGGGTCGACGCCCAGGTAGGTGCGTGCGAACTCGGTGATGTCGGGGAGCTTGGTCTCGAGCACCTCGGCGCCCAGGTGGGTGCAGTCGAGGTAGACGTAGTCCTTGTGCGGGCCGGCGCCGCGGCCGTCGAGCACCTCCTGGACCATGCAGCGCGCGACGATGTCGCGGGGTGCGAGGTCCTTGATGGTGGGGGCGTAGCGCTCCATGAAGCGTTCGCCGCTCGCGTTGCGCAGGATCGCGCCCTCGCCTCGGGCACCCTCGGTGAGGAGGATGCCGAGGCCTGCGAGGCCCGTCGGGTGGAACTGGTAGAACTCCATGTCCTCGAGCGGGAGGCCCTGGCGCCACACGATGCCGACGCCGTCGCCCGTGAGGGTGTGCGCGTTGGAGGTGGTCTTGAAGATCTTGCCGAAGCCGCCCGTCGCGAAGACGATCGACTTCGCCTGGAACACGTGCAGCTCGCCGGTCGCGAGTTCGTAGGCCACGACGCCGGACGGCTTGCGGTCCTTGCCCTCGCCGGTCATGACCAGGTCGAGCACGTAGTACTCGTTGAAGAAGTTCACGCCCAGCTTGACGCAGTTCTGGAACAGCGTCTGGAGGATCATGTGACCCGTGCGGTCGGCCGCGTAGCAGGCGCGGCGAACGGGCGCCTTACCGTGGTCGCGGGTGTGGCCGCCGAAGCGGCGCTGATCGATCTTGCCCTCGGGGGTGCGGTTGAAGGGCAGGCCCATGTTCTCGAGGTCGATGACCGCGTCGATGGCCTCCTTCGCGAGGATCTCCGCCGCGTCCTGGTCGACGAGGTAGTCGCCGCCCTTGACGGTGTCGAAGGTGTGCCACTCCCAGTTGTCGTCCTCGACGTTGGCGAGCGCCGCAGCCATGCCGCCCTGCGCGGCACCGGTGTGCGAGCGGGTCGGGTACAGCTTCGTGATGACCGCGGTCTTGGCCTTCGGGCCGGCCTCGATCGCCGCGCGCATACCGGCGCCGCCGGCGCCGACGATGACCACGTCGAACTGGTGGTAGGTGACGCCGTCCTTGACGGTCACGTCCTCGCCCTCGTGGGTGTTGGTAGTCACGTGTAGCTACTCCGTTCGAAAACTGTTACTTGGCCGTGCAGAAGGAGGCGACCAGCGAGGGGTCGGCTCCGGCGGGGCACGGATCGAAGGTGAAGACGACCAGGGTGCCGAGCAGGATCAGCAGGGCGGCCGCGAGGAACAGTGCGACCTTGAGCGCCTTGGCCACGCCGGGCTTCGACACGTAGTCGTTCACGATGGTGCGCATGCCGTTGGCGCCGTGGATGAGCGCGAGCCACAGCATCAGGAGGTCCCAGACCTTCCAGAAGGGGCTCGACAGCTTGCCGCCCACGAAGGCGAAGTCGATGGCGTGCACGCCGTCGCCCACCATCAGGTTGGAGAACAGGTGGCCGAAGATCAGGACCACCAGGAGCACGCCGGAGGCGCGCATGTAGATCCAGCCCCACTTCTCCCAGTTGGTGCGCTTCTTGGCCGCAGGCTGCGTGCGGGGAGCTTCGATCGTCGTCGTCATCTCTCGTCTCCTCGCCTCAGTGACCGAACACGTTCATCAGGTGGCGCGGCGCGAAGCCGAGCATCGTAATCGCCCACAGCACGACGACGACCCAGAACAGCACGCGCTGGTACTTGGTGCCCTGGCTCCAGTAGTCGACCAGGATGATGCGCAGGCCGTTGAAGGCGTGGAACACGATCGCGCCCACCAGGCCGAGCTCGCCGAGGCCCATGATGGGGGTCTTGTAGGTGCCGATGACGGCGTCGTACGCCTCGGGGCTCACGCGGATGAGCGCCGTGTCGAGCACGTGCACGAGCAGGAAGAAGAAGATGGCCACGCCGGTGATGCGGTGCAGCACCCAGGACCACATTCCGACACTGCCGCGGTAGAGCGTGCCGCCCACGCGTTCCCGCTTCTTCGCCGCTGGCGCGACCTCTGCCGTTTGGGCTGACACGTGCACCCTCCTCGAATCGTGGGCCGTAGGCGATCGCCTACGGCAACATCACACGGGTTCACGGCAGCGCGGACGGGCGAATGGCCACGAGCGTGCTGCACTGCTGAGAATCCGCCGCGAAACCATTATGGCACCATTCGATAGCGGATCCTGACGCGCCATCCACGGTGCGTCGAGGCGCGGGTCGTTAGTCTTGAGGCATGACCGATCCCTCCCCCGTCGATGCGCGCACCGTCCCCGCGATCGAGCGCCTCACCTGCGTGATCCCCGCCGGCGGCGTCGGCTCCCGCCTCTGGCCGCTCTCGCGCGCCAACGCGCCGAAGTTCCTGCTCGACCTCACGGGAAGCGGCGACTCGCTGCTGCGGGCCACCTGGGACCGCCTCACCCCCATCGCTCCGGCCGATCGCATCATGGTCGTCACCGGCAGCGCGCACCGCGAATCGGTCGAGGCGCAGCTGCCCGAGCTGCTCGTCGAGAACCTCGTGACCGAGAGCGAGCCGAAGGATTCCTCAGCCGCGATCGGCCTCGCCGCCGCGATCCTCGAGCTGCGCGATCCCGACGCGATCCTCGGATCCTTCGCCGCCGACCACGTGATCCGCGGCAACGTGCTCTTCGAGCGCGCCATCCGCACCGCCGTGCAGGCGGCCGACCAGGGGCACATCGCCACCATCGGCATCCACCCCTCGCACCCGGCGACCGGCTTCGGCTACATCGAGAGCGGCGCCGCCCGCGGCGACCTCGCCCCCTTCGACGTCTACGACGTCACCTCCTTCGTCGAGAAGCCCGACGAGCAGACGGCGCGCGACTACGTCGAGCACGGCGGCTTCCTCTGGAACGCCGGCATGTTCATCGCCCGGGCGACGGTCCTGCTCGATCAGATGGCGCTCGCCGAGCCCGACCTCGTGCGCTCGCTGCGCGAGATCGCGGCCGCGTGGGGCACCGATCAGGCGGCCAGCGTGCGCGAGCGCCTGTGGCACGGCCTGCCCAAGATCGCGATCGACTACACCGTCGCGGAGCCCGCTGCGGCGGCGGGCAAGATGGTCTGCGTCGCGGCGCACTTCGAGTGGGACGACGTCGGGGACTTCGCGTCGGTCGCGAACCTGCTGACCCGCGGCCGCGGCAGCGACCTCGCCGTGCTCGGCGACGGCGCGCAGGTGCTGTCCGATGCGTCGAGCGGCATCGTCGTCTCCGAGAGCGACCGCCTGGTGGCCCTCGTCGGCGTCGAGGACGTCGTCGTCGTCGACACGGCCGATGTGCTGCTCGTCACGTCGAAGGCGCACGCGCAGGACGTCAAGAACCTCGTGACCCGCATGCGCGTCACGGGCGGCGGCCACCTGCTCTGAGCCCTCGGGCCGGCGACGGGGCTCCGGGCGGGCCGGGTCCGGATTCCACTCCCGGCTCGATCCCGACCCGGTCACGGGCCCCGCTCCCGATCCTGCTCCCCACGAGTGGATGCCTTCCCGATGAGTGGACGGCGAGCCGACCGCCGCTTTGGCGTCCGATGGTCGGGACGGCGTCCAGCCGTCGGCTTCGCGTCCGAACGTCGAGACAGCGTCCGACCGTCGGCTTCGCATCCGATCGTCAGGACGGCGTCCATCGGTCGGCGCCACGCCCGTTCACCGAGCGGTACCCGCCCGCCGGACCAGTCGGCGACCCGGCGTAGCATGGGCCGCATGAGCGATCTCGAGCCCGTCCTCCGCACGCTTCCCGCTTTCCCAGACGAGCTGCCGACGCTCGATCCGGCGCAGCTGCCCGACGACCCCGAGGAGCTGTTCCGCGACTGGCTGGGAGCCGCGATCGATAGCGGCGAGCGGCAGCCGCACGCGATGACATTCATCACGGTCCGCACCGACGGGGTTCCGGTGGGACGAACGCTCATCGTCAAGGACATCGACGAAGCCGGGTTCCACTTCTCGACGCACCGCAGCTCGCGCAAGGGCGCTGAGCTCGACGCGCATCCGCAGGCGTCCATGCTGTTCTTCTGGCGCGCGTCCGGCCGCCAGGTCCGCGTCACGGGTACGGTCGTCGCGCTCGACGAGACGATCTCGCAGCGCGACTGGGCCGACCGCCCGAGCTACACGGGCTCCCCCAATCCCGATTGGCAGCGCTACGCGCTCGTGCCGAGCGAGTACGAGTTCATGCAGGCGCAGCACGATCGCAAGCACCCGCGCATCGAATACCGGCGCGACGGCGCGAACGCGTGGTCGCACGGCCGGGTCGCGACTCCCGCCGGCTGAGCCGATCGCTCCCGGCCACCGGGCCGGATCCCCCGCTCCTCGGCCCGCTCAGCGTGTCGATCCGACCGGCGCGATCGGCCCGTTCAGTGCACGAACAGCAGCAGCGCGGCGACCCCGATGAACAGGCCGCCGAACACCGAGTTGAGGGCGCGCTGCCCCCGCGGATTGCGCACGACCTTCGCGAAGGGGCGCGCGGCCGTCGCGAAGACGCCCCACATCACCACGACGTCGACGCCGATCACCGTCACGGCCAGCAGCAGGTACTGCGGCAGCTGCGGGAGGTCGAGCCGGATGAACTGCGGGATGAACGCCAGGAAGAAGACGATCGCCTTGGGATTCAGCAGGTTCACCCAGAACCCGCGCCGCACGATCGACCACGCCGACTCGCCGCGGGTGATCGTCGCCCCGGCGGTCGCGTCCTCGTCCTCGTCGTCCGCGACGGTCGGCTTCGCGAGGATCAGCCGGATCCCGAGGAACACGAGGTAGGCCGCGCCCGCGTAGCGGATCGCCGAGAAGATCAGCGGCGAGCGCGAGACGAGCAGGCCGACGCCCGCCGCGACGATGATCACGTGCACGACGAGCGCGAGCTGCTGACCGAGCACGCCCCAGCCCGAGCGGCGCCATCCCACGAGCATCGAGTTCGACATCGTGTTGATGGCGCCGGCTCCGGGCGTGAGGCTGATCACGACGGTGGCGGTCAACAGGGAGAGCCAGGTCGCGAGGGTCACCAGGCGAGTGTACGGGATCCGCGCCCGCTGCCTCGCCCGGGCCCCCGCGTTCCCCGTGCTCCGCCCACGGCCTCAGTACCGCAGGCCGTGCCCGAACCGGAAGGTCGGGTTCTCGGTGTCGAACGCGACGTCGGAGCGGCTCGCGATGACCGCGGCGTCGGAGCGCGGCAGGTCGAAGGGCAGGGCGCCCTGCGGGCCGCGGTCGCCGAACAGCACCGCGAGCACGGCCTCGTCGCGGGCGCCGTAGTCGACGAGCACGGCGCGCGCCGACTCCTCGAGGCCGCCGAGCACGGCGGGGCGGTCGAGGTAGACGTCGAGCACGGTCGGCACGGTCTCGGCGATCGCGGTGAGACGGGCATGCTCCTCCGCGGGGAACTCGAGGGATCCCGAATGGAACAGGGCCGAGAACCCGCCGCGGTCGCGCTCCTCGTAGGGGGCCTTCACGCGCAGGACCGCGACGCCCGCCTCCTCGGGCGTCTCGACGGCGGTCGCCCAGGCGGCGAGCGCCTCGGGCGCGACGCCCTCAGCGTAGACGCGGATCCCGCGCTGCAGCGGGAGGATCCCGTCGGTGTTGGTCAGCAGGGTGAGCGAGTCGCTCTGGGTCGCGAGCCCCTCCTCGACGAAGTCGGCCCGGCCGACGATCGCCTCGGCGTGATCCTCGTCGACGAAGGGCGAGTCGAAGAGGCCCATGCGGAACTTCTCGCGCAGCAGGCGGCGCACGGAGGCGTCGATGCGCTCCTCGGCGACGCGGCCCTCGCGCACGAGATCGATCAGCACCTCGGTGCAGAGCTCGCCACCGAACTGGTCGACGCCCGCGTCGATCGCCTTCAGCATGCGTTCGGGGCGCGACAGATGCTCGATACCCCAGGCCCGTGCCGGCATGTCCGCGCCGAAGATCTGCACGTCGGTCAGCAGGCCCCAGTCGGTGCAGACGATCCCTTCGAAGCCGAGGCGGTCGCGCAGCAGGTCGGTGAGCACCCCCGTATTGAACCCGAAGCCGACCTCCTCCCAGTCGGTGCCGACGGGCATGCCGTAGTAGGGCATCATCTGCGTCGCGCCGGCGTCGATCGCCGCGATGAACGGCTGCAGGTGGTACTCCTGCGCCCCGCCCGGGTACACCTGCTCGCGGCCCCACGAGAAGTGCGGATCCTCGCCGTCGAGCTGCGGGCCGCCGCCCGGGAAGTGCTTCACCATCGCCGCAACCGACTCCGTGCCGAGCTCCTCGCCCTGCAGTCCGCGGATGTAGCCGACGACGAGGCGGGAGGTGAGATCCGCGTCCTCGCCGAAGGTGCCGCTGATGCGCGACCAGCGCGGCTCGGTGGCCAGGTCGATCTGCGGGTGCAGTGCGACGCGCAGGCCGACCGCGAGGTATTCCTGCCGTGCGATGTCGGCGAAGCGCTCGAGGCGGTCCGGCGATCCGAGCGCGGCGAAGCCGAGGGTCTCGGGCCACTGCGAGAACGGGCCGGCCATCATCGAGGTCAGCGGGTTGTCGCTGAACGCGTGCCGCGGATCGGTCGAGAAGGTGATCGGGATCCCGAGCCCGGTGTCGAGCGCCACGCGCTGCAGCGCGTTGTGCCAGGCCGCGAACTCGCGTCCGTCGGGTGCGGCGCCGAGCAGGTTGAAGTGGGTCATGCGGCGCTTGCGCACCATCGACTCCGCCGAGGGGATCCCGAAGGCCGAGTTGCCCTCGCCGGGGTCGCCGTAGCCGACCATCGTGTGGAAGAGCATGCCGGCCTTGTCGGCGAGCTCCATGCGCGCGAGCAGATCCTCGACCCGCTGCTCCACGGGCAGCGAGGCGTCCTGGTAGGGGAACCGGGTCTCGTTCTCGGGTGTCGTCATTCTGCTGCTCCTTACTTGCTGGACTTGATGAACCAGACGCAGATCGCGCCGAGTACCGAAAGGATGATTCCGATCGGGAAGAGGCCGCCGTAGCCGAGCGCGAGCACGATCGCTCCGGCGACGCCGGGGGCGATGGTCTGCGGCAGCGTGGCGGCGATGTTGATGACGCCGAGGTCCTTCGCGAACGACTTCGCCGACGGCAGCACCTGGCTGATCAGCGCGGTGTCGACCGCTTGGAACATGCCGAATCCGAAACCCATCACGAAGGTCATGATGAGCCACGACGGATAGCTCGGCCAGATCCAGGGCAGTGCGAGCGCGGCGGCCATGAGGATGGACGAGCCGAAGACGAAGGGCTTGCGGCGCCCGACCCGGTCTGACAGCGGGCCCGAGATCACGGTCGCGATGATGGTGCCGACGAGCCCCAGCACGGCGAGCAGCGGGATCACGGAGAACGGATCCTTCACCCCCAGGTGGTGCTTCAGGATGAGCACTTGGAAGCCGGTGACCATGAAGTAGCCCGTGTAGAGCAGCAATCGGCCGGTGAAGGCCCAGAAGAAGTCGGGGTGCTTGACCGGGTTGACCCAGAAGGTGCGCAGGAACTCGCCGAAGTCGAACGGCTCGGAGACGTAGTTGGTGCTCGGCCGGTCGGGGTTCGCGAGCACGAAGCCGAGCAGCACGAGGGCCGCGAAGACGGCGAGCACGATGTAGGCGAGCGTGATCGAGCCGACGAGCTGCGACCCGATGCTCTGCCCGCCGAGGGCGCCCAGCATGAGGCCGATGCCCGAGAGCGAGGCGAAGGTGCCGCGGCGCGCGATGGGCACGCGATCGGGCAGGATCGCCGAGAGCGGCCCCTGCGCGAAGTTGTAGCAGATCTGCACGAGGCACCAGGCGACGATCACGCCGACGAGGGAGTTCATGAGGCCCAGCGCGATGAGCGCCGCGCCGCCGCCCACCGCACCCGCGATGATCCACGGTGCGCGCCGGCCCCACTTGGAGCGGGTGCGGTCCGAGATCTGACCCGCCGCGGGCTGCGCGATCAGGGCGAACGCCGATCCGATCGCCGCGACGATCGCGATGTTCGCGACCTGCTCCTGCTCGTCGGGGAACAGGCGCATCATCTGCGCCTGCAGCAGCACGCCGGGCACGGCGCCCCAGATGACGAAGATGGCGAAGTTCGCCGGAATGATCCAGGCGAGGAGCCGACGGACCCCCTTGAGCGGGGCCGGTGGATCGTCCTCGCCCGAGGCGGTCGCGACGAACGTGGTGGCGGTGGTCGGGGTGCGCACCTCTTCGGGTGCGCCGGGTGGCTGAGACGTCATTGTCTGTCCTTCGGGTAGCTGGTTCGCGAGGTTTCGGGACCCCGGGATCCGGATCGGATCGCCGCTCCGGCTCGCGAACACTCGCACGCTAGCACAAAAACCTGCACAGGTGTAGGTTTTGAGAACGCGGCCGCACGGGCCCGCGCAGGCGCATCGGCCCCCTAGGCTCGAAGCGCCACCACCCCACCGCGACGGAGGTTCGATGACGACCGAACGGGGCTACGCGACCGGTCGCGCACGACGCGACCGGATCATCGCCGCGGCGACCGAGCTGTTCGGCCGCGTCGGCTACAACAGCGCCACGATGCTCGAGATCGCGCAGGCCTGCGAGCTCACCCGCGCGGGCCTCTCGCACCACTTCCCCACCAAGGAATCCCTGATGGAGGCCGTGCTCGAGACGCGCGACCGCGAGGATCGGGAGCGATTCCGCCGCAACGGCTCCCCCCGCGCCGACGGGCTCGGCGTGCTGCGCGGCATGGTCGACCTCGCACGGCGCAACGCCGAAGTCCCCGGCATCATCGCCCTCTACGCAGTGCTCTCGGCGGAGGCCGCGGCCCCCGACCACCCGGCTCACGACTACTTCGTGCGGCGCTACGAGCGGATCCGCACCGAGACCGCCCGCGCCCTCCGCGGCACCCGGGCGGCCGGCCTGCTCGGCGATCGAGTCGATCCCGATGCAGCTGCGGCGGAGCTCACCGCGCTCATGGACGGCCTCCAGCTGCAGTGGCTGCTCGACCCGAGCTCGGTGGACATGGCGGGAATCATGCGGCAGCGCATCGAGGAGCTGCTCACGGCACCGCTCGACGCGGTCCCGTGAGCGCCGACCGCGGCGCGCTCAGTCCCGCGTGAACACGATGTGGGTGACCCCGCTCGGCGTCGTCTCCGATTCGATCCGGTACCCCTGCTCCAGACCTTCGAGCCCATCCCACAGCCGCTCGCCACGTCCCAGCAGGATCGGCACCTGCGCCACGTGGAGCAGATCGACGAGGCCCGCAGCGAGGAAGGAACGGGTCGACGACGGGCCGCCGCCGAGGCGGACGTCGAGTCCGCCCGCGAGGTCCCGCGCCTCCGCGAGCACCTCCTCGGGGGATCCGCTGCGGAAGTGGAAGGTGGTCTCCCCCACTTCGAGCGACGGCAGCTCGCGATGCGTCATCACGATCACCGGGGTGTGGAAGGGCGGCTCATCGCCCCACCAGCCGCGCCACTCGGGATCGTCCTGCCAGCCGGGCGGGCCGAACTTGTTCGCGCCCATGATCTCGGCGCCGATCCCGTCCCAGGCCCGCCGCGCGTACGCGTCGTCGGGCTCGGTGGCCGGATCGACCGCCTGTCGCTCGCGCGTCCCCGTCAGCCCCTGGAAGGTCGCCGTCGGGAAGAACCACTCCATCAGGCGCGTGCCCGCGTGCCCGAACGGGGACTCGAGGCGCTGATCCGCCCCGGTGCCGAAGCCGTCGAGCGAGATCGCGAGGTTGTGGGCTCGCAGTCGTCCTCCGCTCATCGCGGGTCCTCCGTCTCTGAGGCTCCGGGCACCGGGATCGGCGACGCCTGCGGGCCGGAAGCTGAGGCCACCCTACTCCCGGCCCCGGGGAATCAGAAGTGGGTTCCGCCGTCGATCCGCACCTCCGTGCCGGTGATGAACCTACCGTCGTCGCTCGCGAGCATCGCCACGACGCCGGCCACGGTCTCGGGTCCGGCGAAGCCCTGGCCGAGCGCCGGCTGCAGCTTCATGAAGAGCATCATGTCCGCGTCCTCCGGGAGGCCCGGACCCTGGCTCTGCTTGCTCGCGCCCGAGCCGTCGGTCATGCCCGACGAGATGGATCCGGGCTGCACGGCGGTGAAGCGGATCCCCTGCTTCGCGTACTCGGCGGCGAGCGCGTGAGTCATCGACTGCACGCCGCCCTTGCTCGCGGCGTAGGCCGCCATGTAGGGGTGCGCGAACATCGCCGACGTCGAGCTGAAGTTCACGACCGCGGAGCCGTTGCCCTCGAGGAGCGCGGGGATCGCCTCGCGGATCATGAGGAAGGTGCCGACGAGGTTGACCCGGATGACCTGCTCGAACGATTCGAGGGAGGTCTCGTGGGTGTGCGAGGAGCGCAGGATGCCCGCCGCGTTGACGAGGACGTCGAGACCGCCCAGGTGCTCGACCGCGGTGGCGACCCCGGCCCGGACCGAGGCCTCATCGGCGATGTTGACGATGACGGTGTGCAGCCGCCCGGCGGCCTCCCCCGCCTTCGCGACCGTGTCGGCGAGGCCCGCCTCGCTGACATCCGCCGCGACGACCGTGCCGCCCTCGGCGAGCATGCGCAGCACGGTGGCCTGCCCGATCCCTGATCCACCGCCGGTGACGAGTGCGCGGCGACCTTCGTAACGGTTCATGATTCGACCTTTCAAGCGTTCAGATTCAGTGCATGTCATGCCAGCTTGGCACGTCGTGCCATCATTGACAACATGCGCGGGCCCGTCGGAATTCCCGTACGCTTCGAACCGTGGAATCCGCACTGTCACTCACCGATCGCCGCAAGGCGGACACCCGCCTCGCGATCGCCCGAGCGGCCGCTTCGCGCTTCGCCGAGCACGGCGCGAACCGGGTCACCGCGGAGAGCATCGCGGACGCCGCGGGCGTCTCGCTGCGCACCTTCTACCGCTACTTCCCCACGAAGGAGGACGCGGTCGCGCCCCTGCTCGGCATCGGGGCCGCCTCCTGGCAGGACGCGCTCGCGGCGTCCCGGCCCGGCGATCCGCGCGAGGCGATCCCCGCGATCATCGACCGCCTGCTGGTCCCCGCCGACACCGCGGAGCGGGAGGGCCTGCGCTGGACCCGCGGCCTGCTGCGCGCCATGGCCGAGGATCCGGCGCTGCGCGCCGTCTGGCACCGGGTCAACCACGATTCGGAGACGCGCCTGCGCACCATCGTGGCCGAGCTCGAGGGCCCCGACTCCGACCCGTTCCAGGTACGACTGCTCGCGGCCGCGGCCACGGACGCGATCCGGCTCGGGCTCGAGCACTGGGCCGCGGGAGACCGGGATCCCGACGGCGCGGCGGGCGAACCCGCGCGGCTCGCCCGGCGCGCGTTCGCCGAACTGTCGCACGGGGTGTCCATGTCCTGATCGGACGGGCTCCGACGGCCCGACGGGGCTCCGAGCCTTCGGAGCCCGCGGTCCGGAAGATTTTTTCCGAATCTCGCGACACTTTTCCTCGATCCCGTACTCTCCTGAGAGAAACGACCGTTTTCGAACAGCGCCGCGACCCATCCGGGCCGGCGCGACGCGGGTCCGGGGGGACTGATGGAACGCATCGATGACGCTGCACCGGGGACGCTGAACGCACCGGAGACGCCGAGCGACGCCGAACTGCTGCTGCGGTTGCGGGGCGGCGACGCGCGGGCCTACGAGGCGCTCTGGTCGCGCCACATCGGCGCCGCGCTCCGGCTGGCCCGCCGCATCGACCGCGACCGCGCGGAGGACCTCGTCTCGGAGTCGTTCCTCGCGGTCTACCGGCAGGTCACCACCACGGACGCCGGGCCCACCGAGGCGTTCCGCGCCTACCTGTTCACCGTGATCCGGAACACCGCCGCGCGCTGGGGGCGCGAGATGGAACGCTTCCCGGTGCTCCCCGATGCGGAACCCGCCCACGCGGACGACGGCCTGAGCATCGTCTCGAGGGAGGCCGACGCGGCGGAGGTCCTGGCCGCGTTCCGCGCGCTCCCCGAACGGTGGCAGCGGGTGCTCTGGCTGTCGGAGGTCGATGAGGTGCCGCGTCCCCGGATCGCGGCCGAGCTGCGCATCCGCCCGAACGCGGTGTCCTCCCTGCACCGCCGCGCCCGCGCCGGGCTGCTGAACCACTGGCTCATCCGGCAGGTCCCCGATGCCCTCCGCGCCGATACCGCGCACCGTGCGGAGCTGCTGCCCGGATACGTCATCGGGAACCTCGCGGCAGCGGAGCGCGTCGCCGCCGAGGCCCACATCGCCGTCTGCGCCGTCTGCGCCGAACTACTGGGGGATCTCCGGAGCTCGGCATCGACGCTCCAGCGTGCGACGCTCTCCACAGCCGGCTTCGCGGCGCTGGGCTCGACGCTGCCCGCGGCCTCTCCCCTGGTGGCGCCGGCCGCCGCGGGCGGGGCCGCGCTGCTGCTCGGCGTCGCGTCCCAGCTCGGCCCCGCGGGCACCACCATGCTCGGCGGGCTCGGCATCGCGGCCTGCGGGACCGCCATCGCCGTCGCTCTGGTGACGGGTTCCGTGCTGGGCGGCGGCGCCTCGGATGCTGGCGGTCGCGGTTCGGCGCCCGGGACCTCATCGACTGAACGGACCTCGGCGACGGAGGTCTCCGAAGCGCGGGATCCGGCGCCTCCCCGCATCGCCGTCCAGGACGGCACGGAGGACTCCGACACGGAGCAGTTCCCCCGACCCGGGACCCCGACACCGCCGTCCGAGATTCGCACGGGTCGGCACAACACCGACAGTTCGATCCCCGAGCTCCCCCTCGTCGACGGTTGGCCGCAACCGGAGGAACCGGAGCCGCAGCGTCCGCGTCCGGACACCGGCCCGGGACCACAGACGGAGACGCCGGCGCTTGCGCCGGGGCTCCGGACTCCCGCGGATTCCACGGGATACTTCGCGCCCGTCATCGCGGGACGCACCTCTCCGGGCGCCCAGATCGCGGTCTCGATCGCCGGGAAGCAGTACTCGACGCCCGTGGATCCGTCCGGCGGCTGGTCCTTCGACCTGCGCGCCTTCAGCGCGACCGCGGGCTCCACCGAATACTCGGTCTGGGCGTACGCGGGAGATCAGCGTTCCGCCTCCGTCGTCGGCCGCTACACGCTGCTCCCGGTCGCGGTCCGCGGATTCGAGGGGACTCCGGCCATGGACATCTCGGAGGCGAAGACGACCGGGCTCGTGCTCCAGTTCCAGGGCGCGCCGAGCGGCACCGTCTGCCTGCAGTCGATGGCCGGGCAGGTGGCGTCGGTCCCGCTGGACACGACCGGATCCGCCGTCCGACGGCTCCGCATGCAGTCCGGCGGCTTCTACATGTTCACGTTCCGAGCCTGCGACGGAGCGTTCCGCGGAAGCCCGGTCGAGACGTACGCGACCGTCGACGACCCCGACGCGCCGATCTTCGGCCCGTGGGGCCCGGACCCCGAGGAGCAGACCTTCGAGCTCTCCGAGCTCTGATCCCGTCCCGCGCGGGCCGCGGAGCCCGGGTGGTGGGGCGTGACGCGGGACGCGGGACGCGGGACGCGGGGAGCCGCGACACTTTTCGCCCAGGTTCGACTCTCCCTCGGTGAGGGATGTTTCGCAGGGCCGCCACCTGGCGCACCGCGGGCCCTTCCGCCGCCGTGCATGATCGGCGGCGTCATCGGAGGGGGATTCCGGATGCTACCCAGGGGAACTGAGCAGGCGAGACGCGTCGCCGTGGTGGAGCCGCACGTGCTGCAACGGTATCGAGCGGCGGAGCTGCTGGGGACGCTGCCCGCGGTGCGATCGGTCGGCTCGTTCGCCTCGGTCGCCGAACTCGTCGCGCAGATGCGCGGCGCGGAGCGTTCGGCCTGGCCCCACCTGCTGGTCGTCGACCCCGCAGCGGGTTCGGGTGCGGAATACGATCTGGCCGCGATCGCGGCGTTCCGCGCCGCGGGGATGCGGGTGGTGATCCTCTCGGCGCTCGAATCCCGGCACCTGATCAGGCGGATCACGAGCGCCGGCGTCGACGGCATCGTCTCGAAGCAGGACCCGGAATCGGAGCTCCTCCGCGCGGTCGTCCGGGTGCTCGCCGGGTCCGCGGCGATCACCGCGCGGGCGCAGGCCGTCATTGACGCGGATCCGGCGCCGAAGCTCTCCGGCCAGGAGGCGCGGCTGCTCGAGCTCTACGCAGCGGGTCGACCGCTGGCCTCGGTCGCGGATCGCCTCGGCGTGCGCGAGGACACCGCGCGCAAGTACCTGAAGCGGATCAAACTGAAGTACGACGCCCAGGGCCGGCCCGCCCGCTCGAAACTCGAACTCGCCTGGCGCGCCCGGGAGGACGGGTTCCTGGATCCCGCCGCGTTCGGATCCGTCGCGTTCTGAGCGTTCGTACGCTGAGCGTTCGCGCGCTGGACGGTGCGCGCTGGACGGTGCGCGCTGGACGGTTCGCTCTGGACGGTTCGCTCTGGACGGTGCGCGCTGGACGGTTCGGCGGGCCAACGGTCGGACGCCGAGCCGACGACTGGACGCTCACCTGACGCCTGGACGCGCAACCGACGACTGGACGTCGAATCGGCGACCGGACGTCGAATCGGCGACTGGACGCCGAAGCGGCGACCGGACGTCGAATCGGCGACCGACTCGCCGTCCACTGGTCGCTCAGGCGTCCAACGGTGGGGTGCGCGCCGCACGCGCGCGCCAGCACCTGGTCGAGAATTCGGCCTGACCGGTCCGAACGACCTGAACGGTCCGAACGACCTGAACGGTCCGAACGACCTGAACGGTCCGAACGACCTGAACGGCACGGGCGAGCTGAACGGCGCGGGCGAGCTGAGTGCCGGGACGCAAAAGACCCCCCACGCACCCGGTAGAGCCCGACTACCCTTGCTCCGTTTCCGTCCTGGGGGAGTTCGTCGAGATACCGCCACGTGGGGGGCCTTGAAGAGTCTACCGGATTCCGGGGCGACCGAGTACCAGTCTCGGTCGCCCCGGGGCCCGGTCTAGGCGCGCGGGGTCTCCCCCGCGTCGTCGGCCGATGCGTTGCTCGCGGCGCCGGCAACGGGAGCCGCAGCCTCGTCCGAGGTCGAGGCGGTGCCGGCATCGGAGGCGGCGACCGCCGACAGGTCGACGGCCCCGGTCTCGACGGCGGCCTTCGTCTCGGCCTGCTCTTCTGCATCTTCGCCGGCGAACTGCGACTGGTACAGCGCGTAGTACGCCCCGCGCTGCGCGAGCAGTTCGGTGTGGGAGCCCTGCTCGACGATGCGGCCGTGCTCCATCATGAGGATGGTGTCGGCGTCGCGGATCGTCGAGAGGCGGTGAGCGATGACGAACGAGGTGCGGTCGGCCCGCAGCGCCCGCATCGCCTGCTGCACCAGCACCTCGGTGCGGGTGTCGACGGAGGACGTCGCCTCGTCGAGGATCAGCAGCGACGGGTTCGCGATGAACGCGCGCGCGATGGTGAGCAGCTGGCGCTCGCCCGCCGACAGCGAGGTCGCGTTCTCCTCGAGCACCGTGTCGTACCCCTCGGGCAGCTGACGCACGAAACGGTCGACCATGGTCGCCTTGGCGGCCTCGATCACTTCGTCGTCGGTCGCGTCGAGGCGGCCGTAGCGGATGTTCTCGCGGATGGTTCCACCGAACAGCCAGGCGTCCTGCAGCACCATGCCGATGTGGCTGCGCAGCTCGGCGCGCGACAGCTGGGTCACGTCGACGCCGTCGAGCAGGATGCGCCCGCTGTTCAGCTCGTAGAACCGCATCACCAGGTTGACGAGCGTGGTCTTGCCCGCACCGGTGGGTCCGACGATCGCGACGGTGTGCCCCGGCCGCGCCTCGAACGAGAGGTCCTCGATGAGGCTCGACTCGGGATCGTAGCTGAACGACACCCGCTCGAACTCGACGTGTCCGTCGGTGCGCGCGGGCAGGTGCTCGTTCGCGGTCTCGGGCTCCTGCTCGTCGGCGTCCAGCAGCTCGAAGGTGCGCTCGGCCGACGCGACGCCGGACTGCAGCATGTTGGCCATGCCCGCCATCTCGCCGATGGGCTGCGAGAACTCCCGCGAGTACTGGATGAACGCGGTCACGTCGCCCAGCGACATCTGGCCGGCGGTCACGCGGAGCGCGCCGACGACCGCGATGAGCACGTAGCTGAGGTACGACACGAACTGCATGGCGGGCATGATCGTGCCCGACACGAACTGCGCGCCGAAGGCCGCCTTGAACAGCGACTGGTTGCGCGAGTCGAACTCTTCGATCATGACCTGGTCGCGATTGAAGATGCGGATCAGCTCGTGGCCGGTGAACGATTCCTCGATGTGGCCGTTGAGCGCGCCGGTGTGCTTCCACTGCGCCGCGAACAGCTTCTGCGACCGGGTGCCGACGACGCCGGCGATGATCGCGGAGAGCGGCAGCGCGATGAGCGCGAGCAGCGCGAGCTGCCACGACACCGCGAACATCATGATCGCGATGCCGATGACCGTCAGCGCGGACTGCACGAGCTGCGAGAAGGCCTGCTGCAGCGCCTGCTGGATGTTGTCGACGTCGTTGGTCACGCGGGAGAGCACGTCGCCGCGCTGGCCGGTGTCGAAGTAGCTGAGCGGCAGGCGGTTCAGCTTGTGCTCGATGTCTTGACGCAGTTTGAACACGACGCGCATGACGAGCTTGTTCAGGATGTAGCCCTGGAGCCACATGAGCAGCGACGCCACCAGGTAGAGCCCCAGCACCAGGAGGATCAGGTTGCCGAGCTTCTCGAAGTCAATGCCCTGGCCAGGCACCACGTCGGTGCCCGACAGCATGTCGGCGAGCTGGGTGTTCCCCGAGGCCTTGGCGCCTTCGATCACCTGTTCGAGGCTCGCCCCCTTCGGCAGCTGCGCGCCGATGATGCCGTTGAAGATGACGTCCATCGCCTTGCCGAGCACCTTGGGCGCGATCACGGTCAGGACGACCGAGCCGATCACCAGGAGCACGACGAGGGAGAACTTCCCCTTCTCGGGGGCGAGCAGCCCGAAGAGCCGCTTCGCCGACGGCCAGAAGTGCTTCGCCTTCTTGGCCGGCGCCCCGCCGAACATGTCGCCGTCCATCTCGCCGGGAGTGAACTCCTCGGCGACCTCGGCTTCGATCACCGCTGCGGCCGAGGGCTCGGCGTTGCGATCCTTGCGCGCTCCGCGCGCCTTGCGTTCCGCCATCAGACGGCCTCCGCCTCTTCGAGCTGGGATCGGACGATCTCCTGGTACACCGAGTTGTCGGCGAGGAGCTCGCTGTGCGTGCCGCGACCGACGATCTCGCCGTCCTCGACGACGAGGATCTGATCGGCCTCGGTGATGGTCGAGACGCGCTGCGCCACGATGATGGTCGTGGCGCCCTCGATCGCCTCGGGCAGCGCCGCGCGCAGGCGCGCGTCGGTGGCCACGTCGAGCGCCGAGAACGAGTCGTCGAACAGGTAGATCTGCGGCTTGGCGACGAGGGCGCGGGCGATCGAGAGCCGCTGGCGCTGACCGCCGGAGACGCTCGTGCCGCCCTGAGCCATCGGCTCGTCGAGCTGCTTCTCCTTCTCGCGGACGAAGTCATCGCCCTGGGCGACGCGCAGCGCCTCCCAGAGTTCGGCGTCCGTCGCATCGTCCTTACCGAAACGCAGGTTCGATCCGATGGTGCCCGAGAACAGGTAGGGCCGCTGGGGCACCAGGCTGACCGCGCGGGCGAGCTGCCCGCGGGTCAGCGCCGAGACCGGCTGCCCGTCGATGGTGATGCTGCCGGACTGCGGGTCGAACAGCCGCAGCATCAGGTTGAGCAGCGTGGTCTTGCCCGAACCGGTCGATCCGATGATGGCCGTGGTCTTGCCGGGCTCGGCGACGAAGCTGACGTTCTTGATGACCGGCACCTCGGCGCCGGGGAACCCGAAGGTCACGCCGTCGAACGCGATCCGACCGACCGTCGGCGTCGGCACCTGCTCGGTCGCCGGGAACTCCAGTTCGGAGCGGGTATCGAGCAGTTCGCGGATGCGCTCGGCGCAGACGACCGCGCGCGGGATCATCATCGTCATGAAGACGCCCATCATCACCGCGACGAGGATCTGGATGAGGTACTGCATGAACGCGGTGAGCGATCCGACCTCCATCGATCCCTCGTCGACGCGGTGGCCGCCGAACCAGAGCACCGCACCCGTGGCGAGGTGCAGGATCATCATGATCACGGGGAACATGAGCACGAACACGTTGCCCACCTGCACCGAGATGCGGGTGATGTTGCGGTTCGCGACCTCGTAGCGATCGGACTCGAAGTTCTCACGCACGAACGCGCGGACCACGCGGATGCCCATGATCTGCTCGCGCAGCACGCCGTTGATGTCGTCGACGCGGGCCTGCATGTTGCGGAACAGCGGGAGCAGCAGCCACACGAGGAAGCCCACGATCACGGCGAGCGCCGAGACCGAGACCCACACCAGCCAGGACATGCCCGCGTCCTCGCGCAGCGCCATGATGATGCCGCCGATGCACATGATCGGCGTGGTCACCATGAAGTTCAGGGTCATGAGGATGAGCATCTGCACCTGCTGCACGTCGTTCGTGCCGCGGGTGATGAGGGTGCCGGCGCCGAAGCGGGTGGCCTCGAGCGTGGAGAGCGAGTCGACCTTGCGGTAGACGCTGCGGCGCAGGTCGCGGCCCGCGGCCATGGAGACCCGGGCGCCGAAGTAGACGCCGCCGATCGCCGTGATGACCTGCATGAGGCAGACCGCGAGCATGGTGCCGCCGGTCGTCCAGATGTAGCCGATGTCGCCCTTGGCGATACCGGTGTCGATGATCTGCGCGTTGAGGCTGGGCAGCCAGAGCGCCGCGATCGTCGAGAGGAGTTGGAGGATGAGCACGGCGAGCATGGCGGGCCAGTACGGCTTCGCGTGCTGCCAGGAGAGTCGGAGCAGAGCCACGGGATTCCTTCTTTCGGGGGGGTCGCGCGTCGCGGCGAGATCGGGGTGCGATCAGACCGGGCCCACGACGACCAGCGTGCCACAGTAGCAAGATCCTGAACAGGATGCCAGGGGCTACCGACATTTCGGTAGGGACACAAAAAAGCAGGGGCGGACCCACCCGAAGGTGGCCCCCGCCCCTGCTGAATAGCGCGTTAGCGCGAAAAGACCTTAGACGAGCTTGACGCCCGCGCCGGCCTCCTCGAGCTTCGCCTTCGCCTCTTCGGCAGCATCCTTCTTCGCGCCCTCGAGCACGTTCTTGGGAGCCTCCTCGACGAGAGCCTTCGCCTCGCCCAGGCCCAGGCCGGTCAGCTCGCGCACGACCTTGATGACCTGGATCTTCTTGTCGCCAGCCGACTCGAGGACGACGTCGAACTCGTCCTTCTCCTCGACGGCCTCAGCAGCGCCGGCAGCCGGAGCAGCGGCAACGGCGACCGGAGCGGCAGCCGACACGTCGAAGGTCTCCTCGAAGGCCTTCACGAAGTCCGAGAGCTCGATGAGGGTGAGGCCCTTGAACTGCTCGAGCAGCTCTTCAGTCGAAAGCTTAGCCATGGTGTTTCTCCTTGATGTTTGCCCTCAGCGAGTGAGAGCGGGTCTGTGGTTTGTCGCGAATCGGCGTGAGCCGATCCTTATGCGTCCTGCTTCTCCTGCAGCGCACCGAAGCCGCGAGCGGCCTTGGCGGGCAGAGCGTTGAACAGCTGTGCCGCACCGACCAGCGAGGCCTGCATGACGCCTGCGGCCTTGGCCAGCAGCACCTCACGGCTCTCGAGATCGGCGAGCTTGCCTACCTCAGCGGCGGTCAGAGGCTTGCCATCGAAGTAGCCAGCCTTCACCACCAGAAGAGGGTGTGCCTTGGCGAAGTCACGCAGTGCCTTTGCGACCGCGACGGTGTCACCGTGCACGAAGGCGAGAGCCGAAGGACCGGCCAGCTCGTCGTCGAATGCGGTGACCCCGGCAGCGTTGGCCGCAATCTTGGTCAGCGTGTTCTTCGCCACAGCGTACGTCGCGTGCTCACGGATGCTGTTGCGCAGCTCGCGCAGCTCAGCAACCGTCAGACCGCGGTACTCGGTCAGCAGGACGGCGGACGACTCTTCAAACTTCTGCTGAAGATCGGCGACCGTTGCTTCCTTCGTAGCCATGGCGCTCCCTAATAATGTCTTCTCCGAGAACGGATGCTCTCAGAGGCCGGACCGCCGAAAAACGAGAAAAGCTCCGGCGCGCACGCACGGAGCTTCAGAATCCTGGAAACCAAGAAGTGGAGATTCGTACCTGCGCGGGTCTTCGCTCTCGCGATCGTTCCGGGATCCTTGCGGACCCTACCTGCGGTCTTTGGCCGAAGAGAACTCTATCCCATCGGGGCAGGATCGCGCAACACGCGCATTCCCGCCCCGATGGGAGCCGATCAGCTCACCGGCTTGAGGATGTAGCCCGCGCCACGGATCGTGTGGATCATGGGATCGCGTCCCTCGTCGATCTTCTTGCGCAGATACGAGATGTAGAGCTCGACGACCGTGGCCTTGCCCGTGAAGTCGTAGCTCCACACGCGGTCGAGGATCTGCGCCTTGGAGAGCACCCGCTTGGGGTTGCGCATGAGGTAGCGCAGCAGCTCGAACTCGGTGCTCGTCAGCTCGATCAGGTCGCCCGCGCGCTCCACCTCGTAGCTCTCCTCGTTGAGCGACAGGTCGCCGACGCGGATCACCGGGTCGGCGCTGTAGCTCTTCGAGTTCTGCGACCGGCGCACCAGGCCGCGCAGCCGGGCGATCAGTTCCTCGATGCTGAACGGCTTCACGACGTAGTCGTCACCGCCCGCGGTGAGCCCGTTCACCCGGTCGTCGACCGAGTCGAGCGCGGTGAGGAACAGCACGGGCACCATGTGCCCGGCCGCGCGCAGACGCGAGAGCACCTGCAATCCGTCCACGTCCGGCATCATGATGTCCAGCACCGCGACGTCCGGATCGAACGACGCGATCGTATCGACCACGCCGCCGCCCGAGCCGAGGGTCTCGACCTCCCAGCCCTCGTACCGCAGCGCCATCGCGACGAGCTGCGTGATCGACTCCTCGTCATCGACGACGAGCGCCCGCAGCTTGCGCCCCGAAGCCTCCGCGATGTCGGTCCCGTTCGTCTCCGCTGCCCCTGTGCTCATGTCTGGCATTGTTTCCGCCGCCGCTGGACGTGCGCTGTGCGCGAGCCGGTGCTCCCCTCGCACCGAGTGTCTGAATCGCCGCGCGGCTTTCCATGGGAGAATTCGGGCGATGTCTGTTTCGAGCCCCGAGTACCACCAGCGGATCGTGACCGACGGCAACGATCGCATGGCGTGGATGCGGGCGCGGGCCCGCGGGATCACCGCGACCGACGTCGCCAAGCTCTCGACCCCGCGCTCGATCGAGTCCGCCGCCCGCGAGAAGCTGCACGGCAGTCGTTTCACGGGAAACGCGTACACGGAGCACGGCAAGGCGCGCGAGCCCGAGATCGCGGCGTGGGTGCTGCGCGAATACGGGATCGCCCCGAGCCAGGCCCTGTTCCACGCCTGCGGCGACATCCGGCACCTCGCGACGCCCGACGGTCTCGTGCAGCGGGAGGCCGGGCCGCTCGAGCTGGCCGAGATCAAGACCACCAACAAGGAGTGGCGCTCGATCCCCCGCAACTACCTGCGGCAGATCTGGTGGCAGCAGTACGTGCTCGGCGCCGAACGCACGCTGATGGTGTGGGAACGGCACGAGAACTTCGTGCCGGTCGGCGAACCCGAGGTGCGCTGGGTGGATCGCGACGAGAGCGAGATCGAGCGCCTCGTGAAGCTCGCGGGACACCTCATCGACGTGCTCATCGCCCGCACCAGCTGAGCCGCCGAGCATCTGCCCGGCGCGGGAGTGCTGGGGCGCGGTTCCGCAGGGTTGCGGGGTGCTGGTTCGCGAGCACCCGCGCTCCTCGGTTCCCCGTTTTCCGTGGGGTTCCTTGGTTCCCTGGTTCCCCGGTTCCCCGGTTCCCACCAGTGGACGCTTTCCCGACAAGCGGACGGCGAGTCGGACGCTGGTTCGACGTCCAATCGCCGATTCGACGTCCATTGGTCGGCACAGCACCCGATGGCCGGTTCGACGTCCAAACGTCGGCTCCGCGTCCAAACGTCGCACCAGCGTCCAGCCGACGGGACAGCTTCCAGTCGTCGCATCGACGCCAGGTCGTAGACCGCGCCTCCGGACATCACCCGCCAGCCGCCGGTCGCGAATCGCGGGATCACGTTTCGCGGGCCCACCAGCGGACGCCATCCCGACAAGTGGACGGCGAGCCGGTCGCCGGTTCCACGTCCAATCGTCAGCTCGGCGTCCATTCGTCGTTTCAACGCCCAATGGTCGAGTCAACGTCCACTCATCGAGGAGGCGTCCAATCGGCAGCGCAACGTCCACCCGTCGACGAGGCGTCCAATCGGCGGCGCGGCATCTGACGGGCGACACGGCATCCGGCCGGCGACGCGGCGTCGAATCATCGGCTCCCGCCCGGGACCGTCGATCATCGAGCGCACGGCAGTGGGCGCCGCCCCGCAGCCGGTTCCCCACCGGGCCCACGCCGGATCGAGTCCGCGCCGGACCGAACCCACGCCGGGTCCATCCTCCAAAGCCGGGCCCGGAACCGGAACCAAGCCCAAGCCCCGGATCAGGGGCCGGGGAGGATCCGCGTGGCCGTCGGGTCGAAGGGCGGGGCCGGGCGCTGAGGCGGCTGCGCCGTATCGAACCAGCCGAACGGGGCCTGCCCGGTCTCGCCACCGGCACCGGCGCCACCGGCACCGCCAGCGCCAGCGCCACCAGAACCGCCGCCGAGCCCGGCACGGTAGTTCTCCTCGATGAGCTCCTGCAGCGCATCGACCGCGCGCTCGACCGCGGGCAGATCGTGCAGGCGGGTCGGCGGCTCGGCCCCGACGAACAGTTCGATGTCGCCCGAACCGATCATGCGCTGGCCGATGCCGCGGCGGCTGCGCACCTCGCGGATACGGCTGAGGGGGATCTCGCTGCGCCGACGGATGAGCACGCCCCGGTGCATGATCACGCGCCGCGTGGTCACGGTGATGCGGTCGGCGAGCCAGCCCACGATGGGCCCGAGTCCGAGCAGCAGCGCGATGAGCGCGGCGCCCGCGGCGACGGCCAGGTTCATCCAGGCTTCGGGGAGCGCCCCCGCCCAGAAACCCGCCGCCGCGGCGACCGCGCAGAGCACGATCACGGGCAGCACGAGCCGTCGTCCGTGCCGGTGGCTGCGGAACACGACGGACTCGGGACGCAGCTGAGCGGCGGGCGCCGCAGCGCCCACCGCTCGATGCTCCGGGAAGAACTCGCTCATGCCTGCGAGTCTGCCCCGTTCGCCTGAGTACCGGGCTGCGCCGCGCCAGACTCGCCGGCGAGTCGCTCACCGGTCTGAGCGGCCCAGTTCTGCGCGGAGTCGATCGAGGCGTGCGCGGTCTGCTCGGCGGCGGAGCCGAGGTGCTCGGTCACTCCGGCGACGCGCGCGTCACGACCCGCCGCGGACGCCGCGGATCCCGCTTCGCCAGCCGCGGACGCCGCGGACCCCGAGGACTCCGCGGGCGCCTCGACCGAGCGTGCGTGCGCGGCACGGCGCGGCTGCGCGGCCGATTCGTCGCGCGAGGCGCGGCCTGCGGCGGCACCGGCAGCGGCACCGCCGGCGACGCCGTTCAGCATCGCGGCGAGGTCGATGCCGACCGTGTCCTTGGCCATCTCGAGCAGGCCCTTGATGTTGCCCATCGCCTCGCCGGCCACCTTCGAGGTGCCGTCGGCCGAGACCACGGTCATGTGGTCGATCGCGCCGATGGCACGCGAGTACTCCGCCGCGATCTCGGGCAGCAGGTGGATGAGCTCCTGCGCGAGCACGGCCTGCGACTGGGTCTCGAGCGCGCGGGCCCGAGCGTCGATCGCGGTCGCCTCGGCGGTGCCCTTCGCTTCGAGCGCTGCGGCCTCGGCGCGGCCCTCGGCCTCGAGCGCCTCGGAGGCGGCGATACGAGCGGCGCGGCTCGCGAGACCCTCGCGCTCCACCGCCTTCGCACGGCCCTCTGCAGCCGAGACGGCTGCGGCGGCCTCCGCCTTGGCGAGCGCCTCGACGCGATACGCCTCGGCCTCGGCGACGGCGCGCACGTCGGCGTTCAGCTTCTCGGTGCGGAGCGCGACCTCCTTCTGCGCGGTGATCTGCTGCTGCTCGACGATCGCCTGCTGCTGGATCGCCTGCTCGAGGGGGTCGGCGGCCTGCGCCTGCGCGTTGGCCTTGTCGGTCTCGGCCTGGATCTCGGCCTGGCGCAGCTTCAGCTCGCGGTTGCGGTCGAGCAGCACCTTCTCGGCCGAGATCTTCGCCTCCTGCGAGGCCTGGTAGGCGTTGGTCTCTGCGATGTCGGCCGCCTGGCGCACCTTTGCGGCCTCGGGTCGGCCGATGTTGGCGATGTAGTCGGCGCCGTCGCGGATCTCCTGGATCTGGAGTGTATCGACCACGAGGCCCTGCTTGGTCAGCGCCTCTTCGGCGGCCTCGAGCACGCTCTGGGCGACGACCGCGCGGTCGCGGATGATCTGCAGCACGGTGAGGCCGCCGATGATCGAACGGAGGGAGCCGGAGAGCACCTCCTGCGTCGACTCGTCGATCTCGTCGGAGTTCGAGAGGAATCGCTGGGCGGCCGCGCGGATCATCTCCTGCGTGCCGCCGACCTTGACCACCGCGACGGCCTGCGCCTGCATGGTGATGCCGTCGGTGGTCTGCGCCTCCGTGGTGATCGAGAGCCGGCGCGAGCGGAGCGAGATCGTGAAGGACTTCTGCACGAAGGGCACGACGAAGACGCCGCCGCCGGTCACGACCTTCTGGCCCGAGAGGTCCCGGCCCTTGTTGCCCAGAGCGTCGACGACCTCCTTGCCCTTGCCCCCCGTCACGATGATGGCCTCGTCGGGCTTGGCGATGCGGTAGCGCTTGATGATGACGAGCGCGATCAGCACGAGCGCGATGACCGCGCCGAACACACCGATGATGGCTGGGCTTGCGAGGAATGACATGTCGTCTCCGGTTGTATTCGGGGGCGGTCGGTGGGGGGATTACGTGGTGGGCGGGACCGTGTGGTCCGCGGCGGGGATCGGCTCGACCCGCACCGAGGTCGCGGTGAGGGTCTGCACGATGCGCACCCGCGTGCCGCGGGGCAGCGGTTCGCTCGCGTCGGCGGTCGCTGCGAGCGAGACCCGCTCGCCGTGCCGCACGAGGGCGACCTCGCCGAGACCGCCCACGGGGATCTGCAGCACGACGCCGGCCTCGGAGCCCACGAGCTCCTCGCCGCTCACCGCGGTCGAGGATTCTGCGCCGCGGATCAGCCGGGTCAGCCACCAGGCGAGGGCGCCGCCGAGCAGGCCGGCGAGCGCGCCGATGACCGCCGCCACCGGCGTCGAGAGCCCCGCGCCGACGCACGCGAAGGAGGCGAAGCCGAAGATCGAGGTGAACGCCGCGATGGTGGTGAGGCTCAGGGGGCCGTCGCCGAAGTCGAACGCGTCGAAGATGCCGTCGAGCACGAGCGAGATGACGAGCAGGATCGCGCCGAGGATGCCGATGAGCAGGAAGATGCCGCCAGCCATGATGGAACCGTCGAGCAGCCGATCGAACCACTGGATGATGCCGTCCATGCTGCCTCCTTCGGTCGCGAACCGGCCGGTAGTACGGGAGTCTACCGATGCTCGGGAAGCCGCGGTACCGCGGCGAGGAGCTCGCGGGAGTAGGGCTCGCGCGGCGCGCGGAAGAAGTCGGCTCCCCCGAGTTCGACGAGCCGGCCGTCGCGCAGCACCGCGACCCGGTCGCAGAGCCGGTGCACCGCGGCGAGGTCGTGCGAGATGAACAGCAGGGCGAGCCCGAGCTCGCGGCGCAGGCGGTCGAGCAGCGCGAGCACTTCGACCTGCACCGCCACGTCGAGGGCGCTCGTCGGCTCGTCGGCGACGAGCACGCGCGGATCGAGCGCGAGCGCCCGGGCGATGGCGACCCGCTGCCGTTGCCCGCCCGACAGCTCGTGCGGGAACGCGTCGAGCAGCGCGGAGTCGAGCCGGACCTGCGCGAGCAGTTCCGCGGCACGCGCTCGGACGCCCGCGCGCGGCACGATCCGGTGCGCGCGCAGCAGCTCGCCGAGCGTCGCCGAGACCGTCATGCGCGGATCGAGCGACGAGCCGGGATCCTGCGGGATCAGCTGGATCGCGCGCAGCTGCTCGCGGGTGCGCCGCGCGGGCAGCTGCGCGCCGTCGAGCAGGATCTCTCCGCCGTCGAGCGGCAGCTGCCCCGCGATCGCGCGGGCCAGGGTCGTCTTGCCCGATCCCGATTCGCCGACGAGGCCGAGCGCCGTGCCTGGCGGGACGTCGAAGCCGACCCCGTCGACCGCGAGCCCGCGACCGTAGGAGATACGCGCGTCGACCACGCGGAGCCCCGCTCCGGCCGCCGCGCTCACGGGGCGTCCCCGTCCGGTTCGAGGCGGGGCAGCCGCGGGGCGGCCGCGAGCAGCGCCCGCGTGGCCGGATGGCGCGGATCCCGCTGGAGCTGCTCGATCGTGCCCGTCTCGACCACGCGACCGCGATCCATGACCGCGATCCGCTCGCAGAGCGCCGCCACGACGGCGAGGTCGTGGCTCACGAACAGCAGGGTGAGGCCGCGCTCGCGGCGCAGCTCGTCGAGCTCGGCGAGCACCCGCCGCTGCACGGTCACGTCGAGCGCCGTGGTCGGCTCGTCGCACAGCAGCGCGTCGGGGTCGCCCGCGAGCGCCAGCGCGATGACGACGCGCTGGCGCTGGCCGCCCGACAGCTCGTGCGGGTACGCGCGGAACGCGCGCTCGGGATCCGGCAGGTGCACGCGGTCCAGCAGCGCGAGCGCCCGCGCGCGCAGTGCGCCGCGCCCCGCGCGGATCCGCTGCTCGGCGTCGCGCGCCCGCAGCGCCTCGACCAGGTGGGTGCCGACCCGGGTCAGCGGATCGAGCGCCGTCTGGGGGTCCTGGAACACCATCCCCGCGCGGCCGCCGACCTCCGCCGAGCCCGCCGAGACGCGCGTGCCCCCGGGCAGCAGTCCGAGCACCGCGCGCAGGGTCAGGCTCTTGCCGGAGCCGGAGGCGCCGACGATGCCGAGGGCCTCGCCCGGTGCCACCGCGAGATCCACCCCGTCGACGAGCGCGCGCGGGTCCCGCTCGTCGGTCTCGACGACGAGCCCGCTGATCGCGACCGCTCCGGTCGGCAGGGATCCCGCCGGCTGCGATCCGGCACGCGTCGCGGCGCTCATCGCTTCACCCGCCAGGCGTCGCCGAGCCCGTCGGCGATGAGGGAGAGCGCGACGCCCGTGAGCACCACGGCGAGCCCCGGGCCCACCCCGAGCCACCAGTTGGTCGTGATGAACGGCTGCGCCTCGGCGAGCATGGCCCCCCAGTCGGGCGTCGGCGGACGCACCCCGAGCCCCAGGTAGCCGAGCGTGACGATCGCGACCATGATCAGCACGATCTCGGTCATGAGCAGCACGATCGCCTGCGGCAGCGCGTTCGGCAGCAGGTGGCGCAGGATCACGCGGGCGTGCGACAGCCCGCCCCCGCGCGCGGCGCGCACCCAGCCCGCGTCGCGCATCGAAGCGGCGAGCGCGCGGATCACGCGCGCGTAGCCGGTCCAGCCGACCAGCGCGAAGGCGACGACGATCCCGAACTCGCCCGCGCCGAGCGCGAAGACCAGGGCGATCACGATGATGTAGAACGGGAACGCGATGACGGTGTCGACGAGGCGCGAGAGGGTCCAGTCGACCGCGCCGCCGAAGTATCCCGAGAGCAGCCCGACGGCGACGCCGATGACGAAGGGGGCGAGTGCCGCGGTCACCGCGATCCGCAGATCGGTCTGCGCCGCGTGCAGGATCCGCGAGAGCACGTCGCGGCCGAGCTCGTCCGTGCCGAGCCAGTGCGCTGGCGACGGCGGCAGCAGGCCCGCGGTGAGATCCTGCGCGGTCGGTGAGTACGGCGCGATCACGGGAGCCAGGATCGCGACGAGCACGAGGAGCAGCGCGAGTCCGGTCCCGATCGCGAGGGTGCGGGATCGGCGGGCTCGGCTCCAGAAGGTGCTGCGCGCGGCGGTGCGCGGCGCCGGTGCGGTCGCGGTCATCGGGCGCTCCCCCGTCGCAGGCGCGGATCGAGGATCCCCAGCAGCGCGTCGGCCGCGATGCCGACGAGCACCACGAGCACGGCGCAGGTGAGCGCGATGCCCTGCACCACCGGGAAGTCGCGGCTGCCGATCGAGGTGAACAGCAGCATGCCGATCCCGTTGATCGCGAACACCTTCTCGATCACGAGCGTGCCGCCGATGAGGGTCGCCGCGTTCACGCTGAGCAGGGCGAGCGTCGGCAGCGCCCCGCCGCGCAGGATGTGCCGGGTCCAGATGCGGAGCTCGGGGATGCGCGCGGCGCGCAGCGTCGTCACGAAGTCGGCCGTGACCACCTCGAGTAGCTGCGCGCGCAGCGAGCGGATGAGGGGCGGCACGAGGCTCAGCGACACCGCGAGCGCCGGCAGGATCAGGCTGCGGAGCGGCTCGCCCGCGCCGGTGCCGACGCCGCCCACGGGGAACCAGCCCAGGTGCACGGCGAACACGATGATGAGTAACAGGCCGATCCAGAACATCGGCATGCCGAGCCCGATGGCCGGGATCACGCGCACCGCGTGATCGATCGTCCCGTTCGGCCGCCGCGCCGCGGCGAGCGCGAGCGGCACCGTGATGAGCACGGCGAAGAGCAGGGCGAGGGCGACGATGCCGAGGCTGGTGGGCGCGCGCTCGAGGATCAGGTCGCGCGTCGACGAGCCCGAGACGAGCGAGGGGCCCGTGTCGCCCTGCGTGAGGAGTCGTCCGAGGAAATCGCCGAACTGCTGCCAGAGCGGGAGGTCGAGGCCGAGCTGCTCGTGCAGCGCGGCGACCGCCTGTGGCGTGGCCCGCTCGCCCAGGATCATCTGGGCGGGATCGCCGGGCACGAGCCGCAGCAGGAAGAACACGCCGACGACGACCCCGAGCATCACCGGGAGCACCGTGCCCAGCGTGCGCAGGGTCGCGAGGCCGATCCTGCGCACGCTGCTCATGCGTCCTATTCCATCATCTCCGCGTTCGGCCGCGGGCCGCCGAGCGGGCACCGTCATCCTGCGCGAGCTTGCGAGTCGCAGGATCCTGCAACTCCTCCGCCGCGCGGGATGACGAAGGCCACCGGTACCTACTTCGAGATCCAGGCGTCCTGGAACCGGATGCTGCCGTTCGGGCGCACGACCAGGCCCTGCACCTTCGCGGTCGTCGCCTTGAGATTGCTCGGGTAGAACAGCGGGATGTAGGGCACCTGCTGCGCGAGGATCTGCTGGATCTCGACGTAGATCTTCTTGCGGGCGTCGCCGTCGGGGGTGGTGCGCCCCTCGTGCATCAGCTCGGTGACCTTCGCATCGGTGTAGTGGGTCCAGTACGACTTGCTGAAGCCGTCGGGATCGGCCTGGAAGGTGACGAGCCCGTTCGGATCGGGTGCGTCGGACTGGCCGCTGTTGATCATGAAGTCGAACTTGTACGCCTTGAACCGCTCGCGGAACGCGGCGAGGTCGATCTGCTCGATCTTGACCGTGATCCCGATCTTCGCGAGCGCCTCCTGCACGATCTGCGCGATCTGGGCGCGCTGCGAGTTGCCGCTCGCGATCATCAGTGTGGTCTCGAAGCCCTTCGGGTACTTCGACTTCGCGAGCTCCGCCTTCGCCGCCTCGGTATCGAACCCGAGCGCGATGCCCTTCTCGGTGTCGGCCGAGTACTCGATGGTGGGCGGGATCAGGCTGTTCGCGACCTCGGCGGTGCCGAACGTGGTCGCCTTCGTGATGCCGTCGCGGTCGAGCGCGTGGGCGATGGCGCGGCGCACGTGCTCGTCGGCGAAGCGGGGATCCTGCGTGTTGAAGAACAGCTGCTCGATCTCCCAGGAGCCGGTCTTCACGAGCTTCGTAGCGGATCCGGACCCGAGCTGCTTGGCGGCGGAGGCCGGCACGTCCTCGATCGCGTCGATCTGGCCGGCGGTCAGCTGCTGCTGCAGCTGGGTGTCATCGGGCACGACGGTGTAGACGAGCTTGTCGAGGTGGGGCTTGCCCGACTGCCAGTAGTGGGTGTTCTTGGCGAAGACGAGGTCGCCGTTCGGATCCCAGGACTCGACCGCGAAGGGGCCGGTGCCGACCGGTTTCTTGAAGAACTCGGCCTCGGTCTTCCCCCCGAAATCCTTCGGGAAGATGCCGTTGGCGAAGCCGGAGAGCTCCGAGAGGAACGGGGTGTACGCCTGCTTCAGCGTGATGACGACGGTGTTCTTCGCGGCATCGCCCGAGCCCGGTTCGATCGAGGCGATGGGCGCTTCGAGCGGCAGCGGTCCGCCGACCTTCAGGTGGCGTTGCAGCGAGAACACGACGTCGGCCGGGGTCATCGCGGTGCCGTCGGAGAACTTCACGCCGGAGCGCAGGGTGAAGGTGTACACGAGGCCGGCCTGGTCGATCTCGTACTTCTCGGCGAGCCAGGGCACGATCTTGCCCGTCTCGTCGAACGACACGAGCGGTTCGAACACCTGGTCGATCGCGAAGGCGTTGTTCGCGGTGATCTGCTGGTTCAGGTCGAGCGAGTCGACGGCGGCGGCGCGGCCGAGCTTCAACTGGCCGCCCGACACGGTCTTCGCAGTGGCGTCGCCCGATCCGCTGCCACCGCTCGCGGGGGCGCAGCCGGCGAGCAGCAGCGCTGCGGCAAGGGTGGCGGCGGTCGCGGCGGCGAAGCGCTGCGCGCGGCCGGTGCGGGATCGCTTGGGGATCACGGTGGTCCTCATTCTCGAGTGTGCGGTGCGGGTGGAAAAGGCGGGGGCGCGGGTGGGCGGGCCGCGATCACGGGTCCAGGTCGGCGGCCCGGGGCAGGATCGTGCGCCCGCCCAGGATCACGGCGTCGACCGCCGACGGGTCGCCGATCGCGTCGCGGTTCGCGGGGTCCGACGGGTCGACGTTCAGCAGGACGGCGTCGGCGATCTCGCCCGGGGCGATCCGGCCGCTCGGTGCCGGGGAACCGGGTCCGGCGACCGCGGCGAGCAGTTCCGCGCCCGTGCGGGTCGCGGCGACGAGCGCGTCCTCGGGGGTGAGTCCCGCTTCGACGAGCGCGGCGAACTCACGCAGCGCCGTGCGGTGCTGCTCCGGGGTGCCGGAATCGCTGCCGAGCGCGATGCGGAGTCCCGCGTCGCGGGCGGTGCGCACGGCGCCCGGGTGCGCGGCGACGGCCTCGTCGACGCGCGGGCCGAAGGCCCCGGGGAGTTCGCCGGCGTCGATCATGCCGCGGACCTGGCGGTAGATGCGGAGTGTCGGCACGAGCACGAGCCCCCGCTCGGCGGCGCGGGCCGCCTGCGCGGCGGTGAGGAACATGCCGTGCTCGATGCTCGCGGCGCCCGCCTCGATCGCGTGGTCGACGGCCGCCCCGCCCCAGGCGTGCACCATGACGCCCGCACCAGTCTGCGCGGCGAGCCGGACCGCGGCGGTCGTCTCATCGAGCGAGAACACCGGGTCGAGCCGCGAGCCCTGCGGCGACGCGACGCCGGCCGTCCCGACGAGCTTGATCCACCGGGCACCCGCGACGAGCGCGGCCTCGGCCGCGCGCTCGACACCGCCCGCCGCATCGGCGGCCTCGCGGTCGATCAGCACCTCCGCGGTCTGCACGCGCGGACGCGCGTCGACCTCGATCGCCCGGAGCGAGTCGGAGCGGAGCCCGCCGGCGTCGCGCACGCTCGTCGTGCCGCGCAGCAGCATCGCGTGCAGGGCCCGGCGCGTCAGCTCGACGGCCTCCGCCTCGGGGATCGCGTCCCGGTCGGCGGCGTCGAACGCCTGCCAGGCGGCGTGGGTGTGCGCGTCGACCAGGCCGGGGATCAGCCAGCGTCCCGAGCCGTCGATCGTCGCGGTGCCGGTGTCGCCACCGGCATCGGCCGAGGGCGCTCCCGGAGCGCCGTCGGTGCCGACGAACCGGCCGTCGCGCCAGGCGATGTCGACGGGCGCGCCGAACCGGCCGTGCTCGTCGAGCACGCGCGCGTTCGCCACCCCGCCTTGGTTCATGGTCACACGCTACCTCGGCGGACACTCATGGACCACTCGGGCGATTCCCCGCTGAACCACAACGTAAACTAGAGGGGTGACCGGCCTCGATACTCCCCCCAGCACCCCCGCTTCCTCGCCCGCGGATCCCGCGAAGGCGATCCTGACGACGCTGCGCGGCGTGCTGCACCTCATCGCCATCGCGATCGTGACCGCGTGGGGCTTCATCGGCTGGCCGCTGCCCTTCCCCGGCATCCTCACCGGCATCGGGTTCCTGGCACTCGCGGTGCTCCTCTGGGCGCTGTTCCTGTCGCCCCGCCCCGTGCTGCGCACCGACCGCTTCGGCGAGGCGCTCGTCGAGCTCCTGCTCTTCGCCGGCGCCGCGGCCGCGCTGCTCGTCATGGGTGTGCACTGGGGCTGGGCCCTCGGCTTCGGCGTGGTCGCCGTCGCCGTCGGCTACATCGCCGCGTCGCGCAAGCGCTGACCTCCGCAGGCCCGCCCGCGGAATAGCCCGCGCCCGCTCGGCGTTCTCCCGGGCATGAACGATGCACGCACGCAATCCGTGATCCTCGGCCTCGACACCTTCGGCGACGTCACCCGCTCGGCCGACGGCGAGCGCACCTCGCACGCGAAGGTGATCCGCGACGTCGTCGAGCAGGCCGTGCTCGCCGACCGCCTCGGCGTCGACGCCATCACGCTCGGCGAGCACCACCGCGACGACTTCGCGATCAGCTCGCCCGAGATGGTGCTCGCGACGATCGCGGGCCGCACCGAGCGGATCCAGCTCGGCACGGGCGTCACCGTGCTCTCGAGCGACGACCCGGTGCGGGTCTACGAGCGCTTCGCGACGCTCGACGCGCTCAGCAGCGGGCGCTCCGAGGTGATCCTCGGCCGCGGCTCCTTCACCGAGTCGTTCCCGCTGTTCGGCTACGACCTGGCCGACTACGAGACCCTCTTCAGCGAGAAGCTCGAGCTCTTCGCGCGCCTGCGCGGCGAGGGGCCCGTCACCTGGTCGGGCCGCCACCGCACCGCGCTCGTCGACCAGGAGGTGTTCCCCAAGACGGAGCAGCCGGACGGCGTGCGCGCCTGGATCGGCGTCGGCGGCAGCCCGCACTCGGTGCTGCGCTCGGTGCAGGTCGGGATCCCCATGATGCTCGCGATCATCGGTGGAGATCCCGCGCGCTTCCTGCCGTTCGCGAACCTCTACCGGCAGACGCAGGACGAGCTCGGGCGCGAACCGATGCCGCTCGGCGTGCACTCGCCCGGCCACATCGGCGCGAGCGATGCCGAAGCGCGCGACGAGCTGTGGGAGCACTGGGCCGACAACCGCAACCGCATCGGCCGCGAGCGCGGCTGGCCCGAGGCCCGGCGCGAGGAGTTCGAGGCGGAGGCCGACTCGGGTTCGCTCTACGTCGGATCGGCCGAGACCGTCGCGCAGCGCATCGCACGCACGGTGCGCACCCTGGACGCCGACCGCTTCGACCTCAAGTACGCGAGCGGAACCATGCCGCACGAGCAGCTGATGGCCTCGATCGAGCGCTACGGCCGCGACGTGATCCCGCGGGTGCGGGAGCTGCTCGCCGACTAGCAACCGGGGATCCCGCCCGCACGGATTCGCTCCGACCGGGCGAAGCCGGATACAACTGAAGCATGCAGACGGTCTCGCGCGCCTCCTTCGGCGGATCCCTGCTGCTCGCCGGAGCCGCCGGGTTCGTCGACGCGATCGGCTTCATCCTCTCGGGCGGCCTCTTCGTCTCGTTCATGAGCGGCAACTCGACGCAGGCGGGGGTCGAGGTCAGCCGGGGCGAGGTGCAGACCGCAACGGTCGCGCTGAGCCTGGTGGCCGGCTTCGTGCTCGGCGTGCTGGCCGGCCGGGTGCTCGGGCTCCTCACGGAGCGCGTGCGGATCGGCGGGAGGATCCTCGGCCTGGGCGCGGCTCTGTTCGCGGCCACGGGGATCGTCGCGCTGTGGCCGCACCCCGGTTTCTCGCTCGCAGCCCTCGCCGCGGTCATGGGCGCGATGAACACGCTCTTCATCGTCGCCGGCCGCGCGCAGGTCGCGATCACCTACGCGACCGGAACGCTCGTGAGCTTCGGCATCGGCCTCGCGGACCGCATCGTCGGCGGTCACCGTGGCGGGTGGGTCCGACCGCTCCTGCTCTGGGCCGCGATCACCCTCGGCGCGCTGCTCGGCTCACTCGCCTGGCGGGCCATGGGCGCGCTCGCCCTGCTCGTCGCTGCGGGCGGGCTCTGCGTGCTCGGCCTGGCCCAGATCGTCCGGGCCGTGCGCCGCGACCGCAGCAGCGGCCAGCCCTGAGCCCAGCATCCCTGGCCCGGGCCCCGTTCGCTGCCAAACGCCGAGGTGCCCCGTGTTGGGGTTATGCGAACGGATAACCCCAACACGGGGCACCTCGGTGCTCCCGAGCAGGTCGTGGCGGCGAGCCACGCCGGGGCGCACGTCGATTCGCGATCGCGCCCGGTTCGCCGATAGCGTTGAAGGGTGCCGCGGGGTGGAGCAGTTCGGTAGCTCGCCGGGCTCATAACCCGGAGGTCGTAGGTTCAAATCCTGCCCCCGCAACCACGAGGAAGGCCCTGACCCGGAGAGATCCGGATCAGGGCCTTCTGCTGTATCGGCGGAACCGCGCGAGCGCCCGGCTCGGACGAGGTCGCCCGCGCGGTGCGCGGGCGACCTCGGGCACGCGCCGCGCGCTCAGCCCGCGACGCTGATCTCGCGCCACTCCCCCGTCGCCGCATCGGTCGGCATGCCGTCGAGGATCCGGATCGAACGCCGCTCGGGATCGGTGACGATCGTCGCGAGGGTCGCCCAACGCTCCCCGTAGCTCTTGGCCATGTCGGCGTGGCAGGTGAGCGGCGGCTGCCCCTCGCCCGAGACGAGCAGTTCGACCAGAGCCGACGTGTCGGCGGGGCCGCCGTCGGCGATGCGATCGCGCACGAGCGCCAGCCGCTCCGAGGAGTCGGGCTCGTAGATCTCGGACTTCTGCCCGCCGAGCGGCTCCGCGTCCTGGAAGTGGTTGGTGCGCTGGACCGATCCCGCGACCTCCTCGATCACGAAGACGCCCGCGGGGCTCATCTCGACCGAGACGGCACGATCGGCGTCGAGCATGGTGAACGCCGACGACGACGCGATGGGTGCGCTGCGGATCAGCGCGATGGCCTCGTCCACCGAGGCGCACTCGGTCAGCACGATCGACGACAGCACGTGCATGGGCACGCCCGACGGACCGTCCTCGCGGTGGCCGAGGATGTTGAAGTGCAGGGCGAGCCCCGCCTCGTTCACGCCGATCTTGCTGACGATGCCCTGCTCGGTGAGGCCCGCGTAGCGGTAGCCCGGTCCGTCGACCTCGTGCGTGTGCCAGAACGGGGCCAGCTCGATGTGCCAGTCCCAGGTCTGCACGGCGCGGTGCCGGCCGTCGATCACGGCGGTCACGGTCGAGCACTCGCTCGAGGCCGCCTTGCCGAGGGCGAGGATCTCGGTGCGCGCGTTGAGCGCGACCACCTGGGCGAGGGTCAGTCCCGAGCCCTCCGCGATCCCGGCGAGCTCCTCGACGACCGCGGGCCGCCAGGCGGCGAGCGCCGCGATGACGCGCTCGGCGCCCTGCCGTTCCGTCTCCTCGTCGACTCCGAGGATCCGGAACAGCTCGGCGTACTTCGCGTAGGCGGCCGGAAGCGAATCCCGCAGCTGCGATCCGCGGCTGCGCCCGAGCTCAGCACGGGTCTCTCCCGAGACTCGCAGGTGAAGACGCTCGGTGGTGGTCATGGTGATCCTCTCGGTTCGGTGGAATGGTGCGGGCCGGTCGGCGGAGCGCCGACCGGCCCGCGGGGCCCGGGGGCCCGGGGTCAGACCGCGGCGCCGCCCAGCAGGGTGTCGCGCAGTCCGCGCTGCGGCTTCCAGCCCGGCCTGGGGGCCGAGGCGATGAGCAGTCGGGTATAGGGCTCCTGCGGTCGGTCGAGCACGTCGCTCACCGTGCCGCGCTCGATGATCCGTCCCGTGCGCATCACGACGACGTCGTCGGCGATGTCGCGCACCACCGAGAGGTCGTGCGTGATGAAGAGGTACGACAGACCGTGCTCGGCGCGCAGCCGCTTGAGCAGGTCGAGCACCTGGGCCTGCACCGACACGTCGAGGGCCGAGACGGCCTCGTCGAGCACGATGATCTTCGGCTCGGCCGCGAGCGCACGGGCGATCGCGACGCGCTGTTTCTGCCCGCCCGAGAGGGCACCGGGCTTGGCGTCGGCGTGGCGCTCGGTGAGGCCGACCTCGTCGAACAGCTCGAGCACGCGGGCGCGGCGCCCGGCGCGATCGAGATCGGGGCGGTGCGCGCGCAGCATCTCGTCGATGGTCGCCGAAACGGGCAGCGAGCGGTTCAGGGATCCCTGAGGGTCCTGGAACACCATCTGCACGAGCTTGGCCCGCTCGCGGAGCGCGCTCCGGGCGGTGGTCGGCTTGACCTCGGTGCCGGCGATGCGCACCGAGCCGGAGTCGGCGCGCTCGAGGCCGACGACCACGCGGGCGAGGGTCGACTTGCCCGATCCTGACTCGCCGACGACGGCGAGGCAGGTGCCCGGCCGCAGCTCGCACGTGACGTCGTCGAGCGCGGCGACGCTCGCGCCGCGTCCGAGCTTGAAGGTGCGCTTCAGGTGCTCGACCTGGATGATCGGCTCGCTCATGCGTCCGCCTCCTCGTTCGTGCCGTGATCCCCACCGCGGTCAGCACCGCGGTTCGCCTCGTGCCCCTCGGGGTACAGCATCGGCCGCGCCGCCATGAGGGCCCGGGTGTAGTCGGTCTTCGGGTGGTCCCGGATCTCCTCCGGGGTGCCGACCTCGAGGATCTCGCCGTCCTTCATCACGGCGAGGCGATCGCAGACCGCGGCCGCGAGGTCGAGGTCGTGCGTCACGAAGATCATCGAGAGGCCGTGCTCGCGCCGCATCTCGTCGAGGATCGCGACGACCTCGGCCTGAGTGGTCACGTCGAGCGCGGTGGTGGGCTCGTCGGCGAGCAGCAGCTTCGGCTCGCCCGAGATCGCTCCCGCGATCACGACGCGCTGCAGCATGCCGCCCGAGAGCTGGTGCGGGTACGAGGCCAGCACGCGATCCGTGTCGGTGATCCCGACCTGGCGCAGCAGCTCGGCGGCGCGCTCGCGCGCTTCGGCCTTCGGCAGGTTCCGGGCGTCGCTCATGCCCTCGATGAGGAAGCGTTCGACGGGCAGCACCGGGTTGAGCGCGCCGTGCGGGTTCTGCGCGATGAGCGCCAGGTCGTTGGCGCGGATCCTCCGCAGCACGTCGCCGGACGCGGCCAGCAGGTCGGTGCCGTCGAGTTCGACCCGCCCCTCGACCCGCGCCCCGGAGGGCTCGATGCCGAGGATGCACTTGAGGGTCATGGACTTGCCCGAGCCGGATTCTCCGACGAGGCCGAGCGCCTCCCCCTGCCGCAGCGCGAGCGTGCTGCCGTGCAGGATCTCGGTCTCCTGCCCGGTCTCGGGGTCGACGACGGTGAGGACGAGGTCTTCGATGTTCAGCATCAGCGGGTCCTTCCTGCTGCTCGGCCGCCGCCGAGCTGCTCGCCGACGTAGCCGAAGGCGGCGACGGTGATCACGATCGCGAGACCGGCGAAGACGCTCTGCTCCCAGAAGCCCTGCTGCAGCGAGGCCTGCCCGTTCGAGACCATGAGGCCCCAGTCGGGGGTGGGCGGCTGCACGCCGAGCCCGAGGAACGAGAGCGCGGCGAGCTCGATCATGGCGTAGCCGAAGTTGATGGTCATGCCGGTGAGGATCTGGGTGCGCACGTTCGGCAGGATGTGCCGCACCGTGATGAGGAACCCGGAGATGCCCTGCAGCTGCGCCGACGAGACGTAGGGCAGGCCGCGCTCGCGGAGCGCGACGGAGCGGATCACTCGGGCGGAGTACGGGGTGAAGCCGATGGCCAGCGCGATGGACGCGGTGAGCAGCGACGGTCCGAAGATCGCGACCGCGAGGATCGCGAGGAGCATGTTGGGGAACGCGAAGAGGATGTCGAGCACGCGGCTGATGAGCGCGTCGACCTTGCCGCCGAACCAGACCGCGGTGAGGGCGAGCGTGGTGGCGAGCGTCGCCGCGATGAGCACCACGAGCGTCGGCCCGAGGAGGCTCGTGCGCGCGCCCCAGATGATGCGCGAGAAGATGTCGCGCCCCGACTGGTCGGTGCCCATGAGGTGCGCGAGGCTCCACGCCTCGTGCCGGCCGGTGACGCTGCCCGCGAAGGGATCCTGCGGGGCGATGATCGGCGCGAACACCGCCATCAGCACCACCAGCACGATGATCGCGAGGCTGACCACGCCCACCGGTCCGAGACGGCGCACGAAGCGGCGCCAGCCCGAGATCGGGGCGTCCGCGCGGTGCTTGCGGATCAGCTGCACCGCGACCGTGTCCTGGGACCGGGTGTTCGTGCCCGGCCCGCCCTTGAACTTCCGCTCGTTCATCGTGCCGACACTCCCTTGCTCAGCCGAACGCGTGGGTCGATCACCGCGTAGAGCAGGTCGACGATGAGGTTGATGATGCCGAAGGCGAGCACCATGATGAGGGCGATCGCCTGCACCACCGCGAAGTCCTTCTTCTGCACCGAGTTCACGAGCAGCGCGCCGAGCCCGTCGAGGGTGAAGGCGTACTCGATCACGAACGCGCTGGCGAGCAGGCCGGCGATCTGGGTGCCGAGCACCGTGCTCACGGGGAGCATCGAGTTGCGGATCGTGTGCCGCCACAGCACGAGCTGCTTGGGCACGCCTCGCGCGATCGCCATGACCACGTGCTCGGATCCCTGTTCCTCCCGCACCGCGGTGCGCGTGATGCGGGCCACGACGGCGATGCCGGGGAACGCGAGCGCGATCGCGGGGAGCGTGAGGTGCCAGAGCCGGTCGCCGAAGCCCGTTCCGGAACCTGAGACGGGGAACCAGCCGAGGTTCGAGCCGAACACGAACATGAGGATCAGCGCCGCGAAGAAGGTCGGGACCGCGAAGCCCAGGTTCGAGCCGAACACGACGAGCTTCTCGAAGACGCCCGAGCGGGTCGCGGCGAGGACGCCGAGCCCGACGCCGAAGACGCCGATCAGGATCGCCGCGAACGCCGCGAGGAAGAGCGTGGTCGGGAGGCGGGAGGCGACGAGGGAGGCCACATCCTGCTGGGTGAGCAGGGAGCGGCCGAAGTCGCCCTGGATCACTCCGACCAGCCAGTGCCAGTAGCGGAGCAGGAAGGGATCGTCCAGGCCGTACTGCGCGCGGATCGCCGCGAGCACCTCCGGGGTCACCGTGCGCCCCTGCACGAGGAACTGCTCGGGGCTTCCCGGGGCGAGGTACATGCCCGAGAACACGATGAAGCTGGACACGATAAGCACGGCGACGAGGGCGCCGAGCCGTTTCAGGACGTAGGTCATGGACGATCCCTTCCGCGGGGTCGCTTACTCGGCGGAGCCGAGGTCGGCGGCCCAGGGGTAGTACAGGTAGACGAACGACGCGGGCGCGCCGGTCACCTTCTTGTTCAGGTACATGCGCACGGCCAGGTCGTCGATCGGGACCCAGGGCTGCTGCTGCATGACGAGCGCCTCGGCGTCGACGGTCAGCTCGGCGCGCTTCTCGGGATCGGTCTCGGCCTTCGCCTTGTCGATCGCCTGGTCGACCGCGGGGTCGGAGAAGCCCGAGTAGTTCTGCTGGCTGCCGGTGTAGGCGACGTTCTCGAGGTGGTTGAGCGGCGACGGCGAGCTGAGGTAGTTCGTCGTGACGAAGCCGTCGTAGCCCGCGCGGGCCTTCGGATCCGAGAAGAAGGCACCGAACTGCGCACTGGGCACGCCCGTGGGCTGCAGGGTGAGGCCGAGCTTCTTCGCGCCGTTCGCCATCTCGTTCAGGATGTCGGCGTAGAAGCTGCGCTCGGACGGGTACGCGATCTTGATGGGCTTGGTCAGGTCGACCTTCGCGTCCTTCAGCTCCTTCTTCGCGGCCTCGATGTCGTAGCTCAGGTCGGGCAGCTTCTCGTCGCGCAGCTTCGCGACGCCCGGGTAGCGGTTCCAGGGGCCCTGGGGCACGATCGAGCGCGACGGGGTCGCGGTGCCCTCGTAGACGGTGTCGGCGATGGCCTGGCGATCGGTCGCGCGGGTGAGGGCGCGGCGCACTGCGGGATCGCCGAAGGTGCCGTTGCCGGTCGAGATGATGGCCATGATCTGCATGCCCTGGCCGTAAATCAGCGAGCCGGTCGTGCTGCCCGAGAGCTCGCCGAGCGCCGGCAGCGGCACGTCGTAGGAGCCCTGGATGTCGCCGCTCTTGAGGCCGGTCGCGATGGCGGTCGGATCGACCACGAAGCCGATCTCGACTTCCTTGGCCTTCGCCTTCTTGTCGGCGTTCCAGTAGCCGTCGAAGCGCTTCAGCGTGATCGACTGGCCCTGCTTCCAGTCACCGGGGGTGTAGGACATGGGGCCGGTGCACATGATGCCGGTGTCGGGGTTGCCGTAGTTGGCGCCCGCAGCCTTGCGCTGCTTCTCCTGCACGACCGCGCCGAGATTGGTCGAGAGGTCCTCGTCGAGGATCGTGTTCGGCTCCTTGAGCTTGAGCGTGATCTCGTGATCGCCGGTCTTCTCGATGCTCGTGACCTTGTCGAAGCTGGACGCCAGGTAGCTGCCTTCGTTCGGGTCGAGGTGGCGCTTCAGGCTGAAGAGCACGTCCTCGGTGGTCATGGGCGAGCCGTCCCAGAACTTGACGTCGTCGCGCAGTTCGAAGGTGTAGGTCTTGCCGCCGTCCGAGACCTTCGAGCTCTTCGCGAGGTTCGGCTTGATCGAGAAGTCTGGCTGCATCTGGAACAGCGACTCGCACAGGTTGGCGATGATCGTGTTCTCGGGGTAGTTGAACGCCTTGACCGGGTCGAGCGTGGCGAGCTCGCCGTAGGTCGAGTTCCACGTCACCTTGTCGATGTCGCTCTTCGCCGCGGGCGTGGTCTGCTCCAGCTTGGAGTCGTCGACCTTCCCCTCGCCGCTGCTGCCGCCGCGCGCGCCCGATGCGCACCCGGCGAGCGCCAGACCCGTGACTGCTAGGAGGGCGACTGCGACCCTCGTCTTCGCGAATTTCACGATGAGTTCTCCATTCGAAGTTTCGTCATTGAATCCCCTGACGTCCTGCGTGCGCCGGACGAGACCCGGGAGCGAGAGTAACACCCAAAACGATTTGGGCAAAACGTTTTGGGTATCACTTTTCGATAACGGGTCAATCCGGGGGCGAAGTCGAACGCGCATACGATGCCGGGGGCCGGAACGGGCTATCCTGACCGAGTGAAACCCAGTGGGAGACCGACGATCAAGGACGTGGCGAAGGCGGCGGGCGTCTCGCCGACCACGGTCTCGCACGCGCTCAACGGCAAGGGCGTCGTACGCCGCGAGACCGTCCAGAACATCGAGCGGATCGCCGCCGAGATCGGCTACCGCCCCAGCGCGATCGCGCGCGGGCTGCAGAACTCCCGGCTCGGTCTCCTCGCCCTCGTGATCCGCCCCTTCCACAGCCTCGACACGTTCCTGCCCGAGGGCGTCGACTACTTCCTCCGCATCGCCGGCTCCGCGTCGCTGACCGCCATGGAGCACGGGTACAGCATGATGCTCGTCGACGACCCCACCCGTCCGGGAGTGCCGCTCAGCGCCCTCGCCGCCGACGCCTACATCGTGACCGAGCCGTTCGAGGACGACCCGGTGCTCACCATGCTCACCGAGCAGCGGATCCCGTTCGTCACCGTCGGCGCGGACCCCGCCCGGCGCGGCGAGTTCCTCGAGATCGACGAGGGTGCGGAGCAGCAGGCCAGCCTCATGATCTCCCACCTCGCCGAGGTCGGCGCGCGCCGCATCGCCCTGGTCACGGGCACCGACCGCAACGACTGGAACCTCGGCTCGATCCGCACGCTCGAGGCCTGGGCCGCCGAGCGCGGCCAGGAACCGCTCGTCTTCGCGATGCCCGAGGCCGAGGGCGAGCACGCCGGCGAGACGATCGTGTCGCACTTCCTCGACGGCGACCCCGGGAACCGCCCCGACGCGATCTTCTGCCTCACCGGCCGGCACGCCGCCGGCGTCACGGCCGCGGCGATCCGGCGCGGGATCCGGGTGCCCGAGGACCTGCTGGTGGCGGGCGGATCCGGCGCCATGCAGAACCGCACCTCGAGCCCCACCGTGACCACGCTCGACCTGCATCCCGAGGAGACCGCGCGGCGCGCGGTCGAGATCGCGGTGCGGCTCGCGGAGGGCCGGGACCTCGAGCTGCCGCTGACCGTCCCCTCGGCCACCCTCGACATCCGCGAATCGACGACGCGGAGCTGAGCCGCCCGACACGCCGGGAGCGGAATAGCGGAGCCCCCGCTGTGGTTGGCTCTGTCATGGCCCAGACTCTCGAACCCGCGGAGACCGCGATCGACCGGGTGCTCTCGGGCGTCGACGCCCGGCTGCTCCGGCAGCACCGGGTCGACCTGCGCGCCGGCGAGCCCGTCGCGATCCCCGGCGGCGCGGTCGCGCTCGTCTACGTGATCTGCGGCTCGCTCCGTGCCGAGCCGAGCGGGCGAGCCGCCGTCTCCGAACGCGGGATCCCCGGGACGCTCGACGCCGGCGACGCCCTGCTGTTCACCGATCCCCGCGCCGTGCTGCTGCACGCGGCGGAGGACGCGTTCGTGCTCGTCTCGTCCCTCGAACTCCCCGCGACGGACGACGGGATCCTCGGGCTGCTGCCCGCGTCCCTGTACGTTCGGGACCTGCCCGGCAGCGATCCCGCGGTCGCCGCCCTCGCGGCGCAGCTGGGGCCGAAGCTCGGCAGCGGCGACGATCTCTGCGCCGATCAGCCCGGCAGTTCCGTGGTGTGCCGGATGATGGCGAACACGGTGCTCGTCTCGGTGATCCGGGCGTGGGCGATCCGGGGCTGCGCACCGGCCGGCTGGCCGTCGCGCACGGGCGACCCGTTCCTCGACCGCGTCGTCGAGGCCGTGCACGCGGAACCCGGCCGCGAGTGGTCGCTCGAGGATCTCGCCCGCACTGGAGCCATGTCGCGCTCGGTGTTCGCCGAGCGCTTCCGCGGGGCGCTCGGGATCTCGCCCGCGAGCTACGTGGCCGAGGTGCGGATCCGGTCCGCCCAGGATCTGCTCGCGCAGGGCCGGGGCGTTTCCGAGGTGTCCCGCGCGATCGGATACGGATCCGATGAGGGCTTCAGCCGCGCGTTCCGGCGCCGCACCGGCCTCACCCCCTCGGCCTGGCGCTCCGACGCGCTGCTGCGGGCGTCGAGGGTCTGACCGCGACGCCCGCGCGGCATCCGCTCAGCGGCGCTGCAGGCGGTGGTGCGCCTCCGAGATCCGGTCCGAGAGACCGAACTGCACGGCGCCGAGCAGCAGCAGGGCCGCCCCGACCGCGTAGACGGGGGCGATGCCCATCGCATCGACCAGCGCCCCGCCGATCCCCGCGGCGATCATGATCCCGCTCTGGAACCCGACCACGACGAGGCTGCCGCCCGCCTCGAGCATGTCGGGCATGCGGTGGCCCGCCCAGGTGTTCGCGATGAGCAACCACGAGGCGAAGAAGAAGCCCCAGACGAACACCGCGGCACCCGTGGCCCACAGGGATCCCGATGCGGCGATGACGAGCAGCAGGAGTCCCGCGATCACGACCGGCGTGAGCACCGCGAGCACCCGGTACGCGCGATCGACCACGAAACCGAACACGATGTTGCCGATCAGGCCGCCGACGCCGAAGAGGGCGAGCAGCACGACGATGGTGTCCGCCTCGACCGGAGTCCCGCCCTCCTGCACCCGCTCCAGCGCGACGCGCACGTAGGTGTAGGCGAGAAAGTGGCCGGTCACGACGAAGATGTTGGCGATCACGCCGAAGCCGATCCCGGGACGGCGCAGCGCCGCGATCAGCGTCGAGAGCTTCGCGGAGCGCTCCGCGGGCACCGCCGGGAGCAGCCAGCGCAGCACGACGGCGAGCAGCGCGCTCGCCACGGCCGCGACGGCGAACACCCCGCGCCAGTCGATGGCCTCGCTGAGCATCACGCCGAGCGGCACACCCGCGACGGTCGCGAGCGAGACGCCGGCCGAGTTGAACATGACCGCGCGCCCAAGCCGCTCAGGGCCCGCGATCTTCGCCGCGACCGAGATCGACATCGACCAGAACCCCGAGATCGCGGCGCCGAGCAGGAACCGGGCGAGGATCACGAGCAGCAGGTTCGGCGCGACCGCGACGAGCGCGTTCGACACCGCCGCGGTGATCGAGAGCCAGACCAGCAGAGAGCGCCGATCGAGACGCGGGAACAGCAGGCCGACCGTGGGCGCGGCGAGCAGACCCGCGAAGGCCGTGACGGCGACCATCTGGCCGGCCTGGCCCGAGGTGACGCCGAGTCCATCGGCGATCCGGGTGAGCATGCCGCTCGGCAGGAACTCCGCGGTGACCAGGAAGAAGCTCATCAGCATCATCGCGATCAGGGCACCGTAGTTGAGACGGCCCGGCTTCGCGTCTGCCTGCATGGGAACGATGGGGACGGGGGCGGTGGTGGTCATGGTTCCATGCTGGCCGAGCGCGGGCGGCGGCGCCCGACCTCGGGTCTGGGACATCCGACCGATCGTCCGGGTGGTGCGCGTCTCGCTGCACAGGAGATCCGGCGCCAGAAGGAGAGAATCCGGCGATTCGTCCTTCTGACGCCGGATCTCCTTCGGAAGGAACCGATTGCCACCCTCTGCGCACCCATGCGCCTATTGTTTTACTATCGGTACAGGGGGACTATTTTCGAAAGGAACGCGCATGCAACCCGAATCTCTCCTGTACGTCTGGAGCGAGACCATCCCGAACTGGATCATGGCGATCGCGGCGGCGGGCGCCGCGGTCGTCTTCGTCTGGCGCAGACAGGATCGACTCGCGCAGCAGCGTTCCGCCGATGACGAGGTTCGACTGGGCGTGCGAGCCCAATGGGTCAAACTCACCACCGCCTCCGGGTCCAGAGCATGGGGCGTCCTCGTCTCGAACACTCTCCCCTCGGACGCCCTGCACCTCCGCGTCTTCAGCACCGGAAACACGCGCTCCTCGGACGGGCGTTTCACCTGCGCGTCCATCGCCGCGCGTACCCAGCACTTCTTCGAGTCCAGCAGCAAGGAAGGCGCAGTTTGGGAGTTTCCGCGTGAGGTCCTGAACACTGAGACCATCACCCAGCTCACTCGCGGAAGCAAGTCCGTCGACCGGGTCGAATTCACCTACCTGGGTCGCGAGTTCACCCACGACGGCACCGGAGCCGCCCTCCCCGTGTCGGCCGAATAGGCCGGGAAGGAGATCCGGCGCAGGAAGGAGGAAAACCGGCGATTCGTCCTTCTAACGCCGGATCTCCTTCGGAACACCGGAGCCGAACCGCCTACGCCCCGACCACGCGCCCGCCGTCGACGAAGGTCGCGAGCACCGGGTTCACGGCCTGCGCCTCGGGCGACAGGCCCATCGGATCCGCCGCGAGCACGGTGAGGTCGGCGACCGAGCCCGGATCGAACCGCCCGCGCGGCGCATCCCCCGCGCCAGCGCCAGCGCCCGCGACATCGCCAGCGCCGCCGAACAGCCCCGCGGGCACGCTCGTCATGCTGCGGTAGGCCGCAGCGGCATCGATCTTCTGCTCGGGCTGGTGCTCCCCGCGATCCGGTTCGCCGACCGGCCGCCGCAGCTGGGCATCCGCGAGCGAGACCCGCGGGTCTCCGACTCCGATCGGCCAGTCCGAGCCGAGCACGACGGGCGCACCCTGCGCGATCAGGTCGCGGATCCGCCAGCCGTGCGCGACCCGATCCGGCCCGATCCGACGCGACCAGTTGTCGCTCCCGTCGGCCTCGGTGAGGCGGGTGGCGTGGGTCGGCTGGATGCTCGCGACCACGCCGAGCTCGGCGAAGCGGGCGACCGTCGCGTCGGGGATCGACTCGATGTGCTCGATGCGGTGCGGCGCGGAGGGCGCGTGCCCGACCTCGGCGACGACATCGAGCACGAAGTCGACCGCGGCATCGCCGATGGCGTGCGTCGCGGTCGGCACGCCGCGCTCGGTGAAGAATCGCACGGCCTCGCGGTAGGCGTCGGTGCTGCGCCACAGCGCCTCGTGGTTCTCACCCAGGCGATCCGGCTCGGCGAACCAGGCGGTGCCGTTGTCGGCCGTCCCGTCGAGCATGAACTTCGCCCCGTCGACCCGCCAGCGCCGTCCGCCGACCCCCTGCAGCGCAGCGATCCCGGCCCAGACCTCGGGCGTCGAGTCGGCGGGCACGAGCGGATAGACCCGCACCCGCACCGGCAGCTCGCCGCGCCGTTCGAGCTCCTCGTAGAGCTCGCGCGACGGCTCGTGGAAATCGAGCGCGTGCACCTCGGTGAGCCCGGTCTCGGCGAAACCCCGCAGCGCGTCCGCCAGGTAGTCCGCCTGCACCGCCAGCGGCGCCTGCGGCAGGTGGGCGAGCACCAGGTCCATCGCCTGCAGCTCGAGCACCCACCCGGTCGGCCCGCCCGCGTCGGCCACGATGGAGGAGGCGTCGGCGAAGACCTCGTCGCCCGTCAGCCCGATCCCGGCGACGACCGCGGGGCTCACGACGAGTGCGTGCGCGTCCCGGGTCATGAGCGACACGCGCCGCCCGGGCAGCCACTCCTCGAACACCCGCCCGTTCGGCTCGGCCCCCTCGAACGCGTTCACGTCGAGGTCGTAGCCGGTGATCCACGCATCGGGATCCGCCGCGGCGCGCGCCGCTTCGAGCCGCTCGCGCAGCTGCGCGAGCGAGGTCACGCCGCCGAGGCCGAGGCTGCCGCCCTGACTCTCGGACCCCCAGACGGGGTGGGTATGGCAGTCGATGAGGCCGGGCAGGATCGCCGCGTCGCCGCCGAAGTCGATGACCCCGGCGGCGGGGTACGCCCGCTCCAGCTCCGCGCCGCCGACCGCGACGATGCGGTCGCCCGCGATCGCGAGGTGCGTGCCGAGCGATTCGGGTCGGCTCCCCGCAGTACCGAAGTCGATCAGGCTCCCCGCTCGCAGGATCGTTTCGGCGTCGCGCACGGAAGGCTCCTCGGGGTTCGGCGTCGCGCCGACGTCGCGACGCTTCTTGGTCGAGCGACCAATAACATGCGCAACGATACCCCCGAACCCCGCGAACGCTCAAGGGCCGGGCCGCGCGGGAAGCGCGGCCCGGCCCTTGCAGGCGCCCGAAGCGACTACTTCACGCTGCCGGCGGTGAGCCCGCCGACCAGGCGCTTCTCGATCAGCATGAACAGGATCACCACGGGCAGGATCGCGACGAGCGACACCGCGAACACGTACTGCCAGCTCGTCTCGTACTGCCCCACGAACTTGGTCAGCGCGACCGAGAGCGGCTGATTGCCCGCGGTCTGCAGGATCACGAGCGACGCCGCGAACTCGTTCCAGCAGGCGACGAAGGTGAACACGATCGCGGTCACGATTCCCGGCCAGACGAGCGGCAGGTTGATCTTGAAGAGCACGGCGAAGCGGCCGGCCCCGTCGATCTGCGCCGCCTCGTCGACCTCCTTGGGCACGCCGGCGAAGAAGGAGTGCATGATCCAGACCGCGAACGAGAGGTTGAACGCCGCGTTCACGAAGATCATCGCGGCCCAGGTGTCGAGCAGCCCGAGCGCCGAGAACTGGCGGAACAGACCCGAGGTGAGCACCGCGGGCTGGAGCATCTGGGTCACGATGACCAGGAACAGGAAGACCATGCGGCCGGGGAACCGGAACCGCGCCGTGTAGTACGCCGCCGGGAGCGCGACGAGCAGCACGAGCAGGGTCGCGAACACCGAGATCACGATCGTGGAGATCAGGTTCTGCAGCAGCGGCGTCTCGGGCGTCGACCACATCGACACGAAGTTGTCCCAGTGGAACTCCTTCGGGAAGTAGGTCGGGTCGACCGAGCGGATCTCGGACTTGGTCTTGACCGCCCCGAAGAACATGATCGTGTAGGGCAGTACGAAGATCACGAGCACGATGAGGCCCGCGAGCATGCGCAGGGCCATGCGGCCCGGGGTGACCCGTTCGGTGCGCACCCTCTTGGCGCGGCGCCCGACGGGCAGGGTCATGGTGCGGGTGCTGGGTTCGACGACGGCCACGGCTCAGACCTCCCGCATGGGCTTGACGACCTTCACGTACACCGCGACGATCACGATGACGATGATGAAGGCCACGACCGAGAGCGCGCTCGCGACGTCCACCCGGTGCTGGTTCTCGATGTACTTGAACACCATCGTCATGATCGTGTCGGCGTCGTAGCCCGGGATCGATCCCGTCATGACCTTCAGGATCGGCAGCGAATTGAAGACGTTGATGATGTTGATGAGCGCCGCCACCGCGAGCGCGCTGCGCAGCTGCGGCAGCACCACGGTGAAGTAGGTGCGGGCGGGCCCGGCGCCGTCGACCTTGGCCGCCTCGAGCGTCTCGCTCGGCACCGTCTGCAGACCGGCCAGGATCGTGTACGTGGTGAACGGCAGCGACACGAAGATCGCGACGATGATCGACCACATGAACGCGGTGCCGGGGTTGCGGGTCCAGCCGAAGCCCTCCGGCGTCGAGATGAGCCCGACGTCGACGAGGAACTTGTTGATGATGCCGAAGTACGGCTCGAGGCCGTAGTAGACGACCATCGTCGTCATGACCACGGAGGCCGCCCACGGGATGATGACCGCGAGGCGCACGATCTTGCGCCCCGGGAACGACTTGTTGAGCACCTGGGCGATCACGAGCGAGAGCAGGATCGTGATGCTCACGACCACCACGACCCAGAGGATCGTGCGGAAGAAGATCGGCCAGAAGGACTCGAAGGTGAAGACCGTGACGAAGTTGTCGAACCCGGCCGAGCCCTTGTCGACGCCCGACTGCGAGATGTGCCGGGTCGAGTTCCAGAACATGACGCCGGCCGGGAAGAAGACCACGGCGACGATGAGCGCCAGGGCGGGCCCCACCCAGGGGAGCGCGCGGAGCAGCTCTCGCCCGCCGGAGGGGCGGCCGGAGCGCTTCGGCGACGGGGCGGAGCCGCCGGGGTCTCCCCCGGCGGCTCCGCTCGGAAGCGGTGACGATTCGATCGTGGTGCTCATGGTGTCGCGGTCACCGTTCCCTCTCGTTGCGGTTCGGACGAGCCGGCTCAGCCGGCGTCCGCCTGCTTCTGGATCTCGGTGAGCACCTGCTGGGCCGGCTTCTTCTCGAGCTGGCCCGCGAGCGCCTTGAACGCGGCGTCGGCGGACGACCACTTGGGGTTGGTCGACGGGTAGAACTTCGCGCTCGGCAGCACGTCGAGGAACGGCTTGAGCGATTCCTCGCTCGACAGCTGCTCGGATCCCGACTTGGTGACGGGGAGGAAGCCCTCGGCCTTGACCCACGGCACGTAGACGTCGGCGCTGTAGACGTAGTCGAAGAACTTGGTGATGGCGTCCTTCTTCTTGCCGTCGTTCTTGAACGCCATGAGCTGATCGGCGACGCCCAGCGTGAACGGCGAGCCGTCCTTGGTCGGGATCGGGACGATCGAGTAGTTCAGCTTCGGGTTGTTCTCCTTGATCTGCCCGACGGTCGGCGGCAGGCCGACCTGCATGCCGATCTTGCCCTGGACGAAGATGTCCATCAGCGGAGAGCGGTTGGTCGAACCGGGGTTCTTCTGCGTGGCGCCCGCGTCGATCATCTTCTTGATCTGCTCGGCGCCCGGCAGGTTCTTCGGATCGTCGATGGTGAGCTTCTTCTCGTCGCCGAAGGATCCACCGCCGCCCCACATCCAGACCGCGGCCTCGGCCTGCGCCTCCTCGGAGCCGAGGGGCATGCCGTAGCCGGCGACGCCGCCGCCGAGCTTCGACACCTTGGTCGCCGCATCGAGCAGCTCGTCCCAGGTCTTCGGGGCGGCCGAGACCCCGGCCTGCTTGAGCAGGTCGTTGTTCACGAACAGCGCGCGAGCCGAGGCGATCCACGGCAGGGCGTAGGTCTTGCCGTTGAGCTGCTCGTTCTTGATGAAGGACTCCTGGAAGTCGCTGAAGGTGTCCTTCGAGGTCACCTCCGAGACGTCGTAGAGCAGGTCGTCGCCGGCGAAGCCGGCGAACGGGCCGCCGTTGTAGATGTCGGGGGCCTTGTTGCCGCTCACCTTGGTGGTGACGACGGACTCGAGGTTGTCCCAGGACTGCACCTCGAGGCTGACCTTGATGTCCGGGTACTTCTTCTCGAAGCCGGCGATCACGTCGTTCCAGAGCTTCTGGGTGTTGTCGGAGTAGCTCGGGACCAGCAGGTTGAGCGTGGTCTTCGATCCGGAGTCGCTCGATCCCCCGCCGCTCGCACCGCCGAACCCGCAGGCGCTGAGCGCCAGGCTGGCGGAGGCCGCGAGCGCGATCGCGCCGATCCTCACTGACTTCTTCATGTGTGCAGTTCCTCACCGTTGATGGAACACCGCCACGAAACCACGCGCCGGTGCGTGCATCGCACGCAGCCCTGCGCGCGATAGTGCCAACGAGCACTCGTTCCGCACGCGGCCCTGCGCTCGTCTGTCCCTCATCTTCGGGGTGGAGGAGATAATTCGTCAAGAAGGTGACCAAATTGTGACCTGTTGATCGTTCCCGTGATCGATTCACGCGCCATCTTCGCGATTCTCCAGATACGCTCATTGTCCTGCGGGTTTTTGCGTGATTGAATCAGAAGCGATCATCTTTCACGCATGTCGCCACATCCTTCGGAGGAGCGCAATGACCGCCGCCCACACCCCCGGCGCCCACATGGCCGCCGAGATCGCCACCCAGCCCGAGACCTGGGCGCGCGCCGAGCAGATGCGCGCCGAGCAGGCCCTGCTGCCCGCCCGCGGCGAGCGCGTCGCCGTGATCGGCTGCGGCACCTCCTGGTTCATGGCGCAGAGCTACGCCGTCCTCCGTGAGCGCGCGGGCCAGGGCGTCACCGACGCGTTCGCGGCGTCGGAGGCGTTCGTCGACCGCGGCTACGACGCCGTCGTGGCCCTCACGCGCTCGGGCACCACGAGCGAGGTGCTCGAGCTCGTCGGCGACCTCACGGCCGCGGGCGACGCACCTCGCGTCGTCGGCGTGATCGGCGACCCCGAGTCCCCGCTCGTCGACCTCGTCGACGACGCCGTGCTGCTCCCCTTCGCCGACGAGCAGTCGGTCGTGCAGACCCGGTTCGCGACCACCGCGCTCGCGCTGTTCCGCGCGTCCCTCGGCGAGCGCCTCGACACGGCCATCGCCGACGCCGCGACGGCCGTCGCGGCGGATCTCGATCCCGAGCTGGTGGCCGCCGAGCAGACAAGCTACCTCGGCATGGGCTGGACCGTGGGTATCGCGCACGAGGCCGCGCTCAAGATGCGCGAGGCCTCGCAGTCCTGGACCGAGTCGTATCCGTCGATGGAGTACCGCCACGGCCCGATCTCGATCGCGGCCCCGGGGCGCGTCACCTGGCAGTTCGGGCCGTCCCCCGAGGGCCTCTCGGCGCAGGTCGCGGCGACGGGCGCCCGGTTCGAGACGAGCGATCTCGATCCGCTCGCCGACCTGGTGCGCGCGCAGCGGGTCGCGCTCGCGCGGGCTCTCGCGCGCGGGCTCGACCCGGATCAGCCCCGCAACCTCACCCGATCCGTCATCCTGGAACCGTGACCCGATTGCCGAGCCTCCGCGCGGGCGAGCCCGTGCTCGCCTTCGACGTGGGCGGAACCGACATCAAGTCGGGCCTCGTCGATCCCTCGGGCGCGGTGCTCGGCCTGCGGCGCACGGCGACGCCGCTCGATCCCGATGACGGTGCGGGCAACCCCGAGCGGATCGTCGCCCGGCTCGCGGAGCTGCGCGACGACTACCGTCGGGAGTTCCCCGAGGTCCGCCCGACGGCCGCGGGACTCCTCGTCCCCGGGATCGTCGATCCCGATCGCGGCATCGGAGTGTTCTCGAGCAACCTCGGGTGGCACGACGCTCCGATCCGCGACCTCGCGGAGCAGTGTCTCGGCCTGCCCGTCGCGTTCAACCACGACATCCACGGCTCGAGCATGGCCGAGTACCGGCTCGGCTCGGCCGGGCGGTTCCGCGACGTCGTCGTCATGATCATCGGCACCGGGATCGCGGGAACCATCATCGTCGACGGCCGCGCCCACCTGGCGCAGGGCTACGCCGGCGAGTTCGGCCACTCGCCCGTGGCCGACGGTCCCGTGTGCGCCTGCGGCGCGGTCGGCTGCCTCGAGGCGGTCGCCTCGGCCGGTGCCATCGCGCGCCGGTACACCGCGGCACGGCCGACGAGCGCCGCGCCCGCCTCCGGTGCGCACGACGTGCTCGCCCGGGCGCAGGCCGGCGACCCCGTGGCCGCGGAGGTCTGGGACAGCGCGGTCGATGCGTTGGCGCTCTCCTTCACGCAGGTCGCCGCGTTCCTCGCCCCGGAGGCGATCATCATCGCGGGCGGCCTGAGCCGAGCCGGCGACGCCCTGTTCGCTCCGCTGCGCGAGCGGGTGGACCGCCGGCTCAGCTATCATCGGCGCCCCGAAATCCTGCCGGCCGAGCTCGGCGAGGACGCGGGCCTCGCCGGAGCCGCGCTGTTCGCGCGAGCCCGCGCGACGGCGACGGACGGTGGCGCCGCATGACCGTCGTGACCGTCACCCCCAACCCCGCGCTCGATCTGACCTGGCGCGCCGAGCGCGTCGTGCCGGGCGGCAGCCACCGCGTGCCGGCCGCCGGGGTGCGCGCCGGCGGCAAGGGGCTCAACGTGGCGCGCGTGCTGCACGCGCAGGGCGTCGCCGCCCGAGCGCTCACGACCGCGGGCGGCGCCACCGGCCGGATCTTCGCCGACGAGCTCGCCGAGAGCGGGGTGCCGCACCGGATCGTGCCGGTCTCGGTGCCCACCCGGCGTTCCGCCGCCATCGTGGACGAGGCGCTCGGCGACACCAGCATCTTCAACGAGCGCGGCGAGAATCCGACCGCCGCGGAGTGGGCCGAGCTCGTCGCGGCCGCCGACGAGGAGCTCGAGCGCGCCTCCGTGCTCGTGGTCTCCGGCAGTCTGCCGCCCGGCGCCCCCGACGCGATCGTCGAGGTGCTCGTCGCGGCCGCGCACGGACGCGGCGTCCCCGCGGTCGTCGACACCTCGGGTCCGGCGCTGCTGCGCGCGGCCCGCGCGGGGGCGGATCTCGTCAAACCGAACCGCGAGGAGCTCGCGGACGCCACGGGTCTCGCGGACCCGATCGCCGGAGCCCTCGCCCTCATCGAGCTCGGTGCGGGCGGCGTGCTCTGCTCGCTCGGGGCGGAGGGAATGCTGCTGATCGCCGGCCCGATCACCGACGACGGCGCTCCCGCGGTTGCGCTGCGCGCCCGCCTCGCCGAACCGCTGGCCGGCAATCCCACCGGCGCCGGCGACGCCGCGGTCGCCGGCGCCGCCTCGGTGCTCGACGCGGGCGTCCCGATCCGCGACGTCGCAGAACGTCTGCTGCGGCGCGCGACCGCGTGGTCGGCCGCCGCGGTGCTCGCCCCGCTCGCGGGCGAGATCGACCCCGCGCACGCCGAACTCGCCGAGCGCCTCGACCTCTCCCCCGTCCCCCTCCCTCGAACGGACCGCGCATGACCCTCGCACCCGCAGCCCGGCTCATCGCCGACGCCCGCACCGCCGGCACCGGCATCGGCGCCTTCAACGTCGTCCACCTCGAGACCGCCGAGGCGCTCATCGCGGCGTCCGAGTCGGCCGGACTCCCCGTGATCCTCCAGATCTCGCAGAACTGCGCCGACTACCACGGCGGCCTCGCCCCCATCGGGCTCGCCACCCTCGCGCTCGCCCGCACCGCCGCGACCCCCGTCGCGGTGCACCTCGACCACGCCGAGCGGCCGGATCTCGTCGACGAGGCGATCGAGCTCGGTTTCGGCTCGGTCATGTTCGACGGCGGGGCCCTCCCCTACGACGAGAACGTGCGCCTCACCGCGCAGGTCGCGGAGCGCGCGCACGCCGCCGGCGTGTACGTCGAGGGAGAGCTGGGCGAGGTCGGCGGCAAGGACGGCGCGCACGCGCCGGGAGTGCGCACCGATCCCGCCGAGGCGCTCGCCTTCGTGCGCGACACGGGCGTGGATGCGCTCGCGGTCGCCGTCGGCTCCTCCCACGCCATGCAGCAGCGCACCGCCGCACTCGACCTCGCGCGCATCGCCGCACTGCGCACGACGCTCGACGTGCCGCTCGTGCTGCACGGATCCTCGGGCGTGCCCGACGAGTCGCTCGACGCAGCCGTGCGCGCGGGCATGACCAAGATCAACGTGTCCACGCATCTGAACGGCTTCTTCACCCGGGCCGTCCGCGAGGCCCTCGCCGCACAGCCCGACGCGGTCGACTCCCGCAAGTACGTGCGCGCCGGTCGCGCCGCGATCGTGCCCGAGGCGGCTCGCCTGCTGCGGCTCTTCGCGCTCCGCGACGCCTGATCCGGGAGAATGGCAGCATGAAGCGCTCCGACCGTTTCCAGTCGATCCTCGCCGGTCTCGCCGAGCACGGAGAACTGCGCGTCGACGACCTCGTCGACGAGCTCGACGCGTCGCCCGCGACGGTGCGCCGCGACCTCGACACCCTCGCGTCCCAGGGCCTGCTCACCCGCACCCACGGCGGTGCGCAGGCGCTCTCGGTCGCCTACGACCTGCCGCTGCGCTACAAGCGGCTGCAGCGCGTCGACGCCAAGCAGCTGATCGCGGAGGCCGCGAGCGCGCTCGTCGGCGTCGGCGACGTCGTCGGGTTCTCGGGCGGCACCACCACCACGCGGATCGTCGAGGAGCTCTCCACGCGCGCCGACATCATGGTGAAGTCGCACACGCCGAACCTCACGGTGGTGACGAACGCCGTGAACATCGCCACGGAGCTCGCCACGCGCCCGCAGGTCAAGCTGGTCGTCACCGGCGGCGTCCTGCACCCGCGCAGTTACGAGCTCGTCGGCAGCTTCGCCGAGGGCGTCATCGCCTCGGTGGCCCTCAGCATCGCGTTCGTCGGCGCCAACGCCCTCGACGTGCGCAGCGGCGCGGCCACCCACGACGAGCGCGAGGCCGTGGTCAACCGGCTCATGGCGCAGCGCGCCGAGCGCGCCGTGCTCGTGCTCGACTCGAGCAAGCTCGGCCGCACCGCGTTCGCGAGCATGGGCGGCCCCGAGGTGTTCGACACCGTCATCACCGACGCCGACGCGGATCCCGAACAGCTCGACGCCCTCCGCGAGAGCGGCTACACGGTGATCGTCGCGGGCGCCGACGTCCGCGCGGCCTAGGCTGACAGACATGGGCAGCACCGTCATCCACTCCGCCGAGCTCGTCGACGGGGTCCGGACCCCCGATTCCTGGATCCGCTTCGAGAACGGCCGGGTCGCCGCGCGCGGCACCGGCGGGAGCTGGCGCGACCAGGCCTGCGCGACCGACGAGGTCGTCGACGCGGGCGGGCGGATCCTGACCCCCGGGTTCATCGACCTGCACGGCCACGGCGCCGGCACGCGCGCGTTCGACGAGGCAGCCGATGACCCCTCGGCCATCGCGGAGGCGCTCGCCGTGCACCGCGCTCACGGCACCACCCGTGCCGTGCTGTCGCTCGTCACCGCGCCCGTCGACGCGCTCGCCGAGCGCCTCCGCGCGATCCGGGTCGCCGCCGCTGACGAGCCCATGATCCTCGGCGCGCACCTCGAGGGCCCGTTCCTCGACCACGACTTCCGCGGGGCCCACGACCCGGCGCTGCTCCGCTCGGCCGACGCCGCGGCGATCGACGCCCTGCTCGAGGCGGGCGACGGCATGCTGCGCCAGGTGACCATCGCGCCCGAGCACGAGGGCGCCGGCGAGGCGATCGACGCGCTCGTCGCCGCGGGTGTCCGAGCGGCCGTCGGACACACCTCGGCGGACTTCGACACGGCGCTGCGCGCCTTCGACCGGGGAGCCTCGATCCTGACGCATGCCTTCAACGGCATGCGCGGGATCCACCACCGAGCGCCCGGCCCGGTCACGGCCGCGATGCGCTCGCCCCACGTCACGCTGGAGGTGATCAACGACGGCGTGCACGTGCACCCCGACGTGGTCGCGCTCGCGTTCCACGGGGCCCCCGGCCGCGTGGCGATGATCACCGACGCGATGGCCGCGGCGGGCGCACCGGACGGCGCCTACCTGCTCGGCTCGCTCGCCGTCGAGGTGATCGACGGTGTCGCGCGCCTGACCGAGAGCGGCACGATCGCGGGATCCACGCTGACGCTCGACGCCGCGCTGCGCCAGGCCGTCGGGGCCTGCGGGCTGCCGCTCGAGACCGCCGTCTCGGCGCTCACGCGCGTGCCCGCCGCGGTGCTCGGACTCGGCGCCGAGCTCGGCCGGCTGGATCCCGGCTACGCCGCGGACGCGGTGCTGCTCGACGCCGACCTCGCGGTCGCGCGCAGCTGGATCGCCGGCGCCTAGACCGGCACACGCGAAGAGGGGCCGGGTCCCACGGAGCAGCTCCGGCTGCGGTGGAACCCGACCCCTCTTCGCGTATGCGCGCGGTTCAGCTCTGCGGGTCCGCGGGCGTCTCGTCCGTCGCGGGCTCCGCTGCGGGTGCCGCCTTCTTGCCGCGGCCGGCGACGAGCAGGCCGACGGTGACGCCGATCACGACGAGCGCGGCACCGCCGACGGCGATGGGCACCCAGGGGATCTGCGCCTCGGCCTGCACCACGGGCGCCGGCTTGGTCGACGGCTGCGCGGTGGCGCTCGGCGTCGGCGTCGCGCTCGGCGTCGTCGCGCCGACCGAGAGCGTGCAGCCGGGCTCGACCGCTCCGGTGACGGTGATCGGGTCGAGCTCGTCGCCCGCGACGTAGTCGCCGTACTGCCCGTTGAACGCGGTCGCGCCCTCGGAGGTCAGCCGTACCTTGGCGTCCTTCAGCGAGAAGGAGCTGCCGTCGGCCTGCAGCGAAGCGGTGTCGATCTTGCCGGCCCGCACCTGCGCGCTCTTCGGCGCGCCGCTCTGCGCCGTGTCGGTCGCGCCGATGTTCAGCAGCAGGGTGGCGCTGCCGTCGGAGAACTCGATCGCGGGGTTCGCGAGGTCGAACTGCAGCGCACCGTCGTGCCCGGTGAAGTGCACGGCTCCGGTGAAGCTCACCGTGCCGGACGCGAGGTCGGTGCCCACGGACCCGGTGCCGTTCTTCCAGTGGAACTGCGGCGTCGTGTAGCTCGCGCCGTCGCTCGTCTCCCACTTGCCGTTCGCGATGCTGCCGCTGATGTACGAGCGGAAGCTCTCCTTGACGCCCCAGCCGAACTCGGCCGACTGCACGGCGCACGCCGTCAGGCCGCCGTCGTCGGCCCGCGCGGGCTGCGCGACGGCGGGCGCGACCGCGAGCATCGCGCCGAGCGCGAGCACGGTTCCGCCGAGGACGGCTCGCAGGCCGAGGGGACGACGAGTGGACTGGGTCACGGGATCCTGCTTTCGGGGGGGGTCGAACGGGTCGGCTGCGGATGCCGGCTACCGGGCCACGTTACCGCGACGCTGCGCGATGACGAGTCCGACGAGGGCCGCGGCGATCACCAGCAGCGCGATCGCGCCGGTCCACCAGAGCCAGACGGGGGTCTCGCTCGAGACCACGGCGGGCGCCTGGTGCTTCTCGAGGGCCGGGGCCGGGGCGTCGAGCACCTGCGCGTCGGCGATCTGCAGGGCCTTCGTCTGCCCGAGCTTCACGACCGCGCCGCGATCCACGCTGCCCTGCAGCGTGATCGTGTGGGTGCCGGTGAGGTCCTTCGGCAGCTTGCCGATCCAGCGCACCGTGCCCTGCGCGTTCGCGCCGGCGTTCTCGTCGAGCACGACGGGCTTCGAGTACATCACCACGAGGATACCGCGCTCGCCCGGCGTGAAGCCGGTCGCCTCGAACTCGATCTCGCCGCCGGGCACGAGCTTGTCGGCCGGGGTGAGGATCGTAATGCCGCTCTTCGTCGGCGCCGAGTCCTTCGCGGTGCGCTTGGGGGTCTCGCCCGAGACGGAGGTGCTGCCGAAGCGCGCACCGTTCGCCGCGCCGACGGTGAAGGTCAGCGGGTCCGCGCCCAGCGTGTAGCTGCCGTAGCTGAAGCCGCCCGAGACGGGCACGCCCGACCAGGTGACCTCGCCGTTCTTGCCGACGCTCTTCTGCGCCGCCGCGAGGTTCAGCGTGCCGAACACGCGGCCGCCGACGAGCACCTCGCCACTGGTGGCGCTCGTGACGCGGATGGTCGGGTTCGCGACGCTCTCGCTCAGCGCGCCCTTGTGGCCGGTGTAGTTGATCACGCCCGAGTACTGCACGGTGCCGGTCTGGGTCTTGGGGTTCCAGGATCCGCCGGTGACCTGCGGGAACACGTAGCCGCCGCGACCGCCGCCGACGCCCGAGGTGCTGATGCCGCCCTTCGCGATCGGCCCGGTCACGTAGTTCGCGAACGGGGTCGAGACGCCCCAGGTCAGCGCGCCCGCGAGCTGCGCACTGCCGCCCGTCGGGGCCGGCTTCGGCTGCGGCTTGGGCTTCGGCTTGGGCACGGGCTTCACGACCGGCGGGGTAACGGGCTTCTCGCCCGACGCCGCACCCGCGGTGAAGGTGAGCGGATCCATCTTCGAGTCCTGCTGGAGGTACTCCTGGAAGAAGACATTCGCGCCGTCGGCGGTGAGGGTCACCGTCGCGCCCGAGAACTTCACCGCGCCGTCCGTGGACTTCGTCCGCTCCGCGGAAGCGAGGTCGATCGTCGCGATGGTGAGCGCCTTGCCATTCTGCATCACCTGCAGCAGCGCGGTCTTGGCGTCGCGCACGTCGATGACGGGGTTCGCGAGGTTCAGGTTGAGCTGACCGTCGTGGCCCGAGAAGTTCACGTTGCCCGAGAACGGGATCCTGCCGGTGCCCTTCTGCGCGTTCCAGGTGCCGCCGACGATCTGCGGGAACTTGTAGACGCCGCCCGACTGGGTCGCCGGCTTCTGCACGTCGATCCTGCCCTTGGCGATCGGACCGGTGACGTAGGCGCGGAAGGTCTCGCGTACACCCCATTCGAGGCTGCCGGTGGCCGCCTTGGTGGGGAACACGACGTTCCACTGGTCCTCGGACACCGCGAGCTTCTCGCGCAGGAAGGTGCTGCTCGGCGTCGCCGGACCGTGCGCACGCCAGACGACGACCTCGTAGCTCTTCGTGCGGTCGAGCTGGGCCTTGGCCAGCGAGACGGTCTTCGCGAGCGCTCCACCGGCCAGGTCCTGAGGAGTGACGTACTCGGCCGCGAGCGTGCTCTTCTCGCCCTGCTTCGGTTCGGTACCGGCCTCGACCACCGCGACGTACACGCCGGCGGGAGCCTGCTTCGCCGTGAAACCGGATCCGGTGAACGCGACCTGGAGCCCCGCTGCGTCGGCCTTCGCGACCTTCGCAGCGGCCTTCGGTGCGGGATCCGCGGGGAAGATCGCGTCCCACTGCGCGTCGGTCACGGTGAGCGCCTGCCGCCCGAAGGTGGCCTCGGGAGTCGCGTTTCCGTGCGCGCGCCACACGATCGCCTCGTACGTCTTGGCGCGGTCGAGGCGCGACGGCGGCACGACGAGCGGCTTCGCGAACGCGCCGTCGGTGATCTGCTGCGCGGTCACGTAGTCGTAGGCGACCGTGGTGTCTGAGTTCGTCCCGGGATCGGTACCCGTCTCGACGACGGCGATGTAGACGCCCTGGGGCGCGACAGCGGCGGTGAGGCCGCTGCCCGCGAAGTCGACCGCGAGGCCGTCCTTGCCGGCGTCCGACACCTTCGCGCCCGCCGTCGGCGAGACCGGGTCGGAGGTGAACTGGAGCGTCGCCTTGGCGTCCTGCGAGCGGTCGGCCCGCGCGGTGTGGTCGGCGATCGTGTAGACCGCGGTCGAGCCCTCCTTGGGCGAGACCTGCATCTGCACCGTGAAGGATCCGTCGGCGCCGAACGGCGCACCGTACTTGCCGCCGACGGCCTTCGCGCCCTTCGTGCATCCGGCGTTGATGAAGTCGAAGGTCACCTGCTCGAGCGGGATGTCGGTGCAGAGCGTGACGTAGATCGGCTTCTGCGGGTCGTAGCCCTCGCCGGTCACGGTCACGGTGTCGCCGTCGCGCAGACCGGTCGAGGGGGTGACGGTCAGCTTCGGTGCCTTGACCGGGAACACGGCGTTCCACTGGTCCGCGGAGACGGAGACGGGGATCACCAGGACGTTGGTCTCGGGAGAGGGGTTCGTGTGCCCCTTCCAGACGAGCACGTCGTACTGCTTGGTGCGATCCAGCTTCGCGGCGTCGATCGCGAGCGTCTGCGCGGCTTCGCCCGAGGCAGGGATCGAACGGATCCACTTCGCGCCCGCGACGGTCGCCATGGTGGCGGAGTCCGCGGTGCCGCGCTCGATCAGTCCGGCGTAGACACCGTTCGGCAGCTCCGTCGGGTCGAGGTGCGCCAGCGCCACATCGATGCCGAGCCCATCGACGGTGGCGGTGGAGACCTTCGCGGTTCCCGACGCCTTGCTCGGGAACACCGTGTTCCACTGCGCGTCGCTCACGGTCACGTCGCCGCGACCGAGGATCCGATCCGGGGTGGCGTTGCCGTGGGCGCGCCAGACCAGCACCTCGTACTGCTTGCTGCGATCCAGCTTCGCGGCGGGGGCCACGAGGGTGGCCGTGGCCGCGCCGTCGACGATCTTGGCCTTGGTCACGTAGGCGACGGCGGCACCCATGTTGTCGCTCGAGAGGGAGCCCTCGGTGCCGCGCTCGATCAGGGCGGCGTACACGCCGGCGTCGGCGCTCTGCAGCGCGATGCGGCCGATCGCGACGTCGACGGTGAGGCCGGTCTCGGCGGCGTCCTGCACCGTCGGCGCGACGGTCGTCTTCGGGGTGGCGAATGCCACGGGGGTGAACGTCTCGAACGCGGCCGCGGTCGCGCCGCTTCCCGAGTAGGTAGCGACACCGTAGGAACCGCCTGCGATGGCCTTGGCGTCGTCCTTCGACACCTTCAGTACGGTCTCGAACGTTCCGTCTGCCTTGAGCTCGACCGCACCGCCGGCTGCCCCGCCGATGGTCGCCATGCTCTCGGCGGGCACGGCCCACTTCTGGTCGAACGCCTTGCGGGTCGCCGCCGCGGCGCCTGCGGACGGCTGCCACTTCTCGGCGAAGGAGCCGAACACGACGTACGTCCCGGAGAACTTGCCGGCGAGCGGCGGACGCTTGCCGGTGGTGTCGGGGTCGCGCGGAGTGAAGCCGGTGCCGCGCACGGTCACCTCGGTCGTCTGCTCGGGATCCAGGCCCGTCGTCTGCGACACCGTGACCTTGGGCGTCGGGGTCGCGAACGCGACCGGGGTCAGCGTCTCGAACGGCGCGTACTTGGCCCCGCCGCCCGGGTACGTGACGACGCCCCACGAGCCGTCGGCGATCGCCTTGGCGTCGTTCTTCGACACCTTCAGCGTCGTCTCAAAGGTGCCGTCTGCCTGCAGTTCGATCGCGCCCGCGGCAGCACCACCGATGGTCGCCATGCTCTCGGCGGGCACGGCCCACTTCTGATCGACGTTCGAACGGGTCGCCGCCACGGCGCCGGTGGACGGCTGCCAGGCCTGCGCGTACGAACCGAAGGCGACATAGACACCCGTGAACTTGCCGGCGAGCGGCGGACGCGAGCCGCTGGTCTCCGGTGCGTGCGGGAAGAAACCGGTGCCGCGCACGGTCACCTCGGTCGTCTGCCCGGGATCCAGACCCGTCGTCTGCGACACGGTGACCTTGGGCGTCGGAGTCGCGAAGGTCACGGACGTGAGCGTCTCGAACGGCGCGTACTTGGCCCCGCCGCCCGGGTACGTGACGACGCCCCACGAGCCGTCGGCGATCGCCTTGGCGTCGTTCTTCGACACCTTCAGCGTCGTCTCGAACGTGCCGTCGGCCGTGAGCTCGATCGCACCCGCGGCAGCACCACCGATGGTCGCCATGCTCTCGGCGGGCACGGCCCACTTCTGATCGACGTTCGAACGGGTCGCCGCCACGGCGCCGGTGGACGGCTGCCAGGCCTGCGCGTACGAACCGAAGGCGACATAGACACCCGTGAACTTGCCGGCGAGCGGCGGACGCGAGCCGCTGGTCTCCGGTGCGTGCGGGAAGAAGCCGGTGCCGCGCACGGTCACCTCGGTCGTCTGCCCGGGATCCAGACCCGTCGTCTGCGACACGATCACCTGCGGAGTGACGGGGATCAGGTCGTTCCACTGGGCCGGGGTCAGATCGACGTTCGCGCGGGCGAGGATCGTGCTGGCGTCGGGCTGCGAGTGCAGCTTCCAGACGAGCACCTCGTACTGCTTCGAACGGTCGAGGTTCGCGACCGGCGCCGTCAGGGCGAAGCTGGTCTGGCCGCCCGCGACCGTCGGGAACGGCTGCGCGAAAGCGGCGTAGCCGCCGCCGGTCGAGACATCGGCCTCGTGACCGCGCTCGATGAGTCCCGCGTAGACCTGTCCGTCGGGCAGTCCGGTGCCCGTCACCGCGAGCCGGAGCCCGTCTGCCGCACTGGTCCCGGCCACGCTGGCGGCGACCGAGCCCGAAGCTGCGGGCTCGGCGGCAGCGGGGGCCTGCTGCGGCGCCACCTTCGCCTCAGCCTTCGGCACCGCGGGCGCCGCGGGCGCCGCGGGCGCCGCGGGCGGCGATTCCGCGGGGGCGGTCGGCTCCGCCGCGGGCTCGGTGGCGGGCGTCTGCTCCGCGGGCTGCTCCGTCGCGGGAACCGCCGGAGCCGGCGCCTCGCCGGTCTCGGCGTAGGCCGCCGTGGATCCGAGCAGCGCACCGCTCGCGATCAGCGCGCCGGCGAGCGTCGCGGAGACGACGCTGCGCAACCGGTGGCGAACCGGGACGGGGGTGGAGGCAGACATGACTGTGCCCTTCGGTCGGGGACGGACGCGTCGCGCTCGAAATCCCCTGAGATCACGCCCGGCGGAACCGGGCGACGAGCGCCACGCGGATCCAACATCGGATCGAAGTGAGGGTACCCTCACCTAACTACCCCTCTAGTCTGATGAATAACATCAGATGTTGCAAGCCCGGGGCATTTCCCAGGCTTCGGCGTGTTCGCTCGCAGCGCCTCTCCGCGCCCTCCTCGCCCCCGGATCCGAGCCGTAGAATGGGAGCTCACCAGCGAACGGGAGAGCGGGAATGAGCGAGTCCGAGACCTCAGGCGACTACCGGGTGCAGCGCAGCGACGCCGAGTGGCGCGAGCAGCTCTCCCCCGAGGAGTACGCGATCCTGCGTCAGGCCGCGACCGAGCGCGCCGGCACCGGCGAACTGCTCGACGAGCACCGCGACGGGCTCTACCGCTGCCGGGCCTGCGGCAACGAGCTGTTCGTCGCGGGCACCAAATTCGATTCCGGTTGCGGCTGGCCGAGCTTCTACGAGAGCGTCCGCCCCGAGGCCGTCGAGCTGCTCGAGGACCACAGCCTCGGCATGGTCCGCACCGAGGTGCGCTGCGCCGCCTGCGGATCGCACCTCGGCCACGTGTTCCCCGACGGCTTCGGCACGCCGACCGGCGACCGCTACTGCATGAACAGCCTCGCCCTCGACTTCGAGGCCGGGGCCGAGCCGCAGGCCTAGCGTCCGGTCCGCTTCGCGCGCCCGACGCCGCCGCCCGCCGCGATCGCGACGGCGATCAGCGATACCGCGGCGCCCGCGATCAGGCCGGGAGTGACGCCGTTCGCGAGCGGCAGCCCGGCTTCGAGCGCCACCGACGCGATCAGTTGCCCGGCGACGTTCGACATGCTGAGCAGCAGTACGCCCGCGGTGCGCACGAGCACCGCGGCGACCGCGATGAACAGCGTGCCGATGAGGCCGCCGACGTAGAACCACGGCTCGCTCGGCCAGTGCGTCGGCCAGCCGCGCACCGCGAGCGAGATCGCAGCCGCGATGCCGAGCATCGCGGTGCCCGTGACGAAGTTGATGAAGGTCGCCGTGATGGCGCTGTGCGCGGCGGACCGCACGAGCCCGTTGACGGCCGACTGCCAGGCCATGCCGAGACCCGCGACGATCGGGACGAGCACGAGCCAGACCGGGGATCCGGGCCGGAGGTCGGCCCACACGGTGAACGCGACCGCGACGACCGCGAGCACGGTGCCGATGACGCGCGCCGGGGTCGGATCGACGCGTCCGCCGGGTCCGAGCCCGATCCGGTCCATCACGAGCCCGCCGCTGACCTGGCCGGCGACGATGCCGACCGTGAAGAGCGCGAGGCCGAGCGCGGGCGCGACGAGGCCCTGGCTGAGGACGAAGAAGCCGCCGCAGGTGCCGCCGAGCAGGCCCCACACGGGCAGCTCCCCCGCGCGAACCGTGCGGGCGAGCTGCGAGAGGCCCCGACGGGCGGACGGCGTGCAGAGCAGTATCAGGCCGATGATGACGAGGCCGGAACCGAAGGAGACGAGCGCGGCGAGGAAGCCGTTGTCGATCTCGCGGCTGAGGCCGCCGTTGACGCGCGACTGCACGGCCACGAGCATGCCGGCGAGGCCGGAGCCGAGGAGGGCCGCCCACACGGGGAATCGCGAGTTCGTCTGCGTCACCCGCCCACTCTAGCCCTCGCCGAGCCGGGCGCCCGGTGCAAGCGCGCGGGCGAGCGCGTACACGCACAGGATCTCCATCGAGTGGCGGCAAACCGCTGGAATGGCGGTCGATTCGGGCGTTTTGCCGCCACTCGCAGCACATCGCACGTGCCTACACCAACCCTCCCGCTGTACCGCCGGACATACACACTTCGAACGAGCACGCGGCGCCCGGGATTCCGGTGCGCCGGTGTGTTCCGTGCGCCTGGCGGGCTTGGCGGGAGCGGTCCTCGCGAACGCGCCAGCGTTCACGAGGACCGCGGATGGATCGGCGCACGGAATGCACTGGCGCACCGGAATCCCGGGCGTCGCACTCTGCCCCACGTTTGCCCCCAGCGCAGGGGATGAGAGATCGTCCAGAAATGACGAACTCAGCTTGACCTGGTGTTTCTTGGAGCCGCCTGTCGGACTCGAACCGACCACCTGCGCTTTACAAGGGCGCTGCTCTACCAGATGAGCTAAGGCGGCATGCGGCGACCCGAACGGGCCGCCTGCGGGGCGCCCCGTTCGGGACGCCCCTTGAGCCTAACGGCTACTGCTTCTTGGCGCTGTCCGCCGCGTTGGCGTCGAGCTCGGCCTTCAGCTTGAGGATGTAGGGCTCGAGTTCGCCGTCGCGCTGCGGCACCCACTGCTTGCCGTTGATGATGACGGTCGGGGTGCTCTTGAGGCGCTGCGGGTCGCCAGCCTTCTGCAGCTCGCCGGTCTGCGGGTTGGCGACGAGCTGGGCGCCCTTGGCGAGACCGAGGATCTGGTTCTCGAGCACCTGCTTGGTGTTCTGGTCGATGAACTTCTTGAAGGTGCCGTCCTGGACGCAGCTCTTCAGGGTGTCGTCGACCTTCACGCCGGCCTTCTTTGCGACGTCGAGGAGCTGGTCGTCGGTGAGGCCCGGGGTGCCCTCCTGCGGCTGCTCTTCCTTGCTGAGGAGCAGGTTGTGCAGCTTGAACGCGACGTCGGGCTGCTCCTGCACGACGCAGCTGAACAGGTTCGCCGCGCGGGTGGAGTACTTGGTGCCCTGCGACGCGTTGTCGAGGAAGTTCAGCGGGTAGATGCGCAGGGTGATGTCACCGGAGCCGACGTAGTTCTCGAGCATGGTCCCGTAGGTCTGCTCGAACGCGCCGCAGGCGGGGCACATGTAGTCGGCGTAGACGGTGACGTCGACGGGCGACTTATTCCAGTCGACCTCGGGCGCCTTGCGCTCGGCGCCGGCCGCGAGTGCGGGGGTCTCCTTCACCTTGAGATCCTTGATGAAGGTGACGCCGCCGGAGGCCATGTTCTTCGGGCCGGGGCCGGCGGGGGCGTTCGCGGTCGTGATGACGAGGCCGATGATCGCGAGGATCGCGACGACGCCGACGACGATGCCGCCCTGCAGGAAGAGCCGGTTGCGCTTCTCGCGCTTCTTCTCCGCTTCACGGGCCTGGCGGGCCTGTTCGCGGGCCGCCTGTCGGCGTTCGTTCTTGGTCGGGCGCGATCGTGCGTCGTCTGCCATTACCGTCTCCAGGTTTCAGCCGGCGTTCCGGGGTGGTCGCCGATCATGGATCTCGTGTCTACTTCTTCTTCGCGCGGCGCTGGGCGCGGTTCACGGGCGCCGAGCTGTTGACCGGCTGGCCGAAGGCGCCACGCTGCTGCGGGGCTTCCGGCTCGTCGGCGCCGGCGCCGTGCACCTCGGTCTCGCCGCTCTCGCTGGGCGCGGAGTAGCTGAGCTGCGACTCGTCGGTCGCCTGGGGCGTCTCGAGTCCGCCGCCTTCGAGATGGACGTGGTCCTGGGGGCCTTCGGCCGGACGGACCTGCACTTCGAGGTTGTAGAGGAGTCCGAGGGACTCTTCCTTGATCTGCCCCATGGTGCTCTGGAAGAGGGTGTAGCCCTCGCGCTGGTATTCGACGAGCGGGTCGCGCTGCGCCATGGCGCGGAGGCCGATGCCCTCCTTGAGGTATTCCATCTCGTAGAGGTGGTCGCGCCAGCGGCGGTCGACGGTCGAGAGCACGACGCGGCGCTCGAGCTCGCGCATCGCTTCCTCGCCGAGGGTCTCTTCGCGCTTCTCGTAGGCGACCTCGGCGTCGGAGAGGATCTCGCGGCGCAGGAAGGTGCGGTCGACGCGGCGCCCGCCGGTCTCGGCCTGCACCTCGTCGACGGTGATGCCGATGGGGTAGATCTGCTTGAGGTCGCCCCAGAGCGCGTCGAGGTTCCAGTCGTCGCCGGTGCCGTGCGAGTCGAGGATCGCGTCGACGACCTGCTCGCGGAACACGTCGATGCGGTTCTCGATGTCTTCGCCGTCGAGGATCTGCGCGCGGTCCGTGTAGATCGCCTTGCGCTGGCGGTCGAGGACGTCGTCGTACTTGAGGACGTTCTTGCGGATCTCGGAGTTGCGCTGCTCGACCTGGCTCTGCGCGCTCTGGATGGCGCGGGTGACGACCTTCGATTCGATCGCGAGGTCGTCGGGGAAGCTGGAGCGGTTCATGAGCGCCGCTGCTGCGCCGGAGTTGAACAGGCGCATCAGGTCGTCGGTGAGCGACAGGTAGAAGCGGCTCTCGCCGGGGTCGCCCTGTCGGCCGGAGCGGCCGCGCAGCTGGTTGTCGATGCGGCGCGATTCGTGGCGCTCGGTGCCGAGCACGTAGAGCCCGCCGGCCTCGGTGACCTTCGCGGCCTCGGCGGAGACGGCCTCCTTGACCGCGGCGAACACGTCGCCCCAGGCCGCTTCGTAGCCGTCGGGGTCTTCGTCGGTGGAGAGACCGCGCGAGGTCATCTCCTGCACGGCGAGGAACTCGGCGTTGCCGCCGAGCATGATGTCGGTGCCTCGACCGGCCATGTTGGTGGCGACGGTGACGGCGCCGAGGCGGCCGGCCTGCGCGATGATCGCGGCCTCCCGGCCGTGGTTCTTCGCGTTCAGCACTTCGTGCCGGACTCCGGCCTTCGCGAGGAGGCGCGAGAGGTACTCGCTCTTCTCGACGCTGGTGGTGCCGACGAGGACGGGCTGGCCCTTCTCGTGGCGCTCGGCGATGTCCTCGACGACCTGGGCGAACTTCGCCTCTTCGTTCTTGTAGACGAGGTCGGGCTGGTCCTTGCGGAGCAGCGCCTTGTTGGTCGGGATGGGGACCACGCCGAGCTGGTAGGTCGAGTAGAACTCGCCCGCCTCGGTCTCGGCGGTACCGGTCATGCCCGAGAGCTTGTCGTAGAGGCGGAAGTAGTTCTGCAGGGTGACGGTCGCAAGCATCTGGTTCTCGGCCTTGACCTGCACTCCTTCCTTCGCCTCGATGGCCTGGTGCATGCCCTCGTTGTACCGACGGCCGGCGAGGATTCGGCCGGTGTGCTCGTCGACGATGAGCACCTCGCCGTTCAGCACGACGTAGTCCTTGTCGCGGGTGAACAGGGCGTTGGCCTTGATCGCGTTGTTGAGGAACGAGATGAGCGGGGTGTTGACCGACTCGTAGAGGTTGGTGATGCCGAGGTAGTCCTCGACCTTCTCGATGCCGGGCTCGAGCACGCCGACGGTGCGCTTCTTCTCGTCGACCTCGTAGTCGGTCTCGGGCTTCAGACGCTTGGCGAGCCGCGCAAACTCGGCGAACCAGCGGTTCGCCTCGCCCGAGGCGGGGCCGGAGATGATGAGCGGGGTGCGGGCCTCGTCGATGAGGATCGAGTCGACCTCGTCGATGATCGCGAAGAAGTGGCCGCGCTGCACGCGCTCCTCGGCCGTGGAGGCCATGTTGTCGCGCAGGTAGTCGAAGCCGAACTCGTTGTTGGTGCCGTAGGTGATGTCGGCGTCGTACTGCTTGCGGCGCTCGGTCGGATCCTGGCCTGCGACGATGCAGCCGGTGGTCATGCCGAGGGCGCGGAAGACGCGACCCATGAGGTCGCTCTGGTAGGTCGCGAGGTAGTCGTTGACGGTGACGATGTGCACGCCCTTGCCTGCGAGGGCGTTGAGGTACGCGGGCATGGTCGCCACGAGGGTCTTGCCCTCGCCCGTCTTCATCTCGGAGATGTTGCCGAGGTGGAGGTTGGCGCCGCCCATGATCTGCACGGGGAACGGGTTGAGGCCGATAGTGCGCTTCGCGGCCTCGCGGACCGCGGCGAACGCCTCGGGCAGCAGGTCGTCGAGCGTCTCGCCCTTCTCGAGCCGGGCGCGGAACTCCTCGGTCTCGTCGCGCAGCTCCTCGTCGGTGAGCGCCGCGAACGACTCCTCGAGCCCGGCGACCGTCTTTGCGATGCGCTCGAGCTTCTTCAGGGTGCGGCCTTCGCCTACGCGAAGGATCCGGTCAAGGACAGTCGCCACGTGTTGTCTCCTGTGGGGGTGTGGCCCGGTCGCCCGCGCCGCTTCCGTTGCCGAATTGTGACAACTCACTCAGCTTAGCAAGGGCGCTGAGAGGTCGCCTGCGGGTTCCTGTGAAGACGGGGCGGGGCGGCCGACCCGAGAGTCGACCGCCCCGCCCCGTTCGCGTCGCGCGTCAGTCCGCTTCGTCCACCAGGTGGATCACGCCGTAGTTCCAGCCCTTGCGCCGGTAGACCACGCTCGGCTTCTGCGAGCCGTGCTCGATGAAGAGGAAGAAGTCGTGGCCCACGAGCTCCATCTGGTCGACGGCGTCCTCGATGCTGAGGTGCTCGGCCGGGAACTCCTTGGAACGGATGACCACGGGCGAGTACGCCTCTTCGCCGATGGTGCCGTCGGCGATGACGGGGACCGATCCGGTCGCCACCGCCTCGATGACCTCGAGCGGCGCGGGGGTGAGGTCGACCGACTGGAAGTCGTTCGCCGCGGCTTCGCCGAGCGAGACGCGACCGCTGCCGCGGTGGACCTTGCGGCGGTCCTTCACGCGGCGGATGCGCTCGAGCACCCGTCCGTAGGCGATGTCGAAGGCGGAGTACTTGTCGGCCGCGGCCGACTCGGCCCGGATGATCGGGCCGGGACCGTGAATCGTCACCTCGACGCGATCCCCGTTCTGCGGACTTCGGTCGCTGAGCCGCGATACCCGCACTTCGAAGGACCTCGCCTTCGGAAGCAGACCGGCCACCTTCTCCGTCTTCGCGCCCACATAGGATTCGAACCGGTCGGTGATGCCGACGTTGCGTCCGTGGATGTTCACGTCCATGGTGACCTCCGTAAAGGGATCAGGCGGGTGGCCTTCTGCCTGGCGCACCGTTACGCCTTTCACGCACCCTACCGCTTCCGCGGGCCCCGCTGCCACCCGGTTCAGCGTTCTCTTCGACAACGCAGATCGAAACCGCGGAAACCGCTCGGGCGCCCGCCCGTTCGAGCGCGTCCGCGGCCGCCGAGAGCGTGGCTCCGCTGGTGCAGACGTCGTCGACGAGCACGACCGCCCGGCCCCGGATGCGCCCCGCGTGGGACCGCCGCACCGCGATCCGTGCCGCGTTGCCGCGCCGCGCTGCGCGATCGAGCCCCACCTGGCTGCGCCGCCCGCGCGTGGTGCGCAGCGCACGCAGCGCGAGCCCCGCCCCGCGCCGAGGCGGGCACCCTCGGAGCGCGGCGCGGACGACGGGTTCGAGGTGCCGGATCCCGCGTTCCCGCACGCGCGCCGGTCGCGAGGGCACCGCCACGACGAGCGGGGGTTCCGGAGCCGTCGCGATCGCCGCGCCGAGCACCGGTCCGAGCCGGGCGCCGAGCGGCTTCGCGAGCCCGACCCGGCCCGCGTGCTTGTAGGCGACGAGCCCGGCGCGCAGGGCGCGGTCGTAGCGCCCGGCGGCGCGCAGCTCGAGCGCCGGTCGCTCCGGGCGCGGGAGTCGACGCACGAGCGGTCGCGGAGCAGCGCCGGCCTGTCCGCGGATCTCGGCGAGGCAGGGCGCGCAGCACACCCGGTCGGGTGCCCCGCAGGCGACGCAGCTGCCCGGCCAGAGCAGCGCGAGCAGGTCGTGGCGGAGCGCGTCCCAGCGTGCGCGGGCGGAGTCTTCGGAGGTCATGCGTCCAGGTTCGCGTGCGGAGGACGCCCTCGCCCGGCTCCGCACAGCGTGCGACCGGGATCCGGCCGGAACGCACGTCCGCGCACGCGGTGGAGGACGATCCCGTGGTCCGGCGTCACCCGACCTTCGCGAGCACCTGCACATCCTCGAACTGCGGCTGCCAACCGATCCCCTGGCCGGCGAAGAGACGCCCGTCCGCGTTGAGCACGCGCAGGAACGCCTTGCTGCCGCCACCGCTCAACCGGGTCGCCCCCGCGACTGACCCGGACTCGGCGGAGAACTGCCTCGGCGCACCGATGGTCACCTTCCCGGCCTCGCCGACCCGCGTGAGCACCGCGAAGTGCTGGGCGTCGCTCCAGTCCAGATCGAGGGGTGCACCGGTGGTCCACATCTGCTCGGGCCCCTGCGCGGTGATCGCGCTGGGCCGTCCGTGCGCGTCGCGCACGATCCCGCTGACCCGCACCGTGCTGCCGTCGCCGTCGGCCAGCAGCATCGCGAGCCGCACCCCGTCGGGCGAGACGCGGATCCCGACCGGACGCAGCCCCGCGGCCCAGGGCACGGCGAGGGTGATCGGGTCCTCGCCCGGCTTGACCGCGATGATCGACCCGCCGACCCCCTTCGCACTGCTCCAGACGTAGCCGAAACGGTCGATCGACGGGTCGAGCGGCTGCGAGCCGGACGTCGGGATCTCGATCTCCTGAGCGCCGTCCGTCCAGGTGAGCGTCCCGCCGGACCGCACCACCGCCGAGCTGCGGTCGACCGCGACGGTGACCCCGTCGGGACGCATCTCGACGATGCGCGAGCCGAGCTTCGGCAGCGCCTCCACCTTGCCCGCCAGCAGGCTGCCGAAGGTTCCGTGGGACAGCACGAGCGTGTTGCGCGGATCGGCGGTCGGGGTGCCCCCGTCGCTCCAGCCCACGGCGGAGCTCTCGATCAGCGAGCCGTTGATCGAGAGATCGAAGCGGTTCACCCCCTGCACCGACTGCAGGCTCGCCGCGAGCTGGCGGAGGATGAGCTGGCGGGCGCCGTGATCCGCGGAGGCGGCCTGACCCGTCAGGTCGATCTTCGCGGTGCCGTCGAGCACGGTGACCGAGTTCGAGACGAGGCCGGTGCCCTCCGGGAAGGCCGTGCGGATCGCCCCGCGCAGCTCCTCCGACGGACCGGCGAGCAGCGCGTTCACGACCTGGGTCGCCATGCCCGGACCGTTCAGGAACCACCGGGTCTCGGTGATGAGCCGGTCGTCGGGCGAGAGGAACGAGATATCGCGCGGCGCCCACACCGTCCGGAACACGTTGCGGTCGAGGATCACGCCCGCCGGAGCGGAGGCGATGCGCCACTGCCCGTCGACCTTGGCGAGCTCGAAGCGCACGTCGCTCGTGGCGCCCGGTCGCGCCGGCGTGAGCACGCCGAGCTCGTCGACGGTCGCGATGCCCGGCAACGAGAGCACGGCGACGTTGTCCTCCTCGGACCGGTAGGGCCGGGCGCCCTCGTAGACGAACACCCCCGTGGAGGGATCCCACTGGCTGGAGTACTCGGGCGTGAGGAACTCGCGCGCCACCCGGTAGTCATCCTGGCTCGAAGAGGCGGCGTTGACGAAGCCGATCACGACGTCCTTCTGGCTCGCGCCCTTCGCCGGTCCCGGCGGGGAGTAGGAGACCAGCTGATCGCCCTTCGTCAGGTCCGAGAGCCCGACGTTGACGGGCCCCGACTGGGGGATCGCGTTGCAGGCCGCGAGCAGCAGCGCGCTCGCGGCGATCGCCGCGACTCCGACCATGCGCCCGATGCTCCGGATCCGCCCCGTCATCGCCCCTCCTTCTTCACGCGCCGCTTCGGCCTGCGCAGCCAGCCCCCGGTGGCCTGGGGGTCGCCCGCGTCGGGCACGACGTCGTCGGGCACGAGCGGGATCGGCGACACGAAGCTCGCCGTCCCCTCGCGTCGCGGCAGGGTGAGCCGGAAGTTCGAGCCCTCGCCCGGCCGCGACCACGCCTCCAGCAGTCCGCCGTGCACCGCGGCGTCCTCCCGAGCGATCGCCAGCCCGAGGCCGGTTCCGCCGAGGGTGCGCTTGCGCGAGGGGTCCGCCCGCCAGAAGCGGTCGAACGCGTGCGCCACATCCTCGGTGTTCATGCCGATGCCCCAGTCGCGCACCGAGATCGCGACGGCGGCCGCGTTCGAGTCGATCGTGACCACGATCGCCTTCCGCTCGCCGTGCTCGATCGCATTGCCCACGAGGTTCGACACGATCCGTCGGATGCGCCGCGGGTCGACCTCGATCGGGCTGTAGCCGCCGATCGCGCGGACCTCGATGAGCCCGTGCGAGAGGGACTGCAGGCCGTCGACCACCTCGCGGGTGAGCGACACGAGATTGGTCGGCTCGGTCTCGATGGTGATGCGGCCGGCGTCGTAGCGCGAGATCTCGAGCAGGTCGCCGAGCAGCTGTTCGAAGCGCTCCACCTGGTTGCCCAGCACCTCGAGCGCGCGCTGCTGCGACCCCGTGAGCTCGGGACCGTCGGGCACCGCGGTCGGTGCCTGCAGCACCTCGCTGGCGAGCCGGATCGTGGTGAGCGGGGTACGGAGCTCGTGCGAGACGTCCGAGACGAAGCGCTGCTGCATCTCGGACACCTGGTCGAGCTCGTCGATGCGGGCCTGCAGCGTGTCGGCCATGTCGTTGAAGTTCGCCGACAGCTCGTCGAAGTGCTCGTCGTTCTGCAGCGGCATGCGCGCTCGGCTCTCGCCGGCGGCGAGGCGTCGGCTCACGTCGGCGGCGGCGCGGATCGGCCGGAACACGATGCGGGCGATGATCCAGACGAGCGCACCGATGAGCAGCATCAGGATCAGTGCGGTCAGGACGAGCGTCCGCTGGATGAACCCGAGCGTGCGCTGCGTATCGGCGAGGCTGTACCCGATGAAGAGGTCGTAGGTGCCCGTTCCCGACGGGAAGGTCAGCGTCGACGCGACCACGATGCCGGGTACCGGCTCCCCGCTCGCCGAGTGCAGGGTGACCGCCTGCCAGTACTGGGGCTGGTTGCGCGACATCACCGCGTCGGAGAGCTCCGCGGTGATCGCGTTGACGAGGTCGGGCGAGGTGTTGCTGTCGAGCGGGGCGTCCGCCAGGGGCGTCTGGTGCGGCTGCCGCCGGACGTAGATCATCTGGCTCGAGGTGGTGTCGCCCACCGTGGCGCGCACCGAGTTGGCCAGCGACGAGAGCGCGCTGCGGTCGGCGGCGTCGGATCCGTCGAGCTGGCTCTGCGCGGCGAGCGTCGCCCGCGCGGCGTCCTGCAGCACCTGATCGCGTCGCGACGAATAGAGGTCGTCGCCGATGCTCGCGAGGATGTAGGTGCCCGAGATCAGGATCATGACGCCCGTGATGAGACCCGTGTAGGTCATGGTGCGCAGGCGGAGCGACCGGCGCCAGCGGGCGCGGAACGGCCCGAGCACCGGCTGGCTCGCCCGGATCCAGCGGATGCGCGCGCGTCGCAGCCGCCGCCCGAGCGCTGTGCGTCCTCCCGCCATGTCGACCCGCTAGGCGTCGGAGATGCCGGCGCGGTACCCCACGCCGCGCACGGTGGTCACGATCGCGGGGCGATCGGGATCCTGCTCGATCTTGGCGCGCAGACGCTGCACGTGCACGTTGACCAGGCGCGTGTCCGCCTTGTACTGGTAGCCCCACACCTTCTCGAGCAGCACCTCGCGGGTGAACACCTGCTGGGGCTTGCGCGCCAGGATGACGAGGAGATCGAACTCGAGCGGGGTCAGCGGAATCACGGTCTCGCCGCGACGCACCTCGTGCGCGGCGACGTCGATGTCGAGGTCGCCGATGCGCAGTCGCTCGTTCGCCTCCTGCTGCGGTTCGCGCAGGCGGGCGCGGATGCGGGCGATCAGCTCCGCCGGGTTGAACGGCTTCACGACGTAATCGTCGGCCCCGGCCTCCAGACCGCGCACCACGTCGGTCGTGTCGGTGCGGGCCGTGAGCATGATGATGGGGACGCCGGACTCCGCACGGATCCGCGCGCACACCTCGATGCCGTCGATGCCGGGCAGCATGACGTCGAGGAGCACGAGGTCCGGTCGCGAGACGCGGAAGGCCTCGAGGGCCTCGGATCCGTCGGCGGAGTGGTCGGTGAGGAAGCCCTCTCCTTCGAGCACCATGCCGAGCATCTCAGCCAGCGACCTGTCGTCGTCAACCACCAGAATCCGCGCGCTCATGCACCCATTATGTCTGGTCGGCGATGCGGTTTCGCCGATATGTCCCGAGGAATCCGTGTCCGTGTCCGGAAACCGGGTCCACCGGGCCCCGCCCCGCGGTCGGCCCGCTCAGAAATGATCGAAGCGGCCGGGCAGCAGATCCCACGGATCCTGCCCCAGGTACTCGCACACCGCGAGATAGACGCAGCGCCCGACGAACAGCGCACGGTGCTCCTCGTCCTCGATATGCAGGCCCCGCGCGCGCTGGATCGGCATGCGGAACAGCACGATGGACCGGGCCCGCCGGTCGATCGCGTAGAACTGGGGATGCTCGCTCTCGCCCTGGCCGCTCGGAGCGGTGGCGTAGGCGAAGCGCACGCCGCGGAGCTCCTCGGGGAACGCGGCCTGCAGTACTTCGAGGGCGGCCCGCGCGTCGATCTCGAACCGGACGACCCGGGCATCGGGATCGGGCAGCGAGGGCCCGGTCAGGGAGGACCGGATGGGGCGGCGGCCGTGGCGATGCCTGCCGGCAGCGGAGCCCCGCACCGGGACCGGCTGGGAAGGCCGCTCCCGGCCGGATCGTGAGCGCCCGAACATGCCGCCAGTCTAGGCCACCGTTCGGAGCCTCGGCACCTACGCTGGAGGCGATGAGTAGCGCAGCTCCCCGCGAAGAGACCCCCGACTCGAACGCCGACGACGGCAGCCCGTCGCGCGCGCCCGGCCCCGGCGACCGGCTCTGCGCCCGCGTCGCCTGCGGAGCGCCCGCGGTCGCGACGCTGACGGCGGACTACGGCGGCAGCGTGATGGCCGTGGGCCCGCTCAGCCCCGAGCGCACCCCGCCTGCACTCGATCTCTGCCCGAAGCACCGGGACCGCCTCACCCCGCCCGCGGGCTGGACGCTCGTGCGCCACGACCCCGGACGAGAGCCGCAGGAGTTCAGTCAGTGAAGACCGTGATCGTGCGCGCCCGCACCTCGGCGGGCATGATCGGGTAGCCCGCGATCCCCGAGCCCTTCACCACGCGGACCCCGGCGGATACCGGCTGATCGCTGACCAGCTGCGCGTTCTTCGGCGCCCGGGCGATCACCGAGGCTCCGGCGGGGACCGATACCGTCGAGGTCTGCTTGCCGTCGCCCTGGTCGAGCGTCACCGTGGCCGTCGAATCGCCGTCGTTCGCGATGACGAGCTGCCCGTCGGCGACGATCGGGACCGCGACCGGGGTTCCGGCAGCGATCTCGGGGGCGGGCGCGAACCAGCCGCCGTCCGAGAATCCGCCCGCCGATGCGGTGCCGAGCACCCCGCCGACCACCGGAACGTCCGAGGTGACGACCACCGCGGTCGCGTCCGCCGGCCACTTGGCGACCTTCAGCTGCCCGAGCGCGCCGGCCTTCAGCTTGACCGTCCCGAGCTCGACCGCTCCGCCCTTGGGGCGAAGCGCGCGGACGGTCGCGGTCCCGCCGTCGCGCCCGGGGGCGAGGACGCGCACGACCATGCCGGAGGAGTCCCCCGCGCTGCCGCCGTCGCCGTCGCCGTGCATGTCCTCGCCCGAGATGTTCGTCGGCCCCGGGATCACGAGCCGGGTGCTCGGCGCGAGCTGCCGGGTCTCGATATCGGCGACCTTGGGCGAGAGCTGCTCGGTCTGGGAGAGACCGAGCGCCGCGGTGACCGAGGCGCCGGTGCTCTCCACCCGGACCGCGAGGCCGTCCCGGCCGGGCGCGAAGCCGTTGAGGGCCACCGTGCGCTCGGCGCCGGCGGGCACCAGCACGCCCACCGTCTGCGACGAGGCGACCTCGCCCGCGGTGTCGAACAGGCTGAACTTGACGGTGGCGGGAACCGTGTTCGGGTTGCCGACGGTGACCGTCGAACTCGAACCGAGCGCCGTCGACCCGCCGACGAGCCACTGCTCGTTGGCCGGTTCGACGCACGCGGTCGCGGTGAGGCCGCGCAGCGTGGCGGTGTCGAGCGTTTGGGTCTGGGCCGCTCCCAGCGGGTTCGTGCCCGAGGCGCGCAACACCATCGGAGCCGTGCCGCCGGGCACGTCGCGCTTCAGCTCGGACTTCTCGTCCGTCGAGCCGACCTGCGTCACGGCCGCGGTGCCGGTCGGGACCGCGGCGTCGGGGGTCTGCGGATTCGCGCCGAGCTCGGCGAACGATCCCGCGCACACGATCGAGCGCACGGCGTCCGCCTGCGTGCTCGCGGTGACCGAGAGCGGAGCGTTCCGCACGGTCGGGAGCGACGCGGAGGTGACGAGCACGGTACCCGCTGCCGCCGCGCCGAGCACGATCAGGCCGGTCGCCGCGCGGAGTCCGCCGCGCAGGGCGCGCTGGGCGTTGTTCATCGCTTCTGCTCCTCGGGTCCGTCTTCGTGTTCCGCGGCCGGATCCGCGTCGACCGCCGCAGCGGGCGCGGGATCAGGATCGGCCGAGGGCTCGGCCTCCGGATCAGGAGTCGGCTCGGCCGCGGGGGCCGATTCCGCTGCGGCTCCCGGCTCGGCCGTGGGCTCCGGTTCCGGCGCGGAAGCCGGCTCCGGCTGCGCCGGCGGCTGGACCTCGGACGGCACCTCGGCAGCGCGATCCGGAACCGCCGCGGGCTCCGGAGCGCTCGCCTCGGACGTCGCTGCGAGGTTCGGCCCGGTCGCAGGATCGTCCCCGCGGCGGCGCTTGGGCTTCTTGCGGCGCTCGGGGCGATCGACCACCTCACCGGTCGGCAGGGCGAGCAGCAGCATCGCGAGCAGCACGATCGCCTGCGCCCACCAGATGGTGGTCGCGCTCAGCGAGGTGCCGGTGAGCTTGCCGTCGGAGTGCGAACCGCCGCCGTCCGAGGCGGCCTGCCCCTCGACCCGCCAGAGCAGTCCGTGCGCCGTCTGCCCCGCGCTCGAGAGCGTGGTCTGCTGGTCGAACGCCGACTGCAGCAGCCCGCGCTCGCCGTCGTCGCCGCCCGCGGCGAGCAGCACGAAGCCGATGCGCTCCTTCGCGAAATCGCCGCGCAGGTCGGGGCCGCCCGTACTGGCGAGCCCGCCGACGAGACGTCCGACGACCCGGTCCTCGGCGGTCAGGCTCGGAGCGCGCTCCGAGGTGCGGATCTGGTCGAGCCGCACACCGGTTCCGGTGACGAGCTCGGCTCGGACCTCCTGGGGTCCGGTCGCGGTGAGCACGAGCGTGCGGATCTCGGGGTCGGCGGCACCCGCGGCCTGCACGATGGCCGGCATCTGCGCGTCGGCCGAACGGAGTCCGGTCTGGTCGGTCACGAGGCGGACGGCGAGCGGGGCGACCGCCAGCAGCGCGGCGACGAGCGCGACGGCGACGAGCGGACCGGCGACGCGACGCAGCACGCTGCAGCCCACCGCGGCGAGCCCCAGCACCGAGAGCCAGTAGAGGGCGATCCCGGATCCGGTCCAGAGCGCCACGCTCGCGGGCCCCTCGATCAGCAGGTGCAGCTGCGCCGCACCGATCGCGGTGACGAAGCCCAGGCCCCCGGCCAGCGCGAGCAGCAGCGTGACCGCGATGCGTCCGGTGAGGAGTCCCAGCACGGCGAGCAGCGCGATCGGGGCGAGCAGCACGCCGACGAGCAGGGTCGCCGGTGCCCCACCGAGCCCCATCGCGTCGAAGATGCCCGACCAGCCTTCGAGGCCGAAGGCCGGGAAGCCGAGCATGAGGTGCCAGGTGTTGCCCGGCTGGTAGGCCGGGGTGATCCCGGGATCGAGCAGCAGGTCGATCGGGCGACCGGCAGCGAAGGCCGCGATCGCCTTCGGCGCGAAGAGCACGAGCGGCGCGATCGCGGTCGAGAGGACTCGGGCGATCCCGCGCAGCGAGGTGCAGAGTCCGACGATCAGCAGCAGCACCGCCGCGGGGATGAGCACGGGCGCGCAGGCGAGCACCACCGCGGCCAGGAGCGAGGCGGTCCCGGCCCAGCTCCACGACTCGCGGCAGCGGGAGGCCGCGAGCAGCAGCCAGGGCAGCGCCACCGCGAGGATCAGCGTCGGCAGACGGCCCGAGGAGAGGGATCCGAGCAGCACGGGGCTGAGCGCCCAACCGAGGCCGAGGAGGACGCGTCCCGCGCGGGACTCGGTGAGCTGCGCACCCCAGATCCAGCCGCCCAGCGCCGAGAGCGGGATCGCGGCGATGAACACGAGCACGACGATGTGCGAGGGGTTCCAGAAGGTCAGGCTGCCGAGCACGGCGAGCACCCAGGCGAAGGGATCGGCAGGCACGCCGTCGTGCATGAAGGTGTTCCGCCAGAGCTCGCCGACGGGGCTGAGCGGGGCGAGCGCACCGCCGACCAGGCTGGTGCGGCTGAGCGCCCACCAGCAGAGCGCGACGGCCGCGACCATCGAGACGATGAGCACGGTCAGCCCGCCGCTCGAGACGAAGTGCAGCTCGCGGCGCTGGCGTCCCTGGGAGGCGAGGATCGCCTCGCGGTCGATCATGCGAGCGGTGCGCACCGCCTTCGGGTCGACGCGGAGCGGTCGCACCGCGGCCCAGCCCGCGCTGCTCGCCGCGCGGATCCTGCGCCGCGAGGCCAGGATCGCGCCCGGGCGGAAGAAGACGGTGAAGGCCGCGGCGAACTCGCCGAGCATCTGACCGGGCTGCTCGCGGATCAGCGCCCAGAACACACGGGCGACACCGAGCAGCGGGAGTCCGAGCCACATGACGAAGGCGAGGAATCCGGGCGCGTAGGCGATCCGCCGGTGCAGGTGCGCGGTGCGCGCCTGCCGGTGCGCCGTGCGCATGACGGAACGGCGGCGGTCGATCCGGGGACCCGCGACACCGCTCTGGGCGAATCGGATCCGGGACTCGGGCGACACCACGACGCGGTACCCCGCGAGGCGGGCGCGCACGCTGAAGTCGAGTCCGTCGTCGAAGACGGGCAGCGCCGGGTCGAAACCGCCGAGCTCGGCCCACGCGTCGCGTCGCGCCAGCATGCCGACGGGCCCGACGCCCAGCACGTCCTGCAGGTGGTCGTACTGCTGCTGATCGAGTTCCTGCCGCCGGAGCATCCAGCGGGACCCGCTGCGGGTGAGGCTCTGCCCGAGCTCGATGATGCGTTCGGGGTGATCCCAGTCGACGAGCTTGGGGCCCGCGATGGCGACCGAGGGTGCGCGCTGCACCGTCGAGAGCACCCGCTCGAGCGCGGCCGGCTCGGGGGCGGAGTCCTCGCTGAGCAGCCAGAACCATTCGTCGTCGCCCGCGGGCTCCGGCAGCGTGTCGATCGCGCGCTGCACGGCCTGGCCGAAGGACAGCTGGCCGGTGGTGGTCACGACCCGCTCGGGCCCGGCGGAGGCGAGCTGGCCGGCGACGCGCTCGGACCCTCCGTTGCTGACCGCGATGACGCGGTCGGGTCGGCGCGTCTGCGCGGCGAGCCCCGCAATGGTCTGGTCAAGCCATTCGCCGCCCTGCCGGGCGACCAGGATGGCGGTCACTCTGGTGCGCATATCGGAATCAGCCTAGGCGGGCTCGGGGCCCGCGACGATCCGCCATGCCGGTGAGCGGCGAGCTCACAGGGAGGAGCGACCGGATCCGGCGTCGAGCGCGGGAGCTAGATGGCTTCGCGGCGGAGGCGGCGACGCTCGCGCTCGGAGAGCCCGCCCCAGATGCCGAAGCGCTCGTCGTTGGCGAGCGCGTAGTCGAGGCACTCGGAACGGACTTCGCAGCTCTCGCAGATGCGCTTGGCCTCGCGGGTCGATCCGCCCTTCTCGGGGAAGAACGCTTCGGGGTCGGTCTGCGCGCAGAGCGCATCCGCCTGCCAGGCGAGGGTTTCGTCCTCGGCGGGGCGGACGCCGGGAACCCCGAGGAATACGGGGTCGACGAACCAGTTGCCCGGAACCGAGGTGGGGGAGGTATCAGACATCTGTGCTTCTCTCCCTTCCCGAAAACCGTCGCGTCAACCGACGCCTCGAATCATTACACCGGTGTAATTCGATGAAGTCAAGCCGAAGAGTCTAAACCCTCAAGTGTTACTTGAGGGTCTGCGACACGCTCGCGCCGCGTCCCGCCCAGCCGCGCCCGACCGTCGCCAGGAACACCTCGCCGGTCCCCGTCAGCTCGATCGGGTCGCCCGCCGAGACGTACAGGGACTGCCCCCTGCGCAGGTTCGCCACCTCCGCGAGATCCGCCTCCGGGCGCTCCACACGGGCCCGCCCCTCGGTCGCGATCAGCACGAGCGGGAACGGCGCCTCGATCACGGCGCGATCCGTCGCGTCCCCGACGGGCAGCCCCGGCTCCTCGGGTTCGCGCAGCCGCACCCGCATCAGCCGGAAGTCCGGAATGTCGGGCTCCCACGACCGCACGCCCGGAGCCGGGCTCCCCGCGACGCAGCGCGGCTCGTCCAGCTCGCCGAGATCGACGATGCGGGTGAGCTCCGCGATATCGACATGCTTCTGCGTGAGCCCCGCGCGCAGCACGTTGTCGGACGCCGCCATGACCTCGACCGCGATCCCGCTCAGGTAGGCGTGCAGCTGGCCGGCACCGAGGTAGATCGCCTCGCCCGGGGCGAGGCGCACCAGGTGGAGCAGCACCGAGACCAGCACGCCCGGGTCGCCGGCGTGCGCGGCGACGAGGCCGCGCAGCGCGGCGAGACGATGGGCATCGATCCCCTCGAGCGGCGCGGAGCTGCCGCGCACGACATCGGCGAGCGCCTGTCCGGCCGAGTCCACCTCGGGCGCTCCGCTGAACGCCCAGGCGAAGAACTCGGCACGGCGACGGGCGCTCGCGGCGACGGGATCCTCCTCGCCGAGCGCCGTGCACTGCTCGGCGAGCCCGGCGAGCGCGCGGCCCGCGGCGGTGCCGGATCCCCCGGCCGCGGCGGCGAGCGCGCGGAAGTCGTCGCGGGCATCGGCGAGCGGGCGGAACCCGCTGAGCGCGCTCACCTCGCCCAGCGCGACGAGCAGCTCGGGCTTGTGCCCGGGGTCGCCGTAGTTGCGCTCGCGGGCGTCCAGCGGGATCCCCGCGGCCTCCTCGGCGGCGTACCCGGCGGCGGCCTGCGCCGCGTCGGGGTGCACCTGCAGGGAGAGCGGCGCGCCGATGGCGAGCACTTTGAGCAGGAACGGGAGGCGGTCGCCGTCGACGCCGTAGCGCTCGGGGTCGCTCGCGATCAGATCGATGAGCGTGTGCGCGATGGGAGTCGCCTTGGCGACGGAGGCCGGGCTGCCCGGGTGCGCGCCGAGCCAGAGCTCGGCCTGCGGCTCACCGGTCGGCGGCGTCCCCAGCAGCTCCGGCAACGCGTCCCGGGAGCCCCACGCGTAGTTGCGCGGGGTGTTCCGGATGAAGATCAGCACGTGCGTCGCCTCCGACGAATAGGGTCCTGACAGCGGGCATGGCTTACCATACCGTCTGTGGCAGAGACGAAGACCAGGCTCGGGGTGAGCGCTCACGCGATCGCCGTCTTCCTCTTCACCTTCGGCGGGAACGCGGTGCGGAACCTCGTCGGGATCCCCGCGTACTTCGCGATCGCCGGGGTGATCGTGGCGGTCAGCGTCGTGCTGTTCGTCCGGCTGCGCCCGGCGGACTTCCGCTGGTACCGTCTGCCCGCTCCGCTCTACTGGTTCCTGGGCGTCGCGCTGCTCTCGATCGCGTGGTCGCAGTACACCGCCTGGTCGGCGATCGGCGTCGCCGTGCAGTTCGCGACCACCGCCGTCGCGGTGGTCCTGGCCTTCGTCCTCAGCTGGCACGAGCTGCTGCGCACCCTCGCGTCGGCGTTCCGCTGGCTGATCGGGCTCTCGATCCTGTTCGAGCTGTGGGTGTCGATCTTCGTGCGGCACCCGGTGGTGCCCTGGTGGATCGAGCCCGGCCCCGACGGCAAGTTCTCGAAGCTCACCTGGTGGAGCCGCGACCTGCTGTTCTCGGGCGGCCCGATCCAGGGGCTGCTCGGCAGCTCGGTGCTGTTCGGGTTCCTCGCGCTGCTCGCCCTCATCGCCTTCGGGATCCAGCTCCGCGCGGGCCTCGTGCGTCCCGTCGCCGGCTGGTTCTGGGTCGTTCTCGCGTTCCTCTGCATCGTGCTCACCCGGAGCGCGACGGTGTGGGTCGCCTTCATCGCGGTCGCCGCCGCGCTCGCCTTCGCCCTCTGGGCCCGCCGCCGCGGCCCCGAGGGCCGCATCCCCGTCTACCTCACGGGCCTCGCCCTCGCCCTCGCCGGGGTGCTCTCGGTCGTGTTCGCCCGCGACACGGTCTTCGGCCTGTTCGGCAAGAGCTCGGATCTCACGGGGCGCATCGAGATCTGGCAGAAGGTCATCGAGCACGGATCGCAGCACCCCTGGGTCGGGTGGGGCTGGGTCAGCTACTGGCCCACGTGGATCGAGCCGTTCGCGAGCCTCGACACGAAGGTCGGGCTGCCCGTGCCGAGCGCGCACAACGCCTGGCTCGACGTCTGGTTCCAGCTCGGCCTGCTCGGCGTGCTCGTGTTCGCGCCGCTCGTCGTGCTCACCCTGCTCCGCACCTGGTTCCGCGCCGTCGATCAGCCGCGCCGCGGCCCCGGTGCCGCGCTCCCCTACGCGACCAGCGCGCTCTGGCCCTTCCTGATGATGATCGCCCTGCTCGTGCAGTCCCTCACCGAGAGCCGGATCCTCGTCGAGAACGGCTGGCTGCTGCTCGTGATCCTCGCGGTCAAATCCCGCGTCGACTTCCGTCTGCCGTCACCCGATACCGAGCCTGCGATGCTGCCCTGGCGACGCGTCCCGATCCCGCGGGAGACCCCGGGCGCGACCGCGTTGCGGCCGGATCGGGCCTCGCGATGATGCCTGTGCAGGAGCGCCTGCCGGCGCTCCGCGAGGACGCGCGGATCGAACGCGAAACGCTGCTCGAGATGCGCGGCAGGCACGGCGAGGATCCGCTCGACTCGCTTTCGGAGGTGCCGAGCGTCGACGCGTTCGTGGTGCGCGCGGTACGCGACGAGATGCTCGAGGAGCAGGGGCGCCTCCCCGAGTTCGCGCTGGCGCGCCTCGCGTCACGCGGGTCCGGCCCGGACGCCGCCATCCACCGGCGCAATGCCGACCGCGTCGAGTTCGCGCTGCTGCGTCAGATCGCGGAGATCTGCCCCGACCTCACCGTCGCGATCTGGGAGCGCGTTTCTGCTCTGGATCTCTCCGAGGAGTAGCCGCGCGGCGGACCGTCAGCCCGATGTGCGGCGCACGACGCGATCGCGCAGCGCGCCCAGCGCGCGTCGCCCGGCGCGGAGGATCCAGTGCCGCCTTCTGCGCACCACGATGCTCCCCGCCGCAGCCTCGTAGCGCACCGCGTCCTTCGGGCGGTACACCGGTTCGCTCGCTTCGCACCGCATCGAGATCGAGATCGAGATCGCTGCGCTCCCGTCGGAACCGCGGAACGCGGGCAGCAGCGCTTCCCGCAACGGCAGGTCGGCGATAGGAGCGCTCGCGGTCCAGGCCCATCCCCCATCGGCCGACTGGCGCCAGACGGTCGAGAGGACGAGCTCGGGCAGCCCCGATCGTTCCATCCGATGCAGCAGCGGTTCGATCAGGTCCGGGCCGAGCGCGCTTCGACCGAGGAGCACCAGCTCCCTGCCGCGCTGCTCGATCTCGAGCAGTCGGACGTCCGCACGCGCGCGGAACCGGAGGAGCTGCGCGGTGCGGTCCGGCGCTCCGTCGCCGCTCGCCTCGGGGAGTCGAGCGAGCGCAGCCGTACCGAGCACCTCCCGGATCCCGCGGATCACCCGCTGCCACTCAGCGGGGGCGTCGGCGGCGGACGGCATGACCAGCAGGGGGCGCAGAGCGCCCAGCAGCCGGGCCGCGGAGCGGTCCCCGAGCCGGCCTCCGGGTGCGAGGTATTCGAGCACCGCGGCCCAGTCGCGGAGGGCCGCCGCGTCCGGATCGCTCCGTTCCCCCCGCAACGCGCGGACCAGCGTGCGGCCCGCCGCGAAGTCCCCGTCGGCGGCCAGCCGCACCGCGGTCGTCCGGAGAGGATCCGCGTGCGCGGATGGGGCGGCCGTCGCTTCGAGCAGGTCCTGCAGCGCGTCCCGGATCGCTCCGTCCGCTTCGGCCGGGCCGGTCCAGCCCGCCAAGTAGTCCCGGACCCCGTCGAGCGCATCCCGCTCGTACACCAGTTCCGCGTAGACGTCGGAGATCCCGGGGTCGCCCGCCGCTCCGACGAGGTTCGCGCACTCCAGCTCACGACGGAGGGTCGCGACCACGTCGCCACGGGAGTCCCCCGCCCGCGTCCGGTCCAGATAGACGACATCGGGCACGAGGTCGACGGCACCCGCACGCAGCAGCGCCTCGGACATCGGCAGGATGTCGTCCGCGGCTCCGGAATCCGGGAACCGGATCCCCTCCGCCTCCCACCACTCCCGCACGAACATCGCGTTCCCGCTGCGCCGGCTGAGGAGCAGCGTCGGCTCTTCGGCCGCGCACGAGCGACGCAGGGTCTCGGAGTAGGCGTCGATACCGTCCGTCGGCCGCCGCGTATCCGTCGGCCCGAAGCCGAGGTAGTCTCCGAGCGCGAGATCCGAACCGGTCTCGTCGAGGCTCGCAAGCAGCGCCGAGTAAGCCCCGTCGGGCACCAGCCCGTCGGGATCGCAGAAGATCAGACGCCTGCCCCTGGCCCGTGCCGCGCCGGTGTTCCGCGCGGAGCCGACCCCGCGGCCGTCCGAGTCGAGCAGGAGCACCCGGTCGTCCTCCGCGTACCTCCTGACGATCTCACGCGTCCCGTCGGTCGAACCGTCGTCGACGACGAGCACTTCGAGGCGTTCGACCCCCTGTTCGAGCACGCTGTCGAGCGTCTCGACCAGCCAGGGAGCGGAGTTCCGTGTCGGAATGACGACCGAGAGCTCGACGGCGCCGGTCCTCATCGAGCTCGGTCCGCCATCATGCGTCGCGCTCTCGTCCCAGTGCTTTCCTGGCCGCCCGCACGACCGGCGCGGGCAGCTTCCGCGAGGCCCGCTGCGTGGACCGGGCGGCTTCCCGTCCGACCTTCTTCATCGCGCGATCGCCGATCCCCACCGCAGCCTTGGCATCGCGCAGGGCGTGCTGGATCATGCGCTCCGGAGCGGACGGCCAGTACGGAGCGCTGTCGATCCGGTCCCGGATCTCAAGCGCCCCTGCCGAAGGACTGGTCGCGAGGATGTGCCGCTCCCTGCGGCTCAGGGTCCGCGTCGGTACATGCGCACGGGCGAAAGCCCTGGCTTCCCGCAGCGCGGACTCGAGCGCGGCGTCGTCGAGCATGCTGTGACGGCGCAGCGGGGAGAGCAGCGAGATGCGGAGAGCCTCGACCGCTGCGTCGGACCGCGACAGGCCCGAGCTCCGCAGGTGGCGCATCACCGACGCCGCATCGTGCCGGACGCCTTCCTCTGCGAGCTCCTCCACCGAGGCGATCGCCGCGGCGGCCGCCCAGCGCTCAGCCTCGGCGAGCGCGTACACGGCTCGCCGAACCGGCGAGAGAGCGCGTTTCCCGGCCGGCAGCGTGCGCAGGATGAACTGCCGCATGGCCGCCCTCGGGGCGTCGTACGCGGGGTCGCTCACGTTCGCCGGATCGAGCAGGGGGCCGATGTGCGCCCACACGTCGTGGTTCAGCATGTGCTCCGAGTACCGCGCGAACACGTGCGGATCCTGGAGCGCGGTCACCGAGGCGAGGCAGCCCAGCTCCTGCTCGAAGTGGGCCAGGATCGACTCCGGCGCGTTCTTCCGCGCCGTCATCGAGGATCCACCGGCGCGGCGCCGGTACATGTACACGGTCTCCGGGATCACGTCGAAGGCGAAGGCGCAGTACGCGTCGGTCATCGCCTGGATATCGTTCGACCTCGGCGAATCGGCGAATCGGATCCCCGCCGCGTTCCAGGAGTCGCGCAGGAACACCCGGTTCCAGCAGACCCGGTCCCTCAGGAACACCGGTTCGTCCGCGATCACGACGCCCTCGCGGGTCCTGCCGTAGCGCGGGAACCACTGATTCCGGTCGTTGAGCGTGGTCGGCGAGAAGATCACGTAGTTCGCGACCACCATCTCGGCGCCGGTGCGCCGTGCCTGCGCCACGAGCGCCTCGTAGGCCCGCTCCGGGACGAGATCGTCCCCGTCGGCGAAGGCGAGGTAGCGACCCCGGGCGAGCGTCACGCCGTAGTTCCGTGCGGTACCGCCGCCCGAAGCGGGACTCGCGGTGACGATGAGCCTCGGATCGTCGAATCCGGCGAGGATCTCGAGGGTGTCGTCATCCGATCCGTCATCGACCACGATGAGTTCGAGCGAGGTCATCGTCTGCGTGAGCACCGAGGTGACGGCCTCCGAGATCCATGCGCCGACGTTCCGGGCAGGCATCACCACCGAGAGCTCCGGTGCGGATTCCAGGGACGTCGCCGCAATCGACACGGATACCTCGCTCTCCTCGACAGCCGACGGAATCCGGCTGCCCAAACTGTCCACAGACTAGACTAATGGCTTCGTATCCACCGTCCTCCGTAGGGAGCCCAAGCACGATGCACGCCGGAGAACTCCCCCCTCCTTCAGTCGCCATCATCATCCCGGTCTACAACGTGGAGCGTTGGCTGCCCGACTGCCTGGACTCGATCCAGCAGCAGGACTACCCCGACTGGCGAGGCGTCATCGTGATCGATGGATCGCCGGACGGCTCCGAAGCGATCGCGCGCCGGTACGCCGAGACGGATGATCGCTTCACGCTCGTGAGCGTCCCGAACGGCGGCCTGGGCTCCGCACGCAACGTCGGCCTCGAGCACAGCCGGAGCGACTACGTCTTCTTCGTCGACTCGGACGACACCGTCCCGGAGGGCACCATCTCGGCGCTGGTGGAAGTGGCGGAGCGCACCCAGTCCCCCGTCGTGTCCGGCTACGCGGAGGATTTCGGCGAGACCTGGATCCCCTCGCGCTACTGGACGCAGCGCGGCCCGCTCTACTGGGGGCGCGAAGTCACCTCCTCCGTCGCGGAGAGCCCCGCCCTGCTCGACGACCACGTCGTCTGGAACAAGCTGTACCGCCGCTCCTTCCTCGACGAGCACGACCTCCGTTTCCCCGCCAGGGTGCACTGCGAGGACATGGTGTTCTCCGCACGCGCGGCGATGCTCGCCCCGAGCGTCACGGTGAAACCCCGCCTCGTCTACCGGCATCGGCGTCACGATCAGGCGATCTCCGCGTCCTACACGCGATCCAGAACCTTCGCCGACTGGCTGGGCCAGTCGACCATCACGATCGAGGCGATCCGCGAGTCCGCGCCCGCCGCCGCGCTGCGGCACTATCTGGTGCGGTTCGTCAAGACCCAGTGGTGGACCCGCGCCAGAGGGATCCACGAGGTGCAGGATCGCGAACTGCTCGATGGGATGCGGACGCTCTCGGTGCTGATCAGCACCGCTCTCGACCCCGCGGGCCGGAAGCAGCTCGGTGCCTGGCACGCCGCGTGCCTCGAGATGTTCGCCGATGGCGACCCGACGCTCCTGGCGGCGGTCGACGACCGGCTCCCCGACGGTTCCCTCGCCGACGACGCGGGACGGACCGTCGCGGAAGCCGAGGCGATCCTCGAGCTCGCGGATCGGCTGTCGGAGGCCGGCGGCGCCTCCCGCCGGTTCGCCGACGCCCTGGTGGTCGGACGGGTGCTCCAGGCCGTCGCCGACGGCTCCCTGCCGAGCGACTCGGAGATCGCCCGTCGCGCGGCCGATGCGTCCGAGCGGACCTCGGACGAGTATCTGGGCGCGATCGTGGGGCCGGAGGGCGATCATGCGGACCGCGTGCAGCGGTTCCTCCTGGCTCACGGCCGGATGTCCTCGCTCATCCACGGGGTCCGCCGCGAGCGGCGCGGGATCGTGCTCCGGGGAACCCTCACACCGACCATCGGGGTCCGACGCGCGGACCGCATCACCGCGATCATCTCGCCGGCAGGCGAAGGAGGACGCGCCTTCGTCCCGGTGACCTGGACCGTCCTCAGCGACGAGCAGGAGTGGCGCTGGCAGGCGGCCATCCCGGTGTCGGAGATCACCGCGGACATGCCCTACTCCATCGTGCTGAAGGCCGAGGAGCGCGGCGAGCAGCGGGGCCGGAGCACCGCCCAGTCGGTTGCCGACGGGCTCGACCACCTGGTGCGGGATCGGACGAGCATCGTCTTCCGCCGATCGCTGCTCAGGTCGAACGCGCAGGCGCGCCACCTCTCGACCTTCCCCGCCTGGCAGGACAACCCGTACGTGGTGGCGCTGCAGCTCGAACTCTTCGCGCGACGCTTCGTCATGACCGGCACGAGCGATCTCGAGGTCTTCGTCGACGAGCTCTCGAGCCCGTTCCGGTCCGGCGTCGTGCACGTGCAGTGGCCGAGCGTGATCACGGACCAGGCGGTCTCCGAGAACGATGCCGAACGTCGCGTCGACGCGTTCCTGAACGCGCTGAGGACGGCGAAGATCCTCGGCCGCCCCATCGTGTGGACCGTGCACAACGTGCTTCCGCACGACACCGAGTACGTCGCGCAGGCCGTTCGCCTGCATCGCGAGCTCGCGGACATCGCCGACGTCATCCACGTGCTCAACTCCCGCACCGTGCAGGTCGCGGCGCCGCACTACCGGATCGACGAGGAGAAGGTCGTCACGATCCCCCACGCGAGCTACGACGGCGTGTACGGGCCGCCGCTCGCTCCCGCGGAAGCCCGCGCGAGGATCGGTGCCGCGGCGGACACCACAACGGTGCTGTTCTTCGGCCAGCTCCGCCCATACAAGGGGCTCGACCGGCTCGTCGACGCCATGGCGTCGCTCTCCGGCCGCAGGAACGACCTCGAGCTGCTGCTGGCGGGGAAGCCGTTCCCCGGTCTCGATGAGGTGCTCTCGGCGCTCGACGCCACGGAGCTGCGGAGCACGAGGTCGATCGGATTCGTCCCCGATGAGGTCGTTCCCGAATGGTTCTCCGCTGCCGACTTGCTGGTGCTCCCCCACCTGAAGGTGCTCAACTCGGGGACGCTGTATCTCGGCGCGACGTTCGGCACCCCGACGATCCTGCCCGACGAGGAGCACCTCCGGGCCGACTTCGGCGATCAGCAGTGGATCCGGTTCTTCGACCCCGAGAACGCCGAGGACTCGATCGCCGCGCTGATCGACGACGACTGGTACCGGTCTCCCGAGGTCCGCCGCGCAGCCAGGGAATTCGCCCGCGCGAACCCCCCGATCATGATGTCCCGTCGATTCGCTCACGTGGTGGAAGCGCTGCACGAGGGACGGGCGATCCCGCGAGGCTGAGCGCACCGCCGTCACCGGCGCCCGGCCCCCGGGCGGACCGGTGCCGGCGGGAGCCCGCCCCGGGATTCCGGGATCGACGCGGCGTTCCGCCGTCCCGCGCTGTGCGAACAGCCCGTTCATCCGCGCAGGGTACGATGCGAAGCGTCAGACCGCCCGCGCACAACGCCGCGCTGATGGACGCACTCCGAAAGGCCACGTACCCCGCCGATGCCCACCACCCTGCAGCACATCGTCTTCCCCGAGAACCGGGATCCCGACGTCCTCCCGCTCTACACGGACCCGGAGACCTGGTCCTCGATCGACGGAGAACCGGTGCGGTTGAGCTCGGTCGCGCACATCGACGATGTGCTGTCACGCGACAGCGCACGCGTGCGCAGCGGCCAGCGCGTGTCCTACGGCACCTACTTCAACGCGTTCCCCGCCGCCTACTGGCAGCGGTGGACCGTGGTCGACTCCGTGGCGCTCACGCTGCGCGTGCGGGGCGCCGGCACCGCGATCGTCTACCGCACCAATGCGGGCGGCGCGCAGCAGCGGGTCGACTCCCGCGAGTTCGCCAGCGCCGAGAGCACCGGGGCCGGCTCCGACCTCGAGCTGCGTTTCGAGCTGCCGCTCAACAACTTCGGCGACGGCGGCTGGTACTGGTTCGATCTGATCGCCGGAGAATCCGACGTGACGCTCGTCGGCGGCGATTGGAGCACCGACGCGGAGTCCACGTCGACCGGCCGCCTGAGCCTCGGCATGACCACCTACAACAAGCCCGACTACTGCGTCGCGACGCTCGAGAACATCGCGGGCAACCCGGCGCTCGTCGACGCGATCGACCGCATCTTCCTCGTCGACCAGGGCACGCGCAAGGTACGCGACGAGGCCGGCTTCGACGCGGTCGCGGCCCGCCTCGGCGAGACGCTGAACGTGATCGAGCAGGGCAACCTCGGCGGGTCGGGCGGGTTCTCGCGCGCCATGGCCGAGACGCTCGACCGCCCCGATTCCGACTTCCTGCTGCTGCTCGACGACGACGTGGAGTTCGAGACCGAGAGCGCGCTTCGCGCCCTGCAGTTCGGGCGCTTCAGCCGGGAACCCACCATCGTCGGCGGGCACATGTTCGATCTGCTCGACAAGCCCGTGCTGCACGCCTGGGCCGAGGTCGTGCGCCCGGGCCCCTTCATGTGGGGGCCGTCGTTCCCCGAGCAGAGCCGGCACGATTTCCGCGCGAGCAACCTGCGGCAGACCCCGTGGATGCACGCGCGCCTCGACTCGGACTACAACGGCTGGTGGATGTGCCTGATCCCGAAGCGGGTGATCGCCGAGGTCGGGCTGTCCCTGCCCGTGTTCATCAAGTGGGACGACGCCGAATACGGTCTGCGCGCCCGCGAGCACGGTTTCCGCACCGTCTCGTTGCCCGGTGTGGCGCTCTGGCACGTGTCGTGGCTCGACAAGGACGACACGCAGGACTGGCAGGCGTTCTTCCACACCCGGAACCGCATCATCGCGGGCCTGCTGCACTCGCGCGAACCGCGCGGCGGTCTCATGCTCCAGAACAGCGGCCGGCAGGACCTCAAGAAGCTGCTCAACATGCAGTACTACGCCGTGCAGCTCGCGGTCGACGCGCTGCGTTCGGTGCTCGACGGGCCGAACGGCCTGCACGCCGACATCGGCAGGGCGATGCCGCGAGCGCGCAGCATCGCGGCGGAGTTCCCCGAGACCCGCGTCTACCGCTCGGGTGATCCCGAGACCCCCGTCGCGCGCGGCGGGCGCGCACTGCCGCAGCTCGGCGAGAGCAGATCCCCCGCGGGCCTCCGTCTGGCGCTCTTCACGCTGAAGGCGACGCCGAAGCACTGGCTCCGGAACGGTGACGAGCGCAACGCGCCCGAGCCGGAGCTCGAGTACGCGAAGCGCGACGCGAACTGGTGGCGCGTGCCCGGGCACCACAGCGTCGTCGTCGGCACCGCCGACGGCGCGGGCAAGGCCTGGTACCGGCACGATCGCGCCAAGTTCCGCCGGCTGCTCAAGGAGAGCCGTGCGCTCACCCGCGAGATCTCGCGCAACTGGGATCGGCTCGCGGCCGAGTACCGTGCCGCGCTGCCCGAGCTCGTCTCGGTCGAGGAGTGGCGCAAGACCTTCGAGGGGCGCTAGCGGCGACACGCAGGAGCGGGGCCGCGACCGATTCGGTCGCGGCCCCGCTGCGTCACGCCCCGGCGGTGTGCTCCACGAGCGGGAGCACGCGGCTCGAGAAGTGCGTGCGCAGCGCGATCGACGACGCGGTGCGCGCGACACCGGGCACGAGCGCGATCCGATCGAGCACGCTCTGCAGCTGATCCGCGTCGTGCGCGACCACGCGCAGCTGCATGTCGGCGATGCCGGTGACCGTGTGCATGTCGACGATCTCGGGGATCGCACGGGCGAGCGCCGTCGCGACCTTGTCGTGCCCGACCTTCTGATCGATCTCGACCTGGCAGAACGCGGTCAGCGCGTACCCCAGACCGCGCGGATCGATCCGCGGGACGATCCCCTCGATCACTCCGTGCTCGTGCAGCCGGGCCAACCGGCTGATCACGGTGCCCCGGGCCACGCCGAGCCGCCGCGCGCATTCCAGCACGGGCAGCTGCGGCGAGTCGGTGAGCAGCCGGATCAGGGCCGCGTCGAGCTCGTCGATCCGCATCGTCACTCCTTCGTCGTCGGCGTCCCCGGTTCGACCCCGATCCCGCCCGCCTCGCGCCGGACCACCCCGGGCCGGGACAGGCCTCGGGTGAGCCGCGCGACGAGCAGCAGGGCCAGGGTGAGGCCGAGCGTCAGCAGCAGCTGCGTCCGCGCCCCCTCGTTGAACATCGCGAGCACGATGATACCGGCGAGCAGAACGAGCGCGGCCCCCGAGAGCCAGGGGAAGCCCCACATCCGCATCGGCAGCGCCTCGCCCGCGGCGTCGGCCCGACGGCGCAGGATCAGCTGCGCCAGCGCGGTCGCCGCCCACATCACGAGCAGCGTGGATCCGACCACGTTGAGCAGTGCGGGCAGCACCTGCTCCGGCCAGATCCAGTTGAGGATCACGGTGACGAAGCCGAAGGCGACCGACGCGAGCACCGCGAACCGCGGCACCCCGCGCTCGCTCGTGCGCATGAGGACGAACGGAGCGAGCCCGCGCTCGCTGAGCGAGAAGATCATGCGCGAGGCGCCGTAGATGTTCGCGTTCATCGCCGACAGCAGGGCGACGATCACGATGAGATCCATCACGAGGCCCACACCCGGGATCCGGAGGGTGTCGAGCACGGCCGAGAAGGGCCCCGCGAGCACGGAGGCGTCGTTCCAGGGCAGCACTGCGACGATCACGAAGATCGATCCCACGTAGAACACCAGGATCCGGACCATGACCTCGCGCACGATCCGGCGGATGTTGCGGGCCGGGTTGTCGGACTCGGCCGCGGCGATCGCGACGACCTCGGTGCCGCCGAAGGCGAAGACGACGATGAGCAGCGCGCCCGCGATACCGGTGATCCCGGTGGGCGCGAACCCGCCGTGGTCGACGAGGTTGCCCACGCCCGCGGCCGGGGTGCCGGGGATCAGCCCGACGATGGCGAGCACACCGACGACGAGGAACGCGATGATCGCGGCCACCTTGATCGTCGCGAACCAGAACTCGAATCGCCCGTAGTTGCGCACCCCGAGCAGGTTGACCGCGGTCAGCGCGACCACGAACACCAGCACCCAGACCCAGTCGGGCAGTCCGGGGAAGCGGTGCGCGACGATGCCCGCGGCACCCGTCGCCTCGGCCGCGATCACGACGACGAGCTGGATCCAGTACAGCCAGCCGACGGCGCTGCCGACGCTGCGTCCCATCGCCTTCTGCGCGTAGGAGCTGAACGCGCCGGAGCTCGGGTTGGCCGCGACCATCTCGGCGAGCATCGCCATGACGAGCACGACGAGGGTGCCGGCGACGAGGTAGGAGACGATGACGGCGGGGCCGGCGATGCCGATCGCCTGCCCGGAGCCGACGAAGAGGCCGGCTCCGATGGCGCCGCCGAGGCCCATCATCGAGATCTGCCGGCGGGTGAGCCCGGGCTGCAGGCCCTTCGTCGTGGTCGTGATGGTGGGCACCTCGGTCATGCGAGCACCCCCTCGGCGGCGAGGCGACCCGCGGCCGGGCCGTCGGTCGCAGCGGCGAGCGCCGCGGCGACGCGGTCGGCGTCCTCGGCGTTCCCCGACGAGATCCGCACGCCCTCCCCCGCGAACGCGCGAGCGACGACTCCGCCGGCGTGCAGCAGCTCGTCGAGCTCCGCGGTGCGGTCGCCGGCGGGCACCCACACGAAGTTGGCCTCCGAGGCCACCGCGGGCCAGCCCGCGGCGAGCAGGGCGTCGCGCATGCGATCGCGCTCGGCGACGACCTCGTCGATCCGGATCGCGAGCTCCGCCTCGGCGTCGAGCGAGGCGACGGCAGCGGCCTGCGCCAGATCGGTCACGCCGAACGGCACCGCGACCTTGCGCTGCGCGTCGGCGATCTCGGCCGGGGCGATGGCGTACCCGATGCGCAGGCCGGCGAGCCCGTAGGCCTTCGAGAAGGTGTGCAGCACCGCGACGTGCGGGTAGCGCCGGTGCAGTTCGAGGCCGGCGCCGCGGTCGGGCCCGTCGAAGTACTCCGAACGGTCGAAGTGCACGTAGGCCTCGTCGATCACGACGAGCACGTCGCGGGGCACTGCGTCGACGAAGCGCTCGAGCTCCGCGGCCCCGACGACGGTCCCGGTCGGGTTGTTCGGGTTGCAGACGAAGACGAGCCTGGTGCGCGGCGTGATCGCGGCGAGCATGGCGTCGAGGTCGTGCCGGTGGTCGGCGTCGAGCGGCACCTCGACGGGCGTCGCGCCGGCGATCCGGACGAGCGAGGGGTACGCCTCGAACGAGCGCCACGCGAACATCACCTCGTCGCCCGCGCCCGCGACCGCTCCGATGAGCTGGGCGGCGAGCTCGACCGATCCGGCACCGACCGTCACGAGCGCCGGGTCCACCCCGTACCGCTCGGCGAGCCGGCCGATCACCTCGGGGGCGCTCATGCGCGGGTAGCGGTGGATGGATCCGAGCTGCTGCTGCACGGCCGTGACGACCGAGGGCAGCGGCGGATGCGGGGATTCGTTCGAGGAGAGCTTCGATGCACCGGCCGGAGCCGGTCGGCCCTGCCGGTAGGCGGGGACCGCGTCGAGGTCGGATCGGGTGGGAAGAGTCATCGTCTGTGCGTCCTTGCGTGAGGTGTCGTCTTCGACAGTGCCGCAACTGTACTGAGCCGAAGCGCTGCTGGACAAATGGTTCATAGATCGCTGGTCAACACGTCCAACTCTGCGCCCGGGAGCCGCCTTCGGCTGGGCAGGATGATCAGCCGAAACGCACGAGCGCCCGCAACCGATCGGTTGCGGGCGCTCGTGTCGCTGCGACGCTCGGGATCAGAGCATCCCGGCGACCTTGTTGCTGAACACCGACAGCGCCGAGCCGATGGCCATGTGCATGTCGAGGTACTGGTAGGTGCCGAGGCGTCCGCCGAAGACCACGCCGTTCTGCTGCTCGGCGAGCTCGCGGTACTTGAGCAGGCGCTCGCGGTCGGCGGGCGTGTTCACCGGGTAGTAGGGCTCGTCGTCGCGGTTCGCGAAGCGCGAGTACTCGCGCATGATGACGGTCTTGTCGGTCGGGTAGTCGCGCTCCGGATGGAAGTGGCGGAACTCGTGGATGCGCGTGTAGGGCACATCGGATCCGGCGTAGTTCATGACGCTGGTGCCCTGGAAGTCGCCCACCTCGAGCACCTCCTGCTCGAAGTCGAGCGTGCGCCAGCCGAGCTCGCCCTCGGCGTAGTCGAAGTAGCGGTCGACGGGGCCCGTGTAGACGATGGGCACCTGACCGACCATGGCTTTCTTGTTGAGCGGCTGCGACTCGTCGAAGAAGTCGGTGTTCAGCCGCACCTCGATGTTGGGGTGGTCGGCCATGCGCTCGAGCCACGCGGTGTAGCCGTCGGTCGGCAGACCCTCGTGGGTGTCGTTGAAGTAGCGGTTGTCGTAGGTGTAGCGCACTGGGAGGCGGCTGATCACCTCGGCGGGCAGCTCGGTGGTGGGCGTCTGCCACTGCTTCGCGGTGTAGTCGCGGATGAACGCCTCGTAGAGGGGGCGTCCGATGAGCGAGATGCCCTTCTCCTCGAGGTTCTTGGCGCTCTTGGTGTCGAACTCGCCCGCCTGCTCGGCGATGACCTCGCGCGCCTCGCCCGGGCCGTAGGCCGAGCGGAAGAACTGGTTGATGGTGCCGAGATTGATGGGGAGGGGGTACACCTCGCCCTGGTAGTTCGAGTAGACCTTGTGCACGTAGTTCGTGAAGGTGGTGAAGCGGTTCACGTACTCCCACACCGTCTCGTTGGAGGTGTGGAAGAGGTGGGCGCCGTACCGGTGCACCTCGATGCCCGTCTCGGGCTCCGCCTCCGAGTAGGCGTTGCCGCCGATGTGGGAACGCCGGTCGATGACGACGACCTTCTTCCCGAGTTCGTTCGCGGCGCGTTCCGCGATGGTGAGGCCGAAGAAACCGGAACCGACTACCAGGAGATCCATGCCGTCAAGCATATCTGCGGCCTAGTAGCTCGGCGCCGCGGGCAGGCCGAAGTACTGCTCGAGCGTGCGGATCCCCTTCGCACGCATGTCGCCGGCGATCGCGGTCCCGACGTAGCGGAAGTGCCAGGGCTCGTACTCGTACCCGGTGATGTGCTGCTGCCCCTGGTCGTAGCGGAGGATGAAGCCGTACTTGTAGGCGTTGGCGCGCAGCCACTGGCCCGCCGCCGTACCGCCGAAGCAAGCGTTCAGCACGCAGGACCCGCCGTCGTCGATGTCGGCGACGAGGCCTGTCTGATGCTCGGAGTATCCGGGGCGCGCCGTGGAGACATCGGCGGCGGCCCGTCCGGAGTTCGCGACGTTCGCGTTGTAGAGCCCCACCTGGTACTGGTAGCTCCGATAGCCGCTGCGGATCACCAGGTGCACTCCGGCGTTCTTCGCTGCGGCGTTCATCTGCTCGAGCGCGGTCGCGACCGCCGACCGCACCGGCTGCCCGTTCGCATTCGGGATCCCGGAGGGGGTCCGCAGGTCGCTCGGCTCGTAGGAGACCGGAGAGAGCGGCCGGCGCTTGTTGACCACCACCGAGATCGATCGCGGGTCCCGCAGCGCCGGAGGCTCGGCCACAACGGCCGTTTCGCTGGACCGGGTCGCGCGCGCGTAGCCGGAGCGGGTCGCGGTCACCGAGACCGAGAGCCGGGTGCCGCGATCCGCCCGGACGGGGACGTAGTTCTGCCCCGTTCCTCCGGCGATCGGGGCCCCATTCCTGCGCCACTGATAGGCGAGCGTCGTCGGAGCCGGCTGCCACGCGCCGGGAACCGCGGTGACCCGCTGCCCCTCGGCGACGCGTCCCGAGATCCGCGGAGTCGGTGCGCTCGCGAAGCAGCGGGCGCCCGCTCCGACCGCATCGGCGAGCACTGCGGTGCCACCGACGAGGAGCCGCGGTGCGCTACCCGCGGGAGCAGCGGCGCCCTGCACCGCATCGGGGACGCAGTCCGACCGGGTCAGGATCAGCGGGACACCGCGTGCTCCGGCCGCGGCGCCCGCGGAGAGCGCATCGGCGAAGCCGAACCCGTTCGCCCAGTAGCTGAACGGCGAGCCGGTTCCGAAGACCCCGGTGACGATCGCGGCGGTCGTGGCGAAGCGGTCGCTGCCGCCGTAGCGCACCACGGTGCGCCCACCGGCGGCGAGGGACCGGGCCATGCCGACGCTCACGACCCCGGTACCCCCGGCGATCCTGACCTCGGAGGTGCCGAGGTCCCGCAGCAGCTTCGCGGTCGCGGCCCCGGCAGAGGGATTGCCACCGGGCACCAGGACCACCGGGGACCCGAGCTTCGCCGCTGCGGCGCCGGCGGCGAGCGCATCGGCGAAGCCTGCGCCGGTGGCGACGAAGGCCGCGGCGGAGCCGTCGGCGCCCCAGCCGTAGCGGGCGATGGCCTCGGCCGTCGCGAAGCGGTCGGCACCGGAAAGGCGCGCGACGTTGCCGGCGAGCGAACGCAGTTGCGTCTCGACCGCGCGTTCGACGGCACCGGTGCCGCCCACGATGATGATGCGATCGGGTCGCAGCCGCTGGAGTTCAGCCCGGGTCGAGGCGGGCAGGGATCGGGTCCCGGTGAGCAGCAGCGGTGCTTCGAGCCGCGCCGCGAGCGGGACCGCGCTCAGCGCATCGGGGAAGTCGGTGCCGAGCGCGACCAGCGCCGTTCGACTGCCGGAGGGGTAGGCGTTCCGGGAGACGGCGACCGCGGTCGCATAGCGGTCCACACCCGCGAGCCGGGTCGTCTGGTCGGTCGGGGGCGGCGCGACGACGCCTGCCGCCGCCGCCCGGGGAACGGCGGGTGCGACGATACCGGCGCACACCAGGCCCGTGAGCGCCAGGGCACTGGCGAGCGCTCTTCCGAACCGAAAAGAGTGTGCGCGCATGGCAGCTCCTGGGCGATCGACCGTCGTTGGTGCGGCAAGCATAACCGCGAGTCGAAACATTCCAAATGCACAGGAGGCTCGTGGCGCGGTCGAGCGCGTAAACTCATCGGGAGCGCCTGCCGAACGGCGCGGAAACGACTGCTCTCGAGAACATGCCCTTCACTGCGACGCCCCGCGGCCTGACTCTTCCGGATCTGACCGACGACGTGCGATCCGTCGACGTCTGCTTCGGCGAGCAGCGCGTGTGGTCCATCGATCTCCTCGACCGCGGCGAGGCCCCGACGCAGGCCCTGCCCTGGCCCGCCGTGCTGCGCCCGCATCTCGCGGGTCATACCGAGGTCGTACTCCGGCGTTCCGGCGACGGCGGCGAACTCGGCCGCGCGTCGGTGTCGTTCAGCGAGCATCCGCACGAGACGCGGGTCGTCGACGCCGAGGGCATCCCCCTCGCGATCAACAAGTGGGGCCGGCTGGGCAAGACCCTCGAGGCCGGCAACGTCGGCGTGCAGGAGCGGATCCTCGACCGCACCGAGGAGGTCGTCGCGCACCTCGTCGAGATGGGCCTGCGTCCCTTCGTCGTCGGCGGAACGCTGCTCGGCGGCGTCCGCGAGGGCGCACTGCTCCCGCACGACGACGACGCCGACGTCGCCTACCTCTCGGAGTTCACCAATCCGGCCGACGTCGCCCGCGAGGGCTTCGCCGTCGGGCACCGGCTGCAGCGGCTGGGCTACGAGCTCGTACGGCACAGCGCTACCCACATGCAGCTGTACTTCCGCAGCGACTCGGGTTCCGTCGACCACTACGTCGACGTGTTCACGGCATTCTTCACCGACGACGGCAACATCAACCAGCCGTTCCACGTCCGCGGTCCGCTGCGCGAGGATCAGATGCTGCCGTTCGGAACGGTCTCGATCGCGGGCCGCGACTTCCCGACCCCGGCGGACCCCGACGCCTGGCTCGTCATCAACTACGACGAGAACTGGCGCACGCCGATCCCCGGCTACCACCTGGGCACCCCGCGCAGCACCTCCCGGCGCTTCCAGAGCTGGTTCGGCTCGTACCACTTCAAGCGCGACTTCTGGAACGAGTTCTACGAGGGCACGGCGGAAGCCGGCGACCCCGACGCCCGCTGGGCCGCCCACGGCGAGTGGATCCTCCGGCAGAACGCGTCGCTGACCGCGCCCGTGCTGCTCGAACTGGGCGCCGGGAGCGGCGCGCTGAGCGCCCGGCTCCGAGCGCAGCGCCCCGCGGCCGGCCGGGAGCCCGGCCGGCGGGTCATCGCGAGCGACTACTCGACCTACGCTCTCGCGGTCGAGCGGGCGCGAGCCGAGCAGACCGCCGAAGCGGATCGGTTCGAGGTCGCGCACCTGAACCTGCTGCGGACCCTCTCGCTCGATGTGTTCCGCCGACTCGGGGCGACCGGGGCGGTCGACATCGTCGCCAACCATGTGCTCGAGCAGATCAACCAACCCGCGCGCGCGAACGCGCTACGCCTGATCCGCATGGCGCTCCGCTCCGGCGGTTCCGCGGTCGCGACCGTCCACGGCCAGCACGCACCGGACGTCTCCTTCGACGATCCGACCACCTGGCACCTGAGCACCTTCGACCTCGCACGAGAAGCGAAGGCGCTCGGGCTCGGCGTCGAGTTCGAATCGCTCGGCGACGTGCCCGACGAACCGGACCGCCGGTCCTACGGAGCTCGGTTCACCCTCGCGGAAACGCACCTCCCGCAGAAAGAGATCTCCATGAAGCAACGTCTGAAGCGCCTCGCGATGCGCGCCCGGCCCAGCGGAACCCGTGCCGAGCTGGATGCGCTCACCGAGCGCGTGCACGAGCTCGAGAACGAGCTCGACGAGTACCGCCGGGACAGCCTCCGCGTCGCCGAGCTGCTCGACCTGGCCGAGCAGCGCCTCACCCCGGGCGACGCTCAGGCGAGCGGTGCAGGATCGGTTCCGGCCGCCGACCGCGACCACGAGCCGAAAGCAGGAGAATGAGCGAGTCCGAGTCCGAGTTCCACCCGGGCACACACCCGATCACCGTCGTCGGGGATTCCCTCTCGGCCGCGGGCGAGCACGCTCGCGTGGCCGCGATCATCGTCACGTTCAACCGGCTGGCGAAGCTCCCGAAGACGCTCGAGACGGTGCGCGCGCAGACGCACGGTTGCGAGTGGGTCGTCGTCGTGAACAACGCCTCGACCGACGGCACGCGGGAGTACCTCGACGGGCTCGACGACCCGCGGCTCGTCGTGCTGCACCTCGACGAGAACCTCGGTGGCGCCGGCGGCTTCGAGCACGGCATGGCGCACGGGATCAACCTCGGGGCCGACTACGTCTGGATCATGGACGACGACTGCTATCCGGATCCGAGCGCGCTCGAGATCCTGCTGGAGCAGCGCGACACCGCATCGCAGAAGCTCGGGCGCGAGGTGCCGTTCGCGTGCTCGCTCGTGAAGTACATCGACGGCTCGCTGTGCGAGATGAACAACCCCATCACCACTTGGGACTGGCCGCGCGCCTACCTCGCCGGGGCGAAGTCGCTGCTCGTCGTCGAGTGCACGTTCGTCTCGGTGCTCGTGCCCCGCTGGGCCATCGAGGAGCAGGGCCTGCCGCTCGGCGAGTACTTCATCTGGTTCGACGACAAGGAGTACACGAAGCGGCTCACCCGTGCGTACGGCCCCGGCATCATCTCGCTCGACAGCGAGGTCGTGCACGACATGGGCGTGAACGCGGGGGTGAACTACCGCGAGGTCGACGAGAGCAACGTCTGGAAGTTCGAGAAGGGCGCCCGCAACCAGGCCTCCTACCGTCTCCGCAACGAGGGTCGCCTCTCGTACCTGCTCTACTACCGCAGGCTCTTCCGCGAAATGCGCGAGGGCAAGGTCGCGAAGCCCGTGCGCAAGCGCATGTTCCGCGCGCTCAAGGCCGCCCGCTCGTTCGACCCGAAGCCGCGCTTCCCGGACGACGCCCGCTACCGCCGGTAGCCTCGGCGGGCGGCCCAGGCCCAGGCCCCGGCGGGCGGCGGGCTATTTGATCCTTCAATCAACAGGGATTAGGCTGATTCGTACATCGATCCGCCTTCTCTCGCGCAGGAGTCACGCTCGCCGAGGACACCCCGGAGGTTCTGTGACCCGCTTCCGCCCGCGTTCCGCGCGCCTGGCCACTGTTCTGACCGCGCTCGTCGCAGCCGCAGCGCTCGCCGTCTCGTCGGCTCCCGCGCTCGCCGAGGACGGCGTGCCACCGCTCACGGCGCCCCCGGCAGAGGGCGGAGCGACCCCGCCGGAGACCGACCTGCCCGCGCCGGATCCCGGCAGCGAGCGGGCGCCCGTCGGCGACCCCATCCTCGACGGCAGCACCGCAGCACCGCAGCCGGAGTCCTTCGGCCCGGCGGCGGCCCCCGGTTCGGCCTTCCCCGGGGCCGCATTGCGCACCAACGCCATCACTTCGGGCACCGTCGACGAGGCCGGCGGACGGATCTACTCGGCTTCCCGCACCGCGTCGCCCGCGACCCTGTTCACGAGCGCGATCGGCACCGGGGCCGTGACGCAGCAGCAGCGGATCCCCGTCGGGACCGGCTCGTGGGACATGGAGATGAGCGGCACCACCCTCGCCATCGGCACGAGCGCCGCGACCAATGCGAAGACGACCTGGCTCGTGGGCTACGACACCGGTGCCGGGAAGTTCACGAAGACCGTGCCCCTCCCCGGCGCGAACATCGTCATGACCGTGATCGAGGACACGGTGCTGTCGACGCCCGGGAACGGACGCTACTTCTGGGCGGGGACCTACGCGGCCACCGGAGCCCGCCTGTTCCGGGTCGATCTCCTCGCCGGCACCGCGAAGGACTACACGCCGCCGACCGGGTGGGCCGGCTACCGCTACGTGCGCGCGCTGACCGCCGACGCTTCCGGGATCACCATCGGGCTCGGCAACCCGGCAGCGGTCTGGCGCCTCACCCCGAAGCAGCAGGCGCCCACGAGGTGGGCCGAGGCGAGCTCCGCGGCGGAACCGCACGCGATCGTCTACGCGCTCGCTACGCTCCCCGCGGCGGGGAACGGGCAGCCGGATACCGTCGTGATCGGGACCGAGGGCACCGCCACGGTCTCCGTGGTCTCTGCACCGGCTGGCGGCACCAATGGCGGCAAGAACGGATCCGCGCGACGCAGCCTCCAGCTCCCCGAGAGCAACACGGTCGACCGCATCGCCGTCGATCGCGCGTCCCGAACCGCCTGGTTCACCACACGCCCCCTCGGCACCCTGTTCTCGCTCGCGCTCGACGACCCCGCCGCGCAACCGGTCTCGGTGGCCACGCCGGTACCCGGGAGCGAGACGCGCACCCTCGAGGTGCGGAACGGGCTCGTGCACGGACTCACCGGCACGAGCGACTATTGGACCCTCGATCCCTCCACCGGCACCGTGGGGACGCCGATCCGCATGGTCGGGAGCGCTCAGGAGAAGGTCGACTTCAACCCGCAGGGCGTCGTCCCCTTCGCCGGACGGGTCCTGGTCAACGGCCACTGGCGCTACCAGGTCCACGGCGACCCGAGCACGAGCAGCATCGACGTCCCCGGCGAGCCGAAGGCCCAGGTGGTGGTCGGCGACACCATGTACTCCGCCATCTACCCCTCGGGTAGCGTCTACGCGATCGAGTCCGACCTCTCCACGCACCCGGTCGCGCGCATCGGCAACGGTCAGATGCGGCCCGGCGCCATCGTCTACCTGCCCGGACGAGATCGCCTCGCCGTCGCGACCGGACCGGCCTACGGCAAGTACGGCGGCGGACTGAGCCTCGTGTCGCGCGACGGGGCGACGCCCCCGCAGGTGTTCACCCGCCCGGTCGGCGACCACATCATCAGCGCGCTGCAGCCGCGCGGCGACGATCTGCTGCTCGGCACGCAGACGCTCGGCGAGGCCATGCCCGAGCTGCCCGGCCAGCGCGCCCAGATCCGGCTCTGGCGCCCGCAGGGCAATGCGACCACCGGGACCACGGTCTGGTCGCGCACCGTCCCCTTCGACGCGCAACGCATCACCGGGATCGAGCTGGTCGAGGACGAGACCGGGTCCTACGTCCTGGCCGCGGCGCAGGGCACCCTGACTGGCAAGGGGTGGCTCGTCGTGCTCGACCCCGCGAACGGTTCGGTGCTCTGGTCGAAGGCGACCGGCACATACGTCGCCTCGCTCTCGCAGACGCAGGGCGTCGTCACCGCCCAGATCGGCACGCGCATCGTCCGGATCGGCTCGACCCGGTCCGATGCCGCCTTCGCGAACGTATCGGATCCGGCGCCCGGCTACGCGGCGTCCTACTCGAAGCTCTCGCAGGCCGACGGACCCCTGCAGCTGGCCTACGTCTCCGCCGGCGCGCAGGGGGTCGCGGGGCTCGCACAGCAGGGGGCGCCGCGCACCCCCTACCGGATCTCCGGCGAGGATCGGTACCAGACCGCCGCCGCCGTCTCGCGCCAGACCTACCAGCGAGCGAGCACGGTGCTGCTCGCGCGCGGCGACGACTTCGCCGATGCACTGTCCGCGGGCCCGCTCGCTGCGGCGCTCGACGCACCCGTGCTGCTGGTGCAGGGCGGCAAGCTGACCCCCGAGACGCGGGCCGAGATCAGCCGTCTCGGCGCACGCACCGCCATCGTCGTCGGAGGAACCGGCGTCATCCCGAACTCGGTCGCGAAGACGCTCCCCGCGGGCGTCTCGCTCGACCCGAAACGGCTGCAGGGCGCGAACCGGTACGAGACCTCCGTCGCCATCGCCGAGCGACTGCAGCGCGAACTCGGCGGTGCCCGCATCGGCGTACTCGCCACCACCGGGACGTCGTTCGCCGACGCGGTCGCCGCGGTCCCCGCCGCCGTGTCGATGAAGCGCGCCATCGTGCTCGTCGACCGCACGCCGGCGGCACGGCGCGCCATGACCTTCGTCACGGGCCGACCGATCGAGGCGCTCGGCGGCCCCGCAGCCTCGGCGCTCGACGCGGCACGGATCCGGATCGACTCCCGCGTCGTCGGGGAAGACCGTTACGACACCGCGGCGCGGATCGCGAGCCGGCACTTCGGCGCCACCGAGCGGGCCTACGTCGCCTCGGGCAGTTCGTTCCCCGACGGGCTCACCGCGGGCGTCCTGGCCGCGAAGCAGGGCGCACCGCTGCTGCTCTCGATGCAGCGGGCCCTGCCGAATGCCACGGCCGGGGCGATCGCCGCCGACGGGGCGGGATCCCGCCGGAGCTACCTCGTCGGCGGCGTCGGCGTGCTCGATCCGGTGCTCGAGGGCGCGCTCGCCGCGCTGCCCTCCCGCTGAGCCGGATCGGGTTCCCCCGCCCGCGCGGCGGTCGCGCGCGGGGGTACGGACCCGGTGAGCCGCGCGTCGCCCCAGCGGCGCATCCGCCGCTCGAGGGGGTGCTCCACGAACCGGTACAGCGCCCAGGCGAGCAGCAGTGAGATCGCGAGCACGATCGGGTACCAGACGAGGTTCGACCAGGATCCGCGCTGGTGCCCCGCGAACGCCATCACCGCGTACATCGCCGTGGCGTGCACCAGGTAGAAGGCGAACGACCACTCGCCGAGCTTGACCATGACCGGATGTCGCAGCGCGGAGCGCCCGCCGTCGAGATCGCGCTGCGCGACGGCCCAGATGATGATCCCGAACAGCACGACCATGATCTCGTTGTCGAAGCGGCCCGTCAGCGCCAGCACCGGTTCGAGCGCGGCGATGCCGAGCCGGCCGCCGACGATGCGGCCGAGCACGTACACCCCGAGAAGCGCGAACGCCCAGAACGGCCGGACCCCGATCCGCCGCCCCGCACGCAGCAGGAGCGCGATCCCCATGCCGAGCAGGAACTCGCTGACGCGGGTGATCGGGAGCGGGAGCTGGCTCCACCAGCCGGCCGGGCCGTAGGCCACCAGGGCGCGGTAGGCGAAGGCCGCGAGCGGGACCGCGACGGTGAAGATCACGATCCCCCGCCGCCCGATCCGGTTCAGGATCCGGAGCACCCACGGGTGCACGGCGTAGAAGAACGCCTCGACGGTCAGGGTCCATGCGGCCGGGTTTCCCGCGAAGAGCACCGCCGGGTTGCTGCTCCACCCCTGCAGCAGCAGCGCCGCGAGCACCAGCAGGCCGATATCGAGGGGTTTCATCCAGCTCTGCACGGGCTCGCCCGGGAACAACTGGTAGAAGACCGGGATCGCGAGGAGCAGCGCGACGAGGTTGGCGGGCCAGATCCGGGCGAACCTGCGCCAGTAGAAGTTCCGCACCGTGGTCGGCTTGACCGCGGACCAGGTGAGCACGAAACCGCTCAGCACGAAGAAGAACGCGACGCCCGCGTTGCCGACGGGCGCGAAGGCGTTGAGCACCGGCACCGGCGCGAAGACGCGCATGTGGAAGATGAACACCCCGAAGGCCGCCCACCAGCGCAGACCCGTCAGGGAGTCGAGCCGCGGACGGGTCGGCGGAAGCACGGTCCCACTCATCGCGTACGCACCAGCATCGCGCCGGCCAGGTGCGTGCGCAGCGGTGCCTGGCGGCCCAGTGCGCGCCACCAGCTGCGCGGGATCAGCGCTGCCGGCGAGCGGAGCGACCCCCGCGCCGCCACCAGCGCGGCGAGCCGGTCGCTCGACCCCTCAGCGGCCAGGACGGCCGAGAGGAGCCGATCCTCCGCAGCGGAGAGCGCGTTGCGGAGCCGCGGTTCGGTCTCGACGAGGCGCCGGGCGACCTCGGAGAGCTCCGCCGCGACGGCGCCGTCCCACTGCGCGAGTCGGTTGTTCACCGCGTCGAAGAGCTGCAGGCGCACCAACTTCACGAGCAGCGCCGAGCGGCTCCGCGCATCGCGCATCCAGGAGGTGCCCGGGTCGAGCAGCTCGTCGAGGTAGCGGAACTCGTCGACGACCGGGGGGACGTCGGCCGTCACGCGATCCTGCTGGTCCGTCAGCTCGCGGTACCCCGGCGCACCGACCGGGTAGGAGACCCGTGCGCCGGAGAACCACAGCTCCGCGGTGAAGCGGTGGTCCTCGCCCGTGCGAAGCCCCTCGGAGAAGCGCAGCTCGAGAAAGCGGGCGCGGCGGATCAACCCGCCGTGCACTGCGGTGCGGTAGCTCAGACGGTCCCGCGCACCGTCCAGGCGGCAGCGACGCCCGACCCGCACGGGCGGAGCCGACTCGACCCGGCCCGCCGCCGAGCGCTTCGCGGCGATGACGGCGTCGGCACGGTCCCGCTCCGCGGTCGCGAGCCAGGAGTCGATCGCCCCGAGTTCGAAGACGTCGTCCGAGTCCAGCATCGACACGTAGCGCCCGGTCGCGATCGAGAGGCCGTGGTTCTTCGGCCCGGCGGGGCTCTGCAGTCCGTCGTCGAATCGGACGACGCGCACGCGCGCGTCGTCGGCCACCTCTCCGAGCGGCCCGCGCAGCGTCTCGGGGTCCAGGTGGTGGGCGACCACGGTCACCCGCACGTCGGCGGAGGTCCCGTCGAGCGCGGAGGCCACGGCGCGGCCGATCGGTCGGGTCTCGCGATGCACTGCGATCACCACATCGACCATCGGCTCGGCGCTCATCGGTGAAGCGTCTTCACGGCCGGGATCAGGCGCCGATGACGATGCGCGGGACGCCCGTCCACTTCGCGGCGTCGGTGGCGTTGCGCCCGTCGGCGAAGAGCTTGATGCCCGGGAAGTCGGTCGGGCCGAGCGCCAGGTAGTCGGCGTGGTCGGCCTGCAGGATCGCCACGTCGACAGGGTCGCCGATCGAGTGCGCCGTGAAGCCGTAGCCCGCGAGCTCCTCATCGGAGAACAGCGGGTCGTGCACGGTCACGATCGCACCGCGCGCGGTGAGCTCCTCGACCGTCGGGAAGACGCCCGAGACCGCGGTCTCCTTGACGCCGCCGCGGTACGCCGCGCCGAGCACGACGACGCGCTGTCCGGCGAGGTCGCCGATGGTCTGCTGCACGCGGTCCACCACGTAGGCGGGCATGGTCGCGTTGTAGTTGCGCGCCGTGCGCACGATGTCGGCGTCGGGGTCGGTCGACAGGTAGAGGCGCGGGTAGACCGGGATGCAGTGCCCGCCCACGGCGATGCCGGGCCGGTGGATGTGGCTGAACGGCTGCGAGTTGCAGGCTTCGATGACCTTGTAGACGTCGATGCCCGCGGTGTCCGCGAAGCGCGCGAACTGGTTCGCGAGGCCGATGTTCACGTCGCGGTAGGTGGTCTCCGCGAGCTTCGCCATCTCGGCGGCCTCGGCGGTGCCCATGTCCCAGACACCGTTCGGGCGGGGGAGGTCGGTGCGCTCGTCGAAGGTGAGCACCGCCTCGTAGAACTCGATGGCCTTCTGCGTGCCGGCCTCGTTCAGACCACCGACGAGCTTCGGGTACTTCTTGAGGTCGGCGTACACGCGGCCCGTAAGCACGCGCTCCGGCGAGAACACCAGGTGGAAGTCGGTGCCCTCACGAAGACCCGAGACCTGCTCGATGAGCGGCTTCCAGCGGGTGCGGGTGGTGCCGACGGGGAGCGTGGTCTCGTAGGAGACGAGCGTGCCCGGGGTCAGGTGCTCGGCGAGGGAACGGGTCGCCGCATCCATCCACTTGAAATCGGGCTGCCAGGTCTCCTCGTCGACGAGCAGCGGCACCACGAGTACGACGGCGTCGGCACCGGGGATGGCATCGGCGTAGTCGGTGGTCGCACGGAGCTTGCCCGCGGGCACGAGCTCGGCGAGCTTCTCGGCCAGGCCGGCTTCGCCGGGGAACGGCTCTTCGCCGCGGTTGATGCACTCGACGAGCGCCTGGTTGACGTCGACGCCGACCACGTCGTGCCCCATCGAGGCGTACTGCGTGGCGAGGGGGAGGCCGATCTTGCCGGTGGCGACTACTGCGATCTTCACGGAAGCAGTCTACCGGCGCGCGGCGTCACCCGCCGTTCGCCTCCGGAGGACGCAGTCCGGCCTCCCGGTAGACCCGCGCATAGCGTTCCCAGCGCGCACCCTCGTCGAACCGCTCGGCGGCAGTGGAGGCGATCGCCGTTCGGGCGGGCAGCGCCGGGTCGTCGACGAGCGCCTCGACCGCGTCGGCGAGCGCGGGGCCGCCGAAGCGGTCCACCGGCACCAGTCGCGACGAGTCGGAGTCGAGGAAGTCCAGGAAGCCGCCGCGATCCCCCGTGACGATCGGCAGCCCGGCCGACGCGGCCTCGGCGAGAGCGACGCCGAAGGTCTCGAAGCGCGTCGGGAGTAGGAACAGGTCGGCCGCCGCGAGTTCCCCGGCCACGGCGTCCGGCTCGAGCTGCCCCGGGAGACGCAGGTGCTCGGCGACGCCGGCCTCCTCCGCGCGCTCGCGCATGCGCTGAGCGAGCGGCCCCGAGCCGACCCAGGTGAGGGTGGCGGATCGGCCCCGGCGACGCAGCTCGATCATCGTCTCGAGCGCCTCCATCGGCCCCTTGTTGTCGGCGATCGCGCCGACCCCGAGCAGCGCGACCTCGGAGAAGTCCCAGGCGGAGTCGGACACCGGAACCGACGGGACCATGACCGCGTTGCCGATGACGGCGGGCGCTGAACCGCTCCAGCGCTGCAGGGCTCCGGCGAGGAAGCCGCTGACCGCGACAACCCGATCCGGACGTCGCAGCTGTCTGCGGAGGAAACGCTGGACCAGGCGCGAGCGACCGCTGCCCTCGGGGTCGCGCAGCAGCCCCGACCAGTGCTCGGTGTGCACCCACGGCACCCGCACCCGGGTACCGACGAGCGGCGTGAGCGCCCCCATGGCCATGGTGTGCAGCAGCTGCGCACCACGCAGTTCGCGCCGCACGGCAGAGGCCGCCGCCGCGAGGCTGCGGTAGTCGGAGAAGGCGAACGGCGCCCGCACCGTGCGGAATCCCGGCCACTCCGGCTCGTTCGCGAGGTCGGCATCGAAGAACTGCGGGGCGCCGACGTGCACCACGGTGACCTCGGCATGCTCCGCGAGCAGCTCGACATCCCGCAGCACGAAGATGCCGGCACCGGGCGATGCGTTCGTGGGGAACCACGGGGTGACCACCGTGATCCGCGGGCGAGCCGTCGACGCGCTCATCGGCCGCCCCGCCTGCCCACGATCATCGACGCGATGCCGTAGCGCAGCGGACCCTGCGCCGAGAACCAGAGGAGCGGGTTGCGCGTCAGCGCACCGCGCGGAGTGAATTTGCGCGACCAATCCGCCGTGGCCGTGGCGAACCGCGCTCCGTCGGACGTCTGCGCGGCCTCGAGCAGCGCCCGCTCGGCGATCGAGAGCCGACTCTCGGCCGTCGGGCCGAGCGCGCGGAGCTCGCCGAGCAGCCCGCTCAGGAACTCCGCGTCGTCCCGGCTCAGCGCGCTGCTGCTCGAGCCGCGCGGTGCGAGCGAGCCCAGCACCTGCACGCGGAGCAGTTTGACCGCGAGCGCAGCACGGACCCCGCCGTCGAGCTCGGCGAGGAACGGCGCGGTGGCCAGGTCGCGCACCGAGGCCAGGTCGGCCGCCAGCGGCCGTCTGGTCGCGGTGACCCGGTCATCGCCGTCACGATTCACGATGTAGCCGGCGAACGAACCGGCGAAGACCACCGGCGCTCCCGAGGTCCAGACCAGCGCAGAGTACGCGAGGTCCTCTCCCGTCGGGAACCCCTCGCGGAGCCGCAGGTCTCCGAAGCGCGCGCGAGAGATGAGCCCGAGCGGCGCGCTGCGATAGAGCAGGCGGTCGCGGACCGGATGCCGCACACCGCGCGCGAACGGCCGCACGGGCGGCTGCGGGGCGATCGGACCGTCCGCGTAGTCGATGCGCGCGATGATCGCCGCAGCGCCGGAGCGTCGCTGCTCGGCGAGCCAGCGGTCGATCGCATGCGGGGCGAACTCGTCGTCCGAACCGAGCAGCGAGGTGAACTCCGCGGTGGCGAGTTCCAACCCGCGGTTCATCGGACCGGCCGGGCTCGGGATCCCGTCGACGAAGGGCTCGATGCGCAGACGCCCGTCGGTCGCGAACTCGGAGAGCGCCTCCCGGATCGGCTCCGGGTCGGTGTTGTGCACCACGACCGTGACGCGCACGGGCGCATCGGTGTGTTCGAGGATCGAGGCGACCGCTCGACGCACCGGCCGCTGCGGGGTGTGCACCGCGATCACGACGTCGACGACGGGTTCGAGGCCCGGCGCCGCGGATCCGTTCGAATCAGGCACCGCGTCCGCTCCCCTCGACGTCGAGCCAGTGCGCGCCGAGCACGGCTGCGCTCATGCGCCCGTCGTGGACGGCGCGCACGAACTCGGCGCCGGCGGCGCCGATGCGGCGCATCTCGGCGCGGTCGGCCAGGAGCGCGCGCAGCTCGGTCTCCACCGTGTCGGGATCGGCCTCGACGATGGGCAGCTCCTCACCGGTCGCCGAGCGCACCCACTCGCGCACCTCCGGCGAGACGTGCCCGAGCACCACGCGTCCGGAGCTCATGGCCTCGCAGGCGGTGACCCCGTAGCTGCCGAGGCGGAACTGATCCAGCACGATGTCGGCAGCGCCGTATACCTCGGGCATCCGGGCCGACGGCACTCCGCGCACCGGACGGTACTCGATGAGGCCTTCTTCCTGCAGCGCGAAGAGCACCGGTTCGACGAGGTCGGTGCCCTTGGTCTTGGCCTGGCTCGGCACGTGCGCCACGACCGGCACCTCGCGGTCGCCCGCGACCGACTCGCCGGCCCACTTCTCGGGATCGACGACCACGGGGCACCACTCCGCCTCGGGCAGGAAGTATTTGAGGTCGGGGGTGGACACGAAGAAGGGGCCGCCGAGTCGCCGCAGCGCCGCGAGGTTGCGCGTCGCCAGCGTCTCCTGCCGCCCCCAGTACGCGTCCGTGTCCTGGAACACCGACCAGTGCGTCGTCGGGACGTGCAGGCTCGGCACGCGGATATCGGTGCCGTGCGCGAGGAAGGCGACGCTGAGGCCCCGGGCCCGGAGTTCGCGCGCCTCGGCTTCGAAGTCGGCGAAGCGACGCCCGAGCAGCGGGCGCTCCGCTTCGACGAGCACGTGCGTGCAGCGCTCGATCGCCGCGAGCTGCGCATCCTGCCACGCGCGCGACGAGGCGTGCACGTGCAGCGGCACCTCGGTGTCGGTGTCGAAGGCGAATCCGCCGGGCACCTCGATCGCGAAGTCGTAGCTCCAGTTCTGCGGCCGCGCACGCTGCAGCGCGCGCGCCCAGAGCAGGCCCTGGCCCGAGTAGTTGACCGGGCCGATCACGACGCGCTCAGCCTGGTTCTCGGGAACCTGCGGCGGCGCGGGGATCTCGCCCGGCGCCGCGCTGCGTGAGGCGGGCGAGAGCCACCTGAGCAGGAAGGTCGGCGGATGATCGACGACCCCGTCGATCGCCCGGTTGACCCAGCCCGGGAACCGGTGCCGTCTGGCGAGCACCCGAGCGACGATCTCGGCGGGACTCGGCATCAGCGATCCACCTTCCCCTCCGCGTCGACGATCGCGGCGATCGCCCGTTCCCATCCGGAGTTCTGCTGCTCCGCGGACAGCGGCACGGCCGCGGCGTCCGCAGCCCGCTTCCACGCGGAGACCTCTTCGGCGGTGAGCCCGCCGATCAGGTCCACGAGGGTCTGCAGCTCGAAGTCATCGGTGACGGCACCGATGCCGTGCTCCAACACGATGCGCGCCATCGACTCGTTGGGGCCGGTGACGACCCCGAGCCGAGCCTGCACGTAGTCGAAGAGCTTGTTCGGCAGCGCGAGCGCGAGGTTGGTCGGTTCGAGCGGCAGGATCGGGATCCCGATGTCGTAGTCGCGGAGCGTCGCCGTCAGCTCGTGCTGCGGTACGGGCGGGAGCACCCTGATGCGCGGTCCGAGCTCGTCCGCGAGCGCGAGGAGCTCGTCGTGGTACGGGGTCCCCTCCCCCGTCAGGAAGAGGTCGAGCGTCGGCTCCCCCGCGGCCTCGGCGACCGCGTGCATGACCAGTTCCACCTTGCGCGGACGCTGGGCGATCCCCGAATAGACGAAGCGCAGCGGCGTCGCCGCGGGCTGCACCTCGGTCTCGAGATAGGGGCTGGCGTTCACCACGACCCCCGCGTCGAGTCCGTAGCCCGCCGCGTAGCGCTCGGCGATCGGCTCGCTCACCGCGGTCCAGCTGCGCCCGCGCACGGCGTACCGCCTGAGCTGCCACTCGAGGTAGGGCAGGCGGTGCTTCACCCACGTCGGCACGTTGTCGTCGGTGCCGGGGAAGAACTCGTGGAGATCGAAGTGGATCCGGTTGCCCTCGGCGACGGAGAGCGCCAGCATGACGGTGTTGAGATCGTTCGCGAGCACCGCGTCGAACGCGCGTCCGCGCAGCGTCCTGCGGGCGATGCGCGGAATCGAGGACATCCAGTACGCGGCGCGGTACGCGCGCAGGCGGATCAGCGCGTCGGTCGCCAGCGACCGGAACCGCGAACCGTCGGTGCCGAGCTCGATGTGCTCGACGCCGGGGATCGGCTGCGGGCCGAAGCCGCAGGTCGTGACGCGGTACTCGTCGGCGAAGAGCCTGACCTGTCGCAGCACCCGAGCATCCATCGAGATGTTCGAGAGCGACAGGATCAGCAGCCGGGGGCGGTCCTGGGCGTTCATGCGAGACCCGCCAGTTCGGCCTGCACCCGGAAGTCGGGCACCTGGGCCACGACCTCGTCGAAGGTGCCCTGACCGCGGATCTTGCCGCCGTCGAGGTAGCACACCTGGTCGTAGTCGCGGATCGTGGCGAGCCGGTGCGCGATGGTCACGAAGGTCACCTCGCCGGCGAGCGCCCGCATCGACTCCATCACCCGGTTCTCGGTGGCGGTGTCGAGCGCGCTCGTCGCCTCGTCGAGCACGAGCACGAACGGATCGCTGTAGAGCGCCCGAGCGATGCCCAGGCGCTGCTGCTGCCCGCCCGAGATGGAGGCCCCGCGCTCACCGAGCTTCTCCTCGACGCCCTCGGAGCGGTCGAGGAGCCCGTCGAGCTGCGCGCGCCGCAGCGATTCGCGCACGCGCTCCTCGTCGTACTCGTCGCCCCAGGTGAGCGCGACGTTCTGCGCGATGCTGCCGTCGAAGACCGCGACCCGCTGGGGCACGTAGCCCACCCGGCTTCGCCACTGCCCGAGCACGGAGTCGAGCGGGCTGCCGTCGATCTCAATGACTCCACCGGTGGGGGTGCTCAGCCCGAGCAGCAGGTCGATCAGCGTCGACTTGCCCGCGCCGGAGGGACCGACGACCGCGAGCCGGGAGCCGAAGGGGATCTCGAGATCGATGTCGTCGAGCACGTCCACCTCCGCCCCCGGGTATCGGAAGCTGACCCCGCGGAGGGCCAGCACCGAGGGCTCGGACGCCAGCTCGGCGGTGTCGGCGGCGCTCACCGGGTCGACCGCCTGCAGCGGGGCGCGCTTGAGCTCGCGGATCACATCTCGGGCATACACCTCCGAGCCCACAGCCGAGGTGAAGCTGCTCTGCACCGCGTTCATCGCCGGGATCATGCGGAAGCCGGTCGCGGCGAAGAGCGAGACGGAGACGACGGCGGCCTGGGGCCCGCCCAGCAGGAAGGACGCCCCGCCGATCAGCAGGAACCCGCCGATGAGCGCCGCGTCGAACGCGTACTTGGGCACGATCCCGTAGAACGAGAGGTTGGCGCGGGCTCGCGTCGCCACCGAGCGGTTGCGCGACACCACCTCGCCGATCTCGTCGAGCTTGCCGCGGAGCGTGACCTCCTTGAGGGCCTCCACCATCTCGGTCATGATCGTGGCGGCGCGGTAGGCGTAGGTGCGGTTGTCACGCCCGGCGCGCTGCGCGCGGCGGGTCACGATGAGGAGCATGCCGATCGAGATCGCCGAGAGGTAGAGGAGCGCGATGAGCGCCGAGAGCGGCTGCGCGACGACGAGCACGCCCAGCACTCCGACGAAGGTGAGCGCATTGCCGGGGATCTGCGAGAGCGGGAGGATGAACTGCAGGTTGGTGTTGGCCATCGAGCTGTCCACGATGCGCGTGATCTCGGCGGTGCTCAGCCGGGACCGCTCCTCCCAGCTGGAGTGGGTGTAGGCACGGAAGAGCTCGTTGCCGATCTCGAGCTCGTAGCTCGCGAAGCGACGGGTGGCGAACCAGTGCAGCAGCACCGCGCACACGCCCTTGGTGACGAACAGCGCGCAGATGGCGACCACGAAGACCGGGGTCGCCGAGGCCGGCAGCTCGCCGAGCACCGGCAGCACGATCGGCTTGCCCGAGACGAGCGGCGTCACGGCGAGCGCGATCAGCGCGAGCGCGACGGTATCGAGGATCGCCAGCAGACTGGTCACGATCGAGTACCAGACGTAGAACGGCTTGGCTCCGCGAGGGAGCACCTCGAAGAGTTCTCCGAGCGTTCTCCAGAGTGATTTCATCGCGTTCCAGGTCCGATCTCTTGTTCGATCTCGCGCACCGCGGCCTGGGCCGAGCGCCGGATCGAGACGTTGTCAGCGGCCCACGCCGCGGTCGCGGAGCGCTGCGCGGGCGTCGCCGGAGCGGCGAGCTCGCGCAGCATGGCGGCGGCCAGCTCCTCGGCGTCCCAGGGAGTCCCCTCGCCGATGGCGCGTCCGTCGACCTCGGAGCGCACGAACTCCAGCGCGGGGCCGAGCCCCGCGAAGATCACGGGGGTGCCGCAGGCGGCCGAGCTGTAGAGCTTGGTGGGGAAGGCGAAGTCGTATCCGGCCCCCGGGCGGCAGGTGGCGACCGACGCCGCCGCGCCCCGCAGCACCTCGGCGAGGGCCGCCGGAGGAAGCACGGGCCGGAACTCCACCGCTGCGGACACTCCGAGCTCGTGGGTTCGCTCCACGAGCCGTTCGCGCTCGGACCCGCCGCCGATGAACAGCAGCCGTGCGTCTTCGCGCTGCGCGCGGACGGCGGCGAACGCGTCGACGAGGACCTCGGCCCCGTGCCACTCGGATGCCGTGCCCGCGTAGACGAACGTCGGATGCTCGGTCTCCACGGCAGCGCCGTCCGCGCCGTACGGGGTCACGTCGACCCCGTTGCCGATCATGGTGACGCCCTCGGTGATCCCGAGCTCGGCCAGGCGGTCGCGGACTCCCGGCGACACGGCGAGCACGATCCGGGCACCGCGCAGCACCCAGCGCTCGACCGCGGCGACGATCCGGACGATCGCGCCACCAGCACCCGTCTGGCTCGCCGCATCCGACCAGATGTCGGCCGCGTAGTAGACGTAGGGCGTCCGTCGGATCGCGGTCGCGATCCTTCCGAAGAAGCCCGTGGTGGGCGGCGGCTCGATCACGACGGCGTCGAAACGACTGCCGAACAGGATGCGGAACAGCAGCGGGACGTCGAAGCTCAGGTACTGCAGGTATCCGCGCACGTATCCCGTGCGATCGCGCAGCACGGGGAATCGCCGCACGCGGTACGCGCGGGCACCGTCGTCGGCCGCGGCGGCGAGGTGCTTCGGCGGTTTCACGGTCAACACCGTGACCTCGTGGCCGGCCTCGGTCAGCGCGTTCGCGAGCGCAGCGAGGCGCACCGAAGCCGCGCTCGGTTCCGGTTCGAAGATGCGGCTCGCGATGGCGACTCGCATGATCCCCTTACGCGCCGGCGCGCACGACCGCGGAGACCGCGGTCACGATGCGCTCGAGATCGCCCTCGGTGAGCGACGGGTGCACCGGCAGCGAGAGCACCTCGCGGGCGGCGCGCTCGGTCTCGGGCAGGTCGAGGCCCGGAGCGAAGGGCGCGAGCGAGGGCAGGCGATGGTTCGGGATCGGGTAGTAGACCCCCGAGCCCACGCCGTGCTCCTCCTTCAGCGCGGTGTGGATGCGATCGCGCTCACCGGCGTCGAGTCGGACTGTGTACTGGTGGTAGACGTGCACGGCGTTCTCGTGCACCTTCGGCGTCCGCACACCGTCGATCTCGGCGAGCCCGGCGTTCAGCACGGCCGCGTTGCGCTGGCGCTGGGCGGTCCAGCCGTCGACCTTGGTCAGCTGCACGCGGCCGATCGCCGCGTGGATGTCGGTCATGCGGGTGTTGAAACCGATGACCTCGTTCGCGTACTGCGTCTCCATGCCCTGGTTGCGCAGCAGGCGCATCTGCCGGGCGATCTCCTCGGTGGAGCAGGTCACCATGCCGCCCTCGCCCGAGGTCATGTTCTTGGTCGGGTAGAGGCTGAACATGGCGAACGCGCCGAGGGTGCCGACGGGGCGGCCGCTCCAGCTCGCGCCGTGCGCCTGCGCCGCGTCCTCGTAGATGGCGAGGCCGTGCTCCTGCGCGATCGCCTCGATCTGATCCACCAGGAACGGGTGCCCGTAGAGGTGCACCGGCATGATCCCCTTGATGCGCGGCGTGATCGCGGCGCGCACCGCCTCGGGATCGAGGGTGAAGAAGTCGGGCTCGATGTCGACGAACACCGGGGTCGCCCCGGTGAGCGCGACCGAGTTGCCCGTCGCGGCGAAGGTGAACGACGGCACGATGACCTCGTCGCCCGGGCCGACGCCCGCCGCGAGGAGCCCGAGGTGCTGACCGCTGGTGCCCGAGTTGACGGCGACCGTGGTGCGTCCCTGCACGAAGTGCTCGGCGAACTCCTGCTCGAAGGTCTTCACCTCGGGGCCCTGCGCGATCATGCCGGATCGCAGCACGCGGTCGACGGCGGCGCGCTCCTCGTCACCGACGATGGGCTTCGCTGCGGGGATGAACTCGGGTGCCATGGATATGCGACCTTTCTGAACCGGGCGCGCTGGATCGGCGCACCCACGAGAATACCGTGCCCCGCCGGGTCGCCGATGAAACGGCGGCGGGCCGGGAGCGATTCCACGCTCCCGGCCCGCCACGATCGCTCCGGGCGTCAGACTCCGGAGTTCTCGGTCACCATGATGTACATCGACGCGTAGGCGATGCTCTTCGTGTCGTAGTAGCCGATGCTGAAGGAGAAGCGGATGTCGCCCTGCGGCTCGAGCAGCCAGCTCTTGATCTCGGCGTCGCCGATCCACATGTCCCAGGTCTTCTGCAGACGGTTCGGGTAATTGTTGTAGGACGTCGACTGCGCGATCGTGCCGATCGGCGGCTTCGGGTTCTCGAGCTGGGACCCGGTGCGGATCCCCGCCTTCGAGCGGTTGACCGCCCAGTTGTACGCCGAAGTGCCGATCCACTGCTTGCGATCGATCGTGCGCTGGGCATCCGCGATACGGAAACCCGACTCGCCGTTGCTGTAGCGGAACGCGTTCGCCTTCGTGTACAGCCACTGCATGCCGCTGAAGTTCGCGGCGCTCGCGCCGGACGGCTTCTTCATGCACTCGTTGCCGTAGAGCACCGTGTTGGCGAGCGCACCGGTCCCGCCGAGCAGGAACGTGTCGTTCCCGGCGATGCGATCGTTCGCCGTGTAGATGCTCGTCGGCACGCAGCTCGGCGTCGAGAGCAGCAGCGGGGAGCCCTTGGCGCCCGAGACGGCGCCGCCGGCGAGCGCGTCGGCGAAGCCGGATCCGCTCGCCCAGTAGGTGTTCACCCGGTTGGCCGCGGAGAAGATGCTGTTGTCCTTGGCGATGCTCGCCGAGGTGTCGTAGCGGTCGGCACCCGCGTAGCGCTTCACCGTGCGACCAGCCGAGATCGAGCTCTGGATCCCGTTCGAGACCGCGCCGGTGCCGCCGGCGATCCGCACGGTGCTGACGCCCAGTCGCGTGAGCTCGGACTTCACAGCCGCGGGAGCGGTGCGCTGGGTGCCGGGGACGAGCAGCACCGGAGCTTTGAGCTTGCCCGCTGCCGCACCCGCGGAGAGCGCGTCGGCGAAGTTCGCGCCGGTCGCCAGGAACGCGTTGCTCGCGCTGCCGTTGGGCCAGCCCTCCTTCGCGATCGCGATCGAGGTGGCGTAGCGGTCCGCGCCGGCGACCCGCTTGACGTCGCCCGTCAGGCCCTTGAGCTTCGAGACGACGCTGTTGCTGACCACCCCGGTGCCGCCGACCACGATGATGCGGCTCGGCTTCAGGCGCTTGATCTCGGCGAGCGTGGGGGCCGAGATGCTCTTCGGACCGCTGAGGAGCAGCGGCGCCTTCAGCTTCGCGCCGAGGGCACCCGCGCTCAGCGCGTCGGGGTAGTTGAGACCGTTGGCGACGATGACCGTGGATGCGGTCGAGGGGTAGCCGTGCTTGGACACCGCGACCGCCGTGTCGAAGCGGTCCGCACCGCTGATCCGCTTGTTGGGGGTGCCGTTCATGTAGCCCGCCGGGGCGAACTGGTCGTCTTCAACCTTCGATTCGCTGACCGCGACGGGGGCGTTCGCGGTCGGCGCGGCAGCGGCCGGCGCATCGGTCGCAGCGGGGGCCGGCGAGGTCGGCGTCGGTGCGTCGCCAGCCGGCGCGTCCGGGGCCGGAGTCTCGGCGGCGGGGCTCTCCGGCGCCGCGTTCCCGGCATCCGGCGTCTCGGCCGGAGCGGTCGTCTGCGGTTCGACCGGCTGCGGCGCGGCGTCCTCGGCCCAGGCCGGCGTCGTCAGACCGGCGATCAGTGCGCAGCTCGCGATCGCCGCGACCGCGAACGCGGATTTCCTCTGAATCATCTTCGATTTCTCACTTCATTCGGGGGGATGAGATTTCGGAGTCTCCCAGCACAAGAAACTCACAGGGGAAATATACCCAATAGTCCGGCGATACCGAAAACCCCCGTGCACCGTCCGACCGCAGCCGGAATCGGGCCGCGAGCGCCCCGGCTCGGTCAGGACTGGCAGCGCCGGCCGGCGAGCACGCCGCCGTCGAGCACGCCCGCACCGCCCAGCAGCAGGATCCGGTTGCCGACGACCCGGCCCGTCGCGTCGAAGACGGAGCCCGGAACGCAGCTCGACGTGGTGAGCAGCAGCGGTGCGCCTCGCGAACCGGCGACCGCGCCTCCCGCGAGCGCGTCGGCGAAGCCGAGACCGTTCGCCCAGTACACGTCGACTCCGGCGCCCTTCGCGATGATGCCGTTCGCGATGCGCGCCGACGTGTCGTAGCGATCGACCCCTGCGTACCGCACCACCGAGCGACCCGCGGCGACCGAGTTCTGGACTCCCGTCGAGACGGCACCGGTGCCGCCCGCGATGCGCACCTGGGTGACGCCGAGGCGGGAGAGCTCCGCGGTCACGGAGGCCGGGGCGCTGCTCGCGTTCCCGGGCACGAGCAGCACCGGCGCGTTCACCACGCCGGCCGCGGCACCCGCGGCGAGCGCGTCGGCGAAACCGGTCCCCGTCGCGAGGAAGGCCTGCGAAGCGGTCCCCGTCGGCCACCCCTGCTGCGCGATGGCGACGGAGGTGGCGTAGCGGTCGGGACCCGAAACGCGGTCGACTCGCCCGGCGAGCTTCTTGAGCTCGGTCACGACACCGTCGCTCACGGCCCCGGTGCCGCCGACCACGACGATGCGATTCGGCTTGAGCCGCACGATCTCGGCCCGCGTCGATGCGGGCAGACTCGTCGGCCGGGCGAGGAGCAGCGGAGCCTTCCACTTCGCGCCGAGCGCGCCGGCGCTCAGCGCGTCGGGGTAGTCGAGGCCGTTCGCGATGAGCACGGTTCCGGCCGTCGCGGGGTAGCCCGCCTTCGAGGCCTCGACCGCGGTCTCGAACCGGTCGCCGCCGCTGATCCGCTGCTTCGGCACGCTCTGCAGGTCCCTGACGAAGTCCAGCCCGCCGGTCGCGGTCCAGGTCGCGGTGCCCGCGGCGAAGGCCATCGAGCATTTCGTGCCGTCGGCCGAGCACGTCGCCGCGCCCTTCGGCCAACCCCAGGCTCCGGTAGGCCCGCCGGCGGCGAGGTATCCGTCGCGGAGCTTGCCGTCGGGCAGCACGAACGCGCCGGCCTTCGACTCGTAGATGTCACCGGCGGCGAAGCGCTGCACGGTGCCCGCGGACTCGCCCGTGCCGACCGCCGCGGCGGGCGCCTTCGGGTAACCGAGCTTCGCCGCGCTCGGCTTCCAGGCCGTGTAGGCCTTCGGCGAGACCTTCACGAGCCCCGAGGCGCCGCTCCACAGACCGACCCCGAACTGGAACGGGGTCGCGCATCCGTCCCCCGCGAGCTGGCACTGCATGGGCCCGATGGGCCATCCGAAGGTTCCGCCGACCCCGCCCGTCGCATCGTAGGCGTTGCGGTATCGACCGGCGACAAGGGTCGACGATCCTCCGGGAGAGAGGTACATCGTGCCGGCCTGCAGCGGGTAGGTCGTCCCGCCGCCGTTCGCGGTGCTCGTCGCCGGCGCACCGACGGGGACGCCGGCTGCCGCCGAGAGCCCGCCGAGCGCGCGCCAGGCGGTCAGGAAGCGCGCGTCGACGACGCGTGCGCCGCCGGCGCTGCTGGAGACGATGGTCCCCTTCTTGAAGTCCTGCCCCAGCGCACCGCTCGACGACTTCCCCGAGTTCTTCAGCGGATAGCCCACCGACCCGTTGAATCCGCCGCTCTGCTCCCAGACGACGCGGAGCGCTTCGGGGACCAGGAACACGCCGACACCCTTCGCCTCGACCACGGAGCCCGATTGGAAGCGCATCACCGTGTTGCCGGAGCCGCCCTGGTTGACCCCGGGAGCGATCGGCCATCCCCAGGATCCGGCCGGTCCTCCGGCGTTGCCGTAGGCGATGAACAGGGGGCTCGTGCGGGTCATGCCCGAGGGCTGTCCGCTCTTCGGCTCGTAGACGATGCCGCCCGCGAACTGCTGGGTGCGTCCGCCCCCGTTGGCGGTGCTCGACACGGGCGCGGCGGTCGGAGCACCCAGCCAGCCGTTGTTGGCCTGCCAGTAGGAGAGGATCCCGCCGTCCACCGGGTAGGGCAGCTGCGTGCTGCCGAACCAGCTCGTGAAGAAGAGGTAGAAGTTCCGGTTGCCGTACGACGAGCACGAGTCACCCGTCCCCCAGCCGGCGTTGATCGCAGCCTGGTTCGGGCGGTAGGGCGTGTAGATGTAGAGCGAGGCCGTCGCCCAGTTCTGGATGTACACCTGAGAGGTGCCGCATCCGGCGTTCGGGTTCCACTGGATCGTGTTCGTCTTGCCCGGCACGAAGTTGAACGGTCCGCTGATGCGGTACTTCTTCAGCTGCCACGCACCCCAGTACACCTGGTTGAAGAAGCCGTAATATGCCGAATCGCAGTTCGCCGAGTTCCCCGGCCCGGAGTCGGGGCAGGCGTAGCCCATCGCGACGTTGAACTGGCGGACGGTCGGCCAGTCGTCACTGACGAGCGTCTGCTCCTTCTCGAGCATCACGAGCAGCACCTTCGGGCTGATCCCGCAGGCCTTGCCCACTTTGGCGATGATCTGGGCGGCAGATTCACCGACCGCGCCGGGGTACGCCGCGCAGATCTGGTTCGCGGCGCGGCTCGACGTGCTCATGGTGAAATTGCGCAGGCAGGATTTCGCAACGGTGGACCCGTAGATCGGGGTGCCGGGCGCCCGGCCGGGGTCCCCGATCGTGCAGCGCGGCACCTTGCCGTTCAAGAACGCCTGCACCTGCGCGGCATTCATCGCGTTGCCGTCGTAGAACACGGAGTCCGCGATGATGTTGCCCGGGTTGAATCCGGTGACGGGCGCAGCCTGCGCGGGCGTGACCGCGGCGAGGGGGGCGGCGAGCAGACCGACCCCGACCGCGAGCGCGAGCAGGGCGCGCAGACGCGCGATCGGTCGTTTCGGCGCCATCCCGCGCTTCCCTCCTGTTGCCCTCAAACATTCAAGTCATGCTTGAAGGTTCGCGTCCACGCTAGCTTCTGTCCCAGCCGGACACAACCCGGAGCACCGCTCGCGGCTTCTCCGGACAGGTCCTCGGCCCTCAGCGTGCATCTGTCAGAATAAGTGACATGACTGACCCTTCGCCCGCGAGCGCGACCGCAGCTCCCGGCAACGCCGACACCTGGGTCGTGATCCCCCTCTACAACGAGGCGACGGTGATCGGCGAGGTGATCCGCGGTCTGCGGCCCGACTTCGCCAACGTCGTCTGCATCGACGACGGGTCGAGCGACGGCTCCGGTCGGATCGCGTCCGAGGCGGGTGCGCGCCTCGTCACCCACCCCATCAACCTGGGGCAGGGCGCGGCGCTGCAGACCGGCTTCGAGTACGCGCTCGAGCGCGGCGCCGAGTACGTTGTCACCTTCGACGCGGACGGCCAGCACCGTGTCGAGGACGCGGTGGCGATGCTCGACCGCTCCCGGGCCGAGGACCTCGCGATCGTCTTCGGATCCCGCTTCCTCGACGACCGCACGAAGCCCGGCCTCCTCAAGAAGATCGTGCTCAAGACCGCGGTCGCCGTCACCAACTGGACCACGCGCACGAAGCTCACCGACGCGCACAACGGTCTCCGCGTGATCCGACAGGACGCGCTGAGCCGGATCCGCCTCCGCCAGGACCGCATGGCCCACGGCACCGAGATCGTCGTGCAGCTCGGCCGCACCGGTCTCCCCTACGCCGAGCAGCCCGTCGAGGTCATCTACAGCGACTACTCGAAGGCGAAGGGGCAGTCGCTGCTCAACTCGGTCAACATCCTCATCGACCTCATCATCCGGTAGGCGCGCATGTCCATCTTCCAGCTCCTGCTCATCCTCGGCGTCGTGCTCATCGCGGCGCTCGCGGTCCGTTTTCTCCCCGGCGAGCGCTCGCTCGCGCTGAAGCGCATCTTCGCGATCCTCTTCGTCATCGCGGCGGTGCTCGCGATCCTGTTCCCGAACGTGCTGACGGCGGTCGCCCACCTCTTCGGGATCGGCCGCGGCACCGACCTGCTGCTCTACGTCTTCATCATCGCCGTCCTGGCGTTCGCGGTGGCGATCATCCGGGCGAAGGCCCGCAGCGATGCGCGCGTGACCCAGCTGGCCCGCGCCGTCGCGCTCATGGATGCCCGCAACCGCGAGCGGGCCGAGCAGGAGAAGGACACCGAGCAGTGAGCTGGATCGCCGCGATCCCCGCGATCGCCGTCGCCCTCCTCCTCGCGGTCGTCCCCGGAGCTCCGGTCGCCTGGGCCCTGCGTCTCCGCGGAATCTCCTTCATCGCGGGTTCGATCGCGGCGTCCTTCGCCGTGATCTCCGTCGCGAGCGTGCTCGCTCCGATGATCGGCGTCCCCTGGAGCCTGCTCCCGGTCGCCGCCCTCTCGGTGATCCTCACCGCCGTGCTCTGGCTGGTGCTCCGCTTCTCGGGAACCTCGGTCCCTCGTTCGGGCTTCCTGAGCTCGCTCCGCCGGATCCCGCTCAGGACCTGGGTCTGCACCGGAGCGTTCTTCCTGGTCTCCGGCGGCATCATCGCCTACCACCTCAAGCAGGGCTTCATCCTGCCCGACAACATCTCGCAGACCTACGACAACGTCTTCCATTTCAACGCGGTGGCCGAGATCCTCCGCACCGGGGACTCGTCGCCGCTGCACATGAATCTCACCAGCCCGCACAGCGCCACGGCCTTCTACCCCACGCTGTGGCACGCGTCGGCCGCGCTGGTGTCCCAGCTCGCGGGGAGCGGCATCGCCGTCTCGGTGAACGCGTTCGCGATCGCCACCGGTGCGCTCGTGTGGCCGGCCGGCATGCTCTTCCTCACGCGCCCGTTCCTCCCCCGACGCCCGGAGGCCGTGCTCCCGTTGGCCGTCATCGTCGCGGCGTTCAGCGCGTTCCCCTACCTGCTGCTGACATGGGGCGTCCTCTACCCCAACGTCCTGTCGACCGCGCTCATCCCCTACGCCCTCGGCTTCACCCATCTCGCCCTCCGCAGCCGCCCCCTGGGCATCCGGCTCCCGTCGGTCTCGCTCTGGGTCGCGGCCATCGGCTCGCTCGGCGCCGCGACGCTCGCCCAGCCGAACGCGCTGTTCGGCTACGCAGCACTCGTCCTGCCGCTCCTCGGGGCCACTGCACTGACGGTGCGGCGCCTGCCGCTGCGCAGGAGCACCCGGGTCTGGCGGACGATCGCGCTGGTCCTCGCGGCCGCTGCCATCCTCGCGATGTGGGTGCTGGTCCGCACCGGGGACAACATCCGCGAGTTCGAGGGAAGCGTCCGCGCCGCCTTCGAGAGCGCCCTCGGCAACGGCCCGTTCACCGGCTCCCACGCCTGGGGGCTCACCCTGCTCATCGCGCTCGGAATCGCGACCCTGATCCTGATGAAGCGCCACCGCTGGCTGCCCATCTCCTACCTGATCTCGCTCGCGCTCTACACGATCGCGAGCGGAACCAACGGCCCGTTCCGAACGCTGATCACGGGCGCCTGGTACAACGACGCGAATCGCCTCGCCGCGCTCATCCCGGTCGTCGCGATCCCCCTCGCGGCCGTCGGAGCAGCGCTGCTGCTCGATTGGATCGTCCGAGGCTTCGGTGAGTTCTTCGCGTCGCGCGCCGCGGGTTCGCGCGGCAGGATCGTCACCGTCGTGGCGACGGTCGTCGGCGTGCTGATCATCGCCGCGATGGCGATCGGCCGCCCCATCGCCACGCAGATCGAGCACATGCGGGGCACCTATTCGTTCACCGCGGATTCCGCGCTTCTGAGCCCCGACGAGGAGCAGCTCCTCCAGCGGCTGGACCGAACCGTGCCGAAGGACGCAGTGATCCTCGGGGATCCCTGGTCCGGAACCGCCTTCGCGCTGGGTGTTGCGGATCGCCAGGTGGTGTTCCCGCACCTGAAGGGCGACTTCGGGGCCGAAGCGCTCAAGCTCGGCGCCGAGTTCCGCGAGCTCGGAGCCGGCGCCTGCCCGCTGGTGTCCGATCTGCGGGTGGACTACGTGCTGGAGTTCGGCGGGCGGCAGTACCGCATCAAGGGATCCCCCACCCCCGAGTTGTACCGTGGCCTCCGGGGCCTGCAGGATTCGCCGATCCTCACCGAGGTCGATCGCCAGGGCGACGCGGTGCTCTACAAGATCACCGGCTGCAAAATCTGATTCCCTACACTGGGAACGCTTGACTACCGAACCGTTGGGAGAAGACGTGACGATCAAGTACGGCCTGATCGGCCTCGGCATGATGGGGCGCCACCACGCCCGGGTGATCCGCGAGGTCGAGGGTATCGACCTCGTCGCCGTCGCCGACGCGATGGGCGATCCCCACGGCGTCGCCGGCAAGACCCCGATGTTCGATTCCGTGCAGGGCCTCATCGACGCGGGGGTCGACGCGGTCGTCGTCGCCGTCCCCACCAAGTTCCACGAAGAGGTCGGCCTGGCGCTCGCCGAAGCCGGCGTGCACGCGCTCATCGAGAAGCCCGTCGCGCACGAGCTCCCTGCGGCCGAGCGCCTCGTCGCCGCCTTCGACGCGGCCGGCAAGGTCGCAGCCGTCGGCCACGTCGAGCGGTTCAACCCCGCGCTCATCAGCCTGCGCGAGCGCATCGCGAACGGCGATCTCGGCGAGGTCTACCAGATCCAGACCCGCCGGCAGGGCCCGTTCCCCGCGCGCATCGCCGACGTGGGCGTCGTGAAGGATCTCGGCAGCCACGACATCGACCTCACGGCCTGGCTCGCGCAGTCGCACTACGCGACCCTCGCGGCCCAGACGACCCATCGCTCCGGACGCGATCACGAGGACATGGTCTCGATCACCGGCAAGCTCGCCAACGGGATCATGGTCAACCACATCGTCAACTGGCTGACCCCGTTCAAGGAGCGCCTCACCCTCGTCACCGGCGAACGCGGCGCGTTCGTCGCCGACACGCTGACGGCCGACCTCACCTTCTACGAGAACGGCACCCATGAGGGCTCCTGGGACGCCGTCGCGGCGTTCCGGGGGGTGAGCGAGGGCACCGTGACGCGGTTCGCCCTCGAGAAGCGCGAGCCGCTCCGCTCCGAGCACGAAGCCTTCCGCGACGCGATCCTCGGCGTCCGCTCCGACGCCGTCACCCTGCGCGAGGGCACCGAGACCCTGCGCGTCGCCGAGGCCGCCATCGAGTCGGCCAGGTCGGGCGTCGCGCTGGACCTCACGGCGCGCGCATGAGCGACGCGAGCAGCCCGATCAGCCCCTCCGCGTTCGTCGGCGAGGGCATCGAGATCGGTGCGGGAGTGTCGATTGGCCCCGGCGCGGTGATCCTCGGCCCCTGCGTGATCGAGGACGGCGCCTGGATCGGCGCCGGCGCCATGATCGGCGCACCCCCCGAGATGAGCAACCTGCCGCAGAACACCGCCTGGACGGGCGACCTGCAGCACGCCGGTGTGCGCATCGGCGCCGGCGCGGTGATCCGCGAGGGCGCAGTGATCCACCAGGGCAGCTACCGCGAGACCACGGTCGGCGCGCGCAGTTGGGTGCTGAACCGCGCCTACCTCGCGCACGATGTGCTGCTCGGCGCCGATTCCACGGTGTCGGCCGGCGTGAGCATCGGCGGCCACTGCGCCATCGGCGACTGGGTCAACATCGGCATGAACGCCGTCGTGCACCAGCGCCGCATCATCGCGCACGGCGCGATGGTGGGCATGGGCACGCCCGTGACCCGTGACGTACCGCCCTTCGCGAAGGTCTACGGGACCCCGCCGCGCATCGCGGGTATCAACGCCGTCGGCCTCGACCGTGCCGGGTACCCGGTGGAGCTCGCGGACGCCCTGTTGACCGCCTACCGCGGCGGAGATCTGCTGACCGAGGGCTGGGTCGTCCCGGAGCTCGACGAGCTCTCGGAGACCATCACCTGGTGGCGCTCCCACGGCGAGCTCAAGCCGTCAGTTCTCGCGGATAGAATCTGAGACCGTGCGCGATACTTCCGTTCTGAACGACCCGGACTACAGCACGCCGGGCGCGAGCCGCGGGCTCTTCGACGTCTTCCGCTACTGGCATCTGCTCTCGCTCCTCGTCAAGAAGGGCGTGGCCACCCGCTACCACGGGTCCGTGCTCGGCTGGATCTGGTCCTACGTGCGCCCCGCCGCGCAGTTCCTCATGTACTACCTCGTCATCGGGGTCATCATGGGCGGCCACAAGGACACTCCGCTGTACCCGGTCTACCTGTTCGCCGGCATCGTCGCGGTCAATCTCTTCAGCGAGGCGCTGCGCAACACGACCGGATCGGTCGTCGACAACCGCTCGCTCATCAAGAAGATCTACCTGCCGCGGGAGCTCTTCCCCGTCTCCGCGATCGGCGTCGCGCTCATCCATTTCCTGCCGCAGGCCGTGCTCCTGCTGATCGTGGCGCTGCTCTGCGGCCTGACCATCTCCTGGCTGCAGATCCTGTTCTTCGTCCTCGGCGTCGTCATGATCCTCATGTTCGCCCTCGGCCTCGGACTGTTCTTCGGCGCCGTCAACGTCGCCTATCGGGATGCTCGCAACTTCGTCGACCTGATCCTCATGTTCGCGACCTGGGCATCGCCGGTGCTCTACTCCTGGTCGATGGTGCACGAGCGCGCCCCCGAGTGGCTGTTCCATATCTACATGTCGAATCCGATGACGGGCGCGGTCGAGCTGTTCCACGAAGCGTTCTGGAACCCGCTCGTGCCGAAGGCCGGGCATCTCCCGACCCTCGATGTCTACGTGAGCATCGGCTTCGCGATCTCGCTCGTGACCCTGATCATCGGCCAGCTCGTCTTCCGCAAACTGGAGGGGTCCTTTGCCCAAAATCTCTGAGGCCGATACGCGCCCGGCGATCGTGCTGGACGACGTGCGCAAGACCTTCAAGATCAAGCACACGCACTCCTTCAAGGAGACGTTCATCGCGTCGATCAAGCGCAAGCCGCTGTCGAGCGACTTCAACGCGCTCGACGGCATCAGCTTCTCGGTGCCCGAGGGGCAGTCGGTCGCGCTGCTCGGCCGGAACGGCTCGGGCAAGTCGACCACCCTCAAGCTCCTCTCGGGCGTCATGTCGCCCGACCAAGGCTGGGTGCGCACCCGAGGCCGCATCGCCGGTCTGCTCGAGGTCGGTGCGGGCTTCCATCCCGACCTCAGCGGCCGCGAGAACGTCTACCTGAACGCCGCGATCCTCGGTATGAGCAAGGAGGAGACCGACGCGAACTTCGAGTCGATCCTCGCGTTCTCCGAGATCGGCGACTTCATCGACACCGAGGTGAAGCATTACTCCTCGGGCATGTACTCGCGCCTCGGTTTCTCGGTCGCGATCCACACGGAGCTCGACGTGCTGCTGGTCGACGAGATCCTCTCGGTCGGCGACGCCCAGTTCCGCGAGAAGTGCACGGCGAAGATGCTCGAGCTGCAGGACCAGGGGAAGACCATGTTCGTGGTCAGCCACAACGCCGGTCAGGTGCAGCAGCTCTGCGAACGCGGAATCGTGCTCGAGCAGGGTCGGATGATCTTCGACGGCCCCATCGACGAGGCCATCGAGTTCGTGAAGCCGCGCGGTGCGGGCGACGAGAACCACTACCCCATCGTCGGCGAGATCTACGAGCTCTACCGCCGCGACCCCGGTCGCTGGGGCCGCCCGCTGGGCCCCCAGCAGGAGGTCTCCGAGAACGGCGGCGGCTTCGTTCAGGAGTTCGACAAGGGCATGATCACCTCATCCGTCGCGCTCGTCGATCGCCTCGGGGCGGACAAGGCGACCGTCGGCCTCGGGAAGGGCGTGTTCCTCGCGGCCTACCGCAAGTCCGGCGGCCCGCAGGGCCCCTGGGGGTTCATGGTCGGCTCGCCGAGCGGCATCCTCGAGAACTACGAGCTGCGCAAGATGGAGTTCCAGAACGGTACGGCCGGCTTCGCCATCGAAGGCGGCATGCGCTTCGACGCGAACTAGCTCTCCGGAGGACGCCGGCGGCCGGAACGGGGTTCCGTCCGCCGGCGCACCCGCTACTCGTCGCGGGAGCCGATGCCGCGCCGCGCCAGGCGCTTGAGCCGTGTGATGGTGCTGATCCGGAGCATCTCTGCCCGGGTGCGTTCGCCCTCCTCGCGGATCTCCCGGCGCAGCTGGCGCTCGAGATTCGCGATCCGCCCGTTCACGAACTTCGTGAGGTACAGCGGCAGGCCGAGACCGAACTGATCCACGAACTCCCGCAGCGCCTCGTCGCGCACGAGCTCGTCGTACTTGACGTGGTCGTCGCTCGCGTGGATCACGCTGTTGCCCGCGGACCCGGTCACGCCCTCGCGGTGGTGCCAGTACGCGAGGGGTTCGCCTTCGAGGAACTCGAGCGAGTGCTTCGAAAGCACCCGCAGGTTGAAGTCCCAGTCGCCGATCACCGGGAGCGCCTCCTCGTACAGGCCGAACTCCTCGTGCAGGCTCCGTCGATAGAGGTATCCGATGGGGACGAACCGGTTGAACAGCAGCGCCGCGCTCAGCGTGGGGTTCGCCAGGTGCCCCTGGAACACCTCGCGACGCACCGGGACCAGAACACCGCTCGCGTCGCGCTCCTCCCAGAGCCGCTCGATCCGCGCCACCACACCGACGCGTTCGGGCCGCTGCTCGAGATAGGCGGTCGCACGGGCGAGGAACTCGGGGTGCCAGGTGTCGTCGTCATCGTGCAGGACGAGCAGCGGCGCGGTGGTGGCGAGCACGCCGGCGTTCGCGCTCACCCAGCGTCCGCGCGACTCCGCCGAATCCACGAACCGGAACTTGGCCTGCTGCTCGGCGTCGAGCTCCGCCACCGTCTCACGTACGAGCGCGGGATCGCCGCCGTCGTTCACGATCACGGCCTGCCAGTCCCCGAAGCTCTGCCCGACGATGCTCACGAGAGCGCGGCGCAGGAACTCCGGCCGGTCCTTCGTGCGGATCACGATCGCGACGGAGGCCGTCCGCTCCGTGCCGCTCATCGGCCCATCCCGTGGTAGGTCCAGCCGGCTCCCCGCCAGGCATCGGGGTCGAGCGCGTTCCGCCCGTCGACGATCACCGCGCGTTCGACCTGCGTCCGCAGACCGGCCGGGTCGAGCTCGCGGAACTCGAGCCACTCGGTCCCGAGCACGACGATCTCGGCGCCGCGTACGGCGTCCTCGACGGAATCGCAGTACCGCAGATCGGGCACGCGAGCCGCGGCGTTTCGGTTCGTCTCCGGATCGTACGCGGAGACGACGGCGCCCAGGGCGTGCAGCCGCGCTGCGACATCGAGCGCGGGTGAGTCGCGGACGTCGTCGGAGTTCGGTTTGAACGACAGGCCCAGCATCGCGACCGACCGCCCGGCGAGCGGCGTCGCGCCGTCGCCGAGATCCGAACCGTCGAAGCTGCCGACGACCAGATCGACGACCCGCTGCCGCCTCCGCAGGTTGATCTCGTCCATCTGCTTCAGGAACGCGACGGACTCGCCCGTTCCGAGCTCCTCGGCCCGCGCCACGAACGCGCGGATGTCCTTCGGCAGGCAGCCGCCCCCGAAGCCGAGCCCGGCCCCGAGGAACTTGCGGCCGATGCGTTCGTCGTGCCCGATCGCATCGGCGAGCGTCACCACGTCCGCGCCGACCGTCTCCGCGATCTCGGACATGGCGTTGATGAAACTGATCTTGGTCGCCAGGAAGGAGTTCGCGGCGACCTTCACGAGCTCGGCCGTCGCGTAGTCGGTGACGATCCGGGGCGTCCCCGCCGCCAGCGCCTCCGCGTAGACCGCGTCGAGCACCGCGGCATCCGCGTCCCCGGACTCCCGATCCACGCCGTACACCAGTCGGTCCGGGGCGATGGTGTCCTGCACGGCGAAGCCCTCGCGCAGGAACTCGGGGTTCCACGCGAGACGCGCACCGGTCTCGCTCACGAGCCGGGCGAGTTCCGCCGCGGTGCCGACCGGGACGGTCGACTTCCCGACGACGAGCTGATCCGGCCCGAGGAGCGGAAGCAGATCGGCGATCGCCGCACGCACGTAGCTGAGGTCGGCGCTTCCCGAATCCGCGCTCTGCGGTGTGCCCACCGCGATGAAGTGCACCTGCGCTCCGGCGGCGCGCTCGGTCTCGGTACTGAAGGAGAGCCGACCGGACGCGAGCCCGGCCCGGAGGATCTCATCGAGCCCGGGTTCGAAGAACGGGGTCTCGCCGGATTGGAGCAGTTCGATCTTCCGCGCATCAGGGTCGACACCGACCACTTCATGTCCGAGCGTCGCCATCGCAGCAGCATGAACCGCCCCGAGGTACCCGCAACCTTTCACACTGATCTTCAAGCGCGGTGTTCCTTCCTGAGCAGACGCCCCGGCACTTCATTTCCGGGCATTCCTTCTCAGGATTCTTCCATACTTCAAGTTTTCGACGCGCGCGCGGTCAGGATCCCATACGCAGGCCCGGTATTCTCATCCCGTGACCGGGCGCGCGCCCGAGCAATGCCCGCATCACCCCGCACAGCGCACAAGGATATTAGATGTCAACACCCCCGGCCGGCACTATCGAGGCTTCCCAGGGGAGGTCCCCCGCCGGGGTCCGCACCGCGCATCGCCGAGACATCCAGGGGCTGCGCGCCCTCGCAGTCCTGCTCGTCATGCTCGACCACGGCTTCGGCTGGCCGTCCGGCGGCTACATCGGCGTCGACGTGTTCTTCGTCATCTCCGGGTTCGTGATCACCGGCCTGCTCCTGCGCGAGCACGACCGCACCGGGAGCATCTCGCTGCGGAACTTCTACGTCCGGCGCATCCGACGTATCGCCCCGGCATCGGTGCTCGTCATCGCGTCGACCCTCCTGGTCGGAGGCTTCGTACTCCCCCACGCCAGGGCGGTCTCGCTCTGGTGGGACTCCCTCTGCGCGTGGGTGCTCGCCGCGAACTGGCGCATGGCCAGCACCGGAACCGACTACTTCCAGCAGTCCCTGCCGCCGTCGCCGCTGCAGCACTTCTGGTCCCTCGCCGTCGAGGAGCAGTTCTACCTGTTCTGGCCGTTGCTCATGCTGCTCGTGTTCGCGGTGTTCCGGCGTCGCGGACGGGCGGCCCTCGCCACCGCGATCGCGCTGTTCATCGCCGCGGGGCTCATCTGGTCGTGGATCCAGACCGCGAACGATCCCACGTTCGCCTACTTCTCCTCGTTCACGCGGTTCTGGGAGATCGCCGCCGGCGCGCTGCTCGCCTGCCTCAACCCCAAGACCGTGCGGATCCCGAACCCGCTTCGCGGTGCGCTGCTCGCGCTGGGGCTGGGCACCATCCTCGGCACCGCGCTCCTGCTGCCCGGCGGCGCCGCTTTCCCCGGCGTCCTCGCCGTGCTGCCCGTCGCGGGCAGCGCGCTCGCGATCCTCGCGGGCATCGGCGCCGACCCCGGATACGACCGGATCGCCGCGCCGCTCACCAACCGGCTCGCCGTGCACCTCGGCGACATCTCCTACTCGCTCTATCTGTGGCACTTCCCGGTCCTGATCCTCGCCGCAGCCGTGCTGCCGTCGAGTCCGCTGCTGACCGGCGTCCTGCTGCTCGTGACCTGGGCGCTCGCAGCCGCCACTTACGCGCTGGTGGAGAACCCGATCCGGTTCTCGGACTGGCTCGCGCCGCGCGGCGCGAAGGCAGCCGCTCCGCGTCAGGGACCGCACCGGCGCACGCCGGTGATCCTCGCGGTCGCACTGCTCACCGCGTCCGCGACGGTGCTCGTGAGCGGCGGCGCGTTCCTCAGCCGCGCCGAAGCCCCGCCGGCCGCGAGCGGTGCGGCGGCGGTCGCCCCGGGCTGCCTCGGCGCCGCCGCGCTGCAGTCCGGGAAGAAGTGCACTCCCGGACCGACGTTCGTCCCATCCGTCGACGGGTTCACCGAGGACACCCAGGGCGCGTACTCAGCCGACTGCTACCGCGGGCAGACCGTGCCGCACGCGTCGTGCACCTTCGGCAGCAAGGATCCGAGCGCCCGGAACGTCGCCTTGATCGGCGACAGCCACGCCGCCATGTACATCCCGCTTCTGCGCGACCTCGCGCCCCAGCTCAACTGGCGCATCACCACCTACGTCGGCTGGGGCTGCCCGTGGACGCCCCACCCCGGCGCCCCGTGCGAAGAGCAGTCGGAGCTCGCCCAGCGGGCGTTCACCTCGGACACCCCCTACGACCTGATCCTCACGGCCTCCTCCAGGAAGGCCCTCTCGAAGATGACCAGCATCGACGATGCGAAGGCCCTGTGGGCGGCCGCGGGCGAGAAGGGCACCCGGATCCTGGCGCTCGAGTCCGTTCCGATCCCCGACTCCGACTCGCTGATCTGCATCCAACGCGTCGGATTCGATCCGAGCACGGACCGGTGCGGCACGAAACGCTCCGTCGCGGAACGCTTCCCCGACCGCATCGCCCAGCTCGCGAAGTCGCTCCCGCAGTACGCCTCGCTGGTGCCGGTCTCGGATCTGGTCTGCGACCCCGACACCTGCTCGGCGGTCACCGGCGGCGTCATCACCTACCGCGACGCGGACGGGCATCTCACCGCGAGCTACACCAAGACGATGGCGCCCTACCTCCTCGAGCGGCTCAAGCTCGCGAGCGCTCCGGCCAGCCCCTGAGCTCGTCGAGCAGCATCCGGTACCGCCGTGACACTCGGAACGGCGAGATCTCACGGTTGAACCGGTCGAAGTCGGCCTCGGTCACCTCCGCGAACAGCGTCGTGTCTGAGAGCAGTTCGGCGATGGACGCCGCGGGATCCCGCGTATCGAAGAACGCGACCCAGGGTTCCTCGCCGAACTGCTCGCGGAGGTGGGCTTCGTCCGGCAGGATCACCGGGATCCCGAACGTGGCTGCGAGGTGCACGCTGCCCGAATTGAGGATCGCTCGGTACGGCAGCACCATGACGTCGGCGGCCCGGAGCCACCGATCCATGTCGCCGTCGTCGATGAAGGCGAGGTCGAGGATCGCGCGGACCCCGGCGGGGATCGCCGTCCGGATCTCGTCCGGATCCGCTTCGGCGACCGCCCCCGCGAGCAGCAGTACGAGATCGCCGTCGGTCCGCTGCGCGGTGCCGCTCGCGGCGATCAGTTCCCCGATGCCCTTGTAGGGGCGGATCTGCCCCATGAACAGGGTCGCGTGGTCGGTGTCCTCGAGCCCGAACGAGGCGCGGGCCTGTTCGCGCGTGATCCCTGTGTCGTAGATGCCGGCGTAGCTCGGATGCGGCAGCACGCGAACGGTGGCGGGGTCGAGACGCACGATGTCCGACAGCACCGTCGGGGTGTCCGGCGCCATCACGTGCACCGCATCGGCGCGGTCCGCGATCGCCCGCATGAGATCGACCTCGAGCTCGCGGAACGCGAGCTCGTGCGGTAGCCGGTTGTGCACGGTCCAGAGGAGCCGCACCCCCCTCAGCCGGAGCCCGTCGAGCTCCGCAACGAAGCGGGTGAGACGCTGCTCGGCGGCTGCCCGATCCTGCGCGCGCTGCAGGATCGGAGTCGTCCAGTGCAGATGGAAGACGTCTCCGTCCTGGAGGCTCGGCAGCAGGCGCAGCAGCCCGTCCCAGGAGACGGCGTCGAGGAACCGGTACCCCGCCGCACGGGGCGCGAGGCCGAGCATGTTGAGGAAGGGGTTCGAACGGTACGCCGGGAATACGAGCACCTGAGCGACGGATCTCACTCCCTCACCCTACCGGTGCCTGCGCCTCGGCGACGGCGCGCAGCCGCCTCGATGCCAGCGTCGTCGCGCCGATCGTGATCATCGCGCCGAGCAGGATCGCCGCCCCCTCTCCCGAGGCGAGGATCCCGAGCGTCTCGCCCATCGAGACGGCGGCGATCGGGACGCCGAGCTGCGCGGCCGTCACGATGGCCGCCGGCCACGGCTGCCGCAGCAGCACCGGGATGCAGTGGACGAGGAGCGCGCCGAGGCCGAGCACGACCCCGAGGAGGATCGCCTGCGGGTGCGTCACGAGGTGGCGCAGATCAATGGACGCTCCCAGCCAGACGAAGAAGATCGGGGCGAACAGCCCCTCCGTGATGGCGAACAGCTGCTTGCCGAGCCGCTCGGGCTCGCCCGCGGCCGCGAGCGCGATCCCGCACGCGAAGCCCGCGAGCATGACCGAGACGTGCAGCGCGGTCGCGATAGCGGCGACCGCGAACACCACCACCAGCCAGAAGCGCAGCTCGATCGCGAGCGAGTGCTCCCGGGACACCGCGCGGATCCGCGCCTCGAATCCGCGGGTGACCAGCAGTCGCGCGACCCAGGCGGCGACCAGCGCGGCGGCGATGACCACGAGCGCGCCGAGCCCGGCGCCGAGCGCGTTCTTCGGTTCGATGGCGAGCGGCAGCAGCACGATGCAGACGGCATCGGCGACGGCGAGCTGGGGCAGCAGCTGTTCGAGCACGGGCACGTCGGTGCGCACTCCGGCGAGGGCGGGGAGCACCAGGCTCGCCGACGACGAGGCGAGCAGCACCGCGTACAGCCACCCGTGATCGGTGCCGAACAGCTGCGCGATCCCGAATCCCAGCGGCACCGAGGCCGCACCCACGACCGCCGCGCGCAGCAGACCGGTGCGCATGCCGCTGCGCAGCGCCGGATCGCGGATCGGCACGTGGGAACCGGCGACGACCATCACCAGGGCGAAACCGATCTGGCCGAGGAACGCGAACGTCGGCTCCGTGGGGTCCGCGATGCGGAATCCGCTCTGCCCGAGGATCAGACCGACGGCGAGCTCGCCGATGACCACGGGCAGGCGCAACCGGTCGGGCAGCGCGAGCAGGGGGCCGAGCAGCGCGACCGCGCAGATGAGGGCCAGCAGCGCGAATCCCATGTCGACCTCCTCGCTCTGAGCCGACAGTACCGCGAGCCGCCCGCGGTCGGCTACTGGGCGCGATCGCCGGGGAGCCCCCCGCCCACGAAGCGGCGGAACAGCACCTTCTTGACGCCCGCGGGGAGCAGGCGGTACGCGCCTTTCACGACCACGTTGCGCAGGTACTGGCCGCGCGAGACGAACCCCATGCGCAGCATCGCCCGCTGCAGCCGCGCCTCCGTCTTCGCCTCCGTCCAGCCGCCGCGGCGCTGGAACGATCCGGCGCCGACGCGATACCTGAGCAGGGGCTCGGCGAGGTTCTCGACCTTCGCGCCGGAGGCGATGAGCCGGATGCCCAGCCAGTAGTCCTCCATCTTGCCGAACGGCTCGTAGCCGCCGATCTTCGCGATGGCGTCCGCCCGGTACATCATCGTCGGATGGTTGAAGGGGTTGTGCGTGCGCGCGTGCTCGCGGATCCGCTCCGGCCCGGTCGGCGGGACCCTCAGCGCGCCGGTCGTCTCCGGGTCGTGCTCGAACTCGACCATGCCCGTGCCGACCAGGTCGTACCCCTGCTCGATGAGCGCCCACTGGCGCGCGAACCGCTCGGGCACCGAGACGTCGTCGGCGTCCATGCGCGCGATCACCGGATGCGTCGCCCGCGCCAGGCCGGCGTTCAGCGCCTCGGTGAGGCCCCGGTTCTGCTCGAGACGCACCACCGAGACCGGGATCGGGCTCTCGCGCTCGATCCGGGCGATCTCCTGCGCGAGCGCATCGGGCACCGGGCCGTCCTGCACCAGCACCGCCTCGGCCGGGCGCAGGGTCTGCCGGTCGACGCTGCTCTCGAAGGCGAGGCGCAGGAACCCGGCGTCGTCCCCGGCGTAGACGGGCAGCAGCAGCGAGAAGTCGGCCTGGGTCATGGTTCTACTGTAGGGCGGTGGGGTGGTGTTGGTGGGTGCCGTTGGCTTCGGAAGGAGATCCGGGTTCAGAAGGATGTTTCACGTGGAATCCTCCTCTTGAACTCGAATCTCCTTCTGACCCCCAGCCTCTTCGGGGTTCACTCGGCCGGGGATCCACCCTCCTCATCACGCGTATGCGCTTCCAGGCATGCGGATCTCTCCACAGATCCCCCCTTCTGCCCCTCGGCCGCTCTGATTCTCGAGACACTCGAGCATGCACCTCACCGGATTCGTCGCACACCACCAAGGAATCGTCCGCTCGCGGGACGCCATCGCACGCGGACACTCGCCCCATCGCATCGCGCAGGCGGTCGCAGCGGGCCGTCTCTCCCGCCCGCGAAAAGGGTGGATCGCGCTCCCCGGGGCCGACCCGGTACTCGTCGAGGCCGCGCGTAACACCGCGGTCGTGAGTTGCGTCACCCGCGCGGAGCGATTGGGGCTCTGGATCCCCCGGGCTGCCGAACAGCTGCATTTCGCTTCCCGTCCGAACGCGAAGGCCCGCGGACCGGGGTTCGTGGTGCACTGGGCGAAACCGCTGCTTCCGCGTTCGCCCGGCCAGCTCGAGGACTCTGTCGAGAACGCGCTGGCACTCATCGCGAGCTGTCTGCCGTACGAAGACGCGCTGGTCATCTGGGAATCAGCGCTGAACCGCCACCTGATCCAGCTGCCGACGCTCGCGCGCCTTCCGCTCACCGGAAGGGCGCGAGGGCTCCTCACCGAGTGCCGTCCGTTCGCGGACTCCGGGCTCGAGTCCCTCGTGCGCAGCCGCTTCACCTGGCTCGGCGTACGAATACTGGAGCAGGTGCGGATCCTCGGCCACCGTGTCGATCTCCTCTTCGGCGATCGGCTCGTGGTCCAGATCGACGGCGGAACCCACGTCGGTCCGCAACGCGACGCCGACAACCGGCACGACGCACTGCTGATGCTGCAGGGGTACCGAGTCATCCGCGTGAGCTATGCGCAGATCGTGCATCGGTGGGAGGAGGTCCACGACCTCATCGTCGGCGCAATCGCACGCGGAGAGCACCTGGCGCAGTAGTGCGCCGGGTCGATGCGGTCCGAGTCCAGTGGCTTGCGCTCACGCCCTGCACGAGCTCCGGCACCAGCGTCTTCGCCAGTTCCAGTTCCAGTTCCAGTTCCAGTTCCAGCGAAGGAGATTCGAGTTCAGAAGGTGGGCCTGCTGATTCGCCCTCCTTCTGAACCCGGATCTCCTTCCGAATACGATGCCCCGAGGAGATAACAGCAGAGAAGAGTCAAGAAAAGCAGGGCGCCTCGTCGGCCAGTCCAACCGGCGCAGGTGCCCCTACCGCTCGAGCAGCCGGATCTGATCCATGACGTCGTCGGGCACCCCCGCGGTCGCGAGGACTTCGGTGGACGCGCGGGGGCGGGTGCGCCAGCCGTCGCGCCAGCCGCGGCGGAGGCCGTCGCGCAGCACGGATCGGTCCTGCGAGGCGCGGAACGTGCGCACCCAGCGCCGGGCGGTGGCCGCGATGTAGAGCGCGTTCTCCCAGCCGTAGAGCGCCTTCGAGAGCCGGAACACCCAGAGCTTGTTGCGCACCTCGAAGAAGAAGCGGGGGCCGGGATCCGCGTCGCTCGACCCGCGCTTCGCCGTCTTGTGGGTGACCACGGAGTCGGGCACGAACAGACCTCGCGCCCCGCGCAGCAGGCGGGCCGAGTACTCGAAGTCGTCGTTCCACAGGAAGTAGTCGACGATGGGCAGTCCCAGCTCGCGCACCCGCGCGGCGCGCAGGAACGCCGACACGAACGAGATCGACCGGATCTCCATCGCGCCGACGGAGGCCGCCCGCTCGCGCTCCGCGCGCGACGCACGGATCTTCGCCTTCGGCGTGTTCATCGGGTGGTCCGCGCCGTCGGTCCAGACCACGCGCGAGCCCATCACTGCGAGATCGTCCTGCCCGCTCGCGCGATAGCGCCCGAACGTCGCGAGCGCGCCGGAGAGCGCGTCGGGACCGGGCACCGTGTCGTCGTCCATGACCCACACCCAGTCGGTCGCGGGATCGGCGACCGCGGCCGCGATCCCCACCGCGAAACCACCGGCGCCGCCCGTGTTCTCGGTCAGCCGGATCAGGCGGGCCCGATCCCCCCACGCGGCCAGCAGTTCGGCAGCGACCGCGTCGGAACCGTCGTCCGAAGCGTTGTCGACCACCACGAGACGATCGACCGGACGGGTCTGCGCTGCGAGCGCCTCCAGCGCCTCGCGCAGCAGCTCCCGGCGATTCCACGCGACGAGCACCGCGGTCACCCGCAGCGCGCCGGAGGCGCCAACCGAGCTCGCGCCGGATCCCGTGCCCGTGCCGGCAGAGGGCCCCGTGGCGGCTCCGTCGCTCACTGCTTGCCTTCCTTCTTCGGAGTCGCCTTGACGATGCCCTGATCCACCAGCTTCTGGATCGTAGCGAAGTCTGGGTTCTCGGGATCCACCGCGGGCGGCACGAGCTCGACGTTGACGGGCGGGAACTCCCGGGACTTGCCCGCGAGGTCCACGAACCGGCCCAGCATCGAGCTCGGGATGTCGGTCTCGACGAGCTGCTTGCCCGCGGTCGCGATGTCCTGGAACCGCGCCAGCACGTTGGTCGGATTCATCTGCGCGAGGATCGCGGCCTGCAGCTCGCGCTGCCGCTCCATGCGCGAGTAGTCGCCCGCCGCGGATCCGTAGCGCGAACGCGCGTACCACTGGGCCGTGTAGCCGTTCATGTGCTGCTTGCCCGGCTCGATCCAGCCGTCGACGCCGTTCTGGTACTGATCGCCTCCGATGGGCAGACGCTCCTTCACATCGATCTCGATGCCGCCGAGCGCATCGATCAGCTGCGAGAACGCGTCCATGTTGACGAGCACGTAGAACTGGATGTCGAGGCCGGTCGCGCCCTCGACGGCCTCCTTGGTCGCCTCGATACCGGGCGAGGAGTGCTGCTTCTTCGCGTTCGGGTAGAGCTCCGGATAGAACAGCTCCGCCTCGGCGTAGACGCCGTTCAGGATGCAGCGGCCCACCTGGCAGCCGCCCCACTCGCCGAACTCGTTGGGGCCGACGCCGAACCCGTTCGGGTGCATCTTCGCCATCGGCGAGCTCTTCGAGAAGGGCACGTTCGCGAGCTCGCGCGGCACGCCGATGATGGTCGACTGGCCGGTCTTCGCGTCCACGCTCACGACCGAGATGCTGTCGGGGCGCAGCCCCTCGCGGTCGGCGCCGGCATCGGTGCCGAGCAGCAGGAAGTTGTAGCGGCCCTTGACGGGTTCGACCGCGGGCGCTCCCGCGAAGAGGTCGTCGAGCAGGCCGCGGGTCGAGGCGACGGTGGTCGCCGCCCAGGCCGCACCGAAGGCCGGCACGATGGTCAGCAGCACCGAGATCACCGCGATGGGCACGCGCCAGTTCGGCTTCACCCGCACCAGCTTGGTGAGCCGCAGTGTGTCGAAGCCGAGCACGAGCCAGAGGATCGCGTAGAGGACGAGCAGCCAGGTCAGCACGAAGAGGAACCAGCTGTTCGTGAACAGCGTGAGCGTGTCTGCGCGCGCCGCGAGCAGGCCGACCACGGTGAGGACGCCGGCGAGGATCAGCACGACCGTCGCGGTGATTCCGAAGCGGCCGAGCTTGCGGTTGCCCGCGAGCAGCTGCGCGCTGCCGGGCAGGACGAAGCCGAGCAGCACGAGCCACCGCGCCCGCTTGGTCATCAGCGGGGGCGAATCGAGATCGGGGTTGCGGATCGGCCGCTCGAGCTCGATCGCGCTCATCCGGCGTACCCGCCGGGGTTGCTCGACTGCCAGGTCCACGTGTCGCGGCAGGCCTCGGCGAGGGATCGGGTGGTGCGCCAGTCGAGCTCGGCGTTCGCCTTGGCGGGATCCGCGACCATCTCGGCGACATCGCCGGAGCGGCCCGGGACGATGTCGTAGGGCACGGGGCGGCCGGAGGCCTCCTCGAAGGCGCGGACGACCTCGAGCACGCTGGATCCGGTGCCGGAGCCGAGGTTGTACGCGGTGACGCCGGCGGCGATGTGCTCGAGCGCGGAGACGTGGCCCTCGGCCAGGTCCATCACGTGGATGTAGTCGCGCACGCCGGTGCCGTCGGGAGTCGGGTAGTCGCCGCCGAACACGCTGAGCCGTTCGCGCTTGCCCACCGCGACCTGCGCGATGAACGGCATGAGGTTGTTGGGGATCCCGGTCGGGTCCTCGCCGATGCGGCCGGAGGGATGCGCGCCGACGGGGTTGAAGTAGCGCAGCAGCACGGCCTCGAGCTCGGGCCAGGCGACCTGGGTGTCGCGGACGATCTGCTCGATCATCGCCTTCGTCCAGCCGTAAGGGTTGGTCACGCCGACGCCGGCGGGGTGCGCCTCATCGATCGGCACGCGCTGCGGCTCGCCGTAGACCGTCGCCGACGAGCTGAACACGAACTTGGTCGCCCCGCGCTCGCGCATGAGGTCGAGCACCACGAGCGTCGAGTCGAGATTCACCCGGTAGTAGCGGGTGGGCTGCGCGACCGACTCGCCCACCGCTTTCAGGCCCGCGAAGTGGATGACGGCGTCGAACTCGACGCCGTCGAGCGCGGCACGGGCGGCCTCGCGCTCGGCGAGGTCGACCTCGATCACGGGGATGCTCCGCCCGCTCAGCGCCTCGACCCGGCGCACCGCTTCGGGGCTGCTGTTCGAGAAGTCGTCGACCACGATGACCTCGTGCCCGCGCTCGAGGAGCACGAGCGCGGTGTGCGAGCCGATGTAGCCGGCGCCGCCGGTGAGAAGTACACGCATAGCGTCTAGGGTAGGGCCGCTGCCGGGAGAGAACCTGCGACGCGCTCCGGAATCCGCGAAAGGCGGTCCCCCGCCGTCGGCCGCGCCTCCCGACGGGCGGTGACACCGCAGGGTTACGATTCGGTGACGCTTCAGCGCGCTCCGGGCCTGCGCACAGCAACCGATTCCGTAGAATCAAGGCTGTCGGGCGATTCACAGCTTGACGGGGACGGAGGGGTTACGTGGCGACGCTCACGCTGATCGGCGAGCCCTTTCCCGGGTGGGACAGCGCACTGCAGGCCGCAGCCGCGCAGGACCTCACGGAAGCGGTCGCCGTCGCGGCTCCCCGCGGGTGCAGCGCCCGGCTGCTGATCGCCAAGGGCACGGAGGCACCCGTTCTGGAATCGCCGCGCGCCCGCGTCGAGACCCTGCCCCTGAAGGCAGGCATGCTGCCCGTGCTGTGGCAGTCCGGCGCCTCGGCCCGGCCCCTCGACGGCGAGTTCGTGCACGCCCTGACCCCGATGGTCCCGCTGCGCAGCCGCGACGACGGCGACGGCACCCAGACTTCGGTCGCGATCCCCCACGGCATCGCCTGGCAGGCTCCCGAGCTGATGGGCACGACCCAGGCCCGGCTCTTCCGATCCTTCGTGCGCCGCGCGGTGCGCCTCGCCGACGTGATCGTCACCTCGACCCACGCGACCGCGAGCGCTCTGCAGGAGCACTTCGGGCCCGAGCTGGCGGTGCAGGTGCTGCCGCTCGCAGCCCCCACCCGGATCATGCGCCCGTCCGACGCCGCCGAACGCCGCGTCGAGCTGGAGCTCCCCTCGACTTACGTGGTCACGACCGCGGCGCCCGGCGAATTCGGCCGGCTCGACTGGATCCTCGACGCGATGCGCGCCGATCCGTCGCTCCCGGCGCTCGTCGTGCTCAGCGGCAGCTTCCCCGCGCCCGGCGATCCGCAGAACGCCGAGGGTGCGGACCCGAAGCTCGCGGCAGCGATCCCGACCGAGCTGCAGCACCGTGTCACGGTGGTCCGCCCGCGCGAGCTCGAAGACATCGGAGCCGTGCTCTCGGGCGCCGAGCTGCTCGCGCTGCCCCAGGCGGGCATCGGCACCGGTTACGAGCTGCTCGCCGCACTGTCCGCGGGGGTTCCCGCGCTGCATGGCGGCAGCGCCGTCGCGGCGGAGCTCGCCTTCGAGGGCGGGATCGGCGCGGAGGACGCCACGGCGTTCGCCGGCGAGCTCTCCCGGATCATGCGCGACGACGCCGAGCGCTCCCGGCTCTCGGTGCTCGCCGAGGATCAGTCCCGCTCGTACTCGTGGGCCAGCACCGCCTGGCACCTGTGGGAGATCCACGCCAACATCTGACCCGGCGCCTCACGGCGCGTCACGCCACCGTCACCGTCAGCGGCGCGCGCTCCGCGCGTGCCCGACGGCGGCGGCCGCCGCGGTGAGCGCGGAGACCGCGACCAGGGCGACGGCGGCGACCCAGCCCCAGTGCGCGAACACGAGGCCGCCGAGGCCGCCGAGCAGTGCCGAGCCGATGTAGTAGCCGAGGTTGTAGAGCGACGGCGCGAGACTGCGCCCGGTGTCGGCACGCCGACCGATCAGACCGCTCGCGATGGTGTGGGCGCCGAAGAACGCTCCGGTGAACAGCACGACTCCGAGGACCACGGCGGGGAGCCACGGGAGCAGCATGAGACCGAGTCCGAGGAGCATGAGCGCGATGCACCCGAGCTGCACTCGCACGGGTGACTCGAGGCCGGCGAGCGGCCCCCGGCTCCGCCCGCGGTGCGCCCGCGCGATGACCGCCCACACCTGACGCGAGGCGACCGCACCGGCCAGGTAGGCCAGGAAGAGCCAGGACACCTGGGCCGTGCTCAGCCCGAACGGGGCCTCCTGCAACCGGAAGCCGAGGACGTTGTAGACGGCGACGAAGCCGCCCATCAGGAGGAAGCCCTGCGCGATGAGGACCCGGACGCCCGGGTTGCGGAGATTGGCGAGGAACGCGCGGCCGAGCGGCAGCGGGGGTCCAGGCGGGATGCGGGTCGCCGGGATCAGCGCGAGGAACAGGGCCGCTGAGGCGACCGAGCAGAGGGCGACCGCGGCGACGCCCCACCCCCAGCCGAACGCGTCGCCGACGAGGCCCGAGATGACGCGACCGGCGAGCCCGCCGATGGTGGTGCCGGCGACGTAGCTGCCGACGGCGGTGCCGAGCGCCGCGGGCGTCACGATCTCGGCCAGCGCGGTGACGGCCAGCGCGGGCAGTCCCGCGAGCGCGAGCCCCTCGAAGAAGCGGACCGCGACGAGCGCGGGGAGCGTCGGCATGAACGGGACCAGCAGGCCGATCCCGAGCGCGACGAGCACCGACCAGCGCATCGCGGCCACGCGGCCGATCCGGTCGGAGACCCGGGCCCACGGCACCACGCCGACGGCGACGCCGAGCGTGGCGGCACCGATCACCCACGAGACGGCGCCCGTGTCGCTGCGGAACTCGTGCGCCAGCTCGGTCAGCACGCCCTGCGGGGCGTACAGCTGCGCGAAGGTCGCGAAGCCCGCGCCGAACAGCGCGACGAGGGCACGCTTCGCGACCCGGCTGTCGCCCGGGACCCGGGGGTCCGACGCGGTCACGCGCCGAGACCGCTACTCGGCAGCCGGAGCCGCGGCTTCGGCGGCGACGCGCGCCCGCAGCGCGGTGTTCTTCTGCTCCACCTGCGCCTCGAGGTCCGCCGCGTAGGCGTCGAGCTGCGCCGCCACCGCGGGATCGCTCGCGCCGAGGATGCGCGCGGCGAGCAGGCCCGCGTTCTTGGCGCCGCCGATGCTGACGGTGGCGACCGGGATCCCGCCGGGCATCTGCACGATCGAGAGCAGCGAGTCGAGCCCGTCGAGCTTGGCGAGCGGCACGGGGACGCCGATCACGGGCAGCGTGGTCATCGAGGCCACCATGCCGGGCAGGTGCGCGGCACCGCCGGCGCCCGCGATGATGGCGCGCAGGCCGCGCCCCGCGGCGGATCGGGCGTACTCGACCATCTTGTCGGGCGTGCGATGCGCGCTGACCACCTCGACCTCGTGCGCGATGCCGAACTCGCGCAGCACGGCCACGGCGTCCGCCATGACGGAGTAGTCGGAGTCGGAGCCCATGATGACGCCGACCAGGGGCTGCACGCGCTCACCAGTCATGTCGCCTATCGTAGCGATGCCGAAGCCCGCATCGTGCAGCGGGAACCCGCTGGGATTCCGCCGTTTGCGGTTCGCTCGCGCGGCTGCCTATGCTGAGGGCGCCCGCGCGGCGGGCGACGAGCGGAGCCGCCCCTCGGGCCGGCGGATCGAGGGAGACCGGATGAGCGCAGCAGAACCCGCGCCGCCCGGCGCGCCCGTTCCGCAGGATCCCCGCCTGCGCCAGGTTCCCCCGCCGCGGTTCAGCGAACCGGCCGACAGCACCGTGCCGCTCGTGCTGCCCGGGCCGCCCATCTCGGTCGTGCTCGGCCCGGCACCGCGGAAGGGTGCCGCCGCGGCCGCTCCCGAACGCGCGGAGGCCCCGGTTCCGGCGCCTGCGCCCGCGCCCGAAGCTGCGCCCGTTCCCGTGGCGGAGCCCGAACCGACACCTCGCACGTCCGTTCCGACGCCCGAACCCCCGCCCGCGCCGCCCGCCGTCGAGACCGCGATCGAGCCGACCACGGTGCCCGCGGCGCCCGAGGTGCCCGCGGCCCCCGCACACGCGCCGGCGCCGGCGCCGGCAGCACCAGCCGTGCCCGCGACACCGGCCGTGCCCGCGGCACCGGCAAGGCCCGCAGCACCAGTACCGCGCCCGGTCTCCGAGCTCGCGCTCGACGATGACGACCTAGAGCTGACCATCGTCGTCCCCCGCGGGGCGCTCCTCACCGACTGGAACCTCGTCGACCGCGACGGGACCGCGTTCCGGCTGCATCGCAGCAACGTACTCGGGCGCAGGCCCTCCGGGGCCGGCGCACCCGAGCACGCGCAGCTGGTGCTGCTCTCGGATCCCGATCGGGTGCTGTCGCGCACCCACGCCCTGCTCGAGGTCATCGACGACGAGGTCTGGGTCACCGATCTGCACTCCACGAACGGGAGCGCGGTGCGCGAGCCCGGGCAGCCCGCCCGGCGCCTCGAACCGGGCACGCGCGTGCGCGTGCTGCTCGGCAGCGTGCTGAGCTTCGGCGGACGCGCGGTCTCGTTCGCGTACGACGGGCACGGCCGCCGGGCCTAGCCCGAGCCGGCGGTTCCTCGTCCGCCGGAGCGCCCGGTTCGCGCGGCCGATCCCTAGTCGAACATGCGCGCGGCTGCGACCGCTTCGGCGCGCACGGCGGCGAGGTCGTCGCCGGTGACGGTGACGTGGCCGACCTTGCGGCCGGGGCGCGGCTGCTTGTCGTAGCTGTGGATCTTGGCCGCGGGGTGCGCGGCGAGCACCTCGGCGTAGCGGACCGGCATGGGGCCCTCGGCGGGGCCGCCGAGCACGTTCACCATGACGGCGGCGGGCCGGGTCATCGAGGTATCGCCGAGGGGCAGGTCGGCGACGGCGCGCAGGTGCTGCTCGAACTGGCTCGTGACGGATCCCTCGATCGAGAAGTGCCCGGAGTTGTGAGGGCGCATCGCGAGCTCGTTGACGAGCACACGGCCGTCACGGGTCTCGAACATCTCGACGGCGAGCACGCCGGTGACGCCGACGCCCTCGGCGACCGTGATGCCGATGCGGGCGGCCTCGTCGAGGGTCGCCGGGTCGGCGACGGGGGCCGGCGCGAGCACCTCGGCGCAGACGCCGTCGCGCTGGATCGTCTCGACGACGGGCCACGCGCGGGTCTCGCCGGAGGGCCGGCGGGCGACGAGCTGCGACAGCTCGCGGGTGAAGTCGACCAGTTCTTCGACGAGCAGCTGCCCGCCGCGACCGTCTTCCGCGAGGGCGGCGAACCAGTCGCGCACCTCGCTCGCGTGGGAGACGACGCGGACGCCCTTGCCGTCGTAGCCGCCGCGGGCGGTCTTGACGACGGCGCGGCCGCCGTGGGCGTCGATGAAGCCCTGCAGCGCGGCCTCGTCGGCGACCGCGGCCCAGGCGGGCACGGGGACGCCGAGCTCGCCGAGCTTCTGCCGCATGAGGATCTTGTCCTGGGCGAACTGGAGCGCGTCGGGGCGCGGGTGCACGGCGACGCCGCGGGCCTCGAGCTCCCGCAGGATCTCGCCGGGCACGTGCTCGTGATCGAAGGTGATCACGTCGACGGTCTCGGCGAAGGAGGTCACCGTTTCGGGGTCGCGGTAGTCGCCGACCCGGTCGGCGGCGCGCTCCGCGCTCGATCCCTCGTTCTCGGCGAGCACGCTGATGCGCAGGCCGAGGTGGATCGCGGGCGGCACCATCATGCGGGCGAGCTGCCCGCCGCCGATGACGCCGATGCGGATGCTGCCGATCTCTTCGATGCTGCTCACCCGATCCATTTTGCCAGGCGGCGACGCGCCGCGCGGCACCAACAATGGTTGACGGCAGACAACGAATCACATATAGTTGCATTCCGTCAACGATTTGCGGCCCCGATTGCGGGGCCGATCCCCCATCTCCGCATGCCGGCACGACCGCGCCCGATCCCACCGGATCCCGCCGCCGGGCGCCCCGCACGCGCACCGCACGAACCGATCAGCAGAACAGGATCCCAGCACTCCAGATGTCCAGCACGGCAGCACCCTCCACGCCCACCGCCCCCGCTCGGGGCGCCTCCGCGAACGACGAGGTCCTGCACGGCCGCGCCAAGGCCTGGGCCCTCACCGGCCTGTTCCTCAGCATGGCCGTCTCGATGCTCTCGATGACGGTGGTCGGCACCTCGATGCCGATCATCATCGCCGACCTCGGCGGCGACCAGGCGGCATTCACCTGGGTGGTCACCGCCACCATGCTCGCGAGCGCCATCTCGACGCCGATCTGGGGGAAGCTCGCCGACCTCACCAGCAAGAAGGTGCTGCTGCAGGCGTCGCTGATCATCTTCACTCTCGGCTCCGCCCTCGCCGGTACCGCCGAGGGGCCGGGCTGGCTCATCGCGTTCCGCGTGCTGCAGGGTCTCGGCGCCGGCGGCCTCGGCGCGCTCGGCCAGATCGTGCTCGCCGAGATCATCAGCCCGCGGGAGCGCGGCAAGTACATGGGCATCATGGGCGCGATCATGGCTGTCTCGACCGTCGGCGGACCGCTCCTCGGCGGCGCGATCACCGACTCGATCGGCTGGCGCTGGAACTTCACCGTCGCCGTCCCCATCGCCGTCGTCGCGATCATCGTGCTGCAGCGCACCCTGCACCTCCACACCGCCCGCCGCAAGGTGAAGATCGACTACCTCGGCGCGTCGCTCATCTCGATCGGCTTCGCGAGCCTCCTCATCTGGGTCACGCTCGGCGGTACCCAGTTCGACTGGTGGTCCTGGCAGACCGCGCTCATGGTCGGCGGCGGCATCGCGCTGCTCATCGCGGCCGTGATCGTCGAGCTCAAGGTCGAGGAGCCCCTGATCCCGCTCGGCCTGTTCAAGAACCGCACCTTCACGATGGCCGTCATCGCGAGCCTCGCCGTGGGCCTGGCCATGTTCGGCACCTCGGTGTTCCTCGGCCAGTACATGCAGCTCGCCCGCGGCAAGACCCCGACCGAGTCGGGCCTGCTCACCATCCCGATGATGGCCGGCCTGCTCATCGCGTCGACGCTCGTCGGCCAGATCATCTCGCGCACCGGCAAGTGGAAGCGCTACATGGTGGTGGGATCCTTCCTGCTGCTCGCCGGCCTGCTCCTGCTCGGCCAGCTGCGCTACGACACCTCGCTCTGGTACGTGGGCGTCTCGATGTTCGTGCTCGGCGCCGGCGTCGGCATGTGCATGCAGAACCTCGTGCTCGTCGTGCAGAACACCGTCTCGCCCGACCAGATCGGCGTCTCGAGCTCGGCCGTCACCTTCTTCCGCACCATCGGCGGCACCGCCGGAATGTCGGCGCTCGGCGCCATGCTCTCGCACCAGATCGTCGACTTCGTGAAGGACGGCCTCGCCGCGCTCGCGAAGACCGATCCCGCCGCGCTGGCCGGAGCCGACAAGCTCGCCGGCGGCACGATCCCCAAGGTCGCCGAGCTGCCCGGCCCGATCCGCACCGTGGTCGAAGCCGCGTACGGCCACGGCATCGGCGACGTGTTCCTCGCCGCCTCCCCCATCGCCATCGTCGCGATCGTCGCGATCATGCTCCTGCCGAACCTGCCCCTGAGCAGCAAGAGCGCCGCCCAGCAGCGCTCCGAACTTGCTGCGAAGAACGCCGCGGACGAGGCCGAGCACGCGGACCTCGCAGCAACCGGACGTTAGGCTCGAATCATGCAGGATCAGCGGGATGCGGACGAGGTCGCCGGCGACGGCGCGACCCCGGAGGGCGTCGCGCCCGGCGGCATCGACGGCGGTGTGCTCGACAGCCGCATCGCCGAGATCATCGCCGAGTTCTCGGAGGTGTTCGCCTACGCCCGCACCCGCTGGGCCCGGTTCGCCGAGGAGGTGCATCCGGAGCTCAAGGGCGTCGGCATGATCGTGCTGCAGTTCATCGTGAAGAAGGGGCCCGTCACGGCGACCCGCATCGCGCAGATGCTCGACATGGACAAGGCGATGGTCAGCCGCCAGGTGTCGAAGCTCCGCGATCTCGGCATGATCGACGCGGAGCCCGCCCCCGAGGATCGCCGCGTCGTGCTCCTCACCGCCAGCACGAGCGCCGTCGAACTGCTCGACGGGCTGCGCGACCGCTGGGCGCACGGGTACCACGAGCGGTTCCGGGGCTGGACCCTGGAGGAGCTCGAGGTGATGCGCGACGGCCTGCACCGCTTCAACGCGACCGCCGACCTCTCGATGCCCGACGGCCCCGCTGCGCGCTGCGTGCGCGAGCAGGGTGAAACCGCGGGAGCGGAAGCGTCGTAGAGAACGGGGTGGGCCCTGGCCGCCACGAAGGAACGACCTGGGCCCACCCGCTACTCAGCAGTGATCAGCAGGCCTGACCCTGGCGGATCGCCTCAGCGAGCAGCGCGGCCCCACCCAGCAGGTACACGCTGGTCGGCTTGATCGCCGCCTGCACCGACGTGATGCTTCCCAGCACGCAGGTCTTCCCCGAGAGGATCAGCGGAGCCTTGTTCCGGCCCGCGACCGCGGCCCCTGCGAGCGCGTCCGGGAAATCGAGACCGGACGCCAGATACATGCGCCCGCCCTTCGTGTGGTGATCATTCGCGATCAGCACCGACGTGTTGTACCGATCCGATCCCGCATACCGCTTCACCGTCCGGCCGGATGCAACGCTCGACTGAATTCCGGAGGAGACAATCGCGGTCCCACCCGAGATGTAGACGTTCTTCACGGCAGCAGCCGTGAGATAGCTCTTCACCTCGGCCGATGCGGCAGACGCCGCGCCCGGCACGAGCACGACCGGAGCACCCAGCTTGCCCGCGGCAGCACCGGCCGAGAGCGCATCCGGGTAGTCGGCACCCGTCGCGATGAACGCGAAACCGGTCGCCGCGAAACCGTACTTCGCGATCGCGAGCGAGGTCGCATACCGATCGGCTCCCGAGAGACGCACGACCGACCCGCCGGACGTCACGAGCCCCTTCAGCGACGTCTCGACAGCGGCAGAAACAGCCCCGGTGCCGCCGGCGATGATGATCTTCGAGGGCTTCAACCGTTGAATCTCGGCCTTCGTTGCCGTGGAGAGAACGGTCGGAGTGGTCAGCAGGAGCGGACCGCCGACCTTGGCAGCGAGCGGAGCCGCGGACAGCGCGTCGGGGAACTCTCCGCCGGTCGCAACGACGAGGGTCGACACCTTGGAAGCGTCGGGGGAGCCGTGCTTGGAGATCGCGACCGCAGTCGCATACCGGTCCGCGCCCGACAGTCGGGCATATGCAGTGCGGGCGCGATACTTCGAAATAGTCGGAGCCATGGCCGAGAAGCTTCGCGCGTTGTTCGCGTTCGCCGCCCCGGACTTCAGCCCCTTGTAGCCGATGAAATCGACGTTCGGGTTGGAGAACTGCAGCTTCCTCGGGCAGTACGTATTGTCACAGTCGTACGCCATGATATCTCGGGCCTTACCCGGGACCTGGAATCCGTAGCTGTAGGAGAACGGGATGTTGTCGATCGTGGCGTGGGCACGATCGTGGTTCCCGCCGAGGTTGTGGCCGATTTCGTGGGCGAGGGTGTGCGAGCCACACCGTGTGTCGAAGGAGGAGACACTGAACGCATACTCGGAGGCGCCGCCTGCACTGGGTCTCCATGCCCAACCGCAATAGCCTCCTACCACCTTGGGAACGACGAGTGCGGCCAGGTCCGCACCGAGCGCTTCGCGCTGGTTCTTCAGTAGGGCGAGGCTACCCGTGCCTGCTTGTAGCATCTTCAGGTCATTTCTCATGTCTTTCGCGTCTTGGGCATGACTCACGGGGATGACCGAGACCAGGTTGAGGCGCACGTTGGCCTTCGACGTCGCGAGGGCGGTGTTCGTCTCGGTGACCCGCTGCTTGATCGTGGTCACCGTCTTCGACCCCATCGATTTCTCGTACCCGACCACCAGGTCAACCTGCGGGACCGCGGCTGCCGGGTCCGGCTCGGGGACGGACTCGGGTTCGGGCTCTGTCGCGGGGTTCTCGGTGGGCGGCACGACACCATCGGGCACCAGCGCATCGTCGCCATGGCCCACAGGATCGCTGATGTTCTCGTCGATCTCGTCGATTCGTGCGACGCCGGCCGCCTGCTGCTCGATCGTGACGCGCGGCTCGGCGCCACGGTCGATACCTCCGACGAGGGAGTAGTTCCCCGCCGCATCGGAGACGAAGGTGAACGCGGCGGACGCCGTCAGCCCTCCGCCCTCGACGTGGGTGCCCATCACTTCGACGGTGGGCCGCGAATCGATCCCCTCGGCGTCGAGCGTGACCGCGACCTCGGTGACATCGATCGTCAGTTGCTGTTCGTCGAAGAGCGTGAGCTTCAGGTCGCCCGCCTTCGGGACGATCGTGCGCGCGCCGGGCGCCGCGGACGCGAGCGACTTCGCAGTCGCGACCGCGTTGACGGCTGCGTTCGCGTCGAGCGCGACGGTCCGGCTCCGCAGGGAGCCCTCGGGGACTTCGCCCGGTAGGGAGCGGCCGAGTCGCGTCTCAGTGGCGAACCAGTCGCCGGCAGAGTCACCCTCGGCGGCGCCCGCAGAGGAGATCGGGACGACCAGCAAGGTCGTGGTCATCGCGGCCGCCGCAAGCAGTGGACCCGCGGTTCTTCGCAGAGATCTCATTATTTACCCTTACCTGTTACCGCCTATCGGTAATCTTCGCTAACCTTGGCACATGCCGAGTTCGAGTTTCAAGCGCCCGCTACCGCGGGGGTGCATCGCCCTGTCGACACTCGCGGTCAGCGGGATCGCCGCCCTGACTCTGCCGTTCGGCGCGCCCGCACTCGCCGAGGAGGGCACACCCACACCCAGAGCGGAAGCCTCTCAAACAGCCCCGATGACCACGCCGGGGCCAACCGACGCCCCGTCCCGCCTCGAAGCAGAACCCGCGGAGGAAGAGCTCCCCGAGGAAGAAGTCATCGGACACCTGACCGTCACGCCCATGCAGGCCTACCCCGGTGAGAAAGTGCGCGTCACCGGGCAATGCAAAATCTGGGGACACGGACCCACCGATGTTTGGCTCTGGCTCAGCGACCCTTATGTTGAGGCGAGCTTCAGCACCGTTGCATTCGATGAGGCCACTGGCGAATTCGATACCGAAGTGACGCTGTCAAAAGCCGCTCCTCCCGGAAAATATCGAATGCCCTGGATGTGTTCCGTGGATGATCAGGTCTTCGCCGGCAGCGATGTCGACCCGATCTTCACCGTCCTCGGGACCACCACGCCCCCGCCGCAGAAGCCCCCCACGACCTCCGTGCCACCGCCCACGTCACCGAACGGCGGCACGAACACAGCACCGAGCACTTCCGGCACCCCCGAGGAGCTCGCCCAGACCGGCGCCCCCGCAGGCCCCGAAGCCCTCGCCTTCCTGACGGGCCTCCTGACCATCGGCGGCATCAGCACCGCCCGCGCCGCCCGCCGGAGGCCACGCAATGGCGCATAAGACTCACCCGCGAGCCCGCACGACCCGCGCTCTCCTGACCATCAGCGGGATCGCCGCGCTCGCCCTCTCGTTCGGCACGCCCGCACTCGCCGAGGACGGCGCACCCGCCCCCAGAGCGGAAGCCCCGCAAACAGCCCCGGCAACCACGCCGGGACCAACCGACGCACCGTCCCGCCTCGAAGCAGAACCCGCGGAGGAAGAGCTCCCCGAGGAAGAAGTCATCGGACACCTGACCGTCACCCCCTTGCAGGCCTACCCCGGTGAGAAAGTGCGCGTCACCGGACAATGCAAAATCTGGGGACACGGACCCACCGATGTTTGGCTGGCGCTGTTTGACCAAGCGTATAAACGTAATGGTTCTGAATTCAGTCCCGTTAAGTTCGACGAAGACACGGGAGTGTTCGACACGGAAGTGACGCTCTCGAAGTCCAGCGTGCCCGGCAAGTACAGCTTGGCCTGGATGTGTTCCGTTGACGATCAGGTCTTCGCCGGCAGCGATGTCGACCCGATCTTCACCGTCCTGGGAACCACAGCGCCCCCGACGAAACAGCCGCCGACCACTTCTCCGCCGCCACTGGATGACGAGACTGGCTTCAATCTCATCGATCCAACCGAGCACCCGACCGCGGCCGCACCCGCAGAACTTGCGGAAACAGGGAACGACGAACCGCGCTGGGCGCTCCCGCTCGCAGCAGGGGCGCTTGCCCTCGGCGGTGCGGGCTTCGTCGCCTACTCCCGCCACCCGGGCAGAGCAGAACGCCGCGAAAGCGCAGCCTAGTCGCCCGCGCCTCGTCGCCCGTTCCGGCGGGCGGCGAGGTCGGCGCCCGCCGCGCGCAGCCAGCGATCCGGCTCGGCGAGCGAGCGCTCCGCGCTGCCCGCGAGCTCGGTGAGCGACACAGCGGCGGCAAAGCCCTGGAGCGGGGCGTCCGCCGCGATCCGGCCGGCCACGAGCGCGACGGGAACGCCCGCCGCTCGGGCGAGCGCGGCCACGTGGCTCGGCGCCTTGCCGGCGGCCGACTGGCCGTCGAACGCGCCCTCGCCCGTGATCACCAGGTCCGCGCCCGCGATCGCTTCGGCGAGCCCGATCAGTCCGGCCACCTCCGCGGCGCCCGGGAGCAGCTCCGCGCCCAGCACCACCAGGGCACCGCCGACCCCGCCGGCCGCGCCAGTGCCGGGAGTCGCGGGATCGAGGCCGCAGAGCATCGCCAACCGGCCCATCGCCGCATCGACCCGGGCGCGCACGACCGGATCGACGAGTCCCTTCTGCGGGCCGAAGACCTCAGCCGCTCCGCGCGGGCCCGTCATCGGGTTCGAGACGTCGGTGAGCACGCGGGTCTCGGGCAGTTCGCGGATCCCGCCGAGGTCGACGCGCTCGAGATCGAGCAGGCCGCGCGCGCCGGCCGCGATCGGTGCGCCCGCGCGATCCAGCAGCCGCGCGCCGAGCGCCGTCAGCACGCCCGCGCCGCCGTCCGTGGAGGCGCTCGAACCGATGCCGAGCACGAGGCGCGAGACCCCGTGGTCGAGCGCCGCCGCGATCGCCGCGCCGAACGCCTCGGTGCCGGCGTCGAACGGTCGCCCGGTGCCCACGCGCTCGATCCCGCAGGTGGCGGCGAGTTCGACGACCGCGGTGCCGCGGGGTGCGCCCGGTTCCGGCGGCAGCAGCAGCCAGAACGGATCGCCGGAACGCCCGGCGCCGAGCGGCATGCGGGCCGCGTCCGGGCGGGCGGCGGCGAAGGCCGCCAGCGTGCCCTCACCGCCGTCGGCCATGGGCCGCGGGATCAGCCGGGCGTCGGGGTCGACGCTCGCCCAGCCGTCGGCGAGGGCCGCGGCCGCGTCCGCCGCGGAGATCGTGCCCTTCAGGCTGTCCGGTGCGATGACGACGCGCGTCATGCGGCCTCCCCTCGGATCCGATCCTCGTGCGGCGGGCGCAGGACGCGCCCGCGAACTCCGCTCAGACCGCGCGCAGGATCACGGCGCTGCCCTGACCGCCGCCGCCGCAGATGCCGATCGCGCCGAGGGTGCCGGGACCGGCCTCGGCGAGCTGGCGGGCGAGGGTGCCGACGAGGCGGGCGCCCGATGCGCCGATGGGGTGGCCGAGCGCGATCGCGCCGCCGTGCGGGTTGACGACGTCGCCGCTGATGCCGAGCTCCTTCGTCGACTGCAGTCCGACCGAGGCGAAGGCCTCATTGATCTCGACGACCGCGAGGTCCTGCGCGGTCGCGCCACCGGCGACCTTCGCGAGCGCCGCGGTGATCGCGCGCGACGGCTGCGAGTGCAGCTGGGTGTCGGGGCCGGCCACGAGCGCGGTCGCCTCGACGCGCGCCAGCGGCGTGACGCCGAGCCGCTCGGCAGCGGCCTCGCTCACGAGCACGAGCGCCGCGGCGCCGTCGGTGATCGGCGACGCGTTGCCGGCGGTGATCCCGCCGTCCTTCGCGAACGAGGGCCGCAGGCCGGCGAGCACCTCGACGGTGGTGTCGGCGCGGATCCCGTCGTCGGCCGAGACGACGGTGTCGCCGCGGCGCGAGGTCACGGTGAACGGCGCGATCTCGCCCGCGAAGAACTCGGCCGACGCCGCAGCGCGGCGGTGCGAGGTCGCCGCGAAGGCGTCCTGCTCCGCGCGGCCGATGCCGAGCGGCACGTTGCCCTGCTCGGTGAGGGCGCCCATCGCGACCTGATCGAACGCGTCCGACAGTCCGTCGTGCTCGGTCGTGTCGATGAGCTGCGCGGTGCCGTACTTGGTGCCCGCGCGCAGCGGGATGACGTGGGGCGCGAGCGACATCGACTCCTGGCCGACCGCGAGCACGACCTCGGCCTCGCCCGCGGCGATGAGGCGCGCCGCCTGCGACACGGCCTCGGCGCCCGAGAGGCAGACGGCGTTCAGCGTGATCGCGGGCGTCTCGAGCGGGATCCCCGCGCCGACCGCGGTCTGGCGGGCGGGGTTCTGGCCCGCCCCGGCCTGCAGCACCTGCCCGGCGACGACCGCGTCGACGTCCTCGGGGCGGATGCCGGCGCGCTCGAGCGCAGCGGTCGCGGCGTGCGCGCCGAGCACAGTCGCGGGCTGCGCGGCGAGCTGCCCGGTGAAGCGGGTGAACGGGGTGCGGGCGTACCCGGCGATGAGCGCGTTCATGCGTGTGTCTCCTCGAAGGTTCGAGTGCGGCGGTGCGAACGCTCCGCCGCCTGCACAGCATCCTGCCCCATCGGGCCGCGAGTCGCCCGGCCCACTCTGCACCGCCGAGCATCGCCCCACCGTGCACTTCTACAACCCCGGTCCCCCGGGGGAACCCGAGGGACCCCCGGGCCCGCAATGTCCCCCGTCGAGTGAACGCTTGTACACGAAATGAGACGCCTTTTCATGTACAAGCGTTCACTCGACGGGGCGGGGGGGGGGGGGGGGGGGGGGGGGGGGGGGGGGGGAGACGGGGCGAGGACAGGGGCGGGGAGCCGCAATAGGCTGGATCGCATGCCAGACGCGTCCACCGAACCCGCGGCGTCCTCCCCGGCGGCTCGCCCCGCTATAGCCCCTACGGGGACCCCCGCTGCGCGCCCGGGCTCGCGGCGCGGGCTGAGGATCGGCCTCGGCGTCACGCTCGCGGCCGTGCTCGCCGGCGGATACGTCGCCGCGTGCGCGCTCGCGCCCCTCCCCGACCTGGAGCCGCGGCTCACGGTCGACGCCGAGCAGACCTTCCGCCCGGATCCCGAGATCAGCGCGCAGCGCACGGTGAACCAGCAGTCGAAGCCGACCGCACTCGGCTGGGTGGGCGATTCCGGTGCCTGGACCAACGATTTCGACACCCCGCGCCAGATCGCGAGCATCACCAAGCTCGTCACGGTGCTCGTCTGCCTCGATGCGAAACCGGTGGAGGCCGGCTCGGACGGGCCGAGCTATGCCCTCACCGAGCGCGACGCCGAGATCCGCCGCACGGTGCTCGAATCCGACGGCGTCGTCGCGGACGTCCCCGTGGGGCGCAAGCTCACCACGCGGCAGTTCATCGAACTCGCGCTGCTCCCCTCGGCCAACAACTACGCGATCGGCTATGCGGAACGGGTGTTCGGATCGAACACCGGGTTCCAGAAGGCCGCGAGCGAGTGGGCCGCGAAGCACGAGCTGAAGACCCTCCGGATCTCGGAACCGAGCGGTCTCTCGGAGAAGAACGTCGCGAGCGCGGTCGACCTCGTCGAGGTCGGGCGCCTCGCGCTCGCCGATCCGCTCGTCGCCGAGGTCGTGGCCGAGCCCTGGGCAGATATCCCCGGCATCGGGCCGATCATGAACTCCAATCCGTTGATCGGCGATGCGAACGTGGTCGGGCTCAAGACGGGAACCCTCAGCAGCGTCGGTTACAACCTGCTCGCCGCGCGCAAGGATCGCGTGGGCGATCGGGACGTCGTCTCCATCGCGGTGGTGCTCGGCCGCCCCGACCGCTCGGCTCGGACGCGGGACACGCGCGCGGTGCTGCGCGACGCCCCGAAGGCGATCGACGAGGTCGCGCTGGTCGAAGCCGATGCGAAGGTCGGCACCGTGCGCACCTGGCAGGGCGAAGTCGTCGAGCTGCGCACGACGCGGGCCGCCTCAGCGGTCCTCCTGCCCGACGAGACCGCATCGCGGCACGTACGACTCGGTGCGCTCGGCGCCGGCGAGGCCGGACGCGCGGCCGGCGTGATCCGCACGGAGGCCCCGGGCGGCAAATCGATGGTTCCGGTGGTCACCGCTCGGGCGATCGAGCGCCCCGATCTGTGGTGGCGCGTGACCCACCCGGCGACGGCGTTCGAGGGGTACTTCGGGGGCTGATCCGCGCGCCGTCGGCTGTCCGGCTTCGTGTTCGGCAGGAGATTCGGCGAACGAAGGACGCCGCGCCCCGGAAGGATCCTTCTGAAGCCGGATCCCCTTCGCGAGGCCGGGACCCGGGCGCCGAACCTCGGCAGGCCCCGGCCGGCTAGCCCGCGGCCGGCCGCGCCCCGACCCGCTCCGCGACGATCCGGCGCAGCGCGCCGAGCGCGAGCCCGATCGATTCGACGTCGATGCGCTCGTCGTGCCCGTGCACGCCGTCGCGGTAGCGCTCGTAGCTCCACTCGGGGCCGAGCAGCCCGAAGCCGTACGACGGGATCCCGAGCTCGCGGAAGTGCCGCGCGTCCGATCCGCCGGCGGCCGCGATCGGCACGACGGGAGCGCCCGAGACCTCGCGGATCGCCCGTTCGAGCGCGCCGTACAGCGGTTCCTCGGTCGAGGAGCCGGTCGCCGCCCAGCCGCGCAGCGGCGAGATCTCGACCCGGTCGGCGAGGTCGCCGAGCATGGTGCGCAGCAGTTCGTCGACGTCGGCGTCGCTCGTGCCGGGCAGGGTGCGGATGTCGAGGTCGATGGTGCCGACGGCCGGGATCACGTTGTGGGCGTCGCCGGCGCGCAGCACGGTCGGAGAGATCGTGACGCGCGAGACGGCGTGCGCGTACCCGGCGATGCGCCCGAGCTCGGGCAGCGCGGCGTCGAGGCGCACGGGGTCGAGCAGCCGCTCGGCGAGATCCGGATCCGCGACGCGGGCGCCGACGAAGGCCGACCAGAGCGGCCCGAGCTGGATCGCGGGCGCGACCTCCCGCAGGCGGTGCAGCACCTCGCCGATCCCGTACGCCGCGCTCGTCGCGCCGTAGGGGATCGAGGCGTGGCCGGGCACGCCGCTCAGGGTGAGCCGACGACTGGCGGAGCCCTTCTCGGCGACGCCGACGGCGACGTGCGCGCCCATGCGCTGTCCGCCGGATTCCGAGAGCAGCTCGGTGACGCGCACCGCGGACGCGTGCTCGCGCAGCAGCCACTTCACGCCGTACTCGCCGCCGGCCTCCTCGTCGGCGACGGCCAGCAGCACCAGGTCGCCGCGGGGACGCTCGGGAGCGAGCGCCACCTCGCGCAGGATCACGGCGAAGGACGCCGTGAGGTAGAGCATGTCGACGGCGCCGCGGCCCCAGATCTCACCGTCGACGAGTTCGCCGCCGAAGGGATCCCGCTGCCAGCCGTCCGGGTCCGCGGGGACCACGTCGAGGTGGCCGAGCAGGCCGAGCGCGGGGGCGTCGGGGTCGGTGCCGCGCACGCGCGCGATGAGGGAGGCGCGCCCGGGGGCGGACTCGAACACCTGGAGGTCGAGCGCTCCGGCGCGCACGGCGTCGTCGAGGTAGCGCTGGAGCACGCGGACGCTGCGGATCTCCTGCCCGGAGTCGGCGGCGCCGGTGTTGACGCACGCCTCGCGGATCATAGACCGGAGCAGCGCGACCGCGTCTTCGAGACTGTTCTCCGACCGGTCCATGCGCGCTCCTTCACCGTGCTCGCGGCCGGATCCCGGTCGCCGCACCAGCCTATCGCCGCGCCGAGCTCAGCGATCGGCCTCCGCGTGCTCGATCCCCTGGCGCTCCACGGAGTCGAGCAGGGCGGCGATGCCGGCGCGGTAGACGTCCATACCGCTCAGCGCGAAGAGCGCGTCGCGGTTGGCGTCGAGGAGCGGGTAGTCGGGCAGGTGCGCGGAGCCGAAGGAGGTGATCCAAGGCTCGGATCCGGCCTCCTCTTCACCGCCGCGCATGACCTCGTGCGCCATGGCTGCGCTGAACGAGAGAGCGAACCCCGAAACCGCGGCGTAGGCGCGCACGAGCGCGCCGCCTTCGAGGCCGGCCTCGTGGAGGACTTCGAGCAGGAACTCGACGGCGGCCGCGTCGCCGGGGCCCGCGGGGTCGATGACGGCGCCTTCGGCGCCGAGCGCGGGGTAGGTGAGGTAGAGCTCGGCGGTGGCGAGCAGGTGCGCCTCGAGGCGCGCGCGCCACCCGCCGGGGACCGCCTGCCCGGCCTCGACGGAGAGTCGGTTGAGTCGGTCGAGGGCGGCCTGGGTCATGGCCTCGCGGTTGCGGAAGTGCCGGTACATGGCGGTGGCGTCGACGCCGAGCTCCTCGCCGATGCGCTTGAAGGTGAGCCGCTCGTGCGGTTCGCGGCGCGCGAGTTCGAGCAGCGCGTCGACGATGCGCTCGGGATCCAGGCGCACGCGCCGCGATCCCGAACCGCGGGCGCCTGCTTCGCCGGCTTCGCTCGCCATCTGATCCCTCTCGTTCGCGGGGCGCACGTCGTCTTCGCGCGTCGGTCCCGGGTATCGATTCAATCACGACAGCGTCACACGCCGTCAATTCCGATGTCAATGGCATTGACACGACCGGTGACACCTGCGTATGGTGCTGCTGAATCGACGACGATCAGCCCGGAGGACGCCATGCCCGAAACCGCAGCCAGCACCGACCAGCCGCAGAACGGACCGGGCTCCCCGCACGCCGAACTCGTGCTCGAGAACGGCTGGGTCTACACCGGCACCGATGCCGCGCCGCAGCGCGGCGGCATCGCGATCGCGGGCGGCCGGATCCTCGCGACCGACCCCGATGAGGTCGCCCGACTCGCCCCGCACGCCGACGAGCGCATCGACCTGGACGGCCGCCTCGTCGTCCCCGGCTTCCAGGACGCCCACGTGCATCCCGTCAGCGCCGGCGTTGAACTGCTCAGCTGCGACCTCAGCGGCTGCGACACGGCCGAGCAGACCGTCGAGACGATCCGCGCCTACGCCGAGGCCCACCCCGAGCTCGAGTGGATCCTCGGCGCCGGCTGGTCGATGGACATGTTCCCCGGCGGCACCCCCACCCGCGAGCTGCTCGACTCCGCGGTGCCCGACCGGCCCGCGCTGCTCGAGAACCGCGATCACCACGGCGCCTGGGTCAACTCCCGCGCGTTCGAGCTCGCCGGTGTCGACGCAGCGACCGAGGATCCCGCCGACGGCCGCCTCGAGCGCCGCCCGGACGGCACCCCCGCCGGCACCGTCCACGAGGGCGCGATGAACCTCTTCGATCACGTGCGTCCTCGGCCGACCGAGGACGCCGCCTACGCGGGTCTCCTCGCAGCGCAGGACCACCTGCTCTCGAACGGCATCACCGCGTGGCAGGACGCCGCGGTCGGAGTCTTCATGGGCAGCCTCGACACCCTGCCGATCTATCGCCGTGCGGTTCGCGAGGGCACCCTGGTGGTCCGCGTCCGCGGCGCCCAGTGGTGGGACCGCGCCAACGGCGAGGGCCAGCTCGCCGACGTGCTCGCGCGACGCGACGAGGTCGCGGCGGAGGCGGACCCCGACCGCTTCTCGATCGCGAGCGTCAAGGTCATGGTCGACGGCGTCGCCGAGAACCACACCGCCGCGATGCACGACGCGTACAAGGACCCGCACGGCCACGCCACGAGCAACCGCGGCATCTCGTTCTTCGACCCGGCCGAGATGGCCGAGTTCGTCACCGAGCTCGACGCGAACGGCGTGCAGGTCCACTTCCACGCGCTCGGCGACCGCGCCGTGACCGACGCGCTGGACGCGCTCGAGGCGGCCCGCTCGGCGAACGGCGAGACCGACAACCGCCACCACCTCGCGCACCTGCAGCTCGTGCGGCAGGCCGACCTGCCCCGCTTCGCCGAGCTCGGCGCGACCGCCAACCTGCAGGCGCTCTGGGCCTGCCATGAGGATCAGCTCGACGAGCTCACCCTGCCGTTCTTGCGCGACGACGCGGAGCGCGACCACTACCCCTTCGGCGAGCTGGCCGCTGCCGGCGCGCAGCTCGCCGCCGGCAGCGACTGGTCGGTGTCGACGCCCGACCCGATCGCGGCGATCCACATCGCGGTGAACCGACGTTCTCCCGGATCCGAGCTGCCGCAGCTCGGCCCCGACTCGCAGAAGCTCACCCTGAAGCAGGCCCTCGACGCCTACACGCAGGGCACTGCACGGGTGAACCACCTCGACCACGCGACCGGAACGCTCGAGCCCGGCAAGTACGCCGACTTCGCGATCCTCGACCGCAACCTGTTCGAGCTGCCCGAGGCCGGGCTGCACGCGGCGCGGATCGACGAGACCTGGATCGACGGCACGCGCCGCTTCCGCCGCGCAGCGGACGGGGCGGTCGCGTGAGGCGGCGGCTGAGCCGCGCGATCGCCGGGGCCGGCGTCGCGGCGGTCGCGCTCGCCGCGCTCACGGGATGCGGGCAGAGCGCGGTCGGCGATCAGGCCGGCAGCTACGAACTCACCGCGCACACCCCGGCGCCGAAGGGCGACATCGACTCGGTCACGTGGGCGCTCGCGACCGAGCCGTTCTCGCTCGATCCGGCCTACGCCTTCGACTACTCCGACAACACGGTGCTCGCGAACATGTGCGAATCGCTGCTGCGCTGGAACTCCGACCTCTCGGTCTCGCCCGGGCTCGCGACGAAGGTCGACCACCCGGACCCGCAGACGTGGGTCTACACGATCCGGCAGGGCGTGAAGTTCCACGACGGCAGCACCATGCAGCCGAGCGACGTCGTGTTCTCGCTCAAGCACCACCTCGACCCCGAGGTCGGATCCTTTTGGTTCGACACCTACAAGAACGTGGACTCGATCAGCCAGACGAGCACCGATCAGGTCACGGTGCACACGAAGATCCCCGATCCCTCGTTCAACAAGCTGATGTCCGCCGCGCCCGGCGTGGTGTTCTCGGAGAAGGCCGCGAAGGCGGCCGGACGCGACTACGGCAACGCCTCCACGGGCGTCGACTGCACGGGCCCCTTCGCGTTCAAGGAGTGGCGCTCGGGCGAATCCATCACGATGGAGCGCTTCGCCGACTACTGGGATCCGGAGTACCGGGCGAAGGCGAAGCAGTTCCAGTTCGTGATCCTCAACGATCCCAATGCGCGCGTGAACGCGCTGCGCACGGGTGAGATCGACGGCTCCTGGCAGGTGCCGACGAACGCCATCGACCTGATGCGGGCGAGCGACACCGGGAAGATGTACTTCGGCGTCAACACGACCGTGCAGAGCCTCATCGTCGGCGACATGCAGGGCCCGCTCGGCGACCTGCGGGTGCGCAAGGCGCTTGCGCTTGCGCTCGACCGGCAGGCGCTCATCAAGGCCGCGGTGCAGGGCTACGCGAAGCCCACCGACGCGCTGACCACGAAGTCGGTCTGGACCGACGCGAGCCCCGAGACGATCACGCAGGCGTTCGACGATCTGCCGAAGCTCCAGTACGACCTGGCCGAGGCGAAGCGCCTCGTCAAGGAAGCCGGCGCCGAGGGCAAGAAGATCACCTACGTGACCGCTCCGATCGATTCCTCCTTCGACGTGATCTCGCAGGCCGTCGCCTCGGCGGGCAAGGAGATCGGCCTCGACATCCGCATCGAGACCCGCACCCCGAACGCCTACACGCTGCTGTTCTCCGACCCGAACGCGATCAAGGGCGTCGACCTGTTCACCACCCAGTGGTACCTCTCGAGCACCGACCCGCTCGAGATGTACGCGGTGCTCCGCACCGGCGAGTTCTCGAACTACGGGCACTGGTCGGATCCGGCCTTCGATGCGCTCACCAACCGGGCCCTCGTCACCGACGACGCCGGGGAGCGCTCGAAGATCTCGGCGCAGGTGCAGCGGCTCGCCTCCGAGCAACTGCCGTGGATCCCGCTGTTCGAGATCCCCACGGGCCTGTGGCTCGGCAAGAAGGTCACGGGCGTCGACCCGTCGATCTCCTACATGTACGCGCCGTGGGCGGCGAAGATCGGAAAGGCGGACTGATGCCGCAATCGCAGACCTCCGAGACGGCGACCCGCGCCGTCCGGCTCCGTGAGACGTCGAGCGGGCAACGCGGATCCGGCACCGCCGCCCGCACGGCGAAGTTCATCGCAGGCCGCGTCGTCGGCCTCGCGGCCACGCTCTTCGCCGCCTCGCTCGTCGTCTTCTTCTCCCGCTTCGTCGTACCGGGCGACCCCGCCCGCTTCCTGCTCCGCGGCCGCAGCCCGAGCAAGGAGGCCATCGCTGAGGTGACGAAGCAGTACGGCCTCGACAAGTCGCCCGTCGAGCAGTACCTGAACTGGATCGGCGGCGTGCTGCACGGCGACTTCGGCCGCTCCCTGCAGTACCGGGACGCCGTCTCGAACGTGCTGCTCGACCGCCTGCCGGTCACGCTGCAACTCGTCGCGCTCGCGGCCGTGTTCATCACCGTGTTCGGTCTCGCGGCGGGCATCATCGCGAGCCTGCGCCGCGGCCGCTTCACCGACCGCGCGATCCTCATCTCGTCGACCGCGCTGGGCGCGATCCCGTCGTTCGTGATCGCGATCCTGCTGATCGCGCTGTTCGCGGTGCAGTTGGGCTGGTTCCCGTCGTTCGGCAGCGGGGATCCCGGCATCGACCGCTTCGGGCACCTCGTGCTCCCCGCGCTCGCGCTGGGTCTCGCGTTCGTCGCGCTCATCGCCCGCGTCACCCGCTCCTCGATGAACGAGCAGTTCGTGCGCGAGCACGTCGAGGTGGCGACGAGCCGGGGCCTCACGAAGCCCTCGGTGGTGCTGCGGCACGTGCTGCGCAACGCGATCAGCCCGATCCTGCTGGTCAGCGGCGTGCTCGTCGCCGGCCTCCTCGTGTCGAGCTCGATCGTCGAGCAGACCTTCGGCCTCTCGGGCATCGGATCACTGCTCGTGCAGTCGGTCGACCGCCTCGACTTCCCCGTCGTGCAGGCCATCGTCATGATCGTCGTCATCGCCTTCGTGACGGTGAACACGATCGTCGACCTCCTCCAGCCGCTGATCGATCCGCGCATCGCCGCGGGAACGGAGACCCGATGAGCACCGCACCTCTCACCGGAACGCGGGCGCTCACGGTGCCCGTCAAACTGAAGCGCCGCCGCCTGCTGACCCCCGTCGGCCAGGTCTCGCTCGGCTTCGTCGCGCTCGTGGTCGTCGCGGCCGCGCTCGCCCCGCTGATCGCGCCCTACGATCCCGACCACGTCGATCTGCAGAACGTGCTCGCCGGCCCGTCGGCGGCGCACTGGTTCGGCACCGACTCCCTCGGACGCGACCTGCTCACGCGCCTGCTGTTCGGCGCGCGCACCTCGCTGATCGGACCGCTCATCGTGGTCGTCGGCTCGACCGTGCTCGGTCTCGTGCTCGGCCTCGTCGCCGCGTGGCGCGGCGGCTGGATCGACGCCGTGCTGTCGCGCGTGTTCGACTTCCTGTTCTCGTTCCCCGCGATGCTGCTCGCGATCCTCGCGGTCGCACTGTTCGGCAAGGGCCTGTTCGCGCCGGTGCTCGCCATGACCATCGCCTACGTGCCCTACGTCGCCCGGCTCGCCCGCGGCCTCATCGTCGCCGAGCGCGCCCGCCCCTACGTGCAGGCCTACCGGGTGCTCGGGTTCCGCAGCAGCTGGATCGCGTTCACGCGCGTGCTGCCCAACGTGGTGCCGACCGTCGGCGCCCAGTCCACCCTCAACTTCGGCTACGTGCTCGCCGATCTCGCCGCGCTGTCGTTCATCGGCCTCGGCGTGCAGGCGCCCACCGCCGACTGGGGCTCCATGATCAACGAGAGCCGCGGCGCGCTCATGAGCGGCGACCTGCTGCCCACGTTCGTCCCGGCGCTCGTCGTGGTGCTCGTGGTCGTCGCGATCAACGTGATCGGCGAAGAACTGTCCGACCGCATCGGAGGCAACTTCTCATGACCGAACTGCTGCAGATCGACGATCTGACCCTGCGCGTCCCCGGCCGCGGGCCGCTGCTGCACGGCGTCTCGCTCTCCGTCGGCGCCGGCGAGGCCGTCGCCCTCGTGGGCGAGTCCGGATCGGGCAAATCGCTCACCACCCGGGCCGCGCTCGGCCTGTTCCCCGAACGCGCGAGCCTCACCGGTTCGGTGCGGGTCGACGGCGTCGACACCGTCACGGCCGATGCGGCGGCGCTCCGTCGGATCCGACGCGTCAAGGCGTCGATGATCTTCCAGGATCCCCGCTCCGGCATCAACCCCGTGCGCACCGTCGGCGACTTCCTCACCGAGACCCTCGTACGCTGGCACGGCCTCTCGAAGGCCGACGCCGCCGCGCGAGCGGTCGCCCAGCTGGAGCAGGTCGGGCTCCCCCGGGCGGCCGCGCTGCTCGACCAGTACCCGCACCAGCTCTCCGGCGGCATGCTGCAGCGCGTCATGATCGCCGCCGCGCTGCTCGACGAACCCGAGCTGCTGCTCTGCGACGAACCCACCACGGCCCTCGACGTGACCACGCAGGCCGGCATCGTCGAACTGCTGCGCGAGCAGCAGCAGGCTCGCGGCATGGGCATGCTGTTCATCACGCACGACCTCGGCCTCGCGGCCTCGCTCTGCGAGCGCGTCGTGGTGCTGCGCGGCGGGCTCGTGGTCGAGGAGGGATCGACCGCCGACGTGTTCCGGGAGCCGCGCGAGACCTACACGCGCGAGCTGCTCGCGGCCACGCCCCGCATCGACCTCGACCGCTTCGGCGACGCGGTCGGCGCAGCGGGCGGGGCGGGATCCTCGGCTTCCTCGGACGCCCCGGGCATCCCGGGTCCCGGCGGCCCCGTCCCCGAGATCGTCGCCGACGGCATCGTCAAGCGCTACCGGATCCCCGGCCGCGACGACGTCGTCGCTCTCGACGGAGTGAGCTTCTCGCTCGAGCGCGGCGGATCCCTCGGCATCGTCGGCGAGTCCGGTTCGGGCAAATCGACGCTGGCCCGGATCCTCGTCGGCCTCGAAGAAGCCACCGAGGGCGAGCTCACCATCGACGGCGTCGCCCGCCCGAAGCGGCCGCTCAACGCCGCCGAGCGCCGCCGCTTCGCCGCAACCACGCAGATGGTGTTCCAGGATCCCTACCTGTCGCTCGACCCCCGCATCGCGGTCGGCCGCGCCGTCTCCGATGTGATCCGCCTGCACCGCGGACAGAACCGCGCCGACGCCGAACGCACGGCGACCGAACTGCTCGGCCGCGTCGGGATCCTCCCCGAGCACCTCGCCTCCCGCCCCAAGGGGCTCTCCGGCGGACAGCGGCAGCGCGTCGCGCTCGCGAAGGCGCTCGCAGCGGAGCCCTCGATGCTCGTGCTCGACGAGGCGACGAGCGCGCTCGACGTGTCGGTGCAGGCGCAGGTGCTGACCCTGGTCGAGGAGGTGCGCGACCAGTTCGGTCTCACGATCGTGTTCGTCTCGCACGACCTCGCGGTCGTGTCGCGCATCTGCGAGCACGCCCTCGTGATGCAGCGCGGCGTCGCCGTCGAGCAAGGCCGCACGGCCCGTATCCTCGGCGCCCCGCAGGATCCCTACACGGTGCAGCTGCTCGAATCGCGGCCGCAGCCGCTCTGGGAGCGGGAGCACGCGGCGTAGGAGTCGCCGAAGGCGCGGTCCGAGGGGCGCGATCCGGACGTCGTGAGCGACGCCGGGTTGCGCCCCTCGTGCGCTCGGGGCTACTCTGTCGGCGTAGCGCTTCGTTCGGCGAGGCTCCTGCGTGAACACAGTCCGCTCATCCCACGACGTCGAGAGACGCCCAGGCTGAGGACAGGCCTTCCCGGCTTAAGGGTCGGCCCCAAGCGGATTCCGAACTCTTCGGATACGTCACGCAGTGCCAAAGCTCTGACGTGGGGGTGTTTGCTCGGAACCATCGGTTCCGGCCCGCTCGATCTGTCGAGCGCTGCCGAACCGAGGAGGTGACCCGTGAGCGACGGCCATAGTCGATCTGCCGACCCGCACGGCGCCGCCTCCGAGCGCCTCCCCGGATCCCGCCCCGCCGCACAGGCCTAGGCGCGGTTCCCCTCCGGCGCCGGAACTCCTCCCGAGTCCGGCCCCCGCCGTGCGGATCGAGCGAGACGACCTCGTTCCCCTCTCGTTCCGACGCTGCCCCCGGGCATGCCGTGCTTCGGCGTGCCCGCGATGAGCCGCGTCCGCGTGCAAAGGACCGCACATCATGACCTTCCGCATCGATCCGACTCCGACGGATCAGACCCCCATCATCAGCCCCGGCCAGGAGGCCGGCACCACCCGCACCGACGTGCGCCCCGCGGCCCCGGCCCGGCCCGGGAAGCCCCGCCGCACCGCGCGTCGCGGCCGCGCCGCCGACGCCCAGGTCGACACCCGCCTGCTCGCGCAGGCCATGACCGCGACGCCGAAGGCCGCGCTGCGGCTCGTCGACGCCGACCGCCACGGGCTCACGCCCGACGAGGTCGCCGAGCGGCTCGACCGCTTCGGCCCGAACGAGGTGCGGCACTCGCGGCGCCTGCCGCCGATCCTGCAGTACCTCAAGACCCTCACCAACCCCTTCATCCTGATCCTCATCGGGCTCGCCTCGATCATGTTCGTCACCGACGTCGTGCTCGCCGACCCGACGGAGGGACCCGACTTCACGGGCGTGGTGACGATCGGCATCATGGTGCTCGTCAGCTCGGGCCTGCGCTTCTGGCAGGAGTACCGCTCGGGCCGCTCCGCCGACAAGCTCGCCGCGCTCGTCAGCACCACGGCCGCCGTCACCCGGCTCGTGGGCGGTGTTCCCGTCACGGGCGAGCGCCCCATCGAGCAGATCGTGCCCGGCGACATCGTCGAGCTCGCGGCCGGCGACATGCTGCCCGCCGACGTGCGGCTGATCCGCACGAAGGACCTGCAGGTGAACCAGGCGATGCTCACGGGCGAAGCGCTGCCCGTCGAGAAGCGCGCGGAGGCGGCTCCTGATCCGAGCGATCCCCTGCAGGCCGAGAACCTCGGCTTCATGGGCACCTCGGTCGTGTCGGGATCCGGCACCGCGCTCGTGCTGCAGACCGGCGACCGCACCGCGTTCGGCGGCCTCGCGGCCTCGATCCAGGGCGCGCGTCCGCAGACCGCGTTCGACCGCGGCATCTCGAAGGTCACCTGGACCCTGATCCGCTTCATGGCGGTCGTGGTGCCCGCCGTGTTCATCATCAACGGGCTCACGAAGGACTGGGGCAGCGCGTTCCTGTTCGCTGTCGTCACGGCGGTGGGCCTCACCCCCGAGATGCTGCCGCTCGTCGTCACCGCCAACCTCGCGAAGGGCGCGCAGCTCATGGCGAAGCACCGCGTCATCGTGAAGCGGCTCCCCGCGATCCAGGATCTCGGCGCGATGGACGTACTCGCGACCGACAAGACGGGCACGCTCACCGAGGATCGGATCGTGCTCGAGCGGCACCTCGACACCGCCGGGCGCTCGAGCGACCGCACGCTCGGCTGGGCGACGGTGAACGCGCACTTCCAGACGGGCCTGCGCAATCTGCTCGACGAGGCGATCCTGCGCGCCGCCGGCGACGACCTCGACCGCTCGGTCGGCCGGTTCCAGCTGATCGACGAGATGCCGTTCGACTTCGCCCGCCGACGCATGTCGGTGGTCGTGGCCGACCGGGACCAGCACACCGTGGTCACGAAGGGTGCGGTCGAGGAGATCCTGCGGATCGCCGAGTGGGAGCTCGTGCAGGGCGAGCGGCGCCCGCTGAGCGATGAGCGGCGCGCCGAGATCGACGCGCTCGTCGCCGAGCAGAACGCGCTCGGCATGCGCGTGCTCGGCGTCGCGATCCGCGAGGTGCCCGTCACCGAGGCGCAGGGCGACATCTTCGAGTACGCCGTGACGGACGAGCGCGAGATGACGCTCGTGGGGCTCCTCACGTTCCTCGATCCGCCGAAGAGCTCGGCGAAGCCCGCGCTGCGCAGCCTCGCCGCGCACGGCATCGACGTCAAGGTGATCACGGGCGACAACCCGCTGGTCGCCGCGACCGTGTGCCGCGAGGTCGGCATCGACGCGACGCACGTCGTGCTCGGCGAGGAGACCGAGGACCTCACGCTCGAGGAGCTCGGCGAGCTGGCCGAGCGCACCCACGTGTTCGCGAAGGCGAACCCGGCGCAGAAGGCGCGCATCATCGAGGCCATGCGCGAGCACGGCCACACGGTCGGCTACCTGGGCGACGGAATCAACGACGCCCCGGCGCTGCGCACCGCCGACGTCGGCATCTCGGTCGATACGGCCGTGGACATCGCGAAGGAGTCGGCCGACATCATCCTGCTCGAGAAGGACCTCACGGTGCTCGAGGACGGGGTGATCGAGGGCCGCCGCACCTTCGTGAACACGATGAAGTACCTCAAGATGACCGCATCGTCGAACTTCGGCAACGTGTTCTCGGTGCTCGTCGCGAGCGCGATGCTGCCGTTCCTGCCGATGATCCCGATCGTCGCGCTGATCCAGAACCTCGCCTACGACCTGTCGATGCTCACGCTCGCGTGGGATCGCGTCGACCGCGAGCAGGTGCGCAAGCCCCGCGTGTGGGAGGCCGACAGCCTCGCCAAGTTCATGGTGCGGATCGGACCGCTGTCGTCGATCTTCGACCTCACGACCTACGCGCTCATGTGGTTCGTCTTCGCGGCGAACAGCCCCGCGCACGCCGCGCTGTTCCAGTCCGGCTGGTTCATCGAGTCGATCATCTCGCAGACCCTGATCGTGCACCTGCTGCGCACCCAGCGGCTGCCGTTCGCCGGACTCTTCGGACGACGCACCGGCGGTGCTCCCGGCTCGCGCCCCGGCACCGCGCTGCTCATCGCGACGTTCGCCGTCTGCGTGTTCGGGCTCGTGCTGCCCTTCACCGGGTTCGGGGCGACGTTCGGGCTCGTGCCACTGCCCTGGACCTACTTCCCCTGGCTCGTCGGCACCCTCGTCGCCTACTGCCTCGTGGTGGAGTTCGCGAAGCGCCGCTTCGTGCGCCGCTTCGGTGTCTGGATCTGAGCGGAGCCGCGCATGGATCCCGTCGATCTCGCACTGCGGATCTCGGTGGGCCTCGGCCTCGGTGCGGCGATCGGGCTGGAACGCCAGCTCCGATCCCGCACCGCGGGCGTGCGCACCAACGCGCTCGTCAGCCTCGGGGCCGCGCTCTTCGTGATCATGGGGGCGTTCAGCTTCGACGGGGCCGGGGCCGACCCCACGCGGGTGGCCGCCCAGATCGTCTCCGGCATCGGCTTCCTCGGTGCCGGCGTGATCATGAAGCAGGGCGCCTCCGTGTCGGGGCTGAACACCGCAGCCACGCTCTGGGCGTCGGCCGCGGTGGGCGCCCTCGCCGGCGGCGGGCTCCTGCTCGTCGCCGTCGGCGGCACCGCCGCGATCATGCTCTCGAACACGCTGCTGCGCCCGCTCGGCCGCCTGCTCGACCGCCGCGGCGAGCGCGCCCTCGAATCGGTCGCGACGGAATACGTGTTCGTCGTGCGCTCGGTCGCCGCGGCCGAGGTGTCGGTACGCTCCGCGGTGGTGCGGGCGCTGCAGCGGCCCGAATTCACCGTGCACTCGCTCGAGGCCAGCGACCTGAGCGACAGGCAGGTGGAGCTCACCGCGCGCATGACCGCGCTGGAGCGCAACGACGGCTTCCTCGAGGAGGCCATCGCCGACGTCGTCCCGATCGCCGAGGTCACCTCGGTGCGGTGGCACGCGACCGAGCTGCGCGGGGAGGACTGATCCCGACCGTTCCGCGGCCCGCGAACTGCGGGCCGCGGCTCAGGCTCCGCCGCTAGGCTCGGCAGCAGAACGAGCAGGGAGGCCCGCTATGACCTGGGAAGTGGTACCGGAGAGCACGGGACCGCGCGTCGAGACGCGTCGATTCCCCTGGTGGATCCTGCTCGTCGTGGGCATTCTCGTGACCGCGGCCGGCGTCGGCCTGCTGTTCTGGCCGTTCATCGCGGCCAGCTGGTTCCTTGTGGTCGTGCTCGGCTCGGCGCTCATCGCGAACGGCCTCGCGATCCTCGTGCGGCGCCCTTCGGGCGGCGCCGTCGCGGCGGGGATCGTGCTCGTCGCGGGCGGCGTGCTCGCGATGGTCTTCTCCGACTTCACGGTGACGGCCCTCGTCACATTCGTCGGCGTCTCGGTGCTGTTCGTCGGCGCGTTCTGGCTGATCCTCGCGATCCGGGCCGGCGGCCGCAGCGGGCTCGTGCTCATGCCGGCCATCCTCGCGATCCTCGCCGGAGTCGTCACGCTCGTCTGGCCCGATTTCGCGCTGAAGTTCGTCGCCGTCATCGCCGGCATCTTCACCCTGTTCATCGGAATCTCGCTGATCCTCTCGGCGACCGCGCTGCGCAGGCTGCTCGCCACCGGCACCCGCTGACCGCTCCGATCCACCTGATCGGCCCGATCCACCTGATCCGCCCGTTCCCCGCCCGCAGCGAAGGATGTCGACGATGACCGACCCGCTCACCGATTTCACCAGCCTCCCCGAGGGGCTGCCCGTGCCCGAGGACGACGGTGCCGCGGCGCACCTCCTGGGCGCGGCCCTGCCGCCGCTCGCCCTCCACACAAGCTCGTGCGAGACGGTCGCGCTGCAGGATCTCGGCCCCGGCCGCACGGTGATCTACCTGTACCCGATGACCGGTCGCCCCGGCGTCGCGCTGCCCGACGGCTGGGACGAGATCCCCGGCGCGCGCGGCTGCTCGACCGAGGCGTGCGACTTCCGCGACCATCACGCCGAGCTCGTCGAGGCGGGAGCGGCGCGGGTGTTCGGGCTGTCGAGTCAGGATCCCGGCTACCAGCGGGAGGCCGCCGAGCGGCTGCGCCTGCCGTTCCCCATGCTCTCCGATCCCGAGTTCGACCTCGGCGAGGCGCTCGATCTGCCGACGTTCGCGGCGCCGCCGCACCCGCGCCTCTACTCGCGGCTCACGCTCATCGTGCGCGATGGACGCATCGAGCACGTCTTCTATCCCGTGTTCCCGCCGAACGAGCACGCGCAGCAGGTGCTGGGCTGGCTGCGGGAGCACCCTCTGGCGTAGGTGCGGCGCGCGCCGCGCGCCCCGTACGCATCGTGCGCAACCGGCGCATCGAGAGGACCGGATTCCACCTCCGGGGAGTCCCACCCGGTGGAATCGGGTCCTCTCGATGCCGGACCCCGGGGGCTCGGAGGGCCCGGGGGCCCGGGGGCCCGGACCCCCGGGATCAGCCCGCGAGGAGCCCGATCGCGAGGACGACGACCGCGAGCAGCGGGATCGTGCCCTGCTTGATCGCGGCAGCGCGCTTGCCGGGCGACGACACGAACAGCACGAGCGCTGCGGCGAGCATCGATCCGACGCCGGCGAACACCAGCGCGTGGCCGACCGCGCCCGCGGGCGCGACCAGGATGATGCCGAGCGCCGTGACGATCGCGAGGAACAGGTTGTAGAAGCCCTGGTTGAAGGCGAGCTCCTTCGTCGCCTCGGCCTCCTCGGGCGTCGTGCCGAAGGTCTTCAGCGCTGCCGGCTTCGTCCAGAGCACCGATTCGAGCGCGAAGATGTAGACGTGCAGCAGCGCCGCGATGGCGGCGAGCACGAGTCCGGCGATGATCATGGTGTCTCCCGTTTCGCGTCCGATTCTGAACCGAGACTACTCCCGCCGCGGCCGACGATCAGTCGTCGAGGCCGCGCCGCAGGAACTCGATGCCGAGCTCGCGGAACTGGCGCGCTCCGGGAGCGTTGAAGTGGTGGCGCTTGTCGATCTCGGCGAAGGTGCCGTTCGGCAGCCGCGCGGCGAGCTGCTTCGAGTCCTCGAAGATCGCGTCGAGGGTGCCCGTCGCGACGAGCACGGGCTGGATCGGGGCGTTGCCGAGGTCGAGCTCCTCCTCGCCGAAGCGCATGCCGCCGGCGAGGGCGACGAGCGCCGGGAGGCTGTTCTCGGGCACCCGCTCCGCGAGCCGCACATAGTTCTGCGTCGCCTGGTCGGTGACCGGGGTGCCGAACGCGATGTAGGCGCGGGCCTGGTCGAGGTCCAGACGGCCGAGCGGGCGACCGTCGGGGATCCCGCCGAGCACGGCCCGTTCGATGCGATGCTCGAGGTCGGCGCAGACGTGCCACCCCACCCGCGCGCCGAGCGAGTACCCGAGGTACAGCACCGGGTCGACCATGTAGGTGTCGAGCACCGTCTCGATGTCGCTGACGAGCAGCGGCATCGTGTAGTCGCGCGGATCGGTCGGCTTCTCGCTGCGGCCGTGCCCGCGCTGGTCGACGCCGAGCACCCGGAACCCGGCCTGCAGCAGGCTCCCCACCCAGCCGGTGTCGACCCAGGTGTCCTTGCAGCTCGACGCGAAACCGTGCACCGCGATCACGGTCGGCGCCTCATCGTCGCCCCACACATAGGTCGCGATGCGATAGCCCTCCTGCGACATCACGTACAGGGGTTCGGGCACCTCGGGGAACTGCAGATTGGGCATCCGTCTATTCTGCCGCGCCGAGCGGCTCGCGCACGACGTCAGTCGTAATAGTGGACCGTCTCCCGAATGTGGTCCGCGTGCAGATAGATCTCCTCCAGCGAGGCGATCGGGTGCCGCGTCTCGTTCTTCTCCCGATCGAACAGGCCCAGGTACTTCTGCCCGCTGTTGAACCACAGGCGAGCGATCGGCTTCCGGTTGTTGTCGTCGAGCAGCACGCCGAAATAGGACTTGTTATCGCGGTGGGCGATCCTGGTCGGCGGTACCTCACTGCACGCGATCGCACGCAGGATCTGGAACCCCTCGACCTCTTCGAGCGTGGTCTCGATCCCGTCCCGGGCTTTCCCGTCGGCTTCGGCACCCGCATCTTCGCGGGGGTTGGCTGCAACCAGCTCCTGCGATTCCTCGTCCGCCACCGACAGCTCCGAGGCTCCCCGCAGGGCGGCACGAAGGCGGTCGTTGACCCGGTCGTTCAAGAATTGGTTCGAGGCCTTGACCACGAGTCCGGTGAACTGGTCGCGTACCTTCTGCGTGATCGATCCGCTGTACACCTTGGCCGTCAGCATGCGCACCCAGTCCGCGTCGGGTGCGAGGAACTGCGCGGCCAGCGCCCGCTTCAACTCCCCGACATATTTGAGTTCCTCCGCAGAACTCAGAATCGATTCGAGGTCGAAATCCTCTCGGGTGAGCTTCTTGAGCTCCGACGAAAGGGCTTCGTCGAAATCAGAGACTTTGACGACGAGAAACGGCTTCTCGTCCATCTTGTTCGGCGCGTCGAGATCGGTGTAGAACCGGTACTCGTCTCCATTGGTGAGTACCGCGATCCTCGCGTTCGTCACTGCGAAGTAGCGGAACAGCTGGGACGCATGCTTCAGGGAAAGCGGTGCACCGACCGTCTTGCACTCCACGAGGATCTGGACTTCCCCGTCCCGAGTGATCGCGTAGTCGACCTTCTCGCCCCGCTTCGTCCCGACGTCCGCGGTGAACTCGGGGACCACCTCGTTCGGGTTGAAGACGTCATATCCGAGCACCATCGAGAGGAACGGCATGACGAAAGCGTTCTTCGTCGCTTCCTCGGTCTCGATCGCGCCCTTCTGCTGCTTCAGCTTCGACGCCAGATTCAGAACGCGTTCGGTAATTTCGACGGACATGAGGCTCCTTTGACTCATCTATCTCATTACGAGGTGAGCCTACCGAGTGGTATTGCGATCCGCATAGCCTTTCGTCGGCGGATCCGTCCGGTCACCCCGCGACGGAGCCGAGCGGCTCGCGCACATCCTCGTGGATGTGCGCGATGGTGAGCGCGCCGTCCGCGCCTCGGGTGAGCACCGCCGTGTTGCGCGAGCGCTCGGGCGAGACCGGGCGACCGTTCGCGTCCTCCGCGTCGACGCGCAGCCACCACGTCGCGACGATCGTGCCCCCGACCGGGCGGGCCTCGATCGACTCGACGACGAGCGCCGTCTCGGTGACCGGGTTCGCGGCCGGAGCGGCGGGAACGGCCGAATCGGCCGGCGCACCCGAACCGGATCCGCGTCGGGCGCGCAGCGCCTGCAGCTCGTCCATGCCGTGCACGAGCGCATCCTCCGACGAGTCGAACATGGTCAGCTCGGGCGACAGCAGCGCATCGATCGCGGACGTGTCGCGGCGCAGATACCCCGCGTACATCGTCTCGACGAGCGCCAGTACTTCGGCGGCGGAATCGGTCAGGGGCTCCATCGGCACTGCGGGTCCTCACGTCGGGTGGTCGGCCGCCGAGCAGCGCGCGGCCCCGATCCATCGTAGTGAGCACCGGCCAGACGGCCGGCGGCACAGCGCGGGGTTCCCCTCCGCGACTCATCCTGTTAGAGTCCCGGACGTGGGCACTCTGATTCGCTAGATCTGGACGCTGCGTCGAGCCCTGCTCCGCAGCGGGTCCTGAGCGCGCGCCGTTCCCCGGCGCCCGAGGTCCGGATCCGATCCCGCATCTGCGATGCGCTTCCCCGCGCGACTCTTCCGTCGCGCGCAGAGGAGTCCCCCATGTTCCCGTCCCCGTCTCCTGTTCATTCCCCGTCCCCGGTCCGCTCCGCGGCCCGACCGCAAGCCGCGCGCAGCCACCGGGTCTGCGAGCTCCGATCCGCGACGGTCCGCTTCGCGGATCGGGTCGTGCTCGACCGGGTCGATCTCGTCGTCGGCCCGACCGCCAGGATCGCCCTGGTCGGCGACAACGGCGCCGGCAAGTCCACCCTGCTCAGGCTGCTCTCGGGCGCTGTCCGCCCGGTCGCCGGCGAGGCCCGAGTCGTCCTCCCCGGCGGTCTCGCGCACGCCGCGCAGGATCCCCGCTTCCCCGCCGGGTCCACGGTCGCGCAGGCGATCGATCTGCTGCTCGCCGATCTGCGGGCGGTCGAGGCCGAGATCCAACACGTGTCGGATCGCCTCGCGGTGGTCGGCCCGGACGCGCAGTTGGCGCTGCTCGACCGGCTCGGCGAACTGATCGATCGCTTCGAGGCCCGCGATGGCCACGACGTCGATCTGCGGGTCGACGCCGGGCTCCAGCAGCTCGGCCTCGGGCGACTCGACCGCGGCAGGCCGGTCGCGTCGCTCTCGGGCGGCGAACGCGCGCGCCTCGCCCTCGCGGCGGCGCTCGCCTCGCGGGCCGAGCTGCTGCTGCTCGACGAGCCCACGAACGACCTCGACAACCAGGCGCTCGCCTGGCTCGAAGGCCGGCTCGCCGCGCACCGCGGTGCGATGGTGGTCGCGACCCACGACCGGACGTTCCTGGATCGCTTCGCCGAGGACATCATCCAGGTCCGTAGCGGTGGCCTGAGCCGCTCCGGCAACGGGTACGCCGGGTACCTCGCAGCGCGCGCCACCGAGCGTCGCCGCCAGGCCGAGCGGCACGAGGAGTGGCGATCGGAGCTCGCCCGCAGCGAGGCGCTCGTCGCCGCGAACGCCTCACGCCTCGCGGCGATCCCGCGCAAGCTCGAGCTCGACGGCTTCGGCCACGGGGCCTTCCGGGCGCGGAGCCGCGACCACGGCGCGATGGGTCGGATCCGCATGGCCAAGGAGCGCGTCGCCCGACTGCGCGCCGAACCCGTCGCGCCGCCGCCCGAGCCGCTGCGCTTCGATCCGGGCTTCGCGCGGACCGCGGAGGAGCGCGCAGAGGATCCGACGGGCGACACCCGCCTCACCGAGCAGGCGCTACTGGTGCTGAACGGGATCCGGTGCACCACCGGCGCCGCCCTGCGGGTGGACGACTGGACGATCCGCAGGGGCGACCGCTGGCTCGTGACCGGCCCGAACGGCGCCGGGAAGACGACGCTGCTGCGCGTGCTTGCCGGGGATCTCGCACCGGATGCGGGCACGCTCGCGCGAGCCGAGGGGCTCCGCGTCGCATGGCTCCGGCAGGACGTCGCCCCGGCTCCGTCGCTGCCGGTCGTCGAGTGCTTCGCCCGGGCGGTCGGGCTGCATCGGGAGGATGCCGCCGCGCGGCTCGGCGCGTTCGGGCTGCTGTCCGAGGCGGAGTTCGACCGCGCGGTGCGCGAGCTCTCGGTGGGGCAGCGCCGCCGCCTCGACCTCGCGATCATGCTGGCGACCCCGAGCGAGCTGATCCTGCTCGATGAGCCGACGAACCACCTCGCCCCCGAACTCGTCGAGCAGCTCGAGGACGCGCTCGAAGCCTCCCCGGGCGCGGTCGTGACTGTCACGCACGACCGCCGGTGGATCGGGCGCGCGAGCGGATCCTCGCGGGTGCGGGTGACGAGCGGCGGGGTCGCCACTTCCAATAGGTAGCAGAGCCCATCATCTCAGCCAGGCCCCGCGGAAGTTCCAGTGCGAGCACGAATCAGGTCAGCAGAATCGAACCTTTTCACGAGTGCGTCCATGCCTCAGTTCACTGACAGGCGATCCATCACGTTTGCTCATCCAGCGGAATCCGGCGTAGACTTCGGGAACGTCCCTCCGGCATCGTCGGAGCCTCACGATACAGAAAGACCTCCGCCCTTGGGACGGAGGCCTTGCTGCTGGAATCAGGAATTAGGCAGCCACACCCATATCTTCCTGGACCAATTCGCGGTACGCGCATTCGCCTTTGCGGTCGATGCACGGAGGGAACGTAGCACCCAGATGGTGGTGGGTTACCACTCCATACTGGTCCGACCACGTACCGGCGACGGGGACGCGCTGCCCCGTCTTGTAGAGCCCATCAGGGCCCAGGGGAGGGTGACTTTTCATGCTGTCGCCCCTTCCTCCCACACGGAGTATCTCTCCTAGCGGTGGGTCTTGAAAGCGAGGAGAGGCCTTCGCGCAAACGCGAGAGCCTCTCCTCGAAGTTTTTACGAACGTGCCCGACAGGCATGCCAAAACCCGCATCGTGGCTCCCGCCCCGAAACACAGACTTAGACATACCGGTCCCTCGTACTCCCGTTCGACCGCCACCCGTTCGGGATCAGAAGTCCCAGTCCTCGTCCTCGGTGGCGACGGCCTTGCCGATGACGTACGAGGAGCCCGAGCCCGAGAAGAAGTCGTGGTTCTCGTCGGCGTTCGGCGACAGCGCCGACAGGATCGCCGGGTTCACGTCGGTCATCTCCTTCGGGAACATCGGCTCGTAGCCGAGGTTCATGAGCGCCTTGTTCGCGTTGTAGTGCAGGAACTTCTTGACGTCCTCGGTGAGACCCACCGGATCGTAGAGGTCGGCGGTGTACTTGACCTCGTTCTCGTACAGTTCGTACATGAGCGAGAAGGTGTAATCCTTGAGCTCCTGGCGGCGCTCCTCGCTCGCGTTCTCGAGCGCCTTCTGGAACTTGTACCCGATGTAGTAGCCGTGCACGGCCTCGTCGCGGATGATGAGGCGGATGAGGTCGGCCGTGTTGGTGAGCTTGGCGTGGCTCGACCAGTACATGGGCAGGTAGAAGCCCGAGTAGAACAGGAACGACTCGAGCAGCGTCGAAGCGATCTTGCGCTTCAGCGGGTCGTCGCCCTCGTAGTAGTCGACGATGATCGACGCCTTCTTCTGCAGGTTCGGGTTCTCGACCGACCAGCGGAACGCGTCGTCGATCTCCTGCGTGGAGCACAGCGTCGAGAAGATCGACGAGTAGCTCTTGGCGTGCACCGACTCCATGAACGCGATGTTCGTGTAGACGGCCTCCTCGTGCGGGGTGATCGCGTCGGGGATCAGCGACACCGCACCGACCGTGCCCTGGATCGTGTCGAGCAGCGTGAGACCGGTGAACACGCGCATGGTGAGCAGCTGCTCCTGCGGCGTGAGCGTCGCCCACGACTGCACGTCGTTCGACAGCGGCACCTTCTCGGGCAGCCAGAAGTTGTTGACCAGGCGGTTCCAGACCTCGAGGTCCTTCTCGTCCTCGATCCGGTTCCAGTTGATCGCCCGAACGGCGTGCCCCAGCTTGAAGTTCATCGGCTCCCTTTGCTCACTATCGATTCGCACCTCGGGTCGCCCGGTGCACGCGCGCACACGCGCGTTCCTGAGGACGGGGACGACCCTGCGCCGCGGTGATCCGCGAGCCTCGAACGAGGCTCGCGGATCACCGACTGGCTCCATCAAATAGTAGCGGTTCGCGACACCGGGCGGGGGCGCGACACAGCGACGAAATACCTACATCTTGTGGCGGAGGGCAGGATCGACCGCAATATCCTGTGTCGCGGCGATTCAATCGCGGCTCGGGAACAGCCCCGCCGTGCACATGTAGTACGCCATGTTGTTCGGCGCGACCTTCCGCATGTCCGGCAGCTGGAAGTACGTCTGCCCGTTCCCTCCGAAGCGGGTTCCGATCAGGGCGTACAGCGCCTGATTCTGCACGAGGCTCATGACCTGCCCCTCGAGCGGAATCCCGTTGCTGACCGAGGCTGCGCTCAGGATGATCTGCCCCATCGTGCACTCCTCACCGCTGTGCCCGGCCGCGAACCCGGTGTCCCGATTGCCGAAGAGCGCCGAGAGCTCGTTGTTGCCCGCGGGACCCTGAAGCCCCGGCATGCCCTGCGGGCCGGTGGGACCGGTCGCCCCCGGGGCTCCGGTCGATCCGGCCGCCGCGAGCACGGCCCACGCGCTCGTGTCGGTCGGCAGCAGCGCGGAGAACGCGCCCGGCTTGGTCGCGATGTAGGTGGCTCCCTGATAGGTCACGACGCTCGCGGGAGTCGTGCCCGTGTAGGTCACGGCCGGATCGAACGCCCCGCGGAAGGTCCACGGTGTCGCACCGTCCTGACCGGCGACACCGGTCGCACCGATGGCGCCGGTGAGGCCGACCACACCCTGCACGCCCTGGATTCCCTGGACACCCTGCAGCCCCTGCTCACCGGTATCGCCCTTGTCGCCCTTGTCGCCCTTCGCACCCGCGGCGGCGACGAGGATCCAGTCCGAGGGAGAGACGGCGGGCGCGGCTGCGACGGAGGAGCGGGCAGCGACGTAGGTCGAGCCCTGGTAGGCGACGAGCGATGCCGGAGGGCCGGCGGTGTAGGTGGCCGTCGCCGACCACTCCCCGACCGTCGCCCACGGCGTATCGCCGGTGTCGCCCTTCGCACCCTGAATGCCCTGGATCCCTTGCAGGCCGGGGTCTCCCTTGTCGCCCTTCGCACCGGGGGCCCCGGCGACGCCGGGATCGCCCTTCTCCCCCTGGACACCCTGGACGCCGGGGTCTCCCTTGTCACCCTTCGCGCCGGGAGCTCCGGCCTGGCCCGGCGCGCCGTCCTTGCCCGCGGCTCCCGGCGTACCGGTCTGGCCGGTGGCTCCGGTGCGGCCCGGCGCCCCCGTCGCTCCCGGCGCTCCGGCCGTTCCCGGGGCTCCGGTCGCCCCGGGCGTTCCTGCGACGCCCGGGGTTCCGGCCGCTCCCGGGGTTCCGGATTCTCCGGCCTTCCCGGCTTCGCCCGGCTTGCCGGTCGGCCCCGGTTTGCCGGCGTCGCCCTTCTCGCCCGTCGCGCCGGCCTTGCCGGCCTCGGCCTCGCTCGTTTGCCAGACCACGGGCACGGTCCCGCTTCCGCAGGCGCCGCCCGCGGAACTCAGTTCCAGGGTGCCCTCGCTCGCATCGAGACACCCCTGCAGCGCGGCCCCCGCGCGCACGGTGTTCGCCTGCATCAGCCCGGTCGCAGCGAATGCGCCACCGCCCCCGGCCAATAGCGCGACCAGCGCGCACGTGATCAGCGTCTTCGTCGACCCGTTCATATCTCCCCCAGTGCAGACGCCGGAACGCGGCACGGATCGTGCGGCGGGCGCGAAGAATGAGCGTACTGCCAAAGTTGATTGAACAGTGAACCAATTTGCGCACCAGTTTGCGCACCCGACGCGGTCGGGCGTACAGACGCCGACGGCGGGCGGTCACCGTGGGGTGACCGCCCGCCGTCGCGGGGCCGCGCTGCGCGCGTGCTGCCTCAGAGCATGCAGCTGACGCACTCGGACATGTCGGTGCCCTCGAGCGCGAGCTGCCGCAGGCGGATGTAGTAGATCGTCTTGATCCCCTTGCGCCACGCGTAGATCTGCGCCTTGTTGATGTCGCGGGTGGTCGCGGTGTCCTTGAAGAACAGCGTGAGCGACAGGCCCTGGTCGACGTGCTGCGTCGCCGCGGCGTAGGTGTCGATGATCTTCTCGGGGCCGATCTCGTAAGCGTCCTCGTAGTAGGCGAGGTTCTCGTTCGTCATGAACGGGGCCGGGTAGTAGACGCGACCCAGCTTGCCTTCCTTGCGGATCTCGATCTTCGAGGCGATCGGGTGGATCGACGAGGTCGAGTTGTTGATGTACGAGATGGAGCCCGTGGGCGGCACGGCCTGCAGGTTCTGGTTGTAGATGCCGTGCTCCATAACGGACGCCTTGAGCTCGAGCCAGTCGGCCTGGGTCGGGATCTCGATGCCGGCGTTCGCGAACAGCTCGCGGACCCGCTCGGTCTCGGGCTCCCACGCCTGCTCGGTGTACTTATCGAAGAACTCGCCCGACGCGTACTTCGAGTCCTCGAACCCGCCGAACACGGAGTCGCGCTCGATCGCGATGCGGTTCGAGGCCCGCAGCGCGTGGAACAGCACCGTGTAGAAGTAGATGTTCGTGAAGTCGATGCCCTCTTCGGAGCCGTAGTGGACGTGCTCGCGAGCGAGGTATCCGTGCAGGTTCATCTGGCCGAGGCCGATGGCGTGCGACTGGTCGTTGCCGTCCTCGATGGAGCGCACCGACGTGATGTGGCTCTGGTCGCTCACCGAGGTGAGCGCGCGGATCGCGAGCTCGACGGACCCGGCGAGGTCCCCGCCGTCCATCGCCAGCGCGATGTTCATCGAGCCGAGGTTGCACGAGATGTCCTTGCCGATCTGGTCGTAGGACAGGTCCTCGTTGTAGGTGGTCGGCGTGTTCACCTGGAGGATCTCGGAGCACAGGTTCGACATGTTGATGCGGCCCTTGATGGGGTTCGCGTTGTTGACCGTGTCTTCGAAGACGATGTAGGGGTAGCCCGACTCGAACTGCAGCTCGGCGATGGTCTGGAAGAACTGGCGCGCGTTGATCTTCGTCTTCTTGATGCGCGGGTCGTCGACCATCTCGCGGTACTTCTCGGTGACCGAGATGTCGCCGAAGGGCACGCCGTAGACGCGCTCGACGTCGTAGGGCGAGAAGAGGTACATGTCCTCGCCCTTCTTGGCGAGGTCGAAGGTGATGTCGGGCACGACGACGCCCAGCGAGAGCGTCTTGATGCGGATCTTCTCGTCGGCGTTCTCGCGCTTGGTGTCGAGGAACTTCATGATGTCGGGGTGGTGCGCGTTGAGGTACACCGCGCCCGCGCCCTGGCGTGCGCCGAGCTGGTTGGCGTAGCTGAAGCTGTCTTCGAGCAGCTTCATGACGGGGATGATGCCCGAGGACTGGTTCTCGATCTTCTTGATCGGAGCGCCGGCCTCGCGGATGTTCGAGAGCGAGAGCGCCACGCCGCCGCCGCGCTTCGAGAGCTGCAGCGAGGAGTTGATGCCGCGCGAGATCGACTCCATGTTGTCCTCGATGCGCAGCAGGAAGCACGAGACGAGCTCGCCGCGCTGGGCCTTGCCGAGGTTGAGGAAGGTGGGGGTCGCCGGCTGGAAGCGGCCCGAGACGATCTCACGGACCAGACCGCGTGCGAGCTCCTCGTCGCCCTGGGCGAGCCCGAGCGCGACCATGACGACGCGATCCTCGAAGCGCTCGAGGTAGCGCTTGCCGTCGAAGGTCTTGAGCGCGTACGAGGTGAAGAATTTGAACGCCCCGAGGAAGGTCGGGAAGCGGAACTTCATGGCGTACGCCTCGTTCGTCAGCTGCTCGACGAACGGGATCGAGTACTGCTCGAAGAGGTCCTTCTCGTAGTAGTCGTTGTCGATGAGGTAGCGGACGCGCTCTTCGAAGTTGTGGAAGAAGACCGTGTTCTGGTTGACGTGCTGCAGGAAGTACTGGCGCGCGGCTTCACGATCCTTGTCGAACTGGATCTTGCCGTCGGCGTCGTACAGGTTCAGCATCGCGTTCAGCGAGTGGTAATCCATCTCGCTGACCTTCGAGGACTCGTGCTCCATCACTGCTGCTTCCAAAACTGGTCCAATCCTTCTCGGACGGCGGTGACGTCGTCCGGTGTTCCAAAGAGTTCGAATCGATAGAGGAACGGCACTCGGCACTTGCGGGCGACGATGTCGCCCGCAATGCCGTAGGCCTCCCCGAAGTTGGTGTTCCCCGCGGCGATCACCCCGCGCAGCTGGGTCCGGTTGCGCTCGTCGTTGAGGAACCGGATGACCTGCTTCGGCACGGCGCGGGTCTCGGGACCGCCGCCGTAGGTGGGGAGCAGGAGCACGAACGGATCGGTGACGACCAGCGGTTCCTCCCGCGAGTAGAGCGGGATCCGCAGGGCCGGCCGATCGAGCTTCTCGACGAAGCGGTGCGTGTTTCCTGAAATGCTGGAGAAATAGACCAGGTCGGCCATGCTCTCCTCCCCGCGGTGCTAGTCGGCGAGGCGGTTCGCGAGCTCCGAGATCTTGTCGGGGCGGAAGCCCGACCAGTGCTCGTCGTCGGCCACCACGACGGGCGCCTGCAGGTAGCCGAGCTCCTTGACAGCCTGGAGCGCCGCCTCGTCCTGCGAGAGGTCCAGGACTTCGTACTCGATGCCCTTGCTGTCGAGCGCCCGGTACGTCGCGGTGCACTGCACGCACGACGGCTTCGTGTAGACCGTGATAGCCATTTTGAGCCCTTCGCTAAAATCTGACGCACCCCGCTCGGGGCACTACATCTAGTGTCCCACACGAGCGGCAAACACAACATGCTGTAGTTACACGAATGTAGTTTTCCACGCGTCATCCACGGCCGGGAGGCCCGACCTGGGGACAACTTTCGGCGCGTTTCCGCCGCCGGGAGCGGGTTATCCACAGGGCGGGTGGCCCTGGGGAAATTCTCTGTCCACGGTTCCCTCGGCGTGTCGCACCCGGGCCCCGCTGACGGGTTTCCACAGGGCGAAAACGCCCCGTGCGCGGCAGTGCCCGGACCCCCGAGCGTTGGGGCATGGATCTTCACCCACTGCATTCCCCGTCCCTGGCCGTCGGCACCCGGATCAAGGCCCTGCGCGCACGGCTCGGGATCAGCCAGACCCGCCTGGCGGAGCTCGCCCGGCTGCACCCCTCGAACCTCGGCCGGCTGGAACGCGGCACCTCGAACCCGAACCTCGACACGCTCGTGCGCGTCGCGACGGCGCTGGGCACGACGGTCTCGGAGCTGACCCGGAGCATCGCCACGCGCACCCATGAGCAGGAGGCGCCCGCGCCCCGCCCGCTGCTGCCCCGCGAGCCCAGGCACTGGACCCACGACGAGTGGGACGCCTAGAGCGCGATCGGCCACAGCAGCTCCGTCCCGTCGGGCTGGAACCAGCGCAGGACCAGCATGGCGTCGGGCGCGGTCCCCGCGCGATCCGCGGATCCGCCGCGCAGCACCGCACGGACCCGCTCGCCCGGGTACACCGTGCGCGGGAGCGACAGCCCCAGCAGCCCGGATCCCGCGAGCGCGAAGCGCACCGCGCGCAACGGCCCGTCGGCGCGCTGCTCGACCTCCACCACGCCGTCCTCGGAGCGGTGGACCACGCGCCACGGAACGGCGACCGGAGCGCGCAGCTTGACCGGATCAGGGGGAGGCGCGCCGGACGCGATGGTGCCTGCGGGGACGATGCGGCTGGAGATGCGGAAGGGATTCATGGCGACACGATAGGCGCGACCACTGACATTCGGACCGCGGCGCGATCCGTCCCCCGGCCCCCGGGGATCAGACGTGGTGGTACGGGCGGCCGCCGGCGATCTCCTGCGCCCGGTAGAGCTGCTCGGCGACGATCAGCCGGACGAGCTGGTGCGGGAACACCAGGCGCGACAGGCTCCACACGAGGTCGGCTCGGTCGCGCACCCGATCGTCGACGCCGAACGCCCCACCGATCACGAGCGCGACCGGTCGCGACCGGTCGAAGGCCTCGCGCAGCGCGCGCGACAGCTCCGGGGAATCCAGGTTGCGCCCGCGCTCGTCGAGCAGCACCACGAACTCGTCTGCGCCGAGCTTCCCGAGGATCCGATCCGATTCCTCGGCGCGGGCCGCCTCGCCGTCGCGCGCCGAGTGCGGCAGCAGCTGCCACGAGGTGTCGAAGGGCTTGCGCAGCCGCTTCTCGTAGCGGGAGATCCCGTCGACCACCCACCCCTCGTGCTTCTTCCCGACGGCGAGCACGCGGACGCTCACGCCCGCACCCCGTTCCGCACGCCCTCGAGGAACTCCGCGATCCGCCCGATCGCCTCGGAGAGCACGCCGACCTCGGGCAGCGACACGAACCGCAGGTGGTCGGGCGTGGGGAGGTTGAATCCGCGGCCGTTGGTCACGAGCACCCGCGTCGCACGGAGCAGATCGATCACGAACGCCTGGTCGTCGACGATGGGGTAGACCTCGGGATCGAGCTTCGGGAACAGGTACATCGCTCCCCCGGGCAGCGCGCAGCTCACCCCGGGGATCGCGGTCAGCAGACGGTGCGCCGTATCGCGCTGCTCGCGCAGCCGTCCGCCCGGCGCGCAGAGCTCGCCGATCCCCGAGTCCCGCCACTCGGGCGCGAGCGCGACCGGGATCGCGTACTGCGCGGGCACGTTCGCGCACATGCGCATGTTCGCGAGCAGTGTCAGCCCCTCGAGGAAGTCCGCCGCCCGCGCGCGGTTGCCGGAGGCCACCACCCAGCCCGAGCGGAACCCGGCGATGCGCTGCGCCTTCGACAGCCCGCTGAAGGTGAGGCAGAGCGTCTCGCTCACGTGCTTCGCCGCGTGCTCGTGCACCGCGCCGTCGTAGAGGATCCGCTCGTAGATCTCGTCGGCGAGGAGCACGAGGCCGTGCCGCTCGGCGAGCGCCGCGAAGCCCCGCACGAGCTCCGCGGGGTAGACCGCTCCGGTCGGATTGTTGGGGTTGATCAGCACGATCCCCCGCGTGCGCGGCGTGATGAGCTCCTCGATGCGGGCGAGGTCGGGCACCCAGCCGTTCGCCTCGTCGCACGGGTAGTGCACGGCGTCCCCGCCCGACAGCGTCACCTGCGCGGTCCACAGCGGGTAGTCGGGTGCGGGCACCAGGATCTCGTCGCCGGGGCTCACGAGCGCCTGCAGCACGAGCGAGATCATCTCGCTGACGCCGTTGCCGATGAACACGTCGTCGGGGCCGACGTCGGCGATCCCCTCCTCGACGTAGCGGCGGGCGACGGCCTCGCGGGCCTCGGGGATCCCCTGCGACGCGCTGTACCCCTGCGCGTGCGGCAGCGCGGCCCGGATCGCCTCGACGATCTCGGGCGGCGCGTCGAAGCCGAACGGCGCCGGGTTGCCGATGTTCAGCTTCAGGATCCGGTGGCCGGCGCGTTCGAGCCGCTCGGCCTCCTGCAGGATCGGGCCTCGGACGTCGTACCGCACACCGCGAAGCCGGTGCGACTGGGTGATCGGCTGCACGATCCCGATTATTCCACTTCTCCGACGCGGTCCCGTCCGGCCTGGGCCGCGTACAGCTCGGCGTACGCGCCTCCCGCGGCCAGCAGTTCGTCGTGGGTGCCCCGCTCGAGCACGCGGCCCGCGCCCAGCACGTAGATGCGGTCGGCGTCGACGATGGTCGACAGGCGGTGCGCGATCGCGATCGTGGTGCGCCCGCTGCGGGCGCCGTCGAGCGCCTGCTGCACGATCCGCTCACTCACGGTGTCGAGCGCGCTCGTAGCCTCGTCGAGGATCAGGATCCTCGGGTTCTTGAGCAGCACGCGCGCGATCGCGATGCGCTGCTTCTCACCGCCGGACAACCGGTAGCCCCGCTCGCCCACGACCGTGTCGTAGCCCTCGGCGAAGGAGGCGATGGTCGCGTGGATGTTGGCCATGCGCGCGGCCGCCTCCAGCTCCGCGTCGCTCGCGTCCGGTTTGCCGTACCGCAGGTTCTCCGCGATCGTCGCGTGGAAGAGGTAGGGCTCCTGGGTGACCACGCCGATGTCGGCCATGAGCGAATCGTGCTGCAGCTCGCGCACGTCGACGCCCGAGACCCGCAGGGCGCCGTCGGTCACGTCGTAGAGGCGGGGGATCAGCGACCCGATCGTCGTCTTGCCGGATCCCGACGCGCCGACCAGCGCGACGAACTCGCCGGGGGCGACCTCGAACGACACCCGGTCGAGCGTCGGCTGCGCGTCCTCCGCCGCATCCTCGTAGGCGAACGACACCCGATCGAGCTCGACCCGGCCCGCGAGACCCGGCTCCTCCGGGATCGGCTTCGCATCGGGCGCGTCGACGATCCGGGGGCGGAGGTCGAGGTACTCGAAGATGCGGGCGAACAGGGCCTGCGAGGTCTGCAGGTCGAGCGCGATCCGCAGCAGCGCCATCATCGGGAACAGCAGCCGGGACTGCACCGTGGTGAACGCCACGATCGTTCCCGCCGTGATGCCGGCGTCGAACCCCTGCCCCTGTGCCGAGGCTATGAGCCAGCCCGAGACGAGGTAGACGATCGCGGGCACGGCCGACATGAACACCTGCACCATCGCGAAGAACGCCTGGCCGCTCATGGTCAGCCGCACCTGGAGGCCGATCTGGTTGCGGTTCTCGGCCGCGTAGCGCTCGGTCTCGGCGCCCTGGCGCGAGTACGTCTTCGCGAGCAGCACTCCCGAGATCGAGAGCGCCTCCTGCGTGATCGCGGTCATCTCCGACAGCGACTCCTGGGTCTGGCCGGCGATCTTGGCCCGCACCTGGCCGACCCGCCGCTGCGCGATGACCAGGACGGGCAGCAGCACGATCGCGATCAGGGTCAGCTGCCAGCTGAGCATCAGCATGGCCACGAGCGCTGCGATCACCGTGACCGTGTTGCCCACGATGTTCGAGACCGTGTTGGTCAGCACGTTGGCCACACCGCCGACGTCGTTCTGCAGGCGGGACTGGATCACGCCCGTCTTGGTCCGGGTGAAGAAGCCCAGCTCCATCGACTGGAGGTGCGAGAACAGCCGCTCGCGGAGGTCGCCCATGACCCGGTTGCCGACCCGGGCCGTGATCAGCGTCTGCACCACGCCCAGACCGGACGAGGCCACGAACACCGCGATCATGCCGCCGACCAGCCAGGCGAGCAGCGTCAGCTGCGGGTGCCCGTCCTTGGGGAACAGCGCATCGTCGAAGACGCGCTGCGTGATGAGCGGCGGGATGACGGAGAGCGCAGCGGCGACGAGCACGAGGGCCGCGATCACGACGAGCTGCCGGCGATAGGGCCGGAACAGCGCGATGATGCGCTTCCCGAGATCGGGGACCACGGGGGCCTGGCGGTTCAGCTCGCGCTGCGCGTCGGCATCGGCCGCCGAGACCCGACCGCCTCCGCCACCGCGTCCTCCCCCGCCGGGCCTGCCCATGCTCATCCGGCGTCGAGCCCCATTCGCTTCGCCAGGATCGGGACGGCCTGTTCGAACACGCTCGTCACGGTGCGCCAGTCGTGCCCCGTCGGCTCCGCCATCAGCCGCGAGTCCATGCCCGCCGCGACCGAGGCCCGGTTCAGCTCGTGCGCGTACTTGGTGTACTTGTGGTCCGTGGTGCCGACCCCGTAGATCATCATCGTGTCGCGGTAGGGCGCCTTGGCCTGCATGATCGCGAGCGGCTGCGCGGCCTCATAGGCGGCCTTCGAGCCGTCGAAGCCCTCGGCGATGGTGTTCGGCACATTGTTCAGGATAGGCCCGATCTGGCCCTGGACCGAGACCCCCGAACCGTACAGCTGGGGGAACTTCGCGACGAGCTGCGTCGTGCAGGTTCCCCCCTGCGAGAAGCCGGTCACGGCCCACATCCGGGGATCGCTGCTGACGCGGTAGTTCGCCTTGACCCAGTCGGTCACGTCCCGGGTGAGGTAGGTCTCGGAGTTGCCGAACTTCTTCGAGTCGACGCACATCGGGTTCACCGCGGGGTCGGTCAGCTGGTCCGGCGAGATCACGATCGGCGCGAGGCCGTTGTGCGCCGCCGCGTACTGGTCGAGGGTCCGGCCGAGCGCACCCGAGGAGAACGGAGTGCCCGGGCTTCCCGGCTGGCCCGACAGCGCGATCAGCACGGGGAGCACGGGCGGGTTCTTCACGAGCGCGGCCGGCGGCAGGTAGATCACCGCGGGTCGCGCCTTGAAGTGCGACACGGCACCGGGGATGGGGACCTGCCCGATCTGCCCCTGCTTCGGCAGGTCGGCGGGGGCGCGCCACTTGGAGTAGTCGACCATGCCCTTCACGACATCGCCCCGCTGTCCCGTCGTGTCCTTCAGCTGGGCGTACTTGACCCCGCCGATCACCTCGTTCAGCGTCTGGTAGGCGCCGAAGTCGGCGTTGATCCCGACCGCCGACGTCGCGAGCATCGCCGGGATCGCGATGATCGCGATCATCTTGCGCCACCAGCGCGACTTGAAGAGGTTCACGATGGCGAGCCCGAGCCCGGCGAAGCCGATGATCGTCCAGAGACGGACCACCTGCGAGAGATCGACGCCGAAGATGTTCTGCGCGTCCACCACCCACCAGAACACGAGCGCGCCGATGCCGCCGCCGACGACGGCACCGATGATCGACAGCAGGGTCCGCTTCCAGGTCGGCCGGATCAGCAGATAGAGCGCGAAGACCCCCATGACGATCGCCGCGGCGAGCATGACTCGCGGGCTGGTCAGCGGGTGCTTCAGCAGCCAATCCATAGATGCTCCGATCGACGAGGACGTGCGGGGTACCGCAGATCAGCATGCTCGGACCGCGAATGAGGAAGCTGCGCGGACGCTGTGAGACTGCCGACAGCGAGCGGGACGCCCACCGCCCCGGCGATGGCGATCCCCTCCTGGGAGGATGATAGAGGTCCGTCGATATCGGAGGGGGATCCATGTCGGAACAGCACGCCCGAGTACGGGAGGCGGCCGCCGAACGCGGCCTCGAGATCGAGATCCGCGAGCGTCCGGCCGCCCGCTCCCTTCCGGAGGCGGCGGAGCTGCTCGGCGTCGATCCCTCGGGGATCGTCAAGACCCTGGTCGTGAAGCGCTCAGACGGCACCTATCTCTTCGCGCTCGTCCCCGGCGGCCGATCCATCTCGTGGCCGAAGCTGCGGGCCCTCGTCGGCGTGAACAAGCTCCGACTGCCCGAGGCGGAGCTCGCGCTCGAGGCGACCGGGTACGAGCGCGGCACCATCACCCCCATCGGCAGCTCCACCGCGTGGCCCGTGTTCGCCGACGAGACGATCGTCGGCCGGCGGGTGGCGATGGGGGCGGGTGCGCACGGGTTCAGCCTCTTCGTCGACGCCGATGAGCTGATCCGCGCCTACGACGCGACCGTCGCCGACATCACGGTTCCCGAGTAGCGGGGATCGTTCGCCAGGCGATCAACGCGACGACGAGCACGAGTGCGGCGGCGCCGAGCGAGGTCAGCTGCATCGCGTGGGTGAACGCCTGCCGCACGGCCTCCGCAGCGTCCCCGTCGGAGGGCAGCAGGTGCAGCGCCCGGGCCGGCGATTCGAGCACCGTCGCACGGTCGGCTCCGGACATCCCGGGCGGGCTCGGCGCGAAAGCGCGATAGCAGGTCCCGACGACCGAGCCGAGGACGGCGATGCCGAACGCCGTGCCGAGCTCGAGCGAGGTCTCCGAGAGCGCCGCGGCGGCGCCGGCCTTGCGCTTCGGCGCCATCGTCACGACGGCATCGGTGGTCACGGTCTGCGTCACGCCGACGCCGAACCCGAGCACCGCGAGTGCGAGCCCGAGCCACAGGTAGTGCTCGGACTGCTCGGCCACCGCGACGAGCGCGAGCCCGAGCGCGACGACGACCAGCGCGACCGCGACCGCACGGCCGGTCCCGAGCCGCGCCAGCAGCCACCCCACCAGCGCGATGCCGAGCAGCCCGCCCACCGTGGCCGGCACCTCCGCCGCACCGGCCACGACGGGCGGCATGCCGCGCACCAGCTGCAGGTACTGCGAGAAGAAGAAGAGCAGCCCGGCGAGCGCGAACGCCGCTGTGAAGTTCGCGATCACCGTGCCCGCGAAGGCCGGTGAGCGGAACAGCCCGACGTCGATCATGGGGTCGACGGATCTGAGCTGACGCCGAACGAACCACCAGCCGGCCAGGATCCCCAGGGCGAGCACCGAGAACGCGGCGAAGTCGGGCCCCGCGGCGACGAACCGCTTCACCGCCCAGACGATCGGCACCAGCATGGCGAACGAGAGCAGGGTCGAACCGAGGTCGAAGCGGCCGGGGCTCGGGTTCTTCGACTCGGGCAGCAGGAGTCTGCCGAGGATCACGACGAGCAGCATGATCGGGACGTTGATGAGGAACACCGCGCCCCACCAGAACTGCTGCAGGAGCGCCCCGCCGATGATCGGCCCCAGCGCAGCGCCGCCGCCCGTGCCGGCGCTCCAGATCGCGATCGCACGAGTGCGCTCGCGGGGATCGTCGAACAGATCCCGGATGATCGACAGGGTCGAGGGCATGATCATCGCGCCCGAGACGCCGAGCGCGGCGCGCGCCGCGATGAGCAGCTCGGGCGTCGGCGCGAACGCCGCGAGCAGCGACGCGAGGCCGAAGCCGATCGAACCGATGAGCAGCATCCGGCGCCGCCCGACGCGGTCCGCCAGCGCGCCGAAGCCGATGAGCAGGCCGGCGAGCGCCAGCGGGTAGACGTCGCCCATCCAGAGGATCTGGTCGGCCGACGGGCGCAGATCGGCCGTGAGCGCCGGGACCGCGAGGTAGAGCACGGTCGCGTCGACGGACAGCACGAGTGCCGCGAGCACGAGGATCGCCACGGAGATCCACCGCCGAGCGGGCGAGAGCATCGGGAGCGGGGATGTCGTGGTCGGGCGGGATCCTGATCGGTGCGGTCCGGCTGGCTCCGCCGGGCGTTCTGGGGGTTTCGGGTGCTGCGCGGGCTTCGGGGAAAGGTTCTCTGCATTCACCCGCAAAACTGTACCGCCTGGGCGGTATAGTTTCAAGCGCGTGCTCGATAGACTGGATCCCACCGTCGAGAGGAGGCGCCGAGATGGGACGACAGGCCGGCAGAAGCCCCGAGGAGACCCGCCTCTCAGTGCTCGACGCGGCAGCGCACGAGTTCCGCGCGCACGGACTGCAGGCGTCCCTCGACCGGATCGCGGCGAGCGCCGGCGTCTCGAAGGGCGGCCTGAAGTATCACTTCGCGTCGAAGGACGACCTCGTCCTCGCGCTCGCTCAGCACCTGCTCGAGGGATTCCGGGAGAACGTCCGGGCGCGCTTCGACTCCGCGGACTCCCGGCCGGGCGCGCTCACCCGCGCCTACATCTCCGCGCGCACGTCGATCGACCCCGCCATCGCGCTCCAGCATCAGGACCTCGTGCTCATCACGATGCTGAGCACGGTGCCCGTGGTGCAGGACCTCGCGCTCGCCGATTCCGCGCAGTGGGACCGCGACTTCGCGGACGACGGCCTCCCCCCGCACGTGTTCGAGGTCGCGGTCGCCGCCGCCGACGGCGCGTCCTGCGCCGCCGCGTGGGGATCCCTCACCGACGATGGCGCGCTCGACCGCCTGCGCGGCTACCTGATCGATCTCACGCTCGACGCCGGGTAGCCGCAGGGCCGGGCCGGTGGGCGGACGCGATCCGCACCAGCGGATGGGTCGCGGCCCGGGACTACTCCGCGGCGTCGATCGCCCGCTCGAGGCGCTCGAGCTTGCCGTCGATCTCGCCCACGTGACCGGGGCGGATATCGGCCTTCATGACGAGGGAGATGCGCGATCCGAAGGGTGCGACGGCCTCGGTGGCGCGCTTCACCACGTCGAACACCTCGTCCCACTCGCCCTCGATCTCGGTGAACATCGAGCTCGTTCGGTTCGGCAGCCCCGACTCGCGCACCACGCGCACCGCCGCCGCGACGGCGGCCGACACCGACCCGTCCTCGTTCATGGCGGGTCCTGCGGGGCCGACCCCGCTCGGGGCGACGGAGAATGCGAGGATCATGCGGTTCCCTCCCGGGGGTTCGCGGATCGGCGGCGCTCCGCCGATGCTCTGGACACCCTCCCGGTTCTAGCACACCGAGCAGCGGATCCGTGGCTCGGCCGCACCGCGGCTCAGCTCTTCAGCTGCTGCTGGGTCGCGCAGTGGATCCCGCCGCCACCCGCCGCGATCGGATCGATGTTCACCTGCACCACTGTCCGACCGGGGAACAGCCCCTCGAGCGTCTTCCGCGCGAACCCGTCGGCCTCGGCGTCGCCGAACTCCGGCGCGATGACGCCGCCGTTGCAGACGTAGAAGTTGATGTATCCGGCGGCGAAATCGTCGTTCAGATAGTCGTCGCGCAGCTTGGTCGGTGCGGGCAGCACGTGCGTCACGAGGGATCGGCCCTGCGCGTCGGTCGCCGTCTTCAGGATCTCGAGGTGCTTCCGCGTGACGGCGTAGTCGTAGCTCTCGGGATCGTCGTCGCGCGCGGCCACGATGACGCCCGGCTCGGTGAACCGCGCGTAGAAGTCGGTGTGCCCGTCGGTGATGTCCTTCCCGGCGATACCCGGCAACCAGATCACCTTCTCGATCCCGAACAGCCGACCGAGCTCCTCCTCGACCTCGCGCTTCGTCCACCCGGGGTTGCGGTTGTCGTTCAGCACGCAACTCTCGGTGATGATCGCGGTGCCCTCGCCGTCGACCTCGAGAGCGCCGCCCTCGAGCACGAGCTCCGTCCGGATCCGTTCGACGTCGGCGAGCTCGCACACCTCCGAGGCGACCTTCGCGTCGGCGTCGTGCTCCTGCTTGTCGCCCCAGCCGTTGAAGTTGAGGTCGACACCGCCGAGAGCCTTCGCTCCGTCGGCCGCCGTCACGAACACCGGCCCCGTGTCGCGCATCCACAGGTCGTCGACGTCGCGCTCGAAGAGCTCGACGCCCGCGTGCAGGCCCTCCGGCCGCGTTCCGGATGGCACGAGCACCTTCACCGGTTCGAACGCGGCGATGGCGTTCGCGACGGCGACGAGGGCTGCGCGGGCCGCCGGCGCGAGCTCCGCGCCCCAGATATCGTCGCTCACACCGAACGACATCCAGGTCGCGGCGTGCGCGGCGCCCTCCTCGGGCATGAGCCAGGCGCGGTCGTCGCCTCCGGTCTCGTTCGAGGGGCGCCCCTTCTTCGCGGGATCCGCCGCGCAGCCGGCGAGTCCGCCGAGTCCGCCGAGCAGCACGGTGAGGCCTCCGGCGGTCAGCAGCCCGCGTCGCGTCAGGTTCATAGGCCCCGATGCTAGTCGCCCGGGATCCGCGGGGACCGGGAGCCGGGCGCCGGACCGGACCGGACCGGACCGGACCGGGTCGGGTCAGGTCGATAGCATCGTTGGCATGCGCGCCGTCCTCGCCCGATACCGCAGACCGCTGTTCCTCGTCGCCTCGATCCTGCTGCTCGCGCTCGCCTGCTGGGGCGGGTACGGCTTCGCCTACGCGGCCGACCTCATGGAGTGGGACTGCGGCGGCGGCAGTTGCGCGACCAACGACCCCCGCTCGTTGGGTCTCGTCGTCGCGATCTTCGGCACGGTCGGAGCGGCGCTGCTCAGCGGCTTCGCAGTCGGGCTCATCGGTCCGGCGATCGCGATCGCGGCGGCGGCGTTCTCGTTCCGCCGCGGTCTCGAGGACGCGATCAGCGCCGGCCACACCGCCGCCGGGAGCGTGGGCGTCCCCATGACCTTCACGACGATCGCCTTCGTCATCGCCGGCCTGTGCGTCGCCGGCTGGATCTGGACGCTGGTGAGCCGAGCGCAGGGCCGTCGCCTGGTCGCGAAGCACCGCGCCGAATAGCGATGCGCAACAGGCGTCGCTTCCCGAAACGCGCGAGGCGGGCACCGGGATCGACCCGGTGCCCGCCTCGCGCGTCGAGAGCCGCGCGCTATTCGGCGCGCTGCGCGGGAGCGTCGGCCGACGCCCCGGCAGCGGTATCGTCGGCCTCGCCGACGACCGGGGTGCTGCGGGTCGACGCGGGGCGCGCGCCGAAGAGCAGGGTGACGACCACGCCGATGATGATCGCGCCGACCGGCAGGTAGAGCGACTCGGCCATGGCCTGCGCGAAGGGCTCGCGCACCTGCTCGGGCAGCTGCGCGAGCGCGCCGTGCTCGGACCCCGTCGCGCCCGCGGCACCGAGGTGGGAGGTGAGTCGCGCCTGCATGATCACGGCCATGAGCGCGGAGCCGAGCACCGCGCCGACCTGGCGGCTCGTGTTGTAGACGCCGGAGCCCGCGCCGGCCAACTGCGGCGGCAGACCGAAGGTGGTGATGGACGCGAGCGGCCCCCACATGAAGGCGTTCGCGACGCCCATGACCGCGCTCGGGATGAGCAGCAGCCAGATTTCGGTGTCGGGCTTCATCAGCAGGATGTAGAGCAGCATGCCCGCGGCGAACACCGCAAGGCCGATGGTGGAGAGGCGTCGGGGGTCGCTGCGGTCGATGAGCAGGCCGACCGGGCGCGCGAGGCCCGCGGAGAGCAGCGCCATCGGCACCAGCATGAGCGCCGACTGCGTCGGGGTGAGTCCGCGCACCAGCTGGAAGTAGAACATCAGCGGCAGTCCCATGGCGGTGACCGACAGCCCCACCGTGGTGATGGCGCCGGTGCCGACCGAGAAGTTGCGGTCGCGGAAGATGCCGAGCGGCAGCAGCGGCTCGCCCTTCTGCACGGCCTGCCAGACCACGAACAGCGCGAGCACGACGGCCCCGGCGATGATGAGCAGCCAGACCGAGATGGGACCCCAGATGACGCCCCAGTCGTAGGTCTCGCCCTCCTGGATGCCGAACACGAGCAGGAACATGCCGAGCGCGCTCAGCACGACGCCCACCCAGTCGAAGCGGTGCGCGTGGGTCTCGAGCTTCGGCACGTAGCGCATCGCGAGGATGAAGCCGACGATGCCGACGGGCACGTTGATGAAGAAGATCCACTCCCAGCTCAGCGCGTCGAGCAGGAAGCCGCCCAGGATGGGGCCGACCAGGGTCGCGACGCCCGCGGTGATGCCCCAGACCGCCATCGCGGATCCCCGCTGGCGCGGCGGGAAGATGCGCGTGATGACCGCCATGGTCTGCGGGGTCATGAGTGCGGCACCGAGCCCCTGGAAGACTCGGGCGATGATGAGCGAGCCGATCTCGGTCGACAGGCCGCAGGCGAGCGAGGAGAGCGTGAACACGACGAGACCGATGAGGTAGAGACGGCGCGGCCCGAAGCGGTCGCCGAGGCGGCCCGTGATGAGCAGCGGGACCGCGTACGCGAGCAGGTAGGCGCTCGTGGCCCACAGCGTGGCGTTCATGGTCGTGCCGAGTCCGAGCATGATCGAGGGGTTCGCGACGGACACGATCGTCGTGTCCATCAGGATCATGAAGAAGCCCAGCACCATGGACCACAGAGCGGGCCACGGACGGATTTCAGTTGAGCGCATCGCTGCCTTTCGTGAGAAGAACGCGCTCATCCTACGCCCGGGGTCCGACATCGACGCGGACGGCCGTGCCGCCCCGGCCAGGCCCGGCGAATCTCCCCGAGCCGATGTCGGTGGCGCCAATTAGGATGGTGGGTATGACCCAAACCCTGCGTGTCGCATCCGTCAACGTCAACGGCGTCCGTGCCGCCTTCCGCAAGGGCATGGGCGACTGGCTCGCCTCGCGCGGCGTCGACGTGCTCGCCATGCAGGAGGTCCGCGCCGACGACAGCCACCTGGCCGAGCTCTTCGGTGACGAGTGGCAGATCCTGCACGATCCGTGCAACATCAAGGGCCGCGCGGGCGTCGCCATCGCCAGCCGGGTGCCGGCCGTGGCGCACCGCGTCGGCCTCGGCGCCGAAGAGGACCAGGAGCAGATCCAGTCCAGCGGCCGCTGGATCGAGGCCGACTTCGAGGTGGGCGGCGAGCTCGTCACGGTGATCAGCAACTACACCCACTCGGGCGAGGTCGATACTCCCCGCCAGGAGGCCAAGTGGGCCTTCCTCGACGCGATGGGCGTGCGCCTCGACCAGCTGGCCGCCGAGCGCGCACTCGTCACCATCGTGGGCGACTTCAACGTCGGCCACCGCGAGCTCGACATCAAGAACTGGAAGGGCAACGTGAAGCGCTCCGGCTTCCTGCCCCGCGAGCGGGCCTACTTCGACCGCTTCTTCGGGCCTCGCGGCGAGACCGTCGTCGGCGTCGACGGCTCCGAGGGCGTCGGCCACGGCTGGATCGACGTGGGGCGCCGCTGGGCCGGCGAGGTCGACGGCCCGTACTCCTGGTGGTCCAACCGCGGCCAGGCCTTCGACAACGACACGGGCTGGCGTATCGACTACCACGTGGTCACCCCGCAGCTCGGCGAGCGGGTCGAGAACTACGTGATCGACCGCGCCGCCTCCTACGACGAGCGATGGTCGGATCACGCCCCCGTCGTCGTCGACTACCGAGTCGGCGCCTAGCAACGGGCACGCTTCCCCGGGGCCCTCGCAGGCCCTCCGAATCCCTCACCTGACGCGGCCGCGCATCGGCCGCGGGAGACACTCATGACTTCGCACACCAAACCCGTCCTCTTCTCGGGCATGCAGCCCTCGTCCGACTCGCTGCAGCTCGGCAACTACATCGGCGCGCTGACCCAGTGGGTCAACATGCAGCAGAGCTTCGACGCGTTCTTCTGCGTCGTGAACCTGCACGCCATCACGGTCCCGCAGGACCCGGCCGAGCTCGCGGCCCGCACCCGCCGCACCGCAGCGCAGTACATCGCCGCCGGCATCGATCCCGAGCAGTCGACCCTGTTCGTGCAGTCGCAGGTGTCCGCGCACACCGAGCTCGCCTGGGTGCTCAACACCATCACGGGCTTCGGCGAGGCGAGCCGCATGACCCAGTTCAAGGACAAGTCGCAGAAGCACGGCGCCGACGCGTCCTCGGTCGGGCTGTTCACCTACCCGATCCTCATGGCCGCGGACATCCTGCTCTACCAGACCGACATCGTGCCGGTGGGCGAGGATCAGCGCCAGCACGTCGAGCTGACGCGCGACCTCGCGGCCCGCTTCAACAGCCGCTTCGGCGACACCTTCGTGGTGCCCGAGGCGCAGATCCAGAAGGGCACCGCGAAGGTCTACGACCTGCAGAACCCCGAGGCGAAGATGTCGAAGTCGGCCGAGAGCGAGGCGGGCCTCATCAAGGTGCTCGACCCCGCGAACGTGACGCGCAAGAAGATCATGCGCGCGGTCACCGACGCCGACGGCGAGATCCGCTACGACCGCGAGAACAAGCCCGGTGTCTCGAACCTGCTCACCATCTACTCGGTGCTCACCGGGCGCATGATCGAGTCGATCGAGCAGGAGTTCGAGGGCCGCGGCTACGGCGACCTCAAGAAGGCTCTGGCCGAGGTCGTCGACGGGACCTTCACCCCGATCCGCGAGCGCACCGAAGAACTGCTGGCGGATCCGGCCGAGCTCGATCGTCTCCTGGCGAAGGGCGCCGACCGCGCGAACGAGGTGGCGACCGCCACGCTCGATCGCGTCTACGACCGCATCGGTTTCGTCCGCTGACGCTGCCCGCCCGGTGAGCTGAGTGCGAATACCCGCAGATCCGAAGAGGCCCGCGACCCCGAGAGGGCTCGCGGGCCTCTTCGCGTGCGCGCGCAAACGCGTGCCCGCCCTCGCCGAGTGGCGTCAAACCGCGCTATCGGGACGTCATTCCCGCTGTTTGGCGCCTCTCGACGCAATTCGACGAAGGAGCGCAGGAGCGCAGGAGCGCAGGAGCGGAGGAGCGAAGGGGCGGAGGAGGTGTGGCGAGGCAGGACGGGGGCTCGGAACCGAGCCGGAGCTCAGCCCCGCAGTTCCCACACCGACTCGCCGTTCACCACGCGCTCCGTCCGAGCGAAGCCGAGGCGCCGGGCGACCCCGGCAGAGGCCCGATTCTCGGGGTGGATGCACGCGATGACGACCGATACCCCCTGCTGACGCAACCAGTCGAGCATGGCCCCGGCCGCCTCGGTCGCGAACCCCATCCCCTGCTCCGAGACACCGAGCACCCAGGCCGCATCGGCGAGCAGCGCGCCGTCCTGCTCGGAGACGGTGGCCTGGACGTACCCGACGACGGATCGCGCATCCCGCCTCCGGATGATCCAGTTCAGCCACCCCGAGTCACCCGACGGCGACTGCCCCGCGACCTGCCGGAGATACCGCGCCCGAAGATCGTCCTCGGTCGGAGGCTCCCCTCCGGTGAAGACATACAGCTCGGGCGAGGAGAGCACCGGCGGCATCTCGATCGCGTGCTCGACGCGGAGCGGTTCCAGCAGGAGGCGCTCGGTCTCGATCGGTGACGCGCGCGTCCAGGACATGGCATCCATCCTGTCAGCGCTCGGCCCGCACTCACACGCGCAAATGCGCGCCCGCTCTCACCCCTCGCCGCGGAGCAGCGCGGGCGCCTCTTCGATGAGGGTCGCAAGCAGGGCCACGCGCTGGGGCACGCTCGCGAGGTCGAGCCACTCGACGGGGCTGTGGTCGCCGCCGCCGACCGGACCCAGCCCGTCGAGCGTCGGCACGCCCAGCGCGGCGACCCGGTTCGCGTCCGACACTCCACCGGTCCGCGCGAGCGCGGGCGCGAACCCGAGCTCCCCCGCGACCTCGAGCGCCAGGTCGCCGAGCCGCAGCGCGTCCGGGCCGGCCTCCATGGGCGGGCAGTGGTCGATCTCGCGCACCGTGATGCGGGCGCCGGGCACCGCGGGATCGGCGCAGCGCGCGCGGATCCGGTCGATGACCCCGTTCAGCACCGCGGCCTCGGCGGCGCGCGCTTCGACGTGCAGCACCGCGCGGTCGGGCACCACGTTGGTGCGTTCGCCGGCCCGCAGCATGCCGACGTTGACGGTGAGCCGGGCGGCGGGATCCGCGAGCGCCTGCAGGAACACGGTGAGGTGGGCGGCCTCGAGCCCGGCGTGCACTCCGCGCTCGGGTTCGATGCCGGAGTGCGCGGCCACGCCCTCGACCTCCAGCACGAGGTCGACGGCACCCTTGCGCGCGAGCACCAGGTCCCCGTTCTCGCGCGCACACTCGAGGCACAGGGCGACGTCGGCGCCGCGGGCGACCGATTGCAGCGCCGGTCCGCCGACGGGCGAGCCGATCTCCTCGTCGGGGGTGAACACGAGCACGAGTTCGCCGTAGCGCTCGTCACCCGCGGCGATGAGGTGCGCCGCCGCGTGCAGGCCTGCGACGACGCCGGCCTTGTCGTCGCAGACGCCCGGTCCGTGCGCGAGGCCGTCCGCGTCGACCGAGAACGGCCGCCGGGCCGCGTCGCCGCGCTCGAACACGGTGTCCATGTGCCCGAACAGCACGACGGTGCCGCTGCCGTTCCCTTGTCTGCGCCCGACGAGCACGTCGCCGTACTGCGGGGCGCCCGCGGAGCTGCGCGACACCGCGAAGCCGAGGCTGCGCAGCCGGGCTTCGATCCAGTCGGCGACCCGGTTCACTCCGTCGGGGTCGTCGGACCCCGAATCGATCGCGACCAGCGCGGCGAGATCCCGCGCGTAGTCCTCCTGCATCGTCTGAGCTCGTTCGAGCAGCTCGCCTGCGCGCATACCTACGGGGTCCCCATCGTCCACGGATCTACGGATTCACTGAAACGATCACGTCACTCGTGATCTGAATACCCCACAGTGAAACACAGGTTTCGACGTCGCGCCAGTCGCGAAACACGCATCACGAAGCCGTAACGAATATTTCAGAGATTGCGATCAATCGTTCTACATGAAACACTTGGCCCACCTCAGTGTCGAGAAAGGACCACCATGCCCCTCCCCCGCCTCGTGCCCGCGGCTCTCGCCGCGTCAGCGATCCTCGCGCTCACCCTGACCGGCTGCACCAACGCCGCCGAAGAAACCGCGAAGCAGACGGACGGCAAGACCGCGTCCACTCAGACCCCCGACTCCATCGAGAAGCTCAGCGTCGACGCGTCCGCGCAGAAGCTGCTCCCCGCCGACGTCGTGAAGCGCGGCACGCTCCGCATCGCGACCGATCCCACCTACCTCCCCTTCGAGGGCTACGCCGACGACAACAAGACCTTCATCGGCCTCGACGTCGACCTCGCCGACTCGGTCGGCCAGCTGCTCGGCCTCAAGGTCGAGTTCACGCCGTCGGGCTTCGACGCGATCATCCCCGGCCTCAGCTCCGGCAAGTACGACATGTCGATGTCGGCCTTCTCGGTCACCGACGAGCGCAAGAAGAACGCCGACTTCGTCGTGTACCACCAGTCGGGCAGCGGCCTCGCGGTGCCCACCGGCAACCCCGACAAGCTCAAGATGGACGCCATGAGCCTCTGCGGCCGCACCATCGGCGCCGAGTCCGGCACGACGCAGGGCCAGGAGATCCTCCCGGCCTTCAGCGAGGAGTGCACGAAGGCCGGCAAGAAGGCCATCGACGTCAAGCTGTTCCCCGGCTCCGACAAGGCGATCACGGCGCTGACCTCCGGCCGCGTCGAGGCCGTCTCGTCCGGCGCGACCGGCCTCGGCTACCAGGCGAAGATCACCGGCGCGTTCGAGCTCGCCTCCGGCGGCGACTTCGCGCCCAAGCCGACCGGGCTCGTGCTGCCCAAGGGATCCGCGCTCACCCCGGCCGTCACCGCCGCCTTCGAGAAGCTCGTCACCACCAAGGCCTACAAGCAGGCCTTCGAGAAGTGGGGCATCAACGAGAGCAACTACGTCACCCCGGCGCAGGTCCCCGTCCAGTAATCCGCTCGCACTCGAAGGACGCATCGACCATGAGCAGTACCTCCGTGAAACCGCTGCGCGCGGACGAGGACTACGCGATCGCCAACAAGAAGTACCCGTGGCGCTGGGTATCCGCGATCGTCATCATCGCCCTGTTCGGCCTGCTGCTGTACTCGGCGGTGACGAACCCGCGCTTCCACTGGGACGTCATCGGGCTCTACTTCCGCGACGTCTCCATCGCGCGCGGGATCCAGATCACCCTGCTCCTGACCGTCGTGTGCATGCTGCTCGGCATCGTGCTGGGCATCGTCCTCGCCGTAATGCGCCTCTCCGTGAACCCGGTGGTGCGCGCCGCCGCCGGGTTCTACGTGTTCGCGTTCCGCGGCACCCCCGTGCTGGTGCAGCTGCTGCTCTGGTACAACCTCGCCGCGCTCTACCCCGACATCACCTTCGGGATCCCCGGCGTGCACCTCGACGCCAACCAGATCGTGACGCCGCTCATGGCCGCGATCCTCGGCCTCGGCCTCAACGAGGCCGCGTACATGTCCGAGATCGTGCGCGCCGGGATCCTGTCGGTCGACTCCGGGCAGAGCGAGGCCGCCGGCGCCCTCGGCCTCAACCGCATGCAGACCATGCTGAAGGTCGTCCTGCCGCAGGCGATGCGGGTCATCATCCCGCCGACCGGCAACGAGGCGATCGGCATGCTCAAGCAGACCTCGCTCGTCAGCGTGCTCGCCGTCTCGGAGCTCCTGTACTCGACGCAGGTGATCTACGCGAAGAACTTCCAGGTGATCCCGATGCTGATCGTCGCGAGCATCTGGTACATCATCATGACGACCGTGTTCACCCTCGGTCAGGGCTGGCTCGAGCGCCGGTTCTCGCGCGGCACCTCCCGCCACACCCCCACCTCGTGGACCGACCGCCTGCGCAAGGCGATGCGCGTCCACGCACCCGAGGCGACCGGAAAGGCGGCCACCCGATGAGCACCGAGACGACCACCATCGCCGAACCCGGGATCGACGCTCCGCGCGAACCGATGGTGCGGGCGGCCGGAGTGCGCAAGCACTTCGGATCCCTGCAGGTGCTGCAGGGCGTCGACCTCGAGGTGCAGCGCGGCGAGGTCGTCTGCCTCATCGGCGCGTCCGGATCCGGCAAGAGCACGCTGCTGCGCTGCATCAACCACCTCGAGAAGGTCGACGGCGGCCGCATCTGGATCGACGGCGACGTCGTCGGCTACGACCTGCGCGGCCGCACCCTGCACGAGAAGAGCCACGGCGACATCTGCCGGGATCGCACCCAGACCGGCATGGTGTTCCAGCACTTCAACCTGTTCGGCCACATGACCGTGCTCGAGAACATCATGCTCGCGCCGCGCACCGTGCTGAAGCAGAAGACGTCGGAGGTGCTGCCGCGCGCGCTCGCCCTGCTCGACCAGGTCGGGCTCGCCGACAAGGCGAAGTCGTACCCGCGGCAGCTCTCGGGCGGTCAGCAGCAGCGCGTCGCCATCGCGCGCGCCCTCTGCATGGAGCCCAAGCTCATGCTGTTCGACGAGCCGACCTCGGCGCTCGATCCCGAACTCGTCGGCGACGTACTGAAGGTCATGCGCGACCTCGCCGCCTCGGGCATGACGATGATCGTCGTGACCCACGAGATGGGTTTCGCCCGCGAGGTCGCCGACCGGGTCGTGTTCATGCACGGCGGGCAGATCATCGAACAGGGCACGCCCGCGCAGGTCCTCGGGGACCCGCAGCACGAGCGCACCCGGGCGTTCCTCTCGGCGGTGCGCTGACCCCGCCGGGCCGCGGGTCCGACCTGATCTGAGGCGGGGCGGCGGCCTGAACCGGTTCGCGTCGCCTGGCGGGTCTGGCGGGAGCGATCGGAGCGAAGCGACGATTGCGGATGGATCGGCGCGCGAACCAGTTCAGGCCGCCGCCCCGCCTCAGATCACCTCGAGCTGCTGCGCCGTCCGCTCGATGCGGGCGATGCGGTCGCGGGCCGGATCGCCGATGCGGGTGACGAGCGCCTCGAACAGCGCCTCGATGAGCGCCATGACGGGCAGCACGGAGTCGAAGGGGCCGCGCTCGGAGGCGACGCTCGTGAGCACGGCGTCCGCGTCGGTCGCGCAGGGCGACACCCAGCGGTCGGTGACGACCACGACGGTCGACTTGCGCGCCTTCGCGAGCTGCACGACGGATCGGGTGGCGGCCTCGTAGCGGCGGAAGTCGAACGCGATCACGACGTCCTTCGCGTCGAAACCGGTCACGGTCGCGGCGCGCAGGCTGGCCATCGTCGGCACCATCTGCACCGCGGGCCGGAGCTGCTGCAGGCTGGCGGCGAGGTACTCGGCGAGGAAGGTGCTGTAGCGGCCGCCCACGAGCCAGACCCGGTGCTTGGGGTTGGCGATCGCCTCGACGGTCGTGCCGAAGTCGTGATCGGAGAGGCTCGCGAAGGTGGCGCGCAGGTCCTCGACCGGATCCTCGGCGAGCCCCGCGAGATCGCCGGGGGCGACGGCGCGACGGGCGAGCCCGGTGCGCTCGTAGAGCGCCATGGGCGACGCGCTGCGCTGCTCGAGCTCGCCGCGCAGCGCGCGCTGGAAGTCGGGGAACCCGCTGTAGCCGAGGCGGGTGGTGAAGCGCACGACGGTGGCGCCGCTGACCTCGGCGAGCTCGGCGAGCCCGGCGACGGTCTCGAAGCCGGCGACGGGGTAGGCGGCGAGCAGGGTGCGGGCGACCTTGCGCTCGGAGGGCGTGCAGTCGCCCATGCGCTCGCGGATCCGCGCCGCCACGGAGTCGGTGCCCGGCAGCGCCTCCGCTGCCGGGCCGTTCGCCTCGCGAGATCCTGTCATGCGTCGCATCCTCTCCGTCCGGCGCCCGCCGCGCGAGCGAGCGGCGCCGCGGGTCTGCCCGTACCGGCAGCGCGGGCCGCCTGAGCGCCGCGTTGCACGTGAAACGCCGTCAGTCTATCGACGGAGGCTCCACCGACGCGGTCGCCACCGATCTTGAAATGTTTGTTTCGATTATTGCAGGCATTCGGTTTGCGTGAAATACTTGCGCCGTCCACCCCTCAATGACGAGACCGGAGATCCCGCATGCCCCTTCCCCCACGCCGCGCGCGCCTCGGCACCGCCGTCGCCGTCGCGCTCACCGCGGGCGCGCTCTGCGCCACCGCCATCGCCCCCGCCGCGACGGCCGCGCCGCAGCCGCGCGCCGCCGAGCCGAACGCACCGGCAGCACCGGCTGCGCCGACGGCGTCCACCGCGCAGAACGGCAGCATCGTGCTCATCGGCGGAGCCATCAAGCCGGGCGAGGTCAACAGCGAAGCGATCATCCAGCGGATCGTCGACCTCGCGAAGCAGCACGCGGGCGACAAGAAGCCCCGCATCGCGATCGTCACGACCGCCTCGGAGGTCGCGCCGAACGCCACCGAAGCGGCCGACGGCAACACCTACGACAACGCGACCGCCAACGGTCTCTACTACTCCGACTGGTTCGCCGCGCACGGCGCCGACGTCTACGCGGTGCCCGTCGACGTGAACCCCGGCGAAGACTACCCCGGCGACCCCTACAGCGCCGACAACGCGAAGAGCGCGGCCGTCGCGCAGGCCGTGCGCGACTCCGACGCCGTTTACTTCGGCGGCGGCGACCAGATCAACTACGTGCGCGCGTTCATGGACTGCACCGCTCCCGATCAGGCCGCGGCCGACATCTACGCGTTCACCTCCTGCACCGACACCCCCGTGATGGCGGCGATCCGCGAGGTCGTCGAGTCCGGCGGCGTCACCGCGGGCACGAGCGCGGGCCTCACGATCCAGCAGGGCGCCGACATGATCTCGGGCGGGGATCCCTACCCCTCGTGGCGCGACGGCGCGACGGTCGGCTGGTTCGAGGACGACCGACTCGCGTCGATCCCGTCGGGCGGCTTCGGCTTCTTCACCGAGGGCATGCTCGATTCCCACTTCGCGCGCCGCGACCGCCAGCCCCGCATCGTGCGCCTCGCGATCGCCACGGGACACGACCGCAGCTTCGGCGTCGAGGAGAAGACCGCGCTCGTCGTGGATCGCGCCGCCCGCACCGGCGAGGTGATCGGGCAGCTCGGCGCCAGCCTGCTCGACACGAGCGCCGCGACCTCCGACGGGCGCAACGCCGCCGGCGTGCGGTACTCCTACTTCACGACCGGATCCACCATCGACTTCGCGACCGGCGCGATCACCCTCGCGGGCACGGCGCACAGCGGGGCCGGATCCGCCGAGGCGCCCGCAGCGCCCACCGACATCTGGGGCTCGTACGAGTGCGAGGGCGGCATCTTCGGAACGCTGGACCTGGCGCAGGGACTCGTGAAGTCCTCGGCGTCGACCGCGACCGGCGACACCTGCGATTCGCCAGCCGAGTCCCCGCGCTTCCGCACCACCTTCACCCGCACGGCGGACACGCGGTGGAACGATGACGGCGGCTTCACCGACCTCGCCATGAGCATCACCGGGATCCCCTCGTTCTCGGCCGTCGCGAGCGCGACCGGATCGGTCGGCACCCCGAACCCGCAGGTCCCCGCGGGCTCGCAGGCCGGGATCACCGTGACCGTGACCAACACCGGCGGCACCCCGCTCACCGGGTTCCGGATCGCCTCCGAAGCTTCGGGATCGTCCGCCGCGGCGTCGGATCCGGCGTCCACCGCGGTCGTCGCCCCCGGCGGGACCCTGCAGCTGCAGACGACCCGCACCGTCGCGGAGGGCCCCCAGACCTTCGCGCTGCGGATCACCGCGACCGCCGTCGACGCGAACGGGGCCGAGCTCGGCGTGGAGACCGCGCCGCAGACCGCATCGATCGCGTTCGTCGGGGTCGGCACGGGCGCCGAAGCGAACGCGAACGCGGGTTCGGGTGCGGGTGCGAACGGGGCGAGCGACTCGGGCGGATCGAACGCGGACGCGAAGGGATCGGCGACCGGAAGCGCCTCGGCGGGCGCGAACGGGGCGGCCGACGGGTCGGGATCCGGAGCCAAGGGCCAGGGATCGCTCGCGCAGACCGGCGCCCCCGCGGACGGCGTCGCGCTTCCCGCTGCGGGCCTCCTGCTGCTCGCAGGAGCCGTGGCGCTGATCGCCCGCAGGCGCCTGCGCGCCCGCGCGTAGTTCTCGCGGCTCGCAGCCAGCATCGCCGAGGGGCCCGTGTCGGGGTTGTGGACTTCCATAACCCCGACACGGGCCCCTCGATCGCGTTCCGAGGGTGGCGCGCTTCTCGCTCGCACGCCCCACGCCCCACACCCCGCGCCCTCGCCAGAGACCATCGTCGAGTGGCGGCAAACCGCTCCTTCACACCCTCCGAAGCATTCGTCTGGCGCCACTCGACGGGAAATCAGGGGCGGCGACTACGCGCTGGGACCCGACCCCGGCGCACCCGAGCCCACGCCCGAACCCGAGCCCACGCCCGAGCCAACACCCGCCCCCGCACGATCCCGCGCGCGCCACAGCGCGATGCCGGCGCCCAGCTGCCAGACCATGAAGCTCGCGACCGCGCCCCGCTCCGAGATCCCGGCGGGCAGCAGCACGTGCGCGACGAGCAGTGCGGCGCTGACGAATCCGAGCGCCCCGAGGATCGGCCCGAGCTTCCCGTATCGGCCGAGCTGCGGCACGGCGCGGTACGACGCGATCGCGGTCAGGTTGCCGCCCGCGATCGCACCGATCGCACCGACGATATGGAAGATCATGAGCCCGCTCTCGGCGTTCGCGGGCGATCCGGGGACGAGCCCGACGAGCGCGATCCCGGCCGCGTGGATCGCGCCGAACGCGAGGAACGCGCCCCCGGCGAGCCCGCGGCGCACGGCGGGCGCGAGCAGCGCGAGCCCGATCCCGAACAGGAGCCCCTCGCCGAGGAACCCGGCGTTCATCACCGTGTGCAGCGGCGAGTCGAGCGTGCGCCCGTCGAGCGTTCCGCCATCGGGCACGCCGAGGTCGCTGATGAAGAACGTGGCGTAGCTGTACCCGGGGAACGCGGACGCTGCGATGGCCTCGCACAGGAAGTACCAGATCGGCGCCACGATCCACAGCAGCCCGACGGTGCCGAGGATCGGGTTCGCGCGACCGGTGCGACCGGACGGAACCGGCACCGACGCACCGCTCATCCGGCCGCTCCGCCCGACGCCGCTCCGCCCGACGCCGCTCCGCCCGTCACCGGCTCGCTCACGGGACGAGCACCGCCCGGCCCTGCACGCGCCCGTGGTGCAGGTCGTCGAAGGCCTGCACGGCGTCGTCGAGCGAGTAGCGCACCACCTCGACGCCGATCTTGCCGGCTCGGGCGAGCGCGACGGCCTGGCGCATGTCGGATCGGGTGCCGCCATAGGCGCGTTCGATGTTCACTCCCCACGGCAGCGGGGTGCCGCTGCCCGCGACGTAGGGGAAGGATCCGCCTCCGAGGCCGACGAAGCGGATCGCGCCGCCGCCGCGCACGACGGCGACCGCGAGGTCGACGGTGGGCTGCACGCCGACGAAGTCGAACACGACGTCGGCGCCGACGCCGCCGGTCTCCTCGAGGATCCGGGCCGCGGCGGCCCCGTCGCTCGGGATCGCGAGGTCGGCGCCGTGCTCGCGCGCGAAGGCGAGCTTCTCGGGGTCGGTGTCGAGCGCGATGATGCGGGCGCCCGTGGTCGCGGCGAGGATCTGCAGGGCCATGTGCCCGAGGCCGCCGAGGCCGATGGTGACGACCGTCGCATCGCCGGTCATGCGGTCACGCACGGTGTTGATGGCGTGCATGGGCGTGAGCGCGGCGTCGGCGAGCGGTGCCGCGGCGACAAGGTCGAGGTCGCCGATGGGGTCGAGGTGGCGCGCCTTCACGGCGATGTAGTCGGCCATGCCGCCGGGGCTGCCGATGCCGGGCGAGAGCGGGGCGAGCGCACTGCGCGGATAGACGACCTCGCACTGGTTGTCGCGGCCGGCCAGGCACTCGCGGCACTGGCCGCAGGAGAGGATGAGCGCGACGAGGGCACGGTCGCCGATTTGCCAGCCCGAGACGTCGGATCCGAGCTGCTCGACCGTGCCCGAGACCTCGTGGCCGAGAGTGCCGCCGATCAGCGGGTTCTCGTCGCCCATGCCGATGATCGCGATGTCGGAGTGGCAGAGGCCGGCCCCGCCGACCTTCAGCAGCACCTCGTCGGGCTGGATCTCGGGAACGGGCTTGTCGTGGATCTCGACGGTGTTGTTCTTGACGTAGGTGACGGCGCGCAACGCGGCCTCCTCTTCTGGCCGCGGGTGTGCGGCCGCAGATCGAACGGGCGCCGGTTCGGGCGTCCGCCATCAGGCTACGCCTCCGGGCTCGGCTCCGGGCAGGCGCCCGGCGAACGCCCGGGATCCGGTCCGATCCGACGCGCCCGCGTGGGACTCCGGTACCATTTCGCGCGAGATCCCCGTGTTCCGAGGTGGGCGCGCAGCATTCGCTCCGTAAAATATTCCGCATGAGCGAACCCCCCGCGAAGGCCGCCCCGACGGAGCCTGTCGAACCGGCCGAGCGCCCCGAGCCGCCGAAGGCGGTGCGCGCGCTGCTGCGTGCGCTGCGCTGGCTCGCGCAGTTCCCCTTCACCATCGCGCTCGTCGCGGTGATGATCGTCATCGCGATCCTCACGGGAACCCACATCACCCCGCTCGCGCGCCTGCCCTGGTACCACGACGTCGCGACGGGCCTGCCCGCGTTCAAGCAGGGGCACTGGTGGACCCTCGGCACCTCGCCGTGGTTCATCGCCCACCCGCTCCGGGTGATCGGCGCGCTGCCGCTCGTGGTCGGCGGCGTCGGCTGGGCGGAGGCCAAGTTCGGCTCGCTCCGCGCGCTCGGCCTGTTCCTCGCCGGGCACCTGGTCGGCGCGCTGGGCGCCGCGGGCACCCTCGCCCTCGCCTCGCACAACGGCTGGCCGTGGGCCGCTCAGGTGTCGCGGGCGCTCGACGTCGGCCCCGCATCGGGCGCCATCGCCTGCCTCGTGTTCGCGATGAGCACGCTCCCCTCCCCCTGGCGTCTGCGCGCCCGCTACGCGGTGGTCGCCTGGGCCGCCATCGGGCTGCTCTACGTCGGCAAGATCGTCAATGTCGAGCACGCGATCGTCGTCGGCATCGCCCTGCTCGTCAGCGGTCTGCTGCCCGCGTTCCGCCACCCGGCCGGCCGGCCGACCGTGCGCGAGTGGCGGCTGCTCGGCTTCGTCGGCCTGATCGTGATCGGCGTGGTCGAGGTGTTCGCGCTGCTGATCCCGTTCAACAGCCCCCTGGGCCAGAACGATCCGGTCACCCCGACCGCGGACGTGATCATCGACCTCGTCGCGATCGCGATCCTGGCGAACGGCGTGCGCCTCGGCCTGCGCCTGGCGTGGATTGCGACGATCGTCTTCGCCTGCTTCAACCTCGCGACCGCGGCGATCGCGACCGTGTTCCTGCCGCAGGCGCTCGACCTGGGCCTGCTCGACGAGCCCGGGATCCTCTTCACCTCGATCCTGCCGTCGTCCGTGCTCTGGCTGGCGCAGCTGATCGTGATGCTGCTCGGCCGCGGCGCGTTCCGCGTCCCGCTGCTGCACTCCCGCCGCACCTTCGCCGCGCGCACCCTGACCCGCACCGAGGCGCTCGACCGGCTGCGCGAGTTCGGCGGCGGCAACATCTCGTGGATGATCGGCTGGCCCGACAACCGGCACATCGCCGTCGGTTCCGGCGTCATCGCCTACCAGGCGCACGCGGGCGTCGCGATCGCGCTCGGCGATCCCATCGCGCCGAAGGAGCAGTTCGGCATCGCCCTCGACGAGTTCGCGCGTTCCGCCGAGCACGCCGGGTTCGTCCCGTGCGTGTTCTCGGCCTCCGCGCTGAGCGACGAGAACCGGCCGGCCGGCTGGCGCTCGGCCGTGATCGCCGAGGACACCATCGTCGATCTGCCCGACCTCGCCTTCACGGGCAAGCGCTGGAACTCGGTGCGCACGTCGATCAACCGCGCGGCGCGCGAGGGGATCGAGTTCCGCATGTGCACGCTCGCCGACGAGCCGTGGAGCGTGCTCGCCCAGGTGCGCGCCATCTCGGAGCAGTGGAGCGGCGACAAGGGCCTGCCCGAGATGCGCTTCACGCTCGGCACCGTCGAGGAGGCGCGCGATCCCGAGACCCGCGTCGGCATCGCGGTCGACGCCGAGGGCAGCCTGCACGGCATCACCTCGTGGCTGCCGGTGTACGGCCCGGGCGGACAGATCCGCGGCTGGACCCTCGACCTCATGCGCCGGCGCGACGACGGCTTCGGCCCCGTCATGGAGTACCTGATCGCCGAGTCCGCGAAACACTTCGCCGAGGCCGGCTACGAGTTCGTCTCACTCTCGGGCGCCCCGCTGGTGCGTCCCGAGCAGGAGGATCCGGGCCCCGTCGACTTCGTGCTCGACCGCCTGAGCGAGACCCTCGAGCCGCTCTACGGCTTCCGTTCGCTGCACTTCTTCAAGCGCAAGTTCCACCCGCGCCACGAGCCGCTGTACATGCTGTACCGCGACGAGGGCGATCTGCCCCGCATCGCCGTGGCGCTGACTCGGGCCTACCTGCCCGACGCGACGCTGCGCGACCTCGCGTCCTCGGCGGCGAGCGCCCGGTCGTGATCGGGCGTCGGGCATGAGCGCGAAACCGAAGAAGAAACGGAAGGAGCGGGTGAAGAAGCGCCGGCTCCCCCGGGTCGCCGCGGCGATCGCGAACTGGACCACGGTCGTGGGCGAGGTCCTGGGCGTCGTGATGCAGCTGCTGCTCGTCTTCCTCGGCTGGACCCTCGCGATGAGCGAGAGCAAGGTCGAGCTCTCGATCGTCGCGGTGGTGTGGTGCCTCATCGCCGCGCTCTACCTGGGGATCGTGGCCCTCGGCCTCACGATCATGATCCGCATCAGCGACGAGGATCCGCCCGTGGTGCGCCGCGTCGTCGGGCACCCGGTGATGCGGGTGTTCTCGAACCTCACGACCTTCGGCGCGAGCGCGTTCGGCCTGGTGGTCGCCGCGCAGGTGATCATCAACCGGCGCGACGCCGACCGCACCGCGTTCCTCGAGGCCGCGGCGGTCTGCGCAATGCTGCTCTCGTGGGCGCTGTTCAACTGGGGCTTCGCCCGCGTCTACTATTCGCGCTACCACCGGGCCGAGGTGCCGCCGCTGCACTTCCCGCGCACCGAGGATCCGCGGCTCAGCGACTTCGCGTACTTCTCGTTCACCAACGCGACCACGTTCGCGGTCTCCGACGTGCGGGTGACCGAGACGCGCATGCGCTGGACCACGGTGTGGCACACGTCGATGGCGTTCTTCTTCAACGCGCTGATCCTGGCGCTCACCATGAGCACGATCACGAGCGGCCGGTTCCTCGACTTCGATCTCGACAAGTTCCTCGACGAACTCATCAACCTCGCCGGGTGACGGCCGACCCCGGCCCGCGAAACTTCGCGAAATCCGGCTGGAATAGTTCGCAGCGGGTGGCGTTAGGGTAGACGTAGGTTCCGGGGTCGGTGAGAATCCGAACCGGCGGTGAGAGTCCGCGACCCCCGCATTCGCGGGGTTGAACCGGTGGAATTCCGGTACCGACGGTGATGGGCGGCAGTTTCGACTGCGCGCCCGAGTCCGGATGGAAGGAACGTGGGCACCTGCCGCTGCGCAGGCGACCCCTATTCCCGGCACCCGAGAAACGAGACGGAATGCTGGGTGACGAGCTGCTGAGCAGCGCCATGCGGCGCACGCTCGCCCTCGCCGGGCGCGGGCCCGCGGGTGATCTCAATCCCCGCGTGGGGTGCGTGCTGCTCGATCCCGAGGGCCGCATCGTGGCCGAGGGCTGGCACCGCGGCAGCGGCACGGCGCACGCCGAGGTCGACGCGCTCGCGCACCTGCCCGCCGAGTGGCGGGGTCGGGGCGATGAGCTGACCGCGGTCGTCTCGCTCGAGCCCTGCAACCACACCGGCCGCACCGGGCCCTGCGCCCGCGCGCTCATCGACGCCGGGATCGGCGCCGTCGCCTACGGGCTCGACGATCCGGGCGACGCGTCCGCCGGCGGTGCGGCGACGCTGCGCGCGGCCGGCGTCGCGGTGCGCGGCGGCCTGCTCGCGGGCGAGGTGCGCGCATCGGTGGAGGACTGGCTCGCGGCGCAGGAGCGCTCGCGGATCGAGGCCGGCGGATCCGCGTCGGCCGGCGGCAGCGCCGCGCAGATCGGCGACTCCGCTTCGCCGCGCCCGCGTCCCCGCGTCATCGCGAAGTGGGCGCAGACCCTCGACGGCCGCGCGGCCGCGGCCGACGGCAGCAGCCAGTGGATCACGGGCCCCGCGGCCCGCGCCGACGTGCACCGCCGCCGGGCCGAGGCCGACGCGATCCTCGTGGGCACCGGCACGCTCCTCGCCGACGATCCCTCGCTCACCGCGCGCGACGCCGCGGGCGAGCTGCTCGTGCCCGACGACGCGCAGCCGATCCCCGTGATCCTGGGCCACCGGCCGACGCCCGTCGGCGCCCGCGTCGACGCGCACCCCGCGCTCGCAGCGCGCGGGCTCGAGGCGCCGATCCGCATCTCGGGCGAGCACCTGGCCGCCGATCTGGCCTCGCTCGCCGAGCGCGGCATCCGTTCGGTGTTCGTCGAGGGCGGCCCCACCGTCGTCAGCGCGCTGCTCGCCGCCGGCCTCGTCGACGAGCTGCTCGTCTACGTCGCGCCGGCGCTGCTCGGCGGCCCGCGGCACGCCATCGCCGACATCGGCGTCTCCAACATGGCCGGGATCCTGCGTCTCGCCACGGTCGAGCGCATCCCCCTCGGCCCCGACCTGCTCATTCGCGCAATCATCGAACCCCGCACGGAGGTGCTCTGAATGTTCACCGGACTGATCGAAGAGATCGGCGAGATCACCGAGATCTCGCCCGTCGGCGACTCGCTCCGACTCACGATCCGCGGCGAGCGCGTGACCTCCGACGCGGGGCACGGCGACTCGATCTCGGTCTCGGGCGTGTGCCTCACCGTCATCGAGCAGGGCGAGGCGACCTTCGCCGCCGACGTGATGGCGCAGTCGATCCGCATGTCGACGCTGGGCGGGCTCGCGGTCGGCGACCGCGTCAACCTGGAGCGCGCGGCGCGGGTCGACAGCCGCCTCGGCGGGCACATCGTGCAGGGCCACGTCGACGGCACCGCCGAGCTGCTCTCGGTCACCCCCGAGGACAACTGGCGGGTGCTGCGCTTCGCGCTGCCGCGCGAGCTCGCACCGCTGCTCGTCGACAAGGGATCCGTGACCCTCTCGGGCGTCTCGCTCACCGTGTCGAACATCGCCCCCGTCGAAGACGCAGAGCCGTGGTTCGAGGTGTCGCTGATCCCCGAGACCCTCGTCGCGACCACCCTCGGCGGGCTGCAGCCCGGCGACCGGGTGAACGTCGAGACCGACATCCTCGCCCGCCACGTCGCCCGCATGCTGCGCTTCGGCCTCGCGGCCGGCGACGACCCCCGCGGACTCGACCTGACCGGCAGCGTGAACGCGCCCGCGGCTCCCCAGACCACCACCGAAGGAAACTGAAGCAATGACCATCGCCAGCATCGAGACCGCGGTCGCCGCACTCCGCGAGGGTCGGCCCGTGATCGTGGCCGACAACGAGAACCGTGAGAACGAGGGCGACGTGATCCTGTCGGCCGAGCTCGCCACCCCCGAGTGGGTCGCGTGGTCGGTGCAGCACTCGTCGGGCCTGCTCTGCGCGCCCATGACCAACGCGATCGCCGACCAACTCGACCTCCCCATGATGGTGGAGCGCAACGAGGACGCCCGCGGCACCGCCTACACGGTCACGGTCGACGCGGCCGAGGGCATCACGACGGGGATCAGCGCGAGCGACCGGGCGACGACCCTGCGCGCGCTCGCGAACCCCGACGGCAAGCCGACCGACGTGAAGCGCCCCGGCCACGTGCTGCCGCTGCGCGCCGTCGACGGCGGCGTGCGCGCCCGTGACGGCCACACCGAGGCCTCGGTCGAGCTCATGCGCCTCGCGGGTCTGCGCGAGGTCGCCATGATCGGCGAGATCGTCGCGGAGGACGGCGAGATGATGCGCCTGCCCGGACTCATCGAGCTGGGCGAGCGCGAGAACGTGCCCGTCACCACCATCGAGCGCCTCATCGACTACCTGAACGAGCACGACCCGCAGGGCGCCCCCGCGGCCGAGCTCGAGCACCGCAGCGTCAGCCTGCGCGCCGACCCGCTCGTGCCGACCGAGCACGGCGAGTTCCGCATGCGCGCCTACCGCGACCGCCGCACCGGCGTCGACCACGTCGCGCTCATCGCCGCGGGCACCGCCCCCGCGCTGCCCGCCGAGGGCGCGCTCGTCCGCGTCCACTCCGAGTGCATCACGGGCGAGGCCTTCGGCTCGCTGAAGTGCGAGTGCGGCCCGCAGCTGCGCGCCGCCATGGACCTCGTGCACGAGACGGGCGGCATGGTCATCTACCTGCGCGGCCAGGAGGGGCGCGGGATCGGCCTCGCCAACAAGCTGCGCGCCTACCAGCTGCAGGAGCAGGGGGTCGACACGCTCGACGCCAACCTGCAGCTCGGGCTCCCCGCCGACGCCCGCGACTACACGGCGGCGGCCGAGATCATCGCCGACCTGGGGCTGCGCGGGATCCGCCTGCTCACCAACAACCCCGACAAGGTGTCGCAGCTCGAGCACCAGGGCGTCGACGTCGCCGAGCGCGTGCCGCTCGTCGTCGGGGTGAATGAGACCAACGCGGCCTACCTCGAGACCAAGCGGGATCGCATGGGCCACCAGCTGCCGGCATCGAACGTGCTGGCCGACACGAACGGAGCAACCGCATGAGCGGCGCAGGAGCCCCCGATCTGGCAGTGGACGCGACGGGCCTCCGGGTCGCGATCGTGGCGGGCAGCTGGCACGAGCAGGTGATGTCCGGGCTCGTCGCCGGGGCCGAGGCGACGCTCTCTGCGGCCGGCGCCTCGTTCGAGCTGATCCGCGTGGCCGGCGCCTTCGAGCTGCCGCTCATCGCGCAGGCGGCGTTGCGTCCCGCGTCGCAGGGCGGTGGCGGCTTCGACGCCGTCGTCGGGCTCGGTGTGATCATCCGCGGCGGCACCCCGCACTTCGAGTTCGTCGCGAACTCCGTCACCGACGGGCTCACGCGCGTGCAGCTCGACTCGGGCAAGCCCGTCGGCTTCGGCGTGCTCACCACCGACAGCGAGCAGCAGGCGATCGACCGCTCGGGCCTGCCCGGCTCCCCCGAGTCGAAGGGGCAGGAGGCCGCGGAGGCCGCCCTGCACTCCGCGGCGGCGCTGCGCGCGATCGCCTCGGCGTAGGGCGCGCCCGGGCTCGGGCTCGGGCTCGGGCTCGGGCTCGCGCGCGCCCGGGCTTCGTCGAGATGACCCCTTCGCGGGTTATGAGCGCTCATTACCCGCGAAGGGGTCATCTCGCGTGCATGCGCGGGCGCGCGTGCACGCGTGCGCGCGTCAGCCCAGGCGGATCGATTCGACCAGCGCGACGAGCGCCGGACGGTAGGACGCGAGGTCCCGCTTCGCCTGCTTCGCGTCGGGCTCCGACAGCTCCACGCCCAGCAGCACCGCATGGCGATCATCGCCGACCGCGGCACTGACGTTCTTGGCGGAGTCGACGTGCGCGACCACGAGCTTCGAGGCGAGCGTCTCGGTACGGATCTTGCCCAACCCCGACCCCTCGCCGAGCTCGGCTGCGAGCACCTCGGCGGGCTTGCCGCTCGGCGCGGGCGAGATGCGCACCGTGAGCCCGCGATCCGGCGAGACGAGCAGCAGTTCGTCGCTGCCGGCGCCGGTCACCTCCCACCCCGCGCCGGGCACGATCGTGGCCGTCTTCGGGTCCCCGATCGCCACAGTCCGCTTCCCGTCGGCGGCCTCGGCGGCGCCCGCGGTGCCGATCCCGGGCAGCAGCACGAGCAGCAGCAGTCCGACGGTGAGCAGGCTGCTGAGGATCCCTGCCGCGAGCATCGTGCGTCGTCGGCGAGCGAGCATCATCTCGTGCGGGTTCATCGTGCCGACACCCTTCCGACGGGCACCTTGCCGTCGAACAGCTGGCTCACGGTCGCGAGGGTGAAGCCGCGGTCGCGCAGCCCGTCGATCACGCGGCCGGCGGTCTTGACCGAGTCGGTGTGGGTATCGTGGAACAGCACGATCCCGCCCGGTTCGAGCACGGGCACGGAGCGCTGCACGAGCGCGTCGGGACCGGGCTCCTTCCAGTCGTTCGTGTCCACGCTCCACAGGATCGCGGGCCAGCCGACGGCGCGCAGCACCTTCTCGTTCACGGCTCCGTAGGGCGGCCGGTACATGGTCACCGGCGTGCCGCTCAGCTTCCCGATGATCGCGGCGGCGTCCTTCACCTGCGCGACGGCGGCCTCGGGCCTCAGCGTGGTGAGATCGGGGTGGTTCATTGTGTGGCTGGCGAGCTCGTGCCCCTCGGAGGCGGCCCGGCGCACCGTGTCCGGAGCGCCGCTCGCCGCGTTGCCGAGCATGAAGAATGTGGCGAGCGCCTGCTTGCTGCGCAGGGTGTCGAGCAGTTCGCCGGTGTGCTTCGCAGGGCCGTCGTCGTAGGTGACCGCGACGCAGGGCACCAGGTTGCAGTCGATGGGCGCGGTCCAGCTGCCGGCGGGCATGCCGACGAAGGGCTGCTCGGCGGCGGCGAGGCGCTGCTGCTCCGAGGGCGCGGCCCAGCCCGCCGCGGTCTTCGCGGGCACGTGCACGGGGGTCTGATCCTTCGTCGCGTCCGTGCCGAGGCCGGCGAGCTCGGGAGCGGCGATGCCGGGGGCGAAGGTGACGTCGAGGCCGCCGTCCTCCGCGGTCTCGGCGCCCTCGAGCGCGGCCGCGGCGAGCGCGAGCTGCGCTTTGCCCGGTGCCGCGACGGGCGCGTTCGAGAGGCCGCCGTGCCGGGTGCGCAGCGCACTGACGGTGTCGCGCCAGAGTTCGGCGGGCGCGACTTCGCGCCAGCGCGTGGCGTCGTCGGACACCTCGCCGGTCTTCACGTTGGCGTAGAGCGTGGTGGTGCGGTCAGCGGTGATCTTCGCCGTGGCGTCGGCGGGCTTCACGCCCTTCTTCGGCGCTTCGGCGGTGCCGGTGACGGTGCGGAACCGCACGCCGACGTAGGGGCCGAACGCGCCGAGCAGGCTGCAGGTGATCGCGGTGCCGGATCCTCCTGTGGGCCCGGTGGCCTTGTCGAGCAGCAGTTCGGCGGGGGTGCGCTCGGTGGATCCGTCGACGCAGCCGCGCGCGCCGAGGCCCGCTCCGACGGGGAACGCTTGCGGCGCGTAGGGCTTGCCCGTCGCGCGGATCGCCGTCCACAGCAGTTCGCTCACGCGGCCGTTGAACTTCGGCACTCCGGGCAGGAACACGTAGCGTGCCTGGATCGGCAGGGCGTCGTTGCGGATCCGTCCGCTGACGATCCCGATCTTCGCGGGGTCCGCGATCGCGGCACCGATGGTCTTGGCGTTCTTGGCGCTCTTACCGGCTTTGCCCGCGTCGGCGGCTTTCTGACCGTCGGCCGACTTCTGTCCTTTGCTCTTCACCGCGGCGAGCAGCGAGACACCGCCCGGGCCCTGGGCGGCCGGCGGCTTCCACGCGATGTCGGGTTCGCGCGCGCAGGCGGCGGTGCCGGCGATCAGCGCGGTCGCGAGCGCCAGTGCGAGACCGCGCCGCTGCCAGGTTGTTGCCACTCCGCGCCCTCCGCCGTACTGTCGGCGGGCTCGCCGCGACCGAATTCTCCTATTTCCGGCAGATTAGCAATTGCGCGATTGTTTTCGACATCCAGAACCCTGGAATTCTCCGATTGTTTCCGACTCGTGATGATCGGTGCGACCGCGCGGTGCGCGGCACCGATGCGGGGGCGCGCGACGTTGGAGGATCGGCCAATCGGCCGCGAAGGTCCGCTCAGCTTCCGGGGCGCGGCACCGTGCTCCGGTAGCCGACGGCCGTGCCCGTGAACCCGATGGTCTCGAGGGTCCGCCGGGCGTCGGTCCCGGTTGCGTCGACCACCGCCTCGACGAACCCCGCCCCCAGCTTCTGCGCGGCTTCGGACTGCGCCCATCGAAGCATCGCCCGCAGCCCGGAGTGCTCGTCACCGGCGCGGAACCCTCGAAGCAGCAGCACCGACGCTCCGCGGCGGGCGAAGCCCGGGATCAGGGTGAGCTGCATCATGGCGATCACCTCGAAGTCGGCGTTCTCCGCCACCACCAGTTCGTTGCCGGGGTCGAGCAGGATCCGGGTGAAACCGACGAGGTAGGGGTGCTCGGCGGCTTCTCGGCTCGCCTGAGGGCCGCTCGCCGACGCGGCCTCTTCGAAGCGGTTCGAGGCGACCTGGTCGGTGGCGAGCAGGCGCACCATGGTCGGGATGTCGTCGGCCTGGGCGCGGCGGATCGTGATGGGGGCACCGTCCGCGTCGAGGCGCACCGGATACAGCAGTCTGTGCAGCACCTCCTCATCGTCGCAGTCGCAGCGGGAGTGTGCGGGAGGTCCCCCCGATTCTGTCACCCTCGGGCGCACCCTGAGCGGACTCGGTCGGGGCGGTTCAACTCCCTGCTCCCCGAGCCGCTGCGGCGAACGCCGCCGCGAAGACCCGGTGCGCGTGATCGAAGTGGGTATCGAGGTGGTGCAGCATCGCGCGGAGGTCCGCGCGACCAGCGGCATCCGCGAAGCTCGCGCCCGACGGATGCTGGAGCCCGGACGTGCCCAGCGCGGCCGCTGCCTGCTGGAGGTGGGCGACCAGTTGGGCGGCGAAGCGCTGGAGGTAGGCGTTTCCGCTGCGCTCGATCACGGCCGCGTAGGGCGCGAGGAACCCCGGAAGCGGCGACGCCTCCGGTGACCCGTGAGCGTCGGTCGCCCGGTGGGCGAGGCGGACCGCGGTGACGATCAGGGATCGCAGCGCGTGCAGGGCGTGGGCCGTGCGCTCCGCCGTGACGGGGTGGACGGTAGTGCCGACACGGGGTCGAACGATCACGAGCCCCTCGTGTTCGAGGGCCTGCAACGCGGTGCGGATCGATGCCGCGGGGTAGCCGTAGAGTTCGGCGACCCGGCCCTCGCTGAGGTCGCTGCCCGGGGCGAGCGCGCCCGTGACGATCTCGCGGCGCAGGTGTTCGCGCACGAGTTCCTTCTGGGAGGGCTTCGACTGCGCGGGTCGCAGGTGCGCGGGTCGCGGATGCTCGCTCCGGGCGGCTGACGGACGGGACAACGGCGGACCTTTCTTCGGCGGGCGGGAGCGGAGGCGGGCCGGGGAGCGGGCGGGGCAGATACGCCTGCGGCCCGTGCACCGGAGGAGGAAGGCGCACGAGCCGCAGGCTGGAGGAGGTCGGAGGGGTGGTGGGTGACGTGGCCCGCCCTCCGGTGGGTGCTGGCCCGGGTGACGAGCCCGGGCCAGCGGCGGGCTTAGGCCGCGGCCTTCGCCTGCTGACGGCGGCGGATCAGCAGTCCGACGCCCGCAGCTCCGGCGAGCATGACACCCGCGAGGGATCCGGCCAGCATCGGGGTGTCGCCGCCCTCGAGCGTGACGACGAACTCGACCTCGGTGCTGCCGCCGTGGTTGTCGGTCACGGTGATCTTCTGCTCGCCCTCGCCCAGCTCGGGCAGGGTGATGGCCCAGTCGCCGTTCTCGTCGACGACGGTCTTGCCCAGCTCGGTGCCGTCCTGGTCGGTGATGGTGATCTCGGCGCCCGGCTCGCCGGTGCCCGACACGGTCGGGGTCTTCGAGTCGACGGTCGGCGTCGCGCCGTTCTCGGGGGCGGGGCTCGTGACGACGAGCTCGGCGAAGTCCGCCTCGGCGTCGACCACGAAGTCGACGGTCTTCGAGCCGCCGTGGGTGTCGGTCACGACGATCTGGTGGTTGCCGTCGGGCAGGGTGCCGATGCCGGTCGACCAGTTGCCGTTCTCGTCGGCGGTCGCGGTGCCGAGGGTGGTGCCGTTCTTGTCCTTCACGGTGACGGTCGCGCCCGGCTCGGCGGTACCCGAGACGGTCGGGGTGGCGGTGTCGACCACGGCGCCCGGCGTGGGGCCTGCAACGAGCAGTTCGTCGATCAGGTTGATCTCGAACGAGCCCTCGGCGGTCGACTTCTGCCCGTCCGCGTCCTGCTCGGCGACGATGGTGTGCTTGCCCTCAGCGAGGTCCTGCTCGGGAGTCAGCGACCACTTGCCGTCAGCGCCGACCGTGGTCGTGCCGAGGACGGTGTCGCCCTCCTTCACCGTGATGGTCGCACCCGGCTGGCCGGTGCCGGTGATGGTGGGCTTCGCAGCCGTGATCGTGCCTGACGGGCCCGTCACTGCGACCGCAACGATTTCCGAAATAATGGCCAAACGAAGGTGCTCCCTCCAGTTAACGTCATCAGCACGCACCAAATGATTACTCTTACCAGTATCGGTCACCCCGAAACCTCGAGAAGTAATCACTCCTTCAGAATTAATTACCCACTTTTGACTCGGATTACCCGAGTCGCACGATTTAATCTGAACGAATCCCTGATCCGTCGAAGCTTGAGTCAAGCATTCGCCCCTAGAGTTTTTAATGTGCCCACTCACACCAACCGGAGGGAATGAAAAAACTTCCGCCAAACCTGGAGCAGCTTCTTCAGCAAGCGCATTATTTCCTGCATTTAGAGCCGTGGCGCCGCCCAGCACAACAAATGATCCATCCGTCTTCCAGGAATTTCCATAGTACTGAGCCTTAGGCCCGGACTTTGTAGTAAATGGCCCCACCAGCCGCCCACTCCCCTCATCCGCACTCGCCGGTGCCGCCTGCGCCGCCACGAGGCCGCCGAGGGCGAGCGCGCCCGCCATACCGAACGTCGCGAGCTTGCCCGCGATCTTGCCGATCTTCGCCATTCATCCACTCCTTCTCTCGGTCGGCCGGACCTCGGATGGGCCGACCTTGGTTGAATGATTAGAAGATTAACATGTTAGCTGTCAACGGTACAAGGTTGGATGTTCCACGCCTTCGCCTCGACGCGCACCTCAGAGCCGGTTTCCACAGGTCAGGAGCCCTTTCGCGCCATCAGGATTCGCTCAGCTTCGTTGCCGACGCACGCCCGATCCGGGCATGCGGCCCCGGCGAACCCGCCCGAACCCCGTCCGCTCACCTGCCCGTCAGGCACGAAACCATCGCCGCCGGATCGGCCTCGATGCTCCGCGTGCGCACCCACCCGCGTCACCTCCGACACCGCACTCGAGCGCCCGACCGCGCAGCAGCCGGACGATGCGGCAGCCGAACCACGCGGCACCCCGAACTGCGCGGCACTCGCGAACCGCCCAGCACCGCACCCGAATACCGCCCGAGCTCACCCGGTCGCACCTGGACCTATCCCTCCAGCCCCACCCGCTCGTGCCCGGCCCCACCCGCTCGCTCATCACCCCGGTCGAGTGAACGCGCGTACATGAAAAGCCGCCGCATTTCATGTACACGCGTTCACTCGACGACGGAAACAGATGAGAACCGGCGCAGACACGCGCTACCGCGAGCTCGGATGCGGCGCCTTGGCCCAGGCACGTCATCGAGATTGCCGTTGCGCATGGAAGAGGCGCCTATTCCATGCACAACGGCAATCTCGACGCACGGTCGCCCACCGGCCGCCGAACCGCCGACGAAGCCGGGCCCAGCCCGATCCCCTGCACAGCCGCTCCCACACAGCCGCAGCCGCACAGGCACACGCATGCGGCACCGTCGCCGAACACACGCTGCACCGGCGTCGGACCCGACCGGCACCGAGCACGGAGCACCGGGCACGCTCAGCACCACCGACCTCAGCACCACCGATACCGACCGAGCGCTCTCAACCACCGCCGACCCAGCTTCGCCAATACCGGCAGAGCGCGCTCGACCAGCGCCGACCCCGGACCAACTCCGGACCGCCCTGGCTCAACCTCGGGCCGACCCCTGACAGGCCCCGGACCAACCCGCACCCGCCCCGAGCACCCGCTCGAGGGCCGCGCCCTACCCCCGGGACTCCGCCCACTGCGCCGGCGCCCATTCGGCGCTGGCCAGGGGCAAACGGTAGAGCTCGGCGAACGCCCGCTCTGCGGATTCGAGGTCGCCCTCGAGAACGGCGAAGCGCACCCGGGTCCAGCCCGAGGCCAGCAGATCCCAGTTCGGTGTGCGCAGGTCGCCGGCGATGCGGATGCGGAACACCAACGCCGGAACCGAGTTCCCTGCGATTCCGGCCACGATGGGGTTCGGGCAGTGCGCGATCACGTACTCCGCGAATCCGACGCCCATGACCGAGTAGTACTCGCGTGCGTCGCGACGCTCCACGGAGAGGAGGCCGGCTTCGATCAGACGCACCGTCTCGGCGCGCTCCGCCTCGGTGAACGCGGGGATCGCCAGCTGCAGCGCGCCGCCGACCAGCACCCCGAGCGCCTGGGTCGCGTACTCGATCTGCTCGGGGTCCGGAGTCACGACCGACGTGCTGCTCTGCGCCTGGATCTCGACGAAGCCCTCGGAGGCGAGCAGGTTGAGCGCCTCACGGATCGGCGAGCGGGAGATGCCGAGCCACTGCGTCAGCGCCTGGTCGTCGAGCTTCTCGCCCGGGGCGAAGGTGCCGTCGAGGATCGCGGCCTGGATCGCGTCGTGCGCCTCGTCCTTGAGCAGGCGGCGCTTCGCCACCGGGCGGCGCGTGGTCGGTGCCGGCATCCCTCCCCCTCTGACATGTTACAGGAATAGATCTAGCGTAGCCCGCTCGGCCGGGTTCCACCAACGTCCGAAGCGTCGAGGCCGGCGCCGTCCGCAGCTGCCGCCGACCCGACCGCTCGCGCACGGCGCACAGCCTCGGCTCCCAGCAGCACCAGCAGATTCGGGACGAGGCCGATCAGGCCGGCGTCCAGACTGCCGATGGGGATCCCGCCGAACGTGATCGCGATCACCGTCAGCGCTCCCGCCGCGATCCCCAGCCCGACCGGCCAGGCGCCCGCCCGCACCCGGCTCGCGAGCGCGATCGCGATCGCCGGCGCGAACTGCGTCGTGCAGCCGAAGGTGAGCAGCAGCAGCGCGCCGATGTCGGAGCGCACGAGCCCGAGCAGCAGCGCGAGCAGCACGACCGCCAGGATCGTGACGGCGTTGATCGCGGGCCGGCGGGCGTCCGGCACCTCCCGCAGCACGTTCCGACTGACGAGCGTCGAGATCCCCATGAGGATCCCGGCGGCCGGCACCATCGCGGCCGCGGCCCCGCCCACCGCGACCACGCCGAGCAGCCAGTCGGGCAGCAGCGCGGCGCTCGTGCGCAGGAGCACCGTGTTGTCCGGGGTACCCGGATCCAGCAGCAGCGCCCCGGCGAAACCGGCGGTGATCGGCACGAACAGCAGGAGCAGGTAGACCGGCTGCCAGATCGCCGTGCGGCGCAGGGCCGCCCCGTTCCTGGCGCCGAACACCATCGGCCAGAAGTGCGGCAGCGTGCAGAATCCCGAGCCGATCGACGTGACGACGGTGGCGCTGAGGAAGAAGACCGGATCGATGTCGCCGCCGCGCATGGTCAGCAGCGCGGGCGCCTCGCGCGCCACCCTGGCGAAGATCGCGGGGATCCCCGCGAAACCGATCGCGAGCCCCGCCGCGATCACGATCATCGCGACGACCATCAGCAGGTCCTTCACCACCGCCACCCGCGCGATCCCGCGCAGCCCCGACCAGATCACGAACAATGCGACCAGCAGGCTCGCAACCACCATGCTGAGCCCGCGCGCACGCTCGCTGCCCGTCGCGAGCTCGACGATCGTCCCCAGGCCGGTGACCTGCAGCTGCAGGTACGGGATCAGCGCGAGCGCCCCGAGGATCGCGACCAGGCGGCCGAGCCAAGGTGCGCGATACCGGGCCGCGAAGAAATCGGCGATGGTGAGCGCGCCGATCCGCGCGCCGAGCTCCCGGATCCGAGGGGCCGTGAAATAGAAGACGAGGTACGAGATGGTGAGATAGGCGACGGCGAACATCGCCCCCACTCCGCCGCCGAACGCGAGCCCCGCGAGCCCGAGGAAGGTGAAGGTGGTGAGTCCCTCGCCCGCCAGCAGGAACCACGAGACCCAGGCGGAATTGCGCCGCTCGCCCACCGCCCACCGCGCGAAGTTCCGCTGCCGCCCCGAGGCCACCCCGATCAGGCCCAGCGCGATGATCCCCGCGATCACCATCACCGAGACGGTCACGGTTCGCCCGCTCCGCGCTCGGACTCGCGTTCGGACCCCGCCGCCTCGCGCGCGTCGGCCTCATGCCCACCCGACCGCGCGTAGCGGGCCTCGACGAGGTGCAGGGCCGCAGCTGAGAGCAGCACCATGCCCGCCGCCCACACCATCGCGGCGGGCACGCCGAACACGAGCGTCGGCTCCGTCACGAACGGCAGGAACGGGGTGGCGAGGAACCCGAGCGTCGGCACCGCGACGATCGCCGCCCGGCCCGGGGTGAACAGCCTCGGTCGCTCCATCGCCGGCCCCCTCCGTCGCACGGTCTGCCCGTCGTCCACGGTGCGACCGTGCAGAAACTGTAGCGATCGGCGCCGACGAACACGATCAGGGTGACACGCGACCCCGCGCGTTGTCACCCGCGACGGTCGACCCCTCGGGCGACGCGAGCTTCCGCCACGCGAGCGTCGCGAGCGCGGCCGCCTGATCCCCCAGCACCGCGTCGTCGAAGACCACCCGCGGCGAGTGGTTGAACTCGGCCGCGGTGTGATCCGAATCGGCGGGGCTCGTGGCGAGCATGAGGAAGGTGCCCGGCACCTCGTCCAGCACGTACGAGAAATCCTCCGAGCCCATGCTGGGCGTCGGCATGCGCTGCACGCGCGGCTCGCCGAACGCCTCACCCAGCCAGGCCAGCGTCTCCTCGGTGGCCTCGGGATCGTTGAGCGTTACCGGGTACTGCTCGTCGAACACCGCCTCGGCGGTCAGCCCGTGCGCGGCCGCGATGTGCTCGGCGAGCCTCGGCGCCTCCTCGGCCACGCGCCTCCGCGACTCCGCCGACAGGGTGCGCACCGTCGCGCGCAGCGTCACCGTCTCGGGGATCACGTTGACCGCGTCGCTGCCCTCCAGCTGCGTCACCGACAGCACGATGGGGTCGAACACGTCGAAGCGCCGGGTCGCGAAGGTCTGCAGCGCGAGCACGATCTCAGCCGCGACAGGCACCGGATCCAGCACCTGGTGCGGCTGCGAGCCGTGCCCGCCCCTCCCGCGCACCGTGATCGTCAGCTCGTTCGACCCTGCCGCCGCCGCACCGACGCGGGTCGCGAACACCCCGAACGGGCCGGGTGCCACGTGGATCCCGTAGGCCGCGACGGGCTTCTGCCCCGAGGCGTCGAGCAGCCCCTCGTCGAGCATGATCTTCGCGCCGCCGTGCCCCTCCTCGCCGGGCTGGAACATGAACACGACGTCGCCGGCCAGCTCGTCCCGGTGCGCGGCGAGCAGACGGGCGGCGCCCACGAGGCCCGCCGTGTGCAGGTCGTGCCCGCAGGCGTGCATGTTGCCGTTGGCCGACGCGAAATCGAGCCCGGTCTGCTCGACCACCGGCAGCGCGTCCATGTCGCCGCGCAGCAGCACCGTCGGGCCGGGACGCCCGCCGCGCAGCACCGCGACGATCGAGCTCAGCCGCTCGCCGAGCGTGATCTCGAGTCCCAGCGGATCCAGCTCGCCCAGCACCCGCCGCTGCGTCTCGGGCAGCTGCAGCCCCAGCTCTGGGGTGCGGTGCAGCTCGCGGCGCAGGGCCTGCAGCTCGGGCAGGATCGCGGCGGCTTCGGCAGCGAACGCGGGAGTGGTCATGGAGGGCTCCTTCGATGGGGGGGGTGGAGGATCAGGGGGTCGGCGCGGGGCGCCGGCCGGAGTCAGCGGTCGGAGGTCGACCCGGATTCGGTGCTCGTGGGATCGGCGTCCGGGCGTCCGGCGCCCGCGGATGCAGCGTCCGTGCGCTCCGCGCCCGTGCGTTCCGCGCCCGCGCGCTCCGCCGGGGTCTCGCGCGGCACAAAGAGCAGGGCGGCGAAGCAGACCACGAACGCCGCTCCGCAGAAGATCCAGATGCCGAAGTAGCCCTCGATCCCCGCGAACTCCGTGCCCGCGACGAGCGCCGCACCCAGCATCGCCGCGAAGATCGCACCCGCGAGGGCTCCGCCGAGCGTGCGCAGCGAGTTGTAGACGCCCGCGGCGATCCCGGTGGCGTCCGTCGGCGCCAGCTCCGCGAGCCGGGCGGGCAGCGCCCCCAGCAGCAGGCCGTAACCGAGCCCCTGCACCACCGCAGCGATCAGGTAGCCGCCGAACGATCCGTGCAACGGGAGCACGAGGAAGTGGCCGACCGCCGCGAGGACCGAGCCGGTGAGCAGCACCGTACGGATCCCGATGCGCGCCGCCAGCACGCTGAACAGCGCCGCGCCGACGGTCGCGAGGATCGTGATCGTGCCGATCACGAGCGAGATCGTGCCGGCCGTCGCCTCGAAGCCGTACCCCTCGCGCTCCGGGCTCGACCCCATGAAGGTCGCGATCTGGGCCTGAGCGCCGAACATCACCATGCCGAAGCAGAGCGCCGCGAGATAGATGGGCCCGATGCGGCGGGACGCGACCAGCCGCACATCGACCGCGGGGGCGGGCGAGCGCAGCTCCCACAGCACCCAGCCGACGAACACGACGACCGCGAGCAGCAGCGGGATCAGCGCCGACGGAGCGAAGAAGCCGGCGTCCCCCGCGCCCCGCAGCCCGATGAGCACGGCGATCATGAACACCGCGATACCCGCGAAACCGACGAAGTCGACCTTCGTGGCGGTGCGCGCCGGCGACTCGGGGACGAGACGGAACACCACGAACGTCGAGATGAGCACCAGCACGACCGGCGCGAGCATCGTCAGCGTGATGTTCGGCGAGAACAGCGAGATGCCGCCCGCCGTGAACGTCCCGAGGATCGCCCCGCCCGTGAGGAACGTGATGAGCAGACCGATGGCCCGGCGTGCCGATTCGCCCGAGATGCGATTGTGCACGAGCGCGATCTCGAGCGGCAGCCACACCGCCAACGGCCCGACGAGCACCCGGGCGACCAGCACCACCGGGTAGCTCGGCACGAGCGCGGTGACGAGCGTGCCGATCAGCACCGACACCACCGCGATCCGCAGCAGCCGGCGGTGCCCGAAGAGGTCGCCCAGCTTCGACAGCAGCGGTACGCACACGGCCGCCGCGAGGCTCTGCACCGTGAGGAACCACGTGATGTCGGCGTCGCTCACCGCCAGGTGCGCGGCGAAGTCCTTCAGCAGCGGTGGATAGAAGCCCTGCGTGAACCCGCTCGCGAGCTCGCAGAAGATGAGGAAACCCACGACCTTGCGGGCGCGGGAACCGGCGATGGGCAGACCTTCGGTCTTGGGTGAGTTCACGGTGGATCGGTGCTCCTGCTCTGCGCGTCGCGCACGAGTGCGTGTGGATCGGACACCATCGCCCGTCCGAGGCGTCTTCGCCTACTGGGTCGGGTCTCGGGTCCTATCGAGAACCTACGGGAGCGCGCGCAGCCGTGGCTTCGCCCCGGGGCGGAATGTCACCCGCGCAGTCACCCTTCCGCGAATGTTCGTGCGCCTGTCGCCTCGTCCGGCGCCTGCCGCGGCCGGCGGCGTCGTCGTCGTTCAGAAGGAAATTCGTGTTCAGAAGGATGTTTCCCGGAAATATCTCCGTCTGAGCGCGAATCTCCTTCCGAAGGCAAAGGCCGAGGCCTGCCCCACGTCTGCCCCACGTGACCTGTTCCCCAACTCGAAACAGGGTCAATTCGAGCACCCCCGTAAACGCAAAAAGCGGGCCGGATCAGTAGTTTCCTACCGACCCGACCCGCTTGCGTCGGAGCCGCCTGTCGGATTTGAACCGACGACCTGTTCTTTACGAGGGAACTGCTCTACCCCTGAGCTAAGGCGGCGTGGCCGAGACTGGCTCAGCACACAGTCGATGATCCTATCACGGCGCGGACCGTCGACACCAACCGCGCGGGAGGGGCGAGCCCGGCGCAAGCGGTGGCGCGAGCCCGCAGGACGCGGCGAGCAGGGGGGTCGCCGTCGCGCCCTTCGACCCTCCGCACTCATCGAGAGGTCCCAAATCCTCCTTTTCTGGGCGTGGAAAGGAGGATTTGGGACCTCTCGATGGAGCCATCAGGCAGGTTCGCTTCGCCTTCGCGCGGATTCGGGCGGAGGCGCAGGCTCGGGCCCGGTCGCGGAGTGAGGCGGGGCAGGCAGACCCGACTTCCCGCGTCCCAGGAGCCCTGCGGACTCTTCAAGACCCAGCCCACCCCAGTCCAACCCACCCCTCCCCTCAGAGGCACGCGTTCGCGCACACGCAGATCATCGAGTGGCGCCAAAGCGGCCCTATTCGGCGCGGATAACCGTGGTTTGGCGCCACTCGAAGGAGGTTGCAGGCGCGAACGCAACACCAGAGGAAGGGAGGGAGGGAGGAAGGAAGGAAGGAAGGAAGGAAGGAAGGAAGGAAGGAAGGAAGGGAGGAAGGGAGGGAGGGATCGGGCGCGGCCCAGCGTCGGGCGCAGCGTCGGGCGCAGCCCCCGGCCCCGAACCCCGGCACTCAGCACCGAACGCACTCAGACTCGCGCGCGACCCACGGCCCACGGCCCGGAGCCAGGAGCCCGGAGCCCGGAGCTCAGAGCTCAGCGCCGAACTGCGGCACCCAGCGCCCAACCCCGAGTACTCAGCGCCGCGCGAACCCGCGGCCCGGAGTCCACCGCCCAGCACTCAGCACCGCAGGGCAGCACCCAGCACTTAGCACTCACCACCCAGCACCCAGCCACGCCACCGAGCAGCACCCGGCGCCGCCCGGCGCTCAGGAGCACAGCGGCTCAGGAGCACTGCGGGTCTGCGGACGGCACCCTGCCGCGCAGCAGGTAGTCGTCGACCGTGCGCGTGACGCACGCGTTGCCCGTGCCGTAGGCCGTGTGCCCCTCGCCCGTGAACGTGACGAGCGTGCCGCTCTCGAGCTGCTTCGCGAGCGACTGCGCCCAGCGGTAGGGCGTCGCCGGATCGCCCGTGGTGCCGACGACCATGATGGGAGCGGCCCCCGCGGCGCGCACCGCGCTGCGATCGCCGACGGGTTCGATCGGCCAGCCACCGCACGAGACCCCGCTGTAGCCCTGGTACTTGCCCATGGTGGGCGCGGCGGCGGCGAGCTCTGCGGCCTCGCGACGCATGGTCGCCGCGTCCTGATCGCGCGGGTAGTCGAGGCAGTTGATCGCCGAGAACGCGTCGGACGAGTTGCTCTGGTACTTGCCGTCGACACGGTCGTTGTAGAAGTCGGCGAGCTGCAGCGCGACCGTCGCGTCGCCCTTCGGTACCTGCGTGAACAGGTCGGTCAGATAGGGCCAGGAGTCCTGCGAGTACAGCGGCGTGATGATCGCCGTGATGAGCGTGCCGACCGTGACCCAGCGCCCGTCGGCCCCCTTGAGCGGCTTCTGGTCGATCTGCTGCAGCACCCGCCCGATCTGGCGCATGCCCGCGTCGACGCTGCCGGTGAACGGGCAGCCGCTCGTGCCGATGCAGTCGGCGACGTAGGCGCGCAGCGCCGACTCGAAGCCGAGGGTCTGCGCGTACACCACCTCGGAGAGACTCGCGGTCGGGTCCATGGCGCCGTCGAGCACCAGGCGCCCGACCTTCGCGGGGTAGCGGTCGGCGTAGCGGGCGCCGATGTAGGTGCCGTACGAGTAGCCGAGGTAGTTGAGCTTCGGGTCGCCGACGATGGCGCGCAGCATGTCGAGGTCCTGCACCGTGGATCCCGTGTCGACGTGGCCGAGCAGGGCGCCGGTGCGCTTCTGGCAGGCTTCGCCGTACTTGCGCACCTCTGCGTTCGCGGCCGCGATCCACTCGTCGCTGCCCTCGGGCAGATCGGCCTCGGGATCGAGGCCGTACAGCCGCTCGTCGGTCTCGCGGTCGGTGAGGCAGCGCACGGGCGAGGAGGCGCTGACGCCCCGCGGGTCCCAGCTCACGATGTCGTACTGCGCCCGCAGCGCCGCGGAGGTGGATCCCTGCAGGTTGCCCGTGACCTGGCCGACGCCCGAGGCGCCCGGGCCGCCCGGGTTCATGAAGAGGGTGCCGAGGCGGTCCGAGCCCGTGGCCCGGTGCTTGATGAGCCGCAGCGTGATGCGCTCGCCCTCGGGCTTCGCCCAGTCGAGCGGTGCGTACACGTCAGCGCACTCAAGTGCCTTGCCGCAGCTCTGCCACTTCGGCTGCTGCGCCCCGAAACCCTCGACGGTGCCCGCCGGCTTCGCGGGCAGCGGCAGGCTGCCAGAGCTCTGCTCGGGCTGCGCCTGCGCACCCAGACCGGACAGCAGCGAGCAGCCCGTGAGCGCGATCGCGCACGCGGCGGCGAGCAGGCCGGTCAGCGCGCGCCGCGCTCCCCCGCCCCTCATCGCAGATCCTCGATGTCGACGGCGATGCGCGCGAACAGCGCCTCGAGCACGAGGCCGGGCGTGACGCCGCGGGCCAGGCGGTCGCGGGCCTGCTCGATGCCGGCGACGACGCCGAGCGTGCGGGCGACGGACCAGCGCTCGGCGAGCTCGGCGATGGCGGGCGCGTGCTCGGCGTTGATGAGGTCGCTGCCCGACCCCATGCCGGCGAGCAGCACGTCGCGGTAGAGCGAGAGCAGGTCGGTGAGGATCCGGTCGATCCCGTCGCGGAGACCGCGCGTGGCCCGGCGCTTCTGGTCTTCTTCGAGGGCGCGCACCTGCGCGCGCAGCTGCGGCGGCACCGCGGCGCCGGGCGCCACGCCGAGGTTGCGGAGCGCCTCCTCGCGCTCGCGCTCGTCGAGCGACTCGGTGAGCGCCTTGGCGTCGGCGTCGGCGACCTTGAGCAGCGCGCCGGCCGCGCCCATGCCCTCGCCGAGGGTGGACACGCCGAGCGCGAGCTCGATGGTGCTGGTGCGTCGCGCGAGCGCCTCGGCGTCGGTGGCCAGGCGCCGCGCCATGCCGATGTGGCTCTGCGCGAGCCGCGCCGCGCGCTCCGCCGCCTCGAACGGGATCCCGTCGCGGGCCTGCAGCATGTGCGCCACCTGCTCGGGCTGCGGGGTGACGAGGCGCAGCGAACGCGCCCGGGACCGGATGGTGGGCAGCAGGTCGGCCTCGCTGGGTGCGCAGAGCACCCACACGGTGCGCTCCGGCGGTTCCTCCAGCGCCTTGAGCAGCACGTTGGAGGCGTGCTCACTCATGCGATCGGCGTCCTCGATGACGATGACCCGGAACCGGCCCTCGCTGGGCGAGTAGTAGGCGGTGGGGATCAGCTTGCGCACGTCTTCGATGGGGATGATGACCCGCTCGGTCGACAGCACCGCCACGTCGGGGTGGGTGCGCGCCGCGACCTGCGCGTAGACGTGGTCGCGGTCGGCCGGGTCGCGCGCGATGAGCGCCGCGGCGAAGCGCAGCGCGAGGTTGGACCGGCCCGAACCGGGCGGGCCCGTGATCAGCCAGGCGTGCGCCGGGACGACCTCGGGAGCCGCGGCGCGCTCGAGCACGCCCACGGCGGCCGGCTGACCCACGATCTCGTCCCAGAACTCCATGCCCATCAGGCTATCGCGGGGCACCGACATCGTCGCCGGGAGAACCCCCTGCGACCGGGCCGACGCGCGGCCCAGCGACTCAGTGTCTCAGTGGCTCAGACGCCGAGATCCTTCGCGAGGATCACCGCGTGCACCCGGTCGCGCAGCTCGAGCTTCGCGAGGATCCGCCCGACGTGGGTCTTGACCGTCGACTCCGACAGGAACAGCGCCCCGCCGATCTCGGCGTTGTTGCGGCCCTCGGCGATCAGCGCGAACACCTCGCGCTCGCGCTCGGTGAGCACGTCGAGCGCATCGGCGCGCACCGCGGCCGGAGCGCCCGGAGCGCCCGCCGCAGCACCGCCGCCACCCGAAGAACCGCCCCAGGGATCCGCCGCAGCGTCGTTCGACATGCGCTCGAGCAGCCGCTTGGTCACGCCCGGAGCCATCACGGCGTCGCCCGAGTGCACCCGGCGGATCGCGTCGGCGAGCTCGGTCGGGCGCGCGTCCTTGAGCAGGAACCCGCTCGCCCCCGCGCGTATCGCCGCCGCAGCATATTCGTCGAGGTCGAAGGTCGTGAGCACCAGCACGCGCACGCTCGGGAACTCCCGAACGATCGCGGCGGTCGCTTCGATGCCGTCCATGCCCGCCATGCGCACGTCCATGAGCACGACGTCGCAGGCGCCGCCCGAGGCCCGCAGCTCGGCGAGCGCCGCCCGCCCGTCGCCGGCCTCGCCGACCACCGTCATCTCGGGTTCGGCGAGCAGCACCAGCCGGAAACCCGTGCGGATCAGCTCCTGGTCGTCGACCAGCAGGATCCGGATCTCATCGCTCACGGAGCGCTCCCTTCGTTCCCCTCAACCGTATCCCGGTCGAGCGGCTGCGTCGCCCCCGGCTGCTGGATCACGAGCGGAGCGGTGTGCTGGCCGAGCCCAGCGGGCACCACGGCGCGCACGACCCAGCCTCCGCCATCGGCGGGGCCCGCCGAGAACTCCCCGCCGAACACGCGGACGCGCTCGGCGATCCCGCGCAGGCCGCGGCCGCTGCCGACGCCGCCGAGGCCCGGATCCGGAGCGGCGTTGCCCGACAGCCTCGGGCCGTTGCGCACCTCCACCGAAGTGGCGACCCGGTCGTGCGCGAGGGTCACGTCGACGGCGGCACCCCCGGCGTGCCGCAGCGCGTTCGTGAGGCTCTCCTGCACCACGCGGTAGACCGCGACCTCCTGGCCGCGATCCCCCGACGGCGTGCCCTTCTCGGACAGCCGAACGGTGAGCCCGGCGTCCCGGAAGCTCTGCACGAGCTCGGGGATCTCGGCGACGCCCGGCTGCGGGGCGCGCGCCGCGGGCCCGTCGTCGCCCTCCTGCAGCGCGCCGAGCAGTCGGCGCATCTCGCCGAGCGCCGTGCGCCCGGTCTCCGCGCTGCGGCGCATGGCGTCGCTCGCCGCCTCCGGAGCGACCTCGGCCGCGCGGGCCGCGCCCTCCGAGAGCGCGATCATCACCGAAACGGAATGCGCCACGATGTCGTGCATGTCCCGGGCGATCCGCGAGCGCTCCTCGGCCACCGCGAGCCGCGCGAGCTGATCGCGCTCCCGGGCGAGCTGGTGCGCCCGATCGATGATGGCGCGCAGGTAGCGGCGCCGGTTGCCCAGATTGATGCCGAGCATGAGCACGGCGAGTATCCCGAGCGAGACGATCAGGAACCCGGCGACGGTATCGGACTCGCGGTTGATCGTGCCCGAGATGAGCATCGGCAGCGCGGTCGGCAGCAGCGCGATCCCGTACGCGACCCAGCCGGCGCGCACGCTGCGGTAGACCGGCACCGCGTACAGCAGGAACATGAGCGCGACTACATTCCCCGCGAGCAATACGGTGTTGTCGCCGAAGCAGCAGAGGGCGACCGCGATGGTGCCGAGCAACGGGTACCGGCGCCGCAGGATCAGCGCCGCGCACACGACCACGGTCCGCACGAGCGACAGCAGCACCACGAGCGCGACGAGCGGCGGCTCGTGCGGCAGCACGGGCGTACCGGCGAGCGACGAGATCCAGCCGAGCAGCGCCAGGCTGCCGTTGCCGAACAGGTAGCTGCCCGCGATGAAGATGTCGACCGCGAGCGGGTGCGCCGCGAGCCAGCGGCGGATCACGCCCGGTTCGCGCGGCAGCTTCAACTCGGAGGCGGCGGCCCGCGGATCCGCGGCCGGCCGCGCGGGCGGCGGGTCCTGCGGGACGGGCTGGGGTGGGAAAGTCATGCGGCTCCGGGTCGATCGGTGTTCGTACTCAGCCTATGCAGCGTCGCTGTGCGGCGCATCGCACCGCGGTACCGTGCGCGTGGTCCCCCGGAGGTGCGACGGCCCCGGGCGCGACGGCCGCGACAGCCGGAACAGCGCGGGATCACCGCGGCAGATCGACGACGAGCGGCTCGCCGAGCACCGGCTCGAGCGCGCCCGAGCTCAGCTCGGCGACCGCCGCGCGCAGCGCCGGCAGCTGATCCTCCGCGGGCAGCAGGCGCAGCAGCACCCGCTCACCGTAGCCCGCCTCGCCGAGCGCGATCCCCAGGCGCCGCGCCTCCGCCTCGAGCTGCGGCGCGAGATCGTAGCCTGCCTCCACCTCGACCGGGAGGCGCACCGCGCGGGGCAGCCGCTCGGCCGCGGCCACGGCCTCGGCGACCGCCGCCCGGTAGGCGCGGGTCAGGCCTCCCGCGCCGAGCAGCACGCCCCCGAAATAGCGGGTGACCACCGCGACCACGTCGCTCAGCCCGGCCGAGACCAGCGCGTCGAGCATGGGGGCTCCGGCGGTGCCGCTCGGTTCGCCGTCGTCGTTCGAACGCCGCGTGCGGCCGTCGTGGCCGAGCACGAACGCGCTGCAGTGGTGCCGCGCCTTCGGATGGGCGGCGCGCGCCGCAGCGATGACCGCGCGCGCCGAATCCTCGTCGGCGACGCGCTCCAGACGGGTGAGGAAGCGGGACCGGGAGATCTCGATCTCGACGTCGACGGGACGCCGCACCGTATCTCGGACCTCGCTCATCCCCCTATTCTCCCGCGCGGGAGGGGGTTCGGGATCCTGCGACTCGTTCCTCGCGCAGGATGACCGGGCCGATTCGCGCAGGATGACCGGGAGATCACTCCGCGTCGTGCGCGTCGCCGCGGCCGCGCAGGCGGTCGATCTCGCGGCGGTCCCGCTTGGTCGGCCGGCCGGCGCCCCGATCCCGGATCACGGCGGAGGGGCGCTCGACACGGGGCGGCGCCGGCGGCGTCAGATCCTCGAACAGCAGCGCGGCCTCCGCCGCGCTGCCGCGACGCAGGGCGAGACCGACGACCCGGTAGATCTTCTCGAAACCGTGCAGGCGCACCCGCACCACGTCGCCGACCGAGACCTTCTGCGCGGCCTTCGCCGGTTCGTCGTTCACCCGCACGTGCCCGGCCCGGCACGCCGTCGTCGCCTGGCTGCGCGTCTTCGCGAGGCGCACGGCCCAGATCCAGCTGTCGATGCGCACGGACTCCATGCTGCGAGCGTACCGGTGCCGCAGCCGGACACCGCCGGAGACACCGCCGGAGACACCGGCGGAGACACCGGCGGAGACACCGGCGGAGACGACGCGGGAAACGACCGAGGGCGCGGCCGACGGATGGGGGTCCGTCGGCCGCGCCCTCGGGCGGCTGCCGCTGGGGGTTACTCGGCAGCGGTCTCATTCGCGATCGGCGTGCCGTCGCGACGGCGTCGGATCGCGGTCACTGCCCCGCCCACGAGGAGCAGGAGCGCCGCGATCAGCGCCGCGTAGCCCGTCGCCGCGCCACCGGTCACCGCGAGCGGGTCGATCGGCTTCACCTTCGTCTCGACCGTGCTCGTCAGCTCCGAGTCGGGCGTCAGATCGGTCGGCGTCGAGACCACCGCGGTGTTCTCGACCTTGGGGTAGGCCGCCTGGCCGACCCGCACGACGAGATCGATGGTGACCTGCTCGCCCTTCGCGAGACCCTTCGGCAGGGTCCACTCGACGCGGCTGCCCTGCACCGAGGCCGCCGACACCGGGCGGGATCCGCCGGTCTGGGTCGCGACCGCGCTCGATACGTAGGTCAGCCCGTTCGGCAGACGATCGGTCACCGTGATGGGGCCGGGATCCTCGGTCGGGCCGTCGTTGCGCACCGTGATCCGGTAGTGCGCGTTGTCGCCCACCTGGAACTCGCCCTGCGCGGACTTCGTCACCGTGAGCTTCGCGAGCGCGGGCACCTTCACCGCATCGTCCGAGCGGTTGTTGTCGCGGTTCACGTCCTCCTCGGTCGAGGTGACGGTCGCCGTGTTCGTGACCTCGGCGTAGGCGCTCGCCTGCACCTCGGTGCCGACGGTCAGCTTCGGAGCGCGTTCGCCCGGAGCCAGCTCGCCGCTCAGCGTCGCCACCACGAGGGTGCCGCCGTCGGGCAGCGCCGTCACCTCGGTGATGGTCCAGCGATCGCCCGAGAGGTCGCCCACGGCGCTCGTCACCTTCAGCCCGGCCGGAACCCGGTCGGTCACGCTGACGCCGGTCGCGATCGACGGGCCGTGGTTCACGACGTCGATCCCAAACTCGAGCGGCGAACCGATGCGCACCTGACCCGCGTCGTGCGACTTGGTCACCGCGACGTCGACCCGGCGATCCACCGTCACCTCGGCGGTGTCGGTGTTGTTCGACTCGTCGGGATCGGGCGTGCCGGACTTCGCCGTCGCCGTGTTCGTCAGCTTCGCCCCGTCGGCGATGCCGGCGTCGAGCTGCACGGTGAACAGGATCGCGGGCGCGGCCGCGCCGTTCGCGAGGCCCGTGCCGTCGGGGATCCGGGCGAAGGTCACGCGCTGCGTGCCGTCGGCCGCGGGATCCTCCGCGGTCGCGGTCCAGTCGGTCGCCGAGGCGCCGTCGAGCGAGACGAAGCGGCTGCCCGCGGGGAGCGTGTCCGTCACCGTGATCGGGGCGATCGCGTCGCTCGGGCCGTGGTTCGTGACGACCATGCGGTAGCGCGCGGTCGATCCGGCCACGGCACGGTCGGTCGCCTTGCCATCCGCGTCGATCGCGGTCTTCTCGAGGCTCAGATCGGCGCTCGTGGTGACCGTGATCTTCGCGTCGTCCTGCACCTGGTGCGGGGCCGTGCTGCGGCTGTCGGTCCACGAGAGGTAGGCCGTGTTGGTCAACTCGGTGCCCGTCGGGACGTTCGCCCCGACGTGCGCGACCACCGTGAGGGTGCTCGTGCCGACCGGGTGGGCGGCGCGCTTGCACGACTCCGACGCGTCGTCGCAGGTCCAGCCCGCGCCCGAGATCGACACCGGGGTGAGCCCCTCGGGCAGCACGTCCTCGACGAACGCGTCGGCGACCGACGGCCCGCGGTTCTCGACCGTCAGCGTGTAGCTCACGTCGGTGCCCGCGACCCAGGGTCCGGCCTCGACGTCCTTCGTGATCGCCATGTCGGCCTCGGTCACGACCTCGACGGTCGCCTCGGCGTGGTTGTTCGTCGGATCAGTGTCGTCCGGGCCGCCCACGTCGGCGCCGTTGACCAGCCGCTGGGCGGGCACGTCGGACGCGATCGCCGCGACGACGTCGAACGTCATCTCGCCGTCCCGCTGCAGGGTCTCGGCGCCGCTGAGCATGGTCCACACGGCCGAGCGCTTCGACCCGGAGACCTGCGGAGCGGAGTTCACCGTGATCCCGTCCACCTTGCTCGTCGAGGAGACGTAGGTCATGCCCGCGGGCATGTCGTCGGTCACCTTGATCGGCGCGCCCGAGACGCTCGGGCCGTTGTTCTTCACCGTGATCCGGTAGCGGAGCTCGGTGCCGGCGGTGACCTTGGTGGTCGGGTTGCCGTCGAGATCGAGCGCCTGCTTGGTGATCGAGAGATCGGCCTGGCGGTCCGAGTTGCCGTTCTGGTCGTCGTCCTTCGGCTCGTTGCCCGAGTTCTCGGCGAACGCCTGCGCCCAGTTGCGCACGGTCGATCCGGGCACGAGGCTCGGGTCGATGTCGTACGTGGCGACGAAGGCCCGCGAGGCGCCCTTCGCGATCGTGCCCGAGAGCGCGAACTGATCGGTCGAGGCGTTCGCCCCGGCCGTGCGAGCCCAGGTGCCCGAGACGTTCGTGTGCTCCCGGTAGCTCAGCACGCTCGGCGCGGTGTCGACAACGCGCACCGCGCGGGCGTCGGCCGGGCCGAGGTTCGCGACCGTGATCCGGTAGCTGACCGTGCCGCCCGCCGTGATGTCGGGCAGGGGGCCGCCGTTCTCGGCCGCGTCCTTCCAGACGCCGCCGACGTTCACGACGCGAGTCTTGCTGATCCCGAGGTTCGTTCCGTCACCGGGCGTCGTCGAGACGTCGTCCGTGTTGTTGTCGGTCACGGGATCGGTCGTGGCGCCCGGGTGCACGACGGCGGTGTTCACGATCTTGCCACCCGTCCAGGACGAGTCGATCATGCCGTCGAGCGTCAGATCCTGCGCGGGGCCGACCGGCAGCTGGGGTCCGGTGAACGTCCACGTGATCGTGTCGCCCGCCTTCGCCGGCCAACCGTTCGAGGCCGTGACGGTCCACGAGGTGAGCGCGGCCGAGGGGTCGCGCACGTCGCTGATCCCGGCGGGGATCGTGTCGGTCACGGTGATCCGCTTGTCGGCGGTCGAGGCCGACACCGAGGGGCCGCGGTTGCTCACCTTGATGCCCCAGCTGATCGGACGGCCGGCCGAGGGCTCGGCGGTGTTCAGCACCTTGTCGATCGCGAGATCGGCCTCGGTGGTGATCGGGCGCTGCGCGGTCGACGAGTTGTCCTTGTCGATGTCGCCCTGGCGCTCGAAGCTGCGCCCGGTGACGCTCGCCGCGTTCTTCGCCGTGCCGGTCGCCGTCGCGTCGATCGTCACGTCGGCGAGCAGCACGATCCGATCGCTGCCATCGGCCGCGAGACGGGTGCCGCGGTCGCCCACCACGAAGGGATCCTTCGCGGTGCCCGTGCCCGAGAGGGTCAGCGGGGTACCGGTCTTGTCGGCGGCGTTCGCGTAGTAGCGCGCGGTGAACGCGCCCGTCGTCACGCCGGCCGGCAGGGTCGTCTGGTCGACCACCGAGAACTGGCCGGAGGCCGCGTCGGGACCCTGGTTCGTCACGGTGATGCGCCACTGCGGCTGGGTGTAGCCGGACCCCGCGACCGCGCCGGCGGTCCACTGGTTCCGCTTGTCGCCGCCGATGGCCTCCTTGACGAGCTTCAGATCGACGCGCGCGATGTGCGCGTCGGCCGTCGCGTCGGGGCCGGTGTAGCCGCCGTCTGCGTTCGCCGTCTTGCCGGTCGCGTCGGTGGTCTGACCCGACAGCGTATTGGTGTGGGCGATCGAGAGCCCGGCACCGGCGTCGGTGGTCGCACCGCTCTGCGGCTTCGCCGAGAAGGTGATGCGCACCGTGCGCTGCGGATCCGTCGCGCCCGATCCGACGCCCGGGAGGAGCGCCTGCGCGGGTGCTGCGGAACCGAGGTTCCAGGTCAGCGTCTGCTTGCCGTCCTTCGTGCCGATGGTCGGTGCGTCGAGGTCGGCGAACGCGCCGCCGCCGATGCTGATCTGCGGGCGCACCGAGGCGTCGAACTCCCAGTTCTTGGGCAGGGTGTCGGTCAGTCGCACGGTCTGCGCCGCGCCCTGGCCGGTGTTCTTCGCCTGCAGGGTCCAGCCGAAGCCGTCGCCCACGAACGCCTCGGAGCCGTTCGACGTGCTCTTCTGCAGCGTCACGTTCGGGAACCGCGGCGTGACCGTCGCGTTCGCCTTCACGTTCGTCGGATCGTACGAGCGGCCGCCGTTCGCGAACGACTCGTAGTGCTTGACGGCCGCCTCGTTGACGAGGTTCGCCTGCTTCAGCGCGTCCGAGCTCGTGAGCTTCGCCGTGTAGGTGAACGTCCGCACGTTGTTCGGCGCGACGTTGCTCAGCGGGCCCGCGACAGTCCACTCGATCGTGCCGCCGCCGTTCGCGCCGGCACCGGTGAGGACGCCGCCGCTCGCCGTGAGGCTCGACGGGTCGACCACCACGCCCGACGGCACGGTGTCGGTCACCTTCGCGTTGTACGCGGGGCTCGTGCCCGTGTTGCGCACGTCGACCGTGTAGGTGAAGGTATCGCCCGGATCCACCGATGCGGCGCTCGCGCCGTTCACGCGCTTGGTGATCCCGAGCTGCGGGTTCAGCACGTTCACCGTCGCGTTGTCGGTGAGCTCGATGCGCTGCGACGCGTCGTCGTGCGCCGTGGTCCAGCTGAAGCCGGCCGTGTTGGGCAGCGAGTTCACGCCGGCGGCCACGGTGTTCTTCAGGAGCACGCGGTAGGTCACCGTGAGGGTGCGGGTCTCGGATGAGGAGTCGATGTCGCCGTCCGTACCGGTGTAGGTGCCGGTCAGACGGTTCGAACCGTTCACCGTCCAGTTCCAGCCGCCGTCGGCACCCGAACCCGCCGGGTCCACCGACACCGTCGGGGTGCCGATCAGCTCGACGCCTGCCGGCAGCTGGTCGCGGATCTGCGCGTTGTAGTAGTTGATGTTCGGGTGCAGGGTGACCTTCACCTGGTACGACGCGGTCTCACCGATCGGCGCCTGCGCGGTCTTCGCGTAGGCATCCGAATCACCGATGCGCACGCCCTTCGCGATCGCGGCGGTGGTCGCCGTGATCTTCGCCGTGCTGCTGGTCGTCCGGTCGCCGCGGCGATCCGAGGTGTCGGCGCCGTCGACGGTCTTCGGCAGGGTGTAGCCCGTCGCCGTCGCGGTGTTCGAGTAGCTCTGGCCACCGCCCGTACTCGGGTCGATCATCGCCGTATAGCCGAGCGCCACGGTGGCGGGGACCGTCTGCAGCGCCGGCACGTCGGCGGGCTTCCAGGTGATCTTGCCGCCCGCGCCGGTGGAGACGCCGGCCTCGGCGTCGACGGCGCTGCGCGCCAGCGGGGCACCGTTCAGCGTCAACGAGTCCAGGTCGACGATCAGGCCCGCGGGGACCTGGTCGACCACGGTGTTCTCGTAGCTCTTCGCACGACCGGCCGGGTTCGACACGGTGATCGTGTACTGCACCGGCTTGCCGATCTGCACATCGGTGTTCGGGTTCGCGGTCTTGACGACCTGCAGACCCGGCTCGATGTAGGTCGCGTTCGCGTTCGCGCTGGTGCTCACCCGCTTCGCGGGGTCGGCCGGGTTCGCGTAGCTGAACGCGGCGGTGTTCTGCAGCACCGCACCGTTCGCGAGGTCGGGCGAGTAGCCCGTGTGCGACGCGTCGCGATCCTTCACCCACACGGTGATCCGCGCGGTGAATTCCTGGTCCTGGTCGGTCGAGTTGGTGTAGCTCGCGGGGAACTGCAGCGTGCCCGCGGCATCGCTCCCCGACGCGCTGCGCAGCAGGGTGAACCCGGCGCTCTCGAGGTCTCCCTCGGTCATGCCGTTCGGGCCCGAGAACGCGGCCGATCCGGCGACGAACTCGTAGGGCACTCGGGTGCCGCCCTGCGTGAAGAAGCCGTTGTCGGCGAGCTTCGCATCGCGCACGGTGGTGTGCGCGGGCACCTTGACCCGGTACTCGAAGGTCGCGTGCTCGCCCTGCACGATCTGCGTCTGGCTGTTGGCCGAGTCGATGTCGTTCAGGCCGACGGTGTTCCCGGTGCCCGCGGGGGCGCTCGGTCCGACCTCGGTCGAGACCAGGCGCTTCGCCGGGGCGGTGCCGGGCAGGTGCACCTCGGAGGTGTCGTGCGTCTTGCTGTCGTCGACGCCGAACTCGCCGTCCGCGATCGTGCGGTCCGCGAGCAGCTGACCGCCGGTGGGCTCGCCGTTCGCATCGAGCTTCTGCGGCACCACCGTGGCGGAATCGCCGCTGTTGGTCGAGAAGCTGTAGTTCGAGATCGCAGCCGTGTTCTCGTAGGACTGCGTCAGCTGCGCGGCGGGTCCGCCGCCGGGCACGCCGCTCGGCACCACGAGGGTGTAGCCGAGGGTCAGCCCGCTCTTCGCCGGAGGCGTCGCGCCGGGCACGGTCCCCGCGAACGTGAACACGATGACCGTGCGGCCCGCGTAGGCCGAGGTCAGGTGCAGGTCGGCGTACCCGGGATCGCCCGGATCGAGCGCCTTCGCCGTGACCGAGCCGTTCGCCGCGGCCTCGGTGCTGCCGTTCCACAGCGCGGCCGTGGCCGAGCCGACGGCGCCCGTGCCCGGGTCGATCCCCTTGAGGTCGGCCTTGCGCACGCCGACGGGCAGCGCATCGAGCACGCGGTAGTCGGCGGTGTCGTTCCGCGGCGCGGCGAGGTCGATGCGGTACGTCGCCTCGACGCCCTGCGCCACGACGAGCCCGTCGACGTTCGAGCCGAAGGCCGCACCGGGCTGGGTGGTGCCCGCGGTCGTCTTGAGCGAGCGGACGCCCTTCACGAGCGAGGTTCCGCCGTCGACCGTGATGTCGGCGCCGTCGCGCAGGAAGAAGATCTCGCCGTCGACGTTCTCCTGCTGGTACTTCGCGAGGTTCTGCGGCAGGTCGACGTCACCGAAGTTCGAGAGGCCCGAGACGGTCACCTTGACGTAGACATCGAGCTTCACGCCGCGAGGGAAGAACCGGTCGCTCGAGCGATCGAGGCAGCCGGTCTTGCCGAGGGTCCACGTGAGCGCGCGCCCGTCGGCACCGACGGTCGGCTGGCCCACGAACTGCTGCAGCAGGTCGTCGCGGCTGGTCGCCGTGCAGATGCCGAGCGTCGCCGAATCCGTCGACGGCACCACGACGATGTCGCGGTATGCGTTGCCGTTCTTCGTCTCGTCGAAGGTCACGCCCTCCGGCAGGAAGTCGGTGAGCTTCGCATTGCGCACGTCGGCGCCGGCCGGCGGGGTGACACTGATCTTGTACCAGACCTGGTCGCCGGCCGAGAAGGGCTCCTTCGCCGAGTCGACCCAGCCGGTGGCGCTCGCGACGTTCGCGGCGGTCGTCTGACCCGCGGCGTCGCGCGGCAGCACCCGCTTCTGCATGCCGCTCAGCGCGGCCTCCAGGGTCGCCGAGGAGTCGTCGGCGGCGTGCTCGCGGCCGTCGGCCTTCGCGCCCTCCTTCGACACGATGCCGTCGAGCTCGGGGCGCGCGTCGGTGGTCAGGGTGACCTTCGCGTTGTTGGTCACGCGGTCGCCGGAGCTCGTCGCACCCGACTGGCCGTCGTCCTCGGTGTAGCTCGCGCTCTGCATCACCGTGTAGACCACGTTGTGCTCGCGGTTCGGCGCGGCTAGCGCATCGGCCGGCGCGAGGGCCAGCTCGATCGAGAAGTGCCCGTTGCTCGGGTTGTACGAGAGCGAGGTGAGGGTCGCACCGGCGAGCTTCAGGTCGGACGCAGGGGTGTGCGTCGACGGCCAGGAGCAGTCGGACGAGACGCCGCGATCCGCGAGCATGGCGTTCCAGTCGCTCGCGCTCATGGGCGCACCGGGATTGTCGATGCCGCCCTGGGTGAGCTTCGGCGTGGATCCGCCGCCCGTGATCGCGGTGCCCGCGGGGAACGCCGGGCAGACGCCGTCGGCCATGTCGTCGACGAGGCGGTCGGGGGCGCCGCCCTGCGTCGCTCCGACGTACTCGCTCGTCGCGATGTTCAGCCGGTAGCTCGCGATCTGCCCCTGCGTGAAGGACGCGTTGCGCGACCAGTCGGAGGCGTTCGCGGGATCGGGGTTCGGCTTGGTGCTGACGCTCTTCAGCAGGCGGACGTCGACCGCGTCGACGGAGTGCGCGGCGCTGCTCTCGGTCTTCTTGCCCGCGTAGCTGCCCGAGACCGCGGCGACGTTGCGCAGGGTCTGAGCCGAGTAGGGATCGCCCGAGATGCCGTGGCGCGTCGACGCGCCGCGGTTGTTGTCGAGGTTCGCGGCCTGATCGCCGCTCGTCGCCGACGGGGTGGTGGCGCCGAAGTCGAGGGTGTTCTCGAACAGCGGGATCCCCGCGCGGTAGCGGATCTCGAAGACACCGGAGGTACCGGGGGCCGACGCGTAGTTCTGCTTGACGCCCGCGGTGGTGTCCCGCGGGTCGCCGAGGCCGAGCAGCGTGCCCAGGTTCCAGGTCACCTTGGTGTAGACCTTGCCGACCTCGAGGTCGTACTGGTCGGCGAGCGCCTGGTCGGCCTTGATGGTCTCGACCGACGAAGCGGCCCCCGCCGCGCCCGCGCCGCCCGCGGGGGCCGGGGTCGCGGTGAGCCGGGCTGCGCCGGGGTACTCGACGGCGCCCTGGGCGCCGTTCGCGTTCGTGGTGTGGTCGATGCCGCCCGTGCCGAGGAACTCGAGGCCCGCGGGCAGGAAGTCGGTCACCTGCGTGTTCGACAGGTCGCCCTCGGCGGTGTGCGAGATGCGCAGGGTGTAGGTCGTGGTGTGGTCGTGGATCCCGCGCAGCAGCTCGCCCTCGGGGCTGGGCTCGCTCTTCGCGACGCGGAACGCCTTGACGGGCACGTTCGTCTTCGAGATGCCGGGGGCGGAGGTGGTGCCGGATCCCTTGGCCGTCGAGCCGGGGAACTGCGGCAGGCGGCTCGGGTCGTTGCTCGTGTAGGCGGAGCCGACGATGTCGAGTGCGGTGGTGCCGACGGGGAACGTCTGCGCGTTGGGGCGGAGCGTCACGGTCGCCTGCTGCTTCGCACCGACGGGGAGGTCGGTGATGTTCTCGAAGACCAGGTACTGCTTGCCCGCGGGCACGCGGCACTTGCCCGCGCTGCCCGCTTCGAGTCCGATCGCCGCGCAGTCCTGCGCGGTGGTGAACTCCTTGCCCGCGGCGTAGATCTTCGGCGCGGTCATGCCCGCCGAGGCGCCGACGTACGTGACGCCCGCCGGGATCACGAGCCCGGCGCTGACGTTGTACTGGTCACCGGCAGCGGCGCCGGCGCTCGTGAACGTCAGTTCGAGGCTCAGATCCTCGCCCGCGACCAGATCCTTCTGCGGAGTGACGGTGAAACCGGGTGCCGGCGACGCGGCCTCGGCGTTCTGCGCGCCGACGCCGGCGGCGACCAGCACGCCGGCGATCAGTGCGGCCGAGACTCCCCCGGCGATCCATGCGCGCATGCGGGTCCACCCGCGCGCGGCTTCGTGCGTCCCTGCAGTCCGCTTCGCGCCGTGTTTCCGGGCGCGACGAGGCGTGCTCGTCCAATTCGACACAGTGTCCCCCACCGTCGATGCACTGCGAGCGGCGAGCGCACGGCAAGGCTGCGGTGCTGTGCACAACTCACCGCAGCGACCGGCGCTCCCCCCTGGAACGTCGGCCCGATCGTGGCCCGGTGACGGGAGTCCCCTCACTCCGCTCGGTGCCGCTGATTCCTTGGGAATCGCGCCGCCGATACGTCATCCGCTTGAACCTTCACAGACATAGTGAAGGATTCAACTATCGACCCTAGCCGGGATCCGCGCCCCATGCCAACCGTTTGATGATCCTTCATTTGCAGCCGAGCATTCGCCCTGAACTTCCCGTGAGCCGCCCCGACGTGCCCTGGATGCGCCCTGAACGCGCTCGAACTCCTCAGAGGATCAGATGATCCCGCCCCTCGCGCCCGGCGATCCGAGCGACTCGGCGCCCGGCAGATCCCCCCAGGAATCGGCCAGGATCCCGACCGCGGCGCGCAGCTCGTCGGGATCGCCGCAGAGCGGCAGACGCAGCCGCCCCTCGTATGCGCCGTCGATCCCGAACCGGGGCCCGGCCGGCACCACGAGGCCGCGCGACCGCGCGGCGAGCGCCAGCCGCGAGCTCAGCGGAGCGCCGAGATCCACCCAGGTGGCGATCCCTCCAGGCGTCGGCGGAACCCGCCACCCCGGCAGCCGCTCGGCCAGCAGGCCCGTCAGCAGCTCGCGCCCCGCACGCAGCTGTTCGCGACGAAGCTCCAGCGCGTCCGCGGTGCGCGGCAGCAACCGCGCGAGCAGCAGCTGCTCCAGGATCGGCGTCCCCAGATCGCCCACCACGCGCGCCTGCGCGAGCCGCGCGATGAGCTCTCGGTCGGCGCGGATCCACCCGATGCGCAGGCCGCCCCAGAGCGTCTTGCCCGCGCTGCCGATCAGCACCGCGTCGCCCTGAGCGGCGAGCGGCGGTGCGGCGAAGCCCCGGTCGATGTCGAGCTCCGCCGTGGTCTCGTCGGCGACCACGACGGTCCCCTCGCGGCGCGCGGCGGCGAGGATCCGATCGCGGGCCTCCGGCGAGAGCGACCGACCCGTGGGATTCTGGAAGTCGGGCATGAGGAACGCGGCCGCGGGGCTCGCGCGGCGGAAGGCCTGTTCGAAGGCCTCGACCTCGGCGATCTCGGCGGCGGCTCCGGCTGTGGCTCCGGCGGTCTCGGAAACGGGCACCGGCACCAGGCGGGCGCCGGCGAGCCGCAGCGCCTCGAACGCGTGCGGGTAGCTCGGCGACTCGATCACCGCGCGATCGCCGCGGCCCAGCAGCGTGCGCGCCAGGAGCGCGATCGCGTGCTGCGCACCGAGCGTCACGAGGATCTGCTCCGGCTCGGTCGGCAGCCCGCGCTCCTCGTAGCGCTGGGCGAGCGCCGCGCGCACCTCCGGCAGCCCGATCGGGTCGTAGCCGTCGGTGTGCAGCCAGGACGGAAGATCCTCCGCGGCCTCCCGAGCCGCTTCGGCCAGCCAGGGCAGCGCCGGCAGCGTGGCCCGCGAGAGATCGATCTCGTGCCCGCTCGGAGCCGACTCGGGCAACCGCGGCACCGGCAGCCGGACCTGCGTGCCCGATCCGCGCAGGCTCCGCGCGAAGCCGAGGTCGCGGAGCCGCGCGTACGCCGCGGCCACCGTCGTACGGCTCAGGTCGAGGCGGTCGCAGAGCTCCCGCTCCGAGGGCAGACGGGTGCCCGCCGGGATCCGCCCGTCGAGCGCGAGCAGCCGGATCCGCTCGGCGAGCGAGCGCGCGAGGCCGCCCGGATCCGCACCTCGCCAGTCGCCCAGCAACGCGACGAGCGCGGTCGCCCCGATCGATCCCTGGCCCGATTCGTTCCGCAGCACCATCGGTCCAGACTATGCGAATTGGCCTCTGGCAAACAGGCCAATTCGCTGTTTGGATATCTGCATGCTCACTCGACGCCTGCTCCAGCTCTTCATCGGCCTCTTCCTCTACGGATTCGCCGACGCGCTGATGATCCGCGCAGCCGTCGGCGTCGACCCGTGGACCGTGTTCGCGCAGGGGCTCTCGCACCTCACCGGCATCGAGATCGGCTGGCTCACCAACCTCATCGGCCTCGCCGTGCTGCTGCTCTGGATCCCCCTGCGGCAGAAGCCCGGCATGGGCACCGTGTTCAACATCCTCCTCGTCGGCACCAGCATCCAGGCCGGCCTCGCCCTCGTCGGCACCCCGCCCGAGCTCTGGCAGCGGATCCTCATGTTCACCGCGGGCCTGCTGCTGCTCGCCGTCGCGAGCGGCCTCTACATCGGCAGCCGCTTCGGCGCGGGCCCCCGCGACGGCCTCATGACGGGGATCAACGCCCGCACCGGGCTGCCGATCTGGATCGCGCGCACCATCGTCGAAGTGACCGTGCTGGCGGTGGGCTGGCTGCTCGGCGGCGACGTCGGATTCGGGACGCTCGCGTTCGCGATCCTGATCGGGCCGTTGTGCGGCCTCACCATCCCGCGGCTCCGCGTGCCCGAGGCCGGCGAGCGGGGTCGGGGTGGGATCGAGGCCGGCGCCGGCGCCGGGGCTGGCGCTGGGGTCGAGGCCGGGGCCGGGGCCGGGGCCGGGGGTGGCGCTGGCGGGCGAGTGGACGAGCCCGCACCCGCGCAGGCGTGACCCCGCCCTGAATCTCGTCGAGCGGCCGCAAACCGGCCCTACGGCCCACCCATTCGAGTGTTTTGCCGCCACTCGACGGAATCTCCGGGCGCCGAGAGCTGGAGATGCGGGGCGAAGGTGGGGCTCGGGCATTCCCCGAGCGCCCGACCCGGTGGGCGCGCCTAAGCTGGGCGGGTGATTCCCGCCTCCGCCGACCTCGCGCCGACCGCTCCCTCGCTCGTGCCCGCGAACGAGCACGCGACCGTGCCCGTGCTCGCACCCGCGACCGAGCACGCGCCGACGACCGAGCACGCTCTCGGACCCCGCGAGTGGGCGCCCCGCGAGGCCGCGCACCGGGAGCGCGCGGACGCACTGACCGCAGGACGTCGAGATCGCACGCTGCGCCACGAGAAGCACCCGATCGAGGATTTCCTCTTCACCTACTACTCGGTGACGCCCGGCCAGTTGCGCCGTTGGCATCCGGGCGCGGGCGTCGTGCTCGTCGGAGCCGGCATCCCTGAATCCGACGGCGCGCTGCCGGAGCGCGCCGGCTGGCGCGAGTACCGCGCCGTCGCCTCCCGTCGTCCCGACGATCTGGTGTTCGATGCGGCGGCGTTCCTCGAGCGGCGCGGATCCACCGTCGACTTCGTCGACCGGCTGCTCCGCTCGACGCTCGAACAACCGGCCACGCTCGGCTGCTTCGGGCTGCACGAGTGGGCGATGGTCTACCGGCAGACGCCCGACGAGCTGCGCCACTCCTCGCTGCCGCTGCGGCTCGGCCACGCGGGCACCGACGCGGTCGTCGAGGCGAATCCGATCCGGTGCAGCCACTTCGACGCGTTCCGGTTCTTCACCCCAGAGGCTGTGCCGCGCAACGAGCTGCGGCCGACGCGGGCGACGCAGCCCGACATGGAGCAGTCGGGCTGCCTGCACGCCGGCATGGACGTCTACAAGTGGGCCTCGAAGCTCGGGCCGGCCGTGCCCGGCGAGCTGCTGCTCGACTGCTTCGTGCTGGCGCGCGACATCCGCGAGCTCGACATGCGGGCCTCGCCCTACGACGTGACCGGTTGGGCGGGCGCCGACGGGCGGCCGCTCGAACCCGTCGCGATCGAGACGCCGGACGGCAAGCGCGAGTACGCGCGCCTGCAGGCCGGCTTCGCCGAGCGCGGCAACGCGCTGCGCGAGCGGGTGCTCGACGCGATCACCGATCTGCGCCGGGCGGGCACGGGCGGCGCGGGCAATGCAGGCAGCGCGAGTGGCGCGGGCGGCGCGGGGCCTCGCACCGCGGGACGCTGATCGCCGGACTCCGAAGTTCCGCGGCTCCCCCTCACCGAGAACCCGGTTCGCTGTCGAGAGGCGGTCCAACTCTCGAGAACCGGCGCAGATCGCGCGATCCACCCCGTCCCTCGAACAGAATGACCGTTCCTCGAGAATTGTCCCGCGATTCGAGCGTCGGCCGCCCTCGAGCGTCGGCCGTCCCGACCCCTCAGCTCTCGGCGAGGCGGCGCACCTCGGCGAGCAGCGTGCCCGCCGTGCGCTCCCACGAGTACTCGCCCGAGTGGGCGACGCCCGCGGCGATGATCCGTTCGCGCACCGCGTCGTCGTCGAGCTCGCGCACCGCGGCCGCGAACGCCTCGGGATCCTTCGCCGGGACGAACAGCGCGCCGTCGCCCGCGACCTCTCGGAAGATCTCGAGATCGCTCACCACGGCGGGCACGCCGAAGGCGAGCGCCTCGGCGATGGGCAGGCCGTAGCCCTCGTCGAGGCTGAGCGTCGCGAGGATCGCGCGGTCGTCGAGCAGCGCGGCGTACTCGGTGTCGGAGACGCCCCCGTGGAACACGATGTCGGCGCCGTTCGGCGCGATCGCTTCGAGCTCGGCCCGGCGCTGCGGGCTGATCCGGCTGAGCAGGTGCAGCGTGCGACCGGGGAGCCCGGCCATGCCGCGCACCAGCGTCTCGACGTTCTTGTAGGGCATGAACGAGCCCATGTAGACGATCCGCTTGGGGACCTCGGCGCCGCGTTCGAGGCCCGGGTTCGCGCCAGCGGGCAGCTCGGGCAGGAGCTCTTCGAGCCGCTGCGGCGCGTTACCGAGCACGATCACGGGGCGCCGGGTCAGGCGCACGTCGGCGAACTGCCGCTTGCTCGTCTCGCTCACCGTCGCCACGACGTCGGCGCGGTTCAGCACGAAGCGCTGCGGCACGTAGCTCAGGTGGAACAGTCGCCAGCCGAATCGCACGGACGCCGGCAGGTCGCGCGGGGGCGTGCGGTGGCGGTAGTAGATGGTGTCGTGGAGCGTGAGGATCAGCTTGAACCGGCGCCCGAGCGAGCCGATGGTCTGCATCGGCGAGAACACCGCGTCGGGGCGGTGCCGGTTGAGGATCAGCGCCGTGAACGGTTCCTTCGCCGACGTCGGCGCGTGGATCTTCAGCGTGCGGGCACCCTCGGGCAGCAGCGGGATCTGCGCGTCGTCGTGGATCAGGAAGATGACCTGGACGTCGCGCTCGCCCGTCGATCCACCGGTCGCGGCGAGCTCGGCGACGGCGCGCGCGAGCTCCGCCGAGAACCGGCTGATCCCGTCGTGGAAGTCGGTGCGGATGTACCGGGCGTCGAAGAAGAGGCGGACGGGTCTCACTCGGGGATCGGCTCTCCGCGGTACAGCGCCTCGAAGGTGTCGAGCGTGCGCGTGATGTCGTGCACGAGCACCCCGTCGAGCGAGGCCCGCTGCATGCGCAGCCACTCCTCGGGTTCCGCGGTGAGCACCTCGGTGAGGCGGGCCGCGAGCTCGGCGTGGTTGTCGGGCTCGAAGAGGTAGCCGTTCTCGCCGTGGTGCACGAGGTGCGGCAGCGCGACCGCGTCCGCCGCGATGACGGGCAGGCCGGAGGCCATGGCCTCCATGGTCGCGATCGACTGCAGCTCGGCGATCGACGAGATGACGAACACGGACGCCCGGCTGTACGCGTCGACGAGCTGATCCTCGTCGATCTTGCCGAGGAAGTGCACGCGATCCTGCAGGCCGAGCTTCTGCACGAGCTGCTCGAGGTGCTTGCGCTGGTCCCCGCCGCCGACAATGTCGAAGCGGACCCGGATCGACGGGTCGAGCGCGGCGATGGCGCGCAGCGTCACGTCGATCCGCTTCTCGCTGGTGAGGCGACCCACCGACAGGATGCGGTGCTCGGTGCGGGGCGTCGCATCGGGCCGGTAGTTGCGGCGGTCGATGCCGCAGCTCACGGGGATCACGCCCGAGAGGTCGATGGTGCGCTCGAGGAACTCGGCCGCGCGACGCGTGGGCGTCGTGACCGCGCGCGCCATCTTGAAGGTGCGCTCGGCGTCGTCCCAGGCGAGCTTGAGCACGAGCTTGTCGACGAACGGCGGCATGACGGTGAAGTCGAGGATGTTCTCGGCCATGACGTGGTTGGTCGCCACGATCGGGATGCGGCGCTGGCGGGCGATGCGGGCGAGTCCGCGGCCGATGACGATGTGCGACTGGATGTGCACGACGTCGGGGCGCACCCGCGACAGCACCTGGCGCGCGTAGTGCTTCGAGCGCCACGGCCAGACGAAGCGCAGCCAGTCGTGCGGCAGCCAGCGCAGCGACGGCAGGCGGTGCACGGTCATCGGCTGGCCCTCGATGATCTCGACCTTGGGCCGGGTGCGGCGGTAGCGGGTGCCGGGGGCCACGATGTGGACCTCGTGCCCGCGCTCGACGAGGCCGGCGGCGAGGCGCTCGGCGAAACGGGCGGCACCGTTCACGTCGGGGGCGAACGTGTCGCATCCGATCAGGATGCGCAGACGGTCGGGTCGATCGGTGGGGCTCACGGGTGCGCTCGCGCCTTTCGAGTCGTCGGGTGGGCCGCGGAACACGGGATTCGGCTCGCGGGAACGTGTATCAGTGTATTCGGACGTCTCTGGAGATCGCCCGGGGCGCGTCGGGATCACCGGATCCGCAGATCCCCGGATCCGGGCGCGTACCGGAACGAGCCGGGCCTCCGAGCCTTCGACCCCGGGCCGCGGGCCGCGGGCCGCGGGCCGCGGGCCGCGGGCCGCTCAGCGTCCGGCGCGCGGCTTCCGCGCCGACAGTACCGTGAAGGTACGGTCGCGGGCGAGCTGCTCGGCGGGGCCGACGGCGCGCTCCAGGGTCGGGCGGTAGCCGAGGGGAGAGTTGAAGACGATCCGCAGTTCGCCGCCGAGCGCGAGCGCGCGAGCGCACGAGCGGATGAGGCGGTGCGCGACCGCGGTGTGCACGGTCGATCCGGAGTGGAACGGCGGGTTGAGCAGGATCAGGTCGGCCCAACCGTCGGGCACGGCCTCGCAGCCGTCGGCGCGCACGGTCTCGACGCGATCCGCGACCCCGGCCGCTTCGGCGGTGAGCCCGGTCGACGCGACCGCCGCGGCCGACTGATCGGTCGCGATGATCTCGGCGTCGGGCCAGGCGAGCGCCGCGCTGACCGCGAGCGTGCCGGTGCCGCAGCCGAGGTCGACCACGCGCGCCGGATCCTGGCCGGAGCGTCCGGCTGCGCCGGATCCCGCCCCGCGCGGGGGCGCGGTGCGCAGCGTGTCGAGCAGCAGCCGCGTGCCTCGGTCGAGCTTGGTTCCGCCGAAGGCCGCGCCGAACGCGGCGAGGCGGAAGCCGAGGGCGGGATCCCCGCCCCAGACGGGGAAGCGCGGGTCGCCGAGCTCCTCGGCCGGGCGCGCCGCGGAGGCGGTGAGGATCCGGGACTTCTGCCGCGCGAGTCCCGCCGAGACCTCGGCGAAGCTGCGCTGCAGCACCTCGTTCATGGCGAGGGTCATGTGCTTCACGCGACCGCCTGCCAGCACCACGACCGCGGGATCCGCCCAGCGCGCGATCGCCTGCGCGATCTCGTCGAGCGCGTCGAGCCCGCGCGGCAGCTGGAGCAGCACGAGCGTCGCTCCGCGCAGCAGCTCGGGGCCGAGCGGGAGCGAGGTCGGCGCGTCCGCGACGCCCAGCCGATCCGCGTTGGCGTGCAGCGCGCGTTCGCCGAGCAGCGGATCCTGGTGGACCCGCACGCCGGTCGCGCCGAGCAGTTGCACGGCGCCGAGCGCGAGCGCGCCGTGCCGGTCGCCGATCACGACGGTGCCGCCGGGCATCGCGCCGGCGAAGCGCGGATCCCTCGCGGCTTCGAGCAGCAGGCGGTCCGTCGCGTCGAACGGCAGCAGCTCGGCCGCGTCGAGATCGGGCTCCCGCGAGAGCCCGTCGAGGAACGCGGCGAGCGAGGCTTCGAAGGCGGTGTCGGGCTCAGTCACCGGGATGCCAGACGACCATCTCGGTGCTGCGTCGCACCCGCGTACCGCGGCTCAGGGTGAAGACCTCGCCCTCGGAGCCGGCCGCGAACACGCGTCGGCCCGGTCGGTTGAGCAGTTCGTCGGAGAGCGCCCGTTCGAGCTCGCGCACGCGGGTCTCGAGGTGCTGCACGCGGTCCTCGAGCTCCAGCACGCGCCGGATCCCCTCGAGGCTCAGTCCCTCGGCCGAGAGCCGGCCGACCTCGCGCAGCTGCTCGACGTCGCGCAGCGAGTAGCGCCGGGTGTTGCCGCGGGTGCGCTGCGGCGAGACGAGACCGATCCGGTCGTACTGCCGCAGGGTCTGCGGGTGCATCTCGGCGAGCTCCGCCGCGACGGCGATCGCGAACACGGGCGTGGTGCGATCCATCTGCGGCCCGGTCATGGCGCTCATCCCCTTCGTCTGATTCGGCGAGTCCCGCGAACCCGGTGCCCGGATCCTCTCGAGGTTCCGGGCACCGGGTCCGCGCGGCCCGCCGGTGTTGAGTTATCCCTTGGCGCGCGCGAGCAGATCCGCTCGCGGGTTCTCGTCGGGTTCGACGGCGCGGAAGGCTTCGAGAGCCTCCTTCGCCGCGTCGGAGAGGTGCGCCGGCACGACCACCTGGACCTCGGCGAGCAGGTCGCCGGTGCCCTTCGCGGACTGCACGCCGCGGCCCTTGACCCGCAGCACGCGGCCGCTCGGGGTACCCGGCTGCACCTTCAGCTTGACGGTCGGACCGCCGAGCGTCGGTACCTCCACCGTCGCGCCGAGCGCGGCCTCGGTGAAGGTGACGGGCAGCGAGAGCCGCAGGTTCTGGCCGTCGCGCTCGAACACGGGGTGCGAGCGCACGTGCACGGTCAGGATGATGTCGCCGGCGGTTCCGCCGTCGGGACTGGGCTCGCCCTTGCCGCGGACCTTGATCTTCTGCCCGTCGGAGACGCCGGCCGGGATCTTGACCTTGACCTGCCCGCTCGGAGCCTGCAGCGTCACGGTGTTGCCGCGCACCGCCGTCTCGAAGTCGAGCGTGGTCGAGGCGGTGATGTCGCGGCCCCGCTGGGGACCGCGCGGTGCGCCGCCTCCGCCGAACATGCTGAAGATGTCGTCGAAGCCCTGCCCGCCGCCCTGCTGGTAGCTGAAGTTGCGGCCGCCGGTCGCACTGTGCCCGCCCTGCTGGCCGAACATGCCTCCGAAGATGTCCTCGAAGCCCTGCCCGCCCGAGGTGAACCGGGCCGACCCCGTGCCCATGGCGCGGATCTGGTCGTACTCGGCGCGCTGCTCCGAATCGGAGAGCACCGAGTACGCCTCGCTGATCTCCTTGAATCGGGCCTCGGCCGCGGCATCGCCCGGGTTCGAATCCGGGTGGTACTTGCGGGCGAGCTTGCGATACGCCTTCTTCAGATCCGCTTCGCTGACGTCCTTCGCGACGCCGAGGATCTGGTAGAAGTCCTTCTCGAGCCAGTCTTGACTTGCCATCAGCCCCCCACAGCCACAGCCACCTTGGCGGGCCGCAGCTCGACATCGCCGATCCGGTAGCCGCGCTCGATCACGTCGAGCACCGTCTCCGACTCGGTGCCGGGAACCGGCACCTGGGCGATGGCCTCGTGCAGCTGCGGATCGAAGGGGTCGCCCTTCTCGCCGAAGCTCTCGAGGCCGAGGCGCTCGAAGGTGGATCGGATCTTGGTCGCGATCGTGGCGAACGCGGATCCCTCTTCGAGGTCCCCGTGCTGCTCGGCGCGGTCGAGGTCGTCGAGCACCGAGAGCATGGGCAGCACGGCCGAAGCCGTGGCGCGCTGCTTCTCGATGACCGCGTTGGCCTCGGTCCGCTTGCGGTAGTTCGCGTACTCCGCGGTGATCCGACGCAGGTCCTCCAGGTACGGGCTCTCGGCCTCGGCCGCCGCATTGGGATCCCCGGCCGCCGACGCGTCCTGCTCGGTCGACAGGATGTCGTCGACCGTCAGCTCCTCGCCCTGCGGCGCGGGGCCGGAGGCGTTCGCCTCCGGCCCCGCAACGGGAACCTCGTCGCCGGGCTGGTCACCCTGGGGCGTGCGCTGCTCCTCGTTCGTCATCGTTACTTCTTCTCCTCGTCGTCCTCGACGACCTCGGCGTCCACCACGTCCTCGTCGTTCGACTCGGGAGCGGCGGTGCCGGCCTCGGGGGCGGCGTCCTGAGCGGACTGGTAGATCGCCTGGCCGAGCTTCTGCTGGCTCTCGCCGAGCTTGTCGGCGGCGGTCTTGACCGCGGCCTCGTCGTCACCGGCGAGCGCCTGCTTCAGCGCGTCGAGATCGCCCTGCACCTCGGTCTTGACGTCCTCGGGCAGCTTGTCCTCGTTCTCCGAGATGAGCTTCTCGACCGAGTAGGCGAGCTGCTCGGCGTTGTTGCGGACCTCGGCGGCCTCGCGGCGCTTCTTGTCCTCGGCGGCGTGCTCCTCGGCCTCGCGCACCATGCGATCGATGTCGTCCTTCGAGAGGCTCGAGCCGCCCGAGATCGTGATCGTCTGCTCCTTGCCGGTGCCCTTGTCCTTCGCGGACACCTGGACGATGCCGTTGGCGTCGATGTCGAAGGTGACCTCGACCTGCGGCACGCCGCGCGGAGCCGGCGCGATGCCGGTCAGCTCGAAGGTGCCCAGGTTCTTGTTGTCGCGGGTGAACTCGCGCTCGCCCTGGAACACCTGGATGGCGACCGACGGCTGGTTGTCGTCGGCGGTGGTGAAGGTCTCGCTGCGCTTGGTCGGGATCGCCGTGTTGCGCTCGATGAGCTTCGTCATGATGCCGCCCTTGGTCTCGATGCCGAGGCTCAGGGGGGTCACGTCGATGAGCAGGACGTCCTTGCGCTCGCCCTTCAGCACGCCGGCCTGCAGGGCTGCGCCCACGGCCACGACCTCGTCGGGGTTGACGCCCTTGTTGGGCTCGCGGCCGCCGGTGAGCTGCTTGACCAGCTCGGAGACGGCGGGCATGCGGGTCGAGCCGCCGACGAGCACCACGTGCGCGATGTCGGAGACCTTGACGCCCGCCTCGGCGATCACGTCGGTGAAGGGTTTGCGGGTGCGCTCGAGCAGATCCTTGGTGAGCTCCTCGAACTTGGCGCGCGAGAGCGTCTCGTCGAGGTTCGCCGGGCCGTTCTCGGTGAGCGAGAGGTACGGCAGCTGGATCTGGGTGCTCATCGAGTTCGAGAGCTCCTTCTTGGCCTGCTCCGCGGCCTCCTTGAGGCGCTGCAGGGCGATCTTGTCGTTCGAGACGTCGACGCCGGTCGACGACTTGAACTGCTGGATCAGCCACTCGACGACGCGCTGATCCCAGTCGTCGCCGCCGAGGCGGTTGTCGCCGGCGGTCGCGCGGACCTGGATGGTCGAGAAGTCGTCGTCCTTGCCCACCTCGAGGAGGGAGACGTCGAAGGTGCCGCCGCCGAGGTCGAAGACGAGGATCAGCTCGTCCTCCTTGCCCTTGTCGAGGCCGTAGGCGAGGGCCGCGGCGGTGGGCTCGTTGATGATGCGGAGCACGTTGAGGCCCGCGATCTCACCGGCCTCCTTGGTGGCCTGGCGCTCGGCGTCGTTGAAGTACGCGGGGACGGTGATGACCGCGTCGGTCACCTTGTCGCCCAGGTAGGTCTCGGCGTCGCGCTTCAGCTTCATGAGCGTGCGCGCGCTGATCTCCTGCGGCGTGTACTTCTTGCCGTCGATGTCGGTGGTCCAGTCGGTGCCCATGTGGCGCTTGACGGACGCGATGGTGCGGTCGACGTTGGTGACGGCCTGGCGCTTCGCGGTCTCGCCGACGAGCACCTCGCCGTCCTTCGTGAACGCGACGATCGAGGGGGTGGTGCGGAAGCCCTCGGCGTTGGCGATGACCGTGGGCTCGCCGCCCTCGAGGACCGCGACGACGGAGTTGGTGGTGCCGAGGTCGATACCGACTGCACGTGACATGTGCTCTCCTTGCTGTTGTGCGGCGGCCGTGGGCCGCCCGGTTCTGGTGATTCTGCTCCGGGACCGCTCGGGATCCCGAATCCGGTGCGAACTCAGAAGGTTGAGTCGCTTGTGCTCAAGTTTATCAAAACGGGTCCCGCCGTCAACCTCGGGCAAGTGAACTTGAGTCGAACACACTCAACTCTCAGCTTCGACCCGGCCGGCGACGCGGCACTACGCTGACCTCATGCCGGCACTCGACCTCGGTCCGCTCACGGATCCCGACGACCGGGACGCCGCACGCGCACTCTCGGCGGAGATCGACCGCCGCCACGGCCGCACGAAGGCCGGCACCGCGATCGGGACCGGCTGCGCGCTCCTGCTCGTCATCGTGCTCGGTCTCGGCCTCGCCGCCGCGTTCGCCATGGGCACGCTCAGCGGCGGCTCGGCCTGGTGGCTCCTCCCGGCGGGCGCCGTCGCGATCCTCACCGTCTGGCTGTGCGTATTCGTGCTGCGCGGCGCGGTCCGGCAGAGCCGCGCACTGCCCGACCAGCGCTGGCGCATCACCGGCTTCGCCGCGGCGAACGGCATCGAGCTCGTCGAACGCGAGGCCGATCCTCCCGCCGTCGGATCGGTGATCGGCCGGGGCAGCAAGGATCGGCGCCTCGAGGGCGTGCTGCGCTGGCCGGATCGTTCCCTCGAGGTCGGCGAGTACCACTCCACCGACGTCGGCTATCGCGGGATCGAGTCGCCCGTGAGCTTCGGCTACATCAGGATCGCGCTCGGCGGCTCGGCCCCGCCGTTCCTGCTCGACGCGAAGGCGAACAACTCGATGGTCGACGGCGGCAGCATCGCCGGCTTCGTCGATATGCGCGATCCGACCCGGCTCCGCGCCGCAGACGGAGCCCGCTTCACCCTGTGGGCGTGGAAGCGCGACGGCGAGCGCGCAGCCGCGTTCGTCGATCCGGAGCTGCTCGATCTGCTCGCGGCGCGCCCGGTCGATCTCGAGGTCCTCGGCGAGGAGGCGTTCCTCTATTCGCCGCGCCTGATCCCGGTCACCGATCCGGAGCTGTGGCCCTGGCTGCTCTCCGTGGTGGACGCGCTCCGGGCGCGGACCCCCGGTGTTTCCCCGCAGGCGCTACCCTGAGCGCATGATCGCCCCGAATACGGCCACCGACGCAGCCGCCGACGCCCCGGCCGTGCGCAAGCGCACCGTCTTCGCCTGGTCGCTGTGGGACTGGGGGTCGGCGTCGTTCAACGCGGTCGTCACCACGTTCGTCTTCAGCGTGTACCTCACGAGCGACTCCTTCGGCCCCGAGCAGGTCGTCTCGGCGAAGCTCGGCACCGCGCTCCTCATCGCCGGCATCGTCGTCGCGCTGTTCGCTCCCGTGATCGGGCGCCTCTCGGACGCGGCCGGGCGGCGCAAGACCTGGCTCGGCATCAACACCGCGATCGTGGTCGCCTGCACGGCGCTGATGGTGCTCGTCGCCCCGGCCGAGCAGTACCTCATCCTCGGACTCGTGCTGCTCGCGGTCGGCAACGTCGCATTCGAATTCGCGAGCGTCAGCTACAACGCGATGCTCGGGCAGATCTCCAACAACCGCAACGTCGGCAAGATCTCCGGCTTCGGCTGGGGCATGGGCTACCTCGGCGGCATCGTGCTGCTCGCGATCCTGCTGGTCGGCTTCATCTTCCCCGACGTCGGCTGGTTCGGCGTCACGAGCGAGGGCGCCTGGAACATCCGCGTCGCGATGGTGCTCGCCGCAGCCTGGTTCGGGATCTTCGCCGTACCCGTCTTCTTCGCGGTGCCCGAGATCCCCGTCGCCGCCGAGTACCACGGCGCCGGGCGCGGGATCCTGACCGCCTACGCCGACCTGTTCCGCAGCGTGCGGAACCTGTGGCGCACCGCCCGCCAGACCCTCTTCTTCCTCATCGCGAGCGCCGTGTTCCGCGACGGACTCGCGGGCGTCTTCACGTTCGGCGGCGTGATCGCGGCGCGCAGCTTCGGCTTCGACTCCACCACGGTCATCATCTTCGCCATCGCCGCGAACGTCGTCGCCGGGCTCGCCACGATCCTGATCGGCATGTTCGAGGACCGGATCGGCGCGAAGTCCGTCATGGTGTCCTCGCTCACGCTGATGCTGTTCTGCGGCCTGCTCGTCTTCCTGCTGAACCCGCTCGGATCCTGGGTGTTCTGGGTGTTCGGGCTCCTGCTGTGCATCTTCGTCGGACCCGTGCAGTCCGCGAGCCGCTCCTTCCTCGCCCGCCTCATCCCGCCCGGCAAGGAGGGCGAGATCTTCGGCCTCTACGCCACGACCGGCCGCGCGGTGTCGTTCCTCGCGCCCGCCGGCTTCACGCTCGCGGTCGCGCTCGGCGGATCCACCATCTTCGGCATCCTCGGGATCGTGCTCGTGCTGATCATCGGCCTGCTCCTGCTGCTGCCCGTGCGCGCCGCTCGGGTACCCTAACGGGGTGCCCCGCCCCGAACTCAGCCCCGAGCAGCTCGCCGTCTACGAACGGATCGAGCACACCCGCGAGCACATCTTCGTCACAGGGCGCGCCGGTACGGGCAAGTCGACGATCCTGAACCACCTGGCGTGGAACACGAGCAAGATCATCGCCGTGTGCGCGCCGACGGGCGTCGCCGCGCTCAACGTGGGCGGCCAGACGATCCACTCGCTGCTGCGCCTCCCCACCGGCGTGATCGCCGACCACGACCTCGACCAGCCCGCCGAGCTGAAGAAGATGCTCTCCTCGATCGACACCCTCGTGCTCGACGAGATCTCGATGGTCTCCGCCGACCTCATGGACGCGATCGACCGCGCGCTCCGGCAGGCGCGCGGCAAGAAGCACGACCCCTTCGGCGGGGCGCAGATCATCATGTTCGGCGACCCCTTCCAGCTGCCGCCCGTGCCGCCGCGCGACCCGCACGAGCGCGCCTACTTCAACGACACCTACCGCTCGCTCTGGTTCTTCGACGCGAAGGTGTGGCGCGACTCCCCCATGAGCATCATCGAGCTCACCGAGGTGCACCGGCAGCGCGACAGCCGTTTCAAGCAGATCCTCGGAGCCGTCCGGCACGGCGTCGTCGACGCCGACATGGCCGGCGAGCTCAACGCGGCCGGGGACCGCCCCGCCCCCGCGGACGCGCTCACCCTCGCGACCACCAACGCCACCGTCAACAAGATCAACCAGGAACGGCTCGCGGGGATCACGGGCGGGGCGATGCGCGCCGTCGCCGAGGTGAACGGCGAATTCCGCGAGAACACGTTCCCCGCCGACGAGGTGCTCGAGCTCAAGCAGGGCGCGCAGGTCATGTTCCTGCGCAACGACCCCGACGGACGCTGGGTCAACGGCACCATCGGCACCGTCTCGCGCGTCTCCGGCACCGTCTGGGTCGAGGTCGACGACGAGGAGTACGAGGTCGAGCCCGCCGTCTGGGAACGGTTCCGGTACCGCTACGACGCCGAGACCAAGAAGCTCGAGAAGGAGGTCGTGGCCGAGTTCGAGCAGTTCCCGCTGCGCCTCGCCTGGGCCGTGACCATCCACAAGTCGCAGGGCCACACCTACGACCAGGCCGTCATCGACCTGGGCCCTCGCGCGTTCAGCGCCGGGCAGAGCTACGTCGCGCTGAGCCGCGTGCGCTCCCTCGAAGGGCTCTACCTGCGTCGGCCGCTGCAGCCCCGCGACGTGATCGTCGACCCCAACGTCGTCAGGTTCATGCAGGGGAGGTAGGGCGCGGGCTCGAGCTCGTGTGCTCGTGCTCGCGTGCTCGTGCTCGTGTGCTTGTGCTCGTGCTCGTGTGCTCGCTCGCTCGCGAGCGCGCACACGCGTTTTCTCCGTCGAGTGGCGGCAAAACGATCGAATAGCCGGCCGATTGCGTCGTTTTGCCGCCGTTCGATGGATCCACTCGCGCCGCACTTCGAACCGTCTACCCCTCCACAGTCCGCATCCATGCCGGATCGCGCACCGACGCGCTCTGGCCTGTGGATAACCGCCATCATCCTTGGCGTGCCGGGCAAGCTGCTTGCATGCCCCGACGCCCAGCTCCCCTCCCCGAGCCGCTCCGCGAGCCCGCCTTCACTCTCGCCGAGGCGCGGGCGCTCGGCGTGACCTCGGCTACTCTCGCCCACTCGAGGTTCGAGCGTCCGCATCACGGGGTCCGACGTCTCGGCGCACCTCAGCCTGCACCACCGAGGCGGCCGAGCTATGTCGAGGACCGGGTCCGCGCGCGGGCACGGGACTACGCACCGCTGCTGCGCCGAGAAGAGTGCTTCAGCCATACGAGCGCGCTTCTCCTGCACGGGGTGCCGCTCCGAGTTCCCGACGAGTTGCACGTGACCGCCCCGTCGCCGCTCAACCGATCGACGGGTCGCGGGGTCATCGGCCACCGCACCTCCGAGCGATTCGCCCCGGTGCCGAGTACGAGCGGTCTCCCGTGCGTGCCCGCCTCCCTCGCGCTCCTGCAGTCCGCCGCGACGCTCCCGTTTCTCGAACTCGTGGTCGCCCTCGACCACCTGCGCCGCCCTCGCCGGGTTCCCCACGGGGCTTCACTCACCGAGTCGGAAGTCGACGCGCTCCTCATGCGCAGTCGCACGCGCGGCATCACGCGACTGCGCGACGCGTGGTCGGTGTCCCGGCATGGCGCGGAGTCCCGAATGGAGTCCCACCTGCACTACGTGCTCGCCTCGATGGGCCTTGACGACCTCGAGCTGCAAGCAGATCTCTACGATCGTTCAGGAGCCTGGATCGGACGATTCGACCAGGTCGATCGAACGCGGATGCAAATCCTCGAGTACGACGGCGAGCAGCACCGCACAGACCGCCAGCAGTACCTCCGCGATCTCACTCGTCTCGACCACGCTCGGGACCTCGGCTACAGGATCCTCCGAACGCACGCCGAAGACCTCCATCCGCTGCGCCGCCAAGAGACGGAGCAGCGGCTCAGCGCATTCCTCGGCCGCGAACCCCGGCCGTTGCGCGTCGGCCTTGCTCGAAGGTTCGCCGAACGATGAGGATCACCGCGCCTACGGCGTCTCCGACGCGACCCCTCTTTTCAGAGAGAGCCCGCCGAGCCGTGTTAGTTCGCGGCCTTCGCCCGAGCCAGATCGCCGAACACGTCGGTGTTGAAGCGGTAGGCGGTTCGCACCTCGGCCAGCACGCGATCGCGCTCCGCCTGATCGAGCGTCTCGCCCAGCGCATCGAGCTCGGCCCGGTACCGGCCCTTGAACTCAGCGAGATCACCGAGCGACGAGAAGTCGTAGAACGAGATGCCCGCGTGCTCGAAACCGAACTGCTTCCCCACGCGACGCGCGATCATCTGCCCGCCCGACAGGTCGCCGAGGTAGCGCGTGTAGTGGTGCGCGACGAGACCCGGAAGCCAGCCCTCGTCCGCGATCTCACGGATCCGGGCCGCGTACGCCGCCGTCGCGGGAGTCGGTTCGATCCGCTCCCGCCAATCATCGCCGACCAGGAACTCCAGATCCTCCTCGAGCGCGGCCATGCGCTCGAGGTCGTCCGAGTGGAATCCGGCGAAGCGGGCGTCCTGCTCGAACTTCGCCGCGCTCTCCTCGAGCGCTTCGTACATGAAGTAGTGCTGCACGGCGAGCGCGACATAGTCCTCGCGAGTCCCCCGGCCGCGCATGATGCCCTCCATGAACCCGGCGCCCTCGCTGTCGGAGTGATCCGACCAGGAACCGCTGCGGATCTCGACCGAGAACGCGACGGGACCCTCCTGCGCCGGGGCTGCGTGCGGGTTCGAACCGGCGTGAGCCGCCTCGCCGTGTCCGTGTCCGTGTCCGTGTCCGCCATGAGGATGAGCACCGCCGTGGGCCGCGTGCTCCGAGCCGTGCGGGTGCGCCGCATCGCCCTGGCCGGGCAGGTGCTGCGGCGCCTCGTGCTCGGCACGCGGTTCGACGCCCAGGCGCTTGCATGCCTCACGGTAGAGCAGCACGACCTCGCGGCGGATCTGGGGCCGCTCGGTGATCCGACCAGCGGGCCAGGGAACGCAGAGCTCGTGCTCGCCCGCGGAATCCACCACGGTCCAGCAACCGTGTTCCCCGGTCAGACCCGTCATCGTGCTCGCCGTCGCTTCGGGGTACCCGAAAGCACGCGCGATCAGCAGGTTGTCGTCGGTGTGGTCGCCGTTCATGTGGCCGATCACACCGGAAATGACGGTCTCGTCGAAATCACTCACTCCGACATCCTAACTAAGGCTTGCCTAACCCCGCACCTCGGCCCTGTTCCGTGCGCGCACCACCGGCCGGGCTCAGCGGCCTCCCGAGAACCAGGCAGTAGAATCGCGAATGTTCTATGCCTGCAAACAGATTGGCGGTCCGGTGATTTCGAAACTCGCTCGACGCTCCCGCATCGCTGTGATCGGTGCCGTCGCCGTCGCAGCTCTCGGCCTCACCGCGTGCACCGGCCAGGGCTCCTCGAGCGGCGCGGACCCGGTGAACACCATCGACAAGGGGCTCTCGGGCAACATCGAACAGGCCGTCCAGCAGGCGATGAAGCAGAGCGGCTCCACCGACGCCATCGTGGGCGTCTGGGGCGGCGACAAGAAGGGCGAGTACCTGCAGGCCTTCGGCGCGGGCAAGCTCGCCGCCGACGCCGCGATCCGCGGCGGCCAGACCACCCAGCCGGCGCTCTGCGCCCTCCTGCTCAGCCTCAACGCGGACGGCACCATCAAGCTCGACCGCGAGGTCTCGAAGGACCTGCCCCGCCAGAAGGGCCTGGAAGGCATCACCTACGAGCAGCTCTGCAACGGGACCTCGGGCCTCGCCGACTTCAAGACGGGCATCAGCGACATCTTCGCGAACAACCCGCTGCGTCCGTGGAGCGACCGGGAGCTCCTCGCAAACGGCCTCGTGCGCTCACCGCTCCCCTGGCCCGGTCAGAACGTCTACATCTCCGACACCGACAGCCTCGTGCTGGCCCGCGCGTTCGAAGAAGTCACCGGCCAGTCCCTCGCAGACCTCCTCAAGAGTCGGGTCTACAGCAAGGCCTCGATGAGTTCGACCTTCTTCCCCGACTCGGGCAACCTGACGCTGCCCAGCGGCGGCATGACCGGGCTCACCTACCCCGCGGCGGGCGGCAAGCCCGTCTGCGAGGCGAAGCCCGCGGAGCTCAACAAGATCTCCACCAGCATGCTCAGCGCGGCCGGCGCCTCGGTCACGACCGTCTCGGACCTGAAGAACTTCTACACCGCCTACTTCTCCGGCACGTTCGGCACGAAGAAGGACCAGGAGCTCATCACCAAGACCCAGTCGACCCAGAATCCCGAGCGCGACAAGGACGGCAAGCCGACCAAGGAGGTCGCCGCGGACCCGAACGCGCAGCAGTACGGCTTCGGCGTCGAAAAGATGGGGCCCCTGTTCGGCCGCAGCGGTTCGATCACCGGTGCCATCACCGCCGCGTACCAGGATCCGTCCACGGGCTACACGGTGGTCGTCACGCTCAACAACTCGAGCGCGGGTGCCGGCTTCGCTCGCGCGCTGGCGTTCCAGATCGCGGCCCTCTCGAAGGACGCGGGCGCAGGCCCGGACGTCCCCTGGAGCGCCGACGATCAGGCCAAGACCCTCGCGGGCGCCGCGATCTGCCAGTAGGACCGCCGCTCGCCGGCAAGCCGCCGCTCGGAGGCGGACCCGCTGGCCGGAGGCTCGACCGTCTGCCAGCGGGGTTCTGCTAGGCTGAAAAGAGTCGGGTCCGCCCGGCACTGGGGATGTAGTTCAATGGTAGAACTTCTGCTTCCCAAGCAGACAGCGCGAGTTCGATTCTCGTCATCCCCTCCGATACGAGAGCCCCGCCCCGGCGGGGCTCTCGTCGTTTCGAAAGCCGCATCCGACTGCGGTTCTCCCCGTCGCACCCGGCCCCGCACCCGGGGCCGTCGCTTCAGCTGCCGCACCCGAAGGACCGCCGCCGCTGAACCGGCGACGACCGCCGCAGCGCGACCCCTCACTCCCCCGTCGCGACCGGCAGACCGGGCGTGTTCGACCACGCGCTCCACGACCCCGGGAACACGACGACCTCGCGCCCGATGAGCGCACCCGCGAGCGCCAACTGCGCCGCCGTCACACCCGAGCCGCAGTAGGCCGCGATCCGCGTCTCGCCCGCACCCGCATCGACACCCGCACCCGCGCCCGCACCGGATCCCACCCCCGCCGACGCGAACGCCGCCGCGATGCGCTCCGGCGAACGGAACCGTCCATCCTCCGTCAGCACCTCCGAGATCGGCAGATTGCGCGCCCCCGGAATGTGCCCCGCGATCGGATCGATCGGCTCGCTCTCGCCCCGGAACCGCTCCGGCGCGCGGGCATCGAGCAGGATCCCGTCCCACTCCGCGACCTGCCCCGTCGTGAGCACCCCGGCCGCGCCGGGCCGCGCGAGCACCACATCGCCCGGCTCGGGCACCACCTCGCCCGGATCCACCGCCCCGCCGGCCGCGATCCACGCCGCGAGCCCGCCGTCGAGCAACCGCACGTCGCCGATCCCGGCCCGCCGCAGCGCCCACCAGGCACGCGACGCCGGCAGCGACCGCGCATCGTCGTACACGACGACCGTCTGCCCGTCGCGGATCCCCCAGCCGCGCGCCGCCACCTCGAGCGCAGCGTCGCCGGGCAGCGGATGCCGCCCATCCGACGGGGCGCCGTGCCGGGCGAACTCCCCCTCGAGATCCGCGAATACGGCCCCCGAGATATGCCCGGCCAGGTACTGCTCGTGCCCGTCGGAGAAGCCCAGCCGGTAACGGACGTCGAGCACGCGCGGCGGCTCGTCGGAATCGAGCCAGGTGCGCAGTTCTTCGGCCGAGATGAGGATCGGTGCGGTCATGCGTCCATTCTGCTCCCGGACCGGAGGAACGGACGGGTCTTCCGGAGGAGATCCGGGTTCCGGAGGAGGAATCTGCGTCGATCGTCCTCCTGAACCCGAATCTCCTTCCGCAGAGCGCACCGGCGGCCAAACCGGGCCGGATACGCTGGATCCATGCGCATCGCCACCTGGAACGTCAATTCGATCCGCACCCGAGTCGGCCGGGTGGTGGACTGGCTCGTCCGCGAGGACATCGACGTGCTCGCGATGCAGGAGATCAAGTGCCGTCCCGACCAGTTCCCGGTCGAGGCGTTCGAGCAGGCCGGGTACCGGCTCGAGATCCACGGCCTGAACCAGTGGAACGGCGTCGCGTTCGCGAGCCGGCACGAGATGACCGACGTCGCGCGCGGTTTCGCCGACATGCCGGGCTTCGGCAAGCCGATCACGGGTCAGGAGGACGTGCAGGGCGAAGGCCCGAACGGCCTCCCGCTCGAAGCGCGCGCCCTCGGCGTGACCGTCGGCGATCTGCGCCTGTGGAGCCTCTACGTGCCGAACGGCCGGGCGCTCGACGACCCGCACTACGCGTACAAGCTCGCCTGGCTGGAGGCGCTGCGCACCGACGCCGAGCAGTGGCTGGCCGAGAATCCCGAGCTGCCGCTCGCGCTCATGGGCGACTGGAACATCGCCCCGCTCGACGGCGATATGGGCGATCCCTCGTTCGCCGTCGGCCGCTCGACGCACGTCTCGCCCGACGAGCGGTCGATGTTCGAGAGCTTCTCGCCGACCGTCACCGACGTGGTGCGCCCCACCGTGCCCGAGGGCTACACCTTCTGGGACTACAAGGCGGGCCGATTCCCCAAGGACGAGGGCATGCGGATCGACTTCATCATGGCGTCAGAAGCGTTCGCCGACGCGGTGACGGGCGCCTCGATCCACCGCCAGGAGCGCACGGGCGATGCACCGAGCGATCACGTCCCCGTCGTCGTCGACGTGGATCCGGGCCGCCTCGGCGAGTCCTACGAGGACGAGGACGACCTCGACCGACCCATGTGGTTCTGATCCGGCCGGACCCACGGTCGGCGATCCGACCGGATCGCATCGCGGATCCCGCACCCGCGGAGAACGCGGCGGGGGCCGCAGACCCGATGGTCCGCGGCCCCGCGCTGCGTTCGACGAGCGTTCAGCCCTTGAGCGCCTCGGAGAGCTTCACCCGGCTGCCGGTGCGCAGGATCGAGTTCTCGTAGATGCGCGCGCCGATGCCGATCACGAGCGCGATCGACGCGATGAGGATCACGATCGCCACGAGCGGCTCCCACCACTCGGCGAGTCCGAGGTAGAGGCGCATCGGCATGCCCACGGGTGCCGAGAACGGCACGTAGCTCATGATCGCGAGCACCTCGGGGTTCGTGTTGAACACGATCACGAGCACGTAGGGGATCATCACGAGCATCATGACCGGGCTCGTGACCGAGCCGATGTCCTCCTGCCGTGAGACGAGCGCCGCGGTCGCCGCGTAGAGCGTCGCGAGCAGGACGAACCCGAAGGCGAAGAGCACGCCGAACCAGATGAGCGCCGTGCCGAGGTCCCCGAACAGCAGGTCCTGACCGGTGGCGAGCATGCCGAGCGAGGCGAGCGCCAGGATCGCGACGACCTGGGCGAGCGCCAGGATGCTGTTGCCGATGATCTTGCCCGCGAGCAGCACGCGGGCGGGCACGGTGGCCAGCAGGATCTCGACGATCCGCGTCTGCTTCTCCTCGACCACGCTCTGCGCGATGGTCGTGCCGAACGTCACGGCGCTCATCATGAAGACGATGCCGAAGCCGATCGCGATGAAGTAGGCGAGCATCGGGTTCTTGTCGAGGGGCTCGAGCAGCTTCACCTCGGGCTGCACCGAGAGCAGCTGCACGACGGACGCGGGCGCCGAGTCCTTCGCGAGCACGGTCACGCCGCCCGCGCCGGAGCCCCCGGGAACGATCGCCGCGTCGACGTCGCCCGAGCGCACGAGCTTCTCGGCGGCGGGCTGATCCGCGACCTTCTGCACGTCGAAACCCGGCGCCTGTTCGAGCACGGCACCGGCGGTGCCGACGACGGCGACCTTGGTGTCGCCGCCGAGCTTCGAGGCGAAGCCGCCGAGCAGCACCGAGGCGAGCACGAGGAGCAGCAGGATCCCCGTCGAGACGAGGAAGGCCTTGCTGCGCACCCGAGTGGTGATCTCGCGCTCGGCGACGAGCCAGGCGAGCCCGGCCGCGCGCGCGGGCGTCGCCGCGGAGGACGATCCTGCGAGGGGAGCGTTGGCAGTCATCGGATGACCTCCCGGAAGATCTGGGCGAGGGACGGGGTGACGGGCGCGAACCGGGCCACGGATCCGCGCGAGACGGCGGTGGCCAGCACCGCCTGAGCGGCGTCTTCGGGGGCGTCGAACCGGGCGAAGCGGCCATCGAGGTGGGTGACCTCGACCCCGGGCTGCTCGCGCACCCAGCCGGCGTCCGCGGTGTCGCCCGAGAGCTCCAGCTCGAACGTCGATCCCGAGTGCTCGGCGCGGAGCGCCTCGCGGGAGCCCGCGGCGCGGATCGAGCCGTCGGCGATCACGACGACGTCGTCGCAGAGCCGCTCGACGATGTCGAGCTGGTGCGAGGAGAACAGCACGGGCGCGCCCTGGGCCGCGAAGTCGCGGAGCACGCCGAGCACGACCTCGACCGCGATCGGGTCGAGGCCCGAGAACGGCTCGTCGAGCACGAGGGCGATGGGATCGTGCACGAGGGCCGCGGCGATCTGGGCGCGCTGCTGGTTGCCGAGCGAGAGGCTCTCGAGCGTGTCGTTCGCGCGCTCCTCGATGCCGAGCCGCTCGATGAGCCCCTCGGCGGAGCGCTTCGCCGCGGCCGAGCCCATGCCGTGCAGGCGCGCCAGGTAGACGAGCTGCTCGAGCACCTTCATCTTGGGGTACAGGCCGCGCTCCTCGGGCATGTAGCCGAAGCGGGAGCGATCCCGCTGCGTGATCTCGGCGCCGTCGAATTCGACGCGCCCCGAATCCGCGGCGAGCACGCCCAGGATGATGCGCATGGTCGTGGTCTTGCCGGCGCCGTTGCCGCCGACGAAGCCGGTCATCCGGCCCGCCACGACGTCGAACGCGACGTCGCGCAGCACCCGGCGGTCGCCGAAGCTGCGCGAGATCGAGTGGAGGCTGATCATGGGTTCTCCCTTCCGACTCCTACGCTAGGGATCCCCCGGGGGCCCGCGCCTCCCCCGCCGGGCTGATCCGGATCCGCCGCCCGGTGGATCCTCGATGTCGGCGCGGCCCGGTAGCTTGGGATCCATGCCGATCTCGCTGCCCCGCACCGACTCGAGCTGGGTCCGCCCCGCTCCGAGCCGATCCGGGCTGCGCGCCGACGTCGCGTTCGCGGCGCTGATCGCGGTGGGCGCGGTGCTGAGCGCGCTGCTCTACGAGCGCATCGGCATCTACAAGGAGGTCGCCGACCCGTGGGTCTGGGTGCTCGGCCTCGGGCTCTGCACCCTGCCGCTCGCCGTGCGACGCCGCTACCCCGAAGCGGTGCTGCTGCTCGTCGCCGTCGGCTTCTTCGTCTGCGGCCAGTTCGGTGTCCCCGAGATCCTCTTCGTCAACATCGGGCTCTTCTGCGCCTACTACACGGTCGGCGCGTGGAGCCGCAATCGCACGCTCGCCTTCTGGCTCCGGCTGGGCGTCTCGCTCGCGATGTTCGCGTGGCTCATCATCTCGCTCGTCGTCACCACGGGCGATCCCGACGCCTTCCCCGCGTACTCGCGCATCGGCGTCTTCTCGCAGCTCGCAGCATTCGTCGCCGTGCAGATCCTCACCAACATGCTCTATTTCGCGGGCGCCGCCTACTTCGGCCAGCACGCCTGGCGCGCGGCCCGACTCGCCGCTCAGCTCGACGCGCAGGGGCGGGAGCTCGATCAGGAGCGGCGCACCAGCGCGGCGCAGGCCGTCGCGCTCGACCGGCTCGGCGTCGCACGGGAACTGCACGACGTGGTCGCGCACCACGTCTCGGTCATGGGGATCCAGGCCGCGGCGGCCCGGCGCAGCCTCGACCGGGATCCGGCGCTCGCCTCGGAGGCGCTCGCGGTCGTGGAAGAGAGCGCGCACACCGCCGTCACCGAGCTGCGCGGCCTCGTGCGCACGCTGCGTTCACCGGACGAGGACGACGCCGCGTCGACCGTCGGCGTCGCCCAGTTCGCCGAGCTCGTCGAAGAGTCGCGCAGGTCGAGCACTCCGACGGAACTGATCGTGGTCGGCGAACCCCGCCCGCTGCCCATGCTCGTCGACGTCGCGCTCTACCGGGTCGTGCAGGAGGCCCTGACCAACGTGCGCAAGCACGCGGGAGCGGGTGCCAGCTGCACGGTGCGGCTGCGATTCGCCGGCGACTCCGTCGAGGTCGAGGTGACCGACGACGGGATCCGGCAGACCCTGCCTGGTTCCCGAGCCGCCGGTTCCCAGCTCGGCCTCCGGGGCATGCGCGAGCGGATCGGCGCGGTGGGCGGCACCCTGCAGTCCGGGCGGCGCGAGCAGGGCGGCTTCCTGGTGCGCGCCCGGGTGCCGCTGGCGACCGCGACGGAGGTCGACGCATGATCCGAGTGCTGCTCGTGGACGACCAGGCCCTGGTGCGCTCGGGCTTCCGCATCATCCTGTCCGTCGAATCCGACATCGAGGTGGTGGGCGAAGCCGCCGACGGTCTCGAAGCCGTCGCGCTGGCCGCCGAGCTGCGCCCCGACGTGATCTGCATGGACGTCGAGATGCCGAACCTCGACGGTATCGCCGCGACGCGGCGGATCCTGGCACCGGGCACGGCCGGGTCCGAGCCGCCCGCGGTCCTCGTGCTCACGACCTTCGGGCACGAGGAATACCTGTTCGACGCCCTCGCCGCGGGCGTCAGCGGATTCCTGCTCAAGACCGCGCGCGCCGAGCAGTTCGTCGACGCCGTGCGCACCCTCGCCGCCGGGCACGCACTGCTCGGCCCCGACGTGACCCGCGCGGTCATGAGCCGCGCCGCCGGAAGCTCGGACGGTTCCGGCGGGCCGGGCAGCTCCGGCGGCTCGGGCAGCACCGACCGCATCCTGCCGATCACGATCCCGCGCTCGGCCGCGAACGGCGGCTCCGGAGCTGGTGCTGGTGCTGGTGCTGGTGCGAGCGGATCGGGGCACGACGATCGCACCATCGATCCCGCCGCGCTCGACCGCGTCGGGCTCACCGAACGGGAGCGCGAAGTGCTCGCCCTCATCGCTCTCGGCCGGTCGAACGCCGAGATCGCGGGCGAGCTGTTCCTCGGGGAGGCGACGATCAAGACGCACGTGTCGAAGATCCTGCAGAAGCTCGGGGCGCGGGATCGGATCCAGGCCGTCGTCTGGGCGCACACCCACGGCGGACGCTGAGCCCGGCCGGTGCTCCGCCCTGCGGCCGGCGTTCGAACCCGGCCCGCGTAACCGCGGGTCACCTTCGCCGGGGCACCTCCCGCGCGTGATTGGCTGGATCGGGAACGCACACCCGGGAGGTTTCCGTGACCGCAGCACCATCTCCAGCACCCGCGGCTTCCAGCGCTTTCTCCGACGCCCACGCCGCCTGGCACGCCGGAGTCGAAGCCGCGCGCACCGCGCCGTACGGGCCGCTGAGCCCGACCGCGATGCACTGGCTCGCAGAGACGCCGGCCGAACTGCCCGGGCTCCCCGGCCGCTGGAGCGCCGACCGGCACGGCCTCGTCACCGTCGTGCTCGACGCGGCCGACACGGTCACCCGCGACGGCGAACCGGTGTCGGGAACGATCGAGCTCGGCCCGCTGACCGGGATCGCGGGAACCTCGCTGACGTGGGGCGAGATCCTGCTCGACATCGCGGCGCGCAGCGGCCGGATCGTGGTTCGCCCGCGCGATCCCGAGTCGTCCGACCGCCGCGACTACGCCGGCACCGGAGTGTTCCCGCCCGACGAACGCTGGCGCATCACTGCCCGCTTCGTGCCGGCCGTGCGCGACGGGGTCGCGGTCGCATCGGCTGCAGGGCCGGACGCCCTGCAGCACTACGATTCCCCCGGCACCGCGGAGTTCAAGATCGACGGCCAGCCGTTCGCGCTGACCCTGTTCGGCTCGGCGGAACGCGGCGACCTTCGCGCGATCTACGCCGACGAGACCGGCGCCGACCTCACCTTCCCCGCGGCCCGCTTCGTCGGTGTCGAAGCGCTCGACCCCGAGACCGTCGTCATCGACTTCACCCGCTCCACCAACCCGCCCTGCGCGTACTCGGAAAGCGCGACCTGCCCGTTCCCGCCGCCCGAGAACCGCCTGCCCGTGCGGATCGAAGCCGGCGAGCTGCGACCCGGGGTGCGGCTCTAACTCCTGCCTCCGCCTCCGCCTCCGCCTCCGGAGGAGATTCGGGTTCAGCAGGACGGAACCGCTCGGCTTCGTCCTGCTGAACCCGAATCTCCTTCCGAACCCGAAGGTCCCGCTGACCCGTCTTCGCGAGCTACCGCCCGGTCGGCGCCTCGGCCCCCACCGGAATCGGCTCCCGGGCGACGGCAGCCACCGCGTCGGCGAGCACGGCCCGGGCGCAGCGGTCGTGCACCCGGAACGGGAGCGAATCGAAGCCCGGACGGGTGAACGCCCCACCGGTGAGGCCCGCGACGAACGGCCCGACGGCGTACTGCCGCGGCGCACCGGGCAGGCGCCCCTCGGGCGACGCCTCGACGCGGCCCGTGGTGAACCGCTCGCCCCGCTCGACGACGGCGAGCTCCCGCATCACGCCGCGCTCCACGAGGCGGCGCAGCAGCGGATCGTCGCTGCGCGACGCGCGCGCCTCGGGCAGCCACGCGTCGATCAGGACGCGCGCCGAGACGCCGGAACGCGCCGTACCGCCGGCGACCGCGGCGGATCCCGACGCTCGGAACATCCCCGCGTCCTCGTCGGCCACGAGCTCGACGTCCGCGCCGAGGAACCGCACGATCCCCGCATCGGCGAGCGCGAGCAGCTCCTCCAACCGGTGCCCGGGCGGCCCGCTCGCGAGATAGCTGAAGAACGCGTGCCAACGCCCCGGCAGCAGTTCGACGCGGCTGCGCGCATTCCAGCGCTCCCCCGGGATCTCGGCGAGCGACAGGTAGACGTGCAGCGCGGTCAGGAACAGCGCGAGGGTCGCGCTGTGCTCGGGCGAGGTGCGGTGCCTCAGGTCCTGCGCGATGTGCGCCCGGACCCGATCCTGCACGGCCTCCGCGGCGAACCCACCGGACGCGGCGAACCCGCTCGCACCGGCGTCCCCCTCCGGATCGGGCGCCTGGGCGAGCGGCCGATCGAGCACAGCGAGGTCGAACCGGTCCTCGGGATCGGGCACGTGCGCGGCGGCGAGCGCGGCGAGCACCCCGGGATCGCGCGTGTCGAGCGCTGCTCGGAGCCGGGGTGCGAACTCGACCCAGTCGAGGGTCACGCGTCCGGGGTGCCCGGTGCTCAGTTCGCGGTAGTAGCCGGTGGTGAGCTCGGCGACGACGAGCGGCCACACGTCGCGTTCGAAATCGAGTCCCTCGGGATGATCGACGCCACCGGCACGCTCGGCGAGCGCCGCGTGGAACTCCGTCCCCAGGTACTCCAGGCGCACGGGGTCGCCCGCGAGGGCAGTCGTGATCTTGGAGCGGTACGGCACGCCGCGGCGGGATCCCAGGTGCAGGATCGGCTCGCGCCCGCTCGGCCGGTAGCCGAGCGAGCCGTCGGCGTCACGGGCGAAGCGGCCGCCGCGCCCCTCGGTGAGGAGCACGACGAGGTCGGTCGCCGCGAGGCCCATGCCGCGCACGATCACCTCGGCTCCGGCGGGCACCCCGTCGAGGTCGACGTCGGCCGTGAACGCGGGCGCGATGTAGCCGAGCCCGTGCCGGTCTGCGAAGGCGCCGAGGCGGATCGACTCGTCGGACGGCAGCGTTCCGCTGTGCCCGAGCGCGTGCACGACGAGGTCGGCCGTCAGCTCCGCGCCGGAGGCGAGCCGGACCCGGTGCGGGGCGCCGCTCTCGCTGCACCCCGGTTCGACGTCGATGGCGCGATCGCGCACCCATTCGACCGAGAGGCCGCCGGATCCCGCGACTCCGGCGGTACCGGAGTCGGCACCGGCTCCGGCAGCACCAGCACCGCCGGCGACCCCGGCCGCCCCGCTCCGTCGCAGCGTCTCGTCGACCGCCCAGCTCAGGTAGGCGTTGTTCAGCCGCCGCGTCGGGAAGTCGCGTTCGCCGATCTCGGCGAGTTCGCGGAACAGCTCGGCGTCGGCCCAGGCGGGAGCCGGGATCGCGCCCTCGCGGACCTCACGAACCCACTCGGCGAGCGTGGGGCCCGGCGAGACCGGCCCCTCGATCCGGCACGATGCGTCGGTGAAGAACGCGACGTCGGCGAGCATGGAGTTGAGCTTCAGCAGGGGCGACTGCGCACTGCGCCAGATGCGTCCGCCGCCCGGCGGGTGCGGATCCACGAGCCGCAGCTCGATCCGGACACCCGGCGCGAGCTCGGCCCGGTTGGCGGCGATGCGTTCGAGCAGCATCGCGGCGGCCGGGCCCGCTCCGATGCCGACGATCCGCACGACCGGCTCGCCGGCAGTCCTCCGATCCCCGCTCATGGCTTCGGCAGTCCGGGCGGGTTAAGCTGCGAGGTGCGCACGGCCTCTTCGCTCTGACCCCAGCGCTGCAGCACCTTCGCGTAGGTGCCGTCGTCGATGAGGTGCTGGATCACGATCTGCACGGGCTTCGCGAGCCCGCTGCCCTTCGCCGACACGGTGCCGACCTCGCCGCTGACCGGGTAGGCGCTGTTGAACTTGCCCACCACGCGGGTCTCGCCCGCGGTCTGCTCCTGGAACTTGGCCAGCGAGTAGGGCAGGATGCTCGCGTCGACGCGGCCGGATTTCAGCGCGAGCTGCCCGGCGGCGAAGTCGTCGAAGTACACGGCCTCTCCGGGCGGCAGTCCGGCCTTGCGGTTCTGCGCGATCCAGTCGAGCAGGAACTTCTCCTGGTTGGTGCCGCTGCCGACCACGACCTTCAGCCCCGACACGTCCTTCGGTGCGGCGATCCGCTTGACCGCGCTGCCGTCGGCCACGACGAAGCCCATCACGGCGTCGCGGTAGGTCGCGAAGTCGAACAGCTCCTTGCGCTCCTCGGTGACGCCGATGTTGGTGAGCGCCAGATCGTACTTGCCCGACTCGATGCCGAGCGGCCAGTCGGCCCAGGCCACGTTCTCCGGCGCGTACTCGAGGCCCAGGCCCTCGGCGATCAGCGAGGCGAGGTCGGGATCGCTGCCGATGATCGTCCGGGCGTCGTCCTCGGCGAAGAACGAGGTGGGCGGGGCGCCCGCGCCGCCGAGCGCCACCGTGAGCTTCCCGGTCTGCACGGGACGGAACCCGCTCTGCTCGAGCGCTTTCACGGCCTCGGCGACGGGCTTCGTGTGGGGGCGTTCGGCGAGGTTCTTCGTGGTGAGGTCGAAGCTCGGCACGGCCGTCGCGACCGGCGCCGATCCGCTCCCGCCCCCGCTCTGCTTCGCGGCGCGGTCCGCGTCGGTGACCACCGCCGAGCAGGCGGCGAGCGCGAGCGCGATGACGGCCATGGCGGCGACGGATCCGGTGCGGGCGAGGCGTGAGGCGAGTGGCATGGGATGCTCCTGGTGGGTTCGGGTGGCTGCGGCGCGGCCGGTCGCGGATCGCGCGACCGGCCGCGAACGGGACGGACGGTTCAGGCGGTTCGAGCGTCAGGGCCGGGGCAGGCCCGGCGGGTTGATGCGGGACTCGGGGATCGCCTCGGCTTCGGTGGCCCAGCGCTTCAGCACGGCGTCGTACTCGCCGTCCTTGATGAGGCGGTTCAGCACGATCTGCACGGGCTTCGCGAGGCCGTTGCCCTTCTTGGTGGTCGCGCCGATCTCGGCGGTCGCGGGGTAGCCGCCGTTGAGGGTGCCGACGACGGTGCTCCGCCCGGTGGTGGCGGCGCGGAACGAGGCCGCGGCGTTCGGGCCGAGGATCGCGTCGACGCGCCCCGAGGAGAGGGCGAGGCCGGCGGCCGCCTGGTCCTCGTAGTAGACGGGCTCCCCCGGGGGCAGGCCGGCCTTCTTGTTCTCGGCGAACCAGTTCAGCAGGATCTTCTCCTGGTTGGTACCGCTGCCGACCACGATCTTGAGCCCGGAGACGTCGGCCGCCTTCGAGATCTTGGTGATCTTGCTGCCCTTCTTCACCTCGAACGCGACGACGTCCTGCCGGTAGGTGGCGAAGTCGAAGAGGTCCTTGCGCTCCTCGGTCACGGTGATGTTGGTGACGCCGAGGTCGTACTTGCCCGACTCGATGCCGAGCGGCCAGTCGGCCCAGGCCACGTTCTCGGGGGCGAACTTCAGCCCGAGCCCGTCGGCGATGAGGTTCGCGATGTCGGGGTCGCTGCCGACGAAGGTGCGGTTGTCGTCCTCGGCGAGGAACGAGGTGGGCGGCACGTAGGCGCCGAGCGCGACGGTCAGCTTTCCGGGCTGCACGGGGGTGAAGCCGCTCTCCTTGAGCGCGGCCACGGCCTCGGGCACGGGTTCGATGTGCGGGCGATCCTTCAGGTTCTTCGTCGAGAGGTCGAACGGCGACTTCGCGGTCGACGAGTCGCCCGCCGCCGAGGCGGCGGATCCGGACGAACTGCATCCGGTGAGGCCGGCGACGGCAAGCACGGCGATGAGGGCCGCCGAGGCGGTCGCGGTGGTGGCCGTGCGGCCGGGCCGTCGGTGGCGGGAACGGTCGGGGGTCTGCGGGGGAGGAGTCATGGTGCGGGGTCCTGATTCTGGAGGCGAGGGTGGATGGTCGATGGGAAGCGGTGGATGCGGGATCGAGGATCGGGCGGATCGGCTCGGGCCCGACGGGGTCAGAGCACCTTCTCGAGGAACTCGCGGGTGCGCGGATGCTCGGGATCGCGCAGCACCCGCTCGGGCGGCCCGACCTCCAGCAGGCGGCCGCCGTCGAGGAACGCGACGCGGTCGGCGACGGAGGCGGCGAACGCGATCTCGTGGGTGACGATCACGAGGGTGGTGCCGTGGTGCGCGAGGCGCTGGATCACGGCGAGCACCTCACCCACGAGCTCCGGATCGAGCGCGCTCGTCGGTTCGTCGAACAGCAGCACGTCGGGATCGAGGGCGAGCGCGCGGGCGATGGCGACGCGCTGCTGCTGCCCGCCCGAGAGCTGGCGCGGATAGTGCTCGGCGCGGTCGGCGAGGCCCACCGAGGCGAGCAGCTCGCGCGCCCGGGCCACGGCGTCGGCACGGCTCGAACGGCCGAGCGCGAGAGGCGCCTCGATCACGTTCTCGAGGGCGGTGAGGTGCGGGAACAGGTTGAAGTTCTGGAACACCATGCCGACCCGGGTGCGGCGCTGCAGCACCCGCTTCTCGGGCAGCTCGTGCAGCCGGTCCCCGCGTCGCTCGTACCCGATGTAGTCGCCGTCGATCGTGATGGAGCCGGCGTCGATCGTCTCGAGGTGGTTGATCGCGCGCAGCAGCGTGGACTTGCCCGATCCCGAGGGACCGATGAGGGCGAGCACCTCGCCCGGCTCGACGGTCAGCGAGACATCGCTCAGCACGGGGCCGGCGGCGTACGACTTGTGGACGCCCGCGATCTCGACGCGGCCGGTCGCCTCGGCCGCAGCGGCACCGGGCTCAACGGCGGCGGTCGCGGTCTCGGCGGCGCTCATGCGACGCCTCCCAGGGTGCGCGCGTCGGCGCGGAGCGCGGCCACGGAGTGCTCGGACAGCGAGACCGGGATCCCCTGCGAACGCGAGGCGGGAGCGGTCCCGGCGCCCGAACCCGCACGACCCGATCCACCGACCCGGCGGATCGCCGAGCGCAGCCGCTGCAGCGGCGTCGGCGGCAGCTCGCGCGCGGATCCCCGGGCGAAGCGGCGCTCGATCGCGTACTGCACGACGCTCAGCACCGTCGTGAAGATCGTGTACCAGACGGCCGCGACGAGCAGCAGCGGCACCACCTGCTGGTTGCGGTTGTAGACCACCTGCACCGTGTAGAACAGCTCGGGCAGGGCGAGCACGAACACGACCGAGGTGCCCTTCAGCAGGCCGATCACCTCGTTGAAGGCGTTCGGCACGATGGCGCGCGCCGCCTGCGGCAGCACGATCCGGAAGAAGCGCCGGCCGCGCGGGATCCCGAGCGCCTTCGCCGCCTCGATCTGGCCCTGATCCACCGACAGCAGCCCGCCGCGGATGATCTCGGCCGAGTAGGCGGCCTGGTGCAGCGAGAGGCCGAGGATCGCGGCGACGGTCGCCGAGATGAGGCGGGTGGTGTCGAACTCGACGATCCAGAAGTCGGTGGTGAACGGCGTGCCGAGGCCGAGCGTCGGGAACAGGTACCCGAGGTTGAACCAGAGCACGAGCTGCACGACGAGCGGGATCGAGCGGAAGAACCAGGTGTACCCCCAGGCGAAGGAGCTCAGCAGGGCCGAGCCCGAGAGCCGGGCGAGGGCGAGGATCGCACCGAGCACGAAGCCCAGCGCGGCCGAGACCGCCGTGAGCCAGAGGGTCAGCCAGAGCCCGCGCAGCACGGCCTCGTTGAAGAAGTACTCGGCGAACACGGGCCAGCGCCACTGCTCGTTGGCGAACAGGGTCCAAACGAGCTGCGCGATCACGAACACCGCGACCGCGCTGAACGCCCAGCGCCACCAGTGGCGCAGCGGCACGACGCGGAGAGCGTCGCCGTCGGATCCGGCTCGGCTCGACCGCGCCGGATCCCGGTCAGCCGCGGGGATCGCGCTCGCGGGATCGGCGACCGGCCGGTCGTCGGTCGTGGGGTCTGCGGTGAGGGTCATGCTGCGGCCTCCTGTGCCGTCGCGCCCGCGGCGCCGACCGGCGCCAGGGGCTTCTCGAAGGGGTGCACGCCGACCTCGTCGGCGGGGAGCGCGGGATCGAAGAGCGGGGTGTAGCCGTGCCCCAGGTAGAGCGCGACGGCCTCGGGCTGGCGCGGGCCGGTGGTCAGGTAGACCCGCGAGTAGCCGAGGCGGGCGGCCTCGCGCTCCAGCTCCGTGAGCACGACCTTGGCGACGCCACGACCGCGGTGGTCGGGTCGGGTCCAGATCCGCTTGAACTCGGCCGTGTCGTCGCTGTGCCGCATGAACGCGCCGCCCGAGATCGGTTCGCCGTCGCGCAGCAGCACGAGGAACGCCCCGCCGTGGGGCTCGGCGAACGCCTCGGCCGGGTAGCGCGCGAGCTCGGTCGAGGCCGGCTCGCCGAACACCTCGACGCCGTAGCGCGCGTCGTACTCGCGCTCCAGGTCGTCGAGCAGCGGTTTCGCGAGGGGATCCGAGACGTGTACCCGGCGCACCTCGGTGCGGGGGCGCGGCGGGGTCGGCAGGCCGAGCGTGCGGCGCAGCGTCGGCGCGGCTCCCGTCACCGGATCCGCCGCGTAGTCGGTGCGGAAGACGCCCCGCTCCTGCAGCAGCGGCACCACCCGGTCGACGAACTCGTCGAGTCCGCCCGGGGTGATGTGCGGCACGAGCACGAAGCCGTCCGAGGCGCGCTCGCGCACGTAGCGGTCGATCTCGGCGGCGACGGTCTCGGGCGATCCGACGAGCGTGTGCTGCGCCGTCTCGGCTGCGACGAGCTCGCGCAGGGTCAGCCCCTCGCGCCGCGCGCGATCGCGCAGCTGCTCGGCCCGCACCACGCGATCCTCGACGCGGGTCGAGACCTGCCCCTGCCGCTGCTCGCCGTCGCCCGGCTCCTGCGCGGGCAGCGCGCCGTCGGGATCGAGACCCGGCAGCTCGCGGCCCCAGATCGCCTCGACCCAGGCGATCGCCGTCTGCGGGCTGGTCTGGGCGAGCGCGATCTCGCGCGAGCGCTCCCGCGCCTCGGCATCGGTGTCGCCGAGCGCGAAGGTGGCCCCGGGCAGGATCAGCAGCGACTCCTCGGTGCGGCCCGCGGCGGGCAGGCGGCCCTTCACGTCGCGGTAGAAGCGCTGGCCGTCGGCGAAGCCCGTGTGCCGGGAGAAGATGATCTCGGCGTTCGCCGCGGCGAAGTCGCGGCCGGCCGGGGAATCCCCCGCCTGCACGATCACGGGGTAGCCCTGCGGGCTGCGCGGCACCGTGCTCGTCGCGCTGACGTCGAACTGCGGCCCCCGGTGCACCACGCGGCGCACCCGCTCGGGATCCACGAAGCGGCCCGCGGCGCGGTCGGCGAGGATCGCGCCCGCCTCCCACGAGTCCCACAGCTCCTTCGCGAGCTCGACGAACTCCTCGGCCCGCGTGTAGCGCTCGGCGTAGGGCAGGAACCCGCCGCGGCGGAAGTTGCCGCCGTGGAACGCATCGGGCGAGGTCACGACGTTCCAGCCGACCCGGCCGCCCGAGAGGTGGTCGATGGTCGCGAGCTGGCGGGCCAGCTCGACGGGCTCGTTGAACGTGCTCGACAGCGTGCCGACCACGCCGATGCTGCGGGTCACGGACGCCATCGCGGTGAGGATCGCGAGGGTGGCCGGGCGTCCGGCGACGTCGAGGTCGTGGATCCGGCCGCCGTGCTCCCGCACCCGCAGCCCCTCGGCGAGGAACACGTAGTCGAAGCGGCCGCGCTCGGCGGTCTGCGCGAAGCGGCGGAACGACTCGAAGTCGATGTGGCTGCCCGAGGCGGGATCGCTCCAGACGGTGGTGCTGTTGACGCCCGGGAAGTGGGCGACGAGGTGCACCCTGCGGGCGGTTTCGGGTGCGGCGCTCATGCGGCGGCCTCCGTTCGGGTGTCGTAGCGGTTGCCCGCGCGGCCGAGGCGGAAGCGGGTGCGCAGGTGGTGGGCGGTCGGGTCGGGTTCGGCGTCCGCGGCGGATCCGGCGGCGGATCCGGCGGCCGCGTCCGCGATCCCGCGCTCGTGCAGGATCGGCAGCAGCGCGGCGCCGATGGTGCGCAGATCCGCGGGGAGGGTCAGCGGGCGCAGGCGCACGCCGTCGATCCCGGCGGCCCGCCACGCGGCGATCAGCTCGGCCGCTTCGTCGGCCGATCCCGCGAGCACCCGGGCGTCGCTCGACGCCGCGAAGGGCGCGTCCGCGAGCGCGTCGAGGCGCACCAACCGTTCAACCGCGGGTTCCTCGGCCGTGTCGAGGGCGAGCACCAGGTCGGCGACGATGCGCAGCAGCCCGAGGCCCGAGACGGCTCGGGCCTCGGCGATGCCGGGATCCCGTTCGATGGCGCGGATCCCGGCGACGATCTCGGCGACCGAGCGACCGCGCCAGGCGCCTGCGCGCGGGGAGGCGCTCTCGGGCGTCACGATCACCACGTCGGCGACCCGCGCCGCGAGCTCCGCGACGGGCGCGGAGTGCGCGAGCACCACGATGGGCAGCTGCCCCTGCGGTGAGCGCGGCACGATCGAGGGCCCGGCGATGCTGAAGCGCTCGCTCGCGAAGTCGATGGGGTGCACGCGGTCGCGGTCGAGGAACCGGCCGGTGGCGGCGTCGCGGATCTCGGCGTCGTCCTCCCAGCTGTCCCAGAGGCGGCGGGCGACCTCGGCCGAGTCGGCGGCGTCGGCGAGCAGTTCGTCGAGACCGGCGTCGGGGGCGCCGAACGCGACGGCGTCGCGATCGATCTCGGGGGCGGGTCTGCGGCCGAACGCGGCGGCCGAGGCGGCGTCGGCCGAGATCCGCAGCTGCCAGCCGGCGCGACCGGTCGAGACGTGGTCGAGGGTCTGGAGCCCGGTGGCGACGTGGAACGGTTCGGTGTGCGTGGTGGTGACGGTGGGGATCAGCCCGATCCGGCTCGTGCGCGGGGCGATCCAGTCGGCGAGGAGCGCGGCGTCGAGGCGGCCGAGCACGGTCGATCCGTCGGTGTCGGCGCCCGCAGGATCGCTCTGGGGCGCCAGCTCGTCGGCGATGGTGAGGTAGTCCAGCCCGGCCGCCTCGGCGAGTTCGGCGAGCTCGACCCAGGTCTCGGCGGCGAAGAGCGCGTCAGCGCGCGAGCTCGGCTCGCGCCAGGCGGCGGGGTGCCAGCCGGTGCCGTCGAGCGCGACGCCGATGGTGAACGGGGCGTCGGTCGATTTCGATCCAGTTATGGGAGACATGCCGGTAGCTTATGAACACGCGGTCGGGTCGAATCAAGCAGATGACGCTCGATGACAGTGCGGGAATGCATCGATCGAGGCCGTTCGTCATTTTCCGTCACGTTATGGAAGCCATGCTGCAAGCTTATGGACGGGACTCGGTCCGATTGCCCGGTCCCGGTACGAACCTCGAATCCGGCGGACGCCTCGCCGGAGGAAACGGAGAACGGCGCGTGAGCACCGAAACGACCACCGTCACCGCGGTCGCGACCCCGCCCGAGCGCGGCGAACGGGCCGCCGCGCGCAGCTTCGACGACCGGGAGTACCGCGACGCGATGGGCGGCTTCGCCTCCGGCGTCACCGTCATCACCACCCACGGGGTCGACGGCCCGGTGGGCTTCACCTGCCAGTCCTTCTACAGTGTCTCGATCGACCCGCCGCTCATCTCGTTCTCCATCGCCCGCACCTCGCAGAGCCTCGCCTCGGTGCGCGAGCACGGCCGCATCGTCGTCAACTTCCTGAGCGCCGAGCAGCAGCACCTCAGCTCCCAGTTCGCGCGCTCCGGCACCGACAAGTGGCAGGGCGTCGCCTGGCACCCGTCCGAGAGCAACGGCGCCCCCACCCTCGACGCCGTCACCGGCTGGGTCGCCGGCGAGATCGAGCGCGAGGTCGAGGCGGGCGACCACCTCATCTTCCTCGTCCGCGTCACCGGCATCTCCACCGACCCCGAGCGCGAACCCCTGCTCTTCTACCGCGGCGCCTACCGCGAACTCGAATACATGATCTGAGCGGCCGGGTCGGCCCGTGCGCACCGCGCACCGTGTTCGCGCTGCGCGCATCCCGTTCGCCGCGAGCGAGTTCGCGCCGGATTCCATCCCTCCGCACGGATCCGCGGAGTAGCCTGCGGACGAACGCGATCACGCGACGAGAACCACCGCGACGAGACGAGGATCCATGCGCGCACTCAGCTACTCCGAATTCGGCCGCCCCGGCGAGGTGCTTACGGTGCACGACGCGCCGCTGCCCGAGCCCGGACCGGGACAGGTGCGCGTGCGGACCCGCTTCGCCCCGATCCACAACCACGACCTGCTGACCGTCATGGGCCGCTACGGGATCCGCCCCGAGCTTCCGGCGCTCGCCGGCAGCGAGGCGGGCGGCACGATCGACGCGCTCGGCGCGGGCGTCACGGGCCTCGAGATCGGGCAGCGCGTCTCGGTCGGGCGCGGCAGCGGCACCTGGGCCGAAGCCTTCGTCGTCGCGGCGGAGTCCGCGATCCCCGTGCCCGACGCCCTGAGCGACGAGCAGGTCGCCCAGCTCGGATCCATGCCGTTCAGCGCGATCAGCGTGCTCGACTCCCTCGGGCTGGTCGCAGGCGACTGGCTCGTGCTCAACGCCGGCAACGGCGCGGTCGGGCGCATGGTCGCCCAGCTCGCCGAGTCGCGCGGTATCGGCGCCGTATCGCTCGTGCGCCGCGCCGACGCCGTGACGGCCCTCGCGGCGGAGGGCGTGCCGCACGCCGTCGCGACCGACGACGACGGCTGGCGCGAGCGCGTCGCCGAGATCACCGGCGGATCCCCGATCCTCGGCGCCATCGACTCGGTCGGCGGGGCGTCCGCCGGAGAGCTGCTGTCGCTGCTCGGCACCGGCGGCACCCTCGTGATCTTCGGCGCGATGGAGTCGCCCGCGCTCGAACTCGCCTCGACCGACATCATCTTCAAGCAGCTCACCGTGCGCGGCTTCTGGGGCACCAAGGTGTCGGCGGCCACGCCCGTCGAGCGGCAGCGCGAGCTGTTCGCCGAGCTCGTGGCTCGGATCGTCGACGGCACGGTCACCCTGCCCGTCGACCACGCCTACCCGCTCGAGCAGATCGCCGAGGCGGCGGCGCGCAACTTCGCACCCGGACGCGCCGGCAAGGTGCTACTGCAGCCGTAGGGGGTCGCGACGGTTCCGGGTTCGAGAGGAGATTCGGTGTCAGAAGGACGTTCTCGCAGGATTCGTCCTTCTGACGCCGAATCTCCTTCGGAGGAAAACGGCGACTACCCCAGCTGCGGCGGCAGATTCTCGCCGCGGCGTTCGAGGTGACGCAGCACGCGCGCCTCGAGCCCCGTGCGCACCCCGGGCCACTCGTGCTGCAGGATCGAGAACACGACCGTGTCGCGCACGTAGCCGGGCATGCGCTTGTGCGCGCGCAGGATTCCGTCCTGCTTCGCGCCCAGACGCGCGATCGCCGCGCGCGACTGCTGGTTGAGGAAGTCGGTGCGGAACTCGACCGCCGGGCAGTCCCACACCTCGAAGGCGTGCCGCAGCAGCATGAGCTTCGACTCGGGGTTGGTGCCCGACGCCTGCGCGCTCAGCGCGTTCCACGTGGAACCGATCTCGACCCGCGGCACCGAGGCGTCGATGTTCATGAACGTCGTCATGCCGATCAGCGCACCGGTATCGAGCCGGCGAGCGGCGAACGGGATCATCGATCCCTCGTCCTGCAGCCGCAGGCGCCGCCGGATCTCCTCCCCCATGCCGTCGGGCGTCGGCACCGACGTGTACCAGGCCCGCCAGAGCTCCCCGTCCCGCACGGCCTCCGCCAGGCCGTCGCGATGATCCGCGGCGAGGGGTTCGAGGGCGACGAGGCGTCCGGTCAGCGTGCCGGGGTGCGAGAGGGTCATGCCGGGTCCTTCCACGGGAGCGGGTCGCGCCGCGCGTTCCCACCGCAGCGCCGTCGATCCTCAGCGTAACGACCGGGACGCCCCGGCCGGCACCCCCGATCCGTCCGGTTCCGGGCGGCGATCCGGCAGCCCTGTTCGCGCGCCCGGCCGCTATCCCTCGTTCTCGGCGGGTGCGGCCGTGCGGATCCGCTCCGCGAGGAACGCGAGATCCGCGCCGTTCAGCGCCGTCACCGCGTAGCGGGTCGGCCAGAGGTCGCCGTCGTCGAGCTGCGCCGCCCACTCGAACTCGATCGTCGCGTAGCGCACCTTGAACTTCGCCTTCGGCTTGAAGAACAGCACGATCTTGCCGTCAGCGCCCGCGTAGCCCGGCATGCCGTAGTAGGTGCGCGGGATCAGGTGCGGCGCGTTCTCGCCGACCAGGCGGTGCACGGCCTCGGCCAGCGGGCGATCCTCGCCGTCGAGCTCGGCGATCTTCGCGAGCACCTCAGCCTCGCCCTCCCGACGGGCGGTCTCGGGATCCACCTTCTTGCGCGAGCGCGACTTCGTGCGCTCCTGCACGGTCGCCTGCATCGCCGCGCGCTCCTCGGCGCTGAACGTGGGCTCGTCCGCCTTCGCCATGATCACTCCTCGTCCGGGCCCGGCAGGTCGCCGGGCGATGAGGTCAGCCTAGGTCCCGCGACGCGGCACCCGCTTCTCCGGAACTGATCGATCCACCGCACACCCCGCCGGGCTATGGTGAGCGGAGGAAGCACCCTCACGAACGGAGGATCCGTGTCCCGCGATCGCATCACCGTGAACCCCCTGCACCGCCGCGCATCGGATGCGCCGACGGTCGAGAAGCACCGGCTCTCAGAAACCGGCATGGACCCGCTCACCGCGTACCACGTGGTGCACGACGAGACCATGCTCGACGGCAACGCACGCCTCAACCTCGCCACCTTCGTCACCACCTGGATGGACGACGAAGCGAAGCAGCTCTACGCCGACGCGTTCGACAAGAACATGATCGACAAGGACGAGTACCCGCAGACCGCCGCCATCGAGCAGTACTGCCAGCGGATCCTCGCCGATCTCTGGCACGCCCCCGACGCGGCGGCCTCCCCCGCGACCTCCACCATCGGATCGAGCGAGGCGTGCATGCTCGCCGGCCTCGCGCTCAAACGCCGCTGGCAGCACGCCCGCGAGGCGGCCGGCGCCGACACGGCGAAGCCGAACCTCGTGATGTCGAGCGCCGTGCAGGTGTGCTGGGAGAAGTTCTGCAACTACTTCGAGGTGGAGCCCCGCTTCGTGCCGGTGAGCGACGAGCACCCGTGGCTCGACGGCTCGCAGCTCGACCAGTACGTCGACGAGCGCACCATCGGCGTCGTCGCGATCCTCGGCGTCACCTACACGGGCGCTTACGAGGACGTCGCCGGGATCCAGGCCGCGCTCGACGAGATCGAACGGGCGCGCGGCCTCGACGTGCCGATCCACGTCGACGGCGCCTCGGGCGCCATGATCGCGCCGTTCCTGCAGCCCGAGCTCGTCTGGGACTTCCGGCTGCCCCGGGTCGCGTCGATCAACACGTCGGGGCACAAGTACGGGCTCGTGTACCCCGGCCTCGGCTGGGTGGTGTGGCGCGACGCCGCAGCGCTGCCCGAGTCGATGGTGTTCCGCGTCAGCTACCTCGGCGGCGACATGCCCACCCTCGCACTCAACTTCTCGCGGCCCGGCGCGCAGGTGCTGCTGCAGTTCTACCTGTTCCTGCGGCTCGGCCGCGAGGGCTACACCCGGATCCAGGCGGAATCGAGCGAGGTCGCGGTGCACCTGTCGGCGGGGATCGCGGCGATGCCGCAGTTCGACCTCGTGAGCGACGGATCCACGATCCCCGTGTTCGCATGGCGGCTGCGACCCGGCTGGAGCGGCAACTGGAACCTCTTCGATCTGTCGGACCGGCTGCGCATGCGCGGCTGGCTCGTGCCCGCCTACCCGATGCCCGCCGACCTCGAGGAGGTCACGGTGCAGCGGATCGTCGTGCGCAACGGCCTCTCGATGGACCTCGCCGAGTCGCTGCTCGACGTGATCCGCGAGGAGGTCGCCTACCTGGAGGCCCTCGACGCACCGCTACCGCGCCCCACCCGCTCGGGCGGGTTCGCGCACTAGCTGCCCTGCCGGGCGAGCGCGCGCTGTTCGTTCGCCCGCTGCCGCTGCCGCTGCCGAGTGAACGCTTGTACACGGAATGACGCGCTATTTCGTGTACGAGCGTTCACTCGACGGTGAGAAGGGGTGCAGCGCGCAGAGCACAGCGCGCACCCTACGCCCGTGCGGCGATGAACTCCTCGACCTCGGCGCGGTCCGCGTACGACGACTGGGCGCCGACGCGCTGCACGGCGACGGCCGACACGGCGGTCGCGAAGCGCACGGCCTCGCGCAGCGAGCGCCCGCGCGCGAGCTCGGCCGCGGTCGCGCCGACGAACGCGTCGCCCGCACCGGTCGTGTCGACCGCGGTCACGCGGTAGGCGGGCACGGTCTCGATCTCGGGCGCCTCGGCGGAGCCCTCGGCGACCAGCGCGCCCTCGGAGCCGAGGGTCACCACGACCGAGCGGGCGCCCGCGGCGAGCAGGCGCTGCGCGAGCCGCGCGTAGTCGTCGGCATCGGGATCGCTCTCGGAGGCGCCGAGCACTTCGAGCGCCTCGTGCTCGTTCACGACGAGCGGATCGCAGTGCTGCAGTACCTCGCGGCCGACGAGTACCGACGGTGCGGCGTTCAGCAGCACCCGGGATCCGGCCGCCGCGGCGGCCTCGGCGACGTGGAACGCCGTCTCGTGCGGGATCTCGAGGCTGAGCACGACCACGGGTGCGCCCTCCCAGACGGAGGAGACGCGGGCCGCCGCATCGAGATCGAAGGCGTGGTTCGCGCCCGGCGACACGACGATGGAGTTCTCGCCGTCGGGCGTGAGCAGGATGATCGCGGTGCCCGTGGCGGCCTCGACGGAGGCGAGCGCCGACACGTCGGCACCGGCGTCGACGAGGCGCGAGCGCAGGAACGCACCGTTGCCGTCGTCGCCGACGCAGCCGACGAACGCCGTCGCGGCCCCGCTGCGCGCGGCGGCGGCGGCCTGGTTGGCCCCCTTGCCGCCCGGCAGGGTGCGCAGCTCGCCGCCGATCAGCGTCTCGCCGCCGCCCGGCCGCCTCGGAACCTCGACCACCAGGTCGGCGTTCGCGCTGCCGACCACCGCCACGTCAGTCATCGGCACCCCTCAGGCCTGCGCCGCGATGAGGTCGACGACCTCGTCGGCGATGCGGTCGTCGACGTCGAGCAGCACGGTGCAGTGCGCGCCCTCCTGCTCGGGGTAGCCGCGGTAGACGCCGCGCAGGTCGGCGATGGTCTGGCCGTGGCCGGGACCGCCGGTCGTGTCGACCTCGACGTTCACGACGGGTGCGAGGCGCACGTCGAGGGTGCCCGCGGCCGCGGCGACGGCGATCGTGTCGTGCATCGCGCAGCTCCAGGTGCCGAAGGAGTTGTCGCGGTAGAACTCGCCGTAGTGCTGCATGATCCGGGCCATGTACTGCCCGACCTCGCCGCCGGCGGCGAGCCGCTCGCTGTGCTCGGGGGTGATGATGATCTTCATGGTGACGTCCAGGCCCGCCATGATGATCTTCCACGGCGCGCGGAACACCGCGGCAGCGGCCTCGGCGTCGTGCCAGATGTTCGCCTCGGCGACGGGCGACACGTTGCCCGGAGCCATCGTGGTGCCGCCCATGAGGGAGACGCCCGCGACGAGGCTCGGCAGCTCGGGATCGACCGCGAGCGCAGCGGCGATGTTGGTGAGCGGGCCGACGGGCACGAGCCAGACCTCGCCGGGGTGCGCGCGCACGGTGTCGATGATCTGCTGCACGGCGCTCTGCGAGGATGCCGCTCGCACGGGCTTGTCGTCGCCCGCGTTGCCCTGGCCGTCGCGACCGTGCACGTTGTACGCGAACTCGGCGTGGCCGCCGGTGAGGGGGCCCGCGGCGCCCTGCGCGACCGGCACGTCGTTGCGCCCGACGAGATCGAGCACGCGCAGCGTGTTGCGGGTGGCGAGCGGCACGTCGACGTTGCCCCACACGGTGGTCATGCCGAGGAGCTCGATCTCGGGGTGCAGCGCGGCGTACATGATCGCCATCGTGTCGTCGACGCCGGTATCGCAATCGAGCATCATCTTGGTGGTCATGTTCAGGACTCCTTCAGGCGGGCGTCGAGCTGGGCGACGCGGGTGTTCAGCAGGGCGCGGAAGCGGGGCAGGTCCACCGAGAGCGCGACGTCGCAGTTCGGCTGCTCGCCGCTGTGCCCTGCGAAGTCGACCACGGTCATCCCGGAGGTCAGGCGGCCGACGTTCTCGACGTCGACGAAGTAGTGACCGGTCTCGATGATGCTCGGGTCGAGGGCGGCGGCCAGCGCGACGGAGTCGTGCTGCGCCATGCCGTCCTCGGTCGGCTCGGAGTGGTAGTTGCCCATCATGTGCTCCACCATCTTCGCAGCAGGTCCGCCCGACGCGACGAGGTCGGGCAGGTGCTGGAGTCCGACGAGGGCGCGCTCGGTCACGTTGAGGCCGACCATGGTGATGGGGACGCCGAAGTCGAAGAGCTTCGCCGCGGAGTCGGGGTCGTAGTAGATGTTGAACTCGGCCGCGGGCGTCGTGTTGCCCAGCCGGTCGAGGGTGCCGCCGCCCATGATCACGAAGCGTTCGACCTTGCGCGCCGTCTCGGGGTAGTGCGTGATGAGGCCGGCGATGTTGGTGAGCGGACCGATCGCGACGACGGTCACGGGATCGGCGCTCTGCTCGATGAGCCGCGCCATGAGCGGGACGCCCGGCTCGAGCACGCGGGTCGATGCCGGCAGGGTGTATCCGCCGAAGCCGTCCTCGCCGTGCACGTCCCAGGCCGGCTTGGTGTCGCGCCGCCAGAGCGGCCCGGCCGCGCCCCTGCCGACGGGGATGTCGAGCCGCAGCAGGTCGGCGAGCGCGGCCGCGTTGGGGGCCGTCTTCTCGAGCCCGACGTTGCCGGCGACGGCGACGATGCCGAGCAGATCGATCTCGGGGCTCGCGGCGGCGAGCATGATCGCGAGCGCGTCGTCGATGCCGGGATCGGTGTCGATGATGATGGGACGGGGCATGTTCACTCCCTGGTCGATGGTGGATCCTGCGACTCGTGCCTCGCGCAGGATGACGGTAGTGGTGGCGGCTCGCGCAGGATGACGGTCGGGCGGCCGCTGGTCGAGCGGCGGGACGTCAGGCGGACCGGGCGGCGATCCGCTCGATGGATCCGGCGACCAGGTCGGCGAAGCGATCCCAGTCGAGCTCGGTGGCGACCTGCGCGCGGTGATCCTGCAGATCGACGGCGACGCCCGTCGAGTGGTGCATGCCGGGCCGGTCCGCGAAGTTGACGACGGTCATGCCCTTCGTCCACTGCCCGTGCAGCTCGACGGCGACGTGCGCCGCCTCCGTCTTCATGACGGCCGGGTCGATGAGGTAGGCCACGCAGCAGGCGTCGTGCACGGGCGGGGCCGGGAACTCGAAGACGTCCTCGTAGGTCTTGCCGATGAAGCCCCAGATGTCGAGCACGAACTGCGCGACCTCGCCGCCGACCGCGCGCACGCGATCCTGCAGCTCCTGCGTCGCGAGCGCCTGGTGGGTGAGGTCGAGGCCGACCATGGTGACGGGCCATGCGCCGCGGAACACGGCCTCGGCCGCCTCGGGGTCGACGTAGATGTTGTACTCGGCGCTCGGCGTCACGTTGCCGCGCGTGTACGAGCCGCCCATCACGACGACGCCCTTGACCCGCTCGATGATGCGGGGCTCCTTGCGCATGGCGAGCGCGATGTTCGTGAACGGGCCGACGGGCACGAGCGTGACCGTGCCGGCCGGCTCGGCCATCACCGTGTCGATGATGAAATCGACCGCGTGCCGGGGATCCAGCTCGCCCGTGATCTCGGGCAGCACGGGGCCGTCCATGCCGGTGCCGCCGTGGATGTCGTGCGACACGATCTGCGGGGTCACGAGCGGCTCGCTCGCCCCGCGCGCGATCGGCACGTCGATGCCCGCCACCTGGCAGACGGCCTGCGCGTTGGTGGTCACGTTCTCGATCGTGTTGTTGCCCGCCACGGTCGTGATGCCGAGCAGCTCGATCTCGGGGTTGCCGGCCGCGAGCAGGATCGCGATCGCGTCGTCGTGCCCCGGATCGCAGTCGAGGATGATGCGTTCCATTGCGTGGGTCTCCTGGAGGTGATGGATCCTGCGACTCGCGAGCTCGCGCAGGATGACGGTGAACGAGGGGTCCTGCGGCTCGCGGCTCGCGCTCACGAACCGCAGGACGTGGGTCCGCCTAGGCGGTCGCGGCCGGTGCGGCGGGAGCCGCGGCGTCCGCGGCCTGCAGCGCCTTCTTCGTGCGGGCCTTGAACGCGGCGCGCACGCGCACCGACGCGAACACCAGGGCGATGATCGTGATGATGTAGGGCAGCGTGAGCGACAGCGACGAGTTGACCCCGAGCAGGCCGAGCTGGTCGGCGAGGGCCTCGGCGACGCCGAAGATCAGGCAGGCGATCATGGTGCGGTAGGGCCGGGCGAGGCCGAAGGTCAGCGCCGCGACCGCGATGAAGCCGCGCGACGCAGTCATGCCCGAGGTGAAGGTGCCGACCGTCGCCATCGCGAGCTGCGCGCCCGCGACGCCCGCGAAGGCGCCCGACAGCAGGATCGAGATGAACTTCACCCGGAACACGTTGATGCCGGCGGCCATCGCGGCCGCCTCGTCCTCGCCGACCGCGCGCAGGTGCACGCCGTAGCGGGTGCGGTAGAGCACGAAGGCGTAGGCCGGCACCGCGAGCAGCGCGACCCAGACGAGGATCGTCTGGTTGTTCAGCATGGTGCCGAGCACCGGGATGTCGCCGATCACGCCGAGGTTGATCTTCGGCAGGTTCGCCTGCACGCCGGGCGGGGTCGCGCCCGCGTTGCCGTAGAGCACGGTGAGCAGGAGCACGGCGAGGCCGGCGGCGAGCAGGTTGATACCGATGCCGACCACGATCGCGTCGGCCTTGAACACCAGCACGGCGACCGCGAAGATCACGGCCATGACGAGGCCCGCGACGAGTGCGGCGAAGATGCCGACGAAGGCGTTCGTGATCGCGCCGACCGAGACGGCCGCGAACGCGCCCATGAGCATCATGCCCTCGAGGCCGATGTTGAGCACGTTGCCGGTCTGGGTGAAGGAACCGCCGATCGCGGCGAGCAGGATCGGGGTGACCTTGAGCAGGACGACGGCGAGGATCGCCGTGATCAGGAGGATGGGATCCATCAGGCTGCGCTCCTTTCGGTCGCGGCGCCCGCACTGGGCACGACGGCGCGCTTCTTTCGGCGGTTCCACACGAAGGTGGCGGTGATCGCGATGATGATGATGCCCTGGAGCACGCTGACCACCGGGAAGGGCACGTCGATGTCCTGCAGGCCGGTGGAACCCGCCATCATCGTCGCGTAGAAGAGCGCCGCGACGAGCGAGGCCCAGGGGTTGAGTCGGGCGAGCAGCGCCACGGTGATGGCGAGGAAGCCGTAGCCGGGCGAGAACGCCTGCACGAAGCGGCCGCCGTTGGGGCCGAGCACGAGCAGCGCGCCGGTGATGCCGGCGACGGCGCCCGAGAGCATCATGACCTGGATCGACATCGCCTTCACCGAGACGCCGGTGTACTGCGCGAAGCGGTTCATCTCGCCGAGCTGCTTGACCTTGAGGCCCCACGGGGTCCGGCCGAGCAGCAGCGCGATGCCCACCGCGACGATCAGCGCGATGACGAGGTCGGGACCGATGCCGTACTCGGGGCTGAACATGGTGAACTGCACGCCGTCCGGCAGCTTCTTCGAGGCCTCGAAGCCGGCGGTCGGATCCTTGAACGGGCCCGTGACGAGGAAGCGGGTGATGAGCTTCGCGACCTCGGAGAGCAGCAGGGTGGTGACGACGATGTCGACGCGCCACGAGGCGAACAGCCAGCCGGGCAGGAAGCCCCAGATCGCGCCCGCGAGAGCACCGACCACGAGCACGACGAGCATGATCACGAGCGGCGGGAGACCCTGGCATGAGACGCCCGCGACCGCGCCGAAGAAGGCGCCGAAGTAGAGCTGGCCCTCCGCACCGATGTTGAAGAAGCCGGCGCGGAACGACACGATCGTCGCGGACGCGATGACCGCGAGCGGGATGAACGTCGCCACGATGTTCGAGATGCCGAACGACTCGCTCCACCCGGAGGTGAAGAGCGCCACGTACGCGTCGATCGGATTCTTGCCGATGGCGAGGATCACGAACACGCCGACGACGAGCGCGACGAGCACGGCGATGACCGGCTGCTTCGCGCTCTCGAAGGCCTTGCTCGCGAAGCCCGCGAAGAAGTTGCCCTTCGGCTCGGCCGCGGCCTCGTCGAGGCTCCGCTGCACCGAGACGGCGGTCGTGTCGAACTCGGGTGCCGCGACGTCGACGCTCTCGGTGACGGTCGCGACGGAGGCGTCGGCCTCGATCGCGGCGACGACCTCCGTGTCGAGCCCGAGCTCGTCGGCGACGCGCGCGTGCTCGGCTTCAGCCTCGGCGAGCGCCTCGGGCGTCGGCCGGGTCCCGGCCATGGCGAGGCCGACGGCGGTCTCGCTCATGTTGTCCTGCGTGAACTCGGCGACGAACTCGCCGCGGAACATCACGAGCAGGCGGTCCGACAGGCTCATGACCTCGTTGAGGTCGGCCGAGACGAGCAGCACACCGGCACCGCGGTCGCGCGCCGCGACGATCGAGTTGTGCACGAACTCCATTGCGCCGACGTCGACGCCGCGGGTCGGCTGCGAGATGACCAGCAGCTCGGGGTCGGAGGTGAACTCGCGCGCGATAAGCACCTTCTGCATGTTGCCGCCCGACAGGTCGCCGATGCGGGTGCTCGGCGCAGCGCCGCGCACGTCGAACATGGCGATCAGCTTCTGCGCGAGCTGCCGGGTCTTCGCGAGCGACAGCCAGCCGAAGCGCACGAGCGGGGCCCGCAGCTTCGTGGCGGCGATGTTCTCGGCGATCGAGAGCGACGGGCCGGCGCCCTCCTCGTGCCGGTCCTCGGGCACGTAGGCGAGGCCGATCTCGCGCCGCTTCGCGACGGTCGCCCGGGTCACGTCCTGGCCCGAGATGCGGATCGTGCCGCGCGGCACGTCGATCATGCCCGCGATCGCGGCCGTCAGCTCGGACTGGCCGTTGCCCTCGACGCCGGCGATGCCGACGACCTCGCCGCGGCGGATCGCGAGCGATACGTCGCGGAGGGCGAGGATGCCGCGGGCGTCGACCGCGGTGAGGTTCTCGACGCTGAGCACCTCGTCCGTCGGGTTCGCGGGCGTGTGCTTGATGCGCAGCAGCACCTCGCGGCCGACCATCATCGTCGCGATGTCGGTCTGCGTGAGGCCCGCCGCGGGCTGGGTGCCGACGACGCGGCCGTCGCGGATCACCGAGATGTCGTCGGCGATGGCGAGCACCTCGCCGAGCTTGTGCGAGATGAAGACGACGGCGCAGCCGCGGTCGGCCAGCTGCCGCACCACGACGAACAGCTCGTCGGCCTCGGCCGGAGTGAGCACGGCCGTCGGCTCGTCGAGGATCAGGAGGCGCGTGTCGTGCGAGAGCGCCTTGAGGATCTCGACCCGCTGCCGCTCGCCGACCGAGAGATCCTCGATCACGTCGGTCGGGTCGATGGCCAGGCCGAAGCGCTCGGAGAGCTCGCGGACCTTCGCCTGCATGCCCTTCTGATCGAGGCGCCCGAGCCCGGTCGTGGGCTCCTTGCCCAGGAAGATGTTGGCCGCGACCGTCAGCGACGGCACGAGCTTGAAGTGCTGGTGCACCATGCCGATGCCGAGCTCGTCGGCCCGGTTCGGGTTCTCGACGGACACCTCGGTCCCGTCGAACAGGATGGCGCCGCCGTCGGGCTGCAGATTGCCCGAGATCATGTTCATCAGCGTCGTCTTGCCCGCGCCGTTCTCGCCGACGATGGCGTGCACCCGGCCGGGCATGAAGGCGAGCGAGATTTCCTCGTTCGCGACCTTCTCACCGAAGGTCTTGGTGATTCCGCGGAGCTCCAGAATCGGTGTCGCGTCTGACACAGCGGCTTCCTTCCGAATTGAAAGCGGGTGGCGGTCGGCGACCGGTCGATCCGAGGACCGACCGGTCGCCGACCGGGGAGAGGATCAGCCCTTGGGGACCGTGATCTCGCCCGAGACGATCTTGGCCGTGTAGTCCTCGACCGACTTGACCACATCGGCGGGCACGAGGTCGCCGTTGTTCTCGAAGTCGAGGCCGACGCCCTTGTTCTTCAGGTCGTAGGTCGTGGTCGCGCCGTACTTCAGCTCGCCCTTCTGATCGGCCTTGACCGCGGTGACGATCGAGTTGCCGATGAACTTGCGCATCGAGGCGAGCACGTGGCCCGGCTGGATCTGGTTCTGGTTGCTGTCGACACCGATCGAGAACTTGTTCGAGTCCTTCGATGCCTTCAGCACGCCGAGGCCGGCCTGACCCGCGACGGCGTAGACCACGCCCGCGCCCTTCTGGTACATCGCCGTGGCCTGGTCGTAGGCCTTGGTCGAGTTCACGAAGTCGCCGACGGTGGCCTTCTGGACCTCGATGCTCGGATCGACGGCCTTCACGCCGGCCTCGAAGCCCGCGAAGAAGTCGGTGATCGGGGGCGCGTCCTGGCCGCCGACGAAGCCGACGCTCTTCGAGCCCTTCGCGAGGCCGGTCTGGTTCTTGACCGTCGACGCGGCGACCACGCCGGCGAGGAACGAGCCCTCGTTCTGCGCGTACTGGATCGAGGCCACGTTGGGCGCCTCGACCGCGGAGTCGTAGATCACGTAGTGCTGCTTCGGGAACTTCTTCGCAGCGGCCGACAGGATGTCGTTCATCTGCCAGGTGCCGACGACGACGAGGTTGTACTTGCCGGTCGAGACCGACTCGACGTTGGCCTTCCACTGCGACTGGTTGCCCGCGTCGGCCTGCAGCGTCTTGGTGTCGATGCCCATCTTCTTGAGCTCGGCCATGCCGGTCTCCGAGTCGTCGAAGAAGCCCTGGTCGCCCAGGTTTCCGTTGACGACGTTGGCGACGGCGTACGACTTGTCGCCGCCCTTGTCGCCGCCGCTGCCGGACGAGCTGCAGCCGCTGAGGGCGAGTGCGGCGACCGCGGCGAGGGCCACGGCGCCAGTGATGTGCTTTCTCATAGAAACTCCTTCGGTTCCGTCTGGTTCTGTTCGATACGAGTCGTCGTGGCGGAGGCACCGGCGAGCGCGGGGACGCGCTCCGCGTCCGAGCGCGCGGCCGGGCCGCATCCGCAGGTGTCGCGCCGCAGCAGCGTGGTCGGCAGCACTCGGTGCAGCCGGCTGCGGTCCTGCGCGGGATCCTCGATGAGGGTGAGCAGCATGCGCACCACCTCGGTCGCGATCTCGGCGTAGGGCTGCACCACCGTGGTGAGGCGCGGGGTCGTGTAGTCGCTGATCGGCGTGCCGTCGAAGCTCACGATCGCGACGTCCTCGCCCGCGCGCAGGCCGACGTCGGCGAGCGCGCGCAGCGTTCCGACCGCCTGGGTGTCGGATCCGGCGAAGATCGCGTCGATCGCGGGGTCGCGCTCGAGCAGCTCGAGGGTGGCGGCGTGGCCGGCCTCGACGCTGAAGGGGGTGAAGGCGAGGCGGCGGTCCTCGGCGGGGAGCCCCGCGTCGGCGAGCGCGCCGCGCCAGCCGATCACGCGCTCCTGCGCGGACGAGAGGCCCTCGCCGCCGGTGAGGCAGGCGATCCGGGTGCGTCCGTGCTCGATCAGGTGCTCGGTCGCGGCGCGCGCGCCGCCGGCGTTGTCGACGACGACCGAGGGCAGGTCGATCCCGGCCTGCAGGCGGTCGAGCGAGACCGCGGGCACCTTGGCGGCCTGCAGCTCGCGCCATCCCTCGGCGAAGTCGCCGCCGGGCACCGCGATGATGCCGTCGACCCGGCGGTCGAGGAACGCGCGCACGTAGCCGAGCTCGCGCGCGGTGCTGTCGACGCCGTTGCCGAGGAGCACGGCGAAGCCGGCCTCGAACGCCGCGTCCTCGATCGCCGAGGACAGCCGCGCGAAGTAGGGGTTGGCCGACTCGGGGAGCAGGAGGCCGAGGGTGTGCGTGCGCGCCGTCGCGAGGCTGCGGGCCAGCGCGTTGGGTCGGTAGCCGAGCTCGTCGATGGCGGCGACGACCCGCTCGCGGGTGGCGGGCGCGACGGGGTGGGAATCGTTCAGCACGTACGACACCACGGCGGGGCTCACCCCGGCGAGGCGCGCGACGTCAACTCGTCCGACCACAGCACCCACCCCTTTCCGCACTCCATCGTGTTCGCAGGCATGTTACGCGGGTTTCAACACTGGAGATCAGTGAATACCCGCGCGCCCCGCACGTCAATCTCCGTTATCGAACCGCAACCTGAACCACCCCTTGCCCCGGGAGCATCGCGCTCCATAGGGTGGACTCTTCCGATCACATGCGCAACGAAGGGCAGCAGAAATGACGAATGCGGTACGTGTCTCCGACGAGGTCCGTGAGGCGGTGCGCGACGGGCGCCCGGTGCTCGCGCTCGAGTCGACGATCCTGACGCACGGGCTCCCCCGCCCGGCGAACGAGGAGCTCGCCCTCGAGACCGAGGAGCGCGTCCGCGCTGCGGGCGTCGTACCCGCCACCATCGGCGTGGTGAACGGCGCTCCGACCGTGGGCCTCTCGACCGACGAGCTCGTCGGCCTCTCGCGCGACGACTCCGCGGTCAAGGCCAGCCTGCGCGACCTGCCCATCGCGGTGGCGAAGGGCCTCAGCGCGGGCACCACCGTCGCGGCGACCGCCTACCTCGCCGTGCAGGCGGGCGTGCGCGTCTTCTCGACGGGCGGCCTCGGCGGCGTGCACCGCGGCGCCGAGACAACCTTCGACGAGTCCGCCGACCTCGGCACCCTCGCGGGCCTCCCGCTCGTCGTCGTCAGCGCCGGCGTGAAGTCGATCCTCGACATCGGCCTCACCCTCGAGCGCCTCGAGACCCTGAACCTCTCGGTCGTCGGTTACGGCACGACCGACTACCCGGGCTTCTACGTCGCCGACTCCGGCTTCGACATCGAGTACTCGATCGGCAGCCCCGAGGAGGCTGCGCGCATCGCCGTCGCCCGCGACGCGCTCGGCATCGACTCGACGCTGCTGGTCGCGAACCCCGTGTCGGCCGATCTGCAGCTCTCTCCCGAGCTGCACGACCGCGTGCTCGCCGAGGCCCTCTCGGCAGCCGTCGCGAACGGCGTCCACGGCCACGACTCAACCCCGTTCCTCCTCGACTACTTCGCGAAGTCGACCGGTGGCGAGAGCATGGCGGCGAACCTCGCGGCCTACCGCGGCAACGTCGACCTCGGCGCGCAGATCGCGCTGTCGCTGAGCGCCCTCTCGGAATGAGCACCGCGGTGAACGGCGATGCGGGCGCACCCGTGATCGCGGTCGCCGGCGACCTCGTCGAGGACATCGTGGTGTGGGCAGACGACGACATCGCCTACGGCACCGACACCCGGTCCCGCATCTTCCGGGTGCGCGGCGGGAGCGCGGCGAACGTCGCCACGGCGCTCGCCGTGCACGGCGGGCGGCCCCGGCTCCTCACCCGCGTGGGCGACGACGGCGTCGGCGAGCGGCTCGTATCCGACCTCGAGCGGGTCGGCGTCGAGACGCGGGCGCAGGTCGCCGGCACGACGGGCACGATCGTGATCCTGATCGACCGCTCGGGCGAGCGCACCATGCTGCCCGACCGCGCGACCGCCAAGGAGGTCGAACCCTTCGACCCGAGCTGGCTCGACGGCGCCTCGCGCCTGCATGTGCCCCTCTACGGATTCGAGACGACCCCGGAGGCCGCGGTGTTCCACGGCCTGTGCGCCGAGGCGACCCGGCGGGGGATCCCCGTCAGCGTCGACGCCTCGTCGGCCGGACTCATCACCTGGCTCGGCTCCGAGCGGGTGCGCGGGATCCTCGACGAGATCGACCCGCAGCTCGTGTTCGCGAACGATGACGAGGCCGCGCTGCTCGGGCTCGACCTCGTCGAACCGCCCGCCGGGCGCACCGTCGTGATCAAGCACGGCGGCGACCCCGTCGTGATCCGCACGGGCGCCGAGCGCCTCGAGGTACCGGTGCCGCCCATCGGCGAGGTGACCGACACCACCGGTGCCGGCGACCACTTCGCCGCGGGCTTCCTGCTCGCCGTCGCGGGCGGGGCCGAGCCCGCCGATGCCGCGCAGCGCGGGATCGCGGCGGCGGCGCGGGTGCTCGGGCAGCCGGGCGCGCACGTCACCGCCTGAACCGGCGCGGGTCCGGTCGCGTTCCGCGCGGCCGGACCGGCGCGGTCGCGACGCCGCGCAGCACCGCCGTTAGGCCGTCGGCGAGGCGATGAGCTTCGCGCCGAAGCCGACGAGCACCGTGCCGGTGACCCCGTCGATCGCGCGGATCGTCTTCGGGCGGCGCAGCCAGCGCGACGCGTACGTCGCGAGCACGATGAGGATGCCGAACCAGACGACCGTGAGGACCGCGTGGACCGCGGCGAGCGCCAGCCCCATGAGCACGGGCGAGGCGCCGTGCGGGATGAACTGCGGGATGGTCGCGACGTAGAAGACCCCGACCTTGGGGTTCGCGAGGTTCGAGGCGAGGCCCACGAGGCCCGCGCGCCAGGGCGATGCCGGCACGGTGCTGGGCTCGGCGCCCGCGGCCGCGGCCTGCGCCTCCGCGCCGTTCCGCTTCGAGAAGATCGCCTTCCAGAGCAGGGTGCCGCCGAGCACGATCATGTAGGCCGCGCCCAGCCAGGTGACCATGCGGTACGCGAACTCGGAGGCGGCGAGCAGTGCGGCGGCACCGACGGCAGCTGCAACGCCCCAGACGAAGGAGCCGAGGCAGATCCCGATGCCCGTCGCGATGGCCGTGCCGCGGCCGCGCACGAGCGCCTGCCGTAGCACGAGCGAGCTGTCGATGCCCGGCAGGATCGTGAGCAGCATCGCGACGACGGAGAACGACAGCAGCGCCTGGAGGATCGTCATTGCAGCAGTGTATGCGTGGCCGGGCGGGCGCGGAACGCCGAACGGCGGGGCCTCCCCGATGGAGGCCCCGCCGTTCGGCGCGGTGCGATGAGGCGCCGGTCAGCGCACCGAGGTGCGGCGCATCGACAGCCAGGTGCCGACGAGCGCGATCGCGGCGATCGCAACGGCGACCCCGGCGAGGATCCCTCCGGTGATCGCGGGGATGATCTCGCCGAGCTGCGGCGCGAGCAGCAGCACCGAGAGAGCGGCCGCGAGGCCGAGCAGGAGACCGAGCACCGCGGGCCCCTTCGGACCGAAGCGGAGCCAGATCGCCCCGAACACGCCTCCGATGCTGAGCAGGGTGAAGGTGCCGAGGAACACCACCGGGGCGAGCACGAACGGGTTGCCGGCGCCCAGGCCGTTGACGTCGAGGGCGTAGACGTTCATGAACCAGTGCCCGGTCGCCAGCTCGATGCCGAGCAGCGCCAGCATGATCGCCGTGATGAACGCCGACTGGATCAGGTTCGCGATCGCCGTGCCGAGCACGTACGAGCGGCGGGTGCTGCCGGTGGCCGTGGCGAACGGGAAGGTGGTGGCGACCGCCTGCACCCCGTAGTAGACGAGGAAGCCGGGGAGCGACCACATCATGCCCGAGTTGTAGCGCGCGCCGACCGCGTAGCCGGGGTCGTTCGGGTCGAGCCCGCCGCGCTGCAGGGCGAGCGCGATGATGGCCGACATCACGAGCACCAGGAGCACGATCGTGAGGGGCGCGACGAACATCGTGGAGGGCTTGTTGAGGTGCAGGCGGATGACCTTGCCGATGCGGTTCATGAGCGGGCTCCGTTCGCGATGGTGGCGGGGCGGTCGGTGTCTGCGCCCGGCCGCTCGGTGGGGGTGTCTGCGCCGTCGAAGCCGTAGGCGGCCACGAGCTCCTGCAGGCCGACCGAGCCGATGTCGATTCCGCGCTCGGCAGCGGCGGCACGATCCTGCGGGCTCGGCGGGCCGTCGATCACGGCCGTGGCGAGCCCGCCGATGCGGTGCCGGCTGAGCACGCTGCGGCCCTCGGCGTAGGCGGCGACATCGGCGTCGCGGCCCGTGGCCTGGTGCGCGGCCCCGCGCAGCTCGTCGACGTCGGCGTCGCGCAGCAGGCGACCGCGGTCGAGGATCACGACCCGTTCGAGCAGCTGCTCCATCTCGTCGATGAGGTGGGTCGACAGCACGATCGTGCGCGGGTGCTCCGCGTAGTCGCGCAGCAGTACGTCGTAGAAGTGCGTGCGCGCGGTGGCGTCGAGGCCCAGGTAAGGCTCGTCGAAGAAGGTGATCGGTGCACGCGAGGCGAGCCCGATCACGATCCCGAGCGCCGAGAGCTGGCCGCGCGAGAACTTCTTCACGACCGGCTTCTCGGGGATCCGGAACAGCGAGACGAGCTCGTCGGCGAGGGCCTGATCCCACTCCGGAAAGCCGATGCGCGCACCGCGCAGCACGTGCTTCAGCTTGTAGTCGTCGGGGTACCGCTGGTTGTCCCGGATGAAGCACATGCGCTCCACGACGCGTGCGTGCTCGAACGGCGGCTCGCCCTCGACGAGGACCTCGCCGGAGGTCTGGCGGTCCTGCGCCGACAGGATGGACATGAGGCTGGTCTTGCCGGCGCCGTTGCGGCCGAGCAGCCCGGTGATGGTGTCTCGCCGGAAGGCGAGGGTGACGTCGTCGAGGGCGCGGACGGACCCGTGGGTGCGGGTCAGCGAGCGGACCTCGATCGCGTTCTGCGTCGGTGCGGTCATGGCGTTGCCTCCGTGGGGTGGGGGTCGGATGCGGAGTCTGCGGGGGCGCCCGCGCGTTCTGCGCTGCGGCGGGCGACGAGGTCGATCAGCGCGGTCGGCGCCAGGCCGAGCGCGGTCGCCTCGTCGAGGAGCGGGTCGACGAAGCCCGCGATGAGGCTCTCGTGCCGCCGGTCGCCGATGAGCCGCTTGGCTCCGGGCGAGACGAACATGCCGATGCCGCGCTTCTTGAAGAGCACGCCGTCGTCGACGAGGAGGTTGAGCGCCTTGCCGGCGGTCGCCGGGTTGATGCGCAGGAACGCCGCGAGCTCGTTGGTCGAGGGCACCTGCGACTCCTCGGCGTAGGTGCCGCGGAGGATGTCGTCGGAGATCCGATCGGCGAGCTGCACGAAGATCGGCCGCGAATCGTCGAACACGGGCGCCTCCTCTTCGGTCTTCATCGGTTCATTACTTCACTAATGAACCTAGGCACCGTGGCGCGCGCTGTCAAGCCTTTCGGAGGGAGAAGTATCGGACCCGAGCGCTCAGCGGGCCGGGCCGCCGCCCCGAGCCACCCGCGGGAACCGCTCGCCCACCAGCTCGGTCAGCCGGTCCGCGGCCTCCCGGGCGCGCTCGACCACCCGGGCGAAGTCCGCGCTCTGCGAGTCGGGGCTCACCCCGCTCACCACCAGCTCGAACTCGACCTCGCCGATCGCGTTGAAGACCGGGAACTGCAGTGAGCTCACGTCGACGCAGCGCGCCTCAGGCTCGAGCGCGCCTTCGATGTCGCGGACCACCCCGGCCCAGAGCTCCGCCAGTTCCGCCCGCGTGCTGTCGGGGTCGTCGGCGATGCGGTCGAACCGCTCCGCCATCGTGTCGCCCGTCGAGATCGCATAGCCGCGCAGGCGCACCGATTCAAGGAGGCGCTGCAGCAGCGGCCGATCGACCCGGCCCAGCAGGTGCCGCGCGTGCTCGTGCCAGACCTTGCGCCGCTCGTCGCTCCCCCATGCGGCGAACACCGTGGCGATGGGCGCGGCGAACGGGAACACCATGCCGACGATGCCGTCGGCCGGGCGGCCGGGCAGCGCCCCGGCCTGTGAGAGGACGATGACGGAATCGTTCACCGCCGTCGTGAGCAGACACTCGGTCCCTGTCACCTCCGCGAGCTCGCCGACCACCTGGCCGATGGTCCCGGCCACGCGCATCCGCGAGGCGAAGGCGGGGACGCTGAAGTCCCGGTTCGGCACGGTGAAGGATCCGTACCCGCCCCGCAGGAAGAGCAGCGGGAGACCCGAGTCGCCGTCGCCGACGCCGAGCTCGCCGGCCTCGGCGATGATGATCTCGTGGTCGCCCGCCGGCACCACCTGCACGATCCGTCCCTCGAACCAGGCGATCGCGTCGGCGAGCCGGACATTGCCGAGCGGGGTCCGCTGCCAGCGCCCGCGCGCCATGGCCGCGGGATCGCCCGAGGCGATCCCGCGGCTGAGCTCTTCGTGCCCGTAGCCGAGCACGTTCGCGCAGAAGGTGCCCTGCTCCTTGATCAGCGCGGCCCGCCGGGAGTTCGTCTGCGTCATGAAACCGATGAGCCGCGGCGACTCCGAGACCGCCATGAAGGTGCCGACGACGAGACCGACGTCCGCCCCGTCCGCGTCGCGCGAGGTGACGGCCGCGACACCGGTCGGGTACTCGCCGAGCACGGTTCGCCACCAGTCCGACTTCTCGCGGGTCGGCGGGATCTCGAGCACGGTTTCGGTCTTCGTCACGGCCACAACTCCTTCGTTCTGCGGATCGTCGTCGATCCTCGACGGGACGCACCCGCCGTCGCTGCCTCGATTGTGCCGAGCCGCGCGGAACGGCCGCATTGTGCGCGGCGCCGAAAGGGCACCGGACCGCTGTGCGCTTCGGACGCCCGGGCTCAGGAGCCGCAGGGCTCCCCGCCCGGGCTCAGGCGTGCGAGTGGTAGGTGCGCCACTCCCAGTCGGTGACCGCGAGTCGGGCGGCGCGCGCCTCGCTCAACTTCAATGCGGCGTAGACGTCGACGAACTCCCGTCCGAAGCCGCTCGCGAGCACCGCGTCGGCTCGGAGCGCGGCGATGGCGTCCTCGAGCGAGCGCGGCAGCGGAGCCCCGGCGTCGAGCGGCTCGATCCGGCGGTCGAGGCCATCGCGGATCGCGTGGATCATGCCCGCGAGCAGCAGGTGCGGGCTCGCGCTCGCGTCCCCGGCCCGCAGCTCGATGCGCGTCGCGGGGCCGCGCTCCGCGGGGATCCGCAGATAGACGTGTCGGTCGTCCTCGCCCCAGTCGGCGGCATCGGGCGAGAGTCCTTCGCCCTGCAATCGCTTGAACGAGTTCGCCGTGGGCGAGGACAGCGCGGTCAGCGCCGGCGCGTGCGCCTGCAGCCCGCCGATGGCGTGGCGGAGGACGTCGGCGAGCGGAGCGCCGGACGAGGGCTCACCCTCGGACGATCCGGCGAACGCGTTCGCGTCGTCCCGCCACAGGGAGACGTGGATGTGCAGGCTGCTCCCCTCCTCTCCGCCGAGCGGCTTGGCCATGAAGTTCGCGGCGCGCCCCTCGACCACCGCGAGCTCCTTGATCGCCGTCTTCAGCAGGAACGCGCGATCGGCTGCGGCGAGCGCCGGCGCATGCCGGAGGTTGACCTCGAACTGCCCGGGCGAGAACTCCCGGTTGACCGCTGTCACGCCGATGCCGAGGTCGACGAGCCCGCGGTGAATCCGGCCGACGACGCCGGCAGGGTCGGTCACCCGGTCGATCGTGTACGACACTCCCTCCGCGCTGTACGGGCGCTGCGTGGGCCGCCCTTCGGCGTCGCGCTCGAAGAGGTAGAACTCGGGCTCCCCGGCCGCGACGGCCGAGCACCCGTGCGCGCGCTGCAGCTCCTCGAGCGCGCGCACGAGCTGTCCCCGGGCGCAGAGCGGCGAGCGCGCGTCGCCCTCCCACAGGCTGGAGAGCACCCAGACCGCGTCGGGTTCCCAGGGCGGGATGATCGCGGTCGCGGGTTCGATGCGCGCGTGCAGGTCGGGGTGGCCGGCGAGCTGCGTGAACTCCGCTTCGTCGACCGGCACCCCGAACAGGTCCTCGGCGAGGCTGACCTTCGAATAGGCGACTCCGCCGAGGATCCCCGGCAGCTCGGACACGGGGAACTGTTTGCCCCGCTGCCGCCCGAAGAGGTCGGGGTGGATCAGGCGGATCACGCGGATCCCACGGGCGAGCAGGCGGTCCAGCCGTTCGAGATCGACGGGGTCGTCCCGATCGATGCGGTCAGCCTCGGCGACGAGGAGGGATTCGGTCATGGCGGCCTGCTTTCGGGTCGGTGGGCGACCGGGAGGCCCGCTGCGCGCGGGCGTTCCCGGCCCGAAGTGTTGATTACGGTACTACAAGTGTTTGCTAAAAGAAACAATTCGTGTACGCTTCGAGGCACCCTCAGCACGACAGCCCCAAGGAGGCATCCATGATCAAGCTCGCCGATATCGACCACGTCAAGTTCGGAGTCGAGGACCTCGACGCCTCGGCCCACGCCTGGGAGGTGGAGTTCGGTCTCGTCCGACGCCAGCAGGATCCCGACGAGATCCGCCTCGCCGTGAACTACGAGCCCTACTCCGTCGTCATCGAGCGTTCCAATACCCCGGGGATCCAGTACGCGGCGTACAACCTGCACCCCGACTTCTCGCTCGACGATGCCGAGAAGCACCTCCGCGAGGTGGGCGTCGACTACCTGCGCAGCGACGAGGGCGTCGACTTCGTCGACCCCGAGAACAACGGCGTGCGCTTCGTGCCCTACCGCGAGCGGACGGGGCAGGATCGCTTCCCGATCGCCTCGCGCAGCACGACCGACCTGCGTCCCGGCCGGTACCGCAGGCTCGGGCACGTGAACTACCTCGTCGCGGATGTGGACGCGATGGTCGACTTCTACACCAACGTGGTGGGCCAGCAGACCGCCGACCGGCTCGGCAGCGACGCCGGAGCCTTCATGCGGATCGGCGCCGACCACCACGTGAACGCCTTCGTGAACACGGGGCAGTCGCACTTCCACCACGTCGCCTTCGACCTGGGCGACTGGGGAGAGATCCGTAGCACCTTCGACCACCTCGCGCAGCACGACCGGGTGTTCCCCTGGGGGCCCGTGCGCCACGGCATCGGCGGCAACCTCGCCGGCTACGTGCGCACCCCCGAGCTCGACTGCTTCATCGAGCTCTACTGCGACATGGAGCAGCTCGACGAGCTGCACGTCCCCCGCGAGTACCCGGACGACCGCCACTCGTCGAACGTCTGGGGTATGCTTCCGCCGCGCTCCTACTTCCGCTTCGACGCCGAGTCAATCGCGATGGAGCGCGAGAGCAACCGCGGCATCTACGACTGAGCCGCGGCTGCGGCAGCATCGCGGTCGACGAGGACGGGGAGAGGCACATGACCACTGCGGCAGGCCGCACGGCCGACGCGTCGACGCGTTCCGTCGACGACCGGGTGCGACACCTCATCGCCGCAACCCGGGCCGGCGACCTCGCGCACCTGCTGGGATCCGCGCGCCGGGCGCTCGACGCCGAGATCGCCTTCTTCGACATGGACGGCAACGTGCTGTCGTCCGCGCCCCGGCGGACCCTGTGGGACTTCGAGGAGGTGCTCGCCGGGCGCCGGCGTGACCGCCCGTCGGAGCTCACGGTGCACCCCGTCGACCTCGACGCCGAGACGGTCGGACTGCTGGCGGTGCGCGCGCGACGCGATCCGGCCCGTCTGATCCCGGTCGTGCTCGACCTGCTCGCGCTTGAGATCGGCCGGCTCCGGGCGAAGCAGCAGGGGCGCTCTCAGCTCTTCGCGGGGCTCATGGGCGACCTCTTCGAGATGCGGGTGTCCGACGCGGACGCCTCGGTACGCCTCCGACCCTTCGGCATCGACGCCGAGTCCCGCCAGCGGGTCATCGTCGGCTGGAACCCCAACGCATCGCTGGACCGGCAGCAGCTCACCTCCGGCAGCCTCTACTCCCTCGTCCACGACCTGCCCGACCCGCTCATGCCGGTCCGGATCGGGGACTGGATGGTGATGGTGGTCCCCGACGACGCCATGGTCGACCGCCTCGCCGAGACGTTCCGTCGCCGCCTCGCCGCGGGCGACGCGATCGAACCGGTCCGCGTGGGGGTAGGACTGCCGCACACCGGGATCGCCGGACTGCGGGCCAGTTACCACGGTGCGCTCAGTGCCGTGCAGGAGGGACCCGGCGTGCGCACGCCCCGCAGGGTCGACCTCGCCAAGCTCTTCGTCATGACCAACACCGCGGATTCGCTGCGGGAGCTCGTGAAGACCACGCTGGGCGCGGTCATCGACTACGACGCGGCGCACGGCAGCGAGCTGCTGGCCACCCTGCGTGCGCTGCTCGAGCACAACCGCAGCATCCAGGCCACCACGCAGGCGCTCTTCGTCCACCGCAACACGCTCCGCTACCGCCGCGGGCAGATCGAGGAGCTGCTGGGCATGAACCTCGACGACAGCGCCGACATCGCGAACCTCTGGCTCGCGTTCGCCGTGATCGACAACGAGCACGCTCGGGAGGGCGACGCATGAGCACGAGCACCGGGTTCTACCGCTGGGAGTCGCGCTGCGAGCTCGTTTCCTCCCACGCCGAGGAGGCCGCGATCTACTACGAGTGGCTGCTCGGCCTCGGGGCCGGCAGCCGCCCCGGCGACGCGCTGCGCCGCGTCGGCGTCGACGACGTGCGGCTCCCCCAGCAGGAGGAGCCGAGCGGCTGGCTGCCCGTGTTCTTCGTCGACGACGCCGAAGAGGCCCTCGGACGGCTCGGTTCGGGCGACTGGAGCCGTGCTCTCGTCGAGCGCGGCGGCGAACTGCGCTGCTACGTCTCGGATGAGCGCGGGGTGCGGGTCCGCCTCGATACCCGCGCCGAGGCCCCCGCCGACGACCCGGCGTCGCGCAGCGCGGTGAACTTCGACTGCGCGACCCCGCACCTGGCCGAGACGGCGGAGTTCTACGCCCGGCTGCTCGGACTCCGGGTCGTCGAGGTGCCCGAGGACCGCTACGACATGCGCCTGCTCTGCGACGACCAGGGCGTCACCGCAGGGGTGTTCCGCCTGCACGGCATGGGCGAGCTCGGCCGGAGACCGTTCTGGATCACCTACTTCGAGGTCGACTCGGTCGAGGACTCGATCACCCGTGCGGTGCACTCCGGCTCGCGCGTCCGAATCCCCCCGGCGGACTCGCCCTTCAACCGCTACGCCGTGCTCGACGACCCCTGGGGCAACCTCTACGGCTTCAGCACCATGCACGACGCGCACCACTGAGCGGACCGGATCCCGCCTGTGCCGCGTGCACATCGGGCTCCGTCGAATTCGTCTCCGGGCTCGGTGACCCGCTTGTTCCTCCGTTGCGATACTGAGCGGCACATCACCGCAGCAGACGAAACGAGACAACGATGTCGAGAGCCAAGATCAGCGCCGGAACGATCCTCGAGACCGCCGGGGGAACGGGTCGTTCGACCCCGCCGATGACCGAGGAGCCGGGCCTCTCCGGCCCCTACGCCACGACCCCGATCACCTCGGGCGATCCTCGAGTGCGCGCAGAGACCGCCCGACTCGTGGAGGCCGCCCGCGCGATCCGCCCCCGCCTGCGGGAGGCGCAGCAGCGCACGGAGGACGAGGGCCGCTTCGCGCCCGAGATCGACGCGTACTTCGTCGAGCACGGCTTCTACCGGATGCTGATGCCGCTCCGCTACGGCGGGCTCGAGCTCGGCATCGGCGAGTTCTACCTCGTGATCTCGGAGGTGGCGCGCGGCTGCCCCTCGACCGCCTGGTGCCTCTCGCTCTCCTGCGCCCACAACCTGACGCTGGCCTCCTACTGGCCGGAGTCGGCGCAGCGCGAGGTCTATCGCGAACGCGGGTACGTCGCAGCCCCCGCCTCCGGCAACCCGATGGGCGCGCGGGTCGAGCGCGTCGAGGGCGGGATCCTGCTCTCGGGCAAGTGGCGGTACTGCTCCGGCTCCCCCTACTCGACCCACTTCTTCCCGACGGTGATCCTCCCCGCCACCGAGAGCGAGCCCGAGACGCGCGCCTGGGCGGTCGTCAGCCGCGACGACTACACGGTCCTCGACGACTGGGGCGCCGTGATCGGGATGCGCGGAAGCGGTTCGAACGGCATCGAGATGGATCGGGTGTTCGTGCCCGACCACCGCATCTGCCCCGAGACCTGGACCACCGATCTCGCCGAGCCGACCCCGGGATACGCGCTGCACGGCAACCCGATGTACTCGGGGGTGTTCTTCGGCTTCGCGGAGGGCGAGGTCGCATCGGTCGCGGTGGGGCTCGGCTATGCCGCGTGCGACGAGTACGAGCGGATCATCCGCACGACCCGCGCGCCGTTCAGCGCGACGGGGTCGATGCGCGCCGACAACGACGACTGGCGCCGCGTGCTGGGCATGTCGATGTCGCGCATCGATGCGGCGAGCGCGACCCTGATCCGCAACGGCGAGCTCTACGCCGAGTACGGCAGGCAGGTCGCCGAGGACGGGATCGCGTTCGACGGTTCGCGTTCCATGCGGTTGAACAACGCGCACTTCGTCGCGGAGGAGCTGGTCTGGGAGGCGCTGCAGGAGCTGATCCGCACGGCCGGGACGAGCGCATCGCAGGACGGCCAGCGGCTGCAGCGGTACTTCCGCGACATCTGGACCACGATGAGCCGCACGGACCAGTTCCAGTTCTTCGCCGCCCCGGCGGTCGGGTTCCACTTCGACGGCGCACCGGCCGACGTCGCCGCCGAGGCGGGGGTCGCCGCGTGAGCGCGGCGGTCGACTACCCGGTCGGGGCGTCGGTCTGGCAGGAGCTGCGCGTGCGCTCGGCCGAGGGGCTGGCGGACTTCTACGCCGCCGTGCTCGGCCTCGAGCTGCGGTTGGAGCCCGCCGGCAACGGCCGGGCGACCGGGACGCTGTCGCGCGACGGCGCGATCGCGGCCGGCGTGCTCGTGGATCCCGGACTTCCCGCCGCCGAGATCGGCTGGCAGGTGTTCCTCGGCACCGAGCCGGATCTCGATGCGGCGGTGGCTCGCGCGGTCGCCGCGGGTGCCGCGGTGCTCCGGGATCCGGAACCGATGCTCGCGCCGGGCCGGGCGGTGCGCCTCTCCGACCCGTTCGGGGCGCCGTTCGGGCTCGCCGTCCCCGCCCCCGGCCGCGCGATCCCGCCCACGACGCGCCTCGGCTTCCTCGCACTCGTGGATCCGACGAACCACGACCTCGACGCCGAGGTCGCGTTCCAGCGGGCGCTGTTCCCCGACTCGGTGCATGACCCGGTGGTCCCGCACGACGTCTGCTTCTTCCGCGACGCGGACGGGCTCGCGCTGCGCGGCTCCTTCGAGGTCGCCGAGGAGGCCCGGCCGTTCCTGCCCCCGCACTGGCTGCCCTGGTTCTCCGTCGCCGACCAGGCCGCGGCGGTCGATGCCGCCGCCGCGACTGGCGGCACCGTCAATACGCGCGACAATACGAGCAGCTTCGGCGTGTGGGGCGTCGTGGTGGATCCCGGCGGCGGCGTCTTCAAGACGCTGCAGGCCGCGCGGCCCGCGCTCTGACCCTCACCACCCGCCTCCCCGCACTCTCCCGAAGGACAACGATGTCTGTGCAAGAAGAACTCCTCGACCCCGGTGCGCCCGTGGCCACCGGCGCCTCCGCGACCCCCGGTCGCCTCACGGGCCGGCTCGGCCCGATCGCGATCGTCTTCATGGTGGTCGCGGCCGCGGCCCCGCTGACGATCCTCGTCTCGGCCCCGACCAACATGCTCAACGGCAACGGAGCCGGCATGGCGGCGATCTACTTCATCGCACCCATGCTGCTCATGCTGTTCGCGCCCGGCTTCGCGGCGATGACCCGCTACGTACCGAAGGCCGGCGCCTTCTACTCCTACGTCACCGCCGGATTCGGCCGCGACGTCGGGGTCGGTGCCGGCTTCGTCGCGATCGCGGGCTACCTGGTGTTCCAGAGCTTCGTCTACACGCTCATGGCGATGACCATCACCGACACCCTGGCGGGGTTCTTCGGCGACGATGCGCCCCGGCTGCCCTGGTTCGTGTGGGTGTTCGTCATGATCGCGATCGTCGGCGTGCTCGGCGTCTCGAACATCGACGTGAACGCGAAGGTGCTCTCCGTCGTGCTCATCGTCGAGGTGCTCACCATCATCGTCATGAACGTCGCCGTGATCGTGCGGGGCGGCACCCCGAGCGAGGGCGTCTCCCTGTTCGCGGGCCTGACTCCCGATGTGCTCTTCTCGGCGCCGCTCGCCATCAGCCTGCTCATCGGTTTCAGCGTCGGCCTCGGCTTCGAGGCGACCGCGATCTTCCGCGACGAGGCCCGCGATCCCGAGCGGACCATCCCGCGCGCCATCTACATCACCCTGGGATCGGCGGCCGTCTTCTACTCGTTCGCGGTGTGGGGCTTCGTGCAGGGCTGGGGCACGCACGGCGTGATGCGGGCGCTGCGTGCGGACCCCGCGCTGCAGTTCTCCATCGTCTACGAGACGGGGGCGCGGTACGTCGGGCCGGTCTTCTCGCAGATCATGCAGGTGGTCGCGCTGACCTCGATGTTCGCCTGCGTGCTCGCGTACCACAACATCGCCGCCCGCTACCTGCACTCGATGGGCCACTCGGTACTGCCGCAGCGGCTCACGGCGGTGCACCCGAAGTCCGGCGCACCCTTCATCGCCTCGGTCGCGACCTCCGCGGTCGGCGTCGTCGCGATCCTGCTCTGGATGCTGTCGGGGCTCGAACCCGCCACGTTCATCGGCTGGGAGGTCGCGGTCGGCACGCTCGCGATCCTCATGGTGTTCGTGCTCACGAGCGCGGCGATCTTCGTCTACTTCCGCCGCAACCCGGCCAAGCGGGGCAACGCGTGGGTGTCGACCGTCTCCCCCGTGCTCGCGTTCGTCGTGCTGGGCAGCATCATGCTGACCGCCATGTTCAACTTCGGTTCGCTGTCGGGCGCCGTCGACAGCCCGGCACTCAACATCGTGCTCGAGCTCGTGCCCGTCGCCATGTTCGCCGCGGGCGTCGTCGCCGCGAAGATCGCGAAGCGCCGCAGCCCGGAGCGCTACGCCGGGCTCGTGCACCACGAGTAGCGGGCTCGGCCCCGCGCCGCCCCCGCGCGCCCGCCCCCGCGCAGCATCGACCGGGCCCGTTTCATCCTTCCGCTCCGGCAGAGGATGAAACGGGCCCGGTCGCTGTGGCGAGAGGGCGGCGCGCTCGGGCCCCGGCAGCCCGAGCGCGCCGCGCCTCAGTCGAAGACCACGGTGCGCGCGCCCGTCAGGATCACACGATCCTCGGCGTGCAACCGAACGGCGCGGGTGAGCACGCGCCGTTCGACGTCGCGGCCGGTGCGCACGAGATCGTCCTCGAGTAGCCGGTGCGACACCCGCACGACGTTCTGCTCGATGATCGGCCCCTCGTCGAGGTCGCTCGTCACGTAGTGGGCGGTCGCGCCGATCAGCTTGACGCCCCGGTCGTAGGCCTGGTGGTAGGGCTTCGCGCCTTTGAAGCCAGGCAGGAACGAGTGGTGGATGTTGATGATCCGCGCCGGGTAGCGGGAGCAGAACTCGTCGCTCAGGATCTGCATGTATCGCGCGAGCACGATGAAGTCGGCGCGGCGCTCGTGCACGAGCCGGTGCAGCTCCGCCTCCCGCTCCGCCTTCGTCTCGCGCGTGATCGGCAGCAGGTGGAACGGCACCCCGTGCGCCTCGGCGATCGGCCGCAGCGCCTCGTGGTTGCTCACGATCGCGACGATGTCGACCGGGAGCTCGCCCGCCGCCCAGTGGTAGAGCAGATCCCAGAGGCAGTGGTCGGCCTTCGACACCATGATCACCGCGCGGCGCAGCTCGGCCGTGGGGCGCAGCGAAAGCACGGGATCGAAGCGAGCGAGCTCGGCACGCAGCGCCTCGGCGAAGCGGGACGCCGCCGCGTCGGGCACGTCGATCTCCATGCGGAGCGTGAACGTGCCTGTGCGCTCGTACGCGTACTGGGCGCTGTCGGTGATGTTCGCGCCGACCGCGAAGACGGTCTGCGCGACGGCCGCGACGATGCCCGGCTGGTCGGCGCAGCGCAGGGTCAGCACGTGCGGGATCGCGCCGGCCGGGGCCGCGCCGCCGGCGCTCCCGGGTGCGTCCCGATCCGCCGCGCTCACGAGCGCACCCGCAGTCGCTGCGGATCGTAGACCGGGGTCGGCACGATCTCCGCGCCGACCCCGCCGTCCGGACCGCGCACGATCAATCGCGATCCCCGAGCCGCATGCCCCTTCGCGATGCGCGCGAGCGCCAGGGTCGCACCGTCGAGGTGCGGCGAGGTGACGGCCATCGTGATCCGGCCCACCTCTTCGTCGCCGTCGAGCACGACGGCGCCCTCGAGCTCTGCGATATCGGCGTCCTCGGGGGTGTCGACGACGAGGGAGACGATCGTGCGCCGCGCGCGCTCCTTGAGCGCGACGAGCGCTTCGCGCCCCTGGAACGCGGACTTGTCGAGATCGACCGCCCATCCCATGCGGCACTCGAACGGCGTCGTCTCGGCGTCGTACTCGAGCCCGCCCATGATGAGGCCGGCCTCGACCCGCACGATCATGAGCGCGCCGCCGCCGCAGCCGATCGCACCGAACTCGGCTCCGGCCTCGGCGACACGATCCCAGAGCTCCACGCCGCGTTCGACCGGCACCATCACCTCGTAACCGAGCTCGGCAGTGAACCCCATGCGGTTGATGTGTGCGGGGATCCCGGCGAGGTCGATGCCGGTGCGGAACGTGTAATACGGGAAGGCCGCGTCGCTCAGATCCGTATCGGTGAGGCGCTGCAGGGTCTAGCGGCTGCGCGGGCCCTGCACCGAGAGGGTGGCGATGGTGTCGCGCAGCTCGACGAGCTCGGTCCCGGGCAGCAGGTGCAGGCGGATCACCTCCTCGACCTCCCAGTTGCCGCCGGTGACGCGCACGTGGTCGGCGCCGTAGACGAGCACCGTGCAGTCGTCCATCATGTAGCCGTCCTCGGTCACGATGGCACCGTAGGCGATGCTGCCGGGCGCGAGCCGGATCACGTCGCGGCTGAAAACGGCGTCGAGCACCGCGATCGCGCCGGGGCCGGTGATCTCCCACTTGGGGAGCATCGAGAAGTCGATCATGCCGACGCCCGCGCGGAACGCCCGGTACTCGCGGTCGGTGCCGGTCACCCACTCGGGGGTGGCCTGGCCGGCGACGTCGAGCCACTCCTCCTCGGTGAGCTCGGGCGGCACCCGATCGGTGAACGGACTGGGTTTGAGATGCTGGGGAACCGGCATGACGTCTCCACTTCTTCGGGACAATACGTACTCGTAAAAGAGTACTTTTGGTCCTTTTGAGTGTCACTTCGCGACGTTGTGCCGACGCACGAAAGTCTCGCGCCCCACGGGGCGCACCGACGAAATCCGGAAGGCTACTCGGCCCCGGACACCACCTTGGGGAAGGTGTGGATGATCCAGACGACGGCCTCGCCGTCGGGAGCGTGCCACCGGTGGGTCCGGTTCGCGAGGTAGGTCGCGTAGTCGCCGGGACCCAGGCTGACTTCCTCGCCCACCGGGCCGACCAGGATGCTGCCCCGCTCGACGATGACGTGCTCGCGGGTGCCCGCGCCGTGGGACGGCGAGGTCTCGTTCGCGCCGGGGCGGAAGGTTTGATGGTGCACCTCGAGCGTGCCCGCACCGATGACCTGGTTGCGCACCACCCTGCCGACGCTGGCGTCGTCCGAGATGTCGACGCCCTCCCCGAGGCGCACGACCTCCACCTCGACCCGCGATTCCACTGCGATGAGGCTGTGCACCGGGACATCGAAGGTCTCGGCGATGGACACCAGGGTCTCGAGCGTGGGGTTCGTGCGGCCGCGCTCGACCTTGAAGAGGGTCGCCTTGGCGACGCCGGAGCGCTCGCTGAGCTGGGAGAGCGAGAGCCCGTGCGTGGCGCGCAGCTGGCGCAGGTTTTCGGCGAGGGCCTCGATGTAGGTGTTCACGCCCCCATTGTTCCACCACGAATCGGCTCCCGCGCCGACCACTTGTGTCGTTTGCGAGCATGCATATACTTGCAAAGTAACCGGCTCGATGCGGAGCCGGATCGAACCGCACCCCGACACCGGAGGCCCAGATGACCCAGGCGATCCACTTCGAGACCGGCGACGGCCGACGCTACCTCGGCCGACTCGACGGCACCACCATCACCACCGCGGGCGACGCCCCGGCCGCGGGCTTCGTGCCCGACGCCGACGGCTGGGCGCTCATCGCGGGCGCGGACGGCGAGACGCACGAGATCGGCGACGTGCACGTGCTCGCCCCGGGAACCCCCGGCAAGATCCTCGCGATCGGGCTGAACTACCTCTCGCACGTGGAGGAGACCAACCTGCAGCTGCCCGACGTCCCCATGATGTTCGGCAAGTTCCCGAGCTCCGTCACCGGAGCGTTCGACCCCATCGTGATCCCGCACGAGGAGACCCGGACCGACTACGAGGGCGAGCTCGGTGTGATCATCTCGAAGCCCGCCTACCGCGTCTCCGAGGAGGATGCCTGGGACTACGTCGGCGGCTTCACCGTGCTCAACGACGTCTCCGGGCGCCGCGCGCAGCTCGAGACCCCCATGCGGCAGTTCACCCTCGGCAAGAGTTTCGACACCTTCACCCCCGTCGGGCCGGCTGTCGTGAGCCTCGACTCGTTCCCCGACGCCGAAGCCCGCGACAACCTGCCCGTGCGCACCACGCTCTCGGGCGAACTGATGCAGGACGGCAACACCCGCCAGTTCATCTTCGACATCCCCGCGGTCATCTCGTACCTGAGCCGCGGCGTCACCCTCGAACCGGGCGACCTGATCGCGACGGGCACCCCGGGCGGCGTGGGCGACGAACGGACTCCGCCGCGCTACCTGCGCCCGGGCGACGTCGTCGAGGTCGAGATCCCCGGTGTCGGACGCATCGCGAACCCCGTCCGGGCGGAGGCCTGATCGTGCGGGTCATTCGCGAGGGCGACCGCGGGTATGTCTACAACGGGCGCTTCACCGGCCCCGTGCAGCTCGAGATGATCATCGAAGCGGAGGATCCGGGCCTCACCGGCGCCCTCGGCCCGAGCGATCGTGCCACTGAGGTGGATCTGGCCCGGATCCACCACGAATCGGGCGCCGTCACGCACTGGCACAGCCACCCGGGCGGCCAGATCCTCACCCTCGTCAGCGGCACCGGACGCGTCGGCAGCGTCGACGGCACGACGACCGGGATCGCGCCAGGGACCGTGATCCGCACCGCGCCGGACGAGCCGCACTGGCACGGCGCCGACGACGGTGCCGACTGCGTCTGGCTGGCCACGACATGGGGCGTGACCGACTGGACCGACGACAGCCCCCTGGGCGCGCCGTGACCGGGCGCGCGGGCGCGCCTCTGATCGGGTTCGTGACCGACCGGAAGGTCTCGAGCTCGGGGGCGTGGCAGCGCATCCTGACCGACGGGATCCCGCACAGCTACCCGCGCGCCGTCGAGCTCGCCGGCGGCGCCCCGCTGCTCTTCCCGGCGCTCGAGACCCACCTCGCGGATCCGGGCCGCCTGCTCGACCGGATCGACGGGCTCCTGCTCCCCGGCGGCCGCGACCTCGACGCCGCGCTCTACGGGCAGGAGGCCCACGTCGAGAACGACCCGCCGCTCCGCGTGCGCGACGAGCTCGAGATCGCGCTCGCCCGCGAGGCGATCCGCCGCGGGATCCCGGTGCTCGGCATCTGCCGGGGACTGCAGGTGCTGAACGTCGCCCTGGGCGGATCCCTGGTCCAGCACCTCGGGGACACGACCGACCCCGTGCCGCACCGGGACCTGGTCGGCACCTTCACGGCGCACCCGGTCGAGATCCGGAACGGCACCCGGCTGCGGCGCATCATCGGAAGTCCCCGCATCGAGATCGCCTCGCACCATCACCAGAGCGTCGGCGTGCTCGGGGCGGGACTCGTCGCGACCGCGTTCGCCCCGGACGGGGTGATCGAGGCGGCCGAGACGGACGACGGCTCGTTCGTCGTCGGCGTGCAGTGGCACCCCGAGGAGCGTCTCGACCCGGAGAGCCTCCGCCTGTTGCGCGCGCTTGTCGACGCCGCCCGGCCGACGGTGGCCTGAGGGCAGACCGGTCGAGCGGTCGCGCTCAGATGAGGCCGAGCTCCATCGCGCGGGTCACGGCGCGCGTCCGATCCGACACGTCGAGCTTCTCGAAGACGTGCAGCAAGTGCGTCTTCACCGTCGACTCGCCGATGGTGAGCCGCTCCGCGATGCCCGGGTTGCTGAACCCCGCCGCGACGAGCGCCAGGATCTCGGCCTCCCGCGCGGTGAGGCGCGGCGCGGGATCGCCGCCGCCGGCGGCGTCGACGCCGGGCGCCTGCCCGACGCCCCGCGATCCGGCCGGATCCAGCTGCCCGCGCAGCGCCTGCGCCAGCTGCACGGCGAGCGCCGGCGCCAGCACCGTCTGCCCGGCGTGCGCGGCGCGAACCCCGGCGAGCAGCTCCTCGGCGGGCGCGGCCTTCACGAGGTAGCCACTCGCACCGGCCGAGATCGCCGCGAGGATCCGGTCATCGCTCTCGTAGGTCGTGAACACCAGCACGCGCCGCTTGGCACCGGCGGCGAGCGCGTCGGCGAGGATCCTGCGGGTCGCCTCGACACCGCCCATGCCGGGCATGCGCAGGTCCATGAGCACGAGGTCGGGCTCGAGGGCGGCCGCGAGTTCGAGGGCGGTCTCGCCGTCGACGGCCTCGCCGACCACGTCGAAGTCGGGCTCGGCCTCGAGGAGGCCGACGATCCCGGACCGCACGATGGGGTGGTCGTCGACCACGAGGATCCGGATCATGCGGGAGCTCCGTCCGTGGAGTCGTGGGCGAGCGCGACCCCGGTCGGGATCCGCGCGATGAGCTGGGATCCGCCGCCCGGTGCGGCGGCGAAGACGAGCTCGCCGCCCGCGAGCTCGACGCGCTCGCGCAGGCCGGCGATGCCGTAGCCGCTGAGGAGCTCGCCCGACGTCGCCTGCCCGCTCGGGGCCGGGTCCGCGGTGCCGGCCGGGTCCGCAGCGGCTGCGCCGGGACCTGGGGAGCCTGGACCGGCTCCCATCGGGCCGACCCCGTCGTCGACGACGGCGAGTTCGACGCGGTCGCCCGAGAGCCCGCGCAGGCGCACCAGCACCGAGGTCGCGCGCGCGTGGCGACGCGCATTCGAGAGCCCCTCCTGCGCGACGCGCAGGAGCACGACCTGCTGCTCGCGCCCGAGCGGCGCGGCCGAGTCGAAGTCGCAGCGCACGTCGAGGCCGGAGTCCTCCGCGAGCCGCTCGGCGGCACGCACGAGCACCGCCTCCAGGCCGCCGTCGCCGACCGGGCGCCCGGAGGCGACGATCGCCCGCGCCTCGGCGACCGCCCCGCGCGCCGCGGCCTCGACCCGGGCGATGCGTTCGCGTCCGCGCTCGGTCTCGCCGGCGTCGAGCGCGCGCCCCGCCTGCTCGGAGAGCATCACGAGCCCCGCGAGGGACTGGGTGAGCGTGTCGTGCAGTTCGCGCGAGAGCCGCTCGCGCTCCGCGGAGGCGCCCGCCTCGGTCGAGAGACGCGCGACCTCGTGCTGGGCCTCCGTCAGCTCGGCGACGAGCCGCCGCTGCCGCTCCCCCTCGTGCGAGATCCGCGAGATCCAGGTCCCCAGCGCGATCGCGAAGCCGAGCGACAGCAGCGCGGTGACGCTCGATCCGATCCACGGCTGCGGGTCGCCCATGCGGCCGGACGAGACGCACATGCCCGCACCGACCGCGGCGGCGAGCGCGATGCTCCCCGCGACCGCGGCCGGATAGCGTCGCAGCAGCACCCAGATCATCGGATACCCGACGGCCTGGATCACGGCGAGACCCGGGTAGGCGCTCGTCGCGAGCGCGGTGGCCGCGACCAGCGCCACCACGAAGGCGGCGTCGGCGGGTCGCGCCGGCAGATCGAGCGCGGAGCGCAGCAGCGCGGTGCGGCCGATCACGAGGTAGACGACGACGAGCGCCGCCCAGGCCGCTGCGCCGACCCAGAACCACGAGCCCTGCATCGACGGATCCCCCATGATCCGCGAACCGATCAGCGCGTACGCGACGAAGATCGAGACCCCCGCCACCGCGAGGTCCCACCAGCGCAGGGCCTTGGGGTAGCGCAGGGTTTCGATCATGCCGACACTCTCTCACGCACCGCGGCCCCGCAGGACCGCCCGGGTGCTCGGATCACGAGCGCTTCGTCCACCGGAAGGTGAGCAGCGCGCCGACGAGACCGACCACGAGCCAGACCGCGAGCATCAGCGCGACGAGGCCGAGATCCCACCCGCCCGACGGCTCGGCGCTCGCGAAGTGCTCGGGCAGGAACACCGCGCGCATGCCCTGCGCGAGCCACTTCAGCGGGAAGACGCTCGCGATGTTCTGCAGCCAGCTCGGGAGCGCCGTGAACTGCAGGTAGACGCCCGAGATGAACTGGAGCACGAGCACGATCGGCAGCACCACCGCGGTGGCGGAGCGTCCGCTGCGCGGCAGCGCCGACAGCGCGATCCCGAGCAGCGACATGGTCGCGATCCCGAGCAGGAACAGCCAGGCGAAGGTGCCCCAGGCCGCGGGATCGCTCGGCAGGGCGATCCCGAACACCGCGACGCCGAACGCGATGGTCAGCGCAGCCTGCAGGATCGCGGTGACGAGCGTGAGCCCGATCTTGCCGATGAAGTAGCTCGCGGGCGGGAGCGGTGTGCCGCCGAGGCGTTTCAGGGTGCCGTCGTGCTTCTCGCCGGCGATGTCGATCGCGAGGTTCTGCACGCCCGAGAGGAAGATGCCCGCCGCGACGAGGCCGGGCAGGTAGTAGGCCGCCATGCTGACGCCGCCCGTGCCGTCGGGCTTCGCCCCCACGTCGCCGAGCGACGAGAAGGCCGCGCCGAAGATGCCGAGCATGAGCAGCGGGAACAGGAAGGTGAAGAAGACGGTGTCGGGCCTGCGGAAGTAGCCCAGCAGTTCGAAGCGGATCCGGGCGAATCCGATGGTGATGGCGCTCATGCTCCGGCCTCCTGCCGCGTCGTTCCGGTGCCGTCGGTGTCGGCGTCGTCGCTGTCGGTGCCGGCGCTGTCGGTGCCGCTGGTATCGGTGCCGTCGGCGTCGGCGTCGGCGCCGTCGGCGCGGAAGGCGCCGATGAGGCCGAGGTAGACGTCCTCCAGCGAGGGCCGGATCACCTCCAGCCAGTCGGGCTCGCCGTCGGCCGCGGCGACGAGCCTCGCGATCAGCTCGCCCGGCCGCTCGGTGCGGCGCTCGAGCACGCGCCCCTCTTCGCGCCACCGCACGATCGGCATGCGCTGCTCGGCACCGCCGAGCTCGGCGGGCGGCGCCTCGGCGACGATCCGTCCGCCGTTCAGCACGCCGACCCGGTCGGCCAGGCGCTCGGCCTCGTCGAGGTAGTGGGTGGTGAGCAGGATCGTGGTGCCCGTCGCCGTCAGGCCCTCGAGCATGCTCCAGAACTGCCGCCGCGCCTCGGGGTCGAAGCCCGTGGTGGGCTCGTCGAGGAACACGAGCTCGGGCCCGCCGATGATCCCGAGCGCGACGTCGAGGCGGCGCTGCTGCCCGCCCGACAGCTTCGGCGCGCGGATCCTCGCCTGTTCGGTGAGTCCGACGAGTTCGAGCACCTCGTCGACGCCGCGGGGGTCGGGCGAGAAGCGGCGGTGGTGCTCCAGCAGTTCGCGCGGCGTGTACGGGCCGAACTCGGCCGTGGTCTGCGGCACGATCCCGATCCGCGCGCGCCAGGCCCGATCCGCCTTCGCGGGGTCCTCGCCGAGCACCTTGACGCTGCCGCCGCCGCTCGTGCGGAAGCCCTCGAGAATCTCGATCGTGGTGCTCTTGCCCGCCCCGTTCGGCCCGAGCAGCGCGTACGTCTCACCGCGCCCGATCTCGAGATCGACGCCGTCGAGGATCGGGCGCCCGCCGTACTGCTTGCCGAGGCCGCGCACGGCGATGGCCGGCGCGCTGCCCCCACTGGATGTTCCGGTTCTGCTCATGGTTCCAGGATCACCGCCCGCGCCGCCCGGCGGCAGCGCCCGACCGGCTGATCTTTCGCGAGCCCGGCATCCACCGGTCGGTGGATGCGTGCCGGCCGGGGCCCGCCGAGTGGATGCCTTCCCGACCAGTGGACGCCTTCCCGACCAGTGGACGTTCTCCCGACGAGTGGACGCCTTGCCGACCGGTGGATGCCTTGCCGACCGGTGGACGTTCTCCCGGCGAGTGGACGCCGAATATCACGGAAAGATGGCGTCCAGTCGTCGGGAAAGCGTCCACCGGTCGTGCCCCGGGGTGCCTCCCGCAGGCGGGGCGCCGGGGCCAAGGCTGAGGCCGGGGCGGATCGGGGCAGCCGCGTCGGTTCGGGCGCCGGGGCTAGGCTGACGAGGTGACCGACCCGCGAAACAGCGCCCCGCAGAGCAGCCCGAGCGCCCCCTCCACCGCCGCCGCCCCCATCAGCACCGATCCCGCCGCGCATCCGGCGAGCTTCGCGTCCGACAACTGGGCCGGCGCCCATCCCGAAGCCCTCGCCGCGCTGGCCGCCGCGAACGTCGGGCACGCGCCCGCGTACGGCGACGACGCGTGGACGGCCCGGTTCCAGGGCCTCGCGAAGGAGCTGTTCGGCACCTCCGCCCAGGCGTACCCCGTCTTCAACGGCACGGGCGCGAACGTGCTCGCGCTGCAGGCCGCCCTGCCCCGCTGGGGCGCGGTCATCTGCGCAGCGACCGCGCACATCGCCACCGACGAGACCGGCGCTCCCGAGAAGACGGGCGGGCTCAAGCTGCTGACGGTCGGGACGCCCGACGGCAAGCTCACGCCCGAGCTCGTCGCGCAGCAGGCCTGGGGCTGGGGCAACGAGCACCGCGCCGAGCCGCTCGCCGTCTCGATCTCGCAGTCGACGGAGTTCGGCACCTCCTACTCCGCCGACGAGGTCGCCGCGCTCGCCGAGCAGGCGCACGCCCACGGCATGCTGCTGCACGTCGACGGATCCCGGCTCGGCAACGCGTCCGCGTATCTCGGCACCTCCCTCGCGGCGACGACCGCCGAGGCCGGCGCCGACCTGCTGAGCCTCGGCGGCACCAAGAACGGCCTCGTCGGCGCCGAGGCCGTGATCGTGCTGCGGCCGGGCGCGACCCCCGGCATGCCGTACCTGCGCAAGATCAATCTGCAGCTCGCGTCGAAGATGCGCTTCGCCTCCGCGCAGCTGACCGCCCTCTACGAGGGGGACCTCTGGCACCGCTCGGCGTCGCACGCGAACACGATGGCCGCTCGGCTCGGGACCGGCATCGCCGCGCTCGGCGCGCAGGATCCCGGTTTCACGCTCGCGTTCCCGGTCGAGTCGAACGGGGTGTTCGCGCTGCTGCCCGCCGCCGCGGCCGAGCGGGCGCGCACGCGCTACGCGTTCTCGGAGTGGCCGGGACGCCCGGGCCTGTTCCGCCTCATGTGCGCCTGGGACACGAACCCCGAGGACGTCGACGCGCTCCTGGCGCTGCTGGCGGGGTAGCCCGCGGGGATCATCGCGGGAGAACCCGGGCGCCGCGCCGACTCTCACCCTCGAGAGGACCCGAATGCACCTCTTTCGCGGGAGGAACGGTGCATTCGGGTCCTCTCGATGAGGTGCATGCAGGATCCAACCCGGACTCCGCGATCACAAGCACGGCCGCAGGCACGAGCGCACCCGCGCCCGAGGGCGCGCTCGCTCAGTCGAGGTCGATGGCCTCGGTCAGCCCCTGCAGCGGCCGCTGCGGGCCGAAGCGGGTCAGCGCGACGCTGAGCACGAGCGCGACCGCGATGCCGATGACCGGCGGGATCCCGAAGGAGAACTGGCCCGACACCCAGGCCGCCGCGCACGCCACGACGTAGACGCCGAGGTTCACCCAGTTGAAGCGCGGCAGCGCCTCGCCCTCGGGCATCTGCGTGCGCCGCCAGCGGGCCAGGTAGTCGCCGATGATCACGCCGCCGAGCGGCGGGATGAAGGTGCCGAGCAGGCCGAGGTACTGCGGCAGGTGCTCGTGCACGCCGACGAGCGCGAGCACGGTGCCGATGACGGAGCCGAAGATCACGAAGCGGGTCTTGCTCGGCCGGTTGAAGAGTTCGGCCCCGGCGACGCCGAACGAGTAGGCGGCGTCGGCGTTCGACTTCCACAGGTTGCCGAACAGCAGGAACAGGCCCCAGCCGATCATGCCGAGGTTGAACAGCACGAGCACGAAATCGCCCTCGCCGAAGGTGATCGCACCGATCGCGCCGAAGAAGATCATGAGGCCGTTGCCGACGAGGAAGCCGACGACGCAGGCGATCACGGCCTGGCCGCCGCTGCGGCCGAAGCGGGTCCAGTTGGGCGCCTGGGTTCCCGCCGAGACGAAGGTGCCGACGACCGCGGTGACGGCCACCGCGATGGGCATCGAGCCGTCGGGGTGGATCGCGGCGAGGCCCGCCCAGCCGCCGACCTCGTCGAGCGAGCGGAACATCACCCAGAACGCGAGGATCAGGATGAGCGGCGTCGAGATGAGCGAGACCCAGTACATGCCGCGGTAGCCGTACACGGCGGTCGCGCACATGAGCGCGCTGACGACGATCATGACCGCGGCCTTCGCGCCGTACGACTCCCAGCCGAAGGCCTGCGCGGTGAGCGCGCCGATGGTGCCGACAACCACGCCGTACCAGCCGATCTGGGTGCCGCCGAGCAGGATCGACGCGAGCTTCGATCCGCGGGTGCCGAGCGTGTACCGGGCCATCACGACCGTGGTGAGGCCGGTGCGGGCGCCGATCCAGCCGAGCACGGCGACGTAGGTGCCGAGCACGGCCGAGCCGAGCGCGATGACGACGAGCAGCTCGCTCAGGCCGAAGGCCTTGCCGAGCGCGGCGCCGGCGAGCATGGTCGGGGTGAAGATGGTGAAGCCGAGCAGCACCACCATGAGCGAGAAGAAGCCCTTGCGCGCGTGCGGCGGCACGGGCGTGACGGGGTAGTCGGGATCGATCGGCGTCGATCCCGGCTGCTCCGTCGTGGTCTGCTGCTCGTGAACGCTGCCGGCGCTCACGCGCGGGCCTCGCCGGCCGCGCCCTCGAGGTCGGCGGTCTCGACGCCGATGTCTTCCGCCCAGATCTCGGGGCGCTCGGTCATCATGCGGTTCATGAGGTCGACGCACGCGGCGTCGTCGGCGACGACGAGCTCGGTGCCCTTCGAACGCAGCCACTCCTCCGAGGCCTCGAAGCTGCGGTTCTCGCCGATCACGATGCGCGGGATGTCGTAGAGGATCGCGGTGCCGGCGCACATGGTGCAGGGCGACAGGGTCGTGTAGAGCACGCTGTTGCGGTAGACGCTCGCGGGGAGGCGCCCGGCGTTCTCGAGGCAGTCGGTCTCGCCGTGGCGGATCGCGCTGCCCATCTGCACGCGCCGGTTGCGGCCGACCGCGAGCACCTCGGGTCCGTTCTCGCCGAAGTGCACGAGCGCGGCGCCGATGGGCACGCCGCCCTCGTCCCAGCCGATCCTCGCCTGCTCGATCGCGAGGTCGAGGAATCGGCGGTCGTCTTCATTCAGCTGCATGCATCCCATCGTACCGGCCGCGACCGGCCGCACCGGTCGCTCCGACGCGTCCCCGGATGCAGCAGAGCGCGATCACCGCGAAGGCCATGATGACGAAGTTGAACGGGCCGGCGAGCACGAGGAGCGCGTTCTGGGGACCGCTCGCGGCGACGTCGATACCGCCGGTCGAGAGGAAGGTGGTCGGGTCGGTCAAGCCGTGGATGATGATCGGCCAGATGAGCGACCCGGTGACCCGCAGCACGAGGTACATCAGCACCCCGAAGGCGAACGCGTAGCCGATGGTGAGCAGCACCGTCCCGATCGGCTGCCCGGTCAGCAGGTTGACGGAGTGCAGCAGCGCGAACAGCGCGGAGGAGATCACGGCGACGGCGAGCTCGCCGTGCCCCGCGTCGCGCAGGATCTTCACCGCGATGCCGCGCGTGAGGAGCTCCTCGGTGAAGCCGACGAGCAGGCCCGCGAGGAAGGTCAGCGGCACGACGCCCGCGGCGTACGAGCCGTAGTCGATGCCGATGAGGCGCAGCGCGATCGGCAGCAGCAGGATGACGACCGCGATCCACATCCACCGGCCGCCGCGGATCGGCTGCCGGCCGAACAGCGCGGGGAACCAGCGCAGCGAGGCGACGAACGCGACGAGCAGGATCGCGCCGACGATCAGCGGGGCGACGAGCGCGACGAGCACGCTCTGCGCGTTCGCGAAGGGATTCGGGTCGACGTCCGCGCCCCAGGCCAGTCCGAGGAGCAGGCTCACCCCCTCGTAGAGCGCCAGGTAGACCGCGGCCGCGAGCAGCGCCTTCCACCAGCTCCCGCGGTTCCAGAATCCTGACCAGGCGCTCGTTCCGGCGCGCTCCCCCAGCTCGACCATCGCTCTCCCCCATCGACGCGTCATGGGCGGCAGCGCGCCGCCCGATGCGCTCAGAATAGCGAGCGCACAGGCGCCGCGGCGAGCATCGGATTCGCGACGTTCCGCGCGGTTACGCCCCGATGCCGCCGAAGGCGAGGCGGGCGGCGATCACGAGCATCGTCACGGCCACGACGCCGTCGAGGATCCGCCAGGACTTCGGCGTCGCGAAGAAGCGGGTGAGCGCGCGGGCGCCGTAGCCGATCAGCGCGAACCAGACAATGCTCGCGAGCGCGCCGCCGGCGACGAACCACCACTTGCCGGGGTCGCCCTGCGCGTTGCCGATCGAGCCCATGAGCACCATCGTGTCGAGGTAGACGTGCGGATTGAGCCAGGTGATCGCGAGGCAGGCGAGCACGGTGCGGCGCAGGGATCCCCCGCTGCCCTCGCCCGCGACGAGCACCTCGGGCCTGCGGGCGCGCTGGAACGCGGTCCAGGCGTACCAGAGCAGGAACAGCACGCCGCCCCAGCGCACGATTTCCAGCACGAGCGGCGCGCGCTCGACGACGAAGCCGATGCCGGCGACGCCCGCGAGCTCGAGCAGGGCGTCGGTGAGCCCGCAGATGAGCACCACGGGCAGCACGTGCTCGCGGCGGATGCCCTGGCGCAGCACGAACGCGTTCTGCGCGCCGATGGCCATGATGAGCGAGAGCCCGCTGCCGATGCCGACGAGGAAGGGAAGGATCATGGAGTCGACGCTAGGGCTGGGACCGTGCTCGACGCTACTTGAGCGTGCCTCATGATTCTCATGCTGCATCAGTTCTGCTTAAGATGCAGGCATGGACCTCCCCGTCGAGCACCTGCGCACCTTCGCCGCGATCGTCGACGAGGGCAGCCTCGAGGGCGCGGCGCGACAGCTGCACGTCACCCCGTCGGCCATCAGCCAGCGCCTCAGCGGCATGGAGCGCCGCACCGGATCCGTGCTGCTGCAGCGCACCCGCCCCATCGCCGTGACGGAGGCCGGCGCCGCCGTGCTGCGCGCGGCGCGACAGCTGGAGCGCATCGTCGACGACGTCGCGCGCGAGCTCTCGGGCGGCCCGAGCGGCGGCACCGCGATCCCGCTCGTCGTCAACGCGGACTCGCTCGCGACCTGGGTCGTGCCGGCGCTCGCCCGGGCGGCCCGCGAGACCGACGCGCGCTTCGAGGTGCTGCGCGCCGACGAGACCGTCTCGACCGAGCTGCTGCGCCGCGGCGCGGCGATGGCGGGCCTCACGTCGACCAAGGAGGCGGTGCCCGGGTGCAGCTCGACGCGCGTGGTCGTGGATCGCTACCTCGCCGTGGCCGAGCCCGACTTCGCGGCGGAGCACTTCGCGGGCGGGCTCACCGCCGAGGCCCTGCGCCTCGCGCCGCAGATCGAGTTCGACCGGCACGACGTGTTCCAGCAGCGCTTCATCCGTCGGCACACGCGGGCGCCCCTCAGTCCGCCCCGGCACTTCATCCCGTCGTCGGCCGAGTTCCTGCAGGCGATCGAGCTCGGCATGGGCTGGGGCATGGTGCCCGAGCTGCAGTGCCGCGACGCCATCGCCGACGGCCGCGTGGTCGAGCTCGATCCGGGCCGGCCCGTCGCCCTGCCGCTCTACTGGCAGCGCTGGAACCTGCGCTCCCCCGTGCTCGACCGGCTGAGCGCGATCATCGCGGAGGAGGCCGCGGCGGCGCTCGGATCGCAGGCGGGCACGGCACCGGGCCCCGCGCCCGCCCCGGGCACCGCCCGATAGCCTGGCCGCATGACCGGAGTGCTCGAGGGATTCGCGCTGATCCTCGGCGTGATCGGCATCGGGTACCTGGCCGGCCGCCTCGGGGTCGTGCGCGGCGATCAGCGGCTCACGCTCAACCGGGTGGCGTTCTTCGTCGCGACCCCGGCGCTCATGTTCACGGTGCTCCACCGGAGCGACATCTCGGTGCTGCGCTCGCCCGTGATCCTCGTCACGACCATCGCGGCGCTCGTCGTCGCGGCGGCGTTCATCGTGATCTCGCGCGTCTGGTTCCCGCGGGACCTCGCCACGACCACGCTCGCCGCCACGGGATCGGGCTACGTCAACTCCAACAACCTCGGCCTGCCGGTCGCCGTCTACATCCTCGGCGATGCGGCCTACGTGGCCCCGCTCATCATCGTGCAGCTCGCGCTGTACGCACCGGTGATCCTGTCGATCCTCGACTCGACGCGCGCCGGACGCGCTCGCGGCTCGGGCGTCCGCGGCGTGCTGCTCGCGGTGGGTCGGGCGTTCACCAACCCGATCATCATCGCCTGCCTCGCCGGGGTGCTGTGCGCGCTGTTCGCGGTTCCGGTGCCGAAGCTCGTGCTCGCCCCGCTCGAGATGATCGGCGGCGCCGCGATCCCGATGGTGCTGCTGAGCTTCGGCATCTCGCTGCACGGGCAGCGCGCGCTGCAGCCGGGCACCGGCGTGCGGCTCGTGCTCGTCTCGACCGCGCTCAAGGTGCTGGCGATGCCGCTCATCGCCTGGGGGCTCGGCGTCGCGATCGGGCTCCCGCCGCACCAGCTGTTCGTCGCTACCGTCATCGCGGCGCTGCCGACCGCGCAGAACGTCTACAACTACGCGGCCACCTACGGGAAGGCCGAGACCATCGTGCGCGACATCGTGTTCGTCACGACGTTCGCGTCGCTGCCCGTCATCGCGCTGATCGCCTGGCTGCTCGGCGGCGGCTGATCCCGGCCGCTCGCAGCGGGAACGACCGGGATCGGCGGCCCTACGCCATGACGAAGCCCGTGATGAGGTAGGCGATGAAGGTGAGCGCCCCCGCGAGGCCCGCGTAGGGCAGGATCGCGGTCATCAGGTTGACGGGCTTCACGCCGACCGAGCGGGAGGCGAGGATGATGCCGTCGCCGTACAGGCAGGTGGTCGAGCCGAAGGCCGCACCCGAGAACACCGCGGCGCCCGCGAGGATCGGGTCGACGCCCATGGCGATGGCGAGCGGCAGCACGATCGGCGTGATGACCGCCGCGAGATCCCAGAAGGATCCCGTCGCATAGGCGTAGATGCCGCAGACGAGGAACACGATCGCGGGGAGCAGCGCGCCCGTCATGAGCGGCTGGGTGACCTCGATGACCCAGTCGACGAGCTTCAGGTCCATGTTCATGTGCTGCACCATGAAGGCGAGCACCGACAGCACCATCACGAACATCATGCTCGCGATGCCCTCGAACGCCTGGTCGAGCACCTTGCGGAACGTGAGGCGGCGCTGGATCAGGGAGATGACGATCGCGACGACGAGCGCCGCGGCCGATCCCTTGACGATGTCGATGCCGCTCGCGATGGTGACGGCCACGAGCGTCGCGATGGGGATCAGGAACGCGAACGGCAGCGGACGGCTGGGCGCGTCGCCCTGCATGCCGGCCTGCTCGAACGCGCGCTCCTCGTCGGTAGTGTTGGCGGGCAGGGTGTCGCCCGTCTCGCGCGCCCGGCGCACGTCGGCGCGCAGGGTGCCGACCGCGGGCAGCACGCCCAGGGCGAGCAGCAGGCCGATGATGAGCGCGATCCAGCCGAAGAACACGAACGGCAGGCCCTGGATGTAGGCGCCCATGCCGCTGCCGCCGACGGTCACGCCGTCCTTCTCGAGCAGCGCGGCGAAGAACACGGCCCAGGTCGAGAACGGGATGAGCACCGCGATGGGCGCCGACGTCATCTTGATGATGCTGCCGAGCATGGTGCGCGGCACCCCGTAGCGGTCGGTCACCGACTTCATTGAGGTGCCGACGGTGAGCGCGTTCAGGTAGTCGTCGATGAACAGCACGATGGTGAGCAGCCAGGTCGCGACGAGCGAGCGGCGGCGCGAGTTCACGAAGCGCTCGGCCCAGAGCGCGAAGTCGCGCACGGCGCCGGAGGCGTTGAACACGGCGATGAGCATGCCGAAGAGCGCGACGACGAGCAGCAGCCACTGCACCGTCTCGTCGTTCATCGAGGTGCCGAAGTAGCCGATCCACGAATCGACGAAGCCGAAGCCGCTGAGCAGCAGCGCGCCGACGACCGTGCCGCAGAAGAGCGCGAGCAGGGTGCGGCGGGTGAAGACCGACACGAGCAGGATCGTGACGATCGGGAGGAGGGCGAGAGCGGTGTTCTGCATCTGAGGGGTGTTCCGTTCGGGCTACTCGGCGCGCGCGGCCGAGGTCGGGGCGTCGTCGCGGACGCCGGCGAGGTAGGTGGTGGTGACGGGGAGGTGCAGGATCTCGTCGCCGGAGACGAGCGCGGGATCCTCCTCCCAGACCGCCAGGTCGGCGTGAGCTCCTTCGCGGATCACGCCGAGGTCGTCGTCGCCCTGCGCGAGCGCGGCGCCGCGGGTGTAGCCGTGCAGCGCCTCGAGCGCAGTGAGGCGCTCCTCGGGCTCGTACACGTGCGCGTCCCGGTCGCCCGGCGTGCGGCGCAGCATCGCCCATGCGAGGCCGACGCGGGCGTCGAGCTCGGCGATCGGCCAGTCGGAGCCGAGCGCGAGCGGGGCGCCGGCGCGCAGCACCGATCCCGCGTTCCACGCCTGCTTCGCGCGATCCGGGCCGAGGCGCTCCGACCAGGCGTCGCTGCCGTCGGGGATCCGCCACTGCATGTGCATGAGCTGCATCGATGCGGTGACGCCCGTGGCGGCGAGGCGGGCGATGTCGCGGGGATCGAGGCACTCGAGGTGCTCGATGCGGTGCGTCGGGCGGCCGGCGGCGCGCAGGCCCGCCGCCTCGTAGGCCGAGATCGTCTCGCCCACGGCGCGGTCGCCGATCGCGTGCGTGGCGATCTGGAACCCGGCCGCGGTGAACTCGGCGACCGCGCGCACGAATGCGTCGTGATCTGCCCAGAACGGGGTCGTGCCCTCGCCGTGCGTGTCGGGCTCGTAGAGCCAGCCGGTGCCCGAGTCGATGACGCCGTCGGCGTAGAGCTTGATCATCCCGCCGCGCCACCGGTCGCCGCCGCGGTCGCGCTGGGCCATGAGTCGGGCTCGCTCCTCGGCGTCCGCCGCGGGCTTCACGTCGACCGCGCTGACGATGCGCACCGGCAGACCCGATCCGGTGGCGTCCAGCGCCTCGAGCAGGTCGAGGGTCCCGGTGTTGCCGTCCATGATCGCGCCGCCCGTGAGACCCGAGCGGCGCATGAGCGCGAGGGTGCGCCGCGCGGTATCGAGCGTCTCCTCGCGGCTGAGCTTCGGGATCACGGCGAGCACGTCGGCGTAGGCGCTCTCCTCGCGCAGCTCGCCCGTCGGGCGGCCGTCCGCGTCGACCACGACCTCGGAGGTGTCCTCGAAGGTGCGCGCACCTGTGATGCCGGCCGCGGCGAGCCCGGCGGTGTTGACGAGCGCGGTGTGCACGTCGAAGAAGTAGAGCAGCGCGGGGACGTCGCCGAGCGCCTCGTCGATCGTGGCGGCGGCGATGCGCGTCCCCTCGAAGGCGGCGTAGTCGAGGTTCCAGGCGCGCACCCAACCGCCGACGGTGTCGCGGCGCACGCGCGCGGCCTCCTCGCGCAGCCGATCGAGCACGATCCGCAGATCGGTGAGGCCGCCGAGATCGACGCCCTGCACGATGTCGACCCCCTGGATCGGGTGCAGGTGCGCATCGATGAGGCCGGGAGTGACGGTGCGGCCGGCCGCGTCGTCGATGCGGGTGCCCGATCCGCGGAACGCCTCCCGCACCGCATCGGCGGCGCCGACGCCGAGGATCCGGCCGCCCGCGATCGCGATGGATCGGGGCGCTCCCCCGTCGAAATCGCCCGGCAGCATGGTGCGCACGCGCGCACCCTCGATGATGATGTCCGCAGTCCTCGTCGACACGTCTCTCCTCGCCCGTCGTCGCGTGAGCGGCGTCGCGGTCCGCTTCGCCGGGATTAATTTACGATGATTCAATTAATTGCGCAAGCGGGTGCCGCCGCCGCACGGATCTGGGAGGATCGAGGGTATGAGCGAATCGGAGGGCCCCGCGCGCCGCGTCGGCCGACCGCGCACCGCCGTGCTCTCGCACGAGCGGATCCTGGAGGCCGCGTTCGAGCTCGCCGACGCCAACGGGCCCGAGTTCTCGCTCGCGTCCCTCGCGCGCAGGCTCGGCGTGCAGCCCTCCGCCCTGCACCACTACTTCCCCACCAAGGCCGCGCTCATCGCCGCCATGCGCGGCCAGATCACCCTGCGCCTCGGCACCCACGGCTTCGACGAGCAGCCCTGGCACGAGGCGATCCTGCCGTGGGCGCGCGCCTCGATCGAGGCCTTCGGTCGGCACCCGGGCCTCATCGCCGCCCTCGCCACCCTGCCGATCGACGGCGAGCCCGAGTCCATCGCGGACTACGAGCGGATCGTCGCCGCGTTCGAGCGCGACGGCTACCCGTCCGACCTGATCGTGCCCGCGCTCGTCGCCCTCGAATCCTTCATCATCGGCTCGGCGCTCGACGGCCTCACACCGCCCGACAACCTGCGCCCGGTGCACGAGCCCGAGCGCGCCCCGGCGCTGCTGCGCACCGAGGCCGCTGCGCGCGCCGCAGCTTCGGCGGCGGGGATCACCCCCGCGCAGCGCACCTTCGAGTTCGGCCTCCGGGCGCTCGTGGCGGGCCTCCGAGCCATCGGCGAGACCGGTGGCGTGCCCGGAGGTGCGGACCCGGCTTCGGCGTCGTCTCGGGAAATTTCCGGGTAATCCTCCGTCACAGACGGGAATAGCGCGCCGGAATGGGGTGTTCTGTTCTTCCGGCGCCGATGAAGCCGCGCCCCGGACCACGGGCGGCGCAGCCGCGTCGCATGCGATCCGCCCACCCGATCCCGCTTGGAGACCCCATGACCCCGCGCACCGCAGAGACCAGCGCCCCCGTGCTCGACACCATCGCCGAGCGCTGGAGCCCCCGATCCTTCGTCGCCGACCACGCGCTCCCCGAGGGCGCGCTGCGCGGCGCGCTCGAGGCCGCCCGCTGGGCGCCGAGCGCGAGCAACACCCAGCCGTGGCGCTTCATCGTCGCCCGCCGCGGCAGCGAGAGCTACGAGAAGATCCGCGAGAACCTGATGGGCTTCAACCAGGCCTGGGCCGGCTCCGCCTCGGCGCTGATCGTGAACATCGCCGAGACCGTGACCGCCGAGGGTGACGAGCGCCCCTGGGCCGTCTACGACCTCGGCCAGGCCGTGGCGCACTTCGCCGTGCAGGCGCACAGCGAAGGCCTCTACGTGCACCAGATGGGCGGCTTCGACCGCGACGGGATCCGCGCCGCGTTCGATCTGCCCGAGCGCCTGCAGCCGATCTCCGTCGCCGCCGTCGGCCAGCTCGCCGATCCCGCGCAGCTGCCCGAGCCGCTGCGCGAGCGCGAGGTCGCCCCGCGCCAGCGGATCGAGCTCGACGAGCTCGTGATCCGCAACGACTGATCGCGCGTCCTCGAACGGGGTCGTACCGGCTGCGCCGGTGCGGCCCCGTTCCGCGTCCGCCCGGTATTCCGTCAGTCGTCGGTGTCGGCCGTGAAGACGTCGTCGCCGTCGCTGAGCCGAAGCGCGGTGATGAGCTCGCTCGCGTGCGAGGTCGACAGGATCACCCGGGCGAAGTCGTCGTACTCGGCGACCCAGCCGGGCTCGGTCTCGGCTCCGTTCGGCGCGTCGAGGTCGATCACGATCGCCGGACGCCCGCTGCGCGCCACGACGAAATCGCGGCCGCCGAGGCTGCGCCAGGTGCCGAGCGCGAGACGTCGGGGCAGGTGGGCGCCGAAGGCGCGGACGCCGCGCAGCCACACCCACGGATCGTCGGTGATGACCGCCGACGTGATCGCCTCGCGGCTGATCACCACGTCACGCCGGCGCAACGCCAACGCCCGCTCGGACGCCGTCAGACGGACGACCACACGGTCCGGATGCACCTCGATTCTCGCCATGGCTTCGAGTCTGCCCCGGATTCCGCCCGAAGGCCAGGGGGCGCGCAGCGCAGCGACGGAACCGAGGCCGCACATGCCGGTTCCGGATGCGACCGCGCGGGTCCGGCAACGCCGTGCGAGGATGGCGGAAGTCCCCGATCCGCCCGGACCCCGGCGCGGACGAGCGCTCACCTCACGGAAACGGAGATCCTCCCATGTCGCGCGTGAACATCGGCAAGCAGCACCCCGCCGTCTATCAGGAGCTCGCCTCGCTGAACGCGGCCGCCGAGCAGGCCGCCCGCGCGGCCGGGCTGGAGCCGACGCTCATCGAACTCGTCAAGCTGCGGGTCTCCCAGCTCAACGGCTGCGCCTTCTGCTGCCGGCTGCACACACGGGACGCGCTGCAGGCCGGCGAGACCGCCGACCGGCTCGCCGTGCTCCCCGCCTGGTGGGAGTCGCAGTACTTCTCGGAGGTCGAACAGGCCGCGCTCGCGCTCGCGGAGGAGGTCACCCGCTTGTCCGTCCCGGCGTCCGAGGGGTGGGACACCGGTGCGCTGAGCCCCGACCAGGTGTCGGCGGTCAGCTGGCTCGCCGTCGTGATGGGTGCGTGGAACCGGGTCGCGATCCGCAGCGGGTATCGGGTCGCGCCGTAGCCTGCTGAGTCGCCCGGGACTTCGAGTCGGCCGGGCAGCCCGCACCGCCGTCGCTCAGGCGCCCGGCAGCGCCAGGTGCAGGATCGGGTACGGGCGCCCGTCGCCGTCGAGCTCGCTGCGCCCGACCTGCACGAAGCCCCGGCTCAGGTAGAAGCCGTGCGCTCCGGGGTTCTGCTCGTTCACGTCGACGCGCACGACCCCCTGGGAGGCGCGCACGTGCGCCAACAGCGCACTGCCGACCCCCGTGCCGCGCGCACGGTCGTCGACGAAGAGCATCTCGAGCGCGCCCTCGGCCGTGCCCGCGAATCCGACCGGGCGGCCGTCTCGCTCGGCGACCGTCAGCGCGACGGCGGGGAGATAGGCGGGCGCGAGCGCCTGCTCGATCCGCGTGAAGTCCGCCTCGTCGAGGAAGCCGTGCGTCGCACGGACCGCGCTGCGCCAGATCGCGACGAGCGCGGGGTACTCGGCGGGGCCGTGATCGGGACGGATCTCGAGGGGAGCGGGCGAATCGGACACGGGACGATCCTGGCCGGGATCGAAGCGCGGGTCAAACTCCGCGCCGAGCCGAGGAGCCGAGGAACGTCTCAGTCCAGCATGTCGCTCTGGTCGATGACGGACTCCACCGTCTCGATCAGGGCGCGCTTGAGCTCCGAGCGCTCGTGCGCCGGGTTGTGCAGCAGGCCCGCGGCGATCGCCTCGGGATGCGTGTGCGGGCCGACGCAGGCCACGATCGTGTCCTCCGGAAGATTCGGGAACTGCTCCGCGACCTCGCGGGCGATCTTCGCCGACGCGACGAGCAGGGCGTTGATGCGTCCCGACTCCACGTCCTCGCGCGTGTGCACGGACGCCGGGATGCCGATGGTGCGGAACGCCACCACCTGGGTGACGTCGTGACCGCGACCGATGAGGCCCTCGGTCAGCACCGGCTTCGCGACGTCGGAGCGCAGCGTCAGCACGCGCAGCACGTCGCCCTCGTCGATCTCGGGCCAGACCTCGAGCAGACCTGCGGTGGTGTTGTTCTCCTCGCTCGGCGTGCGGCTCACCTGGTAGCCGGCGTGCTCGAACGCGGCGGCCGTCGCTTCGCCGACCACGGCGACGCGAGTGCTCGCGGGGATCACGGTGTGGTGGTAGGCCAGCACGTCGACCACGGTCGAGCTGGTCGCGGTGATCCAGTCGTAGTGGCCGGCTTCGAGGAGCTTCAGCGCCTCGACGAGCTTCTCCTCCTCGCTCGTGTGAGCGAAGTCCACGAGCGGAGCGACCACGGGGCTCGCACCCTGCTCTCGGAGCGCACGAGCGACCAGGTCGCCCCACGTTCCACCGCGGGGGACGAGCACTCGGAGTCCGCTGAGCGGTTTCGCATCAGACGTCATACGCTCCACTCACTCCGAACAAACCTTCTGGCCCCCTCCCGAAGCCGGTCTCGAAAGACCGACTGCGCGCCCCTATTCTTACCCCGGCTCGACCGGAAGGCAAAACCGAGCGCTTCCGGACCCCGAACGCAACGCAAACGTGATCCAGCGCAGTTGACGGTGCCGCGATCCGGCGGCTACCTTACGCCGACCGGAATCAGCGCAGCGACTTCGAGATCGCTTTGGCCACGCCCCACACCGCGAGACCGGCCACCGCGGCGACCGCGGCGACGCCCGCGACGAACACGAGCGGCCGCTCCCGCCGCTCCTCGGCGATGCGGACCTTGGCCCGCTCCGCCGCATCGTCGATGCGCTGCGCGTAGTCGAGACGGTCGCGCAGCTGCGCGAGCGTCGTGTAGAGCTCCTCGCGCGCGACCGCGGCCTCCTCGATTCCGGGGTGCTGCTTCTCGGTCATCGCCAGTTCCCTTCTTCGCCGGGCTTCGGCATCGACGGCGCACGAGGCGCACGGTCGGTCTGCGGCGCCTGCGGCGCGGCGGACGCGTTGAATCGGACCTCGCTCATGGCGCCGAGATCCTCCTCGACCCGGCCGATCGCGTCCTCGGGCACGGGGATCCCCCGCTTGATGAGGGCGATGCCGGCGAAGATCGCCGCCGCGGCGAGCAGCACGAGGCCGACGCCGACGACGAGCGCCGAGAGCCAGACCGGCCAGACGGTCGCGATGCCGGCGATCGCCGCTGCGACGAAGGCCGCGATGGCCCAGAAGAGGAAGAAGAGCGCCACGACGATCGCGAGCGCACCGATGCCTCCGCGCTTCGCCTTCTGCGCGATCTCGCGCTTCGCGTTCTCGTACTCGAGCCGCGCCAGCGTGACCACCTGCTGCGGCAGCTTGGCCAGCAGCTCGAAGGTGCCGGCCTGGTCGCTGCGGCGGCCCATCACTCGCCCTGCCCCGAGGTGCTCCGCTTCGCGCTCTTGGCCGCGGAGCTCTTGGCCGCGGAGCCCTTCGACGAGGCTCCCTTGGACGACGAGCTCTTCGACGCGGAGGTCTTCGCGGACGAGCCGCCGGTCTTCTTCGGCGCGGACGCCGTGGTCCGCGTCTCGGCCGGAGCGGCCTCATCAGCCTGCGCAGCCGACCGCTCGGGGGCGGTCCGCGGCTGCGCGCCGCCCGCGGCTGCGCGCCCGACGCTGCTGAACACGTCCGCCACGACGCGGCGGGCGAAGAGCTTCGCCTCCTCAGCGCGCTCGTCGACGGCGCCGCGCACCATCTCGACGCCGCGCTGCACCGGGGGCGTGTTCCACACGGTCTGGGCCCCGCGCTTGATCTGCTCGTAGCGTTCGCGCCCGGCGCGCGTGCCGAGCACGTAGCCCACAGCAGCTCCGAGGACGAATGCGATCTTGCCCTTCACGATTTCCTCCAGACTTCGGTGCCGGCGCACCGGGTCACTGGCTCAGCCTAGCGCCGATTCACGCGGAGCCATATTCCGATTTCGAGATATGGCCGGGAATCGCCCGCGTCACGCGTCCGGACCCGGTCGCTCCGTCGATCTCAGTCGGAGATCCCGGTCAGCCGACGCCGCAGCGCGGTCGCCTCGCGGTCCGCATCCGAGAACGCCCGGGCGAGGTCGCCGCCGACCAGGCGGGCACCGACCGCGATCCGCTCGGGCTCCTCCGCACGCCAGGCGGTGAGCTCCGCATCGCTGTCGTCCCGCTCGGCCACCGTCGCGAACGCGGCGACGTCGTGTCGCACCCGCCATTCGGCCTCGGGCGCACGTTCGACCCCGGATTCCGCGAGCACCGCGTCCAGGCGGCGGACGAGCTCCGCCGCTTCGGCCGCGCCGCCCCTCGGCCCGACTCGAGGGCCCGCGAGCTGCGCCGTCCAGCCGCTCGCGCTCACCGGGCTCGCTGAGAGCCGCACCGACCAGGGCTCGCCCGAGAACTCGATCAGCAGCAGGCCGTCCGCCTCCCGCGCGTCCGCGCTCGGCACGGCGGCGAATGGATCCTCAATGCCGATCTCGGCATGCACTCGCTCGGCCGTGGCCGATGGCAGATCCGAGTGGTCCGCCCCGGCCTGATCCTCGACGAGGATCGAGTGAGCGGCTCCGGTCTCGGGCAGCGTCCTTCCCTCGTTCCAGCCCGCTCGGTCGCCGGCGTCGATCACCAGGCCCCGAGCGTGCGTCACCGCTCCGCTCGCGCGCTCGACCTCCCACCCGGCGTCGCCCTCGCGCGCGACGACGGCGGCGTCATCGGACAGGACGACGGCGTAGAGCGCGAGACGCTCGAGCAGCGCGGCGCGCGCGGAGAGCCAGCCGCCCGTCGGGACGGTCTCGGTTTCACGTGCAACATTCCGATCGGCGTATGCGAGTGCCGCACCCGTGAGCGATCCGGCGCGGGTGAGCAGCTCGTTCAGCCCCGGAGCCGCGACCGCCGCGTCGACCGCGTCGGCGCGGTCGCCGTAGCGCTCCACGACCGCGGGCTCGACGAGCCGGGACAGGGCGGTCGCGCCGATCCGCGTCCGTACGAGCTTTCCGAGGGATCGGGTCTTGCCGACGGTGAGCAGCGGGGTCAGCCGATCCAGCCAGGCCCGGATCGCGCCGCCGCCGCCCAACAGCTGCTGCACCTCGCGGGCGAGCGGCTGCGCGGGGATCCCGAGCACCTCGGGCTCGGCCTGCCGCGACCAGGCGCCGCCGGGAGTCCGCAGCATCGGCGCGGTCCGCGGGGCGGAGGTCGGCTCCGCTCCGGCGAATCCGGAGTGCTCGGGCGAGACGGGTGCGGCGATGCGAACGAGCGCCGCGGCGATCACGCCGTCCGGGTCGCTCTCGGGACGGTCCGGCCAGGCATCGCCCGGCGCGACCACGAGTTCGACCGCGAGGCCGACCTCTGCGAGATCGAGCGCGGCGAGCATCGCGCTCGGACCGGATCCGGTGACGAGCACGTCAGGCACGGGGAGCTCCTTCGTCGGGGTTCGGCACGGGTGCGTCCGGGGCTTCGGCCGGAACGGCCGGAACGGCCGGAACGGCCGGGCCTGTCGGCGGCGCGACCGGACGGCGCTCGATCACGTAATCGATCCGGGTGCGCGGACGCCCCGCCCTGCGGCAGGAGCGATCGGCGAGCCAGGCGTACACGGCGAGCACGATCGCCTGCGGGATCAGCGCGATCGGCCCCGCGCCGGAGACCTCCTGCCCCGTGGATCCGCCGAAGCCGCCGAGCATGAACCCGAACGCGGCGATGTTGTTCACGACGTGCAGGCTGATGCCGGCCTCCAGCCCGCCCGTGCGCCAGGTGAGCCAACCGGCGGTCAGGCCGATCATGCCGACCGCGAGCAGACCCCAGATGTCGTAGATGTGCATCGAGGCGAACGCCAGGGTGGATCCCACGATCGCGAACGCGGGATGCCGCAGCCAGGACCCGATGACCTGCATGAGCACGCCGCGGAAGACGAGCTCCTCGGCCGCGCACTGCAGGGGCACCAGCACGACGATGAGGAGCGCCGACCACAGCAGCGCGGTCGGATCGATCCCCTTCGCCGGCGTCATCGACGCGAGCTCCCCCGTGCCGGCGAACTCGAGCGCGAAGCCGAGCAGGTTCTGCGCCGCCACCACCGCGAGGGCGAGCAGCAGCGTGCGCCCGATGAGCCCCCATCGGATCCGAAGCTCCACCGACCAGGCGCGCCCGAACGGGCCGAGGCCCAGGCTCTTCATGCTCACCCAGACCACGGGGATCATCAGGATGATCGCCGTGAGCGAGATGAGCAGCGAGAGCGGGTTCTGCGTGTCCGGGATCAGGAACCGCTCCATCGCCCGCTGGTCGAGCACGTCGCCCCCCTGCGCGGCGAGCGCGATCCCGAGCCCGAGTCCGATCAGGATCTGCAGGCTGAAGTAGATCGCACCGCCGAGCAGGAGCGCGACGAGCGGCTTCCACCAGCTGAAGCGGGGCGTGCCCCGCAGCAGCCGGTGGAACGGCAGCGGTTCCGTCGGGACCCAGTGCTCCTCGTACTGCTGCGCCCAGGCCCAGGCGGGTTGCTGCGGCGCCCGATCCTGCTGGGGAAGGGCGGGATCCGTGGCGCTCATGGTGTGCTCCTTATGCGCCGCGCAGTCGCTCGGCGAGGTAGGCGTGCAGCTCGGCACGCGGCACGCGCGTCTGCTGCATGGTGTCACGCTCGCGCACGGTCACCGCGTCGTCGTCGAGCGAGTCGAAGTCGACCGTGACGCAGAACGGGGTGCCGATCTCGTCCTGGCGGCGGTAGCGGCGGCCGATGGCGCCCGAGTCGTCGAACTCGATGTTCCAGTCGTCGCGGAGGTCCGCGGCGATCTGACGCGCGAGCGGTGAGAGCTTCTCGTTGCGGCTCAGCGGCAGCACGGCGGCCTTGACCGGCGCGAGGCGCGGATCGAGCGCCAGCAGGGTGCGGGTGTCGGTGCCGCCCTTGGCGTTCGGCACTTCTTCTTCGCGGTAGGAGTCGACGAGGAAGGCCATGAGCGAGCGAGTGAGGCCCGCCGCCGGCTCGATCACGTAGGGGGTCCAGCGCTCGTTCTTCGTCTGGTCGAAGTACGAGAGGTCCTTGCCCGAGTGCTTCGAGTGGGTCGACAGATCGAAGTCGGTGCGGTTGGCGATGCCCTCGAGCTCGCCCCACTCGCCGCCGGTGAAGCCGAAGCGGTACTCGATATCGGCGGTGCGCTTCGAGTAGTGGGAGAGCTTCTCCTTCGGGTGCTCGTAGAAGCGCAGGTTCTCGGGATCGATGCCGAGGCCGACGTACCACGCCATGCGCTCGTTCATCCAGTACTCCTGCCACTCCTCGTCGGTGCCCGGCTCGACGAAGAACTCCATCTCCATCTGCTCGAACTCGCGGGTGCGGAAGATGAAGTTGCCCGGCGTGATCTCGTTGCGGAAGCTCTTGCCGATCTGGCCGATGCCGAACGGGGGCTTCATGCGCGCCGACTGCAGCACGTTCGCGAAGTTCACGAAGATGCCCTGCGCGGTCTCGGGACGCAGGTAGTGCATGCCGGCCTCGTCGTCGACGGGTCCGAGGTAGGTCTTGAGCAGGCCCGAGAAGGCGCGGGGCTCGGTCCACTGGCCGCGGGTGCCGCAGTTGGTGCAGACGATCTCGGCGAGGCCGCCCTCGGGGGCGCGGCCCTTCTTCTCCTCGAACTCCTCGATGAGGTGGTCCTCGCGGTAGCGCTTGTGGCACTGGAGGCACTCGACGAGCGGGTCGCTGAAGACCTCCACGTGGCCCGAGGCCTCCCAGACCTGCTTGGGCAGGATGACGCTCGAATCGATGCCGACCACGTCGTCGCGCTTCTGCACCATGGCCTTCCACCACTGGCGCTTGATGTTCTCCTTCAGCGCGGTGCCGAGGGGGCCGTAGTCCCATGCGGAGCGGGAGCCGCCGTAGATCTCACCCGCCTGGAACACGAAGCCGCGGTGGCGGGCGAGCGAGATGACCTTATCGAGGCGGGACTGTTCAGCCATGTGTGGAATCACTCCAAGGGGCAAGCGGGGATCTTGGGCACGTGCGCGCTCACGCGGGGCGCAACGGTTCCAGTCTAGTGCCGCGGCCAGACGCTACCCTGATGCGATGGGAAACCCTGCACCGGAGCCGGAAACACCCGGACCCGCCTCCGCGCCACGCGCGCCGCTGCCGTCGTCGGTCACGCTGCTGCTCGGCCTCGCCGCGAGCGTCGTGGTGCTCGCGGGGCTCTACTTCGCGAGCGAGCTCTTCGGACCGCTCGCCCTCGCCGCCGTCATCGTGATCATCTGCCACCCCCTGCGCGGGCCGCTCGAGCGCTGGGGCTGGCCGCGCTGGGCTGCGACCACCGCGGTGATCGCCGTCGCCTGGGCCGTGCTGCTCGCGATGGCGCTCCTGCTGACCTTCGCCGGGATCGAGTTCTCCAAGCTGGTGGTCACCTACGCCGAGAAGCTCTACAGCACCACCGACGAGGTCATCGCCTGGCTCGCGACGTTCGGGCTCGACCAGCAGGCCTCGTCGGCGCTGTCGTCGATCATGACCCCGTCGGCGCTGCTCGGCTTCGCGACCTCCATCGGCAGCAGCACCCTCAGCGTCATCACGGCGCTGTTCTTCATCTTCGCGTACGTCATCTTCATGGCGGCCGACGCGTCCCGCTACCGTCGGGCGACGACCCAGTTCGGGTCGAGCGCGCGGCCGGCGATGGCCCGCTTCGCGCACTTCAACGACTCGGTGCGCCGCTACTACGTCGTCAACGCCGCGTTCGGGCTGGTGGTCGCCGTGGTCGACGGGCTCGCGCTCTGGGCCATGGGCGTCCCCGGCGCGCTCGTCTGGGCGATCCTGTCGTTCGTCACCAACTTCGTGCCGAACATCGGCTTCGTGCTCGGACTGATCCCGCCCGCGCTGCTCGCCCTCGTCGTCGGCGGCTGGCCGCTCATGCTCGGCGTGATCGCCGTCTACTGCGTCGCGAACGTGGTGCTGCAGGTGCTGATCCAGCCGAAGTTCGTCAGCGATGCGGTCAACCTGAGCCTCACGCTGAGCTTCTTCTCGGTCCTGTTCTGGACCTTCGTCATCGGGCCGCTCGGCGCGATCCTCTCGATCCCGCTCACGCTGCTCGTGCGCGCGCTGGTGCTCGAGCGCGACCCGGACGCGCGCTGGCTGCGCTGGCTCTCGGGCGATTCATCGGTGTCCGAGCGGGGTGCGCCCGCACCGCCGCGGGCCGCGGACTAGCGGCGCCGGAACCGGCGCGCACGACGGAGGGCCGGGGCGCGATCGCGCCCCGGCCCTCCGTCGTGCTCGGCTCAGCTGAACCGGACGATCGAGCTCGGTCGGCCGTCGAGGTACGCGCTCGCGACCACCGTCTGGTTGCCCGCGTAGCCGCTGTGGATCGCTCTGCCGTTGCCGATGTACATGGCGACGTGACGTCCCTCCCAGATCATGACGTCGCCCGGCTGCAGGCCGGAGACGCGCTTGCCGCCGACCGAGACGTACTCGGTGGATCGGGTGCCCAGGTCGCCGACGCGCTTGCCGCTGGCGCGGAGCGCGCGCTCGATGAGCGCGGTGCAGTCCTGACGTGCGCCCAGCTGGGCGTACGCGCTGCGGATCATCAGCTGGGGTCGGTTCGCCCAGGCGGTGTAGGTGTTCTTCTTGGAGGCCGCACCGGTCGCGTAGGTGGTCGAGCCCCACTTGGCCTGGTACGCGACCGAGATCCGGCGTCCGGCCTGCCAGGGCTGGATCGCGAGGCGCTGCGCGGAGCTGACCCGCACGCCGTCCACGTACCAGGTGTAGGAGCCGCTCACCTTGAGGTCGGCGGGCTTCTTGACGGTCGCCGTGGCCGTCAGGCTCTTGCCGACCTGCGCATGGCCGGTGACGCGGAGCGCGGTGGTGACCTTCGCGGTCTGCTTGACCACCTTGGCGGTCGCGGCGGACTTCGCCGTCTCGCGGGTCCCCGCGACGTACGCGCCGCTCTCCGCCCAGCCGAGGCTCGCGCTGGCGGTGATCCGCTTCTGGAAGTCGGCGGGCTTCACGGTGTACGCGGCGCCGGTCGCGATCTTCTTGCCGTCGGCGTACCAGGTATAGCCGGTGGCCTTCGCGGCGACACCGGCCGGACCGGTCACGCCCGATGCCGCTGCGGTCAGCTTCTTGCCGATCACGGCCGCGCCGGAGATCTTCACGACGGCGGAGGCCGTCGCGGCCTGCTTCACGGGCACACCCGTCGCCGACACGGCCGAGGCGCTGCCCGCGGCGAAGGCGTCGGTCGCGGGCCAGGCCACGGCCGCCGATGCGGTGATGGTCTTGCCGAGATCCTCGGAGCGCACGGTGTAGCGCGCTCCCGTCGCGACCTCGGTGCCGTCCACGAGCCAGGCGAGGGTCGTCTCGGGGGTCACGCCCTCCGGCGCGACGGTGCTGTCCCGGGCTTCGAGCACGCTGCCGACGAGCGCGACCCGCGCGTCCGTCTGCTTCGCCGCGTCGAGGATCCGGACCGATGCGGTGACCGCGGCCTCTCCGGGCACCGGCTGCGGCGTCTCGGGGGCGGGCGCCGGCTCGGGAGCGGGAGCGGGGGTCTCGGAGGACGGGTTCTCGGCGGGAGCCGGAGCCGGGGCGACCGGCGTCTCGACCGGGGCCGGCTGCTCGGCCGGCGCGGGAGACTCGGGCTGCGGTGCCTGCTGGGGCTGCTGCGCCTCAGCGGAGACGGCGGGTGCCGGGTCCTGCGGGGCCTCGTCTGCGAACGCACCCGTCGCCGGGGCGAACACGAGCGCTCCGACGCACAGAGCCACGACCGTCTTCTGGAACCGCAAACATACCTCGTAACCTTGACAACAGGGACAGGTCCTTGCGGACCGCCGAACATGCTAGGCACAAGATGTGCGACATCGCCAGTCGATCGACCACTACATGTGGACCGACTCGCACCGAGATCGGCTCCAGCACTGGGATCCCGGCCCGTTATTATTCTGTGACTTTTTTTGGCGCGAGGTCGCCTGCGGGCCCCGAATCCCCCGTACGCGGATCCGGTTCGAGGCTCGGGCTCAGCCCTCGAGCACCAGGTTCTCGGGCCGCTCCCCGGCCTGCATCCGAGCGACCTGCCGACGGATCAGGTCCACCACTCGCGGGAGCATCGCCGTCGAGTCGCCACCGGCGTGCGGGGTGATGAGCGCGTTCGCGCAGGACCACAGCGGATGGTCCGCGGGCAGGGGCTCGGGATCCGTCACGTCGAGCGCCGCGCGCAGCCGCCCGGACTCGAGCTCCCGCACCAGAGCCGCCGTGTCCACGACCCGTCCGCGGGCGACGTTCACGAGCAGCGCGCCGTCGGGCATGGCGGCGAGCGCCGCCGCGTCGATGAGCCCGGTCGTCTCAGGCGTGAGCGGCACCGCGAGGATCGCGATCTCGGCCTCGGCGAGGCTTTCGGCGAGGCGGTCGAAGCCGCGCACCTCGACCGGGTTCCCCGAGAGGTCCCGATCCGTGCGGGCCGTGCGGGCGAGCCGGGTGACGTGCGCCTCGAAGCCCGCGAGCCGGGCGTCGATGGCCTTGCCGACGCCGCCGTAGCCGACGATCAGCACGCGGCGGTCGGCGACGCTCGGGAAGGTGCGCAGATCCCACCGGTGCGCCTCGCCGTCCCGCACGAACTCGGGGATCCCCCGCTGCGCCGCGAGCAGCAGCGCGAGGGCGAGCTCGGCGGTGGACGCCTCGTGCACCGTCGCGGCGTTCGCGAGCGGGATCCCCGCGGGGAGGTGCGCGTCGACGCCGTTGTAGCCGATCGACTGCCACTGCACGAGGCCGACGCTCGTGCCGTCGAGACGCTCGAGCAGTTCCGCTCCGCCCCAGTAGGGGGGAACGACGATGTCGAGGTGCGCGCGGGGCGCGGGCCCGTCGAGCTCCCAGGCGACCCATTCGACGCCGGGGATCTCGCCGAGCTCCTCGAGCAGGCCTTCGTCGGGCAGGGAGACGACCAGTTCACGCATGCTCCTCACCCTATGCCGCGACGGGCGTCAGGGGGCGCTGCGATACGCCGCGACCCGGGCTTCCACGCCCGCGATCAGCAGTTCGAGGCCGCGGTCGAAGACCAGCCGGTTGCGCGCGGCCCCCGTCGCGTGCCCGGGGATCAGATCGGCGAGCTTGCCCGTGGCCCGCTCGGCTCCGAGCACCGTGTCGGGGGACAGCGCGTCGAGCGCTGCGCCGAACGAGAACGCGTCGATCACCTCGATGGTGGTGAGGACCTCGCCGTCGGGCAGACCCGCCTCGGCGAACGCGTCGGCGAGGGTGCTGTAGAACCGCAGCACGTCGGGCTCGTCGATGACGACGGTCATCATGTGCTGGAGCACGCGCGGGTGCGCGGCGTACATGCGCCAGGTGCGCTCGACCTCGCCGCGGATCCGCTGCGCCCAGTCGCCTTGGACCGGACCCTCCGTCATGTATTCGGAGACGAGCACCTGGCGCATCGCATGGATGACGCCGTCGCGGCCGGAGACGTGGTGGTAGAGGGAGGAGACGCTGACCCCGAGCCGGCGCGCGAGCGGGACGAGCTGGAGCTCGTTGCCCGATTCGACGTAGTCGATCGCGGCCCGGCCGATGATCTCGCGACTGAGGATCGCGGTGCGGGGTCTCGCCACGTCGTACCTCCTCCGGCTCCTGCTTGACAGATCCTTTCACACGGGGGAGCATGTCTTCGCTAACCGAAACGGTTTCGATTAGTTCTCCACGACTCGGCAGAGCCGCCGAAGAAGAGAGTCACCGTGAGCTCCTCCGCCACCGCCGAACCGCGCCTTCCTCTCACCCTCAGGAACGGGAGCGCGACCTTCCTCATCGCGCTCGCGAGCCTGATGATGGCCAACCTCGCCCCCTTCGTCATCTCCGCGCTCCAGGGGCTCGGCTTCGACGTCATCACGAGCGGCAACATCCTGACCTGGGCGCTCTTCGCCTCGGCCGTCGTCGGCCTCGCGACCTCCCGCCTCGCCGCGGGCCCGCACCGCCGCCGGCTGGCCGTCGCGGGGCTCGCCCTCGCCGCCGTCGCGTTCGCCGTCGCGGCCCTGGTGCCCGCGCCCGCCGCCGCGGTCACGAGCCTCATCGTCGGCGGCGCCGGCGTGGGCGCGGCCATCTCGACCTCGGGCGCGGCCATCGCCGCCCTGCGCAACCCCAACCGGGTCTCCGCGGCGAGCGGCCTCGTCAACCGCGTGCTCGTCACCATCATCCTCGCCGTGATCCCCGTCATCGGGATCGCGCAGTCCAGCGTCTTCGGCGCCCTCGCCCTCATCTCCGTCATCGCGCTCGCGCTGACCTCCTGGCTGCCCGACGCCCCCGAGCACGCCGAGCCGGTCGACGTCACCGCCTCGCTCAAGATCGCCGAGCCCCGGCGCATCACCATCGCCGGAATCGCGATCCTCGTGATCTTCGCCGTCTGGGGCACCAGCGAGGACGCGATCTGGACCATGGCCCCCGTGCTCGGCGGCGCCGTCGGCGTCGGCGAGCAGGCCATGGGCTTCACGCTCAGCCTCGCCGCGGCCGGCGGCATCGTCGGCATGCTCATCGTCACGGTCTTCGGGAACCGGATGGGCCGCGCGGTCCCCCTCATGATCGCCCTCGCGATCGGCGGCGCCCTCAAGATCTGGATCGGCTTCGCCGAGGATCCCGCGCTGCTGTCGGGCCTCATCATCGCCATCAACTCGATCTACGCGTTCGCGTTCTCGCTCTTCATCGCCACCGCCGCCGGCCTCGACGCCCGCGGCCGCTGGTCGGGCCCGATCATCGGCGCCTACCTCGTGGGGTCCAGCTTCGCCCCGCTCATCGGCGGCGCGCTGATCGAAACCATCGGCACTCCCGCGTTCGCCCTCATCATGGGAGCGGTGAGCCTCATCGCCATCGTGCCCACCGCGATGGTCGCGCGGGTCTCGGTCGGCGCCGAGCGCGCGCTGGCCCGATCCGGCGCAGCCCGGGTCTCCGAATCCGCGACGGCCTGACCCGCGCGGCCCGCATCCCCTCCCCCGTTCCGACCGCACCAGAAAGCGAGCCAGCAATGACCTCTGCCGCAACGATCTACCGCAACGCATCCGTCTTCACCGGCGACGCCGACCTCGCGCCCCGCGAGTCGGTGGCCGTGCGGGAGGGCCGGGTGATCGCCGTCGGCGATCTCGACGCGGTGCGGCTCGCCGCCGGCGCCGGCGCGGAGGAGGTCGATCTCGGCGGCGCGTTCGTCTCGCCCGGACTGATCGAGGGGCACTCCCACATGCTCATGCTCGGCGAGTCCCTCGACAAGGTGCAGCTGCGCGACGCCGGGAGCATCGAGGAGGTGCAGCGTCGGCTCGCCGCGGCCCGCGCCGCGGCGCCCGACGCGCCGATGGTGCTCGGCACGAGCTGGCTGTTCGACATCTTCCCCGAGGGCGAGCGCCCCACCGCGGCCGCGCTCGACGCCGCCGTCGCCGACGTGCCCGTGCTGCTCGACGCCAACGACCTGCACTCGGTGTGGGCGAACTCGGCGGCGCTCACGGCGATGGGCATCGACCGCGACACCCCGGATCCCGTCGGCGGCGAGATCGTGCGCGACGCGAACGGCGACGCGACCGGCTTCCTGCTCGAGACCGCCGCCATGAAGTACGCGTGGGACTTCCTCGCGGACGCCGCCACCGACGAGGACCGCGACCGGTTCCTCGCGAAGGCGTTCGCCGCCTACCTCGAGACCGGCGTGACCGGGGCGACCGAGATGTCGTTCGGGCCCGCGGACCTCGCGGCCTACCGGCGCATGCTGGATCGCGACGGACGGCTCCCCTTCCCCGTGAACGCGCACTGGCTGCTCACCGCGACGGGCGACCCCGAGGCCGACGTCGCCCAGATCGACGAGATCGTCCGGGCCCGCGACGAGCTCGCCGCCGCGCACGGCGACGCCTGGCTCCGGATCGTCGGCGTGAAGTTCATCATGGACGGCGTGATCGACGCCTGCACGGCGGCCATGCGCGCGCCGTACGCGAACGGCGACCTGCCCGGCCCCATCTGGGATCGCGCCTCGGCGCTGCCCGTCGCCGTCGCGGCGGACGCCGCGGGGCTGCAGCTCGCCCTGCACGCGATCGGCGACGAGGCGAGCGCCATCGCGCTCGACGCCGTCCAGGAGTGCATCCGCGTGAACGGTCCCCGCACCGACCGCCGCCCCCGCGTGGAGCACCTGGAGTCGGTCGCCGACGACACGATCGCCCGCATGGCCGCGCTCGACGTCACGGCGTCCATGCAGCCCGTGCACTGCGACCCCGCGATCCTCGACAACTGGCAGGCGGTGCTCGGCGACGAGCGCGCGCACACCGGGTTCCCGTGGCACAAGTTCCGCGAGGCCGGCGTGCGCCTCGCGCTCGGCACCGACGCTCCCACCGCGCCGCACCACGCGCCGAACAACCTGTTCATCGCGCTCACCGCGAAGTCGGTCCTCGACCGCTCGCGCGAGCCGTACCAGCCGCAGCGCGTCTTCACGCCCGCCGACGCGCTCGAGGCGCTCACCCTCGGCGCAGCGGCCGCGACGCTGCGCGAGGACGAGGTGGGCCGGATCGCGAGCGGCGCCCGCGCCAACCTCGTGGTGTGGGACGCGAACCCGCTGAGCGACGCACCCGAGGCGCTGCTCGACACCGCGGCCGTGCTCACCCTGGTCGACGGGGCGCCCGCGTACGACGCCCGCTCCTAGCACGGCCCGTTCCTGGGCGGCGCACTGGCGCCGCCCAGGAGGGCGCAGCAGAATGGGCGCATGACGAGCGAAGCGTCCGCGCCCACCGAGTTCAGCTACACCGACGCGCACGGGATCGAGATCTTCGCGTACGAGTGGCGGGCCGAGCACCCGCACGCCGTCGTGCAGATCGCCCACGGCGTCGGCGAGTACGCGCTGCGCTACGCGCGCTTCGCCGAAGCGCTGGTCGCCGCGGGCTTCACGGTCGTCGCCGACGACCACCGCGGGCACGGCCGCACCGGCCTCGCCCAGTGGGGCGGCGACCACGCACAGCTCGGCAAACTGGGCCCCGGCGGGCTCCGCGCCGCCGAGGCCGCCGTGCTGCAGCTCACCGGGATCCTGCGCGAGCGCGATTCCGAGCTGCCGGTCATCATGTTCGCGCACTCCTGGGGCTCGCTCATGGCGCAGCGGATCCTGAACCGCGAACCGCACGCCTGGGACGCCCTCGTGCTGAGCGGCAGCGCGTACCGCACCGTCGGCGATATGGAGTCCGGCGACCTCAACCGGGCCTGGCGCGACGACGACCCCACCGACGGTTTCGCCTGGCTGAGCCGCGACCTCGAGGTCGGGCGCGCCTTCGCCGCCGACCCGCTCTGCTTCGCCGCCGACATCATGAAGCTGTGGGGCGTCGCCGATGCGCTCCGGCTCGCCGGAACCCCCGGCAAGGGCCTCGACCCCGCCCTGCCGATCCTCATCGCCTCCGGCGGCGAGGATCCGCTCTCGCGCAAGGACTCGATCCGCAAGCTCGCCGAGGCCTACCGCAAGCGCGGGGTGCGCGACGTCACGCTGCGCATCTACCCCGAAGCACGGCACGAGATCCTCAACGAGACCAACCAGGAGCAGGTCACGGTCGACATCCTGACCTGGCTGCTCGAGCGTTTCCCGCGCGACGAGTAGGAGCTGAGCAACACCCCGATCGATACCCGCCGAGAGGCCGTCGGGCGTATCCTGGCGACATGTCCATGCACGGTGAGTACAAGGTTCCCGGCGGCAAGCTCGTCGTGGTCGACTTCGAGGTGAGCGACGGGAAGATCGCCGACTTCCGGCTGTCCGGCGACTTCTTCCTCGAACCCGACGAAGCGCTCGACTGCATCAACCGCGCGGTCGACGGGTTGAACCCCAACAGCACGATCGACGACTTCGCGAGCACCATCGGCGCCGCGCTGCCGAGCGAGGTGCACCTGCTCGGGTTCACGCCCGAGTCGGTCGGCGTCGCGGTGCGCCGCGCCATGACCGGAGCCGCGCACTGGCGCGACTACGACTGGCAGATCCTGCACGAGCCGCCCGTCTCTCCCGTGATGAACGCGGCGCTCGACGAGGTGCTCACGACCGCCGTCGGCGAGGGCCTGCGCGGGCCCGCGCTGCGCATCTGGGAGTGGGACCGCCCCGCGGTGTTCATCGGCAGCTTCCAGTCGGTGAAGAACGAGGTCGACGAGGAGCAGCTCGCGGCTCGCGACGCTCAGCTGGTGCGCCGCATCTCGGGCGGCGGGGCGATGTACATGGAGCCCGAGGCCTGCATCACCTACGCCCTCTACGTGCCGGGCGAGCTCGTGCGCGGCATGAGCTTCGCCGACTCGTACGCGTTCCTCGACGAGTGGGTGCTCGAGGCGCTCAAGGCGCTCGGCATCGACGCCGTCTACAAGCCGCTCAACGACATCTCGAGCCCGCACGGCAAGATCGGCGGCGCCGCGCAGAAGCGCCTCGGATCGGGCGCGGTGCTGCACCACGTCACCATGGCCTACGACATGGACGCCGAGGCGATGACCCAGGTGCTGCGCATCGGGCGCGAGAAGCTCTCGGACAAGGGCACGGCGAGCGCGCAGAAGCGCGTCGATCCGCTGCGCAGCCAGACCGGTCTCACCCGGACGGAGATCATCGAGAAGATGATCGCGGTGTTCCAGCAGCGCCACGGCGGCACCGTCGGCGAGGTCACCGAGGGCGAGTACGACGCCGCCGAGCGGCTCGTCACCGAGAAGTTCCTCACCGAGGAGTGGATCCGCCGGGTCCCGTAGGCCGGCGACGCGCTACTCCTCGTCGGTGTCGTCCGCGAAGGCCGGCCACAGCGCGGTGTCGCGCGTGATCTCGACGGCTTCGAAGTCGGGGCTCGCGAGCAGCGCATCCGCGCATGCGCGCGAGCACGCGACGAGGGTCGAGTCGAAGTCGATCTCGCTGACGAGCACCCACTCGCGGCCCTCCGGCCACAGCAGGTTCGGCAACCGGGTGCCGAAGCCCTGCTCGGCCTCCATCCACGGCGCCCGCAGCGGCCAGGCCGGATCCGCGAGGTCGTGCGCGCCGGCCTCGAAGCAGACGTAGGCCCGATCGGGCAGCTCGAGCCGCGGGCCGGTCGCCGCCTCGCGGGTGAGGATCCCGGATCCGTCGCGCTGCTGCAGGGCGCCCATGAACGGCGCGAACGTGGTGTCGCCGCGGTCCCAGCGCAGGGTCCCCTGCAGCAGGTTGCGGATCGCGGGGCCGGTGCCGAAGTGCTCGCGGAAGACCGCGAACGAGGCGCGCCGCTGCCGGGAGCGGGCGACGATCGCCCGGAACCAGCGCGGGCCGCGCGCTTCCTCGGCGCCCTGGACCGCCGTGAAGAACCCGACCCCCTGGGCGCTCACGAGCCCGCCGTACCCCTCCCACACGGCGACGACGCCGCGATCCGGCGTCGCGGTGTGCGCCGCGAGGATCGTCGCGATCGCGACGGACTCCTGCTCGTCGGGCGAGCCCTCCATCGGAGTCGAGTACTCCCAGCCGTCGGCCGACTCGCCCTCCGGCTCCTCGCCGAACGGGACCCCGAGCAGTTCGTACGACAGCGAACCGGGCTCGAGCGTCCGTCCGTGCGCCGCCGCGACGTCCCGCCAGCGCACGACGTCCTCCGAAACCGACTCGGGCCACGCCTCGTAATCGGGCGTCTCGAGCGCCTCGCGGTACTCGTCCCAGGTGCCGGTCGCCGGCCGCGAGCGCGCGAACGGGTGCAGGACCCGCACGACGGCGTCGTAGCCCGACGGCACGGTGTGGCTGAGCGCCGGGAGCGGCACTTCCGTCGCGGGATCGACCCGCTCGCCGTGCCCGCCCGCGTGGCGCGCGACGAGCCACTCCCAGCGTGCGGCGTCGCCGGTCCAGGGGAAGTCGTCGGGCTTCGGGGGTCGGGTGCTCATCCGAACAGCCTAGGGCGCGGCGGTGAGCTCCTCGACGAAGCGCTGCACGGCGACCGATCCCGGATCCCGTTGCCCGACCGAGCGCTCGCGCTGCCAGGCGGCGCGACCCCGGCGGGACTGCCAGGCCGCCGACTCCGCGACCGCATCGGCCGCGACGGCCCGGAGGCGATCGGCGTCCGCGCCGGCTTCGAGCGCGACAACGACCGGCAGCAGCACGTCGAGCAGCGTCTTGTCGCCGGGCTCCGCGCCGCCGCGCTCGGCGATCCTCGCGGCGAGCGCGCGCAGCAGCACGGCCGCGTCGCCCGCGGCCAGGTGCTCGCCGGGGCGCAGGGCGTCCGCGGCGCCGATCAGTCCGCCGCCCACGAGGGCGGCGAACGTGGAGGGATTGGCCGAGGAGAAGGCGAGCCCCGCCGCGCGCAGCACTCCGCGGGCGTCCGCGTCCTCGGGCAGCTCGGCGAGCGCGGCGGCCGCCGCGGCGCTGCCCTCCGACACCGTGATCCCGAGGTCGCCGTCGCCGAGCACGGCGTCGAGCTCCCGCAGCTCCTCCGCGTGGACGGACATGCGCGGCAGCGCGGCGAGCAGCAGCGCGCGCAGCGGGCTCGGGCTGCCGACGGGAACCGCTCCCGCGGCGGTCGCGGTGCCCGCGAGCGGCGGGACCGCCGCCGCGGCGGCGAGCGGGGGCGCGGGGGCGTCGCCCTGCTGGAAGAACGGGGATCCCGCGGGGTCGTGGAGCAGGCTCTCGAGCTCGTCGTCGAGGCGCATGATCGAGAGCGAGGCCCCCGCCATCTCGAGACTCGTCACGTACTCGCCCACGAGCCGGTAGGAGATCGTCGCACCGCGCGCCTCGATCTCGCGGTGCACCCGGCGGTACATCACGTAGAGCTCCTCCAGCGGAGTGGCGCCGAGGCCGTTGACCAGCACGGCGAGGCGCACGCCCGGTGCGAGGTCGATCTCGGCCTCGAGCTCGGCGATGAAGCGGTCGGTGATCGCGTCCGCCGACTCGAGCGGGCCGCGGTGGCTGCCGCGCTCGCCGTGGATCCCGACGCCGATCTCCATCTCGCCCGGGTCGAGGGCGAAGGTCGCCTCCCCCGCGGCGGGCAGGATCGTCGGCGAGAGCCCGACTCCCATGGTGCGGGTCGCGTCCGCTGCCCGCTGCGCGACGCGCGCGACCTCGTCGAGCGGGGCGCCGCGGTCGGCCATGGCTCCCGCGACCTTGTAGACGAGCACCAGTCCGGCGACGCCCCGCCGCGTGCCCGCCGCATCCGCCGGCGCCGACTGGACGTCGTCGGCGCCGAGCACCGTGCGCACCTCGATCCCCTGACCGCGGCACAGATCGGCCGCGATGTCGAAGTTGTAGACGTCACCGCCGTAGTTGCCGTAGAGGTAGAGCAGTCCGGCCCCGCCGTCGACCGCGAGCGAGGCCGCGTGGATCTGGGCCGAGCTCGGCGACGAGAACACGTTGCCGACGGCGACCGCCGAGCAGAGCCCGCGGCCGACGTAGCCGAGGAAGAACGGTAGGTGCCCCGAACCGCCGCCGGTGACGATCCCCACCCGGCCTGCCTTCGGCGCGTCCGTGCGGACGAGCGCGCGCCGGTCCTCCGTGGCGGCGCGCAGCTGCTCGGGGTGCGCCAGCAGGATCCCGTCGAGCACTTCGTCGACGAAGTCCGCGGGGTCGTTGATGATCTTCCGCATGAGTCCTCCCTCAGCTCCGGCCGTCGGCCGGGGACGCGCTCGCGGCGCCCTCCTCGGCGAGCAGCGGATCGTACGTCTCGCCGTCGATGAGCGCGACCCCGTCGACCTCCAGCCGACCGGACGCGCGGAGATCCTTCACGATGTCCCAGTGGATCGCCGACTCGTTGCGGCCTCCGCACTGGGGGTACGACCGGCCGAGCGCGATGTGCACGGTGCCGAGGATCTTCTCGTCGAGCAGCAGGTCGCCCGTCATCGTCCGCATGTTCGGGTTCGTGCCGATCCCGAGCTCGCCCACCCGCCTGGCTCCGGGCGCGGTGAGCACCCGCTCGACGAAGTCGGCGCCCTCCGCCGCGGTCGCCGCGACGACCGCGCCGCCCGCGAACTCGAGCCGGAGGTCGGTGATCCGGGCCCCGCCGAACCAGAAGCTGCCGGGGAACGCGATGTGCCCCTCGACCCCGTCCTCGCGGGGCGCGGTCGCGACCTCGCCGTCGGGCAGGTTCGCCTCCCCCGCGAACGGCACCCAGGTGCGCCCGCGGCAGTCGAGGCGCAGATCGGTGTCGGTGTCGACGATCCGCACCGTGCTCGCGCCGTCCAGGTGCGCGCACAGGCGCTCGAGCCGGGCGCGGTGCGCGTCCCAGTCGGCGAGGGTGCCCGCGAAGAACTCCGCTTCGAGCCGTTCGGCGGTGGTGCCGATCAGCTCGGCCCACTCGGCGCTGGGGATCCGCACGAGGGTCCATCGCGTGCCCTGCCAGCGCGCCGTCGAGACGAGCCCCTTGCCCTCGCGCTGCATGCTGAGCCGTGCGCCGTCGATCTCGTCGGCCGGCGGCTCCATGCCTCGGAACGAGACGTGCACGTCGGCCCACTCCATCGAGGCCAGCTCGAGCGGCGCGGGTGCGCGCAGCACCTCGGCGTCGGCGTGCGCGAGCGCGGACTGGTCGTACCGCTCCTCGCTCATGATCACCTGGGGCACTCCGCCCAGGCGGTAGACCTCGTCGACGAACGCCGCGACGGCGTCGAGCACCGACGGGGTCGTCGCGAAGATCCCGACCTTCGTCCCGGCGCCCACCCGGTTCACCCGGGCGAGGTGCGCGGCCAGTTCGGTCCAGCGGCTCATGGCCGTCCTCCCTCTCGAACGGCGCGGAGCGCCTCGGCCGTGCGCACGTACTCGGCGTGCGCACGGGTGATCGTGCGGGCGTCGGCGTCGTCCCGATGGACGACGGGCTCGGCGAATCCCGGCCACGCGGCGGCCTCGGCCTCGGTGATCGCCCCGACGCCGATGCCGGCGAGGATCGCGTCCCCGTAGGAGGCGCCGAGCGTCTCGGCCCGTGCCAGGTCGAGGCCGCTCGCATCGACGACGGTGCGGGTGATGATCTCGTTCCGCACCCCGCCGCCGACGGCGACGATCCGCGGACGGCCGCCGCTCTCCGCGACCAGCGCGGCGAGCGCGAGCGCGACGGAGTGCCCCACGCCCTCGGCGACCGCGCGCGCGAGCTCGGCCCGGCCGGTCGCGAGCGAGATCCCGGTGAAGGCGGCTCGCGCGTCGGGGTCGTGGAACGGGGTCCGCTCGCCGCTGAAGTGCGGCAGGTGCAGCACCCCGCCGGCCCCCGCGGGCGCCGACCGGGCCAGGTCCATGAGGCGACCGAACAGCGCGGCGTCGCCGTCGCCCCGGTCGAGGCCCAGCTGGTCGGCGATCCACCGGGTCGCCGTTCCGGCGGTCGAGGTGCCCGCGGCCGACACGAAGCGGCCGGGCAGCACCCAGGGCGCGGACCAGAGCACCTCGCTCACGATCGGACGGTCGACGACCTGGATCAGGTATCCGGTGGAGCCGAGCTGCACCATGAGGTCGCCGGGAGCCAGCACCGAGGAGCCGACGGCCTCGGCCGGCGAATCGGTGGTGCCGAGCACGACCGGGAGCCCCTCGGGCAGGCCGGTCTCGGCGGCGGCGCGCGCCGTCACCGCGCCCGCGATCTCCGACGACCAGGCGGTCTCGGGCAGCTTCCGGCCCGGCACGAGGTGCTCGAGCCCGTCGCCGTTCCACCGCAGCTCGACGAGCTCGTAGAAGGGGTGGAAGTAGCCCGCGGTCGCGTGGTCGATGGCGACGCGGCCGGTCAGCCGTGCCACGAGGTAGCTCTGGCTCGTGAGGTACCAGCGGGTGCGTGCCGCGATCTCGGGCTCGTTCCGCTCGATCCAGAGCATCTTCGGTCCGGCCGACTGGCTCGTGAGCGCGTTGCCCGAGCGCCGGAAGATCTCCTCCCGGCCCAGGGTCGCCTCGAGCTCGGCGATCTCGGCGGTCGCGCGCGTATCGACCCCGTAGAGGATCGCGGGCCGCAGCGGCCGCAGCTCCTCGTCGACGGGCAGCACGCAGGGCCCGATCGCGCTGCAACCCAGCCCGATCAGCTCGTCCTCGGCGCCGATGCGCGGCAGCAGCTCGCGGACGACGCCGACGAGGTCCGCCCACCACACCTCGTCGGCGTCGTGCTCGACCCATCCGGGCCGCGGCGTGCTGATCCCGTGCCGCACCCGCGCCTCGGCGCGCACCGCGCCGTCGAGGTCGACGAGCACGCCCTTGGTCTCGTACGTGCCGACGTCGATCCCCATCAGCAACCGCGTCATGCGTGCCTCCCGTGCTGGTCGTGGTTCACTTCGCCGCGGCCGATTCGTCGGCGGCGACCGTCGCGACGATGCGCGTCTGCGTGTCCGGCGCGGTTCTGCGCCGGCGCCGGATCCGCAGCTGGTCGAGCACCATCACCACGATCAGGATCGCACCCTGCGCGATCGCGTACTCGTAGGCCGAGAGGCGCAGAGCGGTGAAGCCCGACTGCACCACCTGGAGCACGAGGGTGGCGAGCACCACGCCCGTCACCGTCGCGTAGCCGCCCATCGGGTTGGTCCCGCCGAGCACGGCGATGACGATCACGAGCAGCACGTAGGAGCTGCCGTAGTCCGCGCTGGCCGTCGGGTTGCGGGCGAGGAAGAGGAGGCCGGCGAGGCCGCCGAGCGCCCCCGTGAGCAGGTAGGTGCCGTACAGCACGCTCGACGCTCGGATCCCCGAGTACCGCGCGGCGACGCCGTTCGCGCCCTGGAGCATGGTGCGGCGGCCGAACGGGGTCCGCGCCAGCACGACGCCGACCGCGAGGGCGACGAGCAGGAACACGACGAAGAGCAGCGGCACGCCGCCGACCGTGGACTGACCGATCGCAGTGAGCGCCTCGGGCGCCCCGTAGAGGGTCTTGCCGCCGGTCCAGACGATCGCGATCCCGTTGTAGATCTGCATGGTCGCGAGCGTCGCGAGGATCGGCGCGATCCCGACGGTCGAGATCAGGAAGCCGTTGACGAGGCCGCCGAGCAGGCCGACGGCGAGGCCGAGCAGCAGGATCAGGGGTGCCAGGGACTCGGCGCGCGCCGGGTCCTCGGCCGCGACGGCCGCCGTGACGGTGCTCACCGTGATCGCGGTGAGGTTCGCGATCGAGACGAGCGAGAGGTCGATCCCGCCCGTCATCATGGCGAACGCCATCGCCACCGCGAGGATCCCGATCTCGGGCGAGGCCACCATGAGGTTCTGCAGGTTGAGCGGGTTCAGGAAGATGCCCGGCTTCAGCGCCGCGAAGCAGGCGAAGGCGATGAGCAGCAGCACGACCATGCGGCCGATGCCGCGCTCGACGCGCACGCGCCCGAGCAGGGAGCGGAAGGATCGGTCGACGTCGGCGTTCAGCTTCGCGACGCCCTGGGGTTCAGCCGGCATGGGTCAGCTCCTTCTCGGGTTCGAGCACGAACGTGCGCTTCGCCGCGCGGCGCGCCATGAGCGCCTGCGCTCCGACGCCCAGTGCGAGCAGGATCCCGACCGCGGCGCGCTGCCACGCGGTCGGCACGCCGATGAGGATCAGGCTGTTGTTGATGATCTGGACGAGCAGCACGCCGAGCACGGTGCCGATCACGCTGCCGCGCCCGCCGAAGATGGAAGCGCCGCCGAGCACGACGGCCGCGATCACGTCGAGCTCCGTGCCGACGAGGTCCTGCGGGTTGGCGTTCTGCCCGAGCACGACGTGGACCAGGCCGCCGACCGCCGCGATGGCGCCGGCGAGCACGTAGAGCAGCACCTGGAGCCGCACGACCGGGAACCCGGCCCGCCGGGCCCCCTCGATGTCGCCGCCGATGGCGTAGAGGCCGCGACCGAACATGGTCTTCCGCAGCAGCAGGGAGACCGCGATCACGAGTACGATCACCGGGACCGTCATCAGCGGCAGGTAGGAGCGGGAGCTCTCGACCGCGATGAGGTGCGAGGTGGACAGCTGGGACATGCCCGCGGGCAGATCCGCGATGTAGCGCGAACCGATGTAGGCGAGCAGCACGCCCTTGAAGATGCTCTGGGTCGCGAGCGTGACGATCAGGGTCGGCAAGCGGAACCGCGCGATCACGGCGCCGTTCACGAGGCCGAGCAGCGCGCCGATCGCCACCGCGATGACGAGCACCCCGACGACCCCGGGATCGAACCGGCCCTGCTGGGCCAGGTGGACCGTGGTGTACGCCGAGAAGATCGCGATCGCCGGGAACGACACGTCGATGCCGCCCGAGATGATCACCAGCAGGACCCCGAGCGCGAGCACCATGGGCACGAGCGCCGAGCGGAGGATCGAGAACAGGGTGTGCACCGTGAAGAACGCCGGGTTCGCGAGGCTCATCACGACGACGAGCAGCACGATGATGCCGACGAGCACGAGCTCGCTGGTGTAGCGGGATGCGCGGCGCCCGGTGAGCCGGGTGCGGAGCGAGGCGCTCATGCGGCCATCACCTCCTGGATCCGGTCGGTCTCGATCTCGTCCGCCTCGAAGGCGGCGACGATCTCGCCGCGGCGGACGATGAGCACCCGGTGGCAGATCGAGACGAGCTCGGGCACGTCGTCGGAGATCATGATCACGCCCATTCCGGCCTGCGCGGCCTCTCTGAGGATCTGCAGGATCTCCTCCTTCGAACCGACGTCGACGCCGACCGTCGGGCCGTTGAGGATCAGGATCCTGGGGTTCGTGGCGAGCCACTTGGCGAGCACGACGCGCTGCGCGTTGCCGCCCGACAGGGATCGGACCGGCGCCGCAACGCTCGGCGCCTTGATGCGGAGCCTGCGGAACAGCCGCGAGATGGTCTCCGAGGTGCGCGCGGCGCTCAGGAAGATGCGCCCGCGGGTGTGGGCCTCGAGCGAGCTCGCGATGATGTTGTCCGAGATCGCCTTGTCGAGGAACAGGCCCTGCGTGAGGCGGTCCTCGGGGACGTAGCCGATGCCCGCGGAGATCGCTGCGCCGATGCGCCCGGGCGCGACCTGGGAGCCCGCGACGGTCACCCGGCCGGTCTCGGCCTTCAGCACACCGAACAGCGCCTCGGCGATCTCGCCGCGGCCCGAGCCGAGCAGGCCCGTGAGCCCGAGCACCTCGCCCGGGCGCAGATCGAAGCTGACGTCGGCGAACGCGCCCCGCAGGCCGAGCGATTCGACGCGGAGCAGGGGCTCCGCGTCCGGATCGACCTCGACCACCACGCGGGAGTCGTCGACCTCGCGACCCGTCATGGCCTCGGTGAGCGAGCGCACACCGAAGTCCTCGACCGGGCCGTGCGCGACGAGACGGCCGCTGCGGAGCACGGTCACCTCCTGCGAGACCGACAGCACCTCCTCCAGCTTGTGGCTCACGAACACGAGCGCGACGCCGCGCTCCTGCAGGCGGCGTACGAGCGCGAAGAGGCGCGACACCTCCGAGTGGGTGAGCGCCGTGGTCGGCTCGTCCATGAAGATCACCCGGGCGTCCTGCACCAGCGCGCGGCAGATCGCCGTCAGCTGCCGGTCGGCGACCGACAGCTCGCCGACCTCGGCGTCGAGGTCGAGCGCGAGCCCCAGCTCCTGCACGATGCGCTCCGCCGAGGGGCGGAGCCGCTTCGCGCGGAAGATCCGGGTCCGCGCCGCGATGGCCGCGGGCAGCACGATGTTCTCGGCGACCGTAAGGTTCGGGAAGAGGGAGAAGTCCTGGTAGATCACCTGGATCCCGGCGCGGAGCGCCAGCGTCGGGGTCATCTTCGCGATGGGTTCCCCGTCGATGAGGATCTCACCCGAGTCCGGGCTCTCGACCCCGCTGATGATCTTGATGAGCGTCGACTTGCCGCAGCCGTTCTCGCCCGCGAGGCAGCGCACCCGACCGGGCGCGAGCTCGAGCGCCACGCCGTCGAGGGCGACGACCCCGCCGAAGGTCTTGCGGATTCCACGGACCTGGAGCACGGGCGGGCGCCCGTGCGGTTCATGCTCGGTTGGCATCGGATCTCCTCGTCGGGATCGGTGGCGGGTCCCCGACCGCGCATCCGCGGTCGGGGACCCCTCCGGGAGTGGACTCAGAAGTCGTACTCGTCGACGTTCTTGCGATCGACGATGACCGCGGCGTCGCCGACGAAGACGTTGTCGAAGCCGTCGAGCTTCTTCAGCGACTTGTAGCCCTCGATGCCGAGGTCGGTGCCGTTGTCGACCTTCTCGCCCTTGACCAGCAGCTCGGCGATCTTCAGCTGCGCCTCGCCCGCCTTGGCGGGGTCCCAGAAGAAGATCTTGTCGATCGAGCCGTCGGCCAGGTACTTCTTCGCGACCGAGGGGATGCTCGTCCCCATCACGCAGACCTTGTCGGCGAGGCCCGCCTCCTGCACTGCGCGCGCCGCGCCCGCGACGTCGGTGCCGGCCGAGCCCTGGATCCCCGTGAGGTTCGGGTACTTGGCGAGGAGCTCCTTGGTGCGCTGGTAGGCGACGTTCTCGTCCTCCTTGCTCTCCACCGGATCCTCGACCCGCTTGAGCTTCGAGAACTTCGCCTGTTGCTCGTCGTAGGCGCCGCCCACCCAGTCCATGTGGGTCTTCGCCGTCAGGCCGCCGACGAACTGCACGTACTCGCCGGTCCCGCCCATGCACTCGGCGAGGTTGTCCATGATCTTCGCGCCGTAGGCGCGGTTGTCGAAGGCCTCGATGTCGGCGTCGGCGTTCGTGATGCCCGCGGCCTCGTGGGTGACCACGACGATGCCCTGGTCCCGGGCCTGCTTGAGCACCGTCTCGAGCGCCTCGGGCGAGTTCGGCACCACCGTGATGGCGTCCGGCTTCTGCGGGATCAGATCCTGGATGATCTGGATCTGCTTCTCGGGGCTCGCGTCGTCGGCGCCCTCCTGCCGCGCGTCGTTGCCGCTCTGCTTCGCGTAGTCCTTGACGCCGACCTCCATGCGGTCGAACCAGCCGACGCCCGAGATCTTGACGACCGTGACCATGGTCAGCGGGCCGTCCTTCGAGCCGCTCTTCGTGCCGCCCCCGGCGGACCCGCCGCCGACCTGGCCGCAGCCGGTCAGTGCGAGCGCCGCGATCGCAGCGATGCCGATTCCCGTTGCCACTGTGCGTCGCATCGAACACTCCTTCGTGTTACTTTCCATCAAGAACCATCAAAGATGGGACGAAATATCATCCGCGTGTGAAGATTAAGTGCCTCGCGGTCACGTTGTCAACACGGCATTCGAAGCCGTTTCCGGGTACCGCCGGACCCGCGACGCACCGTCCCGCCGCACGCGGGCACGCGAGATGCCGGGCGCCCGCCGCCCGGCGCGGAGGTCGTGACGCTCAGAGCGCGGGCACGCACTCCACCGACACGCCCGCCGCCCGCAGGCCGACGAGCGCCGGGTGATCCATCGGGCCGTCGGTGATCAGCAGGTCGATCTCGCCCGGCTGCGCGACGTTGGTGAGGTGGACCTTGCCGAGCTTCGACGCATCGGCCACGACGATCACCCGGCCCGCCGCGCGCATCGCCGCGCGCTTCACCGCGCCCTCGTCGTTGCTGTAGTCCGAGAGTCCGCGCTTCCCGTCGACCCCCGAGACGCCCATGATGTAGGTGTCGCAGTTGTAGCGCTCGAACGCCTCGACCGACTCGGCGCCGATCAGGCTGAGCTCGCCCGGACGCACGGTCCCGCCGGTCACCAGCACCGTCGTATTGGGCTCGTCGTGCAGCTCCATCGCGACGAGGATGCTCGGCGTCACCACGGTGAGACCCAGCCCGCGGCCCACGATCGTGCGGGCGACCGCGAGTGCGGTGCTGCCGCTGTCGAGCACCACCGTCTCGCCGGGGATCAGGTGCTCCACCGCGGCGAGCGCGATGTTGACCTTCTCCTTCGCGCCCACGAGGGTGCGGATCTCGAATCCGGGCTCCACCGCGGTGCCGCGGGCCGCGATCGCGCCGCCCATGATCCGCCGTACGCTCCCCGTCTGCTCGAGCAGCTCGAGGTCGCGGCGCACGGTCATCTCCGAGACCGCGAACTCGACCGCGAGGGTCTTGAACGTCGCCTCCCCGTCGGAGAGGATCCTGCGCTCGATCAGGTCTCGTCGCTCCTGCGCCTCCATGCACCGCCTCCAAGCCAGTCTGGATCCACCATAGGCCAACTCGTTGTGTTATTCCCTCACTTGTGTTTAGCTACTCGTGAATTCTTCACATCAACTTTCACAGATCTTCAGAAAGCGGAGGAACGGATGACCAACTGGCTTCCCGACGTCTTCGGCACGCGCAAACCCGTCGTCGCAATGCTGCACCTCGACGCCATGCCCGGCGACCCCGGCTACGACTCGACGGCCGGCGTCGCGGCGATCGTGGATCGCGCCAAGCGCGAGCTCGCTGGCCTGCAGGAGGGCGGCGTCGACGGCGTCCTCATCTCGAACGAGTTCAGCCTGCCCTACCTCACGAAGACCGAGCCGATCACCGCGATCACCATGGCCCGGATCATCGGCGAGCTCCAGACCGAGCTGGCGGTGCCCTACGGCGTGAACGTGCTGTGGGACGGACGCGCCTCGATCGATCTCGCGACCGCGACGGACGCGAAGTTCGTGCGCGAGATCTTCACCGGCGTCTACGCCAGCGACTTCGGCCTGTGGGACACCAACGTGGGCGAGGTCGCACGCCACCGCCACCGCATCGGCGCGGCCGGTGTGAAGCTGCTCTTCAACATCGTCCCCGAATCGGCGAAGTACCTCGCCGACCGCGATCTCGCGTCGATCGCCCGGTCGACCGTCTTCGCCTGCAAGCCCGATGCGCTCTGCGTCTCGGGCCTCACCGCGGGCTCCCCCACCGACACGCAGTCGCTCTCCATCGTCAAGGAGAACGCCGGCGACACCCCCGTGTTCGTCAACACGGGCGTGCGCGCGCACAACGTGGCCGAGCAGCTCGCCGTCGCCGACGGCGCCGTGATCGGCACCACTTTCAAGCACGACGGCAAGTTCGAGAACGAGGTGGAACGCTCCCGCGTCGAGGAGCTCATGCGCGAGGCCCGCGCGTTCCGGGACGCGCTCTAAGGAACCATCTCGCGCCGGATCCCCGGTGCCGACCGCAGGGCAGTGCGGTCGGCACCGGGGATCCGACGTTTCGGGGCTCAGACCTCCAGCACGACCTTGCCGGTGGTGCCGCGGCCCTCGAGCGCGCGGTGCGCGTCCGCCGCATTGGCGAGGTCGGAGTTCTCGCCGATGCGGAACTGCAGGGTGCGCGCCTCGAGCGCTGCGAACAGCTCGCCGTAGCGCCACGACCGCTCCTCGGCGGTCAGCAGGAAGTGGCCGAGCGAGGGGCGGGTGATCGACAGCGATCCGCCCGCGTTCAGACGCTGCAGATCGAACAGCGGAACCTGGCCGCTCGCACCGCCGAACAGCACGAACTCGCCGCGCACCCGGAGCGCGCGCAGCGACTCGTCGAAGGTGTCCTTGCCGACGCCGTCGTAGACGACCGCGACGCCGGCACCGCCCGTCAGCTCGCGCGCCCGATCGGCGAAGCCCTCGTAGGCGAACGACTCGGCAGCGCCGGCTGCACGGCTCAGCTCCCGCTTCTCCGCGGTCGAGGCCGTCGTGAGCACCCGCACCCCGCGCGCCACGAGCAGCTGTGTGAGCAGCAGCCCGACCCCGCCGGCGCCGGCGTGCAGCAGCACCGTGTCGCCCTCCCGCGGATCGGCCGCGGAGGTCGCCAGGTAGTGCGCGGTGAGGCCCTGCAGCGGGATCGCCGCGGCATCGGCGACGTCGATGAACTCGGGCAGCCGGGCGACCCGCTCCGCCGAGACGACGAAACGCTCCGCGTAGGTCTCGCTCGCCTCGGCCGTGATGACGCGGTCGCCGACGACGAAGCCGCTGACGTCAGAGCCGACGGCGATCACCGTGCCCGAGGCCTCGGCGCCGGGGATGAAGGGGAACGCCACGGGGTAGACGCCCGAGCGCTGGTAGGTCTCGATGAAGTTGACCCCCACCGCCGCGGTCTCGACGAGCAGTTCGCCCGGCCCCGCGACCGGGTCGGCGACCTCCCGCCACTCGAGGACCTCGGGTCCGCCTGCCTGCCCTGCCACCACCGCGTGCATCGTCATGCCGGGTGCAACCGGGGCGCCCGCGCGGCTATTCCGTCGTTCTCAGCGGTCGAGTGAACGCGCGTACAGGATATGCGGCTGCTATTCCTGTACCCGCGTTCACTCGGCGCGAGCCGCGCCGGGTCAGGAGGCCGAGGCGTGCGCCCTGCGTTCACGAGCGACCGCCCAGGCCGTGAGCGCGAGTCCGCCCAGCGCCCACAGCACGAGCGCGAGGATCGCGCCTCCGACGCCGGCGCCGCCCGAGACGACCGCCTGGAATCCTCCGAGCGCCGCGCCGACGGGGCTGCCGTCGCCGATCGCGCGGAGCACGCCCGGCGCGGTCGACACGACGCCGGCCGCGAGGGTCACCACGAGCACCGCGAACGCCAGGAACCGGCCGAGGCCGCCGAAGCGGGCGACGATCCCCTGCACGAGCAGCGCGAACGCCGCGCCGGCGAGGATCGCGAGCGCGAAGAACCCGACGCCCTCGCCGAGCGAGAGCTTCAGCGCGATCGGCACGAGGATGCCGGCCAGCGCGCCCTGCCCGGCACCGAGGAGCGCGACCGGCCAGGCGCTGCGCAGCGCGATCGCGGGCACCGAGCGGGCCGCCGTGCGCGCACGGCGCCACAGCGGCGCGAGCACGAGGAACATGGCGAGCGCACCCGCCCACAGCGCGATCCCCGCGAAGAGCGGAGCGCCCGCGGACGAGAACAGGGCGCTGTCGCCCTTCGCCTCGACCTGGCGCACCGCCGTATCGGCGACCGTCTCGCGCTCGCCCTTCGAGTAGTTGGGGATCTTCGCGACCGCGCTGTCGAGGCCGTTCGCGAGCTGCGTCGCCCCGTCGGCCGACTTGCGGGTGCCGTCGGCGAGCTGCGTCGCGCCCTTCGCGAGCTCGGGCGTCTGCGCGGCGAGCTGCCCGACGCCCGTGCTCAGCTGCGCGGCACCCGAGGCGGACTGCGCGGCGCCCGAGGCGAGCTCGCCGCCCTGCGACGCGAACTGGTTCAAGCCCGCACCGAACTGATCGAGCCCGGCCGAGAGCTGGTCGAGCTTCGCGACGGGATCGCCTCCGGTACTGCCGGAGTCGCCGCCTGCGGCCTGCAGTCCCTCCATCGCTTTGCCGAGCTTCCCGGCTCCGGCCTGCGTCTTGCCCAGTCCCGAGTCGATGGCCCCGGCCTGTGCGGTGAGCGTCGCTTCGAGAGTGTCGCAGTAGCTGGGATTCGCCGTCGCCGCCGCCCGGCAGCCCGCGACAAGCTGCGGGATCGTGCCCTGCAGCGTCTTCGTCCCGACGACCGCCTCGGTGAGGCCCTGAGTGAGCTCCGCCTGAGCCTCCGGCGCGGCGGCCTGCAGCTTCCCCAACTCGCCGACGAGCGTCTTGAGCTTCCCGACGGCCTCCTGCGCGCCCTGCGCGAGCGCCGTGTAGTTCTCCGCGAGCGTCGACGCGCCCGCGGTGTACTGCTGCACGCCCGAGGCGAGCGCGCCCTGCCCATCGGCGAGCTGCTGAGCACCGGTCGCGAGCTCCTGGGTGCCGCTGGCGAGCTGCTCGGTCCCGGTCGCGAGCTTCGACGCGCCGTCGGCGAGCTGGGCGCCGCCGCTCGCGAGCCCGCGAGCGCCCTTCGCCGCATCGCCGACGCCGTCGTGCAGTTGGTTCATGCCGACGAACACGTTGCCGACGAACTGGGATCCGAGCTGCTCGTTGAGCGTGCTCGTCGCGACCTGCGTGACCGCCTGCGCGAGCGTGCCGTCGAGCAGGCGCCCGCGGTCGCTCGTCGCGATGTCGATGGTCGCGCGCTCGGCATCCTCGGGTGCCTTCGACAGCGAGGTCGCCGCCGCCGAGAAGTTCTTCGGGATGGTGACGGAGGTGGCGTAGCGGCCGTCCTGCACGCCCTGCTCGGCGTCCTTCGCGTCGGTGAGCACCCAGGTGAAGTTGGTGCCGTCGTCGTTCTTCGCGCCGGCCTCGCCGACGAGCTTGCCGGCGAGCACGCGCCCGAGCGGCACCGGCTGACCGTTCACGGTGACGGGCTCGTCGAGGTTCACGACGGCGGCCTGCATCTCGCCGAGCCGGTCGTCGGGGTTCCAGAGCCCCCAGAGCAGGAGCCCGGCGACGGTCAGCGGGACGAGCACGAGCCCGAGCACGGTGCGCCAGGTCATGCGGCGTCCGGCCGTCGCGGTCGCGTCCGGGGTCATCGGTCTCCTCCGATCAGTGCGGCGGTCTCGGGGCTGCCGGCCCGTTCGGCATCGGCCGCCTCGACGGCACCGGTGCGGGCTTCGCGCAGGGTCGTGCCCGCGGGCAGCGCGGCCGCGGCGAGCGCGGCGTCGGCGATCACGACGACGGTCGCGGCACCGGCCGCCTCGACGCCGGCGGCGGTGAGCGCGGATCGGATCTCGCGCGCCCCGGCGTCCGTGGCCCCGCCCCGCAGGTCGAGCACGATCAGCTCGGGACGGTCGCCGGTCGCCTCGCGCACGGTCGCCGGGGTCGCCCAGGCGGCGCGGCGGCGCAGGGATCCCGCGCGTTCGGGCAGCAGGAGCCCGGCGACGCGCAGGGTGCCCGCGACGATGCGGGATCGGCCGCTCAGCGCTTCGGCGAGCGCGATTCCGCCGGGCTGCTTCGGATCGATGCGCAGCGCCTCGCCGGGCCCGACGCGCAGGCTCGCGACGCGGGCACCGCCGCGCAGCAGCAGCTCGTCGCCGGCGATCCGGGCGTCGGGCTGGTCGGGCGGCCAGTTCTCGTGCGCGAGCTCGCGGGCGAGTCCCTCGCCCTCGACGTCGAACACGGGCAGCACCCGCGACAGCCAGCGGGGCATGCGCCAGGCGCGATCGCCGAGCAGGGCGAGCACCGCGGGGACGAGGGTCATGCGCACGAGGAACGCGTCGACGAAGACGCCGACCGCGAGGCCGAGCGCGATCACCTTGATGCTCGCGTCGCCCTCGGGCACGAAGGCCGCGAACACGGCGAACATGATGATCGCGGCGGCGGTGACGACGCGGGCCGAGCCCACGAAGCCGGTGCGGATCGCGGTCTGCGCGTCGGCGCCGTGCACGACCTCCTCGCGGATGCGGGAGACGAGGAACACCTCGTAGTCCATGGCGAGGCCGAAGAGCACGCCCATGAGGATGATCGGCATGAAGCTCAGCACGGGACCGGTGGTGGGGACGTGCAGGAGGTCGGCGAACCAGCCCCACTGGAACACGGCCACGACCGCGCCGAACGCCGCGCCGACCGAGAGCAGGTAGCCGAGCGTCGCCTTGATCGGCACCCAGACGGAGCGGAACACCATCGCCAGCAGGATCAGCGAGAGGCCGACCACGAGCACGGCGAAGGGCAGCAGCGCCTGCGCGAGCAGGTTGGAGACGTCGATGGCGACGGCGGTGAAGCCCGTGACGGCGAGGCTGACGCCGTACTTCTGCTCCCACGCGTCGTGCTTCGCGCGGAGCGCGTCGACGAGCTTCGCGGTGCTCTCGGCGTGCGGACCGGCCTCGGGCACCACCTGGATGATGCCGGTGTCGGCGGTCGCGTTCGGCGTGGCCAGGGGCACCTCGGCGACGCCGGGCACCTTGCGCACCTCGTCGGCGAGGTCGTTCATCAGCCCGACCGGGTCGTTGCTCGCGACGATGGATCCGGTGAGGACGAGCGGTCCGGTCGCGCCGGCGCCGAAGTGCTCGGAGGTGAGCTCGGAGGTGATGCGGGCCGGGTCGTCGGCCGGCAGCGCGGTGGCGTCGGGCAGGGCGAGACGCAGGTCGAGCGCGGGGATCGCCGCGGCGCCGACGGCGAGCAGCACCGCCACGATCGTGATGATCGGCTTCTTCGTGGCGAGACGCACCCAGCCGCCGAAGAACCGCTCGGCGCGGGTCTTCGGTACCGCGGGAGCGGCACCGTGCGCGTCCGCGCCGGTCGGGCGGCCCTCGTCATCCTGCGCGAGCTCGCGAGTCGCAGGATCCCCGCCCGTCACGAGCGCGGCCCGCTGCTTCCGCTGCTTGCGGGGCAGGATCCGCTCGCCCGCCATGCTGAGGATCGCGGGCGTGAGCGTGACCGAGATGAGCACGGCGATGGCGACCGCCGCGGCTGCGGCGACGCCGAGGGCGGTGAGGAACGGGATGCCCGCGACGCTGAGCCCGACGAGCGCGATGATCACGGTGAGCCCGGCGAAGACCACGGCGGAGCCGGAGGTCGCGGTGGCGCGCGCGATGGACTCGCGGACATCGAGGCCGGCGCGCAGCTGCTCCTGGTGCCGGCTCACGATGAACAGCGTGTAGTCGATGCCGACGGCGAGACCGAGCATGAGCGCGAGCATGGGCGTGGTCGAGGTGAGCGGCACGAAGGCCGTGGTGAAGATGATGCCCGCCATCGCGACGCCGACGCCGAGGATCGCGATGAGGAGCGGCATGCCCGCGGCGAGCAGGGATCCGAGGGTGAGGATCAGTACGACGAAGGCGACGACCACGCCGATGGCCTCGGTGGGGCTGATGCCCGGCACCGACATGTTGAACACCTCGCCGCCGTAGGAGGCCTTCGCGCCGCTCGGCAGCTCCTTCGCGAGCGCGTCGCTCGCGTGCTTCACCTCGTCGAGGGTCGCCTTCGGCACCTCGCTCGCGGTGCCCTTCAGCTGCACGGTGATGAGGGCGGCACTGCCGTCCTTCGCGAGGCCCGCCGCGACCTGCCCGAAGGGGGTCTGCACGGCGTTGACGTCGTCCACGCCCTCGAGCGCCTTCGCGGCCCGCTCGATCTCGCCGCGATAGGGCTCCTCGTCGACGCGCTGCCCGTCCTTCGCGACCACGATGATCTGGGCGCTCGTGCCGCTGACCTGGGGGAAGGTGCGGGCGAGCGAGTCGAGCGCCTGCTGCGACTCGGTGCCGGGGATCGTGATGGGCGCGTTAGCACCCTGCCCGAAGACGGCGGCCCCCGTGCCGAGCACGGCGAGCACCGCGATCCAGAGCAGCAGCATGAGGGTGCGCGCGCGGGCGGCGAAGCGCCCGAGCGCGTAGAGCATCGACGACATGGCGTCCTTCCGTGAGGATCGCGAAGCGGTTTCGATACAGGAGTGTATCCGTTTCGATACAGTACTGTATCCACATCGGCTTCGAGCCGCCTGAACGCCGGGCCGCGGCCCGCGCACTGAGAGGATGTGAGCATGCGCACCGCAGATCGTGAGGACGAGTCCGTCTCGACCACCCCCCGTCGCCGGGAGACCCGCGCGCGCCTGCTCGCCGCCGCGTTCGAGGTGTTCGCCGAGGTCGGCCTGGGCTCCGCGTCCGTCGAGCAGATCTGCCAGCGCGCCGGGTTCACCCGCGGCGCCTTCTACTCGAACTTCTCGACCAAGGAGGAGCTCTTCCTCGAGCTGCTGAGCCAGGAACTGCGCAAGCGCCTCGAGTCGCTCGAGGCGGCGGCCGAGCGCTCGATGCCCGAGCTGCGCCAGCGCAGCTGCACCCTCGACCGCGACGACCTCGCCGCGTTCGTCACCGAGTTCTTCGCCGACTTCCTGCAGACCGGCGAGGAGGCGACCACCTGGTACGTGCTCGAGACCGAGTTCCTGCTGCTCGCCCTGCGCGATCCCGAGCTCGCCCCGCGCCACGTGCAGTTCTCGGTCGAGGTGTGCGCCGAGATGGCACCCGTGATCGAGCGCCTGGTCGGCGCCGCCGGGCGCCGCTTCGTGCTCCCGATCGAGCGGGCGCTCGGGATCCTCACCGACTTCTTCGAGCGGGCGATGCGGGCGAGCGCGCTGCAGGGCCCGGACGCTCCCGACGGGCTGACGGGCTTCGGGCGGCACACGGCCGACCTGCTCTTCGCGATCACCGAGCCGGCCACCGCTGCCGACGGATCGGACGCGGAGCAGCCGCCCAACTAGTTGCCTCAGGCAACCACTGGGCGTAGGGTCGGGGCATGACCTCGGACCCCGCGCACCCGCACGCCGCCCTGCTGGGCGAACTCACCCGGCTCATGTCGCGCTGGTCCTCGCTCGAGCTGCAGCGGCGCATCACCGCCGAGTGCGGCGTCTCCCTCGATCCCGTCGCGGTCCGCGCGGTCTACCTGCTCGGCGTCGCAGGCGGCGGCGCACGGCCCAGCGTCCTCGCCGACGAGCTGCACCTCACGCGCCCGTCCGCCTCCAAACTCGTCGCCCGGCTGACCGAGGCCGGACTGGCGGAGCGCCGCCGCGATCCCGCCGACCGCCGCGCCGCCACCGTCGAACTCACCGAGACGGGCGAGGACGTCTACCGCCGGCTCTTCTCGGCGGGCGTCGGCATGGTCGACGCCGCCACCGCCGACTGGGATCCGGCCGACGTGCGCGCGCTCGGCGCGCTGCTGCACCGCTTCGTGGGCGGGCTCCTCCGCCCCGACCCCGCACCGGGGAACGGAGAGGAATGAGGGAATCACCATGGCACGCACCTTCGTCGTCACCGGAGCCGCATCCGGCATCGGACGTCTGACCGCGCAGAAGCTCCGCGATCGCGGCGACACCGTCATCGGGGTCGACCTGCGCGACGTCGAGGTCGCGGGCGACCTCTCGAACCGAGCGGGAAGACTCGCCGCCGCCGAAGAGGCGACACGGCTCGCGGGCGGCACCGTCGACGCCGTCATCGCCTGCGCCGGCCTCGCGATCCCGAAGGTCGTCACGGCCGCCGTCAACTACTTCGGCATGACCGAGTTCCTAGAGGCCATGCAGCCGGCGCTCATCCGTGCCGCCGCGCCCCGTGCGGCGCTGATCTCGTCGATGGCGTCGCTGCAGCCGGTGGCGCCGCCTCTGGTCGAGGCGCTGCTCTCGGACGACGAGGCCTCGGCGCTCGCCATCGCGGCGCAGCTCGAGCAGGATCCCGAGACGGGCACGCTCATCTACTCCTCCTCGAAGCAGGCCATCTCGCGATGGGTGCGCCGCGAGGCTCCGGGCGCCCGCTGGGCGGGCTCCGGGATCCCGCTCAACGCGGTCGGCCCGGGCACCGTCGTCACCCCGATGACCGCCGAACTGCTCTCGACCCCGGAGGGATCCGCGCTCGTCGACGCGGTCGTCCCGATGCCGCTCCACGGGCACCAGGGCCCCGAGAGCATCGCCGACCTGCTGCTCTGGCTCACCTCCGTCGAGAACACCCACTGCTGCGGCCAGACCATCTACTGCGACGGCGGCGCGGACGCCGTGCTCCGCGGAGACGACGTGTGGTCGTGGAACGAGGAGGGGATCCGCGCGAAGTTCGGCGAGATCATGGCGGACCTGCAGGGCTGAGGGCCACCCGGAGCACGGCACGGGAACGATCCCGACGGTAGGATCGTTCCCGTGCTGCTCTCAGATCGCGATATCAACTCCGAACTCGCCTCCGGCCGCATCGGGCTCGCGCCGAGCGAAGCGTCGATGGTGCAGCCGTCGAGCGTCGACGTGCGGCTCGACCGCTACTTCCGGCTCTTCGACAACCACAAGTACGCGGTCATCGACCCGGCCGAGGAGCAGCCCGAACTGACCCGGCTCATCGAGGTCGACCCCGCCGAGGGCTTCATCCTGCACCCGGGCGAGTTCGTGCTCGGATCCACCTTCGAGAAGGTCTCGCTGCCCGACGACATCGCGGCCCGGCTCGAGGGGAAGAGCTCGCTCGGCCGCCTCGGCCTGCTCACCCACTCGACGGCCGGCTTCATCGACCCCGGCTTCGAGGGGCACGTCACGCTCGAGCTGTCGAACGTCGCCACCCTGCCGATCCGCCTGTGGCCCGGCATGAAGATCGGTCAGCTCTGCTTCTTCAAGCTGTCGTCGCCCGCCGATCGGCCCTACGGCGCCGGCGCGACCTACTCGCGCTACCTCGGCCAGCGCGGCCCGACCGCGTCGCGCTCGTTCCAGAACTTCCACCGCACCGACGTCACCGTCACCGCGGAGGGCTCGCCGGGGCAGTAGCCCCGCCGAGGCACCCCGACCGGATCCCGGATCCGCTGGGCCCGCCCCGGGGCCGCTACCGCTTCCGCGCGGAGCGCGCGTCGCGCTCCGCCTGGGCCGCGAGCATCGCGTTGTACTCAAGGAGCTCGGCCTCGCCCGAACGATCCGCCGCACGGTCCCGGCGCTTCTGCTCGCGGGCGTCGCTGCGCGACCACTGCACGGTGACCACGAGCGCGAGCGCGAGCGTCGGCAGCTCGCCGATGCCCCAGGCGATGCCGCCGCCCAGGTTCTGATCCTCGAGCGGAGGCGCACCCCAGGTGCGCCCCATCGCGCCGAACCAGTCGGCCAGCATCAGCCCGTTGCCCGTCATGATGGTCACGCCGAAGAAGGCGTGCGACGCCATCGTGGCGAACAGCGTGACGAGGCGCAGCGGGTACGGGAACCGGTAGGGCACGGGATCGATGCCGACCATCGAGAGGCTGAACAGGTAGCCCGAGATGAGGAAGTGGATGATCATCCACTGGTGTCCGAGATGCTCGGTCATGGCCCAGCGGAACACGGGCGTGAAGTAGAAGATCCAGAGCGAGCCCGCGAACACCACCGCGGCGACCGCCGGGTGCGTGATGATCTTCGAGTACGGCGTCTGCACCATCCACATGATCCACTCGCGACCGCCCCACGAACCGTCGTCGCGCTTCTCGGTCGCGCGCAGCGCGAGCGTCACCGGGGCGCCGAGCACGAGCACGAGCGGGATCAGCATCGTCAGCATCATGTGCCCGAGCATGTGCACGCTGAACAGCGTCTGCTCGTAGGCGTTGAACGCGCCGTTGGTGGTGTAGAACAGCATCGCGAGACCCGCGAGCCAGGCGAGCGTCCGCCCGATCGACCAGCGGTCGCCACGGCGCCTCAGCCGCCAGACACCGGCCAGGTAGAGCGCGGCCGCGAACACGCAGACGAGCACCCAGGCGAGGTCGAACTTCCAGGCCGTGAAATAGCTCAGCGGGGTGAACTCGGGCGGCAGCTTGTCGCCGGTCAGCCACTCGGCCGGGGGCAGCAGCGTATCGGCGTCGCGCACCGGCTCCTGCGACACGGGCGGTGCGGTGCGGCCGAGCGCGGCGGCGATGCCGCTCGCGAAGCCCATCACCGCGAGCTCGGCGACCGCGAACCAGGCGAAGACGCGGCCGCCGTTCGGACCGGCGATGCGCGGGATCAGTCGCTCGCGCTGGATCGCGCCGAAGCCGCCGAGCAGAATCAGGGCGAAGGTCTTCAGCAGCACGAGCTGGCCGTAGCCGGTGTTCAGCAGCGCGTCCAGGCTGCCGAGACGCACCCAGGCGCTCACGACGCCGGACGCGGCGACGCCGACGAAGGCGAAGAGCGCGAGCGGCGAGTAGCGGCGCACGAGGTCGGAGAGCCGCTGCTTGTCGACCGTCCGCGCGAGGATCAGGAGCGTGAGGAGCCCGCCGAGCCAGACCGCCGCGCCGAGCAGGTGCACCAGCAGCGAATTGACGGCGAGCGCGTGCCCCGACGCGCCCGCGGCGTGGCCCTGGAACGCGAAGGGGAGGGTGGTGCTGAGCGCGGCGACCAGCACGATCAGCTGCATGCGGCGCTCGCGGATCGCGAAGCACATGACCGTGGTCGCCGCGGCGAGCAGCAGCTCGATGAGCCAGAGGCGACCCAGCTCGATCTCGGTGACGAACTGGGCGAGGCCCGCCCCGAACGAGGCGTCGGTCGAGAACGCCTTGCCCGAGACATCGACGTAGGCGAAGAGGAGGGTCGCAGCGGAGGCGACGGTGAGGACCGCGCCCGATGCCGCCGCGAAGTCGAGCGCGACACGCTGCTCGGGCTTGCCCGGAGTGAGCGACCAGACGGCCGTGACCACGGCCCCGATGAGACCTGCGCAGGCGATGTTGACGATGGTGCGCGAGATCGGCAGGCCGTAGCGCACGACGGCGCCCGGGTCGAGCAGGGTGCGCTCGTCGGCGCCGCCGCCGATGCTCAGTCCGATGAACAGCGTCGCGAGGGCGACGGCGAGCAGCACGGCAGGGGCGATCACGCGCAGATTACGGGGCACCGCACCAGCCTACGCGGCCCAGATGCGAAGAAGCCCCCGGCCGGAGGCCGGGGGCTTCTTCGAGGCCGTACTTACTTGACGGCTGCCTTCAGCTTGCTGCCGACCGACACCTTCACGCGCTTGCCAGCGGGGATCGCGATCGACTCGCCGGTGCGGGGGTTGCGGCCCGTGCGGGCAGCGGTGGTCGCGGTCTCGAACGAGATCCAGCCGGGGATCGAGACCTTGCCGCCGTCGGCGACGGTCTCGGAAACCGCAGCGAACAGCCCGTCGACGACGCTGGCAACGGCGGCCTGGCTCTGGCCGGTCTCGGCAGCGATCTTGGCAACGAGCTCAGTCTTGTTCAGTGACATGTCCTGTCCTCCCAGGGCCGCCGGGTGCGGACCTCTGATCGTGTGCAAGTTCCCCGATACGGGGATCGATCGGTTGATCGCGTCCGAATCTACCCCACACCGCGACAAAAACCGCGGCATTTCGGTGAATTTCCCGCGATTCGCCCCTTCGAGGACGCTGAGATCACCCCGAATCGGGGTCTCGGGATCGCCCCGGCCCCTCCCGAGCACCGTTCGGAGGCGCTCACGCGCGTCCGCGAGAACCGTACCCGAGAACGACGAAGGGCCCGGATCCTCTCGGATCCGGGCCCTTCGTTCAGAAGCGGGTGCTTACCAGCTCGACTTGGTGATGCCGGGCAGCTCGCCACGGTGCGCCATGTCGCGGAAGCGGACACGCGAGACGCCGTACTTCGACAGGACGCCACGGGGGCGGCCGTCGATGACGTCGCGGCTGCGCACGCGCACCGGCGAAGCGTTGCGGGGCAGCTTCTGCAGGCCCACGCGAGCGGCCTCGCGGCTCTCGTCGGTCCCGTTCGGGTCCACGAGGGCCTTCTTCAGCTCGGCGCGCTTCTCCGCGTAGCGGTTGACGATCGCCTGGCGCTGCTTGTTCTTCGCAATCATGCTCTTCTTGGCCATGATTAACGCTCCTCTCGGAACTCGACGTGCTTGCGAACCACCGGATCGTACTTCTTGAGCACGAGGCGGTCGGGGGTGTTGCGACGGTTCTTGCGGGTCACGTAGGTGAACCCGGTGCCAGCCGTCGAACGGAGCTTGATGATCGGACGGACGTCCTTATCTTTTGCCATTAGAGCTTCACCCCACGCTTCTGCAGATCAGCAACGACGGCCTCGATGCCACGAGCGTCGATCACCTTGATGCCCTTGGCGGACAGGGTGAGCGTCACCTTGCGGCCCAGCGAGGGCACGAAGTAGGTCTTCTTCTGGATGTTCGGATCGAACCGACGCTTGGTACGACGGTGCGAGTGCGAAATGTTGTGACCGAAGCCGGGAACGGCGCCGGTCACCTGGCACACTGCTGCCATGGTGATTCCTCTCAGTACCGTGGAGCCGGACGGCCCCACCCAAGATCTCTTGTCTGCACGGGACATCACCTGAGCCGAAACCCCGGATCGCCCCCGTGCGGTCTGCGCGAAGGGAGTTCGCACAGCCAAAGATCGAGCTTAGATCAGGATCGCGTCTGCCGCAAGGTGATCTATTTGATCGTGTACTGCGTGCGGCCGATCTCCGCGCCACCGATCCCGTCCGCTGCGACCAGGTCGACCGGAGTCGCGTCATCGGCGAGCGTGTACGCGATGGCGTTCTCGGCACTGGCCCCCTTGGCGATCCGGTCCAGCTGGGTGTTGAGGAACGCCGGGTCCGGCAGCGGACCGACCTGCAGCTTGACGCCGTCGCCCTGGGAGGCGGTGATCTCGGTCATGAACCCGGTGGTGGGGTCGAGGCTGCCGCCGCTCACATTGGTGATCCGGTACCAGAAGGCGATCACGGGCTTGGTGCCGTACTCGTTGCCCGCCGCACCGACCGGGATCACGGCGTGCTTCGTGATCTCGATCTTCGCGTCGGCCGTCGTGAGCACCCCGTCGGCGAAGGCGGGCGCCGTCGGATCCGACTGCTGCTCGGTCGCGGCCGGCTTCTCACCCGGTGCTTCCGAGCTCGGCGCGGACGTCGGCTTCGCGGATCCCTCGGCAGCGCCCCCCGCCGCGGCCAGACCGCCCAGCACGAGCATCAACGCGAGACCGGGACCTACGAAGCCCAGCACGATGTTCGTGATGTTCGCCCACTTCGGGTTCCACTTCTTCGCGGCCCCGATGATCCCCAGGATCAGCCCGGCCAGCATGAGCGGCCAGCCGACGACACCGGCCAGCGGCACCAGCGCCACCAGGAAGCCGACGACCACGAGGCCGAGGCCGACGAAGGCTCCGGCGTTGATGCTGCGCGCGGGAGTCCCTGCGGGTGAGCCCGTATTCACTGGATTCGACATGTTCTGCTCTTTTCTGTTCGGCCCCGGTCGAGGCATGCGCTTCCGCGGTGCCTCCAGCACACCAGCGGGAGGTCCGGAGCTCCCACCTCCCTTCGGTCGCACCCGCTGACCGAAGGGAGGGAGATCGCGCGCCGAATGCCCTGCCGACGAGGGTGCAGCAGCACCGCGACCCGCCCGTAGGATCGGTCCATGCCCCTCGATCCCCCCGCTCAGGACACCGGCGAGCGCCGGTCGTCCGCCGGCCCCGCCGGGCCTCCCGAGCGGGGGGCCGGACGACGCGCGCTCGCCCTCACGGGGTCGATCCTGCTCGTCCTGCTCTGCGCATTCTTCGTTTTCTCGTCCGGCGGCATCCACTCCGGCGAGGATTCGATCCTGCCGCCCGCGCTGCGGGGCTACGCGATGATCGGCGCCTTCGCAATGGCCGGCGCCTCGCTCCTGCTGATCTGGCGACGGCGGTGGCCAGTCGCCATCGCACTCGGCCTGATCATCCTGACCGCCCTGGTCCCGACCTCCCCACTCCCCGCGCTCGTCGCACTGCCCAGCGCGATCGCTGCGACGACCGGGCTGCGTCGCTGGGGGCTCGTCGTCGGCGCATACGCCGCGACGGTGATCTCCCTCGCCTGGGACATCGGAGCGACGACCTCGCTGCTGTCGGCCTTCATCCGGAGCCCCGCGGCCGGCACCCCTGAACGATTGGCGCTCTACTGGGTGATGCCCGCGATCGCCGCGTTCGCGATCGCGCCCTTCGTCGCGGTCGGGGTCGTCCGCCGTCTGCGGCTCGAGCGGGACGAGGCCCGTCAGGGGACGGCGGCCGCAGAGCGCAGCATCGCCGTGCTGCATCAGGAGGTCGAGCTGGAGCGGCACCGCCAGGAGCTCGCCCGGGAACTGCATGACACCCTCGCCGCCCGTCTCTCCACGCTCTCGCTCCACGCCGGCGCGCTCGAGATGACCGTCGGCGAGACCGACGAACGCACGACGGCTGCCGCCCGAGCCGTGCGCGAGTCAGCCCAGGGGTCCCTCGACGACCTGCGGCAGGTGGTGCGCGAGCTCCGCAGTCCCGACCTGCCCGAGTCGGGCCGGTCCTCCCTCGCCGGACTCTCCGCGCTCATCGACGACGCTGCACGGCACGGCACGGATGTGCGGGCCCAGCTCTTCGTGCCGGATCCGGAGTCCTGCGATCCCCGTGTCGCGCACGCGGCGTTCCGGCTCGTGCAGGAGGCCATCTCGAACCTGAGACGGCACGCCCCGTCGTCGGCGCTGCACCTCGAGGTGCGCGGCGGCCCCGAGACCGGTCTCACCCTGCGCACCGCGAACTGGCCCGAGCCCGGTGGCGGAACCCCGTCGACGGTCGGCGGCGGGAACGGGCTGCTCGGCATGGCCGAACGCGCGGAACTGCTCGGCGGCGTCTTCCAGGCCGGCGCCACCACCGAAGGCTCCTTCGCCATGTACTGCTGGCTTCCCTGGAGCCCTCCGACCGCCCCTGGATCCTCCGCGCCGCTTCGCTAAACTGGCGCGCGTGACCGCCCCCATCCGCATCCTGATCGTCGACGACGACGCCCTCGCGGCCGCCGGAGTCGCGGCGATCCTCGGCACCACCGCCGACCTCGAGGTGGTCGGTACGTGCGCCGACGGGGATCAGATCGCCGACGCGCTCCATGAGCTGCGCCCCGACGTGGTCCTCTGCGACGTCCGCATGCCCCGCGTCGACGGGATCACCGCGGTGCAGCGCTTCGCCACCGCCCCGAACGCCCCTCGATTCCTCATGATGACCGCGTTCGACGACGACGGGATCGTGCTCCGCGCGCTCGACGCGGGCGCCGTCGGCTTCGTGTTCAAAGGGGAGGACCCGCTCCGGATCCTCGAGTCGGTCCGATCGGCCGCCGCCGGCGAAGCCCCGTTCTCCCCCCGAGCGGCGATCGAGATCGCGCACTGGGTCCGAGCCGAACGCACCTCGGAGAAGCGGCAGGACGCCGTTCTGAAGATGCATCGGCTGACCGACCGGGAACGGGAGTTCGCCGTCGCGGTCGCCGGCGGCGCATCCGACGCCGAGATCGCCGAGCAGTGCTTCGTCGCGGAGACGACGGTCAAGTCCGCGCTCAAGACCGTCCGCGAGAAGTGGGGCGCCCGCAACCGCACCGACATCGGGGTCATCGTCGCCCGCTCCGGGCTGGAATAGCCGGGCCGGGGGCGCCGCGACGGGGAAGTGCAGGATGACGGACGCCTTCTGCGAGGGTCTCCGTCATCCTGCATTTCTCCGTCGTCCTGCGCTCCTCAGGCGGTTGCCGTCTCGGCCGCCAGCACGCGCATCGGCGAGCCGAGCTCCCGGCGCTCCCGCAGTTCGAACCAGACCACCGACGCGATGATCGCCACCGCGAACACGATGCTGACGGGGATGGTGCCGAACCCCAGGCCGCCGTCCTTCACCGGCTGCGACAGCAGGTCGCCGAGCGACGCTCCGAGCGGTCGGGTCAGGATGTAGGCCGCCCAGAAGGCGAGCACCCCGTTGAGCTTCAGACCGAAGTGCAGCACCGCGATGACCAGCACCGCGCTGAGGAACACCGCCGCCGACGGACCGTAGCCGAGCTGCAGGGCTTCGCCGAGCAGATCTCCGCCCGAGGTCCCGAGCGCGAAGGTCACGAGGATCGTCGCCCAGTACCAGGTCTCGCGCCGGGGGCTCGTGATGCTGTGGATCGACAGCGTGCGCTCGCTCGTCCACCAGCCGATGAACACGGCGGCGAGCAGCACCGAGAAGATCGCGGTGGTGATCCACAGCGGCACCCCGGCGAGATCGACGAGCGCGTCGCTCGCGAGCGTGCCCGCAACCGAGATGAGCACGACGACCAGCCAGTAGCGGGCCGGCCGATACGCGCGCGAACGGAACTGCGCGACCAGCGCGAGGATCAGGAGCACCGAGACCACACCTGTGGTCGCGAGCATGCCCCACCCGAGCGTGCCCGAGAGCAGGTCGGCGCCGGTCTCGCCGACCGTGGTCGACATCATCTTGACCAGCCAGAACAGCAGCGTAACCTGGGGGACCTTGTTCAGGAGCTCGCTGCGGTCGAACCCGCCCGCGCGCCGAGCCGCGCGGGTCGGAACCGCCTCGGCCGGGACCGCGCTCATTCGCCGGCTCCACCGGACGCGTGCGCCGCGTCGTCCGCGGTCTCGGCGTCGTCCGCCTTGTCGGCCTTGTCGGCCTTCTCGCCGGTGCTCCGATCGTCCGCGGTCTCGCGATCCGCTCCGCCGGTCTCTGCTCGATCATCGGCGTGCTCGCCGTCGCCGTCCGACCGCTCGGGTGCCGCAGCGGAGCGGCCGGATCCGTGACCCTGCACAGCGTGCTCGGCATGCGCGGCGTGGCCCGAGAGCCCCTCCGCGATCGCCGGGCCCGAGAGCGCGGCGATCCCGCCGATCGAGATGAGGAGAGCGGCCCCCGAGGCGAGGGCGTAGCGCGTGCGCTTCTGCATGGATGCGTCCTTTCGTCCGGCCCCGGCGGTCGGGGCACCGGCCCCGGCGGTCGGGGCACCGGCCCCGGCAAGCCGAGGCGTACCGCCCACGCTAGGAAGCGCTGCGTGACGGGAACGTGACGCGCAGCCGGACGTCCGCTGGGCGGGCCCGGCCCCGCTACTGCGCGAACGGCAGCTCGACGGAGACGGTGGTACCGCGCCCCGGCGTGCTCCGAATCTCGGCCGAACCGCCGTGCAGCTCCGCGACACGCCGCACGATGGAGAGGCCGATCCCCCGTCCCGGCGTTGCGCGCGCGGAGTCGGCCCGCCAGAAGCGGTCGAACGCCCGCGCGGCGTCCTCGGGCGACATGCCCGCGCCCGTGTCGGAGACCGAGATCCGCACCGCTGAACCGGGCAGTTCGAACCCGAGCCGGATCTCACCGTCGGCGGGGGTGAACTTCCGCGCGTTCTCGAGCAGGTTCACCACGGCGCGCACGAGCAGTTCCGGGGAACCCTCGATGTCCGCGTCGCGGGATTCCGCGACGCGGATCGGCGCGCCGGGAGTCCCGTCGACCGCGGCGAGCGCCCGGCGGGCGAGCTCGTCGACCGAGATCCGCCCGCGCTCCGACGAGCCGACGCGCGCTTCGGCGTCGCCGCGGGAGAGCAGCAGGAGGTCGCCGGTGAGCGCGCCGAGCTCTTCGAGCGCGGCGAGCGCGCTCCGCATGGCGGCCCGGTACTCCTCGGGGTCCCGGTCCCGCAGCAGCGCGAGTTCGAGCTCGCCCTGCGCCACGCTGATCGGCGTGCGCAGCTCGTGCGAGGCGTCGTCGACGAAGCGCTGCTGGGTCTCGAGGCTCTCGCGCACCGGGCGCAGGCTGTGCCGGGCGAGCAGCCAGCAGGCGACGGGGACCACGAGGAGGAGCGCGGCGAAGCAGATCAGCAGGCCCGCGCGCAGGTTCTGGATCGCGACCTCCGCCGCATCGTTCGCGCCGTCCGGCAGGCCGGGCAGGTCGCGATCGAACGCGGCCGAGGCGTAGCGTTCGACCCCGACCGCGAAGAGCGCCACGATCCCGAGCACGACGAGGGAGTTGACCACGGCGAGGCGCAGCACCGCCCGGCGCACGATCACGGCGCCGCCTCCAGCACGTATCCGCTGCCCCGCCTGGTCTCGATCCGGTCGGCGGCCCCGGCTTCGCCCAGCTTGCCGCGCAGGTGCCGGATCGTCGACGCGACGACGTTGCTGTAGCCCTCGTAGTTCGTGTCCCAGGCGTGGTCGATGAAGTCGCTCGCCGAGAGCACGCGTCCGGGGTTGCGCATGAGCAGCTCGAGCACGGCGAACTCGCGCGCCGTGAGGTCGACGGGGCGTCCGTCGCAGTGCACCGCGCGAGCCGCGGGATCGAGGCGCAGCTCGCCGACCTCGAGCACCGGGTGCACCGCGAGCGCGGAGCGCCGCAGCAGCGCGCGCACCCGTGCGAGCAGTTCGGGCAGTCGGAACGGTTTCACGAGGTAGTCGTCGGCGCCCGAATCGAGGCCGTCGACCCGGTGGGCCGTGCCGTCGAGCGCGGTGAGCAGCAGGATCGGCACGCCGGGGTCGTTCGCCCGCACCCGCCGGCAGACCTCGAGGCCGTCGATCCCGCCGGGCAGCATGATGTCGAGGATCAGCAGGTCGGCGCCGTCGGTCTCCGCCGCGAACAGCGCGGACGGACCGTCGCCGTGCGCGTCGACCACGTAGCCGCTCTCGCGCAGGGCGCGTTCGAGCACCGAGCGCAGTCGCGCATCGTCCTCGGCGATCAGGATCCGCATGGCGCCAGCGTAGCCCGCAGGGAGTGTTCGGCTCAGAGATTCCGCGGAGCCTCCGGTCGACGCGGCCGCACCACCAACCAGGTGACCCCGCCGAGCAGCACGGCGAGCACGCAGGCGCCGAGCAGGATCAGCGCGACGACGATCGCGTTGCTCTGGCATACCCAGCTCAGGAAGCCCCAGAGGGGCAGTCCGCCGATGAGGCCGCCGAGGCTCAGCGGCAGCACCCGATCCGCAGCCGGGAATCCTCCCGGTTCGGTTCGACCCCCGCTGATCCACTGACCGACGAACGCACCGAGGGCCGACAGCAGCCCGGCGCCCGTGCTGAGGATGAAGCACGGGATCAGGAGATAGAAGAGGGCGTAGAGGAGGCTCCACGGCGCCTCGAGGAAGATCCCGACGAGCGGGAGCAGCACCCCCCGTCATCACGACCCCGACGTTGACGACGGGGAGTACGAGCAGCAGGATTCGACGTCGCACGATTCACCTCCTCGCGGGCCGCCCGGCCGTCAGCCAGGCGATGGCGGCGGCGAGCGCGATCACGGCTCCGGCGGTGCCCGGCGCGAGATACCCCTGGGTGAGGACCCAACCGACCGCGACCACGAGCAGCGCGGTCGCGAGGATCGCCGCCCACAGGCGCATCGGCCCCGGACGCTCCTTCGGCCAGAGCCGCTCGATCCGGGCCACGAGCGGGCAGAGCGCGGCGATCACGGCCGCGATCGCGAGGATCCAGGGCACGCGCGTCAGCCACCAGACGCCCGTGAGCGGTTCGGGGAACGGCAGCCCGACGGCCAGCTGGATCCCGACCACGACGCCCATCGCGACCGTGTGCCACAGGTAGATCGTCATGCCGAAGACGCCGAGCGCGCCGACGATGAGCAGCACGCGCCTGCGGCGCACCACCGCGCGGATCACCGGCTGCAGCAGGGTGAAGAGGTAGACCTGCGCGAGGCCGAGCAGCAGCAGGAGCACGGTCGGCGGGTTCAGGTTGACGAGCATGTCGGGCGAGTAGCCCAGCCCGAACACCGCGACGCACATGAGGCCGTAGGCGACCGCGGCGAGCGCGACGAGCAGCCACCGGGGGCGCTTCGCGTACCAGCCATCGCGCACGCCGAAGCCGAGCTGCTGCACGAACAGCCACACGAAGAGCCAGTTGAGGGCGGCGATCGGGAGCCCGGCGAAGCGGCTGAGCAGGTCGACGGCGACCGCGGCGCCCGCGAGTCCGAAGTACGTCGGCCAGGCCGCCAGACGGTGCAGCTTCGCCATGAGCGGCACGAAGGCGGTGCAGATCGCGTAGACGGCGATGAACCAGAGCGGCTCTGCGAGCCGGAACGCGAAGGTGCGCAGGAACTCGGGATCCACGCCGCAGAGCGCGAGGACGCCGAGCACGGCCAGCACCGCGAGCATCGCCGGCAGCACGGGACGGGCGAGCCGCAGCGCGCGGATCCGCAGGTACTCGCCCGCGGTGCCGCCGCTCGCGCGGAGTCTGCGCCAGGTCGTGATCCCGGCGAAGCCGCCCGCGATGAAGAAGGTGGGCATGATCATGCCGACCCAGGTGATCCAGACGAGCGGCTGCCAGTGCGCGAGCGCGTTCGAGGCCCGCAGGGGATCGCCGGAGATCCCCATCTGCAGGGCGTGCAGCAGCACGACGACGGGCAGGCAGAGCGCGCGCACCGCGTCGATGGAGAGGTCGCGATCGGGCGGGATCCGGGGGAGCTTCGATGCCACGGGATCAGCATACGGGCGGGCGCATGCCGACGAGCGTGCGCTCCGGCGGCCGGGCGTAGGCTGGCGAGGTGCCTCCGATCGACGACGCTCCCGCCCCGCTGTTCCCCGCCGACGCCCCGATCCGCTACGTCGCGATCGGCGACAGCTTCACCGAGGGCGTGGGCGACGAGCAGCCCGACGGCTCGGTTCGCGGCTGGGCCGACCTCGTTGCACAGGGCCTCGCCGATGCGGCGGGACGCCCGATCGAGTACGCGAACCTCGCGATCCGCGGACGCTTGCTCGGGCCCATCATCGACGAGCAGCTGGAGCCCGCGCTCGCGCTCGGCCCGACGCTCGTGAGCTTCAACGGCGGCGGCAACGACATGCTGCGGCCCGGCACCGACCTCCCGTGGATCCTGGAGCGCACCGGCAGCGCGCTGCGCCGGATCCTCGAGACCGAGGCGGCGCCGCTGCTGCTCGCCGGCGCGAACCCGACCGCGGGTCTGCCGAGCGGCGGGCGCGTGCGGGCGAAGGGCGACGAGCTGACGCGCGAGGCGGGCGCGCTAGCCGGGCAGCTCGGGGTGCGGTTCTGCGACAACTGGAGCGATCCCGTGCTCGCGCGCCGCGAGTACTGGTCGCCGGACCGGCTGCACCTCGCGCCGGTCGGGCACCACCGCGTCGCGAGCAACGTGCTGCGCGCACTGGGCTACGCGGCGCCCGCCGACTGGGTGATCGACGCGGACCCGAAGCCCGCACCGACCCGGCGCGAGCAGCTCCGCTACACCCGCGAGCACGTGCTGCCGTGGATCCAGCGCCGACTCACGGGCCGGTCGAGCGGCGACGGCCGCACGGCGAAGCACCCCGACTGGGTGCGGATCGAGCCGCGAGGGTAGTCGGCGGTCTCCCGTGGATCACCGCCCGTTCGGCGGTGACGATCCGCTCGAGCGTGCTCAGTCCTCGCCGAGAAGGGACTCGGCGAGCGAGCGTTCGAGGAGTTCGCGCAGCACTCCGCGGTCCACGCCGGTCAAGCGCGTGAGATAGAGGCAGACCTTGCTCGCGCGGTGCGGTCCGAGCCCCGACATCAGATCCGGCCAGCGCTCCGCGAAGTCGTCGACCAGGTAGACGGTGTGCTTCGTCGCTCCGGGAGCGAACGCGAGCAGCGGCATCCGACCGCCGCGACCGCTGTCGTAGCGGTACTCGACCTCCCCGAATCCGATGATGCGCCCCGCCCACACGACCGGCGGCTCCCCGCTCAGCTCCGCGCAGAGCGCGAGCAGCTCATCCGCCTCGACGCGTCGCGCTCCGGTCGCGCGATCGAGCACTTCGGCGACGGGCATCTCGGACGGCGACATCGCGGGCTGCTTGGCTGCCATGAGGACTCCTGACGATTCGGGTACCGGGTGCTGCCACCGTAGACGAAACGGGGCACAGCTGCTCAGCCCGCGAGCGGCGACTTCAGCCCGGAGCCGGTGAGCACGACGACCGTCGTCTCCTCCGCCCGGATCTCGCCGCGCGCGAGCAGCCGGGTGAGACCCGCCGCCGCGACGGCGCTCGTGGGTTCGGCGTACAGCCCGGTGCGGGCGAGCTCGGCGTGCGCGTCCCGGATCTCGTCCTCCGTCACCGCGACGGTGCCGCCGTCGCTCCGCCGGATCGCGGCCAGGATCTCGGTGAGACGACCGGGTGCGCGGATCGCGGTGCCCTCGGCGACGGTCGGGAGCACCGGCCGATCGGCGCCCGGCTCCGCGAACGCCGCGTCGATGGGCGAGCAGTGCAGCGGCTGCGCGGCGTAGAGACGCGGCAGGCGATCGATCGCGCCGGCCTCGAGCAGTTCGCCGAAGCCGAAGGCGCAGCCGAGCAGGCTGCTGCCCGCGCCGACCGGCAGCACGATCGCGTCGGGCGCGCGGAAGCCGAGGTCCTCCCAGAGCTCATAGGCGAGGGTCTTCGTACCCTGCAGGAACACCGCCTGCCGGTTGTGCCCGGCGTCGTGCGCATCGCCGCGCGCCACGGCGGCGAGCGCCGCCGCCTCCGACGCCTCGCGCGGACCGTCAACGAGCTCGATCGCGGCGCCCGCCGCGCGCGCCTGCACGAGCTTCGCGGGCGAGGTGCTGGCCGGAGCGAACACCGTGACCGCGAGGCCGGCGGCCGCCCCGTACGTCGCGACCGCCGCGCCGCCGTTGCCCGAGCTGTCCTCGACGATCGCCGTCGCACCCGCCGCTCGCAGCGCGGTGACGAGCGCGCTCGCGCCGCGATCCTTGAAGCTGCCGCTCGGCGAGAACCACTCCAGTTTGAACCGCGGGCACGCACCGGCCCAGTCGCGGGCGACGAGCGGCGTGCACCCCTCGCCGAGACTCACCGGCTCGGCGTCGGCCAGCTCCGGCAGCGCGGCGCGGTAGCGCCACATGCTGCGTTCGGCGGTATCGACGTCGCTCGGGGTGATCATGCCGCCACTCTAGGCGGCGCGGGCGCGGCAGCGCTCGCAGACGCCGTAGAGGTCGACGACGTGGTCGATCTCGGTGAAGCCGTGCTCGGCGCCGACCCGCTGGGCCCACTCCTCGACCACGCGCGCCTCGAGCTCGCGCGTCTCGCCGCAGATACGGCACACGAGGTGGTGATGGTGCCCCTGCATGCTGCAGGAGCGGAAGCGGTTCTCGCCGTCGGGCGACTGCAGCGAATCGGCCTCGCCGCCCTCCGCGAGTCCCGCGAGGGCGCGGTAGACGGTCGCGAGGCCGATCGTCGAGCCCTGGTCGCGCAGCGTCTGGTGCAGCTCCTGGGCGCTCACGAACCCGCGCGCCTCGGCGAGGGCGGCGCGGACGGCCTCTCGCTGCCAGGTGTTGCGCTTGGGTGCTGCGGTCATGCGGCTCCGCCTTTCGTCGCCTCCAGACTCTCACGCCCGGAGGCCTCCGCGCACGCCGGGTCCGGGGCTCCGGTCTCGGCCTCGCGGATCACGACCGCGCGCTCGCGCGCCTGGAGCGCGCGCTCGGCCGCGCGTTCCGCGCCGAGCCGGAGCCGGTCGCGCAGCCGGCCGGCGGCAGCGGCGAGCAGGAACACGACGGCCACCACGAGGCCGATGGAGCCGCCGGCGGCGATCCCGAACTCGCGCGAGATCCACAGGCCGACGAGGCCCGAGACGACGCCGAGCGCCGCGGCGATGCCGGGGATCCAGGTGAATCGGGGCGCGAGGATCCGCGCGGCGGCCGCGGGGCCGACGAGCAGGGCGACGCCGAGGATCGCGCCGACCGCGGGCATCGCGGCGACCACGCCGGCGGCGATGATCCCGCTCGCGAGCGCCTCGACCGGCCATGCGCGGAATCCCGCGGCGGCGAAGCCCACGGGATCGAAGGTGTGGAACAGGATCCGCCGCCCGAACACGGCGAGCAGCAGCAGGGTCGCGGCGAGCACGGCGCCGGTGCGCACGAGGTCGGCGCCGGTGACGCTGAGCGGCGACCCCACGAGCAGCGCCTCGACCGGGACGCCGTTGCCCGTGTTGAGGCTCGCGAGCAGCGTGCCCAGCGCGAAGCCGAACGACAGCACGATGCCGCTCGCGACCTGGCGGCCCTGACCGGGCACGCGGGCGAGCAGCGTCATGATGCCGACGAGCAGCAGTGCGAAGAGCGCCTGGCCGAGGATCAGGTTCCAGCCGAGCACCGCGAACAGCACGCCGCCGGGGAAGGTGGCGTGGCTGAGCGAGACCGCGAAGAACGAGCGGCGGCGCATCACGATGAGCGTGCCGACGATGCCGGACAGCACACCGAGCAGGGCGAGCTCGATCGCGGCGAGGGCGAAGTAGCTCATGCGGCATCGCCCCCGGCGGTCACGCCGACCGGCGCCGGGGCATCCGCCCGATCCGCCGCATCGGAAGCGCGCTTCGCGCGGGTGCCCGGCACGCGTCCGCGCAGCAGGCGCCAGCCCACGGCGAGCGCGTAGAGCGCGACGAGCACGAGCACGACCGTCGCGCCGGGCGAGACGGTGGCGCCCGCGCCGACCGACCACACGAACGAGAGCCACAGGCCCGCGACGCCGGCGATCAGCGGCACGAGGATCGCGATGGGGACGAGCAGACCGAGCCGCCCCGTGAGGAGGCGCGCCGCGGCCATCGGCACGGTCAGGATCGCGAGCACCATGAGCACGCCCAGCGCCTGCACGCCGGCCACGACGAGCAGCGCGACCGCGACCGACAGGGTGAGGTCGGTGACGAGCGGGCGGAAGCCCGCCGCCCGGAACCCCTCGGGATCGAACGCGCGGAACAGCTGCGCCCGCCAGCCGATGGCGAGCACGATCACGGCGAGCACCGCGACGACCGTCACCTGCCAGAGCTGGGCCGCCGTCACGGTGAGGAGGCGCCCGAACAGCAGATCCTCCAGCTGCGAGACGTACCCCTGCTGCCGTGAGACCAGCACGACGCCGAGGCTGAAGAGGCCCGTGAGCACGACCGCGATGGCGGCGTCCGAGCCGACGCGTCCCGCGCGTTCCAGCAGGGTGAACAGCACGGCCGCGATGAGCGCGGCGATGATCGCGCCGGGCAGCACGAAGTCGGATCCGCCGATCGCGGCGCCGACCACGAGCCCGGGGAACACGGCGTGCACGAGGCCGTCGCTCACGAACTCCAGCTCGCGGAAGCTGATCCCGATCCCGACGACGCCCGCGGCGACGGCGAGCACCGCGAGCGTCGCGAGTGCGCGGCCCATGAAGGGCAGCGAGAAGATCTCGATGAGTCCGGCGTCCACCGCTACTCCGTCTCGCGGGTGGTGGTGACGGTGTGGCGGTCGAGCTCCACGGTGGTGTCCTGGAACGCGTGGGCCACGGCCTCGAGCGTCAGCGCATCGTCGAGGGTGCCGTAGGCGGCCGGGTGACCGGGATCCTCGGGGTGGTGCCCGCTCGAGAGCAGCAGCGCGTGCGTGCACGCCTCGCGCGCGATCTCGAGGTCGTGGGTCGAGACGATGATGGTGCGGCCCTCGGCGCGCACCTCGCGCAGGAGGGCGAGCAGCGTCTCGCGATTCTCGCGGTCGAGCCCGTTGAACGGCTCGTCGAGCAGGATCATCTCAGGGTCCGCGACGAGCGCGCGGGCCAGGATCCCCCGCTGCTGCTGCCCGCCCGACAGTTCGCCGAAGCGGCGCTGCGCGAACGGGGCGAGCCCCACCCGGTCGAGCACGGCGTCGATGCGGCGACGGCCCTCGCGGCCGATCGGCCGGAACGCGCCGAGCTCGCGGTACAACCCCATGCCGACGACCTGGCGCAGCGTCACCGGCAGCGAGGTGTCGCGCTGGTCGGCCTGCGGCAGCGATCCGATGCGGCGGCGCGCCCGCACGGGCGCCTCGCCGAGCACCCGGACCTCGCCGGCCGTGAGGTCGGCGAGGCCCAGGATCCCGCGCAGCAGCGTGGACTTGCCCGAGCCGTTGGGCCCGATCAGCGCCACCGCCGAGCCGCGCTCGACGGTGAGGGAGAGGCGCGCCACCCGCGTGCGTCCGGCGTAGCCGAACGCTGCGTCGCGAAGAAGGATCGCGGGGGTGTCGTGCGCGGCGGGCGCCGCTCCTGCTGGGGCTTCGGTCACTTGAGGTTCTCCGGGAGCGGGCCTGGCTTCTCGCCCCAGGCCTCGAGGATCGTTTGCGTGTTGTGGACGGTGGCGCCGAGGTACTGCGCGCTCGAGCTGCCGGCAGGTCCGAGCGAGTCGGTGTAGAGCGACTCCGCGTCGACGACCTTGACGCCGGCCTCCTTGGCGATGGTACGCGCCAGACCGGGGCTCATGGACGATTCGACGAAAACCGCACGGACCTTGCGCTCCTTGATCGTCGCGACGAGGCGGTCGACATCGGCCGCGCTCGGCTCGGCGTTGTCCTCGAAGCTCGGCAGGATCGACCCGGCGAACGCGATCCCGTAGTCGTGCAGGTAGTAGCGGAGCGAGTCGTGCCCCGTGACCATGATCCGCTCGGCCTTCGGCACACGATCCATCTGGGTCGTGATCCACTCGTCGAGACCCTTGAGCTTGAGCAGGTAGGCGTCGGCGCGGCGCTGGTAGTCCGCCTTGTGCGCGGGATCCGCCTGCGCGAGCCCCTTCGCCACCTCGGAGACCATGCCCTCGGCGTTGCGGGGGGAGGTCCAGATGTGGGGGTTCAGATCGCCGTGATCGTGATCGTCGTCATCGCCGTCGGCGTGCGCGTGGGCGGCCTCCTCGGTCGCGCTCGCGTGGTCGTGGGCATCGGTCGACTCGTGCGCGTGGTCGTGCGTCTCGGCGCCGCCGGCCTCGGCCGCGCCCTCCGCCGTGATGGCCTTGAGCGTCGCCTGATCGAGGCCGTCGGCCGCGGTGACCGTCTTGCCGTGGAAGCCCGAGGCCTCGACGGCGCTGCTGACGAAGGTCTCGAGGCCGGCGCCGTTCACCACGAGCACATCGGCGCGGCCGAGCGCGAGCAGGTCGGCGGGGCTCGGATCGAAGTGGTGGGCCGAGGCGCCGGGCTTCAGCAGGCCGGTGAGCTCGACATCGTCGCCGCCGATCTCCTTCGTGAAGTCGGCGAGCTGCGTGGTGGTCGCGACGACGCGGAGGCGCTCCCCGTCGGAGGCCTTGCTCCCGCCCGCTTCGGCGCTCGGCGACGAGCAGCCGACGAGCGTCGCGGCGAGCCCCGCCGCGAGGGTGGCCGCGAGCGTCGCGGTGACGAGGGTGCGAGTCCGTGAGTGTCGCATCGAGTGGGTCTCCTGACCAGTTCGGGTCGCGCCGATGCGCGCCGCTTGTTGAGAACGAATCTCAGCATAGCGCCTTCTGAGAACGGTTCGCAACAACGGGGCGTGAGCCTGCTTTCTGTGTCCCCGCCCCGTGCGCGCGTGCCGCCCCTGCGCCGCACCCCTGCGCCGCTCCGCTCCCGGGCTCGTCGAGTGAGCAGTTGTACAGGTTATGAAGCCGCATAACCTGTACAACTGCTCACTCGACCGGGGTGGGTGGGTGGGCGGGATGGGTGGATGGGTGGAGGGCGGGGCGGGGCGTAGGCTCAAGGGATCCGGCGGCCGACTCCGCCACCCGACGACGAAGGGCCCGAGATGACCCACGAGCCGCAGAACGAGCTGCCCCCGGAGCTGCGCGAGGACCCCGCCGAGAGCCCCGCCCCGACGGAGGCTCCGCGCCGCGGGCGCCGCGTCGGCCCCCTGGTCGCGATGACCCTCGCACTGCTGCTCGCCGTCGGCGGCGTCTTCGCGCTGCCGTTCAACGTCGGCGGCGCCTGGACCCAGCCGACGTCGGGTGGCGAGAAGATCATCCGGGCCGCGATCGCCAGCGACCCGACGAACGTGTGCGACGGGGGCATCGATGCCGATTCGCTCACCCACCTGGCGGATCTGCCGGGCGGATCCGCGTTCTTCGCGGCGCGCACGAACTCCGGCGGCGTCTGCGCGCTCCTGACGGAAGCGCACGGTTGGGGATCGATCTCGGGCGACTCCCCCGTGCGCGGCAGCTCGCTCCTCACCGGGAGCGACGGCAAGAACCGCTACATCGTGCTCCGGCTCGAATTGGCCGGCGACAGCGCCTCCGGGTTCCGATCCGGCTACCGGATCGTCGACGACCCCGCCGAGGTGGAAGCGTGGATGCGCGGGCAGGACACCTCGACGTCCGTCTGAGCCGCTCGACCGATGCGCCGGCGCGCAGCGCGATCTGAGAGACTCGCTCCGTGAACGCCGACACGCACGCACCGTCCGCGACGCACCCGACCGCGCTCGAACTGCGCGACGCGCTGCGCCGCGGCGAGGTCTCCGCGGTGGAGCTCGTGCACGACGCCCTCGACCGGATCGCCGCAGACGAGCTCGGCGCCTTCGTCAGCGCACAGCCCGAGGCGGCCCTCGCCGAGGCTCACGATGCCGACGCGCGGATCGCCGCGACGCCGCGCGACGAGCGCGAATCCCTGCCGCCGCTGCTCGGCCTGCCGACCGCGCACAAGGACCTGGTCGACGTGCGCGGCGCGGTGACGAGCCACGGCAGCCGTGCGGTCCCGCATGTCGCCGCGCTGCACGATTCCCCGGTCGCCGCGGCGGTCCGCGCCGCCGGGGCGATCTCGCTCGGCAAGACGCAGGTGCCCGAGTTCGGCATCGCCGGGTACTCGGAGAATCTGGTCGCGCCGCCCGCCCGCAACCCGCACGATCCGAGCCGCACTCCCGGGGGTTCCTCGGGCGGCTCCGCGGCTGCGATCGCCGCGGGCCTGATCCCGCTCGGGGTCGGCAGCGACGGAGGCGGCTCGATCCGGATCCCCTCGGCGGCGTGCGGTCTCGTCGGGCTGAAGCCGGGCCGCGGCGCGGTGCCGGCGGATCGCGGGAGCGGACTCGTCGACGAGATCGGCGCCCCGAGGCTCACCGTGTCGGGGCCGATCGCCCGGACGGCCGTCGACGCCGCCCTGCTGTTCGACGCGATGCGCGGCCTGACCGCGGAGCCGAGCCTCGCCGCGGTGCGGCGGGCCCACGAGCTGCGCGGTCTGCGCATCGGGGTGACGCTCCGCTCGCCGTTCGAGGGCGAGGTGCCGGTCTCGTACTCGCCGGACGCGCTCGCGGCGCTCGACGCCGCCGTCGCCCGGCTCGGCGAGGCGGGGCACCGCGTCGAGGAGGCGGACTGGATCCCGGATCCGCGCTATCCCGGGGCGTTCACGGACGTCTGGACGGCGGGCCTCGCCCGCATCGATTTCGGCCCCGGCGCGGAGGAGCGGCTCGGCGAACTGGCGGCGGCGTTCCTCGCTCGCACCCGGCAGGCCTCCCCCGAGCGGCTGGCGCGCGCGGCGCGCACGCTGCGCGAGTTCGCCGCGGATTGCGTGCGGCAGTGGGGCGCGTACGACGCGATCCTGACGCCCGCGCTCGCGTTCGCGGCGCCCCGGGTCGGCGCGTTCATCGCGGCCGGGCCGGAGGGCGACTACCGGCTGCAGTGCGAGTGGGCGCCGCAGACGTCGATGGTGAACGTGGCGGGCCTTCCGGCGGTCGTCGCCCCGATGCGTCGCGACGCGGCCGGGCTCCCATTCGGGGTGCAGCTGATCGGCCGCATGGGCGCGGAGACGCAGCTGCTCCGCCTGGCGGAGCAGCTGGCGCCCTCGGTTTCGTCTCGCTAGTGCTCGCTCAACCGTCGGAAGGCAGAAAGCCCGCACCGAGCGCCAAGCGAACGGCGCGGGTGTGCGGGACGGGATCGGGTGCGCGCGCCCGGTTCAGCGCTTCAACAGGATGCGGGGCGGGCGTGGTGGCCGGGGTTGCCCCGCGGCGCATCGGGGTTGGCGTGGCGCGACGCAGGAGCGACATCGCCGGGGGTTCCCCGCCTAAGCCGCGGGGAAATCCCGGTCGCCGCGCCCGTCGCGCATTCGCCTCCCCTACTCGTACGCCCCGATCACGGTCTGGTCCCAGTCGATGATGGATCCGGTGACGACGCCGCTGCGGTCGCTGAGGAGGAAGACGACGGCGTCGGCGATCTCGTCGGGTTGGCCGAGTTTGCCCATGGGCATCCCGGCGGAGGCTTGCTCGAGCCAGCCGTCTTCGGCGCCGTGGAATTTCTGCTGCGTGGCGTTCTCGCCGGGGGTGGCGGTCCAGCCGATGTTGAGGCCGTTGATGCGGATCCGGTCGAAGCGGTGCGCGAACGCGGCGTTCTTGGTGAGTCCGGCGAGTCCGGCTTTGGAGGCGACGTAGGGCGCGAGGTAGGGCTGCCCGCCGTGGGAGGAGATCGTGATGATGTTGACGATGGTGCCGGGTGCGCCGCGTCGTTGCATGTCCGCGACGGCGCCCTGCATGGTCATGAATGGTGCGACGAGGTTGACGGCGAGGTGTTCGCCGAGCAGTTCGCGCGTGGTGTCGGTGAGGCTGCCGCGGGTGGGCAGGGCGGCGGCGTTGACGAGGCTGTCGATGCGACCGAAGCGTGCGATGGTTTCGGCGACGGCGCGTTCGGCTTCGCCGGGGGTGGCGAGGTCGGCGACGATGGCGATGGCGTTCGCGGGGCCGTCGTCGCTCCAGAGCGCCGCTTCGTGGATTTCGACGAGCGCGCGTTCGGCCTTCTCGGCGGAGCGTCCGACGATGGCGATGCCGGCGGCTCCTTCGCGGGCGGCGGCGCGGGCGATGGCGAGGCCGAGGCCCTGGGTGCCGCCGGTGACGAGCAGGATCCTGCCGGCCATGAGGTGCTGCATCATGCCTCCTGGGGCGCGGTGAGGGCCGCGGTCGTGCCGGGTTCGGCGGGGATCCGTTCCCAGCTGCGTTCGGCGGCCGAGCGTTCGGCGGCGGAGACGACTCGGGCGGCGGAGAGCGCGTCGTGGATGTTCGACGCGTCGGAGGATCGGCCGAGCACGGCGGAGAGGAACTTCTTGGCTTCGATGACTTTGAGGTCGTCGTAGCCCATGGAGGTGCCGGCACCGGGTTGGAAGCGCCCGAATTCGCCCATGCCGGGGTGCGCCATGACGGTGGTGTAGCCGGGGTCCTCGGTGCCGAGCGGGGTGGAGACGCGCAGGAAGTTGAGCTGTTCGAAGTCCCAGATCGCGGAGCCGTTCGTGCCGTAGACGGCGATCCCGTAGCTGGCGCGGGGGCCGACGGCGACGCGGGAGGCTTCGAGGGTGCCGACGGCGTCGGCTGCGACGGCGTCGCCGGAGAGCCGCACGAGCATGCCCGCGTAGTCCTCGTTCTCGACGGGTTCCATCTGGCCGCCTTCGATGAGGGCGAAGTGGGTGCCGGTGCCCATGGGCAGTTCGGGTCGTTCGGCGTAGACGGTGGAGGTGAGTGCGCTCACTTCGGCGACGGGCCCGAGCGTGTAGTGGACGAGGTCGACGAGGTGTCCCATGAGGTCGCCGAGCACACCGGATCCGGCGAGTTCGCGCACGAAGCGCCAGGAGCGGGCGCCGCGCGGGTCGGCGGAGTAGTCGGCGAACATGTGGCCGCGTACGTTGGTGATGCGACCGAGGGTGCCCGCGGCGATGAGTTCGCGGAGGTGCTCGACGGCGGGCGCGTGCCGGTAGTTGAAGCCGATGGAGGTGACGACGCCGGCCGCGTCGGCGGCTTCGGCGACGGCCGCGGTCTCGGTCTCGCCGCGTCCGACGGGTTTCTCGATCCAGAAGTGCTTGCCGGCTTTCGCGGCCGCGATCCCCATCTCGGCGTGGAGGAAGTTGGGGGCGCAGATCGAGACGACGTCGACTTCGGGGTCTTCGAGTACGGCGCGGTAGTCGGCGGAGGCGCGCTCGTAGCCGAGCACGTCGACCGCTTCGCGGCGTCGATCCTCGGAGGTATCGGCGGCGTGCACGAGCCGCGGACGGACCCCGAGGTCGGGGTAGGCGTAGGCGAGGTTGCGGTAGGCGCGGCTGTGGAGCTGCCCCATCCAGCCGACGCTGATGAGGCCGACCCCGACCTCGGTGGTTCCGTTCGCGAGCGTGCGCATGCGCCTCCTACTTCCGGGTCGCAGAGATCTCGTGGGCGAGCGATTCGAGCTCGGCGCCGCCGGCCATCGCCTGCACCAGTTCTTCGAGCTCGACCTTGCCGCGCTCGAAGTCGGCGATCATGCGGCCGCGGTTGAGCAGGTAGAAGCGGTCGCCGACCATGAACGCGTGGTGCGGGTTGTGGGTGATGAAGACCACGGCGACGCCGCGTTCGCGTGCGGCGAGGATGTACTTCAGCACGATGCCGGACTGGCGTACGCCGAGCGCGCTGGTGGGCTCGTCGAGGATGAGCACCTTGGCGCCGAAGTGCACGGCGCGGGCGATGGCGACGGCCTGCCGCTCGCCGCCCGAGAGCGTGCCGATGGGCTGGTTGGTGTCGCGCAGGTCGATGCCCATCTCCATGAGCGCCTGCTTGGTGATGTCCTGCGACTTCTTGACCGACATGAAGCCGAAGAACTTCGGTCCCTTGACGGGTTCGTTGCCGAGGAAGAAGTTGCGCCAGATCGACATGAGCGGCACGGTCGCGAGGTCCTGGAACACGGTCGCGATGCCGCGGGCGAGCGCGTCGCGCGGCGAGGAGAACTCGACGGCCTCGCCCTCGACGCGGAAGGCGCCGGAGCTCGGCTTGTGCACGCCCGACAGGGTCTTGATGAGCGTGGACTTGCCGGCGCCGTTGTCGCCGAGCACGCAGGTGACGGATCCGGCGTCGACTTTGAGGCTGATGTCGCGCAGCGCGATGACGCTGCCGAAGCTCTTGCCGACGTTCTCGAGCTCGAGAGCCGGGGTCGCTGATTCCTGGGTCATTTCTTTCGACCTCCCTGTGCACGACGCGAGATGGTGATGTTGATGAGCACTGCGGAGAAGAGGATCACGCCGAGGAACGTCGAGACCCAGTCCTGATCCCACAGGGCGTAGGGGATGCCGACCGCGGCGAAGCCCATGATGAGCGCACCGATGGAGGCGCCGATCGCGGATCCGGCGCCGCCGGTGAGGAGGCAGCCGCCGACGGCCGCGGCGATGATGTAGTAGAACTCCTGGCCGACGCCCTGACCGGCCTGCATGCCCTTGAGGCGCAGCACGAACATGACGCCGACGAGCGCGGCCGACATCGCGGTCATCATGAACAGCAGGATCTTGGTGCGGTCGACGGGCACGCCCGCGTTGCGCGCGGCGTTGGCGTCGCCGCCGACGGCGAAGATCCAGTTGCCGAAGACAGTGCGGGTGAGCAGCAGCGTCGCGATGATGGTGAGCAGGATCCACCAGACCACGGAGATCTGGAAGGTGGTGCCGCCGATCGAGACGGTGCTGGCGAAGAATCCCTGCGCCGAGTCGTAGCCGTCGCCCTGGTCGACGCCGGAGACGCGGACGGTGCCGGTGAGGCCCTTGGTGACCGCGAGGTTGACGCCCTTGAGCACGAAGAACGTGCCGAGGGTGACGATGAACGACGGCAGTTTGGTCTTGACGACGAGCATGCCGTTGATGAAGCCGACGATGCCGGCGAAGACGATGGTGATGAGGATCGCGAGCCAGACGTTCACGCCCCATTCGGTGATGAGGAGGCCTGCGAGCAGGCCGGAGGTGCCGACCATGACGCCGGTCGAGAGGTCGAACTCGCCGCCGATCATGAGGAGAGCCACGAACACGGCGACGATGCCGACGGGGGCTGCGAAGTCGGTCCAGCCGGCGGCGCCCTCGAGCGTCGCGAAGTTGCCGGTGGTGTCGGAGAAGGCGAACACCAGGAAGATGGCGATCGCGCCGATGAGTGCGCCGAGCTCGGGACGGCGGAGCACCTTGAGGTACCACGGCGTCGTGCTCACGCGTTCGTCGAGCTTGATGTTGCTGGTTTCGGTGAGGAATGTCATGGTCTCTCCCTGCGAGGGACGGGGCCGGCGGTGCGCCGCCGGCCCCGTCGTCCGCGTTAGCGCAGGCCTTCCTTCACGGATTCCTGCACGGCCTTCACGTTGTCCTTGGTCACGAATGCGGGACCGGTGTAGACGGGGAGCCCGCCGCCGATCTCGATCGCGTCCTTGACCGCGAAGTAGAGCAGCTGCACGGCCATGTAGCCCTGCGCGTACTGCTGCTGGTCGATGCCGAACTGGAGGGTGCCCGCGTCGATGGCCTTGAGCGCGTCGGCCGAGAGGTCGACGGTGCCGACCTTGATGTCGCGGCCGACGGTCTTGACGGCGGGAAGGACGGCGCCGGTGGCGACGTCGGCATTCAGCGCGAACACGGCGTCGATCGACGAGTCGGCCTGGAGGGCGGCGAGGATCTTCGCCTGCGCGCCGTTCAGGTCGGCGAGCGCGCCGTCGGCGTTGAACTCCTGGACCTTGCCCTTGAAGGTCTCGGCGGCGCCCTTGCAGCGATCGGTGAGGCCGGAGTTGGCGGCTTCCTGGATCGGGCAGAGGATCTTCTTGACGCCGAGCTCGTTGAACTTCTCGCCCGCCTGGCGGCCGGCGACGATCTCGTCCTGGCCGACGTGGGTGAAGGCGCCGAGCTCCTTGTAGACGCTGGATCCCGAGTTGATGGTGACGGTGGGGATCTTGGCGTCGCTCGCGGACTTCATGGCCGACTGGATCGCGCCGGGGTCGGGTGCGGAGGCGGCGATGCCGCTGCAGCCGCCCTTGACGCCGGCCTCGATGGTGGACGCCTGCTTGGCGGCGTCGTTGGTCGAACCCTGGTAGTCGAGGGTGACGCCGAGCGTCTTCGCCGCGTCTTCGGCGCCCTTCTGCGCGACGGCCCAGAAGGTGCCGCCGTCGCCGTGGGTGTAGACGCAGATCTTGATGTTCTTGTTGTCGGGGGCGGCGCTCGCGCTGCCGCCTCCGCCCTTCGCGCCGGTGCCGGAGCAGCCGGCGAGCGCCAGGGTCAGGGCCGCAGCGGTGGCCACTGCGGCGGTGATGAGCTTCTTCTTCACCATGATGACGGTGCCTCTTTTCCTCTTCATTGAGCTTTGCGAGGTGGGACGTGAACGGCCCTGTTCGCCAGTATCTTCCATCCCCGGATCAGGATCCAGCGATTCGGGGATATTTGTCATGACATTAGGGCATTTGAGACCAGATTGTTGCAAACTCCGCGCAAAGCTTCAGTTGAACGGCATCGCAACGACGCTACCGGTCTCGGCGGACCTCTGGGCGGCATCGGCGAGCAGCAGCGCGGCGCGGCCGTCGTCGAAGGTGGGGCTGTCGGACGGTTCGCCGCGCATGAGGCGCAAGAACGCGTCGAGCTCCGCCGAGTACGACACGGCGTAGCGGTGCAGGAACTGCGGTTCGTAGGGCGCTCGCGCGTCCACCGCCGTCGCATTCGACGCGCTCACCAGGCTGAGCGACGGATTGTTCGCCTGCAGGGAGCCGAGCGCTCCGAAGGCTTCGATCCGCTGGTCGTAGCCGACGGCGCTGTGCCGCGAATTGACGATCGTCACGATCGCGCCCGACGCGGATTTCAGGGTCACGACGGCCGTGTCGAAATCGCCGTGCTCGCGCGCGCCCTCGTCGAAGAGGGTGCTGCCCGTCGCGCTCACCTCCACGATGTCGGGCAGGAAGAACCGAGCCATGTCGAAGTCGTGGATCGTCATGTCGCGGAAGATGCCGCCCGAGACCCCGATGTACGCCGCGGGCGGCGCCGCGGGATCCCGGCTGATGATGGTCAGCTGTTCGAGCGGCCCGATCTCGCCGGCCGCGACGCGGGCGCGCACCTCGGCGAAGGCCGGATCGAAGCGGCGGTTGAAGCCGAGCGCCACCGGCACCCCCGACGCCGCCACCTTCGGCCGCAGTGCCTCCACGCGGGCGATGTCGAGGTCGATCGGCTTCTCGCACAGCACCGGGATCCCCCGATCCACCGCCGCCTCGATGAGCGGCACGTGCGTGGGCGTCGGCGCGGCGACCAGGATCGCATCCACCTCGCCGGAGTCGAGCAGTTCGTCGCTCGAATCGGTCACGCGACCGCCGAAGCGCGCCGCGAGCGCGTGCGCGCCGTCGACGAACGGATCGGCGATCCAGCTGAGCTCCGTCTCGGGATGCGCCGAGATGCTCGTCGCGTGCACCAGGCCGATGCGGCCCGTGCCGATGAGCCCCATGCGCACTCGGTTCTGCGTCATTGCTTCGATTCCTTCTGCTCGTGGTGCGGTTCGGGAGCGCGTCCGCTCAGGCCCAGGGCCGGAGCGCCTCGCGGTTGGTGCGGTGGTCGGCCAGGCGCCGTGCGGCGAAGGTCGCGAGATCGATGCCGGCCTCGGGCAGCACGTCCTGCTCGACGACGATCCACCCGGCGTAGCCCGCCCGATCCATGGCGTCCATGATGGTCGCGAGGTCGATGTCGCCGTCGCCGAACGCCGCGAAGGCGCCCGAGCTCCAGACCTCGACCATGCCTCCGCCCGCGTCGATGACCCGGGCGAGCTCGGCGCGATCCACGTCCTTCAGGTGGAGGTGGTTGATGCGGGGAGCCCAGCGCTCGACCACGGCGGCGGGGTCGCCGCCGCCGAGCAGCAGGTGCCCGGTGTCGAAGGTGAGGCCGACGTCGACCCGGTCGAGGAACCGCTCGACCTCGTCGGGCGACTCGACGAACGTGCCCGCGTGGTGGTGGAAGGTCGGCTCGAGCCCGGCCGCGCGAACGCGCTCGGCCGCGCGGGCGGCGTTCGCGGCGAGCCGGTCCCAGCCGGCGGCGTCGAGCGGATCGACCGCGAGGCCGGGTCGCGCCTGGCGCGCTTCGGAGCCGGAGTCGGCGAGCGTCGGCTTGGGGCGGAACGCGGCGGGCCCGCCGAGCGCTGCGGCCGCGTCGGCGAACACCGTGATCGCCGCGTCGAGCTCGGGCAGTGCGGCCTCGAACGCGTCGTCGTCGCTCATGGGCAGCTGCACCCAGCCGCCGGCGAGGCCGAAGTCGTGCGCGCGCAGGCGGGAGATCAGCGCTTCCCCCTCGCCGAGGTACCCGGCGGGGCCGAGGTCGATGCCGGCGTAGCCGGTCTCGTCGAGGATCTCGAGCATCTGATCGGGGGCGATGGTGTCGGCTCCCTCGGGGGTGAGCTCGAACACTCCGAAGCTCACCGGGGCACCGGCGACTCGTGCGTCCATGCGTGCGCCTCCTTGCGCTGTTCGATCGCTCGGGCGGCCTTGCCCGAGGCTTTGATAAGACAATAGGGCATTTCGGGAATGCTCGCCATCCGCACCCGCCCGAACGCACTCCATAGCATTTGTCCACAATATGTAGACCGGTCTATTATTTGGCGTATGACCTCCAAAGGCGACCTCACACGGGCCCGGCTCGCGGCTTCCATGCTCGAACTCATCCAGACCAGCGGCTACGCCGGCACCGGCCTGAACGCGGTCATCGAGCACGCCGCCGCCCCCAAGGGATCCATCTACTTCCACTTCCCGGACGGGAAGGAGGGCCTCGGTGTGGCAGCCGTCGAGCTGGCTGAGGCCCAGTTCGCGGCGCTGATCGCCGAGGTCGCCGAGACGGCCGGCAGCGCGGCCGGTGCCGCGCGAGCCGCGATCGAGGCCCTGGCCGCTATCGTCGGCGAGAGCGACTTCCGGCTGGGCTGCCCCGTCTCCGTCGTCACCCTCGAAATGGGCGCCGAGAGCGAGCGGCTGCGGCAGGCCTGCGCGGCCGCCTTCGCATCGTGGATCACCCCGACCACCGAGTTGCTCGTGGGCAGCGGACTCGCCGAGTCCGAGGCCCGCTCGCTCGCGACCGTCGTCGTCTCGATGATCGAGGGCGCGGTCATCGTGTCCCGCGCCACCCGGAGCACCGAGCCCCTGCACGCGGCCGCCGACGTCGTGGCCGAGCTCATCGAGGGGCGCGTCGCTCAGGTCGGGGGCGCCCGATGAGCGCGGAGCTGTCCACCCGCAACGCGCTGGTCTTCGGGGCCTCTGGCCTCGTCGGCCGCACCCTCATCCGCTCCCTCGTCGCGGCGAGAGCGGACGTCACCGCCGCCGTGCGCAGCGTGGAGTCGGGTATCCGGCTCGTGCGCTGGTTGCAGGAACGAGGCGTGACGCAGAGCATCTCCGTCGTGCTCGTCGACTTCGAGACGCCCGAGCTCCTGCCGGGCGGACCTGCGGCTTTCGCGCACATCACCGAGATCCACAACTGCGCCGGGTCGTTCCGATTCGGCATGTCGGCGGAGGAGGCGCGCCGCGCCAACGTCGGCATCGTCGAGAAGCTCGTCGACTTCGCCGCCGAACTCCCCCGGTTGCAGCGTCTGCTGCACATCTCCGGCTACCGCGTGGGCGGCCAGGACCCCGCAGCGGTGCCGTGGTCCGACGAGCACCGGGCGGCGGTGTACGCGGAGCTCGGCGGCTACGAGGCGTCGAAGGTGGAGTCCGACGCGATCTTCCAGGCCCGGGCCGCCGAGCGGGGCGTCCCCTGGACGATTATCAACCCGGCCACCGTGATCGGCGACAGCGTCACCGGGGAATCCGACCAGCACATCGGCATCGCGAGCACGATCGAGCAGGTGTGGGCGGGCACCGCCACCGCGCTGCCCGCGGGGAGCTCCACGTTTGTACCCGTGCTCACCGTCGATTACATGACGTCGTTCATGGCCGCGGCGGCGATCGATCCCGACGCCGCGGGGCAGGCGTACTGGATCCTGGACGACCGGACGCCGCCGCTCACGGAGCTGCTCGTGCACGCCGGCCGGCACCTCGGAGCGCAAGTCCCGAAGCTCCGGATCCCCGTCGGCGTGATCAAGCGCCTCCCGCAGTGGGTCACGGGGGCGGACCCCGAGACCCTCGGCTTCCTCTCCTCCGACCGCTACCCGACCGGTCCCGCCGTCGCGCTCGCCGCGCGGCACGGCGTCACCATGCCCGACGTGCGCACCTCGCTCGAACGGTGGGTCGATTACATGGCCGCGCACCGGTTCGGCACCGCGAAGGGCGGCGACCGCCGGTTCATCGACGCCGGAGGCGTGCGGACCTTCGAGCTGGGCGCCTCCGACGCACGGCGACTGATCCTGCCCGGGCTGCCGGTCAACGCCGACACCTGGGCCGATGTCGCGGCGGGCATCGGGGCGCGTGCGGTCGACCTGCCCGGGCTCGGGCTGAGCGGCGGCATGGGCATCCGCGACTGGGGGCGCTGGCTGCCCGCGGTCCTGGGCGAGGAGCCCGCCGAGATCATCGGCCACTCGATCGGCGCGGCCGCGGCGGTCACCGCTGCCGACCGGTTCCCCGAGCGGGTCGAGTCGCTCACCCTGGTCGCGCCGTTCTTCCTGCAGTCTCCGGCGGGCGCCGGGACTCGCCTGCGACCGCTCGTGCGCGGCGTGCTGCGCCGCGCGAGCGCGAGCGCGCTGTCGCGCCGCCTCACCGGTTCGGAGGCGAGCGCCGACCGGCTCACGAGCAGCGCCCAGGACCTGCGGCGGGGTCGTGCCAGGGCCGTGGCCGAGCACCTCGCGCAGGCGGGCTCGGAGCGCTGGCGCGCCGAGCTCCGCGAGGCGCTCGGCCGGTACGACGGACCCGTCCGCATCGTCACCGGAAGCGATGACCCGCTCGATCCGCGTCTCGCCGCGGCGCTCGCGGCACGGCCGAACGTCGAGATCGTGACGGTGCCGGGCGCCGGGCATCATCCGCAGCTCACCCATCGCGAGGCGCTCGTCGGGCAGTTCGCCGGGTCGAGGGCGGCCCTGCCCGGTTAGCCCAGCAGCGGCCGCTGGGCGCGCACGTGCTCCTCGTACTCGGCGCGGGCGCGCTGCGTCGATTCCAGATCCGAGACCTCGGCCACCGGCACGTCCCACCAGCCCTCGCCGTCGGGCGCGTAGACGAGCGGGTCGCTGTTGATGTGGATCACGGTCGAGCGCGGCGACGCCTTCGCCGCGACCACGGCCTCGCGCAGCGCCTCGGCGGCACCCGGCGCGACCGGGATCTCGACCACGTCGACGCCGTAGCTGCGCGCGTTCATCGCGAGATCGACGGGCAGCACCTCGTCTCCCTGGAAGTTGCGGGCCTCGGCGTCGTAGCGCCGGTACTTCGTGCCGAAGCGCTCCGAGCCGACCGTCTCCGACAGGTGCCCGATCGAGGCGTAGCCGTGATTCTGCACGATCACCACGACGAGTTTGATCCCCTCGGCCACGGCCGTCGCGAGCTCGGTGCTGAGCATCAGGTACGAGCCGTCGCCGACCATGACGATCACGTCGCGGTCGTCGCCCGCCGCGTCGAGCCCGCGCTTCGCGCCGAGTCCGCCCGCGATCTCGTAGCCCATGCACGAGTACGCGTACTCGACGTGGTACCCGAGCGGATCGCGCACGCGCCACAGCTTGTGCAGATCGCCCGGCAGGGATCCCGCGGCCTGCACGATCACGTCGCGCGGGTCGCTCGCCGCGTGCACCGCGCCGATGATCTCGGACTGTCCGGGCAGCTCCGCACCGGTCGGCGCGAGGGCCGCGTCGACGACGCCATCCCACTCGCCCTTCTCGCGGGCCAGGCGCTCGGCCGAGTCGGCGCCGAGCCGCCAGTCCGCGAGCAGCGGCGCGAGCTCGAGCAGCGTCTCGCGGGCGTCGGCCACGACGGGCAGCTGCGATCCGTGCTTGACCGCGTCGAACGCGGCGACGTTGATGTTCACGAAGCGCACGCCCGGCTCCTGGAACGCGGTGCGCGACGCCGTCGTGAAGTCGCTGTACCGGGTGCCGATGCCGATCACGAGGTCGGCCTCGGCCGCGAGCCGGTTCGCGGCGGTGGTGCCCGTGGCTCCGACGCCGCCGAGGTACTGCGGGTGGTCCCAGGGCAGCGATCCGCCGCCGGCCTGCGTCGTGCCGACCGGGATCCCTGTCGCCTCGACGAGCTCCCGCAGCGCGTCCTCGGCACCCGAGTAGATGACGCCGCCGCCGGCGACGATGAACGGGCGCTTCGCGGATCGAATCGCCGCGACCGCGGCGGCGAGCGCATCGCGCTCGGGGCGCGGGCGCCGGATCCGCCACTCGCGCGGCTGCAGGAACTCGGCGGGCACGTCGAACGCCTCGGCCTGCACGTCCTCGGGCAGCGAGATGGTCACGGCGCCGGTCTCCGCCGGATCCGTGAGCACCCGCATCGCGCCGAGCGCGATCGAGAACAGCTGCTCGGGCCGCTGCACCCGGTCGAAGAAGCGCGAGAGCGGCCGGAAGGCGTCGTTCACGGTCAGCCCGATGTCGTGCGGCTGCTCGAGCTGCTGCAGCACGGGATCGGCGACGCGGGTCGCGAAGGTGTCGCTCGGCAGCAGCAGGGCGGGCAGGCGGTTCGTCGTGGCGAGCGCCGCGCCCGTGAGCAGGTTCGTGGCGCCGGGCCCCACGGAGGCGGCGGCCGCGAAGGTGCCGCGCCGGCGGTGCATGCGGGCGTAGCCGACGGCCTGATGCACCATGGCCTGCTCGTTGCGGGCCTGGTAGTAGGGCATCAGCGCGGGATCCTGCGCGTTGAGCTGCTGCAGCGCCTGGCCGACGCCGGCCACGTTGCCGTGCCCGAAGATCCCGAACACGCCGGGCACGGTGCGCTCGCGGATCTCGGCGCCGGAGGCGTCCCGGTCGACGGTCCACTGGTTCGCCAGGAACTCGATCAGCGCCTGGCCGACGGTCATGCGTCGCGCGGTCATCGTGCGGTCTCCTCGGTGTCGGGCGCGGGCTGCGCGTCGGGGGCGAAGGGCAGGCGGGCGTCGATGCCGAGCCCGTCCCAGGTACTGCGCACCCAGCCGTGCGCGGGATCGTCGCTGATCAGCCAGACCCGCTCGGGGTCCGGGCCGGCCATGACGTTCAGGTAGTAGAGGTCGTAGCCCGGAGCCGCCACGGCGGGGCCGTGGTAGCCGAAGGGGATCAGCGCGACGTCGCCCGTGCGCACCATCGCGTCGATCTCGATGTCGCCCGCGGGCGACGAATAGGTGCTGAACATGCCGAAGGCGTGCGCTTCGCTGGCCTCGGCGGCGGCGCCGCGCGCCGGGGCGGACTCGAAGTAGTAGATCTCCTCGAGCCGCGACTCGTGCCCGGGCACGTGCTCGTCGTGCTTGTGCGGCGGGTACGACGACCAGTTCTCGGCCGGGGTGATCACCTCGCAGACGATGAAGCGGGAGGCGTCGAGCGCCTGCGGGGTGCCGAAGTTGTGCACCTGGCGGCTCGACGCGCCCCCGCCGCGCAGCTCGACCGGCACCTCGTCGGCGCCGATGCGCCGGCTCGGCAGCACGCGGTCGGTGGGCGAGGTCGCGACGGCGAACCGACCGGGCCCGCCGACCGCCTCGACCGATGCGGTCTCGACCGCGGCCGAGAGGTAGAGCACGTCGGTGGGACCGTCGAACACGGACGCACGGCCCGCGAGCTCGATCGTTGCAGCGCCGTCGGCGGCTCCCGGTTCGGTGCGCGTCACCGCGAAGGATCCCGAGAGCGGCACGATGAGCCGTTCAACGCCCGCACCCTCGAGCGCGATCCGTTCGCCGGCCTCGAGCCGCGCGACCCGGAGGCCCGTGTGCGCCCAACCCGGCGTCCGCTCGTCGACGACGGTCTCCCAACCGTCCGCGCCGAGCGCTCCCCGCCGATGGAACCAGCGCTCGCCGGATCCGTTCGCCTCCGCGGTCATGCCGCCCCCTCCGTCGCCGTGGTCGTCGCCGTGGTCGTCAGATCACCGTGCACCAGTCGCGCGGCCGTGTCCACCGCGGCGGTCACGTCGCCGTCCTGCGGGTAGAGCAGGGTGCGCCCGACCGTGAGGCCGCGCACGCCGGGCAGCGCGAGCGCCCGCTCCCACGCGGCGAACGCGGCGTCGGGATCCCCGCCGCCCTCGCCGCCGAGCAGCAGGGTCGGCATGGTCGTCGCCTCCATCACCCGCTCCATCTCGTCGACCACGGGGAGCTTCATCCAGGTGTAGGCGCTGGAGCGGCCGAGACCCGCTGCGATCGCGATCGAGAGGATCACGGCCTCGGGGCTCAGATCGTTGACGACGCGGCCCGTGCCGGCGTCGCGGCCGGAGAGGAAGGGTTCGAGCATGATCGGGAGCCGCGCGTCGGCGGCCGCGTCGACGGCGCGCGCCGTGGCTTCGAGCGTGGGGGCGGTGCCCGGGTCGTCGAGGTCGACGCGGATCAGCGTCTTCGCGAAGTCGAGCCGCTGGGCGACCATCGCGGGGACGTCGTACGCGGTGTAGCGGTCGTCCATCTCGAAGGAGGCGCCGCGCAGGCCGCCGCGGTTCATGGATCCGACGACGATCTTGCCGTCGAGCAGGCCGAGGGCCGCGAGGTCATCGATCACGTCGGGGGTGCCGAGCACCCCGTCGACCCCGGGGCGGCTGAGGGCGTGGGCCAGGCGGTCGATGAGCTCGCCGCGGTTGCCCATCGCGGTGGCGTCGCCGCCGGCGGCGAGCGCACCGCGCGCGGGGTGGTCGGCGGCGACGATGAAGAGGCGCCCGTCGCCCGCGAGCAGCTCGCGCCGTTCGCGGGTGGCGAGGTACTCGCCGATCGCCTCGGGATGTTCAGCGCGCACGGCGCGGAGCCGGGCGAGGTCGGCGTCGCTCAGTCGCAGGTTCATCGGACCGCGCCTTCCGCTGCGAGACGGGCCGCGTCGCGCGCCTCGGCGTCGCGCGCCTCGGCGTCGCGCACGGCGTCCGCCGATCCGCCGGCGAGCACGGCCTCGACCTCGGCGGCGCTCGGCATGGCCGTGGAGCACTCGCGGCGGGTGGCGACGATCGCGCCGGCCGCGTTCGCGTACTGCAGGATCCGTTCGAGCCCCCAGCCCTCGAGCAGGCCGTGGCAGAGGGCACCGCCGAACGCGTCGCCCGAGCCGAGGCCGTTCACGACCTCGACGAAGTGCGGCGGCACCTCGACGGTCTCATCGGCGGTCTTCGCGAGCACGCCCTTGGGGCCCTGCTTCACGATGGCGAGACGCACGCCGCGTTCGAGCAGCGCGTCGGCGGCGCGCAGCGGCTCGGTCTCGCCGACGGCGACCTCGCACTCCTCGCGGTTGCCGACGGCGACGGTCGCGTGCGCGATGGCGCGGGCCACCTGGGCGCTCGCCTCGGCGGGATCCGGCCAGAACATCGGGCGGTAGTCGAGGTCGAGCACCGTGTGCTGCGCCGTCGGCGCGGGCGCTGCGCTGCGCGCCTCGAGCGCCGCGTGGTGGGCGGCCCGGCTCGGTTCCTGGCTCAGTCCGGTGACGGTGAGCCAGAGGATCCGGGCGGCCCGGATCGCGTCGAGGTCGAGATCCTGCGGGGCGATCTCGAGGTCGGGCGCCTTGGGCTCCCGGTAGAAGTAGAGCGGGAAGTCGTCGGGCGGGAAGATCTCGCAGAAGGTGACGGGCGTCGCGTAGCGCGGGTCGACGCGCACCTCGCGCGGGTCGACGCCGAGGCGGGCGAGCTCCGCGAGGAGGTAGCGGCCGAAGGGGTCGTCGCCGACACGCGAGACGAGGGCGCTCGCGTGCCCGTAGCGCGCCGCGGCCACGGCCACGTTCGCGGCGGATCCGCCGAGGTACTTGCCGAAGCTCGTGACCTCCTCGAGCCCGACGCCGTCCTGCAGCGGATACACATCGACGCCGAGGCGGCCCATCACCAGCGCGTCATCGGGATCCCGGTCAGCCATCGCCGACCTCCTCTCGGGGCATCTTTGCCGTCATGTTTGTCCTAACAATATCACTTTCCCGGGGTCCGTCCAGATCCGCAGCCGCCGGAATCCACCGCGGGGCTCACCCGAATCGGCGTAGGGTGGACTCACGTCTGGTTGTCCGCACAAAGTGCGGAAGGGGGAGGAGGGCGAGATGAGCGCAGAACCGGTGTGGCCCGAAGAGCTGTTCGTCGACCTCGACCGCAACGGCCCCGTGCCCCTCTACTACCAGGTGTCGTCCCGCCTCGAGGAGGCGATCCGCTCGGGCCGCATCCCCGCCGGAGCCCGCCTCGAGAATGAGATCTCGATCGGCGAGCGCCTCGGACTCTCGCGCCCGACCGTGCGCCGCGCGATCCAGGAGCTCGTCGACAAGGGCATGCTCGTGCGCCGGCGAGGGATCGGCACCCAGGTCGTGCAGGGCCGCGTCAGCCGCCCCGTCGAGCTCACGAGCCTGAACGAGGACCTGAGCCGCACCGGCCACGCCCCCACCACCGAGGTGCTGGAGGTCGTGCGCGAGCCCGCGAGCGACGAGATCGCCGCGCAGCTCGGCGTCGAGCCCGGCACCGAGGTGACCCGGATCCGCCGCCTGCGCCGGGCCGACGGCACCCCCATGGCCGTCCTCGTGAACTACCTGCCGCCCGAGTTCGCCGACCTCACCGCCGAACAGCTCTCGGAGCGCGGGCTCTACGAGATCCTGCGCGCCCGCGGCATCGCGATCCGCATCGCCAACCAGACGATCGGTGCGCGCCGCACGCACGGCGACGAGGCCGAGCTGCTCGACATCGCGAAGGGCAGCCCGCTGCTCACCATGGACCGGGTCGCGTTCGACCACTCGGGCCGCGCGATCGAGGCCGGCCACCACTGCTACCGGCCCGACCTCTACTCGTTCGAGACCACGGTCGTCGCCCGCTAGGCCCGGCCGGAGCCCGGAAGGATCCTCGGATGAGCACCACCGATCCCGTCGCCGAGCGCCGTCGCCGGGAGGCCGCGAAGCTGGGCGCGCCCCGGTACGCCGTCGCGCTCGTCATCAGCGGCGCGGTGATCGCGGCCGGCGCGGGAGTGCTCGCCGCCATGCTGCTCTCGTTCGGCGCCCTGGACGAGTTCACCGAGGCCGCCCCGTTCCCCTGGCCCGGGCTCGGCATGGTCATCGGGCTCCCCGCGATCATCTTCGGCATGCTCGCCCACACCGGCTTCGCACGCAAGTACACCGGGCGACTGCTGGCCTACCCCCTCGTCGGCCCGCTCACGCTCATGCTCGGCGGCGGCGCGATCGGCGGCTGGCTCGGCTGGTTCGGTTGGCCCGCGCCCTCCGGTTCCCGCCCGGGCGGACTCTGGTGGCTCCTCCCCGCCGGCCTCACCGTGCTGGCCGTGCTCTCGCTCGTCGCCGGGGCTCGCGGCAGGATCCGCACGCGCGCCGGACGACGCGCCCTGGCCGGCGTCCTCACCACCGGCCGTATCACCGCGGGCGAGATCACCGCGATCCCCGAGATCGGCCCCGAGTCCGGCGGACTCCTCGGCGAGATGGTCGTGCGCTTCGTCGACGACGCCGGAACGGAGCGCTGGGTGCAGCGGCTCGGGCAGTGGAAGCGCCACGAGCTGCCGAAGACGGGCGACACCGTCGCCGTCCTCTTCGACCCGACGGCTCCCGGCGACACGAAGCGGATCTGGATCGGTCCCGCCGACGCCCGCACCGCCGAGGACTTCTCGCGCTGGAGCCTGTGAGTTCCGGCATCCGCTACCGCCATCAAATTCCTCGCCCAAAGAAGGAGATCCGGGCTCACAAGGAGGGCTTCGCGAACCTCAGTCCTTCTGAAGCCGGATCTCCTGCGCAAGGTCATGTCCGCAGCGGCCGGAAACGCCGAACGGGCGGGCGGTCCGAGGACCGCCCGCCCGTTCGCGGAGCTCACCGGCGCGAAGCCGGCGGACGCAGACTAGTCGTTCTGCGGGAAGCCGAGGTTGATGCCGCCGTGGGTGGCGGGATCGAGCCAGCGGCTGGTGATCGCCTTCTCGCGGGTGAAGAACTCGAAGCCGTGCACGCCGTACGCCTTCGCATCGCCGAACAGCGAGGCCTTCCAGCCGCCGAAGGAGTGGTAGGCGACCGGCACGGGGATCGGCACGTTGATGCCGATCATGCCGACCTGGATCTCGCGCTGGAAGCGGCGGGCCGCCCCGCCGTCGTTCGTGAAGATCGCGGTGCCGTTGCCGAACTGGCCCGAGTTGATGAGCTCGACGCCCTCGTCGAAGGACTTCACGCGCACGACCTCGAGCACCGGGCCGAAGATCTCCTCGGTGTAGGCGCGCGACGTGGTCGGGATGTTGTCGATCAGGGTGGGGCCGACGAAGAAGCCCTCCTCGTGACCCTCGACCGCGAAGCCGCGACCGTCGACCACGATGGTCGCGCCGTCCGCCTCGGCGATGTCGATGTAGCCCGTGATCTTGTCGCGGTGCACGTCGGTGATGACCGGGCCCATGTCGGGCTCGGGGCTCGACGCGCCGTTGCCGATGTTGAGCTTGCCGATGCGCTCCACGATCTTCGCGATGAGCTCGTCGGCGACGGGCTCGACCGCGAGCACGACCGAGATGGCCATGCAGCGCTCGCCCGCGGCGCCGTAGCCCGCGTTGATCGCCTGGTCCGCGACGAGGTCGAGGTCGGCGTCGGGCAGCACCAGCATGTGGTTCTTGGCACCGCCGAGGGCCTGCACGCGCTTGCCGTTCTTCGACGCGGTCTCGTAGATGTACTGCGCGATCGGGGTCGAGCCGACGAACGAGATCGACTGCACCTCGGGGGCGTTCAGCAGGCCGTCGACGGCGAGCTTGTCGCCGTTGAGCACGGTGAAGACGCCATCGGGAAGACCGGCCTCCTTCCAGAGCTCGGCCATCCAGAGCGCGGCCGACGGATCCTTCTCGCTCGGCTTCACGACGACCGAGTTGCCCGCGGCGATCGCGATGGGGAAGAACCACATCGGCACCATGGCGGGGAAGTTGAAGGGCGAGATGATGCCGACGACGCCGAGGGGCTGCTTGATCGAGTAGACGTCGATACCGGTCGAGGCGTTCTCCGAGAAGGCGCCCTTGATGAGGTGCGGGAACCCGGTGGCGAGCTCGACGACCTCCTGGCCGCGGAGGATCTCGCCCATGGCGTCCGAGACGACCTTGCCGTGCTCGGCGGTGATGATCTTCGCCAGCTCGGGCTTGCGCGCGTTGAGCAGCTCGCGGAAGTTGAAGAGGACGGTCTGGCGCTTCGCGATGGAGTACTCGCTCCAGATCTCGTAGCCGCGCTGCGCCGAGGCGATGGCCTCGTCGATCTCGGCCTGGTCGGCGAGGGCGACCTGCGCCTGCACCTGGCCGGTGGCGGGGTTGTAGACGGGTGCGGTGCGGCCGCTGGTCGAGGGGCGGCGTGCGCCATCGATCCAGTGCGGGATCACGGTGGTCTCGGTCATCGCTGTGCTTCCTTCGCGTGCATCGTTGGGTGCGGCTGTTCGTGCGTCGCGCGGCCGGCGCGGCGCATCGTGGGGTCGCGGGAGAACCGCGAGCTCCGACGAGTTCGAGCGTAGATCAGTCGGCCCGCTCGCGCAGGGGGCGCGGGGCGGTCTCACGGGGTTTCGCGCCGACTTCCTGACACGGTGTCCGACCGCTTCGGAGTGGCCGAACACTCTGGTGCGGATCGCTTACCAGGAGCGGGATCCGCACGAAGTGACGTCAGGGACAGTTTGTCCGGTCGAGCAGGGTGCGGTACGCGGCGAGCAGGTGCTCGGCCGAGCGGTCCCAGCCGTGCGCGAGGGCGAATCGGCGCGCTTCCTCACCCATCCGCTCCAGCCGCACGCGATCCCGCAGCAGCACCTCGATCTCGTCGGCCCAGGCCTCGGCACTGGCGCCGTCGGGCAGCAGCACGCCCGTCACGCCGTCGCGTACGGCCTCGCGCAGCCCGCCCACCTCGCGGGCGATCACGGGGACCCCCGACGCGGCGGCTTCGAGCGCCACGAGCCCGAAGGTCTCGGTGTGCGAGGGCACGAGCATCAGGTCGGCCTGCCGGATCCGCTCGGCCAGCTCGGTGCGGCGCAGCGCACCGTCGAACGCGGTCGTCGAGACCATGCCCGCGTCGACGACGGCGGCGTGCAGGGCGCGCGCGTAGTCGTCGCCGTCGGGCGGCGGAGCCCCGACGATGCGGAGCACCGGGCGCCGCTCGGCCGCGATGAGCGAGATCGCGGCGACGGCGAGGTCGAAGCCCTTGAGCGGGTGCAGCCGACCGACGACGATCACCTCGGGGCGTCCGCCCCGCTCGATCCAGTCGCGCTGCTCGGCGCACTCCGCGGTCTCGCAGGGGTGGAAGCGCTCGGTATCGACGCCGAGCGGCACGACCGCGATGCGCTCGGGATCGCCGCCGAGGCGACGCTCGATGGTGCGCCGCTCAGCCTCGCTCACGGCGAGCAGCAGGTCCGCCTCGCGGGCGAGCCGCTGCTCCCCCGCCTCGCGGCCGGGCGACTCGGCCCGCTCGCCGTCGCCGAGCGGGCTCTCGTGCGGTGCCGCGATGGAGTGGTAGCTCTGCACGAGAGGGATGCCCGTCGCGCGGGCCACGGGCAGGGCGGCGATGCCCGAGAACCAGTGCTCGGCGTGCAGCAGATCGGCGGGGTGCTCGGCCAGTTCAGCGGCGAGCGCCCGACCGAAGTCGTCCATGACGGCCTCGTGGTCGCCCTTGGCGAGCAGGCGCGCGGGCCCGGCGTCGAGGTGCACGACCGTCAGGTTCGCGCGCGTCTCGACGCGGGCGGGCACCTCGGGGTCGGCGCGCCGGGTCAGGATCCGGACCTCGTGGCCGGCGTCGGCCAGCGCCTCGGCCTGGGCCCGCACGGCGACGTTCATGCCGCCGGCGTCCTTCGTACCCGGGACGTCGAGGGGGGAGGTGTGCAGCATCACGAACGCGATGCGGAGCACGGGCAGGCCTGAGATCACCCTCCGAGGGTATCGGCCCCGCACCACGGGTGAACACGTCGAGCCCCCATCCGATCCGGATGAGGGTTCGACGCGTTCACTCGCGCGGGTCGGCTGGCTCCCGCACTACGAGATCTTCTTGCGGTAGATGACGATCGCGAAGGCGTAGGCCAGCACGAGGATCCCCAGCATCCAGGCGAGCGCGATCCAGATGCTCCCGCCCACCGGTTGCCCGGCGAACAGGTCGCGGATCGTGTTCACGATCGAGGTGACGGGCTGGTTCTCGGCGAACCAGGCGACCGGCCCCGGCATGGAGGAGGTCGGCACGAACGCCGAGCTGATGAACGGGAGGAAGATCAGCGGGTAGCTGAACGCGCTCGCGCCGTCGACCGTCTTGGCCGAGAGCCCGGCGATCACCGCGAGCCAGGTGAGCGACAGGGTGAACAGCACCAGGATCCCGGTGACCGCCAACCAGGCCCCGACGGAGGCTCCGGTGCGGAACCCCATCGCGAACGCGACACCGACGACGATCGCGACCGAGACGATGTTCGCGACGAGCGAGGTGAGCACGTGCGCCCAGAGCACGCTCGATCGGGCGATCGGCATGGACTGGAAGCGTTCGAAGATGCCGCCCTGCAGGTCGAGGAACAGCCGGTACGAGGTGTACGCGATGCCCGACGCGATGGTGATGAGCAGGATCCCGGGGAGCATGTAGTTGATGTACGACTCGGAGGATCCGGTGCGGATCGCGCCGCCGAGCACGTAGACGAACAGCAGCATGAGCGCGATCGGGGTCACCGCGGTGGTGATGATCGTGTCGGGGCTGCGCAGGATGTGACGCAGCGAGCGCCCGGTGAGCACGCGGGTGTCGCTGAGGACGTGAGCGGTCATCTCGATCCCTCCTTCTCGGTCTTCTCGGCGCCGGTCGCGGATGCGACCGACGGGCCGACCAGCGCGAGGAAGACCTCCTCGAGCGTCGGCTGCTTCTCGACGTACTCGACCTTCGCCTGCGGCAGCAGCCGCTTCAGCTCGGCGAGCGTGCCGTTCTGGATGATGGTGCCCTCGTGCAGGATCGCGATCCGGTCGGCCAGCTGCTCGGCCTCGTCGAGGTACTGCGTGGTGAGCAGCACCGTGGTGCCGCTGTCGGCGAGCGCCTGCACGGTCTGCCAGACCTCGATGCGCGCCTGCGGGTCGAGCCCGGTGGTGGGCTCGTCGAGGAAGATGATCGGCGGGTCGCCGATCAGGCTCATCGCGATGTCGAGCCGGCGGCGCATGCCGCCGGAGTAGGTGCCGGCCCGGCGCCCGCCGGCCTCGGCGAGCGAGAACCGCTCGAGCAGCTCGTCGGCGATCCCGCCCGGATTCGGCAGGTGCCGGAGCTTCGCGACGAGCACCAGGTTCTCCCGACCGGTGAGGATCTCGTCGACCGCGGCGAACTGACCCGTGAGGCTGATCGCCTCGCGTACCTCGCCGGGCGACGTCGCGACGTCGACCCCGTGGACGGTGGCGGATCCGCCATCGGCTTTCAGCAGGGTGGACAGGATCCGCACCAGGGTGGTCTTGCCCGCTCCGTTCGAGCCGAGCAGGGCGAAGATGCTGCCCCGCTCGACCTCGAGGTCGACCCCGCGCAGGACCTGCAGGTCCCCGTAGGCCTTCGTGACGCCTCGCACGCTGATGGCGGGGGCGGTCGTGGTGGTCATGATCAGCGCTCCTTCCCGGCGGCCTCGTCGATCGACTTCGCGAGGCGCGCCCGCTCCTTGTCGATCCACTGCGTGCCGCCGTACGCCTGGGCGAAGGTCTCGGCGAACTCGACGGGATCCTGTCCGACGATGTCGCGGACGGGGGTGCCGTCGGCGGCCGCGCGCTCCCAGAGGTCGGCGAGGTCGTCGAACATCTGCACCAGTGTGTCCCCGTCGGTGACGCCGCCGTAGTACATGAGGTACCGGTGGCAGGCGTTCGCGGCGACGCGGTAGGACTCGGGCAGCGCTTCGATGCGCGCCTTCGCCTGCTTGTACTGCTTCTTCTGCTCGAGCGAGCCCGTGAGGGCTTCGATCCATTTGGCGGCCATGTCAGGCTCCTTCGTTCTCGTTCGTGTCGGTGGTTCGGTGCGCGGCGGCGGGTGCCGTCGCGTCGCTGCGGTGGAGCTGATCGATGCGCTCCGTGAGGAAGCTCCAGGTCTCCCAGAAGTCGGCGAGCTGCGCCCGCCCCTGCGCGTTGAGGGAGAACACCTTGCGCGGCGGCCCCTTCTCGGACGGGACCTTCTCGACGTCGACGAAGCCTCGCTGCTCGATCCGCACGAGGAGCGCGTAGATCGTGCCCTCCGCGATGTCGGCGAAGCCCTGCTCGCGCAGCCGTGTCGTGATCTCGTACCCGTATGCCGAGCGCTCGGCCAGGATCGCCAGGACGATCCCCTCGAGCGTGCCCTTGAGCATCTCGGTCATCTGACTCGCCATCGTTCGCCTCCCTCTCTACTCTGTGTCGCTGACTACCACTACAAAGTAACACTGAGTACCGGTAGATAGCAACACTGAGTACCAACCTTTTTTCGCGGCCATTCGGCCCGCGAGAGATCCCGGCCGAAAACACGAAGCGCGTGCCGGAGCACTGCTCCGGCACGCGCTGCATGAGACACGTTCCCTATTCGACGACGACGCCCGCGAGGTCCGCGCCGAGGCCCTTGAGCCCCGCGTAGGTGAGCTTGTCCATGCGCGCCCCCGAGAAGTCGACCTTGCGGAAGCCCGTGCGGTACTTGCGGCTCCAGCCGCGGAACGAGACGTCGCGCAGCGTGGCCCCGGCGAACGAGGCGCCCGCGAGGCCGGCGTTGTCGAAGCGCACGCTCGTGAACCGTGCGCCGCCGAAGTCGACGCCGCTGACGTCCGAATAGCTGAAGTCGACCCCCACGAAGCTGCAGCCGTCGAACTCCACGCCCGTGAGGTCGGCCCGCTTGAACTTCACGTCGGTCAGCTCCGATCCCCCGAAGCGCGTCCGCTTCAGCGAAGAGGTGCTGAAGTTCGTGCGGACGAGGATCGCGCCGACGAGACTCACGCCGTCGAGGTCGCTCGTGGTGAGCACGGCATCGGTCAGGTTCGCGCGGTCGAAGGTCGCGCCGGCGAGGTCACTGCTGCGGAAGGCGCTGCCGGTGAGATCGGCGTCGGTGAAGTCGGAGTCCTTCATGGCGCTGGCCGAGAAGGATCCCTTGCGCACGGTCACGCCGGCGAAGTCGCTGCCGGTCAGTTCGCTCGCGGTGAACCGGGTCGCCATCTGGCGCTCCAGGGTGATGGTCATGTCGCTCATCTCTTTCACGGTCTCCTCGATGTCGCCGATGCTGTCGAAGGTCTCCTCGAGCGCCTCGGCCTCGCTCCTGCCCGAATCGACGAGCTCGCGGAAGCGGTCCTGCAGGTCCGCGTGCAGGTCGGATTTCAGTTCTTCGATGCTCTTCGCGCCCTCGTGGGCGGCGAAGAGGCTGTTCACGTGCTCGGTGATCTTGTCGTTGGTGCTCATTGCGTTTCCCGCTCCCGTCCGGTTCACAGCAGCCGGTCGAGCACGCGCTTCGCGTGCTGCCAGTTGCTCTTGTTCTGCTCGTAGGTGCCGCGTCCCTGGTCGGTGATGCGGAAGTACTTGCGACGGCCGCCCTGCGACTCGTCGCCCCAGTACCAGGTGATGTCGCCGTCCTGCTCGAGTCGGCGCACGCTGGAGTACATGGTCGCCTCCTTCAACTCGTACTCCCCGCCCGACCGTTCGGCGATCATCTTGACGATCTCGTAGCCGTACCGGTCGGCGTCGAGGAGCTGCCGCAGGATCATCGTGTCCGCGTGCCCTCGCAGGAGGTCCGAGGTGACTGCGCCCGTTGCCATGGTCGCTCCTTCCATTCATGAAGAATGTACGTCCAAGTACTGTGGCTGTCAAGGTAGTTGATCCGGGAAGGATCCTCCTCCCCGATTGCTCGCGAAAAACTTCGGTCCACAGGGTTGCGGACGATACCCCTCGGGGGTATGGTTGCGTTCAGATACCCCCACTGGGTATTGCGTCGACACGGTCGGTTCCACGTGAAACACGGATCCGAGACCGTCCCGTCGCCAGAATTCCGGCCCAGCGCCGGTCCACTCCGAGGAGCACTCCGATGAGCACCACCGCCGACACCACCACCCGCGCCGAGTTCGCCGTCACCGGCATGAGCTGCGGGCACTGCGAGGGCGCGATCACGCGCGAGGTGAGCGGGATCCCCGGCGTCACGGACGTCGAGGTCAGCGCTCAGACCGGTCGCCTCTCCGTGACCGCCCAGGGCCCCGTCGATACCGCGGCCGTGCTGACCGCGGTCGACGAGGCCGGATACTCGGCCGCCACGGCCTGACCGACACGAATCGTCGCGGGGCGCCGCAGTCGACGCCCCGCGATCCCGGCACAGCACCAGAGCAGAAAGCGAGCAGCAGCATGACCCCCACCCCGGACCCGCTGGTCTTGGACATCGGCGGAATGACCTGCGCTTCGTGCGCCAACCGCATCGAGAAGAAGCTCGGCAAGATCGACGGTGTCGAGGCCAGCGTCAACTACGCCACCGAGCGCGCGACCATCCGCCCCGCGGCGGACGCCGACCCGGCGGCGAGCGCCGAACTGCTCGCGGATCCCGCGCGGTTCGTGAGCACCGTCGAGGATCTCGGGTACCGGGCCACGGTGCGGCCGTCGGTCGCCGAGCGCACGCGGGCCGCATCGCGCGAAGCGCACGCTCAGACCCCCTCCGAGCACGGGGGGATGCACGCCGGCCACGGCATGAGCGAGCACGACATGGGCGGGCACTCGGGCGGCGACATGGCCGGACACGACCACGGATTCTCGTTCGCCGATGGCGCGAAGGAGGCCGACGACGCCGAGCTCCGCGACCTGAAGCACCGCCTCATCGGATCCGTGATCCTCTCGGTCCCCGTGATCCTCATGGCGATGATCCCTGCGCTGCAATTCACCAACTGGCAGTGGCTCTCGCTCGCGCTCGCGGCACCCGTGATCACCTGGGCGGCCTGGCCGTTCCACCGCGGCACTTGGATCAACCTCAAGCACGGCGCCGCGACCATGGACACCCTCGTGTCGGTCGGCACGGGCGCCGCGTTCCTGTGGTCGCTCTACGCGCTGTTCTTCGGTACCGCAGGTCACCCGGGCATGACCCACGGCTTCGAGCTGACCGTGAACCCGGGCAGCGTCGACGGCGCGGGCAACATCTACCTCGAGGTCGCCGCGGGCGTGATCATGTTCATCCTCGCGGGCCGCTACTTCGAGAAGCGATCGAAGAAGCAGTCGGGCGCCGCGCTCCGCGCGCTCATGGAGCTCGGGGCCAAGGAGGTCACGGTGCTGCGCGGCGACGCCTCGGGCGATGCGCCCGCGACCGAGGCGCGAATCCCCATCGGGGAGCTGCGCGTCGGCGACCGATTCGTGGTGCGCCCCGGCGAGAAGATCGCGACCGACGGCGTCGTGGAGTCGGGCGCGAGCGCGGTCGACGCCTCGATGCTGACGGGCGAGTCGGTGCCCGTCGAGGTCGCCCCGGGCGATCCCGTCACGGGAGCGACCGTCAACGCCAGCGGGCGCCTCGTGGTGCGCGCCAGCCGCGTCGGATCCGACACGCAGCTCGCGCAGATGGCGCGGCTCGTCGAGGACGCGCAGTCGAGCAAGGCGGCCGCGCAGCGGCTCGCCGACCGCATCTCGGGCGTCTTCGTGCCGATCGTGATCCTCATCGCCATCGGCACCCTCGTCACCTGGCTGCTGATCGGCGCCTCTCCCGCCGCCGCGTTCACCGCCGCCGTCGCGGTGCTGATCATCGCCTGCCCGTGCGCCCTGGGCCTCGCGACGCCGACCGCACTGCTGGTCGGCACCGGTCGCGGCGCCCAGCTCGGGATCCTGATCTCGGGGCCCGAGATCCTCGAGTCGACGCGCAAGGTCGACACGATCGTGCTCGACAAGACCGGCACCGTGACGAGCGGGCGCATGGCGCTCGCCGAGGCGATCCCCGCCGCGGGCGAGGATCGTGCCGAACTGCTGCGGATCGCCGGAGCGCTCGAGGCGGGTTCGGAGCATCCGATCGCGCAGGCCATCGCGGCCGGGGCGCGCGAGTCGGATCCCGCGCTGCCCGAGGTCGAGTCGTTCCGGAACGCGCCGGGAACGGGCGCGAGCGGCGTCGTCGACGGCCGCGCCGTGCTCGTCGGGCGCGAGGCGCTGCTCGGCGACTGGGCGGTGACGATCCCCGCGGAGCTCGCGGCGGCGAAGGCCGCCGAGGAGGCGAAGGGCCGCACCGCGGTGCTCGTCGCGTGGGACGGCGTCGCGCGCGGCGTCGTCTCGGTCTCCGACCGGGTGAAGCCGACGAGCGCCGAGGCGATCCGGCAGCTGCGCGAGCTCGGGCTCGAGCCCGTGCTGCTCACCGGCGACCACGAGACGGTGGCCCGCGAGGTGGCCCGCGAGGTCGGCATCGACCGCGTCATCGCCGGCGTCATGCCGGCCGACAAGGTCGAGGTCGTGCGCGGCCTGCAGGCCGAGGGCAAGCGGGTCGCGATGGTCGGCGACGGCGTCAACGACGCCGCGGCGCTCGCGCAGGCCGACCTGGGTCTCGCGATGGGCACCGGCACCGACGCTGCGATCGCGGCGGCCGACATCACGCTCGTGCGCGGCGACCTGATGGGCGCGGTCGACGCGATCCGGCTGTCGCGCCGCACCCTCGGCACCATCTACGGCAACCTGTTCTGGGCCTTCGCCTACAACGTGGCCGCGATCCCGCTGGCAGCGCTCGGGCTCCTGACCCCCATGATCGCGGGCGCCGCGATGGCGTTCTCGAGCGTGTTTGTGGTCGGCAACAGCCTGCGGCTGCGCCGCTTCCGCAGCGTGACGAAGGGCTAGGGCGGCCCGGCCACCGGCCGTTCCCGCCGGCGCCGAGGTGCCCCGTGCTGGGTTTCTGAGCGATCGGAACCCCAGCACGGGGCACCTCGCTGCGCGGCCCTCCAGTAGGCCGTCCGGGCTCCCGGACGATCGGCGCGCCCGGGTCCTGCGCCCGGATCCTTACGCCTCCGTAAGGAAGTCGGGCGGGTGTCAGACCCCCGTGCAAGACTGCGCACGACCCCGGTAGACACCCTCGAAAGGATCCGAAATGACCGACACCGCCGGCCAGTGCCCCGTCCCCCACGGCGCCCCCTCCGCCTCGCGCACGGCACCCACCAACGCCTCCTGGTGGCCCGACCGCCTGAACCTCAAGATCCTGGCGAAGAACCCGGCGGTCGCGAATCCGCAGGGCGCCGACTTCGACTACCGCGCGGCGTTCGAGACCCTCGACCTGGCCGAGGTGAAGGCCGACATCGCCCGCCTGCTCACCGAGTCGCAGCCCTGGTGGCCCGCCGACTTCGGCAACTACGGCCCGCTGATGATCCGCATGGCCTGGCACTCCGCGGGCACCTATCGCGTGTTCGACGGCCGCGGCGGCGGCGGAACCGGGCAGCAGCGCTTCGCCCCGCTCAACAGCTGGCCCGACAACGTCGGCCTCGACAAAGCGCGCCGCCTGCTCTGGCCGGTGAAGAAGAAGTACGGCCGCTCGCTGTCGTGGGGCGACCTGATGATCCTGGCCGGCAACGTCGCGCACGAGCAGATGGGCATGCCCGTCTTCGGCTTCGCCGGCGGCCGACCGGACGTGTGGGAGCCCGACGACGACGTCTACTGGGGCTCGGAATCGACCTGGCTGGGCGACGAGGGCCGCCTCGGCGCGGACGGCGCGCAGGAGCTCTCGAAGCCCCTCGGTGCGACCATGATGGGCCTCATCTACGTGAATCCCGAGGGTCCGCGCGGCAGCGGCGACCCGATCGCCGCGGCGCACCAGATCCGCGAGACCTTCGGGCGCATGGCCATGAACGACGAGGAGACGGTCGCACTGATCGCGGGCGGCCACACCTTCGGCAAGACCCACGGCGCAGCCCCCGAGGAGGGCAACGTCGGCGAGTCGCCCGAGGGCGCCCCGATGGAGCAGATGGGCCTCGGCTGGAAGAGCGGCCACGGCTCGGGCAGCGGCAACGACGCGATCGGCTCGGGCCTCGAGGTCACCTGGACCTACCACCCAACCCGCTGGGACAACGAGTTCTTCCACATCCTCTTCGCCTACGAGTGGGAGCTCGTGACGGGCGAGGGCGGCCACACCCACTGGCGGCCGAAGGACGACGGCGGATCCGACATGGTGCCCATGGCGCAGGGCGACGGGCGCCGCGAACCGCGCATGCTCACGACCGACATCTCGCTGCGCGAGGATCCGGTCTACCGCGAGATCTCGCTGCGCTTCAAGAACGATCAGGACGCCTTCACCGAGGCCTACCGCCGGGCCTGGTTCAAGCTGACCCACCGCGATCTCGGCCCGAAGTCCCGCTACCTGGGCTCGGAGGTCCCGGCGGAGGACCTGCTCTGGCAGGACCCGCTGCCGGAGCCCGCCGGCGCACCGCTCGCCGCTGCCGACGTCGCCGCGCTCGCGCAGCGGATCGCCGACGCCGGCCTCCCCGTCGCCGATCTGGTCGGCGCCGCGTGGGCGGCGAGCGCGTCGTTCCGCGGCAGCGACAAGCGCGGCGGTGCGAACGGCGGCCGCATCCGCCTCGAGCCGCAGCGCAGCTGGGAGGCCAACCGGCCCGAGCAGCTCGGCCGCGTGCTCGACGCGCTCGAGGCGATCAAGGCCGAGTCCGACGCCGAGGGCGGTGCCGAGGTCTCGATCGCCGACCTGGTGGTGCTCGCGGGCAACGTCGGCGTGCAGCAGGCGGCGGCCGCGGCGGGCCACGACGTCGAGATCCCCTTCCTGCCCGGCCGCACCGACGCCGCGCAGGAGCAGACGGACGTCGAGTCCTTCGGGTTCCTCGAGCCCGCGGCGGACGGCTTCCGCAACTACGAGAGCGCACGGGCCCTCGGCATCCCGGCCGAGCACCTGCTGCTCGACCGCGCCAACCTGCTGACCCTCTCGGCACCCGAGATGACGGTGCTGCTCGGCGGCCTCCGGGTCATCGGCACCAACTGGGACGGCTCGCAGCACGGCGTGCTCACCGACCGCCCCGGCGCACTGACGAACGACTTCTTCGTCAACCTGCTCGACCTCGACACGCAGTGGCGCGCCCTCGATCCGCAGCAGCGCGCGTTCGAGGGCGTCGACGAGTCGAGCGGCGAGCGGCGCTGGACGGGCACCCGCGCCGACCTCGTGTTCGGCTCGAACTCCGAACTGCGCGCCATCGCCGAGGTGTACGCGAGCGACGACGCCGAAGCGCAGTTCGTGCGCGACTTCGTCGCCGCCTGGGTCAAGGTCTCGAACCTCGACCGCTTCGACGCGCACTGACCCGCAACCGAAGCGCAACCGAACCGCAACTCAGCCGCGGTCGAAGCGCCTGACCAGGGGCCGTTTCCGAACATTCGGAGGCGGCCCCTGGTCGTCGGTGACAGTTCTGCGTCGATTTCGCCTCGAAATGCTCAGGTTTTGCCATAATGAACACAAACCTGGGGGAAACCTCTCGATTCCATGAAAGAGAGCACAATGACTGGCGTCCTTCGCAACGCAGTTTCTGAAGCACTCGCGACCCTGCTGTTCGTCTTCACGATCATCGGCGCGATCAACAACGGCGGCGACTTCACGCCGCTCATCATCGGCTTCACCCTGATGGTGCTGGTCTACGCGACCGGCCACATCTCGGGTGCGCACCTCAACCCGGCCGTCTCGCTCGGCGCGCTCATCCGCGGCGCGCTCAGCGTCGGCGATTTCGTCGTCTACATCGTCGCCCAGTTCGTCGGCGGCGTGCTCGGCGCCCTGCTCGCCTCCGCCCTGTGGAAGCGCCCGGACGCCGCGGTCAAGATCGAGACCGGCCCGGCGTTCATCGCCGAGCTCGTCTTCACCTTCGTGCTCGTCTTCGTCGTGCTCAACGTGGCCACCTCGAAGGACAACGAGGGCAACTCGTTCTACGGCCTCGCCATCGGCACCACCGTGTTCCTCGGCGCCTCGACCGTCGGCCCGATCTCGGGCGGCGGCTTCAACCCGGCAGTGGCCCTCGGCCTCGCGGTCAACGGCAACTTCGACTGGGCCAACATCTGGCTCTACATCCTCGCGCCGGCCGTCGGCGCGGTGCTCGCGGGCCTCGCGTTCCGCCTGCTCAACGCGCACGACCTGAAGAAGGTCGACGCCTAAGCACCGGCACCCGGCATCGCTCACCGCGGTGCGCAGAGGGCCCGCACCGGTTCGCCGGAGCGGGCCCTCTGCCGTTCCGCCCCGGCGCCGCAATGCGACGTAATCCGGCGGGACCGCGGCCCGCGCCGCGCTTAGCATTGGCGGAGTTCCGGACCCGGCCGCGACGGCCACCGATCCCCAGGAGAGCGCATGACCGCCCCCACCCCGGTGACCGCCGACGCCGTCGTCGTCGACCTCGAGGGCACGACGAGCGCCGCAGGATTCATCCTCGGCGACCTCTACGACTACGCCCGGCCCCGGCTCGACGCCGTGCTCGGCCGCGCGGACGACGTCGTGCAGCAGGCCCGCGCTCAGGTGATCGTCGAAGCCGGCCTGCACGCCGACGCCTCCGACGCCGAGGTCGCGGACGCGCTCCGCCGCCTGATGGACTCCGACATCAAGTCGACGCCGCTGAAGACGATCCAGGGCGTGATCTGGGCCGAGGGCTTCGCCGCCGGCGAGATCACCTCGCACTTCTTCGACGACGTGCCCCCGCGGCTGCGCGACTGGCATGAACGTGGGATCCGCATCGCGGTCTACTCCTCGGGCTCCGTCGCCTCGCAGCAGCCCTGGTTCCGCAACGCCCCGCAGGGCGACCTCTCGGGCCTGGTCGAAGCCTGGTTCGACACGGTGAACGCCGGCCCCAAGAAGGATCCGGCCTCCTACGCGCGGATCGCCGACGCCCTCGGCACCGATCCGGGGCGCACCCTGTTCCTCACCGACCACCCCGAGGAGGTCGACGCGGCGCTCGACGCCGGCTGGCGGGTCGTCGCGCTCGACCGCGCGGGCGAGCCGTGGGCGGGCGCCGACTTCTCAGCCCCCGCGGTGCCGCACTTCGACCGCATCGAGGTCGTCCTGGCGGACGCACCCGCGGACGCCGACGCCGCTCCTACGGCGGGCGCAGGCGCCCCGCTCGTCCCCGCGGAGCGCCTGCGCGAGGCGGGCCGCGTGCTCGCCGCGGAGGCCTCCCGCTTCGCCGACTTCGGCTGGATGCGCGGCACGGCGGGCAACCTCTCGGCCGTGGTGCACCGTGATCCCCTGCTGCTGGCGGTGACCGCGTCGGGCCTCGACAAGTCCGAGCTCACGGAGCGCGACGTCGTGCTCGTCGACGCCGCCGGTCGCAGCGCCGATCCCGCGGACGCACGCAAGCCCTCCGCCGAGTCCGGCCTGCACGCCCACATCGCCGCACGCACCGGCGCCGAGGCCGTGTTCCACGTACACGCGCTCGACGCCGTGCTCGCCGGTCAGCTGTGGCCCCAGGGCGTCGAGATCCGCGACCTCGAGATGCTGAAGGGCATCGGGCACCCGGCCCACGACGCGACCGTGCGGATCCCCGTGATCGCGAACCACCAGGACATGGCCGTCGAGGCCGCGCGCTTCGACGAGGTGTACGCGCCCGCGACGGACGGAACCCCCGAGGTGCCCGCGCTCATCGTGGCGGGGCACGGCATGTACGCCTGGGGCCGCACGGCGACCGCCGCACGGCACCACCTCGAGATCGTCGAGTGGCTGCTGCGCCACGCGGTCGCCGCCCGAGGCCTGTGACGGCGCCCCGCCCGGGGCGCCGCGGAACCCGAGACACCCGAACCCCGAGGAGGGACCGATGACGCTGCTCACGATCTGGAACGAGACCGATCCCGCGGCCCCCGTGGTCGAGACCACCGATGAGACGGAGATCCGCACGGCGCTGAACGCGCTCGGTGCGCGCTTCTTCCGCTGGGAGGTCAAGGACTTCGCCGACGACGCGAGCCTCGACGAGATCCTCGCGCTCTACGCCGACGAGGTCGAGCAGGTGAAGCGGTCGGAGGGCTACACCCTCGTCGACATCGTCGGCCTCAGCCCCGCGCAGGCGAACTACGACGAGGTCAAGGGCCCGTCGCGCGAGAAGTTCCTGTCGGAGCACCAGCACGACGACGACGAGGACCGCTTCTTCGCCAAGGGCGCGGGCGTGTTCTACCTGCACGTGAACGGGAAGGTGCATGCGCTCTACTGCGAGGCGGGCGACCTCGTCTCGGTGCCGGCGAACACCACGCACTGGTTCGACATGGGCACCGCGCCCGAGTTCACCTCGATCCGCTTCTTCCACGATGAGGACGGCTGGGTCGGCCACTTCACGGGCAACCCGATCGCCGAGACCTTCGCGACCTTCGATCAGCTGCATGCGCGCCGAGCGGAGCTCGCCGCGGTCTGATCCGGCGGATCGCCGCACGGCGCCGCGGCCCCGAGGACCGTTGCCGCAACGGGTCCGTCTCCGGTTCACCGGAGACGGACCCGTTCGCGTTCCGTCGGGTCAGAAAGTCAGAGGATCATCGAGAAGAGCACCGAGAACCCGAGCAGGAATCCGGGCAGGCAGAGCACGGCGGCGACGATCCCCCACCACATCGCGCCCCATCGGCGCACCATTCCGGCCCAGATCGCCCCGAGCAGCGCGGACGGGAACAGCAGCAGGCAGGCGAGCCACATCCCGGCGAGCCAGCCGAGCCCGGCCCAGTTGTCGACGTTCACCAGCGCGCCGATCCAGCAGACCGCGAGCACCGCGTAGGGCAGGCCCACCATCCAGGAAGCGGCGGCGCCTCGGCGCAGCCGGCCTTCCGTCGCGTCGCGGGGAGGTTCCCACGACGCGTTCCAGCGGGTGCGCCGCCCGCGGCTCAGCCGCTCGCGGTACTCGGGCGGCAGCGGTGGCTGCTCCCAGGTCACGGGCCCGTCTCCGATCCGCCGATTCCGCCGGTCAGTCCAGCAGCAGTGCGGGCTCTTCGAGCACCGACGCGACATCGGCGACGAAGCGCGAGATCACGTCGCCGTCGACGATGCGGTGGTCGAAGGATCCGCCGACCGTGGTGACCATGCGCGGGCGCACCTCGCCGTCGACCACCCACGGCTTCTCGCGGATGGTGCCCATCGCCATGATCCCGCACTCGCCCGGGTTGAGGATCGGGGTGCCGAAGTCCATGCCGAACACGCCGATGTTCGTGATCGTGATCGTGCCGTGCTGCATCTCGGCGGGCTGCGTGCGCCCGTCGCGCGCGGTGATCGTGAGCTGCTCGATGGCCTTGGCCAGGTCGAGCAGGCTGAGGTCCTGCGCGTCCTTGATGTTCGGCACGACGAGGCCGCGCGGCGTCGCAGCGGCGATGCCGAGGTTCACGAAGTGGTGGCGGATGATCTCGGTCTCGGTGAACGTCGAGTTGACCTGCGGATTGCGGCGGATCGCCCACAGCATCGCCTTCGCGAAGATGAGCAGCGGCGAGACCTTGACCCCCGCGAAGTCGGGCGACGTCTTGAGCCGCTTCACGAACTCCATGGTGCGGGTCGCGTCGACGTCGGTGAAGACGCTCACGTGGGGTGCCTCGAACGCGCTCTCGACCATCGCCTTCGCGATCTGCTTGCGCATGCCCTTCAGCGGGATCCGCTCCTCGCGCGCCTCGGCGGGCTCCGGCGTCGAGAGGTTGCGGAACAGGCTCGCCTGCGAGGCCTGGCGCACGACGTCGTCGCGCAGGATCTCGCCCGCGATCCCCGTGCCGTGCACCTCGGCGAGGTCGACGCCGAGATCCTTCGCGAGCTTGCGGATCGGCGGCTTCGCGATCACCGGGGCCGCGGCGGCGACCGGGATCGGAGCGGCGTTCACCGGAGCGGCGCCCGCGAGCAGCGGCTCACCGCCGCGGCGACGCCGCGACTTCACGGTGCCGGCGGTGCCGTAGCCGACGAGCACGGCCCCCCCGGCGTCCTCCTCGTGCTGCACGCTCGCGGCGGCGTCCGCCACCGCGTCGCGGGTCTCGTCCGAGTCAGCGGGCGCGGGCGATGCCGCCGGAGCCGCGGCGGGAGCGTCCGGTGCGGACGGATCCGCCGCGTCGCCCGAGCGCACGCGCAGGATCGGGTCGCCGACGGGCACCGTCTGCCCGACCTCGGCCAGCAGTTCGGTGACCTCGCCGGCGAACGGCGAAGGGAGCTCGACGAGCGACTTCGCCGTCTCGATCTCGCAGATCACCTGGTTCAGCTCGACGCGGTCGCCCGGGGCGACGTGCCACGTCACAATCTCGGCCTCGGTGAGGCCCTCGCCGACGTCGGGAAGGGGGAAGATCTGCTCGCTCATCGGGGATTCTCCTAGTAGTGCATCGTGCGATCGACGGCTTCGAGCACGCGATCGGCATCCGGCAGATAGATTCCTTCGAGGCGCGCGGGCGGGAACGGCACGTCGTATCCCGAGACGCGGAGCACGGGCGCCTGCAGCGAGTAGAAGCACTGCTCGGCCACGGTCGCGGCGATCTCGCTGCCGACGCTCGCGTTGCCCTGGGCTTCCTGGGCGACGACGAGACGACCGGTCTTGCGCACCGAGGCGAGCAGCGGCTCGTAGTCGATGGGCGACACGGAGCGCAGGTCGACGACCTCGAGGCTCGTCCCCTCGGCGGCGGCCACGTCGGCGGCCTGCAGCAGCGTGGTCACCATGGCGCCGAAGCCGACCACGGTGCAATCGGTGCCGGTGCGGGCGACGCGGGAACGATGCAGCTCGCCCGGGGCACCGGTCGGATCGACCTCGCCCTTCTGCCAGTACTTCGCCTTGGGCTCGAAGAACAGCACCGGGTCGTTCGACGCGATGGCCTGCTGGATCATCCAGTAGGCGTCGTTCGGGGTGGAGGGCGCGACCACGCGCAGGCCCGGAGTGTGCGCGAAGTACGCCTCGGGGCTCTCCTGGTGGTGCTCGACCGCGCCGATGTGCCCGCCGTAGGGCACCCGGATCACGACGGGCATGGGGACGGCGCCCCCCTGGCGGCTCGTGAGCTTCGCCAGCTGCGTGACGATCTGGTTGAACCCGGGGAAGATGAACGCCTCGAACTGGATCTCGATCACGGGACGGTACCCGGCCATGGCCAGACCGATCGCGCTGCCGATGATGCCGGCCTCGGCGAGCGGCGTGTCGAGCACGCGAGCCGACCCGAACTCGGCCTGCAGCTTGTCGGTGACGCGGAACACGCCGCCGAGCGGGCCGATGTCCTCGCCCATCAGCAGCACGCGCTCGTCGGCGACCATCGCGGCCCGCAAGCCCTCGTTGATCGCGCGGACCATGGGCAGCGTCTGCCGCTCCGCCAGCGTCTGCACGGCGCTCATGCGGTGCCCTCCTCGAACGATGCCTCATAGCGCGCGAGCCAGTCGCGCTGCTCCTCGATCCGCGGATGCGGTTCGGAGTAGACGTGGGCGAACATGTCGTCGGCGTCCGGCGCCGGCAGATTCAGGATCGCGTCGCGCACCCGCTTCGCCTCGGCGTCCGCCTCGGCAGCGGTGCGCTCGACGAAGGCGTCGTCGATGAGGCCGCGATCGCGCAGGTAGCGCTCGAAGCGCTCGATCGGGTCGCGCTGCTGCCAGGCGGCGAGCTCGGCGTCCTCGCGGTACCGGGTCGGATCGTCGCTCGTGGTGTGGGCGCCGATGCGGTAGGTGAGCGCCTCGATGTAGCCGGGGCCGCCGCCCGTGCGCGCCTCGCGCAGGTAGCGGCGTCCGACCGCGTAGGCGGCGAGCGGGTCGTTGCCGTCGATCTGCACGGCGCGCAGGCCGAACCCGAGCGCGCGGCGGTAGAGCGGGGTGCGCGACTGGCGCTCGACGGGCACCGAGATCGCCCAGCGGTTGTTCTGGACGACGAACACGACGGGGGCCTGGTAGCTCGCGGCGAAGATCATCGCCTCGTTGGCGTCGCCCTGGCTGGTCGTGCCGTCGCCGTAGAAGGTGAGGCTCGCGGCGTCCGTCGCGGTGCCGGGCTCTCCCGGTTCCATGTCGGTCGTGCCCGCGCGGCGCTTCGCATCGAGCAGCTGCCCGATGGCGTGGCCGGTCGCGTGCTGCGCCTGCGCGCCGAGCACGAGCGTGTAGAGGTGGAAGTTGCCGTTGGCGGGATCGGTGACGTCCCAGCCGCCGTGGGTGAGCCCCCGGAACTGCGCGGCGAGCTGCAGGAATCCGACGCCGCGGATCCGGGCGATCGCGTGCTCGCGGTAGGCGGGGAAGAAGTGGTCCTGGGGTTCCGCGGCGCGCGCGATTCCCACCTGGCAACCCTCCTGGCCGACGCTCGGCACCCAGAGCGCCAGTTGTCCCTGCCGCTGCAGGTGCGTGCACTCGGTGTCGAAGGTGCGGGTGGCGACCATGTCGACGTACCACTGCCGGAGCTCGTCGTCGGTGACGCCTTCGAGCTCGGCGGCGTACTCCGCCGCGGTTTCGGACGGCGCGAACCGTCCGTCCTCGTCGAGGAATCGGATCGGTTCCGGGTCGGCTCCGCTGTGCAGCGGGCTCGCGCTGATCTGTTCGGCCATCGTTCCGAGTGTAACGAGGCCGCATGACGAATCGCGGATATGTTCGGGGCGTCCCGCGAGCCCGCGCCTACCCGGCCGCGAGGAACTCGCGTACGATCCCGATCACCACGGGCAGGCTCTCGGCCTCCGCGACCGTGATGCGCACGCCCGCGCCCGGGAACGGGCGCACCAGGGTGCCCTCGGCGGCGAAGGCGGCGGCGAGCGCGGCCGCGCTCTCGACCCCGCCGGGCCCCTCGGGGATCCAGACGAAGTTGCCCTGCGCCTCGGGGATCGCAAGACCCAGCTCGCGCAGACCCGCGACGAGCTCGGCGCGACGGGCGACGAGCACCTCGATGCGGGCGGCGAGCTCGGCGCGGGCGCTCGGCTGCAGCGACGCGAGCGCGGCCGCCTCGGCGACGCCCGTGACCGAGAGCGGGATCGCGGTGACCTGCGCGGCGGCGAGGATCGCCGGGGCGCCGACGGCGTAGCCGATGCGCAGACCGGCGAGACCGTACGCCTTGGAGAAGGTGCGCAGCACGACCAGGTTGGGGTGGTTCGCGAGCACCTCTTCACCGCGAACCGCCTCCGGGTCGGTGACGAACTCGCGGTAGGCCTCGTCGAGCACCACGAGGGTGTCGGCGGGCACACGCTGCATGAAGCGCTCGAAGTCGGCGCGGCGGATCGTCGGACCGGTCGGGTTGTTGGGCGTGCAGAGCAGCACGATTCGGGTGCGCTCGGTGATCGCGTCCGCCATCGCGTCGAGGTCGTGCTCGGCGTCCGCGGTGAGCGGCACGGGGACCGAGACGGCGCCCGAGCTCAGGCCGAGCGAGGGGTACGCCTCGAAGCTGGGCCAGGCGTGCAGCACTTCGTCGCCGGGGGCCGCTGCCGCGGCGACGAGCTGGAACAGGATCGCGACGGATCCGGCGGCGAGGTGCACGCCGTCGAGCGAGACGCCGAACTCGGCGGCGAGCGCGGCGCGCAGCTCGGGCATCGCGGCGGCGGCGTAGCGGTTGACCGCGGCGGGGTCGGAGAGCACGTCGACGACGGCCTGCAGCGGCGGGAACGGGTTCTCGTTGCTCGACAGCTTGAACCCGGGCCGGGTGGGTGCCGCGCCCTGGCGGTAGGGCGGCACGGCGAGCACGTCGGCCCGCAGGCGGACCGGGGGACGGGGGGCTGCGGACGCGGCTTCGCTCATCCCCTCAGTTTAGCGAGCGAGGACGACGCCGACCCCGGCGACGAGCGCAGCGGTCGCGGCGACCGCGATCGCGGTCGCCGCGAGCAGTCGAGCCGCGCGGATCGCGCCCGCGACGGGCAGGCCTTCGGCGGTCAGGCGCCGCTCTTTCGCCTGCACCAGCGCGACGAGGGTCGGGCCGGCGAACACGGCTGCCAGCCCGAACGCCACGCCGATCGCGACCACGGCTCCTCCGGCGCCCTCGCCGGAATAGACGGTCCATGCGACGATCACCGAGCCGATGGCGGCCAGGCCGGTGAGCGCGGCGATGCCGGCGACGGTGAGCCGTCCCCATCCGGTGTTCGCCTCCTCCCGCTTGATCCGGGCGATGTGGCGCAGCGTCGACGCGGAGTGCAGGCCCTCGAGCCGGCGTTCGTCGGCGCGACCGGCGAACAGGATCGCGAGTTCGGCGACGAGCAGGCCGAGGAACGGGATCCCGGCGCCGGCCCCACCGGTCGCCACGGCCCACAGCGGCCAGGGCAGGCACGCGAGCGCGAGCGGCACCGCGAAGCGCAGGTGCGGTGCCTGCTCCCAGCTGCGCCGGTACTCGCCTCGGGGGCTCGCGGCGCGCAGCCCGCCGAACAGGATGACGAGGTTCTTGATCATCAGCACGACCACGACCACGCACGCCAGTGGGAAGAGGAGGGCGACGGCGCTCCAGATCGCGAACGCCGGGATCAGGCGCCGACGGGTCCAGATGGTCTCACGGAGGGCCCACGCCGTCGCGGAGTCCGTCGGGTCCTCGGCGAGCACCGCACGGATCAGCCGGGTCGCGCCGGCATCGGTGCGCGCGCCGTAGTCGGCCTGCTGCAGCAGCAGGCCGGAGTCGGCGGGAGCGATCGCCAGGCCGCGGCGCACCAGGCGCGCGGCTTCCGCGCGATCACCGGCCCGGCCCATGACCGATGCGGCGGAGCTGAGCACCGCCGCATCGTTCGGAGCGAGCGACACCGCGATCTGCGCGTGCTGACGCGCCAGGTGGAACGCTCCGGGCTGCTGCCGGCCCACACCCGCTTCGGCATGCGCGAGCAGTAGGTTCGCCGCCGGGACCTCGGGCTGCTTCGCCACCATCCATCGGGCGAGGTCCCGCGCCTCCTCGAAGCGCTCCCGGTCGATCAGGATCAGCACGAGCGTCATCGGCAGCAGGTCGTTCTCGGGGTCGAGCCCGACCGCGGTGCGCGCCGCGTGCTCGGCGGCGGCGAAGTTCTCGCGGGCCAGCTCGATCTCGGAGAGCAGGTCCCAGAGCCGCGGATCCTCCGGGAAGCTCGCGAGCCCGGTCCCGCACTCCTCCGCGGCCTCGTCGAGGCGACCGAACCCCTGCAGCGTCTCGACGCGCCTCGCGACGTCGCTCGCAGTCGTTCCGCGCTCGCCCATCGGGTCCTGCATGCGGCGGCGATCCTCTCGTGGTCCTCGGGCCAGGATAGGAGGCTCGCGGGATTCCCGGGCGGTTCCGCGGCCCTGGTGCGAGAATCGATGGCATGAGGATCATCGTCCGCATTATCGTCTGCGCGTTCGCGCTGTGGCTCACCACGCTGATCGTGGGCGGCAGCGGCGACCACGGCGTCTGGGTCGAGCCCTACGGCGACGACTCGAGCGCCCGGATCATGAGCTTCCTGCTCATCGCGCTCATCTTCGGCATCGTGAACGCCACGCTCGGCACCGTGATCCGCATCGTGTCGATCCCGCTCCGGATCCTGACCCTCGGCCTGTTCGGCCTGATCATCAACGGCTTCCTGCTGCTCGTGGTCGCCTGGTTCGCGAACGCGCTCGGCTGGGGCCTGCACGTCGACACGTTCTGGTGGGGCGTGCTCGGGGCGCTGGTGCTCTCGATCCTGTCGGGCATCATGAACGGGATCCTCGGCACCGGCAAGCGCGCGGACCGGGATCGCTGATCCGATGGCCGGGTCGACGACCGGGGCGTCCGTCGCCGCACCCCTGCTCGTCTGCTTCGTCTGCACGGGCAACATCTGCCGCTCGCCTATGGCCGACGTGGTGTTCCGCGCCCTCGCCGAGCGGGCGGGATCGGGCGACCGCTTCGCCGTGACCTCGCGCGGAACGGGCGACTGGCACGTCGGCCAGCAGGCCGATGCGCGCGGGCGCGACGCCATGCGCCGGGCCGGCTACGACGGCGAGGCGCACCGGGCCGCGCAGCTGAGCGACGCCGACATCGCGGGCAACGACCTGCTGGTGGCGCTCGACCGCGGTCACGCGGACGCGCTGCGCGAGCGCGGAGCGGATCCCGACCGGATCGTGCTGCTGACCGAGTTCGATCCCGAGCACCCCGAGGATCCCGACGTGTTCGACCCCTATTACTCCGAGCAGCCCGTGTACGACCGGGTGCTCGCTCAGGTAGAGCGGAGCTGCGCCGTGCTGCTGGAGCGGCTCTCGGCGCGCGACGCGGCGGGTTCCGCGGGTCCCGCGTAGCTCGCCACGGGCAGCAGATCGCTCCAGCCGAGTTCGAGATAGAGGCGCCGGCCGGCCGGCGAGGCGATGAGCACGCCCGTGTCGGCGCCCCGATCCATCGCCCACCCGGTGAGCGCCGCGACCACGCGACGCCCCAGGCCGCGCCGGCGGAATCGCTCGTCGGTCGAGATCCGGTCGAGGACCACGGAGCCCGCGGCGAGCGCCGCGATGCCGCGCGCCGCCTCGACGCCGTCGATCTCGAAGGACGCCCGGACCACGTCGCCGTCCTCAGCCAGGATCGCGTCGCCGTCGTGCGGCTCCGCCGTGAGGCGCACCGTCATCATCGTCTCGACCTGCGAGACCGTCAGCAGGCCTGCGAGCGCCGTCGCGGCGGCCGGCTCCAGGTTGCCGAGCACGGTCAGCCACCGCCGCGGGCCCGAGGCGAGCGCGGCGAGGCGCGCCGCCTCCGCGGGCGACGGATCCTCGACCACGAACTCGAGGTCGCGATGCTCGTCGCCGACCCGCACCAGCCAGGCGTCGCCGTCGCGCTCGAGCGGCTTCGCCCGGCACGCGGCCCAGCCCTCGGCCCATCGATCGACCATCAGCGACATCGCTGCTCCCCTCGCTCCCCTGCCCCGAGCCTACGCGCCGCAGGTTCGGACGACCCGGACCCGTTCAACCCTACGGATATGCTCGAGTCATGGCCGCACCCGAATCGCACCGCCGTCCCCCGCGATCCGCGACGCGGACCGCCGCACTGCTCGGCGGCATCGCCCTCGCTCTCGCGGCGTCCCTGACCGCGTGCTTCCCCCTGCAGCTCCCGCCGAAGCCCGCGCCGAGCACCTCGGCGGCTCCGGAGTCCTCCAGGCCGAGCGAGTCCAAGCCGAGCCCGAACGACTCCGAACCGGACGACTCGCAAGACGATGACGAGCGGGTCTTCGGCCCCGAGGATCCCGAGATCGACGGGTCCGGCCCGGTGGCACCGCGCCTGGAGGCCCTCGGCGACCGCTACCGGCAGATGCACGACGACGGGTCGCTGTGGAAGAAGATTCCGCAGACGAAGGAGAACGAGGGGGCGTACCTGGCCTTCCAGATCATCCTCACCGACATGCGCTCGGCGACCCGCTTCGGCGTCGACGATGCGACGCAGACCCAGTACGCGAAGCGTGCGAAGCACGCCGAGACCCTCCTGCTCGCCCAGAAGCCGCTCGGCACCAGCGTGAAGTACACGCTGAAGGACGGTCGCACCTTCCGCTACGACGGCGACACGGGCGAGGTCGGTCTCGACTAGGCCGGCGTCCGGATTCTGCCCGCTCCGCGCGATCCCGCTCCCCGCCCGGACGCATGGGAGAATGATCGGAGCAGCGCACGCCACCGACTCGGGAGAACGCCGAACATGACCTCGCTTCCCACGCAGCCCATCAGCCCGCTCGACGGCCGCTACCGCTCCGCGGTCGCCGGTCTCGGCGACTTCCTCTCGGAGGCGGGCCTCAACAAGGCCCGCGTGCACGTCGAGGTCGAGTGGCTCGTCTACCTCACCGAGCACTCGCTGCTCGGCGCCTCCCCCCTGAGCCCCGCCGAGGTCGCCGAGCTGCGCGCCTGGGCCGCGGACTTCGGCCAGGCCGAGATCGACCAGCTCGCCGAGACCGAGCGCACCACCCAGCACGACGTCAAGGCCGTCGAATACCTGGTGCGCGGCAAGCTCGACGAGATGGATCTGGGCCGCCTGGCCGAGCTGACCCACGTCTGCTGCACGAGCGAGGACATCAACAACCTCTCGTACGCCATCACGGTCAAGCAGGCCGTCGCCGAGGTGTGGCGTCCGAAGCTCGAGTCGGTCATCGTCGAGCTGGCGCGCCAGGCCGAGCAGTACCGCGAGCTCCCCATGATGAGCCGCACGCACGGCCAGCCGGCCACCCCGACCACGCTCGGCAAGGAGATCGCGGTGTTCGTGCACCGCCTCTCGCGCCAGGTCGCGCAGCTCGACCAGATCGAGTACCTGGGCAAGTTCTCGGGCGCCACGGGCACCTGGGCGGCGCACCTCGCCGCCGATCCCGACGCCGACTGGCTCGCGATCTCGCGCGAGTTCGTCGAGGGTCTCGACCTCGACTGGAACCCGATCACCACGCAGATCGAGTCGCACGACTGGCAGGCCGAGCTCTACAGCCGGATCGCCCACGTCAACCGGATCCTGCACAACCTGGCGACCGACATCTGGAGTTACATCTCCATCGGCTACTTCCGCCAGATCCCCGTCGAGGGCGCCACGGGCTCCTCGACCATGCCGCACAAGGTCAACCCGATCCGCTTCGAGAACGCCGAGGCCAACCTCGAGCTCTCGAACGCGATCCTCGACTCGCTCGCCGAGACCCTCGTGACGAGCCGCTGGCAGCGCGACCTCACCGATTCGTCGGCGCAGCGCAACATCGGCGTCGGCCTGGGCCACTCGGTGCTCGCGCTCGACAATATCCTCAAGGGCCTCGGCCAGATCGACGCGGCGCCCGAGGCGCTGGCCGCCGACCTCGACGCCAACTGGGAGGTGCTCGGCGAGGCGATCCAGACCGTGATCCGCGCCGAGGTGACCGCCGGCCGCTCCACCATCAAGGATCCCTACGCGGCGCTCAAGGAGCTGACCCGCGGCCGCCGCATCGGCCAGGCCGAGCTCGTCGAGTTCATCGCGGGCCTCGAGATCGGCGACGCGGCCAAGCAGCGCCTGCTCGCGCTGACCCCCGCCACCTACACGGGCGCCGCCGCGCAGCTGCTCGACCTGCTCCGCGGGTGACGCGATGACGGCGGGCACGGAGAACGGGGCGCCCCGGCGCCGCAGGTTCTCCCTGCTCGCCGTCGCCGACGAGTTCTTCTTCATCTTCGCCGGGATCGCGGCGTTCTGGCTCGCCTGGCTGCTGCTCTCCGAGAGCTTCCACCTGGGCTGGTGGGGCATCCTCGTCTTCGTGGTGTTCTGGGGCATGCTCGCCTACCTGGTGCTCCCCCGGATCCACCGCGTGCTCACCACGATCTACGTGCCCGACTACTTCATCGGGCGCACGCGCACGAGCGACGGCCTGCTCGGCGACCCGGTCAACCTCGCACTGCAGGGCGAGGAGGCGCAGCTGCACGCCGCGATGCTCGCGGCGGGCTGGACCCGCGCCGATCCGGTGACCGCGCGCAGCTCGCTGCGCATCGTCACCTCGACGCTGAGCCGCCGGAGCTATCACGAAGCCCCGGTCAGCCCGCTGTTCCTGTTCGGGCGGATCCAGGACTTCGCGTACCAGCAGGAGGTCGAAGGCAACCCGGCCAAGCGGCACCACGTGCGGTTCTGGCGCACGCCCGACGACTGGCTGCTGCCGGGCGGCGCCCGGGTCGGGTGGCTCGCCGCGGGCACCTTCGACCGGGCCGTCGGGTTCTCGCTGTTCACCTTCCAGGTGACCCACCGCATCGATGCCGACATCGACATCGAGCGCGACTTCATCGTGGACTCGCTGCACGGTGTGTCCCCGACGATCGAGCTCGAGATCCTGCGCGATTTCTCCACCGGCTACCACTCGCGCAACGGCGGCGGCGACAGCGTCCGCACCGACGGCCACCTGCCGGTGGTCGACCTGCGCGGGTTCGACGCGGAGGGGTTCGACGCCGACGGATCCGACACCGGTGATCGCGAAACCACCGGCATCGAGGGAGGTCCGGCCGATGCACCGCGATGAACCGCGCAAGCGCTCGTCCGTCGAGTCCCCCGCGCCGCTGCTCGCGCACGAGACGGCCGTCTCGCCGCAGGCCAGGCGCCCCGGCACCACGGCCCTCGGGGCCGGGCTGACCTTCGCCCGCGCCCTCGTCGGAGCCTTCTGGCTCGGCGCGTACGCCCTCGTCTGGCGCGAGATGGGCGCCGAGATGGACCTCGACGTCGACGAGTCCCGCATCGCTCTCTGGCTCGTGCTGTTCTTCGGCGGCATCGGCGTGCTCGTGCTCCTCGTGCTCGCCTGGATGATCTGGCGGGGCAGCAACTTCGCCCGCGTCGTGACGATGGCGGGGCTCACCTTCAGCATCATCACGGCCGCGATCGGCTACTTCCGGGCCGGCCAGGAGATCACGATCAACACGTCGCTGCTGACGGTCGCCCTCGACATCCTGGTGCTGCTGGCGCTGTCCAGCCGCGAAGCGCGCGCCTGGGCGCGCGGCTCGCGGGTCCGGCGCCGCCTGCGCCGGGAGTCCCGCCGCAGCGCCCGGTCCGCTCGGCGCACCGGCTCGGCCGCGCGCGGATCCGTCGTGGGAGGATCCTGAGAAGCTCCCGCCCGACTTCATCAGATGATTGCTTCCGGCGCTATCCGTACGACAAGCTGGAGGCACATCGCCGAAAGGATCTGCTGCACATGTCGGAGTCCCAGGACACCACCGCTCCCGCTCGCTTCACCCGCGAGGGCACGCGCCACCGCTTCACCGCCCGCACCGGCACTGTCACGGCCGTGAGCCGACCGGTGGAGGCGTACGTGCGGGTGACGCTGACCGGCCCGGACTTCGCCGACTTCGTCTCCAACGGCCCCGGCGACCACGCCCGCGTGTTCTTCCCCAACCCTGCCACGGGCGAATACCTCGCGCCGACGCCCGCGGGTCCCGGCGAGGACGGCATCGTGCGGCCCGACGGCCCGATGTTCGCCCGCGATTTCACGCCGCTGAACGTGCGTCGCGATCCCGAGACGGGCGAGGTCTCGGTCGACCTCGACTTCCTGCGGCACCAGGATCCCGGCCCCGCGGCTGCCTGGGCCGAGGCCGCCGAGGTCGGCGACTCGATCGTCGTGGTCGGCCCCCGCGGTTCGCACGGCCTGCCCCACGGCGTGCGCCGCGTCGTGATCGTGGCCGACGGCTCGGCGCTGCCCGCCGCAGCCCGCTGGGCGGCGGAACTGCCCGCGGACGTCGAGATCGAGGTCATCGCCGACGTGCCGCCGGCCGACCTGGAGTGGGTCGACGAGTACCTGCGCCTGCAGGGCGGCCGCGAGGTGCTGGTCAGCGAGGTGTTCGGCGGCCTCGACGACGCCGTGCGCGATACCGGGGTCGATGCCGAGACCTTCGTGTTCGGCGCGGGCGAGGCATCCCGCCTCGTGCCGCTGCGCCGCTTCCTCAAGTACGAGCTGCAGCTGCCGCGCGAGCAGTACGCGCTGAGCGGCTACTGGAAACGCGGCACGGTCGCGTTCGACCACCACGCGCCCATCGATCCAGAGGATCCCGACGAGGAGTGAGTCCGGCGCGGCGGCCTTCGGGCCGCCGTTCCCGCTTCCTAGTGCCAGACGTCGTCGGGGTGCTGCAGGTCCTTGCGCGCGGCCTCGTCCTCGGCGCTCGGCTTGCCGCCCAAGCCGACGAGCGCCACGACCATGACGGTCACGATGAACGCCGCACCCGCGAAGATGCCCGCCAGGGCGATCTCGCGCGTCGCCATGAGGACCACGAGCCCGGCGAACACCGAGAGCACCACGGCGAAGCCGATGAGCTCGAGCGGCTTCAGCCGATCGCGACGAGACGGGTCGACGGGTTGCTTCGAAGAGGATTCGGGCTGGGTCATGCTGTGGGTCCTTGCGTGAGGGCGTCCGCGGGTGCTCCGTCTGCTGCGGCCCCGCGCGAGTCGAATGCCGAGATGCCGAGGAACACGCCGCAGACGACGGCGTACCCCCCGAAGAAGCCGATCACCGCGACCGCATCGTCACGAGAGAGGAGGACGACGACCGCGAGCAGGGCCGAGAGCAGGACGGCGGGGAGGCCCGCCGCCCGGGTCTGCGTGCCGCGGAGCACGGTCGTGAGCTGGAGCAGCGCGACGAGGATCGCCCACGCGGTGACCACGAGCGACATCGCGAGCGTCTGGTCGGCGAACGGCAGCACCGCGAGCACCAGCGCCGCGGCGATCGCCGTGCCGGACTGCAGTACGGCGGTGCGCGCCAGCGCGGGATTCTGTCGCGATGCGGCGGCCTCGCAGGCCCACACCGCACCGAGCACGACGAGCGCGGCCACGACGAGCCAGCGGTCGAACGCCGCCTGCTCGTGCAGGGTCGCGCTGAACGCGATCGCGAAGCCAATGACGAGCAGCACGCTCGCGCGGACGAACCGCACGGCGCGGAGGCTTCGATCGGCCGTCTCCGCTTGGAGGTCTCCCTCGTTCACCGCAGCTGCCACGCGTTCTTCCCGCCTTTCAGGTCCGATCCAGTCTACCGCCCGGTGCTGGGAGCCGAGCACGCTCGTGCGGGCTCCCGCAGGAACCGCCGATGCGTGCGCGACTCGAGCCGCGCGGCGCGCGTTACATGCCGCTCGGCATGTCCTGGAAGCGCGAGTAGTGGCCCTGGAACGCGACCGTGACGGTGCCCGTGGGACCGTTACGCTGCTTGGCCAGGATGAGGTCGGCCTCGCCCGCGCGCGGGTTGTCCTTCTCGTAGCTGGACTCGCGGTGCAGCAGGATCACCATGTCGGCGTCCTGCTCGAGCGAACCCGACTCGCGCAGGTCGCTGATGGCGGGCATCTTGTCGGCGCGCTGCTCGGACGCACGGTTCAGCTGCGACAGCGCGATGACCGGCACGTCGAGCTCCTTCGAGAGCAGCTTGAGCGCACGGGAGAACTCGCTGACCTCCTGCTGACGGCTCTCGGACTTCTTGCCGCTCGAGAGCAGCTGGAGGTAGTCGATCACGACCATGCGGAGCCCGTGCCGCTGCTTCAGACGTCGGCACTTCGCCCGGATCTCGACCAGCGTGAGGTTGGGGCTGTCGTCGATGAACAGCGGGGCGTCGTTGATGCGCGCCTGCGTCGCGGCGAGCTTCTGGAAGTCGCGACTGTCGAGCGCTCCCTTGCGGAGGGTCTGCATGGGGATCGTGGCCTCGGCCGAGAGCAGACGCATGGCGATCTCGGCGCGGCCCATTTCGAGCGAGAAGAAGACGGTGCAGGCGTTGGCGTGCACGGACGCGGAACGGGCGACGTCGAGCGCGAGCGTCGACTTACCCATGGCGGGACGCGCGGCGATGATGATCATCTGGCCGCCGGCGAAGCCGTTCGTCTTCTCGTCGAGCTCGGAGAAGCCGGTCGGCACGCCCATCATGCCGCCCTCCTGGTTCTGCGCCTTCTCGATCTCCTCGACGGCGGCGAGCACGGCGTCGGAGAGCGGGACGTAGTCGTCGGCCTGGGCCGCGCCGGTCACCGAGTAGATCTCGGACTGCGCCTGGTTGACCAGATCGACCGCTTCGCCCTCGGCCGCGTACCCCATCTGGGCGATGCGGGTGCCGGCCTCGACGAGTCGGCGCAGCAGCGCCTTCTCGGAGACGATGTCGGCGTAGAAGCTCGCGTTGGCCGCCGTCGGCACGATGCTCGTGACGGTGTGCAGGTACTCGGCGCCGCCGGCGCGCTGCAGATCGCCCGTCTTGGTGAGCTGGTCGGTGACGGTGATCGCGTCGGTGGGCTCGCCGTGGGAGTAGAGCGCGAGGATCGCCTCGTAGATGACCTCGTGCTTGGGGACGTAGAAGTCCTTGCCCGTGAGCAGACCGGTGACGTCGGCGACCGCGTCCTTCGACAGCAGCATGCCGCCCAGCACGCTCTGCTCGGCGAGCAGGTCGTAGGGCGGGGTGCGCTCGGTGCCGCGACCCCCCTCGTCGTCCATGAGGGGATCGGGGATGCCGAGGTGGGCGATCGACACTCGTGTGCTCCTTCGTGCTGGCCGGGGAGGGTGTTCACCCATCAGACACCGGGCCACCGACATTCACGGTAGAGGGGTGCCGCGTGACCCACAAGGCGAGCGATTTCAAGCCTGTGGATAACTCGGTGGAGAAGTCGCGGAAACCTCCCGCGTGTTATCCCCAGGCTTGTGGATAACGTGTGGATGAGTGGTGGGATCTGGCTCACCGCAGGCCCAGGATCAGGAGTTTTCCGAAATCTCGCCTGTGGAATGCGGGAACCCTCATTCGAGAGTTGAATGTTGCCGCTCGCGTCCCGATTGTGGAGAGCAGATGCCCCGCCGGAGCGCCGCGATCCCGTTTCGGAGGCATCGACGCGGGCGGGTCCTCCGCTCGGGCCGGTTCGGACGAGCGGGCGCCGGGTGCCGTCCCGGTGAACGAGCGGCGAACGCGCCGCAGAATGCACTGGGGCGGCGGTTCCGAAGAACCGCCGCCCCAGTGCGTGCTCCCACCGCTCGCCGAGCGAGCGGTGGCGCGTCAGCGACTAGCGCTGAGCGATGATCTGCAGCGTGATGTCCGCGTCGACACCCTCGAAGAGGTGGATCGTCGCGCGGTACTCGCCGGTCGCCTTGATGGTCGGGAGCGTGATCTTGCGCTTGTCGATCTGGCCGATGCCGGCCTCGGCGACTGCGTCTGCCACGTTCGCGGGCTTGATCGAACCGAAGAGACGGCCCTCAGCACCGGTCTTCGCGAACAGGCGGATCTTGCCCTCCTGGAGCTTCGCCTTGAGCGCCTGAGCGTCCTCGGCGGAAGCGTGCGCGCGCGCCTCGCGGGCGGCGCGGATCTGCGCGACCTGAGCCTCGCCACCGCGGGTCCAGTTCACCGCGTAGCCCTGGGGCACGAGGTAGTTGCGCGCGTAGCCGTTCTTGACCTCGACCACGTCACCCGCGGACCCGAGACCCTGAACCTCGTTCGTGAGAATCACCTTTGCCATGATTCGCCTCCTTAGCGGCCGGAGCCGGAGTAGGGGAGGAGCGCCATCTCGCGGGCGTTCTTCACGGCCTTCGCGATGAGACGCTGCTCCTGAACCGACACACCGGTGATGCGGCGGGCGCGGATCTTGCCGCGCTCAGAAATGAACTTGCGGAGGGTAGCGACATCCTTGTAGTCGATGACGCCGACCGTCTGCTTCTTCGCGGGCGCGGCGGCCTTCGCGTTCTTGCCGCGGCCCGGCTTGCGGCCTGCGCCGCTTGACTTGCCAGCCATATTGATCTCTTTTCGTGATCCGCCCCCGAGGGGGCAAAAGTGTAGTGAGAGGGTGCTCGCCCGAGGGCGAGCGTCCGAGCCCTGTTAGAAGGGCTGCTCGTCGTCGAAGCCGGAGCCGAAGTCGCCTGCCGACCCGCCCTGACCGCCGTTGCCCGAGTTCGCCCACGGGTTGTCCCCGCTGCGCTGGGCCGGCGCCGGCGCGGCCGACTGACCCCAACCGGGCTGCCCGGCGGGCTGTCCGCCACCGAAGCCGCCGCCCTGACCGCGCGACTGACCGCGGGTCACCTGGGTCGATGCCCAGCGGAGCGTGGGGCCGACCTCTTCGACCTCGAGGTCGAGTGAGGTGCGCTGCTGCCCCTGGTTGTCGGTGTAGCTGCGCTGGGTGAGACGGCCCTGGACGATCACTCGCGTGCCCTTGGTGAGCGACGCGGCGATGTTGTCCGCGTACTCGCCGAAGGCGCGGCAGCCGAGGAACAGCGCCTCGCCGTCCGACCAGTCGCCCGACTGACGGTCGCGCACGCGCGGCGTCGAGGCGATCCGGAACGTCACCCAGGACTTACCGGCCTGGCTGACGCGCGGTTCGGGGTCGGCAACCAGGTTCCCGACGACGGTGATCAGCGGCTCGCCGGCCATGACTTATGCGCCCTGCTTCGCGGCGCGAGCGGCCTTGGCCTGGTCGCGCTTCGACTGAGCGGCACGCTGAGCGATGAGCTCGTCGGCACGGAGGACCTTGGTGCGCAGCACGGCCTCGCTGAGGCCCAGCTGACGATCCAGCTCGTTCGTGGCCTCGGGCGTAGCGGTGAAGTTCACCACGACGTAGATGCCCTCGGACTGCTTCTTGATCTCGTAGGCGAGACGGCGCTTGCCCCAGATGTCGACGTTCTCGATCTCGCCGCCCGCGTTGCGGATGACCCCGAGGAACTTGTCCATGCTGGGGGCCACGGTGCGCTCGTCGATACCGGGATCGAGGATCACCATCAGTTCGTACGGATGCATTACTGACCCACCTCCTTCGGACTTCACGGCCACAGGATTTCTGTGACAGGAGGGTGTTTGTGCATTGTGTCCGTGGGCAGCGCGGATCGCGACGCGCACAGACAACCGTCACAGCCTATCAGTTCGAACGATTTCGCGCAGGCCTCACCGCTCGGTGATCGAAAGCCCCTGGAGCGCCGGATCCCCGAAGGTCCGCGCCGCCCAGCTCGGGCAGTCGACCTGCGCCATCAGCGCGCTGTTCGCGGGGGTGAACGCACGCAGCAGGATCGTGCGCTCCCGTTCGCCGTCGGCCGTCTGGTACCGGCTCGTGAGCCGGAGCATCTCGACGCTGCCTCCGCCGTCCAGGGGAACCGAGACCGTGCTGTCCGGCTCCACCTCCGGGCTCCCGGTGGCCCCGGTCCACGGCAGCCCGATCCTCAGCGCGGCCTCGATCGTGTCGCCCGTCGCAGCGCGGTCGCTCGCCATCGACGCCTTCGGATCCCCGGCCCCCTGGTAGGTCATGAGCACGCAGCTCGTCCGCTCGTTGCGGATCCGGTTGACCCCCTGCTGGTCGAGGATCTCGGCCGTCCAGCCGTTCGCGGAGTCGATCGTCATCGACCAGAAGGGGCCCGCCGCGAAGTCGACCCGGGTGTCGAGCGAGTTCCCGGAGCCCGCGCCGCCATCGGACGGAGCGGTCTCGCTCGGCGTGGGGGAGGGAGCGGATCCCGCCGTCGACGATCGCGGCTGCGCGCCGAGCACCCCGGCGACGAGGAACACCCCGAGGGCGATCACCAGCAGGAGCACGAGCGCCCCCGCGCCGATCCCGATCCAGGCGCCGACGGGCAGCCGACGGGCGGCGGAGGGCGGCGGTCCGTAGGGGGAGGCGGGCGGCCCGACCTGCGGGACCGGCGCCTGCGGCGGCGCGTACTGCGGGGAAGCGTACTGCGGCGGCGGCGCGTAGCGGGGCGCATCCGCGGGCGCAGGGTCCACCGGCGCGCCGCTCTGCGGGTCCGGTGCCCCCGGGAACTGCTGATCGGACATGGCGGCTCCGTTCGCTGCGAATCGCTTGCGCCTCACGATACCCGGCGCTGGGGCGCACGGACGGAATACCCCGGGTCAGCCCTCGAGCGGCACGTGCGGGACCCGGCGGAAGCGCTCGACCCGCGCGATCGGCTCCCGCTGGCCGCCGACGTGCACGATGTCGTCGCCGTCGACCGTCAGCTGCGTGCCGTGGGCGCGCAGCGCGGCGACCTTGCGCTCCATCCAGTCCGAGACGTCGTGCGCCTCGACACGATCCTCGTCGCCGGTCGCGTCGGAGGCGGTGTTCGCGTCGGAGGCGGTGATCGCCCAGAACGGCAGGCCCAGCGCCTGCGCGACCGCGCGGGACAGCCGGTGCGTCAGCACGTGGTCCGGGTGGCCGTAGCCCCCGTCGTCGTCGTAGCTCACGATCGCGGAGGCGCCCGCCTGATAGGCCGCGGCGAGCAGATCGTTCAGCGCCTCGACCGCCGGCACGCTGGTCAGCGCGTCGCGGCTCGCGTCGCCCGCGGCGATCGCGCGACCGTCCGGCCCCCAGGCCATGCCCGAGTCCTCGTAGATGGTGGGGGAGAGCTCGTCGGCACGGGCCGGGGGCACCCCGAGGAAGGCGTGCCGCTGCACCCCGAGGAAGGCGAGCGCCGCCGCCAGCTCCTGCTGCCGGTGCGGGGCGAGCCCGTCGGTCCCCTCGAGCGCCGCGAACGGCCCGGGCGTCACCTCGCCGCGCTCACCGCGGGTGAGCGTGACGAGCAGGGGCTCGCGCCCCGCCTCGGCGAGCCCCGCGAGGGTGCCGCCGGTCGTGATGGTCTCGTCGTCGGGGTGCGCGTGGACGAACATGACGCGCGCCGCCCCGTCGAACCAGTCGTGCGGATCCGTGATCATGCGAGCTCCTTCGCGGCCCATTCCCTCAGGCGCTCCTCGGCGGCCTCGGGCCCGATGGGGCCCTCGTCGAGGCGCACCTCGAGCAGATATTTGTATGCGCGCCCGACGAGCGGCCCGGGCGGCACGCCGAGCACGGCCATGATCCGCTCGCCGTCGAGCTCGGGGCGCACGGCGGCGAGCTCCTCGGCCTCGGCCAGCTCGTCGATGCGGCGCTCGATGTCGTCGTAGGCGTGCTCCAGGCGCTCCGCCTTGCGCCGGTTGCGCGTGGTCACGTCGGCGCGGGTGAGGATGTGCAGGCGCTCGAGCTCCTCGCCGGCGTCGCGCACGTAGCGGCGCACCGCCGAGTCGGTCCACTGCTGGTCGCTGTAGCCGAAGAACCGCAGGTGGAGCTCCACCAGTCGGGCCACCCGCTTGACCGTGCTGTTGTCGAAGCGGAGCGCGCGCAGCCGCTTCTTGACGAGCTTCGCCCCGACGATGTCGTGGTGGTGGAAGGTCACGCCGCCGCGCTCGAAGCGGCGAGTGGCCGGCTTGCCGATGTCGTGCAGCAGCGCGGCGAGGCGCAGCACCGTGTCCGGGGCCTCGCCCGGGTGGCGCTCGCCCTCGAGCGCGATCGCCTGCTGCAGCACGGTCAGGCTGTGCTCGTAGACGTCCTTGTGGCGTCCGTGGTCGTCCTGCGTGGCGACGAGCGCGGTCAGCTCGGGCAGGAACCGCTCGGCGAGACCCGTGTCGACCAGCAGCCGGAGGCCGGGTGCCGGATCCGCGGCAGAGAGCAGCTTCACCAGTTCGTCGCGGATCCGTTCGGCCGAGATGATGTCGAGCCGCTCCGCGAACTCGACCATCGCCTCGCGCGTCTCGGACGCGACGTCGAATCCGAGCTGGGAGGCGAAGCGCGCGGCGCGCAGCATGCGCAGCGGGTCGTCGGTGAACGACGCCTCGGCGGAGCCCGGCGTGGAGATGCGCCCGGCGAGCAGATCCTCGACTCCGCCCGAGACGTCGACGAGGCGCATCTCGGGGAGCATGAGTGCGAGCGCGTTGATCGTGAAGTCCCGCCGCACGAGGTCACCCTCGATCGTGTCGCCGTAACTGACCTCGGGCTTGCGGGAGTCGTCCCGGTAGACCTCCGCGCGGTAGGTCGTGATCTCGACGGTCTCGCCGTGGACCTTCGCGGCGATCGTGCCGAAGTCCCGGCCGACGTCCCAGGTCTGCGTACCGAGGTCGTCGAGGATCCGCTGCGTCTGCTCGGGACGGGCCGAGGTCGTGAAGTCGAGGTCGGTGACCGAGCGGCCGAGCAGGGCGTCGCGCACGGGCCCACCGACGATCGCGAACTCGTGCCCCGCGGCGGCGAACGCCTCGGCGAGCTCGCGGACGGGCCGCGAGTCGGCGATCGCACGCAGGTCGGCCATGGAATCGGCAAGGGGACGCATGGCTCCAGGGTACCGAGTGCGGCTGTGCGGCCCGCGCCTCAGGCCGCTCACGAGCCCGAGACTCTACACTGGGCGCATGCCCTGCCCGCCCGCCGCGCGCCGTCGAACGCGCCCCCGATCCGGCGCGCTCGCGCGGCTCGTCCGCGCGAGCGCCGCGGTGCTCGGGGTGACGATCGCGCTGATCGGCGGCCCCGCCTCGGGCCTCCCGCTCGGCGGCCCGGCGGGCGCGTCGGCGCATGCCGACGAGACCTCCGACTCGACGAGCGATGCGACGTCGGCCGCGAAGCCGGAGCTCGTGGTCGCACCGGCGGAACCGGTCATCCGCGACGACGCCGCGTCGGTGGTGTTCCACGTGCTCGTGCGCAACGCGACGCAGCAGGATCTGCCCGCGGGCGGTCTCGAGCTCCGGATCGATCCGAAACGGATCGCCTCGGCCGGCGCACTGGCCGACGGCCTCGCACCGCCGAAGGGCAGCGGGACCGCTCAGGCGGAGGCGGTTCCCGGCTCGGTACTCGCGACCCAGCGCATCGATCCGACGAGCGCGGGCAACGAGCAGACCGTCTCGGTGACGGTGCGCCGGTCCGATCTCGCGATCCTGCTGGGGCAGGTCCCCGGCGTCTTCGCGGTGCACGCCTCGTTCACCCCCGACTCGGCCGGGACCGGTGTCTCGCCTTCGCCGTCGCCCTCCGCGTCCCCGCTGGATCCCTCGACCGCATCGGGCGGATCGCTCGCGGACCGCCTCGACGCGAGCGCTCCCGTCGTCTGGCGCGGCGTCGCGGCGAAGCACCGCACCGCGCTCACGGTGATCGTCCCGTTCCTGCTGCCCAGCGCGGTCACGGGCATGCCCACCCGCGGCCAGCTCGGCGACGCGGCCGCCCGGCTCACGCCCCTGCTCGACGCCGCCGAGCGGCACCAGTCGACCCTGGCGATCGATCCCCGGCTCATCGCCGCGATCCGCGGCCTCGGGTCCCAGGCGCCCCAGTCCGCGCGCGAGCTGCTCGCGCGCCTCGAGGCGTCGACGCTCCCGCAGTTCCTGCTCCAGTTCGCCGACGCCGACCCGGCCGCGCAGGCCGCCCTCGGATCGGATCGCCTGCTCGAACCCAACGGGCTCGGCTACTACACCGCCACCGCACCGAGCACCGGCAGCGAGGACTCCTCCGGCCAGGATCAGAGCAGCGGCGACACTGCGCCGACCGCGGACCCTGCTGCCGCCCCCACGCTCGACGAACTCGTCGCCTGGCCGAACGGCTCCGCGCGGGCCTGGCCCGCCGACGGCCAGGCGGACGCCTCGACGCTCGCGCTGCTGCAGCACAGCGGCTCAGAGTCCGTCGTACTCGACTCGTCCAACGTCTCGCTGACGGGCGGCCCCGCCGCCCGCATCGACGGGATGCAGTCGCTCGTGGCGGATGCGCAGCTGGGCGCCTCGGTGCGCGGCGGTCTCGCGGCGACCACCGAGGCCGAACGGGGCGCCGACACCGCGGAAGCCGCCGCCCGCCTCGCCCTCCTCGCAGCACCCGACGGCACCGCGGGCAGCACCGTGCTCGCGCTCGACCGCCGCACCATGGCCGACGACGATCACCCCGAAGAGGTGTTCGAGGTGCTCGACACGCTCTCCTGGGTCTCGCCGGTACGCGAGACCGCGCAGGTGACCGGCACCGCGACGTTGCGCCCCCAAAAGCCGGCGCAGGATCGCCTCGATCTGCTGAAGGACGCCATCTCCCGCGAGTCCGCTGTGACCGACCTCGCTCCGTTGCTCGTACGCCCCGAGAGCCTCGGCGAGTACCAGCGGGTCCGCCTGCTCGCGCTGCTCTCGACCTCGGGGGCCTCGCCGGAGGCGGACTTCGCGAAGACGGCCTCCGACTACCGGGCGCGCGACGCGAAGCTACTGAACGGCGTCACCGCGATCCGCAACGACCACACCCAGCTGGTGGGCGCCTCCACACGAGTTCCCGTGCTGCTGCGCAACGACCTGCCGTTCGACGCGGTCGTCACCGTCGCCGCGTCCCCGGCCTCCGCGGCCATCTCGGTCCCGACCCGATCCTTCCCGCGCGTCGAGATCCCCGCGAACAGCGGTCGCACCATGCTCATCCCGGTCGACAGCCGCATCTCGTCGGGGGAGTCCGGTCTCATCGTCGACATCTCGCCCGTCGGCGGCTCCGAGGTGACGTTCACCGGCACGCTGCCGCTCACCATCCGGAGCGTCGTCGAGACGGTCGCCCTGAGCGTGCTCGGCGGCCTCGCCGCGCTCCTGCTCGGCTTCGGCATCTGGCGCAGCATCCGCCGCCGCAGGCGGGCCGGAATATCCGAGGCCCCCGAAGAGTTTCACCCCCTGAACCCTGACCCGGAGTCGGAGAACCCGACGGATCAGGGCCGTCCACACCCCTAGGAGTGTCATGCACCAGATCATCATCATCGGCTCCGGCCCCGCCGGCTTCACCGCGGCCATCTACGCGGCGCGCGCCGGCCTCGAACCCGTGCTCATCGCGAGCTCGGTCGAACCCGGTGGCGAACTGATGAACACCACCGAGGTCGAGAACTTCCCGGGCTTCCCCGAGGGGATCCAGGGCCCCGAGCTGATGGAGAAGATGCAGGCGCAGGCCGAGCGCTTCGGCACCAAGGTCGTGTACGACGACGTCACCGCGGTCGAGCTCGCGGGCGACGTGAAGCGGATCAGCACGGGCGACGGCTCCGTGCACGAGGCGAAGTCGGTCATCTTCGCCACCGGCTCGGCCTACCGCAAGCTGGGCCTCGCCGACGAGGAGCGCCTCTCGGGCCACGGCGTCTCGTGGTGCGCCACCTGCGACGGCTTCTTCTTCCGCGAGAAGACGATCGCCGTCATCGGCGGCGGCGACTCGGCGATGGAGGAGGCGACGTTCCTCACGCGCTTCGCGTCGAAGGTCTACGTGGTGCACCGTCGCGAGGAGCTCAAGGCGTCGAAGATCATGCAGCAGCGCGCCTTCGACAACGAGAAGATCGAGTTCATCTGGAACAGCGAGGTCGCGGCGATCCAGGGCGAGACCGAGGTCACCGGCCTGACCCTGCGCAGCACCGTCGACGGCACCGAGCAGGAGCTGCCGATCGAGGGCCTGTTCATCGCCATCGGCAACGACCCCCGCGTGCACCTCGTGCACGGCCAGCTGGAGCTCACCGAGGACGGCACCATCGCCGTCGAGGGCCGCAGCTCGAAGACCGGGATCCCCGGCGTCTTCGCGGCGGGAGACGTGATCGATCCCAGCTACCGCCAGGCCATCACCGCCGCTGCGTCGGGCACGGTCGCCGCCCTCGACGCCGAGCACTACCTCGCCGCGCTCGAATCCTGAGCGCCCCGAACACTCACAGAAACAAGGAGTCAGCATGTCCCAGGCACTCGCAGTCACCGAGTCCACCTTCATCGACGAGGTCCTGAAGAGCGAGACCCCCGTGCTCGTCGACTTCTGGGCCGAGTGGTGCGGCCCGTGCCGCGCCGTCGCGCCGATCCTCGACCAGATCGCCGCGGAGCACGCGGGCAAGATCCGCATCGTCAAGGTGAACGTCGACGAGAACCCGGGCCTCGCGGCCCAGTACCGGATCACCTCCATCCCCGCGATGAAGGTGTTCAAGGCTGGCGAGGAGGTGCGCGAGATCATCGGCGCCATGCCGAAGCCGATGATCGAGGAGCACCTGAACGGCATCATCTGAGCCGTTCGTCCCCCGAACGCGTGAGGGCCCGGATCCGAGTCGGATCCGGGCCCTCACGCGTCGCTAGCGACGCATCGCCGCGACGGGCCGCTCAGCTCGCGCTGCGCTCGGCGGCCTCGGTCTCGGCGAGCGCGGTCAGCCGATCGAGCGAAGCCTGCAGGTTCTCCGCGGTGGTCGCGCGTGCGCGCTCCTGCCGCTTCGGATCCTCCAGCTCGGTCCAGTCGTACGTGTGCCGCACGAGCGTGCCGCCCTCGACGGGGGAGAGCTCCCAGCGCCACAGGTGACCCGGCTCGGCCTCCCCTTCGGGGGCCGGCTTCCACGCGATGCGGCGGCCCTCCTCGAACTCGACGATGCGGTTGAGGCGCACGGCGCCGGCCTTGGTCAGAGCCATGCGGAAAACATCGCCCACGGCGTGCACGCGCTGGCCGGGGGCGGCCTCGGAGAGGTTGTCGTTGCCGTCCCAGCGGGGCTGCTGGGACGGGTCGGCGATCAGTTCGAACAGCACCTCGGCCGGGGCCTTGGTGGAGCCGACTGCGGAGACGATGCGCTGCTCTTCAGACATGCCGTCAGTCAATCATGCCGGGCTGAGCCCGGCATTCACCGGGCTCACAGCGGGTGCGTGGCCGAGGCCTATCCGAACCCGGGGTCGTCGATCTCGGCGAGGATCCGCTTCAGGTCCTGGATCGTCGCGAAGTCGATGATGATCTGCCCCTTCTTGGCCCCCAGCTTCACCGAGACGCGGGTGTCGAGACGGTCGCCCAGGCGATCCGCGATCTCCTCCAGCTGACCCTGGCGCCCGCCCGCACGCGGCTTCGGAGCCTTGCGCTTCGGCTCCTCCGAGGCGACGGCCTCGGCGGCGCGCACCGAGAGCCCCTCGTTCACGATCTTGTCCGCGAGATGGAGCATCGCGTCCGCGTCCCCGTCGAGCGAGAGGATCGCGCGAGCGTGCCCAGCGGTCAGCACGCCGGCCGCGACCCGGGCCTGCACGGCCTCGGGCAGCTTGAGCAGGCGGATCGTGTTGGAGATCTGGGGCCGGGAGCGGCCGATGCGCTCGGCGAGCTGCTCCTGCGTGATGCCGAAGTCCGCGAGCAGCTGCTGGTAGGCCGACGCCTCTTCGAGCGGGTTGAGCTGGGCGCGGTGCAGGTTCTCGAGCAGCGCATCGCGCAGCATGTGCTCGTCGGCGGTGGTGCGCACGATCGCGGGGATGCTGTCGAGCCCCGCACGCTTCGAGGCGCGGAGCCGGCGCTCGCCCATGATGAGCTCGTACTTCGGTCCCTCGGCGGGAGCCGGCTCGATCGCGCGGACGACGATCGGCTGGAAGACGCCGAATTCGCGCACGCTGTGCGTGAGCTCATCGAGCGCCTGCTCGTCGAATTCGGTGCGCGGCTGCACGTGGTTGGGGACGATGTCCTCGACGGCGAGGCGCGTGAGCGTCGCGCCGGGCACGGCCTGCAGCTCGGGCTCCGGCTCAGCGGGGGTGCTCGCGGCCTTCGCCTGTGCGCGCGTGCGCGGCTTGGCCGCCGTCGTGCCCGCGGCTTCGGTGCCTGCGGCCGGAGCTTCGGAATCGGAGCCGGAGCCGTCCCAGGCCTCGTCGAGCTCGGTGTCGTTCGCCGGCGCCTCGGTCACGGTGCGGGCGGGGAAGAACACGTCGACGGGACGATCGCCCTCGGTCGTCGACTGGGGGATCAGGGCTCCGATCCCGCGTCCGAGACCGCTGCGCTTCTTCGTAGCCATCAGGCTCCTTCGTTGCTGGTGTTGACGGCGGGGGCCCCGCGCTCGGCCATCTCGGCCGCGGCCTCGAGGTAGGCGAGCGCTCCGATGGAGGCCGGGTCGTAGGCGAGCACGGTCTGGCCGTAGCTGGGCGCCTCCGAGATGCGCACCGAGCGCGGCACCGCGACGCGCAGGGTCTGGGTGGGGAAGTGCTCGCGCACCTCGGCCGCGACCTCGTGCGCGAGGTTGGTGCGGGCATCGAACATCGTGAGCAGGATCGTCGAGACGTTCAAGGTCGGGTTGAGGTGCTTCTGGATCAGCTGGATGTTGCCGAGCAGCTGGCTCAGACCCTCCAGCGCGTAGTACTCGCACTGGATCGGGATCAGCACCTCCTGCGCCGCGACGAACGCGTTGACCGTGAGGAGGCCGAGCGAGGGCGGGCAATCGATGAAGACGTAGTGGAACTCGCGCTCGGAGCGCTCGAGGAACGAGACGACGGCGCTGCGGAGCCGCTGCTCGCGTGCGACGAGCGAGACGAGTTCGATCTCGGCGCCGGCGAGGTTGATGGTCGACGGCACGCAGAACAGGTTCTCGTTGTCGGTGGTCGGCTGGATCGCCTCTTCGATCTCGCTGTCGCCGAGCAGCACCTCGTAGACGCTGGTGATCTCGGACTGGTGCGGAACCCCGAGCGCGGTGGACGCGTTGCCCTGGGGATCGAGGTCGATGACCAGCACGTTGGCCCCGCGGCGCGCGAGCGCCGAAGCGAGGTTGACGGTCGTGGTGGTCTTGCCCACCCCGCCCTTCTGGTTGGAGACGGTGATGATGCGCGGCTCAGTGGGCAACGGAGATTTGGTCCTCTCGAGTTTGCGTCGACGCCTGATCTTGTCCACCAGGTGGTCGCCCACCGGGGTGTTGTTCGTTGCAGTCATGGCATCCTCGTGCGTCATCGAATCATCGGCGGAGGAGCCGGCCCGCTCACTCCGCCCGCGAGCCACGTTCTACTGTAGCCCGGAAGACCCGGGTCGTTTCGGCGAGCAGGCCCGTGCCGAGCTCCTCGACCAAGGCACCGGTCACGCGGTGCTTGCGCAGCACCTTCTCGGCGGCCCGGATCTCGGCCTCGACCGAGGTGCCCTTGAGGAACAGCATCTCGCCGCCGTCGCGCAGCAGGGGAGCGGTGATCGGCACGAGGGTGCGCAGCGCCGTGACCGCGCGGGCCGTGACCTGGTCGACCTCGAACGCGTCGTGGTACTCCTCGGCACGGCCGCGCCGGACCTCGACGTTCTCGAGCCCGAGGTGTTCGATCTGCTCGGACAGCCACGCGCAGCGGCGCTCCATGGGTTCGATCAGCAGGAACCGCGCGTCGGGCCGGACGATCGCGAGCACGAGCCCGGGCATCCCGCCGCCGGTGCCGATATCGGCCACGCGCGCACCGGAGGTGATGAGCGGCGCCAGGATCGCGCTGTTGAGCACGTGCCGGGTCCAGAGCCTCGGGGGTTCGAGGGGCCCGATGAGTCCGAGCGGCTCACCGCGCTCCGCGAGATCCGCGGTGAAAGCGCGCAGCACATCGATCCGGTCGCCCGCGATCTGCGCGGCCGATGCCGGTTCCGGCTCGACGGGAGCGGCCGGCTCGGCCTCGACGGACTCGGGGGCGTCGACCGGATCGATCGGGGTGCCGCGTTTCACGTGAAACCCCTTATGCCTGCGAGATGACGAGACGGCGGTCGCGGCCCTCGCCCCGCGACTCCGAGTGGTAGCCGCGCTCGGCGACGATGTCGTGCACGAGCTTGCGCTCGTACGACGACATCGGCTCGAGCTCGACCTCGGTGCGACCGGCGGCGAGCTGCGCCACCGCCGCATCGACGAGGCGTCCGAGCTCGGCTGCGCGTGCATCCCGCGAGCCGCCGATGTCGAGGATGAGCCGCGAGAAGCGGCCGGTGCCGCCCTGCACCGCGAGGCGGGTCAGGTCCTGGAGCGCCTGCACGGTATCGGGCATCGCGAGGCGATCGAGGTCCTCACCGCCACCCGTCACCGAGACGTAGGCGCGACCGCTCGCGACCGAGATGTCGAGATCCCCGTCGAGGTCCGCGATGTCGAGGAAGCCCTCGATGTAATCCGCGGCGAGATCGCCCTCCGCCTCGAGCTCCTCGAGGGTGGGGTCTTCATTCGTCACCACGGCGCCGTTGCTTTCGGTCATGATCCGCTCCTGCCTACTTCTTCTTCTTGGCGCGCTTGGCGCTCATCGGCTGCTGACGCTGACCCTGGGCCTCGCCGGTGCCCTCGATGCGATCGATCTCGGCGGCCTCCTCCTCGGTCAGCTTGCCCTTGGCCTTCAGGCGGGCCTGGCGCTGGCGCCACGCCTCGCTGCCGGGGGTCGGCATGTTCTTGATGACGATGTACTGCTGGCCCATGGTCCACAGGTTCGAGGTGAACCAGTAGATGTTGAGCGCGAGCGGGAAGGTCACGCCCGAGAAGATGAAGGCGAAGGGGATGATGTAGAGCAGGATCCGCTGCTGACGGTACATCGGCGAGCTCTTCGTCTCGTCCGAGACGTTCTTCGACATGATCTGCAGCTGGGTGAAGAACTGCGAGGCGATCATGAGGATCATGATGGCGCCGAGCAGGATGATGATGACCCAGTTCTGCTCGGCCCAGCCCTGCGTGAAGGTCATCTTCAGCGGAGCGCCGAAGAGCTCTGCCGCGTTGAAGTTGTGCGTCAGCTCCTGGTTCATGAAGCCGATGCCCGTCTTGTTCTCCGCCGCGTGACGCAGCACGTAGAACAGCGAGAAGAAGACCGGCATCTGGATCAGGATCGGCAGGCAGGAGGAGAACGGGTTGGTCCCGTGCTTCTTGTAGAGCGCCATCGTCTCGCGGCTCATCGCCTCGCGAGAGAACTGGTCCGTCTTGCCCTTGTACTTCGCCTGGATCTTCTTCATCTCGGGCGCGAGATCCATCATGCGGCGCTGCGACTTGATCTGCCGCACCGTGATCGGGATCAGCGCCGAGCGCACCACGAGCACGAGGCCGATGATCGAGAGCACCCAGGTCAGGCCGGACGCCGGGTTCAGCCCGAAGAAGGTGAAGATCTGGTGCCAGACCGCCAGCACCAGCTCGACGAGCCAGCGCAGCGGCCAGAGCAGTGTTTCGATGAAGTCCACTGGGATTCAGGCCTTTCGGTACGTGGGGCGGACGAATCCGCTGGAGTTCGTGACGAATCGAGGACGCCGCTTCGGCGGGACGTCGTCGATCCCCCCGGGGGTGAAGGGATTACACCGCAGGAGGCGCCAGACGGTGAGCGCGACGCCGGTGACGAAGCCGCGCTGTTGGAACGCTTCCAGAGCGTACCGGGAACAGCTGGGGTGATACCGGCACACCTGCCCGTAGAGCGGGGAGATGAGCCGGCGGTAGACCCGCATCACGGTGATCGCCGCGTTGCGGGGGAGCAGCCAGAGCTCGAGGACCGGAGCAGGGATCACGGTCGGCTTCCCGGTGCGGGGGCCGGATCCTGCTGCCCATCGCGCTCGGCGAGCATCCGCTCCACCTTGCCCAGGGCCCGGGTCACGTCGCGCTCCAGCCCCTCGAATCCGGCTTCTGCGCTGGCCGGCAGGGCGCGGAACACGATGTCCGCTCCCGCGAACCCGGCGTTCAGCCCCCGTTCGACGAGGAACTTCATGCGGCGCCGGACGAGGTTCCGGGTAACGGCGTTGCCGACCGCCTTGGAGATGATGAAGCCGAACCGGGCAGGCTGATCAGGAGCGTCGGCCTCGCGCACATGCAAAACCGCGTGGGCGATGCATGTTGCACCACCCACGCGGTTTCCGGTTCGCACGATGCGCCGGTAGTCGTCACCCCGGGTGACGCGATGCTGCCGCGCGGGCACGATCGAACCGGGATGCGTGTGGACTAGGCCGTGAGCTTCGAGCGGCCCTTGCCGCGGCGCGCTGCGACGATGGCGCGGCCGGCGCGGGTACGCATGCGGGCGCGGAAGCCGTGCACCTTGGCGCGGCGGCGGTTGTTGGGCTGGAAGGTACGCTTGCTCATAAGAAGACTCCGTGACTTTTGGCAGTGCTCTCCGCCGCTCTCGGCGACGAAGAAGTTCGGACTCGATGGGGCGCGCGGCACCCGCGGAGAACGCTTCGCGAGCTCCGCAGCGCACACTGGCGCCCATACAAGGTGTTAACTTTACGCGCACTCGGGCCCACAGTCAAAGCGATCCTCCCAGAACACGCGCGAACGCGCGACACGGGGGCCCCAAACCGCGCGGTTTCCACGACTCCGCCGGTTCGACTTGCCTGTGGACAGATCTGTGACTAACGTGGGCGCAGGTGTTCTCCCGGGCGGATCAATCTGACAGAATCTCGCCGTTTTTCCGCCCTTCTGCTTGTGGATAATCTGGGGATAACACCCAGCACAGACTCACAACTTTTCGGACGGATCCCAGTGACAGAGGACGAGGTACAGGGGGTTTGGGCGCAGATCACCCGCGCGGTGGCTGACGACCCGATGGTGGCCCGCTCCCTGATCGGCCAGCTCGGCCTCGCGGTACCCCGCGGGGTCGGCGCGGGGTCGCTGTACCTCGCGGTCCAGTACGACTTCACCCAGCGCCTGCTCGATCACGAGCTGCGGCCGGCCATCATGTCGGCGATCGCGAAGACCCCGGACGCCACGGGAATCGAGAACTTCATCGTGCTCGTCGATCCCACGCTGCAGGTCGATCACAGCGTCGGCACGGCGGAGCAGGAGACCGAGGCGGATCAGTCCGTCGATGCGAGCGCATCTTTTGACGAGCAGCCTCCCGCAGCCGCTCCGGCCGAACCGGTCCGGCCCCTCCACGAGCCCTCGCCCCGCCACGGTCGGCGCGAGATCGAGGACAGCCGGCTGAACGAGAAGTACCGCTTCGACACCTTCGTCATCGGCCAGTCGAACCGCTTCGCCCACGCCGCATCCGTCGCCGTCGCCGAAGCTCCGGCCCGCGCCTACAACCCGCTCTTCATCTACGGCGACTCCGGCCTGGGCAAGACCCACCTGCTTCACGCGATCGGGCACTACACCCGCGAACTGTTCCCGGACGTCCGCGTGCGCTACGTCAGCTCCGAGGACTTCACCAACGACTTCATCAACTCGATCGCCAACAACGAGGGCGCGGCGTTCCATCAGCGCTACCGCAGCGTCGATCTGCTGCTCGTCGACGACATCCAGTTCCTCGAGGGCAAGGCCGAGACCCAGGAAGCCTTCTTCCACACCTTCAACACGCTGCACGATCACAACAAGCAGGTCGTGATCACCAGCGATGTGCAGCCCAAGCAGCTCCGCGGCTTCGAGGAGCGCATGCTCTCGCGCTTCGAGTGGGGTCTGCTCACCGACATCCAGGTGCCCGACCTCGAGACCCGCATCGCGATCCTGCGCAAGAAGGCGCAGCGCGAGCAGCTCGTGATCGAGGACGAGATCCTCGAGTTCATCGCGACCAAGTTCTCCTCGAACATCCGCGAGCTCGAGGGCACCCTGATCCGCGTGACCGCGTTCGCGAGCCTCAACCAGCAGCGCATCGACATGAGCCTCGTGCAGACGGTGCTGAAGGATCTGATCTCGCTCGACGACGACAACGAAGTGCAGCCGTCGGACATCATCAACCGCACCGCGGACTACTTCGATCTGTCGGTTGACGACCTCTACGGGCAGTCCCGCGCACAGCAGATCGCGCTCGCCCGCCAGATCGCGATGTATCTCTGCCGCGAGCTCACTCCGCTCTCCCTCCCCAAGATCGGTCAGCTCTTCGGCGGCCGCGATCACACCACGGTGATGTACGCGCACAAGAAGATCGCCCAGCTGCTCAAGGAACGCCGCGCGGTCTACAACCAGGTCATGGAGATCACCGCCCGCGTGAAGCAGGCGCGCTGACCCGTCTTCCGGTGCCGCGGGCTGCTCCTCGGCGGCCCGGGAGGTGCTCCGCGCACGGCACCGTGCGCCCGCGAAGCGCGCCCCGCGGGCATGCCGAGCTCGGTTTTCCCCAAACCTTTCCCCACCAGGCGTTAACGCCTCGAACCGGTCGAGTTATCCACAGTTTTCCACCAGGCTGTGGGTAACTGGGGAGAACTCGGGCGAGTCTGTGCATGGATCCGGGTCGCCTGTGGAATGCCGGGAGCGTTAACACTTCGGCGTGATTCCGCGGAACCCCATTGATCCACGTCCCACTCACAAGTCACAACCGTGTAGTTTGCTTACAGGGCTTGGCGGAGGACGAGTTATCCACAGCATCCACAGGCGTTAACACCGTTAACAGTTCCATCTCTCTTACAGGGGATCTCGATCACGCCTTCCGCCGTCCGGCCTATCCGGAGCCGGAAAACTGCTCAACCGAACGACAGCGGCACCGTTCCGCGGTTCTCGGCTGGCGAATGACAGGATCCGTGATGCTCACCGGACCCGAGTGTGCAAGGATTGTCAGGCCCGGAACTTGGCATTCGTCCCACCATCACGAGGAGTGGCTTCATGCGTTTCACCGTCAACCGTGACGTGTTCAGCGAGGCCGTCTCGTTCGCAGCGAAGCTGCTGCCGCAGCGGCCGACGCAGCCGCTGCTCAGCGGTGTGCTCCTCGAGGCCGCCGGCGACGCGGTGACGCTGTCCTCCTTCGACTACGAGGTCTCCTCGCGCACCTCGGTCACCGCCCAGGTCGCCGATGCCGGCCGCGCACTCGTCTCGGGCCGTCTGCTGGGCGAGATCGCGCAGCGCCTTCCGCACGCGGACGTCGAGGTGTCCCTCGTCGAGAGCCGTGTGCAGGTGCGATGCGGCTCGGCCTCGTTCAGCCTCCCGGCCATGCCGGTCGAGGAATACCCGCAGATCCCGAAGATCGATTCGGTCTCGGGCATCGTTCCGGCGGACGTCTTCGCCGAGGCCATCGCACAGGTGTCCCTCGCGGCCTCGAAGGACGATGTCACCCCGGTGATCACCGGCGTGCAGTTCGAGATCAGCGAGAACGCCCTCACGCTCACCGCGACCGACCGTTACCGAGTGGCGACCCGTCGCATCGACTGGGAGGCGCAGGACGGCTCAGGCGACCTGACGGCGCTGGTGCCCTCGAAGGTCGTCACCGAGGTCGGGAAGACCTTCTCGAACGCCGGCCAGGTGCAGGTCTCGATCATCAAGGACGGCGAGCGCGAACTCGTTGCGTTCACCGGTGGGAACAAGACGGTGACCTCGCTGCTGATCAAGGGCAACTACCCGCCCGTCGGACGACTTTTCCCTGATGGCATCGATAATTACGCGGTGATCAACACCAGTGACCTGGTCGAGGCCGTCGGCCGTGTCGGCCTGGTGCTCGAGCGGGAGGCCGCCCTGCGCTTCTCCTTCGTCGAGGGGCAGGTCACCTTGGAAGCCGCAGGCTCGGAGACCGCGCAGGCGGTCGAGGTGGTCGACGCGCACCTCGTCGGGGACGAGATGATCGTCTCGCTCAAGCCGCAGTTCCTGCTCGACGGCTTGCGTTCCACCCACGCGGAGTTCGCTCGCGTCGGCTTCACCCGCACCGACAACCCGGGCAAGCCGGGCCCGGTGCTCATCACGAGCCAGCGCAGCAAGGACGACGCCGACGAGCAGAGCTTCCGCTACCTGCTGCAGCCGAACCTGCTGCTCCGCTAAGGAGGGCCGATGCGGGTCGCGCATCTGTCTCTCGCCGATTTTCGCAACTATGCGACGGCGGAGGTGCCGTTCGCTGCCGGACCCAACCTGCTGGTCGGACGCAACGGGCAGGGCAAGACCAACCTCGCCGAAGCGATCGCCTATTTCGCGACCCTGAGGTCGCATCGGGTGACCGGCGATGCCGCGCTGATTCGGGCAGGCCAGGAGTCTGCGATTCTTCGCATGCGTGTCGAATCGGGCGGCCGCGATGTGCTGCTCGAAGCACAGATCAATCGGGACCGCCCGAATCGGGCGCAGGTGAATCGGAACCCGGTTCGTCCGCGCGAGCTGACCCGGTGGTTCTCCACCGTACTGTTCGCTCCGGAAGACCTCGGAATCGTTCGTGGAGATCCCTCAGGACGCCGCCGCTTTCTCGACGAAGCGGTCGTGGCGCGGTCTCCTGCGCTGTCGGGAACGCTTTCCGACTACGAACGCGTGGTCAGGCAGCGCACTTCGCTGTTGAAATCCGCTCGGAGGGGCGCACGAAGTGCCGTCGAGGCTACCCTGGACGTGTGGGATGCGCAGCTGGTGGATCACGGGTCCCGGATCATGGTGGCGCGACACGAGTTGCTCCGCGCTCTCGAAGAGCCACTTCGCGCTGGATATGAGACTCTGGTCGATCAGGATCACGGACCGAGACTGTCCCTCGCGGAGACCGTTGCAGCGGCATGCGAACGGGAGAGTGTTTCACGTGAAACAGAATCGGCGGAAGTTCCGACCCCGGGGGAGGGAAGTGTTTCACGTGAAACCGAAGCCGAGCGACCTCGCGGCGACGTTTCACGTGAAACGGTTGCGGCCGAGTTTCGGCGGGCCCTTCAAGTTGTTCGGGCGCAGGAACTCGAGCGCGGCGTGACCTTGGTCGGCCCGCATCGGGACGATCTCGTGCTGGAGTTGAACGGTCTCCCAGTGAAGGGCTACGCGAGCCACGGAGAGTCCTGGTCATTCGCTCTCGCGCTCCGCCTGGGGATGGCAGTGCTGTTGCGCGGGGAGTCCGCGGGCGGCGATCCGGTCATTCTGCTGGATGATGTCTTCGCGGAGCTCGATACTCGGCGGCGGTCGAAGCTGATGTCTGCGGTCCAGAGCTTCGAGCAGGTCATTGTGACGGCCGCGGTCGAAGAGGACATCCCCGAGGGCATCGCTTGGCATCGCATCGGTGTCGAGCGAGGCACGGTCTCGGTGGGGAGCGCTGAGCAGTGAAGCCCGAGCATTCCGACTTCGCCAGCAGCGCGTATCTGCGGGCGAAGTCGGTGTGGAAGGGGGTTCCGTATCGGCGGCGTCGACTCGGCTCGGACTCGACCGAAGGGGAGGGGCGCGCGCCGTTCGGAACCGGACGTGATCCGAGGATGCTCGGCGACATTCTCGCGAAGGCCGCGACGGACATGGGATGGAGCGCAGACCTGGAGCAGGCTCGTGTGATCACGGAGTGGGCTGAGTTCGTCGGACAGCCGACTTCGGATCACACCGAGGTCGTCGGAGTCCGCGACGGAGTGCTGCTCCTGCAATGCGACTCGACCGCGTGGGCAACCGAACTCCGTCGATTGAGGTCCGAGATCCTGACTCGGTTGCTGCGGGAGTTCCCGGATTCCGAGATTCGCGATCTTCGCTTCCTCGCACCGGGCGCACCCAGCTGGCGGCACGGTCCCAGGACGGTTCAGGGGCGCGGACCGAGGGATACGTACGGATAAGCCGAGCGGAGAATCGCTCTGACGCAAGTATTCTTGACGTGGCGCCACTCGTTCATTGCTCTGATCTGGGATTTAGTCGCCGTCGCGGAGTGTTGAAATGACTCGATTTTCGCGCTCGTTTCACGTGAAACGCGATCACGGGGTCGGGTTCGGTTCCTTTTGGAGATTGCGAGCATGCGCTCGGCGCCCTGGGCCGGATGAGCCGGTGCGGCGAGCGGTCGGGGGTCTGGATGAGGAGATGAGGGTGGCTTCGCGGCTCCGAGTGTCCTGATCCGGGTGACGAATCCTCGCCAGTCGAGCGAGAACTGCAGAGAGCTCGGATGGCGGGAGTCCCGGTGATCGCGGGGACCAGCCGTGTTCGATGAGAGCAAGGGAGTCCGGGGGAACTGGCTCGCTCGGCGCGGGTGCGATCTGGTCGCACCTGCCGGAGCGACTGGAGCGGCCGATCCGTGCCGCTCGGTGCGATGCGAGGTGAGCCGGGTCTCGCCCGGCGCGGCAGGAGTTCCGTCCGCTTCTCGCCGGTACGCCGGGCCCTCCTCTTGGGGAGCTTCTCGCCGGGCCACGCCGATACCGGTCGGCGGGATGCGAATGCGTCGCCCATCGGCTCCCGGCAGCCCGGCCTTCGCGTTTCGAAGAGATGAGTGCTGGTTCCCGTGAGGAATCGGGATCGATCGGATTCTGCCTCAGATCGCGCCGTGTTCGGCCGCGGTGTTCGATCGCGAAGTCGGCGCTCCGGTCGGGCTCGTGCTGGGGGAGGAGATCGTCGCGGATGCGAGCTGCTCGGTGCCGGTGGAGTTTCGTCTCAGCGGACCATGGGCCGTGGAAGCTGTGCGAGGAAGGGGAGCGGGCACGACGGGTCGGGAGAAGCGCGCGGGCCGGCGGGAGGCGCGGACTGGCGCGGACGGACCGGGCGATCTCACCGGGGTGGGCACGGGCCGGTTCGGAAGCCTGGGCGTCGGTGGACCTGACGGAGCCGGCTGGGTGATCCTGGCCAAACGAACGGTCGTTATCGAGTGATCTCGGTGTTCGTATGCGGGAGCCGCCTGGCGGATCGAGCCCGTGGCGATCCGATCAGGGAGCCCGTTGGGGGCCGGTTCGAGAAGCTGACGCGACGCAGCGCCTGGCACCGGGAGGGAACCCGCCGAGAAAGAGCCCATTTCGGAGGGGGAACGATCCCACCCGGAATCCTCGCTCCAAAGGCCCGAAATCACGGTTCTGAGCGCCTCGAATTGATAGGCTGGGGTGTGAACGTGTCCGGGCCGGAAATCCGGCCTGAGGCGATCTTTGGAGAGTGTGACTCACAGCATGACTGATGAACAGGCTACGGCCGCGGAAGACTACGGTGCCGGAGCGATCCAGGTGCTCGAGGGCCTCGAGGCGGTACGCAAGCGCCCGGGTATGTACATCGGATCCACCGGGCCTCGCGGTCTGCACCACCTGGTGTACGAGATCGTCGACAACTCGGTCGATGAGGCGCTCGCCGGGTACTGCGATGCCATCGACGTCACGATCCTCGAGGACGGCGGTGTCCGCGTCATCGACAACGGCCGCGGTATCCCCGTCGATCCGCACTCGTCGGACCCGAGCAAGTCGACCGTCGAGGTCGTGCTGACCGTGCTGCACGCCGGCGGAAAGTTCGGCGGCGGCGGCTACGCCGTTTCGGGCGGCCTGCACGGCGTCGGTTCCTCTGTCGTGAACGCACTCTCGTCGCGCTTCGAGGTCGAGGTCAAGCGTCAGGGTTTCACGTGGAACATGGCGTTCGACGGCAGCGTCCCGACCGGACCGCTGGTGCAGGGGGAGCCGTCGGAAGAGACCGGCACCACCATCACCTTCTGGCCCAGCGCCGAGATCTTCGAGACCGTCGAGTTCGACTACCAGACGCTGCGCACCCGCTTCCAGCAGATGGCGTTCCTCAACAAGGGCCTCAAGATCATGCTCACCGACCTGCGCCCGCAGGAGCCGGTCGAGAACGAAGACGGCGAGCTCGTCGCACCGGCTCCGCCGCATGACGAGTTCCTGTACGAGAAGGGCATCGAGGACTACGTCCACTACCTGAACTCGGCCAAGCGCGCGGAGCTCGTGAACGAGGAGATCATCTCGTTCGAGCTCGAGGACACCGAGCGCAAGATCTCGGCCGAGGTCGCGATGCAGTGGACCACGGCCTACACCGAGAGCGTCCACACCTACGCGAACACCATCAACACCCACGAGGGCGGCACGCACGAGGAGGGCTTCCGCGCGGCGCTGACGACCCTCGTCAACCGCTACGCACGAGAGAAGAACATTCTTCGCGAGAAGGACGACAACCTCTCGGGCGACGATGTTCGCGAGGGTCTGACCGCCGTCATCTCGGTCAAGCTGGGGGAGCCCCAGTTCGAAGGCCAGACCAAGACCAAGCTCGGCAACACCGAGGCGAAGGCGTTCGTGCAGAAGGTCGTCGGCGATCAGCTCGGCGACTGGTTCGAGCGCAACCCCGGCCCGGCGAAGGACATCATCCGCAAGGCGATCCAGGCCGCGACCGCGCGCCTCGCCGCACGCAAGGCGCGTGAGACTGCGCGCCGCAAGGGACTGCTCGAGTCCGGCGGCATGCCCGGCAAGCTGTCGGACTGCACCAGCAAGGATCCGGTGATCTCCGAGATCTTCATCGTCGAGGGCGACTCGGCCGGCGGTTCGGCCAAGACGGGCCGCAACCCCCACACGCAGGCGATCCTGCCGCTCCGCGGCAAGATCCTCAACGTGGAGAAGGCCCGCCTCGACCGCGCGCTGAACAACACCGAGGTCCAGGCGATGATCACCGCGTTCGGCGCGGGCATCGGCGAGGAGTTCGATCCCGAGAAGGCGCGCTACCACAAGATCGTGCTCATGGCCGATGCCGACGTCGATGGCCAGCACATCACGACGCTGCTGCTGACGCTGCTGTTCCGCTACATGCGGCCGCTCATCGATCTCGGCTACGTCTACCTCGCGCAGCCCCCGCTGTACCGCATCAAGTGGGCGAACGCCGAGCACGAGTACGTGTTCAGCGACGCCGAGCGCGACGAGCGCCTCACCGCCGGATCCCAGGCCGGCCGCCGCCTCGTGAAGGAGAGCGGCGTGCAGCGCTACAAGGGTCTCGGCGAGATGAACCACGAAGAGCTGTGGGAGACCACCATGAACCCGGAGACCCGCACCCTGCTGCAGGTCACCATGGACGATGCGGCGACCGCCGACGAGATCTTCGCCACCCTAATGGGCGAGGACGTCGAAGCTCGCCGCAGCTTCATCCAGCAGAACGCGAAGGACGTGCGTTTCCTTGACATCTGAGAACGAGACCCCCGACGTGGACGACGCCAACGGCGCCGAGATCATCGTGGAGCTGGACGAGACCGGCCAGCCCATCGCGGCGAACCACGGTCGCATCGACCAGGTCGATCTGCAGCTCGAGATGCAGCGCTCCTATCTCGACTACGCGATGAGCGTGATCGTGGGCCGTGCGCTGCCCGACGTGCGCGACGGCCTGAAGCCCGTGCACCGCCGTGTGATCTACACGATGTACGACGGCGGCTACCGCCCCGACAAGGCCTTCTCGAAGTGCACCCGTGTCATCGGTGACGTGATGGGCCAGTTCCACCCGCACGGCGACACCGCCGTGTACGACTCGCTCGTGCGCCTCGTGCAGCCGTGGTCGCTGCGCTACCCCCTGGCCCTCGGCCAGGGCAACTTCGGTTCGCCCGGCAACGACGGCGCCGCCGCCCACCGATACACCGAGACCAAGATGTCCCCGCTCGCCATGGAGATGGTGCGTGACATCGACGAGGACACGGTCGACTTCCAGGACAACTACGACGGACGTACGCAGGAGCCGACCGTGCTCACCGCACGGTTCCCGAACCTCCTGGTCAACGGCTCCGTCGGCATCGCGGTCGGCATGGCCACGAACATCCCGCCGCACAACCTCCGCGAGGTCTCCGAAGCGGCGATCTGGCACCTGGAGCACCCCGAGGCGAGCCGCGAGGACCTCCTCGAGGCGCTCATGGCGCGGGTCAAGGGCCCCGACTTCCCGACCGGCGCGCAGATCCTCGGCACGAAGGGGATCCGCGAGGCCTACCGCACGGGCCGCGGATCCATCACCATGCGCGCCGTGGTCAACATCGAGGAGATCCAGGGACGCACCTGCCTCGTCGTGACCGAGCTGCCCTACCAGGTCAACCCCGACAACCTCGCGGTGAAGATCGCCGACCTGGTCAAGGAGAACAAGGTCCAGGGCATCGCCGACATCCGCGACGAGACGAGCGGCCGTACCGGCCAGCGCCTCGTGATCGTGCTGAAGCGCGACGCGATCGCGAAGGTCGTGCTGAACAACCTGTACAAGCACACGCAGCTGCAGGAGAACTTCGGCGCGAACATGCTCGCGATCGTCGACGGCGTGCCCCGCACCCTGGCGCTCGACGGCTTCATCACGGCCTGGGCGAAGCACCAGATCGAGGTCATCGTCCGGCGCACCGAGTACCGCCTGCGGAAGGCCGAGGCCGAGGCGCACATCCAGCGCGGCTACCTCAAGGCGCTCGACGCGCTCGACGAGGTCATCGCTCTGATCCGTCGCTCGCCCACGGTCGACGAGGCTCGCGAGGGCCTCATGAAGCTGCTCGGCGTCGACCAGATCCAGGCGGACGCGATCCTCGGCCTGCAGCTGCGCCGCCTCGCGGCGCTCGAGCGACAGAAGATCCTGGAGCTCGCGGCCAAGCTCGAGGCGCAGATCGCCGAGTACCAGGGGATCCTGGCCTCGCCCGAGGAGCAGCGCAGCATCGTGGTCACCGAGCTCGGCGACCTCGTCGACAAGTACGGCGACGAGCGGCGCTCGACGATCCTGCACGGATTCGACGGCGAGATGTCGATGGAGGACCTGATCCCCGAGGAGGAGATGGTCGTCACCGTCACCCGCGGCGGATACATCAAGCGCACGCGCATCGACAACTACCGGACGCAGCACCGCGGCGGCAAGGGCGTCAAGGGTGCGGCGCTCCGCGCCGATGACATCGTCGAGCACTTCTTCGTCACCACGACGCACCACTGGCTGCTGTTCTTCACGAACACGGGCCGCGTCTACCGCGCGAAGACGTACGAGGTGCCCGAGGGCGGCCGCGACGCGAAGGGCCAGCACCTCGCGAACCTGCTCGCGCTCGCGCCCGACGAGTCGGTCACGCAGATCCTCGACCTGCGCGAGTTCGAAGCGGATCGGTTCCTCGTGCTCGCGACCCGCGACGGCCTCGTCAAGAAGACCGCGCTGACCGAGTACGACACGAACCGCACGGGCGGCATCATCGCGATCAAGCTCCGCGACGAGGACGAGCTCGTCTCGGCCCTGATCGCGGAGTCCGACGACGACGTGCTGCTCATCTCGAAGCACGGCATGTCGGTGCGCTTCACTGCGTCCGACCAGGCGCTCCGCCCGATGGGCCGTTCCACGAGCGGTGTGCGCGGCATGAACTTCCGCGACGGGGATCAGCTGCTGCAGGCCTCGCGGATCACCGAGGGCGGCTTCGTCTTCGTGGTCACCGAGGGCGGCTACGCCAAGCGCACCGCGGTCGACGAGTACCGTGTGCAGAACCGCGGCGGCTTCGGCATCAAGGTGGCGAAGCTCGACGAGGCGCGCGGCGATCTGGTCGGCGGCTTCATCGTGGACGAGGGCGACGAGGTGCTCGCCGTGCTCGCCAGCGGCAAGGTCGTCCGGTCCAACGTCGCCGAGGTTCCCGCCAAGGGCCGGAACACGATGGGCGTCGTCTTTGCGAGATTCCCAGAGCGGGACCGTATTATTGGCATCGCGCGAAACACGGAGCGCGGTCTCGACGACGCCGAGGCCGAGAGCGCGGCCGGTGAGCCGGCCGAGACCGATGCTGCGGAGCACGCAGAAGACAAGGAAAGCCTGAATGAGTAACACTGTCGCCGATAAGCTGGCGCGCAAGACCCGCAAGAAAGCGCCGTCCAAGCAGGTACGCCTCAAGCTCGTCTACGTCGACTTCTGGTCGGCCGTGAAGTTCTCCTTCCTGGTGTCGGTCTGCTGGGCCATCGTCGGGATCGTCGCGACGGTGCTCGTCTACCTCGTGCTGATGCAGACCGGTCTGCTGGCCAAGGTCGACTCCCTGTTCATGGACGTCGTTGGCGACAAGAACAGCCTGATGACGTTCCTCGGCTTCCCGCAGGTCTTCGGATTCTCGGTCGTGGTCGGGATCCTGAACATCATCGTGGGCACCGCGCTCGGCGCGGTCGCATCGCTGATCTACAACCTCCTCACCCGCATCGTCGGCGGTTTCCAGCTGGGCTTCACCAGCAACTGATCGACGCCGAGCGGCGGTTCGCGTGCCCCGACGACCTCCACGGTCGGCGGGGCACGCGGCGTTTCCGGCCGCGGCACGCGGAGCGGATCCGGCCGATTTGTGTTTTCGGCGAGTGTCCGTGTAGAGTCGTTTCTTGGTCAAGGGGCTATAGCTCAGGCGGTTAGAGCGCTTCACTGATAATGAAGAGGTCCCAGGTTCAAGTCCTGGTAGCCCCACCGAACGACTCGCAAGAGCCGTTCCGGGTCCTTAACTCAGTTGGTAGAGTGCCTGCTTTGCAAGCAGGATGTCGGGAGTTCGATTCTCCCAGGATCCACAGACAACGCCCCCGGTTCACGCCGGGGGCGTTCTGCGTTTCCGGGGCTCGCGGTGGCGATGCGTGGCTCGGCGATGCGCTCGGCAGTTCCCGTGGCGGCGGTGCCCTCGGCGCCGCCTTCGGTGGCGCCGCTTCTGGCACGAGTGGACGTCCACCCGACGAGTGGACGGCGAGTCACGCGCCGATAGAGCATCCGATCGTCGAGTGGATGTCCAATCGTTCAGAGGGTCGGGAGGATCGAGAAGGTCGCGAAGAGCTGGAAGAGCTGGAAGAGCGGAACGTGCGGGACTCTGGGAGCAGGGAGGTGCAGGACCCGGACCCGGCGCCCGAAGTCGGCACCGGCGAGGCGCAGCACCCGACCCCAGCGAGGGGGCGCACCCTACTGCGGCAGCGGCGGATCTTCAATATTGAACGAACCGTTCTCGGCTACTAGAAAGGGGGAGGGCACTGAGCCCGCCCCGGCCACAAGCCGGGGTACTCCCTCGAGAGGATCCTCAACGATGAGATCATCATTCCGTCAGCGTTCCATCCGGGCGGCCGTCTGCACCGCAGCGGCGATCGGCCTGCTGGTGGGTTCGGCGACCACCGCCACCGCGGCCGTCGCGGAGCCGTCCACCCCCGTCCCGGTGAATCCGCCGGACGGCACCGTCATGAGCTACGTGGTGAACGCCGGCAAGGCGAACCCGGGTCAGGTGCGCAAGGTCGAGAAGGCCGTCACCGAGGCCGGAGGCGTCGTCGTGCAGACGTGGCCCGAGATCGGCGTCGTGGTCGCGCAGAGCGACCGCGCGGCGTTCCGCGACCGGGTCAAGGTCACGGGCAAGAACGCGGTCGAGGCGGTCGGTGCGACTCGCACCGTCGAGGTCTCCGACCGGGTGCAGGGCCCGCAGGTGCCCTGGGGTCCCGGTGCCTCCGGTTGGAAGCAGGGCGGCAAGAACAAGCGCGTCGACGTGGACGAGCCCACCACGCCGGTGCCCGCGAAGGCGGGCGACGCCATGGAGGCCCAGCAGTGGGACATGGCCATGATCAAGTCCGATCAGGCGAATGCGATCACCGACGGCAGCCGCAAGGTGCTCGTCGGCGTGCTCGATTCCGGCATCGATCCGAAGCACTCCGACCTGGCGCCGAACATCGACGTCGCGAACTCGGTGAACTGCACCGTGGGCGGCCGGCCCGACCAGACGGCCGGCGGATGGGAGCCGACGACCTCGGATCACGGCACGCACGTGGCCGGTACGATCGCCGCGGCCCGCAACGGTACGGGCATCGTCGGCGTCGCCCCGAACGTGCGCCTCGCCTCGGTGAAGGTCGTGAACGACGACGGCTTCATCTACCCCGAGTACGCGATCTGCGGATTCATGTGGGCCTCGCAGCGCGGCATGGACGTGACGAACAACAGCTACTACGTGGATCCCTTCGAATTCTGGTGCGATGACCAGCCCGATCAGGCTGCCGTGCGCGAGGCGATGGCGCGCGCCGTGAACTGGTCCACCTCGCGCGGCGTGGTCAACGCGGCCGCTGCGGGCAACTCGGGACTCGACCTGACCGTGAACACGCGCGACGAGGGCAGCCCGAACGACGCTGCGGCTCCGACGCCGCGCACCATCAACCAGGGCTGCAAGGACATCCCCGCGCAGATCCCCGGCGTCGTCACCGTCTCCTCGGTCACGCAGACCGGACAGCTCTCGTACTTCTCGAACCGCGGGCTCGGCGAGATCGACGTGGCGGCACCCGGATCCCGGATCCTGTCGACCCTGCCCGGCGGCGGCTACGGCCTGAAGAGCGGCACCTCGATGGCGACTCCGCACGTCGCGGGTGTGCTTGCGCTCATGAAGTCGGCGCACCCGAACCTGACGCCGGCGCAGCTGACGGCGAAGCTCAAGGCGGATGCGACCCCGACGCCCTGCTCGGCGCCCGAGCGCGGCGCCGGCGCGGCTTGCGTGGGCACGACGGCGCTGAACAGCTACTTCGGTACGGGCCTCGTGAACGCGCTGAAGGCGGTGCAGTAGGGGAGCGGACCCCGACCGGCGGGGCCGGGATCGTCGGTCGGCGGTCCCGGCCCCGCTCCGCGTTCAGCGGCGGTCGGCGCTCCCGGCGCTCCCGGCGCTCCCGGCGCGGCCGGCACGACCGTGCCGTGCCCCGCGCACACGCAGGTAGCCGCGGATCGGGCGGATCGCGAGCGCCACGAAGATGAGCGCCGATGCGGCCCACGGGATCCAGGGGTCGTCGTCGTTCGTCGGGAGGAGGAAGAACAGCGCCGCGAGCCCGCCGCAGACGAGCAGCGCGATCCCCAGCAGGAGCTCGGGGAGCAGCCCGGGGAGCGGCTCAGGGGGAGTCCGCTGCGACGCGTCCGGTCCCTCCGCGGCCGGTCGCTCGGCCGCGGAACCACCGGACCGCTGATCCGCCCCGAGCCGGCGCAGCATCGCGATCACGGCGGCGCCGGCGCTCAGTGCGGTGAGGGCGACGACCACGAAGAACAGCGGTCCGTGGGCGAGCCCCAGCGGCCGCTCCCAGCACCACAGAGCCGCGGCACCGACGGCGCCGAGCGAAAGCCCGGTCCAGGCGACCCAGCGCGCGTTCGACGGCGCGTGGCGGCCTCGGGACTGCGGCACCTGCGGGCCTCCGTCGGAGTGGTGTGGGGGAAGGATCGGACCCTCCGATCGTATCCGGACTCCTGTCGCGCATTCGGCACTCCTACACTGGCGATATGACGCACGATCCGCATGCCTGGCAGCCCGACGTCCTCGGACCGGGGTTCGCGCAGCGCACGATCCCGCTGGGGGAGGACGACGAGGGACCGCTCGTCGCGACCCTCGTGCGATCGCTGCCCGGCGCCGTGCGCTTCACCGACCGACTGGCGGGCCGCTCGCGGATCGTCCACCCGCTCGCGGGGGTCGACGTGCTCTACGTGCACGGCTGGTCCGACTACTTCTTCCAGCGCGAGCTCGCCGCCTTCTATACGAGTCGCGGAGCGCGCTTCTTCGCGCTCGACCTCCGCAAGTACGGGCGCAGCCTGCGACCGGGGCAGACGCCGGGCTTCATCGAGGATCTCGCGCAGTACGACGCCGAGATCGGTGCGGCGCTCGAGATCATGTCGGCCGAGCCGGCGCACGGGGGATCGGCGGCCTTCGGCGGGCGGCCCCGGCGCCTGCTGCTCATGGGTCACTCGACCGGCGGCCTGATCCTCAGCCTGTGGGCCGACCGGCATCCCGGGGTGGCCTCGGGGTTGCTGCTCAACAGCCCTTGGCTCGAGTTCCAGCTGCCGGGGAGGATCCGGGCGAGCATCGCGCCGCTCGTCGACCTCAGCGCCCGCTTCAACCCGCGCGAATCCGCACCTCAGTTCGACTTCGGCTACTACACGCGGGCGCAGCGCGCGGTCGCCGACGCGGAGCACCCGCTCGACGTGAACACCGAGTGGCGGCCGGAGCAGGCGATGGCGGTGCACGCCGGGTGGTTGCGCGCGATCCTGCGGGGGCACAGCGAGGTGGTCGAGCGCGGGCTGCGCATCGCGGCGCCCGTCGGTGTGCTGCTGTCGCGACGGTGGATCTCGCCGATGCGCTGGAGCGAGGAGCTGACGAGCGTCGACTCCGTGCTCGACGTCGACGAGATCGCCCGCGCGGCGACCAGGCTCGGGCCCACCGTGACCATCGAGCGCATCGACGGCGCCCTGCACGACGTGTTCCTCTCGCGGCCGCCGGTGCGCGCCGAGGCGTATCGTCGACTCGAGGTGTGGCTGCGCGGCTGGATCGCGGAGATCGGCTGAGCATCGGCGCTCGCGCGAGACACTAGGCTCAGCACTATGGATATGCGGGTGGCGGCCTACGCGGTGATCGAGCGGCGCGGCTCGATCCTGCTCACGCACTGGCGCCGGGGTCGTATGCACGGGTGGACCCTGCCGGGCGGCGGCATCGAGAACGGCGAGGATCCGCAGCAGACGGTGGTCCGCGAGGTGCTCGAGGAGACGGGGCTCACGGCGAAGACGGGCAAGCTCCTCGGCGTCGATTCGCGGGTCATGATCCGCGAGGAGGTCGAGGACGGCCAGGATCCGCAGCTGCACACGATCCGGATCGTCTACCGGGCGACCGTCGCCGACGGACCGCTGCGGCACGAGGTCGACGGGTCCTCCGACGAGGCGCGCTGGGTGCCGATCCGCGAGATCCGCTCGCTCAAGACGCTCTCCCTCGTGCAGACCGGGCTGCGCATGGCGGGCATCTCGCTGCGGAGCTCGAACGGACGCTCGGGATCCCGGCGTTCCCGGCGCTCCGGCGGTGGCTCCGGAAACGGCGCCGCGGTCGCGGGCACCGGGGGATCGCAGCCGAAGAAGGCTGCGGCGGATCCGCAGCGGAGCGGCGAAAGCGCTCCGAAGGGTGCCGCGACGAAGAGTTCGGCTCCCCAGAGCTCCGGGCAGAAGTCCGGAGCCGCGAGGTCGGGCCCGCGCCGGGCACAGAAAACGGGTGGGTCCCGCACCGCGGAACCCACCCGGAAGTCCGACTCCGCGACCGACTGATCGGCCGCCGAATCCGGCCTACTCGCCGGACTCGGGAGCGACCCAGAGCTCGTCGTCGCTGCGGAACGCCTGCCACAGGGTGTAACCGACGCCCACGGCGGCGGCGATGCCCAGGCCGAGGGCGATGAACCCGCCCACGCCGCGCTTCTTCTTCTGCGGGGCCAGGAAGCCGCGCTTCTCGCCGAAGCGGCGCACCTGCTGCGCGCCTTCGGCGTTTTCGAGCTGCTCGAGGGTGCGCACCGTGCTTGCGAGCGCGCCGGCCACGAGCGGCGCGGTCGCGCGACGCACCTGCTCGGACGCGCGTCGGGCGGCGAGGATGCCCCGGTCGACCTGCGGCCGAACGGTGGTCATCGCGTCGTTCACCCGTGGGGCCAGGTGCTCGTCGCTCAGACGACGGGCCTGGGAACCGGCGGCCTGCAGCACCTCCCCGGCGTGGCCGAGCACGATGCGCTGCTCGTCGAGCACGTCTTGCGCGTGGTTGCGCAGTCGACGCAGCTCGCGACGGTTCTTGCGAGTGAGTGACATGGGAACCTCCGATGCTTCCGCAGGGTCGCGTGCCACCCACGCTACACCGAAGCGGCGCACAGTGCCTCCCAAAGCGCTGGCCGTAGAATTACTGCCATGACTCTTCACACTGCGGTCGCGACCGTTCACACCAACCACGGCGACATCGTCATCAACCTCTTCGGCGACCACGCGCCGAAGACCGTCAAGAACTTCGTCGACCTGTCGAACAAGGGCTTCTACGACGGCGTCATCTTCCACCGCATCATCAAGGACTTCATGATCCAGGGCGGTGACCCCACCGGCACCGGCACCGGCGGCCCGGGCTACAACTTCGACGACGAGATCCACCCGGAGCTCACCTTCGATCACCCGTACCAGCTGGCCATGGCCAACGCGGGCAAGCGTCCCGACATGACCGGTCGCCTCGCGGGCACCAACGGTTCGCAGTTCTTCATCACCACCATCGCTCCGGCGTGGCTGAACGGCAACCACACCATCTTCGGCGACGTCGCCGACGACGCGTCGAAGGCCGTGGTCGATGCGATCGCCGCGGTGCAGACCGGTGCGATGGACCGTCCCGTCGAGGACGTCGTCATCACCGGCGTCGATATCGCCGAGGTCTGAGGCGTGAGCCTGGGCGGGTCGCGGCCGGAGTTCGGCGAGCGCGCGGAGTACGGTCCGAACGACGTCTGCTACCGGCATCCGGACTCGCCCAGCTTCACTCTCTGCCAGCGCTGCGGCCGCACCATCTGCGCGCAGTGCCAGATGAACGCCCCCGTCGGCGTGCTGTGCCCCGAGTGCATGCGCGAGCTCCGCGGGGGCGCTCGTGCGTCCGGGCGCGGACCCGGCCGCACGCAGAATCGCGCCGCGCGCAAGGTCACGGTGATGGGTCGACGGCTCGCCGCGACCGATGCCCCCGTGGTGACCTACGGGATCATGATCGCCTGCGTGGTGGTCTGGGGCGCGCAGCTCCTCATCCCCGACGCGACCCGGGCGCTCTGGTTCGCGCCGGCGCACGCGGATCCGCAGCTGTACCAGCCGTGGCGCTTCATCACGGCGATGTTCACGCACTCGACGGGCAGCATCTTCCACATCCTCTTCAACATGCTCACGCTGTGGCTGTTCGGCCGCAATCTCGAGCAGCTGCTGGGCCGCCTCCCGTTCTTCTGGCTCTACATCTTCTCGGGGGTCGGCGGATCCATCGGCACGATGCTGTGGGCGTACGCCGACCCCGCCGCTGCGCTCGTGCCGACGGTCGGCGCCTCGGGCGCGATCTTCGGCGTCATGGGTGCGACGCTCGTGGCGTTCCGCGCGGCCGGCGTCAGCATCACCTCGCTCGCGGTGCTCATCGCGATCAATATCGGCATCGGGTTCCTGCCGGGCAACAGCGTGTCCTGGCAGGCGCACCTCGGCGGCCTCGCTGTCGGCGCGCTCACCATGTGGATCCTGGTGCAGACCCGCGGCCCGCGTCGCAGGGGCGCACGGATCGGTGGATTGATCGGGCTCGGCGCGGTGCTCATCGCGCTCACGTTCGCGTACTTCGTCGTGTCCCCGCTCCCTGCCGCAGTGCTGATCTGACCTGGTCAGCGCCGGATTCCCGGCGCCGGTGACTCGAAAAATCACACCGGTGTAGTTCGTCCCCAGTTGGGGAGAAAACTGTGGATAAGTCTGGGTGTTAACGCTTCCGGGGTGTCTGCTCCGGGCGGGGGATCCCCACGAAAAAGCCGCCCGCCGCATCTCAGGATGCGGCGGGCGGCTTTTTCGCGTTCGGGTGGGGCTACTTCCACCAGGGGGTCATGAGGAAGCCGATGAGCACGAGGCCGAAGCCGATGAAGATGTTGGCCTGGCCGAGCATGGGGATCGGCAGCTGCAGCGAGGAGCTGGTGATGTAGTAGAGCACGATCCAGAGCAGACCGAGCAGCATGAAGCCGAACATGACCGGCTTGAACCACACCGGGTTCGGGGCGTCCTCGCGGGCCTCGCGCGCTTCGGCACGGGTGCGCGTCACCTGGGACGCCTTGCGCTTGCTCACGTCTTTTGCAGCTGCTGCCATACCCACGAGTCTATCCGGTAACCGACGGGGACCCGCTGATATTCCCGTTCCCACTAAAGGTGCCGGGGACACTAAGATGGATCCCGGAGGTTAAAGTCATCATGACCAGAAGTTCCGGGATCGACGTGGCCGTGTCCACCGCGATCCTCACTCTGCGCAGAACCGACCGCGGCGTCGTGCTCTCGCTGCCGCTCGTACGTCGCACCCGCGAGCCGTTCGCCGATCGCTGGGCGCTGCCGGGCGGCTGGCTCACCGCGACCGAGGCTCCGGTCGGCGCAGCCGCTCGCACGCTCGCCGAGACCACGGGTCTCGCCCCCAGCTACCTGGAGCAGCTCTACGCCTTCGGCGCCGTGGACCGCTCGCCCAGCCGCGTCGTATCGATCGTCTACTGGGCGCTGCTCCGCTCCGACCAGGTCGATGCGCAGAGCGCCGAGTACCGGCGCACGGGCCTCGCCCCCGAGAACGTGCGCTGGTTCGACGCCGACGACCTGCCGCCCCTGGCGTTCGACCACGCGCAGATCATCGAGTACGCGCTGTGGCGCCTGCGCAACAAGGTCGGCTACAGCCGCGTGGCCCAGGGCTTCCTGCCCGAGGAGTTCACGCTCGCCGAACTGCGCGAGGCCGTCGAGACGATCCTCGGACGCAGGCTCGATCCGGCGAACTTCCGCCGCCAGGTCGAGTCGAGCGGCACGCTGATCGCCACCGACGAGTTCCGCACCGGCAACCATCGGCCCGCGCGGCTCTACCGGTCCAGTCCCGACGCCGAACTGGCCGACCGCGGTCCCCTCTCCTCCGAAGAAATGAGCATCCGATGAGCACCCCCGTCTCCCTCGATCCCTCCGTCGACCACCGGATCCTCGAGCTCGTCGCGGTGGGCGACGACGGCGTCTGCAGCACGGATCTCGCCGCGGGCCCGTGGACCTTCGACGGGGTTCCCGGCTACGGTCCCGGATCCTCGATGGGCGACGTGATCCCCACGGGATCTCCGCGCCAGGGCGAGCTTCCCGCCGCGTACCGCGAGGCCGACGAGGCCGATCTGGAAGCGCGGATCGTCGCTGCGCGCGAGACTCTGGGCGACCGGGTCGTCGTGCTCGGGCACTTCTACCAGCGCGAGGAGGTCGTCCGGCACGCGGACTACGTCGGCGACTCCTACCAGCTCGCCGTCGCGGCGAAGCGGCACCCGGAGGCCGAGGCGATCGTGTTCTGCGGCGTCCACTTCATGGCCGAGACCGCCGATCTGCTCTCGGGGCCCGAGCAGGCCGTGATCCTGCCGAACCTCGCCGCCGGCTGCTCGATGGCCGACATGGCCGACATCGATCAGGTCGAGGAGTGCTGGGAGCAGCTCGCCGAGGTGCTCGGCCCGCTCGACGTGCCGGACGCCGACGGACTCCTGCCCGTGATCCCCGTCACCTACATGAACTCCTCCGCGGCGATCAAGGGCTTCGTGGGGCGCAACGGCGGGATCGTGTGCACCTCGTCGAACGCGCGGACCGTGCTCGAGTGGGCGTTCGCGCGGGGGCGCCGCGTGCTGTTCTTCCCGGATCAGCACCTGGGCCGCAACACGGCGAAGGAGATGGGCGTCGCGCTCGACCGCATGCCGATGTGGAATCCGCACCGCCCGCTCGGCGGGTCCTCGGCCGAGACGCTGGTCGATTCGCGCGTGATCCTGTGGCACGGCTTCTGCTCGGTGCACCGCCGGTTCACGACCGCGCAGATCGACCGGGCCCGCGCCGAGCATCCCGGGGTCCGCGTGATCGTGCACCCGGAGTGCCCGATGGAGGTCGTCGACGCCGCCGACGAGGCGGGATCCACCGCGTACATCCGCGAGGCGATCGAGGCCGCGACGGAGCCGACGGTGTTCGCGATCGGTACCGAGATCAACCTGGTGCGGCGCCTCGCGGCGCAGCACCCGCAGCACGAGATCTTCTGCCTCGATCCCGTCGTCTGCCCCTGCTCCACCATGTATCGGATCCACCCCGGCTACCTCGCCTGGGTGCTGGAGGAGCTCGTCGCGGGACGCACGGTGAACCGGATCGAGGTGCCCTCCGCGGTCGCGGATCCGGCCCGCGTCGCGCTGGAGCGCATGCTGGCGGCGCGGCCGTGAGAGCGATCGTCGTCGGCTCCGGGATCGCCGGGCTGACCGCGGCGCTGCGCGCCGACGAGCTGGGCCACGAGGTCGTGCTCGTCGCGAAGGGTGCGCTCGGCGACGGCTGCACCGCGGCGGCGCAGGGCGGGATCGCGGGCGCGTACGGCCCGGGTGACTCCGCCGAGCTGCACGCGAGCGACACGCTGCGCGCCGGCGCCGGGCACGGGGATCCCGCGGCCGTCGCCGCGCTGACGGCGGGTGCCGGTGCCGCGATCGATCGGCTCGTCGCGCTGGGAACGCGCTTCGACCGCGACACCGCGGGCCGGATCGCGCGCGGGCTCGAGGCGGCGCACACCCTGCCGCGCATCGCGCACGCCGGGGGCGACGCGACGGGGGCCGAGATCTCGCGGGCGCTGGTCGCGGAGCTGCGCGCGCGTCCGCGGATCGCGGTGCGCACCGGGGAGATGCTGGCCGATCTGCTGGTGGACGATGCCTGCATCATCGACGGTCCGTTCCCGCCCCGCGTCGTCGGGATCTCCCTGGTCTCCGGCGAGACCATCGAAGCCGATGCCGTGGTGCTCGCGACGGGCGGTGCCGGGCGGCTGTTCGCGCGCACCACGAACCCGGCGGGCGCCACGGGCGACGGGATCGCCGCGGCGCTCCGCGTCGGGGCCCGGATCGCCGACCTGGAGTTCGTGCAGTTCCACCCGACCGTGCTGGCCGAGGGCGAGCCCTTCCTGCTGACGGAGGCGCTGCGCGGGGCCGGCGCCCTGCTGATCGACGCCGACGGGCGACGGTTCCTGGCCGACGTGCACCCGGACGCCGAGCTCGCACCGCGCGATGTGGTGGCGCGAGCGGTCGCCGCCCGCGCCGCCGAGACCGGGGCACCCGTGCGGCTCGATGCGACCGCGCTCGGCGCCGAGGCGCTCGCGCAGCGATTCCCCACGGTGGATCGCGAGCTGCGCCGGCGCGGCATCGACTGGGCCCGCGAAGCGGTGCCCGTGACCCCGGCCGAGCACTACCTGATGGGCGGCATCGAGACCGATCGTTCGGGCCGCACCTCCCTCGCCGGGCTCTTCGCCGTCGGCGAGACCGCGCGCTCCGGCGTGCACGGCGCCAACCGGCTCGCCTCCAATTCCCTGCTCGAGGGAGCCGTGTTCGGTGCGCGGGCGGCGGAGGCGCTGGCGGGCACGGCATGGTCGAGCAGCGGATGGCCGGTCGACGCGTGGCCCGAGGAGACGTGGTCGTTCGACGGCGGCTCGGGCGCGTACCTCGACGCGGAACCCGCCGATGCATCGCGCACCGCGCCGCCGAGCGGCCCGGCCTTCTCGCGGCCCGCCCTGCAGCAGCTGATGTGGGAGCACGCCGGTCTGCTGCGCAGCGAGGCCGGCCTGGCCGAGGCCGCACAGGTGCTCGACGGCTGGGCCGCGGAGGCCGCGGGCACCGCACCCGCATCGGGCGATGTCCGAGCCCAGGAGGACGCGAACCTGCTGCTCCTCGCCCGCGCCACCGTCGCGGCAGCCCGCGCCCGCACCGGATCCCTCGGCGCCCACCACCGACTCGACGGCGGAGCCGAGGCGCTCCGCCCCGCACCCGAACCGATCGGAGCACGATGATCCCCCAGCACACCCTCACCCGCACGGTTCAGGCGGCGCTCGAGGAGGACGCGCCCTGGGGCGACCTCACGAGCACGGCGTTCCTGCCCGAGGAGGCGCGCGCCACCGCCGACCTCGTCGCGCGCGAACCGGGCGTCCTCAGCGGGGGCGACGTCTTCGCCGCGGCGTTCGCGCTCACCGATCCGGGCATCGACGTCGAGCTGTGCGCGGCCGACGGCCACCGCTTCGCGGCCGGCGAAGTGCTCGCCTCGGTCACGGGCCCCGCACGCGGGATCCTCACCGCCGAGCGGGTCGCCCTGAACTTCGCGCAGCGCATGAGCGGGATTGCGACCGTCACCGCCGAGTACGCGGCGGCCGTCGCCGGCACGGGCGCGCGCATCGCCGACACCCGCAAGACCACGCCGGGCCTCCGCGCCCTCGAACGGCACGCGGTGCTGAGCGGCGGCGGCGGCAACCACCGGCGCACCCTGTCGGACGCCGTCATGGCGAAGGACAACCACCTCGCCGTGCTGCGCGCCCAGGGCCTCGACCTCGCCGAAGCGCTGCGCGCCGGCATCGCCCGGCTGCCCCACACCACCCACGTGGTGGTCGAGGTCGACCGGCTCGACCAGATCGAGGCGGCTCTCGCGGGCGGGGCGCACACCGTGATGCTCGACAACTTCTCGCTCGACGACCTCCGCACGGGCGTCGCCCGCATCGCCGGCCGCGCCGCGGTCGAGGCCTCGGGCGGCGTGCACCTCGGCACGGTGCGCGCCATCGCCGAGACCGGCGTCGACGTCATCTCGGTCGGCGCGCTCACCCACTCGGCGCGCGCCCTCGACCTCGGCCTGGACGTGCGGATCGACTGATGCTCTACGCCGACCACGCCGCGACCGCCCCGATCCGGCCCGAGGTGCTCGACGCCATGCGCCCGGCGCTGACCGGCGCCTTCGGCAACCCGTCGAGCCACCACACGGCCGGCGAAGCGGCGGCCGCGCTGCTCGAGGACGCCCGGCGCCGGGTCGCCCGCGTGCTGGGCGCGCGCACCGGCGACGTGGTCTTCACCTCCGGCGGAACCGAAGCGAACAACCTCGCGCTCAAGGGCATCGCGCTCGGATCCGGCACGGATCGGGTGCTCACCACCCCGATCGAGCACGAATCGATCCTCGCCTCCGTCGACTACCTCGAGCGCTTCCACGGTGTGCGCGGGACGCGGATCCCGGTCGACCCGACGGGCCGGCTCGAACCGGAGGCGCTCGATGCGGCGCTCGAAGCGGCGCTCGCCGCAGGGGACGAGCGGGTCCTCGTGAGCTTCGCGCACGCGAACAACGAGGTCGGGACGGTGCAGGACGCCGCGGCGCTCGTCGCGGTGGCGCGGCAGCGCGGCGCGATCGTGCACGTCGACGCCGTGCAGTCGGCCGGATGGCTCGCCCTCGACGGGCTCGGGGCCGATGCGGTGTCGATCGCCGGGCACAAGCTCGGGGCGCCGAAGGGGATCGGCGCGCTCGCGGTGCGGGGCCGGGTGCCGATCGAGCCCCTCGTGCACGGCGGCGGGCAGGAGCGCGGACGGCGCTCGGGCACCGAGAACGTAGCGGGCGCGATCGGGCTCGCGACCGCGCTCGAACTCGGCGAGGCCGAGCGGGAGGCCGTCGTCGCCCGCGTCGGCGATGCGACCGCCCGGTTCGCGGCCGAGGTGCTGCGGCTCGTGCCGAGCGCGCGTGCGACGGGGGATCTCGCCTTCGGTGATCCGGCCCGCAGGCTGCCCGCGACGGCGAGCTTCACCCTCGCCGGTGCGAGCGGCGAGTCCGTGCTGCTCGAGCTCGAGCGCCGCGGCGTCGTCTCGTCGAGCGGATCCGCGTGCGCGGCGGGCAGCGACGAGCCATCGCACGTGCTGCTCGCGTGCGGCATCGATCCCGCTGTCGCGCAGACGGCGATCCGCTTCACCTTCGGCCGCGCCCCCATCGCCCATCCCGAGGGTCTCGCGTCGCTCGTCGCCGCGTCCGTGGCGGCGGTCGTCGGGCCGTGACGGCCGGGCCGGGCACGCGGCGCGAGAACACAGGAGGCCCAAAGGACTTGTGCACACTGCGCACGTAGAATGAGCGAATGGTCGATCCCTCCGATTCGCGGCGCGCCCGCCGCGAACAGCGCGCGTCGTCGCCCCGACGCGACCCCGATCTCGACGCCGTGCGCTCGCTCGGCTTCGAGGTCACCGAGCCGCCCCGGCAGGCGGCTCCGCGCGCGAACGCCTCCGGCGGGGGCACCTCGGGTCGCGGTCGCAAGCGCCGTCGCGGCCGGCTGAGCCCGCTCACGGTCATCGGCGAGCTGCTGCTCGTCGCCGGCATCGCGGTGTTCGGATACCTCGTCTGGCAGCCGTGGCACACGGGCCTCGCCGTCGTCGATAAGCAGGCCGGCCTGTCGGCCGACGACTCGGCCAAGTGGCGCGAGCAGGCGGCCGAGCAGCCCAAGTGGGACGGCAAGGTCCCCGTGGTGCCGAAGCCCGAGGCGGCGCAGGTGTTCGGCGTGCTCTACGTGCCCGCGTTCGGCAAGACCTACGCCAACCGCATGGCCGAGACCACCGACTGGTGGACCGTGCTCAACCTCGACGAGAAGGGCATCGGGCACTACCAGAACACGCAGATGCCCGGTGAGCCCGGCAACTTCGTCGTAGCGGGGCACCGCTCCGGGCCGCTGATCAACTCGTTCCGCGAGATCATGAACCTCCGCGTCGGCGATCCGCTGTACGTCGAGACCGCGCAGGGCTGGTACACTTACCGCTTCCGCAACGTCGAGTACGTGCTGCCGAACGAGACCGACGTGCTCAACCCGTTCCCGCGGCTCGACGGCACCCCGGGCAAGGATCAGATCATGACCCTGACCACCTGCCATCCGAAGCTCGCCGGCAGCGCCGAGCGCGCCATCGGCTACGCCGTGTTCGAAGACTACCGACCGCTGTCGGAGGGGCCGCCCCCGGCGCTCGCCAAGGTCAACCCCGATGTCGCGAAGCAGTCGAAGGATCCGAACGCCCCCGCCGGCAACCCCGTCGAGCACGCGGCCTCGCAGATCGGAAAGGTGGGCTGATGTTCTCCCTGCTCTGGCGCTTCTTCCCCGGTCCCGTGTGGCTCCGCATCATCGTGCTGCTGCTCGTCGCGGCGGCGCTCGTCTTCGCCCTCATCACCTATGTCTACCCGTGGGTCGCCATGCAGCTCTCCACGGAGGAAGTGACGGTCACCTCATGACGCGCATCCTGGTCATCGACAACTACGACAGCTTCGTCTACACCCTGAACGGGTACCTCCAGCAGCTCGGGGCGACCACCCGGGTGATCCGCAACGACGAGGTCGGTCTCGGCGAACTCGAGCAGCTCGTCGCCGACTACGACGGCGTGCTGGTCTCGCCCGGCCCCGGCACCCCGGCCGACGCGGGCGTCTCGATCGGCATGGTCGGCATCGCGCTGCGCACCGGTATCCCGCTGCTCGGCGTCTGCCTCGGCCACCAGGCCATCGCGGAGGCGCTCGGCGCGACGGTGACGCACGCCGAGGAGCTGATGCACGGCAAGGTGTCGCGGGTGCGCCACCACGGCGATGCGTTCTTCGCGGGCGTGCCCGAGGAGTTCGACGCGACCCGCTACCACTCGCTCGCGGTCGTCAACGGTACGGTGCCCGAGGACCTGGTGGTCACGGCCGAGACGGCGGGCGGCGTGATCATGGCGCTGCGGCATCGTGAGCTGCCCATCTACGGCGTGCAGTACCACCCCGAGTCGGTGCTCACCGAGGGCGGCTACCAGCAGCTCGGCAACTGGCTCGCGGTCACGGGTGCGGCGAACGCGGCCGAGGTCGCGGCGACGCTCTCGCCCCTGCTCGCGCGCGACTGAGCCGGGTCTGCACCGCCGTTCGACGGAGCCGCGGAATCCTCAGTTGATGATCTCGCCGTGCTCATCGTCGCGGATCGCCGCCAGGCGATCCCGCCACCCCTGCAGCGCTTCCGGGCTCTGCCGGGTCCAGTCGTCGACGACCGCGACGATGCGGAGCGGGTCCGCGCTGCGGTACGAGCGCGTCGGATTGCCCGGGAACTTCTGGTCGGTCACGTTGGGGTCGTTCTCGAAGTCGCCCGTCGGCTCGACCAGGTAGACGCGGGGTTCGCCGTCCCCGGCCGCCAGTTCCGCCGCGAGGCCTGCGCCGTCTCGCAGTGCCGTGAAGTAGATGTGGTTCATCACGATCTCGGGGCGGTAGTTCGAGCGGAACCCCGCCGCGAGCAGCTCGCCGACCCGCAGCTCGGCCTTCGTGCCGTGGAAGAACGGTCCCGCGTCGAGCACCTCGGTCATCGCCACAGACTACTCCGGCAGGTTCGGCGCCACCAGGGAGCCGACGCGCGGGCCGTCGGCCCGGGCGATCAGCCCGCGCAGTAGAAGATCTCGAGCTTGGTGCCCTGCGGCTGCTGGCCGGCGGTGGACTGCTCGACGATCGGCAGGTTCGCCGCCTGCGGGCAGCTGTTGCGCGGTGTCACCGTGACGTCGAGGCCGAGCCCGCTGAGCAGCGACTTGGCGGCGTCGAGCGACTGGCCCTTCACATCGGGCACGTTCACGCTGCCGCTGGCGATCGTGATCTGCACCGAGTCGCCCGGCTTGAGCCCGGTCCCGACGGCGGGACTGACCGCGAGCACGCGGTCGGCGGGCGCGACGGCGTCGTCCTGCTTCTTGATCACGCCGATCGAGAGGCCCAGATCCTCGAGCTTCTTCGTGTACTCGGCGACCGAGAGGTTCTGGAAGTCGGGCACGTCGGGCGAGACGGGGCCGGTCGAGATGAGGACCCGCACCGAGGTGTCGAGGTCGATCTTGCTGCCGCCGGCGGGATCGGTGCTGATCACGTGGCCGGAGGCGACCTTGTCGTCGCTCTGCTCGACCGGGACCGCGACGATGCCCATGTCCTTCAGCGTCTTGAGCGCGGCGTCCTTCTCGACGTTCACGAGCTCGGGTACCTGCCGGGTGTTGCTCGGCTGGATGTCCTTCGGCGCGAGGGTCATGAGCCAGAACACGACGGCGATGATGACGGCGCCGACGGTGAGGATCGCGGCCCAGGTCCACATCACCGGCGGGCGGCTCTGCGTGCGGGTGCCGCCGCCCTCGGAGAGCTGACGCAGCGCGAGCTCGGACTCGGAGACCTCGTCGCCGCCCGAGAACAGCACGTTGGTCTGGTCCTCAGAACCGCCGAGCTTCGGCATGGTGCCGGAGAGCGCGAGGGCGAGCGCCTCGCGGAACTCGGACGCCGACTGGAATCGGCGGGCGCGATCCTTCGAGAGCGCGTGCAGCACGATGCGCTCGAGCTCCGGGGAGATCGAGGGGTTGCGCTCGGTGGGCGGCTGGGGCCGTTCGCTGACGTGCTGGTAGGCGACCGCGACCGCGGTGTCGCCGCGGAACGGCACGTCGCCGGCCAGGAGCTCGTAGAGCAGCACGCCGACCGAGTAGAGGTCGGTGCGCGCATCGACCGTCTCGCCCTTCGCCTGCTCGGGCGAGAAGTATGCGGCGGTGCCGAGGATCGCGGTGGTCTGCTGCACCGTCGACGAGGTCTCGGAGACGGCGCGGGCGATGCCGAAGTCCATCACCTTGACCTGCCCGCTGCGGGTGATCATGATGTTCGCGGGCTTGATGTCGCGGTGCACGATCCCGGCGCGGTGGGAGTACTCGAGCGCGGTGAGCACGGCGTCGACCACCCGGCACGCCTCGGCGTGCGAGAGCGGGCCCTGGCTGAGCAGCTGGCGCAGGTTCTGCCCGTCGACGAACTCCATGACGATGAACGGCAGCCGCTGCGGGCCGTCGGCGGTCTGGATCAGGTCGTCGCCGGCGTCGAGCACGCGCACCACGCTGGGGTGCGCGAGGCGGGAGGCGGACTGCGCCTCCTGCCGGAACCGGGTGCGGAACTGCTCGTCGCCCGCCAGGTTCGCCTTCATCACCTTGATGGCGACCTGGCGACCCAGCTTGGTGTCGGTACCGCGGTAGACGGTCGACATCCCGCCCTGGCCGATGAACTCGCCGATGGCGTAACGACCGGCGAGGATTCGCTGCTCGCCGACGTCCGTGCTCTCGGACATGCTCACCAACCTTTCGTTGCTCGCGATCTTCTCAGTCTAAAGGGAGGATCCTGGGATCCCCGGACGAGGGTACCTTACTGGCTGCTACGGAGTCGGAGTCGGCGTTCCGTTGCTGTCACCGTTCGCATCGGTGGTGCTCGCCGCCTGCACCTGGATGGTGAGGGTGTCGGAGGCGGGAGAGGTGCGCTGGGCGGGGCCCGAGCAGGTGAAGGTGTAGCTCACGGTGAGCGGACCCGCCGTGTTCCCGGCCTTGACCTGGGCGCTGCCCTGGCTGGGTGGGCTGACGAGCGTGCCTCCGCTGACCTTCACATCGAAGCTGTCGACGGTGAGGCCGGTCGGGCAGCTCGCGGTGATGCCCTGCACCGTGAAGGTGTCGCCCGCGGTGACCGTCTGAGGCCCGCTCGGGGTCCCGGGCTTCGCGGCGTCGCCGAACTTCGCGCTGAAGGTCAGCACGATCGCCTCGTCGAACGGGACGTCGTTGCCGGTCGGGTTGACCTCGGTGACGGTGTTCACCTTGTCGTCGGGTCCGGGGTTGCCCGCTTCCGGCTTGACGTTCTTGAAGCCGAGGCCCTCGAGGTAGGCCTTCGCCTCGTCGGCGTTCATGCCCAAGAGCTTCCCGGAATCGACCACACCGGTGGTCGGCGCCTGCGTCGTCGTCTCCTTGGGCGTGGTCTTCGTGGGCGTGGTCTTCGTCGGCGTCGTCGGATCCTTCGGCTTGTCGCCGCCCTGGTTCATCAGCGCGATGGCGGTGCCGCCGCCGATGATGAGCAGGAGCGCGAGCAGCGTGATGAGCGGCCAGGTCCACGGGCTGCGCTTCTTCTTGGGCTTCTCCTCGACGTCGCCCTCGGGCTCGCCGTCGATCGGCAGGCCGAGCTGCGCGGTGCCGGGCAGCGCGGTGGTCTGCGGCAGCGCGGTCGTCGCGGCATCGGCGACCTGGGTCTGCGGCAGCACCTGGGTGGCGTCGGCCGGCGCGGTGCCGAGCACCTGCGGCACGTAGCTCGCCGCGAGGCGCACGTCGCCGCGGTGCAGCGCGGTCGCCGCCTGGGCGAGCTTCGCCGCGGTCTGCGGGCGATCCTCCGCGGCCTTCGCGAGGCACGCGTAGACGAGGTTGCGCACGGGTGCGGGGATGTCCTCGGGCAGGTCCGGCGGGGTGTCGTTGATCTGCGCCATCGCGATGGCGACCTGCGACTCGCCCGTGAAGGGGCGCTTGCCGGCGAGGCACTCGTAGGCGACGACGCCGAGCGAGTAGATGTCGGTCGACGGCGTCGCGGTGTGCCCGCTCGCCTGCTCGGGCGCCAGGTACTGCACGGTGCCCATCACCTGGCCGGTGGCGGTGAGCGGCACCTGGTCGGCGATCCGTGCGATGCCGAAGTCGGTGATCTTGACGCGACCCTCGGGCGTGATCAGCAGGTTGCCCGGCTTGATGTCGCGGTGCACGAGGCCGGCGTCGTGCGCGGCCTGCAGTGAGGTCGCGGTCTGCGCGACGATGCCGAGCACGCGGTCCGGCGGCAGCTTGCCCTCGCGCTCGATGATGGTCGAGAGCGGTTCGCCGGGCACGAGCTCCATGACGATGTACGCGGAGCCCTGCTCCTCGCCGTAGTCGAACACGTTGGCGATGCCCTCGTGATTGACGAGCGCGGCGTGCCGCGCCTCCGCGCGGAACCGCTCGAGGAACCCGGGGTCCCCCATGTACTCGTCCTTCAGGATCTTGATCGCGACGGAGCGGCCGATGATGCTGTCGGTGGCTTTCCACACTTCGCCCATGCCGCCGACGGCGATCCGCGAGCTCAGCTCGTAGCGCCCACCGAACGTGACTCCTGCCGTAGGTCTCATTCGCTCAACACCGCTTCCATCACTTGTTTTCCGACCTTGGTCGGGAGCTCGTACGAGCTCCCGACGTTTCCAAACCGTTCGCCGCCGCCGTTCGCGATCACCACTGCCACCGCGATCTTCGGGTCCTGCACCGGCGCGAAGCCGGTGAACCAGAGAGTGTAGGGGCGGTCCGCGCCGTTCTCCTGGACACCGTTCTCCGCGGTGCCGGTCTTGCCGGCGACGCGCACGCCATCGATGGCGGCGAGGTGTCCCGTGCCGTCGGCGTCGGCGACCACACGCTCCATCATGTCAGTCATCGTCTGTGCCGTGGCCTTGGAGATGGGCTGACTGAACTCTTCGGCCGAGAACTTCCGCTCGACCCGCAGGTCGGGGGTGATGATCTCGTCGACGAGCTGGGGCTTCATGACGGTGCCCTCGTTGGCGATGCCGGCCGAGACCATGGCCATCTGCAGCGGCGTGGCGCGCACGTCGAGCTGGCCGATCGAGGCGCTCGCGGCCTGGGCCTTGTCGATGGGGTTCGGCGACGCGCTCTGGGTGACCTTGAGCGGGATCTGCAGGTCCTGCTCGAAGCCGAACTTGCGGGCCATGTCGGACACCGTGTTGAGGTCCATGCCCATGGCCATCTCGGCGATCGGGATGTTGCAGGAGAGGATGAGCGCCTTCTCGAGCGACACCTTGTCGCCGGGGCCGCAGGTGGTGCGCGAGGCGTTCTGCATCACGGAGCTCGACTGGGGCAGCGTCAGCTGCGCCGGGTTCGGGTAGGTGCTCGTCGGCTTGGCCTTGCCCGCCTCGATGGCGGCCGCGGCGGTGACGAGCTTGAACGTCGAGCCGGGGTGGTAGGTGTCGCCGGCGATCGCGCGGTTGTCGAGCGGCTTGCCCGGATCCGCGGTGAGCTGGTGGTAGTTCGTGATGATCTGCGCGTCGTCGTTCGACGAGAGCTTCGCGGGATCGAAGCTCGGGGTCGAGACCATCGCGAGGATCTTGCCGGTCTTGGGGTCGAGCGCCACGACGGCGCCCTCGAACCCCTGCATCGCGTCCCAGGCGGCGCGCTGCGCCTTGGCGTCGATGGTGGTCGAGACCGAGCTGCCCTGCGGCTCGACACCGGTGATGGTGCGCATGAGGCGCGTGAAGAACTGCGAATCGCCGATGCCCGAGAGCTCCTGGTTCATGGCCGACTCGAGACCGGTCATGCCCTGGGAGTGCGAGTAGTAGCCCGTGATGGGCGCGTAGATCTCGCCGTCCTTGTAGTTGCGGGCGAAGCGGTACGTGTCCTTGGTGGGGGTCGAGTACGCGACGGGGTTGCCGTCGACGAGGATCGATCCGCGCTCGACCTTGTAGCTGTTCTTGACCGTGCGCTGGTTGAGCGCGTTGGAGCGCAGATCGTCGGCCGAGACGAACTGGATCATGGTCACGGCGAAGAACAGCACGAAGAACATGCCGAACACGGTGCGGGTGAGGAGCTTGAGCGGTTTGTTCATGCGCGGATCACCAGCTTGGGTCGGTTGCGCACCGAGTTCGACAGGCGCAGCAGCAGGGCGACGATGATCCAGCTCGAGACGAGCGCGGATCCGCCTGCCGCGAGGAACGGTGCGGTGAGGCCGGTGAGCGGGATCACGCGCGTGACGCCGCCGACGACCACGAAGACCTGCAGCGCGAACGCGAAGCCGAGGCCGGCGCCGAGCAGCTTGCCGAAGTCGTCCTGCGCGGCGAAGCCGATGCGCAGGGCGCGGCCGACGAGCAGCAGATACGCCGCGAGCACGACGAAGAGGCCGATGAGGCCGAGCTCCTCGCCGAGGCTGGGGATGATGTAGTCGCTCTCGGAGACCGGGGTGTCCTGCGGGAAGCCCTGGCCGAGTCCTGTTCCGGTCATGCCGCCGTTGGCCATGCCGAAGAGACCCTGCACGAGCTGGTAGCTGGCGCCCTGCGGGTCGGCGAACGGGTCGAGCCAGTTCGCGAAGCGCTTGTGCACGTAGGCGAGGGTCTGGCTCGCGATGAGTCCGCCGGCGAGGAACAGGCCGCCGCCGAGGATGATCCAGCCGATGCGGCCCGTCGCGAGGTACAGCAGCGACAGGAACAGGCCGAAGTAGAGCAGCGAGGTGCCGAGGTCGCGCTGGAACACGAGCACCGACATGGCCGCCAGCCAGAACAGCAGCAGCGGGCCGAGATCGCGGCCGCGCGGGAACCGGATGCCGGCGAACTTGCGGCCGACCATGGAGAGCGCCTCGCGGTTGCGGATCAGGTAGCCCGAGAGGCAGACGGCCAGCAGGATCTTGGCGATCTCGCCGGGCTGGAACGTGAAGCTGCCGAGCTGGATCCAGACCCGTGCGCCGCCGCGTTCGATGCCGATGCCCGGGAGCATCGGCAGGAGCAGCAGCACGACCGCTGCGAGGCCCGTGAGGTAGGTGTAGCGGAACAGCACCAGGTGGTTCCGGATCACCGCGATGACGACGATGGCCGCCACGATGGCGATCGCCGACCAGACGAGCTGCTTGACCGAGAACGAGTCCCAGCCGGTGAGCTTCTTGGCGAGGTCGATCCGGTAGATCATCGCGATGCCGAGCGAGTTCAGGAACACGGCGATCGGCATGATCAGCGGGTCCGCGTCGGGCGCGACCCAGCGCACGGTGAAGTGCAGGCCCAGCACGGCGACCACGAAGAGGATCCCCGTGGGCAGCAGCGTGGTGCTCGGCTTGCCGCTCAGCGTCAGGTCGGTGATGACGACGGCCGCGACGCCGATCGCGAGCGCGAACAGCACGAGCGCGAGCTCGAGGCCGCGCAGCAGGCGCGGTGCGCGGATCGCGGTGATGCGCTGCAGCACGGTCTCGCTGGTGCGGGTCTGCTCGAAGGTGCGCGGCTCGCCGGTCTTGCTCTTGCTCATTTGCCGGGCACCCCCAGCCGCAGCACGATGTCGCGGGCCTCCGCGAGGGAGTCCGCGCTGAGAGTGCGCTTCACCTGGCGCTGCTCGTTGCCGTCGAGCGCGTCGAGCGGGATCTCGGTGTTCTCGGCGACCGAGTGCAGCGAGAACGAGCCGATGTCCTGCTGCACGCCGCGGTAGATGATCACGGTGCTGCCGTCGGTGCCGACGTAGTACCGGGTCTGGGTCCACTGGTAGCCGAGCACGAGCGCGGCCGCGATGCCGCCGAGGATCGCGAGCACGCCGAGCAGCCAGAGCAGGCGGCGCTGCCGGTTGCGGCGACGCGTCTCGGCGATGAGCTCGGCCAGGTACTCGTCGACGCGCGGCTCGAAGTGGCTCTCGGCGACGGGCGTCGCGCGGCGCACGGTGCGGCGGCGGTTGAGGATCTTGTTGCGGGCGGTGCTGATCCGCTCGCCGCCGGGGATCTCGGCCGCGGCGCTGCCCGCGAAGCGCGCGCCGGGCAGCTGCTCCTCGGGGATCGGCTCCGGGGTGGTCTCGACGAGCACGACGGTCACGTTGTCGGGTGCGCCGTGCGAGAGGCTCTTGTCGATCAGCGCGTCGACGGCGCCCTGCAGCGAGCTGCGCCGGCGCATGATCTTCTCGATGTCGACGTCCTCGACGTAGCCGCAGAGGCCGTCGGAGCAGAGCAGCCAGACGTCGCCGGGCACGGTGTCGAGCACCGCGGTGTCGATCTCGGGGCTCGAGTCCACGTCGCCGAGCACGCGCATGAGCACGGAGCGGCGGGGGTGGGTCTTCGCCTCCTCCTCCGTGATGCGGCCGCTGTCGACGAGGCGCTGCACGAAGGTGTGGTCCTTGGTGACCTGCTGCAGGCTGCCGTCGCGCAGCAGGTAGAGGCGGGAGTCGCCGATGTGGGCGAGCGCCAGGTGGTCGTCGACGGTCATGAAGCCGCAGAACGTGGTGCCCATGCCCGACAGCTCGGGACGGTCGGAGACCGTGGATCGGAGCATGCGGTTCGCGTCGAGCAGCGACTGGCGCAGGGTCGAGGTCGCGGCCTCGGGGGTCGCGAGCTGATCCTCGTCGAGTCGCGCCATGGCCTGCGTGGCGAGCGCGGAGGCGACGTCGCCGCCCGCGTGGCCGCCCATGCCGTCGGCCACCAGGAAGAGCTGCGTGCCTGCGAAGCCCGAATCCTGGTTGTTGGATCGCACCATGCCGACGTGGGAGCCGATGGCGCTCGCGAAACCGAATGCCACGGTCAGGGCCTCAGCTCGAAGGTGGTCGTGCCGATCGTGACGGGCGTGAACGTGGGGAGGGGGACCGGGCCCGAGACGCGCTGGCCGTCGAGCTTGGTGCCGTTGGTCGAGTCGAGGTCGGTCAGGGTCCACTGCTCGCCTACGCGGTTGAGGCGCGCGTGGTAGGTCGAGGTGTACTCGTCGACGATGACGAGGGTGGAGTCGGGGCTGCGGCCGATGGTCACCAGATCCTCGTCGAGGGGGATCGCGGTGCCCGAGGCGACGCCCGAGGTGATGACGAGGGAGCGCGCGGTGCTGCCGCCGGCCGAGGGGAGCGCGCCGCCCGTGGGGGTGACCACGGGTGCGGGCGGGATGCGGATCGAGTCGGGCACCTGCGGCGCGGTGACGGGCGGTGCGGCCGCCGGAGCGGGTGCCGGCACGCTCGCGACGCCCGGGATCGGACTCTGCGCGCCGCGCCCGCGGCCCTCGCCGCCGAGCTTGCGCACCGGGGCGCCGAACAGGTCGCTGCGCAGCGCGTAGACGATCGAGAAGATGAAGAACCACAGCAGTAGCAGGAAGCCGATGCGGAGGATCAGCAGAGTCAGCTCGCTCACAAGCCCCTCCAGAAGTCCTGGTCGATGCCGGGGGAGTCGCCGCCCGCCGAGGGCGCCGCGCTCGGGGCGTTGCCTGCGCGGGATCCCGGCTGCGGGTCGCGGGCGAGGTCGCGCTCATGCTGGGACGGCATCGCGGTGGTCGGTGCCGCGGCGGGCCGCTGCGCCGGCGCCGCACTCTGGGTGCGCGCCGGGACGAGCTGGAACCGCAGCTGGGTCTGCCCGATCGTGATGACCGTGCCGGGGCTCAGCGCGGCCTCGCGGAATCGCTGCCCGTTGATCTTGGAGCCGTTGGTCGAGCCGAGGTCGCGGGCGAGGCCGGCCTTGCCGTCCCACAGCACCTGCAGGTGCTGGCGCGAGGCGCCCGTGTCGTTCAGGCGGATGTCGCAGTCGCTGCCGCGGCCGATCACCGTGGTGCCCGTGCGGAGCTGGTGCCGCTGCCCGTCGACCTCGAGGGCGGGGATCCACTCGACGCCGCCCTTGACCTGGCTCGCGTCGACCTCGAGCACGCCCGTGGTGAGCTGCGGATCGACCCGGATCTCGACGTCGGGCTCGCCGAGCAGCTGGTACTCCTGGCGGGCGGCGTGCTTGCGCACGACCCCGACGAGCTCGGTCTCGAGCTGACCGCCCATGCGCTGCAGCCGGGCGCCGTCGGACTCGGAGACGCGCACCACGAACCGGTTCGGGGCGAGCGTGCGGTCGCGATCCACGATCACGGAGCCGACGTCGAGCTGCTTCTTCAATGCGGAGGCGATCTCGACGGGCTGGACGCCGGAACGGAAGGTGCGCGCGAAGGCGCCGTTCACGGCGCGCTCGAGTCCGCGCTCCACGCTGTCGAGGATTCCCATCCCGTGCCTCCCCTCGTGCTGTTCGTCGGCATGCGCCGTCGGATTCGGTGTGCGAGGGGAGCGACAGCCGGGGCCGCGCACACTCCTCGAGTGTTGCTCATGCTACTCGGAGCTGCTGAACGGGGTCCAAATCGCGCCGGGCGTCGCCGACTTTGGCAGAACGTGCTGACCCTGCTAAGCTGGTCTGGTTGCCCGGCGCTTCGGTGCTGGCAGCAGACTCGCGCGAGTGGCGGAATTGGCAGACGCGCTGGCTTCAGGTGCCAGTGCTCGAAAGGGCGTGGGGGTTCAAGTCCCCCCTCGCGCACGAGGGTTGTTTCAGGAATTGAGGTTCCTGGAGCTCATGAAATAGGCAGAAGGCCCCGGATCTGGTTCAGATCCGGGGCCTTCTGCCTTGTCTGGAGCTGTCTGAGGCAACTCGAACAGCAGACTGGGCGGTGCCGGCGGACAAACGGGTACGACCAGTAACCCTTTCGGGCTACTGGCCGTTGAAGCTATTCAGTTCGGGGCAGCGGGGCTGACTACTCCCGGAGTGGTGGTCCGGTCAGCGGCGAGATCGTCTGGGTTTCGGTCTGGTGTTCGCGGACGATTCGGTTGCCGCGTGCATCGAAGCGTTTGCTGCCCCGTGTGGTCTTCGGGGCTTTGCCGCGGGCGATCTTCGTGATGCCGACGATGATGCGGCGCAGGTTTTCGGCCGCGACGGCGAACCCGGAGACGAGCCCGTGGAACGCGATCCCGCGACCGGTCCGGCGCTTCTTGTTCTCGATGTCGCCGCTGCCGACGTCTTTCAAGGTCTTGTTGCTGTTCTCGACCTGGTTGCGCTGCCCGTAGGCGCGATGCCAGTCATCGGACTGCCAAGGGTGCTTCTGGATGGAGCGGGTGAGCTTCATGCTCGGCTTGACGGTAATCTTCCCGACCAGGTGCGCGGTCGCGCGGGCCGGCATCGGGGCACGTGTTGCGGGGTCGACGGCGATGTAGCCGCGCGGGTTCGGGTACTGGAACCTTTGATGGCCGTCCCCGTCCGGGCGCCCCATGGGCTTGAGCCGATACGGCTCCCGCTGTTCGAGGAGCGCGCGTGCCGTCTTCTCATCGAAAGGCTTCCCGGTTTCCAGGATCGGGTTCCCGTTCGAGTCGCGTTCGCACGTGTCGGGGTCGATCGCTCCGGTTTTCCACCAGCGGCTGATCATCTGGAGATGCTCAGGCATGTAGGCAACGTAGAGGCTGCCATCGACCATGACCACTTCGTGCTCCGGGATCGAGCACTGGGGTCCGAGCTGGTTCTTCGGGTAGTCGTACGTGGTCCAGTACCCGGCCCGGCGTACATGTTCTTGGAACCGGTGCGCTCGCAGATGGTTGTAGGCGCGGTCCGCGGTGAGGTGGCCGGGTTTCCCGTGGAAGCGCACGTGGGCCTGGAACGCTCGCAGTGGCGCGGCCTTGATGTGAGCGGGTGGATGGATGGCGAGCCCGGTGATGAGTTTGAAGTCGTAGGCGCCTTTGGTGATGTCCATCATGGTGGTGGTTTCGAGTTCGAAGCCGTACCTGTCGGTTCTTGCTCACATGCCGCGGTGGTCGCCCTCACGCCGGTAGGCGCCGCCGGTGAAGTCCACGTTCCACCGGTCGCAACCCTTCGGCGCATAGTCGACGCGGCCGGCGATTTCGATGAAGGTGGCATCCAGCGCGACATCGCCGCGGTAGTCGTCTCGATAACGGGCCGGGAGCATGCGGGTGGTGGCGTGGGTGATGAGATTCATCACCTCCTCGAGGCGCAGCTGCCGTTGCTTGTCGCGGAGCTTCTTCGCCTGCTCATATTTGGCGGCTGTCAGTTTCCTGTTTTTTGGGGTCAGGTACCAGGGGTCGATGGGGCGGAGGACGCGCTGCATTGCCCGCCAGCACCGGTTGTACCAATCCTGTTGGCCGTGGCCCCAGGTCTTGATGGCGAGGATGTCGCGCTGTTCCTGGGTGAGGCGGAACGCGATGGTGCGCCCATATTCGATGTACGTGTTCGCGTGCCCCCAGTGGTTGTGGAGGAAGAGGAGCACGAGGGCGGCACGGACTGAGATCAGTGCTTTGCGGCCCGCGTGTGATTTGCGGTCCTTACTGATCCATCCTTCGACCTTCTCGACGGCGCCGGACTGGTCGACGGCGGTCAGGAACGTGTTGAAGTACGCCATTGGCATCCGGGAGCCGAGCGCCCAATCTTCTTCGATGCCTTCGGTTCCGGCACCGAAGATCTCCTCGAGTTCGTTCGAGAGAAGCTCCTCCGTGCTTGCCGCCGTCGTGATGGGGGTCGTCTTCATCGCACGTCCTCCCCACGGAACACCCGCTGGTATTCGTCACCTTCGAGCGGTGGGAGGTGTTTGATGAGGCGCCCGAGCTGCTCCATCTTCGAAACCCCGGACGCCAAGAACAGGTCCGTCATGGGTACGCGACGACGGAGGAGTTCCACGAGCCACGTGTTCCGTAGTCGGTCTCCGCGAGGGTGGTCTCCTTCGGTGTACTGCGTGAACGAGGACAACAGGTTGGTGGCGTTCGTGCGGTTGGGCTCTCCCCACAGCGTCCGGTCCGTGGGGAGGCGTTCGCGGCTGTGCGGATCGCGCCAGGAGGCGGAGGGGAACTCGTGTTCGAGGACCTCACTTGTCCGGGCGGAGAGCGAGGCTGAGAGGCGCCTGACTAGTGCAAATCACACCCAGTTTGTGTACTGCTCTACAGAGAGCGTCGCCGTATTCACTGGGATGGGTCGTGGTGCGCACGGAGACCGCGACCCTGGACGGGGGGTGTATCGGACGGCCTCGTAGCGTGAACGACTGTGAACCAATCCTTCGCTGCGGCTGATGTTCGTGCGTATGAATGTCCGCCATTGGCTCTCGGGTGCGGCTGTCGCGTGCCTGCACGTGTGGCCGCGCTCGCAAATCAGTCGATATTGCACGGGCCTCTCCGTACGATCTCTCCTTGCAGACCGGACTCTGCTCTGGTTCTAACTATGAGGAGCGGGGCATGCTGACGCCCGACGGAGTATGCTTCGCAGTGAAGGATGACCGGTCGATCGAGGCCTCCCATCGGGGCCGGAATTTCTCGGTCGAGAGTACCTGGGTAGCGCTTCAGCGGTGGGCGTTGGGTCGAGATCTAAGGCAGGTTCCAGTGTCGCGCGGGGAACTCTATTTGACGGCGGTCGAGCTTCTGCAGGAGGGGCATTCCCTTGAGATCGCAGGAGATCGAGGAAGCGGTCGTACCTCGCTCCTACGGCGCATTCGTGAGCACTTCAAGACCCTCGGGTGGCAGGTTGTTGAGGTGGCAGGATTTGAGGCGTTCCGGCAGAGCCAGCTCATGGCACTTGGCTTGGCTGGCGTCAGCAGCGGTGCTGAGACAGGCCGACTACCGTCGTTGCTGAGTGCGTATGCTGCGCTCAGTGACGCGGTCCGGGATCGTCGAACGGTGGTGCTTGTCGACGACAGTGAGTACATCGATGAGTCTTCCTGGGGAGTGATTGAGGCGGTGAGTTCCAAACTCGGAGTTCCCGTCGCTTACGCCAGACTGAGAACGCGGACTCTGAATCTCTCTAGGCCTGCGCCGAGTGTTACAGCGAGGTACACCGTCGAACTGGAGCCGATGAACTTCTCCGAGCTCGAGGCGTCACTGGAGACCCAGCTGTCGGTCAATATCGAGCCGGGCACGATGAGCCGACTGTTCGCCAAGTCTGGGGGCAATGTTGGTGTTGCATTCTTGCTCTTTGATGCAGCCCGCCGGGCCGGCACGATCACGGTGGAAGACGGAGTCGCGCAGGCCATCGGCTCGTTGTGGACGCCTGCGCTGAAAGCAACAGTAGAGTCCCTGTTGCGCGAGCTGAGTACTGAGGAGCTTGAAGCTCTCCGCTCTCTCGCGCTCCTTGGGACCGTCGACTTTGCGACTGCCGTGAGAGTCGTTTCCGAGGAGTTGGTTTTGCGGCTCGAGGAACGTCAACACATTGTCGTGGTGGCTTCTGGAGACACGCGCACCATCTCGGTGAACCCGCCAATCGTGGTCGAGTACTTCCGGCACGGTTCGCTGCCCGGCCACCGATCGGCGCTGATCGCGGAGATCGGGGGTGCTCTTGCGAAGGACGTTGAGGTGTCCACATCAGCTCCGAAGTCGCGTGCCAGCGCGACGCGTATTCGGCTGGTGCACGAACGCATCCGTCTACGCACCCTTCAGGCGCGTGAGGAATGGTCTGCAAATCCAAATCTTCAGAGTGCGGTGGGGCTCCTGTTGGCACTCGAACAGGACAGCGGGAACACTGTCGACGAGGTCAGCACCCTAAGCATGCTGGTGCGGCAGCTCGAAGGCTCTGAGCAAGAACGCGCCGACTGGGAAATCGCGTACTGGACGTACACGGCGCGAAGTATCGGGGACCCGAAGGAATCGCTAGCAGAGCTCGAAGCTGCAGCGCTTGGTCTTCCGGGCGAAGCGCTGCGCCTGCGGGCGGCCGCGGTGAATCTCTCCCTGCTATTCGGCCTCATCCCGGCGGAGGAGCCATTCCCGTTCGGGGAATTGGACGAGATCCCCGAACGGAGCCGACCCGCTGTGCTTCTCGCTCGGGCGAGCTGGCTGATCATCACCGGGAACGCAGTCGGTGCCGACGCTCTGCTCGCCGCTCACAGCAACGCCGAGGTGTCCACGCCAGAGCTTGATGCTCTGGTCGTGTACTGCCAGCTCGCTATGGACAACTATGAGTTCGCGTACACCCTCGCCGAGCGGCGGTTGCAGGAAGCGCATCTGCAATCAGATGGCACCCGAATTCGGATCTACTCCTTTCTCTCTGCGCTCTGCGCGATATCCGCCCATCGGCTGGACGACGCCGAGGCAACAGCGCTGGAGGCGGCGCCGCTCGGGCTACCGCCAGGACAAGCGCCCATCAGCTTCGTGGGCTTGACGCTTATGGAAGCTTTCTTTGCGGCACGGCACGGACAGCGTGCGGCGATGACGCAACATCTGGAGGATCTCGAGAGGAGTGGTCTCCCGGATGGGGTGTTCCCCCTGCAAAGCCGAGCCCTGGTCCTGGCGCATGCCGCAGCGGCTGACGGAGACAGCGTGGCAGCCGCACGTATGAGCGTGGAAGCCGGGGATGAGCTGTGGGACCGGGGTATACGTCTTGCGGCGGCGTGGTGTTACCTCGAGGGTGTGCGGTCCTCGACTTCGAAAGAGACCTGGGAACATATCCGCCCTCGGGTTCTCTCTTTGCAGAGCCCGAATGTGCTCAGAACGTTCGAGTTCTTTGAGAGCGTCAAGTCCGGCGACGCCGCGCGAGCGATCCAAATCGTGGAAGTCCTTGAAGGCGTGGGGCGGTACGGCGAAGCCGCGTACTGTGCCCGCGTCGCCCTGGGCGCGTTTGCAGAGGATGGGAACGTCTCTGCTGAATCCATTGCAAGGCTGAGGCATGTCGCGCAGACTGCAGCGGGTTCAGTCAGCCGACCGAGCCTGCCCTCCCTCACCGCACGCGAATACGAGGTGGCCGAACTGGTCGCGGCGGGACTCACGAACCCCATGATCGCGGAGGTGCTGTTCGTCTCCGTTCGAACGGTGGAGTCGCACGTGAACAAGCTAATGAAGAAGGTCAGCGCCAAACGACGCCACGATATCCGTGAATACCTGCTTGCCTCCGGAGCGCAGATCTCGCCGCACCGGCCCGGATAGCCGCGCAGTCGCGGCCTCTGTGCCGCTTCTGCGAGAGGCGTGTCACTGCTTCGTGTTTCAGGGCAAGCCTTGTGAGGCGGATGCCCGGTGAGTCGTCGGAAGCGTCTTTGCGGCGCTCTTCCGCCTCAATGGCATCCATCGTCACGGTCATGAACCTTATCTTCGCTCGTCCCCGGGGGGAGATTTTCTCGACCGTGTAGTTAGCGGCTTGGCGTGGCTGCTTGAGCTCCTGGGATTGTGGTTTAGACGGTGCGTCCATTCGCTCTGGTGACTTGCCAGGACAGGGGGTAACGGGCCTGGAACCAGGCCCGCCACCGATGGGCGATCAACGAAGCTTCTGGGCGGACCTCAGCAGGTTCCAGAGTGTCCTACACCATCACGTCGACGACGTAAGGGGAGCAGCATCCCGCCAGAGGTAAGCGCGATGACGGCTCCTAGCCGCGGTAGCAACGTTCCCGAACCGGTGTTCTCGAGCCGGGGCTTTGATCCTCCCGGGGCGGTGTTGAACGAGTTCCGTACGGTGATCTCGACATGCGCACCGTTCCTGACCTCGGCGAACCCGACTCCGGAGTCGCCGAGGTCAGGAACGATCGACACGGCATCCGCCCCTCCCGTGCTGGTCTCGCGCAGCTCGCACTTCGCGCCGACCGGCAAGCCTTCGTGCCGCGCGGTGAACCCGCCCTTCTTCGACAGCGTCCGGTCCGGTCCTCCGGGAATCTCGAAGTGGGTGAGACGCGATGTCTGGGGGCAGATTGGGTCTGTCTGACCGGCCCGAGCAGGCGGAAGGGAGCCTCCACCTGGGGGGGGAGTGGCGGACCCGGCCAGGGGGTCATCGAGGCCCGCCACTCTTGAAGGGGAGCGCAGCCCATGAATTTCCCAGGGGGATGTGAAGGGGAGTGGATTCTGCGCTCACCACCAATCCTCGCCTGAATGCGACGAGGAGCCCGTGCGAATTTCTGATCTGCGTGCGTTCGTAGCAGAGCTCGGTGCTGCCAGTTCGCGTACCCGTGGAGCTGTGTGTGATGTGCGTGCGAATATTTGGATGGAGGCTTCCTGGCTGGAGGTGCCAGCGGGCAGGTGAGCATGCCGAAGGTTGTTTCCGTAAGCGCACCTGCCGCACTCGATTCTCCCTTCTTATTGGACCGTTTTTGCTTCGGCTGCCTGCCCTAGTTGTCGATGGGGTGAAGCGCGCCGCTTCGTCGACGCAGCAGGAAGAGGACGCCGGCCACGATGAGGGCTCCTGCCGCGCCCAGCCACGGTAGCAACGTTCCCGAACCGGTGTTCTCGAGCCGGGGCTTTGATTCTCCCGGGGCGGTGTTGAACGAGTTCCGTACGGTGATCTCGACATGCGCACCGTTCCTGATCTCGGCGAACCCGACTCCGGAGTCGCCGAGGTTCGGAACGATCGACACGGCGTCCGCGCCTCCGGTGCTGGTCTCGCGCAGCTCGCACTTCGCGCCGACTGGCAAGCCTTCGTACCGCGCGGTGAACCCGCCCTTCTTCGACAGCGTCCGGTCCGGTCCTCCGGGAATCTCGATCCTGTCGCGCGCGCCATCCTTGTCGATTGTGCAGATCAGGGAGGCGACGAACTCACGGTTCCCCGCGGCCTCGGCTCCGGGACCGACGATCTGCTTGATGACACGAATCGCGCCGATATCGAACCGGTTGATCACTCGCAGGCTCACCGGGGTTTCCCCGGCGCGGATCTCGACCGGCCCGGTGAGCTCAGTCCCCTCGGAGTCGACGACCGTGCTGCTGGTCGCGCCTCCGGTCTTCGACTCCTGCAGCAGGCACTTCGCGCCGACCGGGAGCGAACCGTACTCGACCCGGTATCCGTTCTCTACGTTCAGCGTTCGGCTCGCACCGCCGTCGATTTCGACCCGAGCCCCCGCTAGCGTGCACTCGAGCGTCACCTCGAAGGGGCCCGTTCCCCAACGATCGGCTCCGGGGCCGACGATCTCTTTCTGCACGCGCAGTCCGCCGGCGTCATAGCGATTGACTGCGGTGAAACGCACCGGCTCGGTGAGCGATCCTGCAGGGACACCCTCGCTCCCGCCGTTCGGGGTCACTTCCGAGCTCGTCGCTCCTCCACTGCCCGTCTCCGCGACTGTGCAGCGCGCACCCTTCGGCAGCGTGTCCACGCGGATCACCTTCCCGGCGACCGCATCGCGCTTCGTCATCGAGACCGTCTTCTGGAAGACCGACTGCCCCTCCCAGGTGCAGGAGATCGCGAACTCGTAGACCGTAGAGTCTGAAACTCCTGCGGCAGCGGAACCGTCGACCTGCTTGACCAGTTCGATCGCCGCGAGTTCGAACGTGTTCTTCGCGCGGACCAGGAGCGCCGGATTCCCGTTCTCCCGGGGAGGCAGTGTCACGGTCGTGCTCGCCCCCTGCGTGGTGGTCTCGCCGCCCGGCGATACAACGGTGATCGAAACCCCCGCGCCCTTCGCCTCAGTTTCCTTCACGGTGCACTCCGCGCCGACGGGCAGCCCCTCCAGGGTCCAGCGCTCACCAGCACGGAACTCCTTCTGCTTCTGAAGGATCGTCTTGCCCAGGAAGGTGCAGGATGCTTCGAATGCGAAGGAACCGTAGTCGACGGGCGCCCCTTCCGCCGTACTCGCCCCCGTCACCTGCTTCTCGACGGTGAACGAGGTGAGGTCGTAGTGGTTCTCGAGCGTCGCGAGTGGAACCGGATCGGTATCGCGTCCGATCGTAACTTCATCACCCGGAGTGGAGGACGTCTCCCCGTTCGCCCCTCCCCGGTCGACGACACTGCATTTCGCGCCCCAGGGCAGCTGCTCGGCGAGCACCGTCTTCTTTCCGCTCGGCACGGTGGCCGTGATCGGGGGCAGCGCCACCGTGAGTCCGTCATGGCTCACACGGCACTCGACCTGCACCTCGAAGGTCTTCGGCGCGAACTCCGCGCCGGCTCCGGTCACGGTCTTCAGCACGCTGAGCGGGCCGGTGGCCAGGGCGACACCGACGCGGCGTCCCTCCGAGGGGAGTACCTCGCCCGTCTGGCGTCCGTCGGCGGTGACCGTCTTGGCACCGATCGCGATCGTGTTCCAGGCCACGGTGTCCGACGTCATCACCGGTGAGGAAGCGGGAGTGCGGGTCTGGAAGGTGTATCCCAGCGTGTCGCCCGGTGCGAACAGGCGCTTGTCGTTCGCCGGGTCATCGACGAAGTGGAACACCGCCTTCACATGCTTCACCGAGGTCGGGTCGGTCGACCCGTCGAGGGGTGTCCAGGCACCTGGCGGGCAGGGGGTCCCGCTGGCCGGGTACAGGTCGGCGGTGCAGGGGTCGGCGGCGTCGGAAGTGAAGAACTCGACGGAGTCCGGCTTCCGGTATCCGGGCGCATCGACGATGCGAAGCGCTCCGGCCCATTCCGGCATCCACTGGCTGCCGCGGGGCAGCAGCGCGAGCGCCCCCTGGTCGCCGGGTACGGGGAGACGGTCGATGGCGACCACCTCGTCCATGTCGACGGTTCCGCTGTTCTGCACCTGCTCGCGCCAGGTTTCGGTGTGCAGCGGCTTCGTGATCGGCACGCAATCCCTGGCGTAGAACGCCCCGAGATCATCAGAGAGCGCCGGTGAGCACTTGTCGGACGCGGCCGGGTTCGCGACGTTCGTCACCCCGAGCTCGTCATCGTCGGCTTTCACGAACTTCTGCCCGCGCAGCGCACCGACCACGGTCGGATACACCTCGGTACTCGTCGCGCAGGCGTTCACGTCCCCTTCGACGCCGTTGCAGAACGCGAAAGGCTCCTCTGCTGTCACCTCGAGCCCGTTCGTGATGTGCTGGTTCGCCACGATGCCTGGTCGGAACATCATGTTGATGGTGATCGTGTAACTCTCGCCAGGCATCAGCACGGTCCCGTCGGGGAACGCGAACTCGATGCGCTTCGGGCTCGTCCCGGGTGCCTCAGTCACTCGAATCTTTGCGGCATCTGTCGTCATCGGCAGGTTCGGGGCTGCCGGGGCCACCGAGCCCTTCTGGAACGCATACGCGTAGCGCGGCGCATCACCTTCCGGGTCGAACACCAACCAGGGTTTTCCTGCGGCATCGGTCGGCAGCAGATCCACGATCCGCGGGTTCAGGATCGACTTCTCCATTCCCGCGGACACGGGTGCCGTGTTGGTGACCGTGAGCGTGAACGGGATCACCTCACCGGGCTTCTGCGCTCCGATCGGCGTCTTCTTGACGCTCACCTCGGTCCGTCCCGACTCGTAGAGCACCTGCGCGGTCGTGCTGTGCAACGCCTTCAACGGCACCGAGCCTGATCCCGCGACTGCACTCGTTACTTCTCCGACCACGGTGTTCGTGAAGTGGCCGCCTCCGGGATGGCCCGCGACCAGGATGGCCTCGCCTGGGGCGGCGGCTTGACCGGTGTACGGCACCGGTGTCGATCCGTCCGAGGCGAGGAAGGCGCGCCGCTTCACCAGCAGCGGGAGCTCCTGTTTCGGGTTTGCCGGGTTCTCCCACTGAGAACCGTCGGTGCGTCGGAAGGTGAACCGTAGACCCTGCACGTCACCGGGGTCCACCGAGGACGGCAGCTTCGGGGTATCCGCGAAGCTACCTTCTTTCCAGCTCGCCAGCTTGAGCGTCAAGCTGTTCCCCGGGCCGGTCTCGTGGACTCCGCCGACGAGCGCATCGACCCGCACTTCCTGGATCGGTGCTGAGAGCGCGAACGCTGGATCGAATCCGACGAAACGGTAGGCGTTCCAGAACGGCGCCGTATCATCCGTGACCACCATTTCCGCGGCCCGGGCCGACCCGCTCGGACGCGCGCTCAAGGTCATCTTCACAGGGTCCCACGGCTCATCCGCGTACCCGGGTTCGCTGGGCAGCAGCGTCGCGGGTTGGGATGCAGGGTCGAAGGACTTCGTCGTGGTGATCCCGATGTTCAGGTTCGCGAGCGCGATCTGCGCCTCGTCCTGCGCGCTCACCGTGTGGTTCCCGTTCACACCGCCCGCGTCCTCAACGGTCGCGGTCGTCATGTTCTTCACCGGGGAGTCCGCCAGCGTCACCGGGGCGCCCCCGTTGCGGTGCGTGGCGCGCAGCCGGAGATCCATGGTGAGCACCGATTTCCCGCCGGAGACGATGCGTCCGTTATGCTCGACCCTCACGCCGACCACGTCCCTCAGCTGCTCGGAGGTCTGCGCTTTCGCATCGGCCACATTGAGACGCTGGTCGGGCACGTTCGCACGGTGCAGCAGCACAATGGTTTCGGCCTCCTTCGCGCCTTCGGGGATGGTGATCCCCACGATCTTCTTCAGGTCGAACACCGAGAAGGGATCCTTACCACCGCCAGCCGTGCCCGGATCGACGATGCTGAGCCGATCCACCTTCGCGACGGTAGTGTTCGTCGCGGCGATCGTGACGCGTCCGCTCGGATACTGGCTCTCTACCGTGCCCTGCGGCGGTATCCCCAGAGGCCCTCCCGACCATCCCTTGGCCACACTGACTGTCAGCGGACGGTCAAGGATCGAGATCAGGTCGGAGTCCTCGTCGCGGGCGACACCGCTGCCGTCCGTGAACCCCGAAACGTTCGCGATGTTGTTCACGTCGCCGGCCGTGGTCGTGTTGTAGAGATCGCTCCCGAGCACGGGCGAATCATCCGAGCGCTTCGTGTCGCGCACCGCCCACTCGAGATCGACGGTGCGGGTGTTCCCGTTCGAGCGGGCGACACCGCTGCCGACCGTCGGCGCGGTCGGATCCGTCGAGGCCTTCCGGGCCTCAGCGTTCTCCTCCACGATCAGGCGTACCCCCGTCGTCGAGGCTTGCTCGGCCGACGTCAGCTTGATCTCCGGCATCGATCCCGAATACGGAAGCCCGGTGGCACCGCTCGCAGGAACCCACGCGCCCGAGCGCCACAGCTCGACGGCGACGATCTTGTCGTACTTCAGCAGTGGGTCGCTCTCCGCGGTGATTGCGTGCACGGCCAGCAGGTCGAAGGCCTCGAACGTCGTGTCGGCCAAGGCGTCCTTCGGGCCGGCGTCCTGCGAGTTCCCGGTGCGGGTGTCCGCGATCACGATCTTCTCGATGCCGCTCAGTCCACCGGTGGACCAGCGCAGCCGCGAGGTGGCGTGCTCACCCGACCGCGCGGAGACGAGCCCGTCGGCCGGAGCGATCCACTGCTTGCTCAGCAGGTCGTATTCGCCCGGCGTCGGTGCGAGTATCTCGATCTCCGGGCACGGGTCGACGGTTGCGGCCCCCGCTGTCGTACCTGGAGCGTGCGCCGAGGCCCCCGAGCAGTTGCGCACCTGTACGTCGCTGCCCTCGGGCTTGGGCTGCAGGCTCTGCCGCAATTCTGTCGTGATGTTCGGCTGCACGATGGATCCGGGAGAGAATCCCGGATCCGTGTTCTCGAAGGTGAACTTCAGTCCGCCGATCCGGTCCTGCAGTTCCGCCGGGATATTCATCGAGAACGACTGGCCGCCCGGAACATCGCTCTGAAGCGTCTTCCATTCACCCGCAACGGTGTCGAAGTACTCGATCGTGAGCGTGGCTCCGACCGGTACGTCGGTCTTCGTGATCGCGGTCGGCTTGAACGACTTCCACCACTCGGAATCGGCCGGTTTGCCGTCCGCTCCGAGCACGGGATCGCTCACCACGATCTGGTGCGCGTTCGTGTTCGAAGCCGGTCGTTCCTTCACCTTGGTGGGCAGCTGGATCGTCGCGACCTCGCCGGCGACGCCCCAGATGGTACCCGGGCTGACCTTCTTCTGCGTCTCGACCTCGAGCGTACGTTCTTCGATCGTGAGCGTGTCGCTCGCCTGGGCCGAGACATCGGCGTCGTTCGCACTGCCGGTCACCTTGACAACGTTGTCGATCCTCGTTCCCGCGGGCAGCGCATCGGTTGCGGTGACGCCGAACTCGATCCGCGCCTCAGCACCCGCGATGATCGGCTCTCCCCCTGTGTGCGAGAAACGGACCTCGAAATGTTTGAGTGAACCGAAGTCGTCGGGCAGCGCTGGGAACGCTGCACCGTCGCTGAGGTCCTGCTCGTACGTCTTCGTGTCACCAGAACGATCCAGGTAGACCAGCGTGAGCCGGCCCGAATCCGCTCCCTGCGGGTAGGAGACCTTCGACGTGAACCCCGTGAACTCGATCCTCGCGTCGAAGTCTCCTGCTGCAGGTTCGCGGATCGAGAGCGCATCGAGCGGCGTCAGCCCCGAGTTCGTCCCACTCAACGTCACCTTCGAGGGCTGTCCGGGCAGCACGGTATCCGGTTCGAAGGTCTTGCCCGCCCCGACAGTGATCGGGTCGGTCACGATCGTGTAGTCGGCGGAATGGGTACCGGACGCGTGCTTGCCACCGAGCTCGACCGTGCTCTCGACCGTGTTCTTCACAACCGTGGTCTCATCGAGCTGCACGACGTTCTCGCGCTGGACCAGGTCCAGGACGATGCCGCCCGTCGCGCTCTGAGGGAGCTGCTTCCCGTCAGCTGCAACGAAAAAGACGCGGACCCCGACCGCCTTCGCAAGATCAACTCCCGGAGGCGCATTCGGGATCTGCCCGTCGGCGGCAGAGCCACCGTCGACCCATCCACCGTCGATGAAGTACTGCACCCGAGCCTGCACAGCCCCCTCCGGGTAGGTGATCCCCGAGAGCCCGGTGATCGCGAGCCTCTCGAACGGACCGTTCCCCGCGCTAGGATCGACCGGATCCGTGAGCGTCAGCGACTCGACACCGGCGTTCGACTCGTTGACGCCTCCCAGCGTCAGTTTGGTCTTCGTGCCGGGTTTCGCCTGCCCAGTCTTGGGCTCGAACGACTTTGTGGCCGACGTCGCGAGTTTCAGCTCGATGACCGGCTTGGTCACCGCCGTCGATGATTGCGTCCGTGCATTGTCGGCAGCGACCTCGGCGGTGTTCGGGATCTCGACGCCGTTCTTCTCGTACGATAGTCCGTCGCGCAGTTTCACCGTGATGGTGACCGTCGCGCTCGCATTGTCGATCAGGCCGATCGAGCTCTCGTCGAGCTTCTCGGCGAAGACGACCTTCACGTCCTGCCCCGAGAACAGGGGCTTCTCATGGGGCGCGTTCGAGACCGATACATCCACGATTTCGAACTCCGCCGGCACCGAGTCGGTCAGGACCGCATTGACGCATCCGACGTCTTGGAGGGTCGAGCATGAGACCTCGACCGTGTACTCCAGGGTCTCTCCTGGACGCACCTCGGGACTCGACGCGGACTTCTTGATGGCGAGAACCGCCGTGGGCTCAGCTGCCATCGCGGCCTGCGGGACGGCCGGGAGGCCGAGCGCAAGCGCAAGCCCGAGAACGAGCGCGAGTCCTCGTGCAAACGGTTTCCGATGCGGAGTAGAACGTCCCACGGCGGTGATCCCCTCGTCGAGCTGACCGAACTTGCGCGTCGCTGCGAGTTCGGCTTCTGGGGAAACCTTATACCCGCGCGATCATTCGCGAAATACAACTTTCCGTCTCCTAGACCTACCAGGAGAGGGGGTTCTATTGTTCTCACTGGTGGCCAGCGCTGGGCACTACTGAAAATATTCTTGCTCAGGTAGGAGAGATTTCGACCGACTGCTGGCGCCGTCTCGGGCTATACCTCGGCGGCGGGGATGCGTATGGTGATGTTACTCAAGCGGTGGCGGCCTGCACCAGGGGTTCGGTACCGGTCAAGCACTGCAGTCACCTCGGCCTCGATTGCGGCAAGGTCTTCGACGTTTACGAACACCGTTTCGGTACTGATCGACATGAGCGGGCGCAGCGCAGGCTCGTCGTGATCAACGAGTCGTTCGAATGAGTGCGCGACTTGCACCAGGAACTCCGTGAAGCTGTCTCGAAGTTCGCGGTCGTTGAGCGTGGAGAGTTCTTCAAACTCCAGGCGCAGCAGACGTTTCCCGAGCGCGAGCGTTCGTTCGGTAGTTCCCCTCACCCGCCGTTCTCGGACGACTTCGACGTACCCAGTACGGATCAGCTCGCTTACATGGCGATATACGGTGGCCTGTGAGACATCAGGTATGAGGCCGGACAGCTCTGCTGTGGTCATCGGTCTGCCCAGCAAGAGTTGAAGGCATCGGAGCCGAACGGGATGCGCAATCGACTCGGCCACAGAGCCTTCCGTAGACACTAGCAGTACCCCTCCGTCGCCCCACCCCGCGCGGAACACACGATTTCAGCCTAACTGAGGAGTCTGAGCAGGGTGTTGGGGGGGCAAGTGCGACTTCGACTTGTGTTGCGGTGGTTATCGTTCCGATCCGTCTCACACGAGTCGCGACCCGCATCTAGACGTGCTGACCTCGACCGTTGTTGATTCGATCGATGGGGGTCTTGCCTCCGATGCCGAGATGGGCTCTGTCTGGGTTGTAGTGGTCGAGCCAGGCCGTCAAGCCAGCGGCTCGGGCATTGTTGGAAGTCCAAAGCCTCGCCTGGGCCCACTCGGCAGCGAGAGTCCAGTTCAGGCGTTCAACCTTCCCATTCGTCCGTGGACAGTGCGGCTTAATGAATATCTGCCGGATGCCGTGAGCATCGATCACGCTGTGGACCACAGTTGAGTGCCGGTAGGCGAACGCGTTATCGCTGATGACGCGTTCGACCCTCACGCCCAGACTCGCGTAGAACGCGATCGCGCGTTCGAGGATGCCCGCCGCGGTGGGGTGCCCTGATCGTCATAGTGGATCTCCGCGTAGGCGACACGAGAATGGTCATCGATGACGGTGTGGACGTAGTCGTAACCCAGTCCCCGTTTCCTATTGGGTCGTTCGCCGCGGCTATGCATACGCCACCAGCCGCCGTCAGGGATCCGGCCGAGTTTCTTCACATCGATATGGACCAGCGAGCCGGGATGATCATGCTCGTACCTGCGGGCGGAGCGCCGTTCTGCCCGGATCCGGGTCCCGGTGACTGGGTCCAGCTCCCGCAGCAGCGGCACCCGGTGACGGCGCAGCACCCGGCCAACGGTCGAGGCGTGCATGCCGAGCTTGCCCGCGATGAACACCGGCCCGCGGCGGGTGAAGTGCCGCATGATCCGCACCCGTGTCTCCACGCAGGTACTCGTCCGTGCTGGATGCGATCTCGCGATGCTGGATCGGTCTGTCAGCCCGGCCAGCCCGTGGTCGCGGTACCTGCGCCACCATCGCCACGCTGTCGTGCGGGAGATACCCATTTCTGCGGCGACGTGCGCGACCGGCCGGCCGGACTGGATGCGCTGGATCATGATCAATCTCCCGGCTGGGGCCAGCCGGGCATTAGCGTGGGACACGAGAAGCCTCCGTGTGTGCGAGCTTGTAGAACTAGACAGCTCCAACTCGACACCGGAGGCTTCTCCTACGTCAACAACGATCCGGGTCAGTGCAGCTAGCGCCGGGCGAGCCAGGGAGGGCGCGCCGGCACGGGGCTCAGGGAATTTGAACGTTCGCGAGACGGATAAAGCATGGACCCGTGACCTCTAAAAGGCCGGAGCGTGGACTCCTGTATGCCTAGGCGGGCGCCTTTCCCAACCGAGGCCGCAGACTCCGGTCTGGGTCCCGTATTTCCGCAGGCCAGCAGTCACTTGCCCTGCAAATAGGGCAGAAGGGGGCCCTATCTCAGCGTGAGCTTGAGGCGGCGAAGTGCTGCGACATCGGCGATGTCTTCTGCCGCGTGAACGCCTATGGAGATTGAGAACAAATGGCTCGTTGGTGGCGCACAGGTAAGGTGCACACGACGTTGAGAAGAGATCGTAGGGCAATCCACGACTGTGGGCCTCATACGCTCCGCAAAATGGAAGGCGACACGCACTGCGCCATCCCAGATGCTGATCCACGCAACCGTCCTACCGTTTGAGGTGAACTTAGCAAGCCATCATCCTCCGTCACGATAGTGCCGCCATGTAAGCATGGCATCGCGAGGTTCAAACACATCGAGCACGGACTCCCAGATCCAAGACTCATCTTCAAGGGCGAGAAGAATGGCGGCCGGATCTGGTGCGCACGACGGGTCCGCAAATGTGTTCGGCATGGGAACCGTCCCCGAGGTCTAAGACTGTGATCAAGAGCGCAGGCGGGCATTCCTTCGGGGGGGGGGGGGGGGGGGGGGGGGGGGGGATGCCCGCCTGAGGCCCTTCGGGGGCTGGCTGGGCTTAACCCACCGCCATGCCAGCCGCGTGAAGGGGAGCTGCAGAACTGTGAATGGCCCGGGGTGGCCAGGAGTGAACATCTGCGCTCGTCATCTATCTTCACCTGGGCGGGGGAAGATAGATCCTCGGCGATCCGAATCTGCGTGCGCATCGGACGCAAATGCGTACCTCCCGTGCTGTGGTCCGTGGAGAACGCGCGTACATAGGTGCGAGACCGTGATGGTCCTGGCCGAAGGCGGGGTTCTGCTCGGTCTACCTTTCTGTTGTCGGGAACTGCTGGTTCTTCCGTCACCCGCCCGGGGGTCCACCGCGGCAGGATCTTCGACTGCCGGGGAGAGGATGCTTGCGCGAAACGGAGATGTCCGTCTGCATCGTTGGAAAGCGGCTCGGTTAGAGCTTGTGGAGGGTGGGCCTGAGCCAGGCGATTGTCGGCGGTTTCGACTGCACGCACGTCAGCTCGTTTTGTACGGAGAGCCTGAAGCAGGACACCGGTTTTGAAGGTCGGGGCTCGGGGCATCGGTCTCGTCCCCAAGAAGGTGACCTGGCTTCCCTGACCCTTGGGAATGCGCAAGGTGCGCGCCCAATCGCAAGCGATCCGCTGGTTTGGGCTCTGAAGGGAAAAGGAGTGGGGCTGTGGAAGTTGCAGCTAAAAATGTGAGTCGAACGGCATGGCGTGTGCGGTTTGGCGCGAAAGCTCTGGCGCTCCTGGCTGGTGCCGTGTTCGTGACCGGACTCACTGGCTGCGTGGGCGGGGCCGCCCACGAAGTCAAGATGCCGAAAGACCTTCCGGGTGCGGTGCAAATTGCCGAGGGGACTATCCTGTCGGCCGGGAAAAGCGGCGGGGCTTGGAACGTGAGTGTCGAGCTCGGAGAAAGTGACTCTAGAGAAAACGCGCTGAAGCAGCTCGAAAAGAGAGATTTCAAGATTATCGGCGAGAGTGAATCTGGCGGCAAGGTGAAAGCCTACTCATTTGCGAATGCGAAGTACTCCGTTCGAGTCGGGGTGACTGAAGTCAAAGGCAAAGATGTTCTGAACTACACGATTGCCGAACGGCAGGGTGGCGGCAAGTAGCGCGCGTGTTATCTGCTCTGCGAGCGGAAAACCGCGGCTGGCTGGTCAAAAGTCGTGACGCCTCTAGTGCGATGCGATGAGCGACGCGGAAAGTTCTTCAGCCCTTCAGGGGTTTTATGCAAGTGCGTGTCCGTTAGCGCGTGCTCCCGTGCCTGTCTGTGAGCGACGGCTTTGTATTTTATATCGTCTATATTCAAGAAAGACAAGAATGGATAAAGGAAAAGAATCAGTGCGGCATGGCGAAATCCTGTCGACGGGGGAAGATCGGGCCGATCTGGCAGGGCGCGCTATTGCCTTTATGCAACCTGAACCCCCAAAGGGAGTCGCGTCTGCGCGTCGAATCATGACTGCCGGGTTGGCGGCATTGGTTGCCACCTTCGGCACGGTTGCTGTGGCTCCGACTGCGGCGCAGGCTGCCGGTGTTTCTGACCTCATTTCGCTGGGCATTCCTGGCTCCGGCGCGCAGGACTCGAGCCTCAAGACTACTCCCCCCGCCGTTCAGACAGCGGGTCAAGGTGGCGGCGCGTGGACGTACTGGGCGACAAGGACGGGTGCGTCGGTTGACTTGAGCGGTGCGAAACTCGAGATTAAGCTTCCCCCGGAGGAGGCCTTCAACAAGGAGACGGGAAACCTTCGCATGCGTCTCGACAACAAGTCGGGATCCTGGCCCGTTTCTTACGATGTGCCAGCTAAAGACTATTGCGACTTCTCGATTGATAGGCGGCTGGCATCTTGCACGATTCCGGCGGGCTCGGTGGTGCCAAAAGATTATAGAGTTTCGTTTAGTCTAAATGTCTATCTCGCCCCGACTGCCGCAATTTCGGCTGTGGTCCGGTCGCTTCCGGCAGGCGCGACCTTGGAATTGGGTGGAGAGACAAGCACGACTCCGACGCACTGGGCAGTAACGAACCCGAAGTCGGTTTCTTCGGTCACTACTGCGCCAGTGACGGGATCAACCACTGTGTCGGGCGCCGGTGACGCCGGTTCCACTGTGACGCTCCGGGACGCAGACGGCAAAACGGTAGGAACCGCCTTCATTCCCATTGGGAACGCCTGGTCAACCGAGTTGCCGGCTGGCTTCGGGTACCTCACACCGACCTACACGGACATTAATGGGAATAATGTCGTGGGTTCCCCGGTGTATTACAACTCTTACTTGTTCACTCTCGACTCGCCCGCGAGCGGCAGCCTTCAGGGAATCGGCTTCCCGATCTCTGGCAAGGGCCAGCCAGGTTCTCCTGTAGTAGTTAAGCGGGGAACGCTCGTTGTCGCAGAGACCAGGGTCGGTGAAGACGGCCTGTGGTACGCGCAGGCGACGAGTAACCTTGTTTCAGGCTCTAACAGCCTGACCGTGTCGAACACGACAAGTGACGGGAAAGCTTCACCGACGAAGAGTCTGAGCGTGGTGTTTGACTCCACCCGTCCGGCCGCGCCCACTGCACAGCCCAGCAACGGGCAGAGCGTGAGCGGCAAGGCGACTCCCGGAGTCGGAATTGTAGTGAAGAACGCTGCGGGGGATGTCATTGGTACTGGCACCGCGAAGCCGGACGGTTCTTTTAGCCTCGAGCTTTCTCCGGTGCCTAGCGACGGTGAAACGATCAGCGTGTACGCGAAGAACACCGTAGGCAATCTTTCGGAGCCTGCTGAGGTGACCGTTGACGCGGCTGCTCCTGCGGCGCCGGTGGTGGATCCGTCGAACGGTTCGAAGGTGTCGGGTCAGGCTGAGCCTGGTGCGACGGTTGTCGTGAAGAACGAGGCCGGCGACGTGGTTGGCAGCGTGGTTGCTGATCAGGATGGTCGTTTCTCGGTCGTGCTGGATCCGGCTGCGAAGGATGGCGAGAAGCTGTCTGTGGTCGCGGTTGATGCGGCGAAGAACGAGTCTGATGCGACGGTCGTTGTGGTTGACGCGGTTGCGCCGGCTGCGCCGACGGTTGATCCGTCGAACGGTTCCGAGGTTTCGGGTAAGACCGAGCCTGGTGCTGAGGTTGTTGTCAAGGACAAGGACGGCAACGTCATTGGTCAGGGCCAGTCGGATGCTGAGGGGAACTTCACGATTCCGCTGTCGCCGAAGCCGAACGATGGTGACGTCATTGCTGTTGAGGTGACGAGCCCCTCGGGGAACACGTCGGAGCCTGCTGAGGTGACCGTTGACGCGGCTGCTCCTGCGGCGCCGGTGGTGGATCCGTCGAACGGTTCGAAGGTGTCGGGTCAGGCTGAGCCTGGTGCGACGGTTGTCGTGAAGAACGAGGCCGGCG